>JBGAHK010000002.1:0-1355988 GCA_044226215.1 Fimbriimonadaceae bacterium | reverse complement strand
GGGAGGGCGGGAACATACTGCAACTGCCAGAATCAGACTGGCTTGTGGACTATTTGGTATGAGTCTTTAGTAAACTCTGCACGGAGCAGTTTCACGTGACGATACTCGCCGTTGGACGCGAGTGCGTCGGCGATGGACTGGGCCAGAGCTGAAGTAGCCCGATGCCCAAGAATTACCGCAACGAGGGCCTTGGGTGGAAATCTGAACAACGCAACGGGCTCTCCATCGTTGTTCCGTATGTCGTCAGCTTTGGCTATTGGCCTGACAATTCGCCACTCTTCCTCATATGCCCAGGCTATAGACTTCCTGAAGAAGTACAACTCCAGCCGGTTGTGTTCGTCAATGATCTCGACTAATGAGGGGCGGTCGTTGCCATAGATTACTGGCTGAGCACCACTCAGTGTTTCTGAGTCAGTGGGGTCAGGTAGAAAGAACTCGTCATCTGATGAAAACTGAAGCACGAACCCTTTATGACCGTCAGCGTAGTGTGCCCAAAGCAGTTCGCTACAACCGGTAGATGAAAGGCACAGAACTCCCAACTTGTGTCGCATGCTCTCACTAAAGCGGTCTCTCAGAGTTTCATCCATGCTGCCAATCGTTGAGGTGATGAACTCGCTTCCTTGTGCCCTGAGAAGGTCCCTCTTAGCGTCAAACTCCTTGCGGAAAAGTGATTTGGTCTTTGACTTATCCTTTGACCGTCGTTCTTGCCTTGAGAGCGTCCTCCACGCCCGCTCAAACTCAGTGTCAAACAGCTCATCCAAATCGACGCTGGTTACGGCCAGTGTCGCTTCACTACTCAGTCTTTCCTGTGAGATGAACTGATCGACACATGGGAGAAACTCGGACGGGTCATTAAGGTAGTCAGGCTGGGTGAACCGCAGTGACGAAGAACCTAGAACCACAACCAGAGAAGGATGCAAGTATTTGAAGAAGTAGTCTGGTTTCACGGTGATCCTAGGCCTCCGAGTCTCGTATCATCATCGCCCGTTCCAACCTCGCGAGATCATACTCGGCTATTCTGCGGTGGTAGAAAGCTAGAGATTCGGCGCAGTTTTCAATCACTCGGTCTAGGTATGCAGCACTCGCTTCAGCTGAGACTCGATTTGCGATAATCCGTGCATTGATCACCCCAGAGACCTCATATGCGTTGAGGTTTTTGATCTCTCCAGACTTGAACGATTGCTCCAGAAGTTCCTCGGCCGAGAACCCGTCATCGAGCAGGAGGTACATCCGAGCAAGGAGCTGGTTGAGTCGAAACTTCTCTGGGTACGCCTTCACCGATTTTGCCCTCACCTCAATTCTGGCTTTGAGCTTCGCTATGAGGCCATCATCTCGGATGATCTGGTTACGCTCCATGAGCGTAATGATCACGTTGATTCTCTCAACCTCCAACACTTCATAGGTAACCATGACGTAGGGCGGTGCTGGTTTCGCCAGTGGTTCTGACATCGCGAGGAGTGCCTCCGCTCGGTCAAGCAAATGGATGGTCTCTCGCTCTTTCGCATCTGCCATGCCTCGCATCACCCGGCCTGCAAAGTAGAATCCGGTTGCAGCCCTTCGAAGGTCTCCAAGCTTGGTAGCGCTCTCAGCAATGATGCGGGCGATTCGCATCGCTTGCCCCGGCTGGTCTAGTCTTTGAAGCGTATGGAATGCCCGGTCGAGCAATCGCTCGCGCATCACGGGATCATCTGTTCGCTGCGCTGCCTCGATGGAGGTCTTAGCGGCAAGTGTGAGCCGGGATTCCCGGATTTGCCGGTCAATTCGTCGGATCGTTTTTTCGGTGATCTTTTTGCCGACTAGTGGATCTCCGGACCGTTGCAGAATGTCTTTGCCGAAGCACTCACGCATCCAGGCCTCCACAATGCGCCTTTTGTTCTCCTTGCTCCGAAGCGGATCGAGCAGATTCTGGATGGTTTCCGGCTTTAGGATGCTGGGATTGCCGAAGATTTGCGACGGTCTGCTCTTATCGAGCCCGAGAACATCCGCTATGTCCTGATTGTGATTGCAGTCGAACTCAAGGAGATAGACCTCCTTGACGACGCGCTCAAACGACTCTGGATCATCGAACGGTTGAGCCCCGGCTAAATAATTGAGTTCCTCGTCTCCGCGCGTCATTGCTGTTCAGACACCCTCCTATCAGGAGACGTTACCGCACGATGTATGCACAACAACACAGGCTTCCCCAGTGGATCGGAGTGAAGAAGGGATGGCAGCTTGAGTCAGCGAGCCCCCTGGAGCACCTCGCTTCAATCACTCCCAGCATGCTCAAGACCCATGCCCTGCTCATTGGGGCCACCGGCAGTGGCAAGACCAACCTGATGCACCACCTCATTGCCCAGGACATTGAGAGGGGTCATTCGGTCGCAGTCCTCGATCTGCGAGGTGACCTCGTTGACTCGGTCCTTGAGCTTGCGGCTGGCAGAGTTCACCCAAGCAACGTGACCCTGATCGACCTACGAGAGAAGGAGCAACCACATGGATTCAACCCGCTCTTCGGTCCTGGTGAGCCGTACTTCAGGGCACTTGGCGTTCTCGATGCTATTGCTCATGAATCGGAATCCTGGGGGATTCAGCTCTCGGAGACCTTGAGGTACGCCCTGATGCTCTTCGCTGAGATTGGAAAGCCAATCACAGTGCTCGATCAGCTCTTCTACAACTCTTCATTCAGGCTCCAGTGCCTCGCCTTAGCCGAGAACTCGCCCACAAGCGACTTCTGGGAGCGGTTCCACACCCTTTCAGCCGACAAGCAACAAGCTCTCGCAATGCCCGTCCTCAACAAGCTGAGCATGCTCACCTCAACTCGCTCTCTTCGCAGGGTGCTCGGCCACCGCAACCCCGTTGACATCGGAGAGCAACTCAACAGTCCTGGAAGCGTCACGCTCGTTTCTCTGGCCATTGATGAGCTGCACGGGGCAGCGAAGATGATGGGGAACATGATCTTGTCCTCAATCTGCCGCGAGATTTTCTCACGAGTGCAAGTGGGGGAGCACAATCGCAACCCAGTTCGGCTCTATGTCGATGAGTTCGAGCACTTCGTGCTTCGTGACTTTGAGTCCTTCCTTGCAGAAGGCCGTAGGTTCGCCCTTTCTTTGGTGCTCGCCCACCAAACCCTTGCTCAGCTCACCCCAAAGATGCGCTCAATGATCCTCGGCAATGTCGGGGTCAAGTTTGCATTCAGAGCTGGCAGGGAGGACAGTCAGACGCTCTGCAAAGACCTCACGGGGGACCCGAACCTCGTTGACCTCAACGACCTGCAAACGGGTGAGGCACTGATGTGGGTTCGAGGCGAGGGGATCGAGATGGTTGAAATCAATGAGCCTCTCTTGCCCTCGACGGGGTTCCTGAGCCGCGAAGCTCGTGACTTCCGGTCACAGGTGCTCGCCTTCCGCGACTCTGCTGGCGACGACGATGATGAGTCTGGAACTGCCACCCTGCCTCAGAATCCCATCGCCCCTTTGCTCCCTTCGTGCAACGCTGTTCGACGACCCGTATCCAAGTGTGAGCAACCTCTGGAGGATTGGCTGTGCAACTAACGAGCCGTGACATCCAGGTTTTGAGGGATATCGCACTCAGTCACGTGCTCAGTCGAGATCAGCTCCTCGCACTCGGCTACTTCAGCACCGTGACCCGCGTGAACACTCGTCTTCGGGAGCTTATGGGAGTGGGCTTGGTGAAGCGACTTGAAACGCCGTTTTTTGCCCAGAGCCTCTACATGGCAAGCGCCTCCGCGACCGAAGTGATCGGAGAGCGAGTTGGTCCACTTCTCGCGGGCAGGTCTGGCTCCCCTCGCTTTTTGCAGCATGCGCTTACGGTGACTAACGCGAGAATCTCGCTCCTCGGAAAAGGTGCTTCGGCTTGGCGTTTCGAGCAGCAGCTCCGCGCCACCTTTGCCGTTGGCGGCAAACCGTTGGAGGTTCGACCCGATGGTTTGGCCGTCATTCCAAACAAGGGCTCGTTAGCCGTTGAAGTAGACCTTGGACACGTCAATCCTGCCAAGTTTGCCGAGAAGCTTAGAGCCTACGATGCCTTCATCGCAACCGGGGAGTGCAAACGGGCTTGGGGTGAACCGACCTTCCGCCTTTTGACCCTCACCACCGGCCCACTGCGAGCAAAGCACCTTGCAAGGTGCCTCCCACCCAGATCAACGCTGACCCTCGACGTTTTGACCTTCGATCAGTTCGGAGTGCAAGCCGCTCCTAACTGGAGCTAACTCAAGAACACTGGAAACAACCATGAAAGACCTCACATCCCTTCCCGCATCCGTTCGCTACCAGCTCTCAAAAGCTGACCACCTCGTCGAACAGGGTCGCCCAGCTGAAGCCAGGAATGCCCTTGCTGAAGCTCTGACGACTTTGGCTCGAACCAACCCCGAATACTGTGCCCTGCTCCTCGGGAGCCAACTCGGGTTCAAGGAGCTTTCGGGGTCTCAGAGGAATATCACGACCACGACAACCCGAACGCGGAAGACTGCGCTCGGCGTCTGCTACGGGGAAGATGTCACTACCGTGACCACCGAGTCGGTGGTGACACGTTCGCTCAGGTTCTCCTAGTTGCAATTGTCTCTCAATCGGCAGAGACTGTAGGTGAATTACACCTCCTAAGTCTGCGCAATGCATACAAAAACAGTTTCAAGGTGGATGCTTCTAACACTCCTTCTTGTCGTTGTTGTTCTATTTGCGGTCAGCTATCCACGAGAAAAGGCTCCATCAGTGGTAGCTACTGATCCCCTGCGAAGAGATCAGACGATATTGTTCGTGAATGCCATCAACGAAAGGAATTCTTCTGACCACCGAATTGCAAAGTTCAAGTCTGGAGACGAGAGGGTGTCCATCTTAAGTGATCTCTTCCCGCAGGACGAGAAGCAGATTCTCGCTTCGCCAGATAAGTCGATGATCGCCGTGACCTATTTCTACGCCGAGGCACCGCCAAGAACCTATATCCTGTCCGTAAACGGCACCCAGCTCGCCGAACCGGTCCAGGGTGGAATTGCATGTTGGGCGAGCGACAGCAGCAAAGTGTATTTGAGCGTCATGTTGGGTGAAGCAGGGCTACAGTACGTTGGGGACGGTGAGACTGGAGACGAGGAGGCCATCTTTTCACTTTCAATTTCGGGCGAATACAAGCGGGAGTTCTTCTTCCCACAGACACTTGAGCTAGATCAACGTTCAGTAGGTGGAACATTTGTGGCTCGCATTAGGCAGTTCGGGAATGACACCTCCGAAATCCGGCTCCTGAATGACGACGGCACCAATGCTGCGATCATCAGAAAGAATGTGGGCGACACGGTTACGAAGCTGAGATGGTCACCCGATGGAACGAAGGTGCTCGCGCTTCACTCAGTCAAGCGACTAGGTGAAAACCCAATCTACAATATTCTCCTTCTGTCGCAGGTAGCAGATACCTGGAAAAGCGAAATCATTGTGGAAGATGTCTTGTTTGACCAACCTATCTGGTCACCAGACGGAAGAGCCATTGTTTTCAGCAAGCAAGACGATCGTGGGCAGCATATCCTAAGATACGATCTGGCTCTTAAATCAACTAAGAATATCACCGATTTTGAGAAGTACACCGTTCGCAATCCAAGGTTTAGCAGCTCCGGCGATCTTTACTTCATTGCAAGTAACGGGCAAAGCTCAGAAGTTTGGGCAAGTTATGCTGACGGTCTTGTTAAGGTTACTGATACTACCACTCCAAAGGACGAACTAGTAGTTCTATGAAGTACCTACTCCGATCCACGGCAGTTCTAGCGACAGTTCTACTAGCGATGACTCCAGCCGAAGTTGGAGCGGGCTACTTTTCAAAGCCGGTCACATCAGGCACGATTACGAGCCTAATCGACCATACTCAGCCAACCTACGCCAGTAACAACAACTTTACGCGACACGATGGAGCAGTGTTTACGGGAAACGTTGACAAACTAAACTGCTCACAGGGAACAAATTGCTACGACGGTCACAACGGAGTTGACTATGGTGTGCCTCAGGGAACGAACGTATATGCAGCGGCTGATGGCGTGGTGAGTCAACTTGAAACAATAAGTGGCTACGGTTACATCGTACGAATTTGGCACAGCGGGATAAACATGACAACGCTGTATGCACACCTGAGCACCAACATGGAGCCGGCAAATGTCTACGCTGGAGCAAGTGTTGTCCAAGGTCAGCTTATAGGGTTGAGTGGAAAGACAGGATGTGGGAGCTGTGGTCCACACTTACATTTCAGTGTCTTTGCTGGAAACACGATTCTGTCGGCCAATACCATTGATCCTTATGGATGGACAGGAAGTGGCACTGACCCATGGACGCTTGACCAGGGGTATCTGTGGACTGGAACACCTCCCCCCGTTGTACCACCAACTCCGACACCACCTCCATATGTGTCGTGGAACTTCGAGAATCTGGATGGCGACAATGGTGCAGTAGGTGGTCACGAAACTGACAATGGCTACACGCCAGGTGTCATTGCTTTCAACTCTGGACTACACTCGTTTTACGTTGACAAAACTGACGGCGACCTTCGCCACGTTTGGGACAGTGGGGGAGGCTGGCAGTTTGAGGTTCTAGATGGCTCGGGAGGTGCAAGCGGGAGAATTGCCGCTGATACGGGCTATCGCCCCACAACAGTCATCTATCAGGGCAACTTGCACGTCTTCTACTACGACAACACCAACCATGGGCTCCGTCAGGCATGGACGAGCAACGGAACGAGCTGGACTCTGCGGACTCTTGACGGAAGCGCAAGTACGGTTTCGGGTCACACGAGTGCAGATGTTGGATTCTCTTCCAGTGCGATGGTGAGTTCTGGGGGATCGCTCCAGCTCTTCTATTACGACAGTACGTATGGAAACTTGAGGCATGCATGGCACAATGCCACCGATTGGCACTTCGAAAACCTCGATGGTGATCCTGGTTCAGTAGGAGGGTTCAATGCCAACTTAGGCAAGGACCCCGTCAGCATTCTGTATGGGACTGGCATCCAGCTCTTCTACTACGACGCTTCAAATGGAAACCTGCGGCATGCTTGGGACAACGGTGGGGGTTGGAACTTCGAAACAATGGACGGAACCAGCGGGACATACGGAAACGTCAACGGCGATGTTGGACTCAACCCAGAAGCGGTTTCCTTTAGCTCAACACTGCAGCTCTTCTACTACGATGCAACGAATGGGAACTTGCGGCATGGGTGGAGTGACTCTGGAGGATGGCACTTCGAGAACCTCGAAGGTGATGCCGGGTCGGTGAGCGGCTACAACTCCAATACTGGCTTGACCCCGAGCGCGACCGTACTTGGCTCGGGCCTCCAGCTGTTCACGTACGAGGCTGCATCTGCAGGAGGAAACGTACGCCACGCGTGGTCAGATTCAGGTGGCTGGCACTTCGAGAATTTGGATGGCGCGGGAGGTGAACCTGCTGGGCGTATATCGGCAAACGTCGGCGAGGATGTTCGTGCCATCACCTATGGTGGCAAAGTGCATCTGTTTTACTACGATGCGACCTACGGCAACTTCCGTCACTCTTGGAACATGTAGCGATGGTCTGCTAGAAAGCACTTTGTGAAGAAGAGTGAATATGTGGTTGGCCCTATATTCCGAAGATTCGCGTCACCACCTTGTCGGTGGTGACGCGATCCCTCAAGTTCTCCTAAGCTACTCGCCTGACGCCCATCGTGCGCCCGGCAGGAATATCTCCCGCAACGTTGCTCGGGTTGCGTCTGGCGTGACTGCAGGTCCCTGGAGACCCATGATGAAGTAGACGCGACCGGTTCCAGACTGGAACGACCAGGACCCGACTATCGGATCGTTGGCGTCGCTTCCAGAAGTTTGAGCGACTGCGGCCCCGCTCACCGTTTTGATTTTCGCCCAGTCACCCCAGCGAACTCTCCTACCGAAGCTCGTCGTCGTCCAGTCCCTAAGGGTGAGGCATGTTCCGAGGTGGGAGTTGGTCGGGACAATCCGGGCTTCGTGTCCACTCGCTCCACCTGTGCGCTCAAGGCACTCAGTGACCCCTCCGAACCAAGATGAGATGCTTGATGTGTTTGTGTTTGCGATGTTTCCTGTCGCAAGCTGATTGCCAGCCATACCTACTACAATCACGCCCTTGCCAGCACCAAGCCACGTGGTGATTTTGGATTGGTCAGCCGGGCCGAACGTGCCGCCCTTGGTGAGGATGAGGGCGTCAAACCCGGTTCCATCGACTGGAATCGTCGTTGACACCGTCGGATTGACCGTCGTCACCTCTCCCAATAGGGTCTGCGCGGTTGTTGCATCAACAGAGCTACTCCCGCCGACAATCAGGAACCTCTTCGAGCCCTTAGCAACAGAAACCGTGAGACTCCGCGTTGCTGATCCACCTCCGGATTTGAAAACCGTCATGGTGTAGGTAGTGGTGATCCTCGGCGAGTCAGTCACGGAGCCACTGGCGGGGAGCGATGAGCGGACGTCAGCGAAGTTCGCCGATTCAAAACCACCCTGATTGGACGTATCGGTGTCCCTGGTCGACCAGTTGATCGTTACGTTGCTGGCGTACGGAATGGAGGTAGAGCTTGCAGAGAGATCGAGATTGCTGCTTCCGCCCAAACCACCAGCGCCACCGCAACCAAAGAGAACGAGCATGGCGAGTGCGGCTAGCGCAGCCCGCGATTTGAGGTTGAGTCCCAGTGCCATGCATTTGACTGTACCCTATTTGGGTACAGTGATTCTGTCACCTTCTCTCTGTGGCAGAACCAAGAGAAGGGAGGTCTCGCAAGTTGGAACGGGAAGAGTACAGGCGATTGCGGGCTCTGATCTCGGCTCGAATGCTAGAAATTGGCATCAGCCAACGCGAACTTGGCGTCTCCCTCGGCATGAGCACGAGCTACGTGAACAAGCTCCTGAATGGGAAGCGCACCTTTGAGCTCACGGAGCTGATTGATCTTTGTGCACATCTAAAACTCGATGCCTCGCAAGTGGTACGAACAATTTTGGAAAGTGATCCTGAATAATGTTCGACAGTCATGCTTCGCCATCGGCACAGATGACCGAAACTAGACCTACCTAGACATTGCCCAATATTTGCTACCTCAGCGTAAAACGCACATCATTACACTGCTTTGAGGGCATCCATCCCATCCAATATCCAAAGGCGACTTCTGGATTCCAAAAAACGAAGCTTGCAGCTGTTCCCTTAACGGTGACCTCGACTCGATAGTTTCTATTGTGCCAACCCCATCCTTGTCGGGAAGGGACAGTGGCCTCCCAGATTAACCCTGGTCCTTGGACGACCCTGACGTTGCCGTAATAAATTTCGTTCTGATCTGTGATGACTTTGACCCGATCAATGGATGAGGTTGTTCCAAAGCTTCCGAGCCCAGTTATTCGACCCCAGATGGTGGTTGCGTGTGCGGCTCCACAAGCTACCAGCAACGTAATTATTCCGAGACAGATTCTTGCTTGTTTCATGGGTTGCGCCTATCATGTGGGTATGTCTAGTCCCCACAAAATTAGACGGGCGCGAGACTCTGCCAGTTCACCACTTTTCGGATACGCGATGAGCGTGATGGTCCTGTCAGCTTGGATGCTATTTGCTCCTTCGGACTGGCCAATGTCGGGGTTACGAATGGAATTTGCATCAAACCGGTTGTGGGGATCTGGAGTTACTTTGTGGCTGCAGGCCATTTGGGTGTTCCTGGTCACGCCATGCTCGACCTGCTACATCATTTTTCGACTTGCTCGGCGGGCCAACAGAGTCGAGCGGGCTGGTGCGCCCCACTCTAGTTTGGAGCAGTAAATAGGGTTACGGTTGAGCTTCGGTAGTGAATGGAGGATCAAACGCAATGTGGTCCGACTTGCGCCGGACCACATTGAGACTCACCATAAGCGGCTGTGAGGCTACCACCAGAAGAGATCGCCGCCGATCTGCCCGCTCAAGAAGTCTGTTCCTGCCGTCATCTTCATCGTCCCAAACGCGAAGCTGTTGTAGAACGCACGGGTTTGATCCACGCGACCGTACCCGATCACCCGGTAGAACGCCGGGCGGAATCGGTCAATCGGGTGCTGGAACTTGAAGGATTGGTAGCACGAGCTGCTGAACGTCCACTGCTTGAACGGAGCTGTGTCACCGGCGTAAAACGCTTGCAACGTGTATCTCGTGAACATGCGCACTTTGAGCGTGACCTCGTTCACTTGGGCGAGAGCCGACGACGCTACGGCGGCTGCGATGACGAGGGTCAGAATTGTTTTCATATTCGTTTCTCCAGGACTAGTGAGGTTGCTCACGAGGCCTGCATGAATGGTGGAAGGGGTGCTTCAGGGCGGTTAGCCCGATGAACCCAGAATTGAGCCGTGGCTCAACCCGCTCCAGCAAAGGCGTTCCACAGGAGTTCGCTCGACCGAGATCGGACCAGCCAATTCGCCGATGCCATAATGGACGTGACTCTTGGCCCCGTAGCTCAATGGATAGAGCGGACCCGTCCTAAGGGTAAGGTTGGCGGTTCGAGTCCGTTCGGGGCCGCCATGAGGCATTGAGAGACCAAATGGAGGGATTAGAGAGACCTGACCCCTTGGTCTCTCTAAAGGTCTCTCTTAGCCACTGGATTTTGGGAGTTGTCCTGAGACCTCTGTAGACTCAAATCAGAATTTTTTCAGCCAAATGTTTTCAGTCCTAAGGAGGGCGTCGGGGGTTCGATTCCCTCCGGGGCCGCCAGGTTGAACTTAGAATTTTAAAAAAGACACACCCTCCGTACCAGAGAGGGCGTTGCTAGCTCAGCCGACGAATGAGCGATCTTCCATTGCTGCGAGTTGGTTGATGGCGATGAGTTTGCGCTTCTCGGCCGGTGACAGATTTTGGTGATCGCCGAAATCCACGCCAACTTCCTTCATCACCTCGACCAAATCATCGTGGTGTAGCTTGGATTGATACTCATTCCCCGAGCGAGCACATACCGCCTTAGGGCCCTCGATTCCCGCTTCCTTGTAATATGCAACCCCAAGCTGTGCCGGGCGCTGAATGACGTGAAAGAGCTTGCCGAACGGCATCCAGAGCAACAGGATGATCACTGTGAATGCATGCAACAGTGAGATGAAGCTAAAGTGAGCCCCACCCATCAGTTTGTAGCTAGCCGTAATCATCAAGCCTGTGATGGAAACCGCAAAAAGCAATACGAGCGGAATCAAGTCGTTTTCGATGGATTGGACAGCATGGGCCCCGTGCTGGAAAACGCGTCGATGCATTGCGAGGCCAATGCCTCCCAAAACGAGAAACGCGCTGATGTTAAGGCCGTTAAAGAGGAGCCATCCAACGACGCTGTTCGGGTCGAATGCAAACTGAGGAATGCTCATGAATTCAACCTGGTAGTTGTATCCATCCGGTGCAACGCCAAATTGAATCCAACCCCAGCTCAAGGGAAATGTTATTGCAAAAGCAATCAAGCAACCCCATGCCATGCCCATATGGGCGAGCCACCGAGTTGTGCTTCGCTTTCCAATGAACTTCTGGAGGACTATGTTGGTGACCAGCAAACCGATGAGTTTGAAGATGTTTCGAACGAGCTTCTTGGGCTCCACAAAGAGCTTCCACGAAGCGACAAAGTATCGCCAGGTTGCGGGTCTTTGAATCCACATCAAGTAACGGTAGGCAAATGCGAAGGCAGCAAAAATGGTCGCAGCCGTGTAAGCCGCCAGTGGCGAATCGAAACGAGTGAGCTTGCCTGAACCGAAGTAAACCGCTGCGAGGAGTCCGAGTGAACAAATCAAACCGCCTATGATCGCGATGGGGAGTGGATTTTTGGGTGGACTCTTGGTCATGGCTTTTCCTCTTCAAGAACCGCATCAATCCAGCTAAGGCAAGCCATCATGTGCGGGAATCCCAACGTCGGCGCGGCGAGCACGGCAACATGGCGCAACTCTTCAGCGGTTGCCCCAGCTTGGAGGGCCTTGTGAGCATGACTCTTTGCACCTCCTTCGAGACGAGCACCGAAAGACATCGCGAGTTTCATGAGAAATCGGGTCTTTTCGTCGAGCGGACCTGCGGTTGCGACTGCTTCTCCATAGGTCTCGTATGCCTTCCCGACCTCGGGAAAGTCTTCGAAGAACCGAACATATCGTTTTGGCAACCGTGCCATAGTCGACAGTATGAAAGGCCAGGCAGGCGCGCACTATGATATCGATCATGCTGAACAGTCTTCTGTGCTGTTAACTGGCGGGGCAAGCCGCCGGATGGGTTTCGATAAGGCTTCAATCTTGATTGAAAGCGAGCTGCTTGCCGTCCGGTTAGCCCGAATGCTGCGGGAAGCCGGTTGGGAACCTACGATTTTGGGTCGCACGCCGCTCGATGGCTACCGCTTCCTTCCCGATCACGAGGTTGAACGCGGGCCTCTCGCGGCCCTTCGTGCGTTCTGCCCAACAAGCCATCTTGTCTTCGTTCTTTCCTGCGATCTACCCCTCTTCGATGTGGTCGTCGCGAGTGCTCTCAAATCCCGTCTCGGCGACAAAGAAGCTGCAATTCCCTCTATCAATGGGCGATTGCAACCTTTGTGCGGAGTTTATCGCCGCGGGGCCTGGGAGAGGCTCTCCCTTGTTGACTCGCCCAGAATCATGGATTGGGTGGCGGCTTTGGACGTGGAGATGGTCACCGAAGCGGAATTACAGCGGCTCGGGGTTCAGCCCGATTGGTGCAGAGGAGTCAATACGCCGTCGGAGCTCAAGACTTTATTGGAGTCGGCCAAGTGGGCGGTCGAATAGAGACTGGCCCGGTCAACGACGGTGAGGCTTTTGTGGCCCGTTAAGATCGTGCCTGCTTTGTTCCACCGGGAGGTGATTCTGATGGCACTTTCAACTGTGGTGACCCCGATTTCGGCCAGGGCCTTGCGAGTGAGGTGGATGGGAGTCGCCAGGCCGTGATCGCGGGCGTTGATCTCATCGAGCCGCAATAATGCAAGCGCCAAACGAGCTTCCACTTCGCCAGTGGCCATGGCCGCCATAAACCCGTATCCTCCCAACATACGCGGTACGGCCACACTTGTCGCTTTTCGGAGCAATTCTGGGTCATTAAAGGTGGCATCCCGCCAGGCATCACTGTCAACGATAAGGGCCTCAACATCGGTCAGAGTCAGGCAGGAGAACGGATGAGATACATTGCCGAGAGTCGCGAGCAAGCCAGTGCAATCGCCGGGGCCAAGAAGCTCAACCACCACTTGCTTCCCACAGGGTGCCTCTTGAGTGAGTCTTACCAAACCGGACACGAGAACACAGAAGAATCTTGCTGGAGTCCAACGACACCAGAGGTAGGTCCCTTGCTCAAAAGTTTTCAACTCGCTTGCGGCGTGGAGCCGGTCAAGACTCGCAGGATTACTGCCATGGCCCAGGCCGCAGCCATCCAGAATGGTTCGAATCGTTTCAACAGCTTGCCGCATAGGTCTGGCTCCTTCGTAGCAAGAATCTGAGCATGACCGTTGCCCAAATGCCGAGACCGAGGAGTTCTACGAAACCAGTCCAGCCCATCGGGGCAAAAGCAGAGCGATTCAAGTCCGTGATGATTTCCAAACCGACCCGTGCCGCATTGCCCACGTTCAGCAGAATAAAGACGGTCCACAGGGCGGGAACCTTTCGCTCATCCAGCATCAGCATTTTCGTAACCAAGTGGTAGCCCACCGCCACGATCATCTGTGAAATGAATCCTACGGTCACCGCGTGGCGGATCGCGCCGGTGTACGCGTGTGAAAATGGAGCGCCGATTACCCGCAATTGCAGGGGCTCCAAGATCAGAAGCGCGCCTGCAATCAGCAACCAGGCAAAAGCAGACCGAATGAATTTCTGACTTGGATTGGCATGGCGCGCGCGGCTAAAGACACCCAAAGAAAGGGCCATCGCCCCAGCGCCTAACGCCAGCAACACGCCGCCCAGCCGAAACGAAAAATCTGTGCCCGGCATGAGCCCGGACTGAAAATACACATTCCATCCCACCACGCGGGCGATCAGCCCACTCGACCAGAGTCCAAATGCGGCAAGGCCCCAACCCGCGTCAGCGGCTCGAAAACCAAGGCATCCGGGGAACTTGCTCGCCGCCACGCCAAAGATCATCATCGCCACAAAGCCCAAAAATTGCAGTTCTCGGAGAGGCGTGAACCATTGGGCGACAAAGGCAATCGACGCCTCCCGGTTCGGCTGGTGACTAAGTGCAAATGCAATGGGCTCGGCTATAGAGACCAGGAGCAAGCACCCCAATGAGGCGAATACAAACGCAGTCGGCCACGTGAGGGGTTCCGCCTTCCGGTATCGGTTAGCTCCGATGTTGTACAGGAACAACGCCACGGCAACGATCTGAAGGCTCGCGGAGACTAGCCCTAACCAGAGCCAGCGTGAGGCATCTTGCTGGGCGAGAGGTTCAGCTGCGAATCGCAGCGTAATACCGGCCCCCATGCTACCTAAAGCCCACCAGGCGATCTTGTGAAACGACGCGCTCTTGGCGAGCGTGGTTCCATGCTGTTGCATGGCAAACCCCAAGACAAAAAAGCCGACCCACCCAAAGAGCTGCGAGTTAGCGTGGGCTAAGACGTACGGGGTCCAGTTGGAAGCCGTATAGCTTCCTTGACGAGCGATACCCATCAAGGCAATCGCCCCGAGCAGACAACCTACCGTAAGTAAGGTGATGATGCCGCTCACAAAGAAGGGGCGGTACACCTGAGTTTCCGCGCGATCCGTGCCCAACTTAGCGATGGGAATCGTCGAACGCATCGGAAGCAGAGTCAACGAAGGCCGCACTTTGATCATGCTCTTCATTATCGTGCGATCAATCGATCGCCGCCATGATGATTGTCATATCAGGCACGTGCTAATTAATTGCTAGCAGGGTTTTTCAGCCCCTTTTCTAGAGTAGAACCACCAGTTCAGGCCGATATTGAGCACGTAGAAAACGGCCAGCCCCACGAAGAATGGGGCCGCATTACGGCCCGATCCGAGCACCGTGCCGAGGATCAGGCTGAAAGCGAACGGCCCATAGGCCGCTATCGCGGAAGTCCATCCGATCACGCCCCCGGCCTGGCGCGGAGGGAAAATCATGGGGATCTGTTTGAACGTGCTCGCATTGCCAATGCCGCTGAAGAAAAAGATTCCGAGCATGAGCCATAGAAAACCGCTCCAGCTAGCCATCGAAGTTGGATTCGCAAATGGCAGGATTGCAATGCTACACGCCAGCATCCCAAGGCCGCTGACCATCGTGACCTTTGCCCCTCCAACTTTGTCTGCGACTGGCCCTGCGGCTGCGCGGACTCCTGCACCAACCAGGGGGCCTAGAAATGCGAACGCCAGTGGATCTGGTGCTCCATCGAATCCGCCGTAGAGTTGCTTGATCATTAGCGGAAATGCAGCAGCTAGGCCACTGAATGACCCGAAGGTCATGATGTAGAGCGAGGTCATGACCCATGTGTGCTTTTCTCTAAAGATATCCAGTTGCTCCTTAAAACTAGCCTGAACCGGCACGTCCCGAAGGCCAAACCAAGCGACCACCGCACCCAGGAGCACAAGCGGCACCCAAATCAGTGCACCGTTCTGAAGATAGATGTTGCTGGTCACCCCGGTCTTGGGGTTGGTTAAAGTTTGCGAACTACCCACCAGGGCGATCCCAATGATGGCAGGGATAAGAAATTGGGCGACACTCACGCCAAAATTGCCGATTCCTGCTTGAATCCCGAGTGCAGTACCCAATTTGGATTTTGGGAAAAATAACGACGTACTCGGCATAAATGAACTGAAGTTGCCTCCACCTAATCCAGCTAGGAAGGCCAGAATCAAAAAGGTCGATAGCGGTGTATGAGGGTTCATGACTGCAATTCCCCAACCCACGCAAGGGATCGCTAGGAGCAATGTCGAAATGGTGACGGTCTTACGCGTCCCAAAAATCGGAATGAGAAAGGTATGAACGATGCGCAAGGTTCCGGCGGCTAATCCAGGCATGGCCGTCAGCCAAAACAGTTCCTGCGGAGTGAACTTAAAGCCGATCCCAGAGAGCTTCACAACCAGAGCGCTTACCATGAACCAGGTGGAAAAGCTAAGCAGAAGACAGAACGTGGTGATCCATAACGTCCGCCAGGCGACTGGCTTCGCGGTGGACTCCCAAAAGGCTGGATCGTTAGGTTGCCATTCTAGAACTTTCTGAGAATCGGTTTGTGTATTCATAAGTCGGACTCGCTGTCTTTTGTCATTGTCGTCGATCCCCAAACGGCGCGGTATGATGCTAATCATATAAATCATCTATAGCGATGAGCCTAGCTCAAGGTATTTTGGTTGGGACTCATCATGCAAGCCCATTTCATTTTCTATGTCCAGGATCAAACCCGTAGCTCAGCGTTTTACGAGAGAGTTCTCGGCTTTCAACCGCGCCTCGATGTGCCGGGAATGAGCGAGTTTGAGCTTAGCGACCAGTGTGTTCTCGGTTTGATGCCGTCTTCGGGGATCATGCGCTTGCTTGGTCAAAATCTGCCTGACCCTTTAATCGCTGATGGTATTCCTCGGGCTGAGTTGTATCTTGTAAACCCAGACTCCGATCAAATGCACCAACGCTCGTTGGATGCTGGCGGCCGGGAACTTAGCCCAATGCTTCCCCGAGATTGGGGAGACACGGTGGGATACTCACTTGATCTCGACGGTCACGTTCTTGCCTTTGCTCGAAAGACTTTGGCTATTCCGTAGCGGGAGCCTGCTTAGCCATCTTGAGGATCGTGATGTGCATCCATATGAGGCAAACAACGCTGACAAGCGCGAGGAACAGCCAGCAAGTAGTCCAGAGTCCGGTCAGTTTTAGCAGGTAGCCAAACAGAATCGGGCAAACGAAGCCGCCCAGTCCACCGATGACCCCAACGATTCCACCCACGACTCCGACGTCATTCGGAAAATAGTCGGGGATGTGGCGATACACGGCGGCTTTCCCGATCCCCATCATGATTCCCGCCAAGAAAACGATAGTCGTAAACACCCACACGTTGGCCTGAAAGTAAACGTGAGTCACACCGCGGGCAAGTAGCTCGCGCTTCTTAACTTTTTGGCCCACCTGCACCACCGGCTCTTGCCAGGACAGACTTCTGGGGAGGATGATCGTGCCCTCAGAAAGGCTCGAACCCTTGCTCGACAGGGTTTGGGTCGAGCCACGGGCCGTCTTCAAAGAATACGACTTATTATCAATTTGAATCCGATCTTGACCGACCTGAGTCACGGTTCCAGCTCGATCTGCCAGAACTCCTTCCCCTGGGGACATGATGTCCATGCGCGGCGCGACGACCAGCGCGAACAAGACCACGCAGCTCGCCAGCACCCAGTACATCGTGGCTCGGGCCCCGAACTTATCGCTCATCCACCCCCCAAGTGCACGAATCAAACCACTAGGAAGGCTAAAGATGCTCGCCATCAGCCCCGCCATCGCGAGGCTCATTCCGTAGACGTTGAGATAGTAAGGTACAAGCCACTGAGCCAGGGCAACGAACGCCCCAAACACAAGAAAGTAGTACGCGCCGAATCGCCAAACTCGAACCGACTTGAGAGGGGCAAGCATGGTGCGGAGTGTTTTTTGGCTCGCTCCTTCCGTAACCCGATTCTTCGTAAAGAGCGCAAACAGGATCGTCATTCCAAAAAGGCATGCCGCATAAATAAGCGGCAAAGTTCGCCACCCTTCCAATCCGATGCCCTCCCGGGTAAGTCTTTGCAACGCGAGGGGAGCAAGCAGCGTTGTCATCGCCGAGCCCGCGTTTCCAACGCCGAATATCCCGAGCGCAGTTCCTTGCTTTTCCTTGGGAAAAAACGCGGAAGTATAAGCGATCCCAACCGCGAAAGCCGCGCCGCTCATCCCAAAGATGAGCCCCGAGATCACGAAATGGGCGAACGTTGTTGCGAAGCTCACGGATGCAACTCCGGCGGTCGCAAGGAGCATGACGCCGATGTAGACCGGCTTGCCCCCAAATCGGTCCGTGAGTAGCCCGACCGGCAAACGCATGATCGACCCGGTGAGAATGGGGACACCAAGGAGCCAACCGAGCTGCTCTTTGGAGATCGGAATGATCTGCTTATCAACCAAAAAGGCCCCCAGCACACCGTACATCGTCCAGACGGCAAAGCACACCGTGAAGGCGATGGTGTTGAGAATGAGCATGCGGTTGGCAATGGCTCGATCAGGCATGACTCTGTTATGGCCTGCCCCCTCGGCGAGGATTATGATGGATATCATGGTTCCACGGGGCGGCTTACGGCACAATTCAGCTGTGACCCATGCGGACGTGCTGACGGACCGGTTTGGTCGATTCCACGACTACCTTCGGGTGTCGATCACGGATCGATGCAATTTTCGGTGCGTCTACTGCATGCCCGAAGAAGGCGTGGACTGGCAACCGCGCGAAGAAATTTTGAGCTTTGAAGAGATTGAGCGGTTGGCTCGGTTTTTCGTTGAGCGTGGGGTGCGGAAGATTCGGCTTACCGGCGGCGAACCAACCCTCCGTAAGGGCTACCTTAACCTCGTAGAAGCAATTGCCGCCATCCCGGGCCTAAAACAGCTTGCTCTCACAACCAATGGAACCCGCTTGGCCCAAGACGCGGCTGCGCTCAAGGCGGCGGGGTTGACTAGTGTCAACGTGAGTCTTGATACCCTCCGCCCAGATCGCTTCGTTGAGATCACGCGGCGCAACGAGTTGCCTAGGGTTCTTAGGGGAATTGAGACCGCTCAAGCGGCGGGGCTTGAGACGAAGATCAACGTGGTGGTCCTTCCCGGGGTCAATGAGGATGAAATCATCCACTTCGGCGAGTTTGCCTGCAAGCACAGCCTTACTGTGCGATTCATTGAGTTCATGCCATTTCTGGACAACAGTTGGAGCGCAGAGCGGGTCGTCTCCTCGACAGAGATTCGGACCCGGCTCTTGGACCGATTTGCTCTTCGACCTCTGGCATCAGGGTCCTCGGATGTTGCCCGGGAGTATGCAATCGACGGCTCTGATGGTCGAGTAGCTTTTGTCTCAAGCGTCACCGAGAGTTTTTGTTCAGGCTGCAATCGTCTTCGCTTGACATCAGATGGCCAACTCAAATCGTGTCTCTTCTTACCCCCGAGCATCTCGCTACGGGACTTGATTCGAAAAGGAGCTTCAGACGAAGAACTGGAGACCGCCGTGAAACAATGCCTCGATGGCAAGTGGAGCGCCCATCCACCGATGCGAAACTGGGCTCAACGAGATAACTTAACCATGGTGCAAATCGGCGGATGAGAGACGTTTCCTTTAAGAACACGACCAAGCGAACGGCGTTCGCTCGCGCTGAACTCACTGCGAGCGCGGCGACGATCCGCCGGGTTCAGAATGGCGACACGCCCAAGGGGGACCCGGTTCCCGTCGCCAAAGTGGCAGCAATTCAGGCGACGAAGAAGACAACCGAGTGGATTCCTTACTGCCACAACATCCCGATTGAGCATGTGCGGGTTGACTTCGAGTTCCTAGTAGACCGGATCGCGGTCGAGGTCTTCGTTGTTTCCGTCGCCAAGACTGGGGTCGAAATGGAGGCCATGACTGGGGCTGCTGCCGCGGTGCTCACCCTCTACGACATGCTGAAAATGATCGACGACGACATGGAAATCGTCGGCGTTCGCCTGCTCTCAAAGACGGGCGGGAAGAGCGACTTGCCCAAACGAAACGGCTGGAGCGCGCAAGTCCTAGTGATGTCAGATCGAGCACATCGCGGCGAGTACGAAGACCGAAGCGGCCCGATTCTTGAAAGGGCGCTCGATGCTCACGGTGCAGGCTCAGTCTCCATCATGGTCTTGCCAGATGAATCGGATTCGTTGGCCAACGAGGTTCGCACCGCCTCTGAAAGTGGTGTCTCGATCCTCATCATCACAGGGGGCACGGGAGTTGGCCCGCGTGATATCACCCCCGATGCAGTCGAGCCGCTCCTCGAAAAAAGCCTCCCCGGTGTGGTCGCGGCATACCAATCTTACAGCCACTCACGGCTACCAACCGCCATGCTGGCCCGGCCTTTAGCCGGGATCATCGGACAGACCGTTGTGCTGGTCGTTCCGGGCAGTCCGGGAGCTTGCGAGGATGCCATGGCTTGCCTTATGCCGAGCCTCTTGCATGTTCATTCGATGCTCGCTGGGGAGGGCCACCCATGATTTCGGTCGAGGAAGCGCTCTCCATCATTCGCGAACATCGACAAAACCCACCCAAAGAGCGAGTAGAGTTGGGTCGCGCACTGGGGAGAGTTCTAGCTCAGGATATCGTGTCCCCGCTTGATTTCCCGCTGTTTGATAACTCTGCGATGGACGGATTCGCGGTCGGCAGTCCGGAGGGGCCCTGGGAGATCATAGGTGAGATTACAGCGGGTGACTCAACTCCGGTGATACTTCAGCCTTGCGAAGCCGCACGCATCTTCACGGGGGCCCCAGTCCCGAGTCGGACCTACGGCATCATTCCGCAAGAGGATGCCACCGTGCTAGAAGGCTTGCTGGTGGGAACGGTTCGAAAAGGCGGACATATCCGGTGTCAGGCTGAAGAAGCTCCGGCGGGTTACCTCGTTGCACAACGGGGAGCGACCATAACACCACCCCACCTAGCCGCGTTTGCGAGTTGCGGACTAGAAGTCATTGAGGTGCGCAGTCTGCCGAGGGTCACTGTCCTGAGTACCGGAAATGAAGTTGTGCCCCCAGGACAGACGCTTCAATTCGGCCAGATCTTCAACTCTAATGCGACCGCCCTCTCTTCAGTTTTGGCCCTGAGAGGCATCCGCGCAGAAGTCAGGCATGCCACAGACTCTGGTGCAGAACTGTGCTACCAAATCCGGGAATCGATGAAGAGTAGTGATCTTTTGATTACGACCGGCGGGATTTCGGTCGGGGCTTACGATCTTGTTCATTCGGCGATAGAAGAGATGGATTTCCAAGTGAAGTTCCACGGCGTCGCCGTGAAGCCGGGCAAGCCCATCGCCTTCGGAGTGCGTGACGATGGGAAATCTTGGTTCGGGTTACCTGGCAATCCTCTATCGACATGGGTTGGTTACCTCGTGTTTGTCAGCACTTGGCTGGGTGACGAATCACCCTGTGAACCGAGTCCGGTTGCCTGCAACTTTGACCGCAAACCCGGCCGAGAGGAGTTTCTGCCTGCCAAACGACTGCCGAGCGGAGAAGTAACCATCCAAAATGTTGTGGGTTCACACGCGAACTTTGGTCTTCTGGAATGCGAAGGGCTTGTACGGATCAACCCCGATACCAGCACCTTGGCCCAAGGTGATCAAATCGAGTTTCTGCCCTTCCCTTGGAGTGGTCACCCATGAAGACCGTCACGATCCGATATTTTGCCGTCCTGCGAGAGCGCCGTGGGCGCGCGGAGGAACAAGTCACGACGCCCTGCCAGACGGTGGGAGAACTCGTGGAGTCGCTGATCGCCGAGCACCGACTCGGGCTCCCCCCAGCGCTGATTCGCGTCGCCATCGACAGTGAGTTCGTCGATCCGGCTAACCCATTGCGAGAAGGTTGCGAGCTTGTTTTAATTCCTCCGGTGGCAGGCGGATGAAGTTCTCACTAAGCGATACGCCAATAGCTCCTGAGCCGATGGCCCATGATTCAGCGGGCGGGTTTGTAGTTTTTGAGGGCAAGGTCCGAAATCACGCCGACGGTCAAGACGTGGTGGCGCTGGAATACGAGGCTTTCCCCGAGATGGCCCTCTCCCAGGGTGAGGCGCTTGTTCGAGAGGCCATTGATGGCTTTGAACTTCTGGAGGCGAGGGTTATTCACCGGGTCGGCAAACTCGCCATCGGAGATACTGCAGTAGTGGTTCAAACGGCCTCTGCCCATCGGCGAGAGGCGTTTGAAGCCTGCGAGTGGATCATGGATCAGCTCAAATGGCGGGTCCCCATATGGAAACGAGAAACATACGCTAGCGGGGTCGCCGAGTGGGTTGTTCCCGGTCAGGCCACGACTAGCCCCTTGGACGATGCAATGTTTGCCCGACAAATGCGGCTTCCCGAGGTCGGAGCTGAGGGTCAGACCGCACTCGCTGGAGCGAGGGTGCTGCTGGTCGGGGTTGGGGGTCTGGCGGCGGGAAGTCTTCCTTCCCTGGTGGGATCAGGAATTGGGACGCTCGGCCTGGTGGACCCCGACCTGGTTGAACTTTCAAATATTCATCGCCAAACCCTGTTTGCCGCCTCCGATATCGGACGCATGAAGGTCGAGCGGGCCGCGGTATTCGCCCGTCGGCTTCGGCCCCAACTGACGGTTCAGTTATTACCAGTGCGTCTCGCTGAAGGTAATGCCGAACAACTCGTCTCCGCGTACGACTGGATCGTGGACGGAACCGATTCGCTCAGCACCAAGTTCCTGCTCGACCGCGTTTGTCAGCGCCTAGGTCGCCCCCTGGTCACCGCCAGTGTCCACCAATTTGAGGGGCAACTGATGACGATTCGGCCCGGAGGACCGTGCCTTGCCGATCTCTTTCCCGAACCGCCTCCAGACCACTGCGTCGGAACCTGCGCCCAATCAGGGGTACTCGGCGTTGTGCCCTCGCTGATGGGGGTTCTACAAGCAAACGAAGTCATCAAAGGCATCCTTGGATTGCCGGTCTTGGACGACAAGTTGTTTTTGTTTGATTTTCGCACTCTAGAAGCAACCACGATCCGTCGCAAGTCCTCCGGTGAACTCAGTTCCGGGGGCAGCGATTGGGATGTGGATGCAAGCTCCATCAATCTTGAAAGCTTCGAATTGGTGGATATTCGGGAGCCTGACGAAACTCCCGAGCTCACCCGGCCCCATCATAGAGTGCCCATGGCGGACTGCTACGAAGTCGAATGGCAACGACCTACCTTGTTCGTTTGCGCCTCCGGAAGGCGTAGTTATCGCTTAGTCGCCGACCTAAGGGCACAGGGTGTGCGCGAGGTCTTCTCGCTTCGGGGAGGAATCGAGTGCCTTGAACACGATTGAACCTTGGCTTCTCCTCGGAGTCTTCGCCGTGGCCCTTGGCTACAGCATGGTCGGTCATGGCGGAGCCTCAGGATACTTGGCTCTGCTCGCGTTCACAGCAATTCCGATCGCAGTAGGGGCCACCACCGTGCTGGTCCTCAATGTCTTCGTCTCGGGAATCGCCCTCGTGGTTTTTGGCCGAGCTAAGCACCTTGACTGGAATCTCGCATGGCCGCTCCTACTGGGTTCGATTCCCTTTGCCTTTTTGGGAGGGCGACTTAAGTTTGAGAATCGAATCCAAGACCTCGTTCTTGCCGTGGTGCTCCTTTACGCCGCCGGAGTGCTGATCTTCAGCGTCCCTGCGAGAGACGGCGAGAGCCAACCACCTGGCCGCCCTATCCTCATCGGTTCTGGGGCCAGCATCGGATTCCTGAGCGGGCTTGTCGGAGTAGGCGGAGGGATTTTCTTGTCTCCGCTCATGATATTGAATCGGTGGTCCCCGCCGCACAAGGTGGCGGCTCTTTCGTCAGGATTCATCTTCGCGAACTCGTTGGCAGGTCTCTCTGCTAGACACTATGATCTCGTGCGAGAAGGTCTCAACCTCTGGCCGCTGATCATAGTTAGCATTCTTGGCTCAGTGGGAGGGAGTTTGCTCGGAGCCCATCGGGTGTCGAGTCTTGCCCTTCGGCGAGCATTGGGCTTAATTCTCCTACTCGCCGTGGTCAAACTACTCCAGAAGGCACTTGGGTTATGACGCCTATCATAGCGGCATGCACTCGGCGCGACTAAACTTCAAAGATGGCTAAGCCTCCTGTCTCAATCGAGAAGCTGATCGAAGATTTCGGTCCGCATCCCGCCTACACGCCGCCGGGAGGCTGGGTGGGCAGGGATGATCCCGACAAACTGGTGAAGACGCACTGTTGCTTCTGCGGTATGCAGTGCGGGATCCATTTAAAGGTCAAAAAAGACCAAGTCATTGGCTTCGAGCCTTGGGAGGAGTTTCCCTTTAATCGCGGTAAGTTGTGCCCTAAAGGTGTGAAGCGATACCTGCAAGGAGGCCACCCTGATCGACTGCTTAACCCGATGAAAAACGTGAAAGGCCAAGGATTCATTTCCATCTCTTGGGAAGAAGCCTTCAGTACCACGATCAAAGCGATCAAGGACGTTCAGGCCAAACACGGCAAGGACTCCGTGGCGTTTCTCTCGGGCGTTTCTCTCACCAATGAAAAGAGCTATCTGATCGGAAAGTTTGCCCGCCTCGGCCTGCAAACCGCGAACTTGGATTACAACGGTCGGTTGTGCATGGTGAGCGCCGGAGCCGGGAATAAGAAGGCGTTTGGGCTCGACCGCGCCTCAAATTCTTGGGAAGACATCGTCCACGCGGAAATGATTCTTCTGGCAGGAACAAATGTAGCCGAGTGCTCTCCCATCACCACCGACTACATCTGGCGGGCTCGGGATCGCGGCGCAAAGCTGATCGTCATCGACCCGCGCGTGACGCCCATTGCCCGTACCTGTGATCTTCATCTGCCTGTGCTGCCCGGAACGGATTCAGCCCTTCTGCTTGGCATCCTCCGAGTGCTAATCGAAGAGGGGCTGACAAACGAAGCGTTCATTGCTGAATACACTTCGGGCTGGGAAGAAACCAAGGCGGCGGCCCTTGCGCTGCCGCTGGAAGAGGCAAGCCGCATCAGTGGCATCAAGGTAGAGGACATTGTTCGAGCTGGAAAGATGTGGGGTGAAGCCAAGACCAGCTTCCTCATGCACGCTCGCGGCATCGAGCACAGTTCTAAAGGCGTGGACAATGTGGTGAGCTGCATCAACCTCGTGCTCGCCACCGGCCGAATCGGGCGCAAAGGCTGCGGATACGGAACCATCACCGGTCAGGGCAATGGTCAAGGAGGGCGCGAACACGGCCACAAGTGCGACCAGCTCCCCGGCAACCGGGATATCTCGAACACGGCTCACCGCGAGTACATCTGCTCGGTATGGGGCTGCACCGACGAAGAACTCCCCGGCAAAGGCCACACCGCGCCCGAGATCATGGAAATGATCCACGCCGGAGAGATCAAAGCCCTCATCTCCATTTGCTTTAATCCGCTGGTCTCCTTGCCTGATTCCAACTTTACACGCGAAGCCCTCAATAAACTGGAGCACTACACGGCTATCGACTTCTTCTTGAACGAGACGGCTCACCACGCCGACATCGTCATGGCGGGATCGCTTCACGAAGAGGAGGATGGAACCAGCACCAGCGCAGAAGGCCGGGTGATCCGAATCCAGAAGGCGGTCAACCCTCCCGGAAACGCCAAAGCCGACACCGACATCATCTTGGAACTTGCCCGGCGGCTTGGACGAAGCAAGTTCTTTGACCACTTCAAGACGTCGGAGGACATCTTCAATGAACTGCGAGTGGCAAGTAAAGGCGGAACCGCAGATTACTACGGAATCACCTACGAGCGCATCGAGAATGAAATGGGCGTGTTCTGGCCCTGCCCAGAAATTGGCCACCCGGGCACACCGCGCCTTTGGGAGGATCTGAAGTTCAAAACCCCAGACGGTAAAGCACACTTCAATGCTGTGAAATACCGGCCGCCGTTGGAAGAACCGGATGACGAGTACCCCGTGGTGCTGACGACTGGGCGCGTTGTATCGCACTATCTGAGCGGAACTCAAACCCGCCGGATCGGAGGGTTGGTCGACCTCTGTCCTGATCCCTACGTGGAGATCCACCCGACTTTGGCCGAAGAATATGGCATTGCCGACAGGGACTGGATGCGTGTCACCAGTCGTCGCGGCGAAGTCGTCCTCCAGGCGAAGGTCGTCACCACGATTCGACCCGATACGGTGTTCATTCCGTACCACTGGCCGGGTCGAAAGGCGGCTAATAACCTTACAATCCGCTCCTATGATCCCATCAGCGGGATTCCTGAGTACAAGCGAGCCTGCGTGAAGATTGAAAAGTCAGAGCCACCCAAATGAAACGGGCCTTTTCGCTGGAACCATTCTCGCGGGATCACAACGATGGATTGCACCTCGCCCGGACGCTTAAAGAGGAGCGTCCGGCCGCTCCAGCACTGGCTCGCGAGGCTTGGGATCGAGAACTGGCCGATCACTTTGCCGAAGAGGAGCGACTCCTCGGCCCGCTGGCCGGTGAAGACTCCGCACGGATGCACGAGGAACACCGCCTGATCGAACAGCTTATTGAGGAGCTACCGAGCTCTTGCCTGGCCTTGGGGAATGCTCTCGAAGATCACATTCGCTGGGAAGAGCGGGTGTTGTTTCCAGCGATTGAATCCCGCATCACCCCCGATGAGGAGGCTAACTTGGCTCAGGAAGCTCTCAAAATGGAGCATCGCCGGTGGGGGACCTGCCCAAGCCGGGCCGAAATCGTGCAGCGACGGCTCGTTCGCCTTCAATCAAAGTACTGACGATTACTGCATCTTCATCAGCCGATTTACTCCGGCGAACATCCAAATATTGATGCCGAGAAGCAAGAAGCTGAATGCCGAGGCTTGAATCACCATCACGGTCTTTCCGGCTAGGATGTTTTCGAGCACCATCACAAACAGCCACAGCTGGATTAGAAACAAGATCAACGCAAACAGCAAAAACCCGACGAAGACGACTGCTTTTTGGCGACGGCGATGGAATTGCGGCGTGTTCATCAGTGGTTACCATTGATCGCGCCGGTCGCCCAAATCTCGCTGCCGCGAATTTCGATTTTCACTTGCGGAAGCGGGTGCGGAGGAGGTCCTTGAATCACGCTGCCGTCTTCCAAAGAAAAGGCACCATTGTGACACGGGCAGTAAAGGAGCTCGCGCTCGTTCTTGACCTCGTACTCCACGGGGCAAGAGAGGTGAGTGCATCGCCGCTTGTAAGCGACAAATTGACCGTCTCGTTTGCGCACGAGAAGGCACAGATCGGCGGGTCGGGGGTAGCTGAATGCAAGCGCCGAGCCAGGATTCAAATCCTCAGCGGAGCAAATTTTTGCGGCTTCAAACTGGATGTCTCCACGCGGAACTTGCGCGTACGCTGCCAGTGCTGCCGTGCCAACGGCAACGCCGCCGCTTGCCAGCGTAAGAAACTTGAAGAACTCACGGCGGGTCACAAAGTGGTCGTCTTCCCACTCAATCGGAAAATCTTCTTTCAGCTTGTCGTTCATGTTGGATCAGCGCTCCACTTGTCGCACGGCGGTCAAAAGGTCAGATCGACGAACGACCGCATCCGGTTTAACCGCGAGATGTTTTGTTCCTTTAGGCATCATCAGGTGAACCTTGGTGGTGATCTTCTTGTCGCCAAAAATGAACTCGTTGATCGGGGTTCCTGAGCGTTCGGCGGCAAGTTCTTCGGGCGTACCATAGAAAAGTGCTCCTGAGGGGCAGACCGTAGCGCACATGGGCTTGAGCCCGATGGAAGTGCGGTCGTAACACATGTCGCACTTCATCATCTGGTCCACCTCTACGTCGTACTTGGGCACTCCGAATGGGCAAGCGAACAGGCAGTTAGTGCATCCGATGCATCTGGGCTTGAGGGAGCTTTGAACCACTCCATCGGGCGTCTTTTTGATTGCATCCGCTGGGCACACCATCGCGCAGGCGGGTTCATCACAATGCATGCAGATGATCGGAGTCGTCTGAACGGTATCCGCGCGCTGTACCTGCTCCAAGTGAATCATCGAGATGCCCGGGTGGGTGTCGCACTCGGCACACGCCTGAACGCAGGCGTTGCAACCAATGCACCGGCTTGGATCTATGTAGAACTGCCGCTCACTCACAACGACTATGGTTGCACGCCGAGCAATCGCGCACCATGATATCCATCATAAAGCTGGCAGCGCCTGACTGATGCTAACTCGTCGGATCATTCCATTTATGACCGATGTCATAGGAATCCAAAGAGCAATCGGTAAAGATTGACCTATGCCTATCCTTTGGGGCAACTTCGACAATCGAGACATCCATATCAAGCCAATACTGGAGTTTCGGGCCAGGTACGAGCGGCGGTTGGATTCGGACTTTCAACCCGAGCGGGTCGACAACCGAAGCAACTTGTTGCTCCGAGGTCGAGTCGGTCTGCAGCTGAGTAGAGACGGTCTCACCAGCAGAATCGTGTACCAACACGCGAGCTCACTCAACTAGCTCCCCGCAGGAAACGGTATTGCGATCCGAAGCGATCTCCTTGAGGCCAACGTCAGCTTCAAGAATGGAGCGACTACCTACACTCTCGGGCGGCAACGTTTCGGGTTGGGCAATCGAAGGCTAATCGGCGAACTCGAGTGGAACAATGTCGCCAACGCTTTCGAGGGCCTTAAGGTTGAAGACCGAACTTGGACCTTTTACCTGATGCGTGCAGGCGTATTGCCAACTCCCTCGAAGGGCTTAGTTTTGTCGGGAGTCAGCTTCAAGAGGGCGTCCAACACGACCGCCCTCATCATCAAGTTTGACGATGTGAAGGGCGTGAATCAGACTCGGTATACGCTTTCTACACAGGGAACTCTCAAGCCAAGTGCGAAATCGACCTTGAGCTACCAAATCGCCTTTCAAGCCGGTCATCAGGATGGGAAAAGCGTGCAAGCCTGGACGGCAAATGGGAGATACGGGATCGATGTTGCTCCAAAGATAGAGGCGTACAGCGAACTTAACGTTGCCAGCGGAGGCAGTAGCAACTGAGTCAACGCCACTTTTGATCAGCTTTATCCCAGTGGGCATGATCGGCTTGGATTGATGGACACAACCGGGTGGAAGAACATTGTTTCTGCAACCGCCGGAGTGAAATTCAAACCAAATCCCAGTTCGTCGCTCCGGTTTAGTTACACCTGGCTGCAGCTTTACGACAAGAGCGACGCTTGGTACGGCGTCGGCGGAGCGATCAATGCCTTTGGTGCAACGCTCTATAGAGATCCAACCGGCAACTCCGGTCGCGATATTGGGCAAGAGCTCAGTCTGGATTACTCTGCGACGTTGGACAATGGTTTCACACTGAGTGCTGGCGCTGGCGTCTTTCTTCCGGGCAGGTTTGTGAAGTCATTCGGTGGGAGCAGGTCTGGAAATCAGACCTTCGGCTACCTGATGCTCAGTTGGAAATTCTAAACTTAACGGACGGCCTCCAGCAACTTGTCCATATTCTTCACGAGGATATGCCGCGCCTGGGTTTCAATCCACTCCTGCTTCTGCCAGCGGCTCATGATGCGGATCGTGGACTCCACGGTCGTACCCGCGAGCTCAGCGATTTCTTGCCTCGTGAGAGGAACATCCAACAAAAGCCCTTCTGGGAGCTCACGCCCAAATGACCGCGTGAGCACGAGAAGCACAGCTGCCACGCGTTGCTCAACCGTCCCTACCGAGAGGTGCGCAATCAGGTCGAATGACTGTCTTAGCCGGTGTGTTGTACGCTTGAAAACCTGTTCTTTCACAACGACATTCTTCTCATAGACCGGCAAGAACCCTGCCTTCGGCACTTTGAGATACCAGGTTCCGGTGATCGCTTTGGCCGACTGCGGACACCCTGTGCCATCGATGGCCCCTAACAAACCGAACACGTGTCCTGGCCCCATGATTTCGGTCGTGATCTCTTGATGGCTTGGCCCCACTGTGGTCATCTTGATGAACCCCGTCCCCACCACGCCAAAAAAAGAGACACTGCCACCGCTAAGCCAAATGGTCTCACCCTTTTCGGCATGCGCCATGCGAGAATTGACGACAAGCTCCCCGACCTGATCATCCGTAAGGCCCCCCAGCAACGTGCTGCTCAAGAAGACCTCTCGGCGCGACGGTGCTTCGGCTTGCTCAGACATCCTCCTAGATTAGCATGGTCTCCCCGTTCCCGTTGGCCTCTCCTGGTGCTGGTGAGCAGCCAGAAGGCGTCTGTGGTCTGGAGCCCAGCGCATTATATGTCGATCTTAACTTTGCCAATCTTTCTTCACTCTCGCAGTCTCTCGGCCTTGGTCGCCAGATGAGAGGCCAAGTGGAGGGATTAGAGAGACCTGAGACGCTGGTCTCTCTAAAGGTCTCTCTTAGCCACTGGATTTCCTGAGACTTCCTGAGACGCCCGTAAACTCAAATCAGAAGTTTTTCAACCTATTTTTCTTCAGTCCTAAGGAGGGCGTCGGGGGTTCGAGTCCCTCCGAGGCCGCCAGTTATTTTGAACCTAAAATCGCTGATTTTAATCTAAGTCAGCCTGCTCTTGTCACCCCTTCATCGAAGAGTTTGGGCATTTCTTGGGCGGATATTGGGCTAAACTAAGCTATCCCATGGACGAATTTGCCCAAACTTTGCCCAAGAAAACTCTCCCGGATCGGGTTGCGGCGACAACGTAGAAATTCGCGCCCAGATCACTCTAGCCGTTGATTCATCGCCATCCCTCAGGAACAAGAAGGATCTCATCGAGCCCTTGTGGATTCTCTCTCGGCCACGGGTGAGGTAGACGAAGAATGGCGCAAGTTCATCGCAGCCCGTCGCGCGGCGGAGCTAGAACAGATCATTACAGACGAGAATCTCCGAGCCGACGAAACTCGAGACTACGTGGAAACCGCTTTCAGAGACGGTGTACTTCGAACCACGGGGACTGCAATCACTCGCGTTCTACCACCAACTACCCGCTTCTCGGCTGCGGGTGGCCACAGTGAAAAGACAAAGCGTGTTCTCGCTAAGCTCATGGCCTTCTTTGAGCGGCTCCTAGGCCTGCTCTCCGGAAACGGCATGGGAGAATGAGAAGGTTGTTATACGGTGACTTATCCAAGAGGTACTAATACAGCATGAATGACACATTCCAGGCGTCGGAGGACTTCCCAATTGGATAGCGGCGCGCACTTTCGGAAGTGCGACTTTCAGGTGCATACACCGCGCGACATCAACTGGATCGGCTTTCGGCCTGTCTCGGATTCGGATAGGGATGTTTACGCAAACACATTTGTGCAGACATGCCGTGAGAAAGGGATCGGGGCTGTTGCTCTTACCGACCACCATGACATGGAATTCGTTCCATACATCAGGAAGGCAGCTCTGGCCGAACAGGATGCAAATGGAAATCCTTTGGGCGAGCAGGATCGACTGGTTGTTTTTCCGGGAATGGAGCTAACACTCCAACAACCGTGTCAAGCAATTATAATATTTGACGCAAACTTCCCGGAGGATCTCTTTTCAGTTGCCTATAACTGCTTGGGCTTGGTTCCAACGGCGAGAACCGCTGATCGGACAGCAGATACGGTACAGCTGCCCTACGACCTTCAAGATTTGCATAGAAGGCTTGATGAGCATCCTTCTTTGAAGGGCAAGTACATCGTTGTTCCCAATGTTACCGAGGGTGGTCACCAAACCCTGATGCGAACTGGCTTCCATGGGCATTACACTGCCATGCCTTGCGTAGGCGGGTACATGGACGGCCCATTTGAATGCTCCGAAGGCAACAAGAACATCCTTAACGGAAAAGTTCAAGCCTGGGGATACAAACCGCTGGCGGTCTTTGCAACATCGGACTGCCGTCAGGCTGATCTTCAAACACTCGGAGATCATGTTACATGGGTCAAGTGGGCTGAACCTACCGCTGAAGCCCTTAGGCAAGCCTGTCTCGCACGCGAGTCCCGGCTATCCCATGGAGTGCCGGGCCTTCCGCACTCGATTATCACGCAGATTAGCGTTTCTAACTCGAAGTTTCTAGGCAATTTCGCCCTCGAATTTAATCAGCAATACAACGCTATCATCGGTGGAAGAGGAACTGGCAAATCCACAATCTTGGAGTATCTACGCTGGGCTCTCTGCGACGAACCACAGGTTCCTGATGACCCCGAAGCGGCAGACTTCCAGGTAAAGCGCCAGAAGTTGGTGGAGAAGACTCTCGTCGATACTGACGGGAGCGTGGAAGTTCGATACTCAAAAAATGGCGTACCGCACATCCTTCGCCGATCAGCAAAGGATCGGAAGGCAACTCTCAAGATTGCTGACGGCGAATTCGAACCTGCAACCGAAGACCAGATCCGATCGATCCTTCCCGTGCAAGCGTACAGTCAAAAGCAACTTAGTAGCGTCGGTGTTCGAGTTGAGCAGCTCCGACGGTTCATTGAGGCACCCGTAAAGGACCAGTTGGACGACTTAACCAGGGAGCAACTTGCCGTAGAAGGCGAGCTTCGAGAGCAATTTACTAGATACGTTCGCAAAACCCGACGGGTCGCCGAAAGGGAACGATTGACAAAGGAAGCCGCCTCTCTTCAAGCACAGATCGAATCCTTGCGAAAGAAACTGACTGGGGTCTCCTTGGCCGACAAGGCGATCTTAGACTTAAAGCCTAACGCCGACATAGAGACTATATTCGCTGGAAGACTCACAGAAGATCGACTGTCGCTAATCAACTCCATCGAATTGTGTGAAAAAGCACTGGCAGCACTTCCACGGCCACTTCCGGAGAACCTTGGAGTCGCTCCCAACAAGGACCTGGCAACCGCGGTGCACGGATTGGTAAGCGAAGCTGCGGCTAAGATGAGGGAAGAGCTAGAACGGGTACGAACGGAGGCGGCTGGTTCGCTCGGTGAGGCAGAGCCGATCGTAAGCTTGCTCCGAGAGTGGGATCAGAAGAGGGCTGATTATGAAAGGAGCTATGAGGAGGCTAAGCTTCGTTCCACCGCACACGAGAGTGTGCTGAAACAGCTTGCTGACCTTGAGCAAAGGAGTGTTACCCAAACGCGGCAGATTGAAGCAATTGGCAAGGAAATAGACGACTTGGGCAACCCAGACATTGCATTTCCAAAACTCCTGAATGATTGGAGGCAGATTCTAGTCAAGGGTTCTGAACTTCTTTCCCATCGCTTCAAAAGAACGCTGATCTTAGTGCGCCACGATCAACATTTGTCAGGACCATGCGAGGGACAAGCATCCGGACACAAAAGATAGAGGATCTCTTTGTCAGCATTGAAGGAAGCGCGGACCCGCTTGGTGGATGGAGCGCAATTTGTGACGAACTCTTACAGCTTGCCCTTGTTGAGGGACCCCTTGAAGAAGGATCTGCACTACCAGAAACCCTGAGGCTGAAAGCCTCACTGAACGAGGCAGATCTAGTAAGGGTGGCAAACAAGCTTGGACCTGATGAGTGGATCGACATGGCCCTATGTGCGGCTCAAAATCGGCCGGTCTTCGAATATCGAACACGCGAGGATGAATACATTGCATTCGAGGAAGCCTCAGCGGGCCAGCAGGCGACGGCCTTGCTTTGGGCTCTCTTGAACCAGGAAGGTGTCCCTTTAATTATTGACCAACCAGAAGACGACCTTGATAGCCAGGTGATTATCGAGATCGTCAATCAGGTTTGGAAATCCAAAAATGGAAGGCAATTGATCTTCAGCAGCCACAATGCCAATCTTGTCGTAAATGGAGATGCGGAACTGGTTGCTTGCTGCGACTATATGGTGGCTGCCGAGCAATCGAAGGGGCGCATCAAGTTAGAAGGGGCAATCGACGTTAAGGCCATCAGAGAAGAGATTGCGAAGGTTATGGAAGGAGGCAAGGAAGCATTCCGGCTTAGGAGCGAGAAGTACGGATTTTGAAGGGTTTACCCAAACATTGGGCAGAACTGAAATTGCTCGATAGCATGCCACCGCACTTACAGACTCAAAACATTGGAGCGAACCCCTGCTACACTGCTCCGTCCTAAGGAGGGCGTCGGGGGTTCGAGTCCCTCCAAGGCCGCCAATCTAAGCGCCGTGAGTATCACGGCTACGCCAACGCCGACATCGTCTCCGCATAGCGAGCCTGAGCCCATTCCACCCCGCTCAGATCGGTGAACTGCCGGTACCAAGCCTCGATTTGCATGATCGATAGGAGGTACAGGTCGTAAAGCAGGCGCCGTTCGCGGGCGGCAGGTCCTTTTCGGAGGTCGTCGCCGTACCCGTCCACGAACTCGGGCGTCGCGTTCATCCAGTTGGTCTCCATGAGCGGGTCGCCCCAGAACGCTCGTTCAAAATCGATGACGCCCGAGATACGGCCCTCCACGACGCCGATATTGCCTTCCCAGAGATCCCAGTGCACGAGGTGGGGGACGTCGACCGCATCCAGGCTGTCCGCGTGCCGCTCCACCGTGCGACGGATCGCGTCGTAATCCAGTCGAACCGCGGAGGCCTCACCGTCCAGCGCGACGTCCTCCATGAAGCCCACGAACGCCTCGCGCCAGGTCTGGAATCGAGGATTGGCGACCATGCCGTACGTGGGCCCTTGGATCGAATTGATCTGGCGCAGCACGTGGCCGGTCTCACGCCGAACGGAGGCGAGCGTTGCCGGCGGGAGGCTGTCCTGAACCGCATTCAACATCTGACCGGGCAGCCACTCCATCACGTAGTAGTTCAGCGGCACGATCTGACGCGAGAAGTCGACGCACAGCACGGCCGGAATCGGGATGGAGGTCCTCTCACGGAGCAGCGTCATCACGGTCAGCTCGCTACGCAAGATGTCGGCCTCGTACCGCAGCACGGGCACGCCATCGGGCGGAGACGCCTTGAGCACCGCGCGGCGACCGTCGTCCAAGGTCAGCGCGTAGGTGGTGTTGAACCACCCGTCCTTCAGTTCCGCGTGACCAGACAGTCGACGGCCGAGCTTGGACGTGCAGATAGCGGCAAGGGACTCCGGGGAGATATCGGTTTTGGTCGCGCTCTCCATAGGCGCAAGCAGTAAACCTCAGCCTAGGGCTTGTGACCAAAATGTGCAATGCCTGCATCGATCAACATTGAAGCGTACGAACTCGCCCAGGAGGCGATATCGCTGATGAAGAGTGCCATCGTCAGAATCCTCACTGACCATCCTAAGGGCTTGAAGAACAGCGAAATCGGCCGCAGCCTCGGCGTTAACGCCGATTTCTTGGACGACCAGCAGGGTTGGTTTCAGTACACGGTCCTCAAAATCATGGAGTTAGAAAGGACCGTTGAACAAGAGAAGGCGCGCGGCCCCTGGCGCTTGGCGGCTACCACCCCATCCAAGGCGTCTTCCAAGGACCCGAGAGAGGAAAACTGATCGATTTGCATTTTTCCTAGTCGCCCACCCTTATTTCGTTCTGAACTCGCGCTATACTGGCCCTGAGTTGATCGATCAATCAACAACGGACACAAGAGCAAGGATCGTGGAATCGGCCCGAAGGCTGTTCTTTGCCAAGGGCTACAACGCGACCGGGATCGCGGAGATCCTGAAGGAGGCTGACGCCAACAGCGGCAGCCTCTATCATTTCTTTCCGACCAAGGAGGATCTGCTCGCGGCCGTGCTGGAGCAGTACAAGGTGATGCTTCAGCCCGTCGTCCTCGGGCCCGCGTTCGCACGCGTCAGCGATCCGATCGAGCGGATTTTCGCTCTGCTGGACGGGTACCGACAGCTCATGAAAGCCACCGACTTTGAGCTGGGATGCCCGATTGGGAATCTCAGCCTCGAAGTCGCCAACGCAAAGCCCCAACTCCGTGGACTGCTCGCCGAAAACTTCTCGGCCTGGCGCGAGGCGGTGGAAGGGCTGCTCCGTGAGGCGTCGGGACGGCTTCCCGCCGATTTCGATGCGGTCAGTATGTCCTGGCAGATCCTCTCCACTATGGAAGGTGCCGTCATGTTGGCTCGCGCCTACCGAAGTTTCGAGCCGTTCGATGCCGCCATCGACGCCCTCCGAGCTCAACTCGATCGACTCGTTCAATCCGGCTCCACTTGGGGCGCTCCTGAGGGACCTTAAAACACCATGCCCATCGTATCTCTCCTCCTCTCGACTCTCGCGATGAACGCGATTCAAGACACCTCGCCCATGATCATCAAAGCCACGATCGCCGCACCGCCCGCCGAGGTGTGGAAGGCGTTCACCACCAAAGAAGGCATCGAATCGTGGATGGTGGCAAAGACCGAGATCAAGCTTGAGGTCGGCGCAATCTGGCGCACCAGTTACCAGAAGAACTCGACCCTGCAGGGCGAGGACACCATCGAGCAAAAGATCCTCAGCTTCGACCCGGAACGCATGCTCTCGTTCCGAACCGTCAAAACGCCGAAAGGCTTCCCTTGGCCCGCCGAAATCGCGAAGACCTGGGTCGTGATCTACCTGCAGCCCGCAGGTAAGGATAAGACAGAGGTCACCCTTACGATGCTGGGATACGATAAATCGGCCGATTCGCAGAAGATGCGAACGTTCTTTCAGCAGGGCAATCAGTACACAATGGACGAACTCGTGAAGAAGTTTGCGCCGAAGCCGAATTAGCGCCGGCCCGAGAAACTGCACACGGGCGAAACGAATACGTCTCCCGCGGCGAGATAGAGGGGTGGGAGTAACCGTATGCCAAACATCGCCAACAAACGCGTCGCCATTCTCGCCACTCACGGATTCGAGCAATCGGAGCTGTTCGAACCCAAAGCCGCCCTCGATGAAGCGGGGGCCGAAACCACGGTCGTCTCCCTCGAAGCCGGAGAGATCAAGGGTTGGAAGGACAAGGATTGGGGAGAATCGATCGCCGTCGACGCGACGGTTACCGACTGCGATCCGCAGGAATTTGACGCCTTGCTGCTGCCGGGCGGGGTGATGAACCCGGATCAACTGCGGATGAATCCAGAGGCGGTTTCATTCGCCAAGACGTTTTTGAAGAGCGGCAAACCGATCGGCGCGATCTGCCACGGGCCCTGGCTCCTCGTCGAGACGGGCGAGATCGATGGCCGCAAGCTCACGAGTTGGCCCTCGCTTCAGACCGACATCAAGAACGCAGGCGCGGACTGGGTCGACGAGGAAGTGGTGGTGGACCAGGGGCTGGTCACGAGCCGAAAACCGGCCGACATTCCCGCCTTCAACCAAAAGCTGATCGAGGAGATTGGCGAGGGACCTCACCCCCGGCGAGCCGGTTGAGATCCGGCTCAAGATCGTATGGTCCAAGCGGGCTCATCGGAAGTCAGGTAGACAGCATTTCGATGGGCCCCTTTTTAGATATCGAGCCGAAACAGTATGGTCTGAGCGAAGAGCTCGCCGAGAACTTGCGCACGCTCGATCGGGTGCTCGGGCAGGTGCTCGCGGAACAAGAGCAGCCGGAGGTGATCGCTCTCGCCCGTCAGCTGCTCGGCGCGTCCGTATTGGGCGAAGCGGTCGGATCCTTGCCGCAGCTCGACGACGCCGACATGGTGAGACGGATCGCCCGAGCATTCACCGCGTTCTTCCAACTCGCGAACACGGCCGAGCAGATCGAAATTGTGCGCGTCAATCGGGCGCGCGGGTCCAAGCGCCGAGAATCGATCCGTGATGCGGTGGACCAGCTCAAGGCCGAGGGGCTTTCGGCGGAGCAGATGCAGGCACTCATCGACCGAATCCAGATCACGCCCACGCTCACCGCTCATCCCACCGAGGCCAAGCGGCGCGCGGTCCTCGACAAACTCAAAACCATCGCACTGGACCTCGACCGGCATCACCACCAACCGACGCTTCTCGATCCCCTCGACCCCGAATCGGCATCGCTCGAAGGGATCGAACGCTCCCTGACGACGCTGTGGCAAACCGACGAGATGAGGGCGGTGCAGGTGACGGTTGATGAAGAGGTTCGCAACGCCCTCTATTTCTTCGAGCGGACGATCTCCGAGATCGTGCCGTGGCTCCACCGGGACTTGGAAGATGCCCTCGTCAAGGCCTATCCCGATCACACGTTCCGCATCCCTGCTTTTCTCACGTACCGGTCTTGGGTGGGAGGCGACCGGGATGGCAACCCGAAGGTCACGGCCGAGACGACGTGGGGCACGCTGCTCGCTCATCGCGAACAAGCGCTCCAAATCTATCTGCCGAAGCTGATGGCGCTGCGCCGAGAGCTCAGCATGAGCACGAAACTGGTCTGCGCGAGCGACGATCTGCGCGCCCTCGCGACGCGCACCGCAGATCAACACTTCGTCACCGAGCGCCAGCTCAGTCGCTATTCCCAGGAGCCGTACGTTATCGCCCTGCTCGGTATCGAGGCACGACTCCGGCGCGCGATCTCCGGTGGCGATCTTAGCTATGGTTCTGCCCGCGAATTCCTCGCCGACCTGATCGTCGTCCAGCAGAGCTTGATCGAAAACGAGGGCCATGCGGTCGCCACGACCGGCACCCTGCCCCACCTCATCCGCCAGGCGGAGGCATTTGGTTTCCACCTCGCCAGTCTCGACGTGCGCCAACACAGCGAAAAGCATGAGGTCGCCGTCGCGGAAGTTCTGCGCGCAGCCAACGTCCATGCCGATTACGAATCGCTCGACGAGGCGTCGCGGGTCGAACTGCTCACGCGCGAACTCGCCAACCCGCGACCGCTCCTCCCCACGCAGTACCGGGCCAGCGATGAGACCCGCATGGTGCTCGACGTCTTCCACGTCATCCGCAAAGCCCGCGCCGAGCTCGGGAACGAGACGATTCAGGCCTACGTGATCTCGATGACCCACGGCGTCAGCGACATGCTCGAGGTGTTGCTGTTCTGCAAGGAAGCCGGACTGCTTCGGATCGGCGGCGACGGCGCGGTCGAGAGCGATATTGACGTGGTCCCGCTATTCGAAACGATCACCGACCTCCACGGCGCTGCGGATCTGATGCGCCAATCGCTCGCTAATTCGGCGTTCCGCGCTCACGTGCGGGCTCGTGGCGACCAGCAGGAGATCATGCTGGGATACAGCGACTCCAGCAAGGACGGCGGTTACCTCGCCGCAAACTGGGCGCTGCAGTCCACCTTGGCCGCCCTTGCCGAGATGAGCCGGGAGACGGGCGTCCCGATCCGACTGTTTCACGGCCGTGGTGGCACGGTGGGACGAGGGGGTGGCCGAGCGAACCGGGCCATTCTGGCTCAGCCCTCCGGTTCGTTCTGTGGTCAGATCCGGTTCACCGAGCAAGGCGAAGTCATCTCGTTCCGCTATACCCTGCCCCCGATCGCCCACCGCCACCTCGAGCAGATCGTGAGCGCGGTCCTGTTGGCGGCCAGCCGCCCGGAAACGGAGAGCGAGGAGCAGAAGTACGCGCCGATCATGGACGAACTGGAGCAGCGATCGCGCGAGGCGTACCGCAAGCTGGTCTATGAAGACCCTGAATTTTGGTCGTTCTATACGCAGGCGACGCCCATCGAGCACATCAGTTTGCTGCCCATCGCCTCGCGACCGGTGTACCGCCCTGGGCAGGCACTGGAAGGCATCGCCGGTCTACGAGCCATTCCGTGGAATTTCGCATGGGTCCAATCACGGGCGACGCTGGTCGGCTGGTACGGCATTGGAACTGGACTTGAGCCCTTCGTCGAGGACGAGCAGCGGCTCTCCGAATTGCGCACGATGTATCGAGAGTGGTCCTTCTTCCGGTCCGTCATCGACAACGCTCAGCTTGAGCTGATGCGAGCACACTTGCCGACCGCCCGGCTCTATGCCCGCCGCGTGCAACCGGAGGCTTTGGGGACGCGGCTTCAATCCGAGATCGACGCCGAATACGAGCGCTCCCGCTCCGCGATTCTGGAAATCACGGGCGAAAGCGATTTGCTCGAATCGGCGCGGGTGGTGCGCAGCACGATTCACATGCGCAATCCCGCGCTGCTGCCGTTGAATCTCCTCCAGATCGAGTTGATGGATCGGTGGGAATCACTTACCGACACCGAGAAAGCAGGCGCATGGCGCGAGGCGATGCTCCAGACCATCGCGGGGATCGCGGCGGCCATGCAAAGCACCGGCTAAGAATTCGGGCCTAGCTAAATTTTTTTACAATTTCCCAACTTTCTCCGCAAACTGGACAACCAAGTACGGACGAGGGCTTACGAGTGATTTTTCGGGCTCTCGGAATTGCCTGCCTTGCAGGTGAGTGGAGATTGATAATGAAAGCGAAGATTCTTTTTGCGTTTGCTTCGGTCGCTATGGCGATCCCCTCGTCGGCTCACGAAATTTTTTATGCGGGCACCCTGTCCGGTCTTCAGGAAGTTCCTGCGAACGCTTCGCCGGCCACCGGCACGGCGTTCATCACGATCGACCTTGACCTGGTCACGATGCGCGTTCAAACCAACTTCTCGGGTTTGACCGGTAACACGACCGCTTCCCACATCCACATCGGCAACGGTCCCGGAACGAATGGCGGCGTGGCCACGACCACTCCGACCTTCACGGGCTTCCCCGTCGGGGTGAAGAACGGTTCTTACGACCACACGTTCGACCTCGCAGCCGCTTCGAGCTACAACCCCTCATTCATCACCGCGAACGGTAACACGGTTGGTGGCGCCTTCAACGCGTTCCTGAATGGCCTGGCTGCCGGCAAGGGTTACCTCAACATTCACACCCAGACGTTTGGTGGCGGCGAAATCCGCGCCAACCTCGTCGCTGTTCCCGAACCCGGCACGATCGCTGCGCTGGGCTTGGCCGTCGCTCCGTTACTCCTGCGACGCCGCAAAGCCTAAGTCACGATAGCTTTCGTGCTTGTCCGCCCCGTGCTCGCCAGGCATGGGGCTTCTTCTTTTTTGCGCTGGAATTCAGGGCCGGTCAGACCTTGAACAGGTTCGCGATGAACGATCCGATCACGGGCGGAGTGTATTCGTTGCCGTTATTCGCCGCGATGGCACCCATGATCGCAAAAACGATACTGGCCACGCCGACCACAGGCAGGAGCACGATGCCGACGACGGTAATGACCAAGACGATGCCGATCACGGCGAGAACGAGCTGCGTTCCCAGCGCCATCGCCGCGTGCCGCTTTGCGAACGGCTTGTCCGTTGAGATGAGGAAGAAGATGAGGGGGCCGAGGAACGAAACGAGGAACCCGAGCACCCAGGACAAAACGCCGTACGTCTTCTCTTCGCTCGTTGGGGTACCGGGAAAGTTATTCATCACCACCATGACGAATGGGCCCCGGGTTACGATTCAGAGCACGCCGCGATGGTGTTCCAGTTCGCCCGCGCGGATGACCACGAGATCGAATCGACCTTCCCGCTTGGGCTCGCCCATGGCGACCAGGTACTCCGCCGCCGCCGACCGAAGGCGCTCCGCTTTGGCCGGGTCGAAACCGTGTTCGGCGTCTGAACTGCTTCGGGATTTCACTTCAACGAAAACGATCTGGTCCCCGTCCAGAACCACCAGGTCGAGTTCGCCACTCGGGGCCTTGTAGCGGCGCGTCACGATCGTGTAGCCCTGATCGATGAGATAGCGAGCGGCGCGGTCTTCGTCCGCCGATCCTAGCCGTCGAGGGACAGACATGGCTGGGCCAGCATCTCCTTGATCGGGGAAAAGCTGCGGCGGTGAAGCGGGCACGGCCCAAATTCCCGCAGGGCGGCGAGGTGCTCCGGAGTCGCATAGCCAAAATGCGAATGGAATCCGTACCGCGGATACCGCACCGCATGGTCGACCATCAAGGCGTCACGGGTCGTCTTGGCGAGAATGGAAGCCGCCGCGATCGCCGCGACTTTGGCATCGCCTTTGACCACGCACTGAGCGCGGACGGAAAGCCCATCGGGAATTTTGTCACCGTCGATGAGCACTTCCGCTGGCTTCACCTTTAAGGTCTCAAGAGCCTGACGCATGCCGAGCAGCGTGGCTTGGAGGATGTTGATGCGATCGATTTCTTGCTCGTCGATGATCGCAATGCTGTAGTAGGACCCGCCCTTGAGTCGATCGGCCTGTTCGGCACGTGCGGCCGGCGTCAGAGCCTTGGAATCACCCAAGCCACGGCAGTCGAAGTGATCCGGCAACATCACGGCCGCCACCACGACCGGGCCCGCCAACGGACCCCGGCCGGCCTCGTCGATCCCGACGATCCCGGGCGCGTGGTACAGATCGACTTCGCTTTCGGCACTGGGTTCTAATCGAAGCATGGTGAATCGATCACAAGACGGACCGAACGGCCCTAGCGCACCGTCATCTCCGACCAAATCGACGCGAACCCTTCGCGTTTAGGCTGGCTGCTCATCAGCCGGGCCACCCCTTCGCGGGGGTCGAGGTCGCCGCGGAGCACCGCCGCGATTCCGGTGAAGATGGGCGTGGGAACACCCGTTCGCTCGGCGAGACAGAGGGCGGATTCTGCGGTCGTCACGCCTTCCGCCACCTGGCCGATCTCGGCGAGGATCTCGTTCAGCGAACGACCCTGACCCAGACCATAGCCCACGCGGTAGTTTCGGCTCAGCTTGCTCGCGGCCGTCGCGATCAAATCGCCGACGCCTGACACGCCAAAGAATGATTCGGGCTTGGCGCCGCAGCGCACGCCGAGCTTCGTCATTTCGAGCAAACCTCGGGCCAGCAGCGCGCCCTTGGTGTTGTCGCCAAAGCCCAAGCCGTCCGACATGCCTGCCCCGATTGCGAGGACATTTTTTAAGGCGCCCGCCAGTTCCACCCCGACCAGATCGTCGGAGAGATAGACCCGCAGCACGGTGGAATTGAAGGCGTTTGCGACGAGATCGGCGAGCCCGGTGTCGGATGACGCGGCAACCGCCGCGGTCGGTACCCGCTTCATCAACTCGATGGCCAAATTGGGTCCACTGAGGGCGACCATTCGGGCCGATGGAACCACCTCGCCCACCACTTCCGAGACGAGCTTGCCCCCTGGCTCCAGCCCCTTGGAGGCCACGACCACGAGCGGCTCTCGCTGAGGAAGAAAGGCGCACACCTCACGCACGGCATGGGTTGGCACTGCGACGACGTAGAGATCGGCGAGATCCACCGGACCATCCAGCACCTGGGCGTCCAGGGAATCGGGCAGACGATGACCGGGTAGATACCGACGATTCTCGCGATGCTCGCGAACATCCTCGACTTCTGCGAGATCGCGTCCCCAAAGGATCGAGTCGTGACCGTTCAGTGCGAGCTGGGCAGCAAGCGCAGTCCCCCAACTTCCCGATCCGAGCACGGCAGCGCGCATGCGCTCAGGATACTCGGCTAGCTGGAGAGCGATCCGACCTGATCGAAATTCGACGAGAGAATGCCGTAATCGAAAACGGAGACAACGCCATCGGCGTCCAAGTCCGCGCTGGACGGAGCGAAGCCGTTCGATCCGACCGTGTTCCAATCCGAGTCGGCATCACTGTGATCGAAATAGTCGCTCAGGATCCCGTAGTCGAACACCGTCACGGCGTCGTCGCGATCGATGTCGCCATTGCGAAGCGAGAGCGCTCCCGCGGAAATCGCCCCACCTGCCGTCACGATCAACGAGCCCGACCGCGCCGAGCTCAGCCAGTGGCCGACTTTCGCGTGAAGCGTATAGGTGCCGGGCAGCGCGTAGGCCGTGTAGCTACCATCGAGGGCGAGATTGACCGAATAAACACGATCAGGATTGCCGGTCGATCGCAAGACGATCGAGCCCACCCAGTCGGAGATATCGGCATTCACGCCATCGTAATTCTGCAGCTGAATCGTGCCGCTGATCTGGCCCATGCGCTGGAAGGCGAAGTTGTCGAACCACGTAATCGCGGGGCTCGTGACCGCAGTACCGTCCGACCCAAGGCAGAAGGACTCGGCATCCTTGTAGAACGCGCCGAGGCTGTCGGTGTTGTTCTGGCCGATGTGGTTCGCAAGCGTGAGCGAGGCGACGTTGTTGAACGCGCCGCCCTCGATATCGGTGACGATCGGGCCGCGCGTGATGCCCTGATCGAGATCGAGGATGTATTCGAACCGGTACCAGTGGCTGGATTGGACAGTCAGTCCGGGGAAGAACACGATGCCAAAGCCGTTCGTGAAATCGGAAAGCGAGGGATAGGGGCCGCTGAAGAAGTTGTTGTCGCCGTCGGTCGGGTTAATGAGCAATCCCGGCTGGGTGATGATGCCGTCCGTGCTCGCACCGCCGTTATCTTTCGTGGCGATCCGCATCCGGTAAAAATCGCCATCGAGTGTATTGTTCGAGTTGTATCCGCCGTTGAACTTCACATCCCAACCGAACAAGTACACGCCGGTCGAGTTCTTGTTCATATTGCGCCAAGCCCGGTCGATGCCCGAGCCGCTTTGGACCTGAAGGCATTGGGTGCTGCCGTTGCGGGGGCTGTGCTCGCTCGCGACCACTCGGATGTTCTGGCTGGCGATGCCGGACTGAGCCGTCCAGCCATCTTGGCCATAGATGAGGCCGCCTGTCGTCAGACCTTCGACGTTATAGGTGAAATCGACCGCGGTCGCGCTTTTGACGCAGAGGGCTCCGAAAGCGATGAGGAACAGATGAGTGCGGCGCATGGATAATCCAGTTTACGGCGCACGGGGCCGGTTTCCCAACTTCGAAGGGTCGTAATCATAGAATATATGGCCATTCGCGGGGGCAAACCTGGCAAAAGTCCCAGGCCCTGGGCCATTCGAGACTTCTCCCGTCTTGACTTCTGGCCCCAAGGCTGGTATTCTCCCCACATCGACTGGCCAGTTCGATGGCCGTTGTACGGAGCCTCCCGTGGGAGTTTGCGTAGAGCGGCGCTCGACCCTGGCGGCGAGCCAGGGCAATCGGGCCCTGTCCAAATTTTTTAAGTTCACACGAACGAGGTTTCTTAGCCTTAACGATTTCTATGCCCCTCGACAAAGCGATTAAAACGAAGGTGATCGAAGACAATTCGACCAAGGACGGCGATACGGGTTCGGCGGAAGTGCAGATTGCGCTTCTACACACCCGAATCCAGCAGATCACCGACCACTTGCGGACGCACAAAAAGGACTTCCATTCCCGGCGCGGCCTCATGATTCTGGTTGGCAAGCGACGACGTCTGGAAAACTACCTTCGAAATACCGACATCAATCGGTATCGAACGCTCATCGGCAAGCTCGGAATCCGCGAAGTTAAGCCTCGTTAACCCCTAGGAGGCAATCCATGATCCATACCCACACCTTTGAGGTTGGTGGGAAGACCATTAGCGTGGAGTCCGGGCGCGTGGCCAAACAGGCCGGCGGCGCCGTACTTCTCGGCATGGGCGAAACCGTCATCCTCGGTACCGCAACGATGAGCGCATCCGCTCGCGACGGCATCGATTTTCTTCCCCTTGTTTGCGATTACGAAGAGCGCAAATACTCGGTCGGCAAAATCCCCGGCGGCTTTCTCAAGCGCGGCGGACGACCCAGCGACAAGGCGGTTCTCACCAGCCGACTGATGGACCGGCCGATTCGGCCGCTGTTCCCGAAAGGAATGCGCAATGACGTTCAAGTCATCGCCATGCCCTTCGCCGTCGACCAGAATTATCCGCCCGACGTCATGGCGATCAACGCCGCTGGCGCCGCCCTCGCCGTCTCCGATCTTCCGTTCAACGGCCCCATCGCGGGTGTTCGTGTCGGCCTGATCGATGGCGAGTTCATTCTCTTCCCGTCGATCGAGGAGATCAAGGTCAGCGACCTCGACCTCGTCGTCGCCGGACACCGCGGAGCCATTTCGATGGTCGAAGCCGGTGCGAACGAAGTTTCCGAAGAGACGATGGTGAAGGCGCTTCAACTCGCCCACGAAGTCATCGTCCAGATCTGTAACGAGTTCGAAAAGTTTGCCAAGACGGCCGGTAAGCCCAAACGCGAGCCAGTCATCGTCGAAGTCGACAAGAAGCTCATCGCCGACATCGAAAAGGGTAGCGGCAAGCAGATCGCCGAGGCGCTGGTCAATCCCGACAAGGCGTCGCGCGAATCGGCTCTGAGCGATCTCACCAAGGAACTCGTGGCCGAATACGCCGCCAAGCTCGAGGGTCAGCCCGAACTGGTCAAGCAGCTTCCCGAAGCGGTCGACAAGGTCATCAAAGACACGGTTCGTCGCCTCATTATCAAGGAAGACAAGCGTCCGGACGGCCGAAGCTCCAAACAGATTCGTTCGCTCGAAGCGCTCGCCGGCCTTCTTCCGAAGGTTCACGGTAGCGGCCTCTTCACGCGAGGTCAGACTCAGGTCATGACGGTCGCCACGTTGGGCATGCCCAAGGACGCGCAGACCATGGACGGCATCGAGGAAGTCGAAGACAAGCGCTACATGCACTTCTACAACTTCCCGCCCTACTCGGTGGGTGAGGTGCGGCCGATGCGCGGTCCGGGTCGACGAGAAGTCGGTCACGGCGCCCTCGCCGAGCGCGCGCTCATGGCGGTTCTTCCCTTCGACGACCCCGAATTTCCTTACTCGTTGCTCCTCGTGAGCGAAGTGCTGGAGTCGAACGGCTCGACGTCGATGGCGTCGGTCTGCGGCTCGACCCTCGCTCTGATGGACGCCGGCGTGCCGATCAAGGCTCCGGTCGCGGGTATCGCGATGGGCCTCATGTCGGACGGCAAAGTCTTCAAGGTGCTCACGGATATCCAGGGCATGGAAGACTTCTGCGGCGACATGGACTTCAAGGTCGCAGGAACCCGAGACGGCATCACCGCTCTCCAGCTGGACACGAAGCTCGACGGTATTCCCGAGAAGGTTCTCGCTGACGCGCTGAGCCAAGCCAAGGACGCCCGGTTCGAAATCCTCGATGTCATCGAGGCGGAACTTCCGGCTCCTCGCCGCGAGATCAATCTCAACGCCCCGAGAATCACGACGATCACGATCAACCCAGAAAAGATCGGCGCGGTTATCGGCCCAGGCGGCGCGACGATTCGCAAGATCACGAACGAATCCGGTGCGGAAATCGACATCCAGCAGGACGGCCGAGTGCTCATCGCGGCCAACACGGGCGAAGCCGCTCAGATCGCCATCGAAGCGATTCGCGCTTTGACCGCAACCGCGGAAGTTGGTGCCGAATTCACCGGCAAGGTCACGCGACTCATGGGTCGTGGCGCCATGGTCGAATACATCCCGGGCAAGGAAGGCTTGGTCCCGACCGAGCACCTGACCACCCGACCGATTCGACGACCGGACGATGTGGTCAACGTGGGCGACACGCTCAACGTGAAGGTTCACGAGATCGACAGCATGGGACGCGTCAACTTGACGGCCCTTGGCCTCGCCCAGACGCTCGAATCGCTCGAAGGCAACGAAAGTGCCGACCCGAGCACGGTGAAGAGCTCAGCTGGAGGCGGCGGCGGACGATTCGGTGGAGGCGGACGCGACCGGGGCGGACGAGACCGTGATCGAGGCGGACGTGACCGAGATCGTGGTGATCGCGGAGACCGCGGAGATCGCGGCGGACGTGATCGAGACCGAGATCGCGACCGTGGTCCTCGGCCCGAAGGCGTCGCTGTCGTCGAGCGAGAAGATCGACCCGAGCCGGCCCCGCGAAACGAGGATGCCAACGCAGACCGCGCGCCGCAGGTGCCCGACGAGTTCCCCCGCAAGAAGCGCGACGACCAAGATGAGGTCAACGCTCGCTTCCGACCGCGACGCTAGTCGAGGCGGGTGACAAAAGCAAAGCCTTCCAGAGACAATCTGGAAGGCTTCTTTCGTTTTGCTTTTCTTTCCGGAAGAGCTACTTCTGGCCTTCGAGGAACCGGCGTGCGTTCGCAACGGACCGAGGCACGCCCGTAAACGGATCCTCCTCGGACTCGTATTCGACGTTCAGCCAGCCCTTAAAGCCGGCGCGGCTAAGTTCGATCAAGCAAGCGCCCAGGTCGACCGCGCCTTCGCCAACTGCGGTCCCGACGAACTTGGAGCCGTCGATCGACGTATAAGCAAACCCTTCGTGTCCGGCCGGTGCCGGCATAAAGTCTTTGAAGTGAACCATGTACGCCAGCGGCGCAACGTGAGCGATCGCTTCGTGGCTGGCCTGGCCGACGAGCAAGAAGTTGCCGGTATCGGGGTTCGCCCCCAGCGCGTCGTTTCCGGCTTTTCGGCGGACCGCCTCGACGATGCCGCGCACCTGCTCGCCGCGGCCGGCAAGACTGCCGTGGTTTTCCAACGCCAGCTTCACGCCCTTTTCGGCCGCATAGACAGAGCCTTCGGCGAGACCGTCGACGATCCACTCCATCGCGCTTTCCAGCGTCACCGATTCGCTGACATCGCCCGCGAAGACGCGCACGACGCCCGCACCAAATCGCACCGCCTCATCCACGCCAAACCTGATCTTGTTCAACTCGACTTGGCGAGTCTCCGGGTCTGGCTTGGCAAAGTTGTTGGCGACACTGAAGGTCGCGCAAGGCAGGCCCGTCTCTTGGAGCGCTTTGGCGGCCATCGCGCGATCGTTCTCGGTGTCCTTGTAGAAGAAATCGAGCAGCTCGACGCCGTCCGCGCCGATTCGCTTGGCCTCATGAATGAATCCGGGAAGGTCCAGACGTCCCGCTTGGAACGCGCGGACATAGCTCCACATGCTGACGCCGAGCTTCAACGGGCGGCTCCGATGTAATTGATGATCGGCGAGGACACGAAGCTCAGACCGAGAACACCGATGAGGCAGGCCGCGCACGAGAAGGCGAGACCGATGTTCATCGGCGCGGTGGCTTCGGACCGCTCGCGGTCTTCATTCACAAACGCAGCCAGCACCAAGTTCAGATAGTAGTAAACCGAGATGACCGAGCACGCGGCCAGGACGATCGCGAGCGCGGTCTGACCCGATGCCACCGCATCGTTGAAGATCATCAGCTTTCCAAAGAAGCCCGCCGTGGGGGGAACGCCGATGAGAGACGCGACGAACACGATCAAGCAGACCGCAGCGAAAGGATGCCGCTGGTAGAGGCCGTTCAAGTCTTCAAACCGAGTCCCTTCCGCACCTCGCTTGGCCGTAAGGGTCACGATGCCAAACGTTCCGACCGTCATCAGGCTGTAGCTCACGAGATAAAACACGGTTGTCGAGTAGCCGACGTTCGTGGGTGCGAGTCCATGGCTGATGATTCCGACCAGAACATAGCCCGCATTGGCGATGCTCGAATACGCAAGCATGCGCTTCACGTCGCGCTGCACGAGGGCGAGCACGTTGCCGATGACCATCGAGAGGATGGCGACGCCCTGAAGCACGGGGAGCCAATAGGCGCTGAGGTCCGTGCAGGCGCTGAGGATGCGAAGCAAGCCACCGAGCGCGGCCACCTTGACCGCAGCCGCCATAAACGCGGTCACGTTCGTCGGCGCGCCTTGGTAAACGTCCGGCGCCCAAGCGTGGAAGGGCACCAGAGCCGACTTAAAGCCGAGGGCGACCAAGATGAGGCCGAGACCGAAGACGAGCATCGTCCGGACGCTGACATCATTCGTGGCCCAGGCGGTGGTGATCAGCCCGATGTCCAGGCTGCCCGTCGCGCCGAAGATAAAGGCGATGCCGTAGAGCAAGAAGCCGGTCGCGAATGCGCCGAGCAAGAAATACTTGATCGCGGACTCTTCGGACCGCTTTTCGCTGCGAGCCATGCCGGCAAGAACGTACAGCGCGACGCTGAGTACCTCCAAACCGATGAAGAACATGAGCAGGTTCGTCGTACTCACCATGATCATGCCGCCGGCCGCACTCCAGCAGAGCATCGGATAGAACTCACCAAACGGAATGCGCTTTTGGCGCAGGTAGGGCTCGCTAAAGAAGATCGTGAGGAGGGTGATTCCGACGATGGCGATCTGGAGCGCGACGCTCATCCGGTCCCGCATGACCATTCCCGCCAGCGTTTCGCCTTGCCGCCCATAAAGCTGCCAAATGAGCGTGCCGAGGGAGCCAAGCAGTCCAACGACGCTCATGCCGATGATGCCGTCGTTAATTCGCTTCGGAAGCGCCATTTCATAAATCAGTCCGAGCAGGCCCGCGCAGATCACGAGGATCACGGGCATCAGCAACGACCATTCGATGGCGGGCGGTGCGAAATCATACATGGCGAATCACCTCAAATCCTCCGGCCAAGGTGCGCGTAAAGAACGGTCCAGGACGTAGATGCTCCATCTGGTTGAGTGACACATCATTCTGCTCGGTGTCCCAACCGAGCGCAAAGCCGGGGAGATCCGAAACGAAATCGAGATAGGCGTCGCGGCCTTCGACGAAGATCGCCACGCGGGTCGGATCGGCGACAGAGAGGATCGCGCGGTCGACTTCGAGGAAGTGGCCACCGTATTCCATTGGGGTCGTCGCCGCGGGATGGGCGCCCTCGAGCAAATACAGGACGCCGTTCGGGTCCGCCGCTCGGACCGCCTCGGTCAGTTCTCGCGCAAAGGCGTGAACTTGGATGGATCCCGCCTCGGGATCGTCGCGCAGCACTCGCAGCAGCTCCACGCCCTGTTGGCGTGCCAAGCCCACCACGTTGGGGACGACGATGAACGAGCCCGGCAGGCCCTCGATCGTCATCGGGCGCGAGGCGGCGTGGGTCATCGCTGGGCGACTACTCCTGCTTCGGGCTCGGGAACCACCGGTTGAGGATGAAGCTGCGCCGGCGCCACGATCTTGCCATTCGACACGAGGTTCATCTGCGCGTCGATCTCATGGCTCGGATTCGCCCAACTGGGTCGCTCGCCCGGATTGGCAAGACTCATGAGCCGCATCGCTCCGATGCTGGCCTCCATCGGCTTCATAAAGCTGTTCGGGAACAGGCCGCCCCAAAAGATGAGGACCACGAGCGAACCGCACATGGCGACTTCCCAGCCCTTGAGGTCCTTCAGTCGTTGGTTGGCGGGATTGTCGTTCGGGCCATAAAACATCTTCTGATACATGACCAGCAGGTAGACCGCGGCGAGAATCACGCCCACCCCGGCGATACCGGCATACACGACGTTCAGGTTCAGGAAACCGGCATAGCTGGCTTGGAAGACGCCGAGCAGCGCGAGGAATTCGCCGATAAAGCCATTCGTCGCCGGCAGGCCGACGCTGCTCAGCATGACGATGAGGAAGATCGTCGCGAAAATCGGCATCTGGGCCTTGAGACCACCGAACTCTTTGAATTCGCGCGTATGACGCCGCTCGTAGATGAGGCCGATGAGCAAGAACAGTGCGCCGGTGCTGACGCCGTGGTTGAGCTGCTGCAGCGCCCCACCCATCATCCCGGTGTGGGTGAAGGAGAAGATGCCGAGCATCACAAATCCCATGTGCGCAACGCTCGAATAGGCAACGAGCTTTTTGACGTCAGGCTGAACGGCCGCCACGATCGCGCCATAGATGATGCCGACCACGGCCAATCCGACAATGACGGGCGCAGCGTACGAGGCCACCTCGGGGAACAGCGGAATGCAGAATCGCAGGAAGCCGTACGTTCCCATCTTCAGCAAGACGCCTGCCAGAATGACCGAGCCCGCCGTCGGGGCTTCGACGTGCGCGTCGGGCAGCCACGTGTGGAATGGGAACATCGGGCACTTGACCATAAAGGCGATCGTGAATGCCCAAAAGACCCACGCCTCCAATTGGAAGGCACCTGCCCAGAGTCGACCCAACGCCGCTTGTTCCTGGATGGCTACGATATCGAAGCTCATCTGGCCCGTGTAGCGCTTCATCAGCTGCGAGATCGTGATGATGCCGACCAGCATGAAGATGGAGCCGGCAAACGTGAAGATGAAGAACTTGACCGCCGCATAGCGTCGCCGCGCACCACCCCAGATGTTGATCAGGAAGTACATCGGGATGAGCGAAGCCTCAAAGAACGTGTAGAACAGCACCAGGTCGAGCGACACAAAGACGCCGAGCATCGCCGTCTCGAGCAGGAGCATGAAAATCATGTACTCCTTGACCCGCTGGCCGATGTACTGGCTGAACCACGTGGCGATGACGGTGAGGAAGGTGGTCAGCACGACCAGCCACAAACTGATGCCATCCAGGCCGAGCTTGTACTGAATGCCCATGCTCGGCACCCACGTCTTGGCTTCCACAAACTGGAAGTGGAACGTGTTGGGGTTGAAACCTTTGAAGAGAAGCAGGCTGACGCCGAACGTCACCACGGTCGTGAGCAACGCGGCAGCCTTGATCTCCTTGGACCGATCCTTCGGCATGAGCGCGACGATCAGCGCGCCGATCAGAGGCAGGAAGGTGATGATCGAAAGAAGGCCCATTACTGCGCGCCTCCGATTTTGGAGATCACGTACGCCACCGTACCGAGCACACCAGCCACCCCCACCATCATCAGAATCGCGTAGTCGCGGACGTAGCCGCTCTGGACGCTGCGAAACATCGTGCCCAAACCTCCAAAGAATCCGGCGATTCCGTTGACGGTTCCATCGACGAACCGAGAATCGACCTTGCGCCACATGAAGTTGCCGAGGAGACCGCCGCCCTCGACGCCACCTTCGACCAGCGCCTGATCATAACCAAACTGATCGCGGGCCGAGCGCCGGAATGGGTGCCATTTCGACTCTTCGTTCTCCCTCTCAGGCAGGCCGCGTCGGTAGACGGCGAGGCCGTACAGAATGCCGATCACGCCGGCGAGCGTGCCCATCAGACCAAGCACATTGCCGACCACAGGAACCGGCTGCCCCATCCAGCCATGCGGCTCGCCCGCGACGGCTTCCGCATCGAGGAACGTGAGTCCGCCCGGATAGAGCCAGTGTTGAAGCAGTTCGTTGTTGTGCAGCACCCAACCGCCGACCAAACTGAGCACAGCCAGCACGATCAAAGGAATGAGCATCGAAGGCGGTACTTCGTGCGGTTGATGCGAGCCATCGAGCGCGTGATGGTGCTCTTCCGCTTCGGTTCGAGCCGCCATCTCTTCGTCGCTGTAAAAGAACGAGGGATCCTGGCCGTGGTGATCGTGGCCGTGATGCACCTCGTGATGGGCGTGCTCGGCGTGATGATCGTGACCATGGTCGTGCGCATGCATTTCGCGCCACTGCTCTTTCGGTCCAAAAAACGTGAGCATCGTCATCCGGGTCATATACGCCGCCGTCAGAACCGCGACCAGGAGCAATACCCAGCCACAGATCTGGCCCACGTTGACCCCGTTGACGACCGCGAGCTGATTGCCAAACGCACCGCCCAGAATCGCTTCTTTCGACCAATAGCCAGCAAGTGGCGGAATACCCGCGATCGCCAGCCAACCGATGACCATGGTGGCCGCCGTGCCTTTGATGTACTTGGCGAGGTTGCCGTAGTGGCGCATGTCCTGGTCGTGCGACATCGCGTGGATCACGGCACCCGAACCCAAGAACAACAGGGCCTTGAAGAAGGCGTGCGTGGTGACGTGGAACATGCCGACCCAGAACGCACCGACGCCGCACGCCACGAACATGAAGCCCAGTTGCGAAACCGTGGAGTACGCGAGAACCTTCTTGATGTCCGTTTGACCAAAGGCGATAAGGGCGGCAAAGAGAGCCGTAAACGCGCCGATCACGGCGACAATGGAGCAGGCGACCGGCGACAGTTCGAAAATCGGATGCATCCGATTCACGAGCACGACGCCCGCCGTTACCATCGTCGCTGCGTGAATGAGGGCCGAAACTGGGGTAGGACCCGCCATCGCATCGGGCAGCCAGACGTAGAGCGGGAATTGGGCGGATTTGCCCATCGCGCCCACAAACAGGAGCAAAGCGATCGCGGTTGTGACGCCCGGGTTCTGCTTGAAGATCTCGAGCACGCGCGGGTTGAAGATCACGTCGTAGCTGAGGAACCGTGCGTTTCCAACGTTGCCGAGCTTATCGAGATTGGTCGTGATCAGTGCCACGATGAGGAACATGCCCAAGGTCATGCCCCAGTCGCCGATGCGGTTGACGATGAACGCCTTGTTGGCGGCACGAGCGTTCGCGAAATCCTTGTACCAAAAGCCGATGAGCAGGTAGCTGCAGAGGCCCACGCCTTCCCAGCCGATGAACAGCAGCGGCAGGTTGGCTCCGAGAACCAGCACGAGCATGAACGAGATAAACAGGTTCAGGTAGGTGAAGAACCGCGTGTACTCTTTCTCCTCCGACATGTAGCCCGTGGCATACAGGTGGATGAGCGCTCCGATTCCGGTGATGATGAGCACCATCGTCATCGACAGGGGATCGATGCGAAATTCGAACGGAATATCGATACTGGCGATCTTGATCCAGCTGAAGAGCGTCTGCGTGCTTTCGCGCGCCGTGGGCGCGCTCAAGGAAAGGTACTGCACAAGGGTCACGCCGACGATGAACGACCCCACGATCGGTAAGACCGCGAGCGTGCCCATCAGACGCTTTCCTCGCTTCGGGCCCAGCGTCCGGACGACCCATCCCCCCGCCAAAGCCTGGATCAAAAATCCAAGAAGCGGGAAGGCGAGAATCAGCCAAACGAGTTGATAGCTGTCGTTCATCCCCTCATCTCCCGCATTTCATCGACATCCACATTTTCTTGCAGTCGGTAAATCGCCATGATGATGCCCAGCCCAACGGCAACTTCGGCGGCCGCCACGGCCATCACGAAGATCACCATCATCTGGCCGCCCATCCATGCGTTCACTCCGTGATCGACTGGACTGGGGGCGTATCGCGCGAAGGCGATGAAGGTCAGGTTCACGGCGTTGAGCATCAACTCGATGCACATGAACACCACGACCGGATTGCGCCGGGAAATGACGCCAACCGTGCCCGCCGAAAACATGAACAGTCCGAGCGCGAGATACCACCAAAGCGGAACGTCGGGGCCGGCCGGCATCAGGTTCGGCATTTAGAGCCTCCGCTTCGCCAGCATGATCGAGCCGACGATTCCGACGAGGAGCAGAACGCTCGCAATTTCGAAGGGATAGGCATAGTTGGTGAAAAGCACTTTGCCGATCGCCTGAGGCGTGCCGAAGGCCGCATCAGATCGGGGCGCGCCCACTTTTGCGAGAGGCAGCAGCACTTGAACCGCGATCATGATGAAGGCGGCAAGACCGAGGAGCAGGGCGACGATCGGCCGCTTGTCGTTGAAGCGTTCACGCGCTGACTCCGATCCCAGATTCAGCAGCATGATCACGAACAGGAACAGCACCATGATCGCGCCCGTGTAGACGAGAATCTGTGTGATGCCGAGGAGTTGCGCACCGAGCGTGAAATAGATGAAGGCGAGGACAAAGAAGTTGACGACGAGGCTCAAAGCGCTTCGGACGGGGTTATTGAAAGCCACCACACCGACCGATGCGAGCATCGCGATTCCCGCGAGCATGATGAAGACAAGTTGATTTGGGCTGAGCATTATGCGCGCACCGCCTCTGGGTCGACCATCTCGATCGATCGTTTTTCGAGCCCCTTGCCCAGTTCCTTACTCGGCATGACGAAGGTCCGGTAGAGGAGCAGACAGAGCACCAGGCCGCCGATCCCCGCCACCCAGCCCGCCGCCGCCCCGTACACCTTGGTGCACACGATCCAGACTGCGACGAGGATGAAATTCGCGACTGCGATCGGCAGGAGACTCTTCCATCCGAGCGACATCAGCTGGTCATAGCGCAGCCGCGGGAGCGTGGCGCGAAGCCAAATATAGAACGTGATGACGGCAAAGCCTTTGCCGATGAACGTGAGCGGCGAAAGCCAGTAGTCGACGGACTTCATGAAGCTCAGACCTGGGATCTGGCCCCAGTCGACCGGCAACAGGTGATATCCGCCAACGAACACGGTCATGAAGATGCAGCCGAAGACGAACATCGCCGCGTACTCACCCATGAAGAAGACCGCGAACTTCATCGAGCTGTACTCGGTGTGGTAGCCCGCGATGATCTCGTTCTCCGCTTCGGGGAGATCGAAGGGGGCGCGGTTCGTTTCCGCCACCATACAGATGAGGAAGATGACCGCTGAAACCAACCCGAACGGCGTAAAGATGAACCAGTTCTGGATGACGGGTACCGAACCCCAGAGCGGCGCTTCCTGCGCCTTGACGATATCGCCCAGCCGAAGCGAGCCGCTCGACAGAACGATGCAGGCGAGGGAGACGCCCATCGCGAGTTCGTAGCTGATCAATTGGGCTGAACTGCGGAGGCCACCCAGCAGCGAATATTTGTTGTTCGACGCGTAACCCGCGAGCACGACGCCGTAGACACCCAGCGACGAAATCGCCAAGACGTAAAGGATGCCGATATCGACATTGGCGATCGGAGTGAGCAGTCCGTACACACCGCTGCTCGGACCCCACGGCAGAGTTCCCCCCAAAGCAAAGGCGGGAAAGAGCGCGATCGCCGGTGCGATGAAGTAAAGGACACGGTCGACGTCGCTCGGCGTAATGTCTTCTTTGAAGAATAGCTTGATGCCGTCGGCGATGGGCTGGAGCAGACCGAACAGCTTGATTTTCTTACCGCTCTTCAGCGTGATCGTCGCCACTCGGTTGGGACCGATGCGGTCCTGCATCCAGGAGAGTAGCCGACGCTCCCACCAAATAAATCCGGGGACGATCAGCAGCAGGGGGACCACAAACAGCACGACTCGAATCAACGAGAGCACATAGGGTGGTAGCTGCTGCAGGAACTCCATGCTCGTTAGACTTTACCTCGCACCCGGACCCCGCGTCCGTGCCGGGCCAGGCACGAAAAAAGCGACGCCCTTTCGGACGTCGCTCTTCTTCATTCGCAAGCGTTATTCCGGCTCGCCGGGACCGCCCGGGCCGCCACGCCCGTCGGGACCCCCCGGGCCACCCGGACCGCCGCGTCCTTCGGGGCCACCGGGGCCGCCAGGACCGCCGCCTGGGCCGCGCTTCGGCAGCTTGAATTCGGCTCCCAGCATGTCCTGCCATTTGGCTTGCTGATCAGCGGTCAGGACGGCCAGAATCTGCTTCATCACCTTGTCGTGCATCTGCTTCGGGTCGCCCTGGGGTCGCTCGCCTTCTTTCGGACGATTCGCATCCAAGATCGCCTTGATCTGATCCTGCTGAGCCGACGAGAGACCGAGCGCCTGCACCGTTTCCGGCATGAGGAACGCTCCCGGACCCGCCAGTTGGAGCTGGATCTGGTTGAACCGCTTCCACTGAGCTGCGTTCATGATCGACTTGATCTTGCCCATTGCCGCGTCCATCGTCTCTTTGTCCGGTCGGGAGCCCCGGAGTGACTCGGCCACGTCGCGAATGGCCGCCAGCTGATCCTCGGTCAGACCGAGTTCCTTGGCCACTTCGGGAATGCCGGCCAGAGCAGGACCCATCGGCGGGCGTCGGGGACCTCGCTCCTGGGGAGGCGGCCCGTCCTGCGTCGTGCACAAGGCCACCACTTCGTGACTGGAGCCCGTGTTGCTCGCCGCCGCCACCTGGGTCAGTGCGAGCACCGTCATCGAGGCCGTCGCCAGTCCCAGAAGGGCTCGGAATTTGAACTTGTTATCGAGGTTTTTCATCGTTTTCTCCACGGCGCTTTTTGCGTCCGACAGATAGAGAATAGGATCCGAGTATTTGGAAATTATTTGGATCGCGATTTTTCTTGCGGTAGCCAGATTTTTACGGTCGTGCCTTGCCCTAGGTCGCTCTCGATCTTCATCCGACCCTGCGCTCGCTCGACCAGCCCCTTCACGATCGCCAGCCCAAGCCCGGCTCCGCCCGACTGGCGCGACCGGTCGCCCTCGACCCGGAAGAAGCGCTCTCCCAAATGAGCCAGGTGCTCCGCGGCGATTCCAGGGCCATGATCCTCGACCTGGAGTTCGACGCCATCCTCCGCTTCGACCGCCCGAACGGCGACAGAGTGTCCTTGTGGGGTGACGCGAACCGCGTTTTCGATGAGGTTGCGCAGGATGCGGGTGAGATCATCGGGATCGCAGCGGACCTGGAGGTCCTCCTTCACGTCCAACGCCACGTCCGCGCCGGTCATCTCTGCCGCTGTTCGCGCGGCGCTCAGGACGTTCGCCACCTCGTGAGCGGCTTCGCGGGGCGAGGCATCGAGTCGGGCCAGCGCCAGAAGCTGATCGACGAGGCGGCTCATCGATCGCCCTGAGCGATCCGCAACAGTCAGCGCGTCCCGCAGTTCTTCCTCGCTGGCTCCTTGGGCCAAAGCAGAACTGGTCGTGATGAGCAGCCGAGCTAGCGGAGTTCGCAGTTCGTGAGAAGCGTCCGCCACAAAGGCCTTCTGGCGCTCGAACGATCGCTCGAGTCGCACCAGCATCGCATTGAACGTTTCGCTGAGCTGAGCGAATTCATCGTCGCCCTCGACGGGCAAGCGTCGATGCAGATCGGTTTCATCGATCTGCGCAGCCGCCTCCTGAATATGGGCGACCGGACGCAGCGCTCGGTCAGCGAGGTACCAACCCGCGAGCGCCGCGAGCAGCACGACCGCAGGCAGGAGCGTGAGCCCAATCGTGGTCTGGGCGGTGATAAGCCGGTTGAAGTCGCTGAGATCGTGGGCGAGCTGCACGGCTCCGATCAGGCGGCCGCGCTCGTACACCGGCGTCACGACCATGCGAACCGAGCGGTCCTGGAGCGCCAAAGTGCGGATCACCTCATGGCCCATCAGCGCGGTCTGGACCGCCTGGCGGTCGAGCACGATCGTATCTTCATCTGCTTCCAAGAGGTGGCCATCGATGCCAAACAGCGTCGGGCGTTGGACGGGGTCGAATTCCCGGGGCGGGCGGCGCGGCGGTCCGCCTCTCCCTTCATCTGGCGGGCGGACGAACGGCATCGGGCCGACTCGGCGGGCTCCTTGGCGCAGTTCGCGATCCATCGAGTTCATCACGAACTGCCGCGTGCTGGCGATCAGGCCGGCGCCGCCGCCCACGAGCACAATGAACACGACCAGCGAATTCATCACCACGAGCCGACGCCGGACTGTCATGCGCCGTCCCTCGCGGGAGAGACCAGCCGATAGCCCAGCCCATGAACGGTCTCGATGAGCGAGCCATCGCGATCTGCGTCGATCTTCTTTCGCAGCGACGTCACGTGGAAATTGACGGTGTTGGAGAGACTCTGGTCGTCGTCCCAAACCCGCTCGATGATCGTATCGCGCGAAAGGACGCGACCTTGGTTCTGGGCGAGCGCTTCCAGCAGCGTGTACTCCCGCTTCGTGAGGTGGATCGGCTCGCCGTCCCGCTCTACGGTCTTCGCGAGGGTGTCGATGGCAAGGTCGGCCACATGGATGACGCTCGACTTGATCGGCTTATCGCGCCGGAGCAAGGCGCGGATGCGCGCGGTGAGCTCGGAGAAGTCGAACGGCTTGATCAGATAGTCGTCGGCGCCGGTATCGAGGCCCTTGACCCGGTCCGTGGTGGCGTCGCGCGCCGTGAGCATGAGAATCGGCACGCGGTCCCGCTCGTTGCGCAGTTCCTGGACCACTTGGAAGCCGTCCATCTTCGGCATCATCACGTCGAGAATGATCAGATGGTAGGGATGGGCGCGCGCCATGCGCAGGCCTTCTTCGCCGTCCAGTGCCCAGTCGACATGGTAGCCATCGCGAACGAGCGCCAGACGGGTGCGATCCCCGATGACCTCGTCGTCTTCCACGATGAGCAGCCGCATAGCTGGCAGTATAGCGGCGCGGTCAAATGACGGCGTCCATCACGGCTTCCGCGATGTGATGACTGCCGAAAGGCGGCATGAGGTAGAGGCCTTGGGCCGTTTGCTTGAGGTCGCAAGACAGCTTCTGCGCCTCTTCGATGCCGGTCTTCAGCGCGCTATCGTCGTCGGCTGCCCCCGCCATTTTCTCGCGAAGCCAATCGGGCACTTCGATTCCGGGCACCTCGTTGTGCATAAATTCGGCGTGGCGGCTGGAGCGCAACGGAAGAACGCCGATAAACAGCGGCAGTTTGAGGCGAGCACACGTTTCGGCGGCTTGCTCGATGTATCGCGGCTCAAAAATCGGCTGGGTGTAGACGACATGGGCGCCCGCATCGGCTTTTCGTTTGAGGCGATCCAGTTCAAGCTCCATATCGGCCGCCAGCGGGTTGTAGGCGATCGCAATCGTGAACGCGCACTTCGTGCCCACGCTGTAGCCAGCCATATCGATGCCCTCGTTGAACCGGCTGAGAATCCGGACCAAGCCGATCGCATCGACATCGTAAACGCTCGTGGCACTCGGGTAGTCGCCGATCGTGGCCGGATCGCCCGTGATCGCAAGGATGTTCCGGATGCCCAGCGCGTGGGCGCCCAATAGGTCCGCTTGCACGGCGAGCATGTTGCGGTCTCGGCAGGCGAAGTGCATCATGACTTCGATGCCGACTTGATCTTGGATCAGCTTGCTGACCGCGGTCGGGCTCATGCGGAGGCGCGCCCGGGCTCCGTCGGAAATATCGATCAGATCGGCGCCTTTGATCTTCAGACTCCGCGCCCCTCGCAGAACCTTATCGACCACCAGACCACGCGGGAGGTCCATTTCCACCGTGATGACAAACTTCTTGCCTAGCTTTTCGCTCAGCTCGGTCGGTTCCGAGGCCGGCAGAGGCTTCTGGTCTTTTTCGCGCAGCGTGACCGTGCGTTTCGCGCGGCGGATGGGCGATCCATCGATCAGTCGCCGCATCTCGCGGATGTGCTCCGGCGTCGTTCCGCAACACCCGCCGATGATCTTCGCGCCCTCTTCGACAAGCCGCATCGCGGCCTTGGCGAAGTACTCAGGCGAGGTGTCATAGGTGACCTGGCCCTTGACCAGCTGCGGCAGACCAGGCGTGGGAAAAGCCAGCACCGGCAAGGTTGTGCCTTCAGCAATCTGGCGTACGATATCCACCATCCGCTGCGGCCCGACAATGCAGTTCGCGCCCACCGCGACCACGTGCAGATCGGCCATGTCCTCGGCTGCTCGAATGGGTAGGCCTTCCGCCAGCGCCTCGCCATCTTCGATGTACGCCTTGCTGACGATCATGGGTAGATCGCACACGCTCCGCACGGCATCGACCGCGATGCGCATCTCTTCCGTATCGATGAACGTTTCGAGGATGAACCCGTCCACGCCACCTTCAGCGAGCGCCCGCGCCTGCTCTTGGATCGCTTCGAAATACTGTTCGCGGCTGAGCGGACCAATCGGCTCCAGCGGCTTCCCGCACGGCCCGATGGCACCAAGCACGATGCGGTCCGGTCCCGCCGCTTCTCGCGCGAGTTCGGCCCCGCGGCGGTTGAGTTCGACGACGTCGACGTTGGCGTCCGCCATCCGCACCCGGTTCGCGGTGAAGGTATTCGTCTCGACAAAGTCGGCTCCAGCGTCAAAATAGGCCTCGTGCGCCTGACGAACCAGGTCAGGAGCGAGCAGATTAGCCAAATCGTAGGGCTGTTTGGTGAATCCGAGCCGGGCGAGATAGGTGCCGTTGGCACCATCGCCGAGAAGCACGTCGCGTTCAAGCGCGCGCTCCAGCCGCGACAAAGTTGGGGTAGGCATCGTGTCCGACAAGGGCTTAGTTTACTTTTTCGGGTTTTCGAGGCCCGGAACTCAGACGCTCTTGGCCAAGATGATGGCCTCGGCGACTTCGCGCATCGACTTTCGCGCGTTCATGGACTGGAGTTGGATGCGCCGATAGGCCTCGGCTTCGTTCACGCCGAGGTCCTGCATCAGGATTCCCTTCGCCTTCTCGACGGCTTTGCGGGCCTCCAAGCGCTCCTGAAGCGTCGCCACTTCTTGCGACAGCTGTACGTTCTGCTCGAATCGGGCGCGCGCGACTTCCATCGCAGGAGGCAGATCGCTGGGCTTGAACGGCTTAACCAGATATCCGAACACGCCGGCTTCTTTGGCGCGGTCGATCAGTTCGCGATCGCTATAGGCAGTAAGGAGGACGGCGGGCGCGATCTCTTCCTCGGTCAGGGTCGTGGCGGCTTCGATGCCGTCCGTCACCGGCATCTTGACGTCGAGAACGCAAATGTCGGGGCGGGTCTCACGAGCCAGTTCGATCGCCTGCTTCCCATCGTGAGCCTCGGCGACCACCTCGTAGTCGAGGTTCTCCAGCATCTGCTTCAAATCAAGCAAGATGATGGGATCGTCATCGGCAATCAGAACACGCATGATCGGCATAAGCTCATCTCCACCAGCGTGACAGCATCGGCAGCGTGGGCAGGTTGAACCGGTAGGATACCCGTTCGTCGGATAAACTACGGATTCCATGCCCAAAGTTCGCCTCATCGTCACCCTGAAACCATCGCTTCTCGATTCGGCAGGGCGAACGGTCGCGGGATCCCTCCAAAAACTGGGCTACGACGAAGTCCAGGGAGTCCGCATCGGTAAGTTCATTGAAGTCGAGGTCGATCAAGCCGACGAGGGGCGTATTCTTGAAATGTGCCAGAAGCTGCTCGCGAACCCGGTGATCGAGGACTACCGCATCGAGGGGATCGAATGAAGGTCGCCGTCATCCGCTTTCCCGGCTCCAACTGCGAACAAGATGCTTACCATGCGCTGAACGACGACCTCGGCATCGCCGCCGAATACGTATGGCACGAGGCGACCAGTCTGGCTGGGTTCGACGCCGTGTTCATTCCCGGCGGTTTCAGCTATGGCGACTACCTCCGCTGCGGGGCGATGGCCGCCCGGGCCCCCGTCATGAGCGAAGTCCAGCGGCTGGCCGAGCGCGGCGCACCCGTCATCGGGGCGTGCAACGGCTTCCAGATTTTATGCGAGACGGGCCTGCTGCCCGGCGCCCTCCTCCTGAACGGCAGCGAGCGCTTCTCCTGCAAGGACGTGTACCTTCGAGCCGAGGGAAAACCGAACCTATGGACGCAAGGCGTCGACCGGATCGTGCGCATTCCCATCGCGCACGGAGAAGGGCGCTATGTCGCTTCGCCGGAGACCCTGGAGCGGCTGGAAGGCGAGGGTTTGATCGCCTTTCGGTACGTGACCCCGGAGGGCGAGCGGGACGAATCCGCCAACCCGAACGGGTCGGAGCATGCCATCGCGGGAATCGTGAACCCTGCGGGCAATGTCCTCGGCCTCATGCCCCACCCCGAACGGGCGACTCGGGACGTATTGGGGTCGACCGATGGACGTCTGATCTTGCAGGGCCTCAAGCTCGCGCTCAGAGCCTCGCGCTGAACCTGAACTTTCGACCACGAAAAACCGACTATCTATGGTATTCCGCGGCCGCTTCGGCCCAAAATTCAGCTGCACTTCCCAATTTGCAATGAGAGCGCTTTCCTGCCTGATCCTACTTGCTACCCCGATGGCTTGGGCCGACACCGTCGTGCTCGGCAAGCTCGGTCAGACCGTTCGTAAGACGACCATCCATTCGGCGCCGAACGGACGATCGCGGACCTATTACCGCTGCAAGCCGTACGAGTATTTGATCATCCGGCCCTCGAAATACAGTTCGTGGCTGCAGGTGGTGCTCCAGAATCAGGCGGTCGGCTACATCAAGCTCGACGACGTCGCCCGGTTGCCCTACGACATCACGCTCGATCAGACGGCCAAGACGTCATCGCGCAATGCCGAACTCGCTTCGCGCGGTGTGGGCGGAGCCCGGTCTTCCCTGGTCGGCTATTCGATGAAGTACATCGGGACCCCGTACGTCTGGGGCGGCAACGACCCCAACCGCGGCATCGACTGCTCCGGCTTCGTCAAAGTCCTCTACGGCAAGATCGGCATCGATCTGCCTCGCACGGCCGCCGAGCAAGCCACCGTGGGGCAGCGGATCGACCAGCTCGAAGATCTTCAGCCCGGCGATCGGCTCTATTTCTGGGATCGCAAGCGCGGCAAGATCGGCCACACCGGCATGTACATGGGCAACGGATTCTTCATCCACTCGAGTACGACCAATCACGGTGTCGCTACGGATGATCTGCGCAATCCGAAGTGGCGAAATATGCTCGTCGCCGCGCGTCGCTAAGATTCGTGCCGGTACCGGCGTGGGACTCGCGACATGATGCGGGTGACGATCTCGTGGCAGTTCGTCTGACCGGCTTCAGCCAAATGCTCCACGGTGACGCCTTCGCCGATCAGTGTCGCCTCGTCCCCCAGTTCCACGTAGGGCGCATCCGTCACATCGACCACCGTCTGATCCATGCAGACCAGGCCCATCACGGGGCAGCGCACGCCTCGTATCATCGCCCAGGCCCGGTTGCTGAGCGATCTGGGATAGCCATCGCCGTAGCCGACGCCGAGCGTGGCAAGTCGAGACGGCCGATCCAGCTGGCGTGTGGCGGCGTAGCTGACGGTCCAGCCCGCATCCCGCGACCGCAGACTCATCACCCGCGCTTTCCACGTGAGCACGGGGGTCAGTTCTCCCGGTTCGAACATGGCGTACGGGTCAATGCCGTAGGCGGCGATCCCGATCCGGACCAACCGCCGCGGGAACTCGGGATAGAGCATTGCCCCCGCACTGTTCGAGACGTGGACGAGGAGATCGCGCAGGTCGTCCATCGGCAGCCGCTCGAGCTGGGCGCGGGTCATTGCCGGATCCTTGCCACTATCGATGAAGTGGGTCGCGGCGCCCTCGACCTCAATGTGCTTCAAAGCGCGGATCTGGGCGAGCATGTTCGCGACTTCTTCCGGCCGGCAGCCGAAGCGCGCCAAGCCCGTGTCGATCTTGAGATGCACGTGGGCGGTGCGGCCCTGCTCGCTGGCCGCACGGTCGAGAGCCTGAGCAATGAAGGGATCGTCGATCTGAAGGCGGAGGTCGTAGAAGACCGCCTGATCCGCCTCGATGGGCAGGATCGGGGACAGGACGAGGATCGGCGACTGAATTCCCGCATCGCGAAGGGCGATGCCCTCCTGGACCGTGGCGACGGCGATCCAATCGACCCCTTCACGGATCGCGCGCCGAGCTACCGGCACCAGACCATGGCCATAGGCGTCTGCCTTGGCGACGAGCGCGACCAGCGCGTCGGCCCCCACCCGGGACCGAATCGCGCGCACATTCGAGGCAAGCGCCGGTAGGTCGATGTCGACCCACGAGCGCGGGTAAGGGTTCACTGGGCGACGGCGGGGACGGGAGTGAGCTCCAGTTCCAACTCCTTTCCGTCCCGCCGGATCTTGATCTTCACGGTGACGTTCGGCTTGGCCTGAACCAGAGCTTTCTGCAGATCCTCGACCGAGTTGATCTTCATGCCATCGAACTCGAGCAGACGGTCACCGGCCTTGATGCCCGCCTTCCCCGCTGGGCTGTCGGGCGACGCGCCGCCCAGGAGAACACCCGGGCCGGTATCGCCCATATCGGGGATGAATCCGACCCGAACGCGGCGCGTCGGATTCGGGTCGCCCCCTTCTCGGCCACCGAGTTCAAACTTGCCCAGCTCGAGGCGCTTGCTACGCCGATCCGCAAGATTGATCGTCTGCGCGACGGCCTTGAGTACGAGAACCTCCCCCGGAACGTTGATCGTCTTCGGCGTATCCCGCTCCGTGTGGTACTCGTCGTGGAGTCCCGTGAACCAGAACACGACAGGGACTTGGGCGCGCGCAAAGCTTGCCTGGTCGCTGTTAGGCTGGACCTTGCCGCTGAGACTTAAGGTGAGCCCGGGGACGGCGACATCTTTCATGATCGAGGGCAGGTCGGGCGACGTGTCCAAGCCGCCGACCTCGACCTTTTCGTTCCGGAGTCGGCCGATCATGTCCATGTTCACCATGAGGTGAATCTGCTTGAGCGCCTGCGGATTCGCCTTGATCCACGCCGCCGAGCCCAGGAGGCCTTCCTCCTCGCCGCTGTAGAGCTGGAACATGATGGTCCGCCGATTCTTGCGCTCCTTGGCAAACGCCTCCGCCAAAGCGAGCACCCCCGCCGTTCCGCTTGCGTTATCGTCCGCGCCGAAGTGGATCGTTTCGTGGCCGGTCCGCGACCCCACCTCGCCGTAGCCCAGGTGGTCAAAGTGGGCCCCGATCACGATGAGCTCGTCCCGCAGCGCAGGATCGTTGCCGGGGAGGATCCCGATCACGTTATGCGCCATACCCTTGCGGGGCTCCGATTCCGTGATCATGCGGACGCGGTGCCCGAGCGCCTTGGACTGGAAGGCCTCGTTTCGCCGCGCGCGACGAAAGTCGAGACCCGTGAGCTGGGTGAAGAATCGCTGCGAAATCGACGCTCCAACCAAATCGACATCGGGCGGAAGCCCCTGCGTACGCGTGATGCGGGCCAAGTCCAGCCCATCGTCCTTGGCGGGGCCTACAAAGAGCACGCCTTTCGCGCCGTGCTTGGCCGCGATCCGCGCCTTCTCGGAGGTGCTCATTTCGCCGTCTTTCACGGCGCCGCGAAAGGCGAGCACGACCTTGTCTTTCACGTCCAGGCCCTCATAATCGGACTCACGGCCGTAGCCGCACCAGACCATTTCACCGCTCGCCACCTGAAACGGCTTGGAGCCAAAGAGCGGAAGAAAGTCTTTTCCCACGGTGAGAGCGAGACGTCGTCCCTCGCCCATTTCAATCGAGAGCACGTTTCGGCTAGTGGGCTGTTGGTTGACCGAGGTTTCGTATGGCCAGAGATAACCGTTGGTCCCGCTGGGCACGAGCCCGAATCGCTTGAACTGCCCGGCCAAATACTGCTCCGCTTTGGTCGCCCCGGAAGAAAGCGTGAGCCGCCCCTCGAAGGCAGGAGACGCCAGAGTCTGGATCGCCTGTTCGACCGTGCGGGCCGAGATGTCCTGCGCCGGTGGTGCGAGAAGGAGTCCTGCCAAGGCAATTACGGGGTTTGACCAACTCATCGTCCCATTTTGCCCGGTTTGGAACGGATCGGGAGAATTCTTGGACTATCCTACCAATTGGTCTTGCTGATTGACCATTTGGTGAAATGGACCGTCGCGAACAGATTCTCTCCACTGCTTATGAGCGCCTCGGCCGAGAAGGGCTGGAAGCCCTCCACGCCCGTTCGGTTGCGGGCGACATCGGGATTAACCACGCCGCGATCCACTACTATTTCCCCACCCGGAAAGACCTCATCCTGGCGCTGATCGATTACGCTCTCGAGCGGTTCGAGCACGACCGCGCGGCGGCCCTGGCTCAAGCCGGGGGCGACGCTGAAGCGGTGGAAGCCGAAATCGCCCTTTACGACGCTTACGCCAGTGACCGAAGCCGGTTCTTCCGAGTTTGGGTGTCCTTCTATGTTGCGGCGATGGCAGACGCCGTCATCATGAGCCGCCTGAGGACGCTGAACGACCGCTGGGAACAGGCCTTTCTCGAATCCTCAGACCGAGCCAAAGCCGCGGGCGTTCATGTGGTCGATTCGGGCATTGGTGGGCCTCGACGCTTTATCGCGACCGCACTGGGTCTGGCGCTGCTCGCTCACGCGGCCGGAGAGTCGAGCGCGAGCACAGCATTCGATCACATCTACGAAGAACTGTTGCCGGGATAAGCCGCCCGCGCCTTGTCATCGACGAGCCAGCACGCCGCGTTCGAGGACACACCCGGGAGCAGAGGCGGATCTTCTTCGCATCGCTCGAACCGGTAGGGGCACCGACTCTGGAACGAGCATCCTTTGGGCAGGTCAAGCAGGTTCGGCGGCTGCCCCGGAATCGCCTCCAGCCGATCGCGCCGTGCGTCCGGCATCGCCGCCAGCAGGGCCTTGGTATACGGGTGCTGCGGGTGGCGCAGAACGCCTTCCGCCGTTCCGAATTCGACGATGCGGCCCGCGTAAAACACGGCGACGAGATCGCTGATCGAAGCGATCACACCGATATCGTGCGAAATGAAAATGACCGACGCGTTCTCTTCCTCTTTCAGCTGCCGGAGCAGGCGAAGGATCTGGGCCTGAAGCGTGACGTCGAGCGCGGTCGTGGGCTCGTCCGCCACCAAAACCTTCGGGCGGCACGCAAAGGCGATCGCGATCACAACGCGTTGGCGTTGGCCGCCACTCATCTGGTGGGGGTATTTCCGGGCGCTCGCTTCTGGCTGAGGCACGCCCACCATTCGCAGCATTTCGACTGCCCGGCGCCAACCTTCGGCGCGGTTGGTCCCAAAGTGCGCCTGATAAACCTCGGCGATCTGCTCGCCAACGCGCATCACCGGATTGAGCGAGCTGAAGGGGTCCTGCATGACCATGGCGATCTCTTGTCCGCGGATCGACTGCCATTCTCGCTCTCGAAGCCCGACCAACTCCCGACCGTCCAGTTGAATCGAGCCCCCCGTGACGCCGTTGGTGGGAATCATTCCCATGAGCGCCAGGCCGGTCATCGATTTGCCGCAGCCGCTTTCGCCCACCACGCCGAGCGTCTGTCCCTTCTCCAGGCTGAAGGAGACTCCTCGCAGGATGCGGCCCGCCGGAAAATCGACGGTCAGTTCGGAAACTTCCAGGAGCGCCACGGTCACGATTATGCCCGTCGTCGGCTATACTGCGCGCATGTCCACAGCCATTCGAGTGGTCGTCGCCGACGATGAGCCGGCCTATCGGGGCGCACTGCAAAAGACCTTGGGTATGGCGCAGGATTGCGAGGTCGTGGCTATTTGCAAAGACGGCCAAGAGGCTCTCGACGCCTGTCTCGCCGATCCGCCCGACGTTCTCCTGACCGACCTGGCCATGCCGCGCATGAGCGGTGTCGAACTCATTCGCCGCGCGCTGCGCCAGGAAAAAGGGATTCGCGTGGTGGTCCTGACCGTCAACGAGGACGAAGACACCGTGTTCGATGCGTTTCGCTCGGGCGCTTTGGGCTATCTCCTCAAGACCTCGACTCCGCAGGACGTGATCGAAGCGATCCGTTTGGCCGAAAAAGGCGAAGCCAAGATTTCGCCCCGTATCGCCGCGAAGGTGATCGAAGATTTTCGACGGGTGAAGGAAGACGAGGAGACGGACGACTCCGAGCTCTTCGTCCTGAGCGATCGCGAGTCGGAGATTCTCGATCTGATCGCCCGAGGCATGCGGAATAAGGAGATCGCGAACGAACTCTGCATTGCGGAAAAGACGGTCAAGAACCACGTCTCCAATATCCTCAAGGCACTGCAAGTGAACTCGCGAACCGAGGCCGCGATGATGGCACTCAAGAAAAAGCTGGTCGATCCCAACTAAGCTGCCCTACCCCGGCCCGGTCAAGGGGCAGTATGCTTTCGGTCGGGGTACTCATGATTTACTTGACCACTGCTTTGCTCGCCGCGATGACTCAGTCCGCGGCATCCACCGATCTTGAAAACCGCATCCAAGCGCTGCTCACGCAGATGACGCTGGAAGAGCGGGTCTCGCTGTGCCACGGCTTCGACAGCATGCACACCAACGGCATCGAGCGGTTGGGCATTCCAAAGCTTCGCTTTTCCGACGGTCCCCACGGGGTGCGCGAAACCGACGGCAAGACGTCCACCTATTTCCCGACCGGCATCGCCCTCGCTTCCACTTGGAATCCTGAGCTTGCGCGTCAGATGGGCGTCGCCCTGGGCCAAGAGGCCAAGAATTTCGGCGTTGCGATGGTGCTCGGCCCCGCCGTCAATATGATCCGCACTCCGATCGGGGGGCGCAGCTTTGAATACATGAGCGAAGACCCGTACTTGACCTCGCGGCTCGCGGTGCGCTATGTTCAGGGCGTACAGAGCGAAGGCGTCATGGCCTGCGTCAAACACTTCGCCGCGAACAGCGTGGAGAACGAGCGAACGACGGTAGACGCCCGCGTGGAAGAGCGCGCGCTGCAAGAGATCTACACCCGCGTGTTTCGCGATACCGTGCTCGAAGGCAAGACCTGGAGCATCATGTGTGCCTACAACCGGCTTAACGGACCTTACTGCGCCGAAAACGAGACGCTGCTCCAGACCATGCTCCGCGAACAGTGGGCTTTCCCCGGCTTCGTCGTCTCCGACTGGGGAGCGGTCCACAGCACCATTCCGACCGCGCTCCACGGGGTCGATCTCGAAATGCCCGGCGGCAACGACAACTATCTCGGGGCGCCGCTGCTCAAAGCTGTGAAGGAAGGCAAGGTGCCCGAGTCCGCCGTCAACCGCAAGGTGCGGAATTACTTACGCGCGGTGCTTTCGATGGGTTTGGACAAGCCCAAACCGGCTTATCGCGCCGACTTCAAAGCCCATCAATCGCTGGCTCAGAAGATCGCCGAGGAAGCGATCATCCTGATGAAGAACAGCGGCAAGATTCTTCCACTCGACGCCAACAAGCTCGGCAGCATCGCCGTCATCGGGCCGAAAGCGAATCAGCTGAACCACGGTGGCGGCGGCAGTTCCTTCGTGCCAATCGTCGAGCACGAATTCTCTCCGCTGGAAGGCATCAAAGCCCGCCTGGGCAATCGTGTGCAAATCAACGTCGCGATGGGCATCGATCCCCGCGCAAGCGGTTCGGAACCGATCCCGGGCGATGTGCTCTTCGCGGATGAGTCCTGCGTGATTCCTGGCCTCAAGGCTCGGTACGAGGGCGGCGGCAAGGTGCTCGAGCGTACCGACGCCGCGATCGACTTCGATTGGGAGGGCAAAGGCCCGGGCAATGGGCTGCCCGACGACGAGTTCAAGGCCGAGTGGACTGGCTTCTTGAAACCCAAAGTGTCGGGCAAATACCGGATCGGTACCTCGAGCGACGACGGATCTCACCTGTGGCTCGACGGCAAGATGGTAGTCGATAACGGGGGCGAGCATGGCGTCGAATCGCGGTTTGCCACGATCGAACTGGAGGCAGGACGGGTCTATCGCCTTCGTGCCGATTTCACCGAGGCGCGCGGATCGGCCGTGATGCAACTCGTCTGGACGCGCGAAACCCGCGACATGACGCCGATGATGCAGGAGGCAGTTGAGGCGGCGCGGAAGAGCGACGTCGCCATCGTCTTTGCGGGCACGACTCATGCTTGGGATACCGAGGGCAACGATAAGCCGGATCTGTCGCTCTTCGGCAACCAGGAGCGACTGATCAAGGAAGTCGCCGCGGTCAATCCTCGGACCATCGTGGTGCTCGTCAACGGCAGCGCGGTGGAAACCGATGGCTGGAGCGCGCAGACGCCCGGCATTGTGGAGATGTGGTACGCGGGGATGGAAGGCGGCACCGCCATCGCCAAGGTGCTCTTTGGCGATACGAACCCGAGTGGCAAGCTGCCCATTTCGTTCCCGCGCAAGCTCGCGGATAGCTCCGCCCACGCCAAAGGCGACATCCCGTGGTCGAAGGGCGTGCTGAACTACAGCGAAGGCATGGAGATCGGATACCGCTGGTTCGCCGGCCACAAGATTGCCCCGAGCTTCCCGTTTGGTCACGGGCTTTCGTACACGACGTTCGAATACCAGTCGGCGTCGACCGAGACGAGCACCGGCGCGGCGATCTGCCACGTGAAGATCAAGAACACGGGATCACGCGACGGAAAAGAGACTGTCCAGGTCTATCTTCGCCCGGTAAAGGTCAGCGTCTTCCGCCCCGAGCGCGAGCTGCGCGGCTTCGCCAAGGTGGAGCTGCAGCCAGGCGAGCAGAAGACGATCTCGATCCCGCTCGATCCCTGGGCCTTCTCGGTCTGGGATGTCGCATCCAAGAAGTGGGTGCTGGCACCGGGCGACTATGAGGTTCTCGTGGGTAGCTCTTCGGCCGATATCCGCCTGAAGCAGTCGATCAAGGTCAAGTAACCCAACCCAAAAGAAGAGGACGCGGCCCGGTTGGGTGCGTCCTCTTTTCGTTGGTCCGTTCCGATCAGATGACGTTCTGAGCTCGGAAATCGGGGTAGTGGCAAGACTTGAACTTCTTGCCGCTCCCGCACGGGCAGGGATCGTTTCGACCGACCCGCATCGGATCCACGCCCGCCGGCCAATCGCCCTTGACGCCGGTTTCGGTCGTCGGCATGTGGCCATTGGTGCTGCCGTTCGAAATCTCGTGCATCTCGATCGGCGCCTCGTCTTCCGGCGACTGGGTTTGCAGCCGAGCCCGGAAGATCGTCCGGACGCACTGGTCGCGGATTCCTCGCAGCGTGTTCTGGAACAGGTCGTATGTTTCGCGCTTGTAAGCGACGAGCGGGTCGACCTGACCATAGCCTCGCAGGCCGATGCCTTCGCGGATGTACTCGATGGTTTGGAGGTGATCCATCCACCGGTCGTTAACCGCCTGGAGCATGACCATCTGCTGGAGGCGGTCCATCATCTCATCGCCGATCTCGGCTCGCTTCGCATCGTAGGCGCGGTGAGCGATGTCTTGGACCACGTTGACGAGATCCGGCCCCGCCGGGGTCTGCTCGAATTCGGCGAGCGAGAGGTAATCCATGATCGGGAACATCTCGCTCAGCGAGTTGTAGACGTGCTCGTAACTGTACTGCTGCGCGCCATGCTCGTCCTGGTACCAGCCGCTGGCAACGAGTTCGGCACTGACTTCATCGATGCCCTGCTTGAACTCTTCCGTGCTGTCCTCGCCGAGCAGGATCGCACGGCGCTTGCCGTAAATGTGCTCGCGCTGGCTGTTGAGGACGTCGTCGTACTCGAGAACGTGCTTTCGGGCTTCGAAGAAGTGGTTCTCGATGCGCTCCTGAGTCTTCTTGATCATGCTGCTCAGGAAGCCCGCTTTGACTTCTTCGAGGGCCGGCCACGCCTTGAGCATGGGGTTCTCGAGCATCTTCGCGTTAAAGATCTTCCAGAGCACGTCTTCCAGCGACACGAAGAAGCGGCTTTCGCCGGGGTCGCCCTGTCGGCCAGCACGGCCACGGAGCTGGTTATCGATCCGTCGGCTTTCGTGGCGTTCGGTACCCAGGATATAGAGTCCGCCCAGCGCGCGTACTTCCTCAGCCAAGCCCTTTCGCTCTTGGTCGTCGAGCGGCAACGGAGGCGCGGCCCGTTCCTTGCCACCACGGCGGAAGCTCTGGAACGTCGATGCGTACTCTTCCGAATAGCTGAACTCTTCGCTGCCTTCTTCGGCTTCCGCCTGCTGCGCGCGCTTGACCACTTCGTCGGCCACGCGACCGCCGAGCAGAATGTCCACACCACGGCCCGCCATGTTGGTGGCGATCGTGATCGCGCCCTTGCGGCCCGCTTCGCTGATGATGAGCGCTTCTCGCTCGTGGTACTTCGCGTTCAGAACGTTGTGGGGGATGCCATGTCGAAGCGCTTCGTCGAAGTTCTCTGCGTCCGTTTCCTTCAGCCCGTGGAGCTTGAAGAACCACTCGCGGGTCTCTTTGCCCAGCGGATCGCTCTCCATCCCGATTTTGTTGCACAGCGTCTTCACGGAACCCATGTCGATGTCCCGCAACGCCTTCGTGATCACCGCGTTAATATCGGACTTGACGCTCTTGTCGATGTCCTTGCGAGTCAGGGTCGCATCGAGTAGCCGGTCTGCCAGAACCAGACGTTGGAGCATGTCCGACTTCAGGTACTCCGACGTCAGCTCCGACTTGTCGATCGAGCGAGTGCCCACCAGAACCGGCTGCTGCTTGGTATAGAGCCGGAGCAGTTCGCGCGACACGCCTCGGAACTTGGCTTCTTCCGACTTGTAAACGATATCGTCCTGGTCCACGCGGAGCATGGGTCGGTGGGTCGGAATGGACACGACATCGAGACCGTAGATCTTGCGGAACTCGTCCTCTTCCGTCTTGGCCGTACCCGTCATGCCCGCCAGCTTTTCATACAGGCGGAACAGGTTTTGGAAGGTGATGACGGCTACCGTCTGGCTTTCGCGCTGGACTTGAACGCCTTCTTTTGCTTCCAGCGCCTGGTGGAGACCATCGCTGTACCGGCGGCCGAACATCATGCGGCCGGTGTTCTCGTCCACGATGACAACTTCGCCGTTGCGGACGACGTAATCGCGATCCTTGTCGAACAGCGCGTACGCCTTGACGCTTGCGTTCACGTGGTGGAACAGGCGCGGATCTGAAGCGATATTGCCGATATCGAACATCCGCTCGATCTCGTCCATGCCTTCTTCAGTGAGGCTCGCGCTGTGGTTCTTCTTATCGGAGGTCCAGTGGACCTCCGGTTGAAGCTGCCGCACGACCTCATCGACGACCTTGTAAATACTCACGTCCTCCATCGAGGGGCCGCTGATGATGTGCGGCGTTCGGGCTTCATCGATCAAAATCGAGTCGACTTCGTCGACGATCGCGAAGTTGAGCTCGGTCATCACGAGCTGTTCCTTGTCGAACGCCATGTTGTCGCGCAAGTAGTCGAAGCCGAATTCGTGGTTCGTGCCGTAGACGATGTCGCACAGATAGGCTTCTCGGCGCGAGATCGGCTCAAGGTTCATATAGCGCGGGTCTTCGTGAGCTCGGCCGGGGGAGTATAGGTAGCTGCCGCCGAGTTCATCGCTATCCTCACTCTGACCTTGGATGATGCCGACCGACAGGCCCAGGAAGTGATAGATCGGTCCCATCCAGACCGCGTCGCGGCGAGCGAGGTAATCGTTCACGGTGACGAGGTGGGCGCCGCGTCCGGTGAGCGCGTTGAGTACCATCGGCGCGACCGCCACGAGGGTCTTTCCTTCACCGGTCTTCATCTCGGCGATACGGCCCTGGTGCAGGACCATGCCGCCCAGGAGCTGGACGTCGAATTGGCGCATCTTGAGAACGCGTCGGCTGACCTCGCGAACCACCGCGAAAACTTCGGGCAGCAGCTTATCGAGCGATTCGCCGCCGGCGGCTCGCGCCTTGAACTCTGCGCCCTTGGCACGCAATTGGTCGTCGGTGAACGCCTCGATCGTCGGCTCGAGCGCATTGATCGTCTCAACCGTGGGGGTTAGCATTTTCACGTCGCGATCGGACGTGTCGAACAGTTTTCGAAGAACTTGAAGCATGGTTTTGAATCGGGATTACGGTCCAGGCACGCAAAAAACGCGTGTCAGTGGGCGAGCATCAAAGCCGATTTCGAAGCGAAATCAGCTGAGCCGCAAGGGACCGTCGCGGGGTGAAAGCGGGTTGCCGAGCCCGGGAGGGCTGGCCGAAGGCGGGGGATCGCCAAATTTGATCGGAGTGGGCTGGACATCGACGTCGGGCGCCGCAAGCGGCGTCGTTTCCGAGGCAAATGCCATGTGAAGCGCGGTGCGAAGCAGCGAAAATGCCGTCGAAGACGGACTTCGGTGCTCGGAAAGTGATCCCGCGCCATGGGCCTTCTCAACCGCCTGAAGGACGGCCTCCCGATCCAGTCGGGCACCCACCAGCATGCGCGCCACGAGTTCGCACTCGGCATGGCCGCTCTGGGGCGCTCCCTGCATGAGAAGCAGGATCAGGATGGGGAAAAGTTGAAACACTCCTGCTGTAAATTATAGACGCTTGGGGGCTCTCCTCCATCCCTTTGGGGTCCAGAAAGAAAAATTCCCCGCCAGCGAACTGGCGGGGAGGGATGTTGGGATTGTCTTTCTTTTGCTTTAGGACTTTCGTCGTCGAGCGAGCAAGAGAGCCGCCGTCGCGAGTCCAATCAGGGTGGTCGGTTCGGGAACGGCTTCGACCTTTAGGCCGGTCGCCGTGTAGTCGACCTTGAGGCCGATATTCGAACCGAGCGTGCGAATCTGGCTGAACTGGCCCGTGAAGCTCGTCCACTTCATCATCATGAAGCTGTCACCCTTCTTGAGCTGAAAGTTGCCGAGCACCTTGAGGTCGAGCCGACCGTTCAGCTGAGCCGCGCCGTGGACGTCGAGGACGTCGAACGAGCTCAGATTCGCGATTTCGAGGTTGAGCACGCCATTTGCGCCTTGCGCATACATGCCGTTGATGGTCAGCGTCCCGGGCGAGTTGCCGGGGGACATCGTGCCACCGTTGCTGAAGTTGCCATTGACGGTGCCATTGCCGCCGAACGTGCCGCCGAGGATGTTCACGCCATCCGTGGCACCCAGGGTGCCGCCGTTCGACACGTTGGTCGAACCGTCGGTCTGCGTGTACGCACCGTCGACGGTGAAGGTGGAGTTGCCGCCGTTCACGTTCATCGTTCCGTTGTTGCTGGCCGGCGCCTGCGAGTTGGTCGAGCCGCCGCCGGTCGTATTGAACGTGCCGCCGTTGCTGACGCCCGGGGCCGCGACGTTGCCGCCGTCGTTGTTCATCGTCCCGCTGTTGCCGAACGTGCCGCCATTGCTGAACGTGCCTCCGTTCGAGACGTTCATCGTTCCGCCGTTGCTATAGGACCCACCCGGGTTCACGGACGCACCATTGGTGATCGTGAGCGTGCCGGTGTTGTCTTCCAGCGATTCCAGCGCGTTGTTCGGACCGTCATCCTGGCCGATCGTATAGACGAACGCCGAACCGGGGCCCTGCAGGGTCAGGTTGGTGGCCAAATGACGGATGCCGACCGTCGAGCACTCGAACGATGAATTCGCATCGATCACGAAGCGGCCGCCCGAGAGCTTGCTCGTCGCCGGATTCCAGTTCGTGACCAGGCCCACCATCGACGTTTGGCCCGATCGAACGCGAACGGTACCTCCATCGCCGACCGTCAGGGGTCGATTCGGAGACGCGGAACCTTGATAGAAGTTCAGCGAGCCCAAGTTGACGTTAATGGGACCGTTGATCTTGCCACCGGATTTCACGTTGACGTCGCTTCCCGTGATGTCGACATCCCCTGTGATCGCGCCGCCCGATTCGACGTTGTAGGTTCCGCCGCGGAAGTTCGTCTTGCTGCCCGGATCGGCCGCAATCGTTCCGCGGGTGGTACCGCCTCCGTCGAGGATCAGGTCGCCGTTCTGGATCCGGAGATTGCCGTTGACGTTAACAGGTCCCGTGAACGCGGTCGTGCTCGTGACGGCGAACGATCCCGAGTTCAAGGTGAGGCTGCCCTGCGTGGCAGAGGTGCCTCCATTGAAGCTGATCGAGCCGCCGAGGTTGTCGATGATCGCATCGCCAAAGTCAGAGCCCGCATCGAACACGATATTGCCCGCCCGGAGGACGCCGTTCCCTTTGAACACAGCGCCGTTCGAGAACTGATGGCTACCCGCGAAGAATTCGAACTTGCCGTTGTTCAGGGTTTGGAACAGCCCCGAGTTGTGGCTGTCTCCGTAGAACTGCATCGTTCCGCCATCGGCTCGGAAAACGCCGTCGTTTTGGACCATGCCGTCGAAGCGCAACTGGGCACCCGACAAGACCTCGGTGAGGGCGTTCGGCTTGTTCACGTAGTCGTTGCTGATCCGTCCGGTGACGTTATCACCGAGGCGAAGCGTGCCCGAGTTAGCGGCCAGCGTCGCAAGCAGATTCGAACCGTTCTGCCGATAGAAGCCCGCGTCACTGGCGTTGATGTTCACGTTTCCCGCGATCTCGCTGATCCCGGGCGCCGCGTTCTGCAAGACCAGTCTGCCACCCGTGTTGAAGGTGTAGTCGCCGGTGAGCTTGCCGCCTTGAAGGCTCTCCAGGTTCTGGGTGACGGTCAGCGTGCTGTTAAAGACCGCGGACGCGTCGTTCCGAAAGTTCTGGACGCTCGTTGCCGCATTGACCAAGGCGATGCCCGAGTTCCAGAACCGGGCGCCGCTGAGGTCCGTGCCCACCATGTTGGTGAAGCCCATGCCGTGGACGGTGCCGGTGATCGAACCACCCGCCAGCCCCGAGAAGCCGATCTCGAGCGTATCGGCCACGTGAAGCGAGCCGCCCAGCATGGCCAGGCCGCCATCGAGCTTGCTGGCGCCGGAGCCCACGATTCCAAGCGAGCCGCCCGACATATAGAAGGCCGAACCCGAGTAAAGGTGTGCGACGGTGTCTTCCCCGGATCGGTGCTCGAATCCTGTGATCGCGGGATTGAGGTACGGCCCGTAGTTGATGTAGATGTCTTGCGACGAAGTGGGGAATCCCGCCGACCAGCCGAGGAAATCATCCCAATAGCCGTACCCGGAGAGCTTCCAGTAGTTGTCTTGTGCTTGTGCGATTTGCGCTGATGCAGCGAAGATTCCAGCGACCGCCAGGCACGATGCCCAACGCCCGCTTAGGGCTCCAACTCTCTTTCTCATGTCATCCTCCGGCCCCCAAACGGGACCAATTCGTTCAAACCGAGGTCCGAACGCCGAGAGTATAGCCCGTGTTTCGGCCGGGGACAAGGCATTTTGCGAAAAAAGTCAAAAGTGGTGTCACATTTTGGGCTCTGGGTTGACCGCCCCATCGCGGCGGCCAATCTTGGAGTTTGCGGCCGGCCTCGGGGTATCATTCGGCTCCCCTCGCTTGCGAGCACCGTCGGGGCGTGGCGCAGTTTGGTAGCGCGCTTCTCTGGGGGGGAAGAGGTCATGGGTTCAAATCCCGTCGCCCCGACCATCACTTTCAGAATCGGCTACGCCGTCTGACTTCCCGAATTCGTCAGCGACTCCTGGGCATAGACGGCCTGGCAGAGCCGGACCCATCGTCCTCTGCTGACGCGCTGATCCACGTGAACGCGCACCCCGATCCGGAAGCCGGGCTTACCCTCGAGCGGTCGGCAATACCGAATCTCCGCTTCGCCTTCGATCAATCCCGAGGGGGATTGGAGCAGCACTTGGCGACGTTCGCCTCGCTCCAGGGCGATCGGGCATTCCAGCGCGAGGCCGGTGTCCGAGATATCGATCAGCCGTCCCACGATCGAATTGCCGTCATGGACCAGGACGCAATGGAGGCGGTCGCAGACGCGGGCGCGCATCTCCTCGATGACCGCATGAAACTGAACATCACTCGTGATCACGAAAATTGCCCGCTCGGTCGCGCAGGACCGAATCCTCGCCCGAAAGGTCATACGGCGCTCTTTGCTCGCAATTTCGACGTGGTACTCCTGTCCTTCTGCGAATTCGTCCGCTTGAGGCGACTCGATAACGACGCTGTCCGCGTTGCTCCCTCTCACCCAGCCGCGATAAATCTTCGAATCGAAAACCCGCTGCATTTGGGCTCGACAGTGCTCAAGTTCGATCGCGTAACTTCGTTGGCGCATAGATCGTCCTCCCGCTCGAAAACCAAGTGGTAACACCCAAGATATTCCGCGAAGAGACGATACTTTACTGTCATGTACATGATAATCCGCAACTTCTGGACCGGATTTCAGCTACCCGTAGCCATCCTTGTCGCGGCGTTCGCATCACATGGCACCTCGCTTCAGCCAGCGGCTTTGGCGGGCTTGCCGTCCAGCAAATCGTACAGGCCTTGGAAGGCCGATTGGCCCAAACGAGCCGCGGCGTCTTCCTGGGCCCGACTGCCCTTGCTCAGCGAGCCCTTGGCGCGGGCCTTGTCCGAGAACGTCTTCGCGCTGATGATCGGCTGACGGTTAGCAACGTCGAGCGCCCAAATCTTGGCCGTCACTTCCCCTTCCGGAACAGATGAGAACGCGTTCTGCCGCATCTTCTGGGACTGGGCGGTGACCACGCCGAACACCACGAGGTCGGCACCCACCGCCCGGCCCAAGTCGTAGAACGAATCGCGCCGCCACGACTCCTCATCGCCGAGATCCCACTTGGCCTCACGCAGGGCCATTTCGATCTTCGCATCCTCCACGAGAACGCACTTGCGGTTGGTCAGCTGCTCGCGCACACTCTTCTCCAAGCTGGTGGTCACCTTGGTTCGGAGCTCATCCCACTTCTCGCCGGACACATTTTGGAACGGCACGACGGCAACGATCGGAGCCAGCGGGTGGACAAAGGCAAGGGAGGCGACCAAGGCGGAAAGCATGATGCCAACCTACCCGATCCCCTCCCGCTGAAGGCAAGGATCAGACGACGATCGGCTCGCCGTCGTTGCCCGATCCCATGCCGATGATTTCGTTGATGGCCGTTTGGGTCTGGACAAGTCCGTGGAAGACGCCCTTCTTCGCCATCAGCTCTTCATGGGTTCCGATCTCCGCGATCTCACCTTTGTCGAGCACGATCAGTCGCGACGCGTTGCGCAGCGTGGAGAGTCGGTGGGCGATCGCAAACGTCGTCCGACCCGCGATGAGCCGTCCGATCGCTTCCTGAATCTGGCGCTCGGTCTCCACGTCCACGCTCGAGGTCGCCTCGTCCAGGATGAGGATCCGCGGGTTGTGGAGGATGGCGCGCGCGATCGAAATGCGCTGGCGCTCGCCACCCGACAGCTTCGCCCCGCGCTCACCAACCATCGTATCGTAGCCGTCCGGCTTGTCCAGGATGAAGTTATGCGCGTTGGCCGCCTTGCTCGCTTCCATGATCTCCTCGAACGAAGCGTTCTGGTTGCCGTAAGCGATGTTCTCCGCGATCGTGCCGTTGAACAGGAACGGTTCCTGCAACACCACGCCGATCTGTTCGCGAAGGTCCTGCAGCGTAATGTCGCGATAGTCCACGCCATCGATCCGGATGATGCCCGAGTCAGGCTCGTAGAACCGGCAGATCAGGTTGATCGTGGTCGACTTACCCGCGCCCGACTTACCGACGAGGCCAATCATCTCGCCCTCTTCTGCCACGAAGTTCATACCTTTGAGGACCGGATTCGACTTGTCGTAGCCGAACCGCACGTTCTCAAATTCGACGCGGCCCTTGATCGGCATGCGCTTGGACGCGTCGCCGTAGTTCTCCGGCCGCATATCGATGACTTCGAAGATGCGGTCGGCGCCGGCCATCGCCCGGCTGAACCAGTTGTTGACAGCCGCGAACCACTGCAGCGGACCATAAACCAGTCCAAGGTACGCCTGGATCATCCAGAATTCGCCCAAGCTCAGCTTGCCGCGGACCACCAGGACGCCGCCCACCGCCCAGCACAGAATCGTGCCCATGCTGGTGAAGAAGATCATCGCGCCGAAGATGGTGAACCAGCGGCTGTCGGCCCGAACGCCCGCGTCCCGAAGCTCGTGGTTGCGGTGCTGGAACTTCTTGAACTCGAGATCTTCCTTCGCGAACGCCTTGACGACGCGAATGCCGCTCAGCGACTCGTTCAGATGGATGTGGAACCGGGCCCACTTCTGTCCGACGCGGTGGAACATCTGCGACATCGGCTTCCAGAACCGAACCCCGATGAAGGTCACGATCGGCACGGGCAGCAGAATGAACGACGCCATCAGCGGGTTCAGCACAAAGAGGAACACCGTGACACCGAGCAGCATCAGACCGTTCAGCAGGAAGTAGGGTACGCCCTCGACGAGGAATCCCCACACGCGATCGGTGTCGCTGGTGACGCGGCTCGCAATCGCACCCACTTGCTTCTTATCGAAGAACGTGAGCTGCAAGAACTCGATCGCGCGGTACACGGTGGAGCGCAAGTCCGCCGCGATGTGTCCGCTTAGCCGAGCGTTCAGCCGGTCGCGGGTGATGTTCACCAGGCTAGCCGTTGCCGCGATGAGCACCCATGCCCCGATGTAGGTCCATAGCATGGGCAAGTGCGTTCGCTTCTCGAACACTTCCGAGATCAGCCGTCCCTGCAGATACGGCGGCGCCAGGTTCAGGATCGTGGTCACCAGGCTGAGCACCGCCATCAGCGTCGCCTGCTTGCGATACGGCAGGATGAACCGCGAAATGCGGAGCATCGTCTTGCCGCGGTTGACGCAGCTCGGACACACGCCATCCTTCTCGGGCAGCAGACGGTTGCACTTGGGGCATCGCGTGCGCTCCTCCTGCAGGTTGATCGAAAGCTCTTGGCCGTGGGCGAGTTGTTCGATGCCTCGCGCCGCTTCACTGAACTTGTGAGCGATCGTCATCGAGTAGCTGATGATCGGGATGATTTCGCCGGTTTTCGCTTTCAGTTCCAGGCGTCCACCGCCGACCAGCGGCTCGTTGCGCGCGCTGGCGATATCGATCATCGGCATGTGGAAGGAGGCGACTCCGGTGGATTCGATCACGCGCACCGAATCGCTGCGCACTTCTAGCGTGCGCTTTCCAAAGCCTCCGTCGGCGGCGAAATCGCTTTCGAGCGAGATCAGCAACCGTTGGGCGGGGTCGGCCCCTTCGGAAGAGATGGCCGCCAACTCGTTAGTTAAGTCTGTTGTCTCCATAAAATCAGGCGTGGTTGGCCCTGAGGGCGGTCGTGGAGCCGTCGACATTGACAGCTGCAAATGAGCTCAGAGAATGAGCACGGCCGAAACCGTAAAATACGAACAAGCCATGGTCAGGAATGGGCCTGTGGCGGCGTACAGGCGGCTTGTCCGACAGCGACCCAAGAATTATACACAACCATCTCGCCGACCGCAAGTCTTGAAGCAAAACGCTCGAATACAATGGTTCAAACATGTCGGAAGCCGCAGGCCCCAATTGGAAGGACAACAGCGTCGGCTTCATGCGACTTCTCCTTGCGAGCATTGTCCTCCTCGGCCACGCCCCGGTGCTTCGGGACATGTATTACGAGAACCACCCGAATGCGGTGGCCCGGGTTCGCGACACGATCGGCATGCCGTTCGGCGGTCAGTTCGGCTGGGGCGAACTCGCCGTGGTGGGCTTCTTCTTCCTGAGCGGCATGCTCATCACGCGCTCATGGGAAGGAGCCGAGGCGCAGGGCTTGGGCAAGCTTGTCGCGCTCAAGACGTTCGTGGGACGACGATTCCTGCGGATTTACCCTGGGTTCTGGGTGTGCTTGCTCGTTTGTGGATTTATCCTGGCTCCGCTCGCGGTCTGGCTCGATGGCGGCAGTTTGGCGACCTTTCCCTGGATACGCGGGCACGATTCCGCGCTCAACTACTTCGTCCAAAACTTTACGCTTCGGTTTGGATCACCCACCATTGGTGGAGCGTTCCACGGTCACGGGTTCGACTACCCGCTCTGGACGCTGCTCAGCGAATTCGGCTGCTATCTGTTGACGGCCGTTCTCGGCTTGCTTGGCCTGGGCAAGCGGTGGCGGTGGGTGTACCTCGTCATCACGCTCGGGCTCGGGATCTATCTTTCCCACATCCGAATCCCCCAGCTTCTCGACCCCGAGGCGTTCCCGGGGTTTGTTCCCGGCCGGCAATATCATCTGTATGCTTATCTTCTCGGAGTCGTGACGTACTACTTCGCGGAGGCGATCCCGTTGCACACCGGCGCGCTGGTTCTGGGACTGGTGGTCTGGGGAGTCAGTTCGCGTGAACCTGCCCTGTCGTATCTGAATACGCCCGCCTTCTGCGCGTGTGTTTACGTCCTCGCGTTTCGGCTGCCCATGCGCAACATCGAACGTCGCGCGGACTTTTCTTACGGGATCTACATCTACGGGTATCCCATTCAGCAGCTGCTGCCGCTGGTCGGGGGCGCTCAGTTTGGAATGGTGCCCTACTTGCTCCTGACCGCAGTCTGCCTGGTGCCGATGGCAGCACTCAGCTGGTTCTTCGTCGAGAAGCCCGCGATGCGGCTCCGAACGCGGTTTGAACCGCGTCGCGCAGCCTAAGCTTCGCTCAGTCCCGGGGCCGGCGTCAAAGGATCCACAGGGCGCGAAGGGAGCAGCCCTCGTACTCGGTCATCGCTCCGCTCGACCCAATTTTGGATGCTCTGGGTTTGGAACCAGTTGTACCGACGGATCTCGATGCCCAGCGCCAGGTTGAGAGCATACAGTCCGTAATAGAGGAACCTGTTACTTGCCCACTTCGCCATCAGTTCACGAGGCAGTCTGCTCGCGCGCTTGCGCGTGGAAGCCTTCGGTTCTGCGGCGACAGCCTTCTCCATAGCGGCGACGGCCTGTTCATGGAGACCGGCCCGTGCGAGCTTTCGGCCACACCACCAGTAGTTCGCGGCGACGATGTGGGCGTATTCGTCGGTGAGGCGTCCGTCGACCTTCATCTGCGCGAAAATCCGATCGTTGATGTCGACAACGTCGACGATCCATTGGCCCCGATCGATGTAAGTGAGCCGCGGACCATCGTGTTCCCGTGCGTAAGCCAGGACTTCGGGAATGAAAGCCACCTTGTCGCTGTGATAAGCGCAGTACAGATGGAACTCCACATCTTGGCTCGATAGCAGTTCACGGCGCCATCCACCGGTCTGTCGAATGAAATCGAGACGCCACAGGCCCGCCAGCGTCGACCACAGCGGATCGTGGCGGAGAAAATTCCGAAACGGATTATCGAGCTGGATGCGATTCCAGACGGTCCGCGCATCGGCTGGCGTGCGCGAGAACCAGGCGGTCTGGCAAACCACGCCGCTCAGGGCGGGATTGTCTTTGAGGACGCGCACTTGCTTCGCAATCTTTTCGGGATGGATCAGGTCATCGCTGTCCAAGAACATAACGCCGTCGCCGGTGGCCTGGGAAATTCCAAAGTTACGTGCCTCTTGGGCGCCTTGGTTTTCCTGATAGAAATACTTAACTCGCGGCTCAGACGCCAGGATCGGCGCGAGGACCTCCCGTGTGTTGTCGGTGCTACCATCGTCCACGATCAGCACTTCCCAGCTCTGATAGGACTGGGCAAAGATGGACTTGAGCGATTCGACAATCAGGGTGGCGCGATTATAAGTGGGCACCACGATACTTATCTTCATGTTCCTCCAGCGAAAAGATGGGCCCACATCGGCCCAAACTTGAAGTTTCAGTCTATCTTAAACTTTGCGTTTACGCGTAAGAATATTGTGTGCGTTGTAGGAATTTAATCAAAATGTGATCTATATGGCCGAAGCATAGGCCGCAACATGCGCTTTCGCTAGCAAATTCCAATCAAAATTCGTTAGATCGGGCGCCTGCGGTCGATTTTGCCTCGACCATTCCACGGCCCGTTCCAGGTGGCTCAACTCGAACGGCGGCTCGAAGAGCTGAATCCAACCCGGGCCAACCTGGCTCGCCAATTCCGTCATCGAGCCAATCGCGGGCAGCAGACATGGACGACCACAGCTCAGCGCATATAAGGCGGTGCCGCTGTTCAGAATCTCCAAATACGGCACGACCACGAGATTGGCCGCGACGATCCGGGACTGGAATTCATGGTCCGACAGGTGCGCCATCTTCAGGTGCACATTCGGGGTCGCGGATGTCATGGCCGTGAGCTGCTCGCCGAACTCGGGCACGGGGCAGCTTCCCGCCAAGTCGAGTACTGCCTTGGGATCCTTGAGTTGGCCGAACAACTCGATGAGAAGCGGGACGTTCTTGTATTCGCGCAAGGTCCCAGTCAGACTGATGACGTTCGCGTCCGCTGGCAAGCCCAACTCGGCCCGGGCCGATTCGCGCGTGATCGTCGGGTCGAGCGAGTCGCAATAGTGGCCGTGGGGAATGATATAGGTGGGAATCTTGGCGGTGGCCGGATATCGCTCGTTCAGCATCGCGCGTGAACTGTCGGAAAGGCAGATGATGCCGTCGACGACCGAAGGCCAGGTTCGGTAGAACCACGCTTCGAGGTCGGGAAAGTCGTTTTCATGCGGCCTGAGGTTATGCGCGGTCCAAAACACGCGAACGCCCCGCAGCCGAAGCAATCGCGCCGTCCAGATGGTGGCTCGGAGCCGCTTTTTCGCGGCAGACCGATCCTTCAGGTTCAACCCAAACTCGGGCCAATGGATGTGGACCACGTTCGGAGGATCGAGGAGCGCGGTTCGGTAGGCGTAGTCCCGAACGGACACGCCAAGGCGCTGGAGGGCCTCGCACAGCAGGACCGTATAGGTGTTCTCCGGCATATTGAAGCCGGGCGAGTGATCGACGCGAAGGGCGCGGGACATGCCCCCGAATTCTGACCAATTCTTGCCCATTGCGGCCCAGCCTGCAACCGAGCTGGGCCGGCGATAAGAAACCTCTTATTCGTACTAGGCCTGCACCTTTAGGGGCCCTTCCACGCTAAAGATCGGGGGGCACATCCCAAGAATTTCTATAGCAGAACGCTGGCCCGGCAGTGCTGCGGGAGTCGCATGACGAAGGCGGCGCATGGCGTAGGGCGACCCGATCACATTCCAATGACAAGCTTCGACGGAGGCAAAAACACATGATTCACATTTCTCGAAAGCTGGGACACAAGGTCTCCAGCGGCGCGCTGGCGCTGTTGCTCGGTGCGGTCGCGGCAATTGGCTGCGGCGGCTCCGGTTCGGTTATCGGCGGCACCACCGGCGGTACGACGGGTGGCGGCGGCGCGGCGGCCCTCACCGGTACGGTCCAAGTTCCCCAGAGCCAGATCGCGGCTCACTCGGCTGCTCTCAAGCAGGTGACTCGCGATGGTGGACTGGTGGCCCTCGATGGCGCCACGGTTGAGCTCCATAAGGTTAGCGACGACTCCGTCGCAGCCAGCACGACCACGGACTCGGCCGGCACTTACTCGTTCACGTCGGTCGACGCGAACACGGATTACATCATCGTTGCCACGAAGACCATCGGCAGCGCCAACTTCACGTTGAAGGCCGTCGTTTCGATCGGCGCCGACAACACGACGACGAAGACTCGCGACCTCGATGCGGACACCACGGTTGCCGCGGAAACGGCGCAGTCGCAGTACACGAACCTGAAGGCGCTGAACCCCGGATTCGACGCGAGCCTCCAAGACCTGGCAGGCGAGCTCGAGACCAAGCGCAAAGAAGGCAATGCCGCGGCTCCCGACCTGACGAACTCGGATGAAGTGAAGCAGGCTGGCGACGACCTGTTCAAGGCTCAGACTCCCGATGGCGCTTTCAACGGCAGCTACGCGGGCGACAACCAGGGTGAATTCACGGTTCGGATCAGCGAAGGCAACTTCATGATCTTCATGGCCGTGAAAAACCAGACGACCGTCCTCGATTCCGACAGCGGCATCGCGGGCAAGAACAAGAACGCCGTCCTCATCGGTACGGTGGATGAGAATGGCCTGGTCAACGTGGCCGGCGACAACGATCTGACGATCACGGGCGTCCTCGTGGGCGACCTCGGCATCGGCACCTGGAAGAACGGCGCTGGTGAGAAGGGCACCTGGAAGATCTCCAAGGTGAAGGAAGACACGGCTCCGCTCAGCGGTTTCTACGGCGGCGTTGCCGACGGCGAAGCCCCTGGTGAAGGCGGACACTTCGTGTTCGTCGTGAAGCCGGACAACTCGCTCTTCTTCGAAGGCGTGACGTCGGACGGCAGCTTCAAGGTCCACGGCACCGGTACGGTCGCGGCGGACGGATCGTTCTCGATCAGCTACTCGACGGGCGACAGCCGGTCGGGCACGGCGACGGGCACGATCGAGGAAGGCTTCCTCACCATCTCGTTCGAATTTGATAACGGCGACTTCTGGTCGTTCTCGGCCGAGAAGGCGTTCGACCCGGTTTCGTTCGTCGGCTAAGGCAGCCACAAACGCACTCCCGCCCCGGAGCCATTCGGCTCCGGGGCTTTTCTATGCCGGCCGCCGCTTGGGCCCCTCGTAGACCTTGATCTTGACTTCCGGCACGACGGGTCCTTCCGGACGCGTAGCCGAGGCGGACGCCTGGTCGATGAGCGCCGCCACGTACGGATCGTCCAGGAGTTCGGGCCCCGCCATCCGGATATGCCGCACCTGGTTCCCCTCGCCTTTCAGGCGCTTTTCCGGGTCATCCAAACTGGCCCCGTGAGCAAAGACGAGGGTGACGTGCTTCGGATAGGCCGCCAGATTGACAAAGACATCGCGCTGTTTGGGACCGTACGAGATCCCGGCGCACACGGCCGTCGTCGCGTCGAAGATCCACTCCACGACTGGCTGGTAGCGAGCGCGAAGGGTGTCCCACGAAACCAGGAAGGTGGCCTGGACATCGGCCGGATAGCACGCGAGGAATTCGTGAAGCTCGTTCATGATCCGGGTGCGTCTGCGGGCCGCGAGCGATGAAAGTGAACGTTCTTCCAGTCGCTACCCACGCGCTGCCACACTCTCGTTTCCTCAAACGGAGTCGTCCCGCCATCGTGCTGGATGAGGCGGACATAGCTGACGACCGCAGCGTCGGCGCCCAGCCATCGGATGTGCGGCTGGACCATGGTCGTTTGGATGGCACCGCGTTCGCGCTGTGCGAAGTAGTAGCGATGAAAACCCTGCCCGTGCACGAGCTGACCGCACGCCTCGGGTTCGAAACAGGTCATATCGCGGCTGGTGAGCGATTCGTACACAGGCCAGTTCCCGCCCGCAATCGCATCGAGCAGCCGCTGAGTCAGATCGAGCAGGTCAGCATCGCGCGGATCCATGCCGCGATTATAGTGGGTCAATCCGCCCGAACGACCGCACTCCGGCTCGAAATTCCGTTTTCATTGAAGGCTTCGATCTGGAACCAGTACGGCCGGTCGCGGTCCATCGCTCGGAAATAGTATTCCGTGGCTCCGTAGACCATTACACTCGTGTACAGCTTCTTGGGATCGGAGCCGCACCGGATGACGTAGCCGGTGGCATCCGGATTCGGCGCCCACTTGAGCCAGGCGTTGCGACGATCGGCACCCTGTTCGACGCTCGAACGCAGAGCCACGAAGTTTTGGACCGGCTTGGGCTTCGCCCCATGCCCGAGTCCAAACACCCTCAGACCACTGAGCGCGAACTTGCCGGTCGCCATGTGGTGGTTCGTGATGCGGACGTAGCGCGCTTCCACGGGCTTCGCCAGTTCGACGTAGTCGTGCGGAACGTCCGTCTTGTTCTTGCTCTTGTCGACCAGCGTCGCCCACTTCTTACCGTCCACCGAAGCTTCGATTACGAACTGGTGATACAGTCCCGTACCCTTGCCCATGATCGCCGCGTCCTGATCGGCGTAGTCGATCTGGATGGCCCGCACCGTCGCGGGGGCACCGAAGTCGCTTTCGAGCCACTCGCCCTTGCCGCCCGATTTGGCCGACCAATAGGTCTTGATATCCTCGTCGACGGCCAGATTGGGTGCAAATGCACCCGCCAAGGTGGTGGAAGCTCGAACGGGCTTCGAATAATTCAGAAGCATCCAACCCGGACCGGGGTCCTTTGTGTGATCGCGCTGGATTCCGGGCAGATACGTCGGGTAGTCGCCGTAAGCCGTGTTGGCGTAGAGAATGCCGTCGGAATCGAACCCGGCAGGCCAAACGCCGTTCCGGCGTTCGAAGTTGTTCTTCACGCAGATTCCGATGGTCGAGATGTGCCACCAATCCCCAAACTTGTCTTGGAAGGTGGCGCCGTGTCCCGCGCCTCGGGCGAATCCGCCCGGCTTGTAGCTGAACGGGTTGTGCGACTGATACGTGAACGGTCCAAAGGGCGCATCGGCCACATAGACCCCGTCGCCGTAGCCGCTGAACTCCGTACCCGGCGCGCCGTACTGAAGGTAGTACTTTCCGCCATGCTTGGTCATCCAAGCACCCTCCATGAACGGCTTCAGGAATGTGTTGTCTTGCGCTTCACCGAACCGCTCCCACCCGTGCATCGCGGGCTCGAGCTTGATCAACTCTTTGCGCTCCGTGAGGAGCCCGAACGTCTGCGGATCGATTTCGTAGCCGTAAAGCGGGTACTCGTTGCTCGAACCGTAATACAAGTACAGCCGGCCGTCCTCGTCGACGAGAAAGCCCGGATCCCAAGCGCCCGCCTGAAATTCGTGGATCGCCTCCGACCAGTTGTCCGTGCGCGGATCGGTGGATTTCCAGATCGGGAAATGCTTCTCCTGAGTCGAGCCGATGACGTAAAGCGCATCGCCCATCACGAAGATCGCAGGCGCGCAGAGCTCGTCATAAACCTTGTGCTCCGGCCGCAAGAATCGGCGCGGGACAAAGTTCCACTTGAGCATATCCGGGCTCCACCAATAGCCCCACTGGTTGGTCGAGAACAGATAATAGTTCCCTTTGAAAACCACCATGGCGGGATCGGCCGTGGCCCGATGCTTCCCGTTCTTGACGAAATCGGGAATCGGGCAAAAGCCGTAATCCAGGTTCATCGGGTTGCAAAACGTCTTCTGCTCGGCGCTTGCCGAGACGGCCAGCGAACCGATGCACGCGGCAAACACGACCGAAAGCCACCTTTTCACACGGTCATCGTACCAAGTCGCTGGCCGCAACGGGGCGTTCCTGTGGACGGTCAAACGGTGGGGGAACTACTCGGATTCGCAGACGATCTCGCCTGCTTCCGTCAGGCTTCCCGCGGGGTTGGCGCTGGCAAACCAAGCCTGCAGTTGGGCTCGACTGTTCACTCCAAAGTGAAGATAGATCTGCTTGACATAGGTATGCACGGTTTGCTGGCTCAAGACCAAATCTGCGGCGACCTCGCGTTCGGTTCGACCTGCCAGCAAGGCGGACAACACCTTCCGAAATCGCATCGGAATCTCCTCAAACGCTGCGTCCGTTGAGGAAACGTCTTCTCTCCAAACTTCCTTGAGTAGCGGGGACAGACCTTCCAAGAACGCCAAAGCAAAATCGCGATCGGCATGAGTGAAAGGGGCGGCACCCCACCGGCGATTGAGACTGATACCAAAGAGACGCACTTGATCTGCTTTCCGGCCGCGCACGGGCACCGAGGCATAAATTGCCGAATCCATCTCCGCCCGCTTCCGAAAGCCCAGTACGTGTGGTGACGTGTACCATTCATCGTCAGGGAGGCAGTCCTCGCGGATGGCGCTCTGGGGCTGTTGAGTGAGGTCCCGTTCACAATACTTTGCTGCAAAGGGATCGCTCGCATGATCGGGATTCTTGAAGTAGGCGTCGCGCGCTGCGCGTTCTACCGGACCCCATACGCCGATGTCCGCCATCCGTTCCAGTTGAATGGACCCTGGGCCATGCGGCTGGGTCAGCAAGGTCAGAGTCGCGCCAACGCTATCCAAGTGATGCGCCAACCATTCTAGGCAGGTTGTTGCCCGGACCAGCGGATCTCGCGTACTCAAAGTGGTGCGAGCCACGATACGCAGCGTATCAGCGAAAATCGAGATCGGCACACCGTGCTGCATCTGCTTGAAGAGAGCACTAAGATATACCTGCATTTGCATATTTGTGGGCCTTTCGACCGCAAATACCCCTGTTTAGGGACGATCTCACCAAACGGTCCCATCGTAGACTGGGCGATCTCTGATTGAATCGATCAGGTTTTGGGAGTGAAGTTATGACGAAATTGAGATTGCTGGGCGGCTGCGTGTCTGTTGCGCTACTGGCTGGAACCGCCCAAGCCACCATCACGGTGACAGCACAAGAGGTCCTGGCCCATTGCGACGGATTTGCCTCAGACCCCGCTGGATTCGGAGGCTATAACCATGGCGTGGCGAATGCGCTCATCGGTGACCACACCGCTCCGGACTCTGACGCTTTCACGGCGGGTGCCGCAAGCGTGTCGTCAAGCGGCATGAGCATGATCGACTACTCGTCGATGGCGGCCCACCTTTTACAGCTCCGTTCCGAGGGAGATTATAAGTGCTTTGGCAACGGCGGCGGGACCAACACCACCTCGCTCGGTAGCGGGCATGTCAACTTCTCGCTCGATATCACCGAGCTGACGAACTACGACATCACGGTTCAAATTTTGGATGTTGGCGCGGGCGGATTTTCCCTCGTCGGTTCTGGCGTAACGGTGGGTTTCGGGGCAGGAGTTGGAACGTATCACCTCACGGGAACATTGACGCCTTACACGTACTATTGGGACATGAATGGCTCGGTCAATGACTCCACAAGTGGCGTCTCCTACTCACATCGCGCCCGAATGATCATCGACGCGAAGTTCAACACCGTGCCGGAACCTTCGGCATGGATGGCACTTGCGGTTGGGCTTGGTATCGCTGTGCGCCGACGTCGCGCGTAACGCAGGTTTTCGATAGCCCCGCGACTCACCGGCTCTGCTCACCTTGGGCAGGGCCGGTTTGCATGTCAGCCGGTTCGGGCGCCAATGCGGCACATTCTTGAGCCTCCAGCAGCCATTTCCGTTCCTTCTCAAGGTTGTGTCGGTAGACTGATGCCATGTTCACAGCAATGATGCTGGTCATCCAGGCGCAGGCGTCGATCAACTCACTCGAAGACTACTTAAAGCTCGATACGGGCAAGCCCATCTGGTCTGTGGGTCCATCCACCAAGGATTTGAGCGAACTCCGCCTCACGAGCCTGACTTGGCAAGGAAACCAGTGGCGGCACGAGATTGTCATCGCGGGATCGAAACTCAATTCGGATGTCGCGATCCTCAACCTCACGGGCGACCGCATGGAGAACCGAATGGACGACTTTACGCGGATGTTCTCTCAAACCTGCCACCTGCCCGTCGTCACCGTATACGGAGTGCCGAATCAGCCGCTTTTTGGACTGCGCGAGGATGAGCTGATGGCACGCGCCATGGTCAAGTTCTTCACGACGCAAGACAACACCTGGCACCCTCTGTTGCCGATGGCCAAGTCGGCGGTCCTCGCCATGGACGCCATACAAGCGTGGTCGAAAGGCAGGATCAACAAGTTCATCGTCACCGGCACCAGCAAGCGCGGGGCGACGTCGTGGCTCACCGCCGAGACAGGCGATCCTCGAGTGATCGGAATTGCGCCGACGGTGGCCGACCTCATGATGGACATGACCCGTCAATTGGAGACTCAGCGGGCTGAATGGGGGCACTTCTCGCCGATGATGCCCGACATGCAACAGATGGATCCTCTGCCGTTCTTCAAGGCTGCCCGCGGAAAGCAGATGTTCGGGTTGGCCGATCCGTACTTCTCGCTTTCGAAGGTCAAAGTGCCCGTCCTGGTGATTGGCGGAACCAACGACGTTTTCTGCACTGTGGACGCCACCAAGCTCTATTGGGATGCAATCAAGGTGCCGAAGCTGTTCAAAATCATCCCGAATGCGACCCACTTCTTCGCGATTCCCAACGCGATGGTGGACGGCTACTCCAAGGAGATGTCGCTCGACGCGATGCGGTCGATCCGTTATTTCGCAGACTGCATCACGGGCAAGGATAAGCAGGGGCTCCCCAGCGTTGCGAATCTTAGCGATTCCCGCCGGCGCGGTACGAAAACTTGGAGCGTTGGCGCGGAAACGCCTTGGGTTCAGGAAAGTCGCTGGCAAGCTGGACCGCCGCCGGAGACCGCCAAATTCACGGCCTCATTCGAGGAAGTTAACTTTGAAGGAGACGGGTATACCGCCTCCTTCACAACGCTCGTCTCGGTCAAGAAACGGTAGCGGTTAGCGTCGCCGCCGACGATTGCGGAACCGCGGATTGCCGTACGGACTCGGTACCGAAAACGGTCGATTGCCCTGCGAGGCTCCTGCCGGAGCCGGGCCTGCGCTCGGCTTTCCGGTGGCTTCCTTGTTCGGCTTGGGCGACCATTTCTTACCACTCGAATCGTTGGTCGGCTTAGGAGTCCACGGCTTACCACCCGCCTCATGCTTCGGCTTGGGTGACCACTTTTTGCCACCCGACTCGTTGGTCGGCTTGGGCGTCCACGGCTTACCGGACGACTCATGCTTCGGCTTTGGCGACCACTTTCGGCCTTCCGACTCGTTGGTCGGCTTAGGCGTCCACGGCTTGCCGCTCGATTCATGCTTCGGCTTTGGCGACCACTTTCGGCCTTCCGACTCGTTGGTGGGCTTGGGCGTCCAGGGCTTACCGCCGGACTCGTGCTTTGGCTTCGGCGACCACTTTCGGCCTTCCGACTCGTTAGTCGGCTTAGGCGTCCAGGGCTTGCCGCCGGACTCGTGCTTTGGCTTCGGCGACCACTTTCGGCCTTCCGACTCGTTCGTCGGCTTGGGCGTCCAGGGCTTGCCGCCGGACTCGTGCTTTGGCTTCGGCGACCACTTTCGGCCTTCCGACTCGTTCGTCGGCTTGGGCGTCCAATTGCGGTCGCCAGCGGGCCTCGGCTTGATCACCGGAGACAGATCGCCGTCGTTCGAGAACTTCGGTCCCGGCTTGGGACCAGGCTTGGGCTGAAACTTGGGCCTCGGTCGCGAGTCGCCCTGCGGCATCGGCCGCGGGGCCGGGTTTTCCGCCCTTCGTTCGCGCTCGTGGCGGACCAGCGGCAGCGAGGACTTGATCAGCCGCTCGATATCTCGAACTTCGCCGATTTGAGATCGGGAAGCGAACGTGTACGCGCGCCCCGTGGCGCCGGCTCGACCGGTTCGACCGATGCGGTGAACGTAGTCTTCAGCGTGTTCGGGCACATCGTAGTTCACAACGAGGGAAATCTCCCGAACGTCGATACCGCGTGCCGCGATGTCGGTCGCAACGAGAACCCGATACTCACCGGACTTGAAACCTCTCAAAGCTGCCACGCGCTGCGTCAGCGAGCGGTCCGAGTGGATCTCGGCGGCGGTATGTCCGGTTTCCCGAATCGTCCGCGTGAGCTTCTTGGCGCCGTGACGCGTTCGCGTGAATACGAGCACGGTTCCCGTGTGGGAGTGCAGAAGATCGCCAAGAAGATCGTTCTTGTCTTCCTTCTCCACCATGTAAAGCGCTTGCTCGACCAGCTCCGCGGCGGTACCGGCACGGGCCACTTCGACTTTCATCGGGTCCGAGAGATACTGCTGGGCCAATTCTTCGATGCTTCTGGGCATCGTCGCTGAGAACAGCATGGTTTGGCGCTGATCGGTCGTGAGTCCGAGGATGCGGTGAATCGCAGGAGCGAAGCCCATGTCGAGCATCCGGTCGGCCTCGTCGAGCACGACAATGCGAACCCGCTTCAAGTCGATCGTGCGCTGATTCAGGTGATCGATGAGACGACCGGGCGTCGCGACGATGACCTTGGGCCGAGCCCGAAACTGTTGAATTTGTCGGTGAATGGGTGCGCCGCCGATGAGAACGGCTGTCCGGACATCGAGCTTTCTAAAGGTCTCCTCGATTTGGAGGGCGAGTTCACGCGTGGGTGCAAGTACGAGCCCGACTTCGTCGTCTCGCAGATTGGCAAGCATGGGCACGCCAAAGGCGAGCGTCTTGCCGGTTCCGGTTTGCGCGATTCCGATCAGATCGCGGCCCTGTAGGGCGGGTGGGATGGCTTGCGCCTGGATCGGAGTGGGAGTAACAAAACCGAGTTTGTCGACCTTGTGCTGAATGCTCGGCGGAATGCCGAGGGCTCGAAAGCCCGAACTTGTGGGTGCTGGCATAAAAAAAGGCCTCGGGCCATGTACAAGGCACGGGGCTTCCCAGAGTATAGCAGATCAGAACCTACGATTTCTTCCGAATGAGCGTATCGGCGAGAACTCCAACGAGAATCACGACGCCCATCACGGCAAATTCCAGTGAGGACGGGATGTGGAGCAGGTTCACGAGATTACGCAACACCTGGAGCAGCGCGGTGCCAAGTAGGACGCCGATGATGCTGCCCTCACCGCCGCGCAGCGAGCATCCACCGAGCACAGCCGCCGCAATCGCGTACAGCTCGTAGAAATTACCGTGCGATGACGGCGAAATCGAGTTCGTGTAGAACGCGAGCAGGATCGTCGAAACGCCGACGAAAAGCCCGCAAAGGACATAGGCCAGCGTGATCACGTTGCGCGCGTCGATGCCCGCATACCGCGCCGCTTCTTCGTTGCGACCGGTGGCGAGCAAATGCCGCCCATAGACGCTGCGATGCACGACGAAGAACATCACGATCGCCGTCACGATGAGCATCAAGAAAGGAATTGGCACCCCAAGCCAACTCCCCACCGCCATCGTTTTCATCCACGAGAACCCTTCGGCGCTTCCAAAACCCATGGTGTTGTCGTCGGAGATGAACCGAGCGATGCCGCGATAGAACAGCAAGCCGCACAGGGTCACGATGAACGGCTGCATCCGGACGCGGGTCACGAGCAGGCCATGGCCCCAGCCCAGCGCGGAGGCGCCCGCGACCACGATGAGGGCCGACAAAATGGGCGAAATGTGCCACTGGGTGAGAAGCATTGAAAGCAGCACACCGAGCAGCGCGAACACCGATCCGATCGAAAGATCGATACCGCCCGTGATGATCACGAGCGCCATACCGATGCTGAAAATGCCGTAGATGCCGATCAGGCGACTCGTATTCTGGAGATTTTCGGGCCGGAGGATGTTGGGGTTTAAAGCGCCGCTCACCACCAGCAGCACCGCCAGGATCACGAAGATCCCGAGTTCCTTCCCCCGTGCGCGCACTAGCTCCCCACCGCCAGATGCATGATCGCTTCTTCGGTCGCCTCGCTTCCCGCGAGCACTCCCATCAATTTGCCTTCGTGCAACACGCCGATCCGATCGCTGATCGCGAGCACTTCTTCCATGTCGCTGGAGATGGCGAGGATGACGGCGCCCTCGGCCGCCAACGCCCGCAAGTGGTCATAGATATCGGCGCGCGCGCCCACGTCCACGCCTCGGGTCGGCTCATCCACGATGAGCACCTGCGGATTCATCGAAAACCAACGCGCAAGCACGACCTTCTGCTGGTTACCACCGCTGAGGTTCGCGACGGGCGTCTCGAGACTGGCCGTCTTCACACCGAACTTGCTCACGCCCGTCGCCGCATACGCACGCTCCTGACTGCGATCGATCAACCCGTTCCGGGCGAAGGACTTCAGATTGGGCAAAGAAATGTTGTCGCGGACACCGAGCTCGACCGTCAGGCCGAGGCCGCGGCGATCTTCGGACACGAGGTAGATGCCGACCGCAATCGCGTCGGCCGGATCATGAATCTGCACAACCTTGCCATCGAGCTCAACGTCGCCTTCGTAGCGATCGATGCCGAACAGCGCGCGCGCCACCTCAGTGCGGCCCGCCCCCACCAGACCTGCGAGCGTAAAGATTTCGCCACTGCGGAGTTCCAAGTCGATGGCTTCCGCTGGATAGCGCGAGGTCCGGAACCCGCGCAACCGCAAGCGCACCGGCCCGGCGGCCGCCTCTTGGCGCGTGCGCTGGGCGATTTCACGACCGACCATCAACCGAACCATGGCCTCATGAGTGATCGAGGCTCGGTCGAGTCCGCCCGCGTTGCGCCCGTCGCGGAGTGCCACCACGCGATCGGCGATCTGACGGACTTCATCGAGGCGGTGCGAGATATAGAGGATGCACACGCCCTGGTCACGCAACTCGCCCACGAGTCGCATGAGTCGGCTTGTTTCCTCCAAGGTCAGGCTGCTCGTCGGCTCGTCGAGGATGAGGATGCGCACCTCTTCCGAGAGGGCTCGCGCAATCTCTACGAGTTGCCGTTCGGCAATCGAGAGCGTCGCGACCGCGGTCCGGGGGTCCTTGTTGAGGCCGACGCGTGCGAGGATCGTTCTTGATTCCTCGACCATCGCCGCCTGATCGAGGAGAAAGCCGTTGCGGCGCTCCCGACCCAGGAAGATATTGCCCGCGATATCGAGGTTATCGAGCGTCGATAGTTCCTGATAGATGACGCGAATGCCACGGCTGAGCGCATCGGATGGAGAAGGCAGCGAGATCGCTTCCCCATCCAGTTCGAAGGTGCCGTCATCGGGCCGATAAACGCCGCCGATGATTTTCATCAGCGTCGATTTGCCCGCGCCGTTCTCACCGATGATCGCCACGACCTCGCCGGCGCTCGCCTCCAAGTCGACGTCCTGGAGGGCGATCACGCCGGGAAACCGTTTGGTAATGCGGCTGAGCTTGAGCAAATTACTTGCCGCGAAGTTCTTTCAGCTTGGTCGAAAATTCTTCGACGTTGGCCTTGCTGATCACCTGCGTCGGAACCACGATCTTCTTCTCGGCGGGAATCGCACTCTTGTCGCCATCGAGGACTTTGGCGAGCAGCTTCATCGACTGGTATCCAAATTCGTATGGCTGCTGAACGATGGTGGCCGTGATCGAGCCGTCCTTGACGCCGGCGAGGGTGTCGTCTTCCTCGTCGAAGCAGATAATCTGAATCTTCCCGACCTTGTTCGCTTCCTTGACCGCATTCACGATAGCGGGGCCGTTGTAGCTCCAGAGGCCCACGCAACCGGCGAGATCGGCGTTCGCCGTGATCGCATCGGCGACGTTCTGCTTGGCTCGAGCACGATCCGTATCATCGGTTCGCAGATCGAGAATGGTGACGTTGGAACCCTGCAGGGCTTCTTTCAATCCGTCGTACCGTTCTTTCGCGTTCTGGGCGTCGGCCTTTCCGACGAAAACCATGATCTTGCCGCCGTTCGGCAGCGCCTTCTTGACTTCTTCGCCGGCCATGCGTCCGGCCGCGACGTTATCCGTGCCGAGGTAGCAGGCCCGCTTGCTTTCCGGGGCGTCGCTGTCTTGGCAGATCAGCAGGGTCTTCTCGGCGACCGCATTTAGCTGATCCGTCTCGTTCTTCGGATCGACCGGGCTCACGGCCACGCCGGCGACACCGTTGGCGACGAGGTCATCGAGAATCTGCTTCTGGGTGGCGGCGGTGCCGTCTTGCGGCATCTTGAATTCGACTTTGTAGCCGGCCAATTCGGCATCGGCCTTTTCGGTGCCCTTGCGCGCGATGGTCCAGAAGTCGCTCGCATTGTTCGTGACGAATGCGATGACTTTCTCGCTACCCGTGCTCGGAGTCTTTGTCGTGTTCTCCGTCGTCGTCCCGGTCGTCGAAGATTGGTCTCCACCCGACGAACAGCCCACCATGATCGCCAAGCCGGCAACCGCTGCAAACAGATTCAAAAGTTTCATGATTTTTCTCGCACTGTCTGGACCATCTTATCTGATCCGGCCGCGGTGCGACGCCCGCCGCGCCGAGACCATTTCCGTGTTCATTCCGGCCCAATGCAGCATGCCCCCATAGCGCCCATGCTCCATCTTGATGCACTTGTCCACGATTGCCGCGAGCCCGGCTTGGATCGCGCGATCCGCCGAATCGAAGTCGATGAGCCGCAGCTGCATCCACACCGCCTTGGCATGGATCGCAATCGCCTGATCGACGATCCCGGGGATTTCGGCCACGGGCCGGAAGATATCCACGATATCGATCGGCTCGGGCACGGCGGCGAGATTCGGATAAGCCTTTTCACCCAGGATCGAATCCGCCTTCGGATGGATGGGAATGATCCGGTAACCCTCGTCTTGCAGGTAACTCCCGACCATGTTGCTCGCCTTGGTCTTCTCCGTACTGAGGCCAACGATCGCGATGGTCTTGGCGCTGTGGAGCAGTTCCTGAATCAAGCGCGAATCTTGGTACTTCGCGCGCTGCTCGGGAGTCAGTCCCGTGTTCAGCGAAATATCGGCTTCAACGACGGCCATGGCGAGGAGTTTACCGACTGGTCAGCGCCTGATCGAGATCCCAGAGCAGATCGTCCAGCGTCTCCAAGCCCACCGACAGCCGTACCAGGCCAGCGGAGATGCCACTGGCGAGCAACTCGTCGTCGGACAACTGCTGGTGGGTGGTTGAAGCGGGATGGATCACGAGGCTCTTCGCGTCGCCGACGTTCGCCAGATGAGAGAACAGCTGGAGGTTGCGGATGAGCGCGACTCCGGCTTCGCGGCCTTCTTTCAGTTCGAACGACAGCACCGCGCCCGGCCCCTTGGGCAGGTACTTCTTGGCCAAAGCGTGATGAGGATGGGACGGCAGACCCGCGTAATTGACTTTGCTCACCGCAGGATGACCGGCGAGAAACTCCGCGACTTTCTGCGCGTTCGCCACATGTCGGTCCATGCGCAGCGCCAGGGTCTCCAACCCCTGCAGAAGCAGGAACGAATTAAACGGCGAGATGCAGGCCCCGGTATCGCGGATCGTCTCCGCGCGGAGCTTCATCAGAAATCCGTAGTGGCCGAAGGTCTCGTAGAACTTCAGACCGTGGTAGGCCCCGGATTCGCCCGCAATGGTTGGGTAATGCGAGAAATCGAAATCGCCTGAATCGACGACAACCCCGCCGATGCTCGTGCCGTGGCCCCCGATGAACTTCGTCGCCGAATGAACCACGATGGTCGCGCCCCACTCGAGCGGTCGGCAGAGATACGGCGAGGCAAACGTGCTGTCGACGGCGAGCGGTACGCCATGCGACTTCGCGACGCCCGCCAGCGCCTCCAGGTCCGCGATCGCCCCGCTTGGATTGCCGATGGTCTCGACGAAGAGAAGACGCGTCTTGGGCGTCACCGCCGCGTCCCACGCCGCGATATCGGACGGATCGACCAGCGTGACATCGACCGACAGCTTTCGCAAAGTGTGGACGAACTGCGTGATCGATCCGCCATAGAGCTGATTGCTGGCGACGATGTGGTCGCCAGGCTCGCACAGCGTCATCACCGACGCGAACTGGGCGGCCATGCCGCTCGCCACCGCGACCGCGCCCGTTCCGCCTTCGAGAGACGCCATGCGCTCCTCGAAAATCGCGGTCGTCGGATTGCTGATCCGGGTGTAAATGTTGCCGTACTGTTTCAGCTCGAACAGGTGCGCCGCCTCATCCGGGCTATCAAACACATAGCTCGTGGTCTGATAGATCGGTGCCGCCCGCGAACCCACGTAGGGATCGGGGATCTGTCCCGCATGCAACATGCGCGTTTCGAATCCGAACGTCCGTTTTGCCATTCGCCTTCATTTTGACAGGGCAACCGAAACGCTATTTCTTATGTACTAGGCGGCGGCTATCGCGGAGCGATCAATGACAGGGAGACGAAAACAAAGCGGCCTTCCGACGTCATGAACTGTGGGCCACTGCACCATCTATGCCGACTCGTGGAGTAGCGTGAGCAAGAAAGTCGCCGAAGTCGACGTCACCGACGGGCAGACGGTCGATTTGACGGCCGAACTCGTCAACGGCGATATCGATAACGATGACGCCGTCACCGTGTTCGACTACTCGATTCTGGCGACGCTCATCGACCGGGGGTACAGCTACACAGCCGACCTCGACGGAGACGGACGAATCACGATCCTCGACTACTCGATCATGAGCGATAGCTTCGACCAGGTCGGTGAGGATCCCGAGAACTGAGGCGTCGCGTCACTCCGTGTCTGCGCCGCGATCGAAGTTGTCACTCAGGATCGAGTAATCGAAGATGCTGACGGTGCCGTCGCGATCGAGGTCCGCATCGCTGGGTCGCGCCCCGTTGCCGCCCACCGTATTCCATGTGGCATCGCTGGACGAGAGGTCGAAATAGTCCGACAGGATGCCGTAATCGAATACGGTGATGGCGCCATCGTTGTCGATGTCACCGCCCGAGAGCGCCACACTGGTGCTCAGGACAAACGCGGAATTGTTCACGGGCACGACGCGCTTGAGGTAGCTCGGAAGCGTGACCACCAGTCGGTACGCTCCGTCCGGCGCCAAGCCCTGGTAGGTACCGGACTGCAGCGTCAGCGTGTTGCTACCGATCAGCCGCCCGTCCGTCGACCGGTACCGAACGCTGAGCGTGCTCGGAAGGTTGGCCCCGTCGATCGGCGTGACCAAGGATAGGTTGATCTTGTATTTGCCGGCTTCCGTGACCACCTTAGCCGCGTCGGGCATTCCCCAGCCGTAGTTCGTATCGTATCCGGCTGTCCCAAAGTCGCGGGCCGTCGTCTGCAGGATCGATTGCATCTTCGATTGCGAGATAAACGGGTTGGCAGAAAAGCCGAGTGCCGCCACGCCAGCCGAGAGCGGCGAAGCGAACGAAGTGCCGCTCACGGCCGCATAATCCCCGGTCACGTAGCCGTTGGCGCCTGTCCGATCGCTCGATATGATGTTTGCACCAGGAGCGATGAAGTCGAGCCCAACCCCGTACTGGCTAAACGAGGCGCGAGTACCGGACGATTGCAGCGCAGCGACCGCGTTCACGGTGGGCAGGCTGGCCGGGTAGCCGAGCACGTTGGTGCCGTTGTTGCCGGCGCTGGCAAAGTGGATCATGCCGCGATCCCGGGTTTCGGAATAAATCTGCTCGATGTAGCTGGAGCTGCCCCCGTAGTAGTTGCTGTTGTTGCTGACCCGGGCGCCTTGCGCCTCCGCCCAGAGCAGTGCGGTTCCCGTCCACGAGTAGTCGGCGTTCCAACTGCCGTTGGCATTGATCGAGATGAAGCAGCGCGCACCGAGCGACATCGTATTCGGCGCGATGCCTGCCGTGCCGATCGAGTTGTTGATCTTTTCCGACACACAGCCGGCAACGGCGGTGCCGTGGTTATCAAAGCTGTTGAAAGGTCCGCCACCGGAGCCCTGGCCCGTAAAATCCATGCCGGGCAGTTGATTGATATCAGGGTGATTCTGCTCGACACCGACGTCGATGATGACCGTCTTGACCGAATCCAGGCCCTGGGTGATGTCCCACGCTGGGGTCGCGTTCAAATCAAAACCGTTCGAATTCTTCAAATGCCAGCTTTGGCCGAAAAGCTGGTCGTTTGGCGTGAAGGCACTGCGGCCCGTGAACGACATGTCGGGCTCCGCAAAGACGACGCTCCGCATCTTCGCGAGTTCGGCCGCCGCCGCCAAGATGGCTTCCCCATCACCGTGGGGGAATCGAACGCGGAAACCCCGAACCAATCCCTCGAGCGGCGCGATGGTGGCTTGAGGAAAACGAAGATGGAGCCAGTTTTCGGCCTCGATCATCGACTCGTCGGCGGTAAATTCGACGAGGATCTGAGCGGTCGGAAAGAACGGCCCTCCGAGAAGATCGCGGTAGACCGGCGTCACGTATCCCCCATCGGCGGCCCATGCCTGTCGGAACCCGTCGCGCTGAGCCTCACTCCAGCCCGACGTGTCCACGAGCGAGTAATCGCCGTTGCCATAGGGGGTTGCGTTGAACGCGAGTTCCTGACGATTGGACCGAATGGTCTTAACCGCCAGTAGACCCGGATTCAGGCTGAGCGTCCGACCCTCCTTAAAACGATAGAGCTCGGCAGCCGAGCACCATACGGACGCCAGCAGGGCTGCGAGAAGGAGGGGGGATCGATTCATGACCAATCAGTATAACAACTCCAATGCCAATTCCCAAGGAAAAAGGGCCCGGCGATAAATCGCCGGGCCCTGACGCGGGCGGTCTGGAAAAGTCGGCTTAGCGCTCTTCGGGCCGTGTATCGCTTTGTTGGCTGTGGGGAGCGGTGAAATCCCGTCCCGTTTTGTCGTCGATCGTATCGCCGGTGAGGGCGTCGACGGCTCGTTCGCCCAGTCCGCGGGTGTCCTCGACGTTCTGGTGTTGAAGTTCTGGTCGCAGATCGGTCGGATTAACGCCGAGATCCGAATTCACCGGGTCGACCGAACCGGCAGGTGGGACCACCATGCCAGGGTGGGTCGGGTCCGCCGTGAAGCCCGGATTGGTCGGCGGCACAACAACCGCACGATTCGTGATGTTCTCCGTATCGTCATATTCATCGTCCTCCTCGACGGTGTCGCCCGTATACGTGCGGGTCACAGCCGTATTCGAAGCGTCAACTTCTTCTCCCGTGGGAATCACCGTCTGCTGCAAAGGCAGATCAGGATCATCCTGGGTGTAGTTGTGCACAGCTCCAACGGCGGCCGAAGAGCCGGCTGCACCAACGATGCCGCCCACGATGGCGCCTGCTACGGCACCAAGGGGACCCACCATCGCTCCAGCCGCGGCGCCCGTAATGGCTCCGCCCACTCCACCGATTTCGGCGCCGATTGCTTTATCTTCGTCCTTGTCGGTGTGCAGTTCGTTTTGCACGTCATGTTCCGCTACGGGGTCGATGTCGTGGCGAATTACTTTTTGCTCGTCAGGGTTTTCGTAAGTCATGAATTTGCCTCACCCTGAACAACGCGCCCTACGGAAAAAAACTTGGACGTGGTCGCCCCAAAATCATCAATTTGGTGTTAAGAGTCGCTTCAGCTCGGCCGTCGCCCATGCCATGAGTTCGGTCGCGTCTTCGCGTCGTTCCACCTTGCGCGGCTCGCCCCAGCGAACGGTGGTCCGTCTCCAGCTGAGCCGAGGGACCAGTCGGCCATACGGCATGATGCGGTTGGTGTTATGAAGCGCGCAGCAGATGACGGTCGCCTCGGCCGAGCGCGCGATGAGGGCGGCACCGGGAAGCAGGGGCTGGAGTTCACCCGTCTCGCTAAGCTGCCCTTCCGGAAAAATACAGAGGCAGTCTCCGCGCTGGACGATATGAATGCCTTGCTTGAGCGCAGCCCGATCCGGCTCCCCACGGCGCACGGGAAATGCACCGAAGAAAGCGATGACTTTCCCGATCACCGGCATTTCGAACAGCTCGGACTTCGCCATGAAGTAAAGCGGCCGTGGGCTGGCAAGCTGGACCGCGATCGGATCGATGTCGGCCAAATGGTTGCTGATGATGAGCAGGGGACCTTGTCGCGGCACCCGGTGACGATCCACCACGCGCATCGGACCAAAGACCAGCATGAACAGCCAGGCGAATCCCCGCGCGAGCGGGAAGAGGAGCCCATAAAACCGGCTACGAACCGGGACGTCCTGCGTGATCTCGTTCGATGGCATAGCGTAAAGCCAAAGGATAGGCGAGGTGTTCCAATTCGAGAACGCGTGCGGCGAGGGTCTCGGCGGTATCGCCTGGCATCACAGGACACGAAAACTGCACGATCGGATCGCCTTCGTCGTAGCGCTCGGTGACGTAATGCACGGTGCACCCCGTCAGGGCATCGCCCGAAGCGAGCACCGCTTCGTGAACGTGGTGACCGTACATGCCCTTGCCGCCGAATTTGGGCAGCAAGGCGGGATGAATGTTGAGCACGCGCCGGGGAAATCGCTGGAGAACGGTGGGAGGCAAGAGCCGCATGAATCCGGCGAGGCAGATCCAGTCGACTCGGCCGGGGTCGAGATGGGTTTCCAAATCCTCGCTACCGATCACCTGGCTGATACCAAGGTTCCGGGCGACCTCAAGTGCGGGAGCATCTGCTTTGGGCGAGAGGACGAGCGCGATCTCGCCAGGGACGGCGCCAGATTGCACGGCGCGCACGATCGCGGCCATATTGGAGCCGCGCCCCTTCGAGCCCGTGAGGATCGCGATGCGCGGTCGCATGAAGAGGAAGGTGCCGCCCCAGGCCGGAGGGCCCCGGGCGGCGTGTGCGGGTTAGAATCGAATGCCGACGAAGAAGCCGATGCTGTCCGCTCGGGCTCCGTTCGCGTCGGACGAGAACAGCCAGTTCGCTTCGAAGTAGGCGCGCTCACCAAAGTTGGTCCCGATGCCGGCCTTGCCCGTCGGAACGATCTTCGACGTGGTCACATCGACCAGGCTGGCGCCAACGCCCAGCGTCCAATAGAATCGGTATGAATCTTCGGCGCTCGTCTGCGAACCGAAGAACCGCTGGTTGAACATCAACGGGATGATCGAACCCTTGGAGCCATTCGTCGACTTGGTGTACCAGTCGATCGAGATGTGGCTTTCACCGTTCTTGAACAGGGTGGTGCTGTTGGCGATATCGATGCCAACACCCAACATGTTTCGCGTGATGTTCCGGGTTCCGGAGTCGAACGGATAAACAAAACCCAGTCGCAACCCAATGTTGGACAGGTCGAAATCAGATTGAGCCAGGGCACATCCTGCAAAGGACGCGGCCAGGGCAACGGCAGTCAGTCGCTTCATGCTGTTTTTACAGACCTCCTCAATGTCATGCCGGGCCCGATAGGCCACTTGCAGATTCGCAGTTTAGCCTATCAAGCCCGGTAATCGTGAGGTGATCGTTATTTCGAAGCGCTTGCGTTCCGAATCGAAAGCCACTTCTGGGCGACAACCACGGCCGGATCCGGCTGGAGAGCCTTCGGATTCGCCGCGATCATGTCGGCCGGAACGCCGTTGCCTTCCAAGCGGACGCCCTTGATCGTCACGTAGTCCTGGAACGGAACCTGAAGCTGATAGCCGTGCGGAAGCGGGAGCATCAGGGATGCGAGCACCATGCCGGCCGACTTCTGGCCGATCACCGGCGCGCCAAGCACGTCGCGCATGGCTGCAGCCGCCATCTCTGCCGCGCTGCCACTGAGGCCGTTGACGAAGCAGATGACCTGACCTTGGTAGCGGGGCACCTTGGCTTTCCACGGCTTGAGCTTGTCTTTCGACCAAGCGGCGATCGCCACCGCGTCCGTGTTGGGCTTACCGGTCGCTTCCGCGTAGTCGTCGGCCATCTTCTTGTTGATGAAGGTTCCGATCTCGGCGCCTTCCGGCAGAAGCAGACCGCAGAGATGGAGCAGATCGGTGACCCGTCCGCCTCCGTTGTTGCGCAGGTCGACGACCAGCGTCTTCGCCTTGGCCGCTTGCGTGATGAGCGTCTCGACGTTCTTGGCACTGTAGGTCATGAACGACGGGATGCTGAGCACCGCGAAATCGGGGGAGACCCAAGTGAGGGTTTCCGGAATCTTCGTGGAAAAAGCCAGTCGAGTCAGCGTCAGCGTCTCGACCGAGCCCTTGGCTCGCTTGAGCTTGATCTTGACCTTCGACCCCTCTTCACCGCGAAGCTGATCGGGTCGCGTGATCGGCTTTCCATCGGCCTCGAGGATGATGTCGCCCACTTCCAAGCCGGCTTTAGCCGCCGCGGAGCCGCTGAACACGTATCCAATCTGAATGCCTTCCTTCACGAGTTCAGGGCGAATACCGAGGCCCGTGAACCTGTTCTCTTTCTGAGCCCGCGCCGCCTGGGGCGTGCTGAAAACGATGTGCGAGGCATGGAACTGCGAGAACAGTTCGTTGACGACATCGGCCAGCTGATCAGGCGTTTTCGCCTTGTCAATTCGTGACTGCGCCTTCGTCAAGGCTTCCGGCCACTTGGTGAAGTCGACGCCCGGGACGTAAGCCGTCCGGTTGATGATGTTCGTCACACCGCTCAGGACCTCTTTCTTCTCCTCGGGAGTGACCAGGTTATCTTGTCGGGCTTGCGTAAACGCAACGATCGATAAAGCGCCAGCGAGCGCCAGCGAAGGAATAACACGGGTGAACAGCTTCATGGTGGGATTTTCTACTAGCGTTCTACTGCGGGCAAGAATAAAAAGTGCCCGTTAACGATTGTTCGGATCGATGCTGAGTTGTGACGATGCCATGATTGCTGGGTTCGCTGCAACCCTCGAAATAATCTAGCCGTGCGCGTAAAGGCGCCGGACGATCTCAAAGTAGATGACCAGCCCGGTCGCGTCGACGAACGTGCTGATGAACGGGGCGCTCATGACGGCCGGATCGATTCCCAGTCGCTTTGCCGTGATCGGCAGAAGCGACCCAATACAGGTCGACCATACGATGATGGCGGGAAGGCTGAGCGCGATGGCGACCGAGAGGCCGTGAGCCATGTGCCACCGATAGAACGCGTTCAGGTAGCCCAAGCCGCCCAACAGGCATCCCACGATGAAAGAAGTCCCGAACTCCCGGCTCAGCACAAGCAGGGCGTCCGACGTCGAAATTTCGCCGACGGCAAGCGCGCGGGTGATGGTGGTCGTGGTCTGAGACCCCGAGTTGCCGCCCGCCCCGATGAGGAGCGGGATCGCAAACGTCACCGGCGTCAACAGTTCTTGGTGCTCGGTGCCGCCCGCGTAATAGCGCATGACCGAGCCGGTAAAGGTCTCAGCGATGAAGAGCGCGAAAAGCCAGAACACCCGGCGCTTGGCGAGCTGGAAGATGTTCAGAGCCAGGTAGGCGTCCGCGTCGCCCGAGACGCCGCCCAGACGAAGGACGTCTTCGGTATCGGCCTCGCGAATGATGCTTTGGGCGTCGTCGCCGGTAAAGATGCCGATCATTCGGCCTCGATGATCCAGGACCGGTAGGGCATACAGGCCGTACCGCGCCATCTGACGCGCCGCGTCTTCGGCCGGGCTGTCCACGAGCACCGAAATCACTTCGGTATTCATGATCTCGCGGGCGGTGGCATCGGGTCGCGCCCGGATCGCCTTACGCAGGCTGAATACACCGACGAGATGCCGGTCTTCGTCGAGAACGTAAAGGTCGTTGACGCTCTCGTACTTGTCTTCCGGCGAGCGGCGAATATCGGCGAGGACGTCCACCATCGTCTGGTCTGGGGCGATTTCGAAGAACGCTTCGGTCGTGAGACGCCCAACCGTTCCTTCCGGGTAGGCAAGCAGCTGCCGGATTTTCTGGGCCTGTCGCCTGGGAATGACCTGGAGCAACGCCTCGAACCGCTCTTCCCCGAGTTCCTCGTGCAGCTCGATCGCGTCGTCGGTGGGAAGGATGTCGAGGTAGTGCGCCAGAGTCGAGTCCGGCATTTGAGCCAGGTACTGGCGAGCCGTTTCCGTGGGCAGTTCCACGAGCAGGTCGGCGGCATCGACCGGGTCGAGATTGGACAGGATGGTGAAGCCTTCTTCGACCGGAACGCGGACGAGCGCTTTGGCAAGGTCTTCGGTACGGGCCGATCCCAGCTCTTCCTGAATCGCAACGCGATTGGGCGTACGCGCCAGCGCCCGCAATCGGTCGACGAAGGTTTTGAGATCCGGCTTCATTGAGTTACTCCTAGCTTGGGCGCCGGATAGCCCAAACGGGTGCCGGAGCCGGGTTAGATTGGCTCGTGGACGCTTTTATCCCGGTGCTCGTCAGCGAGACCGGGACAGTAACTGTCGCTCACCATAAGTTCGCAAAGTTTAACCGAATTCGATTGGTAATATCTTCCCGTTGTGATGCTGGATCGACTGCGCGCTCATTTGGCTCGCACGCCTTGGCTGCGCGAGGGAGATCGCGTGTTGGTGGGCGTGAGCGGAGGGGCCGATTCCGTCTGCCTCCTGCTTCTTCTCTACCGGCTGGGGTACTCGGTGGTGGCGGCCCATCTCCATCACGGCCAGCGCCCGGAGGCGGATCAGGACGAGCAGCGGGTCCGCGATCTTTGCGATCGGGAAGGCATCGAGTTCGTCTCGGCGCGGGCCGATGTGCCCGCCCTCGCCGCGGACCTTGGCATTGGCCTCGAAGAAGCCGGTCGCGAAGCACGCTACGGGTTCTTTGAGGAAGCACGGACGGCGACCGGTGCCGACTGGATCGCCACCGCCCACACGCGCAACGATCAGATCGAAACGGTCGTCATGAACCTGATTCGCGGGACCGGCCTGAGGGGTCTTGCTGGGATTCCGGAGCGTCGTGATGCGATCATCCGCCCCTTACTCCCCTTCACTCGAGCGGAGACTGCCGAATACTGCCGTGCTGCAGGGTGGACTCCGGTTCAGGACCCCAGCAACGAAGACCCTGCCTTCTTGCGCGCACGAGTGCGAAAGTCCGTCGTCCCGGCGCTGCGGGAGGCACGCGAGGGGGCGGACGAGGCGATTCTGAGGCTGGCGGGCCTCGCGGGCGAGGAAGATCGCCATCTAGACTCGATCGCCGCCGCCATGCTCGAGCAGGTTGAAATCGAGTCGAACGGCGATCTTCAGTTCCTGGTCGCGCCCGACGAGGTCGAATTCGACCGCAACCGTCTCGCCGGGTTTCCCCCCGTGCTCGTGCGGCGAGGGCTGCGCTTGGCCTGCTCCGTCCTCGGGGCGAGTCCCGACCTCGACTGGGTCCAGACGCTCTGCGACCGGCTGGGTGAGGGCGGCAAGGGCTCGATGTCGGTCGAGGCGTCGGCCGTCATCGCCGAATGGGACGCTGGACAACTCACCATCCGCAGGCAAGTCGACGAGCCACCTTTTCGGCACGTATTCGAAATCCCCGGCCAGACGATCGCAGGGGCGATGGGTTGGCAGCTCAGCGCGCGCGAACGACTCTGTTCTCAGCTCCAGCCCCCCCGGGCCAGCCTCGAAACCGAGATTCCGGTCGCTTGTATCCGCCAGAACCTCTACTTCCGTAACTTTGAGCAGGGCGACCGGATGCAGCCTCTGGGCGGCCCCGGCGAGCGTAAAGTGAGCGACCTTCTGGGCGAGGCGAAGCTGAGTCGCCTGGCCCGCAAACGACTTCCCCTGATCTGCGATCTGGTGGGGCCGCTCTGGATTCCCGGCGTGGCTCTGGCCGAGCGCTGCCGACCTCAGAAGCTCGCCGAACCGGTGGTGGAACTGAAATTTGAATCTGCCACTCTCACCACCGGCCATAATTAAGCTTGAACATTTGTCCGAGAAATGTCGTAGTGAACTCTAGACCCTGTTTATGGTGGTGCTTTGACTAAACCCGTACGTGCTCTGTTTTCTTCGTTGTTCATCGTGATCACAGCCATCGTTTTGATGACCGTGTTCGGTGGTGGCAACGGCCTTTTCCAGGGACAGGAGAAGAAGGTTTTTGTATCGGAATCCGAATTTCGGAAAGCGGTCGCCGATCACAACGTCCGATCCGCGATCTGGCGACCAGGCGAGATCTCTGGTGAGCTGAAAAGCCCTCCGAGCCAGCCCTACACGCTGGAAGTTGGGTTCGAATCCGGCTCGCAAGCCGGTGTGGACCTGAAGAACTATCTCCAGCAGAACGATGTCGAGGTCACGACGAAGCAGCCGTCCAGCGCTCCCGCGATCTTCCAGGGCGTCGCGTTTATCCTCAGCCCGTTCATCCTGTTCGCGGTCATTTACTTCCTCTTCGTGCGCCCAGCTCAAGCGGGCGGCAACCCGGCCCTGACCTTTGGCCGTAGCCGCGCCAAGCGAGTAGGCGAGACGGGTCCGAAGATCACGTTTGACGACGTCGCCGGTATCGAGGAAGCCAAGCAGGAACTGTACGAAATTGTCGACTTCCTAAAGAACACGAAAAAGTATGTTTCGCTCGGCGCCAAGATCCCGAAAGGCATCCTGCTGACCGGGCCTCCCGGCGTCGGTAAAACCCACCTGGCACGCGCGATTGCGGGCGAGGCGGGCGTTCCGTTCTTCCATATCAGCGGTTCCGACTTCGTCGAGATGTTCGTCGGCGTTGGCGCGGCCCGCGTCCGCGACCTGTTCGAAACAGCAAAGGCTCACCGCCCCTGCCTCATCTTCGTCGATGAAATCGACGCGGTGGGTCGGCAGCGCGGCGCCGGCTTGGGTGGCGGCCACGACGAGCGCGAGCAGACGCTGAACCAGCTTCTCGTCGAAATGGACGGCTTCGATGCCAACACGGGCGTCATCATGATCGCGGCCACCAACCGGCCCGATGTTCTGGATCCGGCGCTCCTGCGCCCGGGACGATTCGACCGCCAAATCGTGGTCGATCCGCCCGATGCGCGCGGTCGCGAAGCGATTCTCAAGATTCACGCCAAGGGCAAGCCGCTCAAGGATGTGGACCTTAGCGTAGTCGGACGCCGCACCCCCGGATTCACGGGTGCCGACCTGGCCAACATGCTCAACGAGGCCGCCCTGCTTGCCGCTCGCAAGAACCAAACCGTGATCACTCCGCACGACCTCGAAGAGGCGGCGGACCGGGTCATCGTCGGCCCGGCTCGAAAGAGTCGGCAATTCTTGGCGAAGGAGCGCGAGGTCACGGCCTATCACGAGGCGGGCCACGCGATCATCGGCGAGCTGCTCGAAAACACGGACCCCATCCACAAGGTCACGATCCTGCCCCGCGGCATGGCTCTCGGCATCACGTGGTCCCTGCCCGCCGAAGATAAGTACTCGGTGAGCAAGAGCGAGATGGTCGACGACATCACGATGATGCTCGGTGGACTCGTCGCCGAAGAGCTCGTCTACGGCGAGCGATGGACGGGCGCGAGCAACGACCTCGATAACGTCACGCGGATCGCCCGAGCGATGGTTTGCGAGTACGGCATGAGTGACCGACTGGGAACGCTTTCCCTGGGTCGCCGCAGCCGCAACCCGTTCCTCGGCAAGGACGCGTACGAGAGTCGCGATTACAGCGAGGAAGTTGCCCGCATCATCGACGAGGAGATTCGGAGCATCGTCGAGCACTGCCTCGGCCGTGCGCGCCAGATCCTGGCCGAGAATCGGGAAAAGATGGATGTGCTCGTCAAGGTCCTTCTCGAGCGCGAGACGTTGAACCGCGACGAGTTCCTTGCCGTCATTCGCGGCGAGACCTTGCCGCCATTGCCGCCGATCGCGGAAACGCTGCCGCCACCGGCAGGTCCGGACACGGATGGCGAATCGGGCAAAAACAGCAACCGAGTGCCAAAACCGCGGTTCGACCCGGGTCCAGCTTAGCCATCCTGAACTGAAAATGCCAAAAGGCCGAGAGCCAAAGCTCCCGGCCTTTTTGGCGTCTCATGTCCCCAATTCTCAGGTAGAAGGAAGCAAGAGGCGGGCTCAACAGAGCCTTGTGTTATACTGCTCCCAGTAATCGTTGAGTTCCAGCTTGTCGATGATCGTGGACGACCTTTATCAAAGTGGATACCAGGCGCGATGCGATGGCCGCTACGCAGAAGCTCGCGAAATTTTCCAGCGCATCCTTGCCACGAATCCGCAGCATGCCGATAGCCTTTGGCAGATCGGGCTGATTCAGGGTTTTGAGGGTGATTTCGATGGATCACTCGCTACTCTCCAAGGCGTGGTGCAGAGCAATCCGATGCATCTGAACGCCCGGTTCGACATGGCGATGACCATGATGATGCTTGCGATGAGCGACGAGGCATGCGCCGAGTTTCGCGAGATTCTCCGCCTCGATCCGAACCACGAGAAGGCCAAGCAGCAGATCGTTTACTGCTGACGCTTACTGGTCTGACTGGCTGCCCATCGTGGCGTACAGGAACAGGCTCCACGCCATCTGATGGACCTCGGCCCAACTGTCGGCCGTGTATTCGAGCGTATAGGCGTCGGTGCGCCGGACCCCCACCAGCCTCCCGGCACAATCCGCGTCCTCGGAACGATTGAATTCGATCGAGATCGTACACGGCGTGTCGGGGAGCCAGGGGTCGAGCGAACTGGCTCGGTGCACGCCTTCTTCAGCCGCATCCTCGATCAGCTTGGCCGTCACGTCGGGATGCAGGCATTTGCCCATGTAGCGCCCCATGCCTTCTTTCACGGAAGCAGAAGTGATCCCGGGAAGGAGCTTGGTGGCCTCCTCGCATCCGGCGCGATCGCTGGAAATCATCACGATCGGCACATCGTAGCAGCCGGCGATGCCCGCGCTCATTGCAATCTCGCCCGCTGGCATGCCGTTGATCTTCACCCGGTGGATGCCGCCCGTAATCGTGTGCTCCATGATCGCGTTGGAGGTGCCTGCCATCGCGTGGTAGCCCACGAGCAGGGCCGCCGCATAGGTGCGGTCGAGGCCAGCCATCATGCCGCCATGACCCGCACCGTGCCCGGAGATGAGGGTCACGCCCGACTCAAGCTTGTCGACCAGCAGGTTCTTGCTGTTGCCGTGGGAGTCCTTCACGACGATCTCCGTCGCGCCGCCCTTTTTGGCGCCGCGTATCGCCGCGTTGACGTCGGCCGTCATCCTTTCCCGCGCCCAACCAAAGTCGTAATGGTCGGCGCGGGGTCGGCCGCACTGAGACCATGACGTGATGCCGCTGACGCCCTCGATATCGGCGGAAATGTAAACCTTCATCGCAGTCGCGAATCTTACCGATTCTGCAAAAAGATGGGGCCCGACCCAGCCGGGTCGGGCCCCATTCGTACTTGGCGTGGATTAGGAGCCGGTGGCTCGTGCGGGGGCGGTGGTCGTCGATTCCGCCTTATCCCGAGGCAGCATCGTCGCCGCGCAGGCGATGTTGAAGGCCATCACGGCGCTGTTCGTCGACGACTGGATCAGATACTCAGGGATCGCCGTTTCGTACCGGTCGTACTGGGTGTGGTGCACATAGTTGTAATCACCGCGCCCAGTCTCGTTCCAGAAGAAGCCCGGCACGCCTTTGGCGTTGAACGAGGCGTGGTCGCTGCCGCCACCGCGCGGGATGCGAGCGGCGACGCGGATCGTGAACGGCATATCGGGGAACACGCCTTCCATCGGCTTCTGGGCCTCTTTCAGCATCGGTTCCATCTCCGCGTTGCAGGTCAAACCGCCTTCGTAGTTCGTACCGCCGTCATCCACGAACACGCAGGAGATCTTGTCGAGTTCCTTCTCGTGCATTTCGACGTACTTGCGCGAGCCGAAAAGGCCCTGCTCTTCGCCGGTCCACATGATAAACCGGATCGTGCGCTTGGGCTTGGCACCGACCTTGTTCAGGATGCGAGCGGCCTCTAAAGCGACCATCGTGCCCGTGCCGTTATCTTGGGCGCCCTGCGAACCGGGGCCATCCCAGCTGTCGAGGTGGCCGCTGACGATGACCACTTCCTCGGGCTTTTCCGTTCCGGGGATCTCCGCGATGACGTTGTAGACCGGCACCGGGCCCTTCTTGAAGGTGTGGCTCAGATCGATTTCGATCTCGACCGGACCCTTCTCGACCTTGGCCATGAGGCCCTTCATGTCCTTGTTGCGAATCGTAATGCGAGGCGTCTTGCTGATCTTGTCAGGCTCGGCCTCGATGTTGCCGGATGTGATCGTGAGTTCGGTTCGGCTGGCATAGATGCGACCCGCGATCCCGGCTTTCTCAAGGGCTTCGCCCTTCGGATCTGGCTCAGGCGGGGCGCCGCGCTGCGGTCGCGTGGTCGGGGAGGTCACGAGCACCCACGCGCCTTTGTAAGCGTCCGTGATGTCCGCGACCGTGGCCGGCTCCATGAGGATCTTGCCTCGGACCGGGCCATTCGTACCGATCGACCACGAGGGCGATGTGAATTCCAAATCGTACTTGAGGGGGCTGATCACGCGGGCATAACTCGCCCCGCGATCGAAGCCGTACTTCACCGTTCCCCACTGCTCCAGGTGGACGTTCTTGCAGCCGAACTCCTTGAACTTCTTGGCTGTCCAATCGCAGGCCATTTGAAGCCGCGTCGAGCCGGTGAGCCGGGGGCCAATCTGATGAGTCAGATAGTCCAAATGCTTCATCACCTGATTGCGGTTTTTGCCTTCGTCGATGATGCGCTTCAAAGTCTCGGGGTCGCCCTGCGCTTGAGCGCCGACGGCCGCGGCGAGACAACAGATCAAGATGCCGTGTCGCATCCTTCGCAGGATACACGGATTCACCAGGAATGCAAACGGTTGCGATCTGAAATGAATCAGCTTCCGAGCGGCGCGCCGGGCAGCTTCCGGATGGTGGCAATGCCAGCCGCCTTGGGAACCCGCACGATCACGTACGGGCTTGTGGATTTCTTCGCAGCCGTCGCCAAGTTCTTAGGCGAGACTTCGTAATACACCAGCTCAACCGACCCAGCCTGCGATGCCGTGATCGACTGAATGCGCGCGGCATAACCTTCGCTGGTGCGCATCCCGAGGTTGATCGCGATGAGGTACTCGGTCGACCAATCGATGTTTTTGGGCATCAGCGTCAAATCTGTATTGCCGGTCAGTAATCGGTAATACGACTCCCAGCTCGGTTGCGAGATGATGATCGTGGTGCCTGGCGAAAGGATGCCGCACGAGTCGCCCATGCCAAACGTCGCGTAGGGCACTTCGCACGGATAGCCGTACCCATAGCCGTACGACGGCTGGGAAAGTACGGTCGGATAAAGCACTCCGGTGCGGCCTTCGAAGCGAATGCGTGACTCGGAAACACGTTCCTGACGCACAACCACGAACGGGGAACTCGTGGTGCGGTCGACCTTATCCTTGTCGCTGTCCCGATCGCGCCCTCGGCGGGGCTGCTTAGCCGGAATCTGATCCACGTAGCGAACCCGTAGGATGCCGGAATCAAAATCGATGGTTTCGATGTACACGGCGGCCGTGCCCGAGCGCTTTCCCAGCGCGACGACGATCAGCCGCTCTTTCGCGAAGTCGATGCTGGGGGCGGAAGCGCCATTGCGCCCGGGGAACAGAAGCTGATAAATCCGCTGCCAGTCGCCGGCGGTCTCGATGGTGAAATTTTCCGCCTTGGTCAGGGACGAGTTCGTACCCTGCGCGACGGTGCTCCATTTCACGCGCGTCTGTCCGTTCCAGTCCGGTTGAGCCCAACTGGCGACGGCCAGCCATCCCAAAGCACCCAGCAACACGCCACGCATCACGTCCCTCATGATCATTCAGACGCCGCTCGGCGCGAGCCGTTACCGATCGAGCGCTCGGTGAACAAGGCCAATGCGTATACTCGAACCGATGCGTCTCACCCATCTCGTTTCCTGCGCCGGTTGAGCGAGCAAACTGGGCCCTGCCCAGCTGACGGACGTGCTCCGTCATTTGTCTCGTGACCGCAACCCCGGGCTGCTCGTCGGTTTTGAAACTCGCGACGACGCGGCGGTTTTTGCTGTCTCCGACAACCTTGCGCTGGTCCAGACGGTGGACTTCTTTACGCCGATCGTCGACGACCCCTACGCCTACGGACGAATCGCGGCCGCGAATTCGCTGAGCGACGTCTACGCGATGGGCGGCGAGCCTCTCACGGCCCTCAATATCTCGTGTTTTGACCCCGATGCCGCTCCTGCGGAGGTCTGGGCCGATGTCTTTCGCGGGATCGCCGATACATGCGCCGAAGCCGGCGTCGCGCTGGTCGGCGGCCACAGCGTCGTCGACAAAGAGCCCAAATTTGGTCTTGCCGTGACGGGCAAGGTCGATCCTGCTTTGATGTTCCAGAACACGGGCGCCAAGGCGGGCGACGCGATCTGGCTTTCGAAGCCGCTGGGTACGGGAATCGTGACCACCGCCGCGAAAGCCGATGGATGCTCAAGCGAAGTGTTGGATGCGGCGATCCGCGCGATGATGGAGCTCAACCGAGACGCCTGCAATGCCGCTCGGGACGCCGACTGCCGCTGCGGCACAGACGTGACCGGCTTCGGTTTGGTTGGTCACCTGTTCAACGTCGCCTCCGCCTCCGGCGTTCAGCTCGAGGTCGAAGCGGACGCCCTGCCGCTCCTGCCCGAGGTGGCCGAGCTGGTCGCGCGAGGATTCACCACGGGTGGAGCCGGGCGCAATCGCGAGTACGTCGGAACCGCATTTGAGTCGGAGCTGACATCACCTTGGATCGATATCGCCTTCGATCCTCAAACGAGCGGCGGTCTCGCCGTTTTTGTGGGCTCCGATCGTTCAATGGCCGGCATGGCGAAGATCGGCCACGTGACCGGCTCTGGCGAACCCAAAATTCGGCTGATTTAGCCTGAGAAGCCGGCGTCCTCTTCCAGAGTGCCGCCGCCAGAAGCTGCGACGGCCAGTTCATCGCACCGCTCGTTTTCCGCGTGCCCCGCATGGCCCTTCACCCACTGGAATGTGAGGTGGTGTTTCTCCGCCAGATCCAGTAGTCGGGCCCACAAATCAGGGTTGATCGCCTTTTCGCCTTTGGCGTTTCGCTTCCAACCGTTAGCCCGCCACCGCCGCGCCCAGCCCAGCGTGAAGCTATCCACGATGTATTTGGAGTCGGAGAACACGGTCACCCGACAGGGATAGCGGAGCGCCTCGAGTCCGGCGATAACCGCCATCAGTTCCATGCGGTTATTGGTCGTGCGGCGATAGCCCTTGCTCAGCTCTTTGCGCTTATCTCCGTACACCAAAATTGTCCCGTAGCCACCGGGTCCGGGATTGCCGCTGCAAGCACCATCCGTGAAAATGTGCACTTCCTTGAGGGGTGCGTCGGCTGTCACGGTAACTTGTGCCCGAGTTTTGATTTCTTGGTTTGGAGATACCGCTCGCTATACTCGGTCGGCTCGGCCACGATCGGGACCTGCTCGACGACGACCAGCCCGTAGCCTTCGAGTCCGGCGATCTTTCGCGGATTGTTCGTCATCAGCCGGAGGTTGCGCAGCCCGAGATCGGCCAGCACTTGAGCGCCCAGGCCGTAGTCGCGCAGGTCGGCTTTGAAGCCAAGCGCGAGATTGGCTTCGACCGTATCCAGGCCTTGGTCCTGAAGCTCATAAGCGCGAAGCTTGTTGAGAATTCCGATTCCGCGACCTTCCTGCGCGATGTAGATGACCACACCTAAGCCTTCCGCTTCGATCCGGTCCAGAGCCGCGGCCAGTTGATCGCCGCAGTCGCATCGCAGGCTGTTCAGGAGGTCGCCCGTCAGACAGCTCGAATGCATCCGCACCAGCACCGGGTCTTCCGTGCAGACGTCTCCCTTGACGATCGCCAGATACGGGTGCGGTTCGACCGTAGTCTCGTACGCATACAGTTTGAAATGCCCGTGCTTGGTCGGAAAGTCGATCGGTCCGGCCACGCGGGTCACGAGCTTCTCGTTTTTGCGACGGTGGGCGATCAAATCCGCAATGGTGATGATTTTGAGATCGTGTTTTTCGGCGAATGGAATGAGGTGCTCGAGCCGCATCATCGTTCCGTCGTCGTTGAGGATCTCGCACCCCACCGCGACCGGCTTGCCGCCCGCGAGGTAGCACAGATCGACGGCCGCCTCCGTGTGCCCAGCGCGCTTGAGCACGCCGCCCTTTTCGGCCCGCAAGGGAATGATGTGGCCGGGTCGCCCGAGATCGGTGGGCTGGGCATTGGGGTCGCAGAACACTTCGACCGTCTTGGCGCGGTCGTATGCAGAAACACCGGTGGTGGTGCCGTGCAGCGCGTCCACGGTCTCGCCCATCGCAGTACCGAGGCGAGCCGTATTCTGCTTGGTCATCATCGGGATCGCCAGCTCTTCCAGCCGCTCCGACGTGGTCGGGATAAACGGCACGCCGCGCCCATAGGTGATCATGAAGTTCATCGCCTCGGGCGTGCAGTATTCGCCGAGCATGATGAGATCGCCCTCATTCTCGCGGTCGGGATCGTCGACGACGATAATCATCCGGCCCTGCCGCAAATCGTCGAGGGCAGCCGGGATTGTGGCAAAAGTCATCTCACTAGATTGTACGCCACGGTCCGGGGAACCGGTCTCACTGGAGGGGTCTGATCGATATGCGTTTCTGCGACGAGAAAGGCAAGCAGCGTGCAAAGGCCAATATAGGCGCCGCCCATGATCCACCGCTGCTGGCTTGTGGCCTGACCGATTTCCTCACTTCCGAAATTGGCCTTCCCCGAGCGAAGCGACGTGAATACACGTGGAATCGACATGAGGATGAGGATGAGAATGAGGGGATTACGAAGAAAGCCGGACACGAACATGATTCCCAAGCCCACCATGCCGATGATCCAGAGGTAGGGCGAGATCGAGCCCACGATCCAACCTCCATCGAGCGGGTACATCGGTGTGAGATTGAACAGGTTAATGAGAAAGCCCGTGTAAGCGAGCCCCAGGAAAAGGGCGTTGCCGGTGGCACCATAGATACCCAGGCAGACGAGCCCAGCGAGCATCCCTGCCACAGGACCTGCGATTCCAATGACCGCCTCTCCCCACGCGGTCTGGGCACTGCGTTTTTGAAGGATCATCGCGCCAAACCCAGGAATGAACAGGGGCGCGGTCACGGGAACACCTTGCATTCGGGCGGCCAAGACGTGCCCCATCTCGTGGACGAAGATGCTGAGCACGAAGCCCAACGCAAACGACCAGCCGAAGCGAAGTGAATAGAACCAGACGCTCAGCAACATGCTGCTGCTGGTCATGAGGATCTTCCCCGACTTCAATATCTTGAACAGGGGATAGGCGATTTTGAGCAAGGCCGAGCCGAACTTGGCCAGCGCGACACCCGCCGCGCCGAGTAATCCAAGCAAGCCTTTCGCCTTTTGGCCGCTGGCTGGCGGAGAATCGCTCACCGGCCGTTCGTAAACGGGCGGTGGCGTGATGATCGGAGGCTCTCCCGGGCCCATGGACGCGATTCTACTAGAAGGCCATGCCCTCGTAATCGCGAATCAGGCCAACAATGCGGCCGATAATTTGAGCATCTTCGCGATCGACGATCATCGGGACGTAAGCCGGATTGCTCGGTACCAATCGGACGGCGTCGCGATCGTAATGAATTCGCTTGACGGTTGCTTCGTCGCCGAGCAGCACGGCCACGAGGTCTCCATGATTCGCGGTCTTCTGCGGCTTGACCACCACGAGGTCGCGCGGCAGAATGCCTTCGCCCGACATCGAATCACCGCGCACGCGCAGCAGGAACGCCGATTCGACATTGCGGACCATTTCGCTGGGCACGGGAATGAGGTCTTCCACCTGTTCCTGAGCGAGAATCGGGGTGCCGGCCGCGATTTGTCCCAAAAGTGGGAGCATCACCACGTTGGTATTGGTTTGATATCCCGGATGGGTAATGCGGATCGAGCGCGGGGTGTTCGCCCGAGAGATATAGCCTTTTTTCTCGAGGGCGTCGAGGTGCACGGTCACACCTCGCAGGGACCCAATGCCAAACTTCTTGCCCACCTCCCGGATCGAGGGTGGATACCCCTCCTTCTGGATGTAATCCATGAGGAATTGGAGGATCATTTCTTGCCGACTCGTCAGTCCCTTTGCCATAAGCGTCTACACGTATACCCGATAGACGCGCACACATGAACAAGTGTCGCAAGAAATGTCTACTTATTTTTGTCCACTGCCCTGGCCTCCTGCCATAATCCGAGGACGGTCTTAACGGAGAATCCCCACTTTGTCGATCACACAAACCAGAAATTTCATTGAAAAGTCCGGCTGCGGCTGGATCGTTGGTATCGCTCTCGCGATCGTTTTCCTGCTTGGCATCATCGTTCCCGCCATCATGCGCGGAAAGGGCGACGACTCGAACCAGCAGCAAACGGTGCTCAAGGGCGATGTCATTGCCAAGGTTGGCGCGATGGAGGTGACGACCATGGCTCTTGCCAGTGCCGACCAATCGATCCGCCAGCAGATGGAGATGCAGCAGACGCAGATGATGCAGAACCGAAATGGCTTTGAGGGCTTCTCGGTCGACGACGAGGTTCGAATTCTCGGCAGCGCTGTGGAGGAGCTCGTCAGGCAGGCGGCGATCCTCAACTATGCGCAGACGAAGGGCGTCCGCGTGGACATCGAAGCGGCCAAGAAAGAAATGATGGCCGAACTTGAGACCCAGATCGATGCGTTTCGCGCTCAAGCGGTCGCCAAGGGTGAATTGAAGGCAGGAGCGACCGCCGAGGAGTTCGCTGCCTATTTCAAGAAACAGTCGGGAAGAGAGCTCAAAGACATTCGCGCCGAAAAGGCCCAGGAGCTCGATCAGAAGATCGCGGAGCCGGCCGTTCGACAAGCCTTACTCTCCATGATCGCTCAGCGCCAGCTCATCAAGAAGGCGGAAGAAGGCGTTCAGGTATCCGATGAAGATGCCAAGAAGAGCGCCAATTTGCTCACCGTCAAGCGGATCTTCGTGCCGACGGGCGACAACGCCAAGGCCACGATCGACAAGGCGGCGGCCGAACTCAAGGGCGGTGCCAGCTTCGAATCGTTGATCACGAAGTACAGCAAGGACCTGCCCGAGCCCAAGAAAACGTTGGCCGAAAGCGTCCAGAACCTTCCTTACCGACAGGTGATCACCCAGCCCGCGCTGGCACCGCTCAAGACGCTTGCCGTCGGAGCGACGACCGGCGCGCTTCAAGTCGATAACGGATTCGCGATTTATAAGCTGATCAAGATTACGGACAACACGCCGAAGGACTTCGACAAGCAGAAGGCCACCATCGTCTCGGGCCTCAAGTCGGAAATCGCCAACGCCCAGGTTTCCGCGGAGATCGAGAAGGTGACGTCGGGATCGGACGTCACCTACACGATGAAGCCGTTCCAAGCCCTCGCGGAAGCCTACAAGCTGCTGACGCGAGGCGGGCTGTCGGGTGAGGCACTCGTCAAGAAGTGCGACGAGCTCACGGCGATGGCCAAGACCGGAGGCACGGAGAATGAGGGCGCCAAGCGGGCGGGCCAGTTCGCCATCTATATCCTCTCGAACCTGAAGATGGGGGCTCTGAAGCCGGACGAGAAGAAGAAGTACGCGGACGAGCGCATCGAAGTGCTCACCGACCTCCTGCAGTTCACGGAGAGCCCGAAGGTTCGGCTGGAGCTGGTGAACCTGTTCATCGAAAAGAAGGACAAGGCAGCGGCGGATCAGTTGATCGCGGCCGCTCAGTCGAACTCGGGGCACGGCCCCTTGGCGCAGCGCACGTTCAGCGATATCGCGGCAATCCTGCCGCAGCTTCAGAAAGAGAAGCTGATCGATGAAGAGCAGCTGAAGAAAGTTCAGGAAGTGCAAAAGCAATGGGCCGACGAGAAGCGAGAACAGGAAAAGGCAGCCCTCGAAGAAAAGAAGCGGATGGAAGAAGAGCGCAAGAAGGCCGAAGAGGAAGCCAAGAAGGAAGAGGCCAAGCGCAAGGCGGAGGAAGCGGCCGCAAAGAAAGACGCGAAAGCTCCCACGCCCCCGAGCGGACCGTCGGTCCCGCTGAAATCGACCGATCTGGTTCCGAACAAGCGGTAGACGCGCGGCTCACGCTCGTTGCTACGCCGATCGGGAATCTGGGCGACTTATCTCCGCGAGCAGCCGAACTACTCGCGGAGGTCGACCAGTGGCTCGTCGAAGATTCACGCGTGAGCGGGAAGCTCGCCCACCATCTCGGCGTCAAGAAACCCATGTTCGTGCTCAACGAGCACACGACCGAGTCTCGTTTGGAGGTCTATGCCGACCGACTCGCGCAAGGTGGCCACTGGTCCGTGATGTCGGATGCTGGCACCCCGGGAATCAGCGATCCCGGAGCGGCTCTCGTCGATGCCTGTGTGGCCCGGGGCATCGTCATCGATGCGATTCCCGGTCCCAGCTCGGTGACCACCGCGCTTTCCCTCAGCGGGTTTTTCGCCCAGCGGTTTGCGTTTCTGGGCTATCTCAGCCGCAAGCCAGGGGACATTCGGCGGGAGCTGGAGCCCTACATCGACTCCCCTTACACCCTGGTTCTTTTCGAATCGCCGCACCGTATCGATAAGCTAATGGAACTCTTAAGGGAGATGTTAGGGTTCAGACGGGTAGCGATCTGCCGAGAATTAACGAAGATACACCAGCAGGTTTGGCGATGCGACTTGTCGTCCTTGCCCGAAATCGGTGAAATGCCCCGCCTCGGGGAGTTTACGATTGTCGTGGAAGGGCGTCGAAAGTCCCGCTTGAGCCGTCAAAGGAACGTGGTAAGCTAGGTGATCGCACGGAAGCGTGGACATTTTGCTGAGGAGCGCATGAATCGAGGATTTCGGATTCTTATCTGGTTGGGGCTGCTGCTAAATATTGCTTTTGCCCAAGACCTAACGACGTACCGTCTTCAACCAGAAGACATCATTCGTATCCAAATTTACAACGAGGTGCAGGTCAATGCACCCGTGCAAGTTGGCCGCGATGGCAACATCTCCGCTCCCTTTGTGGGCATCGTCCGTGCCCAGGGCAAGACGGTTTCCGAGCTCGAGGCTGACCTCGCCAAGGAATACATCACAAAACTGCGCCTGCGCGACCCACGCGTTTCCGTGACGATCGAGCGATTCCGCCAGCTTCGCGCCAGCGTCGGCGGCGCCGTTCAGCGACCGGGCGTCTTCCCCGACATCCGACCCACCGACACCGTCGTGACCCTGCTCAACTACGCAGGCGGTCCAATCAGTGACCGGGCCGACCTTCGCCGTGCGCGGCTCAAGAAGGCCAACACCCAAGAGTGGATTCCGGTCGATCTCTACGCGATTTTGATTCAGGGCAACCTCAGCCAGAACTATGCGATCGACGATGGCGACGAACTGGTCGTCCCCGAAGACGTCAAGAACCGAGTTCAGGTCATCGGTGCCGTTCAGCGACCGGGCACAATCCCGTACCGCGAGCCCCTGACCGTCATGGACGCCCTCGGCCTCGCCGGCGGCGAAGTCCGCTACCGATCTTGGCTCAGCCACACCTACGTGCTGCGCGAGTCCAAGAGCAACCCCGGCAAGTACGACCGCATCGAAGTCAACCTGATCAAGTTCATTCGCGACAATGACGCGACGCAGAACATCGGGCTGAAGAGCGGTGACATCGTTTACGTTCCGGACACCAAGTTCGACCCGAACCAGATCAGTCAGTTCGCCTCGGCAATCGCCAACGGACTGTTCATCCTGGATCGATTCGGCTTGCGTATCTTCGGAGGACGTTAAGCGGGTAAGGTTTCGCTACGAGCGGGCGGGTGTAGCTCAGTGGTAGAGCAGGACCTTCCCAAGGTCAAGGTCGCGAGTTCGACTCTCGTCGCCCGCTCCAGCTAACTCACTTCAACTGTCGGTAGTCGAACAGCCGGCTCGGCGTGAACGACGCCGAAATCCCGTCGTCGACCCACGAGTTGTCGATCACCGTGTCGGGATCGATCGGCAAGGGGCCGCCGGTGGTCGCATACGGATCGTAGTGGAGCGAGAAGAGGGTGCCTCCCGACGGCTTAATCTTGATGCCCCCATTCGCGCCGTAGCCTCCGCTCACGAGAGATCCGGTGATATCGGGAGCGTTGCCGAGGACCTGAATCCCACCCTTGGCCGCATAGATCAGTCCCGTTTGCAGGTCACCGCCCGCCTTCAGGACGACCGCATCCGGACTCTTGTTCACCGAGATAAACGCACTGCGCATGACCGTCGTGTCGCGGTCGCCGAAGGGGCTACCCACGTTGTCGATCATGTACTTGGAGCTGGCCGAATCGGAATACTTCCCTTCCACCACGAGCGTGACGCCCAAGTTGCGGATCTTGCCGAGGTTCTTGATATTCCCCTTCACGACAATGATGTTCTTCTTGGGGTCGCTGCTGTTCGGCACAAGCCGGATTTCCTCGCCTGATCCAATGTCGAGGTCGCCATTGATGGTCGCAGGAGTACCAATGATCGGTTGGCCGCTTCCATTCTTGGGCAACGCGCTGACGGAGGTTCCTCCTGCGATGGTCGTCGCGCCGGTCCCCGAGGCCACCGTCTGCCACTTCGAGGTCCAGGTGTCGACCTGGGCGTCATCTGCGAAGTTGACCTCACCACCCAAGCGAAGCACAGAGTTGGGAGGAGAACCGGGAAAATCGCCCGCCGCCGGCATGGCCGGGTTGCGGTAGTTGACGCTGCCATTGGAGTTGCCGATGCCGCTGTTGCTGACCGTGAAGTCGTACGCCGAGCCCTGTGGCACGAGGTACTGGCCCTGACAGTCCAGAACGGTCGAGGACGTCACGCCCGCCTTGGCTCCCGTCGCGGGATTCCAGGTCATGCCCTGATTCGCGAGCACGTGCGCGTCCTGGCCGTTTGCGGCAAAAGTCTTAAGCCCGTCGTCGGTCTCGACGTTGATCTGGCCGTTTGAAACGATCGCGCCAATCGGGAAGCTCAGCTGGTCGTAGCTCCCTCCATTCTGATCCGCGACCGTGGTCACGACATTGCGAAGCCGGTGATCCACGTAGCCCGTGATCTTGCCGACGATGGTGCTGGCCTTGCCCTGGACCGTGCTGCCCGACGCTTCGATCGAGAAGGTGTAGGTCGCGCGGCGGATTTTCGAGCCTCCCTGATCGATATCGACCTCGACTTTGCGGACGGCGAGCAGCTTGGCGCTATACGTGCCGACCTGTCGGTCCGTGCCGTCGCGGTCGATATTCAGCGCGGTTACCCCCATTGAGAAGGGATAGCTCTCATCGGCCCTCATCTGGCTCCGGATTCGGTCGGAAAACACCTGCAGCCCCGTTTCGGCGAGCGCATTGGCCTGGAGTTTCTCGGCCGTCAGCGCCGTCATCTTGCTCGAGAGCGAGCTGAGCGACAGCATCGTCACCGCCATGACGCCGACGCAAATCACGAAGAAGAGGGCGGCGGTGGTCGCGAATCCTTGTTGTCGAAGCTGAGCGCGTTTCATGGCAAGGGTTAATGGTTGAGCAGTTCGATCCGGCTGCTGAGGACGAGATTGCGACTGCGAACCTCCTGCGAGACGGTTCTCCAATTCGGCCGCACGGTCATGCTGAAATGAACTTGCTTAGCGTTATTCGTGCCTTCGGGGGTCGTCGCGAGGGACGGATCGATGTGATAGATCACGTCGATGGGGACGGCGCCCTTCAGACCCTGGTTAAAGATCACCTGATTCGAGCTTAAAGTGGCCCGGCCCAAGTCCAGCGCGTTCCGGCCGCCAATCAGCACCTGCTCGAAGAAAGACTCGGTCGAGCCAATCGCCTGGTTGGTAAGGCCAAAGGTTGATTGGTCCTGATTGGCCGTGAACGACTCGCTGGCAATGCAAATGAACGACTGCCCAGTGAGGTTCTTGCCCAAAAGGGAATCAAAGACCGCGTCTCCTGCCGTGCCCGAGTCGATCGACGCCGTGTACCGCTTCAAAACCTGCGGACCGTTCGCGGAGGAATCGTGCTCGAAGGAGTAGATGACCACGTCGTAGGTATTCGGAATCGCCTTGCCATCTCCATCAAAGACCGGGCGCCTCAAGATCAGCGTGCTCAACTCGCCGGCTACGAATGCGGGATCGCCGGTCGGTGGATACTGGGCCAGGCAGGCGTCCGCGTTCCGAATGTCACGGGCCACTTGCTCAAAAGCAATGCGCGCGCGCTGGAAGACGCCGGAATCGGTTTGAACCCGGTTCAGGCTCCGCGCGGCCATGTTTGTGCTCTGGAGAATGAGCACCATGATCACGCCCAAGATCGCGGTCGCGCACGAAACCTCGACCAAGGTGAACCCGCGTCGAGCTCGGTTCACCACTTGTAGCCGTACCCTCCGTTGAATACAGGCGCGGCGCTGCTGGATCCCGTCGTGCCTCCCGATCCACCCGAGCTGCCGCCCGAAGATCCATCGGTTCCGCTCGAGGTACCGCCCGAGTCCGAGCCGCCTCCACCGCTGTCGCCACCACTGGTGGGATCGGCCGGGGGAGGATCTGGAGGCGGAGAGCCGCCGGTGCTGCCGCCATCGGTCGAACCGCTGGAGCCACCGCCTGTGCTCGTGCCGGGTTCACCCGCCGTCGATCCGCTCGGAGGCGGCGGGGGAGGCGGCGTGTAGAAATAGGTGTCGATCGGATCGGTGCTTCCGCCTTTATACGGCGTGTCTTCCATGTAGCCTGCCGAACAAACGATCTTGCTGAGCGAGACCGAGCTCTTGGCTCCGTCGCCCCGCGACGCCATGTTCGACCAGGTCACGATCACGGTCAGCTGCTGGAGATTGGGCGCGTCAGGGACGTTCTTGACCGAGTACGTGGCGTCAAAGGACTTGCCGCCGACCTGCCGAAACTGCTGGGCCAGGAGCGGCGGAACGTCGAACGACACATGGTTCGCCAGATTTCGATTGCTTTGGCTGGTGGCGCACAGCTCCTCGAGCTTCATACGCGCAATCGAGTAGGCCACCGAGCGTGCCTCGGCTTCCTTCGAAATCTTGGCCGAGAATGTGCTGAGCGAAAAGATCGTGAGCGCGCCCATGACGGCCAAGGTCAGGCCGATGAGTAGCTCGATCATCGTGAACCCCGCGCAGCCTTGTCGGCCACGTCTGCGTTGTGCCCCAGTCGTCATCGGTAAGTCCAGAGGCCAGAAAATGCCCAACCCCAGGGGTTCCATTCCATGTTTCCGTTACGAATCCGGGGCTTTTTGGCCATTTTAGGAGAACTGCGGAAGCTGATCGCTCCGTACGTATGGATGATGCTCGCGACCACCCTCTTCCTAGTTGCCCTTCAGCAGCAGCCCGAGCTCAGGTTGAATCCGCCGATCGGTCCGGCGGCCAGCTACGTCATGACCATCGGGATGACCACCGACCTCGGGAAAATGGGTAAGAGCAAGGTGAAAACGACCCTCGGTATGGCCCACACCTTCCAACGGGCTACGGGCGATCAGTTCAACGTCACCACCAAGATCACGGACTCCACCATCTCGGTGCCCCCTGGCGATCCCATGGCGAGCATGAAGTCCTCGATGCCGAATCTGAAAGGCAAATCGTTCACGATGCTGGTGGATTCGCATGCCAAAGTCCTCTCGACCAAGAGCGCCGACCCCGCGATCAGCAGCGTGATGTCTTCGCTCAGCACCGGATTTCAGGGCGTGCGATTCCCCGGCGGACCCGTGAAGATCGGGCAAAGCTGGAACGATGTGGTGGATTTCAGCAAGATGCAATCCATGGGCGCCGCTCAGCTCTCGGGCAAGCTCAAATTGATCTCGAAGTTGGTCTCGCTCAAGACGATCGGCAGACGAACTGAGGCGAAGATCAACGTCGTGGCGTCCGGCACGGCCAAGATCGGGACATCCGGGACCAATTCGGATATGACTTCACTGGTCACCGGCTCGGTGTTCATCGATACCAAAACCGGCTTGCTCCTCCGAGAATCCATGCGGACTCGAAACAAAATCCGTATGCCGCAGGGGACGATCGAGCAAGTGATCGACATGACGATGACACGGCGCTGAGACCCCGCAAAAGAGCGAGATCGCATCCTAGAGCAGTCCGAAAAACGTAGCCCGGCCCGGTTGGTTCCCAGTACAATAAGTCGTGCCCCGTCGTCTTTTTGTATCTTCCCTTGCCTGCGCCTTGGGCCTTTCGCTTGCCGCGATTTCCCAGGCTCAGCTCCGCGTTTGCCAGTGGAATATCACCAACTGGGGCGGAAATGATGCGACCCGAGCGGCCGCGTTCAAGACGGCCATTTACGGCGAGTTCTCGGGCCGGAGCCTCGCGCCCGACATCTTCATCGGCGAGGAATATACGTCGTCCACCGGCTGGAGCCAGTTCCTCTCGATCCTGAACACGGCCCCGAATAGCCCTGGCGACTGGGCAGCTGCACCCTTCGTCGATGGCGCCGATACGGAGACCTGCTTCTTCTATCGCACCTCCAAAATCCAATATCTGGGGATGACCACGGTTGCGATCGGCAGTTCGAGCACCTCGAACCAGCCCCGAAACACGTATCGGTATGACATCCGGCCCGTCGGCTATACGAGCGCGGCGACCACGATCGCCTGCTATGGCGGCCACTGGAAAGCCGGTACGACGACTACTGATGAAGCACGCCGATTGGTCGAGGCGACGAACGTCCGTAACAACGCCCAGGCTCTGCCCGCCGGCTGGAACTTCCTGATCGGGGGCGACTTTAACGTCCAAAGCGATTCCGACAACGCCTACACGTTCATCACCCAGTCGGCGGCCAACAATGCCGGCCGATTCTTCGACCCGATCAAGACCCCGGGTTCGTGGAACAACAACGGCGCCTACAAAATTGTTCACACCCAGGATCCTGCGGCCGGCGCCCAGGTGGATGATCGCTACGACTTCCTGCTGCTGTCCCAGAGCCTGATCGACGGTCAAGGCATGGACTATATCGGCAACCCTTCGATCCCCTACAGCACGACCACGTGGGACGATCCGAACCACTCCTACCGCTCCTGGGGGAACGATGGCACTTCGTTCAACACGAGTTTGAAAATCGCCGGCAATACGATGGTCGGCGCCACGATCGCTCAGGCCCTCATGGACTCGGCATCGGTTGGCGGCCACTTACCCGTGGTGCTGAATCTGAAAGTTCCGCCGAAGGTGGCGACCTCGACGACTTCGATCGATCTGGGCGTGCTCGTGACCGGAGCGAACGAGCCCTATCCGTTCACGGTCGGCAACGGCGCGAACGTGGCGCTTTGGACCGCAGGCGGAATCGCCAACTTGAGCTACACGATGACGGCAAGCGCCGGATTTACCACCCAAGCGGGAACGTTCACCGCCCTTCCCGGCGCGGCGTACAACAGTCACACGGTGACGGTGAACACGACCACGGGCGGACTCAAGACGGGCACCATCACGATCAACTCGAACGATCCGGATACGCCCGCAAAGGTCATCAACATACGCGCGTTCGTCTTCGGCGCGTCCTTGGGCAGCGGCACCTACCGCGTGCCCAAGATCGGCAATCAAGATTACTGATCGGTCGACTCGGGAACGCTGCCACCCTGAGCCTTAGCGGCGGCGTTTCGAGCTTGATCCTTCGCGGCCTGGCCCACGCCACCCGCGCTCGATCCCTGAAGGTTCTCGCCTCCGGCCACCGGCGCGATGGGCGTGGGGGTCGGCGTCATCGGACGCACACCGTCGCCGGACTGAGGCGCATTGACCGTTTCGGTCTTCGTCTGCGGAGCGTCGGCGGCAGGAGCGTCTTCCTTGGGCGCACAGCCCACCAGAAGAACGCCAGCCAAAAGGGCGAGCAAGACGGCTTTCATCAGTTGGATTATGGGCGAGGTTCAGGCTCGGACGTCCAAATAGCCGCCCTTTTCATTCGTTTCCGTCCGCTGAGCCGTATCCGACTCGCGAATCTGGCTTGAGACCTTGCGGTTTTCGGAGGTAGTCCGATTGGTGTCGCCGACCAGCGACATGGTGGTCGTCATTCACGTGGGGGCGGCGATCTGAGAACTCATATCCGTCGTATCGGCGGTTCACCGCGGGCGCTCATCCTCAATAATGCGGTTTTCAGCGCGTCCGGGCCGAAGGCGGGTCGGACGGGTACAATTTTGCTTGCTTGCGGGTGGAAAATGCGCCGAACCAAAGAACTTCCCACCGACCTGGCCGGCTCGAGCACCACTGCTCCGAAGGCGACCGAGGCGCTGATCCAAGAGATCTCTTCCATCACGCTTCCCGAGGACCAAAACCAACCCATGGCGAACGAGAATTTTGATGCAGATGTAATTGTCATTGGCGCCGGACCTGGCGGCTATGTGGGTGCCATTCGGGCGGCCCAACTCGGACTCAAGACCATCTGCGTCGAGAAGGAGTATCTCGGCGGCACCTGTTTGAACTGGGGCTGTATCCCGAGCAAGGCGATGATCGCCAGTGCCGAGAGGCTTCAGCACGTCCAGCACGCCGAGGCGATGGGCGTCAAAATCGCTGGCGATATCTCGGTGGATTTCGAGAAGGTGATGGCCCGCAAGGACAAGATCGTCACCACCCAGCGCGGCGGTGTGGGCATGCTGTTCAAAAAGAACGGCGTTCAGCATGTCGAAGGATTCGCCAGCTTTGTCGACGCAAATACGATCGAAGTCGAGAAGGACGGCAAGAAGACCAAGCTTCGCGCCAAGAACTTCCTGCTCGCGATGGGATCGTCGGTCATCAAGCTCAACATCCCCGGACTCGAAGGCGGCCGCGACGAAGGCGTCTGGACGAGCGATGACGCCGTGACCGCTCCGTTCATCCCCACCAGCATGCTCGTTCTGGGCGGCGGCGCCGTCGGCGTCGAGTTCAGCTACGTTTTCAACGCATTGGGCACCAAGGTCACCGTCTGCGAGATGATGCCGAATTTGATCCCGATGATGGACTCCGATCTGGGCGTCGAGCTCGGCAAGTGCCTGGGCCGCCAAGGCATTCAGGTTCGCACGGGCGCGACTCTCGAGAAGTGCGAGAAGGTCAAGGAAGGCTGGAAATGCACGGTCAAGAAAGGCGCCGAAACGGAAGAGGTTGTCGTGCAGGTGGTTCTGCTCGGCGTCGGTCGCAAGGCGAACATCGACGGCATGAACCTCGACAAGATCGGCGTTAAGCTGCACAAGCGGGGCGTCGAGATCGTGGACGACACCATGCGCACCCACGTGCCGAACATCTATGCGATCGGCGACGTGACCGGCCGGATTCAGCTGGCCCACGTGGCGAGCCACGAGGCTCAGATCGCCATGGCGAACATCGCGACCAATGGCAGCAAGAAGGTCGACTACAAAGCCGTTCCGAACTGCGTGTACACCTCCCCTGAAGTCGCCAGCGTTGGCTTAACCCAAAGCGAGGCGGAAACTCAGGGCTACGAAGTGACCGTCGGCAAGTTCAATTTCCGGCCGCTGGGCAAGGCGATGGCCATCGCCGAACAGGACGGATTTGTGAAGATCGTCGCGGAGAAGAAGTACGGCGAAGTGCTGGGTATCCACATGATCGGGGCCCATGTGACCGACATGATCGCTGCCGGTGTGGCCGCGCTCAAGCTGGAAGCGACCCTGGAAGTGATGGCGGAAACGATCCACGCTCACCCCACGATGGCCGAGGCGATGCTCGAAGCCTACGAGGATGCGCTCGGACACGCGATCCACAAGATCTGACGGAAACCTCCGGAACAGCCTCAACTTTTAGGTTCGGCTCGCCATAATCTTTACTGGGTGCGAGCTTGTTCGACCGTGACTGAAAGCGATGCTGTTTAACTCCTGGGTTTTTGTCGCATTCTTTCTCGTTACGTTCATCGTGTACTACCTGCCGGCATTGCGGCGGGTCCAAGTGCCGTTTCTCGTCATCGCCAGCTTCGTCTTTTACAGCTGGACCTTTCCCGGTCTGCTCGCGCTGCTGCTCATTTCGATCCTGCTCAATGCGATCACGAGCTTCCGCGTGGCGAATACGGACGATCAGGCGACCAAAGTTCGGTGGGCGACGGCTGGCGTCATCATCAACCTCGCCATTCTCGCGTTTTTCAAGTACGGCGGGCTGATCACCAAGTTCTTTGTGGGTCTGGGGCACCTCGATGACCGCCAAGACGCCATCCAGTTCCTGCTCCACATCCCGCTGCCCATCGGCATCAGCTTCTACACGTTCGAAGGCATCAGCTTGCTCGTCGACGTCTTCAAGAAGAACCGAGACGAGAGCGTTCCGCCGAAGCCGATCGCAGGCACGAATTTCTGGGAGCATCTCAAGAACACGGGCCTTTTCGTTGCCTTCTTCCCGCACCTGATCGCGGGACCAATCCTCAAGGCGCGCCAATTTTTCCCCCAGATCGGGGTCAAGCGATTCCTCGACATCGACTGGGAGTTCGCCATCCGCATGCTGATCATGGGTTACTTCCTCAAGATGGTGGTCGCCGACAACCTGAAGGATCAAACCCAGTGGATTTCGAGCCCGTTCTACCTTTCGCTTTCGACCTCGACCGGCCTGATCCTGCTGTTCGGGTACTCCATGCAGATCTTCGCCGACTTCGCGGGCTATTCGTTGATCGCGGTCGGTTTGGCGACGCTGTTCGGCTATAACCTCATCCAGAACTTTAACTTTCCGTACATTTCACGGACGCTCAGCGAGTTCTGGCGACGCTGGCACATCTCGCTTTCCACCTGGCTGCGCGACTACCTCTACTTCCCGCTTGGCGGCAATCGCAAGAGCGCGTGGCGAACCTATTTCAACCTCGCCATCGTGATGGTGCTCGGCGGCCTCTGGCATGGCGCCGCTTGGAGCTATGCGGTTTGGGGCGCCTACCATGGTCTGGGCCTCGCGGTGGAGCGCTTCTTCACGCGGGACCGCGAAGAACCCGAGCATCCGAACGCGTTTGACCAATTGGTGAACGCGATCAAGATGCTGGCCGTTTTCTCGTTCGTCACCCTGGGGTGGCTCCTGTTCAAACTTCCCGATTTCGGGCAGGTCCTCGAGTTTCTGGACACGATGCGTCGCAACGTGCGTCAGGGTCCGGATCTCTCCAAGATCGCCCCCGTTTTGCTCTATTCGCTCCCGGTCGTGATCTACCACCTGCTCCACATTCGCCGCGTGAAGCATTGGCGTCACACCCAAGACAAGCGGCCGTCCAGCGGCTGGCAGCCCGTCGTGGTGCTGTCCTACGCCCTGATGCTCGCCGCCATCGTGCTCAACTATGGAAGCTCAGCCGACTTCATCTACTTCCAGTTCTAAGCGATCGGTTGCTGCCTCGTCGTTGACGATCGGCATGCTGCTTGTCTGTGCCTATGCGGTGCTGGTGCAGGCCGGCTCGATCCCGGGCGGAGACGGTATCAGCCAGTTGCAGGCGAACATGGTGCGGATGCAGCGCGCGCTCTACAGCAGTGAGCGCCACAGCGCGGTTCTCGTGGGGAGTTCACTCGCCGCCAACGTGAAAGTCGAGCGGCTCGATTCCGACTTCATGAACCTCGGCATCAACGGCGGGTCGTCGCAGACCGGCTTGGAGCTTCTGCTCAGCGCCCACCGAAGCCCGAAGATCGTGATGATTGAGATTTCGGAATCGTGCAAGCGTGGACTCGATAAAGACGCTCTCGCCAACCTCGCGTCGCCGCGCGCAAACCAGATTTCCACCCTGATGCCGTTTACGCTGCAGGAGTATCAGCCCGCCAACGTCCTGCTCAGCCGCCTGAAAGGCAAGCGCACACAAGAGTCGGACGACACCGTGTCCGAGGACGTGCGATTGAACGCGGTCAAGCGGTGGGCCAGCGAGCATGAGCAGCCGTACGACGCCGCCCTCGTGGACGTTTTCAAGCGAGAGTTCGCGCTCATCCGGTCCCAGATCGAGCGACTGGGCAACAAAGGGGTGGAGTGCCTGCTCGTCTACATCCCACAGGATGATGAAGTCGACTCCAAGCCGGCGATGATGCAGTTTAAGGACCTCATCATGAAGGAGTTTCCGATGAAGACCTACCACTGGCTGGTCGAACCTGGGCTCGACGTCCCCTGGCGAACGAACGACGGCATCCACCTGGTGCCCTCTCAGAGCCGAATCTTTGCGGAACAGCTCGTGCAAGCCAAGCAACAGCTGGCCGACGAGACCAGCTAACAGGTACACAGGGCGAATGCCCCTCCAATACGCAGTTCTGTTCGGAGCAGGAGTATTGGCGGGTGGCCTCAACGCTGTCGCGGGTGGCGGCTCGCTGGTGACCTTTCCCACCATGGTCGCGATGGGAATCCCTTCCGTCGCCGCAAACGCAACGAACGCGGTCGGAGTCTGGCCCGGCTCGCTCAGCAGCACGGTCGCCTTTCGGGATGAACTGAAGACGGTCCGTCCCCAAGTGCAGCGACTGCTCATACCGACGATCATCGGCGCCCTGATCGGCGCGGCGTTGCTGCTCGGTACCGGCGAGCCCATCTTCCGCATCGTTGTGCCCGTGCTTATCTTCATGGCGGCCCTGCTCCTGGCGCTCCAAGATCGCGTCAAAGCCTGGGTTCTGCGTTCGGGCGTTGGCCCGAATCCGACCATGGGGTGGTTGTTCCAGCTCGTGATCTCCATTTACGGAGGCTATTTCGGGGCCGGAATGGGCGTGATGATGCTCGCGTCCCTGAGCCTTTTCATCGATCACGACATCCACCACCTCAACGCGGCCAAATCGTGGCTGTCGGTCGCGATCAACCTTGCGGCGACGGGCATTTTCGCGTGGCGCGGCGTGGTTCACTGGGACGCCTGCTTGGCGGTGATGGGCGGCGCGATCGTCGGCGGATTCGTCTTTGCTCGATTGTCGCGAAAGATGAATCCGCGTCTGATGCGCTATCTGATCGTCGCGCACGGCTTCATCATGTCGGCCTGGTTCACTTGGAAGGCGATCCATCCGTGAATTGGGGCGTCATCGTTCTGGCCGGAGGAACCGAGACCGGCGCGCTCGCCAAGCGCATCGGCACGACCCGGAAGGCGGCCGCCGTCTTCGCGGGACGAACCTCGCTGGAGCGCACGTTGGATGCCGTGGCTGAGGCTGGATTGGGCGCTTGCATCACCATTGCCGCCCCGGAACTCGAGCCCTTGGTCCATCACGGCGGTTGGGCAGCAGAGGGCGCGGGAGCATTCGAAAATATCGAGATCGGCCTCAATCATCTCACCGCCGAAGCGATCCTTTTTCTGCCTTCCGACTCGCCGCTGATCGAGGGTCCCATGCTCACCCAGTTCATCCAGTCGGTCGAGTCGCGGTCGGTGAGCGGGGCGTGGCTGGCGGCGGGCCTGACTCGCGAGCATCGGTTCCGAGAGGTGTTTCCCGATATGCCGGTGCGTTCGTTACGGCTTCGTCCGCACCGCATGGTCTCGGGTGCCCTCTTTGCGGCGAGCCCGGCCGGATTCTCGGCCGCCGCCGACCTCATCCGCAAAGCCCGGGCCTCGCGCAAGAGCCAGCTTGCGATGGCGTTCAACCTGGGGTTTGGAAATCTGCTCCGCTACCTGACAACCGGAGTTTCCGTGTTCCAAGCGGAACGAATTATTGGGCGCCTCACGGGCACCACCGTCTGCATCGATACCGAAGCCGACCCCGCCACCTGCGCGGACTTCGACGACGTGGCTGAATACGCGGCCGTGCTGCGGGCGCTAAACCGGGATCACGGCGTCTAGTTCGCGGATCACCGCTTCGGCTTCGGCTCGACCCGACTCGCGCGGAGCGGGAAGTTCATCATCGAACCGGCTGGGAACCTCGTACCGTTCGACAAAGGCCTCGGGGAGCCGGTTCGGCACGGGCTGGCGTTCCAGTTCAAGGCACGCCGCGGTCCACATCCGGGCGACGTTGCGCAAATCGTAGCCACCGCCTCCAACCGCGACGAGGGGCACGCCCAGATCGCGAATCCGGCATACCGCTTGGCGCCATTCTTGAGCGGCCAGGCGCAGGTGGCCAAGCGGATCCGTCACATGGGGATCGCAGCCCATTTGCAGCACGATTGCACCGGGTTGGAATCGTTCGAGCCGGGGAAGAATGCCTCGCTCGAAGGCCCACAGCCAGACATCGCCCGTCGTCCCCGCCGCCAGCGGCACGTTGACGCTGGTGCCTTCCGCACCTGTTTCGTGGGTAAATCCGGTCCCCGGGTACAGCGTTCGACCAGATTCGTGGATGCTGCACGTCATCACGCTGGGGTCGTCATAGAACAGGAACTGTACACCGTCGCCGTGGTGAAGGTCGATATCGACATAGGCGACCCGCTCCCACCGCTCGCGGAGAATCGAGAGGGCAATCGCGGGGTCATCGAAGATGCAGAACCCGCTCGAGCGCGCCCGGTGCGCGTGGTGGAGCCCGCCGCTGATGTTGATCGACAAGGGTGCCCCCTTCACCACGTCGCGCGCCGCGGCCACCGTACCGCCGCAATAGGCCAGGCTCGCCTCCCACATCCCCAAGAATGGCGGGTTGTCGCCGGCGGTCAAGCCAAATTCATTCCGCGTGCGACCGTCTTCGCTGCAGGCTCTCACGGCTTCGATGAGCGAGAGATCGTGCACGCGCAGCAGGTCCGCTTCGGTCGCGAGCCCCGGATCGAGCGGCTCGTTGCCCGTTAGAGACGTCCAGAGCTCCGCCGTCATTTGAAGTCGAATCGGCCTGAGCGGATGCCGTGGACCGAAGTCGTAGGCCATCATGCGGGGGTGGTAATAGAAGGGGGCGGCCACCCGACGAGCCTACACGATTTAGGTCACACGTGGACTCATTTCGCCAAACCGGTACACTCCACCGAAGGAACCTGAGCCGCCTCGCCGGCGTGGGACCTTATTGGGACGATGGCAGCTGCGCAGATTCCAAGCATGGACGAACTTTATACGCGCGTCCGGCACGTCATTCCCCCGGCGGAGTGGGCGATTCATCAGCCCATCGTCGAGCGGATATTCCAACTCAAGGCTGAGCGGAACGCGGTCATTTTGGCCCACACGTACCAGTCGGCGGAGATCTACAACACGATCGCCGATATCCGCGGGGACTCGCTGGCGCTCGCCCGAGAAGCCCGGGGACTGGATGCGGATGTGCTCGTGATGTGCGGGGTCAAGTTCATGGCGGAAACCGCCAAGATCATGAACCCCGACAAGACGGTCCTCATTCCCGATCTGCGCGCCGGCTGCTCCCTCGCCAATTCCATCACCGGCGAAGACGTGCGCAAGCTCAAAGCCCAGTACCCAGGCGTGCCCGTCGTGAGCTATGTCAACACGAACGCCGACGTGAAGGCGGAAACCGACGTCTGCTGCACCAGCGCCAACGCGCCGCAAGTCGTGAACTCACTCCCCGATGACACCGTCATTTTCCTGCCCGACCAGTACCTGGGCCGATGGGTACAAACCCAAACCACAAAAAAACTGATTCTCTGGAACGGCTCGTGCATCGTTCATGAGCGGTTTACGCCTCACGACATTCGAATGCTGCGCCAGATGCATCCCGGCATCCACGTCATGGTGCACCCCGAATGCCCCGAAGATGTCATCGCGGAAAGTGACTTTGTCGGGAGCACGACGGGCATGATGCGCCGCGTGCGAGAAGGCGAGTGGAAGCAGGTGGCGCTCATTACAGAGTGCACGATGGCCGATAACGTCGTTGCGGAAACGCCTCACGTCGAAATTATTCGCCCATGCAATCTTTGTCCTTACATGAAGAAGATTTCCCTGCAGGGTGTGGTGGACTCGCTCGAGAACATGCGCTATGAAATTGAGATTCCCGAGGACATTCGGGTGCCGGCGGAGCGCAGCCTGCAGCGCATGCTGGACGTGAAAGTCTGATGCACGAAATCGAGGCGGATGTCGTCGTCATCGGTAGCGGTATCGCGGGACTGACGACGGCCCTCGCCGCGACGGGCGCCACCGTCCACGTCGTGACCAAGGCCACGCTTGGCTCGGGAGCCAATAGCTTTTGGGCTCAGGGCGGACTGGCCGCCGCGCTCAGCAGGTACGACTCGCCGAAACTCCACGCCGAGGACACGATCTTTGCCGGCGCCGGCCTGACCGAGCCGGAAGTCACCACGATCCTCACCGAGGAAGCCGAGCAGGCCGTCCGCTTTCTTTCCCAAATCGGCGCCAAGTTCGATCTGGATCACGAAGGCGAATTCCAACTCGCCAAAGAAGCCGCCCACCGCCGCCCACGCGTGATCCATGCCAACAAAGACGCGACTGGGCAAGAGCTCATGCGCGCGCTCGCGATGGCGGCGAGCCAAGAGTCGCGGATCAAGGTGTTCGAGAACCACCGGGCGATCAAGCTGGTTCTGGATGCAAACGGATCAATTGCAGGCGCAATCTTTTTAGGTCCGCACGGTTTTATACGCTTCAATACCTCGCGCGTGGTTCTCGCCACCGGGGGCAGTGGTCAGCTGTTCCGGTACACCACGAACCCGCCTGAAGCGTGCGGCGAAGGTTTGGCGCTGGCCGCCCGGGCTGGTGCGGTTTTGGCCGACATGGAGTTCGTTCAGTTCCACCCGACCGCGCTGCTTACGTCGCGCGATCCGTTGCCCTTGATGACCGAAGCGCTACGCGGCGCAGGCGCCCAGCTTCGCGATGGCGACGGTCAACGGTTTATGGTCGTCGAGCACGAATTGGCCGAGCTGGCTCCACGCGATGTCGTCGCTCGCGGTGTCTGGAAAGCGCTCGATCGAACCGGGCATGTGGTTCTTGATACGCGAGAGGCGATCGGTCCCAAAATCGTCGACGAATTCCCCACCGTGTACGGACTGTGCCTATCGGCCGGTGTCGATCCCGTGAACGAGCCGATTCCGGTGGTCCCTGCCGCGCACTATCACATGGGCGGCGTCGCGGTCGATTTGGAAGGACGTTCCACCGTCGGCGGCCTTTGGGCGTGCGGCGAGGTCTCGTCGACCGGAGTCCACGGAGCCAACCGACTCGCGAGCAACTCCTTGCTCGAAGCGGTGGTCTTCGGCAAGCGTGTCGGACGCAGCGTGCTCGGCTATGAGTCCCGTCAGTCCGGCCCCCCGGTGAACGGCTTCGATTTACGGCCCGATCGCGACCCCGATCCTCAGCTCATCGAAGCGATGCGCCGCCGAATGTGGGACGCGGTCGGCCTGATTCGCGCGGAAACGCCCCTTCACCGCGCCGTCGACTACTTCCGCGAGATTTATGAGGAATCGCCCCCGGGCCGTACCCGAGACCGCGCCCGCATTTGTTGGGTGATGGCCGAGACCGCCCGCGCCCGAAAGGAGTCGCGCGGCGCCCATTACCGCTCAGACTATCCCCAGCTGGATCCCGAACTGAAGCGGCACAGTGAAGTGACTTGGAGTTCGGATCGTAACGACTGGAAAGTCGATTTCGCGGACGAGCTCGTGGGGGCGGCGTCTTGACGCCCACGTTCGAGCCTGCGCCTCTGGTCGTTCGGCCGCTCATCGAGGCCGCACTGCGCGAAGATCTGTCCGGCTATGGCGACATCACGACCCGGCTGACGGTACCCGCCGACCGCCTGGGTGAGGCCGAGCTCTTGGTCAAGCAATCCGGCGTCGTCTACGGCCTGAGCGTTTTCGCGGAAACGTTCCGCATCGTCGATCCTTCACTGACCATCCAACTCGCCGCCGGAGACGGCTCCGACGTTCAAAGCGGCCAGGTCATCGCCACGATCAGCGGATCGCTACGGTCCATTCTCACCGCAGAACGAACCGCACTCAATTTCGCGGGACACCTGAGCGGAATCGCCACCACGACCGCCGATATGGCGCGTCGCATCGCCCACACGAAGGCGCATGTGGTCTGTACCCGCAAGACCACTCCGGGTCTGCGCCTCCTCGAAAAGGCAGCGGTTCAGGCGGGTGGAGGCCGGCCTCACCGGTTTGGACTGGGCGACGGCGTCCTGATCAAGGACAACCATATTGCGGCAGCGGGAGGCGTTCGTCATGCGCTCGAAGCCGCCAAGGCCAACGCCGGACATCTCATGGCGATTGAGATCGAGGTCACCGATTTAGGTCAGCTGGCCGAGGTGATCGATATCGGCGCCGACGCCGTCTTGCTCGACAACATGTCCCTGGACCAGCTCCGTGAAGCGGTGACGCTCGTGGCGGGCCGGATGACGACGGAAGCCTCCGGAGGCATCCGGCCGGAAACGGCGGCCAGCGTCGCCGAGACTGGGGTCGACCTACTCTCGGTCGGCTTCATTACGCATAGCGCCCCCAGTCTCGATCTATCCCTGAACGTCAGGAGTTAACCGACGCCAATGAGCAATCCAGGTAACGTCGGCTCATGCTTCTGAGCTTGATCCTGGCCGGCCAGATCGCCCGCTATGACGTCGTGATCGCCAACGGGACCGTGATCGACGGGACCGGCAGCGTGCGACGGGTCGCCGATGTGGGAGTGCGAGGCGACCGAATTGCCGCTATCGGCAAATTGGGCCGCGTGAGCGCGCGGCGCTGGATCGACGCGAAGGGCCAGATCGTGGCGCCAGGCTTCATCGACACGATGGGTCAGAGCGAAACGCACGTCCTCATCGATCCGCGCGCCCAATCGAAAATCACGCAGGGCATCACGACGGAAGTGACCGGCGAGGGTGGGTCGATCGCGGTGATGACGCCGTACATGAAGCGGGAAAATGAAGGCTGGTACGGCCCAAATCTCAAGATCGACTGGAGCGACCTCAATGGCTACTTCAGGCGGCTGGAGCGTCGCCCGCCCGCCATCAATATCGCGACCTTCTGCGGCGCGGGCGGGATTCGACAAGCCGTGCTGCGCGACGCAAACCGACCTCCGACCGCACGCGAATTGGGGAAGATGAAGTCCCTGGTCGCCCAAAGCATGAAGCAGGGCGCGCTGGGCGTGACGACGGCCCTCATTTATCCGCCCGGCATCTACGCGAAGACCGATGAGCTGGTCGCCTTGGCCCGGGTGGCGGCGCAGTACGGAGGGATCTACGCGACCCACATGCGCAACGAAGGGGATGGGTATGTCGCGAGCACCCAAGAGGCGATCGAGATCGCTCGGCGCGCGCGAATCCCCCTCGAAATCTTCCACATCAAATTGGGAAGCAAAGCCGTATGGGGTCAGATGGACCAGTTCCTAGGGCTGCTCGCCTCGGCGCGAAAGTCGGGACTCGATGTAACGGCCGATCAGTATCCGTACATCGCCGCCAGCAACGGTCTCGCCGCCAACATTCCAGCGTGGGCTGCCGAGGGCGGCACAGCCGCCATGCTCGCCCGGCTCCGCGACCCCCAAATGCGCGAGCGCATCAAGCGCGAGATGCGTACCTTCGATCCAGCCGTCGACAACGACTACCTGAATACCGGCGGAGGCAAGGGCATCCAAATTGGCTCGGTGCAGAATCCCGCCGCCAAGAAGTACGAAGGCAAGACCTTGGACGAAGTCGCGAGAATGATGGGCCAAAGCGATGAACTCGACGCCATGCTCGATCTCATTCTGCTCGATCATGCCGAGACGAGCCAGATCATCTACATCATGAACGAGGCGGATGTGGAGCGAGCCATGCGCGAGCCCTGGATCGGCGTTTGCTGCGATTCGCCTGCGGGTGCCCTGGATGGCCCGTTCTCGACCGGAAAGCCTCACCCCCGCGCATACGGCAGCTTTCCTCGCGTCCTCGGCCTCTATGTCCGGGAGCGAAAGATTCTCACCCTGGAGACCGCAATCCACAAGATGACCCAGCGATCGGCGGTTCGATTCAGCCTGCGAGACCGCGGCGTGCTGCGCCCCGGAGCCTACGCCGATATCACCGTGTTCGACCCTGTACGGGTTCGCGACCGCGCCACATTTGCCGATCCCCACCGCCTGTCGGAAGGGATCGAGACCGTCCTCGTGAACGGTAAAATTGCCGTCGATCGGGGAACACAGACTGCCGTCCGTGCGGGGCGCGGCTTACGAGGACCGGGGTGGAAACACGCGCCATCGAAGCGTCGAGAATCCTAATTTACGGCGTGACGGGTTCGGGCAAGACGACGCTGGCTCGTCGTCTCGCCGAAGTCACCGGTTTGCCGTGTCATGGGGTCGACGATCTCACGTGGGAGCCGGGTTGGGTGGTGAAACCCGATGCGGAACAGCGCCAGCTGATTGCCGACTTATGCGCGGGCGACGCTTGGATCATCGACTCTGCCTACGGCATTTGGCTGGACATCCCGCTCTCGCGAGTCGACTTGATCATCGCCCTCGACTATCCCCGCTGGACCTCGTTCATGCGACTGACGGGGCGGTGCATCCGCAATCTGCGAACGCGGACGCCGATCTGCAACGGCAATTACGAAACGTGGCGGAACTTGGTCTCACCCAATTCGATTCTGGTTTGGCACTTCCGGTCGTTTCGCCGCAAACGCGAGCGCATGCGGGAATGGGAGCGCCGTGGCATGCCGGTGAAGCGATTTCTGCGTCCGAGCGAAGCCGAAGCGTGGCTGGCCAGCTTGGCGGGCTCAGCGACGCAGCACGGCGCGAACCGGTGATCCGTCTGCGCCGACGATTTTGAGCGGGAGCGCGATGAGTTCGGCCGGTCCTGGATCCACACCAGCCAGATTGAGGTTCTCCAAGATGAGCACACCGTTTCGGCGCAACCCGTGATGGATGGGCAGGTGCTTGCTGCTCGGCTTATCGACGCTGGGGACGTCCACCCCGATCAGCTTCACGCCGTTCTGGCCCAACCAGTCGGTCGCGTCTTCGGCCAGGACCGGAAAGTCGTCGGGAAATCGCGTGATGTCCGGGTGTCCTCCCGTGCGAAGGAGGATGCGTTCGGCGGGTTGGAGCGCCTCGATGGGAATTGGGTCGTAGCCGGTGACATCGATCACGAGCGCGGGCCCGATGAACCGATCCAAGGGCACCTGCTCCATGGTCAGCCCATCATTGTCGTAATGGTAGGGCGCGTCTGCGTGCGTGCCGTTATGCACGCTCAGCGAAATCGAACTGAGGTTCACACTCGCGCCCTTGGCGAGTCGTGCGTTGATCGTACGGGTGAAGGGCGCGTCGCCGGGCCACTCGGCGATGGCCGGAGACAGCGGATGCGTGATGTCGAGGATCAATGAAGCACCCAGCCGTTCTCGAGCAGTTCTCTCGTTTCGGCCAGAGCGACCTCCCACAACTCGAGCATCGCGGATCCCGCCTTCGCGTAATCGCCGCCAAAACTACCGTCCCCGAGTTCATCGCGCACGGATCGAGGATGTTCGATGCGGATGCGTTTCCAATCGACCATCGGCTTCTTGGTGTCGGGCATCTCCACGCCTTCCAGCCGCGTCCACGGGAAGTTCTCCATCCACGAGGCGTGGCTCGCATCGGGGTCGATGGCTTGGACTTTGGCCCACACGCGCGGCGAGCTCCACCAGTCGTGCCACTGGAGATGCAGGCCGCTCTGCGCTTCCAGCCATTCCATCGCATAGGTCATCGCGGGAATATTGCCGCCATGACCGTTGAGGATGAAGATACGCCGGAAGCCTGAGTTCGCGATGCCATCCAAGAGGTCGATCAGCAGGCGGCCGTAGGTTTCCAGTCGCAAACTAATGGTGCCTGGATAGGCCCGAAGGCTCGGCGTGACCCCGTACGCCAGGACGGGAAAGACGGGAATCCCGAGGGTAGCCGCCGACTCGATCGAGAGCCGCTCCGCGAGAATGGTGTCGGTCGCCAGGCTCAGGTAGGCATGCTGCTCGATACATCCGATCGGCAAGACGCACCGATCTTCGTGGTGGACGATCTGTTCCACCTGCATCCAGTTGAGGTCGGCGATTCGCATAAATCGAATTGTATTCCCCGCCGACGTGTAGAATGCGTCCAATCCATGAACCTGGCCGACGAATACCAGGATATTTCCAACGACACGACGCGGATGACGGCCCTGAGCGACGGGGTCATCTCGATCTCGATGACGCTGCTCGTGTTCAACTTCAAGGTGCCCGACCTGCCGCGCACCGCCAACTCGAACGAAATCTATGCGGCGGTCCTGCGACAGATTCCGACCCTGATCAGCGTCGGCGTCGCGTTCTTCAGCATTTCGATCTGGTGGCTCGCCCACAAGCGGGTCTTCCGGTACATCCAGCGGTACGACCGTAAGCTCGGACTGCGAAACTTGCTGTTCCTGTTCACGATTACGCTCGTGCCGTTTTTCTCGGGTCTGATGGGCACCTTCCCGCATCTGCCCATGTTCGCGGTGGTGCAGTTCGCCATCCTCGGCACCGTGGGCTTACAGCTCGGATCGATTTGGAACTATGCCCAGCGCATGCAGTTTGTCGTAGACGGCATTCCGCCCAGGCTGGCTCAACTCATTCGCATGCGCTCCCAGATATCGGGATTGGTGTTCTGGGCGGGAGCGGTCGTCTCGTACTGGCAGCCCCAGCTCGGCGCGTTCATTCCCGCCGTGATCCCGCTGATCCTCAAGTTTTGGCAGCAGCGACTGGTGACGGATGCGCTTCAGTCGCCCGACTTGTCGAAGTTATCCGAGAGCGGCGAGTAATCGAAAACGGATACCTCACCGTCGCCGTCCAGATCGGCATCGACCGGCGCGAATCCGCCTCCCATATCCGTGTTCCAGTCGCTGTCGGCGCTCGTTTTGCCAAATGCATCGGAAAGGATCGAATAGTCGAAGACCGTGATCGCGTTATCGCCATCGATATCGCCGAGCAGGAACGTGAGCGCGGCCGGATTCAGCGTCGTGCGGTTCAGGTTCAGCCGGACCTTTCGCGCCAGACATCCCTTCGGCTTGATGACCACGTCACACACCCCCACAAAGCTGAATGAACCGGAGACGGTGCTCGGCAGCAAGACCGAGGGCTTGACCATGTGGCCCACCGGAATTCCTTCGGGCGTCAGCACGTCGATGGTGCAGGGGCGAGCCGCGGTGGTGTCCGAGCTCGGAATGAGCGGGAAATTCACCGTGGTGCGAGGCAGGGGATCCTGCGATCCCGCAACGATCACGCCACCGGTGTAAGAAGGCGTGTAGGCAAAGAAATTGGCGAGGTCGGCATTGTTCTTAAAGTCGCGCACTCGGACCTGGGGTCCACCGCTCGAAAATACCGAGCAGACGAGGTCGTCCGTGCCGTCCCGGTTGTGGTCGCTCGCCGCAACACACACGCCCCCTGCGAACGAACTGTTGAACGCAAAGAACGACTGAAGGATGACGTTGGGCTGGGCTCGGTTGAGAACCACCACCTGGCCCGGTCCCCCCAGGGGCGCCGTCGCCAAATCTTGGACGTTATCGTTGTTAAAGTCGCCCACGGCGACCGAAACACCATTCGGGAAGCTGGTGTTGAAGTTGGCTATCTGGAAGCCGGTGACGCCATCGAACACTCGCACCTGGGGCCCGCCCGTTTGCTGGGAGGCGACGATATCGGCAATACCATCTCCCGAGACATCACCGTACGCGACGTTCACGCCGCCCGTGAACGTCGCTTCGAACGGAGCAAATTCGCGAACGAGCGTGCCCGTGGCGGCATCGACGACGATCACCTGATTCGGCAGGCCGGCTCTACTCCCAGCGGCCAGCTGCGCGGGATGGTCCGGCGCTACCGGAAGGAGCGCGATGTTCGCATTGAAAAAGTTGGGGTCGAAGGCAAAGAACGATTCGGTCTTGTAGTTGGCTCCCGTGTAAACGGTGACACGGGGCATGCCGTTCTGACCGGGCCCGACGATGATATCATCCTTGGTATCGCCGTTCACGTCTCCGATCGCGATCCGAACGCCGCCCGCCGCAGACTGATCAATCGGATTGAAAAAGACGCCCGACGGGGCGGTGGACCCGTAAAGCTGCATCATGTAAGGTGCCGTCGCGCGGTTCAGGATGCCCACCCCGTCGGCCCAGACCGATGGGGCGCACCCCAGAACCAATAAGAGCGTAAACTTTCTCATAGCGCCACCTCGCATGGGAACCACTATACGACAGGTTTTTGCGATTTTCTAGACGGATTCACGTAACCAGCATGATTAAGAAGGCCACAGGCGAATGGACATGGGACGAAGTGCCCATTCACCCATACAAGGAAGATGGAACCCACTTCAAGTCGATCACACGGCAGACTCTATTTGCCGGTGCAAACGACGTCGATGTCGAATGCCGGTATTTCGAGATGGCCGCCGACGGCCATTCCACCTTGGAACGCCACCAGCACCAGCACATCGTCATGGTTTTGCGGGGCTCGGGCGAGGTCCTTGTGGGTGACACCGTCTCACCGATCGGTCCTCAGGACTTGGTCCACATCCCGCCGATGACATGGCATCAGTTTCGCGCGACCCGGGGTGAACCACTCGGGTTTCTTTGCATCGTCAGCAACCAGCGCGACAAGCCCCAGCGACCCACCGCCGAAGACGTCACTCAGCTGAAGCAGAACCCTGCGGTTGGCGGCTTCATCCGCACGTAAAAATCCAGTTTGCCGGTGAAAACTGCTGTACAATCTTTCCAGGCTCAAACTGCCTTTCATTGAGCCGTGTGGAGGATGATCTTGAGACGAATTTCACAACGACTGGGATGGCTTGCGTTTGCAACCCTGGCCATGTCCTTTGCCCATGGATCGGTGACGGTCTACGGCCTGAGCTTTTACGCGGATTACGAGCAAGACTCGGACGCTGAGCCCACGAACTTCTTCGGGGCGGCCTTTGGGGCGGCGATCGCGGCCTCGACGGCGGGCGACGTTTTCGCGGGCACGCTGACGGTGCCGAATGCGAGCACGCTCGACTTCTACGAAGCCTCGTACGGAGCCGGCACCTACATGCTCGCTTCCTCGAACACCTACTCGACGATCCCGGCCCTCATCGCGGACTATCCGAGCGGAACCTACAATTTCTCGGTGACGAGCGGAACGACGAGTGGTCAGGACGGCGATCTCGTGGCGATCCCGCACGATTTCAGCAACGAGATTCCTTATCTCAGCGGCGGGACTTATTCTGCCCTGCAGATGTGGCCCAGCGGCGTCGATGCACCGATTGCGTGGGCGCCTTTCACGCACGGCGGGGCTGCCCCGAATCTCTATTCGACCTTCTACCTGTTCGATTACACGGGCCGGGCGCTGCCATTTTTGGCGCAGGGCGACGAGAACAAGACGGCCGACACGATCCCGGGCACAGCGATGATCAGCGGTCACTACTACGGCTACACGCTGTCCTACGAATGCCAGTCGGAATATCCGAATGCCGGCTTCGGCACCGCATTGGGCTACACGACATTCCTGCGAAGGACGAGCGGCCTGCTGCACTGCGCGTCCAATCCGGGAACGGTCGCGGGTCAAATGGTGCTCGAAGACTTCTACTACCCGTCGGGTGAACAGGTGGAAGTACAGGTCCTCGACGATGATGGCAACCCCATCGAAATCCAGACGATCACGGTGGGCGATTATGGCTACTACGCCTTCGACTCCTCGGTTAAGGGCGTGCACACCATCACCTTCCAGGGGCGCCACTGGCTCCGCAAAGCCGTGACGGGCGTCGACCTCAGCGTGGGACAGGACACGATCAACCCGTCCCTCAAGAACGGCGACATCGACCACGACAATTCCATCACCGTGTTCGATTACGGTGTGCTCAGCGACTACTTCGACAAAGACAGCAGCATGGCGGACTGGCTTACGGTCGGCCAAAACGGCTTCGCCCCGGTGGATGCCGATATCGATGGCGATAGCGCGGTCACCGTATTCGACTACGGCGTGATCAGCAACAACTTCGACCTGAACGGCGACTAAGCGCAGGCCGAACAAGACAAAGCGGGATCGGGCATCGGCCCGATCCCGCTTTTTTTCTGCACGGTCGTTTCTTACTTGGAGCGACGTCGGAGCAGGAGCGCGGCGCCGCCGATCAGAGCGACCAGGCTGGCCGGCTCGGGTACCGACGATGTATAGCGAACGTCGTATCCGCCCACATTATCGCCGTAGTAGCCTGCCGCCGCATTGAATCCGTAAGCATCGGCGATGCCCAGGACCAGCTTCGACGCGCCGGTGGGCACGTGGAACGTCTGGTTGCCAGTCGGGCTGCCATTGCTCGTGGCCGTACCATCACCGATAAAGAACACCTGGCGCAGGCCCGGGCTGTAGTCGGTCAGGTTGTAGGACTCCGTGTCGGGATACGACAGCGTGCCCGGTGCGGTCAGACCCGAGATATCGCCCGACTCCAGGAACACGCCCACGAGCATGCCGCTCAGCGGTCCGCTGTAGCCGCTGATCGGGCCCACTGCGGGGATGTTCGTATTGCCCGAGAAGTTGCCGCCGTCCGGACCGTTGAACAGAGTTCCCGCCCAACCCGCTTGGCCGCTCGCGGCGAAGGTCATCGTGCGGTTGATGCCAGCAGCCAGCGCAATGGTCGGGGCGACCACGCCACCACCGCCACCACCGGGCTCGGGCGTGCCGACGCCATAACCAAACACATTGGACTTCGCATCGACGTACAAAGAGCCGGACTGGGCGAATGCCGAGCCGGCGGCAAGCGCAAGGCCCGCCAAGACCACAAATCGAATCATTTTTACTTCTCCTTAGGTAAAGAACCTAACGCCTCAATTTTAGCACAGCCTCACCGGCGATCCAACCGTAATACGACGGGGCTGGAACGGGCGGGAGTCCCATAACCGTTAACCCAGTATGCCGCCCGGAATCAGCGGAAACCTCTGGAATTGCGGGGGGATGGAATTGATGGCGATCCGTCAATTCGCGCAGCCGTTCGCCGCCCACTATCACCACACGTTTGTGATCGAGGTCGTCACAGAGGGGGTGGACTCCGTGTGGATCGGCGGACTCGAATATCCCATATTTGAGAACGACATCCTCGTCATGCGGCCATTCCAGTCTCATGCCGGCAATCAAGTTGGAACCCAGCCGCTCGAATACCGCAGCTTTTATCCCAGCATCGGGTGGATGCGGGACGTTGTTCACCACCCGGCGGAGACCCTCGTCGAATTTCGGGAGCCGATCGTGCGGGACCGCTCGCTTGCCAAGACGTTGGTCGAGGCCCACCATGCCGCCACGAACGACGGCGATCTGAATGCCATCGACCAGGCTCTCCGCCAATTGATGTCCCAGTGCGATTGGCACGTCCGGCCCTGCACGAGCCCGACTCCGCTTCAGCAAGTCGCCAGCGAGATGATGTGCCGGTGCCGCGAAAAGCTTTCGGTTCACGATTGGGCGCAACGACTTGGTTGCGTGCCGGAACATTTCGTACGCAAATTTGCCGCCTACACGGGCATGAGCCCCCACCGCTTCATCATGGCGAGTCGGGTCGAATGGGCCCGCGACGCGATTCGGTCCGGGGCGTCCGTTTCTGAAGTCGCATTGGACTCGGGATTTTGGGACCAAGCGCATTTCACCCGCGCCTTTCAGAGCATCGTCGGGATGACGCCGGGCCGCTATTCGAAAAAAGTCAATTTTGTACAAGCGATCGCGACTTAGCGCCATGCACACTCGGCTCTATGGTTCTCGCGCATGTTTTCCTCTGTGCTGCGGCGCTATTCGGCGGCCCTGCCCAAACTCCGGCCATCAAATTTCCCGTCCTCTTGCCTGACGACGGCGCGTATCTGAACGCCGCCTGGGATGTCGGACAGGCCATTATCGCTGGCCAGCCCACCGAGGCGACGTTGCGAAAGCTGAAGGATCAGGGATTTCGCCTGATCGTCAGCTTCCGAACCAAGGCGGAGATGGCCAACCGGAAGGAAGTGCCCTTCGATGAGGAAGCCTTGGTTAAGTCGCTCGGCATGACCTACATCAACTTGCCCATGAGTGGTGCATCGGGCGAGTCACCGGACAGTCCAGCCGTGGTCCTAGAGCTCGCCAAAGCGATGCAGGGCAACGAGGGCAAAGCGCTGCTCCATTGCACGGTCGGCTGGCGCGCCAGCCACGTGTGGACGGCGTACCTCGCCCAGGTCGTCAAGATGGACCTGAGCGAAGCGGTCCGCCATGGTCAGGCCATGCTGGTCAACCGGATGCTCGAGCGTCTGCTCGGCACCAACATTCGCTATGCGCTCGAGGCAAGCAAGCAGCAAACCGAACCCAAAAAGACCGCGAAAGAGCCCTCCCAATGGAGCCGAATCGTCACGCCGTCTTCCGCCGTGGCTCTCCTGTCGAAGGGCGGCCTGATTCTGGATGTGCGATCCAACTACATGGAGTACATCGACGGCCATCTGCGGGGCGCCGTTCACATGGATGCCAACTCCCTTCGCGGGCCGAAAGCGGGACTTCCTGTTCAGTATCGAACGGAAGCCGAGATGCGCGAGACCCTCCGACTGGCCGGTGCCAGCTCGACCACGCCGATTGCCGTCTACGCGAACCCAAACGATGTGCTCAATGCGACGATGACGATGTACGTCCTCGAAAAGCTGGGCTACAAAAACACCCGAATCATCGATGGTGGTTCGGTCGCGGCTGCCCAAGACAACTTGGTCGAAAAGCCGATTCCGATGCGCGATCCCGGGGCTAAAGCGAACGACCGCACCCTGCCCATCGCGGCCACGCTGGACGATATCAAGCGCGTGCTCAAGACCGGCGGCGTGACGCTGGTCGACGCCCGGCCCCCGGCCCAATACACGGGCGAACAGAATCTCTGGGTGCGCAACGGCCACATGCCCGGCGCCATCAACGTCTTTTGGCGAACGCTGATGGAGGAAGACAACGCTCATTCCTTCCGATCCAAGGCCGAAATTCAGAAGATCTTCGACGCAAAAGGCATTCGCCCCGATCAGGATGTGATCGTCTACTGCGGAACGAGCAAGGAAGCCACGCTCATCTGGACTGTGCTGTACCACGAGCTGGGATTTAAAAAGGTCCGGGTGTACGAGGGAGCTTGGACCGAATATGCGACGCGGACGGACCTGCCCGTCGTCAAGGGGTCCTAACGGGGCTGGACTCGGTCCAATAACGGCTCGTCGGCTTGCCAGCGCGAATAGTTGCGCAGGAAATGGTCGACGAGTCGATCTCTTTCATTCGCATGGCCGCCCGCGATATGGGGCGTGATCCAGCAGTTGGGCGTCGACCACAGCGGATGCCCCGCCGGCACCGGCTCGGGATCGGTGACATCGAGATAAGCGGCACCGAGTCGCCCCTCCATGAGGGCTTTGCGCAGCGCATCATGATGCGTCGTCGCTCCGCGCCCCACGTTAGCGTAGATCGCGCCCGGCTTCATCGCCTCGATGAACACGCGGTCCACGAAATGCGCGGTGGCGTCGCTCGCGGGCAGGGAGTTGAGCACCCAATCCGCGTCCGCGGCGAGCCGAATCGCCTCGCTCATCGGAAAACACGGGACCGCCTCCTCACCGGTGGGCCGAGCGCGCACGCCCACGATGTCGCATCCGAACGGCTGGAGAAGCTCTGCGACGCGGCGACCGATCGCTCCGAACCCGAGCAGCAGGATCCGGTCATGCTGGATCAGGCGGGTGATGGGCCGAAGCGCGGCATACGCCCACTCGCCGCGCGCTTGAGCCTGAACGGACTCGGGAAGCCGGCGCACTTGCGCCAGCATGAACGCGAGCAAATGCTGAGCGCACGGCTCGCTGAACACGCTCGAGCTGTTCGTGAGGATCGCACCCCGCGAGGCGAGCCCCTTCCAGAACTCGGCGAAATCGTAGCGCGTGTAGCCAGCGCTCGTGATGTGCACCCACCGCACGCTTTGGGTCGCTAAAATCTGGTGCGGATCGGGCTGACCCAAGGCGATTTCAGCGCCGTCCATGCCGGGGTCGGGCCGTCCTGGGAAGAGGGATTCGGTCGGCTCGCCCGCCATGACGAGCGGCCGCTCACCAATGCCGTGCTGCAATATCCTCGCCGCATCGGGCGTCAGATCGGCATTGCACCAGAGCGGTTGAAGCATGGTCTGATGACGGTACCCGTTTGCTCGTTTGGCGGCCTATGGACCCGTTTGCGCCGATTTGACGTCAAATAGAATGTGGCTCGCAGTCGAGCCGCTTTCTACGAGTGACGGAGTTTCGTCCTCGGCGGCAATCCAAGAGCCGGATTGACCTCAGCACGGGTAAACGTGCCCACCCAAGAGGAGGCGTCATTTATGATGGCCATAATCCAGCGATGGGCAGGCGAAAAGGACTCTACGGAGACTCCCCGAATGGGCTTCATCGCCCACTTCGAAGCGCTGCTGCGCGTCTATAGCGATTTGGTTTTTCGAGGGATCGACTAACCGGACAAGGAACAGCCCTTCCCCCATTCGGCGGGAAGGGCTGAACTGTTTTTGCCGACGGCTTAGGCTCGGCGGCGGCGAAGCAGAGCCAAGGCACCGACCGCAAACGCGGCAACGCTGGCTGGCTCCGGAACGGCCTCGAATCCGGCGACTCGAATCAGATCGAGTTCCGTATAGCCTCGAACCTTAATGGCCTTGACCGAAGCCACGCCAAACGTCGAGAGGTCGAACGAATGGACATAAAGGTCGGCTGTGAACTGGCCGCCGGGAGCATAGTAGTAGCTGGTCGACACGCCCGTGGCGACTGCGGTTGCGGCGCTAACACCGAGCACCGGCGAGAAGGTGACGCCGTCCTGCGAGACCGAAATGTCGAACGGATCGCTCGAATAGCGGGCCACCACCACACCGAAGTCGTCACCGGCGATGTCGGTAATCGTCGTGAGGTAGTTGATCCGATATTCTACGGGACCAGCCAGACCGATGTTGGCAACGCCGGTTTTAAAGTTGTTGCCGGTCAGATAGCCCGGATTTCCAGGATTCACGTTGCCGGCCGTGTTCAAATAGTTGCCGTTGGCGTGAGTACCGCCGTCGGACTCCACCAGGCTGTTGCCGAACAGGTTGTCGTTAAATGTAAACGAACCGAGGGTCGTGCTCGCAAGCGCGAACGTGCCAGAAATCGACGCGACAAGCGCCGAGATAATGAATTTTTTCATTTGAATCTCCTTACTGATCAAGAAAAGATTGCGGCGAAAGCCAACAACACCTGGACTGTACAGCATTTTTTGCGGCATGGGACATCACGTCTGCATTTCGGTCAGTTTTGTCATGTCGAGCGCTACTTATGGACTTGGGCCCGAGCCGACTTTCGTCAAACTGGTCACGGCGGTATTCTGGCTCGCAAGTGGAAGAGGGATGGCGCCGTCAAAAGCCGCAGATTGAATTGACCGTGGAAGGCGCCGCTGACCTGGTGGCCGGCCACGGGTTTGTGCCGGCGCGCATCCAGCCTTTACTGGAGGGTCTCGCCAATTCAAACTTCCTGGTCGAGGACGCGGGCGGGAATCGCGTCGTCCTCCGAATGCTTCAACGCGCACCCAGCCAGTGCGCGACCGAAGTTGCCGTAATGACCTGGGCGGGCACAGTGGTTCCCGTCCCGGCCGTACTCGCCCATGGACTCTCTCCCGCTTGGCTCTTGCTGGAATGGCGCGAGGGCCGTACCATGCAGCGCCTAACCCCGCACGAGCAGGTGGCCGCCGCTCGCAGTATCGGTGAGAGCCTCGGACGACTGGCGAACGCTACGTGTGATCGGCCTGGCTTTTTCGACGCCGATCTCCAAGTCCCCGACCCGTGGCCGAGCGTGATCGACGGGTTTCTGCTTTATTTGGACACCATCCTGCAGTCCGAGGCGCTTCATCAGCGCTTGGGACCGCGAGCGGCCGAGGTTGCCGCAGCATTTTGTGAGGCCGAACCAGATCTCCGGCGCGCGACCGCGCAGGCAAATCTCAGCCACAGCGACTTCAAAGCATCCAACCTGCTGGTGCTGGACGGGCAGCTCGAGGCCGTCCTCGACTGGGAGTTCGCCCATGCTGGCACCTGGCTGACCGATGCCGGTCAGGTTCGCCGCTACCTCGGTGACGAGAGGGCGGAATTCGAGGAGGAACTGGAACTCGGCATGACGGCCAGCGGCTTCGGCCCACCGGGGGATTGGCGACGGCTCGCCGATCTGATCGATCTCTTGAGCCTTCTCGACTTCTTGTCCCGGCCGGAAATCGGGCCCAATCAGTTCCGCCAGATTGTCGGTTTGATCGACCGGACGCTCAAGGCTTGACGACGACGCGCAGCGATTGGAACGTCACCTTGCCGCCCTGAGGCATGTGGCCAGAGAGCAGGAACGCAATCGACCCGGCACCCGAAGGCACTCGGACCAGACCTCGGCCGCTTCCATCGCTACCCATCATGAACCGGCGCTCGGCTGGCTCGCCGTCCATCCACGCTCCCGCCGGAGATTTGAACCGAACATACACGGACGCCATTCCGGGTCCACTTTGCGAGCCCCGAAAACTGAGCGCGACCAGCTGACCCGGTTTCGCGGCCAGACTCCGTTGCCACACGCCGCTTTGCACGCTGGTCAGGGCAAGTGATTTTTCGCGAGATAATTGCCCGTGCGATATTTCCGATTGCCAGCTACTCCAGGCGGATGATTCAGCCAGCATTTCCGTTCCAGACTTTTCTGGCGCCATGCGCTTGAGCGCTTCCGCGGGGTCCCGAACCGACCAAAGCTGCAGATTGAGCCCAGGCAGCAACGTCTCCCAGGTCGGCGCGCCGGATCGCCCGAGGATGGTGCCCTTTTCGCTCCATAGCCACACAGTCCCATCCCCAAACTTCAGGGCCGAGTCCAACACCGCGCCCGCGGCCGCCGCCCCCGACGCGATCAACCCACCGAGATAGATACCGTGCCCAGCGCGCACACCCTCGGGATTGAGTTGTCGCTGCTTCAACCATTGCTCGGCGAACTGTTCCGGCTGCCGAAACGAATACGCCCCCTCGTTGCCGTCGGTGATCGTCACCGTGGCCGGTTTGGACTCCAGCCATCCCTGAGCCCAATCGGGAAGAAGTTCGTAGTGCTGGGCGCGAGCCGTGACCAGCGATCCGGCCGCATCCTGGCCTTGAACCACGTCGCTGAGCCAATACAGCGAAAGGATTTTCGCGCGAGGTGCCTCGCTGGCCAAAGCCGTCATGGTCTGTCGAGCCCGCTCCTTCACCTTCGCCCGTGTCTCGGTGATATCGTGGAAAACTCCGCTCTGCCCCTCGTAAGCGAACTGCCGGTACTTGGGATCGTAGGGTTCGGGATCGAAGAATATGCCCGCCAGCTTGCCTCGACGGACGATTTGGCCAGCCAGACGAAACTTGTCCGTGACCTTGGCCCAGCCCGTATCATCGAACCAGTCCAAGCTGCCCGGATTCGCGTTGATGGTGAGGTAGCACGACCGCAGGCGGTGTCCCGGCGTGGCCGCGATGGTCTCAAGTGCCTTGATTTCGTCCTCGAACTCGGCTGCTTGCCACGGCGCGCCTGTAAATGCCTGATCGAAGGTGTGACTCGCGTCGGTTTTCGACCGAAGGGTGAGGGCGACGCCATCGAACGGCCAGTCGCGATAGTTCGCCAGATTCTTGAGCAGTTGGGTGGGGGTAACCCGGTCCCATCCCGCCAGAATCAGTTCGGGCTGCGGAGGCGCCAGGATTGCGGGCGCGAGCAGAGGGTGCACGTTAGAGTTCTACGGTCTTGGCCTTCCAAACCGTGCCTTCCGGCGTATCGCGCAGTTCGATGCCCATGCCGTCGAGTTGGGCTCGAATCGCATCCGCGCGCGCGAAATCCTTCGATGCCTTGGCTTCGTTCCGCTCACGCACCAGAGCTTCGATCTCGTCGCTCTTCCCGTTGGTCGCGCCGGTTGTGGCTTCTTCCAAGGGCGGCGCGATGCCGAGCAGGGCGTCGATTCGATCGAGGTAACGAATGGCGGCGGCAGCCGAGGCGCGGCTGAGTCCGGCCCCTTCGCGGAAGATCAATCCCGTCCCTTCCAGGGCCTTGGCGAGCGCCACCGACGTGTTCAGGTCGCTGCACATCGCGTCGAGTGCGGCTTCCGCCAAAGCATCGAGCTCGGTGCCGATCGCATCAGGCCCTTCACCCGTGGCACCTTCGGCAAGTCGGCGACACTCGCGGAACCGGTCGACATTTTTGGCCGCGTCGCGCAGGTTCTGCATCGTGAAGTTAGCGGGCTTGCTGTATGGCACCGAGATGAGCGAGTACCGCAGTGCCACGGGATCGGCGCCGCGCTCTTCCACGAGGTCGCGCACGGTCAGCCAGTTGCCCCGGCTCTTCGACATCTTTTCGCCCTCGACTTGGAGGAACTTCGTGTGCACCCAGTGATTGGCGAACGTGTGGCCGGTTAGCGATTCACTTTGGGCGATCTCCGACTCGTGGTGCGGGAACGGCAGATCTTCGCCGCCGCCATGAAGGTCGATCGTCTCTCCCAGATACTTCATCGCCATGACCGAGCACTCGATATGCCAGCCGGGAAATCCCCAACCCCATGGCGAGTACCACTGCATCAGGTGCTTGTCGTCCTTCTTCCACAACGCGAAGTCACCGGGATGCTCCTTGTTGTCGTCGACCACCACCTCGCGCGAACCCGAAATCAGCTTCTCTTTATCCGTGTTACCGCTCAGCTTGCCATAGGCGGGAAAGCTGTCGAGCCGGAAATAGACGCCGGTGGGAGCGACGTAGGCGTGTCCGGATTGGATGAGCTGCTCAACCGCCAATATCTGCTCGCGCATATGCTCGGTCGCGCGGGGCCAGACCATCGGCTTGATCAGACGAAGCTGGACCCAGTTCTGCTTGAGCGAGTCCGCGTAATACTGTGCGAGATCCCAGACGTTGGCGAACTGCTCGCCCTCCTTGCTGCGAAGACCCTTCTCCATCTTGTCCTCGCCGCTCGCATCCGCCTCGTCGTCTTGGGTCAGGTGGCCAACGTCGGTGATGTTGGATACGTAGCTGACCTTCCAGCCGAGGGCCATCGCCGTGCGGACGATGAGGTCGGCGGTGAGAAACGTTCGGAAGTTGCCGATGTGGGCGTAGCTGTAAACGGTCGGTCCGCACGAGTAGAACTTGAGGTGGCCCGGCTCCAAAAGCTGGAGCGGCTTCACCTGTCGGCTCATCGTGTCATACAGCAAGAATTCTCGATCGGCCATGGAAGCGTGGAGTTTACTCGTTCGCCTTGGACCGCCCCAAGGACACTGCTGATGAGGGCCGTATTGACCAATCTGGACGACTATTTTTGTCCGCAAACGCGGGAACTCCGGTTAGAATAAAGTTGGTGCGCACAGCACAAATAGGGGACCACGCTATGCTGGCAATTATCGTATTCGGCCTGAATGTTCTTGGTCATTCAAACATCGATCTCCCACAAGTGAAGGGGGCGACCACGACCCGGGGCTACGAAGAGACCACTCGATGGCTTCCCAAGGTGAAAGTCCGATGGTGCGCGAAAGTCGACGAGAACGGGTTGGTCGCGTGGGACAAACACGGTACCGTCAATCGTTTGGCTTCCAAGAAGATGGCAGCGGCCTTCGGTTCGGACCTGAGCCTCGCGCCCGGTAAGAAGCAACGCTATCTCTTGATCGACGCTCCTGCCGAAGCCAAGCTCGCCACGGACGATATTCAGAGGGAGTTTCCGGGTTCCGATCTGGCCATTTGGTCCGCGGAGGAACCCGATGGTCAATCCATTCGATACGCCAAGTTGGCCCTTCCGCAGCGTTCCCGAACCTTTAGCATCGCTCTCATGCGAGAAAGCGGACGCCGGACCACCACACTAAGGGTTGCAACCGTACCAACGCCTGCTCAAGACGTAGCGTTGGCCGTTAAGCAGGCAATCGGGTGGAAATACTACTTCTCACCAGACCTCCTCGCCGGTTCCCGCTGGCGCTTTTGCGACTCGGACGGAAGGGCCATCGAGGGAGTCGATGCACAGGGCAAGCCTTCCTCCAACCCATCATGCGTTATCGGAGAAAGTGGATCGGATTCGCGAGGTCCATACTTGTTCAGTTTGCTCGAACCCAAATATGCCAAGACGCTCCATGCCGACCGCCCCGAAATTCGGCCCCTCTGGACAAGCGAATTTCCTGCCGAGCCGAAAACCCGGCCCGCAAAGAGCGACTACGTCCCGGTCGTCTCCGGCACCGCCGCCGGTTCGGCCTCTCCCACCCCAGAAGAAGGATTTCCAGGATCTATCCTCCGCATCCGTAATGGCCGGGGCGAGAATTCTGTCGGCCGATTTGAGCTGACGACGATCACTTCCGTGAAGGAGTCCGGCTTGAGGTCTTGGCATCTCGATGGGACGCCCGCGCCCGAAGCACGTAGTGCCGTCAAACGAATTCTTCTGGAACGTCAAGTGGGGCAAGACCCGCGCAAAACAACCTACATCCTTCAGCTGCGCTACATCCCAAAAGATCCCGAAGCGCAAATCATGCCGGCAACCGGTGTGGCCGGAGCCAACGCTCAGATTATCGACGACTCGGCCCGGACCTTTTTGATTCAGCTCGAGCGAGGGAAATTCGACGCCAATACGGTTACGCTGCCGCTGCATGAACAACGTCCGCTTGGTCTGCTTCGCGTGGTGGAGAGAGCAAGCCGATTAAACTACGGCAGCGCAACCATCCAGGTCGATACCTTCACGAAGATGCCGCCCATTGGCTACGACCGGGATACCGATGGCAAACCCCACCACCGCAATTATTGCGTCGTGACGATCTCGGGACTGCCGGCAGGAGATCGCTTTAATCTTCAAACGAGCAGCGCAGGCATCGACCCCGAGACCTACATGACGGCCCGTGAACCGGCGTTTTCGATACGGCGCCTGGATCGCCGGGAGAACACCAGCTGTAACAAGGTCGGGAACGGAAGATACGTGGTTTCGCTTAATCCCTTGTTCACGCACCTTCGAATCGGTTATGCGAGGTTAGTCAGGGTTTGCTTGGAGCAGGTGCCGTTCGAAGCTAGCCCCATGACTCGGTAGTCACGCGGGCCATCGCCGCCGCGCGACTTTAAGCTTCCTCGTAAAGTCGCGCGACTTTCTGCCCCGGTTGTCCGTCCCAGCTTCAAGAAGGGCTTGCCTCTGGCTGGCCCACTCGGGAATTACTGATGCAGGACCAAGAAGCCGTGGAAGCGATCAACCTCTTCGATACCCAGGCCCGAATCAAAGTGATCGGCGTCGGGGGCGCCGGGGGCAATGCCATCAACCGGATGATTCGCGAAGGAGTCATCGGGGTGGACTTCGTGTCGATGAACACCGACGGCCAGGCCCTGAACGAGAGCTTGGCGGAAGAGCGGATTCAGTTAGGCGAGACCGCCACCAAGGGCCTCGGCGCCGGAGGCAATCCGAGCGTGGGCGAGCAAGCGGCTCGCGAAAGCGAAAAGGTCATCGACGCGATCTTGGAAGGCGCGGATATGGTCTTCGTTACGGCGGGCATGGGCGGCGGCACGGGCACCGGTGGCGCACCGGTCATCGCCGAGATGGCGCGACGCCGAGGCGTTCTCACCGTCGGCGTGGTGACCAAGCCATTCACGTTCGAAGGTCCGCGTCGCCGACGACTTGCCGAGCAAGGTGCCGAGCGGCTCCGCCAGCATGTGGACACGCTCATCGTTGTGCCGAATGATCGACTTTTGGGGGTCGTGGACAAGCGGACGACGATGCAACAGGCGTTTGCCGCCGCCGATGACGTGCTTCGCCAAGGCGTGCAGGGCATCAGCGACATCATCCTGCTCCCCGGCGTGATCAACGTCGACTTCGCGGACGTCCGGTCCGTGATGAAGGACGCGGGTGTTGCGCTGATGGGCATGGGCAAAGGCGTCGGCGAGCACCGCGCCAAATTGGCCGCGCAGGCGGCAGCGAACTCGCCGCTGCTCGAGACGAGCATTCAGGGCGCGAAGCGCATCCTTGTGAACATCAGCGGCGGACGCGACTTCAGCCTCGGCGAGGCTCACGACGCGATGGAGTACATCCTCCAATACGCCGATGCGGATGAGGCCGAAATCTTCATGGGCCACGTGCTGAAGGACGAGCAGGAAGGCGAAGTTTCGATCACCATCCTTGCCGCCGGAATGCCGCACGTCGCCGATGCTCCCGCGCTCCAGCCCGGCATCTTCCACACGGAGCCGATTCCCATTCAGGTGCACGCGACCACGGAACCCACCGCGGTCCAAACCGAAACGGTCAGCAAGCCGATCAGCCTGGAAGAGATCGATCTCGACATTCCCGCGTTTCTCCGCCGGCAGAAAACCGGTCAGTAAACGATTTTCCTAACGCAACGTACTGGTCCAACGATAGCCCCGCTCACCTGAGCGGGGCACTTTTTCGTTAGAATGCCGTATGCGCACGGTGCTCCTCGCCGCGACTTCGACCTCGTGGCGCGAATGGCTGAAAGAGCATCTCGGGACCCGCGATCTGCTCGTGCTGGATCCCGCCGACCCGAACTGGGGAACGCCCGCCCGCGTGACCCTCGTCCGCGATGACAAGGTTATTGGCTGGCGGTTTGTCGGCACGCTCGATGTTGGCAAGAATCCGCTCGGGACGGTGGCGGGCCTGGTGACGCTGCTCCCCGAAGCCTCGCCCGATCTCGTCGTTCTGATGCCCAAGTACCGGCCGGTCCCGATCGTTCGGCAGGTCCTGACGCTGATGGCCCAACTCGTACGGCCCGATGAGATGTTGGTGCACGCCGGACAAGGCATCCCTCCCGAAATCTGGCCGATCGGCCCCGAATGGATCGAAGCCGAGGATGAGTTTCCCACCATGGTTCAGGCCGCGCAGCGGCGTGCCCGGTGGATCGAGCTCATCGAGCGCTGCGAGGACCACGAGCTCGCCATCGACGAGGTGGAAACCGAAGGCGCGCGACTGGGGGCTGGCGACCGGCTCCTCAGCGATGTGGTGCGCGACCTCGTTCCCGCCGAGACCTTTCGCGCGGAAACGATGGGGCCTTCCCTCTTTCTCGTGACCAAGGGCGAACTCGACGATCATGCCCTGAACCGGCTCATGAACACCACTCACACTAGCCGGGTGCATGTGGCCACTCCCCTCGATTACAGCGGCCGGCTCTGCAGTTTCGCCCGGCAAAACAGCGACGACTTTGGCATGGGCATGATCGAGTCGTTCGACCTCAAAACCGGCCGGATCCACGTTCGGTGCGAAGCCGTGCCACCGGCTCCCGTCCGACTGCTCAAAGTGGGTCTGATGCGGATCGATGGCAGCGGCGTCGAGCTCGGTGACGATCGCCCCTGGGCGGTATAACCTTAGGCTGCTCATGCGCTTATTCATCGTCCGCCATGGCCAGACCGCGTGGAACGTCGCCGGCAAGGCCCAGGGCCATACGGACGAGCCGCTCGATGACGAGGGGCGTCGGCAAGTCGACTGCTTGGTGAACGCATTCCACGGCGTCAGGCTGGGCAAGGTGCTCAGCAGCGATCTCATTCGTTGCGTGCAAACCGCCGAGCCGATCGCCCAGACGTGCCAAGCGCAGCTGGAAACAACGCCCGATCTTCGGGAGCGCAGCTTTGGCGTGCTGGAGGGCCAGTCGTATTCCGCGGTGCGCCAAAAGCTGGCCGAGATCAGCATCATGACGAATGTCGATGGCTTCCAAGTCCGTCCCGATCAGGGCGAATCGCCCGAAGACGTCTGGAACCGCCTCGACCGCGTCGTGCAGTTTGCCCACGACTATCCCGGGGGCGATCTCGCGATTGTCACCCACGGCGGAACATGCGCGCTCCTCATGGCGAAACTGTTGAAGGGCACGTATGCGACCTCGCGCAGCTTTCGCTTCACGAATACGGCCGTGAGCGAGCTATTCCGTCGATTCGACGGGGTGTGGCAGCTCCAGCGCTACGCCGACGCCTCCCACCTGCCCGAATCGGGACTTTCCATGGTCAATGAAGAAGCGACTGCGCGCGAATAGAATCTGGCCGCCTGTGGCCAGCGCGGTGCTCGTCAGCCTGGCGTTCCCGCCATCGTTTGGCTGGCTCCTCGTATTCGTCGCGCTCGTGCCTTGGCTGACCATGCTCGCCGTGTGCACGCGCCGCGAAGCCATCATCTCCGGATTCATCTTCGGCACCGTCTTTTGGCTCTATCAGATGTTCTGGTTATTGCCGTTCATCGGTCGATGGACCGGCTCCGCGGCTCTCGCGCTCATTCCGTGGCTGCTGGTCCCGGTCGTCTTGGTTTGGGCGTTCCCCCTGTTTGCGTGGCTGGCGCATCGTTGTTTCGAACGAGGATGGGCATGGGCGATCCCGATCGCCTGGATGTTCGGCGAGTTCTTTCGGTCTTATATCCCCGTCGTTTCGTTCCCGTGGGGACAGCTCGCGTTTCCGCTGTGGCAGATTCCGATCCTCACGCAGACCGCCGCCTACGGAACGATCTTCCTGGTTTCCGGTTGGGTCGCGGCCGTAAATGTCGCCGTGGTTCAAATCTTCCGTGGCGACAAATCGCGCGGCCAATGGTGGCTGACCCTCGTCTGCGTATTCCTTTTTGGCGCGAGCATGCTACGGTACGGCGAAAGCCCGGCTGGCCAACCTCGCGTCATCGCGATCAGCCAACCCGGCATCGATCTCGCTTTCACGGCTGAGCCGAAGCGGTCCGAACGAGTCGCCGACGCGACCAAGCGGGCATTAGTCGAGGCCACCGCCCAGGGAGCCGAGCTCCTGCTGTTCCCCGAATCGATGGGCACCATGGGCCAACGCCCCTCGGTCGCCCAGCTGCCGTGGGGCGCGGCGCCCACGGTTCCGACGCTCATCGGAGCGCAACGCAAAGTTGGCGAATCGGTCTACCAGAGCGTCCTCGCCGTCGAAGGCGAGCAAATCCAGACCGCGGACAAAACGCGGCTGGTGGTCTTTGGCGAATTCGTCCCCTTCCGAGAGCAGCTCGGCTTCCTCAAGTCGTTCCGCCTGCCTGCGGGCGATCTCAAAGCAAGCGACACCGTCACAACGGTCTCCATCGGCGGTTTGCGAGTCGGCCCGCTCATCTGCTTTGAATCGCTGTTCCCGGACCTATCGGTTACCCACACGCGGCAAGGCGCGCAACTGCTGACCATCCACGCGATCGACGATTGGTACGCGGGCACGGCCGAACCCGAAGTGCTTTTGGGGGTCGGGGCTTGGCGAGCGGTCGAATCGGGCGTGCCCGTCCTGCGCAGTTCGGGGCTCGGCCTGAGCGGCGCTTTCGACGCTCGGGGACACATGATCAGTTCGATTCCGTGGGGCCAGCGCGCCACGGCGCGTGTAGAACTGCGGGTGCCGGACAAGAGCGATGCTTGGCCGCACCGGTGGATCGTGCCCTGGCTGAGCGTGGGAATCCTCCTCGTCCTGTTGCCGTGGCGGCAACGCGCCGGGGTAGATTCAGCCCGATGATCGCTCAGGTTCACAGTGCGACCCTTGTCGGTATCGATGCGGTGCCGGTGGTGGTCGAGGTGGATCTCCAGGGCCCTAAGCTGGACTTCCAGATCGTAGGCCTTCCCGATCAGGCCGTCGCCGAGAGCAAGCACCGGGTTCGGGCTGCGGTGGGCAATTCCAACCTTTCCTGGCCCGGCCGGATGGTGATGTGCAACCTCGCGCCGGGCGACATCCGGAAGGAAGGACCCTACCTCGACCTGCCCATCGCCATCGCCGTATTGGCCGTCTCTGGTCAGGCGCCGATTCAGGAGTTGGAAGGCACGCTCATGCTCGGCGAATTGGGCCTCGACGGCGCGCTCCGCCCCATCGATGGCGCGGTCAGTGTCGCCATGATGGCGGCGTCGCTCGGATTCAAACGGTTGCTCTTGCCCAAGGAGAACGCGGCGGAAGCGGCCGTGATGCCCGGACTCGAGGTCTACAGCCTCTCCCGACTGCTCGATGCGGTGGAGGTCCTGAACGGCTCCTTGGAGTTCCAGCCGCTCGCTCCGACCCTCCAAGCGACTCACCACACGACCGAATACGAGGTCGATTTCGCCGATGTGAAGGGCCAGCGCAACGCGGTTCGGGCGCTGGAGATCGCGGCCGCGGGCGGCCACAACGCGCTGATGGTCGGGCCACCGGGCAGCGGCAAGACGATGCTGGCGCGGCGCATGCCGACCATTCTCCCGCCGCTGACTCTGGACGAGAGCATCGAAGTCACCCGCATCTACAGCACGAGTGGTCGTAAAAGCGGTCGGGAAGGCTTGATGTGGGACCGGCCGTTCCGAGCGCCTCACCACACGGCGAGTTATGCCGCCGTCGTGGGTGGCGGCAAGAATCCAAAGCCTGGCGAGGTCTCGCTCGCTCACCATGGCGTTCTGTTCATGGACGAGATGCCGGAGTTCGACCGGTCGGTGCTGGAATCCCTCCGCCAGCCGCTGGAAGATGGGGTCGCCACCGTTTCGCGCGTTCAAGCGTCCATCGAATTCCCGGCTGAGTGCATCCTGATCGGAGCGATGAACCCCTGTCCCTGTGGATTCAAAGGCTATCCCGAGGCGAACTGTGTGGGTTCACCCGCCACCTGCGGCCGCTATTCCCAGCGGATCAGCGGTCCGCTCCTGGACCGGATCGATCTCCACATCACGGTGCCGAGGCTCAAACCCAACGAACTGATCGACGTCGCTCCGGGCGAACCGAGCGCCGAAATCCGGGAACGGGTGATCGCGGCACGGGAACGGCAGCACGCCCGGCTCGGCGGCTCGAAGATCAATGCGAAAATGACTCCTCGGGAAGTCAAGGAGACGTTGGCTCTCACCACCGAGAGCAAGGACTTTATGAAGCTGATCGCGGCCAGGATGTCCCTTTCGGGTCGTGTGTTCGACCGGATTTTGAAGGTGGCGCGCACGATCGCCGACCTCGCCGGAGCTGAAGAGGTGGGCAAACTCCACCTGTCCGAGGCGGTCCAGTACCGCGAGCCCCAGTTCTAGGCCGCATTTGAAAAATCGACAAATCGCGGCACGAAATGAAATGCGGCGTTGTTAAAGGCGAAAGGCCTCCCGATATAGGAAAAGGTACGATACTCCCAGAACTTCGGGAGCCTCGAAGCAGGAATGATGGATTTGACCAGTAAAAAGCAAGTATTTTTAGCGGGACTCGCCGCTGGCGTGATGGTGACCGGTATTGGCGGTCTCGCCATCAGCGGATGCGGTTCGTCCGGTGGTGGCGAACTCGCCACGATCAACGGCGAACCGATCACGATGAAGGACTTTCACCGGTACCTGGAGTACAAGCCGGAAGTCACCGTCGTGACCCAAACGGGTGCCCAGACGAGTGCCGCCGTCGCCGATACGCTCGCCTTCCAGGGCTTGCAGGATCTCCTTCGCCAGAAGTTGCTCCTTCAGCTCGCCAAGGATAACGGCGTTTACCCCAGCGACCAGGACGTGCTCGCCGAACTAGAATTTCAGAAGAAGCGCGAGCCGAACTTCTTGCGCGGACTCCAATCGCGCGGTCTGTCGGTTGGCGAAATCAAGGACAACCTTCGCATCGACCTCGCTCGCGAGCGCCTGATCACGAAGGGGCTGAAGGTCGACCTCAAGGAAGCCGAGGACTACATCAAGAAGAATCCGAAGGAGTTCGTGGACCCCGCGACCGCCGACATGCAGTGGATCGTCGTCAAGGACGACATCAGCAAGAAGCCGGTCGATGACGCGTTGAAGACCGGACAGGCCTTCTCGGTCGTCGCGAGCAACCTCAGCCAGAGCCCTGACGCCAAGCGCACCACTCGATTCCCGATGCGCCTCGTCGATCAGATGCCCGCTCAGATCCAGCAGATTGTATTCAGCACGAAGGAAGCGGCTGTCACCGACTGGGTGAAGCTCTCGGACGGTTGGGCCAAGTTCTATCTTGAGAAGTTCACCCCCGAAAAGCCGATCGAGATGACGGACGTGCGCAAGCAGTTCGTGCAGCGACAGATTGCGATCAAGCGCGGCATGCAGGCCACCGACATCGACAAGCAGCTTCTCGACAAGCTGAAAGAATCCAAGATCGACATCAAGTACGACGACGTGAAGGAACGATGGAAGGAAGCCTTCGATTCGCTCAAGGAGACGGGTGGCGGCATCAAAAACGCTCCGGCCGCCCCGGCTGAAGAGAAGAAGTAACCTTCACCATCACCTGCTCGAAGAAGGACCAAGCTCATCAGAGCTTGGTCCTTTCTATTTGCTGACGGGCTCGCACAATTGCGGGATTCCGCCCGCACCGGGTGAACTAGCGACCGGGAAAGTTCCGTCCTTCCCTCGGCACGAGGGATACTTAAGTCGTCGAGCCTTTTTTTATGCGAACGTCTTTGTACCTTTTGGCCCTTGTCGCCGCTACAAGCTCCTTCGGGAAGACCAATCTGTGCGGCCACAGCGATATGATGCGAGCAGCCTTCCGCGCCGGAAAATCCCCAGCCACCCTGCTCAACACCCCCGCCAACCCCCTGCTTGAATCGCTCAGCGACACGGATGTGCAACGCTACGATCTCAATATCGAGCTCAGCCCCAGCACCGGGACCATCGCAGGCGATAACACGATCACGGTCAAGAGCAACGTCGCGAACCTGACCGAGTTCACCTTCCGGCTGCGCAGCAACTTCTCCATCTCCAGCGTGACCCTCGATGGTCGCACGATCCCAGTTGTTCGCCTCGACACGGCAACGGTCAAGGCCCTGTTCGACCGGCCGTACTCGCTCAATGAGGTCTTCGCGCTCAAGGTGACTTACAACGGCACGCCGGTCTCCGAAGGCTTCGGCTCCGTCGGCTACTACACTCATGCCGGCAGCTCCGCTTTTTCGACTCTCAGCGAGACCACCCACGCGCATACCTGGTGGCCGGTGAAGGAAGACAACAACGACAAGGCGCTTGTCAACAACTATGTGACCGTGCCGAGCACTTGGGTGGTGGCCGCCAATGGCGTCCTTCAGGGGACGGACGCTCTCAGCGGCAGCCGAACCCGGTACCGCTGGTCGACCAACTACCCGACATCGCCCTATCTGGTCTCGATCGGAGCGACAAACTATCGCACTTGGACCAAGAACTACACCCCCGCGTTGGGCGGCACCATGCCGGGAATGTTCTACATTTGGCCGGAAAGCGACACCACTTCGAACCGAGCCGGATGGGAGAAGTCGCTGGATATGATCACCACGTTCCGCGATTACTTTGGCGAGTACCCCTTCGTCAACGAGAAGTACGGCATCTATCAGTTCAATTTCGGCGGGGGCATGGAGCACCAAACCATCACCGGCCAGTCGGCATTTAACGAGGACCTCACTTCCCACGAGCTGACGCACCAGTGGTACGGCGACATGATGACCTGCGCGACCTGGAACCACATCTGGTGCAACGAAGGATTCGCCTCGTACGGAGAAGCGATCTGGGTCGAAAAGAAGCCCGGGAGCACAGGACTGCCCGCGCTCAAGGCGTACATGACGAACGACCTTAAGCCCGTCAGCCCCAACGGCACGGTTTATGTCCCGGATGGATCGAGTGAGTCGCGCATTTTCAGCACGTCGTTCACGTACAACAAGGGCGCGTGGGTGCTTCACATGTTGCGGCACGTCCTCGGCGACACCAAATTCTTCGCCGCCTTGGCCGATTACCGTGCTCTCCACGCGTACAGCACCGTGACCACCGAAGACGTTCGCTTTGCCGCGGAAGGCCAATACGGCTCCGATCTGAACTGGTTCTTTGATGAGTGGGTCTATCAGTTGGGCGCGCCGAAGTACACCTACGGCGCCTCGTCCACGACCGTCAACGGTCAGACGTACTTGCTCCTCTCGCTGAACCAAACGCAGACGGGCACCAACTACCCGACCTTCAAGATGCCGATCGATCTTCGGTATACGGCGGCAAGCACCCAGACGACCAAGGTGATCTGGAACGACGCCAAGAACGAGAACTTCGTCATTCCTGTCGCGGGCGCGCCCTCCGGGATTACGCTTGATCCGGATTCGTGGATCCTCAATGACGGCGTGACGTCCACCTCCTTCACGGCTGGCGGACCGGTGATCGTCAATACGTCGCCGAAACCCGGCATCTCCGGACTCTCGACCGTCAACCAGGTAACCATCACGTTCCACACGCCCGTGAATGCGAGCGCGGCCAATTTCACGATTACGGAAGTCGGCACCGGCGTTTCCATTCCGTTCACGTACAGCTACAACAGCTCCAACAATACGGTCACGCTTGGCGGACTCAAGCTCCAGCGCGGTTCCTACCAAGTGACCGTGAGCGACAACGTGACGGCCGTCAACAGCGGCAAGAAGCTGGATGGTGAGATCAGCGGGTCGAATCTTCCCAGCGGCGATGGCGTCGCGGGTGGATCGTCGACCTACGTGTTCTCGCTGAACTCGAAGCTGGGTGGTGGCCGGCCCCCGGTCGCAGCCGGAAGCTAAAATAGGCTGTGGCGTTCGTCATTGGAATCATCGGCATCGAGTCGTCGACGGGTCCGTCTAGCCTCGAACTCTGTGAATCGGTCGAGATGGCCCTGCGGAATCTAGGCTTCACCGACTTTCACCGGAAATCGGTGCCCAGCGAGGCGCCGGAGATCCAGTGGGCGATTCACGAGCTCAGCCATGAGTGCAGCGCGCTGTTCACGGTCGGCGGCACCGGATTTGGCCCCGATGAGGTGACGCCCGAAGCGACACTGCCCCTGCTCGACCGTCAGGCGATGAACCTGGTCGAGCTGATGCGGCTGGAGCTTCACAAGAAAACCGATCTGGGCTACCTGACGCGCGCCGTGGCGGGCATCCTGGGCCACACGCTGATCGTGAATCTGCCGGGGCATCCCTCGGCGGCCGCGATCTGCGTCGAAGCTTTGTCCGGGTTGCTTGTGCGAATCCTGGGCGACCTGAAGCCGCGCGATCCTCAGTAGCCGGTCGACATAAAGAACATCTTCTCAAACGCGGCCCAGATTTCGAGCTGCGTCGGATAGATCTGATCCGCCGGCAGCACAAACCCATACTGGCCGGTATCACGCATCTCGATCGTCCACGAGCTGTTCGCGTACACGCTGTACTCCCAGTCCTGCGTGGTGCCCGAGGCGATGTAGAGCTGATAGGCCGCCTCGCTCGTGTAGACCTTGCCCGTCGTCGCTGCGATCGCAGAGGCCATGGCGTCGCCAATCGGCTTGAGCGTCGCTTCGCTGGGCGAGAAGGCGTTCACATAGCCCCATGGGCGCAGCACGAGCTGGCTGTAGCTGTGGAGGTCCAGGAATGCGGCAGGTGGCTCGATGGCCGCGATGTAGTTTCGGACGGCAGCCGATTCGGGCTCGCTGAATGCGCTCGGTCCTCGGTAGGTGTCGCTCGATGAGCTGGAGCTGCTTCCCGACCCGCCCCACCCTTTGCTGAAGTTGCGATTCAGGTCGACCCCGTACGTCCCATTACCGTTGTTGCGGCGGTTCTTACGCCAATACCGGTCGGTGGTCCAGCTGTACTCATAACCGTCCACATTGAGCACGGGGACCATGTAGAAGGCCACGTTCGAATTGGCGCGCTGCCACCGCCGATCCGTGTTCACCTTCTTGATGAATTGCTCGAAGATGTAGAGTCCCGTCGCAGGTGTGATCCATTCGCGGGCATGGATGCCGGCTTCGACGAAGACGGAGCGGCTCGGCTGCTTGGAGCCCGATCGCGCGCCCCACGCAATGCGGTAGGCGTAGATCGGACGGTTCTCACGCGACGTCCCGATCTGCGTTCGCGAAATCATGTTGGGATAGGCGGCGCGCCACGCTTCGTATTGAGCGAGAATCTGGGCTCCCGTCAGGTAGGTCGTGTGGAAGTCGATATCGTCGCGGGCGATGTTGGCGAATCCGTTCGGCGCAGGCATCAGGTTCTGGATGCGGTAGCTGAGGCCCATTTGGGCAAGATTCAGGAAATCGTTGGACGAGACGATGAAGTCGTTTTCACCGATCGCGAGGTTGTCGGAGAACAGTCGGTAGGGGCAGTCCGCCAGTCGCTGGACGTCGGCTTCATTGCGGGCCGTGATGGCCACCCGCCACCACGCGTCGCCATCCGGCATCGGCATCTTTTTGAGCTGAGCGTGGGCGGCTCCGAGACCGGAAGTCGAGACGCAGACGAGCGCGATGAGCTTATGGAAGGGACTCCGCATGTCCATCAAGTATAAGCCAAATAGGCTCAAATTCCAACCGGCATCGCGACAAAGCAAAAGGGCTGGCCCAAAAGCCAGCCCCATGCGAACATTCTGCCTCCGAGCGCTACGCGACGCCGGATGCTTTCTGAGCCAGAGTCGGGTCGATCGGCACGCCGGGACCCATGGTGCTGCTCAGGGTGACGCTCACGAGGTAGCGACCCTTGGCCGAGGCAGGCTTGGCCTTCACGACCGCGCCGACCGCGCTCGCGAAGTTCTCCATGATCTGCTCGTCCGAGAAGTTGACCTTGCCCAGCGGCATGTGGACGACGCCACCCTTATCGGCGCGGTACTCCACGCGGGTCGCGCCCTTGATTTCCTTGATCGCGTTCGCGAGCTGGTTGGTCACGGTGCCGTTCTTCTTGTTCGGCGTCTTCGGACCCAGCACCTTACCGATCTTTCCGATCTGGGGGGCCATGTCTTCGGCCGCAATGAGCACGTCGAAGTCTTTCCAGCCGTTTTGAATCTTGGCGATGAGGTCTTCAGCTCCGACCGTGTCGGCGCCTGCCTGCTCGGCTTCCTTGGCCAGGTCACCCTTGGCGAGCACGGCCACGTTCTTCGATTTGCCGGTTCCGTGGGGAAGCTGGGTGATGCCCCGGACGTTCTGGTCGCCTTTGCGGGGGTCGATGCCGAGCTTGATGCTCACGTCGATGCCTTCGACGAACTTGGCGGTGGCGTGCTTCTTGACGAGCTCGATCGCCTGGGAAACTTCGACCAACTGGTCCTTATCGATCGCCTTCAGGGCTTCAGAGAAGCGCTTGGAATGGGGCGCTTTGCGGATATTCTTTCTCAATGGTTCCTCCGTGGTGATGGCGACCGGGCTGAGCCACGGTCTCCCACAAGCTCTTAGGATACCCGCTCCATTCTGGTGGGCGAGGGCTGGCGTAACTGTATTTCGGTTCAAAAGCGAGGTTCGCCACCCAATACATCGCGGTCACCTCGTGGTTCTGACCCCCCGTCCCCGAGCCAGCCAGCCTGGCCGCGCTCGGCATCGCGATCGGGGCGCTCGTGAGGAGACGGAACCGAATCCGGTAGCCGTCGAGTACGCTTGTTCGACATGACTCTACTCGCCCTGATGGTGGCCGTCCATATCGGCCAAGCCGCACCCGCCGGTGCCCCGCCCATCGATTTCGGTGCCGTCGCCGACAAGAGCCTGAAAGCGATCCGCAACGGATTCTACGACCGCACGCGGCGCAAAGATGAGCTCGACCGGATCATCGCCAAGCACGAGCCCGCGATCCGAGCCGCCAAAACCAAGGACGAATTCGGCGACCGGATGAACGAGATGATCGAGGAGTTCGGCGACAGCCACTTTGGATTTCTGCCCGATACACAGCAGGGCTATTACAGCTTTGGATCGATCTTCCCTGGCTCGAACATCCCCGAGATGCCCCACATCGGCGCCTGGTTCCGCAAAGAAAAGAATCAGTACCGGGTGCAGATGGTCTTGAACGGGATGCCCGCCGAAAAGGCCGGTGTGCGGCCCGGCGATGTAATGGTGAGCTTTGATGGCGTCCCCTTCTCGCCGATCGAGGCGCTGAGACCCAAGATGGGCAGCCAGGGCAAGCTGGTGTGGCGACGCGGCAACCAAGAGATGTCGGCCGACGTGGACGTGGAGCACCACAAGGGCATGGACATGTTCCTGGAGGCCACCCGCCGAAGCATCCGTATTATTGAATATAAGGGCAAGAAACTTGGCTATATCCACCTTTGGACCATGGCCAACGACCGGTTCAAGGACCTGCTCTCGAACGCGGTGTACGGCAAGCTCGCCCACACCGACGGCTTTATCCTCGATATCCGCGACGGGTTCGGCGGTCGACCAGAAGGGTTCGGCGATCCGTTCTTCCGCCCGAGCGCTACCTTCGAATGGAAGACGCCACAGGGCTCGCAGGAGCAGATGTTCGGCTACGGCAAGCCGCTTGCCGTCTTGATCAACGGCGGCTCTCGCAGCGCGAAAGAGGTGTTTAGCTACGTGATCAAGAAATCGGGCCGAGGCAAGCTCATCGGCACGCGTACGGCGGGCAATGTACTGGGCACGTCACCGCTTAAGGTCGCCGACTGGGCCTATCTGGAGATTCCGTATGTGGATATGCTGGTCGACGGGCAGCGATTGGAAAAGAACGGCGTGAAGCCCGACATCGAGGTCGCCGATGGCTTTGGTCCGAAGGGCGAGGATTTGGTGCTGGAGAAGGCGCTCGGCGTGCTTGCTAAATAGCGCGTGTAGGAGAGCCCAATTCAAGTGCCCGGCACACCAAATTCGGCGCAATACGCCGGGTACAGCTCCTGCTGACGCCGATGCTCGTAGGCCACCGCGACCGCTTCCCCATTGGCTGCATCGCGCTTAGATCGAGTGCTCATCCGGTCGAGGTGGTGTCCGATTTCGTGCAGAAAGGTGCCCAGCAGGAGAAAACATCGCGCTTGATCCCGGTTCATCTGAACGAGGTCGCCCTCCTTGAGTGAGCCGAGATCGATTCCGATCTGGGCGAGGAGCCACCGCTTGCGGTCGAGCACGGGATCAATTCCCGATCGCGGCCATGCGTCGAGTTTGATGATGCCTGCGTTATTGTACCGGCCGTAGGCGTCGTCACCGCCCGGCGTTAAGAACACCGCGCGGATTCCCTGAGCGACCTCGTCCCAGTCGGGAATCAGCGCGATCATCCGGCGAACATCGGTCACGCTCACCGCGTGGTAGTAGCCCTTGGCCGGGCGCATGCGGCGGATTTCCAGGCTGGGCAGGTCCGATTCGTAGGGATCCGGCGACAGCGCGGTCCGGTTCTTTTTCTTCACGCGGCCATCCACGACACCGGGAGTGGACTTTCGCTGGCCGCCGCGCATGCTGTCATTGTGCCCCAGCCAGTCGATTTCGCAGCTTGAGTTCGGCTCGGGAAGGAGTGAATTGGCCTGGGAATATCCCCATTCTGGTAAGTGTCTCGGGACCTAGTCGGCCGCGGTCAGGTGCCCCAAACGGGTATCCTTATTGCTCCGCACGGCGCCCCTTCTTTGACAACGCCGTCAACCCAGGAGACCCCGAAATGAGCAAAACTTACGCCATCCTTGGCGCCGGCATGCAGGGCACGGCCGCCGCTTACGACCTCGCCAAATTCGCCGATGCCAACCGTATTCTGATGGGCGACGTCTCGCTCGAGCAAGCCGAGAAGGCTTGCCAGCGCGTCAACAAACTGACCGGCAAAACGCTGTGCGAAGCCCATGCCGTCGACGCCTTGAGCGAAGCCTCGCTCGAGACCTTCCTCCGCGATGCCGACATCATTCTGAGCTGCGTGCCGTACTGGATGCACCCGAAAATCGCGCATGTCGCGATTGCCAACAAGACGCACTTCGTCGACCTGGGCGGAAACACCGACATCACGCTGGAGACGCTCAAGCTGGACCAAGCCGCCCAGAACGCGGGCGTCACCGTGGTCAGCGACACCGGCCTCGCTCCCGGGCTCGTCAACAGCCTCGGACTCTGGCTCATCGAGCAGATGGATGAGGTCGACTCGGTCAAGCTGTACTGCGGCGTTCTGCCCCAGCACCCGAAGCCGCCGTTCAACTACAAGCTCACCTTCAACATCGAAGGCTTGGTCACCGAGTACGACTTCGAAGCCGTCGTCTTGCGCAACGGCGAGATCGTGAAGGTCCCAACCCTGGCCGAAACCGAAGAGCTGACGATCGATGAGCTCGGTCCCATGGAGGCCTTCACCACGTCGGGTGGCACTAGCACCGCGCCGTACACGCTCAAGGGCCGCGTCAAGAACTACGAATACAAGACCATCCGCCACCCGGGCCACGGATTTCTCATTAGCGTCTTCCGCGATACCGGTTTCTGGGGCCGCGAGGAAGTCGACGTCTGTGGCGTGCCCGTTCGCCCGCTCGACGTCTGGCACAAGGTGTTCGGCAAGTATCTCGATCAGTTCACCGACAACGACCTGTGCGCGGTGCGCGCCGTCGGCGTGGGCAAGAAGGGCGGTCAGGACATCCGCAAGCAGATCGACATCTTCGATCGCCAATGCGAAGAGACCGGCTTCACCTCGATGGAGCGACTGACCGGCTTCTCCATGGCCATTTATGCCATCGATATGGCCGAGGGCAAGATGCCCGCAGGATGCCTTCGCTATGAGAATGCGATGACGGGCACCCGGTTCGTCGATGAACTCCAGCGCCGCGGCATTCAGCTCAAGTTCTCGTAACCACAGCCTGCGCCAAACGCACGACAGGAGCAATCGCCCACTCGGACGATTGCTCCTGAACTGTTTTGAGGAGGCGGTCGTGGTCCGCACGGTCGATCGCACGGTCGCCAACGCCGACCTCGCCGATCACCACCACCAGCCACGTTCCGCGGGTCCGGTGGGCATCCAAGACGCTCAGCATCTCCGGGAACGACCACTCGCGAAAATCCACGGCGCGGAGGAACTGGGGGTCGAAATCGTTGCGTTCATTCCAGCCGTCTTCGCCGCTCCGGGCGACATCGTAAAGCCCGTCCACGATGGACCGGTAACCCCCGTCCGCGCCCCAGGCATGGCCGATCGGATAGGCAAAGCTGTGCGTGTCTTGGAGCGGCACCGCCTCCTCGATGAGGACCCGGCCCGCTTCGACCTCCTGCCGGATCAGTTCGTGCGGCCAAGTCGGGAGCAGCGGATCGCTTTCGAGGAGCGAGCCATTGCCGATTTCGTGGCCCAGCGCGGCGGCCTGTTGCCAAACGATGGGGCGCTCCAGCAAGGCGACGGGATCGGCATAGAACGTGGCGGTGAGTTCGGCCCGCTCCAACGCGGGCAAGACGATTTCGGCCTGATTTCGGGTTGCCCCCTCGTACGTCAGACTGAGCGCCGCGCGCTTACCCCACCAACCGTCAGCCATCCCGCTCTCATGCTACCGGCAGGGGGCCCCGGCTGACCAGACTTAACGCGATTTTTCCTGGCTTGCCGGCACTCCGGCACCGACGCGGCGAAAGGTGAGTTCGGCCCCCTCCGAGCGGGTGCCGTCCAGTCCTGCCATGGCGAGCATGGAGTGATCCTGGCTGATGCTCAATCGAACGGGCTCGTCGAATCGGCGACCGCTGACGCGCTCGGCTCGCTGGACCATACGGCTATTGCCGAGCTCGGCCGGATCCTTCCCGGCCACCTTGGTCGCCGTCAGTACGATCTGCCCGGCTTCGATCACCCACGTGCCCTCGACGGGGACCATCATGGCGTTGAGCTTGAACGTTTTGTCCGGCTTCAGTTCGAGCGTCACGCCGGCGAGCTGGTCGGCCACGGCACCGATCATCGCGCGCTCGGTGGGGCTGGCTCCGGCCCGCGAGATGTCCACACTTCCGTTCCACATCCCCAGGACTTCGTGTTCGAGGCTGTTGGCACAGCCATAGAGGGCGGTTGCCAAGGCGTAGAGGGCGAAGAATCGGAAGGCCAGTCGGTTCATACGGTGCTCAGGGTAACGCTTCACGTTCCGCGCGTGTTCCCAAACAGGTCGACGTGAAATCGGGGCAACAGACGCCAACCACGCTCGATACACGCGGCAACAAGAAGCCGTTCGCGACGATGGAGCACCGCGGCATCCGTGCCCTCCGCCATGATCACCACGGGATGACGCTCGGACGCAGGCACGGCACCCAGGATCGCCTCGATCTCGCCAAGATCGTCGGCTCCGGATTCGGGATTGACCACGAATTTGAATTGGCACGCGTACCGCTCGGCCAGGGCGTTCAGGACCTCGAAGTTCAGGCGCGCGCGTTCGTGACGCTCGGCCCATTCGCCGTCGGGAGTCGAGTGAGCGAGCTTCGGGCTGATCGACATGAGGTCGCACGTGACGTCGAGCAGGGCGGTACCCGCGGTTTCAATCGTGATGCGATGCCCGATCGCAGTGAGGCGACGGGTCAGTTCGCCGACTGGCTCGAAGATCATCGGCTCGCCCCCGGTCAATACGATGTCTCTCGTGCCGTAGGTACCGGCGGCGGCCAAAATCGCGTCGATGTCCATGACGTCGCCTTCGGGGTGCCAGCTGGCGTATGGGGTGTCGCACCATCGGCATCGCAGATTGCATCCACTTACGCGAATGAAGACACTGGGCGAGCCCAGCCATAGGCCTTCACCTTGGACGCTCTGAAAGATCTCAGCGATGCGAAGCCGGCTCATGCGGTGATGCCGCGCTCGGCCAGCGCCGCCCGAATTTGGCTGGCCGTGTCGCCGAAGGGATCGATGGCGACCGCCTGCCAGCCGCAGGCACGGGCCGCATCGAGATTGACCGCAGTATCTTCGAAATAGATGATTTCGTGGGGCGCGCGGCCCGTCTCCCGCTCGACGGTCCGGAAGATCGACTCGTTCGGCTTGAAGTCCTGAAGCTCGTGAGACAAGAACCGCTTCGGAATGGACGCGATGTGTGGCGTAAGGCCGGCGCCGTCGCTCATCACCACCCAGTGGAGGTCGTTCGTGTTGGATAGCATCGCGACATCGTGGCCGTCCTCGATCAGCCGGGCGACGATCGTTTCCGAACCGGGATACGGCTCGAGCAAGATGCCGTTGTGGGCCCCGCGGGCGTCGTCGGTCGAATCAAGGTCGAGCCACGTCCGGAGCGCTTCCAAGTAGGTGGCCTCGTCGACCGAGCCCGCCTGGTAGCCCTCGAACTGGGGACATGCGGCCAAACCCGCGGTTTGGTTTGGAGAGGCGCACGTGACGCCCGCCCGCGCCACGGCTTGGTCCCACGTGCGAGCCACGCGCACCAACACCCCACCCAGATCGAAGACGATGAGCATGACCTGAATTATTCCCGCGTCATGCCCTTGAGCACATCGGCATACCGCTCTTTGATGACGCGGCGCTTGACCTTGTGCGAGGGCGTCAGCTCGCCACCTTCCACCGTAAACGTGGCGGCGATCAGCTCGTATTTCTTGACCTTTTCGAAGTCGGCCAGAGTTTTGTTGACGCGATCTACGTGCTCTTTGATGCGGGCGCGCACGGGGTCGAACGTGAGCATTTCGGCGGGTGTTGCGGGGGCTTTGATGCCCTGACTCTCGATGTAGTGCTGGACCCGATCGAAGTTCGGAATGATCAGGGCGACAAGGCTCTGCATGTTGTCACCGAAGAGCACGGCTTCCTTGATGAATTCGCTTTCGCGGAGCTTGTTTTCGATCGGCTGGGGAGCGACGTTTTTGCCGTTTGCCAAAACGAGAATGTCTTTCTTGCGGTCGGTGATTTTCAGATGGCCGCCATCGAAGCAGCCGATGTCGCCCGTATGGAAAAAGCCGTCGCTATCGATCGCTTCAACGGTCGCCTCCGGTTGTTTGTAATAGCCGAGCATCACGCTCGCGCCTCGAATCAGAATTTCCCCGTCCTGGGCGATCACAATCTCCACCCCGTTGATGGGGGGTCCAACCGTATCGAGCCGATTGCCTTCAAGGTGGTTGACGGCGCTGGCCGCGCACGTTTCGGTCAGTCCGTAACCTTGGAGAACGGGCAAGCCGATCGCCCGATAGAACTCTCCGATGTGGCGAGGGAGGGCGCTTCCTCCCGAAACCAGGAACCGCAGCCGAGTGCCGAGCCGCGCGCGAATTTTCTTAAGGACCAACGCGTTAAGGGCCCCAAACAAGGGCGCAAAGCCTCCCCGCGCGTGGATGAGACCCTGGGCCAGGCCGAGCCGCGCCAAACGGCCCTGGATTCCCGGCAGTTTCTCGATCGCATCGATGATCTTCTCCCGCGTCGCTTCCAAGAACCGCGGCACGCAGAGCATCACGGTCGGGTTCGTCGCGACGATGTCCTTCGAGAGCGTGGCCAGCGAGCCCGCGTACGCGATCGACGCATTGATCGCGATTGGAAGGACGTGACCCGCGAAACGCTCATACACGTGGCTAAGGGGAAGATAGCTCAGGAACAGATCGTGGCTATTAACGGGCAAGCTCGAACGAATGGAGACGCCGAGCGATACGAACGCCCGATGCGGCAGCATCGCGCCCTTGGGTGGGCCCGTGGTGCCGCTGGTGTAAATCAGGGTCGCCACGTCCTCGGGTCCCGCCACATGTGGAATCTCGGCCTCCCACGCCGCCTGGTCGGGGGTGGCCGCGGCCGCCGCTTTGGTGAGCGAATCGTCTCCGTGGGTGAGCATAACGATGGGAACGCTCACGAGTCCCGCAATTCGATCCCGCAACGAGGCGTTTCCGGCCAGAATCAGCTTCGCTTCCGAATCGCCGACAATGTAGGCGGCTTGGTCGCCGGGAAGCGTTGGATAAATCGGAACCGTGACGATGCCAACCGTTTGAGCGCCCCAATCGGCCAGCGCCCATTCCCAGCAGTTTTCCGCGAAGATGACGATGCGGTCGCCGCGTTGGAGGCCATGCGATTTCAGGGCCGACGCAAACCGGGCGACGCGCGCAAGAAGCTCCTGGTAGGTGTGGCCAGAAAAGGCCCCGCCCTCGTTCGCGTACACCGCGATCTTGTCCGGAGTCCGACGACAGCTGTGCAGAAGGAGATCGCCGAGATTTCTCGGTCGCTCGCCATCTACGATGGGTTGCCCTGTCGAGTGCGCCGTTGCCACAACGGCTGACCTTACCTGAAGTCTAATCCGACTTCGCTTCGACGTCCGCGCACTTGGGGCAGCTTGCGGGCTCACCGGTTCCCGTGCATTCCGCCGCCGAATCCCGCGCGGAACTGGGCTGAGAATCGTTGATATAGAAACCGGACCCTTTGAACAGAATCGCGGTCGGCTGAATCAGACGCTTGACGGTCCCCTCCGCTCCGCACGGGCACGCGGTCAGCGGATCTTCGGTAATGCGCTGTTCGGCTTCAAACTGCTTTTCACACGACGAGCATTCGTAAAGGTAGGTCGGCATACGTTTTCGTCTATTGGAGTAGGAACCTTTCTACAAGGCAATAACATTGATTGTGGCAGAATAGCTTCGGCTCTCTCAACTCTTTGAGCTCCCGCCATGTTTGGACAAACCTTTCATCTCGCAGACCTGGGTGTAGTTGGCGTCTTGGTCATGCTTGAGGCGCTTTTGTCTGCCGACAACGCCTTGGTCCTCGCAATCATGGTCCGGCACCTGCCCCGGGAGCTGCAAAAGCGAGCCCTCCTCTATGGCTTGGGAGGCGCGTTCCTCTTTCGGCTCGGCGCGATTCTTCTCGCCAGCCACATTATCGCCTTTTGGTGGCTCCAGGCCATTGGGGCGATCTATCTTCTCTATCTCCCGATCAAGCACTTCATCAAGCAGGGGAGCGGCAAGGAGGTTCAGGCCAAGGCGCACGGCTTTTGGCAGACCGTGGCGCTCGTCGAGCTTGCGGACATCGCTTTTGCGATCGATAGCGTTCTGGCCGGCGTCGCGATGGTCCACCGTCAAGACAAGGTTTGGGTTGTTTATGCCGGCGCCGTGATCGGCGTTGTGCTGCTGCGGTTCGCCGCAAGCTTTTTCATCCGCCTGCTCGAGCGCTATCCCGACCTCGATCACACCGCCTACCTGCTGGTCGGTTGGGTCGGCGTCAAGCTCGCGTTCCTGGCTTCGCACAACTACGGCGTGGCGCAACACGCGGCGGAGCCCACTCCGATGTTGCCCAGTTCCGTCTTTTGGTGCGGTCTTGCCGCGATCGCGCTCTTCGGTTCCTTCTTCGCGGTACGGCGTCAGCAAATCCGCGCGATCGCATCCGAAAATGCGGAATTTGTCGATACCTTCGACGACGTCTTCGAGAGTCCGCCCGAGACCGAACCTACGCGGTCTTAACGGCTCGCCGCGAACCTGGCAGGGGCTTAGGTAACCTCCCGCCTGGACCATGTCGAAAAAGCTTAAGATTGGATTGATCGGCGCCGGCGGAATCGCGCAAGGCTGCCATATGCCCGGATACGCAGCGATTCCCGAGAAGTGCGAAATGGTCGCGGTTTGCGACATCAACCCCGCGACGGCGCAGGAAGCTTCGACCAAGTTTTCCATTCCGAAAGTCTCGGAAAACTACAAAGAACTGCTGGCCGACCCCGAGATTGACGCCGTTTCCATCACGACGCCCAACGCGTTCCACTACCAGCCCACGCTCGACGCCCTGCGCGCGGGCAAGCACGTGCTCTGCGAGAAGCCCCTGGCCATGAATGCCAAGGAATCGTCCGAAATGTGCCGCGTGGCCAAGGAGACGGGCAAAATGCTCATGGTCGCGCTCCAGAGCCGGTTCAGCGGCTCGGCCCGGTTCATGGACCAGTTCATCAAGAACGGCAATATGGGCGACATCTACTACGCCCGGTCGAAGGCCCTTCGCCGCCGAGGCGTTCCTCACTGGGGCGTGTTTATCGATAAGGAAAAGCAGGGTGGCGGACCGCTCATCGATATCGGCGTTCACATCCTCGACCTCACCCTTTTCTTCATGGGCTATCCGAAACCGGTCTCGGCGAGCGGCAAGACCTGGAACCTGCTCGGCACCAATCCGGATATCGCGAACTTCTGGGGCGAATACGACCGCGCCAAGTACACCGTCGAAGATTTCGCGGTCGGCCTCATCAAATTCGATAACGGCGCCGTCGTCACCCTGGAGAGCAGCTTCATGGCGAACATGGAGGGCGATCCGTTCGAGTGCCAGCTCTTTGGCACCAAGGCGGGCGCGACGGTTCGACCGTGGGGCGGCGAGATCGACATCCACACCGAGATCAATCGCCAGTACTTCAATATGAAGCCCGAAAATGTGCCGCAGGTGAAGTCGTCGCACTCGGCCGAGATCGAGGCGTTCGTCACCGCGATTCTCGAAGGCAAACCGTCGCCGGTGCCGGGCGAAAACGGCCTCACCCTGAACGCCATCTTCGACGCGCTCTACAAGAGCAGCGAGACGGGCAAGGAAGAAGCCGTCGACGTCAGCTACTAACGCTCGGTGAGCGTCGCCATCTTCGTCCCCTCGATCGCTTTGCTTTCGAGGTGACGGAGGGCGGCCGCATCCTTCCGTAGTGTGGCATCCCAAAAGGCGAGGCTTTCGCTCAGAACGATCTCCTTGTGTTCGGGCTTGCCGGGGTCGCGACCGAGCAACGCGATCTGACGGCCGGGCCGGGCTTCGGTATGGCTAAAGCCCCCAAACATATGGGTCGCATCCTTGATCCAAAGAAGCCATCGGCCGCCGCCCGTCGGTGAACCTTCGAAAGCCTCTTTTCGCCACTGAGCGTCCGTCTGGGGCGGCACGATGTCCTTGTCTCCGCTGATCATCATCATGGGTCCGCGCATTTTGGCGAACGAAGATTTGGTGATGGCGCCTTTCGTCCCTTGAGGCGAGATGACCAGGAACGCCTGCGGTCTCGGGTCGGCCATCGATGCGGCCCGCTCGCCGGGCGCCAGCCTCATTCCCGCCACGACCTGAGTTGTCCACGCGCCAAAGCTGTGGCCCCCCATGCCGATGCGAGTGCGGTCCATGTGGCCCCCGATCGCACGGTCCAGTTCGACGAGGTTGTCGATGACGCATTTGATGTCGAACGGGCGCGAACTCCAACTCTTGGTGTTATTGGTGTTGGGCCGCCGCATCAATTTGAGCTTGTCCTCCTGGGACATGTACACCAGGCTGTCCTCGTGCGTGGGCTGAATCACGACATAGCCGGCCTTGGCCCATACCGCGGCGAGCGGCTGGTAGCCATCACGGCTGCCGTACATGCCATGGGAAAACACGATGACCGGGCCCGGCCCGCCCGAAGTTGGATAGGTCATCCGCAAGGGCAACACTTTGCGCTGGACCTTGTCGTTCAGCTCATAGAGCTTGGTGGCGATGGGCAGTTCCGCTCGAGCGGGCTGGTAGTAGCCGGGGGCGGATACGAGGGCGACGAGAACGCAGAGCGGTGACATACCAGCCGAGACGACGCCCACGGCCCATGGTTTAGGCGTTGGGACCAATGCCCCTCGCAACCGAACCGGCCCCATGGCGTACTCTATTCGGTATGGCGCGCCAAACATTTCCTGGGATCACTTCGGAAGCCTACATCTCGGATGCGGACAAAGCCGCGATGGACGCCCTGAAAAAGGTGCCGCTTCTCCCCAAAATCATACAAAAGTTTCACGAGATTGGCGCGGACCGGTGGATGTACTGCTGGAACATCTCGATGTGTGTGCGGTGCGGACCGAAGCAGTACCCGACTCTAGATAAGATTCTGAGGGAATCCTGTACGATTCTCGATATGCCCGAGCCGGAACTTTACGTTTCGAGCAGCCCGTTCCCCAATGCGTTCGCGGGTGGGGTCGAACGACCATATATCATCGTCCGAAACTCGATCATCGACACGCTATCGGACGAGGAACTGTACCACCTGATCGGCCACGAACTTGGCCATATCAAGGCGGGCCACCTGCTCTACAGCACCGTAGCGCGCCTTCTCGCGCCGCTGCTCGACATGATCGGACGGCGAACCCTGGGACTGGGCGATGTCGCGACCATCGGTCTCACGCTGGCGATGGCCGAGTGGTGGCGTCAAGCCGAGATCTCTTGCGACCGCGCCGGCCTCCTCGTCAGCCAAAATCTCGAAACTTCGCTGCGGGCCAACCTCGCTCTGACGGCGGGACCGAACCGGCTGAGCGACGAGGCCAATCTCGAAGCGTTCATGGAGCAGGCCCGGGCGTACCAGGACATGGGACCGCTCGACTCCATCGGCAAGGCCATCTGGTTCATGATTTACGGGGCCACAGCGACCCATCCGATGCCGGTCCACCGCACCAAGCTTCTCGAACGCTGGCACAACAGCGGTAGCTACGAAATGATCATGGAAGGTCACTATCCGCGTACTTCAGCGGATGAAGCCAAGTCCTAAGGCTATAATCTGTCTGTTTTGACCGACTCCCGTCGACGCCTCAGCATCTTGGTCGTGGCCCTTGCCTCTTCGTGGGTAGCGGGTTGTCGCGGGCAAGCCGACCCACCGATGCCCGCTCCACCGCCCAAGGTTGTGGGGATGAACGAGCCGCTGGTCGAGAAGAAGATTGAGGCGCCCGTGTCCCCGCCGACAAAGTCCAAGATGGAGTCCGATTCGCCGGCCAGCCCACCCGTCCAGCAGGAGTCAAAGGCTCCCGAGCCGGTGAAGGAGGCGGTAGCCGAGCCGAAGATGGGCCCGCCGAGTGAAGGCGACGAACCCGACGCGAAGCCGGCCACACCCGAATCGGAGGGCGATACCACCAAGGCTCCCGTCGCAAATGCGACTCCCGATACGCCCGAGCAGCAGGTTCAGACAAACGCCACTCAGGAACAAGTCGCGAGCGCGAATCCATCGACCTCGCCCGCCAAGCGCGTCACGGCACGGAAAGCCAATACCAACGGCAAGGTGCTCGTGCTTGAATATCACCGTGTCGAGCCGAAAGAGTCGCGCTGGGTCCGTAGTATCAAGAAGTTCAAGACCGACCTCGAACGACTTTATGCCGATGGATTTCGACCGGTCACACTCGCCGAGTATGTCGATAACAAGATGGTGCTTCCCCCGGGCGCGTCCCCCGTGGTGATCACCTTTGACGACTCGCACCCCAGTCAGTTCAAATACTTGAAGAACGGCGACATCGACCCGAATTGCGCGGTCGGTATCTGGAAGGCGTTTGCGGACAAACATCCTGATTTCCCCGTCAAGGGCACGTGGTTCATCCTGCCGAGTATTCCGTGGGGCCAGAAGGCGACCTACAAACGGAAACTGAAGCAGCTCCAAGAATGGGGCAGTGAGATTGCCAGCCACTCGATGTCGCATCCCGTGCTCAGCAAGCTGAGCGATGAAAAGGTCCGAGGCGAACTCTCGGGGATGAAGGAGTGGCTGAAGAAGGAAGGCATCGAGTGCCGCACGTTCGCCTATCCCTATGGCGTCAAGCCCAGAACGATGGGTCCGGTCAAGATTTACGAGGCAGCGGTCTTGGGTGGATCGGCCCCGGCTCCCTCACCGAACGTGAAAAATCGGCGGTTGTACGATATCCCGCGCGTCCAAGGCATCGACATCGAGTACGGGTTTACCTACTGGCTCAACCGAATGAAAGACGGCCGTGTCAAGGCGTACGTGGCGCCCTAACACGGCCCTTTTCTTTCCCGGTGCAACGCTGAGTTAGGCTGCAGCCGAGATTCGCTTGCGTTCTTGCAAGCTCACGTTGATCTCGAATTCACCGATGTCGCTGAGCTTGAGCGGGATGACCAGCGCAGGAATATCCAGCGTCGTGATCTTCACGTTCGAGCCGCGGATGATCGTCGGCGGCGTGATGTCGCAGTTAAAGCCGTTGGCAGCCAGCTGAGTCATCGAGTGTCCGCTGATCATGTTGCCCAGTTCGGCGATAGCGCTCGCGGCAAGCTGATCGAACGTCACCACCTGCGCGCCCAGCATGAGCGAGGCAATGCGGTCGGCGGCCGAGATGCTCATCCCGTAGATGACTTGGCCCTCGATCATGCCCGTGATGCCGCAGACGATATTCACCTGTTGAGTGGTGAACACCTGCGGGCGAGCACTCAATTGGCCACGCTCTGGCGTCACGTTCAGGAGCTGGTTCATCACCGTCATCGCTCCCTGTACAAATGGTCCCACGTATTCCACTTTCATGTCGGTCTTCCTTGAGGTCAGGCAGCGAGCAGCTTATCGACCGCCTCCACCACGCGGTCGGGCTGGAATGGCTTCACGATGAAATCTTTCGCTCCGGCCTGAATCGCTTCGACCACCATGTTCTTCTGGCCCATGGCCGTGCACATGATGATCTTGGCTTCGGGATCGATCTCGCGGATGCCTTTGAGCGCCGAGATTCCATCCATCTCGGGCATCGTGATGTCCATCGTAACGAGGTCCGGCTTCAGCTCTTGGTAAAGAGAGATCGCCTCGCGACCGTTCGCGGCCTCACCGACCACTTCGCAGCCGTGCTCCGTCAAGATGTTCTTCAGCGTCACCCGCATGAAGAGAGCATCATCTGTAATTAAGACGCGTTTCGCCATTGTCGAACTTCCGATTCCTGTTTTTGGTACATGAACGGGTGAGTGGAAGCGAGCCCCAACTCTCCCGGATTTTGAATGCGTTCCGTGCTCCCGACAAACAAGACCCCACCGGGCTTGAGCGAGGCGCTGAAGCGCTCGTACAGTCGATCTTTCGCCTCATCCGTAAAATAAATCACGACATTTCGGCACATGATCAGGTCGAACCCCGTTGCAAATCGATCGGCCAGCAAGTTGCCTTCCTGGAACCGAAGCAAACTGCGTAACTTCGAGTCGGCCAGCCAATGCTCGCCTTCCTTCACAAAGTATCGGTCACGAATCGCCCGAGGAATAGCCTTCATGTCCGAATCATTAAACTGACCTTTATTCGCCTGATTCAGCGCAGCTTTATCGATATCGGTGCCGATGATCGAATGAGCCCCGGGAAAGTGCGCAGCGAGGATCGTCGCGAGGGTGTATGCCTCAGCGCCATAGCTGCAGCCCGCGCTCCAACATCGCAGCGTTTTGGATCGGCTGAGCAGGTCGGGAATCACTTTGGCCTGAATTTCCGCCCACCGCTCGGGATTGCGGTACAGCTCGCTGACGTTGATCGCCAGTCGGTCTTTGAACCACGTCAGGTTCTCGCCTTGGCGAAGATAATCCCAGAACGTATCCAGGGTCGTATAGCCCGCCGCCTCCATCATCGAAACGATGCGGCGCTGAAGCTGGTTCGCCTTGTAGAGCGAGAGGTCAAGGCCCGATTTGGCCTTCATCGCTGCGTAAAATTTCTGCCACTCGGTGGTACTAGGAAGCACGTGCCATCCCCCTCTTCAGTCGCTCGACGATAGCGGCGCCCATCTGGTCCAGCGGTACTTCCAGATCGACCGCGCCGATCTCCTTCGCCGCTCGGGGCATGCCGTAGATCGTGCAAGACGATTCGTCCTCGCCCAAAACGGTGGCACCCTTGTGCTTCAGCTTGAGCGCTCCCGCCGCGCCGTCCTTGCCCATGCCCGTCAAGATGACGGCGAGGCTGGCGGCGCCCAAGACTTCGGCGGCCGACTCAAACAAGAAATCAGCGGCCGGTCGGACGCCGTGGATGGCTGGCTCGGTGTTCAGCGAGAGCACGCCGCCCGATTCGACGACCATGTGCTGGCCGCCCGGTGCGAGCAGGGCGACTCCCGGCGTAATCGTGTCGCCATGTTTGGCTTCGCGGCACGGAACCGTACCCATGCTGTCCAGCCGCTTGGCGAGGCTCGCCGTGAAGCCGGCGGGCATGTGCTGGACCATCAAAATGGGTGCGGGAAATCCTTTCGGCAGCGACTGCCAAAGCGTGGCGAGGGCAGCCGGTCCCCCCGTGGATGACGCGATCAGAACGGTTCGATCGGTGGCGCTGACGGGCAGGACGGCCTTTTGGGCCACCCGAACCCGGGTCTTCGGGATCGCAGCCCGTTGCACGCCCCGGATCTTCGCGATCAATTCTTCGCGGGTTTGGAGAAACGCGGTACTCGAGCTGCCATTGGGCTTGGCGACAAAATCGAGCGCGCCGCCTTCCAGCGCGGCTAGCGTCGTGTCGGCACCCTGGACGGTCCGGCTGCTCACCATGAGGACTCGCGAGGGGCAGAGGGTCATGATTTCGCGTAGGGCGGTGAGCCCGTCTTTGACCGGCATCTCCACATCGAGCGTGATCACATCTGGCCGCAGTTCCTGGGCCAGTTTCACGGCTTCTTCCCCGTTCGAAGCGGTCCCGACGAGGGTCAAACCATCTTCGGCTTTGATCCAGTCCGAGACCACCCGGCGGATCAGGGGAGAATCATCGACGACGAGAACGGTTTGGCTCATGCAGCGGTCAGCTCTTTGAATAAATCTTCGTATCGCTCGAATTCCACAACGAACTCTTCGGCGACCCGATCTAAATCGTCGGAATTCAATCCGAGCCGCCGCAGGGATTCATCGTAAAAGGTGTAATGAAGTCCGTCGCCGCCCAAGCCAAAGCCGAGCGCCATCGTGAGGTAGTTGCCGATGTGGACACAGTCGACCACCACCTGATTGTCATCCGCCTGGTTCGGCGAATGGTGGTAGCGAATCGCGTCGGAGATGGTCAGCGGTAGGTTCCAATTGTCGGCCAAGTAGCGCCCTACCTCGCAGTGGTCGTAGCCGAGCACGGCTCGCTCGGCCTCGTCGAATGACACGTTCTCATCGCTCGCGTACTTGAGCATGCCGCCAAGCTTGGATTCCAGCCACACGCTGAGGGCGGTCTTACCCATATCTCCCAGCAGTCCGGCCGTAAACACGGTCTCGTCTTGAGGCAGTCGGGCTCGCTTGGCCACGAGCTGCGCGCCCACCGCCATGCCGAAGCTATGGTTCCAGAGCTGTTTCGGGCCCAATGCGTACCCCTTGAGCGGTTTGCTCATCCAGGGGAAGGTCGCGGCGACCGTGGCCAGCTGCCGGACCGACTTCATGCCCAGCACGACAACGGCTTCCCGCAGTTCGCCGATTTGACGCGACATACCGAAGTAGGCACTGTTCGCCAATCGAAGCACGCGCATGGAGAGCGCCTGGTCCTGGGCGATGGTCTGGGCGACAATCTGGGCGTTGGTCGTCCCTAGCTCGGTGAGGTGGATGACCTTCAGCGCCGCTTGGGGGATCGTCGGCAGATCTGTCGTTTTTCGTACGATTTCTTGCAGCGTGACGCTTTGACCTATCATCGAGTGCCGCTCCTCAAATTGCACAGAATCGTTTCTCCACTGGCCGCTGTTCGAACCTTGATCTCACCCGTCGCGCTGCAGAAGTACACGGTTCGCCCGTTGCTTCCGCCCACGTCGAAGTGGATGACTTTGGCGTCTCGCTTCTTCAAATGGTCGGCGACGGAGGCTGAATTCCTCGCCCCGACGTCGAGCTTCGAGCCTTCGGCACCCGCGCCGAACTTGAAGACCTGGGCTCCCCCCGCATAGGCGACGCGAATTCGGCTGCGCTGGGCGCCCAGGGCGAGCACCTGCTCGTAAAGATCGTGGATCGCCGTGTCCGCGAACTTGCCCGGCTTGTCGACCGGCTTGTCGGGAAACGCGGCAGGAAGCATGATATGCGCCATCGCCGAGACTTCCGCCACGGGATCGAGCACGCAGAGCCCAATGCAGCTGCCAAGTCCCAAAGCGGTGAACTGGGCTGGCCCCTTGGCGACGTGAATTTCCGACATGCCCACCAGTTGGTTGGCCAGGGTCATGCCGCCCCCTGAACGCCGAGGCGAGTGAGGATCCGTTTGAGCCCGTCCCCGGTGGGGATGAAGAGGATCAGCGCTTTGAAATCTTCCGTTTCGCTCTCAATCTGAGTCTGGATGCCGAGCGCCATCGCATCCAGCATCTCGGCTTGGCAGACAATTGCGGTGATCGACGAGGCGACCATCTCCACGGAAAGCCATGGCGGTGTCGCATGGGCCGGGAGCTGGGTCATGTCCGCAAGGGCGTTTAAGAAGTTGGAAATGAGAACATTTCCAACTTCCAGGAGTGTGGAAGCCGCGAGATCGTCGATCTCTCCTGCCTCTTCGGGCGCGTACCCGATGAGTCTCTGCCACAGCCGCTGCGCAGCGTCCCAGTGCAGAAAGAGTGCGACCTGGCCTTCGAGTTCGCCATCGATCTGCATGAGCACGGAGGCGCAAATCTGTTCGAATCCGCCCATCAGAGCCCCAACCGATTCAACGGGCTGCAGCTCAAGGCGAGGGACGTGGAGGTGAAACGGCGTGCCCGTCAGGCTGGACAATGCCGTCGCCGCGTGTCCAGCCCCGATGTTGGCGATCTCGTGGATCGCCGATAGTTCGAGCACCCCTAGCTGATTCGTTGCCCTATCCATGGTTCACTTCCCCCCGGCGATTCGAGGCGCCAGTAAGGACTTTCCACGCTTCTGTGGAACTGCTTGCCAGGAAAGTTACGGGCTTGCAAATGAGTCGGTCGGAAGGGCGGCTTGGGTCGGGCAACCATCGACTCGTAAAAGTTCAGATATTGCGGTGAGATTGCTGGAACTTCTCGGGCACCTGCAATGTTCAAACAATTGTCGACAGAGTGAACCCCAAGCGCTCTGCGATGCAAAAGCAGACGCTTCCGTTATCCCCAAGGCGGAAGCCGAATAATCCTCCCTCCCCAAGCGCAGCCTTTACTCCTTTAGGTTGCGCTTTTTCTTTGATTCAAGCTGGTGTTTGGTACACTGCACCCTACATGTCGGAGCTTGGTGTCGACACGATCCGTTATGCCCTTCAGGTTGCACGCGATCGCGGTTTGCGAAAGGTCCAGATTCGGGCCGGGGATTCGCGTTTCTCCGCGACTCTCGATCCTGAGTTCGAGGTTCAGGAATTGCCGATGGATCAGGTCTTCGCGATCGTCGAAGAGATGATCGAAGACGAGGTCGGCGTACAGGCACCGGCGGTTGGTTACACAACCGATCTGTCGCTCAAGGTGGGCAGCCACGTGAAGGAAGGCGATGTGGTCGCCGTCATCACGGCTCTGGGCCTGCCCAATGAAGTTTATGCGCCCATTACAGGCGAGATTCGGGAGCTCAAAGTCAAATCCGGCGATCCCGTGGAATATGGGCAGACCTTGCTCCTGATCAAGAGGGTCCACGAATGAAACGGCAGATTGGGTTGACGGTCGTGCTCTTGGGACTTGGGCTCGCGGGTTGCTCGACGGGCGAAAACAAGCGGGCCGACAAGGTGGGCGAAACCTTCGTGGGGCAGTCGTTCGCGCGGGCCAAAGATTCGGTCTGCATGGACAACCTCCGGCAAATTCGCCAGGCCATCGCGGTGTACAAGACGACGTCGGACGACGAAAATCCACCCGATCTCAAGGCTTTGCGGCTTCCCGCCGAAATGCTGGCCGACCCGATCGGCAAAGAACCGTATACGTACGATCCCCAAGCGGGAACGGTGAAGTGCGTTCATGCGGGCCACGGAAAATACTGAATGTTCAAAAAGGTTCTGGTTGCGAATCGAGGTGAAATAGCTTGTCGGGTCATGCGAACCTGCCGGGAAATGGGCGTGCAGACCGTCGCCGTCTATTCCCGTGCCGACCATGAGAGCCTCCACGTCCGGCTTGCCGACCAGGCGATCTGCGTCGGAGAAGGCAGCAACACCGACTCCTATCTCAACCTCGCCAACATCCTGATGGCCGCCCAAATTAGCGGCGCCGACGCCGTCCACCCCGGCTACGGCTACTTCTCGGAACGAGCCAATTTCGCCGAAGCCCTCGGCGCACTCGACATCAAGTTCATCGGCCCGCCCGTTTCTGCCATCGAGGCGATGGGCGACAAGGCGATGGCCAAGAAAGCCGCGGTCGCGGCCAAATGCCCGGTCGTTCCGGGCTCGGAAGGCGAGGTGGCCTCCGAAGCCGACGCCCTTCGCGTCGCCGAAGAGATCGGCTTCCCCATCCTGCTCAAGGCGGTGGCAGGCGGGGGCGGACGTGGCATCCGACGCGTCGACGACGCCAAAGACCTGGAGCGTCAGTTCAAAACGGCACAAGCCGAAGCCCAGGCGAGCTTTGGCAAAGGCGAGTTGATCGTCGAGAAGTGCATTCTCGAACCTCGCCACATCGAAATTCAGGTTTTTGGGGACGAGAAAGGCAACGTCATTCACCTTGGCGAACGCGAATGCTCGGTCCAGAACCTGCGCCACCAGAAGATCATCGAGGAAGCGCCGAGCGCGGCCCTGACTCCCAAACTGCGGGCCCAGATGGGCGAAGCCGCCGTTCGGGTAGCCAAGCAAGTCGGCTACGCCAACGCGGGAACCATCGAATTTCTCCTCGACAACACCGGCAAGTTCTACTTCTTGGAGATGAACACCCGGCTCCAAGTCGAGCACCCCGTGACCGAACAAGTGACTGGACTCGATCTCGTCCGGCTCCAGCTGGAGGTGGCCTCTGGTGACAAGCTACCGCTGACCCAGCGCGCGGTCGAACTGACGGGCCACTCGATCGAGGCCCGGATCACGGCGCAGGATCCTTGGAAAGATTTCGCTCCCAGCACGGGACGCATTACCGAGTGGCAGGCCCCGGGCGGCCGCCACGTCCGGTTGGACACCTACTGCACCAGTGGGATTTCCATCACGCCGTATTACGATCCGATGATCGCCAAGCTGATCGTGACGGGCACCGATCGACCCGACGCGATTCGACGCCTTCAGAGCGCCCTTCATGAATTCGAGGTCGCTGGCATCACCACCAACATTCCGTTCTTGCGGACGCTGGTCGCCCATCCCGATTACATGTCCGGCAACGTGAGTACCGCATTTGTCGGCAAATTCCTGCAGGAGGGACTGGTTGGAGCCTGAGGATATCAAATCCGAGACTCCCGTCCGGAGCCGTCGCCGTGCCCGCGAGGCGGTGCTGCAGGCGCTCTATATGCTCGAGCTGAACGACCTGACGCCCGACGAAGCGCTGGCCGACACGCTGGAACGCGAGAACTTTGCGCCTGAGGCTCAGGAATTCATCACGGATACGCTGCTCGGCATCACCCGCCGTTACCGCACGCTCGACCTCCGGATCGCCCCGCTCATGATCGGTTGGGACTACCACCGCATCGCGATCATCGATAAGTGTCTCCTGCGCATGGCCTGCTTCGAGCTTTATCACTCGGAGGCGATTCCGCCCAAAGCGACGATCAATGAAGCGGTCGTGCTCGCGAAGCTGTATGGGAACGAAGAGAGCGGCCGGTTCGTGAACGGCGTCCTCGCCAAGCTGTTCGAGAGTTCGCCGAAAGCCAACTGGGACGATCTGCTGTACGACCCACTGCCGTTGGAGTCCGATGTGGAAGAGGCAGCAGAGCCGGTCGAAGAGAAGATCGAAGAGGGCTCGCCCGAGTTCAAGGAGCTGGAGCAGTCGTCCTCGGCGTGGATTCTCAAGTCTGGCGGCAAGCCGCGCCGACCTCAGGAAGCTGGCGCCGAATGAGCGCGCAAATCCTTGACGGCAAGCTCGTTTCGCGCGCCATCCGCGACGAGCTGAAGGTTCGATGCGACCGCCTCCGTGCTCGCGGCGTCCAGCCCCGCCTCGATGTCATTGTCGCCGCCCAAGACCCGGCCAGCGTCGCTTACGTGAACATGAAGCGGAAGTGGGCCGAGGAAGCGGGCATCGCGGGCCAGGCTTTTCCGGTGGAGGCAGGTACGACCCAGGATGAGCTCATGGCTCTGGTTCACCGCCTCAACGCCGACCCCGAAGTCCACGGCATCCTGATGCAGCATCCGTTGCCGGGCCATCTGGATGAAGACGCCGCGCTCCTCGCCCTCAGCCCCGAGAAGGACGTGGACGGCATTTCACCCGGCTCGTTGGGCCGTTTGGTCGCCGGACTTCCCGGTTTTCGATGCGCGACGCCGCTGGGCATGATGAAGATGCTCGACCATTACGGTTTGGCCGTCGAGGGACTGCGCGCGGTGGTAATCGGCCGTAGCGTCATTCTCGGCAAGCCCGCCGCCCTCATGCTGCTCGAACGCAACGCAACCGTTACGATCGCCCATTCGCGCACCAAAGACCTGCCGGATCTGTGCCGAGAAGCCGACGTTCTCGTGGCCGCGGTCGGTCGACCCGAGTTCGTGCAGGGGGATTGGATCAAGCCCGGTGCCATCGTGCTCGACGCGGGATATAACCGGGTGGAGGGCCGCAAGAGCGATGTCGGCGACTGCGCAACGGAAGCGTGCGCGGAAAAGGCGGCGTGGATTACGCCCGTGCCTGGTGGCGTGGGGCCGATGACGGTTGCCAGCCTGCTTTCCAATGTCCTCGATGCAGCCGAAATCGCGACGCCGTAAGTTTCTTCAACTGGCGGGCGTCCTCGTCGGCACCTACCTGGGCGCTTGCACCTACTTGGCGTGGCATTACGTCCATCCGCCCCGGGTCGCTCCTCCCGCCGTTCCGGAGGGACTGAAAGAAGTCGAGATCGACGGCCCGAAGTACGCCATTCCCGCTTGGACCGGTAAAGGCGGCACCCAAGAGGTCGTGTTCATCCTTGCCCACGGCATCAAAGGGGCCCGCGAGTCTTGGACCGCGCCGGCCGAACAACTGCTGTCGCGCGGATACTCGGTGGTCATCCCCGCGATGAGCGGCCACGAAGCCAGTCGCGGCGGGCAGGTCGGCTTTGGACCGACCGAAGCCGACGAGCTCATCGCCGTGGCGCGCTGGGCCCGGGGCGAGTACCCGTTCCATCAAATCGTCGCCGTGGGCATTTCGATGGGGGGCGCCGCCGTCTGGCTCGCCAGCGCGAAAGATCCCGCCGCGTTCGATGGCATCGTGACGGAGGGTGCGTTCGCGCGACTGGGCGAAGTCAGCGATCGATGGCTGGATCGAGCGCTGCCGTTGGGTCATATCTGGCTCGCGCCGGTCATTCTCTTCTCACGGTGGATGACCGGCGTGAATCCCAGCGACATCAATCCCGTGGTCGCGGCCCGGACGTGGCGCGGGCGTCCCGCGCTCGTCATCCACGCAAGTGAAGATACGCTCATCTCACGGTCCAATGCCGACGATTTGGCGCAAGCCGCGGGCTGCTCGGTCTACGAAGTACCCGGCGCGCGCCACGCGCAGGCCTATGGCGTCGATCCGTCAGCCTACATCGCGCGTCTGGCGGCGATGGCAGACCTCGTCCAGCGGCAGCCGCAATCCCTCGGCAGTCACTGAAATCGTGTGGCCGCGCGAATCTTGGCTGCGAGGGCCACGTTCATTTTATGGCCACTTCGTTCGGCCACCACGTTCAGGAGTGATACCGGCACTCCGCTCAGCGCCAAATCTCCCATCAGATCCAGGAGCTTGTGACGCGCGGGCTCATTGGGGAATCGCGCCTCATTCTCGTACTTCTCGGGTCCAATAACCAGCACCGACGCTTCGTCCAGCCCCGAACCCAGCCCCGCCTGTTTCGCTAACTCGATTTCGCGTGTGAAGACGGTGGTGCGGGCGGGCGCGATCTCTTCCGCGTAACGCTCGGGCGACCACTCGATCTCGGCCGCCAACACGGGCGGATCGAACGGCTCCTTCAAGTGAAATTCGTACCGCCAAATTCCCTCGCCGCGGCTGACCGATATCTGGGCGCCATCCTCAGCCACCTCATAAACCCGAGCAAAAGGGGGATCGATCTCGGCGAGCCCGATATCCACCAGCCCCACCGCCTGAATCGATTGGGCATATTCGCGCGCGCATCCCTCTGCCGCCGGAAGTTCACCCCCCGACACCTCGATGAGCGCGTCCGTTACGCCCATTCCGGCGAGGGCGCTCAAGACGTGTTCGACGGTCGAGATCGGGCCCAAGCAGGTGCACCGCACGGTGGAGGTCACCTGATCGGGAGTCGCGGGAATACGAGTGTCACCGGCCTGGAATTCGAATCCGGTCGTCGAGGGGTGAAGGACGGCTCGGCATGCCGAGCCGGAGTGAAGCCCGGGTCCTTCGAAGGCGATGGGGGCCTTGAGGGTTCGGCGCAAATAGGAGATCAATCGCGCTTCTCCAGCTTGGCTTCAAGGGCCCGAATGCGCTCGACGAGTTCGGGGAGTCTCTTTTCAATGGCGGCCCGGCGCATGCCGTCGCGATACGGCAGGAGAGGCAAGCCCATGTAGGCACCGGGCGCTTCCACGTCCTGCATCACGCCGGCTCGGCCAGCCAACATGACGCCATCCGCGATCGTGATGTGATCGCCAATCGCCACCGCCCCGGCGATCGTCGCGTTCGCCCCAATTTTGGTACTCCCGCCAATCGCGGTGTGACCCGCGATCACGGAATGGATACCGACGGAGACGTTATGCCCGATCATGACGAGGTCGTCGATCTTGGTGCCGCTGCCAATGATGGTTTCGCCGCAGGTCGCGCGGTCGATGCACGTATTCGCGCCGATCTCCACATCGTCGCCCACGATGACGCGACCAACTTGGGGAATGCGCCGATGCGCCGTTCCGTCCCAAGCGTAACCAAAGCCGTCCGCACCAAGGACCGCGCCCGACATAATTCGGCAGCGCGCGCCAACGAGCACGTCTTGGACGAGCGTCACCCGCGGATAAAGGTGGCTTCCCGCACCGACATGGCACCCCGGACCGACATAGCACTGGGCCTCGATGACAGTTCCCGCCTCCACCACTGCTTCTTCGGAAATCACCACATAGGGTCCGATCGAGACGTTCTCGGCGATTTGTGCGCCCGGCGCTATCTGAGCCGTCGAATCAATTTCCCGCGCTACGGGCCGCTGACGCTCAAACAGCGCCAAGACTACGCCAAACGCCTGACGCGGATGCTCAACACGAAGCACGGGGCAATCCAGCGAATCATTCGCTGACCCGATGATTGCGGCGCCAACCGTTGCTTTGCGAATCAGCTCCAAATATTTGGGCCCTTCCGCGAAGGTGATTCCGTGAGGATCGCTGGCTCCGGCAGGAATCGGTCGCTCGATCATCACCTCGGGTCCGCTGTATTCGGCCCCGATCGCGCGCGCGATTTCGGTTAACGGCCTTGGTCCAGCCAAACGGCAAACTCCCGAGTTTTGTCGGCCCCTTGGCGAGGCTGGTCAACGAGCTGATAGTGGTGGATTGCCGCCCACAGTTTCGCGCGAGACACCAACCAGTGATGGCGCGCGATGGGGCTGCCGAGCGGAACGACCGGAAGCGAGCGTGCCCCGCTCGCGAGCACCGGTGCCGAAGCGCCAGCCTCGGCGGGCACGCGCGTCGATTTCGGTCCCAGCATCGGATCTTCGCCCTCATCGGAGCGCGTCAAGCTTGCCGCGTCGGCAGACGCCCGCCGGACCGCGTCTTGCTCCAACTGAGCAAGACGGACCTCGAGGCGCGTGCGATCATCTTGCGCGGCCGCTTCGATCCCCGATCGAAGCGAGGCGACTTCCTTCCAGAATTCTTCGCTCAGGCCCATGATGGCCTTGCGGTGGCCCTTCGATTCCTCGAACGGTCGCTGGGCGAATCGGTCGGCTTCGAGGGGCACGCGCTTCGAATCCGGATCCGGATCGGGAAAACCGACGAGATTGGCAAGCGCAAACCGATGGGTGCCGATCAGCGGCGCGATCCGCTCGAACACGCCACGCACTTCATTGGACCAAGCCTCGAGCGAAGCGCGTTCTCGGGCCGAGATGTCGTCCCGTTCGCGCGTCTCGAATTCCCGCACGTCTCCCAAGTAGCCCGCGAGAAAATCGGCGCGGACTTCCTCATACGCCCGGCGGAGATTGGCGCGTACCTCCCGTCGAGCGACCCGGAACCGCTCCTCGCGATCGCCGAGGAAAAGCTCGCGCTCGGGCAAGCCAGCAAAGCTCACCGTCTGCGCGGTGGGCTGGATGGCAGCGGGCGGGGCCGGAATCGGCAAACTGCGCGGCGCGGGTTGGTCGAGCTGACTCAGGTCGACCCAAACGGCGCGGGGCGCGCTCGAGGCGCACCCCCACAATCCGATCAGTCCGATCAACCCGAGCAGTGGCTGTTTATTTCTTGGCATTCATCGCCTTGATGCTGGCGTCCGTCAGGTCGTTGGCGCCGTACGGCGCGATGGTGGATTCGTAGACGATGCTGTAGCCCTGGGCCTTAGCGACTTCCTGAAGCGCGCTCTTGGCCTTGGTCAGAGTCTGATCGCGCAGCTGACTTTCGGTTTCCCGAAGCTCGTCGCCGAATTCCGCTTGCCAACGCTGGATGACCATTTCCATGGTGCGGGCGCGATTCGCATAGTCCTGCAGCAGCGAGCGATCCGCGTCCGTCATCGTCTGCTTCTGGCTGAGCTCGCTGCGCTTCTTGTCGCTCGCCGTGACGTCCGCCTTGATCTTCTCGATCGCGGTCTTGTCGGCTTCGGTCGGGTTCGGCTTGAGCGTCAGCTCGCGCAGCGACTGAGCCTGTTCGGTGGTCAAAACCGAGTACGTGTTAACGAAGTCCATGAGGCCTCGTCGCGCGGCAACGGCGTCATTCAGAATTTTCGTGTTCGCCTTGCCCGCCTCGCTCTGCTGCATGATGCGGTTCAGGTCCACGACGCCCGTCTTTTCCGTGCCGCCTTGGAAACCGTAGCCCACGAAGGCTCCGCCCAAGAGCGCCGCGGCGACCCAGCCCGCCATCTGCTTATTCATCCATTTGTTCATCGTCATCACACTCACTTATTGAAACGTCTAGAACCCGCCGCCGATCGAGAATCCGGTACGGCTGCCCTTGGGGTTGAAGCCAAAATCGACACGAATCGAACCCAGCGGGGTTCGGAACCCGATACCGACGCCGTAGTCGAAGTGCAGCTTGAATTTCGAAGATTGATCAAAGTCGTTGATCGTTCCGTAGCCACCCCAAGCTCCGCCGAGGTCGGCGAAGGGGATGATGCTGAACGTCTTCTGAATCGGCATTCGATATTCCAAGCTGGTCAGCACCATGCGCGTGCCCCAGAACCGCTGGTCGGGATAGCCGCGCAGCGAATCGGCGCCACCCACGAACAGTTGCTCGAAGAACGGCGTTGTGCCTTTGATCGCGGCGACTCGTGCTCGGAATGCGAGTACGCGGCGCGCGTCGTAGATCTTCTTCGGATCGGTCGGACGCTTTGACCAGAACTTCTTGTATTCGATCGTGCCGCGCAAGAACGAGTGGCGTCCAAGCACGCTCGTGTTTCCCGCGACAGCGCCGCCAATCTTCGTGATGTCGGAGAAAGCCGGCTCCATGGCCACGCGGAAGTAGTCGCCTTCGGCCGGGTCGAGCGGGACATCGCGGCGATCGACCGCATATTGGAGAAGGCCGGTCAGAAGAGTGCCGTCCTGCTGGATAAAGTTGGTGGTCGTCGTCGTGTTGTTGACCGTTTTGATGCCCTGGTAGTTGATCCCGAGCGTCGTGGCGTAAATGTCCTTCTGCATCCGCGTGAAGGAGAGACTTCCACCCGTGCGGCGCTCATCGAATCGTTCGTCGGTGCCGACGGGGTTCACGGTGGAGCCGATGCCCGAGCCGCCGAAGTAGTTGTTGACGCGGCTGTAAAGCGAAATCGACATCGCGGTGTCGCGGCTGTCGATCCACGGGTTGACGTAGTCGATGCCCGTGCTCAATCCGCTGCCGACGGTGTCCTGCTGCAGATAGATGTTGAAGTTCTGACCCATGCCGCGGAAGTTGGTATCGCTGTACCGAACGTTGCCCGCGAGTCGGGACTGGGGATCGAGCGCCGCGCCAAATCCGATCTGAGCCGTGCGCTCTTCTTTCACATCGAGCAGAAGATCGAACAGGTTCGGCTTGTTCGTCGGACGCGTGCCCACGTCGATCGTCTTGAACCACTGCGTGCTCTCGAGACGGCGATAGTCGTTGATCCACGTGTTCTCATTGAACGCCTGGCCCGGCTTCGTGCGGATCAGCTTTTCAACGACGCGCTTCTTCGTGCGGACAAGGCCCGTGATTTCAATATCGTTCACTTGCCGCTCGAGAATCTGGACGTTCAGCGTCTCGGGTGAGTCCGGCATCGGCCCGATATCGGCGAGGGCGAAGTAGCCCTTGCCCGAATACAGTTTCGCGATCGCGTTGGCGCTCGGCTCGACGTTGCGCAGGTTGTAGACCTTGTCCTTTTCCTGCGCGATGAGGGGAGCAATCTCCTCCGCTTTGAAGACCGTGTTGCCGACGATCCGGATCTCCTTGATCACCGGGTTTTCTTCGACGTCGACCATGACCTGGTACTCCGTGTCCGAAACCGGTCGGGAGAGGACCTTGACGTCCTTAAACCAGCCGAGATCGCTGATCGCTTTTTCGTCGAGCGACAGATCGCTCTGGATAAACGGCTTTCCCGGTGCGCTGCGCATCACGACCTTGATCGCATCGGCACTGATGTTCACATTGCCGCGCACGACGACTTCTTTGATCACGCCCGTGCCCTGCGCCATCGCCGCCGCGCTGATCGCGGCCAGTATCAACGTACTGATTCCCTTCTTGCTTTGCATGCCTCTTTCCGTGAGCGCCCCCAAGGCTGTCCGTACAGTTTAGACGGTTTGCCCCGGTGCTGGTGTCCAATTCTTCGCCGTGCCTAAAGACGATACGAGTAGTCGATGGTAAACCGCCACGGCACGTCCTGATTGAATCCCACACCGATACGCGTGCGAGAGAGGATCGCGTTCCGGGTGGGTAATCGGTAGGTGAGACGAACGTCGTATTTGAGCTTTTGGGCGCCGACGGCTTGCAGCTGACGGCGAATGGAAAGCGTCAGTCCTTTGCCCAGCGTCTTGCCGATGTTGAACGACGCCTGTTCGAAGGCGTTATAGTCGATCGTGAAGTAATCCAGTCCGAATGCACCCGCCAAACCCGACGTGAGCGGCGAAGCCAGCGCGGGCAGAGCCGCCGTCAGAACCGCCTCGCGAATATTGCCGCGACCGCCACCGAACGCTTGCCCGGCGATCGCATCGATGAGCTGCTTCTGGCCCAAGATCGCGAGGATCTCATCTTGCCGCAGGTCGGGCGGATCGCTGCTCGCTGTGAGCTGAACGCCATTCTGCTCCAGCAGCGATCCACGGATGCCCAGCGTGATATCGTACCGCTCCGCGGTGGGGGAAAGCTTCTGCGCGGTCACCGTCGTGCGACCGACCATATCCACATTCAGCCGCGCGTCGGGGGCTCGACCGGGCGCCGCATCGTACTTGGCGACAATCGTGCCGCCTTCTTCGAGATCGATGCGCGCGGTCGGCAAGGAGAACGTGCCACCCACCACGCTGAGCAAACCATCCACCTTAGGATAATTCAGCGTTCCCGCGACGCGCCCACTGCCGTCCAGCAGGAGCCGCATCGTCGTGCTCCGCATGAGGATCGGATTGTTCTGAGTGATCTGGATATTGAATTTCGGATTGACCAAGAACTCCGGCATCGGCTTGTCGCCGCCTTCGATGGTCGGAATGTCGAATGCGAGACTGTCGATGCGAATGTCACCGGCGATGCTCGGCTGGGCCAGGCTGCCGTCCACGGTCAGGTCAATCGCCTCGATCTTTCCGCTGGCCTTCTCCGTTTTCGTGATCGACTCGTCGAAATCGAGTCCGGTGCCTTTCGCGTATCCGGTCACGGTGGAGCGCTGGAGAAACTCGTCGAGCGACTGCCCCGACGCGAAGAGATTCGCGAGCGTGGCCCGAATCTCGGCGTCGATGGATCCGCCTCGCGTCGATTCACCCGAGGCCTTGAACATCGCGCTCGATTGGTCAAAGGTCAGGCGCGCGTCGACGTTCTTGGCCCCCGTCGAGACCCCCTGACCACTGATCGACGATGCCTTGAGCGCGACATAGCCATCCAGCTTCGTCCCATCCGACTTCGCCTGGACCACCACCTGGCCGCCGATTTGGCCGCTCGTTTTCGCGGGATCAATCCACGGTACAAACGCGGCAAGGTCCTTCAAATCGCGCTCTTGCAGATCGACCGTCGCGACGATTGGTCTGGACGTTTCCACCTTCTTTGCATCGAACGCCTCGAGCGGACCTTGCGCGGAGACTTTTCCCGAGAATCCGTACGCCGAGAAAACGCCCTGTGAATCGAGCTGCTTATCCTTCAGGGTCAAAGAGAAAAGGTCCAGCCGCGGGGGATCCTCGCCTGGTTTCAGCGTCTTGCCTTCGTCGATGAGCGTGGCACTCGCGCTGCCCGTAAACGTGGGCGAATCCGTCGTGCCACCGATCTGCGCGGTGAGCCCGAGGATCGCGGGAATCCGTGGCCAGTCGGCCTTGATCGTGTGCGGCAGGCGCGCATCGAAATTGCTCAGGTCGATCGATCCGGCGATCTCACCCGAGGGTTGGATGGTGCCCTCCAAGCTAAGGCTGGACTGCTCGTAAAGCCATTTCAGGTTGGGGATCGACAGCAGCCCATCCGCATAGCTGACCTCGCCCGCGAGCGTTCCCAACTGCGATTCGCCTGAGACGAGCTGTTCCACGCGAAGACCGGTCGCGGCGATCGTGGGCGCCTCAAATGGCCCCGAAATCGTGACTTTGCTTTGGATTTTCCCGTCGAGTTGCTTCAACTCGGTCTCGACTTCGGGGGATACCGAACTGCGGTGGAGCACGCCCGCGATCACTTCCTCCAAGCCCAGATTGAGCACGTCGATCTCCGCATCCACGGTCCCCACCCGAAGGTCGGCGAGCACGCGGTCCGCGATCAAGAAGCGGTCGTCGCGACCCACTTCGAAGGAGCCGATCAGCTGGCCTTCGTCGAGGCTCATGCGGACGGGGCCACTGCCGATGGTTTCCCCGTCCACCGTCAAATTGGCGACAGCCAGGTCCGACTGGCCGCTGACATCGTCGATCGAACTGCCCGATGCGCTGAACGATCCTGAAACCTGACCTCCGAGCGAGACCACCTGCTCTTTCGTCTGATAGGCATTGAGGCCCACCGCCTCAAGCGTCCCAGACGCAGACCCGCGCTGACTCGACAGATCGTAACGTGCACCGCCGAGCAGGCGTCCCCCGCCCATCGAAGCGACGAGATCTTCGACCAGGATGGCTTGATCGTCGGCGATCACTTTCGCCTTGGCAGAGGCTACACGCCAACCCGCCACCGAGAGCCGCTCCGTCAACAAATCGCCGCGGAAACGGGGGTCGCTCAGCGTCCCCGAGATGAGGCCGTCTCGGATCGATAGATGTCCGGCCGCCGCATCTCCCGCGAATTCGGCGAGCTGCACACGGTCGGCGGCGACACGACCATCAATTCGCTTGGTTTTCAGGTCGAGCGCGAGACGCCCGGTGAGATTCGAGGAGCCGCTTTCGACGCGCAAATTGTCCACGACCAGACGTCGGGCGTTGGCGACAATCGCGGCACGCGCGATCGGAATCGAGGTGTTGACCACCTTGCCGCCGACGACTTCGGCCAGCCCGGAAAACTGCGGATTTTCGAACGTGCCCGAAATGCCACCGCGCAGGTACACCGCGCCCTCCGCATTGTCCACGTAATTCTCGAGCGCGAAACCGCCCGCGACCACGTCGCCGTCGAGACGCTTGCTATTGAGGTCCGCCGTTCCGCGAAAACTCGCGACGCCTTTCCGGGTGGTTACCAAGGCGCGATCTACGCGGACCTGGCTGCCATCGACTCGGCCCCGCGCCTCAAAGAGGGCAACGGCGCCCTTCACATCGCCGGGAGGATCGTAAGCCACAACGCCCTGGCTGTCGACGAGCACTTGCGGCTTGGCGGTCGTTCCGGATATGAGCGCCGTCACCAGCGCATTTCCTTTCAGCCCTTCGACTTTGAAACGCTCCAATCCGACGCGGTCGGCCTTTACCCACCCCGCGAGGCGACCGCGATCGCCCATCTGAATTTGGCCGCGCACCGGCGACTCGTGCCATCGCCCCTGATCGAGCCGAACCAGGACACGGTTTGGACTCGCCTCGATTTGGCCCCCCAGCGCAGTGACGGCTTCGGCGCCATAGCACACTTGAGTGCCCTTTGCCGAGCCTCGAACGAGGTACTGCTTCCCGCTCAGCCCGACCCATCCGTCAAAGCGCGCGCCTTGGAAATCGACAGCTTTGGGGATATTTTTCTGTACAAAAGCCATCAATCGCGCCCGATTGGCCGCGCTCGCTTGGACGCGGGCTCCGAACTCCGCGCCCTTGACCCAAGCGACCGCACCTTTGGCGGTGGCATCGAGTCCGGGCTCGCGGGCTTGAACAGTCCCCGAGAACCGCTGGCCCTCAAAAACCCCTGCGGCCTGCACGCTCGCCGACCGCAGCACATCGAATCCGCGCACGCCTTCGCCTTGGGCCTGGAGTCGCCCCTCGACCAAGAACGGTCGCTTGAACTCTTGGCCAAGCGTCAGGTCGCCTCGTACCACGAGCTTCTGGGCGTCAAAACCTTGCAGCGGCTCGAGGACATCGCGGGCAAGCCACCGGCGCAGCAGCGCCCATACCGCGCGGCCCTCCAGACGCTCGCTTTTGAGATGGAGCCGCCACTCGCCGTCCTTTCCCAGATCAAGTTCGATGGGTGCAGATCCAATGCCTGAGATCGCGGTGGTACCGACCACGCGAACATCGGGCGCGAGTCCATCCGCCACGATCTCTTTGCTCTGGATGCGGTGGCGAAGAACAGGCTGGGCGGTGCGGTCTTCGTAAAGCAGGTTGGCGTCCGTCACGCGGACGTGAAACGCTTTGCTCGGCCCGCCTTCGGTTCGGATGGGAAAGGCATCCTCGATGTCGAACCCCTTGTTCGTCCGGGCGACGATCCCCTCCGGCCGGGCCACCCGTACCGAGATCACGGGGTCGAACGCGTCCAGTTGGACAAAGTCGCACTTCGCGATTTGGCGCTGGTTGGCGTCGACGATCGAGAGGCGATCGACCCGAGCCGTGAACGCGAGAAAGCCCTGCAGATCGATGTGATAGCTGCCGGCGCGCGCCGTGTAGACGCCGCCTTTCGCTTTGTACGTGAAGTGAACGGGCAGACCGGGTGCCTGAACGGCGAGAAAGACTTGGTTGAGATAAAGCCCGGCAAGAATCGCCATCAGCAGCACGGGCACGAGCGTGACCGCCGTCGCCGAAAGCGACGCCGTCAAAATCACGACGGTCCGGACGGTCTTACGCATTCATCTATGCCAAGGATAGACGTTTGCGGATCAGTCTAGGCACTGGCTACGGCCAATCTTTCCGCCATCACTTTCTCGCTGAAAGCGATCGCGTTGTACGAACTGCGAATGAGCGGCCCGCTCGCGACAAACGCAAAGCCGAGGTCCTCACCAATTTTTTCGTACTCTTTGAACTCGTCGGGATGTACAAATCGCACGACGGGCAGGTGCTTCATGGTGGGGCGAAGGTACTGGCCGATCGTGACCGCGTCGACGCCGACGGCGCGAAGGTCGCGAAGCACTTCGAGGACTTCCTCTTTCGTCTCGCCCAGCCCGAGCATGATGCCGCTTTTTGTATAAATCGTCGAGTCGAACTCCTTTACTTTTTCGAGCTGTTGGAGCGAGCGTCTGTACTTGGCCTGGGGCCGAACCACGGTGTGGAGGCGCTTGATCGTCTCGACGTTGTGGTTGTAAATCTCCGGCTTGGCGTCGGTGACGATCTTGAGCAGGTCGAGTCGACCCTGAAAGTCGGGCGTGAGGACCTCCACGATCGTCTGAGGGACGATCTTATGGAGCATCGAAATCGTGCGGGCAAACTGGGTGGCGCCCTGATCCTTCAGGTCGTCGCGGGCCACGCTCGTGACCACGACATGCTTGAGTCCGAGGTCTTTGGTGACCTTGGCGACGTGGGCTGGTTCAAACGGATCGAGTTCCAAGCCGTGACCGACCTTGATCGCGCAGAACCCGCAGCTTCGGGTGCAGGTATCGCCCAGGATCATGAAGGTGGCCGTCTTCTTCGACCAGCATTCGGGAAGATTCGGGCATCGCGCGCTCTCGCAGACCGTGTGCAGGTTCTTGGAGCGCATCATGCCCTCCACCTGCTTGATCGTGTCGGGTCGCGGCATGCGAATCGTCAACCACTCGGGGAGACGCTGCGTCATTAGGTTCATTATAGCCGGTTTTGGGGCTTCCCCGAGTCCTCTTCGGTTCGGTATAATTGGACTCTCACCTTTTCCGTGTGCGCGGGTGGTGAAATTGGTAGACACGCTACCTTGAGGTGGTAGTGCTCACAAGGCGTGGAGGTTCGAGTCCTCTCCCGCGCACCAGACTTTTCCTCGTAGATTGAGGAACGGTCCGAGGCTTACCGGCCCTATTCCGCCGATCGACCTTGCAGCTTTCCCGCTTCGCCCGTGCGTCGCGCTTGGCCGCACCAAGGTCGGAGGCGACCATCTCCTGGACCAGCCGTGGGTCGTCCGGGCACGATGCCGGAGACCGTCACCGGAGTGGCGTGGAAGGCGAGATGCGAATAAGACGCACGCGATTCGAGCGCAAAGGTTAAGAAAAGCCGAGAAGTGCGAACTCGAACCACTCCTGTAGTAAGATCGTTGTGGAAGTGCAGTCTTCCGGATTTTTGTCAGGAGCGGAAAACATGAATAGCAGTCACCTGTCCGGCCGATCGGCCGGCCGAACCGCGCTTCTCTCGTCCGCCCTCATCTTTGCAGCTCGCTTCGACCAAGTTGGTGACGAATAATGCGACCTAGGCTCTTCTGGTTTGTCACGATGTGCGTCTCTCTGGGCTTTTCGAGTGCGCACGCCCAGGTTGGGAAGTATTCGCTCCGTGTACTGCCAGACCCTTTGGGGGCAATAACAAATGTCAATGTTCTAGTAGGACAGGCAAATGACGGTCAACTTTATGCCGAGGTATACAAGCTCGAGAATTCGAGGGCGGTGTCGTATCTGGCCAAGTTTGATGGATTGCATTGGCAGTACACCGATAAAGTGGGAGCCGAGGGGGTTAGCATAGCGGGAATCAATCGGGCAGGCGTCGCAGCAGGCGCTACGAGAGGTCCTTCTCCCGTAAAACCGATCGCAATCTCCGCCTTGAAGGCCTCGTTTCTAGGTAGCCAGAGGGTCTACCAAGGGTTTGGTTTGGCAATTAATGACGCAGGTCTGATTGTGGGCATGGCCACCTTGGCCCCGGACGCACCTCGTAAGCCTGCAATCTACTCCGCGGGCGCGGAAGAACTGCTCGATATGCCTTCAGAGGAAGGAGAGGCATTCGATGTCAACAACGCGGGTCAGATCGTCGGATATTGGTTTGACACGCATGGCGACTTTGTTCCGGCTGTATGGATTGACCGCAAGCCACAGCGCCTCAATTTGGAATTCGGCGGCAAACAGCTCGGAGGCTGGGCTTCAGATATTTCGGATTCCGGCTATATCGCGGGAGTCACTGGTTTTACACTCACACCTATGCCCTTCGTAACCCGCAACGGTCAGACTACGTATTACGATGCTCTGGGAAGAAATTCGGCATTCTTAGGCGACCTCGACGAAGATGGGGCCGCAATTGGTGTCGTTTTCAACATTCCATTTCAGGTCACCGACCCAAGACTGGAGCAGTACGTTTATCTTCGAGATGGACACACGTTTCTTGCGGACCAACTCCTCGCACCGGAGTTTGAGAATTGGCAGATCACGCAACTGCACAAGTTTGGATTGCACGGCTCGATTCTCGCCACGGCGTATGACAACAGCAAGCCCGATAGCCCGAACCGCATGGTCATCCTCACGCCCGTCCCCGAGCCGGGGTCGCTCGCTGCGCTCGGCCTCGGCATTCTCGCCGCGCGAAGACGTCGGCACCCTTAGGGCCGCGACCAGAGCTCGAATCGCCCAAGACGACCCGCGCACCAGATTCCACCGAATCTAGTGCTCATCACTGGGTAACAGTGGCGATTCGATCCACCCCCAATAGCTCATCAGCCGTTCCAGATCGCCCTTGTCGTGGCCGTACAGATGCATATGCGGAGACTGGACACGAATCAGACCAGGTGAAAAGCCACGCCGGCGTAAGACGGGCATGTAGAGTTCCTCGTCGCCATAGGCATAGAAGTAGTCGTGCTCGTCCCAAACAATCTGCATCCCATGAGCCGATGCCAGCCATAGATTGAAGTCCGGCCCCAGTTCGAGGAAGTCGCGAAACGTCGCCAGGAAAAGCACAATCTCCTCACGCGACTTCTCCAAAGGAACGGCGAATCGGGCGTGATGGAAATCGAGGAACAAGGCGCCATAGGGCCCCGGCCAATCCTGCGTGAGCTCCAGCAAGAGGTCGACAGGACCATCGGTTGCGTCAATGATGAGTGCCGCGGTGGTGGGCCAGACTTTGCGTTCATAGACTCGGCCGTAGCTGGCTGGCCGAGAATCGGGATCCCCAGGCAATCCCCAAAACAGCCTGCGGCTTGGCATCGGCTTAGTCATCCCCCGACCGGTCGAAGTTGGTCGACAAGATGCCGTAGTCGAACACCGTAATCGCGCCGTCGCCATCCAGATCCGCGGCCGGGTTCCAGCTGGGATCTCCCACCGACGTGTCGAACGCATCGCTGAGCGCTCCGTAGTCGAAGACGGTCACCGCGTTGTCCCCATCCACGTCGCCATTCACGAGGCTCACGGCGATCGCCTTTGAGCCATTCGCGGGAAGGGATTGCGAGCTCAGTTTTTTGCGGAGCCAGTGACGTCCCTGCACCGCAATGTCATAGGTGCCGGCGCCAAGCGTGGTGGGAATCATGAACTTGCCCGCTCCCGATGGATTCAACGTGCAGGTGCCTGATGCCACCACCGTCTGGGTACCGGGTGTGCGGAGTTCGACATCGACGACTTCGCCGGTCGGCGGGATGCTCAGGTCCTGCAGGTCGACCGTCAAGGCGAGGCTCGGCAACGCAACGGGCAACGACACGACCAAATTCTGCCCGCCACTGGCCAGGCTCGACGACACGGTTTTGACCGTACCGAGCGCGTTGACCTGGACCGAGTAGCTTCCCAGGAACCCGCGGACCGTCGTGATGCCGGTGCTCACGGTGGCTTGATGGACATCGGTCCACCACTGGTTGAAAACGAGGTCCCGCCACATCGCCGCGGCGGCCTTCTCGCTGAAATCCGACCGGAGCATGGCCGCCTGCGGCAGCCAATGAGCCCCTTCCCAGAACCCCCAGACGAAGAACGAGTCGGCTTTGGGGGTGCTGAAGATGAGCGTCATGTAGTCGCGCAGGAAGTTGGCCTGCAGCGATTCGTCGATCACGTCAGCGTCGAACTCGGTCACCGCGAGCCGCAGTCCCAGGGCCGCTATCGCGTCGATCCGGCTCTTGTACGTCTCCATCGACGTCATGTTGTATTTGAAGTGGCTCTGCATCCCGAAGGCGTCGATCGGCGCGCCTTGGCCAATCAGATAGTTCAGCACCGCCATCGTGTAAGCCCGGTGCGAGGTGTCCTCGCCTTCGATCACGTTGTAATCGTTCAAGAAGAGATGTGCGGTAGGGTCGGCGGCCCGGGCTTCCTGAAACCAGCGAACCATTTCCGCGTTGCCGAGTCTGCCGGTGAATGAGCTCACGCCCGAAACGCCGGGAATTCGGCCTTGGACGTCGTTGTTGTCGTACGGCTCGTTCAAAACGTCCCAGTCGTACAGCTTGCCGGGAAACTGTTGCAACGCGGTGAAGACCCGGTTGTCGATTCGGGTCCGAAGATCATTTGTCGCGAGGCCCTGGCAGTCGGGCGGCATGTTGCCCCAGCTTGGCCAGATGACGTTGTGGCCCCGAACTGGATAGCCACGCGAGGTCAGCCAATTCATCCCCGAGACCGCGCTGCTGGCGCTCCAAGTCTCGACAAATGGCCACTTGAGGTCGTTTTCAAGCACGGCCGCGTTGAAGAGCGACTGGAATTTGCTGCGATAGGTGGCGTTGGTGGAATCGCTTGCGGTTAGTCGCGAGCCGACCACCGCGCTGCCGAAACGGAACGCGTGATTGGTCATCGCGATACCCACATTCGCGTTCGGCACGGGAAGCCCGTCCTTGTCGAGGACCGTGACCTTGAAGTCCGCCTTGCGATACGTCTCGATCCGGGCGTTGGCCTCGGTCCGCCACGGGGCGTCCAGCTCCGAGCCTGGGTATGGATAGGCGAGGTCGAGACTCGTGACGCTGGTGCCCGTTGGATACTTGACGCACGTGATCCCGCCGATATCGAACTGTTGCGGACCGCGCGCGCACTGAAATCGAAAGGCGCATCCCCCGACGGCGTAGGCCTCGGCCGACTTGCACGCGTAGCTGTACCGGGTCCAACCGTTTGTGCTCGCCGGATAACCCGCGGTCAGCGACTGGGTGTAGGGCGAGCCGTTCCGCTCCATCACAAACTGGCCCCGAACCGGCTGGTTATCGAGCGGACTGACTTTGCGGATGTAGTACGTGATCTGGATCAGATCGCCGGCCGCGATGCTGGCCGTATTGGTCCAGGAGAGTGCGGAGTCGTAAATGTTTGGCGCGTCGCTGTTGTAGTTGACCCGGATCGCTTGGGTAAATCCTGGCCCGCCCGAGACCGAAATGACGTTCGCGGCGCCGCCTCGCCCGGCGGCATCATAAAATGAGTATCCGACCGTGGGCGTGGAGGTGATGATCGGAGTGCCCGTTTGGGCGCAGGCTTGATGAGCCATCACGATGAGCATTCCGGCCAGGCTCCACTGACGCCAGGTTGTTGCGATCATTCCTCTATGGTCGCTCACTTTTGTTCGAAACGTACGAAAAAAGTGGCGACACAGGAAAAAGGCGGCCGACGCGAGCCGACCGCCCTTCCGAATCTTGAACGAGGAAAGTCCTACCGGCCTTCTTCGGCGCTCTGATAAACCTGGAAGCCTTCTCGCTTGACCAGCGCGTCGCGCTTGGCCGAATCGAGGTCGGAAGCGACCATCTCCTTGACAAGACCTTCGAACGTCACCTTCGGCGTCCAGCCGAGTTGGGTTTTGGCCTTGGTCGGGTCGCCGAGCAAGGTTTCAACTTCGGTCGGTCGGAAGTAGACCGGGTCGATGGAGACGATCGTCTGGCCGTTCGCCCGATTGACGCCCTTTTCGTTCACGCCCGAGCCTTCCCAGCCAATTTCAATACCGACTTCGCGGAAGGAGAGTTCGATCAGCTCGCGGACCGAGTGCTGCTCACCCGTGGCGACCACGTAATCGTCCGGCGTGTCTTGCTGAAGCATCATCCACATCGCCTCGACGTAGTCGCGGGCGTGGCCCCAGTCGCGGAGCGAGTCGATGTTGCCCATGTAGAGCCGCTTCTGCAGGCCCTGGCTGATGCGGGCGGCGGCGCGGGTCACCTTTCGGGTGACGAACGTCTCGCCTCGAAGCGGGGACTCGTGGTTGAAGAGGATCCCGTTGCAGGCATAGATGCCGTAGGCCTCGCGGTAGTTGACGATGATCCAGTAGCCGTACATCTTGGCGACCGCATAAGGCGAGCGCGGATAGAAGGGAGTGGTTTCCTTCTGCGGGATCTCCTGGACCTTGCCGTAAAGCTCTGATGTCGAAGCCTGGTAGAACCGGACCTTCTTCTCCATGCCGAGAATTCGGATCGCTTCGAGAATGCGAAGCGTGCCCACACCGTCGGTCTCGGCGGTGTACTCGGGCTCATCGAAGCTCACGCGAACGTGGCTCTGAGCGCCGAGGTTGTAGATCTCATCCGGCTGGACCTGCTGGATCACGCGGATCAAGCTGGTCGAGTCGGTCAGATCGCCATAGTGGAGGTGAAACGGCAGCCCCTGCTCATGCTTGTCATGGAACAGGTGGTCGATGCGCTGCGTGTTGAACAGCGATGTCCGTCGCTTGATGCCGTGGACTTCGTAGCCCTTATTGAGGAGCAATTCTGCCAGGTAAGCCCCGTCCTGGCCGGTCACACCGGTAATCAGCGCCTTCTTCATATTGTTCTCACAACCCGAGTAATCGTGCAATTTTAGCATTTAGCAGGGAAGCGGGCCCGAACAGGCTATCCGATCCGAGCCGCACGGGCAAGATTATCGGGAGATTGAACCGAATCTAGACTGCTCGCACGATACAGGTCACGAGCGTTCCGCTCTTCGAGTGAGCCGCGTTCAGGGTCGCCGAGACCATGAACCGTTCGCCCGATTTCTTCACCGCCATCGTGGCCAGGTGCTCACCCATTCGTTTGCGCTCGGGATTGTCGAGGTAGTTGTCCATGTGGTTCTCGTGGTTCTCCACGAGCTCAGAAGGCACGAGCTTCGACACCATTTGACCTACCAGCTGGCCGGAGTCGTAGCCGAAAAGGTCGTGGGCAACCCGGTTGGCGAGCCGGATGCGTGCGGCTTGGTCGACGATCAGGATCGCATCGGGGGCGTCTTGAATCACGGCGCTCATCATGTTGAGCGCGGTTTCCACCTCTGAAAGTTGCTGATTCTTCTCCTCGAGCACCTTCATCAGCTCGCGGTTGTCATTTTTCAGGCGCTCAAGCGCATCGTGCGCCCGCTGCCGGACATACATCGCGACGAGTTCGGAACGGCTATGAGGTCCCAGCTTGCCTCGCACCCGGCCCCAATAGGTGCTGATGGTCGCGACCGAAACCCCCAATTCGTTCGCAATTGCTTGGTCGGTAAATCCGTTGCAGGCGTAGCGGAGGATTTGGGACTCTCGCTCCGACAGCGTCACGCCTGGCGCGTCAAAAAATCTCATACGCGTTCTCTCGATCTCGTCGCATCATATCCGTTCCCCATACTGACAGTTATCTTTCACATACCAAAACGGTTCTTATGGCAGGTGGATTGCGCTCGAATCGCCAAGCACCAGGCTCAACGTTTTTGGACCACTCGATTTTCGCGCCACCCGAGCCCCTCGGCCGAGCAGCGAACTTTCGATCCGACCAGGCACCTGATCCAGCACGCAGTCAGCGAGGACAATGGAGTGTTCGATCTCGGTTTGGACCACCGTCGAGTCGTGGTCGACGGCCGTAAAGGGGCCAATGTACGCGTCCGAAATGTGGCAGTTGTCGCCGATGATGACAGGGCCGCGAATGATGCTCCGTTCGATACGCGTGCCCACTCCGACCGATACCGCGCCCTCGATCCGAGACTGCGCATCGATGTCGACACGGTCTCTCGGAATCGAGGGCGAAAGGTCGCTCAGGATGAGTCGATTCGCATCGAGCATCGCCTCGACCGTGCCCGTGTCTTTCCAGTAGCCCGTCACGATATGCGAGCGAACGGTCGAACCTTGGTCGATGAGCGTCTGGATCGCCTCCGTGATCTCGTACTCACCCCGGCCACTCGGCTTCAGTTGAGCGATAGCGTCGTGGATCTGGCGCGTGAAGAGATACACGCCGACCAAAGCTAGATTCGATTTCGGCTGCTTGGGCTTCTCGTCGAGGTGGACGACCCGGTCTCCCTCCATGACGGCGACTCCAAAGTCGCTCGGATTCGGCACATGGGTGAGCAGGATGCTCGCGGCGGGCCGAGTCTGATTGAAGTCGTCGACCAAGTCTCGGATGGACGATTTGATGAGGTTATCGCCCAAATACATGATGAAATCATCGTCACCCAAGAACGGATGAGCGGTCGCCACCGCGTGGGCCAATCCCAGGGGGTCCGGCTGCGGAATGTAGGTAATCTCGATGCCCCAGCGGCTGCCGTCCCCGCAAACGGCTTGGATTTCACTCGCCGTGTCGGCGACAATGATGCCGCACTCGCGCGCTCCAGCCTCGACCACCGACTCGATCCCGTACTCGATGACCGGCTTGTTCGCGATGGGAACCAACTGCTTGGCCATGGAGAACGTGATCGGCCGCAACCGCGTCCCCTTGCCTCCGGCCAAGATCAAGGCTTTCATCTTTCTCAAATCTTACCTAGAGGTCTTGGCCCAGACCCGGACCGTAGAATCTTGAGATAAACGTCTGGTAGTCCGGCTGGGCCACGATGGCTTGCCACCACGCCTCGTTTTCCTTGAACCAGCGCACGGTCTCTCTCAAACTGGCCTCGAACGGCCGCTCAGGTCGCCAGCCCAGGGCGTGGAGGGGCTCGCAGGTCATCGAATACCGAGCATCGTGGGCGCCGCGACGCGGGTCAGGGATCGGCCTGACGAACGTCTCGTCGCGACCCGTTTCGGCCAGTAATACATCGGTGATCCACCGGTTGCTACGCTCATTCACGTCGCCAATGTTGTAAACCCGCCCGGGCTCGCCCTGCTGCAGGACAGTCCAGACTCCGCGGGCGTGGTCTTCGACGTGGATCCACTCACGAACCTGATCGCCGACGCCGTAGAGCGGCACTTTCTTGCCTTGGATCAGGCGTGTGACGAAGAACGGAATCAGCTTCTCCGGGTACTGGTACGGTCCGTACGTGTTCCCGCCCCGCGTGACGCAAACGGGCGTCCGATACGTCACCCAGTGCGCCCGGCACTGCAGATCTCCCGCCGCCTTGCTGGCGCTATAGGGAGTATTCGGCTCCAGAGGGGATGATTCGGTGAACTCGCCTTCCGTGATGGAGCCGTACACCTCGTCCGTGCTGACTTGTACGAATTTTGCAAGCTCCAGCTTTCGGACCACTTCCAGCAGGGCATAGACCCCGACGACGTTTGTACCGATGAAGTGGTCGGCGCTCAAGATCGACCGATCGTTATGAGTTTCAGCCGCAAAGTTGACGATATGGGTGACCCCGTATTCGCGGCAGGTTCGTTCCACCAGCTCACGGTCTTGGATTTCACCGTGGACGAAGCCCACCAAGGTCGCGCCTTCCAGGTTCGCTCGGTTCCCCGCGTAGGTGAGGGCATCGAGCACGACCACTTTCACCTCCGGGGGAGCGATCCGGCAGAAGGCGGATCCTATGAAGCCGGCTCCACCGCAGACGAGAACGGTCATAGCTGGAACCTCGAAGTCGCGTCATTCTCGTGCCGAATTTCGTCGACGGGCTCCGATTTGCCCGGTCCGGCATAAAGCTGATCGGGGAAATTGAGGACGAAAGCGGGAGCCTCGCCCACATTGCGATAGGCGTGCACCACTCCGGGCGGCACCCAAACCGCGCACGGACGCTCCCGGCCAACGGAAATGATGTCGGACGCCTCACCCATGCCGGGGCGATTTTCCCAAAGGTGGAGTTCGTAGGCGCCATCCAAGAAGACGAAGAGGTCAGTTTGCCGCTCGTGTTCATGAGGGCCGCGGGCCACTCCCGGTAAAGTGACGCTGAGGTAGCTCATGGCGGGCCTGAAATCCTCCGGAAGCTCGTCATCCCGGTACAGCTCGGTCAACCAGCCGCGACGGTCCTCGAAGCGGGCAAGTTCTCGAATCAAAACTCCGGGAATCGTGGAAAGTGGGTTCATCTGGGCACGCAAACTTTACCTAAACGGTTCTGCGACCGATAATTTCGGGGAATTCTGCACGGAGTGGGGGCGTTGAACAACAAGGTTGCATGATGCCCCTCATTCGTGACACGATGAGCAGCACGTTTTTTGTTTTCTGAAGACCATGGATATTGCACTCGATCCCGGTCGGGCCGACCAGCCTCAACCTGCGCCACAAGCGCCGGCTGGTTCAATTCTCGACGATATTTGGAGCCTTTTGACCCGGGCTTACATGTCGGTGGCGTTCTGGCCGGCGACGATCGCGTTCTGCGCGATCGGTTTTGCCAATTGGAGCCTGCTCAGCCGCCTACCCAACATCTGGTCCAAAGATGAGTACTACTCGCATGGTTGGCTGGTGCCGGCCATCGTGGGCGTGATCATCTTCAAGAACTGGGATCGCATCTCACGGCACAAGGTGAAGCCGGGCTGGGGCGGATTGATCGCCCTGATCGGCGTTCTGGCGGTCAGCCGGGCCGCGTATGTCTCGGACGTACAGCAGATGCTGGCGATCTGCTTCATCGCGTCGATTCTCGCGGGCATCTGGTTCGTGGCGGGCATCCGATGGATGTTTGCCCTGCTCCTGCCCGTCTGCTACTTCATCTTCATGCTCCCCGTCTGGGGCGCGTTCATCGACAACTATACGAACCCGCTTCAGCTTCTCTCGACCAAGGTCGCGTTCGGGCTGCTGGACATCATCGGGCTGCATCCGATACAGGACCAGTCGACGGTCATCCTGCTCGACAACTTCGTCCTCGACGTCGGCGTGCCGTGCAGCGGCTTTAAGCTCATGCTCGCCGTAACCGCGTTCTCCCTCTTCTTCATGGGGATCGCCCGGCTCGGGCTGTGGGGCAACATGCTCCTCGCCGCGTGCATCGTGCCGCTCTGTCTGTTCATCAACGGCTTGCGCATCGCCATGATCGGCTTTGTCGGAAACCAATGGGGCAGCGACGCCGGCCACACTTTCCACGATTATTCGGGCTACATCGGCCTGGTGATCTGCTTCTTGATTCTCTTTAAAATAGCGAGGTTGCTCGGATGGAAGGATTGATGACTCGAGTTGCCGTTGCCGTTGGCGTCTTCGGACTTGCCGGCGCATGGCTCAAAATGACCCCCCGCGCAACCGGGGACGCGAAAACGGAAGACGATATGATCGCCATGGCGCCGACCAAGGTGGGCAAAAGCGCGTTCATTCCCGGCGATGGCGATACCCGCGTGAGCTACAAGATGGACGAGAAGAGCTATCGGTGGCTGACGCCTTACGGCATCGTGGCGCGCCGATATCCGGTTGGAGCCGACTCGTTCGATGTCGTCCTCATCGCCAGCGCGAGCCGGTCCAGCTTCCACGACCCGCACGTGTGCTTCTCGGCCCAGAACTGGACCATCTTCAAGAGCGAAGCCAGCTCGGTCGAGACGAAATCGCGCGGCAAGGTGCCCTTCATGCTCATCCACATGACCAATGAGAAGGAGCGGAACAAGGTGGCCGCGTACTTCTACAAGGGTCCCGGCGGATTTTACGGCGACACGCAGTCGCTCAAGGCGGCGCTCTTCTGGGAGGCGCTGATGCACGGGCACAACTCGGATGGCGTTTTCTACCGAATCATTCCGGATTTTGCGCTCCAAGCGCAGACTCCTGAGGCGCAAAAGGAACAAGAAGATAAGCTGAAGCAGTTCATTGCTGACTACCTGGAGTCGGCAAAGGAATCAAGCGACGGGTATTTTTAACGAGCTTCATCCAACCGACGATGAAGTTTGAACGTCATCGCCGAGCATGAAAGTTTCGATCGTTATCCCCACATACAACCGGGCCGACCTGATTGGCGAGACGCTTGCGTCCGTCTATGCGCAGTCGTACACGGATTGGGAGGCGATCGTCGTCGACGACGGCAGCGCGGACGACACCGAATCCTTCATGTGGCAGGTGGCGGCCGAGCACCCCCAGGTGCGCTACCACCGTCAGGTGAACTCCGGCGCGCAGGTGGCTCGCAATAAGGGTCTGGAACTGAGCAAGGGCGATCTGGTCATGTTCCTCGACTCGGACGACCTTCTTCACCCCGAGAAGCTCACCCGCCAAGTCGCCGCCTTTCAGGAGGATCCGGCCCTAGACGTGGCGTTCTGCCAGACGGCCTGGTTCCGCGAAAAACCAGGCGACGAGCCGTTTGTCTGGAACCGAATCACCCTGGACGATCCGTTCGGCAGTTTCTTGGCGCAAGACATCCTCTGGTCGACACCGGCCGGACTGTGGAGGCGATCTTTTGTCGAGCAGATGGGCGGATGGCGTCTGGGCGTCAAATCGAGCCAGGACGTCGATTTCCACCTCCGCGCCGCCTACGAGGGCCATCGCATGACGTTCTTGCCCGAGACGCTGGTCTTTGCTCGGCAACACGCTGGCCCACGCGTCAGCGGCATTTCGCGCGCGGGCTGGATACAGGACGTGGTCGATATCACGGACTACATCCGCGACCGGATGGCCTGTGATGGACGCCTCGACGAGCGGTACGCCCATGAGATTGCGAGCAACTTCCTTTGGTGTGCCCGCAAAGAGGCCCGCGACGCCAGCCTCGAACGGTCACAGGAGTATCTGCAGAAGGCGATCGACGTGGAACCCAATGCACGCGTCCGCGCCATCATGCGCACCTCCGGGCCGCCCACCCTCAGGATGATCCACAAATTCAAACGGTGGTACTACGGCGCGTACGCCCTGCACCTGGTCGCCGGGATCGAGGTGCGCCGGTACAACTGGTTCATGCACTATTCGTCCGCCAATTGGCTTGCGGCGAGTCGGCTGTAGCCGGACCGGTACAATAGGGGCTGCCCCCGAATGGACCAGTCCCACATCCGTAACTTCTGCATCATCGCGCACATCGATCACGGCAAGTCCACGCTCGCGGACCGGCTGATCGAGCGCTGTGGCGCCATTCGTGGGACTGCCCAAGAGCAGATGCTCGACTCCATGGACCTGGAGCGCGAGCGCGGCATCACGATCAAGATGGCGGCGGTGCGGCTTCTTTATAAAGCCCAAAACGGCGAGATGTACCAGCTGAACTTGATCGACACGCCGGGGCACGTCGATTTCACTTACGAAGTATCCCGAGCCCTCGCGGCCTGCGAAGGCGCGCTTCTCGTGGTCGATGCCAGCCAAGGCGTCGAGGCTCAGACCATCGCCAACGCCAGCATGGCGATGAATCAGAACCTCGAGATCATCCCCGTGATCAACAAAATCGACCTGCCCCACGCCGACATCGAGCGAGCGCGGGAGGAGATTGAGATGGCGGTCGCGATCGACGCCACCGACGCCATCCCCTGCTCGGCCAAATCGGGCATCGGCATCGACGAGATTCTGGAGGCGATCGTCCTGAGGGTGCCGCCGCCGTCCGGAGCTTCGACCGGGCCGTTGCGCGCGCTGATTTACGACTCGCATTTCGACCCCTACCAGGGCGCCGTGGCCTACATTCGAGTGAAAGACGGTGCCGTCAAGAAGGGCGACAAGATCCTGATGATGTCGACAGGGATCACCTTCGATGTCGATTCCACCGGCCACTTTGGACCTGGCCTGACCGTTAACGACGGGCTGGATTGCGGCGAAGTTGGCTTCGTGACGGCCGCGATCAAGAGCATCGGCGATGCGCAGGTGGGCGACACCATCACCCTCGCCGAGCCTCGTGCGACCGACGCCTTGCCCGGCTACCGGCAGGCCCTGAGCATGGTGTTCTGCGGACTCTATCCGTCAGACGGAGACCAATACGAGGATCTCCGAGATGCGATCGAAAAGCTTCGCCTGAACGACGCCAGCTTGAATTTTGAACCCGAGACCAGCGCGGCGCTTGGCTTTGGGTTTCGATGCGGCTTTTTGGGCCTGCTCCACATGGATATCGCGCGTGAGCGGCTGGAGCGCGAGTTCAAGCTCGACCTGATCCTCACCGCGCCGAGCGTCGACTACAGGATCACGTGGAAGAATGGCAAAGAGGAGCACATCAGCAACCCGACCGAATTCCCTCAGCCTCACGAGCTGGAATTGATCGAGGAGCCGATCGTCAAGGCCACGATCATGGTCCCGCAGGAATACGTCGGGACGTGCATGACGCTGTGTCAGGAGCGACGCGGCACCTATCTGCGCACCGAATATCCCACGCCCCAGCGCGTGATCTTGTACTACACACTACCGCTGGGTGAAATCCTGCTGGACTTCTTTGATAAGTTGAAGTCTTCGACTCGGGGCTATGCCTCTTTCGACTACGATCTGGACGGATACCAGGCGGCCGATCTTGTTAAAGTGGACATTCTGCTCAACGGCGACCCGGTCGACGCGCTTTCCTTTATCGTCCACCGTGATTTCGCCTACAACCGCGGCCGCGCCATGGCCGAGCAGCTGCGCAAGGTCATCCCGCGTCAGCAGTACGAAGTCCGAATCCAGGCCGCGATCGGTGCCAAGGTGATTGCTGCCGAGTCGGTCAAACCGTACCGCAAGGACGTCATTGCCAAGTGCTACGGCGGCGACGTGACCCGGAAGCGCAAGCTGCTGGAAAAGCAGAAAGAGGGCAAGAAGCGCATGAAGCAGATGGGCTCGATCGAGCTCCCGCAAGAGGCCTTTCTGAGCGTTTTGAAGGTCGCGGAATAGGGTTGACCGTTACCGACCGATGATCTGGGCGACGTCGGCCTGAATCTGCGCGACGAACGAGGACGATCCCGTCTTACGAGCGAGTCGGAGCGCTTCATCCGCCGCACGGCGAATGTGCGTAAACCGTGCCGTAAGGAACGCTCGCCCCGGCATCGTCTCCACATCCACTCGGACGGCTAAGTGCTCGCGGCACGCATCGACGAGCAATTGCGCCAGTTCGCGGGCATGCCCCGATTTCTCGGCAGGAGGCACGATCTCGTAGAGGACAGCCGGCAAAATGGGCCCCTTGTCCTCGGGTCGCACATTGAAGACGCTGCGGGTGAGTTTGATCGCCTCGGGAACCTTGCCCAGGTGAGCCAGGCACTGCGCGTAACGCAGGGTGTCATTCACCTTGCGATCGACGGTCACCGGAGCCGCCGTGGCGATCTTGTACACCTCGGCCCCCTTCTTCCAGTCCTCCGCCGTGCGCAGAATTTCGCCAAACTGCCACGCTTGGTCGGGATCGATCTGGGTGACGTCGATGGCAGCCGCATACTTCTTGGCTTCGGCGACGAGCAGATCGTGCACCTGGGCTTCCGTGATCTCGCCCTTCACCTGGCGCGAGAAGAGATTGGCGTAGTCGTCGGACAAGGTGGCTTGGATCATCTTCAGATCCACGGAATGAATCTGATCCGGGTCGTTGGGATCGGGGATTTCACCCAACCGGCATCCCGCCAAGACGAGACATCCAAGCAGGAGTGACCACGGTCGACGGCGCATCACCATTGGCATACGCTCGGAATCAGCCGACCGTCGTCAAGCGAGAGTCATCGAACTGCGCATCCCGGTAGATTTCACTGCCGCAGATGGTGAGCATCGGCTTGCCTCGCAGCTTCAAACCATGGAAGGGCGAATTCTTGCCCCGCGTGAAGGTGCGGCTGACATCGAACGTCCATTCCAGCTCGGGATCGATCACGGTGACTTGGGCCACCGGCGTCTCACCCGGCACGAGGCTGCCGGCGTCCAGCTGCATGATGTTGGCGGGGGCGGTGCTCAGCTTGTTGACCGTATCGAGCGGTGAAAGCAACCCGGCGTGCGTCGCGTAGGTCAGCGTTAGCCCGACCACCGACTCCAGTCCGGCAAATCCGAACGGGGCTTCCTCGAACGGCACGTCCACTTCGTAGGGCGCGTGAGGCGAGTGGTCGCTCGCGATGCAGTCGATCGTGCCGTCGGCCAAAGCCTGGGTGATCAAATCGATATCGACGGGCGTGCGCAACGGCGGTGTGGTTTTGTAGCGAGCGTCGAAGTCTCCAATCAGCTCGTCGTGCAGCACGAAATACTGCGGGCAAACTTCACACGTCACCCGGGCGCCCAGGTATTTCGCTTGGCGGATCAGTTCGACCGCGCCCCACGTGCTCACGCGCAGAATGTGGACGTGACAGCCCGTGTGAAGCGAGAGCAGACAGTTCCGCATGACCATCGTCTCTTCCGCGCTCCGGGGAATGCCTTTCAGCCCGAGCATCGTACTTTGCGCGCCCAAGTTCATCGAGCCGCCGCTCAGGGCAAGGTCCTCGCAATGGGCCATGATCGGCAGGCCCAGCTCCGCGCAGACCTCCATCGCCCGGGTCATCGTCTTCGAATTCTGGATCGGCGCGCCTTCATCGCTGGCGGCGACGATGCCAGCCCGCTTTAGGGCCGCGAGATCGGTCAGCTTTTCGCCCTTGGATTCGACCGTAAGGGCGCCAACGGGAGCCACGAATACGCCGCCCGCGTCCGGCGCGGAGGCCTTGTCGAGGATATAGTCAACCAACTCGGGTCGATCCAGGGGCGGATCCGTATTCGGCATGCAGCAGACGGTAGTGAAGCCTCCTGCCGCGGCGGCTTGCGTGCCCGAGCGAATCGTCTCTTTATGCTCTTGCCCCGGCTCGCGCAGATGAACGTGGGGGTCGACCAACCCCGGGCAGATCCACATGCCTTTGCAGTCGTACACCGTATCCGCGTCGTCACAGCGGACCTCCTCGCCAAACTCGACCACTTGCTCGTGCTCAATGAGGAGGGAGCCCACGATGTCCAGGTTCTGGCTCGGGTCGAGAATGCGTCCGTTTTTCAGCAGTGTTTTCATGCGGGTCCTCCGACGGCTTCTGGCGCCTGGGGCAGTTCACTGTGGCCGAGCACCCACGACAGGGCCGCCATTCGGGCAAAGATGCCGTTTTCGACTTGGTCGAGCACCACGCATTGCGGGCCGTCGGCCGTCCAATCGTCGATTTCGACGCCCCGGTTCATCGGGCCGGGGTGCATGACGATCGCATCGCGGTTGGCGTAGCGCAACGTGCGATGGTTGATCTGGAAGCTCCGTCGGTACGCGCCGATGGACGTCAGGTCGCCGTCATCCATGCGCTCCTGTTGCAGCCGCAGCGCCATCACGACGTCGGCGCGGTCGAGCGCCTCGGGAAGATCCTGATAAACCTTGGCCGGGAGCGATCCCGGGTGGCGAGGTATGAGGGCGCGGGGCCCGACGATGCGCACCTCGCATCCGAGCTTGTTAAACATCCAGATGTTCGAGCGCGCGACGCGCGAATGTTCGATGTCGCCGACGATCGTCACCACGAGTCCGTCCAGCCGCTCTTTGTGTTCGAGTACGGTCAGCGCGTCTCCGATGGCCTGAGTGGGGTGCTCGTGCTGGCCGTCTCCCGCATTGACCGTGGGACCTTCAAACACTTGCGCCGCCAGCTGCGCCGAGCCACTGGCCCGGTGGCGCATGACCAATGCGTCCAGGCGCTCAAATCGCAGGGTGAGGATCGTGTCTTTCAGGCTTTCGCCCTTCGACATCGAACTGCCCGCGCCCGAAAAATTGCAGTGCCGATAGCCCAGGTAATGACAGGCTTGCTCGAAACTGACGCGCGTTCGAGTCGAGCCTTCGAAGAACAACAGTCCCACCGTTTTCGGCTCGGGCGGCTGAATGACCTCACCCGCATCCACGCGAGCCTTGTATTCGGCGGCAAGACCGACCAGGCCACGGAGAAATTCCGGCTCGCCATGGCGAATGCTGAGCAGACTGCGAATCATGAAGAGGCTCCCAGACGTTCGGAGGCGAGCTGCAGGATCACCTCATCCTCGCCGTCAAATTCTTGAACTTTGACCACCACGTGGTCCGCTTTTTCGGTTTTCACCGTCTTGCCGCAGTAGTCCGGCTGGATGGGCAGTTCTCGGTGGCCGCGGTCGACGAGGACGGCCAGCTCCACCCGGTTCGGGCGGCCAAATTCGAGCAGGGCGTCGATGGCGGCTCGAATGGTGCGTCCCGTATAAATGACTTCGTCCACGAGCACCACCGTCCGATCATTCACCTGGAATGGGATCTCGCTGCTGTCGGTCTCAGCGACCCGAGCGATCTTGTCGTCCCGAAACCGCTGGATATCGATCTTGCCGCACGGGACGGTGACCCCTTCGAGTTGGGTCATCAAAAAGGCCAGCCGCTTGGCGATGGGATAACCCCGGCGTAACACCCCGACAACGACCAAGTCATCGATCCCGCCGTTCGACTCGACGATTTCGTGCGCCATACGACTCAGCGTGCGGCGCATATCGTCGGCCGTGAGGACGGACGTGCTCATGAGCGTGATTTTGGCACGGCGAGGCTACGTTTCGGGCGGCTGATCGTTAAGGAGCCAAAACCGGCCATCCGAGGTCCATGGCTGTGTCCCGTCCACGATCAGGTTGGCCCGATTTCGGGCACCATCGCGCTGATGAAAGGCCCGTTCAAGGATAAGCCAGCGATCCCATATGGCTTGAGCCCCGGGGATAGCGGCATCTCGCTCGCAACCCCGCGCCAGGCGCAGCTCTTCAGGCGCGTCGACCCAAATCGAAAAATGAAGGCGCTCGCTCACGGCCTGCCGGGAAGCACCAACTCCCTCCAAAATCAGAACCGGACACCACGGCAGCCGCTTCTCACCCCCAAGCCGATCCCCGGTGTAATCCGACCAATCGCGCACGTGGTACCGGCAATCATTGCCGGCGAAAAGAGGCAGCAAGACTTGGGCTTCCAATCGGGGCCACCACGTTTCGAGGTCCTCAATGGAGAGGAAGTCGTCGATTTCAACGATCGGGCAAAGGAGCGCTTCCGCCAATTGCTTCGCAAACGTGCTCTTGCCCGAGCCCGCCCCACCGTCGACGGCCACCAATCGAACCGGCCACGTGCACGGACGCGCCCGAATCGTCGCGGCGAGTTCAGCAAATTTCACGGCAGGGGAGTTGTCCGGCATCGATTCGAAGCTTATAATGTCCCATGCTCAAACGACTCTCCCTTGCCGCCCTGTGTCTGACACCAATGATCATCGCCGCAACTTATCAGGGCGAACCGACCAGCGATCAGGTGTTCAAGAACATCAAGGTGTTCAAGGGCGTGCCCGCTTCCGACCTGATCCCCGCAATGGAGTTCATGGCCGCGAGCCTGAAGTACGAATGCGCCGACTGCCACGACATGAAGGATTTCGCGACAGACACGCGGACCAAAGAGACGGCTCGGCGCATGATCCTCATGCAGCGGGACATCAACGAGAAGAACTTCGGCGGCAAGCTCGAGGTCACCTGCAACTCCTGCCATGGTGGAAAAGAGCATCCCGCCGGAACCCCGATTCCCGAAGGTTTGAAGATGCGCCACGAGCGGATGGCCAACGCGCCCAAACCTGAATCACTTTTCGACCGTCATCTGGCCGCCAGCGGCGAGGGCACGATCATCCGCAAGGGCACCCTCACGGCCCCGAATCCGCAGACCATGAAGGTCGAGACCAAGCCGGTCGAGCTCACTCAAGATGCGACGGATAAGTTCAAGATTTCCGGCGCAACCGAAGTGTTATCGGACGGCAAGGATGCCTGGTACTACGGCCAGAAGATGGACGGCGAAGGAATCGCCAACTTCAGTCGCGTGGGCCGATCCTGGCGGAACAAAGCCAATTTCTCCGGATTGCAGAAAGCCACGATCACCGGCACCGAAAAGATCGGGAAAGAGGAGATGATCGTCGTCCGCGCCTCCCGACCCGCCACGGAATCGACCGAAGAGCTGTACTTCGACAAGAAAACAGGTCTTCTGCGACGGCTGGTGAACGTGCGCCGCAGCACCCTTGGCTCCGTGATCTCCATGATCGACTACAGCGACTACAAGGCAGTCGGCGGCATTCAGGTGCCCATGAAGGTCGTCACGACGTTCCCCGGCGACAACGTCTGGGCGATGACATTCACCTCGGCGACCAAGGTGGCCCCACTGCCCGGATCCGCTTTCCAGCCCGCGAAGTAGTTTTTTAATTCCTTTTTGACTCGAATCGGCTGGCTTCAACGCCCGAAGCCAGCCTCATAGAACGTCGCCGGAACTACGGAAATTGCTCTATGAAACTACAGATTCGACTCGGATTTTTGGGCGTGATTGGACTGGCCGCATGGGGTTGCCAACCCACTGGAGTGGCTCCCGGCACGGCGCCCGGTGCCACCGTGGAGCGATCGAGCACAGCCAAAGTCGTCCGGCAGGACTTGGTCGGCTACGCGTTTTTTAGCGGCAAAGTGGTCACCCCGATGAACACGCAAGTCGTCGTGACATCGCCTTACGACCTTCCGGTGGAAGAGGTGCTCACTTCGATCGGTAAGCGGGTCGGGCGAGGTGAAACGATCATCAAGATGGCCATACCGGGTCAGGCGGTCACGGTCGAGTCGGCCAAGGCCAATCTCGCTTCGGCAGAAGCCGCGCTTGCGGCTGCCCGGGCCGAGAACGAAGGCCCCGTTCGTAACGCCCAAAAGGCGCTTGCCGAGGCTCGAGCCGCCGAGAAAGCGGCCCGGGTTGGGGTGCAGGCGGGCGGCAGCGACGACCTCACGAGTGCTACCCAAGCCCGAATTGCAGCCGAAGAAGCGCTCCGGGCGGCCAAAGCCGATGTCGACAGCCGATTAACTGCCGAACGTCAAGCCGTGGCGGCAGCGGCCGAATACTACCGGGACGCCCGGGCCGGTATCAAGCAGTCGATTATTCGGGCCCCGATTTCGGGCACGGTCATCGCGCTGGAAGCCAAGCCCGGCATGCAAACCAAAGCCCGGCAGCCGCTCGCGACCATCATCGACTACCGCAGCATCACCATCCAAGGCATCGTTCCTCCTGAGCGCGCCGATGAGGTCAAGCGAGACACAAACATCCTCATCGCGATGGAGGGCCAGAATTCCGATCCCTTCATGGGCAAGGTGCGCGAAGTCTCCGTGTTGCCCCCTGCCGCCGGACAAAAATCGGCCGGATATCTGGCCGTGATCACATTCGACAACGATAAAGGCGTCGTGCAGCCGAATTCCGTCGTCCGACGACTCGGCGTGCGCACGGGCAAAGTTGAGAATGCGCTCGTGGTCCCGGTCGACGCGGTCACCAAGGATTCGAATGGAAAATGGGTCGTTCAAGTCCAAAAGGGCTCGGAATGGGTGAGCACGTTCGTCGAGCCCGGTATCTCTGACGGAGCCCTCATCGAGATCAAGTCGGGTCTGGAAGAAGGTCAGGTGGTGAAAGTAGTCGCTCCGGCGGTAGCGCCAGCGCCTGAATCGGGCGCGGGTTCTGCTAAGTAGAGCGCTGGCTCACCGCAATCAAATTGAGCATTGCTCGTTGAGTCGTCCTCACCCCGCGTCCACCTCCGAGAATCCTCAGGTTTCACCTGAGCGGGGGAACCCGATGCTCCATAATGAACTTGAACAGCGTAGAAATCAACGACGCGGACTTCATCATGCTGCAGAAAGACGACAAGATTTACGTGGCCGGACACACCGGCTTGGTCGGATCGGCCATCTACCGCAAGCTCAAGAACAAGGGCTACCACAACCTGATCGCCCCGACCATGGAGGAGCTGGACCTGACCAACCAGCAAGCCACCTGGGACTATCTGAGCCGGGAGCGCCCCCGCGCGATCATCATGGCCGCAGCCAAGGTGGGCGGAATCCATGCCAATAACACCTATCCCGCCGACTTCATCGGCCTGAACCTGATGATGGAGTCGAACCTGATCTGGGGCGCGCACCTGAACGACGTGCCGCAGTTCCTCTTCCTGGGTTCCAGCTGCGTCTACCCACGCGAAACGAAGCAGCCGATCCCCGAAGACGCGCTCCTGAGCGACAAGCCCGAACCGACCAACGCGCCCTACGCCATCGCGAAAATCGCCGGCATCTTTCTGTGCGATTCCATCCGGCGCCAGTTCGGCCGGAATTACTACAGCGCGATGCCGCCCAACATCTTTGGCATCAACGACAATTTCGACCTGAAGTCGTCCCACGTGCTCCCCGCCCTCATCCGCAAGTTCCACGAAGCGAAGCTCGACGGCAATCGCAACGTGGTCTGCTGGGGCACGGGCTCACCCAAGCGCGAGTTCCTGTATTCCGACGACCTGGCCGACGCGCTCGTCTTCCTGCTCGAGCGGGGCGGCATCGAGGGTCATATCAACATCGGCACCGGCGTGCCCATCACGATCAAAGCCCTCGCTGAGACGGTTCAGCGAGTCGTGGGCCACACCGGCTCGATCGAATGGGACACTTCGATGCCCGACGGATTCCCCGAGAAAACGAACGACGTCACCAAGCTATTCGACCTTGGCTGGCGACCGTCACTTTCGCTGGAGCAGGGGATCGACCAAGCTTACAAGTGGTACTTGGAAACGGGCGAAGCGATCGTCCGTCAGCGAGAAGCGGCTTTGGCTTGATGAACGATCGCCACGATTGGACTGTTCAGTTGGGCACACCGGAGGAGATCGAACGAACCCGGCTCGAACGCTGGCGATCCATGTCGGCGCAGATGCGCCTCGATGCAATGATTGAACTCGAAAAGTTGTGGAAGGGGCCTGATGCTCACCGATTGGAAAGAGTTTTTCGAGTCGTTAAACTCGAAGAACGTTAAGTTTTTGATCGTTGGCGCACACGCGCTCGCCATCTATGGTAGACCACGGTACACCGAGGACCTGGATGTCTTCGTGGCGCGCGACGAGGACAACAAGTGGCGCTTGCGAGCAGCGCTCCAGGAGTTTGGTCTGCCGGTACCTGACGAAATCCTGAACGAACTTTTCACTGGCAGTCAGCAGATGATTGTCTTCGGCCGACCTCCTAGCGCCATCGATCTACTTGTTTCCCTTTCGGGAGTCGACTTCGATGACGCTTGGCAGAACCGCTCTGAACTTGAGCTAGATGGGGTTACGGTGCAGGTTATAAGCCGGAACGACTACGTGAAAACAAAGCGGGCGTCGGGTCGCGCCAAGGACCTGCTCGATCTGGAGTTGCTCCGAGAAGTTGAGTCCGGGAGCGAGGCCGACCCGAATCGGGTTGAATAGCGGGTAGCCCGCGATGTTTCCGGTCCTCTTTAAAATCGGCAGTTTCTCCCTGCACACCTACGGCCTGATCCTCATGATCGGGGTGGTGCTTGGCCTGTATTGGGCGGCGCGACGGGCACCACGATTCCATGTCAATCCCGACATTATCATGGATTCCGCAATTTGGACGGTTGTACTGGGCGTCATCGGTGCCCGGGTCGTCTACATCGTTCAGGAATGGGACCATTTTCGGCAGCCAGCGTATCGCGGCGAGCTCTTTTCGCTGCAATTCAGCGGCTTGACGAGCTTTGGGGGCATCGTGTTTGGGTTCATCGCCCTGGTGCTCTGGTGCCGATGGAAAAAGGCACCGGTCTGGTCGGTCCTCGATACGTTCGGGGCTCCCTTGCTCGTCGCGCAGGCGATCGGTCGGATTGGCTGTCTGGCCAACGGCTGCTGCCACGGCGGTCCAACTTCCGCTTGGTGGGGCGTGCCCATGGATGCCAGCGGAGTGCGCTATTTCCCCGCGCAGCTGGTCGACACCGCCTTGTGCCTCGTCCTCGCTTGGATTCTTTCGCGATGGGAGCGGCAGCAGGACCGCCTTCCCGGAACCGCCGCGGGGCTGGCCATCGTCTTCTACGGACTCAGCCGATTCATCTACGAATTCTTCCGAGCTGGCTCCAGTTCAACCTACTGGGGCTCGCTGCCGATCACGCAAGCCCAGGCGTTTTCGGTGCTCATGATGGCGCTCGGCGGCGTCCTCATGCTCAAGGGACGCCCGGTCTCGCAAAACCAAACCGAGCACGGACCGGTAGCATGATCGGGAACGTCGCTTTGAGCGAGCTATTCCTGCCACCAACACTATGCTGCAGCAATCGATGACCTCACGATGGATCGTGTCGGCGCTTGTCGCCGGACTCTGCGCCGCCGCGGGCGCCCAAGACTCCTTGACCCTGACGCAGGCCCTGCGCCTCGCCCGAGAACGGAACGGCTCCATCCGGAGCGCTGCGTACACGGCGCGAGCCGCGAATTCGGAAGCGCGCGCGACCTACGCCGACTTCCTCCCGAACCTCTCGCCGACGTTTACATATGCGCCGTCGACGAACCGACTCTACACCTCGGCGGGCCGGGGCAGATCGGGGACGAGCGGCCACGACTTCCAGGTCGCGGCGTCGTGGCGGGTACTCGATAACGGGTCCCGCGCGTTTCAATACAGTTCGAGCCGCCATCTGGCCCGAGCCGACGAATACAACGCCCGCCAGACACTGCGCAACACCCTGTTCACGGTGCACCAGCAGTATTACGATGCGCTCCGAGCCCAGGAACTGCTCGCCGTTCAGCAGACCCAGCAGAAGCGCGCCGACGAAATTTTAGAGGCGACCAAGATCCGGGTACAGCTCGAGGATCTGCCGAAAAAGGACGTCCTGCAGGCTCAAGCCGACGCCCTCAACGCCCGAGCGTCCGTGCTTGCCGCCGAGAATTCCGTCTCGACGACGCAGGCCGCGCTCAAGGCGACGATCGGGTGGGATTCGACCGAGGAACTTCCCGTCCTTGCGGCCGTGAACGCGCCGGCCGAGATGCCCGTGCTGCCTCCGCTCGCCGAACTGACCAATCAGTCCCTCGCCCGCCGCCCCGATCTGCAGAGCAACCGCGAGCGAGTGGAAACCTCCCGGGTCAATGTGAAGCTGGCCCAGCTTGCCGCGACCGTGAATTGGTCGGTGAACGCGGAGTACATCCGGTCGTTCGCGCGCAACGTCAACGATTTCTCGCAGCTCCGCTTCGAGGCGACCGTGCCCCTGTACGATGGCGGCCGCTCACGCGCCGATATCGACACCCGCAAGTTCAACCTGCTTGCTTCGGAAGAGTCTTTGCTGCAAACGGAGCGATTGGCTCGGGCCGAGATCGAGGCGGCGTATAAAGTGGTGGTCCAAGACCGGGAGCGTCTGGCAGCCTCAAAGGCAGCTTTAGATGCGGCTCAACTGAACTATGACGCGGCTCAAGAGTCATTTCGATTGAGGTCTTCCTCGATTCTCGATGTGCTGACGGCGCAGGTCACTCTCGTGACCGCTCAGTCGAACTATGTCGAGGCCCTTTATGACCTGTTGATTGCGGAGACCGAACTCGATCTTGTGACCGGCGTTCCGATCGAGGGCGAAGAACAAGGATGAAGAAAGCTGGCATTGGTCTATTCGCGATTGCGGCAATTGTCGCGGGCTATTTCTACGCAACCCGTTCCGCGGGCGGCGATGCCGAAATCGAGTATCGCTACTCGAAGCTAGAAAAGGGTGAACTGATCCGTTCGATCAGCGCCAATGGCTCGCTGGTCGCCCAAACGTCCGTCGACGTGAAATCCAAGGCCGGTGGCCGGGTCATTCGGCTCGCCGTAGATGAGGGAAGCGAGGTCAAAAAAGGCGACCTCATCGCGGAGATCGATCCCGCCGACACCAAAGCCACGTTCGATCAGGCTCAAGCGGATTTGAGCGCCGCTGAAGCGCGCGCCGCCACGGCCCAGATCGATGCTCAGCTCCAAACTCAGAATCAGTCGCAAGGCGTTCGCGATGCCGAAATCGCCCTCCAAACCGCGCGCATCCGATTGTCCAAAGCGGAAGTCGAAGCCAAGAATCAGCCGAGCCTGACCAATGCCGATCTGAAAACCGCCGAAGCCGGCCTGGAGTCGTCCAAGCAGGCGCTGGCCGCGCTCGAGTCCGTCACGATTCCTCAGCTGCGCCGCGACGCCGAAGGCGCGCTCACGAGCGCGAAAGCCTCGCTCGACGCCGCGGAAGCCGATATGAAGCGGCAGTCCGAACTGTACGACAAGGGCTACGTGGCCGGATCCGCCGTCGAGCGGGCGCGCAGCACGCTGGAAGCGGCCCGGGCCAGCCATGCCAACGCCCAGACGCGCATCAGCACAATCCAGCGCCAGATCGACACTGATCTCGCCACCGCTCGCGCCCGTGTCCGCCAAGCCGAAGCAGCGCTCTCCCAGAGCCGCACGAATCAGAGCCGCGTTTTCACCAGTTCCAAGGACCTCGATGAGGCACGGAAGAACGTCCGTGCCGCCCAGATCGCCTTGGAGCGAGCTCGATCGGACTCGCTGAAAAACCGCGCCCGGCAGTTCGACGCCCGGTCCGCGCAGGCCAGTATCGTTCGGAGCCGCGTTGCGGCGAACAACGCCAAGGTCCAGCTCGACAGCACGACGGTCGTTGCCCCTCGAGACGGGGTCGTGACGATGAAGTACCTGGAAGAGGGCACGATCATCCCGCCCGGTACCAGCACCTTTGCCCAGGGCACGAGCCTGGTCCAGATCAGCGACACGACCAAGATGTACGTCGAATGCTTGGTCGATGAAGCCGACATCGCGACCGTCCACCAAGGGCAGAAGGTCCGCACGATCATCGAATCGTATCCGGGGCGGCCGGTGGATGGCATCGTCTCACGGGTCAATCCCGCTGCCACGACGGCCAACAACATCACGACAATCAAGGTCCGGGTGGAGCTGCTCAAGCACCGCCGGATGCAGCTACGCCCGGGCATGACGGCCACCTGCGAGTTCCTCACGCTGGACAAGCAGGACGTGCTCATCGTGCCCAGCCAAGCCGTGCAGCGCGAAGGCCGCGACACCTATGTCCGCGTTAAGTCGTCGGACCCCAAGAAGCCGGAGCGACGCAAAGTCACCCTCGGCGAAGCTGGCAATGACGGCTTCGAAGTCTTGTCGGGCCTTACCGAGAACGACGAAGTGGTGGTGGCGGAAATCAACTTGAAGCAGATTCGAGAGATGCAGCAGAAGATGGCCGAATCCCAACAGGGCGGCGGTCTCGCGGGCGGAACGGCGCCTCGCGGCTTCGGCGGTGGCCGAGGTGGCGGAGGCGGGGCCGGCGGTGGCGCACGGGGTGGAGCGGGCGGCGGCGCCCGCGGCGGAGGCGGTGGCGGCGGAGGCCGCTAAGACGCCATGGACCTCCTTCACTCGTTCGAAAGCGCGATCCAGGCCATTGCCGCCAACAAGCTCCGGTCGGCCCTGACCATGCTCGGCGTCGTCATTGGCGTCGGTTCGGTCATCGCGATGATCGGCATCGGTGAAGGCACCAAGCAGAAATCGCTGGAAAACATCGAGATCATGGGCAGCAACATGCTCACCGTGATGCCGAACTGGCAGCGCGGCGGCATGGGTGGCGGGGCCTCGGTGGCGACGCTGAAAGACGAGGACGTCGAGGATCTCAAGAAGTCGATTCCGCTCATCAACGAGATCACGGGCGCGGTGCGCCAAGGAGCGACCGCCAAGTTCGGCAGTCGCAGCACCCAGACTCAGGTCACCGGATGCGAACCCCAAATGGCGATCATTCGCAACGCCAATAAGATGCTCCAAGGCGCCTGGTTCACCCCTGAAGACAATGCGCTTATGGAGCGCAAGGCGGTTCTCGGCTGGCAAGTTTACGATCAGCTCTACGGAGGCGAGAACGCGATCGGGACGATCGTCCAGATCAAGGGACGCAATTTTGAGGTCGTCGGCGTGGTCGCCTATAAGGGCGGATCCGGCTTCATGAGCTCGGACGACATGATCTACGTTCCCCTCAAGACCGCCCAAAAGCGGCTGATGGGCCGGGACAACCTCGATTTCATTTCGATGCAGGCCAGCAAGACCGAATACATGGCCTACACCCAGTCCCAAGTCGAGGACGTGCTCGGACGCAAGCGCAAGACCGCCACCGGCGAGAGCCTCTTCCGGGTGATGAATCAGGGCGACATGATCGAGCAGATCGAGAAGCAGACGCAGCTGCTCAGCTTCCTTCTCGCCGGCATCGCCAGCGTATCGCTGCTCGTCGGCGGCATTGGCATCATGAACATCATGCTCGTCTCCGTGACCGAGCGGACCCGGGAAATTGGCCTGCGCAAAGCGATCGGGGCGACGCGCAACGTGATCCTCAGCCAGTTTCTTCTGGAGAGCGTGGTCATGTGCGTAGCGGGCGGCGCGATCGGAATCGTGCTGGGCGCGGTGGCAACGCAGTTCGTTTCGCGAGCGTTGCAGGTTCCCCCCGTCACGAATATCGTTGCCGTCGTGATCGCGTTCGGCTTCTCCGCTTTTGTCGGCGTTTTCTTCGGTCTTTATCCGGCCCTACGCGCCGCCAGCCTTCAACCGATCGAGGCTCTCCGCTATGAGTAAAACCAAAGTCGCCCCGGGAGCCGTAAACTAAAGCAGCATGCCCGTCATCCAAACGATCGAGCTAAGCAAGGATTACGTCATGGGCGATATGGTCGTCCATGCCTTGCGCGGAGCGAATATCTCCATCGAAGAGGGCGAATTCGTGGCCATCATGGGCCCATCGGGTTCGGGCAAATCGACATTCATGAACCTGATTGGATGCCTGGACCGGCCGAGCGGTGGCGAATACATCCTCAACGGCGAATCCGTCGCCAGCATGAGCGATAACCAGTTGGCCGAGGTCAGAAACCGGCTCATCGGGTTCGTTTTTCAGAATTTCAATCTCTTGCCCCGAACCAGCGCGCTCCGCAATGTGGAGCTTCCCCTGGATTACGCGGGGGTTCGCAACGGACGCGCCAAGGCCGAGCAGGCGCTCGAGCTCGTTGGACTGAGTCAGCGCGCCAATCACAAGCCGAACGAGTTATCGGGCGGCCAGCAGCAGCGGGTCGCCATCGCGAGAGCGATCGTCAATGACCCGGTGATTATCCTGGGCGACGAACCGACCGGCAACCTCGACAGCCGGACCTCTGAGGAGATCATGGCGCTGTTCCAGGCTCTTAATCGGCAAGGCAAGACCGTGATCATCGTCACCCACGAACCCGATATCGCCCAGCATTGCAAGCGAATTATTCGGTTCAAGGATGGCCGGGTGATCGAGGACGAAGCCGTGAAGGACATCATCGACGCCGACTCGGTGCTGCGCACCCTGCCGAATCCCGACGCCGAAGCGCCCGCGCCTGCCGCCACCTTCCAGATCTAGCCTAGGTTTTAGTGCTTCGTGGGAGCAGCCTGCTCCTGGAGAACGACTCGGTTCTGGTTTGGCTTGCGAATCAAGATGCTCTGCTCATCCGTGAGGATGAACTCGCACCCGATCGCCGAGGTCAGCAGTTCCAATCCGTACTTGACGGTCGTGCCCTTGAGGACCGCGTCCAGCTTGTACTGAGGCACCGCCGGGTCGATTTCGATCCGCAGATTGGACTGCTGGGCGATATTGGCGATGACCTGACGGAGGTCGGTCTTGATAAATTTGGTAGTGATCTTGCGGAGCAGCGCGCTTTCCGGCAGTTTGCCCTTCGGCTTCGGAGGCGCCGCGTTGATCGGTGTCGCCCGGATCCGGTTCGGCCGTAGCGAGTAGATGCCGTTTTCGACCTCATACACCAGATTCGCCGCGCGGCAGACCACCTGGAGGGCTTCTTCGAATTCTACGCCCGAGAGCACGAGATAGAGCTCGGTTCGTGGAACCTGCTCGACCACGTAGTTCTTCTTCGATTGCGTGAAGAGGTCGTAGAGGACATCGCGAACGTCCTTGCCCCGCGACATGATCGTCACGAGACCGGTCGCCGAATCGGTCCGTACAGCGTCTTGTCCAAACGCCGGGGTCAGGCAGAGCGTCAGCAGCACGAGAATCGATAGAAGCGTCTTCATGGTCATTCTTTGGCATTTACCGGCTTGCCACCGGCGTCATAGACTTTCACAAAATTGGGTTTTGAGCTGGTCTTGGGCCGAACGCGTCGTGGAGTCCGCACCTTACGGACGGTTCGCGGGGCGATTCCGACGGCTCGAAAATAGGCGGCCGTGCGTTTCGCTGGGTTCTGAGCCCCTCCGATGAGGTGGCCCGACTTGGACGCCACGATCACCTTCTTGGTCGGCGGGTGCGCAGGCGCGGCCGGCAAATCGTCTTCGGGTCGGCGGTGGACCTTGGCCTTCGGCTTCGGTTTGGGCTTCGGCGCGGCTGGCTTTTCGACAACGGTCTTTTCGGTGGGCGACGGCTCCGGCTCGGTGGCCTCGGCGACCGGTTCTTTTTTCGCGGCGTGCTTGGGTTCCGGCTTGGTCTCGGTGTGAGCGTCCGCCTTGGGTTCTGCATCCGGCTCAGGCTCGGTTTCCGGTGCGTGCTCCTTCAGCTGCACGCGTTTCGGCCGTACTTTGGGCTCCTTCTCGTGCGCCGGCTCTTCCGGTTTCGCGTCCTTCAGCTCTTCTTTCTTTGCCTCGCCCTTCTTGGCGACCAGTTTGTCGGCCTTTGGGCCGAGCAAAGAATCGGATCGATTCATAAATGCGCTCATGCCGATCAGAACGGCACCGAGCAGACCGCTCAGGGCCAGTGTTCGGACGTTCTTCTTAATGAACAGCGGAAGGGCGATGGCCTTGCGCGGCGATGCCGCAGGTTCGGCTTCGACTTGGGCAGAGGCGCCGACGAGCTCGGGCTCGGGTTCCCGGACGGGTTGAGCGGGTGCGGGCTCTTGGGCTGGCTCGGCCTCTTCCTCCGGATCGTCCTCGGCCAGTTCGGGGGCAGGATCGTCCAGATCGGGGAGGTCGTCGAGCTGCGGGGCGGGAGGCGCTTCATAAAGATCGAAAATCGGCTCATCGGAGGACTCGACATCATGGGTGACGACACGCGGCTCTTCCTCGGGATCTTGGTCCGCGAGGGCTAGCTGCTCTTCTTCAGTAGGAATGTCCGGGACGGATTCGTTCTTCTTCTTGCGACGCCGAGCCTTCTGGGCGGTTTCGACCACGACAGGAGCTTCCCCGCTCCGCGTGTTGACCATGGCCTCCAGGCTGACGCGCTTTTCTTCGGCAAAGGCCGTGCAATCCGCGCAGGACTTGATGTGGGATTCAAGGCCGTTCAGAACGTCGTCCGGCAGCGGTTCGCCACGGAGGTAGCGCTCCATTTGCTGCTGGGCCAATTGGCACTCGACGTTTTGCGGCTCCATCTTTGATAAGTCACTTGAGGTTTTCTGAACCTCTGACTATTTCATCGGCGGAAACGCCTTTGCACCTCAGGGTCACTGCGAAAAATGAACCTATTCAGCCTCGCCGGAGTATAATTTTGATAGCGACCCCTTGACCATATCGGGCGCTTTCACATTCATGAGCACCCTGATCGATTCTGCATCCACCCCCGTCACCAAGACCTGGCGCGAGAAAGTCGGCCTGGCCGAGATGCTGAAGGGCGGCGTCATTATGGACGTCACCGATAGCGACCAAGCCAAGATCGCGCAAGACGCGGGTGCCGTGGCGGTGATGGCCCTGGAGCGCGTTCCGGCCGATATCCGGCGCGATGGCGGCGTGGCCCGGATGAGCGATCCGGAGATGATCCTGAAGATCAGGGAGTCCGTGACGATCCCCGTGATGGCCAAGTGCCGGATCGGCCATTTCGTCGAGGCCGAAATTCTCGAAGCGCTCGAAGTCGACTTTATCGACGAGAGCGAAGTCCTCACGCCCGCCGACGAGGAGAATCACGTCGACAAGCACGGCTTCACGGTGCCGTTCGTCTGCGGCGCGCGGAATCTGGGCGAGGCGCTTCGACGCTGCGCCGAGGGCGCTGCGATGATCCGCACCAAAGGCGAAGCCGGAACCGGAGACGTTGTCGAGGCCGTCCGCCATATGCGCACGATCATGGGCGAGATTCGTACCGTGCAGAACGCACGCGAGGACGAGCTTTACGTCCTGGCCAAGGAACTTCAGGCGCCACTCGAGCTGGTTCGCGAAGTACACACGCGCGGCAAACTGCCCGTTCCCAACTTCAGCGCCGGTGGCATCGCCACTCCGGCCGACGCCGCCCTGATGATGAAGCTCGGCGCAGAGACCGTGTTCATCGGCTCCGGAATCTTTAAATCGGGCGACCCCGCCCGACGGGCCCGAGCATGCGTCGAAGCCGTTTTGTTCTACAAGGACGCCAAGAAGTTAGCTGAAATCAGCAAAGGTCTCGGCGAACCGATGGTCGGCATCAACGTCTCTTCGCTCGCGCCGTCGGAACTCATCGCTGGTCGCGGCTGGTAAATCAGCCGACCCTAAGAGCATGGATTTGTACGAGCAGCCGGCTTCCGTGATCCCCGCGTTCTTCGGGATGCCCGCCGGCCGCCTGATGCGCGAGGTCGAAACGCTGCTCGCCGACGACTCGCTCCAGCGTGCGGCGACCGCCATGCGCGAATCTGGTTCTGCGGTCTTGCCCGCCATCGACCGAGGCCGCTTCGTTGGCGTCCTCACCGAGCAGGGCCTGCTCCGTGCGCTTCAAGAAGGCGCGGCGTGGACCGATCCGATTCAGGCCTACGTGGTCACGCCCAAGGTCGTCGTTCCTCCCTATGCCAGCGGCTCGGAAGTCCTGCGCGCGCTCGACGTGGAGCAAGATGGCTTTGCGATCGTCGTCGATGACTCCGGCTTGCCTCAAGGCATCGTTTCCACGGTCGACCTGATCTCCCCCGCCGAAGTCGACTTGCGTCCCCGCGCTGTCGGCGGCATGGCCACCGTTTCTGGCGTTTACCTGACCAACGGGGCGATCCGAGCCGGCGTGCCGCGATGGGCCCTGATGGTCACGGGCGCCATGCTCCTCACCGTTTTTACGGGCATCAACGTCCTCGCCGCGCTCGCCGAGCCGTATCTGCTGAAGGCTCACCTCAACCACTGGATGAGCGATCTCGTTTTCGGGCTCGGCAGCTTCCTCGCGATCGCACTCGCGATTCGGGTGATGCCGCTCTCGGGCATCCACGCCGCCGAGCACATGGTGGTGCACGCCATCGAGCGAGGCGAGGAACTGGTCCCTGAGGTCGTCCGGCGCATGCCGCGGGTGCACCCGCGCTGCGGCACCAATCTCGCCGTCGGGCTGACGATGTTTCTTTCGATCCAGAGCACCCCGTGGCACCGAGACGACAGCCTGCGGACGCTCGTCGCGATCTTGGTCACCTTCATCTTGTGGCGGCCGATCGGTTCTCTCGTGCAGTATTGGATCACCACCAAGACGCCGAATGCGAAGCAGCTCCAAATGGGCATTTCGGCGGGGCGCGAACTGCTCAGCAAGTTCCAGCGCACCGGACACACCACCCCGAGCCCGCTCAAGCGACTCCTGAACAGCGGCATGCCGGAAATCGTCACCGGCTCCATCTGCGCGGCTCTCGTGCTCCAACTTTTGGCGGCATTGATTCCGGGCCTCTCCTGGCTCCAGGTATACTTATAACCCCATGGCAGGCTTTCTGATGGCGCTGGCGGTCCTCGTGTCCGTAGTCTTCACCTTCCTCGTCTTTGTGACGAGCAAGGGCGACGCCATGTCGGGTGGCGGCGGTTCCATTCGCACCACGTTCAAAGGCAAAGCCAGTTTTGACGATCAAATCGGTCGAGTGACGATGATTCTCGGGGCTTCCTTCATGGTGCTCATGCTCGTGCTCGACGTCGTCAATCACTCCGCAACCCGCTAAGACGGCGTTGCTCCGCATCCTCCACACGAACGATTTTCACGGGGCGCTTTCGGCCGACCGGGCCGCCTTCATTCGTGAGCTCAAGGGCGACAACGCACTCTATTTCGACTCCGGCGACGTGATCAAAGCGGGAAATCTGGCGATCCCCATGAAGGAAGAAGTCGCCTGGAGCCGCCTTGTCGAGGCCGGTTGTGATGCGAGCACGCTGGGTAACCGCGAATCCCATGTCGTCGAAATGGCCTTCGAGCGGAAACTCAAGGGCTGTCATCACCCGATCGTGGTGGCGAATCTCGTGCGGCAGAGCGACGGTGCCATCCCGGCGCCCCTCCAGCCCAGCCTCACCCTCGTTCGAGGCAGTCTGAGGATCGGAGTCGTGGGAGTCATGGTGCCGATGGTGACGGCACGAATGGCAAGCCGGGCCGCCTCCGCCTACCTGTGGAGTTCGCCGGTCGAGGCCGCCCGCGAGCATGGCGAAGCCCTTCGCCCCGAGGTGGACGTGCTCATCCTGCTGTCCCACATTGGTTACCGCAACGACGTGCAGTTGGCGGGAACGATGGACTGCTACGACCTGATCTTGGGCGGACACTCCCACACGGTCCTCTCCGCGCCTGAGCGGGTTGGTCGCACCTGGATCGCTCAGGCAGGATCGCACGGCCGTTATGTCGGCGAGGTTCTTTGGGAAGATGACCGCGTGGAAGGTCGGCTGATCGAACTCCCTGCCAAGTAAAATGGAGGCATGCCCCAGCCTTACGATCGCGTTTACAATTTCTCTGCCGGCCCCTGCACGCTTCCGGTCGAGGTGCTCGAAGAAGCTCAGCGCGATCTCCTGAACTATCAAGGCTCGGGAATGAGCGTCATGGAGATGTCCCACCGAGGCAAGGTGTTCATGGGCATCGCCGAGCGCACCGAAGCGGACCTCCGCCAGCTCATGGCGATCCCCGAGGAATACAAAGTTTTGTTCCTTCAAGGCGGAGCGAGCCTGCAGTTCACGATGGTCCCGATGAATTTCTGTGCAGACGGTCAGACCGGCGACTATGTGGTAACGGGCTCGTGGGGCAAGAAGGCGATCGAGGCGGCCACGCTGATGGGCCGCGGTCGTGTCGCATGGGATGGCAAGGCGGATAACTACCGCGCGGCGCCGGACCTCAAGTCGATCAGCTACGCCGACAACGCGGCATACATCCACTTCACGAGCAACGAGACGATCCAAGGCGTCGATTTCCTCGCCGATCCGGAAGGCCTACCCGCCCCCGCGATCTGCGACATGTCGTCCAACATCCTGAGTCGGCCCGTCGATGTCAGCAAGTACCACGCAATCTATGCCGGCGCTCAGAAGAACATGGGCCCCGCTGGCGTGGTGATTGCGATCCTTCACCCAGACTTGGTCGCCCGGATTCCCAAAGGTTTGCAGCCGATGCTGGACTACCAAGTGCACATCGAAAACGACTCGATGTACAACACCCCGCCCTGCTGGTCGATTTACATGTGCGGACTCGTGTACCAGTACCTCCTCAAGAATGGCGGGCTCACCGCGCAGCAGAAGCGATGCGAAGAGAAGGCGGCCGTGGTGTATGAGGCGATCGACGCGAGCGGCGGATTCTATCGCCCCCACGCCGAGAAGGCCAACCGCTCGCACATGAACGTGACCTTCACGCTTCCAAGCGAGGAACTCACCGAAGCGTTCATTAAAGGCGCGAAAGCCCAACAGCTCGATGGATTGAAGGGACACCGCTCGGTGGGCGGATGCCGAGCGAGCATTTACAACGCATTCCCGCTCGAGGGCTGCCGGGTGCTGGCTGATTTCATGGGCGAATTCGCTCGCCAGAACGGCTAAGCCAAGACGGCATCGAGCAGACGCTCCGGCCCCCCGGGAAGAAGGGGGTCGGCGGCGGGCAGTCCCGTTTCATCGGACAGCCTCTTGAGCCACTCTTCGGGCGTCCCGCTCGGCGCGGCGCTCGTGTTAGCGGCGATGGCGACACATTGCGGGCGGGGAAACGCCCCGGCCGCCGTGGCCAGGTCTTCGTACAGGCGGATGAACTCGCGCAGCGGAGGAATCGCGATGTGCGGCGCCCGCTGCAGGTGGGTCTGCCCGGCCCGGACGCAGCAGATGAGATGCGTGGGGCACGAGCCGCGCAACAGAGGCAGCGTGGCGGTGCTGCCCGGATGAGCCAGCGAGCCCTGGCCCTCGACCACAATGAGCCCGGCATCCTTGACCCGCAGCATCTCGCGCTCGATTGACCCAGAGGCGTAATCGACCCTGATCGCGTCGAGCGGCACGCCGGCACCGGTGATCGTGATGCCGATCTGACCGGTCGCCACAAATTCGGTGTCGATGCCGCGCTCCCGGGCAACGCGGAAAATTTCGAGTCCCGCCGTCATCTTCCCAACCGACATATCGGTGCCGATCATCAGGAGGCGCCGGTTGCCAAACTGAGCCGCCTTGCCCTGACCCGAACCCAATCCCGCCGGCTCGACCCGAATGTCCCACACAAACTGCCCGTCTCGCAGCGATGGGTAGCGGGGCTCCAGTCGGTCGTGAAGGCCATTGATGATGGAAAGGCCACTGCTCACTGCCTGATCGATCGTCGCGTACCAGTCGGCCGGGATCTTCCCACCCAATGGAGCGATGCCCAGCACAAAGGCTTGCGCGCCCAGGACCACGGCCTCGTCCACACTTGCGACGATGGGAGCATGGCGGTCGATCCCCGTGACCGCGGCCGCGTCTTGACCGGCGTGTTCGGCGTCGATCACGCATGCGATCGGGTTGGGCGAGTATCGCAAGATGCCAAAGCCCATCTTGCCGCTCGTGTCGCGCATGGCGCCCTGCATGAAGATCGCCAGCGGCTGGTCGCGCTTAAGCATCGATGAGCGCCGCTCCGTGGCCAGGCTGATCGGGGGGCGTGACCACGCCATCCACCATGAGGGCGCCGACCGCCGGATCCGGATTCAAGTTGAGCTGCGAATCCAGGTCGATGTGGTCGAAGAGTTCGCCCATGGCGGCACCGGCCGATATCGCTACGCTCGACTCACCCATGCAGCCGATCATTGTGCCCAGGCCGTGGGCGCGGGCGGTGGCGATGATGCGCAGCGCCTCGGTGATGCCCCCACACTTCATCAGCTTGAGATTCACGCCGTCGCATTTGCCCGCGAGCCTTGCCACGTCGTGGCTGGTGCGACACGATTCGTCGCAATAAATCGGAAGCGGACGCCCCTCGTAAATCGCGGGCAGATCATCTTCAGCGCCCCGAACCAGCGGTTGCTCCACGTAGTCGCAGCCTCGCTCGGCCAGCCACCGCATCATGAACCGGGCGTCGTCCACACTCCAGCCGCCATTCGCGTCCACGCGATACTTCACGTTGAAGGCTGCGGATGACTCGCGCGCCGCTTCGTAATTTTCTTGGTCGCGGCTAATGCCGTCGGGCGTACCGAGCTTGATCTTCAGCGACTTGCCGCCCGTCCTCGCCAGGATCTCCGGCACCCGTTCGCGGATCACTTCGACCGGATTAATGCCGATTGTGACCGACGTCGGAACCGACCGACGTCCCAGCCCGAGGAGTTCGTAAAGCGGCAGGCCCGCCCGCTTCGCGGTCAGGTCCCACAGCGCGACATCCAGCGCCGCATGAGCGCTCGCATCCAGGTCTCGCTCCCGCGCCATCCGATCGATCTCGTGGATGGACCGGCCCTCGATGCCGTCCGCAATGAGCGCTTCTAACTGCGTCTGCGCTTCCGCAGCGAGGGTGTCATCGAATCCGGTGCCCGGGGCGCATTCGCCTACGCCTTCATGGTCGCCCTCGCGCACAAAGACGAACAGGTTGTTCGAGCCGGTACTGGTGCCCCGACTGATGGCGAGCGGGTAGAGCTTGGTCAGGCGGACGGTTTTGAAGGAAACCTGCATCGGGTCGGGAAGGTTACCCAGATAGACTCAAACCGGGAGCGCCATGGCGTCTCGCACCCGCTTGAACGCGTCGAGCGCAAACGCGAGATCTTCTTCCGTGTGAGCTGCGCTCGGCATGGTCCGGATGCGGGCCTTGCCGCGAGCCACCGTCGGATAGACGATCGCGAGGGCGTAAACGCCCTCTTCCCACAGCCGTCGCTCCATCTCTTGCGCTGCCCCTTCGTCGCCCACGTAGACCGGCGTAATTGGGGTCTCGCTGCCCATCGTATCGAATCCGGCCTCGGTGAGCGCGGCCTTCCACCACCGTGTATTGGACCACAGGCGCTCCATCGGTCCCGGGTCGGTTTCCATCACGTCCAAGGCGGCGATGAGGGCCGCCGCGACCATCGGCGGATGGGCCGTGCTGAACAGGTAGGGGCGTCCTCGGTTGATCAGCCAGTCCTTGAGCAGCGCCGAACCCGCAATGTAGCCGCCGACCACGCCTAGCGCCTTGCTCAGCGTCCCCAGTTGGATGTCCACCCGTCCGTAAAGGCCGAAGTGCGAGGTCGTGCCGGCTCCGTTTTTGCCGAGAACGCCGCTGGCATGGGCGTCATCGACCATGACAAAGGCGTTGTAGCGCTCCGCCAACTCCACGATCTGTGGCAGCGGCGCAATATCGCCGTCCATGCTGAAAACACCATCCGTGATGATCATTCGCTTTTCGAAATCCTGCGTCCGGACGAGGATCTCTTCGAGCTGCTCCATGTTCTTGTGGCCGTAGACAAAGCCTTCGCTCTTCTTGTATTTGGCCGGAGAAAGCCGGACGCCGTCGATAATCGAAGCGTGATTGAGTTCATCGCTGATCACGACGTCGCGATCCGTGAGCACGGCGGGGATGCAACCGCTATTCGCCGTGAACCCGCTGGTAAACACGAGTACGGCCTCCACATGCTTAAAATTCGCCAGCCGCTGCTCCAGCTCGTCGTGGACGCTCATGGTGCCACCGATCCACCGTACGGCTCCCGCGCCCACGCCCCAGCGGGCGATCGCATCCTCCGCCGCCGCCACCACCTTCGGGTGGTTCGCCAGCCCGAGATAGTTGTTGCTCGAGAGATTCACCACGTCGCGGCCATTCATTCGCACGCGCCCGCCCGCGGGTGTTTCCAGGATCTTGGGAACCTTGTAAAGCTTCTGTTCGCGGAGCGTATCGAGCTGGCCAGAGAGCCAAGATTGGAGGCCGGAATTCATATCCCGAGTATATCGGGCTAATGATTTTCGCAGACGCTCTCCCGCAAAACTACTTGTTTTAAAGAAGCATTGTCACATTTAGGACCTAATCAGGTTCAAATCGGGCGAACAAGTCTTGGGTTTTGGGGGTCAGTACGATACAATAGAGATGGCGTTCGACAACGATCGGTCGCCAGCTCGGAGAATGGCTAGCGCTTCTCCAGTCTGCCTTTGCATTGGATAGGAAGGACATAAACATGAATAACCGCAACGCGGTACGTTTCGCTGCCGCAGCGTTGGCCACCCTCGCCACGCTCGGCAGCGCGCAAGCGTATTTTCTCAGCATTTGTGATTACAGCGGCTACAGCAGCGTCGACTTGCTCAGCGACACCATGGGTGTGCTCGGGTCGTTTTCTGTCGACGACAACGGCAACGCCATAGCGACCGACGGCACGCTCGTTTTCACTGGCCACTTCACCTTTGGAAAAGTCGATATTTTTCGGCTCGACGGCCTCCAAGTCGGTGGCTGGTCGCGACCCGATATCGCCGGCAATATCCAAGGCATGGCGTACCTCGGCAGTAACCAACTCGCCGTGATGAATGGTGGCTCCGATTCTCGCATTCACATCGTGAAGGCGACCACCGGCGAAGAAATCTCTTCGTTTGCGGCCGTGAGTTCCAGCACCGAAGGCATCAGCTGGGACGGCCAGAACCTGTGGCAGGTTACGGACGATAAGCTTTACGTCACCGACCTCACGGGCTCCGTGCAATCGACCATCGCCAACCCGGCCAAGGATTCTCCGTTCCAGGGAACCGGCATCGCCGTGCGCGATACGGATCTCGTCGGCGTGGTCGCTCCGAACGGCAGCTGGTACCGCATCAAGTCGGACGGCTCGTCGGCCGATGGCGGCTTCTCGGGCAACAATGCCCTTCCGATGTACGACCTCACCTATCTTCGCGCGGTGCCTGAGCCCAGCTCGCTGGTTGCGCTGGCCGCGGCCGCCGCGGTGCTCGTACGACGTCGACGGAAGTAACTCCTTCCTCCAATTCCAAAAGAGGCCAGCGCGCTCCAATTGGGGTGCGCTGGCCCTTTTTATGACCCTGGATTAGCGGGCGCTGAGGACGCGCCCCGTGCAGTCGCCGAAGCCGATGCGGCGCCCGTCTCGCTCCGCGTAAGCCGACATCGTGACGGTGTCGCCATCTTCCAGAAACGTCCGGGTCTCCCCTGTCTCGTCGAGGACGATTGGCTGACTTCCCCGCCAAGACAGCTCCAGCATCGAACCAAACGTGCCGGGCTGGTCGCCGCTGATCGTGCCGCTCGCGTAGAGGTCGCCTATCTCGACCGGTGTCCCGTTGCTGCACTGGTGCACGAGCTGCTGCTCCAAGCTCCAGTACAAGTTCTTCATGTTGCTCCGGCAAATCACCTGGGGCTGGGTCATCGTCGACGACTGCAGACGCACTTCTAAGACCACATCGTAATGCTGCCGGCCCGTTCGAGCCAAGTGAGGCAGAGGTGCCGGGTCTTGAGGCATGCCTTCCACCCGGAAATCGGCGAGCGCCTCCGGCGAGATTAGCCACGTGCTGATCGTGGTCGCAAAGCTTTTGGCAAGGAACGGCCCGAGCGGCTGATATTCCCAACGCTGGAAATCGCGGGCCGACCAGTCATTCACGATGACGAGCCCGGCGATGTGGTCGTGGGCGGCCTCCATCGACAGGACTTCGCCCATCGCCGTGCCTCGACCGAGGAAGAACCCCATTTCGAGTTCAAAATCCAGCTCCCGAGACGGACCGTAAGTTGGGTCACCTTCGGGCGGCTTGCGCTGACCCGAAGGACGCACGATGCCGGCGCCGCTCGGCACGACCGAGGACGCGCGGCCGTTGTAGCCGATCGGAATCCAGCGGTAATTGGGCAGCAGGGGTGGCTGGTCGGGCCGGAACATCTTGCCCACGTTGCTCGCATGATGAATGCCGCTATAGAAGTCGATGAAGGCGCGGACCGGCATCGGGGTCAGCATCGGTCCGGCGGGGATTTCGCACGCTTCGGCTTGGGTGCGAGTCGCACTGCCGTCGCGAAAGATGTCGAGGAGCGCGGCGCGAAGCCCGACCAGTTCGCCCCGCGCGGCCGCCCGAGCCAGCGCGTCGGCGCCCTCAAATTCGGCGGCGGCAGTCGGCAGAAGTCCGGCCTCCGCCAATCGGGCCAAATTGAACCAACGATCGCCCACCCGGGTCACGGCGACCACCGGGTCGGCGAGGATGCCGAGCGGCATGTTTTGGAGCGGAAAGTCGCTCGATGGATCGACGTCGACCCAGCTTGACTGCTCGCTCATCGTGCCGCGACCTCGCCCAAGTAACCAAGAGCGAGGAGCCCCTCGACCGGTTCGTCGATCGAGCACGAGCCGATCCCCGAGAACAGGTCGCGGTGAATCTCGATGTCTTCGAGCTCGACGTCCCAGTCTTGGAAGCCCAGCCGGTCGCCTTCGAACCAGAAACTGGCCGGATCGGTGGCGTGAAGGATCTTCTCAAGTGCCCGGCGGTTTAAATCGTGGACTTCGGCGAGGAGACTCGTGAGGATGACGTTGAGGAAGCCGTGATGGGTCACGCCAAGCTCGGCGTCCAGATACGGAAGGGGGTGGTGCAGCCCCGCTGTCAGCTTGAAGGGCAGGTCGAGGTTCACGCACTCCTGGAGGAGATGGGCGACTTGCTCGATCGGCGGAAATGCGGCGGCGTCTTGGCCACCCATTCGGGCCTTGACGCCCACGATCTCGCGGTCGGCGAGCAGGTGGATGCCATCGATCATCTGGGTGCCCCAGGGCAGTTCGACGAATTTGCCGATGATCGGGGCGTTCTCTAGCGGCTTGAGCGACATCGACTCCAGTTCGGCGAGGGTTGAGCGGACTTCGTACGCCTCGACTTCGGCACGCCCTGCCGTCGCGTCGACGAACGATTTGACGGCGCGCAGATCATCGGCCAGGGTGGGAAGGCCCGATCCGATGAGCGTAATTTTCCAATCGTCAACCTCGCTTGCCTGAATGAGCGGAATGAGCTCGGTCAGTCGCCCGACGGGAGCGATGAACCGGCGCATGATCCATGACTCCGGCCCCAAGGAGTGCTCCTCGTACCGTCCCGCCGCCCGCTCGATCGGCAGACTCGCCGGCGGAAAGAGGCCGGCATAGTCGAAGACCTCGTGAAGTAGGACTCGCAGCGCGTGGCTCATCGCCTGTCATTGTACACGTGGCACCGTGGCGCAAAAGAATTCGGCGAGTTTTGTCGGCAAGCCGAGCAAACGACGCCGCCCGGTTCGTCCTTTTCCACGGACGCATGGACGATTTGGAGATACACGCCCTCGGTCTGGCCCGGGACCTTCCCGCGACCGCCGGAGCGATCGAGCGAGTCGCCATGGAAACATCTCCCGAAGCGGCCGCGTGGGCATTTACGCAGATTGCATTGAGGACAAAGGCCCGCTCCAAGTTCTCGCGTGCGGACCTCATGCTGTTCGAAAAGGAAGCGCTGGAGCAGGCCACCCACGAGGAAGTCGCGCGCTACCACGCCTCCCAGTTTCCGGCGGACGAACCGATCCTCGACCTTACGGCGGGAATCGGCGGCGACTTGCTAGCCTTCGCGGAAAGGGGCCCTGCCAGCGGCATCGAGATGAATTCGGAGCGGGCTCGGTACGCCGAGTGGAATCTGATGGCCTACGGGCTCGACGGCGAGGTTTGGGAAGGATCGTGTTTCGACTACGATTGGAGCGACTACCGCTGCTTTTGGGCGGATCCGGCTCGTCGGCAGGCGGGCGAGCGAATCAGCGACCCCACCCAGTATCTGCCCGATCCCCAGGAAATCGCCAGTCGAGTGACGGGTTGCCTTCGGTGCGGGATCAAGCTTTCGCCGATGGTGCCCGACCGCTACCTCGATTCCTTTGGCGGCGCGGTCGAGTTCATCAGCCATGCCGGCGAGTGCAAGGAGGCGGTGGTGTGGATCGGCGAGTCGGTTGTTGCCCAGACGGCCGCAGTCCGTGTCGAATCGGGCGATCGCATCACTCGCTCCAATCGATCTCTACGACGCCTGGACGAGCCCAAGATCTTCCTTTACGATGCCGACCCGGCCGCGGTCCGGGCCCACGCACTGCACGGTTTCGGCATGGAGCAGCTCGGGGATTCGCACGGCTATCTCACGAGCAACGACGAGGTGGAATCACCCTGGCTAAGGCGCTACCGAGTCGTTTCCACGGGCCCCGGGGACGTGCGAAAGACGAAAGCAGCGCTCCGCGGGTTGAATGCAGGTTCGGTGATCCTCAAGCAGCGGGGACCCCGGGCCGATCTTGAGCGACTCGCCAAAAGCTTCGACCTGGAGGGCGACCATCCGTACGTACTCATCCTGTGGATGAGCGGGCGAAGTGTGCGCCACACGATTGTCCAGCCGGAAGGAACCTAGTCGCGCAACAGGGAGCGCGCCACTTCGACGACGTGCTCGGCGGTGAAGCCGAACTTCTCCATCAGGACCGGCCCTGGCGCGGAGCTGCCGAACTGGTCGATTGACACGTGCGCATCCGCATACCGGGCCCATCCAAAGCTCGTGCCCGCTTCGACGCTGACGGTCGGGATCGCGGGATTGAGGACCGTTCGTCGATAACCCGGCTCCTGGCGCTCGAATTGGAACCAAGAAGGCATGCTCACGACGCGAACTTTGACGCCATCCTGGGCCAGCGTATCGGCGGCGGCCAGGCAGAGCTGCACTTCGCTTCCGGTTCCGACGAGGGTGATATCGGGCATTCCGTCGTCGTCGCGAAGGACATAGGCACCCCGGAAGGCAGGGTGGTCGGGCTCGAAGGGGGGCGTGATCGTGGGGACAGCCTGTCGGGTGAGGACGAGAACGGTCGGATTCTCTTTCGCCTCGAGTGCCAGCGCCCATCCGACGGCGGTCTCATGACCGTCCGCGGGTCGAAAGACGTCGACGTTCGGGATCGCCCGCAACGAAGCGATGTGCTCGATCGGCTGGTGGGTGGGACCGTCTTCGCCGAGTCCGATCGAGTCGTGGCTAAAGACGAAGGTGGTCGGGCAGTGCATCAGAGCCGCGAGCCGAATCGACGGGCGGCAGTAGTCGCTGAAAATGAGGAACGTGCCCCCAAGTCCATGCGTGCCACCGTGGATCGTGATCCCGTTGAGACAGGCGGCCAGGGCATGCTCTCGCACGCCAAAGGCGAGATTTCGGCCCGCCGGCGTGTCCGCTTGCGCCACCCCGCCCGACTTGACCGCCGTAAAAACGTTCTCGGTGAGGTCGGCATTGCCCGTGATCAGGCCGGGCCAATGAGGCGCGAACTGCTGGAGCACGTCGCCGCTGAGGTTGCGCGTCGCCTTGGACCCCGTGAATTCCAGGGATTCCGGCGGCCATTGGCCGATGGGAGCGCCATCAATCACCGCGCGAAGCTCAGCCGCTTCCTTCGGATAATCCTGGGCGTACCGTGCGAACTTCTCGTTCCAGTCGCCCTCGGCTTGGGCGCCCTTTTCGACGGCCTGTCGATACAGGTTGACGGCATCGTCGGGCAAGTAAAAGTCGGTCTCGGGAAGGCCCAGGTTGGCTTTCGTGGCCTTGACCTCATCGGGTCCCAGCGGACTGCCGTGAACGCCTGACGTTCCTGCTTTATGCGGGCTGCCGTAACCGATCGTCGTCTTCGCACAGATGATGCTGGGGCGAGGATCTTGCCGGGCCGCGTGAAGGCACGATTCGACCGCCGCCATGTCCATGCCATCGCATTTCTGCACGTGCCAACCGAGCGCCTCGAATTTCTTGGGCGTGTCCTCGGTGAACGAAAGCTCCGTCGTGCCATCGATCGTGATGCCGTTGTCATCGTACAGGACGATCAGTTTGCCCAGGCTCTGGTGGCCGGCAAAAGAAGCCGCTTCTTGGGCGACGCCTTCCATCAGGTCGCCATCGCTCGCAATCACATACGTCCAGTGATCGATGAGCGCGTACTCGGGTTTGTTGTAGTTCGCAGCCAGAAACCGCTCCGCAACCGCAATTCCGACCGCCGTCGCGAATCCCTGACCGAGGGGGCCCGTCGCCATCTCCACGCCGGGCGTCATGAAGTTTTCCGGGTGGCCGGGCGTTCGGCTTTCCCATTGGCGGAACTGCTTGATATCGTCCAGCGTGAGGTCGTAGCCCGTTAGAAAGAGCAAGGCATACAGCAACATCGACCCGTGACCCGCCGAGAGAATGAAGCGGTCGCGGTCGAACCAGCGGGGATTCTTCGGGTTATGCCGCAAGAACCGTGTCCAGAGAACATGTGCCATCGGCGCGGCGCCCATGGGAAGCCCGGGGTGGCCCGAATTGGCCTTTTGAACCGCATCGATTGCGAGACCTCGCACAACGTTGACGGCCAGTTCATCGAGGGAGACGGCGAGGTTGCTCACCCCTCTATTGTACTGGCCGAACTACCGGCGCGGCGTCGGGCGTCTCTCTTTCGCGCTACACTCGAACCAGGTTTTCCCCACCATGCCGTCTCCCGTCATCCTTTCCCTGCTGCTGGCGACCAGCCAGCCCACTTGGAGCCTGAGCGCCAACAACTGCCTCATTTGGAACGGCGAGCCGTACCTTCCGGTCGGGCTGCGTATCGACGGCACCGTGCCCGCGGTCGAGCAAGCCGCTTCGCTCGGTTGCAAGGACGTCATTGTCGAACTTCCCGTGCGGATTGGCGCTTGGACACCGGTGATCGAGGCCCTGGAAAAGCGCAAGATGCGCTACATCGTGGCGATCTCGAACGTTGCGCCGAGTTCGCTCGGCGTGGTCGTCGAGCCCGAGGGGTATCGCGTCGCCAATATCACGACCAAGGGCCGTGTCGAGGTGACGATTCCCGGTGCGCAAAGCGCACTGGTGGTGAACGCGCTCACCCGAGACGGCTCGATCGAAAGCGTCGCCAACCTTCAGCTCGAGCAAGGACTGGTCGCGCGTGAAGTCGACGCGACGGAGGACCTCAGCCAGGTCATGCTCGTCTATCCTATCGTCCGCGATCTGCGGTTTCCCGACTACTGGGAGGCGTTCGACGACCACCGCGACACGCTCTTGGAGACGCTGAAATCGACCAAGTTCGGCCCCGGCCTTCGCGCCATCCTCAACCCGATCGGCAACCTGTCCAACTTCCCGGATCCGAAGGCCCAATTCGTCCCGTCCAGCGCGATGTTCCGGCTCGAACTTGAGGCGTACCTCAAGCGGAAGTATTCGTCCATTGCGACGGCGGCGCGGGGATGGGCTATACCGGCTCCTGATTTCGACTCGTTCGGCGCCATGGCCCGGCTTGTCCCGCTTTGGTCGCCAACGCGCGGAATCGCCCAGCTTTGGCAGCCCGGAACGGACCACCTGTACCTGTGTGATAGCAAGAAGTCCCAGGCTTGGACGGACATTCAGTCGGTGATCTCGGCGGCCGCGAATCGACGCGTGATTCGGCTGACGAGTGCGATCCAGCAGACCGTCAACGTCCCCATCCTGCAAGAGTGGCACGGATGGAACGGGCCTTATGCGCTCGCGGCGGGCGGTATCGATGGCATCGGCATCCAGGTTCGCCCCGTGGCCTCAAACAGCGTGATCGACGGCTGCGCGCCGGCCGCGGCGACCGTCTTGGGCTGGCATCGTCCGGGCTGGCTGCTGGTCACCGATCTTCAGGCTCCCGACCAAGCCGACGCGATGAAGGCGGCCCTCGAGGATTCGACGTCGATCGGCGCACGCGGCTGGTTTGTTCGCGCACGCTCCGATGCCGCCGTGAAGTCGACGCTCGCCCTCGCGCCAAGCATCAGCCCCACGATCGCGGACTGGAAGCCGAACCCGGTGTTCTTCCCGATCGCGGCGATGAATCCGCCAGTGCCGCGATCACTCCCGGGCGGCAAGTGGTGGCTTCCGGCACCGGGCGCGGGCAATCGCCTGGATCTCGGTGCCAATTACGGAGGCTATCGGTACGTCGATTTGGGCCGGCAGATGACCGTCATCTGGGCTCTGGGACCGACGCGCCGCATCAAGCTTCGCCTGGCCGCTCCGAAGGCCGCCGAATTCTTCGCGGTCGACGGCTCGGATCCCAAGCCGAAAATGGTCAAGAACGGGGTCGAGGTGGAGATCAGTTCGACGCCTCTGATCATCTCGGGAATCGATGAAATTCCCGTGCCCGACGACTCGGTCGCGGAGACGGTTGAGCAGATCGGCACCTTGATCGCCGCCGCTCAGGGCCGGGTCCCCAGCGTGGAGCAAGAGGCGATGTCCTTCCGCGATTTGGCTGCATCGCTCGAACGCAGTCCGGGCGCTTCTTTCCTCCAGATGCGGTCGCTTCTGCGCCGACTGCGCCTGGCGACCGGCAATTTCACCTGGATGGAGGCCGAAGCGAGTCGCGATCAGATCATGAGCGATGTCGCCCCCGAACCCGGCGCCTCCGGTGACTCCGTGCTTCGCCTGCGCACCCGGCTGCCCAATTTGACCGGGGCGTACTTCGCCAATTACAGCTTCATGCCTCGGTCCGAGGGGGCCGCCTCGATCTGGATCGCGGCGCGCATTCCCGCCGACGAGCGCAAATCGGTCCGCCTTAAGGTGTTCGAGCAGGCGTACCAGATTACAGACCCCCCGATCGGGTTCTACGGCGATGGACTCGCTTGGTATCGGCTGGGCGATGTCAACCTCACCCGTTCAAAAACCGAGGTCCGGTTGGAAGTATCGACCCGGGGCGGAGCCGATATGGTGTTCGACACGATTCTGTTCGCACCGCCCGATTTCCACCCGAGCGGCGTCGCCCTCCCCTAGAGGTCGACGAACTGGAGGGTGGCGAGCACCGCTCGCAGCTCTTCGGCGTAAGCCGTCGGCGCGATCCGCGCGCACAGTTCCTCGCTGGTCGCCAGCGGACCCAACTCCGCGATCGCATCGACCGCTCGAAGAGCCAAATCGTGAAGTTCGGGCTCGAGCGATGGGTCGTGGGCCAACCGAATGAGGTCCTCATCCGAGCGGCCCAGTCGTTCGGCCAGCGCGACCACGATGAGCGCCACTCGTCGGTCTCGATTCACCCGAGCTCCTGCAGGGCTTGCTGGACGATTCGGAGTTCAGCGGGCTCCAGAGTGCGCGGGTCGAGCCATACGAGGCCGTCCTCGATGCGCCCAATGATCGGCGTTGCGCGGGTTCGCAGCGCCTTGGCGAGCTGATCGGGTCGGTCGCTCTCCAGCCCCAGGCGCCACGTGGGAATTCGTGCTAAGGGCATCGAGCCGCCCCCGACCTGCGTCTCGCCCTGGGCCACCACGCTGCGCCCGGCCCAAGAGCGCTGCAGCGTCGTCGCGACCTTCCGGACGGCGCTCGGTTCCTTCCCGATGGAGTTCCAGATCGGTATCTCTTGCTCGCGACCGGCCCGGTAAAGCCGGAGCGTTTCCGCGAGGCCGGCAAGCGATAGTTTGTCGATGCGCATGGCCCGAGCCAGTGGGTGCCTCCGGATCTGATCGATCCATTCTTTCCGGCCCAAGATCAGTCCGGCTTGTGGTCCGCCCAGCAGCTTGTCCCCGCTCGCCGTCACGATATCCGCACCTTGGGCGAGCGCTTCCGCCAGAGTCGGCTCTTTCGTCAGGCCGAATCGGGTCGTATCCAGCAGGCAGCCGCTGCCCACATCGTCGATGAGCGGACAGCCGTGACGTCGCGCCAGTTCGGCAAGGTCCTTCAGGGCAGGCTCACCGTGGAAGCCGATCAGGGCGAAGTTGCTTGGATGGCAGCGCAGGATCGCCCGAGTTTGGTCGCCGAGGACCCGTCCGTAATCGTCGAGGTGAGTTTTGTTGGTGCAGCCGACCTCGACCAACGTGCAGCCGGACTGGCGAATGATGTCGGGCATGCGGAACGCACCACCGATCTCCACCATCTGCCCCCGCGATAGAACGACTTCTCCGCCCGCGGCCACGGCGGCCAAGACGAGAATAACCGCAGCTGCGTTGTTGTTCACCACGAGCGCGTCCTCGCAGCCCGTCAGCTCGCGCAGCAGATCGCGAACGTGGCTTTGACGGTCACCGCGTTCGCCCGACTCCAGGTCGATCTCCAGCGATGAGTGCGATCCGGCCGCGGCTTGGATGGCCTCGACGGCGGCAGGGGCTAATCGGGCTCGCCCGAGGCCAGTGTGCAAGATCACGCCGCTCAAGTTGATCACGGGACGCAGCGTCGCTTGGGCCAATTCCGCCGCAATGAGAGCCGCTTGGTCTTCGATTTCTTCACGCGAGTTGGCTTGACCCCGCTTCACCTGCTCACGAGCCTGGTCGATCGCCTGACGCGCAGCCGATACGCGGATGACCGCGTCGAATTCCGCCAAACGGGGCGCTCGCTGAAGCTGATCGACGCTGGGCAGGGCCCTGAACTCGCTCATCTTGACCAGTTAACCTGAATCGTCGCGGTCGTTCGACCCGTAGAGAGAGATGTAATGGAAGTGCCACCGCCTCCGCCCATGCAGTCCGCTCCGAATAATCGAGGGCTGAAACTTGCTCTGATTATCGTTGCCTTCGTGGTCATTCCCTGCTTCGCCATTTGCGTGTTCTTCTACATTTTTGCAGGCAAAGCACTGACGACCTTCGGAACTGCCGTCAGTCCGCTCGTCAGCTGCGCCATGACCTTCGAGGCGACTTCGAAATCGATCCAGGACTATGCCGAGGCTCACGACGGCAAGCTGCCGCCAGCGGCAACGTGGGAGAAGGACATCGCTCCCTACTATCAGAAGCGGTACGAGGGGATCCTGAAGAAACGGCCACCCGAATTCTTGAAGATGAAGTTCGAACCCTCGAAGCCAGGCGAGGAATTGGCCTGCTCGACGGGTGACAAGACGCGGACGGGCATCGCTTACAATGCCGACGTCGCAGGCAAAAAGCTGGCGGACATCCCGGACCCCGCCAAGACCGTGCTGATCTACGAAGTGGAGGCCCCAGGCAAGAACCTCGTGCGACCGTATAAGCCTCTGGATAAGGAAAAGGCGCCTACCATCGCCGGCGAACACCGCCAGTGGCTCGTCGTCCATGCCGATTTCAAGTCAGGAAAAAACAAGGATTCCGGTCTGAACTTTGATATCGGCGATTGATCGCACCGGCGCGGTTCGACGTATAATCATTTGAGGCCTCAACCTTTATGCCCATTACCGAATTTTTCAATGTCGTCGCTGCACTCGGAACGCAGGAGATCGTTCTCCTCGTCGTAGTCCTCCTCTTGCTCTTTGGCGGCACGAAGATTCCCCAGCTGATGCGCGGCGTCGGTCGCGGCGTGGGTGAATTGCAGAAGGGTCTGGACGAGGGCAAGCGCGCTTTCACGGCGAACCACACCACGGACGACGACCTCAAGGATCCGTACGCGCCGATCGACACGGCCGAACGCCGTCCCTAATCGGCAAAGTCCGCGACGACGAAGGTGTGATCGCTCGGCTTTTCCTTCAGCCGAGGCTCTTTGTCGACCCAGCATTTTTCGCACTGGTCCACCAGCGCGGGAGGAACGTAAATGTGGTCGATCCGCCAGCCCAGATTCCGCTGAACCGCATTGGGGATGTAGAAATCCCAGTACGTGTAGTGGCCCGGCCCGGGGTGGAGGGTTCGGTACAAGTCGACTAGACCCACCTCCCGGATCTCATCCAACCGTTTGAACTCCTCAGGATGGTGTCCCACGCCGCCAAGATGCCGCGGGGATTCATAGACATCATCGGGCGTCGGCGCAATATTGATGTCGCCCGCCCACACCGTCTTGGGGTTCGATTTGACCAACTGCGCGGCCAGAATCTTGAACCGTTCCAGCCATCGGAGCTTGTAGGCGAACTTCTCGGAATTCACCGCGGTGCCATTGGGTACGTAGGTGTTCACGATCGTCCAAGGACCCATTTCCGCCACCATCAGCCGGCAATCCTCGGGAAAGCTGGGGTCGCCAAAGCCCGTCCGTACGTTGGTCAGGGGAATACGACTCGCGATCGCGACGCCGTTGTAGCTCTTCTGCCCGTGAAAGGCGATGCTGTATCCCGACTCCTCAAAGTCGAGCGCAGGGAATTTCGCGTCCTCGCACTTCGTCTCTTGTATGACGAGTACATCGGGCTCATTCTCCGCCAGCCAATCCAGCACCATTCCCAGCCGCATTCGGATGGAATTGGCGTTGAACGTGGCGAGCCGCATGGCGAAACTCTACCCGTTCGGTAACCTCTCCAAAACGATGAGATACAACAGCGAAGGGATACGTCGCGAAGAACTGGCGTGGGCGCTCACCCAGCGTCATATCGTCGCGGGATTCCGGCGCATCGATCGCTGCATGCTGTGCCGCAATCCTCATGTCAATGAGGCGGCGCTCTGCCCCGTATGTACCGCCATGCTCAACGACGAGGAGCTGCGTCAGGTCGAGCGCTGGATGAACGGAATCGCCCCGTAGGCGGGGAAAACAATCGAATGGGAATCGCCATCGCTCTGACTGTGGGAATCGCGCTCGCGGTCTTGTGGTGGGTCAACCGACGCAGCGAAGGCGCGTTTCTCGCCTATTGCGAATTTTGGATCTATACCGACGCTGGCACCATTCCCCCGTACGAAACGGTCGTCCAGGCGCTGGTCGGCGGGCCCGGTCAGAAAGGAATTGGCACCTCGGGCGCGCTGCTGCTGACAGACGTCCGGCTGAACATGAGCCACGTCTCCCGCCAAAAGAACCCGTTCCTGTTCCGCCCCGATCTATTTGCGGAGGCCGAGAATGCCTCTCCCGAGGCCCTGTCCTCGATCGCCTCCTCGCAGGCCCTGATCCGGGTCCGCTTCGGTTCGTCCCAGCCGCTCAAGGACAACAAGCCACTCCAGGTCACCGCCCACCTCGCCCACGTAATGCTCGATCTCACGGACGGCATGGCAGTCTACGACAACTGCATGGAGCAGTTGTGGACGGCCGAGGATTTCCGCGCCCGGATCGACCAGCGTCCCGACGCCACCACCCTAGAGGACAACTTCCGACTCATCTGGACCCACGATGACGAGGGCCGATCGGTGGAGACACGCGGCCTGATCAAGTGGGGACTTCCCGAACTCAAGTCACGCCCCCTCGACGCGGACACCAAAGTCCTGGCCGAGGAGCTGATGACCGAGGCGGGGCGAAAGCTCTGGGGTCAGGCTGCGTTGCCGGCCGAAATCGAGGTGACGTGCTACGGCGACACGTTCAAGTTGTCTTTTGGCCGACCGAAGCTCGGCAAGGCACCGACGCAGATACTGCGGTACCAAACGCGAACCTAAAGCGCCAGGTCGTCCTTGATCTTTAGGTAAGTGTTCACGAGTGTGCGGCTCAGCGAGCTTGCGTCTGCCTCCACGACCGTGATTCGCCCCTCGGCGAGACGCAGCCGGGTACGGCTCTGCCCCGCCTTCCGCCACAGCCCCGCCGCCCACAAGAACATATCGTGCTGATCCCGGTGAAGGACCTCGGCCAGGCGCGTGTCGGCGACCTGGACGAGCAAGACGAGGTGCTTGCGCGACAGGAGCGACAGCGCCGCCACCATCTCCTTGGCCTCGGTCTCGTCATCGACGTCCGTGAAAAGGACAATCAGGCTGCGCCGACTCCAATGGGCCGAAAACGTCGCCACAAAAGCGTCGTAATCGGTCCGGACATCCTGGACGTCGAGCGATTGGAGGGCGTCCGTGATCAGGCCGCGCTGGGACTTCACGCGTCGGGGCTTGATGAACTGCTTGACCGTATCGGAGATACCCACGAATCCCACGTGATCCCCCGACTCGAGCGCGGCGTGGGTGAGCATGAGGGCACTATCGAGGACGATATCGAGCTTGGACGCGCCATCGATGTCCGCCATCATCGTGTGGCCGCAATCCACCACGATAAATACAGGCTGGTTACGTTCGGTTTCGAATTGGCGCACAGTGAGACGGTCGCGGCGAGCCGTCGCTTTCCAGTCGATGCGCCGAAAGTCGTCGTTGTCATAGTCGCGAAGGGACTCGAACTCCGTGCCGACGCCTCGCATGCGGCTGCGCCGAATGCCCATCTGGCGCAAGCGGCCGCGCCGATTGAGCATGTCGAACTCACGAACTGCCTGCACGTTCGGATACGACTTGACCGGGGCTTCGTTAGCGAACTGGTAATCGAGGTGCACCAGCCCAAGCGGAGCCGCCACCCGAACCCACGTGCCCGAAAAGAGGCCGTTGCCCCGCGCATCCGGGGTGACGGTATACGCCCAACTCTTCGACTCATCCGGTGCCAGCTCAAACCGAGCCGTTTCGCCGTGGGCAAGAAACCAAGACGGGGGCTCGTCGGAAAACTGCCCTACCACCGGCCAACTGCCCTCGCTGCGGATAGTGAGTTCCACCCGATTCTCCTGATGCGCGGAAAACAGGTGCTGGTGACGGCGGTGGACGCCGAGTTTGACGCCTCGACGCGCAATCCAGGCCGAAGCCACCGCAACGATGACGAGAAGCAGATCGTAGGCGAGAACCGCGGACTCAAATCCCGGCGCGATGAATCCAATCAGGGACAGCAGAATGCCACCGGCGAGAAAAGCCGCAAATTTCGGCGTTGGCCGAAACTTGATTTGACGCACCGGATAGGTAAATTGATCGTCGTGCGGCATCAGCTCATCCTGGCGACCCCAGAAAAAGTGACCGTATCTTACCGGCTTGCTTCAGCAAGTAGCCGGTCCATCGCCAAGCTGCTGGATGGCGTGATTCTCGTCGCTATCCTCATCGCGATCGCGAACATCGCTGCCGCCGTGGAATTTCTGGCGCCCATTCTAACGATCCTGAGCGTTTTTGGCGTCTTTCTCTATTTCGTTGTGCTGGAGGCCGTTTGGAACGGCCAGACGGTAGGCAAAGCGGCCGTGGGAATCCGCGTTCGTCAGATCGACGGTACTCCTATTAAAGTTTCGAGCGCAATACTTAGAAATATCATGCTCATCGCCGACTTCTTGCCCGGCTCCTTCGTCGGCGGGCTGACAAGCATGCTCTTGAGCCCAAAGAGCCAGCGGTTAGGCGATCTCGCGGCAGGAACCGTGGTGATTCACGAGCGACGCGGCGCCCCGATCTTTCGAGTCCGCACGCTCTACTCCTATCACAATCCGGCGGCGCCAGTCCCGTTCGAAAACCCGTTCTTGCCGACCGTAGGCACCCTGCCCGCGATGACCCACAGCGAGTTCCTCGTCCTCGAGCGGCTGGTCACGCGATTCCCGATGCTTCCGAGCACTGCCCAGGAGCGATTTGTACAGGAAATATGGGAGCCATTCGCGCAACAACATAGCATCCCCCGGCTCGAAGGCGTCCATCCGTACTACCTGATGCACGCTGTTGTGACCGCCTATGCCAAGACGCGGGGCCATGCGTAGCCCATCGCCGGGCATATTTCGGGGAAAACCGATGGGCAATTGGGGGAGGATTGGGGAAACGCTTTTCGGACCCCTGGTTTTCCCAGGCGTGCAAAGTTTTCAACTACGTTTTCCCCAGGGTCAGACGTCACCGAAACGAGCAGTCTTGAACCTGTACCGTCTAGCTTTTAACGGAAATCTTACACTCGGACCCTGGGTTTTCCACACACCCCCCTTTCGTAATAACAGAAGTAAATTTCTTATCTCAGTTGACTCTTTTCTAAGAAAGGCAGTGGAGAATTGATCGCTTCTCTGGATCTCGTCCAGTTTCGGCGATTTGGCCATGAGCGGGTCGACCTCGCCCCAGGACCGAACCTCATCGTCGGACGCAATGCGCAGGGCAAGACCACACTGCTCGAAGCCATTCACCTACTCTCGACCAGCCGACTCCTGCGATCGGGACGCGACGGGGACGCCATTCAACACGGCACTGATTTCTACCGAGTCGTCGCCACACTTACCGAATCGGGCACGGAGGTGGGGATGCGGCTGGAGCGCGGCGGTCGCAAGCGGGCTTCATTGAACGGCATCGACTTGCCGCGGGCAGCGGACCTTCTTGGCCGATTGCCCAGCGTGAGCTTCACGAACTACGACCTCGACCTGGTTCGCGGCGAGCCGGCTGACCGGCGGCTGTTCTTGGACACCACCCTCTCGCAGCTGTTCCCCCGGTATCTCCGGGCGCTGACCCTTTACCGGCGAGCCCTGGAACAACGGAACGCGTTGCTGAAAACGGCCCAGACCCAGTGGCTTCAGCCAGAACTCTTTGAAACGTGGGAGGCGACCATGATCGAGCACGGCGCCCAACTGGTCGAAATGCGCCGGTCGCTGGTCGAGCGCATCGCTCCCATCGCCTCACGGAAATACCAGGAGCTCTCCCATCGCGAAGACCTCGAGGTGGCGTACGAGCCTGATCTTCCCGAGGTGGGCCTCCAGCCTCATTTGAGCGATCGCCGTGCGGACGATATTCAGCGAGGCACGACGACACGTGGACCCCATCGCGATGATATGGACCTGAAGATCGACGGCATCGACGCCCGGCTTTTCGGCTCGCAGGGTCAACAGCGATCGGCCGCTATCGCGCTGAAGCTTGCGACGATCCCCGAGTTCCGACCCGCCATGGGCGAAGCGCCGGTTCTTCTGCTCGACGACGTGTTTTCGGAGCTCGACGCCCATCGCCGCGCCTCGCTGCTGGAACACGCCACGGTCGAATCGGATCAGGTGCTGCTGACCTGTACCGAGGCCGAGCAGGCAGGAAGCCGAATTGTGGAATCGGCGCATGTCATCCGCGTGGAATCAGGCATGATGGAGGAATCATGAGGCGCCTGAGCGATTGGATGCCCGATGCGATCAACCGTCCCGAGTTACTGCGGCAAGCTCGAGCTCGTCGAGCCCTCCGATCGTGGGAGGAAGTGGTCGGACCGATCCTGGCCCAAAAGACCACGCCCGACGGCTTTGATCGTGGAACGCTTTGGGTCGCTGCGGCCGGCAGCACGTGGGCGCAAGAAGTTCGCCTGCGCAAGGACCAGATCTTGGGCCGTCTGAACGAGCTCGCCCATTCGAGCGACTTGTTTCAACAGATGAGAGTCGGAACCCGCGAACCGAATCCGCGATGGAGCGAAACGTCCGAGAATCCATAAGGCTGGCACTGCTCAGCATTTGGCCCGGACTCTCCGAATTCTGGCGCCGCCCTTTGGTGGTAATGGCCACCTTCCAAATATTGGGGCTTTTGGCGTGGCGCTGGTCGATCCTCCTCTTTCTGCCTCTCGCTGGGCTGGTCCTGCCGCTTAAAGCGCGCTATTGGGGTCTGGGCGGCCTTTTGCTGGCGTTCATGCTCCACGCACCGGTTCCAGAAGCCGTCGTCCTCCAGAAGCAGCGCGTGAGCCAATTCCGGGGAACGATCATGACGGCGGGTACTCCCAGCGGGGATCGAGATCGGTACCTCGTGCGGGGTGGCGACGCAATACTTTTGCTATACGCCAACCCGGTCTGGGGACTGGGGATGGGCGATGACATCCGGGTCCGCGGCGAGCTGAGACCGCTTTCGGAGGCCAGCGAGGGCTTTTGGGTGGACCAGGGCGTGATCGGCGAAGTGCGCCCAGCGGGCCGACCGACCGTCGAGCGGCGGGGTCTGCACCTCTTTCATCTGGCGGGATCGGTCCGCCACTCGTTCCTTGGACTGCTTCAGGATGCCTTGGGAGCCGAACGAGCGGCCATCGTCGATGCGGTGGCGTTCAACAATCAGGCGGAGCTCGAGGATCCGCTGATGGATAACCTGCGGCGGACCGGCACCATCCACATTATCTCGACTTCCGGACTCCACATCGCCCTCGTGACCATGGCTCTGCTCTGGTGCTTTTCCTGGTTTCCGATTCCCCGATGGTCGCAGGCCGTCTTCGTGATGGCCATTCTGCTGCTTTATGTCGCGGCCACCGGCTTCCATCCTCCCGGAATTCGAAGCTGGATCATGGCAAGTTGCCTCCTGATGGCGCCGTTTGTGATTCGGGAGCACGATGCTTTATCAAGCCTGGCTCTCGCATCGATCATCGTCCTCGCCTGGTTTCCTGCCTCCGTTGCCTCGATCGGCTACCAGCTCAGCTTCCTTGTCGTGCTTGCTCTGATCTTGTTCCTCAAGGCGGGCGAGGTCGATTGGAAGGCTGGACTTAGGAGTTCACTCGTCGCGCAGGGAGCGGCGTCGCCCTTGATCGCGCACGTTTTCGGCATGTTCTCCATTCTCGCTCCCGTCGCGAATATGATCACCGCACCGTTGGTGACCTGGGTTCTCGCCGGCTCGCTCATCGGCTGGATACTCGGATTGGTGTGGCACGCCGCAGGCGTTCTGTTCATTAAAGGGTTTGTTCTATCGCCCTCCGTCCTGCTCGCCGCCATCGTCAATGGCTTGGGCGCCTTGCCAGTTTCCGCCGTCTACTTCCGGCCGCTTCCGCTCATCGCGATGGTGGCACTGTATACCGCCGTCCTGACATATTGGAGGCCCGTTGCGCGACCAGTGGACTAGATGGGCCTTGGTGGGGCTAGCCACGGCCGCAACCCTGGCTCCGTGGATAGGACCACAAACCGAGCGACGGCTCGTCTTTCTATCCGTGGGTCAAGGGGACGCGGTACTCATCCAAGATGCCGGTCGAAATATCCTTTACGACTGCGGGCCCAGGTCGACGCAGTCGGACGCGGGGGAGTCGCTTCTATCGCCGGAGCTCTGGAAGCACCGGGTATCGCAACTCGACTTGGTCATCTTGAGCCATCCCGACATGGACCACGTGGGTGGACTGCGATCCCTATTCCGTCGCTTCCGGGTCAAGCGGGTCATCATGGCCAAGGCATTCGCCCAAGATCCTGTGATGAGGCAGGTCCTCGGGGAGAGCGGTGTTTCACGTGAAACAGTGATCTTTGTTTCCGGGCGCCAGCGCGTGCGTTTCGGCTCGACTGAACTGCGCATTGACGCCATGGACGAGGCCTTGGGCGGCAAGGACAACGATGGTTCGCTCTTCGTGCGAGTGACGATGGGCACGGGTAGGGCGCTTCTGACAGGCGATGCTTCGACCGCGGAAGAGGAGGTCATGCTCGCGCGAGGCGATTGGCAAGCAGAGGTACTCAAAGCCGGCCACCACGGCAGCCGCACCTCCACGGGCGGTCACCTCCTGGCCGAGGTCCGACCGCGTTGGGTGGTATTTACAGTCGGCCGCCGGAACAATTACGGGCATCCCACCGCCGAAGCGCTTGCACGAGCAACCAGTGCAGGAGCAATGATTGCGCGTACCGACCTCGAGGGCACAGTCGAGTTCAAACCGGGCGTCAACGGATTCGTTAAGACGCCGTCGAGCACCCGAAAATCTTTCGTCGCTCCTCTATCTTGGCAAGCTGAGCCCTAAGCTCCTCGGCTGCCTGCCGTTCCTTTTCGACCACGTCTGGCTTGGCTCGCTCCACGAACTGGGGATTGCTCAGGCGGGCTTCCAGCTTCGCCAACTCCTCGGTTGCCTTCTTGTGCTGGCCCGCCAACCGTTCGCATTCCTTCGCGTCGTCGACCAAGTCGCCAATGGGAAGGTGGATATCCACGCCCTCGATCGTCGTCGAGATGTGCTTGGCGGAGGGCTTACCCGAGATGAGCGAATCGACCCACGCCTGGGACCGAACCACGGTTTCGCCATCGCGAAGCGGACCCTCGACATAAAGCTCGGGAATGGACTTCATCGGCGTCAGGCCGAGTTCGGCGCGAAGCGCACGAGCCGCTCGCACGATGTGGAACCAGGATTCGACCTGCTGTTCGATGGCCTCGTCCGCATAATGGGCCGCCCACTCCGGCCATGGTGAGTTCATCACAAACTCCGCTTTGTCCCTGAGCGGCAGGTGCGAATAGATCTCTTCCGTCAGATACGGCATCACCGGGTGCAACATGGTCAGAAATGCGGAAAGCGACCGCAGCAGCACCCATTGAGGCGTCGCTTTGCCCACCGGATCGGCCAGGCGCGGCTTGCCCACTTCGATGTACCAGTCGCAAACTTCGTTCCAGAAGAAGCCGAAAAGTGCCTGGCAAGCCCGCTGTAAATCGTACGCGTCGTACGCCTCGCGGACTTCTCGTTCGGTCGCGGCGAGCCGGCTGAGCAGCCAGCGATCAACCCGTTCAAGCTCGGTTGGTTCGGCAGGCTCCCCGGCGTCCAAGTTCATCAGCACGAACCGGGCCGCATTCCAAATCTTGTTGCAGAAGTTGCGCGCATCCTCGGTTCGGCGTTCGCTGTAACGAATTTCTTGGTTAAATCCGCATTGAGAGAGGAGCGTGTACCGGACCGCGTCCGCGCCGACCTTTTCGATCACTTCCCGCGGATCGACGCCGGTGCCAAGGCTCTTGCTCATCCGCTGGCCGGATTCCGTGAGGATGGTGGCGTGGATGTACACGGTGTCGAATGGAATCTCCTCCATCGTGTAAAGGCCCATCATGATCATCCGGGCCACCCAGAGGTAGATGATATTCCGGTCGGTCACCAGGATTGAAGTCGGGTAGTACGACTTGAGGTCGTCGGTGGCTTCGGGCCAGCCGAGCGTCGCAAAGGGCCACAGACCGCTGCTGAACCAGGTGTCGAGCACGTCGTCGTCTTGGCGGATGATTGGATCATCGCCTGCCTTCGACTGTGCTTCCTCCCAGCTCTGCGCGGCGATGGTGGCACCCGATTCGGTGTAGTACACCGGGATGCGGTGGCCCCACCACAGCTGACGGCTGATGTTCCAGTCGCGGATGTTCTCCATCCAGTCGAGATAAACCTTGTTGTAGCGCTCGGGTACGAATTGGATGCGCCCGCTTTTCACCGCTTCGATCGCGGGACCCGCCAGCGCGGTCTGCTTGACGAACCACTGTTCGCTGAGCAGGGGTTCGATCGTCTCGCCGGACCGCTCGCTCACAAGCACGGCGATGTCGTGGTCCTTCACCTCGACCAGGTAGCCCTGTTCCTCCAGATCCGCCACGATCGCTTTGCGCGCTTCGATGCGGTCCATGCCGGCGTACTTACCGCCCTCGGCCGTCACCTTCGCGGTCGCATCGAGGATCACGGGCATGGGCAAGCCGTTCCGCGCGCCGACCTCATAGTCGTTCGCGTCGTGGGCAGGGGTGATCTTCACGGCGCCGGTTCCGAATTCAGGATCGGGATACGGATCGGCGATGAGCGGAATCTCGCGGCCCACCAGGGGCAGAATCAGGGTCTTGCCGACCAAACCGTCATAACGCTTATCGGACGGGTGAACCGCCACCGCGACGTCCGCGAGCATGGTCTCGGGTCGAGTGGTGGCGATAATGATCTCGCCTGAGCCGTCGGAGAACGGATAGCGCACGTGGTACAGCTTGCCGCGCACCATCTTGCGCTCGGTCTCGATGTCGCTGACACTGGTCTGGAGAATCGGGTCCCAGTTCACCACGCGCTTGCCCCGATAGATGTAGCCCTTCTCGAACCAGTCGATGAAGATTTGGAGTACGGCCCGCACGTAGCCTTCGTCGAGCGTGAAGCGCGTGCGCGACCAGTCGAACGCGCAGCCGAACTGGCGGAATTGCTGGAGGATCGTGTTGCCGCTTTCCTCGCGCCACTCCCATACCTTCTCGACAAACTTCTCGCGGCCGAGCGAGGTCGGCGAGATTCCTTCCTTCTTCAGGTTCTTGCTGACCACGCTCTGGGTCGCAATACCGGCGTGGTCCTGCCCGGGGAGGATGAGTACGGAATAACCCCGGAGCCTCTTGTAGCGACCGACCAGATCCTGGATGGGATAACACAGCGCGTGCCCCATGTGAAGCGAGCCCGTGATGTTCGGCGGCGGAATCGTGATCGTGAATTTCGGCTTGGCCGAGTGGGGATCGGGCTTAAAGAGCCCTGCGTTTTCCCAAATCTCGTACCACTTGGTTTCCACCAAGGAGGCGTCATAGCGCGGCGAGAGAGACGTGTTTTCGTTCATAGAAAGACTCCCTCTTCATGTCTTGAAGAGTTATCCCCAAGATACCCGCTCGCTACGGCGTGTCCGGAGTTTCACGTGAAACATCGGCGCTATTCCCAGCGAACACATCGCGGATGATCTCATCGAGCGAGACGTCTTCGATGGCGATATCCACCACGGGCAGATCGCGCAGGACATCGGCCGTCACCACGGCCACTTTGGCGGTCTCCACCGAGAGCACCACATGGTCATCCGCGCGGTCCACCACGTCGCCGTACCGCGACAGGTCCACGTCATCGATGCTGTGGCTCAGGGTCAGGCGGAGTCGCCGGTTTTCCGCAAATCGGTTCGTCAGGTCTGAGAGGGTGCCGTCGAACATCTTTTGGCCGTGGTCGATGATGACGACGCGTTCACACAGCTCGCGCACATCCTGCATGTAGTGGCTGGTCAGGATGATCGTGCAGCCTTCTTCCCGGTTCACGTCGCGCAGAAAATCGCGGATCCGCTTCTGGCTGACGAGGTCCAAGCCGATCGTCGGCTCATCGAGGAAGATGACTTTCGGCTGGTGGAGAAAGGCGGCCACCAGCTCGCATTTCATGCGCTCGCCCAAGCTGAGCTTGCGGACCTGGGTCGTGAGTTTGTCGCCGATCTGGAGAAGTTCGACGAGGCGGTCGAGTCGCTGCTTATAGTCCGCGCGCGGGATTTGATAAAGCTCTTGGAGGACGTCGAAGCTGTCGATCGCAGGGAGATCCCACCACAGCTGCATTTTGTTGCCCATGACCAGCGAGATTTGCTGGAGCATCTCGTGCCGGCGGTCGAAGGGGGTGTAGCCGAGCACCTTGGCGACGCCTCCGCTTGGATACAGAATGCCCGTGAGCATCTTGATCGTGGTGGTCTTGCCCGCGCCATTCGGTCCCAAAAACCCGACGATCTCGCCTTCTTCCACGACCAGGTCGACGGATTTGACCGCCTCGACCTGCTTGCGCTTGGGCGCCACCAAGCTCTTGACGCTGCCCCACAAACCCGGCTCTCGCTGGGCAAGCAGGAACGTCTTCGAGAGGCCATGGGCCTCGATGGCGGGCATGTCGGGAGCTTACCTCTGGCGCTCCAGTCCGGCCGTCGCGACGATCATTAGCACCGGGAGTGCGGTGGCGAGGAGCGAGTCGAGCCGATCGAAAAGGCCGCCGTGGCCCGGCAGGAGCGAGCCACTATCCTTGACGTTCGCTTTGCGCTTCACCGCCGATTGGAGCAGGTCGCCGGCCTGACCGAGGGTGCCGCTGATCGCGCCGCACAATGCAGCCGAAAGCAGGTCGAGGTGAAGCACGGAACCGAGGACGAGCGCGGCGGCGACGCACCCGACAAAGTTGGCGATCGCTCCCTCCCACGTTTTCTTGGGGGAGATCGTGGGGGCAAGCGGATGCTTGCCGATGGCGCGGCCGACAAAATAGGCCAGGCTATCACCGACCCAGAGAGGCACGATGGGCATGAGAATGAGCCAGGAATTGAGGCCACGCTGAGCGATCTCGGATCGGAAAGTGACGAGCGCGACCAGCGACACGTCGATCCACAGGAGCATGGCGGCGGCCCAAAGCCATCGAGGCAAGGTCCGTGAGACGCCGTAGCCCGTGGTGACGAGGCCCATCAAGTAGGCGGGAAACAGGAAGAAGATGCTGGCTCCGGTGAGGCAGATCGCGCTGACCAGCGACATCGCGCGCTCGGTCCAATCCGTGAGCGTCGTGAGGGCAAACACCTCGATGGTGAGTTGGACAGCGCAGGCAAACGCGAGCACACCCAGCAGCCAAAGTGGACCCACAAAAGCGTAAAGCGCGATCGGAATGAGGACCGCGGCGGTGATGATGCGCGACTTCATGTGCGCGTCATTCGGCCCAAACTTGCTCGAACTTCTTCTTCACCCGTTGGAGCGCGTTGTCGATCGTCTTGGTCGGGCACTCCAAAGAGGCGCCAATTTCCCGATAGGTATTGCCGTCGAGGTAGAGCCGGAGCACGTTGCGCTCGAGTGGGCTCAGCTGGTCGCGGATGATGGTGCGGAGCGTTTTGGGCAGCAGCCGCCGGATGGCCATCTGCTCTGGGTTCTTGCTCGCGCAGGTTTGCTCGGCCCAGGCGTCTTCATTGCCGGCCAATGCGTTCAGCGAGTAGCTGCCGTTCAGGGGGTCGTGCTTGCGGCGGGTACACGATTTCACGGCGCTCACCAGCTGGCGGCTGACGCAGAGATCGGCGAAGGCGCGGAAGTGGGCGGCACGATCCGGACGGTAATCGCGAATCGCCTTGCAGAGCCCGATCATGCCCTCTTGGTGTAGGTCATCTTTGTCCGCTCCGAGTAGGAAATAGGGTCGCGCGCGGCCGGACACGAGGGGGGTGAACATGCGAATCAGATACTCGCTTGCACTGGCCTCGCCCCGCTGGGCGCGCAACACCACCTCTTCGTCGGGCATCTGCCCGTACCGCTGATCACGAAAGCTATCCATGCGACTCCACATCCACCCGCCAAAATACGGGCCTCCCCAACTCGTTGTCTATACCTTATTCTATGCTAAGACTGTGCAAATTGGTTGAATAAAATTGCACTGCGATAGGAGACACAAAAAACGGAGCCGCTGAATGAGCGGCCCCGTCGGGTTTGAATCGAAGCGGATGGATTACGGATTCACAACGACTTTGAAGGTTCGCGACGCCGGGGCCTTGAGGCCGTACGCATCGCTGACCGTCACCGTCACGGTGAACTCGCCCGGCTTGCGGAACTTTCGCTTGATGACCGGACCCTCGGCATCGATCTGAATTCCGTCCTTGGCGTCGAAGTCCCAGGTGTAGCGAAGGATGCTCGCGCCGCCGTAGCCATTGGCGATCAAGTCGACTTCGTCGAGCAGGGCCAGGTTCAGGTCCGTCACGTTCACATCAACTGAAAGCGGGGTGCTGTCGTTGAGCACTCCAATCTCCCCAATCCAGAATGTCCCCGTACTATTACCAGCCAAGGCGATTTCTTTGATCGTTTTGTTGGACCCTGCGAGGCCGGTGATCGATTGGAGCGGCACACCCACTTGGCGCCAGCCGTTCTCCCCCGAGGCACCAGACACGGGAACGTAGACTTCGCTCTTCTTACCGTCTGACGTGGTGAGCACCAGTCGGAGAGTCTTCAGCGCGGCAGGATCAGCGGTCGGCTGAGCCGCACCCGAGCCACCTCGGCCCTTGCCCCCGCCCGGAGGTCCGGGAGCCGCACCGCGGCCGCCGCCTCCGCGACTTTCACCGCCGCGACCGTCTTGACCGGAAAAGCCTTGCGGGTTGCCGGAGCCACCACTGGTGGCGGACGATCCGCTGCCAGCGTCGGGCAGCTTGATCGTGAACATGAGCAGGTTGTTCTTATCGGCGAACGAGGTCGAAAGATCGATGGGCTTTGCGAAGCTCATCTTGCCGCCCTGGAAGAAGTTCCGAGTGGAGACGCGGACGCTGTGGCCGCCCTGAAAGGCCAGCTCATCTGTTTCCGAGATGATGCCGCTGCCCCACGAGCGAACGGAGATGCCCTGGTCCGCGATGGACTGGACGGGCGAATAGATGCGCTCTGCGCACCACGCGCTGCCAGCGAGCGCGAGCGACGAGATGAGGAAGGTCCATTTCATGGCTGTGGATAGTTTGACGCCTGAGGCGCCCGTGGGGATACGGGGTCTCTATTCGCCCATGCGAACGCGCTCGATCGAGACGGCTCGACCGGTGCTTCGCTCAACCTCGATGACCACGCCATGCAGCGTTCCGGGTCCGTTCGAAACCTCGAACTTCCCCGGCATGCCCGTGACGAAGCGGCGCATGATGATTTCGCGTTCCATGCCGAGCACGCCGTCCATCGGGCCCGTCATCCCAACGTCCGTGATGACGGCGGTTCCGCCCGCGAGAATGCGCTCGTCGGCGGTTTGCACATGCGTGTGCGTACCCACCACAGCGACGGCCCGACCGTCCAGGTGATAACCAAACGCGATCTTCTCGCTCGTGGCCTCGGCGTGGAAATCGAAAAAGCGATGGTGGTCGGGATGAGCCTCGACCAAGCGATCGGCCTCACGAAACGGATCGTCGTAGCCTTCCAGGAACACGCGACCGCACAGATTGGCGACCATCAGCCCTATCCCATCTCTCTCGAGGACAAAACTGCCCTTGCCTGGCGCGTCGGGGTGGAGATTGGCGGGTCGGGCGATCGGCTTGCCGGTACCGAGATAGTCAAAGATATCGCGCTTGTTGAACGCGTGATTGCCGAGCGTGATGCCATCCGCCCCGTTGCCGTAGATTTCCTCAGCGATATCGGGCGTGATGCCGACGCCGCCAGCCGAATTCTCGCCATTGATGATGGTGAACAGCGGCTGGAAGTGTTCTTTGAGCGCAGGCACGAAGTCGCGGACCGCGTGGCGGCCGGGCCGCCCCACGACATCGCCGACAAACAAGATCCGGTACGTCACGGTTCTCCCACCACCTGGCCGATCAGCTCCTCGTCGAAGCCTCGCGAAGCGAGAAACCGGTAAATCTGGGCGGGGCTCGCTCCGGTCGCCCGCTTCTTCTCGGCCAGCGAGGTAGCCAAGGCCAACTCATCATCGCGGGGCAACTGCGCTATTGCGAGGTCGGCGCAGTCCTCGCTGACGCCACGGGCGAGCATTTCCGCCCGAATCGCCTCGCGGCCCCGGCCGTATTGGAACATTCGGCGCCGGCTGAACGACTGGGCGTCTCGCTCGTCCCGGACAAAGCCCCAAGCTTGGAGTTGCTGCAGGGCGGAGGCGATCTCGTGAACAGCGAAGCCGCGCCCCTCCATCAGGCGGCGCAGCTCCTCTTCGAAATAGGGTCGGGCTGTGAGCTTCTTCAGCCCAAAGCCCAACGCGGATTCACTCTTCGTCATCGATCGCCGCAACGGCAGCAGGCGGTGCCTTTTCGGCCTTCACGAGACTGCGCACCTTGGCGTCGATCTCGGCGAAGACCTCCGGATTGGCCTCGAGGAACGTTCGCGCATTGTCCCGGCCCTGTCCGAGGCGCAGGTCGCCGTAGTTGTAGTACGTGCCGGCGCGGCCGATGATGTTCTGGGCCGTGGCGATATCGAGTACGTCGCCCGCACGGCTGATGCCGCGACCATAGATGACGTCAAACTCGGCGCTCCTGAACGGCGGTGCAACCTTGTTCTTGACCACCTTCACCTTGGTTCGCACGCCGATCTGGTCGACGCCGCTCTTGATGGCGTCGGCTTTGCGAACGTCGAGCCGGACCGACGCCCAGAACTTCAGGGCGCGGCCGCCGGGGGTGGTTTCCGGGTTGCCGTACATGACGCCGATCTTCTCGCGGAGCTGGTTGATGAAGATCGCCACGGTGTTCGATTTGTTGATGCTGCCACCGAGCTTTCGCAGGGCCTGAGACATCATTCGGGCCTGAACGCCGACAAATGCGTCACCCATTTCGCCTTCGATTTCCGCCTTGGGCACGAGGGCAGCCACGGAGTCGAGAACGACGACATCGACGGATCCGGAACGGATCATGGCGTCCATGATCTCGAGGGCTTCTTCACCCGTGGTGGGCTGGGCAATGTAAAGCCGATCCATGTCGACGCCCAGGTTTCGAGCGTATTCGGGATCGAGAGCGTGCTCGGCGTCGATGTAGACGCAGGTCCCTCCCGCGCGGTGAGCGGCGGCGACGATTTGTAGCGCGATCGTGGTTTTACCGCTGCTTTCCGGGCCGTAAATTTCGGTGATTCGACCACGCGGGACGCCGCCAATGCCGAGGGCGAGGTCGAGGCTGAGGGAGCCCGTCGAAATCGCTTCGATCGGCTCGCGTTCCTGCGAGCCCATGCGCATGATGGCGCCTTTGCCGAAAGCCTTTTCGACTTGAGAGAGCGCCAATTCCAGGGCGCGATCGCGATCAGTTGCGGTTTTGTCGATTGCCACTTGTTTTCACCACCGGTCGACGCCGTTGCTTCCGGGTCCTACCACCACTCATTATACACGTGTCTACGTATTTGTGCAAGAACACTGGTTGACGCTTAAAGTCCCCACGAGAAAATACGGACTTTCGCCCTGTAGAACTGCAAGTTTTCGCCCCGACAATGATCTTTGGCGGGGATTTTGGCGTCTACCGTTATGTAGCTCGTGCGCATATTGCGTCGGGTTGCGCACTCATTCTGAACTCTTGGAGAGGATATGCATAGATCAACCCGCGTTTTGGCGGTGGTGAGCGCTATGGTCTTGGGGTCAATCGCATCCCAGGCTATTACGTTCGGCTCCGTCAAAATTAACGGCGTTGCTTCCTCGGATTGGGGTCTCATTGGTACGAACGGCATCTACGTGCAGGTTCCTGGGGGCATTCTCCTCGGACCGGGCCCGAAGGTGATCACGGTCGATTACAATGTGACCGCAACCGCGGGCAACGCTCTGACCTCAATCGGCATCCAGCCGAACGGCTTGACGGCCAACGACGGCAAAGTTGAGATCACGGTGAACCACAGCGGCTCATCCGGATTCGCTTACAGCCAATCGTCGGTCGGCATCGCGCCGCTCGCTGCGGCTGGTGCAGGACTGGCTCCGGCAGTCACGTCATCGACCGTTTCGACTACGATCACCCTGAGCGGAAAGAACGCTCAGAGCGTGGCGAAGATGTCGGTCTTCAACGCGTTTTACGAGGAGAAGGCGGTTCCTGAACCGGCTTCGATCATCGCACTCGCCGGCGGCATCGCCCTTGGCCTTGTTCGCCGCAAATCGGGGGTGAATTCATGAACCGCGGACTTCTCGCGCTTGCATGCATCGCGCTCGGTGCCGCTTCCCAGGCCGTCGTCATTTCGAACAGCCAAGTTCATAACGACTTCGGTGCCGTGGGCAGCAGCGTTTCGGTGACCGGCAACCAGGTTTGCCTGAGCTGGCGCGACCTGATCATCAAGAATGGTCAGCTCGGAACCGTGGCTTGGGACTTCGACTTCGCGTCGGATAACCGCTTGCCCTACCAGGCGATCGAATTCACGATCGACGCCGACCTCGTTCTGCCCCAGGGCGGAATCGGTGGCGCGCTCGGAACCGAGAAAGTGTGGTCGACCGAAAACGGTCCGGCCGTGCCCGTCGGCGATGGCTTGCTGTTCGAATCGAACGACAATCCGGGCCACTACGTGTGGAAGACGATCATCCCTCTGACCCAAGCCACCACCAAGGGTCACGTGCAGAAGGACATTTCGTTCTCGGTCCAGGGTGAAAACTCCGTCTTGCAGATCAACAAGATCTGCCAAAACTTCGTGGTGCCCGAGCCGGGTTCGGTTGTGGCGCTCGCAGTGGGCGGACTCGCTCTGCTCGGTCGTCGCCGCAAGGCCTAAGAGACCTCGATTTCGGGGTTCGACCTTTCGCGGTCGGACCCCGTCTTCATTTTTGCGGACGGACTTCAGAAACCTGCGACTCTGGACGTGGTTGCATCGTCTGGTTCCTTTCCGCCATAATACAAATTCCGCGAGCGCAAAGCCGAGCGTCGGCGCGCCGTCAGGAGACAAACCATGGCCAAGAAGGGCGAAAAACGAGAATTGATTCGGCTGGTCTGCACCGAAGACAACAAGAACTATTACACGACCAGCAAGAATAAGGTCAACACTCCCGCCAAGCTCGAGTTGATGAAGTACAACCCGAACCTGCGAAAGATGACCCTGCACCGCGAGAAGAAGTAAGCGCGGCGAAAGTACTGAATTTTAGGATCCTGCGATGCCCAATCCAAAACGTCGACATAGCCACCAGCGAACGGCCAAGCGCCGAACGCACTACACGACTTCCCTGCCCGAACTGCAGCCGAACAAGCAGGTCGGTGGCGTACCGTTCCACCTGCGCCACAATGCGACCCCGGACGGCTACTACAAGGGCCGCCGGCTTCCCGGTTTCAAAGACAAGGCCGCTGAGTAATCGCTGAGCCTGGTCTCACTCAAAATAGGCACCTCCATCACGGGGTGCCTATTTCTTTTTGGGCTAGCCCATCGGGACCTGGATGCCGTGCTGCCGGGCCACCGCTTCGGCCTCGGGGTATCCCGCATCGACGTGGCGCAGGACGCCCATGCCTGGGTCTGTCGTCAAGACTCGCTCCAGCCGAAGGTCCATTTCCGTGGTCCCGTCCGCGACCACGACCATGCCTGCGTGCTGGGAGTAGCCAATCCCAACGCCGCCCCCGTGGTGCAGGGACACCCAACTTGCCCCGGCCGCCGTATTGACCAGCGCATTGAGGAGCGGCCAATCGGCCACCGCATCGGTCCCATCCCGCATGCTTTCGGTTTCCCGGTTGGGTGATGCCACCGAGCCGCAGTCCAGATGGTCGCGGCCGATGACAATCGGCGCTTCGACTTCGCCGCGGCGGACGAGGTCGTTGAAGGCGAGGCCGGCTTGCATGCGCTCGCCGTAGCCAAGCCAGCAGATTCGCGCGGGGAGACCCTGAAAATGGATTTTGCGGCTGGCCTGGTCCATCCAACGCCGAAGGCCCTCGTTGCCGGAGAACAGTTCAAGCATCAGCTGGTCCGTCCGGTGGATATCGGCTGGGTTCCCCGAGAGCGCCGCCCACCGGAAGGGCCCCTTGCCTTGGCAAAACAAGGGGCGAATGTATTCGGGGACGAAGCCGGGAATCGCGAAGGCGTTCGTGACCCCCATTTCCTGGGCGTAGGCGCGGATGTTGTTGCCGTAATCGAACGTGATCGCCCCTCGTGCCTTGAGGTCGAGCATGGCGGAAACATGGACGGCCATCGATTCCTTGGCCAATCGAATCGCGCGCTCTGGATCGCTTCGACGCAACTCCTCGATTTCGCCAAGGCTATACCCAGCCGGGACGTAACCGTTCAGCGGATCGTGGGCGCTGGTCTGGTCGGTGAGGACGTCGGGCACCATGCCCCGCCGCACCATTTCGGGGAGCACCTCGGCGCAGTTCCCCACCAAGCCGACACTGATTGGTTGCCTGGATTCGAGCATCGCCAAGGCTTCGTCCAGCGTGTTCGCCATGTGATCGATGTAGCCACTGTTGAGGCGCTTTTGAATACGGCTCGGGTCGACGTCGATGCCGAGGAAGGCACCACCGGCCATCGTCGCCGCGAGCGGCTGAGCGCCGCCCATGCCCCCAATGCCGCCGCTGACGACGAGTTTCCCATCGAGCGAGCCGCCAAAATGCTGCTGGGCGCACGCCATGAACGTTTCGTACGTGCCCTGGATGATGCCTTGGGATCCGATGTAAATCCACGAACCGGCCGTCATCTGGCCATACATCATCAGGCCCTGGCGTTCCAGCTCGTGGAAGTGGTCCCAGGTCGCCCACTTTCCGACCAGATTGCTGTTCGCGATCAAGACCCGCGGCGCCCATTCGTGGGTGCGCAGAATGCCAACCGGCTTCCCGCTCTGGATGAGCAGCGTTTCATCGTTCTTCAGCCCTTGCAGCGACCGCACGATCGCGTGGAAGCAGTCCCAGTTACGCGCGGCCTTCCCGGTGCCTCCGTAGACGACCAGATCATCCGGCCGTTCGGCCACTTCGGGGTCCAGGTTGTTGCACAGCATGCGCAGTGCCGCCTCTTGATGCCAGCCTTCGCAGCTTCGCGTCGTTCCCCGAGCCGCACGAACCGATGTCGTCGTCATGCGAACATTGTACAGGCTCCCGGGAACGGGGTACTATCTAGTGCCTTCTGGGGAGATGCCCGAGTGGCCAATGGGAACAGACTGTAAATCTGTCGGCGGAAGCCTTCGCAGGTTCGAATCCTGCTCTCCCCACCAGAAGCAATATGGTCGGCCTTCGTAGCTCAGCGGCAGAGCATTCCCTTGGTAAGGGAAAGGTCACGAGTTCAATTCTCGTCGAAGGCTCCAGGCTCCTTCTGATGTAACCCCGCTTTTCGCTTAAGCGCCAATGGCGGCTCGGCGATCTGCTTGATCTCCGGTTTGTGCATGGCGATGTCGCAGAGGTGGGCCCAACGTCCCCGACTGATGCGATCTGGAATCGTCACCCGGAAACCGGCGCGAAACGTATTGGGCGGCGTCATCAGGCGTCGACAGTAGCGCGCCTCCGCTTCCCCGGCAATTCGACCGACGACCGATTCCACCTGGAAGAAGTACTTGGACTCGCGGTCAACTGGCTGTTGAATGAATATGCCCATTCCTGCTTCTGAAATGTCAAGAATTTCGCCTTCGATCTCGCCGTCGCCGATCAGGCAGCATTTCGTGGGCGTCTGAACGGCGATCCGAACTTCTTCATCGGTCGGAAAAAGCTGGATGTCCCCGAGGAGGCGAACATGGTATTCGCCGAAGCCGCGATCGGTCAATTTTCCTCGAAATGCAACCCGCCGTTCCTGTGCGGCGATCTCGACTTGGAATTCGTCGCCCTTGTCGACGGGGAGGTCCGGTTCGGACGCCATCACGATCAGATCTTCATCGGAGCGATCGACCCAGCCACGGAAGAACCGGGCATCGGTCAGGCGCTGCATTTGCATACGATAACTTTTAAGTTCACTCAGTGCTCGACCCTGTCTCATTTATTTCTCACCAACACAACAAGCTATTCTTGATTGTTGGAGAGCCGGTTTCCCGCTAAAGGACCGCAATACTAGGACCTGTGACTTTCCGTTAGTCTGGGCAATCTCGACGTGTGCTCAGGAAGTCGGATCGCCCGTCAAGCTCGAAAGAGAATCAGCAAAACAGTCAAGAGACAGAAACGGGGTAATCGTTAGACTGTTGCAATGCGGTTGTTCGCCCGCTCCGCGACGGATTGGGTGGGACGAAAAGCATATAAAGCGCGACAACAATGAGAAACCCGGCGAAGACCCGCCGCATCGTCTCAGGCGGCAAGGCGAGGGCGACCTTCGAACCCAGGAAGGCTCCGCCCAAGAATCCAAGCGCGATCCACAGGCCGGAGGCCATGTCCGCTTGACCGGCCCGGTAATAGTTGATCAGCCCGAATATCCCGACCGGTGCGAGAAGGGCGACGAGCGATGTCCCTTGCGCCCGCTGCTGGGTGAACCCGCCGAGGAAGATGAGCGCCGGAACAATGAGGATGCCACCGCCGATTCCAAACAACCCCCCCGCGACGCCGGCCGCGATGCCAATCCCGAGTAACGCCCAAATGGCCACCCGGCTAGTTTAGCTTTCGAGCGTTGCGTAGTTGACGAACTGAACCGAATTGTCTGCGCGAACCTCCGCCCAAAGCACAGCGAACTCGATCTCTCGGAATCGGCTGATATCGCGCAGCAACTCGTTCGCGTCTTTGTGCTGGCTTTCGAGGATGCGCTCCGGGGAATCCGTCCCCAATGAGCGAGCGTAATCGGCGCAGACTGCGAACGCAGGACCGTCCGGTGCGGGTCCGTGGAACAGAAGAACCACCTGCTCGATGAGGTGGGCTTCCAGCAGGAACGCGAACTCTCGCATATGACGTTCGCTTCGCGAAAACTCGCTCCCGCTACTGGCGAGCGCGCCAGGTCCTCCGGGCAAGAACAGGCGATCGTATTCATGAATGCCCATGGAGTGACCGAGAAACTCGTCGATCGGCATTTGGAGGCGCCCGTCACTACAGGCAACCACGAGGGTGTGGGGTCGGTCGACCCGATACCGAGCCTGGGAAATGTACTCGATCGTTGGCTGCATGGCGATTCGATTATCCCGATTCGAACGGGTATCCTCAAACCCTTCGCGGGTGTAGCTTAGTGGTAAAGCTCCAGCCTTCCAAGCTGGCCATGCGGGTTCGATTCCCGCCACCCGCTCCAACCGCCCCTTTTTCTTGCTTTAAGAACGGCTATGGCGTAGTATGTGGTTGGAGAATCTTCGGGCCTTGCCGGGCTCGCGAGGAGAGGATGTACATATGAGATTTTGGAGACCGTGGAGTGCCTCCATTGTCGCCCTGTTCATGACCGCTGCGGGTCACACCGCGGTGCGGATGATGGATTTCGACCGCGATGCTTTGGGCGGGACGATTTCGAGTGGGTCGACGATAGCGGATCAGTACGTGGCCTGGGGGGCGCGATGGTCGCCGAACGCCTGGTCGGGAACGGGATGGGCCACCAACACCGGGATGACGGCGACACGAACGGATGTCGGCAGCGGTTACCAAGCGGCGATGCTGAACGTGCTTCACGCCTATAACGCCGACTGGCAGATGGAGAACGGCGACGCGAGCATGGCGCTCACGTTTGATCTCAAGTCGGAGCGCGTCGTTTCGGTCAGTGCCCGCTTCGTGGGCGATCCGGACGGCGGTTCGTTCATGTCCGCCTACCACTGGAACGGCACCAGCTATGACTTACTGGGAACGTCCACGCTCGGTCCCAATAGCGGATCAGCCCTTTTGACCATCACCGGTTTTGCGGAGTCCATCGACCGCGTCGCGTTTGCGGTCGGCAATTTCGATGACTGGGTCGCGCTCGACGACGTCGAGTTTCAGACCGTGGTGCCCGAACCTGGCTTTGGGCTCGCCTTTCTCTTGGCGGGCTTCCTCTTAAAACAACGAGGCCGATCGCAGCGCGATCGACCTCGTTGAGTCTTGATTGGACTGACGGCGGAAGATTACTCAGCGATCTTGGCGATCGCAGCCTTCAGGTCGCCGGTCTGGGCGGCCTTCAGGTTCACGAACGAATTCGTGACCTTCCAGTTCTTGTAAACGAAGACGGTGTTCTTGACGGACGAGTCGAGGTTGATCTTGTAGTTGCCGACGGCCTCGTTCTCCTTGTCGATCACGGCCATGCCGACCTGGCTCAAGCCCGGCTTCTTGGCAGCAGCCTTCAACGCTTCGGAAATCTTGCCCTGATGAGCCTTATCGGCGACCACGACGACGAGGCCCTTGAATTCGGACTTCTTGTACGTGCTCATCGAGCTGTCGAGGACCTTGGCGATCTCGAGGACGTTGGCCATGTCATCGCCGTTGACCCATACCTGAACCTGCGGTCGGTTCTGGAAGGTGCAGGGGAAGCAGTTGGTCGTGTTGGCCAGCGGTCCGGAAACGTGACTCGGGTGGAACGGCGTCACGTTCTCGCCCGGCTTGAGGCCGGAATTGGCGTTCAAAGCGAGAGCGGGAAGGACGACTGCGGCGGAAATCGCCAAGATTGCGAGCTTCTTCATAGTTGATATCTCCACAAATCGATTCAGGCCCGCGCACGAGCCTCTCATGAGATTACGCTGAAAGGCGCCGGATGTATTACCGGCGAGATGAATATTTATGCAGCATCTTTGCGCGGCATGTCGCCAAAGTGGGTCACCCGGTTGCGGCCGGCTTCTTTCGAGTGATAAAGCGCCTCGTCTGATTTCAAGATGAGATCGTCGTCGGTCGGACATTCGGTGCCCAACGTCGCGATGCCCATCGAAGCCGTGATCGCGCGCAGCTCCCACGTCGACTGCTCGATGTTGGCGCGCGCGGTTTCGGCGACGCGTTCGGCAATTTCCTTGTTGGCACCGGGAAGCACGATGACGAACTCCTCGCCACCGTATCGAGCCACGATGTCGCCCGTGCGGCGGACACTGGACCGAAGGATGCTCGCAATCTGGCGGAGCACTTCGTCTCCGGCGGGGTGTCCGAACGAGTCGTTGAAATTCTTGAACTTGTCGACGTCGAGGAGCACCACGGAAAGATCGGTCCGGTTCTGGCGCGCGTCGCTCGCGAGAACGGCAAGCTGCTCGCGGAAGGAGCGGTAGTTGTCGAGTCCCGTGAGTCCATCGGTGCGGGCCAGACGCTCCAGGCGGGTATTCGCCTCTTCGAGCTGCTCGTTCAGGACTTGGGCGACGCCGAGTTGATCCTCGAGCTGAGCTTCCAGTCGTTTGCGCTCGGTGATGTCGACAAAGGAGATGCCCGCACCCACGATCACGTTCCGCTTGTCCCGCATCGGGAAGGTGCTGACGAGCAGGTTACGAATCTCGCCCGAATGCTGAGGATAATTCCACTCGCGGCCCTCGATGGTCTGACCGCTCAGCGCCTCTTGGGCGAGGGTCCATACCTCTTCCGCGTGCTCGTGACCGACGATCACGTCGGCGACGGGAAACTGGCAGAGGCGATGGGCCGGCAAATTGAACAGGGCTTCGGAGGCGGAATTACATTCCATGATCCGCGTCTCGGTATCGATCGTGAAGCACGGAATCGGCAGACCCTGGAACAGATCCCGCACGCGACGATTCGCGACCTCGAGAACCTCGCGCAGCTGGTCGACATCTTTGACCTTCTGCTTCAGGTCGTTTTGGAGGTGAAGAAAGCGTTCGGCGACGCCAAGCCGGGCCCGGAGTTCGGTCGGGTCGAGGGGCTTGATCAGCATGTCATCCGCCCCATAGCGCAGGGCGTCGATGCGGTCGTCGCGCTGACTCTTCGCGGTGAGGATGATCACGTACGTGTACGTGCCGGACTCGATATTCCGGATGCGGCGACAGAGTTCAATGCCGTCCATCTTCGGCATCACCCAGTCCGTGATGACGACCTCGAAGGCATTGGTTTGCAGCAGCTCCCAGGCGGCAGCACCGTCTTCGGCTTCGGTCACATCATGCCCGAAACCGGTGAGCGTCTTTCTCAGGACCAAGACGGAAATTGGATCGTCTTCAACGATGAGAATCTTCATAGAACTGTCTGGCCAGCGCCAGACACACGCTTCCCCATTTCCATAGTCGGCAAATCTACCGGAGTGGATTAGGGTTGACGAGTCCAGAAGTTGCGATTTGCTAGTCGCCGCTCATGTCGAAGTTGGTCGAGATGATGCCGTAGTCGAAGACGGTGATCGCCTCGTCGCCGTCGATATCCGCCATGGCCGGGCTGGCGCCGTTCGCTCCGACCGTGTTCCAGTCCCCATCGCCGCTGGTTTTGTCGAAGTAATCGCTCAGGATGCCGTAGTCGAAAACGGTGACCGCGTTATCGTCGTCGATGTCCCCATTGGGCAGGCTGAAATTGACGCCAGAAGCGCCCGAACCCGAGATCGCGACGTTGCTCTGGACTTTGCGCAGCCAATGCGAGCCTTTCGCATAGATGTCGTAGGTTCCCGAGAGGGCGGTGGTGAAGCTGTAGTTGCCGGAGCCATCGAGGGCGACGGTTTCGGTGTCGAGGATGGTGCCGGAGCCAGGAGCGGTCAGTTCAAACGTGACCGATTGGCCATCCGGGCCCGGGACGAATTCGGTGAGATCGACGGTTCCCGTGACCGTTTTGCTCGCATTCACGAGCTGGCCCATGCGCATCTGGGCTGCATAGCTGACCCAGGTGCCTGTGTCGCCCGAGAAGGTGTCGATCAGCTTGATCGTCCAGGTTCCGGAAGGATTTTCGCCCCAGAAGGCGTTGGAGAGGCACGGCCAGCTCGTGATGTTGGCGCTGCCATCCGAACCCGATTGAATCAACAGACGGCTAGTCGTTCCTTGGGGCGATGTCAGATACGCCTCGACGTCTCCGCGATACGGATGGGTGATCGAGAGGGTGATGATGACCTCTTCGAGCGGAGTCGTGGACGTGATGTTGAACGTTCGCGAGATCCCGGTCGAGTTGTTGTCTGGGATCGCTCCATTGACGGTCGTGGTCGCCACGGATTCGGTCGTCAGCGGGGTGACGCCGGAGTAGGTCGCGGTCGCCAGTGTCAGGGCATCTGCGTCGACGAGGCCGAAGCCGTAGTTCTGGTTGAACTTGTTGCCGGCTCCGTTTGTTTTCCAGCCGCCGTCGCTGGCGATCGTCGCGTCGAGCGAATCCACGACCTTGCAAGTCTTGACCAACAGGTGCTTGGCGTAGCGGGTCGTGGCGGTGGGCACTTGCTGCCGGAGCAGAGCCATGACGCCGGCCACGGCCGGAGCCGCCATGGAGGTGCCGCCAAAGGTCGACGCGTAGTTGGTATCGGGGAACGTATCGAAGGAGCCGTTGTAGCCCAGGCCCTCCGTCGTTCGGTCCGAAGTCAGGATCTTGAGCGTGTTCTGGTTCTCGCTGTCCGAGGGAGCCGTGCAGAAGACGCAGCTGCCAAAGCTCGAGTAGCTGGAGAACACGCCGTCGCTGCCCATGGCCGCCACCGTGATCGCGTCCGGAGTGTTGCGCTCCATATACTTGTTGGCGTCCTCGCTGAAGCCGTTGCGCCCGTTACCGGCCGATCGGATATGAATCGTCCCGGCGGCGGTACTGGTCGCCATCGCGTCCACGAACGACTGAACATTTGCGAACGACGAGGTCACGCCGTAGCTGTGGTTCTTGATGGAGACGGGATGATCCGCGCCGCTGCTCTTGTAAGTCGTCGCGTTCGCGATCTGGCTCGCGTATTGGCTGGAGGCGAAGTCGATGCGCATCATGGCCATCTTGGCGAGCGGCGCGACTCCGCAAACTCCGAGGGTGTTACCGCCGCGGGCCGCGGCAATGCCGGCCACGCAGGTGCCGTGGTTGTCGGCGGTAGAAACCGGGTTCGGGTTGTTGTCGTTCTGGCCGAAATCGTAATGGCCCGAGGCGTACATATTGTCCTCGAGATCGGGATGGCCATAGGGCGGGCCGTAGGGGCCGCCGGTCGCGGGCGGCTTGGGTCCAGTTTGCAGGCCGTCGTCGACGAAGCCGATGATCACGCCGCTGCCGGTCAGGTCACGGTTCCAAGCAGGGACGACATGGAGATCGCGTCCGGCGACGAAAGTGTTGTTCAGATACCACTGACCCGGCCAGCCAGAGGCGGGATTGTTCGGGAAGTAGTAGGGATCGTCCGGCGTAAAGGCGTCTTGCCGAACCGAAACAAGCTGGTCGTTGCTGGCGGACCGAACGCGCGGATCGAGCCGCAGACTCGCGGCCAAAATCTGTGCCTGCGCCACGGTGCCGGCATCGAGCACGACCCAGGTGGGCGCACCCACAAAGGAGTTGATCCGGCGGAGCCCATACGACTGCGTCACGATGCCGGCATCCTCAGCCGACCACAGTTCGACGATCAGGCGCGGGGTAGCGACAGGAGCGACTTGGACAGGGGCGGAGGCGTGCCCCAACTTGACCGTTCGCCCGATTTCGCTTTGCTGGAGCAGATTCCAGCTGCCGGGCGCGCGCTGGGCGTGCACAGTCCCGCCGAGACAACACAGGGCGACGAAGATCAGGGAACGATAGCGCATAACCTCTTCCGACGGGAGCAACGTTGCTTGTGGCAAGTTCTATGCCACATGATACAGCGGATTCACGGGCGCGACGAGCCCGTTGTGCCCGCAATCTTGCGAGAGAATCCTCTCAGTGACCGGCTGAGTGAGGCTTCACCGCTTTGGTGTGACTTAATGTCGACTTCGGCCAGGTGATCTGTGTTTCGCGATCTTTCAATCGCGCGCGGATGAGGATTGGCTTCGTCACGTCGAGCGGGCTGACCTTGCTCGACCATTTGAAGCCGTCGATTTTCGCGAGGACGGTGACCTTGCCTTGAACTAAGGTGACGACGGAGCCGGGGGTGACTTCACCAAAATAACCCGTTCGTCCTCCGCGCAGCACACATAAGAAAGGAGATCCATCTACCATCGATCGATGGAATGCAGTTTGCATGGCGAGCGCCCGTTCCGGCAACGGCGCTTTTGCCGGACCTTGGGCCATGTCCCGGATTTTCTGGACTAATTCCTGGTCCGAAAGGTCTTTGGCGAAGTCCGGACCGTAAAAGGAGCCCATGGTGCCATGGCAGCGCGCGCATTTCTGCTCGAAGTAATCGATCGGCCCCAGCGTCTGGGTCCCGGCACTTTGACCGATCACCCATGCGACGACCAACGACATCATGACTTCGAGATCCGGTAGATGCGTCCCGTCATGTCATCGGTAAACAGGACCGAGCCGTCCGGCGCCTCGCAGCAATCGACGGGTCGCCCGAGAGGATTCGAACCCGACGCGTCGAGCGTTCCCACGATCATGAGTCCGCCGTACGGCTTGCCCGTGACTTCGTCGAAAAGCACCCGTTCGATGCGATAGCCGGCGGGACGCTTTCGGTTCCACGAGCCGTGGCAGCCGACGAAGGCATCGCCCTTATGGTCCGCGCCGAGCGCGTTGGTGGTCAGGAAGCAGAATCCGTTCGTGGCCCAGTGGGCACCGAATGCCCATTCGGGCGGCGTGTTCTTATTGACGAGTTCGATAATGTCCGGCCGGTTATGGTATTCGACTCGAGGCAGATTGAATCCGGTCACGAACGGGTGGCCATAGAACTTGCCCCCTTCGTACCGATTCAGTTCATCGGGCGGATTCAGATCGGTGATCGGCTGATCGCCATCCTTGTCGCCGATGGGCTTTCCAAACCAGTCCGAACCGTGGTCGCAGCCCCAGAGCTCCGTCGTGCCAGGCCGGAACAACAGCTTCTCGGTATTGCGGATGCCCGAAGCCACGAGGGTCTTCGACGAGCCGTCCGGCGTGAATTTCCAGATCTTCTGGCGCTCGGTGGTGGTCTGGTCTGAAATGTTGCCGCTGTCGCCGATCGAGGTGTAGAGCGCGTCGTCCGTCACGAGGATGCTGCGCCACCAATGGCCACCGCCCTGGGGCAGCTTGGAATCGGGAATCACGACTTCCGTCTCGTCCGCCTTGCCGTCGCCATTGGTGTCCTTGGCGCGGTGAACACTGGTCGATTGGGTGAAGTAGACCCAGCCGCCATGGAAGCTCAGGCCATGGGCGGTGCGATAGCCCGAGACAAAGGTGGAGAGCGGCGTCAGCTTGCCGTCCTTGTACCGGAAGCTCATGATGTCGCCGTGGTTCGGACGGCTGAGATACAGCACGCCTTTATCGTCGAAAACCATGAAGCGGGCTTCGGGCGCAGTGCCCGCCAGCGTGACCTTGTAGCCGGGTCGAACCCAGAATGCGGGCACGCCATCGCCGCGCATCCCCACGCCCATCGAGGCAGTGGGTTGACCGTCTTGCTTGGGGACGGTCATGGCGTTTTGGCTTGCCGCGTCGCGGCTGCATGCGACAAGAAGGCCGCCTGCGCCAAGCAGGGCGGCAACGGCGAATCGAGCGGGAGCGAGCGAGCTGGTCATGGCCTTATCTCCATGATGACGCCAATGCGCGTGACCCTGCGCCAGTTATGCGGTCCAGATTAAATCAGGCCTTAACATGATCGTCTCGTCGCGATCGGGGCCGATACTGAGGATCGCGGCCGGGGTGCCCGTAAACTGCTCGACAAATTCAATGTAGCGCCGCGCTTCAGTCGGCAAGTCGTCCAAACGCCGCGCCGAGCGCAGATCGCCATCCCAACCGGGCAGCGTTTCGTAAACCGGCTCGATCTCGGCCAGGTCGACGACGTCGGCGGGCATATTTCGGACGTCGACCCCTCGCAGGCGATATCCGGTCGCAACCTGTACGGTTTCGAATCCGGCAAGGACGTCGATCCGAGTGAGAATCAGTCCGGAGAGGGAGTTTTGTCGGCACGACTGGCGCAGGGCGACCAGGTCGAGCCAGCCGCACCGACGCCCTCGGCCCGTGGTTGTCCCGTATTCCTGTCCCGCTTCGCGAATGCGCGCACCGACTTCGTTGTCCAGCTCAGTGGGAAACGGTCCAGCGCCGACGCGCGTCGTGTACGCCTTGGCCACACCCAGGACCGATTGAATATGGCGGGGACCGATGCCGGTGCCCAGACAAGCTCCGCCTGCGGTGGGGTGGCTGCTCGTTACGTAGGGGTAGGTCCCGCAGTCGAGATCGAGGAACGTGCCCTGGGCTCCTTCGAACAGGACCCTTTGGCCTGCGATCACGGCGTCCTGGATCAGAATGTCGGTGTCGACGACATATGGTCGGAGGCGAGCCGCGTAGGCAGCGTATTCCTCATAGAGCGCATCGAATTCGATTTCCGGCTCGCCAAACATGCGCAGAAGCCGATTCTTGTAGCCCAGGACCTCGCGGAACCGACTTTCGAATCGGGCTTCGCTGACAAACTCGCCCATACGGATGCCAATCCGCGCGACTTTGTCCTGATACGCGGGGCCGATGCCTCGAGACGTGGTGCCGATGCTGTTCGCGCCCCGCGCTTCCTCTTCGAGGCGGTCGAGCAAGCGGTGATACGGAAAAACGACATGGGCGGCGCTGCTGATGCGAAGCTCGCCGAGCTGGGCGCGTTGGGCTCGCGTGCGGTCGAGTTCTTCGAGGAGGCCCTTGGGGCAGATCACCATGCCGCTGCCGAGAACGGCGGTGACGTTGGCATGCAGAATTCCGGCCGGGATCAGGTGGAACTTGAAGGTCTCGCCTTCGACGATGACCGTGTGGCCGGCGTTGTTTCCGCCGCTGTAGCGGACGACGACTTCCGCTTCTTGGCCTAGAACATCTACAATCTTCCCCTTTGCCTCGTCGCCCCATTGGGCGCCAACGATCACCAGGGTAGACATAGGTCAGCAACCAAACGAACCCGCTGAGTATACCTAGAGCCGCTTCCATGAACCGAAAGCTCGGACTGATTCCGCTGACGCTGACCGTGTTTTTCTGTGTCAGCGGCGGTCCCAACGGCCTGGAGGATCTCATTGGAATCGCGGGACCGGGGATGTCGCTCATCCTGATCCTGCTGACTCCCTTGGTTTGGGCTCTTCCTGCCGCCATGATGACGGCCGAACTGAGTTCGGCGATCCCGGTCGAGGGCGGCTATTACGTCTGGGTGAAGCGCGCTATGGGCCCGTTTGCCGGCTTCCTGTGTGGGTGGTGGACCTGGACCTACTCCTGGATCGACACCGCCCTTTATCCCGCCTTGTTTCGTGATTTGGTGCGGGAAGGCGTGCGCCACTGGAGTGGAACGGATCCATTCGTTGCCGCGCCGTGGCTGCGGTACCTCCTTCCGTTCGCGGTCATTCTTCCGCTCACTTGGGTCAATCTTCGGGGCGCGGTACGGGTGGGCGCGGCATCGCTGATCTTCTTCGTCGTTGTGCTCGCGCCGTACCTCGTGCTGATCGTGCTGGGATTGGCTGCGATTCCCCAGCGCGGCATCCCTGAACTGTTCCCCGCCAACGTTTCCTGGGTGGGCACGATGGGGTCCGGGCTCATGGTCGTGATGTGGAATTACCTCGGCTGGGACTCGCTGGCCACCGTCGCCGAAGAAGTGGACCAGCCAGCGCGGGCGTTTCCGCGCGCGATGGTGATCGGCGTGCCCCTCGTGACCGGCATCTACGTGCTCGTCACCCTGGCCGGGCTCGTGGTGGCGCCTCAATGGTCGAAGTGGACCGATGGGTATTGGCCTGTCGTGGGCTCGTATGCAGGCGGCGCGTGGCTATTCGCGTTGCTGTTCATCGCGAGCCTGGTCTCCTATGCCGGGCTGTTCAACGGCACGCTCCTGGCGGCGTCCCGAATCCCGTTCGTGATGGCCCGGGACGGTTATTTCCCGGACTGGCTGGTGCGATCGGATCCAAAGTCGGGAGCTCCGCGCAACGCGATTCTGCTGTGCGCGGTGATCTACTCGATCTTCGCGCAGTGGGATTTCCGGGAGCTGGTGGAACTCGACGTGGTGCTCTACTCCAGCGCCCTCGCGCTCGAACTGATCGCCTTGGCGGTTCTGCGCAAACGGGAGCCTGGATTAGCACGACCATGTCGAGTGCCGGGGGGATCGATCGGCGTGGGGATGGTCGTGGCCCTGCCGATCGCCCTCTGCCTCTGCGCCACCTTCGTTGCCTACCGCGAGCAGACCACCGAGCACGGGCCACAAGCCCTCATTCTGATGCTCCTCATGCTCGCGGCGGGACCGGTCGCCTATGTTCTCGCTCGGGCGCGGGGTCAGCGTCCGAAGTCGAATGAAAGTTCGATATCGAAGCCGGTTGACCGGTAGGCCCCCGACACGACGGTCGGATCGAGGTTGCGGATATTACGGAATCGGTAGGACGCGTTGAGGGCCAAGCTCTGCCAAATGCGGTAGCTATAGGTGAGCCCCCAGTTCGCGTCGTTCTGGGGCAGATAGCCCCGGGTCTGGCCCGTCTGGAAATCAAAGCTCAGGCTTTGCCGCGAACCGATTCGGTAGCTGATGATCCCATCGAAGCTTGAGCTGTCCTGTCGGTAAGCGGAACTCCCCGTGCTGAGAAGGAAGTTGGCTCCCAGGGAATAGCTCCACAGACCAGGAGGGCTCCCCGAGATCGCGAGGCCTAGCGTCCGGGCACCCGACTGCTGGGTCGAGCCCAGATAGCTCGTGTTCGAAACATCGTAGTTCGTCAAGAGCTGGTGGCTCTTGCCGAAGTCGAATAGCAGTCCGAAGCCGGCAGAACGTGTATTTGAGTTCGAGCTTACCGAGCCGCTCGCTCTCGATTCGGACGCGCTGCCCACAAAAGAGACGCGAGGCGAAATTTTCCAGTCGCCCCGCAATTGGGTCAGGCGAAGGTTGGTCGCGCCGGTGAGCGTCGCGCTGTCGCTTCCGCCCGTAAAACCGTTGCCGTTGTAGCCGATGCCCCAGCCGTTTTGGAACGTGCTCAGCGCTGCGAGAAGTCCGGAGTCGCTCAGGGCGTGCAAGAACGAAAAGTGCAGGTTTTCCGATGGATCCCAGGCGAGACCCAGGTTATAGTCCTTGCCGGTGCCCGATTGACTGCCCGCCTTGATGCGGCTGAGGCTGGCGTTCAGGCTGAAGTTGAGCTGGGGAATGAACGCGTAGCCCGTCCCGACCCGTCCGGTGAACGCCTTGAAGCTGGTGGCGGTTCCGTTTGCGGGCGAGGACGATCCCGCTTGACGGTCGAATCCGAGCCTGAACTCCATCTTGCCCAGGCGCTGGGTGGTGGTGAGTCCGGTTGAGTCGATGTTGCTGTCGTTCAGGCGGAACCGGGATTTGGTGCGTGAGTGTTCCAGGCGCCAGTTGTCGTTGCCGTTTCCGGATCGATACGCAAAGGCCTTCACGGTCGTGAACCGGTCGAATCGGGTGATGGGGCTGCCCGAGGCGTCCGTCGACTGATTCGCGATCGCGCTGTTCGTATGGCTCACGCCATATTGGAAGGCCTTGCCGGCGTCCATGGTCAGGCTGAGATCGTGGGCTCGCTCGTTCCGGCTGAACGTGCGGGTTTCGACCGCCACGTAGGTCGCGGGAATTTGGCGGACGTTGGCGTGAAGCTGAAGGGGACCGGTGCGATACAGCAGGTCGGCTCCGCGCGCCCAACCGGTCGTCGGCGTCCCCGAGTTCGTCAGTTTGCCCTGAGCTTGGGCGAGCTGAAGCAGACCGCCTTTGCCCTCCTTCCCCAGCGGGATCGCCCAGTCGAATCCGATGTTCTGTCGGTTGCCCTGCGCCGTGCCGCGCGGTTTGGGTGTATAGACCACATCGACATTCGAGGTTGTGGGCACGAACCGCGTGAAGTAGAAGATGGCCGTGTTGTCCGGATCGAACGTGTAGTCCGTCCCAAGGTTCTGAATCACGCCATCGATCTTCACGACGATCGGCGCGCTCAGGAGCGGCTCAAATTGGAGCACGTAAGGCGTCGATGCGGGCCCGTACCCTTGGAATTTCTCGAGGACTTGGCTGGTCGCGGCTCCCCCACGCGCGATCTGCGAGAGGCCCGTCGCGCCGATCCGACCCCAACGGCCCATGTCGTAGGCGACGCCAAGGCCCTGGACGATGCCCTTGCGCTCGTTGAATCCCAGCGCTTCGAAATTCACCACGATCGTGCTCGTGACCGAAATGATCTTGTTCACGAACGTCACCGAGCCGACTTCGTAGTTGATCACATAGTCCTGGCCGGTGACTTGGGGCTGCCCGTCGACCAGCACGCGCTCGCTGCCGATCACGAGCTGGCTGCTGTTCAGATAGTACGGGCCCGCGGAGTTGTTGCCGCCCAGGCTGACGGTGCGCGCGCTTCCCTTGCTTTCGCTGTACAGCGTACGGGCATGGAACCGATTGAGCTTGTACTCCACCGACGCGCCGCGGATCGATTTGTTAAAGCTGGCGTACGGATTCGTGTTCAAAAGCCGGCCGTTAATATCGCCCAGGTTCACGGTCCACGCTTTCTTCGTGTAGTCCAGGCTGAATTTCTGGCCCTGGGGATCGGTGAACCGTGAGTCCAGGATCGTGGCGCTGAAATTAAACAGATCGAAGACGCGGCGGCCTTCGATGTGGACTTGGCCGAAGTCGGTGAACCTGCGCGAGCCTTGCCCGCTGTAGTTCAGGTTGTTGAAGGCTTCGTTATCGCCGGTGACGCGGTGGGTGTGATAGCCAAGCCGCCGATTGCCCGTGATTTGGATGCGTTTGAGCGCGTTTTTGTCCAACCACTTGAACCAGTTGGGCGAACTCGTCTGGGCGTGAGCGACCACGGCCGTCCCCGCCAGAACAAAGAGGGGTAGTCCTCTCCTCGTCAACCGATAACCGCCTGGAGCAGCTCGACATTTCGGCGCGCCTTGGCCTGAAGTTCGGCCGTCGATCGGGCCAATTCGCCTCGGATCGCCTCCCGGCGAGCGAGAAGGCTTTGAAGGCCATCAACGATTCGGGTGGGATTGAGCCCGGCCATCGGCAAGGCCGGCGGCAGCCCGGAAAGCTTTGCGAACGCCTGAACCTTGGGATCGTAGTCGAGCATGAGAGCGGGAACGCCCAGGTTCGCCGCGAAAATGCCGCCGTGCAGTCGCATGGCAATGACGGCCTCCATCCGCATCATGCGCCGCTGGAGGTCCATCGGAGTGCTCATTCGCCGCATGCTCGGCATCTTGCCGCCGGCAATACGATCGATCTCGAGGATGAACGGTCCGTCCATCTCCTGATCCATTTCGATGAGAATGGGAAGGAAGCCTTGGGTGGATAGGGCACGCATGGTACTGGCGAACAGTTGGGGCACGTCTTTTCGTCCGGGGAGGGGTCGAACCGCGAGCCCGATTGCCCGGGATCCTGCCATCTCAAATTGCGTGACGTCTTCAGGGCCAGACGGTTTCGGCAAGAGATATGCAAGGTCGGCCGTAACCTCGGTGCGCGTGCGGACACCGAGCTTCTGGAGCGCAAGGAGTGAATCTGGATCGCGGACCGCGATGAGATCGGCAGCCGAAAAGGCGTTCTTGGCGAGCCGCTTCCCCACCAACGTCTTGAGGGGCCCCACGCCTTGCCCGAGCAGGACCACTTTCTTTTTGGCCCCTTTCGCCATGCGCACGAGATTGTAGTAATAGGCGACGCTGCGGGCGCTGCTCGCATCCTGAAAGATACTGCCGCCGCCGAACACGAGCACGTCGCACCAGGCGATGGCTTCTTTGATGGCACGGGCATCTTTGCGCGGTACGCCCTGAACGTTGTAGAGTCGTCCGGCTGCTTCCGGGTTCCCGGTCAGGACCTGGAGATCGACCGTGCTGGCATCGAGTCCCGTGAGGAGCCCGAGTAGGAGCGCGTCGTCGCCGAGGTTCCCGCATCCGTAGTATCCCGCGACCAGCAGCCGGGGCTTCATGCGGGCACGGCCTCGACCCGCTTGCGGATCAGAAGCCACAGCACCAGCCCGATAATCGCACCAATGACGAGGCCAATGGCGATGCGGGCGACTCCGATCAGGATGGGCGTATGCAGGTGGCACAGGGTGTTGACAATGCTCGTCTGACCGATCGCGCCAAGGATGAGCAGTGCTCCCGCCAGGCGCTTGGCGCTCGGCTTGATGTTCGGTCGGAACCACATGAGAAGTCCGAGAATGAGGGCGGGATGCCCGACCAAGAACTCCTTGCTGCGTGGCCGCGCGTAAAGCACGGTATCCAGAATCGAGCGGAAGCGCAGCTCAAGACCGCTGACGGCGGCGGGGTTGTCGTTCCCCGTCCGCGCGAGCATCAGCCCGAGCCCGGCGACGGCGACAAGGGCGATGATCAGCGAAATCCAGCGTGCCGGTTCGGCGAGGACACTGCCAATGTTGCCGACCTCCCGAAGCACGACGACCGCGATGATCACGATCGGCAAGAAGTGGGCGAGCTTCACCGCCGTGAACTGGTCGAGGCGGTTGTAGTACATGGGGCCGTTCAGATACGCCGCGACGCACAAACCGCCTACAAGGGAGATCGCGGACATGCCGAGCACGACCAACCACGGGTTTCGATTCTTGATGCTCAACGCCCACTGGTACGCGGCGATGGGCAGCACGATCGCGGCAAAGAGGGCGGCGAACGGGAGTAGTTGTGGCTTAAAGGTGAATCCGGCCGTTATGGCGGCGATGACGGCGAGCCCGTAGCGGGCTTCCGTGCGTTGCGACAGCCAGAAGGCGAGCTGAATACCGATCAGAGCGACGCCGATTCCCACTCCGACCAAAGTCCACTCGGGATAAACCGGCTTTTCGAATAAGTGGGGGGACTTCACCTCCATTCCTGCTTCGGCGAGGCTGTCGCGAACGCTGCCCACCAAGGAACCCAGCGCTTCGAGCGGGCGAATGCCAGCTGTATTCAGGGGCCGGAGGAGCAGCAGCCGGACATCGCGCTCACGAGCCGCTTTCGTGAACCGCTCGAGATATTCGGGCAGCTGCATGTTGTTGGCTTCCGCGGCCTGAATGCTGTGAAGCCGGAGCAGCGAGCCCTCGGTGAAATCGGCGAGTCTCGCGTCGCCGGAAAGCTTCGCGAATTCCGGCCACGCGTACATGATGTTGTTCTGGCCAAGGGAGTAATACGTGTCTTCGAGCAGATCGCGGTTGCCGAGCACCTGCTCTCCCTCGGGAAGGTAGTAGGTCGCGCCAAGCTGGGCCGACCGCTTGAGACAACCGCGGACATAGTCGCGCGTGCAGCCGGGCACGTTCATATGCCGGGCGACGATCTCCAAGCGCGTATCTCGTGCGGTTCGCGCTTCTTCGGGGTCGAGTCCGAGGGGGATGGTGTCCAGGACGTCGCGAGGGAGCGGTTCGGTGTTCAGCACGTCGCCGGACTCCGTAACCATCCGCTTGCCAAAGCGCATCCCCAAGCTCGCGCGAATCCGGTCGGCCGCCTCGCTGGTGCTGGTTTGGATGAATCCGCCGTGGTATTCGACGATGCCGCTGGTGACCCACTCTGCGAGTGTCGGCTCACTCAGCGCGAGGGCGGTGATCCCACGTTTTTTGAGTTCGACGCATGCGCTGTCGAATCCCACGCCGGACGCGATCGCCGCTTCCTGGATGACTTGGGCTTCCAAGCAGATCCCCACGGCCCGGTTTTGGGATTCCACACGGTGCCGGGCCAACAGCGACGGCAGGGACATGGCAAAGGTGAAAACGATTGCGGCGACGAGCGGCCAGACGGGCCTAGTCAGAGGTGCTCTCATAGTAGAATTTCTCTTTCACGGGCCGGAGTACGGCTTGTCGGCCACCCATGATCAGAATCGTGGCCATTCCCGCCATAAACCCGCCCGCATGGGCCCAGTTAGCAACGCCTTCCTGAGGGAAGAGAATCTGCCACAAGAACCATAAGCCCAGGAGAATCCAGGCCGCCAGCGTGAACGGTGTGAAAATGAAGGGAAAGACAATGATCTGAATCCGGTTACTCGGAAATAACAAGAAATAGGCCCCTAATGCTCCCCCAATTGCGCCAGAAGCGCCCAAAATCGGCACCAACGATTGCGGCATGACTGCGATCTGGGCTACGCAGGCGGCGATGCCCCAGAACAGATAGTAGAGTGTAAAGCGAGGGCCACCCAGGGCGGCTTCCACGTTATCGCCAAAGGTGAGGAGAAACACCATATTGCCCACCAGATGGAGGAGGCTGCCGTGGAGGAAGAGGGAGGTGAAGAGCGTCACGAGAGCCATCGGGTCGCCGCGATGAAGAACCGCATCGATCACCTCGTGCGGGCGCATCGTGAGGTCGGTGAACACGACGCTGGGTCCCATGATCCGCCAATTGCGGTCCCACAGGTACAGCAGGACGTTCAGAGCGATCAGGGTATACGTGACGTAGGGCGTTTCCTTCGAATGATAGTTATCGCGTACCGGAAACATGCCCTTCGCCCCTCATTATGACCGGGCCGCGCGATTCCATCGTTCATCGACCTATTTCAGGTGCAGTTCTTGTCGAACTTCTTCGCTTCCTGCCTGGCTCGGTTCCAATCGCAGCCCATCGTCCTGAGCCGGCTCCGCGTCGGGTCGGAGCTTGATCCTGCGTTTGCGCTGAGCGGCGGTTGTTCGACCGTATCCGAGGAAGAAGATGGTCCAGGCGGTGGCGGCGCACAGCGCGAAAAGAATCTTGAGCCACGTGGGCACGCCCGGATTGAAGCTGAAATACGCCTCGATCGGAGCCGCGATGAACATCATGAGCACGCTCAGCAGGATCACGGGCAGGACTTCCAGACCCTTGAGCCGGATGGACTCCACGCGGGTGAGGCGGCCCGGCGAGATGACAGCCCAGCCCATCATCAGCCCCGCCCCACCCGCCACGATGGCGCCGGTGAGCTCGCTGGCGCCGTGGGGAGCGATCGAGGAGAGGAGAAAGCCGAGCTTGCCGGTGGTCGCCGTCTCGTGCATCAATGCGCCGAGGAGCACCCCGTTGGTCCAGATGAGCTTGACCGTGATTAGCCCGAAGGAGGCGAGACTGGCGGCCGCGGTCAGAAGCGCGACCATCGGGTTGTTCACGCTGTAAAAGGTCCACATCGTCAGGCTTTGCGCTGCTGAAGCCTGAGGATGAACTCCCGATTTCCAGATCTCGACCACGTCCTGCATGCCGGGCGGGATCACCGCTGGGGAAAGGTCCCGGCGCATAGCCATGATGTACCAGCCAAATCCGAGGGCGGCGAAGAAGATGGTCAGGCTCGCCGCGAAGAATGGCCAGTTACGGCGAACGGACCGGGCGGCATCCCCGAGGAAATTCCGCACACCTTCACTCAGCGAGCTGCGCGGTGCCTCATACAGGTAGCAGTACGCCCGGCCCACGATGTCATTCAGGTACGTGGCCAGCTCAAAATTGGTGGATTCCGTGCGGATCGTCACCAGGTCGCGGCAGACGCGGCGGTAAGTCTCCACAAACTCGCGAAACTCCTCGGCCGGCATGTGCCGAGCCGCACGGACCGCATCCGTCAACTGGACGAGGCGCGCCCAGTCGGGCGAACGCTGGGCAACGAAGTCACCTTCGCGAATCATGGGTAAACGCCTCCTTGTTGCAGTGGGTTCCTGACGTGACCATTACTTTTGCCTGATTTGCTTAAAATTTATGTTAGGCCCACGTCACAGTAGGAACGTATATGCAACGATTCTTCTTGACGGCAATCACGCCTCAGCATCGCCATTATCTTATCCGGTCGGGACTTCGAATCAACCTCAGGCGAAGATCGACCTTTGAAACAAACATCCAGCCATAGCGTCAAAGCGCACATCGGTCCCTAAGGGGGCGGATGGCACGGATCTTGATCAGTTCTCTCCGGGGCTTTGGTCCCGACGAACTTCTCGGATCAGTTAAAACGGTTTTGCCTATGGCCTTCAAGCCTGAAAATATGGACCACGACGACGCAGTTCCGAGTTATCTTGGAAAGCTCACCCAGGCGCCACTTCTTTCGCCAGAAGAGGAGGTCATGCTGACGCGAGCGACCCAGCGGGGCGACGCCAAGGCACGTCAACGGTTGATCGAATCCAACATGCGGCTGGTGATCAACATTGCCAAGTCGTATCGCAGCCGGTCGATTCCGATCGAAGACCTCATTCAAGAAGGCGCCATCGGGCTCATGCACGCCATCGAGCGTTTCGACCCCGACAAGGGCTTCCGATTCTCCACGTACGCCACGCACTGGATTCGCCAGGCGATTGGCCGCGCTCTGGACAACAAGTCCAAGGCGATCCGACTTCCCGCCCACATTTCCCAGAGTCTCCGCAAGATCGACCGCGAGCGTTGCCGGCTGATGCGCGAGCTCGGCCACGAGCCCACCGCCGATCAGCTCGCCGGGGCCATGGGCATCAGTGCCAGAAAACTGGTCACGCTCATTCAGTCCAGTCAGGACCTGCTCAGTCTCGACATGAGGATTGGCGACTCCGACAACACGACGCTGGGCAATATGCTCCGCGACGAAAAGAGCGGCGATCCCGAGAACTTCGTCCTCTCCGAGGAGATGGTCGAGGAACTCCACAAGATCATGAGCGAGCTCTCCGAGCGTGAGCGACGGGTCATGAGCTACCGGCTCCGCATGGGCGACGATACGGCCTCGATTCGAGACGACCTCGCCAAGGAGATGCAGCTCAGCCGCGAGCGAATTCGGCAGATCGAGATTCAGGCGATCAAGAAGCTTCGCGCCGTCGCCCAGCGACGACGGCTCAAAGATCTGCTCAGCCAGTAGGCCCGGGTTAGGCCATCACGACTTTCGGCGTGCCCCGCTTGTAGCGCCCACGCGCGTCCACGATCAGCTTCGCCTCTCGGAGCAGCAGGTCGTAGTCGAACTGATCGTGATCGGTCGCAATCACGACGCAGTCGTACTTGGCGAGAGTCGCCGCGTTGAACTCCACGGTCGAAAGGTCGAAGTGGTACTCGCGCATTTGCGGGAAGACAGGCACGAGCGGATCGCAGTAGTCGATCGACGCCCCATACTTCTCTAGAAGCTCCATGATCTCGACGGACGGCGATTCACGCATGTCGTCGATGTTCTTCTTGTAGGCGATGCCGAGCACGAGGACCTTGGAGCCTTTAAGTGACTTCTGCTGATCGTTCAGGCCCTCGACGACCTTGTTGATCACGTAGTGCGGCATTTCGCGGTTGATTTCGCCCGCGAGCTCGATGAACTTGGTATGGACGCCAAATTCACGGGCCTTCCACGTCAGATAGAACGGGTCGATGGGGATGCAGTGACCGCCCAAGCCCGGCCCCGGATAAAACGCGGTGAAGCCGAACGGCTTGGTCGCGGCCGCCCGGATGACCTCCCAGATATCGATGCCCATCCGGTCCGTCACGATTTTCATCTCGTTGACGAGTCCGATGTTGATCGCCCGGTAAATGTTCTCGAGCAGCTTCGCGCTCTCGGCGACTTCGCAGGAACTCACCGGGTGGATCTTGTCCACGATCTGGCTGTAAAGCTTTGAAGCGACTTCCAAACAGGCAGGCGTGTGTCCGCCCACGACCTTGGCGATGGTCTTGGTTTCGAAATTCGGATTACCGGGATCTTCTCGTTCCGGCGAGTAGGCGACAAAGAAGTTCTCGCCGATGTTGAAGCCGCACTGTTCGATCGGCTCGACGATGCACTCCTTGGTCGTGCCCGGATACGTCGTCGACTCCAGACTGACCAATTGACCCGGTCGCAAGTGCGGCGTCAGGCTGGACATCGTGTTCACGATGAAGCTCATATCGGGCTCCATGTGCTGGCCGAGCGGGGTCGGAACGCAGAGAATCAGGGTATCGGGCGCCTTCGCCTCCGTAAAGTCGGCGGTGACGTGCAAGCGCCCCGTATCGACGGCCGCCTTGACGCGGTCCTCGCCGATGTGTTTGATGTAGGTCTTTCCCTGCTTCAGGTGGTCGATCTTGCGCTGGTCGATGTCCAGGCCCGTGACCTTAAAGCCGTTTTCGATCGCGGTGAGAGCGAGAGGCAACCCAACGTAGCCCAAGCCCACGATCCCGATATCGATCGTTTTGTCCTCGATTTTCCGAATGAATTCTGCCTTCATGCCTCTCTCTCTATTGTGAAGTGTCGGGGGCTGGCGTCGCTTTGACCACGTCCGTTCAGGTTCATCTCAACTTGGAAACCCGTTCAGGTTTTGTTCATCTTCGCCATTTATGATGATTGTTAGGTCTAAACACCCAATTGAATCCCTCCATGCCTGCTCCATCGCAATCTTCGCGCTACTCTGTACCTATGGCGGATGGGCCGATTTCGCGCGCGCTCAGGCAAGCGGGGATCGCCGTTCGCGACGAAGTGGGAGAAGCCGAGACCGCTCAGCTGCTTCCTTCTCTCATCGCGGCGGGTCCGGTCGGGGTATTGGTGACCGACTTGGATCACCTGTCGCTCGCGGCTAACGCCGAATTCGGCGACATTTTCGGGGTCGATCCCCAAGAAGCAGTCCGCTTGAATCCCGAGGCGCTCCGGCAACGCGTCTATCCGCGACTCCGCCAAGCCGACGAGTGGCGCCAGCAACTCGAAGAGGTTTACGCCGATCCCGCGGCGGTCTTCGAGGATGATTTGGAACTCGCCCACCCGAACCAGCGCTTTATCTCGCGGCGGGCCGGTCCTGTATTCGACAGTGAAGGCCGCATTATCGCGAGAATTTGGTCATTTCACGACGTCACGTCCAACCGAAAACGGGAGTTGAGGCGACAGATTCTCCACGAAGTCAGCACGTTTATCGACGCTGACCCGGGGAAGGTGTGTCGCTTGATCGTCGAGAAAGTCGCCCAACATTACGATTCCACCGCGGTGCTCTCGATCCGCGATGGCAAGCGCATGTTGTTCCGAGAAGTGGCCAATGGCGACTGGCTGGGCGATATCCGTTCCAATGAGCTGAGCGATTCCTACTGCCAAGCGGCGGTGGAAGACCGGCAGCCGCTCGTGCTCCAAAATGCCCTCGACCACCCCAAGCTCTGTGCCCTGACTCCGGCGCGCTATGGAGTGACCCGGTGCCTGAGCGTCCCTCTCACCGATGAGCGGGCCAAGATTATCGGCACCCTCTGTTTCCTCGACAACCGCTCAGCCGAGCCCATCGACGACGAAGACGCCGCCTTCATGTGCATCCTCGCCCAGCGGATCAGCACTGAGCTCACCCGCGAGAAGCTCACGTTCGAGAGGCTGAACGAGCAGAAGCGGATGCTTGAGACGCAGCGCGCCGACCTCGCCGTCACCCGCAGCGTCCTCGACGCGATGAACGAGGCATTTAACCTCGTGAGCCAGAAGCACGAACTGGACTACGTCCTCGACCGGCAGGCGCGGGTTCTCCGCGGACTGCTCGGGTTCGACGGCGTCGGCATCTTCGTCCCCGAGAACGATCAGCTGGTCGGGACCATCTTTGGCCCGAAAATGCGCCAGCCGTCTCCGGCCCGCATCGACCTCGGCCGCGATCCCGCGCTGCGCGATCGGTTGCGCTCGAGCCGAGGGTCGGTCCGGCCCGAAATCCAGGCCGAAACCAACCCGTCCTCTGGTCTCAGCGACCTAATGGGAGGCCAGTTCCTCGTGGTCGCCACGCTGCCGTTCATCGGTGACTATCCCGCCGTGCTCGCGTTCAGCCGCAACCGGCCCATGGAGATGGGCGAACATGGCGAGACGCATTTGGAGGCGCTGGTCGAGCAGGTCGCGCTCCTGATTCAGGTTCAAGAGCTGCAAAGCCGTCTCGTGGCCGCCAACGACGAAATCGCGGCGACGCATCATCAGCTCATCCAGAGCGAGAAGCTCTCCGTCGCGGGCACGCTGGCCGCTGGGATCGCCCACGACATTCGCAACATCCTGTCGTCCATCTCGCTGGAGTGCTCGCTCGGGGACAACGATCCCGCCCAGTCCCTCAAAAATGTGCGCGTCCAGGTGGACCGGTTCGCGGTCCTCGCCCACCGGTTGCTCTCTTACGCCAAACCCAAGCTGATCGCCCGGGAACCCACCAACTTTAACGATGTCCTGGAGCGGGTGCTCACCCTGGTCGGACCCCAGATTCGGATCAACCGCATCTCGGTCCAACTCGATTTCGAGCCCCGATTGCCAGAAGTCATGGCCGACAGCGGCCAGGTGGAGCACCTCTTCGTGAATCTGATCCTCAACGCGGTGCAGGCGATGGCGGATCGGGGCGGCTCGCTCGTCCTCTCGACGCGCAGCGACCGCGACGAGGTGACCGTCGAAATCGCCGATTCGGGACCTGGCATCCCCGCAGAGCGCATCGACGCGCTCTTCGAGCCCTTTTTCTCTACCCGCACCGAAGGTTTCGGCCTCGGTTTGTACGGGTCGCGACGCATTGCCCACGAGCATGGCTGGAACCTCAGCCTCAGCTCCGCCGCGGGCGAAGGCACGACGTTTCGGGTCACCGCACGACGCGGAGTTCCCTCCGCCGAATCCATTGCAGCATCCTCATGAGCAAGAACATCCTCATCATCGACGACGACCGATTTCTCCTGGAAAATCTTCGCAAAGTTCTCGAACGCGAAGGTTGGCTGGTGAAAACCGCCGGATCCGGAGAGGAAGGCATGGAATGCCTGGCGAAGAGCCATTACGACCTGATGATTCTCGATCTGGGGCTACCCGGCATCGACGGCGTCTCCGCCTGTCGCCAGATTCGGAAGCAGCACAATCTTCCCGTCATCATGCTCACCGCACGCAGCGACACCATGGATAAGGTTATCGGCCTCGAAGTGGGTGCGGATGACTACCTGACCAAGCCGTTTAACGCCTCCGAGCTGGTGGCGCGCGTCCGTGCTCACCTGCGTCGGACCACCGAATACGCAGCGACGGATCGGGCTCCAGCGCATCAGCTGGAGATCGGCGATCTCAGGATCGACTACGATCGCCGCGAGGTCTTTGCCAAAGGTCAGGCGTGCGGTCTGACCGCCAAGGAGTTCGATGTCGTGGCGTATCTGGCCGCCAATATGGATCGCGCCGTCAGCCGGGACACGCTGTTCGAAACGGTTTGGGGCTATGAGCTCGACTTCAATTCGAACAGCCTCGACGTCTACATCTATCGCATCCGCAAGAAGATCGAGGCGTTCGTGCCAAAGCAGAAGTACCTGCAGACGCTCCGTGGTTTTGGCTACAAGCTTGCCTCGACCGTCAGCGCCGGCGTCGCCTGATCAGCTTCCTTCGGGATAGCTGCCGAGTAGCGTGGTCTCCAGGGCGCATTCGCGGAGTGCCGCCAATGCGTTCTGGAGATGCGTATCGGTCCAGTGCCCAGAGCAGTCCACGTAAAAGATGTACTCGAACGTGGCTCGCTGCGCGGGACGAGATTCGATCATCGACAGGTTCACGCCATGCTCCACAAAAGCGCCGAGCGCTCGGTACAGTTCGCCCGGCCGATTTCGCAGGTTGAACATGATCGAGGTTTTGTCTCGGCCGGTCTTGGCCGGCTCGTTGTAGCCGATCACGATGAACCGGGTCCGGTTGTGAGGGTTGTCCTCGATGTGATCGAACAGGATGGGGATGCCCACCGTCTCCGCCCCCAGCGAATTCGCGATGGCGGCCGAATCGGGGTCGTCCAGGGCACGCTCAGCCGCTTTGGCGGTCGGCACCGTTTCCACGATCTCGGCGTTCGGTAGGTTCGCGCGGAGCCATCGGCGGCACTGATTCGCCGGCTGGGGACCCGCATACACCCGCTTGATCTTGTCCAAATGGTCAGCCGTGGTGACCAGATGGTGAACCACCGCGATGTTGGTCTCCGCGCAGATCTTCACGTTGGTCTGGGGAAACATGTCCATGGTCTCCGGCACGATCCCCGCCGTCGAGTTTTCGATCGGCGCGACCCCGTAGTCGGCCTTACCGTGCTCGACCGCGAGAAACACATCCGCAATGGTTTCGTGGGGGATGAGCTCAGTGCTCGCCCCAAACGTCTTAAGGGCGGCCATGTTGGTGAACGTGCCGGGAGGACCCCAGTACGCGACCGCGAGGGGCTTTTCGGCCGCGCGCGCGGCACTGATGATCTCGCGGAAGATCTCGATGAGCTGCCGGGCTTGGAGCGGGCCGGGATTCAGGACCGCGAGCCGCTCGTAGATCGCTCGTTCGCGCTCGGGCGTGAAAAATGGTTTCTGGTCGACGCCTTTGGTGCGACCCACCTCTTGCGCCAAGCTGACCCGCTGGTTGAGCAGTTCCACCAAATGGCGATCGAGGTCGTCGATATCCTGGCGGATTTCATCCAAACGGCGAGGCGGTTTCTCGTCCATGCCTTCCATTTTACTTTTTGACCGCTTTTACGCTTGGCGACCGCGTTTTCCAGCCCCGGATGAGAGCATTTCGTCCCGATCGGCGCAAAAGGCGGCGCGAATCGCATCCACGTTGCCGCATTCGCCAGTAAACTCGTTAGACACCTTGTGAGCGACCTGATCAGGCAACTTTGGGCCAGCCAGTCCGCGACCGGAGGCATGCTGATCTCCGTCGTGGATATTCTGCTGGTCGCCTACCTGGTCTACCGGCTGCTCATCTTGGTCCGCTCCACTCGCGCGTGGCGTATTTTTGGCGGCATCGTCATCTTCCTCGCCGCCCTCTTTCTCAGCGACTATTTCGGCCTGCGTACGCTGCACTGGGTGCTCGATAAGCTGGCTTCGCTGGCACCCGTCGCCCTCGCGATCCTCCTGCTGCCGGAGATGCGTCAGGCGCTGGAAGGCTTTGCCAAGATCGGCCTGTGGCCGGAACGTCTGCCTGGGTCCGTCACTCGTTCGGACGCGCGGACCGTGGAGGAACTCGTGGCCGCGTGCGCCGAAATGGGAGCGAACCGTACGGGAGCCCTCATCGTTGTGGAGCGCGGCGTAAAGCTGGACGACGTGGTCGCAAACGGGGTGGAAATCAAAGCAAAGGTCAGCGTCCCCCTCTTGACCGCCATTTTTTACGAAGGCAACCCGCTCCACGATGGTGCCGCGATTCTGCGCGGAGACACGATTGCGGCGGCCGCCTGCCAGCTTCCGCTCAGCCAGGATTCCCGCGTTGCTAGCCACCTTCATATGCGGCACCGCGCGGGATTGGGCATCGCCGAAGTGAGCGACTGCCTGGCGATCATTGTCAGCGAGGAGCGCGGCACGATCTCGGTGGCGTTCGATGGCGCGCTGGTCCGACTCAACGATCACAGTCAGCTGCGCGACCTCCTTAATCGTGAATTACGGGGCGTCCAAGGGGACGTGCGCCGGAGCCGGCGTCGTGACCGGACGCGCGTGGGGGCCGGTAAGTGAAGGGCTTTACCCTGGAGCGCCTGCTCTTTACGGTGGCGAGTCTGGTCGTGTCCTTCCTGCTGTTTGTCCACGTCTCCATCCAAAACTCGAGCCAAAAGCAGCGGGAATACAACATTCCGCTCAAGCTGCTTAATGTGCCGAGGGGGCTCGTCGCCATCGATCCCGACAGCAAGCGCATCACCGTGGTTGGCACCGGACCTCAGTCATCACTGGACTCGTTCGACTCCAGCCAGTTGGAAGCGAGTGCCGATTTGGGCCGCGGCCGAGAAGGGTCGATCTACTACCGTTTGGACCTCAAGAGTCCGCAGAATACGCCGATCAGCTTCGCGCTCAAGAATCCCAAGGTGCGCGTGGAACTTCAGCCGCTCAAGCGAGAAACTCGCACGGTCGAGGTCGTTTCCACGGGTACGGTGCCCAGCACCTTAAGCTACGTGGGGGCCACGATCCGGCCCAATCGCGTCGAAATTCAAGGTCCGAAAGACCAAATCGACAGCGTCTTGAAGTTGGTGGTAACGGTCGATCTCTCCAAGGTCGATGTCGGCAAGTCGATGGTCCTTGCCGTACGCGCAGCCGGCAAGTCCGGAGCGGCCGTTCCTGACGTCCAAATCGATCCCAAAGAGGTGGAAGTGACGCCAAACGTCGCCAACGCGCCACCTCGCAAAAGCTTCCTCGTCCAGCTCGATTACGTGGGCCAGCCTGCATTTGGATTCGAGGTGGTCGATTACGACGTGCAGCCGAATCAGGTCGTGGTCAGCGGCCGCGCGGAGGAGCTGGCACGCGTCAAGGTGCTCAAGGTCAAGCCCATCAACATCGAAGGGATCGCTCAAGACACGATGTACGAGACGCGGCTTGAAATGCCGCGCGGGTTTTCGCTGCTCGGCTCTGACACTGTGCGAGTTCAAGTTCGGGTGAAGAAGAAACCAACGCCGCCGGACACGTCCACACCGACGGAGCCCGATCGGTGACGGAAGTCCGGCCCGTCCGCCGCGACGAATGTCCCGCCTTCCTCGAACTCCTTTGCTCCGTTTTTGAACTCGATCAGCACCGCGCCCAATCGGTGTTCTATTCCGAGCCATTCTTCGATCTCAGCCGGAAATGGGCGTATTTTTACGAAGGGCGCATCGTGACGATCCTCACGACGACGCCATTGATCTTTGGTTGGGGGCGGGCGATCGGCATCTCGGGCGTGGCCTCTGACCCTTCCGTCCGCGGGCGCGGTTTTGCCCATCACTTGATCGGCGAGGTGCTGCGCAGGGCTGAGGAGGACGGCGAGGGAGCGGCCATGCTTTTTGCCCGCGATCCCCGGCTCTATGAGGATCTCGGGTTCCGTCACGTCGATCGCGTCATCGAGGGCCCGGTTATCGCGGAGGACAAGACCTGGGATGAATGCACGTCGGAGTTTGTCGTCGAGCGCTACCAGCGCTGGGCTGACGGCGACGAGGGGCGGCTGCGGCGTGATGAGCAGCGATGGAGCTATTGGAACTGGGGCATGCGCCTGGCCGAACGATTCCAAGATGGCTATCTGTGCCATGAAGTCGGAGTCGTGCGCGAGGCGCTGTTCGAGCCCAGTGCGGCCTCGTGGCCCGTCGGCCCGGACACGATGTGGCGCGGTTTGGAATCGATGACCCGTGAATTTGGGGTGCCGCTCGAGGGGGAGCGGGAAGAGGTTTTGGTTTACACGCGCGGCTTTCCCACTCCGCCCCAGATGTTCCTGACGGATCAATTCTGAACCAAGCAAGAAAGCGAGAGTCGTCCCGGGGGGGCTGTACGGGTATCCTCTCACCCCGGACCAGGATGAAAGAACAAGAGATTTATACGTCTGAGAGTGTGAGCGAAGGGCACCCGGACAAACTCGCCGACCAGATTTCCGACGCACTGCTCGACGAATTCCTTTCGCAGGATCAACGATCCCGACTCGCCATCGAAACCCTCCTGACACGCGGTCTTGCCGTGGTCGCCGGTGAGGTCACGACCGACGGCTATGTCGACATCGCGAACGTCGTGCGCCGCACGATCAACGAGGTGGGCTATACGGATACCGACCTCGGCTTTGACGGCAATACCTGCGGCGTCATGGTCGCGATCCAGGAGCAGTCTCCGGATATCGCGATGGGCGTCGACACGGGTGGTGCCGGCGACCAGGGCATGATGTTCGGTCTCGCTTCGAAAGAGACGCCCGAGCTGATGCCGCTGCCGATTTCGATCGCTCACGCGCTCACGCGCCGCGCGGCCGAAGTTCGTCGCAAGCACTCGACGCTCGGCCTTCGACCCGACGCGAAGAGCCAGGTTTCGGTCGTGTACGAAGACGGCAAGCCGCTGCTCATCGACACGATCGTGTTCTCGCAGCAGCACGGACCTCAGCACAACCAAGACGCCATCGGCCAGATCGTCAAGGAGTACATTGTGCAGCCGGTTCTCCAAGAGTACTGCGAGTTCGTCGACGAGGCGAAGATCAAGTACCACATCAACCCGACCGGCCAGTTCATCATCGGCGGACCGCAGGGCGATACGGGCGTGACCGGTCGCAAGATCATCGTCGACACCTACGGCGGCATGTGCCCGCACGGTGGCGGCGCGTTCAGCGGCAAGGACCCCACGAAGGTCGACCGCAGCGCGGCTTACATGGCACGTCACGTGGCCAAGTGCATCGTCGCCGCCGGTCTCGCAAATAAGGCCCAGGTCGCGTTGGCGTATGCCATCGGCGTGGCCCAGCCGGTCAGCATCAACATCGAGACCTACGGCACCGAGACTATCGGTCTGCCCGATATCGTTAAGCGAGTCCGAGACACGTTCGATATGTCGCCTCAGGGCATCATCAAGCATCTCGACTTGCTCAACCAGAAGTATCTGCCGACCGCCAAGAACGGCCACTTCGGCAACCCGGCATTCTCGTGGGAGCGCACGGCGGAAGCCGCCGCCCTCAAAAGCTAAGGGACTGGCGTAAAAAGAAGGCCCGGAGCAAATGCTCCGGGCCTTCTTTGTTTCCGGCTTGTGCGCGGATTAGGCGCGGCGTCGACGAAGGAGCACGAGGGCGCCGCCGGCCAGGAATGCCAAGCTGGCGGGCTCGGGAACCGACGTGTAGCGGAAATCATCCCAGCCAATGCCGTTACTGGGCACTTCGTTCGGATGAATCAGCAGCTCGAGACGGGTGATGTTGCTGTAAGCCGAAAGGTCGACGAACTTGTTGCCACCGCCGCCCAGACCAAAGAACGGGACCGTAGCCGTCAGGACCGAATTCTGGTACACGTTGAACGTGGCCGCTTGCAGCGCGGTATTAGGCTCGATCGCCCAGAACGTCAATCCGCTGATCGGGGACGTGAAGTCAATGAACGTCGGCTCAACGCACGTGATACTGCCCGAGCCGTCGGCCGTGCACAGAATATTGGGCGCACTTGTCGCACCGAAGAAGCTGTATGCACGGTTTGTGGCGTTCCCTGCACTCGAGAAAATCGCACCCGGATACTGGTTGGTGACAACCGTCAGATTGGACAGGCTATCGAAATCGATGACATCGGCCATGGCGATGCCGGACACGCCCAAAAGCGCGCTAAACATGAATAAGCGTCGAAGCATTGTTTTTCCTCCTTTAAGCGGCACCTGCCGCATTAAACAGTTGCACTGTATCACATGCGGGCGCGAAATACCAAGGGTTCTGCTTGAATCGGTGCAATTTTCTGGACTTAGGTCCCAGGATTCTCGGGCTCGAGCATGAGCTGGAAGAAGACGGTATCCAGCAAGCGGCCGAATTTTTCGCCGATTTCCCGGTAGTAGGCGACCTGGCGAAAGCCCAGGCTCTCGTGAAGGCGAATGCTGGCCTCTTGTTCCGTGCACGCTCCCGCAATGATGGAATGGAAGCCGTTGGACCGGGCACGGGCGATCAGTTCGCTCATGAGCCGCTTCCCCAATCCCTGTCCAAGGCGGTCGTGATGCAGGTAGACGGAGCTTTCCGCTGTGATGTTGTATCCGGGGCGGTCTTTGTGTGCGACCAAGGACGCCCACCCGATGACATCCTCACCGTCCTCTGCGACCAGCACGAAATGTCGGGGGCTCAGCTTGGCGAACCACGCGAGGCGCTCCGCCTCCGACAGTGGCTCGTTGTGGAACGTGCAGGTCGAATGAAGGACGTAGTGATTGTAAATGGCATTCACCGCCGGCATATCGGCTTCGCCGGCGGCGCGAATCTGAGCGGTCACATCGGCAATTTTAGGCGACGCCGAAGCTTTTGTTCTCGCTCTTCATGTCCTCTTTGCCCGTGATGAGCGACTTGATGAGTCCGTAAAGCGAAACCATCTTGCCGCCGGGAGTGTCCCAGTACTCCACACCCGTGATCGAAATCTTGAGGAGCACGAGCTTGGGGTCGGTCGGGCCCTCGAACCAGATCTTGGCGAACGGAGACCAAAGCTGCTCTTTCTTGGCAATGTCGTCGACGAGTTCGGCGCGCCCGGCGACCGAGACGTACCGCTCCTTGCCAGGGTGGGAAAAAGCGACGTTGACGGCGTCGTCATTCTCGACTTCGTAGGCTTTCTCCGATTCTCGGCTCGTCATAAACCAGAGTGTGCCGTCGGCCTCGCAGGCCTGCGCCATCATGGGGCGGCTGCGCAAATCGTCACCGTGACGGGTCGTCATCATGGCGATCTGGATGCCGTCGATCAATTCGTTGAGCTTCTCAATTTCGGCCGTGGTCAGGGGCTGCATGACAAGAAGCAACGACCCGAGGCACGCCGCCGTCACGCTTTTAGCAACAATCTTACGAGGCGTTAACGAGTGACAAGCTGTGCCGCGCCACCTTCGTTTGAATGCCGAACGGCAGCCTCAGACCGCCATCGGGCGTCGTGAGGGCCACCGTGGAAGCCAGCGCTGTCGCCTGGTTCGCCCAGGCGCGTGTGCCCGCCTCGTCGGTGCTCTTGAGCAGGATCAGGTAATCGCCTTCATCTTTGCGGCAGAGGGCGTCGCCGGGGGCGAGCTGAGCCTGCAGACGACGGGCGAAGGTCCGACTCGCATGCTCAAACGCGTGCGCGCCGAAGTCTTGAACGATCCGTTCTCGATGGAGCGGTGACGCATGGATGAGCCATCCGTCCTGCGTCGTCCGAAGCATTTCTTGAAACTCGCGGGGACCCATCAGTCCACCCGCCATGGCGTCGCTCGGGGCTCCGAGCCGCCAAAGGGCATGGCCCAATTCAGCTCCAATAGCGCGCAGGGTCGCGATCTCACGTAGGTCGATGCCTCCGGCGCGATGGGTGCTTGCGGTCAGGAAGGCCACCTCGTCCTGCGCGCCTCGAAGTGGGATCAGGGCGAAACTGCCCACCCGTGCCCGGAGCGCTTCTCGGCGGGGAATGCGTGGGTCGGTTTCCACATCGAACGCGTAAACCTCAGGACAACCCGCCGCGATCCAGCCCGTGAGTCCTTCGACGCCTCCAAAGTTCATCGAGGTGAGCAGTTCGTGGCGGGCGCCTTGGTGGGCCAGCATGAGCATGCGATCGCCGTCGGCCATGCTGAGCGCGAGGTGATCGATCGTAAAGAGGCCCCAGGATTCCCGCACCACACGTTGCGCCAGGCTGGTCATAGTCTCGGCGCCGCGGGTGATGCTGGCGATGGCATACAGAATTTCACACTCTTCCGCTTTGCGGACGGCCTGCTCTCGCTGAAGATCGTCGTCGATGAGCTGGGCCAAAATCGGCAGGGCCTTTTCGAGCCGCTGGAGCGCGCGTTCAAGTCGGTCGGGGCGCGCATCGCTGGCGGAGACCAGACCAATCGCCCGGCCGTCGCGCTTGATGATCAGGGTGCGCACAGTGGCGTCGCCCTCCATACGGTGGCTGGCCAGGGTCTGCTCGATGCGGTGGCGGATCTGCATGTCACTGGCCGCATTCGTGAGGTCGAACTGGGCCGTAGTCCACGTCGGAGCGATCGTGCCCGCAGCAGCTTTCAGGACCATGACATCGCCGATTTGGGCCAGGGCGTGAATGGTCAGCCCTTCACATTGCGCGAGTTCGCGGAGGCGGCTGGCGAGCCGTCCCAGCATGCGATCGCCGGTGCCGAAGGCAGCTTCGTAGAGCGCTGAGGCGATGCGGTCGCGTAAGGATCGCGCCTCGAGCTGCTGGCAATAATCGCGGAGCTTGCGAAAGTTCTCTCGCAGAATGAGATAGTTCTGGGGCAAGGGCGCGCTGGCGAGCTTGGCTGCCGTGGCGACCGTGACGGCGGGTTCTTCGCTTCGGTCTGGTACGGGGAGGTCAGGCACGAAATTCTGACCCAAAAGTAAGCCCAGTCCAAGCATGAGCGCCGACTGCAGGAGCAAAGCCGCGGAAGGTTGCTGGCGAGTGACGACGTTCGACGCGGCGATCATCGCGCAAACGACGATCGGCGTCATGGCCGTCGAGTTCGCGCCGTAGCGCGCCGCAGCGTAGGCGCAAGGGACCAAGGCGGCAAAGCCAAATTGGTCGAGCCGGCCCGATGCCGCCAAATAAGCGACGAGGCAGCCGGATTCGAGCACCGCGATGGCGGCCGCCAATCCATGGTTCATCAGGTCGCGGCGGCGCAGGATCATGGCGCAAACCGCGAGGGTCGCCGCCATCGCGCCAATCTTCACTCCCACCATGGGCTCGGGGGAGCCTTTCCACAGGGCGAGAGCGACCATCGCTCCTACCGTCGTTAACCGGATTGCCAACTCGAACATGCGTCGTTGGTTTAAGTTTCGGAAGGTGAAGAGATGAAGTGAAGGGTGACTTTTCGATTTGCGGGCAGAGTCGCTTGATCGCGAATCATCAAATTTGCAAAGGAACCTGCGCCACCGTCAGACAGATTGGGCAAGTCATGGGGGACAATTTTGTATTAGATGGCTAAGCTGGCTTCGAACGCGGGCCTGAGGACGATGTATGTCGTGCTCGGGTGGGTTTTGTTCGTGGTCGGCTTCATCGGCTACATCGTCCCGGGACTGCCCGGAACCGTGTTCTTGATCCTCTCCCTGTGCTGCTTCAAACGCGGCAGCGCCCGATTTGAGGCGTGGCTCCTGAACAACCGCCTCTTTGGCTCGATCCTTCGGGATTGGGAGGCCACGGGCAGCATCAGCTTGCCGGTCAAGGTGATCTCGACCGCGGTCATGTGGCTATGCATCGGTCTTTCGATGCTGGCGATCAGCAAAGTCACGGTCAAGTCGCTGGTGATTTTCCTGGCCATTTGGGGCACCTGGTACATCTGGTCCCGGCCCACCAAGCGCAACACGGCGGAATTGGCTCCCGAGACCCTTGCGTGAGGCCCATCGCGAACCGAAGATAGAAACCAGAACGTAACGCGGGTTTTCTATTTATGAGTTCAGTCCGGATCAATCATGTGGCCCTGTACCTGGCGCCCGAAGATCCCTATGCCGGCTTCACCCGCGAAGCGATCGAACATGCGGGACTTCTGTTCACCGAGATTCCCGCTGGGGATCTTCCCGCCTTCGATGAATCCGATGTCTTTGTCCTATGCGGTCGCGCCGAATTTCCTGAAGCGCTGCGGCCGAGATTGCGCCGGTGGATCGAGAACGGTGGCGCCCTGGTTTGCGTGGGCTCCACGTGGGGCCTCGACGACATCCTCGGCATTCAGGCCGCCCTGCCCGGACGCCAGCCCCACAACGAGATGGTGGCGGCGCCGAAAGGCTCCGAATCCATTTGGCCCGAAGGGGCCACCCACACTCGCTTTTTTGGCGGCGCCTACGTCCAGGCGATCGCGGCGCGATGCCGCCTGTTTACGGCAAGCCGAACCGCGTGTCTGACCGATATCGCGGTCGGATCGGGAGTCGCCTTCTTCCTGGCCCCGCACATTGGCCAGAGCCTCGCCCTCATGCAGATGGGTCATGCGGTGGAAGGCGAAATGGTCGGCAGTGCCGACGGATCGGTTGGTCGCAACGATGGCATAGGGCGCAGCGAAGACGGCATCAATCTGTCCCTGGAGAAAGACCGGTTCCGGCCCGAGAACTCCCCTGCGGCGTTTTTCACCCTTCCCCACGCCGACGTGCTGCGCGAGCTGCTGGTCCGTATCATCTTGGAAGCGGGTGAGGCGATCGGCGGCCGGATGGCCCTCACCTGGCATTGGCCGAACGACGCTCAAGGCGCCATCTGCTACAGCGTCTCTTGCGATGAATTCAACGGCGACCATCCGCTCGCCCTTCAAAAGGCGATGGCAGGGCTCGGAATCCGGGCCGCATTCCTGGTCGCGCCACCCGGTTACACGCTGGATATCTACCGGACGCTCAAGAATTGGGGCCACGAGATCGGCTTGCTCTATGCGCCGGACGAGGCCAACCATTGGATCGAAGAGAAGCTGAAGATCCAGCTCGTGACGCTCGGTCGCAGCTGTGGCAACCCCGCGCTCGCCACCTCACGCCCCGCAGGAGCAAAGTGGAAGGGTCTCACCACGTTCTACGATTTTGCGGAAAGCGCGGGCATCCGCATTTCGCTTTCCAAGGGCGGCGTCCAGGCCGGGACCCAAGGCTTTGCCTTCGGCGGGTCGCAGCCGTTCTATCCGATTCGGCGCGATCAGCAGCCGTACCGATGCCTGGAAATTCCGTTCACGATTTTGCAGCCCGGACTCATCTGCAGCGAAATCGCGGCTGAACATGTGCTCGAAGAGGTCCAGCGCCGTTCGGGCTGCGCGCATGTCGCGCTCCGCGTCGACGCGATGACGAACTCCGCCATCTCCGCGACCCTCGCCCAATTGGCAGGACGCTCACGCAGCCACGCCCTCCAGATGATGTTGCCCGAGGAGATCGCCTCCTTCGAACGCGCCCGGCGCCACCTGAAGTCGCAGACGATCACGATGGGCAAGGCCTGTCTGCTCACCCTTCACAATGAGTACGAGGTCAGTGGGCTGAACATCCTCATATCGGGCGGGCGAGTCACGGCTGACGGCGACGACCGCATCTTCTCGACGGGTACGGTCCAGCGCTATGGCCGGGCCTTTACGTCCGTCACGATCGATTTGGCGCCCAAGTCCAAGATCGAAATCCGGATTGCGGAGTCGCTTGAAGAAGTCGCCGCTTAAGCCGGCTTCGGCTTTTCGAAGTACCGCCGCAGCTTCATCGCTGGCTTCTCGATGATGAACCAGCTGGCCGCGGCCATGATCGCGACCCCGGCGAGGCACAGCGCCAAGTAGACCGCATAACCATAAGCGGCGCCTCCCAGCAGAGGCAGCAACTGCTGAATCGGATAACCGTAAACGTACACGCCATACGACAAATCCGCTTTGCGCTCGATGTTGTGGAATGGCAGCCGGAACGCGCCGAAATACACGAGGTAGCAGAACGCGGGCATATAGAGCCAGCCGATCCAGCCGAAATGGTCGGACGCGATGGTGGCGATTGCGGCGAGCGCGAACAGCGTGCCCGAGAGCGGTACCCGGTCTTCGTAATAGAGGCAACAGACGCCGAGCAAGTAGGCCACAACATGCGGCAACCGATCGGGCATGTGCTCTTGGTCGACCATGTTGCCGACCAGATAAGGGAGCCGCTGCCAGAAGGTGAGTGCGAGCAATCCGAGGGTGAGGGCCAAGAGCCAAGCCCGTCGATCTCGGCTGTAAACGAGGGGTGCGACGATCGCGACGAAGAGGAAACCGCCGAGTTTGGGAAATTGGAACGTAATGGGCAGGCGGCTGTAAAGCGCGACGTAGCCAAGGACGGCCACACCGGAGGCGATCTGCAGCGCAGTGCTGCGCCGGGCGACCAGCATCGCGGCCACTGCCGTCAGCAAGTAGCACGCGAATTCCGACAGCAGCGTCCAGAGCGGGAAGTTAAAGCCGTGCCCTTTGAACACGCCCGAAATGGAGTCTTGTCCAAAGTTGAGCGTGAAATTCTTCACAAAATAGCCGAGCGCACCGGCGTTCGAAATGCCCCAGTTGAATCCTTCCAGCCCGCCATGCTCCAGCCGGTAGGCCCAAGGCGCAAGCAGAAATCCGCACACGAGCAGACAAGCCCAATAGCCCGGGAAGATGCGAAGGAAGCGGCGCACAAAGAACGGCCAAAACGCGCGAACGCTTTCCCAACTGCGGGTGATCAAGATGCCGGAAAGGAAGAAGAATCCGGTGACGGCGGTCTCACCGTAACCGAAAAAACCTTTCCATTCGTTGATCGGCCCGCCGTGCAGTCCGGCCAACGCGGGGGCGTGGCCCACGAGAACCATGGCCGCCATGAGGAGCCGCAGAAAGCCGATCGAATTGTCTTTCCAGTTAGGTCGGGTCGGCTCCATGCGGAAAGGACTCTACCCGGAAGCGCAATGCGGATCAAAACATGCCAACGATGCGGCCCTCTTCGTCGAGGTCGATGTTGAGCGCGGCGGGCCGCTTGCCCATGCCCGGCATCAGCATGATGTCGCCGCACGTGGCGACCACGAACCCGGCCCCTGCCGAGACCTTGAGGTCACGCACATGGAGGTCGAATCCCTGCGGAGCGCCGAGCAAACTGGCATCGTCGCTGAGGCTCGACTGCGTCTTCGCCACGCAGACCGGCAACCGTTCGAAGCCGTGATCGGCTAGCCAGTCCAATCGCTTTTGCGCCACCTTGGAGAGCACGACGCCGTCGCCGCCATAAACCTTCCGAACCAGTTTCTCCAGCTTCGTGACCAACGGATCGTCCCGCTCGTAGATGGTGGTGAACGGGGACGGGGTGTGTGCCGAGACTGCCACACGCTCGGCCAAGACCTCGCAACCCGAGCCACCGCATTGCCACGGCTCACAGGTCACTGCTTCGATGGACCTCGCCGCACAGAACGATCGGATTTCATCAAGTTCTTCGTCGGAATCATCAGCGAATCGGTTGATCGCGACGACGACGGGCGGACCGTACTGGTGCAGGTGATCGAGGTGCTGGCCGAGGTTTGCGAGACCTTGGGCGAGGTTTCCGCCGCCGTGGTACTTCTGCGACCGAGCCGTCGCGACCAGGACGATCGCTTCAGGATGACGCCCCAGCTCCGGACACACGATGTTGAGGAACTTTTCACCGCCGAGGTCCGAGCCAAATCCACCCTCCGTGACGACGTAGTCGCTCATTCCCAGAGCGCATTGGGTCCCGAGAACAGAGGAGCAGCCGTGGGCGATATTGCCGAATGGACCGCCGTGCAAAAGCGCCGGGCCAGATTCGATGGTCTGCACCAGGTTCGGTCGGATCGCGTCCTTGAGGAGCACGGCCATCGGCCCCACGCCCCCGAGATCCTTGGCCGTGATCGGCACGCGTTTGACTCCCGTCGCGACGACCATGCGTCCCAGTCGGTCCTTCAAATCGGCGATCGAGCGGGACATGCACAGCGTGGCCATGACTTCGCTGGCGGGGGTGATGACGAAGCCGTCCGATCGCACGGGTCCGTTGCCCTGGCCGAGCCCGACCACGATCTCGCGCAGAGAGCGGTCGATCATGTCGAGCGCCCGCGGCCAGATCACGTCCTGGACATTGAGCTCGAGCGGATTGCCGATGTGGAACGACTGGTCCATCAGCGCCGAGAGCAGGCCGTGTGCGGCGGTGATGGCGGGGAAATCGCCATTCAAGAAGAGGTTGATCTCTTCCATGGGCAGCACCTGGCTGTATCCGCCGCCGCAGGCGCCGCCCTTGACGCCAAAGACGGGGCCCAATGCGGGCTCGCGCAGGGCGGGTGTTGCGCGGTAGCCGATGCGCCGAAGCCCTTGGGCCAGTCCAATCGAGACGGTGGTCTTGCCTTCTCCGGCGGGGGTGGGACTGACGGCGGTCACCAAGATGAGTCGGCCTTTCGGGTGGTCGACCAAGCGCCGGACGCCCTCATGGGTCAGCTTGCCTCGGTAACGTCCGAGGGCTTCGAACTCTTCCTCTGCCAAACCCGCGGCGGAAGCGATCTGCCCAATGGGCTGCAATTTTGCCTTTTGTGCGATTTCGAGATTACTCATCCACTCCCATCAGGATATCTGGTCGTTCAGGTGGGAATGGGGGAAGTCGAGGTCCGCAAAACAAAGGACACCCCGGCTTCGTACCGGAGTGTCCTTCAATTTCAGGGCGTGAATTACGCTTTCTTGAGAATGATTTTGGCGAGCCCGCCGGTTTCAGCGGCCTCCAGCGTCAGGGTTTTGCCATCGGCGCTGATCTTCACGATCTGTGGCGGCATGGTTCCCTTTTGGGCCTCGCCGTTGAACTTGGTTCGCTGTAATTTGAGCGTGCTACCGGTTTGCGTCCATTTGCCTTCGGTGCGCACGGTCTTGGGACCGGCGCCCGAAATTTCGCCCGAGTATGTCTTGTCGGCCTTGATCACGATGGTGAAGCTGGCCTTCTTCATCTGGGCGATTGCCTGCTCCAGGCCTTTACGCTCCTGGTCGTTCTTCGGTTTGGGCAGCTTGGACCGATCGATCTGCATGCCGCCCTTCCACGTTCCCACCGGGCTGACATCGGCATGCGCTCCGATGGCCGTGATAAGAACCCAAGCCAGTACTGAAACCGCTTTCATCGTCGCTTAGCGGGTGAAGATCACCTTGGCGCCCATCATCTTCGGGTCGCTCAGGGTCATCGTGCGTCCGTCTCCGCTCACGGTGGCCTTCACCGGAGTCTTATCGGCGGCCGGCTTGCCATCCTGCTTCGTCGAGGTCATCGTGATCGTGTTGCCGCTCTGAGTCCACTTGCCTTCGCTGGTGGAGTTAATCGGCTTGCCACCGATGTTGCCCGTGGCCGCGACCTTGAACGTCTTGTTCTTGTTGAGCGTCAGCTTGATCTTGAATTTCTTGATGTCTTCGAACATCTTCGAAACCTGAGCCTTGGCTTCCTTGGTCTTGGTCGCCTCAGGCGGAAGCTTTAAGCTGGAAGCGTCAATTCGGCCATTCCAGGCGCCCGAAACGTCGGCGACGTTGGCCAGTACCGGCAGGGAGAGAGTGGCGAAGCCAAGCACCGCCCAAACTGTCGTTCGAAATCGCATCGCGACAGTATACGCCCCCAACTTGCCAAAGGGTTGCTGACGCGCCACAATCCATAACGAATGAAAATTCTCGTGATCGGATCGGGTCCCATCGTGATCGGGCAGGCCGCCGAGTTCGATTATGCGGGCACTCAGGCCTGCAAAAGCCTTCGCGAAGAGGGCCACTCGGTCGTCCTCATCAATTCGAATCCGGCGACGATCATGACCGATCTCGAGACCGCAGACGCCGTCTATATCGAGCCGCTCACGCCGGAATTTTGTACGCGCGTTATCGCGCAAGAGCGTCCTGACGGATTGCTCGCCACGCTGGGCGGTCAAACCGGCTTAAACCTCGCCACCGAGCTTTCGCGTCGTGGGGTTTTGGATGAGTACGGCGTGAAGCTTTTGGGCACACCGCTCTCCGCGATTCAGAAGGCGGAGGATCGTGAGGAGTTCCGCCAACTCATGCGCGAGATCAAGGAGCCCGTGCCCGAATCGTGGATCGTCGAAACCACCGAGCAGCTCGAAGCCTTGCTCGATGTCGCGCCCTACCCCTGTATCGTGCGTCCTGCCTACACGCTGGGAGGCACGGGTGGCGGCATTGCCGAAAGCCGAGAAGAGCTTTGGGATATCGGCAACAAGGGACTCAAGCTTTCGATGCGCTCGCAGATCATGGTCGAGCGCTCCCTGCTGGGTTGGAAAGAGGTCGAGTACGAGGTGATGCGAGACCGACTCGGCACCTGCATCACGATCTGCAACATGGAGAACCTGGACCCGATGGGCGTCCACACGGGCGACTCCATCGTGGTCGCGCCCAGCCAGACCCTCAGCGACATCGAGTACCACATGCTCCGCACTGCGTCGCTGAAAATCATTCGCGCGCTGGGGATCGAGGGCGGCTGCAACGTGCAGCTGGCGGTGAACCCAGATTCATTCGACTACTACGTGATCGAAGTGAACCCGCGCGTCTCGCGCTCGTCGGCTCTGGCGTCCAAGGCCACCGGTTATCCCATCGCCCGTGTTTCCGCCAAGATCGCAGTGGGCAAAACGCTCGACGAGATCGAGAACGCAGTCACGGGCACGACCAAGGCCTGCTTCGAACCCGCGCTCGACTACTGCGTCGTCAAGATCCCCCGTTGGCCCTTCGATAAATTCTCGAGCGGCGACCGGACGCTCTTCACGCAGATGAAGGCGACCGGCGAAGTCATGGCGATCGATCGCAGCTTCGAAGCGGCGCTCATGAAAGCGATCCGAGGATTGGAGGTGCGGCCGAAGGACCTTCGTCACGAGAAGTTTCAACGTGGCTTGGGCATCTCGCCCACCGAGTCCGAAGCCGATGCCACGTTGGCGACCGCAATCCGCGTGCCAACCGACGAACGACTCTGGGCCTTGGCCGAGGGCTTGCGCCGGGGCTGGTCGATCGACGAAGTCCATCGCCTCAGCCGGGTCGACAACTGGTTTTTAAACAAGATCGCTCACCTGATCGCCATCGAGCGGCAGCTCAGCGAACTGAAGAAAGAGGAGCTCGAAACCGTCATTCCCGACGCGGTTCGGTGTGGCTACGGCCGCGATTCCATCCTCGACATCGTGCCCGAGACGCTGCGAAGTGTGGTCGATGAGGCGATCGCTCGCACCGACCAGATCGTGTACAAAATGGTCGACACCTGCGCGGGTGAATTCGAGTCGGCGACTCCGTATTACTACGCGGCGTGGGACCAGCAAAGCGATTCCGTCGCGGGGTGAAGGCCGCGACAAGGTACCCTCTGAGGTCCCGATGAGCCCGCGCGAACTCCGGCGTAAATATCTCGAATTCTTTGAATCGAAGGGTCACCAGCGATATCCGAGTGGATCGCTGATCCCTTACGATGTCACAGGCAAACTGGACGATTCGCTCCTCTTCAACGGGGCGGGAATGGTCCAGTTCAAGCCGTTCTTCCGCGGTGTCGCGTCGCCCCCGAATCGTCGCCTGACCAACTGCCAGAAGTGCGTCCGGACCGGCGACATCGAGGACGTCGGGGACCTGAGCCACCTCACCTTCTTCGAGATGCTCGGCAATTTCTCGTTCGGGGACTACTTCAAAGCGGAGGCGATCGCCTATTCGTGGGAGTTCCTCACCGATCCCAAGTGGCTGGGTCTCGACCCGAAGCGGCTCAGCTTCACCGTGTTCGAGGAAGACGACGAAGCCTATGAGCTGTGGTCGAAGTGCGTCGCGGGCGCGGGCCTGAAACCGGAAAGCCGGATCATGCGGTTGGGCGAGGACACGAACTACTGGCCGGCCGGCGCCTTCTCGGCAGGACCTCCCGGTCCCTGCGGGCCGAACACCGAGATGTTCTATTGGACGGCCCAGACCCCGCCGCCCGGGGACGATTACACGCGCGAGCAGTGGCTCGCCGACGATGCGGCCAAGAACTGGCTGGAAATCTGGAACGACGTGTTCATCCAGTACGAATGGCAAGGTCAACTGCGCAATCCGGACCGGCCGTCCGACGGCTACCAGAAGACCGGCATGCCCGAGCTGCCCTTCCGCAGCATCGATACGGGCATGGGCCTGGATCGCACCGCGGCCGTGCTCGGTGGATTCAACAGCGTTTACGACACGGACTCGTTCCGACCGATTCTCGGCGTTATTGATGCGATCTGCGATGCGGCGGGTACGGGACGCCCCTATGGCGCCGATGAATCGCTGGACCGAGCGAAGCGAATCATCGCCGACCATATTCGCACGGCCTGCTTCTGCATCGCCGACGGCATCTTGCCCGGCAACAACGGCCGCGGCTACGTCCTGCGCCGATTGATCCGCCGCGCGGTGCTCAAAGGCGCACGTGTTCTCGGGCTCCAAGATCCGTTCTTCCATCTCGTGTTCGCGGGCGTCGTCGAAGCGATGGGCGACCACTATACGGAACTGCTCGAGCGTCAGGAGACCATCCTGGAAACGTTGCGGAATGAGGAATTTCTGTTCCGGCGCACACTGGATTCCGGCACGGAAACGCTCGCGTTTCAGCTTCAGCCGTGGATCCGGGGCGACCGTCCGGTAACGGAACAGTTTCCTGGCGATATCGCGTTTCGGCTCTACGACACGTACGGGTTCCCGCTCGAAGTCACGCAGGAGATCTGCGGCGAAGCGGGCGTCATGGTGGACGTCGAGGGTTATGACCAAGCCCTGAAGGAAGCCCAAGAGCGAAGTCGCGGAGCGAGTGCGATGGGAACGGTGTACGGTGGCGACAAAGACGCGCACCAGTTCACCACCACACCGACCGAGTTTCTCGGCTACAACGAGGCCCACGTGCAGGCCCGAATCGTCGGCGCACTGCCGGAAGTCGGGGAAGATGGCCTCGGCACCGGCTATATCGCCTTCGCGCTCGATCGCACGCCTTTTTATGCCGAAAGCGGCGGTCAGGTCGCCGATACGGGCACGATCTGGTGCGACGCGTTCCGACTGAGGGTGACCAACGTCATCAAGCAGAATGGAGTCTTCGTCCACGAAGCGATCGCCGAGAGCAGTGAGCACCCGACGAACTTTAAGGGCACATCCAAAGAAGAACTGGAGCGGTGGCTGCTCGAGCATTTGTTCAACCAAACGGTGGAAGCGGAAGTGGATATCGCCCGGCGGCTGCGCATTCAGCGTAACCACACGGGGACCCACTTGCTCCATGCCGCTTTGCGAACGATCTTGGGCAAGCATGTCACCCAAGCGGGATCGCTCGTTTCCCCCGACCACTTACGGTTTGACTTCACGCACGGCAGCGCACTTTCCGATGAGGAATTAGAGTCGGTCGAGCGCCTGTGCAACGATTGGGCACTCGGCGGATCTCCGGTCCTCATCTACGAAAACCTTCCCATTGCGCAGGCCAAGGAGATGGGCGCGATGGCTTTGTTCGGGGAGAAGTACGGCGAATTCGTCCGCATGGTCGAGATTGGCGACTTCAGCCGAGAACTGTGTGGTGGTACCCACACGCGCACGGCCGCGGAAGTCGGCCTGTTCAAAATCGTTCATGAGTCGAGCGCGGCAAGCGGCGTTCGCCGCATCGAGGCGGTCACGGGCGAAGGCGCCTACGAATACCTGTCTCAGCAGTTGAACATCCTCAGCGATGCATCTGCCCTAATCAAAACCAATCCGAAGGAGCTGACGAACACATTGGAGAAGCTGCTCGAGCAGCTGCGAGAAGAACGTCGCAAGCGCGAGAAACTTGCCCAGCAGGGAGCGGGTGCGCCCGAGATGGCCACCCAGCGGCTCGGCGCGATCGAGCTGGCCATTCAGACTCTGGAGGATGTGGAACCGAAGGATGCGCAGGCGGTCGCGGATCGGTTGGTAGACGGCCATCCTGACCGCGTGATCGTCATCGCCTTGCGCGCAGAAGGCAAGCTGACATTCGTATGCAAGGCGGGACCGGTCGCGGTCCAGCACGGAGCGCATGCGGGCAATATCGTCCGGGAGATCGCCAAGATTGCCGGCGGCGGCGGCGGTGGTCGCCCCGATTTTGCGACCGCGGGTGGTCGAATTCCTGAGAAGATGGACGAAGCGCTGGCGGCCGTTCCTGGTTTGCTGGGCGCGGTGCTGAACTAGCGACGAAAGTCGCCGCTGGCCAAAACTGGACTGTCGGCCGTATCGTTGCTTAGGTCATGGCACAGGATCACACCGCGCACGTCAGCGTCACCGTCGACGCCCCGCCCGACCGGGTTTGGAACGCGCTTATCGAGCCGTCCGCGATCAAGCAATATCTCTACGAAGCCGATATCAAAACCGATTGGCAGGTGGGCAGTCCGATCGAGTGGTCCGGCGAGTACGAAGGCAAGCCGTTCACCGACAAAGGCGAAGTGATCGACGTCCAGCCGGAGAAGCGGTTGGAATACACGCACTTCAGCCCCATGAATGGCAAGCCCGATGCCCCCGAGAACTACCACCGGATCGTTGTCGAACTCCGGCCGCAGGGCGAGAGTACGCAAGTCGACCTTTACCAAGATGGCAACGCCGATGACGAGGAACGAGGCCACTCCGAAGAAATGTGGGAGGAAATTATGGGCAAGATGAAAGAGGTGGCCGAGCAGGGCTAGGCCCTTCTTCGTGCCCTGGGCCCAGATCAGTCAAAATCATCGGAATGGCTGATCGAATCTGGGCGCCGTGGCGCATCCAATATGTCGAGAAGAAGGACGGCCCCAGCGGTTGCATCTTTGTCGACTTGCCCGCCCAGAGCGATGACCGCGCGAATCTCATCCTGTACCGCGGCGAACGGGCGTTTGTCATGCTGAATCGCTATCCGTACACGAACGGGCACCTGATGATTGCGCCGTATCGCCATACCGCCGACATGGGCGAACTGGATGATGGGGAACTGCTCGAAATCAACCAGTTGGTGAGAAGCGCCGTCCAATGGATCGCCGCGATTTACCATCCGGATGGTTACAACATCGGCGTGAATCTGGGGTCGGCGGGTGGAGCCGGTATTCCGGATCACATCCACTGGCACGTCGTCCCGCGGTGGAACGGAGACACCAATTTCATGACCACGGTCGGCGAGGTTCGGGTCATGCCCCAGTCTCTCGACGACAGCTGGCTGCGCCTGCGCGAGGCGATCGAGACATCGGGTTGATGGTTCGCGATGCGTTTCGGCCCGGGCTCCTTGCCCTGCGGCAGATGACCGCGCCTTTGGTCGCCGTCCAAGCGGTGGCGGCGCTGACCGTGATCGCGTACTACCAAGTGCCGGCGGTCCAACAGTTTTCCGCCAACCTTGCCCGGATCAAGCTGGCGGGCGGCATTCCATTCGCGTTTGCGGCGGGTGCGGTTGCGGGCGGTGTCCTGCCTGAGATCGCCAAGATTCTCGCCGGGAAGCTGCGCAAATTGGATCGCGGATGGCTCGCCGATGCCGCCACCAACGCGATCGTGTACGGCATCATCGGCATCCTGGTCGACGGACTCTATACGGGCCAGGCGAGAGTCTTCGGCAGCGGGGTCGATCTCGCGACGCTCGTCAAAAAGAACCTCGCGGACATGCTCGTATTCTCGCCGATCATCGGCATTCCAATTCCCCTCGGACTATATGAGCTCCGCTCGCGGCTGGCGCCCCGATGGGCCGGCGATCGCGTCAAATCCTGGAGCGAGTTTTATCGCGACAAGTACGCGCCGTCGCTCGTGATGTCGTGGGGCTTTTGGATTCCGATCCTCTTCTGCGTGTACGCCCTGCCTCCCAATCTCCAGTTTGTTTTTGCCATGTTTGCGGAAGCTGCCTGGAGTCTGCTGTTCGTGTTCGTCGCGACCGGCAAGCATCTCGACTAAAATGGTCGTGTGGATTTGGACGCGTTGCGCATGGCGGCCCAGGGCTGTACGGCATGTCCGCTTTGCGAGCGGCGACGAAATGTGGTCTTTGGCGAAGGATTTGCCGAAGCCCGGCTCGTGCTCGTTGGGGAAGGGCCGGGCGATCAAGAAGACCAAACTGGGCGTCCGTTCGTCGGACGGTCGGGCCAACTGCTCGATCGCGCGCTTGCTGAGTGCGGACTCAACCGTCAGGAGCATGTCTATATCTGCAACACGGTGAAGTGCCGCGCGGCGGATTGGTCGACGGGCAAACCGATGAACCGGCCCCCGACCGAAGAGGAGTCGCTCACCTGCCGCCAATGGCTGCTCCCGCAACTCGAGCTGATCGCCCCGAGCGTCATCCTGTGCGTGGGCGCGCCCAGCGCGCGCAATCTCATTCGGCGCGATTTCAAGATCACCCAGGAGCGTGGTAAGTATTTCGAAACGCCGCTGGCCCAAGTCATCATGGCGACGCTGCATCCGTCCTACATTCTTCGGCAGCAGTCGGCCACGAACGACGGAGGTTTCAGTCTTCTCGTCTCGGACATCCGGCGGGCTTGGGAAGCTTCCGTTCGCCTTCAGTCGCGGGTGACGCTCCGCTAACATGACCCCTCTCGAGAACGTCTTGTCGGCGCTGCGCAAGTCACCGCTGGTGGTCAGCGTCCAAGCGAGCCCGGAAACATCGCTCGGCGCGGTCGAGCATCTGCGAGCGTTGGCCGCGGCGTCCGACGCGGTGGCGCCTGGACTGCTCCGTTTGGAGGGTGTCGCCTCGGTCGAAGCGATTGGGCGGGGTCGATCAACACCGACCATCGGGCTGATCAAACGAGCGGTACCCGGAAGAGAGGTGTATATCACTCCGACACGTGCCGAAGTGGACGCGCTCATCGCGGCTGGCTGTGAGGTGATCGCCCTGGACGGGACGCAACGGTCGCGGCCCAAGAACTGCTCTCTCGTCGAGCTGATCGAGGCGATCCACCGCGCGGGGCGAGTTGCGATGGCCGACTGTGACGGGATCGAATCGGCTCGGTACGCGGTGCGATGCGGCGCGGACTTGGTTGGAACGACGCTCTCGGGCTACACCGCCGAATCGAGCAGCCGTTCGCGGGGCCCCGATCTGGAATTTCTCCGGGCTGCGGTCGCCGAACTGGGCGTGCCGATTATCGCCGAAGGGCGCTATGCCGAGCCGTGGCAGGTCCACACGGCGCTGACCATCGGAGCCGCGGGCGTCGTGGTCGGCGGGGCGATCAACGACCCGTTCAAACAGACGAAAGCGTTTCGTCGAGCAGCCCTGCCTGCCGCGGAACGCGTGTTCGGAGTGGACATTGGCGGGACGTGGATGCGCGCCGCGACCTACGACGCAGCCGGGAGGACAAGCGATATCGAACGAATCCCGCTGCCGCATGCTCGGCGCGACCGAATGGAGTGGATACGGGAACTTGCGGGTCGCGCAGATGTCTCGCGGATTGGCATTTCCACCGGCGGAGTGGTTGATCCAACAACCGCCACGGTGACGGAAGCGAAATCCATCATCCCGGATTACGTCGGGACCAATTTCCGAGTCGAACTGGAAGGATGGGACGTGGTCGCCCTGAACGATGGGCTCGCGACGGCCTGGGCTCATGCATGCCATCCTCAATTCGCGGGCCGTCGGGTCGCCACGCTTGCTCTGGGGACGGGGGTTGGGTGCGGATGGGTCGACCGCGGCCGCATCATGATCGGGCCGGGCGGAAACTACCCGCGGCTGAACGACTTGCCCGTCGTGGACGGCGCGACGTTCGAAGACCTGCTGGGAGGCGCTGCGCTATCGCCGAATCCCACCGCCGAACAGCGCGCGCAAGCGAATCGGGCCGCCCGCATCGCCCTGGAATTGATCGAAAAGCTGTGGCAACCGGAAGCGACCGTCGTCTGTGGCGGTGTCGGACTGGCACCCTGGCTGGAAGTGGATGAACCGCGGTCGCCGTATGGGGACGAAGCAGGGCTGTGCGGTGCGGCGGCGATCGCGTTATGGCCTCTTGGAATGGAATAAACGCAGATTCGGGATCGAAAGGGGTGGTCGGAGTGGTATCACGCTGTTATGAAGCGTATTGCTACTTTTGCCATCATTCTCGCGTTGTCGGCGGGTGCGTTCGCCGGAACCAAGGCGGCCGCCAAGGACGTCTTCGCCAAACTGAAATCGCTCGTGGGTACCTGGGAGGGTGAGGCCTCGCACGGGAGCGCGAAATTCAAAACCAAGGTGATTTATAAGCTGACGGGCGGCGGATCGTCTCTCGTGGAAACTCAGTTTCCGGGCGAGCCGCACGAAATGACGACGGTTTACCATTTGGATGGTGACGACCTCGTCCTCACGCACTACTGCGCGGCGGGCAACCAGCCCAGCCTCAAGTGGAAAGGCGGCGACGACTCCAAGTTCAGCTTCGACTTTTATCGCGGCTCTAATATGAAGCCCACCGACCATCATATGCACGCCCTGACCATTCAGCTCGACGGTCCTGACCATGTGGTGTCGACGTGGACGTCGATGGCGGATGGCAAGCTGGGCGACCAAGCTAAGTTCGACCTAAAGCGCGTTAAGTAGAGCTCGAAAAGTCGAACACGATTTTTCCTGCCCGTCCCTGTTTGAGCACGCCGAAAGCTTCTTCGGCGTGCTCAAACGGAAACTCGTGGGTGATCACGGGCGTGACGTCCAGGCCGCGCTCGTCGAGGAGCCATGACATCTGCTCCCACGTCTGCCACAGGCGACGGCCGACGATACCTTGGGTATCGATTCCCTTAAAGATCAGCTGATTGAAATCGACGCCATCGAGCTTGTCGGGATAGACTCCGAGCATGCTGATGCGACCGCCCGGTCGCGTGTGGCGAATCGCGAGGTCGAGGGCGGAACGATGGCCCGACATTTCGAGGGTGGCATCAACGCCTAACGGTTCCTCGCGGGAAAGAATGCTGTCGACGTCGTCTTGAGTCGGATTGAGGATCACGTCCACGCCCATCTTCTCCGCGAGTTCCATCCGGTAGGGGCTGACCTCGGTGGCATAGGCCTTCTCGGCGCCGAGGACCTTGCAGATCGCGGCCGCGAAGCACCCAATCGGACCCATGCCCGTGATCAAAATGCGGCAGCCTTCGATGGGGCCGGACATCGCAGTGTGGACCGCGTTGCCGAGGGCATCCATGAAGCAGGCGACGCGATGGGGCACCGCCGAAGGAACAGGGCGAGCGTTGAGGGCGGGAATCGCGGCGAGAGGACGGAAACCGCCGTCCACATCGACCCCGAGGATGTGCGTATTGATGCACACATGCCCCTGACCTTGACGACATTGGCGGCAATGTCCGCAAATGATATGGGATTCGCTCGCGACGAAATCGCCGACTTGGTGACTGGTGACCTCGTCACCCACGCCGACGATCGTGCCGCAGAATTCGTGGCCGATAATGCGGGGAGGGTGGATGCGGCCGGCAGCCCAAGGGTCCCAATTGAAAATGTGCAGGTCTGTGCCGCAGACACTGCCCTTTTCGACTTTGATCAGAACTTCGTTGGGGCCACACGTCGGTTCATCGACGTCGATGACAGTCACGCCCGGCGCTGGACGCGTTTTCGCGATGGCTCTCACGGTACGGGGAGTGTACCGGGACGACCTCGGACCTAACCGACCAGGAAGTCGCCCACTTTGATCGGCAGCGGACGGCCTTCCCGCGCCGCATGGAGAATGCTGGGCGAGAACGGATAGACGTGTCCAGCGAGAAACGCGTGGTGCCCATCACGGTCCTGAACTTCGCCCACCACCGTGACGTACGGCGCGCAAACGATGGCGTGTCCATAACGCTGGTAGGTGTCATCGAAGCACGTCACGTTAAGCAAGCCGGTTTCGTCTTCAAGGTCGAAAAACACGACGCGCTTACCGCTTTTGGTCGGGGGGAAACGCAGACGCGTGGGGTTGCCCACCGCAAAGGCGCGAGTGCCGGGGGCCAAGTCCTGAATCTGATTCGCGCGAATGCCACCCTTGCGATCTACCCGCAACCGCTCAAAGGCCATCAGGTGACGCTCGATATCCAGCCCGAGGATCTGGCGTTCGTGGAGCGCCTTCTCGGCGATCGTGAAGTCGTCGATATTCGGGTCCGGTTCGGGGGTGGGAATGATAAAGGGCAGCCCGCCTTCGGCCGCACGCAGTGTTTCTGCATGGCGATACGCGACCGGGATCGCCCAGAGCAAGGCGCGACGATTGGGTTCGAAGGAATCGAACGCACCGCAGAGGATGAGCTGCTCGAGTTCATCGCGGTCGGGGCGCACTTGGTACACGAAGTCGAAAAACGAGTCGAAGCGCTGATCGAGCGGCGGATGCCGTGGCGCGGCCTCGATACGCTGCTTGAGCCCCTCGGAAAGAGACAGGATCTGGTTGAACCCGATGCGGATGCCTCCATTGGGAACGACGAGTTTGGGGTCCTGATCCGAAATCACGTCTTCCACTTGAAAACGCAGCTCGCTACGATTCACATCGGGGCCGAGCATCTTCACGCCGCGATTGCGTGCTTCATTGGCGATCGTGCAGGGCCCGTAATATCCGGCGGGCTGCGCATTGAGGAGCGAGGCAAAGTATTCGGCGGGAAAGTTCTGCTGGCAATAGACTGAGCGGATCGAAATTTCGGCAAAGGCGAGCGCGTGCCCTTGTGCGAATCCATACCCCTCGAAACCACAGATGAGATCGCACACCTCGACCGCGATATGACGCTCGCAGCCATTTGCCATGATGCGCTCGATGATCTGGTCGCGTACGGACTGGGCGTAGCCCTCCCGGCGGCGCTTATGGATTGACTCGCGAATCTCCTCCGCCTCGCCAGAGGAGCATTGCGCGAAGTACTGGAGCAACTGGTCGACCTGTTCTTGAAAGACAATGATCCCGTACGTCGATCCGAGGATCTGTTCCAGGGCTGGAGTGGAGAAGCTGTACGGTTTGCCGCGTCGTCGAGCGATCAGCTCGTTGATCTTCACGGCTCCGCCCACACCAGGTCGGATCCCCGCCTGAACCAAGCTGGCATCGGTGAGGTTCTCGGTGCGTAGCCGGATATGGGCTTGGCGCATCGCGGGGGACGCGGATTGGGGAATGCCGATGAGCGCGCCGGACCGAAACGCCCGGTAGGTTTCGGGATCGTCCAGGGGCAGATTCTGCACATCGAAATCCGTATTTCCGCCCGCGCGCACGCCTTGTTGGGTGCCGGAAAGCACATCATTGCCTCGCAAACAGAGGATGTCGAATTTATCGAACGAACGCTTGGCGCTCCGCTTATCCCACTGAATGATTTTCACGTCCTCATCTCCGGACCGCATCACCGGGACATAGTCGCGAATTGGCTCACTGCTCACGATGACGCCAGACGAGTGGGCGCGTATATTGCGAGGCACATCCATGAGTTGCTGGGCGAGTTTGAAAACCCAACGAAACTTCTCTTTCGGAATATGGCTTCCCCGCAACTCCGGCCGGCCTTCCAAAGCGGCTTCCAGACGGTCGGGCGAAACCCCGCCATGAAGCCGCTTGCTCAGGAACGCGATCGTTTCGTCCGGCAAACCCATCACTTTGCCCACTTCGCGCACGATGCCGCGGCTGCAGTACGCGCCAATTGCAGCGACGGTGGCGACATGGTCATCGCCATATTTGCGGGCCATGTACTGGCGGATATCGTTGCGATAGGCGGCTTCGAAGTCGATGTCGATGTCGGGTCGCTTGGTGCCGTCTGCGGGCAGAAAACGGTCGAAGTGGAGGTGATGCTCGATGGCATCGATGCGCGAAAAACCTAGGCAGTAGGAAACGGCGGAATCGACCACCGACCCCCTGCCGCTGAACTGGATGCCCCGATCGCGCGCCCATTCACAGAAATCCCAGGCGATGAGAAAATGTCGCGCGAAGCCGAGTGACTGAATTCGCGCGAGTTCGCGTTCGATGCGGGATTTTCGCGGACGCGTGAGCTGACGGTAGCGTTCGTGCGCTCCAGCCCAAACCAGTTCGGTCAGAGCCTGATGATCGTCGGGAAAGAGGCTCGGCATCGGGGCAAGACCGGGCAAGATATCGGGGTCGCAGATATCCGCAATGCGATGTGTGTTCGTGATGAGTTCAGGACGGTCGGCGAAGAGCGCGTAAGTTTCGGTGGGGGACCGCATGACGCGTTCCGCGTTCAATTCGCGCACGGGCACGGCAGTGCCCGGGGGCTGAGCGGGGTCGCGCTGTGGTTTGCGACCGACAATCTCCTCGACCAGGCACAGCGTGTCGGCGCAGACGAGCACATCCTGGGCGGGCAACTGCTCCGAAGAAGCAAGCACAACCGGGCCGCCTGCGATCTGAGTCAGCCCCAAGTCGGTGCTCAGCACATCGAGTTGGTGTTCGACATGAATGCCCCACGGCTGAAAGGACCGCTCGACCTGGACGAACGTGTGGTGCCGACCATATAGGTCGATGAGCCGCTGAAGCATGGCGTGGGCTTCGGCGACATGGCGGCCCATGAGGAGCCGGTCGATGGGGCCGCCGTTGCCACCCGTCAAACAGAGGAGATCGGCGCTGTGTTTCGCGAGCCGTTCCCACGTACACAAAGGAAATAGCCGGGGTTCCTCCAGATGGCATTCGGTGATCAAACGAGAAAGATTGCGATAGCCCATCCGGCTGCGTGCGACGAGCACGATTTCGCCACCCTCAGGCATTTCAAAACTCGCCCCGATCAGCGGTCGGACACCGACCTTCGCGCAGATCTTGGTGAATTCGGCGGCACCCGTGAGGGCGAATCGGTCGGCCAAAAGGACGGTGCCGATGCCGAGTCGCGCCGCGTGAACGGGAATTTCCTCCGCGAGAATGGGCGAGCGGCCAAACGAATAGCCGCTCTTCACATGGCAGAGCACATAGTCATGTCCGGTGGCGCCGATGCGATTCGGAACGGACGGGAGTGCTGCCTCCGCGCGATCCCGAACATTACCGATGACGATGGAGCCTTTCGGCGCTTCCCGATACGATCGGCCGCGGGTCAGCATCGCCCGCTCGCGGACGGATTGCACCGATTCGTCGATGGTTCCGGACGCTTTCTTCACCTTTTCATCGCGGATTTTGCGGACCCGGAGCGACCATTCTTCGCGGTGGTCTTCCGAGTAGGGCTGGTGAACACGGTCATGGACGTCGACCAGCGCGGATAGAGGCTGGATCACTTCGCGACGGACGCCCTGCGCATCGACCCACACGGTGCCCTCCCGGGCGGGTTCACCGAGCCACCATTCGCCCGCCTCGCGCCAATGGCTCAAGACGGAGGGATCGTTAGGTCCAGCCGGTTGCATGACGCCACTCCCGGAGGACACGAACACGGCGGGCCGGCTCGATGGCCGACGCTTGATTCAGAGCTTCTTCGCCAAAGCGATGGCGCACGAACCCAATCGCTTTTTCGACCTCGGTCGAGCTATGGATGCGATCGGTGAGATCGTGCTGGCGGGCGACCGCGGGAGCCAGATCGGGCAGCGACAGTCGAAGAAACGTCACATCGGCATCGAGTCGATCACCCACAAGCCCGATCACTGCCTGCCGCAGCTGCTGGGGCGATTGATGGCCGGAGCGATATAGACGCTGGAGGCGAAGCGGTGACAAATCCTCGCGCCCAATGACCAATTGGATGTTCTTCGCCATGCGGTCGGTGCGCGTCAGGTCGATCCCCAGCTTGTGGCACATGACCGCCGCCGCTCGAAGTACGGTGTCGCGATCGGTCAGGGGCGGTTCGAAATGCCGCTCGGCCATGAGCATCGGCTTTGGATAATCGACGGCAAGCGGTTCGCTCAGCCCGCCCAGAGCGGCTTCTTTGACTCGGTGACCATCGGGTCCGAATTGATCCAGTAGCAACGTGCGGGGAAGGCGCTGAATCTCGCCCACACGACGATAACCCAGGAACCGCAGGCGCTCGATCGTCTCAGCAGGTAGGCATCGCAAGGCGTCCAGAGGAAGGTCGGCCAAAAACGCACGCGCGTCGGCGAAAACCGTTCCTGGATCGTCGTTCTGCTCGGCCACTTCGGCCAGCCAGCGGTTCGGGCCGCATCCCATTCGGACCGGCAGCGTGGTCTTGGTTTCGATTGTCTCACGCATCAGACGGGCGATCTCGAGTGGCCGAGGATGGGCGCTCAGGTCGATCCACGCGGAATGCTGATCCGTGCATTGGATCTGATGCGAGAACTGAGCCGCGAGGTCGAGCCAATGTTCCTGGGCGGCCAAATAGGGTTCGGCCGACCACGCGACGTATTGACCAGAATCGACGATCGCTTTGGCCTGTTTCACGGGCATCCCGCGCCGCACACCCTTCGCCCAACTCCGGGCACAAAGGTCCAAGATCCGCTTTTCACGGGTCACCATCACCGGCCGACCGGGATCGATTTCCGGGGGCAGATGGGCGGCTTGCACGTAAAAGCCATCTAGTCGAACCGAGGTAATACACGTCATGCGTCTACTATTATTATAGTAGACGCTTTTTCCATTTTCAGGGGTTCGTTCCGGTTTTGCTCGTTTTTGGCCCAGGACTATGCGATCCTACGAGGCCTTGGATTCGTCTAATGCGATGAATTCCGGTAACCGTTTCAGGGTGGAATCCAGGTCTTCCGACCATAGAATTGAGAAAGCCCGGAACGCCGATCCGGGGTGAGTCGATCATGGAACCGTTTGCAACCGATGCCGCGACACTGAAGGCGATCTTCGAGGAAGCGATCGAAGAAGCCATCGTGCGCTACGTAGATTCTCAAGGCGATGCCCACGTGCGTCCTTACCTGGCCACGCTGCTCATCGAATTTCTCCACACGGACCGCATCTATTCGCTCAAGTCCAAGTCCGGGGAGCGACTTCAGGCCATCAGCGACATGCTCCAAGAGGGCGACGTCCGTCTGAACGCCGACTCCTTCGAGCGCGAGCGACAGGTGCATCAGCATATCGGCGACTTCCTGCTGTTCTGGCTGGGGCTCTACCCCGAGTACCTGCGCCGGTCGGCCGATGCCCGCCTTCGCGACCTGAGCGTGGATTACGCGCAGCAAGGGGCGGAAAGCTACTTCGTGGTCAGCACCTTCTACGAGGATGGCCAGCCGGACCGGGCGTTGACGTTCCGCCGACTGAGCGATGGCTTCGAAGACTTCGCGTTCTGTCTCGGCGACGTGCGTCGTCGGTTGGGCCTGTTCGCCTAGGCCACGCGCATCTCGGACCGCACGACCGACAGGTTGTGTCGGGCTGCTTCGAGATCGGGATCCAGTTCGAGCGCGCGCTCGTAGCTCGCGATCGCGCTCTCGAGCAAACCCAAGTGCGCTCGGCAGTTCCCGAGCGTGAACCATGCCAGTGCGTAATCCGGTAGCAGACGAAGGCCGGTCTCGTAGAGATGTCCGGCGTCGTCATAGAGCCGCTGGGAGGCCAGCATGTCGCCTGCCGTAAAGTGCACGCTCGCATCCGACGGCGCCATTTTCAGCGCCTCGCTCATGCAGATCAGCGCCTTGGCCACACTGCCCTCGCCGAGAAAAGTCTTCGCCCACGTCAGGAGCAGAGCTGCATCGATATGGCAGTTTTCTTGAAACGACCGATACGCCCGCAGAATCGAGGCCGTGTCGCCCAGCTTTTCGGCTGCCGAGGCCCACAGAACAAACAAATCCGCATCCATCAGATGTCGCGCAACGAACTCTTCGACCATGTGTACGGCCTGGGCGTGTTCGCCGCGACCGATCAGCAACGCGGCCAGTCGCTTGCCCGCGGCAAGACCGTGGCGCGTCGAAAGGCACTCGAAATAGTGGATCATGGCGTCGTCGATTTGGCCCAGCCGCTCGAAGATCACGCCCCGCGTCCACGACGCATCGGCGTTCTCCACCGCCACCGCCTGCACCACCCGAAGCGCCTCTTGGTGATCGCCCAGTTCGGTCAAGATTTGAGCCTCCAAGATGTACCGTTTGTGGGTGACCACGCTGAAGTCACCGGCAAGGCGATCGTCCCATGCGCGAGCTTTGGTACGTTCGATCGCGTCGCGTGCGGAAGGGCCATCGCCTAAATCGAGCAAGGCCTGGGCGCGGAAATACTCGGTGAGCACATTGCTCAGGCCGGCTTCATGGGCGACTTGCGTCCAGCGGAGCGCCTCGGCCGGTTCGTGAAGCTGGCAGGCGATCTGGGCAAGTAGGGTCACTGCGTTGATCGCTTCCACGCTCTGGTTTGGCGCGTCCCGAAAAGCCAGCAATGCCGTCTCTCGCGCGGCTTGGAGATCGCCGCACACGATTTCAGCCTGCGCGAGATGCAAACGGGCCAGCGTGTCGGTCGGATCGAATTCCAGGTGATGGCGCAGCGTGGCAATCAGCCCGCGGCCGGATTTGCGGTCGAGCTCAGCCGCTTGATAGCCCAGATGATCCAAATGGCCGTGCTCGATGACGCCAAACGTGGCGCCCAGCGACCGTAGGCTCGGTTCGACCTGTTCGTGGACGTGCCCTTCGAAGGTGACTTCCGGGCGCATCTTGAACAATCGCAGCGCCATATGGCGGAGCAGATCGCCTTCGTCCAGGTGAGAAAGAATCGGAAGGGTAAAAGCGTCGGCTTTACCCGCCGCGATCGCGCGTTGCATCGCAGCACCGAGTTCCGGATTCACGCGCTCGTCGGCATCGACAATGAACACCCACCCCTCTCTGACGTGCTCGAGCGAGCGGTTTCGGGCCGCCGAGAAATCGCCGGTCCATTCAAAGTGATCGATTCGAGCTCCGTGGGCTCGGCAACGTTCGACCGTATCGTCCGTGGATCCGGTGTCGACGACCACGATGCGATCCACCCAGTCCACGAGCGATTCGAGGCAGGCGTCGATGTGAGCGGATTCGTCGCGAACGATGAGGCAGGCCGTGAGGGTCTGGCCAGGGCTCTTGGCGGGGTGTGAAGAACCCATAGCGCGGTAGGTTAGGCGACCCGTTCTTGGCTAGCCATCTGCTGAAGGTACTTTCGCGCACCGGCGATGCTGTACATCTCCTCGCGAAGGAGTCGCTTCAGCGTAAAAATCGTCTGGATGTCTTCGGGTCGGAAGCGACGCTGGCCTCCCGAAGTCCGGGTCGGACGCAGAAACTCGGGAAACTCTCGTTCCCAATAACGGAGCGTATAGACTTCAATGCCTGTGATGTTACTGGCGACACTGATGCCAACCGCTTGATTCGACTTGGACCCTTTGGACTGATGCTCGCTTCCCAACGAATTCTCCTCGGCAGATCGCAATTGGGCGACCTCCAGCAAAGTTATCGGTTGGGTTCAGTCGAGTTTGAAGGTCCTTTGAGTCGAAATCAGTCTTCGATCAGGTATTCCGCAATCAGGACGCTGGTATCGATGAGCGCCTGAAGGTGCGTACGCTCATACCCGTGACTGGTGTCGACGCCGGGCCCGATCAGCGCGACCTCGGCCTGTCCCCCTGCCTGCCAGTACACGCTGCCGTCCGACGAGTAGTACGGATACGTGTCGGGAATGAGCTCGACGCCGGCCCGATCGCCGATCGAGCGCAGCCGATCGCTCAAGGTCCGGCTATAGGGTCCGCTGCTGTCCTTGAGGCAGATCGAGCAGTGCGTCTCGTCGCCGTTTTGCCCCTTGCCGACGCATGCCATATCGACCACTACGAGTTCGGCCAAGTCGTCGGGCAGCCCGTCCATCCCGCCGTGGCCCACTTCTTCGTAGTTGCTGAAGAGCAAGGTCGTGCGCTGGGCGGGAGTGACGCCTGCCTCGGCCAGGGCCTTGACCGCCGCAACCGCGCATGCCACGCACGCCTTGTCATCGAGGAATCGCGACCGGACGTATCCGGCGTCTCCGATCTCCAGTCGCGGATCGAATGCCACAAAGTCGCCGACCTCGATGCCAAGCAGACGGGTTTCCTCGGCACTATTGGTGCGCTCGTCAATGCGAACCTCGAGCGATCGATCGCTCCGCTCGCGCGTTTTGACTTCCCTGTTCACATGGGCCGCTCCGTTTTCAAGCACAAGCGAGCCGCGAATCCGTCGTCCGTTACGGGTCGTGATGGTGCACCCTTCGCTTTCCACTGAGTTCCACTCGAGGCCGTTGAGCGCGGTCAGGCGCAGCCGCCCCGACGGTTTGATCTCGGCGACCATCGCACCGAGCGTATCGACGTGAGCAGTCAGGGCGCGTGGTTTATCATCGCGAAGACCTTCGATGGTGGCGAGCAGAGCCCCTTTTCGGGTCATGACGCTCGAGACCCCGATGCCATCGAGCTCCTGCTGAATGAAGGACACCGCCCAAAGCGTGTCTCCCGTCGGGCTTGGCGTGTTGATCAAGTCCGTGAGAAACGTCTTGAGATATTCGGGCGAGACGGTGAACCGGGCCATACCGCTTCATTTTGTTCGATTCTCCGTGTTGCTCGTGAAGCGGTCCCCGATCACCGCGCTTCGAAGGTCAAAATAGAGTCAATGAACGAGCTTCGTGTCGGCGTCGTCGGTTGCGGGAATATCTCTGGCATCTACTTCAAAACCCTGCTGGCGGGATATCCGGCGCGAGCGGTGGCTGCCGCAGACCTCGATGCCGCCAAAGCTCAGCAGGCCGCCGAGACGTATGGCGTTCGGGCGATGAGCGTCGATGAGCTGATGGCTTCGCCTGACATCGACGTCGTTCTGAACCTGACGATTCCAAAGGCGCATGCCGCCGTCTCGATCCAAGCGCTGAATCACGGCAAGCACGTGTATGTTGAAAAGCCGCTCGGCGTCACCCGCGAAGAAGGTCGGCAAGTCGTCGAGCTGGCCCGCCAAAAGGGACTGCTCCTGGGCTGCGCTCCCGATACGGTCCTGGGCGCAGGAATCCAGACGGCGCGGTCGCTCATCGAAGAAGGCGCGATCGGAAAGCCCGTCCACGCCCAAGGGTTTATGCTGTGTCCGGGCCATGAGTCGTGGCACCCCGCGCCGGAATTCTATTACAAGGCGGGCGGCGGCCCCATGCTCGACATGGGACCGTACTACGTCACCGCGTTGATCACTCTTCTGGGGCCGATCGCACGCGTGGCTGGCATCGCGGCGACGACGTTCGAGAAGCGGACGATCACGAGCCAGCCGCTGAACGGGACCTTGATCGAAGTGGAGACGCCCACCCATATCGCTGGTCTGATGGAGTTCGAGTCGGGAGCGGCTGCCAGTCTCACGACCAGTTTCGACGTTCAGGGCCATCCGTATCCGCCGATCGTGGTCTTGGGTTCGGAAGGCACGCTCGAGGTGCCGGATCCGAACGGATTCGGGGGGCCAGTCCGACTTCGGCGGCGGGGCGAGCGCGACTATACCGAGATTCCGCTCCGCTATGACTTTGCCGAGAATTCGCGCGGCCTTGGCGTCATCGATATCGCGCTCGCCGCCAACGAGCAGCGCGCGCCCCGTGCGAGCGGCGACTTGGGCTTCCACGTGCTGGATGCCATGCTCGCCTTCGAGGAATCCTCGATCTCGGGAGAATTCATCCGGCTCGACTCGCGTCCTGCCCCCGCGAAGCCGATGATCCAAGGGGAGTTGGAGCTTGTCCGTCCATGAACAAAATCTATCTTGGTGCCATCATCGCCATGGGCACGATGTGCCTCCTCGGCTTCGGCTTGATCGGCGGTGGGCTCAAGGCTGCGTCGGATATTCGATCCGATGCCACGGCTTGGGCTGAACGCCACCTTCCCCAACTCTTCGCCAACTGGGACCCGAAGGTCATGAAACAGCTGGCCGCGGACGAGATGATCCGCCAATCGGGCGAGGCGTCCATCGATAAGGACCTGAAGGAGCTGCGTCGGCTGCTTGGCCCGATGCGCAAGCTGAACTCGGTCCGTTCCACGAAATTCAACGCTCAGGCGTTCACGGGCAGTGGGTCGAGCATTCGCGTGCTGGTCGAGGCCCAAGCCCAGTTCGAGCGTCGCGACGCCCAGATCGACGTTCGGCTGATCAAAGAGAGCGGAAGCTGGCGGATCGCCAGCCTGTATCTGACCGATCCGGGTCGGGCCGCGTCTTAGTCCCGCAGCTGCGAGATCGTCTGGGGATAGGCGAGCAGCACTTCGGCCAGCATCTGCTGGTGCGATCCGTGGCGATCGTGGTGAGTGGTCGCGGCGGTCAGCGTCTCCGAATCCAGCGCTGTATTGCGGAACCACGAGGCAGCGTCGGCATCGGCGGCCGTGAGCGCGCGTCCATTGAGCAGAAGGAATGCAGCGAGAGCCGCAAACGCAGTGGCTTCGTTGGCCCGATCAAACGCTTTGTGCCCAGCAAACCGCTTGCCTAATTTGGAGGCTTGAAGGAGCAGGTCCGAACTCGAGCCATACCCGTACTGAAGAAAACTGGCTTCTTCCAGGGCGTCGTAGCGGAACGGCTGAGGGCCGCCGCAGATTTGGGTGTTCAGCCAGATAATGTCCTGGACGGTCAAATACTCAAGCGTCGCGACCATGGTCGGAGCTTAGTGTACTTGAACCCAGATCATTCGGCACTTCCACTTCCGGTTCCAGCTCGGTCACGGCGTACTTGTACGGTGCCGTATTCTTGCCCCATGCGAGTTCCATGAGGGCGTGGCGCAGCTTGTCCACGTCTCCGCCGTCGCACAGATCGGCGAGCTTGTTCAGCTCGGGCTTGAGCCACTCGTAGTCGATGGGGACGTTCGAATTGACGCGGTTGATCTTTGGGTGGAGCGTGTCGCACAGCTCTTCCTGCGCGTAAATGAGTTCTTCGTGCGTCTTTTCGCCCGGTCGAATACCCGTATAAAGGATTTCGATGTCGTCGCCGGGAACGAGGCCGTGGAGACGAATGAGGTCGCGGGCCAGATCGACGATCTTCACGGGGTCACCCATGTCGAGGATGAAGAGCTCGCCCTTCGATCCCATGTAGCCCGCCTGCAAGATCAGTTGGACGGCTTCCGGGATGGTCATGAAGTAGCGGGTCATGTCCGGATGCGTGATGCGAACCGGGCCACCGCGCTGAATCTGCTTCTTGAGCATCGGGATCAGGCTGCCCCGACTTCCAAGCACGTTTCCAAAGCGGACGATCGCGAATTCGGTCTCGCTGCGATCGGCGAGCGCGCGCACGATCATTTCGCCGACCCGCTTGGTCGCTCCCATCACGCTGCTGGGGTTGACCGCCTTATCGGTCGAGATATAGACAAACTTGCGGACGCCCATCCGGACCGCGGTTTCCGCGGTAAGCATCGTGCCGAGCACGTTGTTGCGGACGGCTTCGATGACGTTCGCCTGCATCAGCGGAACATGCTTGTGGGCGGCGGCATGGAAAACGACCGACGGCAGCACGCCGTCGAAGGCATGATCGAGCGTCTGACGATCGCGCACATCGCCGATCACGCAGGTCGGAGCCACCGCGCCGTTCTGGATGAGTTCTTGCTCGATTTCGTAAATGCTGTTTTCGCCCTTGCCCATCAGGGTGAGCCGGGCGGGTGCGAGACGAGCGATCTGGCGAGCCAATTCGCTGCCGATCGATCCACCGCCTCCCGTGACAAAAACGCTTTCCCCCGAGATGTAGCTGGCGCTCAGCTTGATGTCGGTTTGGGCGGGCTCTCGTCGAAGCAGGTCCTCGATATCGACTTCGCGCAGCTGATAGCGCAGGTGGTGTTCGTTGTTCAGGATCGCGGCGACGGGCGGCAGCGTGCGGACTTTGGCGCCGGTCTGATCGCAGAGGTCGACGATGCGCCGCATCGTTTTGCCGTCGGCACTCGGGACCGCGATGAGGATTTCGTCGATGCTGTGCTCGTCCACGAGCGACGGGATGTCTCCCAGCGTGCCGAGGACGGCCACACCGTGGATCATCAGCCCGACCTTCTCGGGATCGTCATCGACAAAGCCGACAGCCAAGTGATCGGAGTGCTCGGAGCGGCCAATCTCGCGGACGATCAGTTCACCCGCGTCGCCCGCGCCGACGATGAGGGTCTTGCGCGGCTGGCCACGTCGCATTCGGGTTCGCGTCACCCAGTTGTGGCGACGGCGATACATGCGAACGACGGAAACGAGGCCGGTGATGAAGAACGCGGCGAGGACCGGAGTCGACCAGAAAGACGGCTGATCGTCGATCATGACGAGCCGCATGAGCAAGCCGAGGGCGATGCCGGACAGGGCACCGACGCCCGCCATGTTCACGAAATCGTAAAGGCCGATGTACCGGGCTCGGGTTCGGTAGATGCCGCGCCAGGCCAGGAGCGCGCCCGCCAGCACGCCGACCGGGAGGGCGTATCGCAGGAGGATGTCGGAGATCGAAATCTTCAGCCGAAGATCGGCGGCCACGTTGAAGGCCAGTACCACGCCGATGCCTGCCAGCACCACGTCCATGGCCACTTCGCGCATAAACCGCGACCAGCGTCCGAACGAGGGCGACCGTTTGAGATTCCCTTCTCCTGCGCGTTCCATAACTGAGTCGAATCCCCCCGTAACCTCATGGCCTGTCGCGTAAAACGACTACAATTCGGCTACTTACTTGAACTATTATGACGCATCAGGACGGGCGAACCCACTATGTTGCCGCTATTATTGCGAGGGGTAGGGCGGTGGAATGGGCGCCCTGACGCCATTGGAGCAATTCTTAAGCGAGGAATCGGAAACGCTGGCGCTCGGTGCGTGGCTGGCGGAACGGCTGGATCCAGGCGACACGGTGCTCCTGCGAGGCCCCCTCGGAGCGGGCAAAACGACACTCGTGCGCGGACTGCTTCGGGCTCGCGGGATCGAGGAACCGGTTCGGTCTCCGACCTTCGCGATCTACCATGTTTATGAGGGGCCGCCCCGCTTGGTCCACGCCGATCTGTATCGGCTCGAAGGCCTGACCGGCACGGGGCTCGAAGATTTCCTCGGTGAAGCGATCTGCCTCATCGAGTGGCCGGAGCGCGCGCCGGAACTGGAATCCGATGCGGATGCGTGGGTCGTTGAACTCGATTTCGAAGGCGATGGGCGGCGCGCCCGCGTGATCCCGCCCGCCTCTCGTCTAAAATAGCCCCATGCGGATCGGTCTGCTCAGTTGCGCCCACGTTCACACCGCAAGCTACGTCCGGTGCTTTCTCGCACTCGGCCACGAGATCGTGCTCGCGGATGATCGTGAGGAAGCCAAATCATTCGCGGCGCAACAAAAGATCGCGCTGAACTCGGATGTGGACGAGGTGATTGCCGCGGCGGATGCGGTGGTGATCACCAGCGAGAACACCCGACACGCGGCGTTGGCCGAGCGCGCCTTTGCCGCCCGCAAACCGGTGCTGTGCGAAAAGCCACTGGCGACGACCATCGCCGATGCCGAGCGCATGATCGACGGCGCGCGATCGGCGGGCGTCGTGCTCATGACCGCCTTCCCTTGTCCGTTCTCGCCCGCCTTTGCCAAAGCCAAAGCTCGTGTCGACCGCGGTGAAATCGGACGCGTGCTCGCCGTCAATGCGACCAATCACGGCACCTGCCCGTTCGGTTGGTTCGTCGATGCGGACCTGAGCGGCGGCGGAGCGATGATCGATCACGTGGTGCACGTCGCCGACCTGCTGTTGCGGCTGCTGGACGCGGAGCCAACCGCGGTGACGGCAATGACAGGTCATCAGATGTATCAAGAAGCGTGGGATGACTCGGCCTTGCTTCAGCTCGACTACGCCGATGGCCGGTTCGCCACCATCGACTCCAGTTGGTCGCGGCTTCCCACCTACAAGACCTGGGGCGATGTCCACCTGACGCTGGTCGGAGAGCGCGGCGTGATCGAATGCGATCTGTTTGGGGCGCAGCTCGATTTGTTCGCCTCCGGCGCGCCCAGTCATCGCGCGCTCGGATACGGCAGCGATCTCGATCTCGCGATGTGCACTGAATTCCTGTCTGCGATCCATGAGAATCGCGCGCCGCTCGTGACGGGCGAGCACGGCCTGGCCGCTCTGCGGGTGGCCCTTTCGGGCTATGCCAGCCTGCCGGCGGCCGTCGCATGAGTTCACGCGGCGGTCCGTGGTACCGCTTCATCCGTTGGGTCGCCCGCGAAATCGCGTTTCGATCGCTGGGCGGCATTCGCGTGATCGGTCGCGAGTTGGTGCCAATGGAGGGCCCGCTGCTGGTCGCCCCGGTTCATTTCAGCTACCTGGATCCGCCGATCGTCGCGTGTGCGATGGATCGCGCGCTGTCGTTCATGGCGAAGGAAGATCTGTTCCGACCCTGGTGGTTAGGGCCGCTCATCCGCTCCCTGGGCTCGTTCCCGGTTCGCCGCGGCGAGAACGACACGGAGGCGATTCGGCTTGCGATTCACTTGCTGAAAGAAGGTCGCGCCGTCTTGCTGTTCCCCGAGGGCACGCGAGGCTTTGGCGAGAAGATGGGAGGGATAACGCCCGGCATCGCAATGCTGGCCAAGCGCAGCGGCGCGAAGGTGCTGCCCGTGGGCATCGTGGGCACTGAACGCGTTTGGCCCAAAGGCTCGAAGAAGCTGCGGCGATCGCCGATGACCGTCGTCATCGGGCGTCCGTTTACCTACGATGCGGTGGCGACCAACGAATCCGACCGCGAGAATCGCGTGCTCTTCAGCCGCGAACTGGCCCGCCGAATCGCGGAACTGTGTGAGCGCGGGGGGCTGCCGATCAAAGTCGATGCGTCCAACTTGCCGACAACAGGGTCCGATTCTGACCAAACACCCATTTCAGGCTCAGGGGTCTGAGGGGCCGCAGCTCGATGCCCGCGCTTAAGTCGCGCGTGGGATATTCGGCAATCAGGCGGATCGCCTGGCTCAACGGGAGCGAAAACCCGAAGATCAGCCCCGTCGTTCCCCCCATCTGATAGCCGATCGTGAACTCGGTATTGAGCGGCCGGGTCACATCGTCCGAGTCTTGGGCAAAGCGCCAGGTGGCGGCCACGTAGCCGGTTCTTCCCCGCTCGGTCACGCCGGCCGTATCGAGCAGACCCACGCTGATACCGGGGCTGACGTCGACCACAGGCGTCAGGTAGTTGTAGCTGAAGTCGATGCTGGCGACGCGACCGCGTTTGCTCCGGCGCTCGAGCACGGCCTCGAAATCGAAATTCTCGCCCAGCCCATGGCCAAGAAACCACCGATCGACGCGACCAGCTCCTTGCCACGATTGAAGCTCGACGCGTGCCACCCGCTTGCTGATCTTGGTCCCGGTGGAAATCTCGAGGAGGCGGTCGGCCCAAGCGGCACAGATCAGGAAACCGCCAAGACCGGCGGCAAGGGCTCGAATCATCGGTTCAATCTACCTGCCCCAAACCAAAAAGGACCTCGCCGCCGAAGGGGGCGACGAGGTCCGGTGAGGTGCTTGCCGATTAGGCGATCGTCACGCCTTCGCAGAGATACACGTCTTGGATGGCCTGAAGGATCTTGGCGCCTTCGTCCATGGGGCGCTGGAACGCCTTGCGTCCCGAGATGAGACCCGTGCCGCCTGCGCGCTTGTTGATGACGGCGGTGGTCACGGCTTCGGCCAAGTCGGAAGCGCCGCTGGAGGCGCCACCGGAGTTGATGAGACCGGCGCGGCCCATGTAGCAGTTCATCACCTGATAGCGGCACAGATCGATCGGATGATCCGAGGTCAGCTGGCTATAGATGCGCTCGTCGAGCTTGCCGTAGCTGGAGCCGCCTGTGTTAAGCGCCTTGAATCCGCCGTTGTTTTCGGGCAGCTTCTGCTTGATGATGTCAGCCTCGATCGTCACGCCGAGGTGATTGGCTTGGCCGGTCAAGTCAGCCGAAACGTGATAGTCGACGCCGTCTTTCTTGAAGTCGTTGTTGCGCAGGTAGCACCAGAGCACCGTGCACATGCCGAGTTCGTGGGCTCGCGCGAACGCTTCGCTCACTTCGATGATCTGCCGCGTGGCTTGATCGCTGCCGAAGTAGATGGTCGCGCCCACCGACACCGCGCCCATGTTCCACGCCTGATCCACCTGGGCGAACATGATCTGGTCGAACTTGTTCGGGTAAGTGAGCAGCTCGTTATGGTTGAGCTTGACCATGAACGGGATCTTGTGGGCGTATTTGCGGCTCACCGCCCCGAGGACGCCAAGCGTCGACGCGACCGCGTTGCATCCGCCTTCGATCGCGAGCTTCACGATGTTTTCCGGATCGAAGTACATCGGGTTCTTCGCAAAGCTGGCGCCTGCGCTGTGCTCGATGCCTTGATCGACGGGAAGGATGCTCAGATAGCCGGTCCCCGCGAGGCGTCCGTGATTGAACATCGATTGCAGGCTTCGCAGAACGGCATTGTTCCGGTCGCTCGGAATAAAAATTCGGTCCAGGAAATCCGGTCCGGGAAGGTGCAGTTGCTCTTTGGGAACGGTCCTGCACTGATGGTCGAGCAGGCTTTTCGCCTGGTCTCCGAGAAGTTCTGCGATTTTGTCGATCGCCCGATCTGCTACAGCAGCCATGACAGTTGGGTCTCCTTGACCCCGTGATACGGGGTTCGTTCGTAGCTCAGTTTACTTGGTTGGAAGTCGGCTCGGTCTGAAAGTCGTTGGTTTGACTGACGCGCGGAGACGTTCTTGACAGAACTCTCGCGTTTCTTTGTTCGCATCGAACTGCCCCTCTTCCAGGATACGCCCGGGAATGCTTGAGCGTCGGCATCTCCATAAGGCAAAGTATCGGCACTCATCGCAAACGCCATGATCCCACGTCCATTCGAGCAAGGCGCGGCGACGCTCGCCGCGACATAGGTCCATGGCGTTCCGAGCCAATTGTTGTCCTTGATGCCGAGCATTCCAATCAAGCGAATGGGTTTGGGCGAGCAGAGGGAGCACGCGGTCCAGGTTCGCCAACGACAGGTGGTCGCCAAGGAGCCTGAGCGAGGCCCATCCGAGCTCCTGAGAGGAAGGGTCCCAAGCGGCGGCTTCAATGCGGGGATCGTCGGATCCCTCCAAACATCGGATCAGGAACCAGCTTTTGTCGTCGCTCGCCTGGGGAAGCTGAGTTAGTGCTTCCTCGACGAGCGGGAACGGACGGATTCCAAAGAGGGACCAAAAACCTCTCACGAGCGTATCGTCGGGAGCGTCCAACGCGGCCCGCGCCAGAAGCGAAATCTCATCGTTCGAGAACAGAGGCGCCGCTGCTCGAACATCCGGAATGGGCGTCCGGCGATACGCGAATAGGGCGGCGAGCACCGCGTCCCGATTCATGGGTGAGGCTCGAGATTCAGGCCGCTGCACGTCCAGTTCGGTCCGCGCGCGTTCAACGAAATTCGCAACGCTGGGCGTATGCCGGTAAGGCGCTGTCGGCGAAAATACTTCTCCGTGGGTGTCCTCCAAGAGTCGGAGATAGGAACCCGCCGCAAACCTGCTCCACCGATCCGGGCGGAAAGCATCGCTTTCCATCGCATTGAGCAAGTCTTGGGTCTGCAAGTCGTGCGCCATCGTGCTCCAAGGGTCGTCGGACGTCGGATGGTGCCGGGCGAAGTCGAGCAGCATTCCCAATCCGATCGGCGGGTCAGCGCGATAGAGATAGGCTCCAATCGCTTCGTACTGGGCGGTAGCGCCGCTCTGGCGCCGGCGCAAACCGGCAGCGGCCATCGCGACCACGTCTTTCTGGCACCCGGCGATCGAGGCTGCCTCCAAGATCAACCACGACAAGGAGCTCTGAAGGTATCGATCGTAACGCCGATCCTTTCGAGCCATCCAGAGAATGTCCGGCCTGTACACACTGGGATCGGGCGAAGCGTGAAGCCATTGGATGACCCGCCCCTGCCCTTTGACAAACGCGTCACGGAACGCTCGGTGCGTCGGCATCAGCGCGGCCATATTGAGCCGAGTTTAGCCGCAACACTTCTCAGCACCAAACCAATCAAGCCCCGAAAAGCGAATTCTGCCCGGCGGCCGGCCGAAGATCGCCCCGAATGAAGGCGCGCCAATCTTCGATGCAGCGCACGCCGGCCGAGCCGCCGGCCATGAACGCCTGGGCCGCCGAACTGGGAGGCTGGGCGACCACCGCAAGCGGGCAGAGCCGCCGACGCTGGGCATCCATGCCGCCGTGCCACGTGCCGCCTTCGCGCAGGCGGGGCCCCACGAGCAATGCGCCTTCTGCCATCGCGTAGATGAGAGCATTGCGCTCCATCGCCGCCGCCGTGGAAAACCCCTCGTGCGGGGCACAAACGGACAGCCGGCAGGAGGCGAGGCCGGGATGGGGAATGTCGGCGTCCAGGCCGCACGGCACCAGGATGATCGGGCGCATGGCTTGCTCGCCCCGCCAATGCGCGAGCCAGCCCTTCCATGCCTCCGCGTCCGCCCCGCGCGCGCCTCCCGAAACGAACGCAAACCCCTGCCGAGCGATTTCGCCGCCGGCTTCCCGAGCAAAGGTGGCCTGCCAGGGGGTGAGATCTCGGCTGCCGACGACCGCATAGGCGGGAAGCGTGGGCGGTACCCCATCTCGCCACAGGGCCGGGGGCGCCGCGTCGCCCAGACGTTGACGCCACAGAGGGGGATATCCCGGACAAGCCAGCGTGAGCACGCGCCCCGCCGCGAGAAGATCGGAGGCGCGGGCAAACAGACCGTCGTCGTGCAAAACGTGGGCTTCGGCCCACCAACCCCGCTCCGCGAGCCAATCGGCCACCGTCCGTGCGCAGGCGGGAAGGCCGGTCCCGAGCACGGCCGAAAGCAGAGCCGGTGCGCGGTGAGCGGGCAGCCGACTGGCCCGGGCCAGACCCCGGAGATACAGCGCGGCGAGAAGATTGCGGTAAAAGGGATCCAGCTGAGCGACCGCGAAGGGGGCGGTGGGCTCGCAAACGGAGGACGACATGCCCTCAGGGCACGGGGCCGCCCAGCCGTTTCTCGGAACCACAAGTTGGTTGATAGCGACAGTCATAAGACAGTATATCGGGAGTTAATATACCCTATCTCGCCCGCCCCGGCTATCGCCCTCTTGGGATATTCTGAGATTTTGCTCAACTGCCATGGATAAGCATCCCGCTCTCACCGAAAGGCGTATCGACCAGTTTAAGGCCGCCCAACTCAAGGATCGGCTGATTCTCGCGCGCGTTCCCCTCGCCATCGAACACTGCGCCGTCGCCCACCCTCGCGAATCCATCGCACGCGAAAAGGGCCCGTGGCGTAAGGCCGAGCCCGGCTTCGCCTACGGCCCCGCCTATGCCGAATCGTGGTTTCGGGTCAAAGGGGAAGTGCCCGCGGAGTGGGCTGGCAAAGAGGTCGGCCTTGTGGCGAACGTGGGAGGCGAGCGAACGCTGTGGCAGAACGATGTACCCGCCCGCGGCATCGACGGCCCCCACAGCATCTGCCGGCTCTGGGATCAAGCGCCCGGCGGCGCCAAGATCGACGAGGCGATTCAGGTTTACAGCAGCGCGCCTCACGTACGCGTCCACGGCGTGATTCCGGAGCGATCGGAGACCCCGGATAAAGTCGATGGGGCTGAGTTGGTACTGCTGAACACCGCACTCTATCCGCTCTATTACGACGTTGAGTTTGCAGCAAGCCTGATGCGGGCCCTCGACCCGAAGGATCCCGCCTTCGCCACGATCTTGCGCGCGCTGAACGACGTCTGCAACGAATTCGCGGAAACACCCGAAGCGATTCGCGCGTGTCGAAAGATCCTGCGCGACCAGCTCGGAACCCTGAACAGCGAGATGAAGCACACGCTGACGCCGGTGGGGCACGCCCATTTGGATACGGCTTGGCTCTGGCCGCTCCGGGTGACGCACCTCAAGATGGCGCACACCACCGCGACCCAGCTATATCAGATCGAGCGGTACTCCGACTACGTGTTCTGCCACAGCCAGGCCAGCCAGTACGAGTGGCTGGAGCAAGAGTATCCCGAGCTGTTCCGCAAGGTGAAAGCGGCGGCCAAGCGAGGCCAATGGGAGCCGGTGGGGTCGATGTGGGTCGAGGCCGACTGCAACCTGACCGGCGGTGAATCGCTGGTTCGGCAGTTCCTTTATGGCCGGCGGTACTTCGACAAGCATTTCGGCTTCACGACCGACGACATGTGGCTGCCCGACGTATTCGGCTACTCGGCAGCCCTACCTCAAATCCTCTCCAAGTTCGGCATCCAGTACTTCCTGACCCAGAAGATCAGCTGGAATCAGACCAACAAATTCCCGCACAACACGATGTGGTGGCAAGGGATCGATGGCAGCCGAGTCTGGACTCACTTCCCGCCCGCCGATACCTACATCGGCGACTGCACGCCCAAGCAGATCGTCGAGAGCGTGAAGAATCACAAGGATCAGAGCCGCAGCGATGCTTCGCTGTACCTCTTTGGCTGGGGCGACGGAGGCGGCGGACCCGAGGAGATGCACCTGGAGCTCCTGCGCCGCGCCCGCACCGCTCCCCATCTGCCCGAAATCGAAAAGGGAGCCAAAGCCGTCGATTTCTTCCGCAAGGCGAAGGCGGAGAGCCGCGATCTGGTCACGTGGATCGGTGAGTTCTATTTAGAATTCCACCGCGGAACCTACACAAGTCAGGCTGCGAACAAGAAGGGAAACCGCCAGAGCGAGTTCCTCCTTCGCGACGCCGAACTCCTCAATGCGTTCCGGCCCGATTTCCCTGGTGCCTATCCGCATGCGGAGATCGAGCGCCTTTGGAAGCTCGTGCTGCTCAACCAATTCCACGACATCATTCCCGGGTCCTCGGTCACGGAAGTGTATGAGGACAGTGATCGCGACTATGCCGATATCCGGGAAAGCGGGACCAGGCTGGTGACCGACGCCCTGAAGGCGATTGCGGGCCATCTCGATACGAGCGGGATGCGCCGCCCCGTCGCCTTGTTCCACAACAGCACCACCCCCGACACCTGCGAACTGCCGTGGGGAGACGCGGACCCGCCCGCCAGCCTCGCGATTGGCTCGGAGCGTCATCCCGTGCAACTTGTCGAGACGTTTGGGGAGCGAAAACTGATTTTTGCGACCCCTCCCGAGGCGCTGGGCGCCGTCGCGGTGGGCGATCTATCGGACGAGGCGCCGACTTATCTGCCCAAGTTGAAGGCCAAGAGTCGCCGGATCGAAAACGGCGAAATGGCGGTCAGCTTCGACAGCAGCGGCAACATTACGAGCATCCGCCTGTTCGACGACCAGGAGGTCGAACTGATCGAGCCGGGGCAACTTGGCAACCTGTTCCAGCTGTTCGACGACCGCCCGCTCTTCTGGGACGCCTGGGACGTCGACCCATACCTCTACGAGAAGGGCCGCGACCTCATGCGAAGTCAGAGCTTTGAGATCGTCGAGCGCGGACCGACTCGGGTGGCCGTCGAAATCTCGAAGACGTTCGGCCAGAGTCGGTTGCGGCAGCGGATCAGTCTTGGACCTACGCCGGGCATCCGGTTCGACACCTGGGTGGATTGGCACGAAAGCCACCAGATGCTCAAAGTCGCGTTTCCGCTCAATATCAACGCGGCGCGCGCCACCTTCGAGATCCAGTTCGGGCACGTCGAGCGGCCGACTCATCGCAACACATCGTGGGATCAGGCCAAGTTCGAAGTCCCGGCCCAAAAGTGGGTGGACATGAGCGAGGGCGGCTACGGGGTAGCCCTGATCAACGACTGCAAATACGGTTACGACACCCTCGGCGGCACCTTGCGGCTTTCTTTGCTCCGCTCTCCCAAGGCGCCCGATCCGACCTGCGATATGGGCGAACACCGGTTCACTTACATGCTCTTGCCCCACTTCGGCCAGATCGCCGATAGCGACGTAGTGGCGGCCGCTTACGGTCTCAATGCGACGCCGCGGGTTCTGCCCGTCGATCGGCACACCGGGGCGACCGGAGAGATGCCGCGGTTCGTGGGCGTGGACAGTCGGGCGGTGGTCATCGAGACGGTCAAGAAAGCGGAAGATTCGGACCGGCTGGTGGTTCGCATGTACGAGTGCCACAATACGCGGGGCCGCACCCAGCTGACCTGCGTCCGCGGCATCCGCCGTGCCTTCTTGGCCGATTTGAATGAACAGATCATCGGGGAGGTCGAAGTGGTCGAGGGTGCCGTCATGGTCCCTTACAAGCCGTTCGAGATCATCACCCTGCTGATCGAACCCGCCTAACATGCTGAAGCCCTCCATTCTCAAAGTCGACTTCGTGGACTTCATGCCCAGTTGGAAGCGGGAGGATAACTACCTCCTCGATCTCCTGCGGCAGCGCTTTGAGGTGGAGGTCAGCGATCAGCCAGATCTCCTGTTCTACAGCGACTTCGGGAGTCAGGTGCGGAAGTACTCCTGCCTGAGGATCTATTACACGGCTGAAAACCTGCGGCCGGACTTCGGTGAATGCGATTACGCGCTGACGTTCGATTGGATCGACGCGCCCCAGCATTTTCGCCTGCCGCTCTATCTGCAATACGGGGACATGGAGCGGCTGATCAAGCCCCCGCTCGACGTGGATGCCGTCCGCGCCCAAAAGACCAAGTTCTGCAACTTCGTGTATTCCAATCGAACCGCCCAAAAACGGGTGCAGTTTTTCGAGCGACTTTCGAAATACAAGCGGGTGGATTCAGGCGGCCTGCTCATGAACAACGTTGGGGGCCCGATCAAGAACAAGGTGGAGTTCATGAGCCAATACAAGTTCTCGATCGCCTTCGAGAACTCGCGGCATCCGGGCTATACCACCGAGAAAATCGTGCACCCGATGTACGCAGGCTCCATCCCGATCTACTGGGGGAACCCCGTGGTCGAGCGCGATTTCAACCCGCGATCATTCCTGCGCTGGGATGATTATCAAGACGACGAAGCGCTCATCGAGCGGATCCTTGAACTCGATCGCAACGAGGAGGAGTGGCTGGCGATGGTGGCCGAACCTTGGCTCCATGGCAACAAACTATCCCCCCTCCACACCGGTGAAGCGTTCCTCGACTGGTTCGAGCAACAGGTCGTTGGCAAGTCCAAACGTCCCGTCGCCCTCGATCCGCCGACGCACCACGCCTCTCGCTCGCGCATGGCCCTCGTGGGAAATGTTCGCAAGATCATCGGGCGGCGACGGGGCCGCTAAACCGATCGCTTTGACACGGGACGGCTCTCCCAGCTAGAATCCTGCGAACCGAAGATAACACTATGCCATCCCTCGATCAACTGTTCCGCATGGCGCGCATGGCGCTGACTCCTGGCTCGACGCTCAAGCGCAAGATCGGGAACAACGTCTGGGTCACGGGGGAAAACCGGGAGGGGCATGGCATCCGCGCGGTCTATCTGCACGGAGAATCGTGCGAAGGCGGATTGACGCTGCTCAAGGAGTTCCTGAGCCCGGGCGAGACCTTCCTCGATATCGGCGCGAACATCGGCATTTACACCGTGCTTGGCGGCGAGATCGTGGGTCGCAATGGCTGTGTGATCGCGATCGAGCCGTTTGTGAAGACGGCAGCGCGCCTGCAGGAGAACGTGCTCATCAACGGGCTTGACCAGGTGAAGGTCCGGGTGAGCGCAATGGGAACCGAACCCGGCCACGCCAAGCTCCATATGAACCTGGACCGACCGGTGAGCTTTAGCCTGGTCGACTCGGGCAAGGGCCAAGGCGCGGTCGACGTGCCGATCGACAGTATCGACGACCTCGTGAGCCGAGAAGGCATCGCGCAGGTGCACTTCATCAAGATGGACGTCGAAGGATTCGAGCATGAAGTGCTCAAAGGCGGCTTCAAGACGATCCAGCGCGATAAGCCGATCATCCAGTTCGAGTGTTACGACGACTCCAAATTCGAGGACGTCTTGGCCGGCTATCGGTACTACCGGTTCCTGGACGTGGCCGGTAATCCGCATGACGTGAACGTACTCGCGCTTCACGAATCGAGCCCGAAATTGGCCACCGCCGACCGCCTGACCACGAAGCTGAAGCCTGTTTAGCCGAGGACGGCGTCGTAGGCGTCGCGATGCTGCTGGCCGATGAGCGGCCACTCGTAGGCCTCGAGGGGGGCAACGGCCGCACGATTCCCGGCGCTGAGGGCTTCGATCCCGTCGCGAAAAATGCTTTCGCGAAACTCCCCATCGTACAGCCCGACCCAATCGGAGCCGACATGGGCCGCCAGTTCGGGCAGCGAACCCAGGTTAGGAGCCAGCACCGGCGTATTGCAGGAGAGCGCGTACAACGCGAAGCCGCTGTTCAAGATGTCGCTATACGGCAGCACGGCCACATCAGCGGCGGTAATGACGGTCTGCATGGCCGAATCCTCGAGGAAACCGAACGCCAAGCGGATACGCGAATCGCCCGAGGCGGCCGTCTCGATCTCCTGCCGGAGCGCGTCGTCGCTGCAGGTCCCGGCTACGACCAGGCGCAGGTTAGATTCGCCATTGCCCCGGAAGACCCGAATGAGGCCCGGGATGTTTTTGTAGGGTCGGATGGCGCCGACATTGGCGATGACACGATCCTCCGGGGACCAACCCCACTCCGCGCGCGCCTCGGTCCGCGAGAGGGTGCGGGGGAGGACGGGCCGGTAATGCCCGTGGGGCGAGACGAAAATGGGCCGGTCCTCGAGCTCGGGATAGCGTTCGATGAGCAGTCGCCGGGAGGAGTCGGACAGGCAGATGATCCCATCGACGAGATCCGTCCATTGGCGATAGAACCAGGATTCAAATCGAGGGTAGATGCGCTCGTGCGGGCGCAGGTTGTGCGCCGTCCAGATGACGCGGCACCCTTTGCGACGAGCCATCCGCGCCACGACGAGAAGCGACAGAATTCGACGCCACGCCAGATACCGCGGCCGAAAGCTCAGGCCGATTTCGGGCCAGTGGTGATGGAGGATCTGGGGCGGATCGAGGGCGGTCTGCCGTAGGCCGTACTCGCGAATCGTGACGTTCTGCTCCGTCAGGGCGTCGCAGAGCAACCGGTTATACGGATTTCCGGGTGTGCTGTAGGCGGGGGCGTGGTCCGCGACGATTCGCCGTTTCACAAGGCGACCAACTCGTCGAGCTGCTGAACCGTCTCGGGCACCGTGCGATTCACCACGCGGTGGCGGTAGCGATCCCGGAGCGACATCTCGTATTCCGCGTTGGCGAGTCGACGGGCGATCTGTTCGTCGGAATCGGTGGCGCGGCCCAGAATGCGCTGGCGCAGTTCCTCCCAAGTCGGCGGCTCCAGAAAGATCGAGATCGCATCGGGACGGATATCCATCACCTCGCACGCGCCCTGAACGTCGATCTTCAGTACGGCGATGGCGCCCTCGGTGAGCAGAGCTTCCATGTCGACCAAGGGCGTGGCGTAGTAGTTGCCGTGGACCAGCTTGTGCTCGAGGAAATCGCCGCGCTCGGCCTTGGCGAGAAACTGATCGGCCGAGACGAAATGGTAGTCGACTCCATCGACCTCGCCCGCACGGGGCGCACGCGTCGTGTATGCGATCACGCGGCGCACCCTTGGGTTTTTCTGCTGCCAAGCGGCAAGAACCGTGTCTTTTCCGACCCCGCTCGGCCCGCTGAGGATCACGAGACAGCCGCTCATCGGTGAAGCAGATCCATCAATCGTTGGGCGACTTTAACGGGGTCATGGCGAACGTAGTCCATTTCGCTCATAAAATTACCCGGCACGACCCGGAAACCCATGGCGCGAATGCGCTCGATATCGGCTTCGACCACATACTGGCCCGACCCTTCGTACTTCTCGATGGTGGCGGAACTGGGCATGCCGCTGTTCACCATCACATAGTCGAATACGCGCGGCTCGACATTGGCTTGAATGCTCAAGATGTGCTCGGCGGCGGTGAACGAGTCACTTTCTCCGGGCTGGGTCATGACGTTGCAGATGTAGGCCTTGATCGCGTCTGATTCGTGGATGGCTTGGGCGATGCCAGGCACGAGCAGGTTGGGAACGACCGACGTGTACACGCTGCCGGGGCCGATACAGATGAGGTCCGCGTCGGCGATGGCGGCGAGCACATCGCGAAACGGCTCGGCGTCGGCGGGCTCGATCTGGATGCGGCGGATGCGTTTGCCGCTGCTCACGATGGTGGTCTCGCCATACAGCTCCTCCCCTGTATCCATGATCGCTTTGAGCCGGATGTGAGAAAGGGTGGAGGGCAGCACGCGCCCGCGGATATTCAAGACTTCGCTCGCGATATTGATCGCACGCTCGAGGTCACCACCGGTCTGGTCGATCAGTCCCGCGATGAGCAGGTTGCCGAGCGAGTGGCCGCTGAGCGAGCCGCTCGCATTCTTGAACCGATGCTGGAACAGATCGGTCATCAGCTTTTCCGCATCGGCCAGCGCGACGAGGCAGTTGCGGATGTCGCCGGGCGGGATGATGCCGAGCTCGTGGACGAGGCGTCCGCTGCTGCCTCCGTCGTCGGTCACGGTCACGACCGCGGTGATATTGCTGCTATGGCGCTTCAGTCCGCGGAGCAGGGTGCTCAAGCCGGTGCCGCCACCCAGGGCGACGATGCGCGGGCCCTGCGAGAGCTGTTGGCGCTGGACGAAGACGTTGACCATCTTCGCCTTGCTTCCTGCGGAGGTCGGACTCAGCGTTTCGTAGAATCTGCGGAGCACGCCCCGCGCCCCCACGACGAGCAGATAGAGGCCCAAGGCGATCAGCGCGCCGCCCACGTAGTGGTTCGACTGGGCGAGGTCTTGGGTGGTCACGAACCGCGACATGAGGCCGTTCCATCGCTGGCCGACCACCTCGACGTACGGCTCCAAAACGGCCTTGAAACTGAGCACAAAGCCGATGCCGAACATGAAGAGTCCGGCCAGGGCGGCGGCCAGCGAGCGACGGAGCCCCGTCGTGGGAGCCAGCAGCCGCTTCCACCGGTAGCGATTAATCATCGCGTTTCTTGCGTGGATGGAAGACAGTGACGAGCAAGCCGTTCACCAGGCTGATAAAGATGCTGCCAAAGAACGCGGCCATGAAACTGCCCACATGGATGCCGAAATGCAGATTGCCTGCAATGAGGAGCATCGCCGCATTGATGACGAGCGACATCAGTCCCAACGTCATGCAGTTAAGCGGCAACGTGATCAATTTGAGCAGGTTTCCCAGCGTGAGATTGATCACAGCGAGCAGGGCCACGCCGACCAAGAGCTGGATGATCGCGCCGAAGCTGCTCACGTCGGTTTGGAAGTCAAAGCCGAGGGAGTGCGTGATCGCCGCCGAGACGACGACCGCGATCGCAAGGATCAGCCACCGGAAAAAGAGAATGTTCACGACTCGAAATACGATTGTAGCCGCTTCAACCGATGCCATCGTCCGCAAGTGGAGGTCGATCCTGGTTCAGGCCCGTGATCGCCCGGTCGAATATTCTCATTGGAAATTGCGGATTCGCACCATATAATGCACACAGCATGAACCGCCTTGCGAAACTGTCGATCATCTGCGCATTTGGATGCGCGTATCCAGGGGCTCGTGCTCAAAGCGCGCTGTGGTACCCCCCGTCGCCAACGGACGCGCCCGATGTGCTTGCAACCGATTCCAATGCCGACGGCATCGACGGGATGGCGGCTGGCCCCATTTTCGTGTCGTCGGTCTACGGCAACGATGGGGCGGCGGGTGACATCCGCCACCCGTTGAAGACGATTCCCGTCGCCCTTTGCGTCGCTCAAGCCCTCGGCGGCCGACCCGTGATGGTCGATCATTCTGGGCCATACACCCAGCCCATCACCGCATTTGCCGGTACCGCCTTGTACGGAGGCTACGATGATTTTTCGCCGAACAGCACCGTGTGGTCGGCAGGCGCCTCCTCGCTCGTTTCCGCATCGACGCCCACCGCTTTTTGGGCGCCTAATGCCGGCACTGGCCTGAGCATCGGCCGAATGGAATTCACGTCGGGGCAAGCGAACACGCCCTCGATCTGCGCCACGATCACGTCCCCTTCAGCTGCGGGAATTTACATCTTTGCTTCGAGCTTCAAATCAGGTCTGGCTGAAAATGGCTATTGGGGTGGGTCTGGCTCGGCGGGCTCGGGCGGTCCTGGCGGCGGAGGTGGACTGCCCGGCATTACGAGTACGTTTTACGTCAATTTGGGGGGCGGTCCGGGCGGCGCGGGCGGATTTGTGTCGGCGGGTTCCAACCGGAATGGTGGGAACGGAGGCTTTGGAGCCGTCGTGGACGCGGGCTCGCTGATCAATGATCCGGTCCCCCACGGCGGCTCATCGGGATCCGGGGGTGCGGGTCAGTACGGGGGAGGTGGAGGCAGCGGCGGCACGAAGGGCGACTACTTTGTGTCCGGCGGGAAAGGTGCCGACGGTAAGGCAGGTGGACGCGGCAACGATGGCTCGCCCGGCTCCATCACCAACGGCATTTTCGATGGCGCAGGCACCAATGGGACCGCCGGATCAACCGGCAGTGGCGGAGGAGGAGGTGGGGGCGGCGGCTCTGCCTTCTCCGCCGGGAACATCTCCGGTGGCGGCGGCGGGGGCGGCGGCGCCGGAGGAACGGGCGGTACGGGCGGTCAGGGCGGCGGTCCCGGCTATCCCTCCATCGCCCTGGTTTGGAACAACGGCTCATCCGGAGCCACGCTGACCCTCGACCACTGCATATTGAGTGCTGGCGATGGCGGCGAAGGCGGCTACGGCGGGAGCGGTGGTGCGGGAGGGACGGGAGGCCCTGGCGGCCCCGGCGGAGCGGGCGGCTCGATCTCTCCGATCAAAGGAGGTGCTGGTGGCCGAGGCGGCGATGGCGGAACGGGGGGCAGTGGTGGCGGTGGCGCCGGTGGCCGCGGCGGGGCGTCGATCGCTCTCGCCATGACCAACTCCAACGGACTGACCAACAATCTATCCACTTTGATGACGGGCAATCCTGGATTCGGCGGATACGGTGGGTATGACGGATCGGGCACGGTCGGAGCGCCTCAAGGCATGATGGGAGCGGTCGAGCCGATTTTGATCGACAGCAACACGCCGGTTCTCGGCTACATGGGGAGTTCCAAGTACATCGCCAGTGCCGCCCGAGGACGGCTACGGACGGGGACGTATCCGGTATTCCAGTTTTCGCCCGCGATCATGACGTCCAACGGATCCACCAGTGGGTTTTCGCTCGTGAACCTGTACCACTCGGCCGAAGGCGGTCATGGCGACTGCTGGGAGTCGAACGGCAGGCTCATGTACCAATCGTGGGAAATTGGTACCGCCTACGACACATGGTTCAAGTACAACGTGGTGGATCCCGACGGCAAATCGTATCAAGCTATCGCTTGGGTCAGCGTGGTGCGGCCGGCCAAGATCGTCGTCAACCTCGGCGATTGGCCGGGTGCGAAGCTCTCGGGCGACCACCGCTTCACCTTCGCCAATCGCACCGACGTCGAACTGCCAACGATGGCGCTGCACAATGGTGCTACGGGCGAATTCCTGCTCCCGAACGGCGACCAGCGACTGCGGTTCAAGTACGGACACTGGCTGGCCCAATCGGTCGAACCAACCATCGATAGCCAAGGGTTCGCGCTCTATACGTTCAATCTGCTCAATGGGGACATCGACGGGGACAACGCGATCACCGTGTTCGACTACTCGATCTTCAGCGACTACTTCGATATGAGTTCGGCGGATGCCAACTGGAACACGGTGGGCTTGAACGGCTTCCGGCCGTTGGATGCCGACCTGGATGGCGATGAAGCCATCACGGTGTTTGACTACTCGATCCTGAGCACGAACTTCGACTTGCAGGGAGACTAAGCTCGATCTCCGCGGGCATCATCCTTCAGGATGTCTCGGCGCAGCCATTCGGCCGCGTGCTTCACGTAGTGTCGGTGGTCGGTGGAGGTGTCTCGGATGGCTTGATGCAATGCGAGGCGGCGCGACCGGTCGCCGACATAATTTGTGAGCAGGACGAGGCCGAACCGCCGCTGCCACTCGCCATTGTTCTTCCAGTAGCGTATCGCGGCTTCGAACACCGTTTCAGCCATCTCGGGCAGCAGCCCCCGGATCGACTCGGTCGCCAAGGTGTCGCATGTGGGCCAATCGTCGAGCTCCTCCGCCATGCGCTGAATCTGAGCCCAGGCGGCCTCGGGATGCTTGCGGGTCAGTCGCCCGATAAGTTTGGCCGCGATGAGGCGTTCTTCGTACGAATCACCCTGCCAGAGCGTTTGCACGCCCTCCAAACCGGAGGGAACGAGCTCCTTGGCGAGTGCGTTGAGGTGAGGCGTCTTGACGCCGTAGATGGGGCGCTTCGGCTTGACCGTTCGCTCATAGGAGGAGCGGGCGCCCTCGGTGGCCAGTTCAGCAAGCCTTTCCCGAAGGCGAGATAACTCCATCCCGACACGGTACCGCGCGGAGGCGACCGTTGGCCGTCTCCGCGCAGGGGGTTGGATCGATGAGATTTATCGCGTGCGGCGTCGGCAGACGAGGGCACCGAGTCCCGTGAGGATCGCGATGACCGCGGACGGCTCCGGAGCTACGATCTTCAGGTTGTTCAGGTAGACGTTGTTGCTCGCGTTGAATCCTGCATTCGCGTTCGACGAGATGATGTACGTGGGGATCTGCGCGCCCGAGAAGTTGGCGGTGGCCCACACGCTGGTCGAGTTGTTCGGGGACGCCGAGAAGTTGTAACCACCCGTTCCGTTCAGGACCAATTTCAAATGGATGCCATCGGCCGTGAAGGGCAGGCCGGTATCTTGTGCGCCCATGCCAATGTCGAACCAGTAGTTCGCTTGCCCGCCCGTGAATCCGAAGGCATACGAGCCGATCTTCACGAGGACGGTCGATCCATTATCGACCCAGCCGTTGTCCCAATCGACGGTGACCGTCCGGACGCCCGACATGGAGACCGCGATCGGTCGCTGCAGGGTGGAAATGTTTCCAGAGTTCGCGTAATGGCCCCAAGCCTTGCCCGAGCTGTCGATGTCGCCGCTCGTGCCGCTGCCGTTTTGGGATGAGGTGAATTGGAAGTTGCCGGCGCTGCCCGAGTTGGTGGTGGGGCTGCAGTTCCAAGGCGAGAAACCGAACCCGCCGTTCAGCCCGTGGATGTTTCCGCCGGTGTACACCGGGTCCGCCGCGTTGTCGGAGGCGATGATTTGGGCATGGAGGCCCGCGGCGAGGCCGAGCCCGCTGGCAAGGATGATGGATCGAAGCGTTCGTTTCATGACAGTTCCCCGATGCCGCCCGAAAATATTGCGGCGGTTCTAGAAATAGTCGTGGAATTCGGGTTCGTTTGTGACCAGGCGGCCCGTTTGATCGCGGAAATACGGGTGCCCCAGGTGCGCACTTCAGCTTTCAGGCTGAAGAACCTGACATTCGGCCCGAAAAACCAAGAAAAAGCTGGTGTCTAGAACGAATCTGGACGACGGGGGAAGAAAAAACCTTCGAAGGGGAAAGAATTTCCTTCGAGGGAAAAGGAAAAACCTGCCGTCCAGAACGGCTCCGGACGACAACTTTTCGAAAATCCATTAAGGGAAAAGAAAAATCCTTCGAAGGAAAAGGGAAAAGACGTCGTCCAGATTCGTTCTAGACACCGCTTTTCGCCAAGAGTTTCGAATCAGACAATCAGTTCTTCGAAGGAAAAGCCGGGCCCTGTCGTCCAAAACAGGGATGGATGCCACCGGACGGCTTCGGCTTCGAAGGGAAAAGCAACGGCTTCGCAGGAAACGGAAAATCAGGGCGTCCGGAACGGAACAAAGCTCGGGCCGGCGGTCGCCGACCCAAGCCCCCCGATCAATCCCCCTTCTTACCGAAATTGCTGGACAGGATCGCGTAATCGAACACGGAGACCGTGCCATCGCCGTCGAGGTCGGCATCGACCGGCGCGAAACCGTCCGAACCCTTCGTGGTCCAACCGGATTGATCCATGTTGCGATCCCAATATTTGGACAGAATGGAGTAGTCGAACACGGTGACATTGTTATCGCCGTCGATGTCTCCGCAAAGCGGAGTGATATCGGTCGCATCGTCCATGCCGTCGGCAAGATCGAGCTGGACTTTCTTCCGCAGGCAGTGCTTGACTTGGAGCGTCGCGTCGAACTGGCCGGTGATGGTCGATCCCGTAGTCGTGAAGGGCGGCAAGATATCGATTGCGAATGTTTCGTCATTGGCAACCGTGGTCGTGCTTGTCGCAACGACGGTCGTGGAGTTCCGCGCGGTCAGTCGAACGGTCATCGGCAGTGGAAACTGATAGGAGTTCGGGTCCATATCCGGCAGTCTCACGCGCCCGGTGATGTGGGCGGGCGATTGACGGAGAAAGACGAGCCCTAGGCTGGTGGCGGTCGGAACGTACAGGGTTCCATCTGGCCCGATCGCCGTGGAACCGCGCACTTCGCCGCCGAGCGACACCTTCCAGATCACCGATCCTTCCGGCGAGATACAGTAGCTGTCCCCAACGCGGTTGGTGAAATAGATGCGTCCGTCATGTCCGACGACGGGAGAGCTCCAGTTCGAGCTGGAGGTCGAGACGCCCCACGGCGCAATCCCGTCGCTGATCCGAATTTTGTACAGGTACTGATCGTTGCTGCATACATACAACGAATCACCGTCGGTGGCGGGGGCCGAACGTACCGCTGCAAATGTTTGGTAGCTCCAGATCGTCGCGCCCGTGGTGGGGTCGAGGCAGAAGACGAAGCCCGAATCGGTTCCTACGGCGATTTTCCCGCTCTCGGTGACGCACGGCGCACCGGTGGCCGATCCCATGTTTTTGGTCCATTCCACGACCCCGTCCGAGAATCGCAGCCGGGAGACAAACCCACCGTGGCTCACGATCACGCCGGCATCGTCGCGGGTCATTGCCGGTGAGCGCGTGGTCGAGCTGAGGCCCGAGCGCTTCCAAATCTCGGCTCCCGTGGCCGAGTTCCAGCGATAGGCGTTGCCGGATCCGTCGCACGCGAGCACGCTGCCGTCCGGCCCGACGATCGGCGACATGCAGTCGGCGTCATTGGACGCGATCGACCCGATCACCTTGACCCAGTTGTGAAACAGGGTGGCCGTGTTGATCGAGAAGATCTTGCCTTGGCCGCCGCCATTATCGCCCGCGACCACATTGGCGTCGCTAACCAGCGCGGGCGAGGAAACGCAGAATTGAGGGGCGGGGGGCTGATACTGGCCCAAAATTGCGCCCGTGCGCCAGTTGAACTTGTAAATCTTGGTCTCGACCCACTTGCTGAGATAGCCGACGCCGTCGCCCCCGAGCGCGGGCGGGCGAGATGCGACGCCGTTGCTTGTGATCGACTGGGAAATCCAAGGCGTCGCCGTATAGCTAGCGGGCCCAGAAGTGGCCTTGCCGCTGGCATAACGGTTTTGATGCTCCATCGGCCAGGGCGCATCAGCAGGTTGCGCGAGCGCTAACGCAGTGAATCCGAACGAACAGGACAACCAAAATGGCAGTTTCATTGTTGCTTTCCCCACAGTAAGAGTCTACAGGGGAAATATCGGGTCTGCACATTTACTTTTCAGTAAAGTGACCAGGTTTCAGCCCCTGAACGTCCCGTTACGGCTTTGCGGGACGGTGATTCCACCCAGAGAGCAAGTTCATGCGGATCATGGAGACATGCAGGGTGGTGCGCCAGTGGCCCGCTTCGAAATCAAACAGTTCGCGCCCCAGATCGGCGAGCGAATCAACGACCTGTACCGACATACCCATTTCGGAAGCGAACGCGGGCAGGTCCGTGATCAGCTCGACCGATCGCGGCGTTTGGGGTGAGCGGCTCACCCAATTGCCGTAGTCCTGGCCATCTTCGAAACCGTCTGAATCGAAGGTGTACCGATAGATTTGGCCACCGCGCCATGCGGATTCATCGCCGCGATCGATGTAGCTCTTGATTCGGGCGGGTCCGGCGGCTTGAAATCGCTCCGCATCGTCGGCCGACGTTGTTTCGGCGACCCAGGTGGCGATGCGCGGGCAGTCGCGCGGGAAGAGATAGATCGGCGACTGCGCTTCGGTCATCGCGTAGACGAGCGGCTCCGTGTCGGGGTGCCTCAGCGGGGCGCGGGGCACGAAATGTTCGATATCCCCGCGCTCGCTGAAGTGGTAGAGCTTCGCTATAGCTTCGCCTCGTACGGATGAGGCAAAACCGTGATCTCGGTGATCTGCTTCATCTTGCCGCTGGTCGCCGTGAGCTTGTACTTGCCGGGTTTGACAAAATACAGCCCTTCCTGTCCCTGGTTGGGGAGACGGAATTTGGCGGCGAGGTCCATCGTCCAATACGCGCGGTTCATGCCCGCATTGCCCGATCCCGAGAACCTGGCGATTTCAACACCGTCCGCATCCTCCACCTTGAAGGTGACCGGAGCTCCCTTATCCTTCAGCCAGTAGTCGATCTTCATGCCTGGCCGAGGATTTTGACCCGCAAAGTTCTTGGTGGGCGACCAATCCACATAGCGAAGCAGTCGCGGCGCATCCGGCTGAATCGGAAACACGGTGAAGTCGCTTTCGATCACCTTCGACGTGAGCCGCGCGATCGCACTCGTGTCGTCGCAGATCCAGATCGACCGCCCGTGGGTCCCGACCACCAGATCGCGCTCGCGGGGATGGATGAGCAAATCGTGCATGCCGCAGGTCGGAATGCCGCCCATTTTCAGCCAACTGCCGCCGCGATCCACCGAGACGTAAACCGAGGTCTCGGTTCCCGCATAAAGAACATCGGGATTGGCGGGATCTTCGCAGATCGAGCGCGAGCCCTCGCCCTTCGGCAGGTTGGCGGTGATCTCCTTCCACGTCTTGCCCAGATCGTCGGTGACGAGAATCTTGGGGTCGTAATCGTTCGTGCGATGCGCGTCGACCACCGCGTAACAACGATCCTTCGCATGAGCCGAAGCCTGCATGTCGGCGATGTACTGCCCGTTTACCGTCTTGGGCGTCACGTTCTCCCAGTGGGCGCCTTCATCGGTGGTGACATAGATCAGGCCGTCGTCCGACCCCGTCCAAAGCAAACCCTTGGCGAGGGGCGACTCGGTCAGCGAGACCACCGTGCAATGGTTCTCGGCGGTCGAGCCGGTCGTGTCCATCTTGTTGGGGTCGCGCGTGGTGAGATCGGGACTGATGCGCTCCCAGCGGTCACCCCGATCGAGGAGCTTGAACACATAGTTGCCGCCGAGATACAGCACCTTGGGATCGTGAGAACTGACCAAGAATGGGGTGTTCCAGTTGTACCGAACGGCGTGGTCGCCCTCTTTCGTCAGCGGCTTGATGGAGATGATCTTGTTGGTGGCCCGCTCCATCCGAAGCAGTTCGCCGCCCTGGCTTTCGGCATACACGATCGTGGGGTCGACGGGGTCGAACGCGACATGGAAGCCATCGCCGCCGGGCAGCGGCTCCCAGTGCTGATTCGTGATCCCGATTCCCGCGCCCGACGTGTAGGTCCGGCTCGGACCGATCCAGCTCTGGTTATCCTGGAGCCCGCCCATCACGTTATACGGCGTGCTCTGATCGACGGCGATGTTGTAGAACTGGCCGGTCGCCATCGTGTCGAGGTGCTGCCAGGTCTTGCCGTCGTCGTTGGATTCGTAGAGACCGCCATCGTCCCCGATAATCACGTGGTCGGGATCGGCCGGGTCGATCAGCATCGCATGACAGTCGCCGTGGATGCCCGGCGTGAATTCGGACCGGAAGTTCGCGCCGCCATCATCGCTGACGAACGTGTCGTAGCCGAGCATGTAAACGCGCTTCGTGCTCTTCAGGCCAAATTTGATCTTCGAGAAATAGAACGCGCGGGGCGTCATCACGTTGATCCGCTTCCAGGTGTCGCCGCCGTCCGAGGAGCGGAATACGCCGCCAGATTTGCTGCGCGGCTCATCGATATTTTGTGCGCCACCCTGGTCGCTCTCGATCGTAGCGATCAATTCGTTCGGATCAGCCTGGAAAATATCGAAACCGATGCGACCGGTTTGGGCGGGTAGGCCGTTGGTGAGCTTGGTCCACGTTTTGCCTGCGTCCTTGCTCCGATAGATGCCGCCTTCTTTGCCCCCGCTGATGAAACTGAACGGGCTCCGCCGGCGCTGGTAAAGAGCCGCATAGACGACGTCGGGATTCTTGGGGTTGATGCCGACTTGGATCGCGCCCGTGTCCTCGTTCAAGAAGAGGAGCTGCTTCCACGTCTTGCCACCGTCCGAGGTCTTGTAGACGCCGCGCGTTTTGTTCGGCCCCCACAGCGCGCCGAGGGCCGCGACATAGCACGTATCGGGGTCGCGCGGATCGATCGCGAGGCTCGGAATATCGCGCGAATCCTCCAGCCCGACCTGCTTAAAGCTGTCGCCGCCGTCGATGCTGCGATAGACCCCTGCGCCCCAGCTGCTGCTGTTGCGTCCGTTACCCTCGCCGGTACCGACCCAGACGATTTTCGCCTTCCCCGCTTTGGCGCGATCGGACAGGTCCACGTTCTCGTCCTTCCAGCCCGACCACTCCGCCGGCGCATCCGCCACCGCGATGCTGCCCACGCTCGAGGTCTTTTCATGCTCGAAGATCGGTTTGAAGGTCACGCCGCGATTGGTCGTTTTGAAGACGCCGCCGCAGCCGTACGCGACAAAGTACGTTTTGGCGTCGCCCGGTGCGTGGGCGATATCGGCCACGCGTCCGCCCATGTTGGCCGGGCCGATGCTCCGAAATGTATAGGCAGCGAGGTCAGAAGCTTCCACCTTTCGGGGCTTCTTTTCCTCTTTCTTGGCCTGAGCGGGCTGGTCCTGCCCGGTTCGGGCCGAGTGGGGCGGCGCAGCGGGCGGTGACGCCAGCAGCGCGACGAGAGCAATCCAAGACAAGTGCATTCGGCCATTTTAGCCGAGCCTCTCGCCGAATTCTCGAATTCGCTCGCAGGTACGATTTCTGGCCATGATTGTCCTGAACGCGTACGGGCACCTGCGAGCCGGAACCGAAGCCACCGCCTTCGAACTGAGCCGGGCGAACAAGGCTCTTGCCCTGACCGAGCCGGGATGCCTCCGCTTCGATTACTACACCAGCGTCGAGGATCCGCTCAAGGTCGTCTTCGTGGAGGAGTGGGAGAGCATGGACGCCCTGCAGGCGCACTTCGCCACGCCGTCCTTCACGCAGTTCATCGACGGCTTTCTAGCGTGTCTCGAGGGCCCGCCCGATATCCGGATTTTCGAGGCGACAAAGCTGGATGGCTGAGGCGATAAACGAGAGAGATCGATGACTTACGCTGAACTCCTAGAACTGGCCTTCCAAGCAAGGAACGAGACGCTAAAGACCGTCACGGGTCGGGCTTTCAGGGTTAACATTTATCGTGATGTGCCGTTTTTCATCCCTGAATCGACTGGGCAAGGTCGCAGTGATGGAAGGCGGGCAGCCGAGCGGTTTCTCGAGCGATTCAATGAGACCGGCAGCCGTAAGACGAGCGACTATGCCGACGTCACGCGTAATGCCAGTTACTTGCTCGCCCTAATCGAATGGGGCGGTCGCCCCTCGTAGCAGGCGAGAGTTCCAGCAATCTCGTGCGCTCCACCGGCAAAACAGAGATGGGGGTGGCTTCAAATTCAATTCCCCGAGAAACCACCCAATAAAGAGCCGGCCCGCGCACACTCTCAAATGTGAGGGCCCTCACATGACAGGTACGGAAAAAACGCTGGTCGAACGCTTTCGCCAGGGGGACATCGAGGCTTTCGATGAACTCTTTGCGATCACGTCGGAGCGGGTGTACCGGTTCGCGCTGCGGCTGACGGGGAATCCCCAGGATGCCGAAGATGTCACCGCCGACACGTATGTCGCGGCGTTTCAGGGCCTCGAAAGCTTTGAGGGTCGCTCATCGGTTCAAACGTGGCTCTACCGAATCGTCGTGCACCGAGCCCACCGGGCCAGAAGGAAGCGCCGCGAGGCTAGCCAGGCGGAAATCGCCGAGGTTTGTCCTCGATCGGAATCCGACTTGCGTGCGATCGAGCTGTTCGAACTCGTCGCCGAACTGCCGGAGAAATTAAAGGCGCCCTTTCTGCTCGTGCGGGCCGAAGGCTTGTCCTACGAAGAAGCGGCCAAGGTTTTGGCGTGCATGCCGGGCACCGTCGGATGGGCGGTCCATCGCGCATCCCAAATCTTACGCGCGGCGTGGGGCGAGGAGCGTTTGAGCGGCCAGACCGATGTACCGGAGGTTTGTTAGCGAATGAACTGTCACCAAGCTCGACGATGGATCGATGCCTACGCCGATGGCGCGCTTCCGGCGCGGCGAAGCGAGGACTTGAACGATCATCTGGCTCGATGCCAGGCGTGCTCCCGGGCGCTCGAATTGGCGCAAGGATCGCGCTCGATTTTGGGCCAGAGCGTGGACGTTCCTTCGCACCTTCGGGCCGTCGTGATGCGCCGCATCGAATCAGCGCCCCAACCGCCTGTCAGCGTCAGGAGATCCCTTATGAACACCCTTGCCAAGCACAAATGGAGCCTCACCACGCTGGGAGCGGGCTTCCTCGCCATCGCGACCATCGCGTCGCTGCCCACGTTCGCGCGGGCCGACAACGCCAAAGTCGTCTGGAACAAGATGCAGCTCGCCGCCGCCCGCGCCAAATCGGTCCGCATCCGCAACAGCTGGAACGAGCGCGGCAAGTCGGGCCAGATGCAAATTTGGGCCGATGACCGCCGGGTCCGGATCGAGTCGCCGGGCTGGATCAGCATCTACGCGGATGGCCGGTGCGAAAGCTATCGCAGCGAGCCGGAAGAGATCTTCGAGAAGGTCGGCGAAGCCGATGCCGTCGGTATCGTGTCCCCGCGCGATTTCAATGTCGCCGAACAGATCAAGCGGCTGCAGGTCTATGGCGGCGACGTCGTGGCCAAGCCCGACCAGACCTTCGCCGGCGAGCGCGTCAAGGTGATCGGACTCGAAAACACGCGCAACGGGTTCCGCTACACCTTCCTCATCGACCCCAAATCGGGCCTCCCGATCCGCAAGGTCGATGAGCAGCAGAAAGACGGCCGGTGGGTGGAGATCAGCCACCAGGACTTCGCGTTCAACGTCGCTCTGCCCGAAAGCCTGTTCATCGCGCCGATCTCCAAGCGGCGTGGATGAGCTCGCAAAACAGAGATGGGGCCGGCCACGAGTGCCGACCCCAATCTCCTGAAATACTGCTCTCTTTCCTGATTTTGCGATCAGGCTTTGCGGCGCCGAGCGGCGAGCGCGGCGATTCCGAGCGCGATGATCGCGCAGGAGCCGGGCTCGGGGGCGGTCAGGATCGCCATGGAAACGGGGGCCTTCAGGAAGTTTTGGCCGAAGGATCCCACGACGACATTGGTGAGCGTATCCAAGCGGATGATCTTGCCGACGGTCGTCGATCCCACTTCGAACCCGCCGATGTAGGCGGTGGTGGTGTGGTCAAAGGCGAGGGCCTGGGGCACGTCGAGTTGGGTGGTGATGGGGAACGCGATCGCGCTGGTTCCGTTGAGATTGGTCGAGGTCACCGAGTCGTTGCCCGAGTTAATCCACCAGATGCGATTGTTTCGGATCTGCATTTGGCGACCTGCGTTGACATTGGAAACGGGCGTCTGGGTGGGGTACCGGACCGCGTTGCCGACGATAGCCGATAGAGCAATTTGGTTCAGCTGAACCGGCGAGTTTCCGATCGTGTACAGGTTTCCCCCGCTCTCGGCAAGCCCGCATTCTCCCCCGCCACTGGTTTGGCAGGCAAAACCGATCTGCGCTCCTGTTGTCGTCCATCGGCCCACGCAGCTCGAGGCCCCTCCCGTGGCGAGATAGGATCCGTCCGAACCGACGGTCAGCTGAGGCTGACCGGTGAAACTAAAGTTGCTAAGAACCACGCCGCCCAGGTAGTCGCCCGTGTTGTAGCGGAATCGACGAACGACGCCCTGTGAACTGACGACGTCCAGGACGTGGGCGATGCCGTCGGACGTGATCGCGACCGACTTGGGATCAACCAGGAAGCCGCCGCCAAAGGAGCCGAAGTAGGTTCCGGTGAACGTGTCGAATCGGCGCACGTCTTTGTTGCCGGCGTCGACGACGAGTCCAAGTTCCAAGGCATGAGCGCCCACAGTCGCGGCCGCAACCGCAGCGATCGAAATCAGTTTTTTCATAATCCTCTCCACACGAACGGCGTCAGTCGGCCGCAAACCTTCATGGATTGTACAAGACGATGTCGCGCTCAACAAGCTCGGCGACGCCGCCGGAGGGCGAGCGCACCCATTCCGAGAGCCAGGAAGGCGCACGAAGCGGGTTCCGGCGCCGTGACCACGGCCATGCCGATGGGTATCGTGCCTGCGCCCGTGACGATTCGCCCGAGTTCGAGCTTTCGTTTTCCATCGTAAGCGATGATCAGTCCTGTGCCGGTCGTGTCTGCGCCGCAGAAGTACGCGAGATCGCCATGTCCCAGAGCCGCCCCATAGAGGGTGACGTTTGGAATCGAAATGGTGTCCACCGGAAGGGCGGGATTGCCGGGAATGAACCGGCTGATGTCGGAAGAGCTATTCGTCCAGTAGCCCAAACTGGACCCCACCGCCATCTGGGCGCCGTTGCTATACACGAGGGTTGAGGTCGCCGACAAACTCTGGGCGGTGCCATTCATCTGGTAGCGCTGAATGCGGTCGATTCCTCGGCAGGCGATGTACACCTCGTTCGATGGCCCAACTGCCGCCCCTGAGATCGAGCTGGTGCCCGAGGGCAGCGTATAGGTGTTGAGCAAAGCTCCAGAAGCGGACATCCGGATGGCGAAGCTGGACAGGTAACCCCAGAGGAGAACGGAGCCATCCGAAAACGGCGAGGCGATCAGGGCGTTCGAGGGAGCCGTCGGCACCGTAATCGAGGAGATGTATTGGCCTGTGGAGTAGTTGAAGCGCAGGCAAGCCTTGATCGCGGAGTCATAGACGAAACAGTCGCCCGTGCCCGGAATCAGGGACACCGACTGCGGATTGACCAGTTGCAGTCCGCCAAAGGTGCCCAGCTTCGTGCCCGTTACTGGATCGTAACGCGTGACGACGTCCAAGGTCTGATCGACCATGAGCATGAGCTCGAAGGACGCGAATACCGATTGAATAGGCGCGAAAGCGAGCGCCGCGAACAGGAATCGTTTCATTCTCTCTCCAAGGGTCCACCGCCCACGCGGGCAGATTCCCGGTTATTCTATGCTGAAAGCACGCCAGTTGCAAGGAAATTTCATCCTGCGGTGCACGGATTTGGGCAAGACCACGCACTTATTCCGGTTCTTGTGACGTGGGCATCAGATTCGTTCGAGGAGAACTATAATGAGAGCCTGAATCGCCTTGATTCGGTTTGGAGAGGTAGTCATGATCCGGTTTTCTCTTTTACTGCTTGCTTGCGGCGCGGCGTTCGGCGCGCACGCGTCGTTCGACCTGCTGTTGATGGCTGACAACAACGTGGACTTCGCTAACGCGAAGTTCGCGAAGGTCCACCGGTACGACCCGATTAATGGGGCCTATTTCGGATCGTTTGGGTCATTCCCGGAGCCGATCTCCGGTTTGGCCGCCGACGTGAGCAAGAGCCTATGTTATATTCAGACGACGACCAGTTTATGCCGCACCAACTACAGCACCGGTGAAGTGCTGGCATCGGTTGGCTTCTCCGCGGGTGGCCTCGCGTTGAGTGCCGACGGTAAGACGATCTACCAGCTCACGACGGGCGGAACTCTTCGCAGTGTGGATGCCGCTACGTTTGCGATCAACAAGACCGTGGGCTTGGGGATCTCCGCCGGGGCGATCGTGATGACATCGTCGGGTGTCCTCGTCCTTCACGACAAAACCAATAACCAGCTCAAGTCGTACGACGCCACGACGCTCGGCCTGCTTTCGTCGATTCCCGCCCCGACGGGCCTGACGGTAACCACCATGACGACTGAGGGGGCGACGGGCCGGATCGTGGTCAGTGGGCAGGGCCCGAGTTTGGCGAGCACGGTGAGAATTTCCGTCAACGCGGCCGGTGCCTTTGGGAGCTCTATAACAACCTCCTTCACCGCCGCATATCTGGGTGGCATCATTCAGTCGGCTCCTCGTCACGATGGCTTTTATCTCGCGGCCACGCATCCCGTCGCAGGGGCCCGGGTCTACGGATTCACCACCACGGTTGCTCAGACCGCGTTTATGCCGTTTTCCCAGGTCGTCACTCCTGGACCGATGGCTACCGTTCTGGCTCCCGAGCCCGGGTCGCTGCTGGTGGCTGGTTTGGGCCTCGTTGCCCTGATCCGTCGACGCCGATAATACAGCGAACGAACATTGAACGGTGTTTGTCAAAAGCATGTCCCGGCGCTGGTTGGTCGTGAGTGTCGAGAGCGTTCGCGATCAACCGCAGTGTTTTGACAACCTGTGGCGCCCCGGGCGGGATTCGAACCCACGGCCAACAGCTTAGAAGGCTGCTGCTCTATCCACTGAGCTACCAGGGCGCGCCGTGATTTCAGTGTACCGGCTGGGCATAATGATCTCGTGAGAGGGTTGCTACGCTGGCGCCAACTTCGTGCGGTTTTGATTGCCTTGGCCGTGGCTGGGCTGTCCGTGCTCGCCTGGCCGCCCGACCTCGACAACCGGTTTGTGGCGCTGCTTTCTCGTTGGGAGACATTCGGTTACGATGCCCAGTTTCTCGTTCGCGGAGCGAGGCCTGACGGTGTGGACCCGCGCATCACCGTCATTGGCTACGACACGACGACCGTGCAAACCCTTGGCAGCTCGTTTCCGCCACCGCGACGAGTCCATGCCCAAGTCATCCGCAATCTCAAGAAGGCGGGGGCCAAGCTCATCGTCTACGACGTACTCTTTGCAGGCGGGCAGTCGGTGGAGGACGACAAGGCGCTGGATGCAGCGCTGAAGGAAGCGGGAAATGTCGTCCTCACCTGCCGAGTCGATCGGGACAACGCCCGGCTTCAGAAGTCAATAGAATCGCCTCATTACGACGACCAGTTGGGCGTCGATTTTGAGTCCGCATCGACCATCGGCTTTGCCGAGATCAGTCAGGACGGCGATAACATCGTCCGTACCCTCTCACCGGTCCAACGACACCTCGGTGAATGGGTCCCCAGCCTCGCCGCCGCCGCCTACCTCAGGCTGAACGGGCTCGACGAAAAAGCCATACGGGTCACCCCCGACGCGGTCTATCTGGGGCAGAAGCGAATCCCCAGCACGGCACCGTCCGCCTTTGATCCGGTCGTGGCCCACAGCGAGTTCGCTCTGGCGAAGGCGGGTAAGCAGACGAATGCCCAGGCTCAGTTTTTGTCCCAGGTGCCAAACAGCTACCTTAATTTCCCTGGCGGCAACATCTTCCCGATGGACGTGCAGTTTCAGCAGGTCTACGCAGGCGACGGGCATTTCGATCCGAGTCTGGTGAAGGACAAGATTGTCTTCGTCGGCGTGACCGGGGTCGATCTGACCAAGAACATCAACGAGCAGTACGCGACCGCCTTCACCAGTCTGCGACCCGAATCGAGCGGCTCCGTGACTTACAGCGAAATCCCCGGAGTCGTCGTCCAGGCCCACATGCTCAACGCGATCCTCAAGGATCGAATCCTCTATTCGGTGCCGCGACCGCTCGTATTCGCGATCGTGTTCGTCTTTTCGATCGCGAGTTTGCAACTGGTTCGAAAGCTCGACAACCGGCGTGGCGCCCTCTCACTGCTCGTCATCCTCATCGGCTACCTCGCGATTTCGAGTCTGGTCTTTAACAAGCTGGGCTGGATCTTGCCGTGGGTGATCCCTACCTTTCTCATCCTGGCCACGAGCAGCCTGATCGCGTGGCTCGAGCGCGGTGCGATGCGCAAGAAATGGTCAGGATACGTCTCTCCGGCTGTCTTCGAGACGATTCTGCAGGGAGAAGGCGATATCCCCGCCAAGCGCTACGAGGCGACCGTCATGTTCGGCGACGTGCGCGGATTCACCACGTTCAGCGACCTGCACTCGCCGGAAAAGGTCGTTCGGCTGCTCAACGAGCACTTCGAACGGATGACCGAGATCATTTACCGCGAGCAGGGCACGATCGATAAATTCATGGGCGATGGCATTCTCGTCGCATTCGGGGCGCCGGTGCCGATTCAAACGCCTGAGCTCCGCGCCGTGCGCGCCGCGCTCGAAATGCGGGACGCCGCGATGGCTCCCATCATCGACGACGGTGAGGAGCATGTTCTCGCCACCGGTTTTGGGGTCACTTCGGGCGGCTTCGTGGCCGGGCACGTGGGCAGTCGCCAGCGCCATGACTTCACGATGATCGGCGACGTCGTCAACGTGGCGGCGCGGCTGCAGGGCGTGACGGGCGAGCCCGACGTTATCATCGACCAGGCGACCTACGACGCGGTGCGTGAGCAGGTGGTGGTCGAGCCACTCGGCGAGGTTCAGCTCAAGGGCAAGCCGCAACCGGTGCCGTGCTACAAGGTGCTGTCTTTGCGGTAGCGCAGGAAGATTTCGTCATCAACGGTTTCGCAGCTCACGAGGTGCCACGTTTGCACGGCTTTGCGGGAAAGCGGTTCGCCGTCGGCGTAGGTCGGGACGTTGCGTCCGAGCTTGATCTTCGGCGCCAGCGTCAAATAGAGCTCGTCGACCAGTTCGGCCTTCAACAGTTGGGCGTTGAGTTCGCTGCCGCCTTCGGCGATCAGTCTTTCGATCCCGCGGCTCTGATGCAATCGGGTGAGCACCGCCGCAAAATCGATGTCGGACCCCTCGGCGGGCCAATGTTCGACGCCTTCGGGCAGCTCCAGACTGGCGCTGGCCGGCGAGACGACGATCGCCTGGTGCGGGGCGTCGGTGAAGAATCGGCTGTGCCAGGGCAGGTTTCCCGAGGCAGTCACGACGATTCGAACGAGGTTTTTGGGATACCAAATTTTGGGTGTCGCCCGGAGCGCCCCTGCCCCGATCAAGACCGCCTGCATCGAATCTTGCAGCTCGCGCATCCGGCGATGGTCCTCATCCGATCCCAGGTCCATCACATGCTCGTCCCGCTCGCCGGTGAGGATCTTGCCGTCGATGGTGGTCACCATGTTGATCGCTACGTACGGGCGGATCATCGGCGGGCAACCCCGGCGGCGGTCAGCGCGGCGCGCAAGACCGAGAGCGGCTGCTCCGCATAGCGCTCGCCCGCGATCCAGAATGTCGGCAGGCTCCACACCCCTTTGGCATGTGCTTCGTCGTCGAACGGAACGATTCGATCCGAGTAGGTTCCCAATTCAAGGACTTGGCGCAAACCGTCCATTTGCGGCGAAAACGATTCGGCGAGACATTCCAGGACGTCGTTTTCGCCGATAGCCTCCCCGCGCTCCCAATACGCCGCGTAGAGCACATCGATCCAGGTTCGCGCCAAACCGCGCTCCTTAGCGAATTCGATGGAGGCGAGGGCCGCGTGCGAGCGCATCTGCTTGGGCCGGGCGATCACCGGGAATTCCAATCCTTCGACCATGCACATCAGGCGAAAACGGCTCGGCGTGGTGGGACGGTTGAGATCGGTGGGCGGGGCCGGCTCGGGCCAGGTCAGGCTTGCGGGCCAGAGCTCAAACGGTCGCCATTCGAATTCAACGTCGAACTCCTGCTCCAGGCGCGAGATCTGGTGCCACACCACCCAGCACCAGGAGCAAGTCACGTCATGGGCAAGGGGAATCACGGTCGGCATTGGCTCTTTGATGTTACGCCGAAGAGTGGGGGCCGTGTTCGAACCTGAAACTTGACGCGACTCTCCAGTAATCGTGCTGCCACTCCGATTCTATTACCGGGATAGATGGTGATGCGCAATGTATGAAGCCTATTGGGGCCTGAACGAGCCCGCTTTTAACCTCACTCCGGACCCTCGATTCATGTACATGAGTCGCACCCACGAGGATGCTCTCATGATGCTCCATTACGCGATCACGCGTAATAAGGGCGCTGCGATGCTCTCGGGTGACATCGGTTTGGGCAAGACCACAATCAGCCGCAAGCTGCTCGAAAGTCTCGACCCGGTGACCTATAAGGTCGTCCTGATCGTGAATCCGATTTTAACGCCGACCCAGATTCTCCAGGAGATTCTGAGTCAGCTCGACGTTCAGCAGCAATCGAAGAACCGGCAGGTGCTGGTCCAGCAGCTTCACGCGACCTTGTTCGATATGTACGATCGCGGACGACGCGTCGTGCTCATGATCGACGAGGCGCATCTCATTCGGTCGATCCAGACCTTTGAGGAAGTTCGACTCCTTCTGAACTGCCAAATGAATGACCAGTTCCTTCTGAGCCTGGTACTTCTCGGTCAAACCGAGCTGTTCCAGAAAATCCAGAAGGCGCCGGCGCTCGAGCAGCGTCTGGCCGTGCGCCACATGGTGCGACCGCTGGATACCCAGGAGACGGAGGAGATGATCCTGCACCGCATGCGGGTCGCCGGCTTTGCGGGCGAACGCGGTGTGTTCACTCCGGATGCGATCTATCAGCTTCACAAGTACACGCGCGGCTATCCGCGCATGATCAGCCAGGTCGCCGATAACGCCCTGCTGATGGGTATGGCCAAAAAGGTCAAGATGATCGATGCCTACCTGATGCACGAGGTGACCGGCGAAACCCGGCTCGAAGAGGAGGCAGCATGAACTTGGTCGACGCCATTCGGCAAGCCGCACTCGGCGCGCGCGAGCCGCTGGGCAGCGTCCAAGCCCACGTTCTCAAGGATCCCGCGATCGAGGCCGTTCAGCCCGACGCGAACGATCCGAACGACTCCGCCACGGTGGCGGTGAACATGGCCGAAGCGATGCAGGCTGCAGGTGAGCAGGCTGACGACTCTTTCCCCCATGGCTACGGTCTGAACCTCGTTCGACTGGAAGTCTTTCTGACGCCCGAGCAGATGGCGGCGATGCTGAAGGGCGCGCTGACCAGCCAGCGGTCGGTCATGACCTTGCGCGAAGCGGCCGCCTATCTCCGGCTTCACATCAACGTGGTCGAGCGCATGGCTCAAGAAGGAAAGCTCCCGGGCTTCACGATCGAAGGCTCGTGGCGATTCTTGAAGGCTTCAATCGACGAATGGCTGTCGGCCCAGCACCCCTACGATCAGGAGGATTCGCATGTCGCTTAAGATTTTCAAGCAGAAAAGCTACATCGGCGTCGATATCGGACACCACACCGTTAAGGTGGCGGCGGTCGAGCGGATCGGTCCGGGCTGGCGCGTCACCCATGTGGGCAGCGCGCACACACCGCCGGACAGCTTGAAAGAAGGCGTCGTCGCCGATGCGGCGGCGATCGGCCAGGCGATTCGCGAGGCGTGCCGCAACGCCAACCTTTCGCCGACAGCGGCGACGGTCTCTGTTGCGGGCGGCCAGGTGGTCGTGCGAACCGTGCGCGTACCGTCGATGCCGGAAGCGATGCTGCGGAAGTCGATCCGTCTGGAAGCGGGCCGCTACGTTCCGAACAGCGTCGAAGACAGCTATATCGAATTCGAGATCATCGGCTATTCGCCGGATGGTCAGATGGACGTGATGATCGTTGCCGCTCCTCGCGAACTCGTCGAGAGCCGGCTGCGAGCTTGCGATCACGCGGGGTTGGACGTCGATGTCGTCGACATCGAGCCGTTTGCCGCGTCGCGATCAATCATCGAGACCGACCTCGATCACTCGTGGCACCAAGACAACGTCGCGCTGATCGATATCGGATCGAACTCGACCAACGTCAGCGTCATCTCGCGCGGCCAGTTCTCGATGACTCGAAGCATCGCGCAGGGCGGCCTGACCATGACTCAGGCGCTCAAGACCTACTTCAAGCTCTCCGACGAGGAAGCCGAGGCGGGCAAGGCGCAGCTGGATTTCCGCGAGCTGCTGAACGACGGCACCCCACGAGAAAATCCGCCGCTTCGCATTCTGCAGCCGCACGCGGACGAACTGGTCCGAGAGATGCGGCGCTCCCTCAACTATTTCCAATCGCAGCAATCGGAATCGGGCGAACCGATGACGGTGAACACGATGGTGGTGACCGGAGGCGGCGCGAAGCTGCCGGGTCTCGCCGAATACATGGGCGCCAAGCTTGGCCTCAGCGTTGTGTCGATCGGCGTTCTCGATAATCCCCGGTTTAGCTACGCGGGCGGACTCGACGTGGGCTCCGGTATGGAGTTCGTCGTCGCGACCGGTCTCGCCATGCGACCGTATCTCAAGGCCGCCTAAAGGAAAGAACCATGCCGTTTATCAACCTAATTGAAGAACAGCGGTCGCTGATTCGGGCACGAGAAAAACGCGCGCGCCTCTTCTTCATGACCTTTTCGGGAGCGTCCATCGCGGGAGTGGTGGCGTTCGCAGGACTGTTCCTGCAAACCGAGCGGGTGAACATGAAGATTTCATCGGCGAACAAGGTCATGACCCGAATTCAGCCCGTTCTCAACGAGATCGGCGCGAATGACAAGAAGCTGAGCGAACTGTCACCTCGCTTGACCACGCTCGAGGACGCCCAAACGGCCACTCGTCGCTGGTCCAAGCTGCTCACCTACCTCGTCACGAATTCGCCGGAGCGGATGTGGCTCACCCAGATCAAGTGCAACGGCACCAACCCGTATGAGCCGGTGGTGGTCGCCTTCTCGGGAGTCAGCAACACGCTCGAGGACATCGGCAACTTTCAGCTGCGCCTCAAGGCGCTTGATTCGGTCACCGAACCGAAGCTGAAGTTCACCCAGCCCGACCCCATGTCGGGACCGGGCGCCATCAAATTCGAACTGAATGCTCAGGTCGTGGGCAGCGCACTGCCGAAGCCCGAAAAGAAGACCAAGAAGCAGGAAGAGAAGGAAAAGAGCGCATGACAAACCCGCCCAATCCAAAAGTATTTTTGGGTCTGACCATCCTGTCGCTTGCGGCTGGAGCCGGAGCATGCTACTGGCAGTTTGGAGTGATGCAGCAGCAGAACACCGAACTCTCGAAGCTTCAGCGCCAGATCAAAGACGAAGGGAAATTGCAGGACGAGTTGACCCTCGTTCAGAAGCAGGTCCAGACGTCGTCGGAAAAGCTCCAGCACTTGGAAGGCGGACTGCCGAACTCGGCTTATGTTCCGACCCTCCTGCTCGAGCTCGAAGATATCGGCAAGAAGAACGGCATCACCGTTAGCGGTGTCCGACCCAAGGACCAGTCGAAGAAGAAGCCGACCGAGAAAGAGAAGGAAAAGAACAAGGCTTATGTCGACCTCATCATCGAGGTGAACGGCAGCGGCACTTATGACGCGGTGATGAACTTCGTCAAGTCGCTCGAAGCTTTTCCCAAGATCATCGCGATTCGGTCGCTGGCATTGACTCCGGCCAAGGTGAAAACCGCCGAGCACGAGGCCGGTGGCCCGACCGTTCTCGATATGAGCCTAGAACTCAAGGCGTTCTTGTTCAGCGACGACTCGGCCGGTACGCAGGCGCGTAAGGAGGGCGAATCGAGCAATGAAAGCTAATGCTGACAAGAAAAAGATGCTGATCGTGGGCGCGCTGGTGCTCGTGATCGCGGGCGTCGGTGCATTCCAGTTCTTGGGGGGAGGAGCTCCCGCCGCCAAATCGGCGGGCAAGAAGGCCGCCAAGGTCGTTCGCAAGACGGATACCGATGAATCGCGCAAGCAGAAGCTGCTCAACGATCTGCCGCCGGATGTGGCACAGATGATCAGCCGCCCGCTGCCTGCACGCGATCCTTTTGCCATTTTGAATCCGCTTAAAGAAGATCCGAAGTCTAAGAAGGGCAAACAGGAGCCGAACACGACTCCGCCTTCGGATCCGAAGAATGCCGTGCCGGGTGAACCGCCCAATCGCTTGATTGGCGGACCTGCGACACCACCTGAGCAATCGAAGAGACCGACTCCGGTACGCAACAATCCGTCGATTCCTCCCATGGATCCGATGGTCGGCAGCTTGCCGAATGTTGATGCGGGGACGCCGAATCCGGGCGCAGACGGTGAGAAAAAATCAAATTCGAATGGAATCGGAATGAAACCAGGTAAGATCGCCCGACAGCCTGGTGAATTTGCGTACAGTTTGACGGGGGTCGTAACAGGACCGCACCCGATGGCCGTACTTCTCAGCGATTCCGGAGAACAAAGGATTGTCCGATCTGGATCGACGATTAATGAGAAGAGCAAAGTTGTCAGCGTGTCGAATGGCCGCGTGGTCATCGAACACGATGGCAAAAGGATAACGCTCACGCTTGGAGGAGCCCGTGAGAAATAGACAATTAAACATTTGGGTGGCTATGGTCAGTCTGCTGACCTTATCCGCCGCGTCCTATGGCCAAGGAAGGATTACGGACGTATCCTTCTCACGCACGAATGAAGGGATCGATGTCGCCATCCGTGGCGAGCATCTTTCTGCGCCCAAGCAGACGTGGGCATGGAAGGGCAAAACGCTCGTCCTCGAATTCGCGGCCAAGCTTACTGAACCCAAGTCGAAGGTGCCCGTTTATGTGAACGGCATCGACAGCTTGAAGGTGGTTTGGACTTCGTCGAAGCCGCCCCGAGCGGCCGTTGCGATCCGCATGATCGACGCCAAACTTGAGCCGACGATCAAGGCGACGCCGACCGGTTACCTCGTCTCGTTCCCCGCACCAACGGGATTGGCGATGACCCCGTCGTCGACCATGATGGCCATGCCGAAGCCTCAGATCGAGGCCCAGCCGATGGTCACCATGACGCCGACGCAAATGGCGACTCAGCTGACGAATGCGATCACGGAAACGTTTTCGCTGACGTCCCCGATGGGATCCACGAAAACGGCGACGTCCGCGATGACGGCCGCCGATGGAATGGCGTTCCTCGATACGCCGCCGGCCGCGCGTACCAATGCGCACAAGATGCCGACGCGCGTTAAGAAGATGCTGGGTGAAGGACAACCTGTCCCGCAGCCGAGGACCGTCAAATCCACGCCGATTCGCGCGTCCAAAACGCTGCCGATCCCGACCGCTTTTACGGGTCCGGTGCGTCAGCAGGCGGGTCGCGTTTCCCTCGACTTCGTGAATACCGAGGTCGTCCAGATTCTTAAGGCGCTTTCCATTCAGGCGAACGCCGATATCGTGACCGCGCCCGACATCAAGGGCACGCTGACGGTTGCTCTGACCAATGTCACCGTCGAGGAAGCGCTCGACTTCATCACGAGCCTCAGCGGCCTTCGTTATGCGAAGATCGGCAAGGCCTACGTGGTGGCGCCGCGCGACAAGTTCACGGAGATCATGTCGGGCTTCCAAAAGGGTGGCGGCCAAGGCAACGAAACTCGTCTCGTGCCGATCTTCAGCGGCGAGCCCGCTCAGATCAAGGCCACCGTCAACCGAGCGTTCACGGCTGAATCCAGCCGCGGTGCTTTCGAAATCCTGCTTCCGGGCGAATCCGCCGGTGCCAGGAAGAGCGCCGAACCCGCCGCTAAACCGGAGCCGAATCCGGCCGGCGATGCGGGTGCACCCCAAGCGGGTGGCGCGAATCCGGCTCCCGCGACCAAGTCGAGTGGATCCGGTGGCGGACTCTATGTGATGCTCGTCGGCCAGCATGCGATGCTGGACCAGGTCGAGCGGCTCGTCAAGCTTGTCGATGAAAGCATCTGCAACGCGATGGGCATCGAGATTCCCGCCGACAGCTCGGTGGTGCAGGAAAGCTATGTGCTCAACTCCGACTCGATTTCGGCCAAGACGCTGATCGAAGCCGTGAGCAACATGGATGGCTCACTGTTCAAGAACGTCGAGCTCTATCCGTCGCCTGGCACGAGCGAACAGCAATCGATTTTGATCGTCGGTCGCCGAACGGCCGTGGACCGCGCGAAAAAGCTCTTGGGCGAATTCGACGGTTCGGGCGGCACGCTCTACGTCTACGACGTGAAGTACCTCGACCCGCGATCCCTGCGAGAAGGCGTCGCTGCCTTCGTGCCGGGTCTCCGCGCTACGCTTCCTCCGGGAGCCGCATCGAACCCGCGCCTTTATACGCCGGGTGTGACGACGCGCAACTCCGCTCAGGTCGACCTGGATAACCAGGGCCAGGGTGGCGGTGCGGGCCGCGGCGCGAGCAATGCCGAGCGACCGACGGACGCTTCGGCAAAGGGCGACAAGGGTCAAGTCGAAGGTTTGGCTCAGCCGTTCAACGAGTTCGAGCGCGTCGCTCAGCCGATGAAGCTGATTCTGCGCGGTACGGCCGATCAGATTCAGCGTGGCCTCACTTACCTGGCGAAAGTCGACGTGGCACCTCGTCAGCTTGCCCTCGATCTCCGCGTTCTTGAAATGACTCGTGAAGACGCGCTTCGCGTCGGCCTCGACTGGAGCGTGTTCTCCGGCGGCGTCGTGCGATCGCTTCGCATGAATCAGACGCTGGGCGACACCGCGGCCAGTGGCGGCACGATCTCGGGAGACTTCCGAAATCGAGCCAACAACGCCTCGGGTGGCTCTGTCCTCGCGACGCTCGATTCGATCAACGACAAGCGCAAGATTCTCTCGCGCCCGAATTTGATCGCCATCGACGGACGGGAAACCGAGCTCTTCGTCGGCGACGTGATCCGCTATATCGAATCGATTCAGGCCAGCCAGAACGGAACGACCGTGACCACGGGCGAAGTCCGAGTTGGCGTCCGCCTGGCGGTTCTGCCCCGCATCGGTGGCGACGGAAAGATCATGATGGATCTTCGGCCGGTCGTCAGCTTCCTGCGCGGATTCACTGCAGTCCCCGGCGGCGGTTCGCTGCCCCAGACGAGTGAGCGCGTGGCCCAGAGCACGGTGCAGATCAACAGCGGCGAGACGATCGCCATCGGCGGTCTGATCCAGGATTCCGATCGAAAGTCGTTCAAGGGAATTCCGATTCTCAAGGACATTCCGCTCATCGGCCAGCTCTTTGGTCGAACGGATAACGATCGCATCCGAACCGAAATCGTGTTCTTCCTCACCGCCCGTGAAGTGAGCGATGCCGACCGCAAGGCGGCAGCCGATCCCATTCAGCGCGACGCGGAGGAGAATCCGAAGCCGGAGAAGCCGAAAAAGTAACCCGGCTCAACCCGGTGATTCCCGAGACCGCCTCCTCAGGCTCCGAGGAGGCGGTCTTCTCTTTTCTCAAGCCGTTTCTGGCTGTACAATCAGGCCTATGGCCCGCACGACCGTTCCCGCCGCAGATGCCCTGCTCGATCAAGAGATTCCCGTTCTCGACAAAGGATTCGTGCGCTTGGTCGACTACCTGGGCGGCGATGAGCGGATCGTTCAGGCCGCTCGCGTGAGCTATGGCGTAGGCACGAAGACCGTCCGCCAGGATCGAGGCTTGATTCACTACTTGATGCGGCATGAGCACACGTCGCCGTTCGAGCAGGTGGTGCTCACCTTTCACACCAAAATGCCCATCTTCGTGGCGCGGCAATGGGTCCGCCACCGCACCGCGCGACTCAATGAAATCAGCGGACGCTATTCGGTGATGAAGGATGAATTCTATGTTCCGAAGCCGGAACAGATGGCGGTCCAGAGCACCGACAACAAACAAGCCCGAGCCGACGAGACCTTGCCGGACGAATGGATCCATCGATTCATCGAGGAGATGCAGTCCGACCAGGCTCAGATCTATCGACACTACGAGGGCATGTTGGAACAGGGATTGGCCCGCGAGATTGCACGAGCGAACTTACCGCTGTCGCTCTACACGGAGTGGTATTGGCAGATCGACCTCCACAATCTCTTTCGTTTTCTTCAACTTCGCATGGATAGCCATGCACAATACGAAATTCGCGTGTACGCCGAAGCGATGGCCGAGTGCGCTCGCGCGGTGGCGCCGCTGGCTTACGAGGCGTTTGAAGAGCACATTCTTGGATCGGTCCGATTCTCGCGTGCGGAGTGCGAGGCGCTTGCCGCGCTGCTCGGAGGCGGTGAGCCGGCGGGTCTGGAAGGCAAAAAGCTGGCGGAGTTCCAGTCCAAGGTCGAGCGACTGAGGGCCGCCAAGCCCTCGCGCGATATTGAAGAACCGACGCCGCCCACGCAGGCGGTCACGCTCGGTCCATGCTGATTCTTGGCTTCGATCCGGGGTTGGAGCGGATCGGTTACGGCGTGGTTCGGCGTGAAGGCTCACGGCTGCAATCGATCGATTACGGCCTCATCAAGACGCCTGTCATACCTCTGCCCGACCGGCTGGCCCTGATCTACGCCGAAGCGGAGACGCTGATCCAAAAACATTCGCCCGACGCGATCGCCACTGAACGACTCCTGTTCGCGGCAAACAAGACGACGGCGATGGATGTGTCCAAGGCGCTGGGCGTTCTTCTCCTTGCCACCTCGCGGCTGGGCATTCCCTGGACGGAATACTCCCCGCCCGAAATCAAGCAGTCGGTGGTCGGTACCGGAGCTGCCGACAAGAAACAAGTCCAATACATGGTCACGAAGCTGCTCAGCCTGGCTGCGCCACCGAAGCCGGACGACGTGGCGGATGCCCTGGCCGTCGCGATCACTCACGCATTCCGGTCGCGTATTTCGATTCAGCGGACCTGATTCCACGCCTGCTGGGCGATGTCTTCACGGATGGACGCATCGGGACCGCGCACGTACCACGCGTATCGGTGAGCGAGAAAGCCCGTGCCACGCGCCTGGTAAATGACGAGGCCATTGGTCATGGTCTTGGTGGGGCTTTTCGTAAATGCCGGCGTTCCCGGCGCCATGTAGAGGTAGTACTTGTTCTGGCCCACCATGTAGTCGTAGCACGCCCAGCCGCGACCGTAACGCGACATCCACATCGTGCCATTGGTCAGCCGGATCACCGGCGCGGAGAAGCCCGTCTTTTGCCGCACCCACTGAGCGGCCGCTTCCGGCGACTTGGTTTCGAAGACTTCCAGCGTCAGCGAGCGGTTGATCCGCATGGGATCGACCATCACCGAGAGCACGGCGTATGCCGCCAAGCCGAGCGCGAGCGTCCCGCCGAAGAGGCCAAACACGATCTTGTTGCCGCGTTTGTCTTCCCGGCTGAGCTGGCGGAGGTTGGCCTGCAAGCGGGCCATGGGCACTCCCTCCTCTCGACCCGTCGCCTTGATTTCTTCGATCAATCGCCGAAACTGATCGAGCTCGCGGCGCGCATCGGGATCATCGCGCAAGAGGGCATCCGCACGCTGCCGCTGCTCGGGCTCGAGTGATCCATCCAGATACGCCTGCCAATCAATTCCGGAGCTCACGGTCGACTCTCTCCGGCAAAGAGCGTATGGCTGAGCTTCTGACGAATCCGCTCCCGGCCTCGGAAAAGCCGCGAACGCACGGTGCCGACGGGAATGTCCATCGCGCGGCTCGCCTCTTCGTAACTCATCTCTTCCACGTCGACCAGCTGTACGGCCAGTCGATATTCCTCGGGGAGCGAATCGATGGCTTGGGCGATCGACTCGCGATCGAAGTTGGCCTCGACGCGGCTTTGCACATCATCGCCAGCCGGTTCATTGATGCCTTCGTCTTCGAGCGAGTCCACTTGAACGGATCCACGCCGCGATCCAAGCCATTCATTGCGGAGGATGCGGATGAGCCAGCTTCGGAGATAGGCACCATCGAAGCTGTGCCACGCGCGATAGGCTTTGAAAAGCGTTTGTCCGACGAGGTCTTCCGCCTCGGTCGCATCCTTGGCGAGGCGCTTGGCCACACGGTAAAGAACGGCCAGTTCGGGCTGTACGAGGGTTTCGAAATCCCGGTTGGAGGAAGACATGGTAAATCGCGGGCACGAGAAGATTACCGGTTCCGGCTCGATGCGTTTCGGTGGTCCGTCGCGCAAGATCCACATTTGCGAACGGGCGAGTGCGGTCAGCGAGTAAAATCCACGCTTGAACCCGAACAGGGATTTTTACGTAGGAGTAAACGATGTCTGCAGGAACACTGGATCGCGTTAAGAAAGTGGTTGTGAAGGAGCTGGGTGTGAAGGAAGACGAGGTTCTGCCTACCGCGTCCTTTACCGAGGATCTCGGCGCCGATTCGCTCGATGTGGTCGAGCTCGTCATGGCTTTGGAAGAAGAGTTCGGCACCGATATTCCGGACGACGATGTCAATAACCTCAAGACCGTCCAAGACGCGGTCAACTATATTGACGGCAAGCAGGCTTAAATGACGGACTGGCCCCAGCCTTCGGGCCGGGTCGTCGTGACCGGCATCGGCGCGGTCACGCCTCTGGGCACGGGTGTCGAGGAATTTTGGTCGAACCTGACCGCTGGACAAAGCGGAATCGGGCCGATCGATTACTTCGACACATCCGAATTTCCGACCCGCATCGCGGCCCAGGTGCGGGGATTCAACGCGGAAGAGTTCCTCGATAAAAAGGATGCGCGCCGGATCGACCGCTTCATCGCCTATGGGGTGGCGGGCGCGACCATGGCGCTCCAAGATTCCGGCTTCCCCCTCTCCGACGACAACCGCGAATTCGTGGGTTGTTTGATCGGCTCGGGAATCGGTGGCTTGACCTTTATGGGTGAGCAATATCGCAGGCTGGTGGCGGATGGCCCCAGCCGCGTGTCGCCTTTCCTCGTTCCTTTTATGATCCCGGACATGGCGAGCGGCCTGACTTCGATCGTGCACGGTTTGAAGGGTCCGAACACCTGCGTCGTCACCGCCTGCGCGACCGGCGCGAATTCGATTGGCGACGCCTACCACATGATCAAGCGCGGCGACGCCCTGGCCATGGTTTGCGGCGGTACCGAGGCGCCCGTCAACGAAATCAGCCTGGCAGGCTTCTGCTCGGCTCGCGCGATGACGACAAATAACGAAGCGGGACCGAAGGCCTCACGGCCGTTCGACCTCAACCGCGACGGCTTCGTGATGGGTGAGGGTTCCGGCGTACTCGTGCTGGAAGACTACGATCACGCGCTGGCACGAGGCGCGAAGATGTACGGCGAAGTCATCGGCTACGGCATGACCGGAGACGCCTATCACATCACGAGTCCGGATCCGGAATCGGATGGCGCGACCCGCGGCATGCGCATGGCCTTGCGCACGGCCCGGCTGGAGCCCTCCGACATCGACTACATCAACGCGCACGGAACGTCGACGCCTTACAATGACAAGGGCGAGACGCGCGCGATTAAGCAAGCTTTTGGTGATCAAGCTTATAAAATTCCCGTGAGCAGCACCAAGTCGGCCATCGGCCATACCCTGGGTGCGGCGGGCGCGATCGAATCGATCATCTGCCTGCTCGCCATGCGCGATCAGCTCGTACCGCCGACCATCAACTACGAAACGCCCGATCCCGATTGCGATCTGGACTACGTGCCCAACGTGGCGCGCAAAGTCAAGGTCGATATCACGCTGACCAATTCGTTCGGCTTCGGAGGGCACAATGCCACCCTCGTCTTCAAGCGCCTCTAACGGTCCGATCGACGGCTGGATCCAGCAGTTTCTGAGCCATTTGGCGACCACACGCTCCCCCCACACGGTGCGGAGCTACGCCACGGACCTGGAGCAGTTGGCCGCGACCATGGGCGAGGCGCTGGATTGGTCGCTTGACACGCTGCGGCGTTACTTACGCGCCTATGGCACGACGCCCGTGACCCGGGCTCGCAAGCTTTCGTCTCTGCGATCATTCTGTGCGTATCTCAAACGCATGGGGCACCTCGACCATGATCCCACGTTGGGGCTCGAGGCGCCTCTCCGGCGCAAGCGACTTCCCAAGGCGATCAACCAGCACCAAGCGGAAGAGCTGCTCGATGGCGACAAGCACAGCCGCACGCCCCTGCGCGACCGAGTGATTCTCGAGCTGCTTTATGGCGCGGGATTGCGGGCCAGCGAGGCGTCCAGTCTGGACGTGGATGCGATCTTTCTGGACCACCATCAGATCCGCGTGTTCGGTAAGGGCAGCAAAGAGCGCGTGGCTCTGTTTGGCACGCCGTGCGAGCAGGCGATCAGGGATTATCTGGGCAAGGAGCGGGTCCGGCCCGTGGAAGGCGATCCGTTTCTCACCAATGCCGAGGGCAAGCGTCTGACCACGCGCACGATCCAGAACGTGGTTAAACGGTGGGCCGTCCAAGCGGGTCTCGATCCGTCGGTTTCTCCCCACACCTTGCGCCATAGTTTCGCGACGCATTTGCTCGATGGTGGAGCGGATTTGAAGTCCGTGCAGCAGCTCCTGGGTCATGAAAGTCTGGCCACCACGCAGATCTACACCCACATCAGTATCGACCGCCTGCGCGATGCGGTTTTGGCGGCACATCCGAAGTCGAACGACCGCGACGTCGAATAGGCTTCGCAAAACAGAAAGACCCAATTCCAGTTGGAATTGGGTTCTTTTGTTTGCTCGTTAAAAGCTCAATAGTGACGGCGTAATGTAATCGACCTAGATATGTCTTCTCTGGAAGCCAGAGAAGAGTACGTATCGTTAAAGGAGGTGATCCACCCACACCTTCCGGTACGGGTACCTTGTTACGACTTAGTCCCCCTCGCCCCCCTCACCTTCGGCCGCTCCTTCCTTTCGGTTAGGCCACGGACTTCGGGTGAAAACGACTCGGGTGACTTGACGGGCGGTGTGTACAAGACCCGGGAACGTATTCAACGCAGTATAGCTGACCTGCGTTTACTAGCGATTCCGCCTTCATGCAGTCGAGTTGCAGACTGCAATCTGAACTGGGGACGTATTTTTGGGATTTGCTCACTCTCACGAGCTTGCTGCCCTTTGTTGCGTCCATTGTAGCATGTGTGAAGCCCCAGGCGTAACTGCCATGCTGACTTGACGTCATCCTCACCTTCCTCCGATTTACACCGGCAGTCTCCTATGAGTTCCCGACTTTACTCGCTGGCAACATAGGACGAGGGTTGCGCTCGTTGCTGGACTTAACCAAACACCTCACGGCACGAGCTGACGACAGCCATGCAACAAGTGTCTTCACGTCTTCCTTGTGAGAAGAGGGCCCTATTTCTAGGGATTACGATCGATGTCAAACCTGGGTAAGGTTCTTCGGTTAGTATCGAATTAATCCACATGCTCCACCGCTTGTGCGGGTCCCCGTCAATTCATTTGAGTTTCAACCTTGCGGCCGTACTCCCCAGGCGGGATACTTAATGCGTTAGCTGCGGCACAAGAGGGGTCGATACCTCTTACGCCTAGTATCCATCGTTTAGGGCGTGGACTACCAGAGTATCTAATTCTGTTTGCTACCCACGCTTTCGCGCCTCAGCGTCAGATAATGCCCAGCAAGCTGCCTTCGCCATGGGTATTCCTCCTGATATCTATGCATGTCACCGCTACACCAGGAATTCTACTTGCCTCTGCATTCCTCAAGTCTGCCAGTATGCAGAGCAGGTTCCGGGTTGAGCCCTGGAGATTTCACTCTACACTTAACAGACCGCCTACGCGCCCTTTACGCCCAGTAAATCCGGACAACGCTTGCTCCCTACGTCTTACCGCGGCTGCTGGCACGTAGTTAGCCGGAGCTTATTCGCAGGGTACCGTCCTAAGTCTTTCCCTGCAAAAGGACTTTACAACCCTAGGGCCTTCATCGTCCACGCGGCGTCGCTGCATCAGGGTTTCCCCCATTGTGCAAGATTCCCAACTGCTGCCACCCGTAGGTGTGTGGGCCGTGTCTCAGTCCCACTCGGGGGGATCATCCTCTCAGACCCCCTACACGTCGTCGCCTTGGTGGGCCGTTACCCCACCAACTAGCTGATGTGTCATAAGCCGCTCCCAAAGCGAAAAACCGTTTAATCCCTTTCCGATGCCGGTAAGGGGCCACATCCGGTATTTATGGCATTTCTGCGTTTGTCCCGGACTTTGGGGCACGTTGCTTATGTATTACTCCGCCGTTCGCCACTAGACCCGAAGGCCTCGTTCGACTTGCATGTTTTAGGCACGCCGCCAGCGTTCGTCCTGAGCCATGATCAAACTCTCCGAAGAAAGTTCGTTTGTGTTCCGATCACAAGCCGAAGCTCGTGTCCCCGACCGAAGCCGAGATGCCCGCGGAGCGAACTCCGCGTCATAGAACATGAATTGGTTTTGGACCTGTCGCGACCGATCCGAAGACCGTTCGCGCCAAGCTGGTTTGTTACATTTCGCGCGTCACTATTCAGCTTTCAACGTGCTGGTTGCACCCTTCCGGGGGCAAGGAGAATTGAAGCATTTCCTGATCTGGGCTGTCAAGGGGGTCCAGGCAGTTTTCGCAAAAATCGGCTCCAAAAACTCGATCCGATCCGTCTTTTTTCTTTGCGCCCGGTTCACGGAGCCTCTTTCTAGCCGTTTGGCCCCCTGCTGAACTTTTTTCCGGCATCCACGTCTTTGCCCGTTGGAGCTTCGCTGCGGCGAAGCGGGAGGCACTGCACAACATGAATCGCACGCTATTTTTGCTTGCCGTCGCGGCCCTTTGTGTCGCGACCAATGCCCAGGACGATCGCGTCGTCCAACTGGTCCAAGGTCGTGGGAACGCCGTCGCCAGGGATGGACGCCGAGCCGAATTCAATTTCGAAGTCGGCAGCCATAAGGGCAAAGACGAAAAGGTCGTCACGCGCGGCCGCTTTGAATTCAATCAGGTGAAGAGCGATAAGGCTCGACCCGTTCGCATCGTCGCCGAGATGATCCCGAAACTGATGACCAAGGAATCCAATGGCTGGTTCGAGAGCCGGGCGATGATGGTCGTTGTGACCGAGAACGGTCCAAAGCGCATTCCGGGCAATGTGAAGGTCCACGTGGCCGACCTGGTCAAGCCCAAGGACGAGTCGGACAAGAAGGACATCCTGGAAGTGGCGTTCAAGGCCGCTGAGGGCGATCTGACGTTCGAATTTGGTGGCGCCGTACGAAAGGGCGACATCCGCGTCCGGGCGGGCTCTGCGGGCCAGCCAAGCGTGTCTAACTAGATCCTCTGATCAACCGTTTGATCCGGTGCCCGCCTTCGCGAATTGAGGCGCTGGACATCAACCACGAGAAACACAGCGAAAAGCGACAAGCAGGGCTCCTAGAGCCCTCTTTGGGCCGGACGATTCAGCACCGTCCGGCCATTTTTTTGTTTAGAGCCTGATATCGACGATGCCGGTGACGCCGACGCCGTCCACGGTCTTGATGTCGCTGACATTTTTACTTGAGACCGGGATGAGGGCGCGGATCAGGATTTCGCCAAACAGCTTGATTTCCGGAGAGGCGACCGCTTCCACCTTGTTCACGGACGCCTTGGGGCCGGTGACCTGAGCCGCACCGATCGCGCCACGGCTGCCGAGGGCGATGATCGGGACGACCTTCGTGGTCTTGGTGGGGGTATCCGTGTGCTTCGTCAGCTTGTTGAACTGGCGGTTGATTTCCGGCGCGAACTGCTTAACGGCAGCACCGACGCCCAGCACCTTGATGACTTCTTTGATCTGGGTCACGCCCACCGTGACCAAACTGACGGCGAGGACGCCACCGACGGCGAGACGCATAGCACGAGTCTTCAGCATGTCTCTATTATGGTGTCGCGCCCGTCGCAAAAACGAGTTTCCCCGGCGCATTGCTGCGACCGGGGAAACGGATCTCGTTCTTAAGCGAAACGCTTAGAACTTGATGCTGAGCTGGCTCGTGAAGAAGCCACCCTTGTACGAGCCGACCGGGCCGGTTCCCCAAGGAATGGTGTTAAACACGCTGCCGTACTCGTAGCCGAAGTTCAGCATCGAGTTGGTGCCCATGTTGTAGCCGAGGCCAACGGAAGCCCATCGCTGTCGGGTGTTCTGACCACCGCTGAATGCGGCGTTGACGCCCTTGACGAGAACCTCTTCATAGCCGAGCATCGCATTCCAAGCGTCGTTCATCTTGTAAACGAGCTTGCCCTGGTTGCTCTGGATGTCCGCGTCCTTCTTCTGGAAGGTCGTGGCGGCGATCGTCTTGTCGAACTCACCCATGTAGTGCAGGCTCAGAGCCGAGGTGAGGTTGATGCCGACGTGGCCGTAGAAGCCCTTGATGTTCGTCGGATTCCAGTTGGTACCGATGCGGCGCCACGTACCGGCTGCACCGTAGTTGTACTGAATCTTTCGATACTCAAGATCGAGGTCCACGATACCGAACGAGGTGGAAAGGCCAGCCCAGGCAGCCTGGTTGCCCTTGTCCATACCGATGTTCTTCGTGTTGTACATCGGAACGCTCTTGGCGTAGCCGCCGCTGAGCTTCACCTTGCCGAAGCCGATGTGGCCGGTCGCACCGAGCACGTTCAGGCGGTTGGCCTGCACGGTCGCCGCGCCGTTGTTCAGCGAGAGCGGGTTCACGAGGTCGTGGATCAGGTACGAAGCCTCAACGCCGGCGGAATCGCCAACCGGAATGCTGAGGACTGCGCCCAAGGTCGAGAAGACCTGGCCGCCAGCACCCGCCGTCGGGATCGTGGCGCCGACGAATCGGTTGCCCACGAACACGTTGACCGGGTTGATCTCGGTGCCATCCTGCGTCTGGAGGCCGGTGCTCTTGCCACCGAAGACCTTCAGGCCGACGTTGCCGAACTTGAAGCCCAGCATGCCGCCGTCGATGTACCAAAGGTTGTTATCCCAGCGCTCGTTCTTGAAGTACGGGCTGTTGTCGCGTCGAGCGAAGATGTACGGGGACACCATCGCGCCGATTCGACCAACTTCGGCCGAGAAGTTCACACCGATCAGGCTGGTGTCGAACGACACAGCGAGATCCTGGATGTAGAACTGACCCTTGCCGGTTCGGTAGGCGAAGCCGCCAAAGCGGTTCGACTGATCGCCGAAGCCGGTCGGGTTGCCATTGGCATCCATACCGAGGAGGTTGCCGTAAACGAGGGTGCCGTGCCACTTCGGACCGGTCTCGTTCGTGCTCGAGAGTCGGACTGCGATCTCGTGATAGATGTTGAGGTCGCGGGTCAGACCGACCTTGCCGCGGTTGGCATCGAACGTACCAGCAGCGGAACCGTCATTGACGTTCACGCCGGTGATTCGGCCATCCTTGGTGAGGCCAGCGAAGCCGTCGCGGCTGTTGCCGGAGGCGACCCAGACGTTGACATCGCCCGAGATGTCGACCGCATTGCGAGCCTTTTCAAGCTTCGTGACGCGATCCTCGAGGTTGGCGAGGTCCTTCTTCATCGCTTCGACGTCGACGCCGAGGCTAGCCAGTTCCTTTTCGAACGTGCCGGCCATCTTCTTCAGCGCAGCGACATCGTCGCCCCAGCCCTTCATCGCATTGACGTCGGCCTGGAGAGCAGCGAGCTGATCCTTCAGAGACTTGACATCCACACCATCGCCGCCCTTGAGCGCGTTGACCTGCTCCTGCAGGCCATCGATCATGCCCTTGAGCTTCTGATAGGTGGCGTTGATGGCAACGGCCAGCTCATAGCGAGTGGCGTTGCGCGGACCGCGGAACAGACCGTCGGGGTAACCGACGAGAATGCCTTCGCGCTTCATATTCGAGAGTGCTTCCCATGCCCAGTGATTAGCCGGAGTATCGGGGAAGTTGTCCTGAGCAAAGCTCGGGACGAACAGAGCGGCACCCATGACCAAAGTCAGTGCCGTTTTAAGCGTTCGCTTCATCCTTGTTTTTTCTCCTAGATTTGCTTTCCGCTCAGCCTCAGTCGGTCGTGGGCCGGGACTAGGAGTTCGACTTGGCGACACTCATCTCGCAACTTTCCTTAAGTTTCCTACGAGAGTCGGTCACGCATCAAACCCTTCGCTCGGCGACGCCTCCTGCGTCTTTGCGGATAGTTCAGATTCGCACTGAACCATGTGGATTATAGACGTTTCCCTCGTAAAAAGCTAGGCGTTCGGGCCTAAAAACCTATAAACCTTGCCAGGCCCAGGTTCAAACGTCTTGAAGAAGGACCACCGCGACCGCCATTTCGCGCTCGTGGCTGATGCTGACCAAGCCCGTTTCGCCCCGGGTGCTGCGGAGGATCGGCTGGCCCGATGGCGCCGCCAAAACCTCCACGCTGTGCCAGGCCCGCGGCTCCCCGACCGCCTTGGCGAACGCCTCCTTGGCCGCCCAGCGACCCGCCACGAATTCGGGCGAGGTGCTGATGGCCCGTTCGGCCGGAGTCAGGATGCGCTGCACAAAGCGGGGGTGCTCCATCGCTTTCCGAATCCGGGCGATCGACACGAGGTCGATGCCGAGTCCGGTCGTCACGCATTCGACTCCTGCAGCAGTTCGGCGAGGTCGACCAGACGAATTTCCTCGTCGGTGACCTGCTTGATCGAGGCGTCGAGCATGATGCGGCAGAAGGGGCAGGCGAGCGCGACCGTTTTGGCGCCCGTAGCGAGCAATTCTTCGGCCCGACTGTTGCCCGGGCGCTGCTCGGGTGGTTCTTCCATCCACATCCGTCCGCCGCCCGCGCCGCAACAGAGCGTCTTGACTCCACGGTGCTCTGGCTCCACCATCCGGAGCGGCTGGCCCTTTCCCGCGCCGAGCAGGAAGCGGGGCGCATCGGCAATCCCATTGACCCGCGCCAGATAGCAAGGGTCGTGATAGGTGACGGTCTGGCCCCCTGTCGCTCCTTGGAGTTTGCCTTGGGCCACCAGTTCGGCCAGTAGCTGGCTGTGGTGGACGACTCGGTACTTGCCCTCGAACTGGCCGTATTCGTTTTTCAGCGTGTTCAAGCAGTGCGGGCATGCCGTCACGATCGTTTTGAACTCGTACTGTCCCATCGCGGCGACGTTGCCCATCGCCATCTCTTGGAACTGGAACTCGTCGCCGACTCGCCGCGCGGGGTCTCCCGTACACTTTTCCTCGTTGCCCATGCAGGCAAAATCGATGCCGGCTTTGCCGAGCAACGTGGCCACCGCTTGGGTGGTGCGGATGGCGCCGGGATCGGTCGCCCCCGCGCAGCCCACCCAGAACAGGACGTCGAAGGTGCGCTTTTCGCGGGCCAACGGAACGGACAGGCCCGACATCCAGGCCTCTCGGTCGCCGGCGGCACCGAACGCGTTGCCCGCGCTCGCCGTCTGGCGGAGCATGGTCGCGGCCGTGCCGCTTAAGTGCCCTTCCGCGACCAGGTTACGGCGCGCATCGACGATCAGATCAACGTGGCGAATCAAGACGGGACAGGCTTCGACGCACGCGTTGCAGGTGGTGCACGCCCAGAGCGCCTCTTCGGTGATTGCAGCCGGGACGTTTTCGCCCGTGACGGCGGCGCCGCGGATCGCCTGGACCACGGCACGAGGATCGAGGGGCTTGCCAACTCGGTTGGCCGGGCAGACCTCCGTGCACCGCCCGCACTCCATGCAAGCATCGAGCGACATCAAGTGCCAGCGCGAGTAATCCTTGGCGAGCGCGACCCCGATCTGCCCGGTTTGCTCGACTTCCTCCATCGAGATCGGCTTGAGTTCGCCTCGAGGCTGATCGTTGGGGTGGCCCGATGCGCTCGCCGCCGCCATGACGATGTGCCGGAGCCGCATGTGGGGGAGCGAAGCGAAAAGCGCGACCACCAAAATGGCGTGGAACCACCAGATCCCGATGTACGCCCCGTCAGACACGCGGGGAAGCACGGCAGCCAAGCTGTTTCCGACCCACGAGACGCCGTCCCAACTTTTCGGGTTGTTGCTGATGCGAGCGGCCTCGAGAAGATAGCCGGTGAACCCCAGCGTGAACAGCAAGGTCAGCGCCCAATTGTCTTTCCAGTTCGAGATCAGGGTGCGCGGTCGAAACCCGTTGCGGCGGACGATGGCCCAGCCCACGCCGATCACGAGGAGCAGACCCAGGGTGTCAAAGACGAACTCGTAGCCCAGGTAGTAGGCACCCTGGTGGAATTTGAAGGGCGAATAAGTATTGATCGCAAGGAGAGTGGTGGCGATCAGCAGGGAGAGGAACCCGTAAAAGATGAGCAGGTGCATGGGGGCTCCGCTCTTGTGGCGACTGGAACGCACCTTCCGCTGGGCGAGGATGTAAACGAGGATGTTGGGCACGATCTGGGGCTTCCAATCGATCGGCTTGCCCTGCATCCAAATCCGCGCCCGCGACGCGATCGTCCAGGCGGCATAGGCCAAACTGCCCAGGACCAGCAAGTAAAACAGGGGCTGCTGAAAGCCCGTGATGTGGAGGAATTCGCCGCGCGTCGGTTCCACGATAGGGAGGTTATACCAAGGCTGAACGTAACCCCAGAAATGAACCAGACCGCGCCAGATTCGTCTGACTCAGTTGAGTCCGCCGCCACAACTTAACTGGCGACCGATAAAAAGAATCAAAAAATCTGGGATTTCTGAGATAGAATAATCATAGTCAGGTCAGTTGTGTCGAGATTGCTCGGCCCTGTTTGATTGAACCAGGAGTAGGAATTAAATGATTTCGCTAAGGACCCTCGGTCTTTGCGCGGTGATGTTTGGGGCTTTGTCGGCTTACGGCCAGGTCGGAAAAATCACTGCCCAACGTAATGCCCAAATGCAGATCGGCAACAGCCAGTTCGTCGAGGCAAAGCTCAACAGCAACCTCAACAACGGCGACACCGTCCGCACGGGCAAGCGCGGCTTCGCCGAGCTGACCTTCAAAGAAGGCAGCCAGATCCGCGTCAATGAGCGCGCCGAAATGGTCGTTCAGGACGTTTCCGAGCTGCGACGCGTTCGCCTGAGCTCGGGTGCGCTCTGGGTCAAGGACCGCGGCATGCACACTCGCGTTCAAACGCCCATCGGCACGGCAACCGCCCGCGGCACCGAATTCTTGATCGCGTTCGAAAAGGACGTCAAGGTGGACGTGTTTGAGGGCACCGTCGACCTCGAAAACGGCGGCGAGCTCGTAACGATCAATGCCGGCGAGAGCGGTGGATTCACGCCGGAAGGCAAGCCGTTCAAGCTCGGAGCCTTCAGCGCCACGACGTTCCCGGTCGACAAGAATGGCCAAGTTCTCGGCTGGTGGATGCTTCCGTACAGCTATCAGGAGAAGTCGAGTGGCATCAAGGGGAGCGACATCGCCAGCGGCATTAGCTCGATCACCCTCCCGTTCACGATGCTCCTGGGCAACACGGCCGCGAAGGTGACCGCTCAAGGAATCGTCACGCCGCCTCCGACCGTACCAGAGCCTGTCGGCATCGTCGCGATCGGCATGGGCGTCGCGTTCATCGCGGCTCGCCGACGTAAGTAATTTCGCATCGGACCTACTCCACGGGTCTCGGGTCTTACGATCCGGGACCCTTTCGCTTGTTTGGAGTTAGCCCGCGAACTTGGACAGCATGTTGCCGCCCACGTCGCCCGTGACATCGAACCATTTCTTGGTCTCGTACTTGTCACAGATCTTCTGGACCAGGGCGTCCGTGCGTTTGGCGGCCGCATCGATGTGGTCCTTGCTGGTTCCTTGAACCTTGCGCAGCTGATCGATCGCGCCAGCGGGATTTTCGTTGGCATTGGAGATCACGTCGATCAGGTCGCCGATCATAGCGGCTGTTTCGCCGAGCGCTTGGTCGTATTCCGACCGAATCGGCACGCACTCCGTCGGCGGGGCTACCGCATTGAACTCGCGATTCAGATCGGTCCACGCCTGCTTCATGGGGGCCGCCTCATCTTTCATCGTATCGCGCGGTGTGGGCGGGTCGGGAGCGGTGGCCGGATCGTCGGCCAGGAGCCCCTTGGCAAACTCGGCGAGTCCGCCGCCTTGCATCTGGGCCATCAGGACCAGGCTTTGCGACATCTGCCTTCCGGCCAGATCGACACGCTTGCGCTCGATTCGCTCGAGGTGCTCGAGCCACGCCCGGATGTCGGCAGGCATCACGACGGCTTGGCGGCCCTGAGACTGGATGACCTCGGGCGAGGCGGCGCGGCCCTCCGCTTGGATGAGCTTGCCCGGCACGGCCGTGCCTTGGGCCTTTAGGAGGTCGCCCTTGGCGACTTTGCCCTCGGCCTTAAGCAGGTTGCTGCCCAAAAGAAACCAGGCCAGCGCGGCCACGAGGGCCAGACCGACGCCGCCGAGGATCCACTTGATGTTACTCGACGAGTTCGAAGGCACCACCATGCGTGGGGCCGGCGCGGGCGCGACCATGGGCGCCTGAGCGGCGAGCGGCTGTCCGCAGGCACTGCAAAAGCGCGCGTCACCGGAAAGAGGAGATCCGCATCGGGGGCACTTCATCGGTTTATGCTCTCATTTTAGGACGGTCGAGGGGTGGAGATCATTCACTTAGATACACTTTCCCCGATGTTTCGCGACCATCCGGTGATCAGGCGTCTGGCCGAACATCTGCGGGGCACTCCGTACGAGGGTCGCGTCTGGCTGGTCGGCGGTGCCGTCCGCGATCGGCTCCTGAAAAGACCTGAATCGCCGGATCTGGACCTGGTCATCGAAGGAAATGGACCGGAGCTCGCGACGTTCCTCTGGAAATCGGGCGCCAGTCCGATCGAACCGGTCACCTACCCCCAGTTCGGCACTGCCCTCATCCGAGTCGAGCACTCAGACGTCGAAATTGTCACCGCGCGGCGTGAATCGTACCGATCGAAATCGCGCAAGCCCGAGGTGGCGCCGGCGACCCTCGAGGAAGATGCCAGTCGCCGCGATTTCACGATCAATACGCTGTTGGTCAATGTGACCACCGACGAACTGCGCGATCCGCTGGGTCTGGGGCTTCGCGATTTGGAAGCGAAGATCCTGCGCACGCCCATGCCCGCCGAAGACATCTTCTACGACGATCCGCTCCGGATGCTCCGCGCTGTGCGATTCAAGACGCAACTGGGTTTTGAGCTCGATCCGAGCGTCGAAACCGGCCTCGCCAAGCAGGTGGATCGCCTGTCCATCATTTCGCAGGAGCGGATCCGCGACGAGTGGAGCAAGATGCTCGTGGGGCCCGCTCCAGAGATCGCGATGGCCGACCTGCTCAAGTACGGTCTCATCGCCCAGTTCGCCCCCGAGTTTCTGGCGATGGTCGGCGTCGAGCAGGGGCGTTATCACCATCTCGATGTTTGGGATCACACCCTCTTGGTGCTGCACCATACGCCGCGCGGTGATCTCGTTGCGGCGCTGGCGGCGCTGCTTCACGACGTCGGCAAGCCGCAAACGCGGACCATCGACGCAGAAGGCAACACACGGTTCCTGACGCACGAACTCGTGGGCGCAGAGATCGCCACCGCCATGCTCGACCGCCTCCGATTTCCCGGCGATATCGTCCGGCGCGTCGCGCTTCTGGTACGGAATCACATGCGACTCGGGTCGGCCCCGGTCTTCACGACCTCGGCGGCCCGCAGGGTATGGCGTGCGATGGGCGATGACACACCGCGCCTGGTCGAGCTGGTCCGCGCGGATACCAAGTCCCTCGCTCCGGGGGTTCTCGCGATGGACGTCGATACGATCGCGCAGACGTTGGACGCGGCCTATCAAGAGAAGCCGGCGGAAGGCTACGTCAGCCCCATCGACGGTGCCGAGATCATGGCGCTCCTGAACCTGGAGCCGGGAAAGGCGGTGGGAGAAGCCAAGGCGTATCTGATCGAGCAGATCCTGGATGGGAAGCTCGCTCCGGGCGATTGCGAGGCGGCGCGAACGATGTTGCAGCAATGGAAGCGTGAAGAGCGAACCGTCGCCGCCGATCCCTCCGTATAAACCATGGCATGAAAGACAATCGCCTCCAAAACGCCGCGTTGCTACTGCTTCGGGTTGTGGCCGGGCTCGTCATCATGTATTACGGCAGTCAAAAGCTGTTCGGCCTGTTTGGAGGGATGGGATTCCAGGGCACGATCAGCGCCTTTCAGAAGGGGCAAGGCATTCCGCCCGTCCTCGCCGTTTTCGCGATTTTTGGCGAGTTCTTTGGCGGACTCGGGCTCGCCCTGGGGCTCCTCACCCGCGTCGCCGCGTTTGGCGTGTTCTGCACCATGTCGGTAGCGACGTTCATCCACTTGCGTGAAACCCATTCGCTCACGATGGTCGGTTTCAACGACCCCGTCAACAAGTTCGCGTACCCGATGCTCATCGGCACCATCGCCCTCGCGATCCTGATGATGGGCGGGGGCGCCTACTCCTTGGACAAGAAGGTGTTTGGTGGACGCCGGACCCGCTGAAACGGTCGCGATCCGCGAGATCGCTCCGGGCGATGTCAAGGCGGTGTTCCAACTCGTGCTCGAACTGGCGGAGTACGAAAAGCTTCGCCATACGGTAACCGGCACGAGCGAGGAGCTGGCCGACCATTTGTTCGGGCCAGAACGCTCGATCCGCGGGCTCGTCGCCGAGTCGGATACCGGCCTCATCGGCTATGCGCTCTATTTCACAACGTACTCCACGTTCCGCACCCGTCCTGGACTCTGGCTGGAAGATCTTTACGTCACGCCCGTTTGGCGAGGTCGTGGCGTCGGGAAGGCGCTGTTGGGTCGGCTTATGGATCTTCAGCAGACGGGCGGATTCGCGAGGCTCGAATGGTCCGTGCTCGATTGGAACCAGCCTGCGATCGATTTTTACGAAAATCAGGGCGCACAAATTTTGCCCGACTGGCGAATCTGCCGCATCGAATCCGCCCCTCACTCTGGTAACAACTGAAGATATGCCGGAGCAATTCTTCTCTCCCGAAGAAGCGGAAGAGATCCTTCGCCGGGCCAGCGGGCAAGCGGGGGCGGGGATGTCGCGGGACCAGCTGGTTCAAACCGTGCAGGAGATGGGGCTGGATCCGGCCGGGGTCGATCGCGCCATCGAGCAGATGCGCGAGGAAGCGCGCCTCAAAGAGCTCCGCGTGGAATTCAACCGACGTCAGCGTTCCAAGGATTGGGGCGAGGTCGGCAGTTGGGTGAGCGTTTCCCTGCTGTTGTTCGGCATCAATTTCTTCAGCCGGCATTCCAGCTGGTGGTGCATCTGGCCCATCAGTATCTGGGGCTTCTTCCTCCTCATCCATCTCGTGGAAAGCTGGTTCAAACAGGTCGGCGGCCGCGAGGACGAATTCGAAAAGTGGGTGCGGCGACGCGAGCGCAAGGAGCGTCGGCTCCAGGTAGGCGGGGCGGATGCGATCCTCAGCGAATACTTCAGCGAGAACCCCGAAGACGACAAGATCGGCGCGATCAAACATCTCCGAGAGGCCACCGGCTTGGGCCTGAAAGAAGCGAAGGACGCGGTCGAGCAGTATCAGAAACTCGAATCCAGCTAACTGGTGCCCAGGGTGGGACTCGAACCCACACGATCTTGCGATCAACGGATTTTAAGTCCGCTGCGTCTACCATTCCGCCACCCGGGCCGGGAGCGCGAGTATACCGACGGCTTGAGAAACCGGCAATTCTCGCCTTGGCGGGAACCAGCGCCTTGTGATACTGTAGGAATACCGGACCCGACTTCCTATGACCCGATTACTTTGCGCCTTTGGCCTCGCCCTCACTCTGCTGGGCTCCGCGTTCGCGACTCCCGAATTCGTGACCCACAACCCCACGGATGCGGCGTTTGGTGAACCCAGCGGCACCACCGTTCGGAATCCCGCCATCCCTCGCGAGGATGAAGCGGTGACGATTTACGCCAAGATCGGCTACTCGTTTTTCTACACCGACGTTGCCATCTATTACACGCTGGACGGCACGACTCCTTCCGGCAGCAAAGGCAACGCCGGCACGGGCAGCACCCAAGTTTTGCGGTCCTCCAACGGTGGCGTGACGTTCCTTCGCAATGAGGGGTCCAATCCCACCCAGATGGATTGGTGGAAAGCAGCACTGCCCGCTTCAGCCCGCGTCTACGGGCAGACCGTCAAGTACATCATCGGGGCGTGGCATTCCGGGGGCGGACCGGAAATCTGGGCAAACAACGCAGGGTGCAGTGACGGCGTGTGCGACAATCCGTCCAACCCAGCGACCGTTTTTAGTTATACAAATAAGTTGGCTTGGCCGGGCGGCGGCGCGGGGAGTTCCCATCCTGCGACCGGCTATCCCGACGTCTCGTTCTGGAAGGAAGAAGCGGTCACGGGCAACAACTACATCAACGTCCAGCTCGACCAGAACGGCACCGTTTACGACATCTACTATCCGAGTGCCGGCTGCGTCCAAGGCATGGGCACCAAGAACGAGGGCTACGTCGACGGCCTCGATACATTCCCGCCCGGGCTCCCGCTCGGCTCCCGCGGCCAAATGAACCTGAACCAGCTGATGGCGGGCATTCGGGTCGACGGCACCACCTACTGGATGTCGAATCAGAATGGCGCCGGCTATTCGTCGGTCACCCAAAACTACCAAGCTAATTCCAACTCGGTTCACGGCTCGATGATCTTGACCGGTGGCGGCAACTCGATCACGGTCGAGCAGTACGATTTCTCGCCTTACGGCATCAGCTTCCCGGTCGATCTCGCCCTGAATCCGAATCGCGGCATCTACGTCAAGCGATTCCTGCTGACCAACAATGGCGCCTCATCCAAGACGATCAACTTCTACACGTACGGCGACTTTGCGCTGAACGGAGGCGACGCCTACGACACGATGCTGTTCGATTCGGGGCGTGGGGCCATGGTCGCCACCGACAATGTGGCCCGAACGACGAGCGGCAGCGGCGAATATAACCCCGCCAGCTACGGCGACTACACGAAGTCGGTCAGCGTGGTTTTGGCGGTTGGGATGAAGCAGCTTTCGAGCGTCGGCGGCGTCGCGGGTTCCGCCGCCACCGACAGCTGGCGCGACACGAGCAGCGACAACGGCCAGGGCTGGATCGGGTCCAAGGTCACCCTACCTCCAGGTGTCACGAAAGAGATCGATGTGATCGTCGCCGGCGGCTTCGATAACTTCATTGCGACGGGCACGTATTCGGTCCAGGTCGCTCCCGTTCTCGATTGGTTTGCCAACGTGTCGGCGCAGTCGATTCTGACCACGACCGACTCGACGTGGCAGGCGTGGCTCAACCAAGGGACCACGGTCGATTTCCCCGGCACGACGTACGACGACCTGTTCAATCGCTCTCTTTTGGCGACGGCGCTGCACCTCGATGGCAAGGGCGGCGGAGTGGTCGCGGGCATGCACAACGGCGCTTATCCGTTCGTCTGGCCCCGCGACGCGGTTTATGCCGCCATCACACTCGCCCGCACGGGCCACTTTGGGGAAGCGTCCGAGGTCTACCGGTTCTTAAAGGATGTTGCCTACCGCGACTACGATAGCGGCCTGGGCATGAAGGGCTTCTGGTATCAGAAGTACACCACCGACGGCTACAAGATCTGGACGTCGCCCCAGGTCGATGAAACCGCGTGCTTCCCGTGGGGCGTGCTCTATCAGTACAACACGACCGGCGACTCGAGCTGGCTCAGTTCGATGGCGAGCGTCACCCGCGAGGCCGCCTTTGCCAGCAGCACCGACTCGGCGATCGATTCGCGGCTGTATTACGACGATCCGAACCAGCTCATGCACGGCAATAACGTGTGGGAAGACTCGTTCGACGACTTCATTTACTCGAATGCACAGGTCGAGCGCGGTCTCCGCGATGCGTCGACGATCATGACGCTGACAGGCAACGCCTCGGACGCGGCCACGTTCACGAGCCGAGCCGACTCGATTCACAACGGCATCGTGGGCAGGCTGAACTGGAACGGCGAGAACACCGACATTAGTCAGCTCGGCATTTCGTATCCGTTCAATGTCGTGGCCGTCAACGGAACCCAGGCCAAGAAAGTGGTCGACCGGATCAACGGCGTCGCCACCGATGCCTTTGGAAACACCCACCCGCTAGTCAACACGAGCGGCGAATGGACGGGGCTCATCAATCGCTATTGGGGCGATACCTATTGGAACGGCGGCCCGTGGTTCCTTTCCACGCTTTGGTACGGCCTCTACTACGCGGAGCGCTGCGATGTTACGGCGGGCCAAGGCGACATCGATGTGCACAAGTCTAAGCTCGATCTTTGTATCAATCGGTTAGGGCCCGTGGGTCTCGGAGCCGAGCAGATCGCGCCGACGAATTCGCTGCTCTACAGCGGCCAGTCGAACTTCTCGCTGCAAACCGCCTGGCCGAACGCATGGGAATCGATGTCGACCTTGCTCGACGCGCTGATGATCTTCCTCGACATGACTCCGGATGCGCCCGGCAACACCTTGCGTATCGCGCCTAAGCTCCCGACCGCGTGGCCGACGATGACGTTCCGGAATGTCCGGCTCGGCGCTCACCGATTTGACATCACGGTCACCAAGCAGAAGAGCTCGATGATGCTGACGGTGACGAACCTCACGGGCGGCGCCGCTAACCTTTCGGCATGGATCAAGTTGCCGTCCGGCATGACCTCGGGCGGGGCCGCGATGAATGGGTCGCGCGTCACCAGCTTCCTCGATAAGCCGGCTGGGCGGGTCAAGGTGGAAGGCGCGCTGCTCACCGGCGTTGGAGCAGTCAGCACGGTCGAGGTGCGCTTCCAAGCCGCGGGTCGCATCTTCCCCGCCTTGAACTAACTCAGCCGAAAGCGATCGATCGGGCTGGCCTTGTCTTCGACAAGGTCGGCCACGTGTCGGCCGATCCACGGACCAAATTTGAATCCGTGGCCGCTGCACGGCGACACGACCAAGAAGCGCGGATCGAGCCAATCCACGATGAAATCGTCGTTGGCTGTGGTGGTGTAGATGCACGTTTTCGCTTCCACGACCTCAGCGCCCAGGTCAAAGCGCCGCCGAATCGTCGCCTGGATCGCCTGGATTTGCGCGGGATCGGGCGATCGGTCGCTCTGCGCGGGAACGAGGCCACGGGTTCCGCGATGAAAGCCGACTTTGAACGTGGTCTTCCCGGGCTCCGAGGGAAAGCCGTAGATGCCATCCGGGCCGTCCTCGATCCAGACCGGCCCCTCGACGCGGCCCCAAAAGTAAGCGAACGTCTGCACCGTCGGCGTGACCGGGATATCCGCGAGTTCGCGGACCCATCCTCCCGCGGCAACGACGATGCGGTCATGTCTCAAGTCCGAAGGCGAGATGGTGGCTTGGGTGAAGCGGGCACCCGCCGCTTGGGCCAGTTCTTGGATGCCTCGGAGCGCGAGGTCGGCGGCGACCCATCCGCCGTCCTGACTAAAGATTCCGACTTCGCCGTCCAGGGGCGCGGGCTGGCCGGAGGTTCGCTCCTCGAAGGGGATCTGGAGTTCACGAAGTCCCGTACGAACGCCCTCGACGTTCGGCGCGTCAGATTTTCCCAGATAGAGCAATCCACATTCGTGTAGCACGGTTTGGCCGAGTCGGCGCTCCAATTCCCGCCACATGGGATAGCCTTCGACCATGGCGCGGGCATAGAACGGATCGGGATAGGCGATCCGCACGATTCGGGAGCGCCCGTGGCTGCTGCCCTGATCGTGACCAAGCGGATAGCGGTCGAACCAATCGACATCGTGCCCGCGCTCGGCCAGGTGAAGCGCAGCGCAAGAACCCATGATGCCGGCACCGATGACGGCGACTCTCATGGCGCACAGGATATCCGGTCTGCCGGGTTCCTGAATCCGGCTCGCTGGTACACTCTGCAAGCCATGACTATCGCCGTTTTGCCATTTAATGCGGGCCCCAACACTAAGCCATCGTTGGCCCGGCAGCTTGCCAACTTCGCTGCCGATATTGTCCGCAACCACACCGGCGAGAATGTCAATGCGGTGAACTACCTCATCCGCTTGGACGAGTCGCAGAACCCGCGTCTTGCCCACGTGAATCCCTCCGAGACGATCAACGAGTACCAGCTGATCGAGCAGCTGTTCGAGGGCACGGACGCCGAGGCGGCGATGGACGGTCTGCTCGTCGGATCGGCGGAATCCTCATTCGAACTCGACCTCCGAACGTTTAAGAAAGGCCAGGAAGAGCCGATGACGAACGAGCACCATTCGTTCCTCAAGAGCGGCATCTTCAGCACGATGCGGCTGATCATCGACGACCTTGTCGCACTAACCGGCAAGGAGCTTCCCGACGAGCTTTCCGAGGACGAGAATCTATTTGGCACCTCGAACGCGGACGCGTTCCTGAACTTCCTCGATGGCTACGACGCCCTCCAGTACATCGACAAGACCCAGGGCATGGTCGCCCAAGAGTTCGATCCCAGTCCGTCGATGGAGAGCCTGCTCGCGAGCATCGCCGCCGACGAGGATTGGGAGGCGCCCTACATCACGCTGGTGCAGCTGTGCCGGGCGTGTACCAATTTCCGCATCGGCAACGCCGAGAACGTCGAGAAGACGCTGAAGCAGCTGATGGACAAATTCCCGCAGGATGGCCGAGCCGTCTTTGCACTCGGCGAGCTTTACGAGGCGATCGGCAACCTGCCGGCAGCGGCGGATACATTCGAGAAGGCGTCGATGTTGGAGCCCAACGAGCCCGCGATTCTCACCCGCATCGGCATGGCGCAGATGGCGATGAACATGCCCGTCAACGCCGAGCGAAACTTCCGCAAGGCGGTCGAACTCGAAGGCGACGACAAGCCGAGCATGGACTACCTGGCAAGCGTTCTTCAGCAGACCAATCGGGCCCACGAGGTTCCGGCGCTGTGGAAGGGCTTGGTGGACAGCAATCCGCAGAATTCTCAAGCCATCGCCAAACTCGCGATCGCTTACGCCCAGAACGGCCAGTTCGATGAAGCTGAGCAAGCGTTCGAGGGCGGACTGAAGACACTGGAAGACGCCACGATTGTCAAGCGCTACTATGCGCCGTTCCTGGCCCAGCAGAAGAAAGATTTCGACCGCGCGATGGATCTCTACGAGGACTGCCTCGACGTGGCGCCGACCGACATTCCGCTGATGGTCGAATACGCGCAGACGCTCCAGGCCGCCGGCCGCGATTTTGAAATCCCGAAAGTGCTGCGGAACATCCTCGGCGCCAATCCGGATCCCAACACCCGCGCGCAAACTCTCGCTTGGCTCATCGAACTCGAGCAGCCGAAGCGCGTGGAGATCGTCCAGCAGGCCCAAGAGAAGATCGAGGCCGAGGACTACGCGGGGGCGATTCGCGACCTCCAGCCGTTGCGCAACTGGCTCGCCGACTACTGGAAGATGTGGGCGCTCTATGCCGCCGCGCTCAATCGATCCGAGAAGTGGCAGGAAGCCGAGGAAGCGGCAACCGCTCTCATCAACCTGTTCCCGGGTTGCGAACCGGCCTACGCCGAAATCGCGACCGCCCTGGGCGGTCAGGGCAAGCACGAGGAAGCCTACAACGCGATGCGATTTGGTGCATCTCAGGTTCAAAATTCGCTCCCGATCGCGCTCAACTTGGCGCTGGCCGCGAAGCGAACGAACAAGGCGGACGAGGCTCGGCATCTGGCTCGCCAAATTCGCGAGGCCCTCGGCGAAAATGTCGGCGACCTGAAGGAACTGCTCGACGACCTCGAGCGCTGAGCCCTCGGGCACGCAAGACCACGGGCTTCTGAAGTCGTCTGCCAACCCTACCGGGTGGGGTCATGCCTCGCGGATGGAACCATCCGAACATGGCGATCCGATGGATTCGTGGGGCGATTGTCGCGTCCGCGTTACTCAGCACAGGGGCGGCTTGGTCCCAGATTTTCCCCGAACGAGTACCGGGGCGAATCATCGTTAAGTTCAAAGCAGGCTATGAGCGCCTAGCGCCTCAGGCTCATCGGTTCGCCGGAGCGGCCCCCCTGGGCCGAGTAAGCGCGACCGGCGCCCAGACCCTCCGATTCTCGGACGACCGCGCCGTTTGGCAGGCCGTGAACTTCTATCGGAGCTTGCCCGGTGTGGCCTACGCCGAGCCCGACTACATCCTCCGCGCCAACGGGGAGCCCACGGACCCAGATTGGCTGGAGCAGTACGGATGGCGGCGCACCAAGCTCGCGCTTGCGTGGGACGTCACCCACGGGTCGGCTGACTTTCCGATCGCCATCGTCGACACGGGCGTGGACACCAGCCACGAGGACCTCGCCGACAAGATCCTTCCCGGCTACGACTTCGTGAATGGGGACGACGATCCCCAGGACGATCACGGCCACGGCACGCACTGCGCGGGCATCGCGGCCGCGGGCGCGGATAACGGGTTCGGCGGTGTGGGCATCGGCTATGCGGCCAAGATCATGCCCGTCAAGGTCCTGGATGCTGCCGGAGGCGGTAGTACGAGCGGCGTCGCTCAGGGCATCGTCTACGCGGTGGATCATGGCGCGAAAGTGATCTCGCTTAGTTTGGGCGGCCCGGTCGCTTCCGAAGCGCTCCGCGACGCGATCAATTACGCCACGTCGCACCAGGTCGTGGTCGTCGCCGCCGCCGGCAACGACGGCACCAGCTCGCCGAGTTACCCCGCCGCGTTCGACGGAGTCCTCGCGGTAGCAGCGAGCGACGAGCAAGATCGCCGCGCCTCGTACAGCAACTACGGGACGTGGGTGCAGGTCGCGGCGCCGGGTGACCATATCTACAGCACCCTCCCCGGCAATCACTATGGCTATATGAGCGGGACGTCGATGGCGGCGCCCGCGGTGGCCGGATTGGCCAATCTGGTCTGGTCGAAACTGGGCGGTTCCGCCACTTCGGCCCAGGTCCGGGAGCGGATCGTCAAGACCGCTGAAAAAGTGGGCGGCTGGGTCCGTTATGGCCGGATCGATGCGCTCAAAGCGGTGAAGCCCGATGCCGGGATCGGCGCCACATTCACCCTGAATCGCACGACGACCTTCCCGTCGCGAACCCTGCAGGGCCGACTGCTCTTGAACCAAGCCGCGCCGGTCGGCGGCGTGACCTTCAACTTGGTGTCCAGTTCCAACAACGTGAATCTGCCCGCCTCGGTGAAGATCCTGGAAGGCAGGCGTGAAAAGACCTTCCTGTTCTACGTGAAGGAGAATGCGGCGGGCGAGACGATCACGCTCACGGCCCAGAACGGTGACACTTCGCTCGACCAAACGCTGGTCGTCGAAGGTCCGCAGCTGCTCTCCGCTCGCTTCCTCCAGAGCGACGTGGCGGCCGGTGGCGATATCCGCTTCATGGTCGTCCTGAATTCGGCTGCACCGGTCGGCGGGATGCAAGTCCAATTGACCAGTTCCCTTCCGAACGCCCTGCCGGTGCCCGCCAATCTCACCGTCGCCCGTGGAAGGCGAGAGGCGATCGTGCGGCTCCGCGCGGGAACGGTGGACACCGAATCCGCGGTGGAAATCTCGGCCAGCCTCAATGGCACCACGAAATCCGGGACCACGACCATCAAGCTCCCGTCCCTGGTTTCGCTGGAATCGGTCCGACCCTCCGTCGGTCCGAATGGCGAGGTGGCGCTGATCATCACCTCACAAACGGTCGCGCCAGACGGTGGATTCACCGTCCACTTGGAGACGGATCGGCCGGACCTGCTGGCCGTGCCTGCGACCATCACCATCCCGTCGTTGCGGCGGTCGGTTCGGATCGCCTTCAAAGCCGGCGCCATCGCCGAGGCAGGCTCGGCGACGATCCAGGCGCGACTCGGCAACAGCAAGAAAACGGTGACGATCGAGCTTAAATCAGGCTAGCGTCGGAGCGAGATTGTAGGTGCGGCCCACTGCGTCAGCCACGCGCTGAATGGTGGGCTGCATCGCGTTGAACTGCTCGATGGTGACGCTCTGCGCGCCGTCCTTGATTGCGTGATCGGGGTGCGGATGCACCTCCACGATCAGACCATCGGCGCCCGCTGCGACCGCGGCATTGCACATCGGGGCGACGAGATCGCGGCGACCGGTGCCCTGCGACGGATCGACGATGACGGGCAAGTGCGAAAGCGCGTGCAGAACGGGCACGGCCGAGATGTCGAGTGTGTTCCGCGTGTACGACTCGAACGTCCGGACGCCTCGTTCGCACAGCATGATGTTCTCGTTGCCGCCGCTGGCGATATATTCGGCGGCGAGCAGCCACTCTTCAAACCGCGAGGTCATGCCGCGCTTGAGCATCACGGGCACCTTCGTCATGCCCACTTCGCGAAGCAGGTCGTAGTTCTGCATATTGCGCGTACCGATTTGGAGAATGTCCGCATATTCCGCGACCAACTCGACTTTGCGCAGATCCATCACTTCCGTAATGACCTTCAGGTTATAGCGTCGTCCCGCTTCTTTCAGCAGTTCGAGCCCAGGGATACCCATGCCCTGGTAGCTGTAGGGCGAAGTGGACGGTTTGTAGGCCCCGCCGCGCAGGATCTTGGCACCCGCTTTCGCGACCGCCGCCGCCGTCTCCATGAGCTGTTCTTCGGATTCGACGGTGCACGGCCCCGCCATCATGACGACTTCGTCGCCGCCAATCTTCACGCCGCCGACATCGAGCACCGTCCGCTGGCCGCGATACTCTTTCGCGACGAATTTGTACGGCTTCGTGATGATCATCACGTCTTCGACAAAGTCGTAGGACCGAAGCTGATCGATGACATCGACCTTTTCGTGTTCCATGCCGCCCACGGCTCCGATCACGGTCCGTTCGACGCCGATAATCGGTTTGACGACGTAGCCGACTTCCTCCAACCGCTGGGAGATGAGGTCGACCTGTTCCTGAGAGCTGCCAGAGCGCATGACGATGATCATAGAGTTGCCTTGAGTTTCACGAGACTTTCCAAAGCATCGATGAGGCGGTCCACTTCGTCGGGGGTTCCAACACTGATGCGAAGACAATTGGGCAGGCCGAGCACGTCGCCAGGGCGAACGATCATGCCCTTGAGAAGGAGCTCTTCAAACAGCGGACGAGCGGGCTTGCCGAAATCGATACAGACAAAGTTGGCGGCGCTGGCGAGTGGGCGGGCACCCCATCGATGGGCCGCTTCGACCAGTCGGTCGCGCCCGGCCCGGTTCGTCGCCACGGTTTCGCGGAGGAAGGCGTCGTCATCGAGCGCGGCAATGGCGGCCACTTGGGCCAGCGAATTGCAATTGAACGGCTCGCGAATGCGGCCGATGGCGTCCGCGATCTCGATCGGCGCAAAGCCATAGCCGAGCCGGATCCCTGCGAGTCCGTAGGCTTTGCTGAAGGTGCGAAGACCCACAACCGGTCGCCCGGCTCGAACTAAATCCCGCGAGTCGGGGTAGTCGGGTTCGGATCGGGCGTACTCGAAATACGCCTCGTCGAGCACGGTCAGGACGTGGGGCGGGAGCTTGGTGAGGAACTTTTCGAGGTCCGTGCGCGAGACGTAGCACCCGGTAGGATTGTTGGGATTTGCGATCCAAACCAGCTTGGTATGTTCATTGACCGCCGCCGCCATCGCATCGAGATCGTACGTGCCATCTTCGTGGAGTTTGATCTTCCGGCGCTGCGATCCGGCAAGGGTGGGGACGGCGTCGTATCGCACGAACGAAGGATCGCCCATGACGACCTCGTCGTCGGGCCCGCTCAAAACGGCTTGGCCGAGAAGTTGGATCAGCTCGTCGCTGCCATTGCCCAGAACGATCTGGTCGGCGGGAATATCGAAGTGCGCGGCCAGCTTCTGGCGCAATTCGTGCGCCGCCGCATCCGGATAGAGGTGGAGCGTGGTCGCCGCCGCCTGCACCGCCGCGACGGCGAGGGGAGACGGACCGAGCGGATTCTCGTTGCTCGCCAGCTTCACGATCTCCTCCAAGCCCAATTCACGACGCACCTCGGCGATGGGCTTGCCGGGCGAGTACGGAGCGAGTTGGCTGACAGTGGGCCGGATAGGAACGGGCATGGTGCTGGGGTTGTGTCTATTGTGGCAGATCGCCCTCTCCCTCGCCCTTGCAGGCTTCGCTGCCGATTAGGTTTAATAGGGCTCCGACGTGGGGATATAGCTCAGTTGGGAGAGCGCTTCAATGGCATTGAAGAGGTCGTCGGTTCGAGCCCGACTATCTCCACCACTCTCACCGCACGCACCAATTTGGCAGCGTCCGGTCTCGGCAAATCAGGTTCGGCAGGTAACTTAGCGTCATGCCTCTGGCGCTTTTCGCTGCGACGGTGCTCCTGACCATGCCCGACACCCTCCCCCTTCGCCCGCCTTCGATTCCTCTCATCGCTCACGACCCGTATTTCAGCATCTGGATGCCGCATGAGACGTGGACGGCAGCCGATACCGAGCATTGGACCCACGCCCCCCACCGCTTGCGCATGACGGTTCGGATCGACGGCACCGCCTATCGGGTTCTGGGTGATCCCGAATCGCACACCGCGCCACTTCCCCAGACTGGACTGACGATTCGCCCGGCGACGGTGGCCGCCGAGTTCACGGGCGCGGGCATTTCCCTTTCGCTTTCCTTCCTCAGCGCGTCTATCGCGACCGATCTCGACAAGCTGGCGCGTCCCCTTTCCTACATCCTGTGGTCGGTCAAGTCGGTCGACGGAACGCCCCACCAGGTTCAGGTCGAGCTTCACGCCAACGGCATGATCGCGAGTTCGCATCCCGATGCCGTGCTCGACGCCGAGTCGCGTTCCCTTGGCGAACTGACCGCCCTGACGTTTGGCACGAAGAGCCAGCCCGTACTCGCGACCAAAGGCGACCGCACCCAGATCGACTGGGGACACTGCACCCTGGCCGCCCCGTCGGAGCAGATCGCCACCGCCAAGATCACGCCGGGCAAGGCGGGAGAGGTCGACGCCGTCATCCGCAGCACCTCGGTTCAGGCGCATGCAGAACCGGTCGAGCAGATGGCGATTCTCGCCTACGACGATCAAGAGTCGATTCAGTATTTCGGACAGAATCTGCGCGGATATTGGCGTCGCCAGGGCGAAACGCTCGACGCCCTGGTGAAACGGGCGCCCGCCGATCTGTCCAGTATTCGAAAGGCATGCGATCAGTTCGACCGTGAGCTGCTTGCCGACTTCACCGCCATCGGCGGGCCGCGCTACGCGGAGCTCGCCAGCTTGTCCTACCGGCAGTGCGTGGCGGGCAGCAAGCTGGTTGCCGACCCAGCCGGACAACCCCTTTGGTTTCCCAAGGAGAATTCGAGCAACGGATGCTTAGCCACGGCGGACGTGATCTATCCGATGTCGCCTCAGGCGCTGCTGTTCGGCCCTTCGCTCGCCCGGGCGTTGGTGCAGCCGATCATGGCCTATGGGGGATCGGCGCGTTGGCCGTTCGATTTTGCCCCTCACGATCTGGGGACTTATCCGCTGGCCAACGGTCAAGTCTACGGCGGTGGCGAACGCACGGAAGAAGACCAGATGCCGGTCGAGGAATCGGCGAATATGCTGATCCTCTGCGCGGCCATCGCCAAGATGGAAGGGAATGCCGACTACGCGGCCAGTCATTGGACAACTCTGACCAAGTGGGCTGAGTACTTGGTCGCCAAAGGTTTCAACCCGGAAAACCAGCTGTGTACCGACGACTTTCTCGGGCACATGGCGCAGAACGTCAATCTCTCCGCGAAGGCGATCCTGGGCATTCGATCATACGCTGAGCTCTGCCGAATGCGGAAGCTGCAGCCCGAGTTCGAGCGGTACCGGAACATCGCGACGGAGTTCGCGGAGCGCTGGCAGAAAGAGTCTGACGACGGCGACCACTCGCGGCTCTCCTTCGATCAGCCCGGGACCTGGAGTCAGAAGTACAACTTGGTCTGGGACACGATTTTGGGTTACGGTCTCTTCCCCGCCCAAGTGAAGCAGCGCGAAGTGGCGAACTACCACCGCCACCTCAACCCCTTCGGGCCGCCCATCGATAGCCGAGGTACCGGGGCCAAGCTCGACTGGAACATCTGGCTGGCCACCCTCACGGGGGATCCGGGCGATTTCGAAGCGATCATGGCCGGTGTCTATCGCTACGTCGATGAGACGCCGAACCGCATCGGATTGGGAGACTGGTACGACACGTCCAACGGCCATCTGAACTTCTTCGAAGCCCGCCCGGTCATGGGTGCGGCGATGATCCCATTCCTCTACCGGCCCGAACTCTGGACCAAGTGGGCCAAGCGGGGCGAACACGGAGCCAAAGCCTGGGCGCCGATCCCGCCTCGACCGAAGGTGACGACCATCATCGGCGCGGCGGACGGATCCGTGTGGCGCTATACGACGACACCGCCTGCCGGCGAGTGGAGTGCCGAATCCTATGACGACTCAGGCTGGAGCCAGGGCCAAGGCGGCTTCGGCACCGCGGGAACGCCCGGCGCTCGCATCGGCACCACGTGGGACAACGCCGATATCTGGCTGCGCCGCACCTTCGAGCTTCCGAATCCGGTGCCGAAGCACCTTCATCTGTGGCTTCACCACGACGACGACGTTCAGGTGTTTGTGAACGGGGAGCTGGCGTTCAAACGGTCGGGATGGACCACGGACTACGAAGCAGTTCCGATGCTGGCGGGCGCCTTGAAGGCGTTGCGGCCGGGACGTAACGTGATCGCGGTGCATTGCCACCAGAATCAGGGCGGTCAGTACATCGACGCTGGCTTCGTGACGCTGACGCCTCCCTAGCCGATCGGGCGGACCCGAAACGTCTGATCGATGACCCAGCCGTCGCAACTGGCCACGAACCCGCCGGGGGTCGCGGCCAGCGCTATCCCGGGGGCGAGGCAGGCAAAGTCGAAGTCGCCGCTCGACTCCAACGCCGCCTTCTGGCGAACCGCGATTTCGCCAAGAATCTGCTGGACCTGGAGCGCATGCTCATCGATCTGTCCCGGGAATTGCCCGTCGGCGTCGCCCAGGCACAGGACGCCCCAGTGCCAGGGCCGGTGCATGTCGATCGCGCGCTGCGGAGACCACACCCAGTTGTTCTCGGGCCGGTTCGGCCTCTTGACGTACGCACCGTCGACCACGTCGAGCTCCCAGTGAACCCGCGAAAAGTTGAGTCGGCAATAGTTTCCGGCCACCGGCTTAAACTGGGTGCTCAGCTCGACAAGCGATTGCCACGGGATCGCAATTTCGACGGACCAACCGCGATCCTCATCGGACGGATCGTTGAGACTCCCATCGAGATGCACCGCCGTCCGCAACCCTTTGATCTCCCAGCTGTGGATCGCGGCGCCTCCACCGAGATACGTCCGGTCGAGAAGGAGGTCCCAGGTCGTATTGAGGGCATTGATCTCCAACTCGCCGTAAAGGGCGTGGTCGCCATCCGGATCGATGAACACTTCAAAGTCGTTGTCCAGGAAGATGATGCTGTCGTGCTCGGTGAGCGTTGCCCACAGGTGAGGATCGTCGAGAGTGGCGCCAATGAGCAGTTCGTCCGGCGTATAGGCGATCTTGGCCCGGGCTCGCAAATGGGGCGCCGGAACCGTACTGATATCGCCGAGCGGATGGGTGCTTCGTTCCAGAAAGCGCGGGGCGATCGATTCGCCCGGCAGGCCCAAGATATCGACGAATTCCTCCGTCCAGGGCACATCCTGCCATTGCGGCTTATCGAGACGACCATCGAGATCCCAAGAACTCGTCTTGAGCGGCGCGGTGTAACGCCGTGGCATCACGGTTGGGCCACCCAGTCTCCGGTCCGGAACGTTCCGTTTGCGCTTCGCATCCCCGCCAGACGGACTCCAGACGAGCCCTTTGCCAGATAACTCGGATCGAGCAGAAGGAGGTCGGGAATGCGCGCGCCGCTGGTGAACAGAGGGACGCGCTCCGCGAGCCGGAACCCGGCCACATCCGAGGCCATGATCCGAAGGCCGTCGCTCCCACGCAGGAACAAACATTGTCCTGGCAATAGTTTCTTCACACCAAGGATGCTCACCGCCTCGGGGATTGCGGTCGGCTCGATCCATTCATAGATCATCGCGCGCGGATTGGGATCGGCGAGCGTGGTCACGTCCACATCCAGCGATCCGTTGCCCCGATAGAGGAAGAGTTCGGCATCATACCGAGCGAGACCCAGCAGGGCGGCCATGATCTTCGGATCTTTCGCCGGCCGGACGACGAGCGTCATGGGCTTGGACCGGGTCTTGACCGGCTCGATCCAGCTTGTGCCCCACTGACCGTTGGCGAGGAACACATTGAGTTCGTAGTCGCCGTCTGGCCGAGTCGGAACCGGAATCTCCTTCCCTTCGATCACGAGCGTGCGCACGCCGATATCCGCAAGGCGGAAGCTCGTCGCGTTTTGAACCGCCGCACTGGCCCGGTTGGCGAGCGGCGACCAGTCGAGGGTCACGCGGCTCGGCATGAACGGACGATCTTGGGTAGCTCCGAGAAGCCAGTACGCGGAGGTGCCGGCGGCGGGATCGACAAACGTGAGGTCGACGTGGCGAATTTCGCTCGCGGCTGGAATGCGCCGCCGAGCGAAAAGATCGAACATGGGCGGCCAGTCCACGCAATCCGCACCAGGATCGGGCGAGTCGTCCCACCAGTGGCCGGCGCCTTTGCGTTCGAACCACTGGACCTGGCCCCAGCCGCCGGCAGCAAGGGCTTGGCGCATGGCCCGCGCTTCCGTGACGGGGACATTGTCGTCCGCGTCTCCGTGGAGCACGTAGATCGCTTGATCGGCGAAATTGGAGGCCAGCAGGAGCGTTTGTGAGTCGGCGCTGGCCCGGCGGAGCAGCGTCTCCATTTCGGTTGGGTTCTTGGGTGCGCCCCCGCCGATATACGTTTCAAAACTGATCCACCCCGCACTGGGCGCGACCGCCGCGAAACGGTCTGGATAGTGGGCTCCGATCTGCCACGAGCCGTGCCCACCCATCGAGTGACCGGTCAAATAGGTGCGCTGAGGGTCGGTCGCCAGTTCGTCGCTCGCGAGCGCGAGCACCTCGAGGGCGTCTTCGCGGCCGATCCCCTCCCAATCGAATCCGAAGGGCCGGCGGTTGGTCGGGCAGACGATGTGGCACCAACTCTTGGCGCCGTAGGCACGCGCTTGGCTGATCGCCTCGACACTCGCGCCGTGGAGACTGAGTACCAGTGCCTGATGCGGATCATCCGTCGTGGAGGGCTGAACCGCATAGTACTGGACGCTGCCATCGATCTTCGATTTGAACGTGCGTTGGTACGGCTCGTGCGGCTTGCGCAACTCCAGCTTGAAGGGCAGTTCGCTGATCACGGTGGTGCCGCGCTTGAGCCGAATCGTCGCCTCCGTCACCTCGCCTCGCGGAATCCGGCCGACGACTTTGCGCACGCTCATAGGCAGGATGGGGCCGATGGGAGTCGAGGTGGTGCGGTTGCCAGCGACGATCTCGATTTCCAGATTGCGTGCCCATTCCGTGGTCGCGTTCATGACTTTCACGCCTACCCAATGTTCGCGGAAGTCCTTGGCGAAGATGTCGGGGACGGTCATGTCCGATCCATCGAGGCTGATGGCGGGTTCGCAGGGGGTCAGGCTGGCCTTGAGCGATCCCCGGCCGCAAAGAAACAGCAGCTCGTGCTTCCCCTTGGTCAATTGGACGGGAAGCGCAAAGGTCCCGGTGCTGTAGGGGTCGCCGGGACGAAGGGTGCCGTCGACGTAAACCAAGGACGCGCCCGGAGCGGAGAGTCGATAGGTGCCGGGCGTGGTGAGGTCGAACGACCAGCTGAAATAGCCCCCGTTCGCGGCGTCACCCGTGAATTGGCCTGAGCTGTCGGCTTTGGCCGTGCTCCACGCCTGGTCGCCTACGCGGGCGCCAGCCGTCGCGATCTGCCACGTTCCCGAAACGATGCGGGACTCGACCGGGTCCACATGGACGACCTGCCTCCGCTGCGGTGGAATAACGAGACTAAGACCCTGATCGAAGACGAGAGTCGCAGCGAGCTGCGCATGACAAAGCAGTGAAACCAGCAAGGCGTGAGATTACACCGCGAGCGAGCTAGTTTGGACTGATCCACTCGCTCAGCATCGAACTCGTCATCTTATAGAGGTGCTGCGTCTTCGCCTCCACGATCTGGCGCTCGATGAGTGGGATGAGTTCAGACAGCCGGTCGATGGTCGAGGTGAGCTCGAGCAGCTTCTGTTTATCGAGGTTCTCGAGTGGGAGCCAGTTGGCGATGACGAAGCTGAGCGCCGTCGGGTCCTCGGGAAAGCTGATCGCGATCGAAAAGTCGGGCCGGGCCATCGCGCCTTCGATGAGGATGGTGAAATCTTCGCGAGCCCGGCGGGCCAGCGTATCGGCTCGCAGGGTGTCCTCGATCTCCAGTTCGGCGATCGGCTCCACGTGCCCCGTGAGATAGGGCAGGCTGGTATCGAGCCGCCGCACCCGAAATCGGCGCTCTCCGTGAACCGTCACGTCCATTTTGCCGTCGTCGTAAGTATGGAGATGGCTGACGCGAACGGCGGTTCCGACCATGTACGGGTCGGCATGACCACCCACCTCAGATCCGTTCCGAATCAGGACGATGCCAAAGGGCTGGTCGAAATCCAGGCAATTTCGAACCATTTCCCGATAACGCTCTTCAAAGATATGAAGTTGCAGCGTCGCGTGAGGGAACACCACGGAGTGAAGCGGCAGTAATGGCATCGATTCCAAGTGCGCCATTCACCCGAATTATGACCGGAGTTCGTTCAGGACGCAGGTTCTCGGTGCGTCCGGGAATGAACGATCAGCACCGAAAGGTATCATAAAAGCTTGCGGCGGGCAGCGTCGCCCCACGTCCAGCCGATTAATCCAGGAGATTTCCTTGCCAGTGAATTTTCATGAGCCGACCGACGAAATAAACGCGCTAAAGCACCGCATTCAGGAACTCGAGTCGGCACTCCAAGAAGAAAAGAGCAAGTCTCAGAAGCTAGAAGCCGACCTCCAGTCCAAGGGCGGTCCTGCGACAAGCCGTGAGATTGCTGCCGCGACGGTTGACGTCGCCCTGAACGAGGCCGATGCGACCTTGCGCCGTTTGGTGCAACGAATCGCCATGATTCTCCAGGCCGAGAAGATCGTGATCATGTTCTACGATCGCGAAAAGGGCGAGCTGATTTCGATTCCACCCGCCTACAACGTGGATGATGAGCATCTGCGGCTGTTCCGGGTGCGGGCGACTCAGGGCATCTCGGGTCAAGTGTTCCGAGAGATGGAGCCCGTGATCTTCCACGACGCCACGGCGGACAACCGAACTCAAAAGGACCTCGTCGGGCTGATGGGCGTGAATAACGGCGTTTGCGTTCCGCTCGTCATCGAAAAGCGCGATGACGAAGACCGCGTCATTGATCGCACCACGATCGGCGTCGTTCACGCGTTCAACAAGCGCCACGGCGAAGATTTCATCGACGAAGACGTCCGTCTGCTTGAGCGCATGGCGAAAAACGTCGGCTCGATCGTTGCCAACCTGCAGCTGTACCGCGAAGTAGTCGAAGAGCGCGAGGAGCTTCTCCAGACGTTCGAATCGCTCTCCGCAGGCTTGATCCTGGTGTCGCCGGAAGGCCGCATCAGCCAGATCAACAGCACGGCCCGAGCGATCTTCCAAGTCGGCGCGGAAGCGCTTGGCAAGGATTACAGAGAAGTTCTCAAGAACGAAACGCTCGAAGGCATCTTTGGCACTTCGCGAGGCGCTGGGGCCGAGGGCCAAGCCGGCGAATTCGAACTGTCGAATCAGACGTCCAGCCGCTACTACCAAGTGCAGACCGCTAACGTGAGCAACGAAGACGGCAAGCACATCGGCACGGTCGCGATCATCACGGACGTCACCGAAATCAAGAACATCGAGCGGATGAAGAGCTCGTTTGTCGCGATGGCGTCGCACGAATTGCGCACGCCGCTCACCGCGATCAAAGGCTTCTCCAGCACCCTTCTCGAAGGCATCGACGACGATATCTATGAGAAAGAGGAGCAGAAGGAGTTCCTCGGCATCGTGGTCCACGAGTGCGACCGGCTCCGACGTCTCATCGACGACCTGCTCAACACCTCGCGCATCGAAGCGGGCGAATCGCTCAAGCCGAACTACTCGACCTTCAATCTTCCCGAAATGCTCAAGAAGGTGCAGATGGTGCAGCAGCAGGCCACCCAGAAGCACGAGCTCAAGGTGGATATCCAGGGCGAGATCCCCGAAATCATCGTGGGCGACCAGGACAAGTTCGATCAGATCCTGACCAACCTGCTCAACAACGCGATCAAGTACTCGCCGGACGGTGGCGATATCGTCATCCACGCATCGGCGGACGAAAAGGATCTCTTGATCGGCGTCGAAGATCACGGTATGGGCATTCCTTCAAGCCACGTCAACAAGGTGTTTGAACGATTCCACCGCGTCGACAACGAAGATAACCGCAAGATCTACGGCACCGGCCTCGGCTTGTTCTTGGTGAAGCACCTGGTAGAAGAGGTCCATATGGGCCACATCTGGTGTGAATCGGAACTCGGCAAGGGCTCGACCTTCTGGTTCCGTATGCCGAAGGCGATCGATATCGAAGAAGCGAAAGCGGCCAACTAAGCCTTCATGCTCGTTGTGAATTGGCTGGAAGCGATGAAATTCCGGGCGGATACGCCGACCGGAAGTTCGTTTATCCTCGACGCTTATCCCGACGAACCCGGTACCGGCGCCGGACCGACGCCCGTCGAAGCTCTGCTGTCGGCTCTCGCCGCCTGCACGGCGATGGACGTGGTTCTCATTCTCGAGAAAAAGAAGCAGCAGCTGACTGCCTACCGCGTGGAGATCGAGGGCGAGCGGGGCGAGCCTGGCGTCTATCCCCGACCCTTCACCAGCTTCACGATTCGGCACGTCCTGAAAGGCAAGAACTTAGATCGGGCCGCGGTCGAACGAGCGGTCACGCTGAGCGAAGAAAAATACTGCACGGTCGCGACGACATTACGCTCCTCGCCCAAGATTCACGCGGAATGGACGATTGAGGACGAATAGCCGGTATACTTTTGCCACTCTTCGACGCGCGCGGGTGATCTTTTTGACCGAATTTTGTGCACCTGCCGCTCGACTGCGCCATGCGTAAGAAAACAGTTTCTCGTCGAAGGACGCCCGCTCCCGTTAGCCGGGGCGTCCAAAATATCGAAATCATCGTCAATTGCTCGAATCGCGAGACCCGAATCGCCGTCCTCGAAGACGGCCAGCTTCAGGAGTACCGAGTCGAGCGAGAAGAACGAGTGGTCGGCAGCATCTTCAAGGGTGTCGTCCAGAACGTCCTGCCCGGAATGGATGCGGCATTTGTCGACATCGGCTTGGAGCGAAACGCCTTCCTGTATGTCGCCGACATCCTTCCTGAGGAATCGAACGACAACAGTCCCGCGAGCCTGAAGCGCAGCGAGCTGCGACGCCGCAAGATCAAGGATCTGCTGCGTCCCGGCCAGGAGATCATGGTCCAGGTGACCAAGGGTCCCCGTGGAACGAAAGGGGCCCGCGTCACGACGCGGATCGCCCTGCCCGGTCGCTACGTCGTGATCATGCCCGAGGGCAATCACGTCGGCATCTCGCGCAAGATCGAGGATCGCGGCGAGCGCGACCGACTGCGTCGTATCGGCGATGTGATCCTCCCGGACGGCTTCGGTCTCATCCTGCGGACCGAATGCGAAGGCCGTACGGAAGCTGAGCTTCGCAGCGACGTTCAGTTCCTGCAGCAGCTGTGGCAGCAGGTCATGAGCGCGGCGAAGCGGATGCGCGCACCCGCTTGTGTCCACCGCGATCAAACCCTGCTCTACCGCACGATCCGGGATATGTTCGGCGACGAGATCAATCGACTCGTGATCGACGATCCCGATGAGTACGAGAAGGTGCACTTGGTCGCCAAGCACGTGGCGCCGGGTCTGCGCGAGAAGATTTCCCTTTACGACAAGGACGTCCCCATCTACGATCACTACCAGATTGAAAAGGACCTCGAACGACTGCTCCAGCACAAGGTTTGGCTGAAGTCGGGCGGCTATTTGGTGGTCGACGAGATGGAAGCCCTGACGGCCATCGATATCAACACCGGTAAACAGGTGGGTTCGACGAGCTTAAACGACACCATCCTTCGCGCCAACCTCGAAGCGGCGGACGAAGTGTGTCGCCAGCTCCGACTCCGGGATATGGGGGGCATCATCGTCATCGACTTCATCGATATGGAGTCGAATGAGGACCGGAAGAAAGTCCTCAACTACTTCACGGACAAACTCGGCCGCGATCGAGCCCGGACGCGTGTGGGTCGAATCTCCTCGCTTGGCCTGGTCGAGATCACCCGAAAGCGCACCGGCGAATCCGTGACGGAAGCCATCACCGATCTCTGTCCCATGTGCACTGGGCGGGGCCGCATCGCGTCAAAGGAGACCGTCTCGCTCTGGATTGAGCGTGACATGCGGCGCCGTCTGGCCGAGCCGGGCAATGCGTTCCTCATCGAGTGCCATCCGGCCGTTGTCGAAACGCTGATCGGAGCGGACGGCGAGAGCGTCGAGGATCTCGAGCACGAGTTGAACCGCGCGATCTTCCTGCGCGCCAGCTTTGAGCTGCCCTTCGAGGAGTACACCATCACGAGCGGACGGCTGGAAGACATGGAGAAGTCCCATATGGGCTTCCGTCGTGCCCAGGTCCTCGAGTGCAACGTCCGAACGTCGTCACTCGATACGAGCCAGAAGTCGATCGGCTGGACCGACAAAGGGTTCTTTATCGAGCTTCTCGACGGCAAGGATTACGTCGGTCAGCGCGTGAAGGTCTGCCTGCAGGATATTCGGCGGTCGTTCGCGGTTGGCGATATCATCCTCACCGGACCGCCGTCAACGATCACTTAAGCCGCAAGTGCTGCTGTTCCTGATCGGGATGGTCCACGTCGAGCTCGTGCTCGGCCGTGCGGATGGCTGACAGCTCCGTGAGCATGCGGTCGATCGGTCGTCCCAACCCCGACGGGACTCGGTTCGCGCGTGCGTCGTTGGCGATGCCCTGCACTTCGTTGCCCAGCTGCTGCAGCTTCTTGGCGAGGTCAGACACCGGGCCGACAACCGTATCGATGTAGGGACTGCGGTGGACCTTCTTCCACGCTTGGGTCCGGAAGATTTCGCGCACCCCGGAAACGGCGTCATCAAAGTCGAGATTCGTGAAGTCCGAGATGACCGACTCCACGTCGTCTTTGAAGTCGCCTTCAGGCGGTCCCATGCAGGTGAGGCAGATCGCCAGCGCCTCTCCCATCGCTACGTCGGCGGCGTGAAGACACTGCTGACGGATGGCACCGTATGCCTGACGCACACTTGATTCGCGCCACTCCGGGCCGTTCAACAGCGTGAAGATGCGCTCCCAGTGAAACGCGCACGCCTCGAGCAACTGCTGGGCGATCGGGTCCAGCACCTTGTGGAGTTTGCGCTCGTGAAGCGGCTCGGCATACTTCATCGCCGTCGAGTAGATCATCTCCCGCTCGATCTGCGCGTCGGATTTCGGCCGCCGCAGCTGTCGCGCGCCCGCAAAAGCCATCGCCCCGCCGACCAGGGTGCCCAGAAAGAGATAGGGCGAAATCAGCACACCCGCCGCTACCGCCGCAGCAATACCGAGGACGCCGACGCCGGCCGCCGCTCCGGCAAGCATACGGGGCCAAAACGGCGAGATCTCCGTCGTTTTGGTGATATAGCGGGAAAGATGAGGCAGCTTTTTGAGCGAGTTTGAACCGAACATCCGATCCTTCAGAGAGGATACGCGATATCGCGCCGAGACGATGCAACGAACTAACGATGCAGACTGTTCAGCACACGGGTCATCGTGGCGAGATCGGCAGGCTTGACGACGTGGCCATCAAAGCCAGCGTCCTCAGCCTTGCGCCGGTCTTCTTCTTGACCCCACCCGGTGAGCGCGACCATCGAGATGTCCTTGCCCCACGACTGGCTGCGGATATGGCGGCAGGCGTCATAGCCATCGAGCTTGGGCAGGCCGATATCGAGGATGATCGTGTCGGGGCGAAGCTTCTCGGCATGCTCGACCGCCTCAAGTCCGTCGTACGCCGGGGTCGCGTCGTGACCCATCATCTGGAGGAGCGCGCAAAGCATGTGAGCCGCGTCGCGGTTGTCGTCGACGACAAGGATGCGTCGCTTATTTGGTTCTTCGTGTGTATTCGCCAATGGATATGTTCTTGGGGTGGCCGGGGCCGCGGAGACCGTCGGCAGGGTCACGATAAATTCGGTGCCAAAGCCGGCGCCTTCGCTCCGAACTTCGACCGAGCCGCCGTGCATCTCAACCAAGTTGCGGACCACCGTGAGACCGATGCCGAGGCCGATCTGTTTCGTGATGCTCGTGGAGACTTGGGAATAGAGATCGAAAATGCGGTCCTGCTCGGACGGCGCGATACCGATGCCGTTGTCACGGACGCAGATGCGGACTTTCCCGTCCTCTGGGTACGCGTGCAGCTCGATTCGTCCGCCGTCGGGCGTGAATTTCACCGCGTTGTGGAGCAGGTTGCCAATGATTTGGCTGATCCGGGTAGGGTCGGCGTGGAGAGTGATCGTCTCATGCGGGAGGTCGACATTAAATTCGTGCCGTGCCGCGCTGATCATCGGCCGCACGGAATCGATCGCCAAAAGCAGCACGCTGTCGAGGGTGACCATTTCTCGTCGGAGTTCGATCGTTCCGCGGCTGATCCGACTGGTGTCGAGGAGATCCTCGATGAGCCGTACCATTTGGTCGACTTGGCGCTCCAGCATCTGGGCCATTTCGAGCACGCCCTTGGGATCGTCGGACAGCCCGGGCAAGGCTTGAATGCCCAACTTGAGGGGTGACAGCGGGTTGCGGAGCTCGTGCGAGAGCATCGCGATAAATTCGCCTTTGCGCTGATCGGATTCGGCGAGATCGCCAGCCAGCTTTTTGAGGCTTTCTTCCGCGAGCAACCGATCCGTATTATCCAGGTTGGAGCCGATGATCACCAGCGGATTTCCATTCTCGTCCCGCACCATTGAATCCAAGGCTTCGATCGTTCGGACTTCACCGTCGCTCAGCCGCTTGATCCGGAAAATGCGCTTACTCTGCCGACCGGTGAGAACGGCTTCGTGGAGCACCCGTTCGCTTTCTTCGAGGTCCTCGGTGAGGATTCGGTCGCGCCACGTGTCGTAGCTCACCTTTCCGCCCGCGGTCGGTTCGACGCCATAAATGCGGAAGATCTGATCGTCCCACACGATTTCGTCGCGGACAAGGTCCCAAGACCAAACGCCCAAACCGGTGAGCTCGGCCGCCATGATGCGTTGATTCCTCTCGGTTTGAAGCGCCTGCAATGCGGCCATGCGCTCGCTGATATCGAAGGTGCAGCCGATGATTTTGCTGGCCCGGCCCGAGGCATCTCGGAAGAGGATTGCGCGGTCTTCGACTTGGCGGTAACTGCCATCGCGATGGCGGACGCGATATTGATTCACCACGCGCTCGTCGTCGGAATCGTAGACCTCGGTGAGTCCTTGCCGATCGTCAGGATGAATTTGATTGAACCACCAGCTCGCTTCATTCGGCACGTCGGCTTCGTCGTAGCCGACGAGTTCGCGGAGGCCTCGCAGCCGCTCGACCGCGTCCCGCTCTAGATCGTATTCGTAGATGATTCCGCCGAGCGCGTCGCCGGCGATCTGGAGGAGTTGGAGCGCTCGCTCGCGCCGCTCTTCTGCCTCGCGCTTGGCGGTCAGGTCGGTGGAGGTGATCACAATGCCGCCGACATCGCCTTGCGGCGTCAGCCACGGATCGATCTTCCACTCCAGCCACTGGCGATCGCCAATCGGAGAGAGATAGTCGGATTCGAACGGAGGCACTTTTTCTCCGTTCAACGCGCGGCGGTGCAGCGACTTGCAGTGGTCGGAGACCGTGCCGAGATCGTAGAAGCAACGACCCTCAAACCCGGCGGGAAGTTGGAACTGTTGGCGCCACGTGCGGGCAGCGGCCAAGTACCGCATGTCCCGGTCGAACATCGCCAAAGAAATGGGGGCGGCGTCGAGCAGGGAGGTGAGAATTTGAAGAGGTGAAATATGGCTGGAAGAAACGGAATTTTCGCGCTGCATGGCTTCGAACCTTTTTGCCTTGCGCCGAAACGCGCGGCTGTCACATAGCTCAGCGCAATTCGTGATTCTGGTCCGCCACGACCAGAAGGACATATCAAGTTCTGGGCCTAGACTACAAGAGAGTGAGAAAACTTCTCTTAACAAAGTATAGCGCGCACTTTGATTTTTCCCAGTCAATTTCGGCTTGCTTTTTGCTCGAATTTTATTGAAATGTATATTTTGAGGCAGAAGTCCAGAAAAGCAGGCCGCTTCGATCTCAAAGTTTTGTAAGAACCGGCGGCCCTCCTAAGGCCGTCCGAATTGGGGTCTTTATCGCAACGCGTTGCCGCATAGAGATTCCATCAAAATCGTCACTGGGCCATCAATTCTCACCCCTTTTGCGGCGTTGTTCAATGGCGGAGACCCTCATGATTTTGAACGCCGAATTAGAACGATGTATCGAACTTTGCACGACTTGCGAACAGGGATGTCGCACGGTCGCCGATGCCAACCGAGGCATCGCCGGGATGGAATCCTGCGTGGCCATGTGCGAGGAGTGCGCGCGCAGCTGCGAAGAGACCCTGCAAGTGATGCGCACCGGCTCCAACGAGAACTGCGCCGCCTGCGCGCAGGTCTGCCGTCGCTGCGCCGAGGAATGCGAGCGCCATGACGATGAATCTTTGGCCGAATGCGCGCGGATGTGCCGCGAGACGGCGGAAGGTTGCCAAGCCTCGGCGGATTCGTCGGGCCAAGCTCCCGATCTTGTCAGCCAGTTTGTCGGCAAGGGCGGCGAGTGGGACGATGCCGATGTCCCCGTGCCTGTCGCTGGATCACATGGCCAGCTTCCGTGGCAGGATGAAAGCGGCGATCTGGGCGCCGAATCGCCTGAATCCGCGATCGCCGAAACCGGCGGCAGTGGACTGGCGATCGATGCCGACGATGAAGAAGCCCTTCGATCGATGACTCCCGAAGACGCGTCCGAAGCCGGATTTTCGAACCGCTTCGATGTGGACTTGGACGACGAAGATGGCCTGCCCGGCGGCGTCACCGACCAGGATCAGCCGAACCCCGATATGCCTCAGCCCGGTCGCCACGAAGCTCCGAATTCGCCGCCGCCAGGACCCGGCCTACCCGGCCAGCCGAGCCCGCCCGATTCGCCCACCTCGCCTGGCGAACCGATGCCCAATCCCACCAATCCGCCCGCCCCAAGCGGCCCTCAGCCGGAACCACCGGAGTTTCCGACGTCGCCCGGCCAGCCGCAGCAGCCGTCTGCCCCCGGATCACCATCCTCGGGCGGTGACGTCGAAGGCGCGGACGACGAGGACTCGGTGGTCCAGACGGACATGCCCACTCCCGGGGCCAACGCCACCACGGTTTCGCCCGGATCCCAAATGGAATCGGGGCGGACACCGGGTACTCGCATGCCCGATACGGAAGCAGTCGAACCTGCCCCCGATCAGCCCCGCGACTAGTCGTTTCGCATCACCTCTCCCGTGCCTGCGCCCGGGTCCGTGGCTCCCTCCGCCGCGGGCCCAGGCTCCCTTGGCGCGGGATTTTGGGTCATAATAGGGCTTCCGGGGCGGTTAGCTCAGTGGTAGAGCACTACAATGACACTGTAGGGGTCACAGGTTCAAATCCTGTACCGCCCACCATTTCTCAGACCCCATTTTCCTCGTCGCGAGAAGTCTAATCCGGCTGTTCCCGATTAAGCGCAGGCCGATCCTCGATGCCGATCGAGATTTCGCCGCCAAATTTTGAGGCGATAGTGGCGCGAGTCGAGAAACCGGCGTCAGTAAGGACAACTGCCGATGAAACATGCCCTGCTCGTCCTCTTAGCCATACCCTCTGTCGCTAGGGCCACCGATCTGTCGATGAGCGATGCCGTCAATCCATTCGCCGTGGCGAACCCGGTGACGGCCGTCCGGATCGACCTTGACATGGCCGCGACGATCGATTCGCCCAAAGTGGGTGAAAATCGGCTCCTCATAAGGGTGAACGACGCATCGGGGGCGCCAGTAAAGGGCGCGGAGATCACACTGTCCGTCGCGATGACGAATATGGATATGGGTACCAGCCACCCGAAAGTGTCGGAAGTGGGAGATGGCCGCTATTCCGCCCGCGTCGATTTCACGATGTCGGGGCCATGGCGAGTGACGGCCAAGGCGACGGCGAACGGCGAGACAGTCATACGCTCATTCGACTTTTCCCCTGGCGGTCCATCGAGCGGGCATCCGCACGAGACGGCGCACGGGGCAATGATGGGCAAATTGGGGCCGTGGAGCATGTCGCGCGAGGCATCGGGCACCAGCTGGATTCCCGACTCCTCTCCGATGTTCATGAAAATGCTTCCGAAATCGGGAGCCTATGAACTGAACGCTATGGGCTTTCTAACGTTCAACTTCGCCCAAACCGGTGGCAAGCGGGGCGACCAACGGTTCTACTCCAATTCGATGCTGATGTTGATGGCGCGGCGCGAAACCGGGGGCGGAACGCTGGGCCTGAACGCGATGCTATCACTCGATCCGATCTTCAACGGAGAATTCGGTTATCCCAATCTCTTCCAGACCGGAGAGACAGCCTACGGCCGGCCGCTGGTCGACTACCAGCATCCCCATGATCTGATCGCGGAACTCTCCGCTTCGTACAGTCGGCCCATTAGTAAGGGAATGAACGCCTTTGTTTATGGCGGACCCGCGGGAGAACCTGCGCTCGGCGGGCCAACTTTTATGCATCGACCGAGCGGAATGGAGATCCCTGAAGCTCCGATCTCGCATCACTGGTTCGATTCCACACACATTTCGTGGGGCGTGATCACGGCGGGACTGAACTCCGATCGATGGCAGCTCGAAGGCTCGGTATTCAACGGGCATGAGCCGAATGAGAACCGGTACGCCCCCGACAAACTCGCGCTCAACTCGGTTTCGGGTCGGTTCACCGTAAATCCGAATCGCAATCTCTCATTCAACGTGAGTTACGGCTATCTGAATTCGCCAGAGAGTACTGCTCCCGGCGAGGACCAGCACCGGCTTACGGCGGCGGCTCTCTGGAGCCAGCCGGTTCGAAACGGAAACAACCTGTCGGCCACGGCAGCGTTTGGTCGGACCTATGGCCATGGGCATCACTCCGACGCACTGCTGATCGAGGCGACTTATCTCACGAGCAACACCTCGTGGTTTACGCGTTGGGAGAATGTGGATAAGGACGAGCTGGCAGGTGTACCCGCGGGCAGTTACAAGATCAATAAATTTATCTTGGGAGCGGTCCGAAACGTGACGGTTCAGTCGGGATTCGAGATCGGTGTGGGCGGTTACGTCGGCCTGTATTCGTTCCCAAGCGCGCTCAACAGTTATTACGGCAAGCGGCCCACGACTCTAGGCGTGTTTATCCGGATTCGCCCGGGCCGAATGTAAAGTACTTGGTGTGGAGCGCACCGTCAGTGCGCTCCACACCGACTGAGCTACGGTTACTCCACGACCACCGTGGGGATGGACTTGGCCCGACGGAGTTCGGAGAAATACAGCCGGAGATTGGTCATCTCCTCCGCCGTCGCGCGCGCATCGGCCAGGATGACCAAGATGGCGAGATTCTCAAGGTGGTTCACAACCAGATCCTTGAACTGGCTGTCGTGGCGAGAATCGTGATACGCCGCGGCTTCCACACACCCCGGGACGCGGCGATCGCTTGACTCGGTCGTGCCTTTCGAAGCGATGACCCGTTCCAAATGGTTACCGTAGCTCCGATCTTCTTCGAGCAGGGCGTCGAGCAGCCGGCACTCGGCTTCATGCAGTTGCCGGTCGGACCATGCCATCGAAGCGAACAGATCGTGGACGGCGTAAGCCGTGTCCTCCTCGATCGACCGAGGCGAGGTCCACGATCCGCGCGAGCGGAGGTAGTGCGACAGGCTTTGCAGCGAAGCGAAGTTATGACGAGCGAGAGTAAGGAGTTGGGTATTCATGGGTTAGCAGCTTTCTGCGCCGGCGGGCGCTGGATCGAGGCGATGACCGCGGCCGCCAAGATGGCGACGATGATGCCGAGCGACAGCCCCACGGGAAACTTGGGCCAGTCGGGCATGATCGCTTTTTCCGCGTAGTTGTAGAGCATCTTCGTGCCCACAAACATGAGGATCGCGGCAAGGCCATAGCTCAGGTAGTGGAACATCTGCATCAGTCCGGCGAGCGCGAAGAACAGGGCCCGCAGTCCGAGAATCGCAAAGACGTTCGAGGTGAACACGAGGAACGGATCGGCGGTGATGGCGAAGATCGCGGGGATGGAGTCGACCGCGAACACCACGTCGGTGAACTCCACCATGAGGAGGAGCACGAAGAGCGGGGTCGCCCATAGCCGGCCATTGATCCGCGTGAAGAACTTCTGGCCGTGATAGTCGGTCGTCACCGGCATCAGCCGTCTGAACGCCCGAACCAGCGGATTCTTTTCGGGATCGATCTTCTTGTCCTTGACGACGATCATCTTGATTCCGGTCGCGATGAGAAACACGCCGAAAAGGATCATCATCCAGAAGAAGTTTTCGAGCAAGGTGGCACCGGCCGCGATGAACAAGGCTCGTGAAACGAGGGCTCCGATGATGCCCCAGAAGAGCACACGGTGCTGATATTTCTCCGGCACGGCAAAGTAGCCAAAGATGAGCAGAAAGACAAAGATGTTGTCGACGCTCAGCGCCTTTTCGACCAGGTAACCCGCGAGAAAGGCGAACCCCGCCTCTTCGTTCGTATACCGGCTGCCCGGCTGAATGCGGTCCCAGAAGAAGAACAGGCCCAGATTAAACAGCAAAGCAAGGCCGATCCAGACGCCGCTCCAAATGAGCGCTTCTTTCATTTCGACCTTGTGGGCATGGCGATGGAAAACGCCGAGATCCAGGGCGAGCATCATCAGCACGAAGGCGATGAACGCGCCCCAGATCCAAAGGGGAATGTTGGCCAGCTCGACCATCAGAAGTCGAACAGCTCCCCGAGGAAGCCTTCACGCTTCTTCTTGTACGGCTTGCGATCGTCGTGACGCTCGTACCGGTCATCGGGGCGCCACGGCTCGGCGCGCGGTTGGACTTGAACCTGGGCGGATCGCTCGATGATTTTGTCGAGCTCGCCGCGATCAAGCCAGACCCCTCGGCACGAGGGGCAATAGTCGATCTCGATGCCCTGCCGTTCGGCGAGGGTGAGTTGCGCATGACATGTTGGACAGTTCATTCAGTTTCTCCATGAGCCTTCCCGCCAGGCAACAAAAAACCTTCATCGCTTGGCGATGAAGGTCTCGCGTTTCCTGACCGGTCCGGCTCTTTCGAGCGTGTTGACGAACCTGTCTCTGCCGATGGCAGTCGCTACTCCCCTTCTGGGCTTACCGTCTCTAACGCCAGACGGCTCACTCGAGTTCCGGCATCCAGAAAAAGAGCGCGCGTCTTAGTTAAATTGCCGGACTTCGATGCCGGCCCGGCACGCCTTGGACGCTTTCCGGGCCCACTCGAGCGCCTCATCCATGCTTGCCGCCTCCAGCACCCAGAAACCGCCCAGGTGCTCCTTGGTCTCCAGGTAGGGGCCGTCGGTCACCACCAGTTCTCCGTCTTCGGATTCGCGCACGGACTTGGCCAGCCCGATGGGCTGGAGACCGCCGACGAAGAGGCGGATGTTGGCGGCGACCATTTCGTCGTTGAGGGCATCGATATCGTCGATCACGTCCCGCGTTTCGCGGGAGCCATCAAAATCATGAGGGTGCTGTACGGCCACTAAATATCGCATATCACTTGGTCGTGGGACGGGCCCGAAAATCGACAGCCTGAACCAAAAAAGTCGGCTTCCGCGGGTGCGGCGGCCGACTTTTAGGAGCTTGATCAGGGGCTTAGCCGAGCTGAGACCAAACCGACTTAAGCGATTCAGCCGACTTGTGGAGCAATTCCTTTTCGGAGGCGGAAACGGCCGGTTCGAGGATCTCGACCACGCCCTGGCGTCCGACGACGGTTGGAAGCGAAAGACTGATGCCGCTGATCCCGAGCTTGCCGGTCTGCACCGCGCTGACGGGCATCACGGCACCGGAGTTCAGGGCCATCGCTTCGACGACGCGGGCGATGGAAACGCCCACGGCGCGACCGGCGCCGCCCTTCAGCCGGATGACTTCGGCACCCGACTTCTTGGTGAATTCAAAGATTTCGGTGGCCTTTTCGTCACTGTATCCGGGCATGCTTGCGAGCGATACGCCGCCGATGGTCGCGCTCGACCAGATCGGCACCATGGAATCGCCGTGCTCGCCCAGGATGAGCGCCTTGATATCGGTCGCTCCGACTTTGAAGTGGTCGGCGAGGAGCGATCGGAATCGGCAGGTGTCGAGCACGGTCCCGAGACCGAGGACTTGGGCCTTGGGCACGATGCCGCTTTCGGCCGCCAAGTGGGTCAGGATGTCGACCGGGTTGCTCACCACGAGAATGGTGGCGCCTGCGGGCAGCTTGGCCGTCTTGACGCTGTCGAGAATCGACTTGAACAGCGTGACGTTTCGGTTCACCAGTTCCAATCGGCTCTCATCGGGCTTGCGGCGCAAGCCCGCGGTGATGACCACGCAATCGCTTCCCGAGACGATGTCGTACTGATCGCTGCTCGTGATGATCTGGTTGGCCGTCAGCGCGCTGCCGTGCCGAATGTCGAGCGCCTCGCCGTCCGCCATGTCTTTATTGGCGTCGACCAGCGCGATTTCGCGGACAATTCCGCCAAGTTGAAGGGCGAATGCGGCATCGGAGCCGACGCGGCCACCGCCGCCGATAATACTGACTTTCATAGCTTTAAACGAGGGTTCCTTACCCCTCATTATGACTGGTGGGGGGCATCTCCGCCCGTTGGCCCTCGACGAATGCGAGAACCTGAACGGCCCGGCAAACGTCTGTAATGTCGTGATTCCGAGCCATCGTTTTCGATCCCATCCGCGCGCCACAACGTCGAGCGCGCTCATTTCGTTTTTGGGCATTCTGCTCGCCGCGCTGGTGATCGGCTGCGGTGGAGGCGGTTCCGCATCAGGAACGACCACGACCACGGGAGGCGGAACCACGGGGGCCGTCACGCAGCGCGTTACGTTCTACGCGACCGATAACGCCGACGCCAACGACCATGTCTACGCCACGATCTATTCGGCGACGATCACCGGCGCAGGCGGTTCGGTCTCGCTCTACAACAATTCCACCGGCCTCACTTTGGACCTGAAGTCGCTCGCGAACAAGTTCCTGTTTCTGGGTGATAAGTCGGTCACGGGCGGCGAGTTCGACAAACTTTCTGTCGTGATGGCGAAGTCGATCACGGTTTATCCGGCGGGCGCGAAGACCGCGCAGACTCGCTTTATCGCAAACAGCTTCGATAACGGATCGAACACGAGTAAGGTCACGTTCAATCTGGCGCGCGAGCGTGGAACGAGCAGCACGGACGACACGCTGGTTGTCGATTTCGATCTCGCCAGCTGGACGGACGATGGCACGACGATCACGCCGGTCCTCAAGGAGCACAACGGCTCAGGTCTGGACAACCTGAATAACCACGTGAGCCAGCTTCTGCGGGGCACCATCTCGGGCCTCACCACGACGTCGTTCAAGCTCACCGACAAGTCCAACGGTCAGGCCACGATCTCCACGACGGGCACCACGGGCGTCGAGGACAGCTTCGGCAACTCAACGACCCTGGCGGATGGCAAAGAAGCGGAAGCCACCATCGTCTATAACCGCTCCACCCGATCGTATCAAGCCAGCTTCGTCCGCGTGAAGGCTGAGGACGACCCGACCGACTGGGGCGCCAATCTCGCCGAGGTCAAGGGCACCGTCGTCAGCTTCGCCAACGAAGCGAGCATCACGGTGGCGGCAACGCGTGCGGAGCATTTTGTGCCGACCGCGACCAATGTGGTGATCGTCACCAACGCGAACACCGTATTCGTCGGCAGCGATGGCAAGCCGCTCGGACCGTCCGGCTTTTACGGCACGCTGGTGGCAGGCGACGCGCTGGAGGTCAATGGCGTGTATAACGCGGCTTCGGCGATTTTCACCGCCTCGCTCGTTCGCATCGACAAGTAAAGGCGAACCTCGTTCAGGGCGTGTCGCGGAACGCGCCCTGAACCGAATCTTTCACGACTTCCCCGGGGAGCGCAAAGGTCGCCTCGGGGTTGTTTTTGTAAGGCAGCAAGATCGTCACGCGGCGATTGCTGAAGTGATACGGGTGCTCGGTGTCTTTCAGCCGGGTATCGGCGAAGGCGCGAACGCCCAGGATCTGATCCTCTTTCACGCCGCCGCTCTTCAGGGCGCGGCGGATCGCCATGGCTCGGTCGCTCGAGAGGTCCCAGTTGTCGTAGTCTTGACTCGGATAAGGCCGTGCGTCGGTATGTCCGTCGATGATCATGCGGCGGCCCGAGGCAGCCAAAATAGGGGATACCCGCTCCAGGAGCTTGGCGGCGACCGGACGAATGATCGCTGAGCCGGACTCGAAGAACACCACGCCGTGGTCCTCTGCAAATTCAATCTCGAGGCCCTCGTCGGTCACGCTGAGGTGAAGGCCTTTGAGGAGTTTCTCGACGCTCGCATCGCCCGAACCTTCGACCCCGCTTTCCAACTCCTTCTTGAGGTTGTTCGCGTTTACCTTCTGGGCGTAGAGACCGCTGTCGCCATCGCCGGAGCTTCGTTTGCCCTCCATCGTCGTTTGGGGCGCGCCACCGGGTGGGCGCAGGTTCACGGGCGAGCGCGGCTCGCTCTTCATGAACCCGAGGGGATCGTTGAAATAACCTTGAACGATGGACTTGGTCTCGGCGGAGAGGCCCATGATCCACATGACCATGAAGAAGGCCATCATAGCGGTGACGAAGTCGGCATAGGCCACCTTCCACGAGCCGCCGTGGTGGCCGCCGTGCCCGTGCACCTTCTTCTTCTTGATGATGATCGGGGTGTTCTGCGACATAAGACCGATCCGTTAGGCGGCGTCTTTTTCTTTCACTGCCTTCTCGAGTTCGATGAAGCCAGGGCGAACGTCAGGCGTGATATTGCGACGCGCGAACTCGACGCAGGTGATCGGAGATTCGCCGCGGGCGAAGCTGAACAGCGCGTAGCGGATGCAGTTCATGTACTGCTCTTCGCCCTTGAGCTTCATGTCCATCGCCTTCGAGGCGGGAGCGAAGATGCCGTAGGCGAGCAAGATGCCCGCGAACGTACCGACGAGAGCAGCGGCGACCGATTCGCCGATCGCAGCGGCTTCACCGCCGATCTTGCCCATCGTGATGATAACGCCCAAAACAGCGGCGACGATGCCGAAGCCGGGCATGGCGTCGCCGACGGTCTGGACGGCATCGATGGGAATTCTCGCCTCGGCGTGCGCGATCTCCAGGTCCATCTCCATCATGTCGGCGAGGTCATGGGGACCCACGGCGCCGGTCAGGATGACCTTCATCGTGTCGCAGAAGAACGCCTCGGCATGGTGGTTCGAGAGGAAGGAGGGGAATTTCTTGATGATCTCCGACTCGTGAGGCGTTTCGATGTGCTTTTCGAGTCCGAGCAGGCCCTCTTTTCGGGCAATATTGAACAGCTGATACATCATCTTGAGGAGATCGATGTACGCTTGCTTCGTGTAGGGATCGGGCTTCAGAAGGCCCAAACCGGCCTTAATCGTGGCCTGGAACCCTTTCATGCCGTTCGCGGCAATGAGCGAACCCACCGCGGCGCCGCCCAAAATCACGAATTCGTTGATCTGGATCAGCACGCCGATATTGCCATGGTGCATCAAATAGCCCACCATGACCGCCACAATGACGATACCGATGCCGATCAGCGTAAACATGACGAAGTTCTGTCCTCAAAATTGTCGGCTTGAGAGTGACGCTTTTTGACGGAATAATTGCGGGCCCGTGAAATTCTTGTCCGGAAGGAGAAAGCGTCGGAGTCTAGACTTTCGTCTGGTATATAGAATGGAGCGATGGGACGGGTGACGACGAGCGCCGAAGCATGCCGCATCAAGCTGCTCGATGCGCATACGGTGAACCAGATCTCGGCCGGCGAAGTGGTCGAGCGGCCCGCTTCTGCGCTCAAAGAACTCGTCGAGAACGCCCTGGATGCCGGCGCCCGGCGTATTTGGGTGGACCTGGCGGGGAGCGGCAAATCGCTCATTCGGGTTCAGGACGATGGCTGCGGGATGTCGGAGGACGAGGTTCGGATGGCCCTCCAGCGCCACGCCACCTCCAAGATTCGCCAAGCGTCGGACCTGGCCGGTGTCCAGACGATGGGTTTTCGGGGTGAGGCGCTGCCCAGCATCGCCTCCGTGGCGCGCATGCGACTGATGAGCGCGGCAGAGCCCGGCACACGGATCTGCCTCGAAGTCGAGGGCGGCGCGATGGGCGAAATCACGATGGAACCGGGCCCCCAAGGGACCGTGGTCGAGGTTCGGGACCTGTTTTTCAACACGCCAGCCCGACTCCGTTTTCTCAAGAGTGACGCCACCGAGCTGGGTGCCTGCGTCGAGGTGGTTCAGCGTGCCGCAATCGCCCGGCCGGACGTCTCCTTCCGGTTGCGCCACCTTCGGTCCGATGCCGACGAGGCGCTTGCCAAGGGCGCGATTCTGCTTCAAACCGCAGGGGACGACGACCGCTTGGGCGCGATCGGCGACGTGTGGGGCCGCGACACGGCCCGATCGCTGGCTGAGATGAGCGGCGTCGGCGGCGGAGTTCGGGTTCGGGGCTATATCAGCCCGCCGCACCACACCAAAGCGACGCGGGCGTATCAGTGGATTTTCGTCAATGGGCGGCCGATTCGGTCTCGGTCCCTTGCCGTCGCGATCGAGCAAGCGTACAAGGCGCTCACTCCCGAGCGCCGGTATCCCGTGTGCGTCCTCGTCATCGATGTCGATCCCGCGCGGGTGGATGTCAACGTCTCGCCCACGAAGAGCGAGGTCAAGTTTCAGGCCGAGGGGATCGTGTTCGACGCGGTGCGGCAGGCGATCAAGTCGGCCCTCCTGCTCCACGGCATGGTGCCCAGCGCCGACGAGATTCTCGCTGCCAACGAGGCGCTGGCCGTGACCGAACGTCCGGCATGGTGGCAGCGCGGGAGCGCGGCGACCCTCGATCCGGCGGGTTCACAAGGTACAGCGGTTTCGGGGCAGGACCGACTATTGACCGGCCGCGATACCTTCCTTCCGCGTCCGGAAGCGGACTCTTTTGAACCCAGCGACTGTTCGTCCTTCCAGAAATTTGGGTCGGCGCTCGACGGTTCCTCCGCCCCGGGAGCGGCGTGGGATGCCGATCGGGCGGGCGACTCCATGGAGCGGCCTCCGCTTGAGTCCAGATCCGCCTACGACAGCCTCCTCGAGGGCCTCCGGGTCATCGGGCAGAGCATGGACACCTTCATCCTCGCAGAAAACCATCGCGGCGTCCTCATCGTGGATCAGCACGTGGCTCACGAGCGCATCCTGTTCGAGAAGATCCGTCGCAGCCGGGGCGGAGTGCCCGTCGAAACGCAGCCCCTGCTCGTGCCGGTGCCGCTTGAAATGGACCGCCGCTCGATCGAGGCGCTGCGCGAAAACGTGGAAGAGGTGCGGGGCTTGGGGTTCGATCTGGAGGATTTTGGCGCCGAAACGATGCTGGTTCGCGGCGCGCCGGCTGCCTTGCGGGGTCGCTCGCCGGTGGCGGTGCTGCGCGAAATCGCCGACGAGTTTGTCGAAGGCTTCGGCCGGGGAGACCGGCTCTCGGCTCGCGAGCAGATCTGGATCACCTGCGCCTGCAAGATGGCAGTGAAAGCGGGCGATCCGCTCACGATCGCGGAGATGGAGAAGCTGATGCTGGACTTGGCTCAGACGGAAAATCCGTACCTCTGCCCTCACGGACGCCCGATCACGATGGTGCTGGATCGCGACGCCCTGTTCCGCAAGTTCCTGCGGCACTAGGGTGGGCGCTCGGGCACGGGATCGAGTACAGTTCGAGGCCATGCCGCGCCGCTCTCTCGTCATCGTTCTCGACGGCTGTGGAGCCGGATTTGCGCCGGACGCCGAAGCGTATGGCGATGTCGACCAGCCGAACACACTTCGCCACACCTGGGACCATGTCGGAGGCATCGACGCGCCTCATTTGATCGAACTCGGGTTCTTCGCGTCGGCGGGGATCGACGCCGCGCCCGGCTCAAGGGCGACGTATGGCCGTTTGCGGCCTCTGTCCCAGGGCAAAGACTCGGTGACGGGTCACTGGGAGATGATGGGCATCGTGCTCGACCAGCCATTCCCGACCTACCCGGATGGGTTTCCCATTCCTCTCGTCAAGGCGTTCGAGCGGGCGATCGGCACTCAGACCCTCGGCAACTGTGCGGCCAGCGGCACGGAGATCATTCAGCGGTTGGGGCCGCTTCACGTCGAGACTGGATTCCCCATCCTGTACACGAGTGCCGACAGCGTCTTTCAGATCGCCACTCACGAGTCGATCGTGCCGATCGAGCAGCTTTATGAATGGTGCCGAATTGCGCGCGAGCTTTGTCGGGCCCCCAACGACGTGCAACGGGTGATTGCTCGGCCGTTCACGGGCGATGCGGCTAGCGGCTTTACGCGGACGGACCGCCGCAAAGACTATCCCGATCCGGCCCCCGAGAACCTGATCGACCGACTCGCCGCTCGCCGCCCCGTGTTCGGGATCGGCGTTGTGCCCGAGCTGTTCGCTGGGCGAGGCTTCCGTGAGGTCCGCCGCACCCAGAGCAACGACGAACACGCGGCGATGTTGCTGGGCGAAGGGTTGGCTTCGGACGCTGAGTTCATTTTCGCGAATTTCGAAGACACCGACATGCGATTCGGGCATCGCAACGATCCGGACGGATTTGCTCGGTGCCTGGAGGCGTTCGATCGAACCTTGGGTGATCTTCTCGCCAGGCTGACGAGCGACGACCAGCTCATCCTCACCGCCGATCACGGCAACGATCCGACCGATGTATCCACCGATCACACGCGAGAATATGCGCCCTTGGCTGCCCTGAACTGGGGCACCCAAGGGCCGCTGGGCGATCTCGAGGGATACGCCAGCGTCGGACACGCCGTCAGCGCCTGGCTGGGCGCCTAGTTGTTCGTGGGCGGGCGATTTCCGCCGCTGGGCATCTCCATGCGCGGAGGTCCGGGCAGCGTCATCTCTTTGACGACCTTCAGTTCCGAAGACTGAATCTTGAAGACGCGGTTGCCCTGCAGCACATAGAGGTAGTCGCCGGACGCGGTAATGCCACCGCCCACGCCTCCGATCATCGGCTGGCGGTTCGGCTGCATCTGGCGCTCGGGCATGTCGCGGGGCGCGGGGGGCGGGTTCGGACCCGGGTCTTGAGCAAAGCTGCGGACGGTCACGGCGACGAGCGCTCCGGCGAGGGTGAGCCCGGCGATGCCGATTTTGGTCGTTTGTTGTAAAGCCATCTTCTTGGATTCCTCCATGCGAGCGCCGCACCATGCGGCCCTTGCTAACACTATGGACGTTCCTTTGGGCGCGAACACTCGGTCTGCCTGATCCGATTTCGCGAAGTTTGGGGCAAGCCAGATACAATGCGATTGGTCCCATGCGCGTACCCTTTATTGATCTCAAGGCTCAGTACCGCGACGTCGCGGCCCAGCTCGATCCCGACGTTCATGAAATCCTCAGCACTGGCGCGTATGTGCTTGGACGCCATAACAAGGGTCTCGAAGCCGAGATCGCCGAGCTCCATGGAGTGCCGCACGCGATCGCGGTGAACAGTGGCACCGACGCGCTTCGCATCGCACTGGATGCCTGCGGCGTCGGCCCGGGTGACGAAGTGCTGACGAGCGCATTTACGTTTGTCGCCACGATCGAAGTGATCATCCAAGCGGGAGCGCGCCCCGTGTTCGTCGATGTCGAGCCCGCCGCGTTTCAGATGAACCCCGAGCTGCTTCGGGCGAAAATGACGAACCGCACCAAGGCGATCATGCCCGTCCATCTGTTCGGGCAGATGTGCGAGATGGAAGCGATCAATGCGTTCGCGGAGTCGGAAGGGCTCGTCGTGATCGAAGATGCGGCGCAGGCGATCGGCTCCGAACGCAACGGCCGCGCGGCCGGTCGATTCAGCCGAGCTTCGGGCTTTAGCTTCTATGTGACCAAGAATTTGGGCGCGGCGGGCGACGGCGGCATGATTCTTACCGAGGATGCCGAGATCGACAGCCGGTGCCGTTCGCTTCGCGTTCACGGCATGGGCCGAGAGCGGTACTACTACGACGCGGTGGGATACACGAGCCGAATGGCGGAAATTCAGGCCGCCGTGCTCCGCGCGAAATTGACGCGGCTGGCGGAGTGGACCGAGCGTCGACAAGCGATCGCCGCGCGCTACGATGCCGCTCTTGCCGAAACGGGCGTCCAGACTCCGGTCGTGCTGCCGGGCAACAATCACACCTACCACCAGTACACGGTTCGGTCGCGCGAACGCGATGCGCTGCAAGCCTTCCTCAAGGAGCGGGAGATCGACAGCATGATCTACTATCCGGTGCCCCTCCACTTCCACAGTCCGTATGCCCACCTTGGTTTTGGCGAAGGCGATCTGCCCGAAACCGAGCGAGCGGCCCGCGAAGTTCTCAGCCTGCCGGTGCATCCGCATATGAGCGATGAGGAAGTCAATTGGGTCATCGAATCGATCCGAGCGTTCGCGGTCGCTCGCACGGGCTAGAATAGGGTCAATCCATGCCTGTCGGCCGTTTCTTGCTCTGCCTCCACTCGCACATGCCCTATGTGCTTTCGCATGGCAAGTCGCCACACGGAACGGACTGGATATTCGAATCCGCCGCCGAATGCTATCTGCCGCTGCTGGATGCGCTCGAGCGGCTGAGACAGATGGGCATCCGTCCGCGCTGGACGGTCAACATGACTCCGATTCTGGCCGAGCAGTTGGACGATCCCGCATTCAAGGCCGGTTTTGAGGATTACTGCCAAGAAAAGATCGACATCGCGCTCAGCGACCAGAAGAATTTCCGGCTTCAGGGACCGATGTGGATGGAAGGCATCGCCGCCTATTGGCAGCGGGTCTACACCCGGGCGCTCGTGCAGTTCAAGCACCAATGGGGCCGGTCCATCAACGAAGCGTTCAAGTTCTTCCAGGACGAAGGCTACATCGAGATCATCACGGCGGGAGCGACCCACGGTTATTTCCCGCTTCTGGGAACGGACGAATCGATCCAAGCTCAGGTGAAACTGGGCGTAGACAGCTACAAGCGCCGGTTCGGGCGCGATCCGCGCGGCATCTGGCTCCCCGAGTGCGCTTACCGTCCTTCGTACGACTGGAAGGCCCCCGTCGGTCAGGGCTCCGCTTGGCCCCGCAAAGGCGTCGAGGAGTTTCTCGCTGAGAATCGGCTGCAGTACTTCTTCGTCGATTCGCACATGATTCGCGGAGGCGAGCCGCTCGGTACCTACGGCGCTCACTTCCCGCAACTTGCCGAGATGTTCGCGCGGAGCAAGAAGATGTTCACGCCGCCGGCCGATGTGCGCAGCGAGTACGAGCATTACGCCCTGCGCTCGAACGGCGAAATCTGCTTTGCGCGCGACCCGCATACGACGGTGAAGGTGTGGTCCGGCGAAGTCGGCTATCCCGGTGATCCTCAGTACCTGGAATTTCACAAGCAGCTTTATCCGGGACGTCTTCGCTATTGGCGCATTAGCGAGAACAAAGCCGATCTCGGCGGCAAAGGGCCGTACAGTCCGTGGGATGCCTACGAGCAGATTCCCGGCCACGCTCAGGACATGGTCAACGTCGTCAAGCAAGCCCTCGCGGGATACAAAGGGGTCGCCGAGCGAGCGGGCACGCTGGTCGCGATGTACGACACCGAGCTTTTCGGCCACTGGTGGTGGGAAGGTCCCGAGTTTCTGTTCGAAGTCGCGGTGCGGATGCACAACGAGCCGGACATCGAGATGGTCTCGGGAGGAGACGTGCTCGATCAAGAGCCGGCGCGTCACGCGATCGATCTTCCCGAAGGCTCTTGGGGCGAAGGCGGCTACCACCATATCTGGCTCAACCAAGACAACGTCTGGACGTGGGAAAAGTTGTATCCCGCGCAGCGCCGCTTCCGCGATTTGGTTCGCAAGCACAAGGACGGTCCGTTCCGGCTCATGCTCGAGCAGGCCGCGCGCGAGATCCTGCTCGCCGAAGCGAGCGACTGGCAGTTCCTCATCTCGACGTGGGCCGCGCGGGACTACGCTGAGATTCGGTTCCAAGACCACATCGATCGATTCAACAAGATCGCCGAAATAGTGGAGCGCGCGGTAGCGGGCACGGCCCCGAGCAATGCGGACGAAGCGTTTATCGAGGAGTGCCGACGTAAGGATGCTTGCTTCCCGCATCTCGATCTCAGCTGGTGGGCCCAACTCGACCGACCCATCCCCATGCCTGTGCCGTCATAGTCTTCTGAGAATTCATGCTGCGAGCCCGGATTTCCGTACTGGTCGTGATTGCGTTGTGCCTCGTTGGCTGCAGCGAGCGGCGTCAGGCTGCCATGTCGGCCCCGCCCGAACGGCCCGACACCAACCGCCCCGACGCCAACGGCCCCGCCCCGACCGAAACTCCTAAAGAAAAGCCGCCCACAAAGCGGGATGATCCGCGGACGCAGCTTGCGGAACCGAAGCCGGGTGACAAGCCTGTCGATCTCGGTGATCCGAACAAGCCTCGGCAACAGGTCGTCGTCGATCCAAAGAAGCCGCAGGCGCCCGTCGTCCAAGGCATCAAGCAGGAGCAGGTGTTCAAAATCGAGGGCGCGGGCAAGGAGGGTTGGAGCCGGAGCACCCTTTCGGCGCAGGACCTCGGCCGCAAGATCGATGACGCGCTGATCAATCTGAAGGCCACTTACATCCGGCTTTCGCTCTACTGCCAAGATGCCGAGAAACGCGGCCTGAATACGGGCGACGCGTCGATCAACGACAAAGACAACTACAAGATTCTGTATCAGGTCCCGACCGACCCGACCCGCAGCCGCATCGTCATATCGCAGGCCGGACGCCGCAAACAGTTGATCGGCGACCAGTGGAATGATGCCCAGCCGCCGACGGTCGAACCCGCCGCGCTCCGCAAACGGTGGGCGATGAACTTCCCTTACGAACTGTTCGGTCCGCTCTATGGCAATGCACACACGTTCGCCACGCTGCTCCCCGCGCTGACCTCGAGCTCGGACGGATTTCACGCCGTCGTCGAGCAGAAAACGATCATGTTCCGCCAGCAGCCCGCGACGTTCTATCGCGTGCTCGCCGAACAGCCTTCGACCAAGACCCGGTATGAGATGCGGTTCGACGGTCGCCGATTTGTGCCGGTGACGATTCGAATCAATTCTGTCGATGCTTCGGGCAAGGATCTGCTCGTCCAATGGAATGGCGACTGGCGTTTTGACAGGAACTTTTCGGCGGAAACCTTTCGTTTGCCCCAATAGGATGGTCACGGACGCCGCCCTCGATTGGCGCCCCACGATTTCAAGGAGGAATCCATGCTCACTACACTTGCTGCTGCTCTCGTCTTGCATTCGGCGCCCCTCGCCGTCAACAAAGTCATGGCCTTTCAGGGCTTCCACTCGCTGGCTTACGCGGCCGCTCCGACCGGCTCGAAATTCGCCGCTTCGCTGGAGGATTTTTCCGTCCGGATCATCGACGCGAACAAGCGAGCGACGGTCATGACACTGTTCGGCCATCCGCAGCAGGTTTACGGCTTGGCCTTCAACCCGGCGGGAACTATGTTGGCCACCGGCGACGAGTCGGGCCGCATCTGGACCTGGGATCTGAAGTCGGGCAAAAAGATCAAGGAGTTCGACCGCACCAAGGGCCACATTCGCGGTATCCAGGCGCTCAACTTCAGTCCCGACGGCAAGCTGATCGCCAGCACGGGCAAGGACGACACCATCATCATCTGGGACGTCAAGTCGGGCAAGCGGATCAAGCAGATTCTGGGCAAGGGCGCAAATGTGGCCTCGGCCGTGTTCAATCCGAAAGGAGGATCGGTGCTCGCGGGCACGATCGGTGCCGGTGTCCAGTTCTACAAGACCGGTACCTATGACTCGGTTGCCCAACTGTCGGGCTGCCCCGGCGGCATGAACGATATCAGCACCGCCAAGAACGGATCGGTCGTTGTTGCCGGCGGCCGGATGAACGACGTCGTGGTTTGGGATATGGCCAAGAAGAAACGGGTCGGCGCGCTGAAAGGCCATGACGACATGGTCATGCACGTCGCGATCTCACCGAACGCCAAATACGCCGCGAGCAGTGCCAACGACCGTAACGTCGTGGTCTGGAATTTGGCGACGATGACGAAAGAAGCTCTGCTCGGCGATCAATCCGCGATCGGCTCCCCGCTCGCTTTCACCGGCGATGGCAAGTTCTTGATCACGGCCAGCGTCAGCGACACGATCCAGATTTACGAGCTGAGTCCGGCTCAGGGCGCGGCGGAAAAGGCAACTCGTACCAAGCGTCGTCGCCGCTAAGCGAATCGCACCATAGCTTTCAGGCTTTCGCCGGACTTCATCCGGCGATAAGCCTCCGGCAACTCCTCGAGGGTGACGAAGTCGCTTACGACTTGGCTGGCGCGCGCCGTCTTTCTGCGCAGCAACGCAAGAGCTCGGCGCGTATCGTCGGGCCCGCACGAATAGCTCGCCGTCAGACGAATGTCGCGAAAGTAAAGCTGGTGCAGATCGAGCGTGTATTCCGGGTTCATCGGAGCGAGCGGGGCGAAAAGCACGATGTGCGCATTCGGGGCGGCGACCCTCAACGCATCGTCGATGGCGCCGGCCGTGCCCGGGCACACCACGATGTGCGTGAACTCACCGTCGAGTTCTTCGGGTGACCGCACGTCCAGATCGAGCGCACGGGCCCATTCGCGGCGGCGCGGATCGAGGTCGACGCCGATCGCGTGCTCGACATCCAGATACGTGTCCGAACGTTGCAGCACGAGCATGTGCAAAAGGCCCATCGCGCCCAGCCCGATGATGAGCACGCGGCTGCGGGGGCCCGGCATGAGACGGTCGAGCGACTTCATCACGCAGCCCAGCGGCTCGACCAACGCGCCATCCTCGGGGGGCAAGTCATTCGTGTGATGGGTGTCGATGAGGTTCGCGGCCGGAACCGCCACAAACTCGGCCATGCCGCCCGGAATGAGCTTGGTCGACCGCCAGGTCGGACAATGGACGTACGCACCGCGCTTGCAAAGCTCGCACTTGAAGCACGGGGCGTGGTGGTGCGGCGCCACCAGCGAGCCGACCGCAAAGCGTTCGTCTTGCGACTCGATGACTTCGCCGCAGATCTCGTGGCCGAGGACGTGCGGAATTTTGGCGTCCATGTACCAGTCCATCAGCTCGCCCGAGCAGAGACCGCTGGCGAGGGTGCGCAGGAGGAGGCCACCGGGCGGGCAAACGGGTTCGGGCTCTTCCACAATCGCCACCACGCCACCACCTTGGTAGCGGGCCAGCTTCATGGACGGAAGGCGACCTTGATCCCTGTTCCTCGCTCCAGGTCGCGGAACACCGACTCCGCGTCGGCGAGAGGCCGTTCGCTGGTGATGAGCGGACTGAGATCGAACGACTCGTCGACCAGCCACGACCGCGCGCTCCGGACGGCCTTCGTTCCAAAGTGGAACGGGCTCAGCAGCGTGATCTGGTCGTAATGAATGCGACCGGTATCGAACGAAGCGAGCGAACCCGCGGGGCATCCCCCGAACAGAACGAGTTTGCCGCCGCGGCGGACCATGTGCAGGCTCGCCTGCCACACCTCGACCTTGCCGGTGCATTCGATGACGATGTCGTAGCCACGGCCGATGCCGTCGAAGATCTCTTCGAAGGGCATGGTGCGGGCTCCGAGCCGCTCGCCAATCGCGAGTCGATCCTGGTTACGCCCAGCGAGGGTGACGTCGAAAAGGCCGTTGTGTCGCAGCGCGGCGACGAACATCAGGCCGATGGCACCGGGACCGATGATGAGGATGCGCGAGCCCGGATCGATCGTGCCGAGGGCTTGGATGCCCTGAGCGACGCAGGCCAGCGGCTCGAGCAGCGCGGCTGTCGTGTAGTTCAGGTGATCGGGCTTTTCGAAGACGTTCAGGCGCGCGATGTGGGCAGGAATGAGCAGATATTCGGCGTAGCTGCCCAGCACCTTTGTCGCCATGATGTGCTCGCAGAGATTTTCTTGATCCTGGGCGCACCAGAAGCAGGTCTGGCACGGTGCGGAGTGGACGCCCATGATGGCCTGACCCACCGAGAACGGGGCTCCTTCGCCGGCGGCGCACACTTCACCGGAATATTCGTGCCCGAACGGGCCGGGCATTGGAATCTGGGGGTGGCCGCGCTGGAACGCCTTCAGGTCCGTGCCACAGGTGGTGGCGGCCATCACGCGGACCAGCAATTCACCGGGGCCGGGCTCCGGAATCGGCATCTGTCGCAAAGTGATTTTGCCGGGCGCGTCCAAGATGAGCGCGGGCATCGTATCCAGGGCGGTTGCGAAATTCAAAACGTCAGCAGGGTTCCTTGTGGCAAAGCCGTTCGGCTCTCGCCTATGATTGAAGCACGATGCCGACCGTTGAAACAACCGTCTTCATACAAGCGCCTCTGGAACAAGTTTACGCCGTCGCCCGCGATAATCGCTCATTTCCAGAATTTATGGACGACCTGAAATCGCTCGACGTCATCGAAGATGACGGGGCACGCGTGGTGAGCGACTGGGTCGGGATTGTGCCGTCCTTTGGCCTGAAGGTGCGGTGGACCCAGGAGGATAACTGGAACCACGAGGCCCATGTCTGTCATTTTCGCCAGCTCAAGGGCGATTACGACCAGCTCGACGGGGTTTGGACCTTCAGTGAGGCCGATGGCGGAACCAAGTTCGAATCGGTCGTGAACTACGAGTACAACGTGCCCGGCTTGGGCTTGCTCGTTAAGAAGGTTATCCACAACATCGTGGTCAAGAACATGGACAGCGTACTGGGTGCAATCAAGCGCAGGGCCGAGTCACTCGTCTCGCACTAGGCCGCATCTTCCGTCGGATTTGTGGCGTATCAGTACAAGATTGTGGAGATAAGCCAAACCTCTGTCGTTCGCCCGTACGCTTTCTGGGGGATCGTTCTCGTCTTCCTCGTGCTGGCGGCCATCATGCTGGTCCCGTTTGTGACCGCTATCCTCTGGGCGTCCGTCCTCAGCATTCTCCTCTATCCGCTTTACAATCGACTTCGCGCCAAGCGCAGCGACAATCATGCCGCCCTCTCCACGGTGGGCATTACCATCGCCGGAATCGTCATCCCGCTGACCCTGGTCGTCAGCCTGTTCTTCAGCCAGATCTCGGCCGCAATCGAAGATTCGCCGTTCAATGGCCGTGATTCGAGCGCGCAGACCGCCTACCGCACGCTGGACGAGAAGACGATGCCGATCCTGAGCAAACTCGGGATTCGCACGACGCCCAGCGAGTACATCGAGGCGAACAAGAAGGAGATTCAGGCGGCCCTGCGGGAGCCTGCGAGCCGGATCGCCGTCAGCTTGGGCCGCGGGATTTTCACCCTCGTCGTGGCGTTGCTGACGATGTTCTTCCTGCTTCGCGATGGGCCGAGCCTGATCAAACCCGTCGTCGAACTGAGCCCGATCCAAGCCGATCGGACGCTTGCGATCCTGGTTCGAATGCGCGAGACGGTGCATGCGGTCTTTGTCGGCGTCGTTCTAGTTTCGATGATTCAGGCCGCGCTCGCCGCCGTGCTGTACTTCGCGGTGGGAGCTCCGAGCCCGATCGTGTGGGCGGTGGCGACGTTGTTCGCGTGCGTCATTCCCCTTCTCGGCGCGCCGATTGTCTACGGCCCGCTCGCGCTCTATCTCATGCTGCAGGGCGAAATCGCCCGTGGCGTGATCGTGCTGCTGGTGGGTGGCCTGATCATTTCCCAGATCGACAACCTGCTGCGGCCGTTCTTCATCGGCGCCCGTACCAAGCTCCACCCGATCGCGATCTTCTTCTCCCTGCTCGGTGGGGTGCTCACGTTCGGGCCGGTGGGCATCATGGCGGGGCCCGTCGTCCTGACGCTGCTGCTCGGTTTATCCGATTTGGCGCGCGAGCTGAATACGGGACGACCGCTTCCTGCCCAAGACGAGCAACCCGCAAGCTAGAGCGGCCAAACCGCTCGGTTCGGGCACGACTTTGGCGCACTGCTGATCGACCCACGTCTTGATCTCGGGCGTGATCTTGAGTCCCCAGCCACCGTTCTTGGGCAGGTCGGCAGGCGTCTCCCACAGCATCGCGAACCGGTTGGGAAACGCTTCGCCCACCGTCGTCGCCAGCTGACCCGAGAACACGCCGCGCAGCGACTGAGTTCGGACCGCGACGGAGCCGTATTTGACGCCGGTCGACGCGAACATCATTCCCGCGCCCGAGTCACCGAGCAAGCCTGTGCCGTATCCAGGGCGACTGGCGTCAGGCTTCAGGAGGTCCCATTTCAGTCCCGCAAACTTGTAACCGTCGATGTCGATATCGGCCCCTCGGTCGACTTTCTGGTTCCAATATCGTTGGGTGCCGATCTTGCCCGAATCTTTCGTGATGTCGCTGTAGTAGCCGATATCGTGGTCGCCTTCGTTGGCCCACAGATCGCCGCTCCGCCCATAACCGAATGAGGAGAATTCCTTGCTGGCCGTGTCGTACGCCTCGACTTTCGAGAGGTAGTTGTTGCGCAGGTCCTTGAACCGGTCGTCGACCTTGCCGTACATGACGTCGAGCACGGCGAGGTCCCATTTCTTCCCTTTCCCGACGTCGACGCCGTCTGCGCCCTGGCGCGCAATCACTTTGGCGCTGATGTCCTTCCAAGTGTCCACCCCGACGCCCGCTCCGGCCACCTTGATGTCCCAGTGGACCCCGCCGCCTTGCTTGGCGTTGTCGGAGATCACATGGTCATTGGTAAGCACACAGAAATGTCCACGGCCATCGCTATCGACGGAGGACCCGATGAGGGTTCCCGTGCCAAAGTCCGTCCGCCCGACCGTCTGGCTCGTGATGAAGACGGAACCCTTGCGGCCGCTGATCTGCTCTTTGGGCACCCCGGCTTGGCCGGCCGCAGCCGCAAAGACGAAAACAGTTGCTAAATATCCTTTCATGGGTCAAGTCACCCTCGCCGAACGACAACGTGGCCGTTCGCTGATCCCAGTATACAGGCGAGGTTCCCGCCGACCAAGGACTTTCGGCGCGCCATAATGGAACATTCATGGCCGATTCCCGCCGTCCCAACGTGCGTATCGTAACGCTCGGCTGCGCCAAAAACGAGGTCGATAGCGAGGAGATTGCGGGCGTCCTGGGCGAGGCAGGCTACACGGTCGACGGCTCGAGCAAGGCGCCGGACGTCACGATCATCAACACCTGTGGTTTTCTCGAGAGCGCCAAGCAGGAAAGCATCGAGGCGATCAAGAAGGCGGTCCGATCGCGCGGTCGCGGGAAAGTCATCGTCGCCGGCTGTCTTGCCCAGCGGCTAGGGACCGAACTCCAGCGACTCGCTCCCGGAGCCGATGCGTATATCGGCGTGGGGCAGATGGGACGCTTCGACCAGATCGTCCAGAGCGTTTTTGCGACGAGCGAGCCGATCTTGGAAGTCGAGCCGCCCTACCATCGGTGGGCAGAAGTCGCCACCCGCGCACGCACCGGCCATCCGTGGAGCGCGTACCTCAAGATCAGCGAGGGCTGCGACCATCAGTGCACGTTCTGCACGATTCCGAGTTTTCGCGGTGGGCACCAAAGCAAGCCAATCGAGCGGGTCTTGGCCGAGGCACGCCACTTGGCGCGACAAGGCGTTCGCGAGATCAACCTGATCGCCCAAGATGTCACCCAGTACGGCTACGACCTGTATCGCGAATTCACTCTGCCGCGACTGCTCCGCGAGCTCAACGCGATCGATGGCATCGAATGGATTCGCCTGCTCTACTTCTATCCGAATCGCCTGACCGACGAGGTGATCGAGGCGATGGCGACGCTCCCGAAGGTCCTCGAATACATCGACATTCCGCTCCAGCACGTGCATCCCGATGTGCTGCGGCGCATGAAGCGCCCCTGGGACGGCGAGCGCTATCTGAAGCTGTTCGAGAAAGTTCGCGCGGCGATGCCCCATGCGGCCATTCGTACGACCTACATCGTGGGATTCCCAGGCGAAACCGAGGACGAATTCAAGGCGCTCGTGGACTTCACGCGAGAAGCACGCCTGGACCGCGTCGGCGCCTTCCTCTTCAGCCGCGAACCAGGGACACCATCCTATGAGATGCCCGGCCAGGTTCCGACCAAGATCAAGAAAGATCGGTATGACCGCTTGATGCGCACCCAGCTGACGATCTCCCGGGAGATCAACCGCAGTTGGGTCGGTCGCCCGCTGAAGGTGCTCGTCGAAGAGGAGCGTGATGGATGGATCGCGGGCCGATCGTTCCGCGACGCACCCGAGATCGATGGCTGGGTATTCGCCCAAGGCGCGGCCACTCCGGGCATGATCGTCGATACGACGGTCGTCGAAGGAGCCGATTACGACCTGTATGCGTCGCTGGGCGAAGCTCCTGCGGATTCGCGGCGGGCGATGCGACCGCTACGCATGGCGGCTCCGATCCGGCCGCAGTAAAAGGGCGAGAAGGGCTGAGCCCTTCCCGCCTCGTCAAGACGCGCTTAGCGTCGTCGGCGCCGAAGCGCGAGCAGGCCGATGCCGAACGCGGCGAACGTGGCCGGCTCGGGCACGGCCTTGGAGAACGCGACGTTATCGACGCCGTCGTAGCCTTGGAACAGCTCGCCGTCGTAGATGACGACCTTGGAGAGCGCGTCGGTGGACGAGACCCCGAAGAACGTTCCGTTCGTGTCCGTCACCGAGAAGTTGATCGACTGCAGCAGACCGCTGGCCGAATAGACATTGATATTCGTGAGGCCATTGCCAAACACCTGGAGAACGTCGAGGCCGACGCTGTGGACCTCCTGAGTAAATTCAACGGAGATTCCGGTTCCGGTGAAGCTCGTCGAGAGGCCGATGGTGGTGTACGATCCGACCTGATTGCCGAGGAAGAAATCGGTGAAACCGGGATCGTTGAGGCCCACGAACCGGACGCCGTTCTTGATGCTGCCCGTCGAGAACACGCTGGTGTTGGTGTTCTTGTCGAGCGGAGAGGGCGTGGATGCAAAGCCTCCGATGGGAACAAGACCGGCCTCGAAATCTTCCATTGTCTGACCCGAGACGGCCGCGTTGAAACCGGTGCGAGAAGAGTAGTAGGTCAGACTGGCGAAGCTGGAAGCCGCGCAGACGATAGCAAATGCAAGACCGCTGACTCGATAACGAAAAGGCATAGATATTCTCCTTCATGGGGCGGGGAAACCGCCAAACAGATTCATTCTACAGCAAGAACTGGAGTTTTCAAGCGATTAGCGACCGAAGTGGTCAATAAAGCGGACCATCGCGTCTCGGTCGGGACCGGCGGGATCTCCGTCCGCGACGCCGAAATGGTCCACATACACGCGGCTCTCGAACACCCGATAGAACACACGCCATCGGCCACAGGCCAATCGGAGGCGACCATCGCCCAGCGCGATGATGCGCCGTGTCCTGTGCGGCGCCGGGTCATGTTCGAGCAGCGATTCGGCCCGGCTCCAAAAGTCGACCCCCCACCGGCGAAGGGCTCCCAACTGTTCGGTTGCCACCTGCGACAGCTCCACCTGGAACGCGGCGGGTTGCTCGGCCAATCGCTGCACCTCCTGTAGCCATCCGGTATCCGCGTCGGGCCATGAATCGATCGCGGGCACGTACGGTTTGATATCGAGAATCGGAGTGCCGTCGACCAAATCGACAGGGCCGATCTCCAGGATTCCTTCCGTAACCGAATAAAGCTGGACGCACGTCAGGCCGATCGGATTGGGTCGGTGGGGCGAGCGGGTGGCGAAGAGCCCACGTCGCACGGCGGGGCCGCGCGGCGGCAGAACCCGGCTGCGCCAATTTGAGTTCAGGTGGAACCACGAGATCAGCCAGATGTGCGAGAAGCCCTCGAGGTCGGAGAGCGCCAATCGTAAGCGCGGATCATCACTGAGCTCGATCGTGTTTCGCTGGTCGGTCTCATGATCGGGCTGGTGGGGCGCATCGAATTTGCGCTGCATCGCGGTCCGCACGATGCCGATCGGGCGCAGGGTGATCTCCACAGTGCTATTGTGCGCCCATCGCCGATTTTCCCCCGATCTCTGGCCGTGGGGAGATTTAAACGCGAATCTTACGGATGGGGGCGTTTCTTGGGGTCAACCCCGCATTGGAGAGTGACATGGAACAGAGGAAAGAAGCGTCGGACTATGCCGTAACCATTTTGAAAAGCCCCGAAGAGGTCTATGCCTTTTGGAAGCAATGGTCGTGGCTGCAAACGGTATCGCGCCACCTGAAATCGGTGCGCGAAGTCGAGCCAGGCATCACGGAATGGGTCTCAGAAGGTCCCACGGGCGAACTGAAATGGAAGGCCCGCACGATCGCCGACATACCGGGTGAAAAGATCGCCTGGGAAACCCTGCCCGATAGCCCCGTGAACATGGCGGGTGCCGTGCTCTTCCACCCCGCGCCCGGCGACCGAGGTACCGAAGTGACGGTCAAGGTCCGGTTCAGCGCGCCCGGCGGCGCGATTGGCGAATGGATTGCGCGGCTCAGTGGCGACCATCCGGAACAACAAGTGGCGGCAGCAATGCGCGCCGCCAAAGCGATTTTGGAATGCGGCGAAATGCCGCGCGTCGAGGGCCAGCCCTCCGATATCAAGCGGGGCGACCCGAACGCACTCGGCGACAGCCGAAAGGTAGGTCTGCGATGAAAGCCACGTGCTGGATGGGAAAGGAGGATGTTCAGGTCCTCGATATGCCGGATCCTCAGATCCTTAACTCGCGCGATTGCATCATCCGCGTCACGTCGACCGCGATTTGCGGGTCCGATCTGCACCTGTACAACGGCTACATTTCGACCATGAAGGAGTTCGACATCCTCGGCCACGAATTCATGGGCGAGGTCGTCGAAGTCGGTCCGGACGTGAAGAAGCTCAAGGTCGGCGACCGTGTGATCGTTCCGTTTGGGATTGCGTGCGGCGGCTGCTACTTCTGTCAGCAGAACAAGTCGTCGCTTTGCGACAACACCAATCCGAATGCGGCGCTGCAGGAGGAAGCCATCGGGGCGCCGACCGCGGCTCTGTACGGCTATTCGCACCTTTTTGGGGGCTACGACGGCGGCCAGGCCGAATACGTGCGTGTGCCGTTCGCCGATATCAACCCCGTCAAGGTGGACAACAGCCTGCCCGACGAGAAGCTGCTCTTCCTCACCGATATCCTGCCCACCGGATACCAGGCGGCGGCCCAGGCCCAAGTCAAGCGCGGCGATGTCGTCGCGGTTTGGGGCTGCGGCCCGGTCGGCCAGTTCGCCATCCTCTCCGCGATCCTGCTCGGAGCCGAGAAAGTGATCGCGATCGACCGCGAGCGCAAGCGATTGGAGATGGCGATGGCCCATCCGCAGGTCGAAGTGATCAATTTCGAAGACGCGAAGGACAACGTCATCGAGGAGGTCAAGGCGCGCACGGGGGGCCGCGGCGCTGATGTCTGCATCGACGCGGTGGGATTGGAAGCCCTGGGCCATGGCCTGGGTGCCATGGTCGACTGGGCGAAGCAACTGGCCCGGATGGAGAGCGATCGGCCCAACGTGTTGCGCCAATGCCTCCAAGCGTGCGCCAAAGGCGGTCGCGTGTCGATTCCGGGCGTCTACGCGGGTCTGATCGACGGTCTCAATTTTGGTGCTGCGCACGCCAAGGGCCTGACCCTCACCATGGGCCAAACCTTCGTTCCGCAGTTCATTCCCGAACTCCTGGAATACATCGAGAACGGGACGATCGACCCGAGCGCGATCATCACCCACACGGCGCCGCTCACCCGCGCCCCCGAGATGTACAAGATGTTCCGCGACAAAATGGACGACTGCGTGAAGGTCGTGCTGAAGCCAGGAATGGTCGCCTGATCTTTGGCGGCCCTCGGTGGGATGCTCACCGGGGGCCGCTTGGTGGGTGCCAGGTAGCATCGCGTCGATGACCGATCTCCAGCGGCGGCTGCGCGCGCGTCTCCAACTGGTCCGCGACGAGCTCAATCAAGTGATCGCGCGGCTCGACGACTCGATGCTTCCGTGGGCGCCCCGCGAGGGCATGCGCACGATTCAGGGACAGCTGCTGGAGATCGCCACCACCGAGATCCAAAACCAGGCGATGCTCATCGATGGCGCGTCGATCTCATTCCGCGAGGCGGAACCGGCGGGGCCGGAAACCGAATCGGTGGCCGGTCTGGAGACGATGCTCGAGCGTGTTCGCGCGCGAACCTTGGCTTATCTGGACGGCCTCGACGATGCCCAGCTCGAAGAGTCGATCGCCTATCCCCCGGAATGGTTCGAATCGCTCCAAGCCGACCGCGTGCCCCGTTCCGAAGTCGTCCGCAGCATCGCCCAGCACGAGTGGTACCACGTCGGCCAATTGGTGTCGTACCTGTGGGCACGCGGCGACGATCCTTACGACTGGTGATCGGACCGGCCTCAGTGGCAGCATCCGAGACGAGGTGCAGCAGTACGAAACGCCTGCCCAGAGTCGTGCCGGAGGCCGCGGATGAGGCAACCCACCCTCCAACAGGGATCCACGAAACCGGGTGTTTTCGGCAAAAACACGCAACAGGAACAAAAGAAAGTGGGTGTTTTCGGCAAAAACACCCTACGGGAGCCATTTTTGTACGAACAGGGATGATTTTTGTAGCCACAAAAATCGGTCCGGTTGTGTTATTTCGGCGAAAGCACCCTACAGGAGTCATTTTTGTACCTACAGCAATGAATTCTTTTCGAACAGGAACGAAAGAAATAGGGTGTTTTCGGCCAACGCACCCTATTTTTTCCCACGCTGTGGCTACATGGCCGCGTGCTGTGGCTACAGGACGCGAAGAAATTGGGTGTTTTCGGCAAAAACTCCCTATTTTATGGCGCGCTGTAGCTACATGGCGGCGTGCTGTAGCGACAGCACGGCGAGAATTTGGGTGTTTCCGGGAAAAACACGCAGGGATTTGAAGCAAAACGGCTTCGCGGCTGCCCTGATCGACGACAGAAAAGGCTACGTCGGCGACTTTTTTTGATGCCTCAACGCAATGCCCCGCGCGTTGTGAAAGTATCCCGCCTGGTTCTGCGCCGACGCAAGCAGAATGCGGCCGTCGCCAAGGACATCGCAACGAAGCCTGCTGGCTCAGGGACGGGGTCGACGATGATGTTGTCGACCGCCATCGCGTCAGCGTTATTGGGGGCGAGGATGTCGATGACGAGCGTGTCGACTTGGCGAGTCGGATAGCCGCAGTTAGAGGTCGTCCAGCGCTGGCCCAAACCGTTTGGGTTCCCATCCCAAAACAAGCGCGTCCCATTGCGATAACCCTGAACCTCGATATCGAGCCGCTCTCGATCTGACCAGGTGTCGATCCCCTTGAACGTGAAGAGGCCGAGATCGACGCGGGTGACGGTGAGGCGGCCTTGATATAGAATTTGCCTCGGAAGTCCAAACCATATGGAAGGTCCTGGATTACCGAGCGCGTGCCCCTCGTACCACTTTGCCAAGTACGGTTCAACTTTGAATCCATGTTCGCTGTGACCGTAGTACGGATCGCCGCCGAATCCGATCAACGCACTGAAATCGATCACGTTTGCGCGTGCGGCCGAGGTGAGCAGGCACGCGGTCAGCAGTTTGCCGGAAAGGGCGTGGAAGCGGGTGAGGGTCATTAGAACTCCTCACCCCACAAGTCGAAAGCCAACACCCTCTGGGTTGCGTTGAGGCTTACTCGACTTGGCACAGGGCAGTGCATCAGCGTAGGCCCTCCCAATTGGATCTGCGTCGACGGCTATAAAGCGCGGCTGCCGCCAAGCTCATCGCTGCGAAGCCTGCTGGCTCAGGGACGGGGTCGACGACGATATTGTCGACACCCATCGAGTCGGCGCTGTTCGGAGCTAGGATGTCGATGACGAGCGTGTCCACCTGGCGAGTCGGATAGCTGCAATCGAAAGTGAGCCAACGACGGCCTAAGCTGTGGTCGTTGACGTCTCCAAATATCGTTACGCCATTACGGTAACCAAAAACAACGATATCAAGCCCTTCGTGATCGGACCAGGTGTCGATCCGCTTGAAGGTGAAGAGGTCGAGATCGACGCGGGTGATGGTGAGGCGGGCTTTATAGAGAATCTGTTGAGGCAGGCCAAATGAGATCGCTGGCTTCGGCTGTCCAATCGCAAAGGTTTTTCTCCATTTGGCCAACGAGGGTGCTACCGAGAAGCCGCTCTCCACGTGTCCAAGGTAGGGATCGCTGGTTTGACCTCCCATGTCGGTGAATCCGATGGTGGTTGCCCTGGCATGGAGCGTCGCTACGGACACTATGCTGACAGCAACCAATGATCTCGCGAGGGTTTGATGCCTCAACGCAATGACCCGCGCGTTGTTGAAGAATCCCGCCTGGTTCTGCGCCGACGCAAGCAGAATGCGACCGTCGCCAGAGTCATCGTTGCGAAGCCTGCTGGCTCAGGGACGGGTTCGACGACGATATTGTCGACCGCCATGCGGTCTGCGTTGTTTGGAGCGAGAATATCGATCACCAGGGTGTCAACTTGGCGGGTTGGATAGCTGCAATCGAAAGTGAGCCAACGACGGCCCAAACCGTGGTCGTTGCCGTCCCAAAAAAGCTTAACCCCGTTGCGGTATCCCTGCACCTCGATATCGAGCCCCTCTCGCTGAGACCAGGTGTCGATCGCCTTGAAGGTAAAGAGGCCGAGATCGACGCGGGTGAGGGTGAGGCGGGCTTGATAAATTATATCCTTCGGAAGTCCGAACCATATACAGGGCCCTGGTTTTCCAAATTGAATTACCTGGTACCAAGAAGCGATCGAAGGAGCGACCTGAAAGCCAACCTGGGAATGTCCGTGGTATGGCTCGCTACTAGGGCCCGGTAGGTTGCTAAAGTCAATCAGACTTGCCTCGGTCGTGCAGGCAGCACAACTGAAAACGGCGAAAGCGAGTGGTGTTGGTAGTTTCAACCCAATCCCCTTTGGGTTGCGTTGAGGCTTATCCGACTAGGCACAAGGCAGTGCATCAGCGTTCTCTCTCCCGCCTGGATCTGCGCCGACGGCTATAAAGCGCGGCCGTCGCCAGAGACATCGTTGCGAAGCCTGCTGGCTCAGGGACGGGTTCGACGACGATGGTATCGAGGATCATATAGTCGGCGAAATAGACGGGGTCGATCATAAGGATTAACTGGTCAACTTGCAGATACTCGGTGGGACGGATCGTATAGAACGAGCCGCCGTTTGGCATCTGCATGATGTCGCCGCCCAGCAGAACGCCATTTCGGTATCCAATCTGCGCCATGCGGGCGTTGTTGCCTGAACACATCGCATCGAAGCTCTTGAACGTGAACAGCCCGCCATCCGAGCGGCGGATTTCCAGCTTAGAAAGACGAGGAATTTGATGGGGTTGACCAATGTACAGGGATGGTGGGGAGGGCGTATCACCGAATATCACGTACCATTGGCCAAGTATTGGTGACACCGTAAACCCGCTCTCTTGATGTCCGAAATAGGGATCGTGGGAGGAACCCTTAATCACATCAAATCCAATTGTTGCCCCAGAAGATATGGAGGCGAGGCACAACGTGATTGCCACAAGCAGAGACCGGTCCATTTGATGCCTCAACCCAATCCCCCCTGGGTTGCGTTGAGGCTTATCCGACTTGGCACGGGGCAGTGCATCAGCGTGGGCCCTCCCAATTGGATCTGCGCCGACGGCTATAAAGCGCGGCTGCCGCCAAGGACATCGCAACGAAGCCTGCTGGCTCAGGGACGGGTTCGACGACGATGGTATCGAGGTCCATATAGTCGGCGAAGTAGACGGGGTCGATGATGAGAACGAGGCGGTCGATCTGCTGATTGCCCAGGTTGGAAAGGGTATAGAATTTGCCGCCGTCCATGAGTTCCTGATGAATGGCCAATGGGTGCTCACTTCCCAGGTACCCGTTCGCCCACATCGTAGACCAGTTGCCCGAACACATCGCATCGAAGCTCTTGAACGTGAACAGCCCGCCATCCGAGCGGCGGATCTCGAGCTTGGACAGGCGAGGAATGCCCATGGGCTGGCCTATGTAGAGGCAAGGCAAGGATGGAATGCTGGACGCATTGTTGTGCAATTGGTACCATTTACCAACGATCGGCGAGACAATAAGTCCACCTTCCTGATGTCCAAGGTACGGATCATCATTCGAACCCTCCAAGGTATTGAAGCCGATCGTGACCGCCAAGGAACTGTTCGCCACGATGCTGCACAGGCTTAGGGTCGGTAACCTCCACCAAAGCATCAGAAATTCCCCCTCGGCCAGAGCGGATTATCACCACTTTTTTGATGCCTTACCTCAACCCCCTGGGTTGCGTTAAGGCTTACGGGCCCCAGCATGGGCCGGCGATCACGTCGTAAAACGCAGGTCATCGGGTCTTGATTCCTCTCCAGCGGCGCCCAACTGGGCCCAGCCTTACTGTAACACGAAAACCCACCAGAACCAAGCACTGAACGGCCGGGGAAATACGGGGTTACGGCGCGACCGCGCGCAGGTCCTTCGCCGTCCACGGGAACGAGGGATCCAATCGGCGCCGGATGGCTTGGGTGGCGATGAGGTCGCGCAGGCCGAACTCCTGGGACGGCTCGATCTGCGTTCCTTCCTGCCAGTCGTTCCAGGTGGCGACTTGGATCGCCTGCGCACCCGATTTCAGCGCCGCCTCCAGCGTCTCCCGGTACGTCGCGCCATCGCGATCGGAGATCTGGCCGTACGACTTCGCGCCGCCTTCGGCATAGAAATCATGGAACCGGGGATACGCCACCGCCACCCGGAGCCCCGCCTGTGGCGTGCGCTTGAGAAAATCGTTCGTGAACGCAACGCCCTGCGACGGAATCGGCCAATCGAACACACCGTCCGCCTCGGCTCGTTGCGCATGAAGCGTGAGGAGCGCGATGGAGCCCGTGGCCTTGCGAAACGTCTGCCATTCCGGCGCCCCGAACGCCTGGGGACCAAAGACGAGCACGGCCGGTCGCCCGCCCAACCGCACCCAGTTCGGCTTCTTGAGCCAGCTCTTGGCAAGGAATGCGCCCGCTTCTTTCGCGAAAGCGCCGAGCGGGTCCGGACTGCCCTGCTCGATCGCGTGCTTGGCGGATTGGTCCTCGTAGACGACGCCGATCTTCAGCCCCGCCTTCGTCGCCGCCTCCATCACGACCTGGGTCCGCTCATGGATCGCGCCGTAATCGAGCGCGGCGCGCGGCCCGTACCAGTCCACGAGGATGCCATCGAACCCGGCCCGCGCAATCAGCTTCATCTGCCGATCGACGACGCGCGGATCTTTCGAATCGTAGGGTCCCCCGGTTGGCGTGTAGTGCGAGGCGACTTTTCCCGATTGACGCACCTGGGCGGCCGTGCGGTTCATCCGCCAGTGCCACCCGAGCTCGGTCGGGCTCGCCTCGAACCATGCCATCAAGTGGACGAGCAGCAGCGGTCGCGGCGCGGCCAGCGTGGCGGCAAGGGCGAGGCTCGTCAGCATGGGTGATTAGGCTGGCTTCACGATCGGGCAAGCCCAGCCGTCGAACTCCCCGTGGTGGCGCTCCGCCATGTCGTGGAGGCGAATGCAAATCGGGAGCATGAGGGTCGGCTCGATCGGCGTCGTTCGCACGAGCTCGCACCAATAGTCGGACTCGGCGTCCCACGTCCCGGCTTGACTGAGGGCGAAGCCGTCGTGCTCGGCTTCGGCGAGGAATGCGGTGCGATCGGCGGCGGTCGGAAAATGGACCGAAAAATCGACGGGACGCGCCTGATCGAAGTCGTCGCCGTGTTCGGCCAGGGTCTTCCAGAGCGGCCGGAATCGCTCCAGCATGAGGTCGGTCACCGTGGGGGCGAGGCAGTTCTCGTAGACCGACCATTCCGGGTCGTGTCGCCATTCGACGGCGAATTCCGACTTCTTGAACAGCCCCGTCTTGACGCTGACCTTCGCCGGTCCCTGGGTAGGTCCGTAGAAGAAGAACCGCGTGCAGCCGTCCGTCGTGATGTGTCCGGCGTCGACGTTCCCGAGTTTCTCGAACTCGGTGATGAGGAGGGCATCCAGCGCGTGAATCCTTTTCAGCTCGTCTTTTGTGGGCAGGCCGTTTTCCTGCGCTTGATAACGGGCCACGACGGACGCGCTCCAGGGGAGGCTCCGGCGCTCCTGATCACCGACGATCGCCGCCATGACGAATTCGTAATAGCGTCCTGTTTCCCGCGTGTAGCAGTGATATTGCCGTTCTTCCATCGTCGCCCCTTGCAGGACCTGATTGTGGTCGAGCAAGGGGCCGAAGGCAAGAGCGCAGCAGGCGATAAGATCTCGTCTGATGCATAAAAGTGGCTCTTAGTTTCCCTTGAGCGGCGCTCGGAACGTGGGTCGAATATTGCGAGCGACTTTCTCCAAAAGTGGTTGTAAACTGAAGTCATGAGAGGGAGATGCCTGCTTTCGTTGGCTTTGCTGGTGGTCGCCGCCACATCTTCAGTTGCTGATACCTTTTGGAAAATCGATGGCTCTGGCAGTTGGCTCACGTCATCCAACTGGACAAGTGGTCTGCCATCGGCGAGCGCGAACACCTACATAGGTTATGATTACCAGGGACATACGTTTGACAATCCCCTCCAGTACACCATCGACCTGACGGGTTCGAGCTCCTCTGTGGCGGGTACGGTAAAGAACCTCTTTTCTAAGTCATATCTGTCTCTTTCCAGAGCGACCTTGACCATCGCAGGATCCTCAGTCACCATGACCGGCGGAGCAAGGGCGCAGCTAGGATTTTTCGGAGCCGTGAAAGGTGGAGCAACATTAGATCTCCACGGAGGATTCGACCTAGATGATCAAAGTTCCATCACCGCCACTTCAGTCAACTTTGGTGCTGACTCAGACCTTCGAGCGGTCGCTGCCTCGTCAAAAATCACTGCGAACCAATTGAAGTTCGATGGTATTGGCGTTATTGGTGCCACCGCCCAGATGGGATTCTCTAATACGACACTGAATGAGACGCTCGTCGGTAGCGGTTCGATCAAGATAGAGAATGGCGGCTCAGTGTTTGTCGATAAAGTGGCCTGGACGGGCCACTTTGATCTGGGTGGGCCCGCTTCAAGTCTGGGGATTCGATCCGCGACAACTGCACAACTCGACACAATCGCCCAAACCAGCACCGGTATCTGCTCGATTGGGCAGCTGGATAACTCAAGCAGCACCTTCGACCCACAGCGGCGGGGAGGACTCGATCGACCGTCCGAAATTGTCGGTGGCACTTACCTTGGCGGAACGACGCCTCTGCTTGTGACCACTCGAATGACCGACGTCACCTTGAAGGGGGATTTGACGATATCGAAAGGTCTTGAACTGAACCATAGCTTTTCTACTATGGGTCGCTCCAAGTTCACACTCATACGTGACGCCAGCGTCGGGTCCGATCCCTCACTTAAATTGATCGGAATTTCAAGCTTAAATTCTGAGCTCTTGGTGAAGTCGACCTCCTACCTCAATGGAGATTCAGCCGTGACGATAGCTAACGAACGGATTACGGTGGATGGAGGATCGCTCAATTTTCAATCGAAGTACCAACTGTTGGGCGGACTTGTGGTCACGTCGGGCGAAGCTCGGCTGACCAAGGTTGCTGCGGACAGTGATGTGACGGCATCTGGACCGAATTCAAAGTTGTACATCTATGATGGGTTTTCGACAACGGCCTCCCACCCGCTCTTAGCAACGGGAGGTGCCACTGTCTATCTCTATCCAAGTGGATATACAGGGGTACCGCAAACTGGCCCCGTCGTTGCGGACGGTGTCGGATCAAGTTTGGTTATCACCTCGGTACGACCCAATTCCATGGGCGACTGGCGAGCCCAGAACGGCGCGAAGGTCCGCTTTGAAGGAAACGGTGCGAACTATCTTGGGCAAACGATGGATATAGCCCGATTTGGAGGCAAGGGAACGGTCACGTTCGCAACGGGTGTGATCAGCCAGCTTAATATCAAGAACTCTTCGCTCCTTAACCCCGAGTTTGGCAGCTCCGCTAAATTCCCCACGTTCAAAGACGGTACCGTGTTCGATGATGGTTTCACCGTGACCGGGAAGATTGACCTTGGCACCCACAGCATCCACGGTAATCGCACCATTAACCTGCAAGGAGGCACAATTCGGGGCACCGTTTACGACATCCTTCGGATCGATCCAGGTCAGTCGGGAGTCCTCGAGGGCCCGTCGGGATTCACACTGGCTGCGGCGGGTCAAGGGAATATCGCGGGGAGTGCGCACGCCACCGTGGTACGGAATTATGGTGGATTGACTGTGGAGAAGACGGGTTCACTGTCGATCGATCTCCCTGACACCGCGTCTGGCCTACTCGACGCCCAAGGCGGTCAAATCAGGGTCGATGGTCAACTGGCGTTCAGAGATCTGACCCAGCGCGCTGGAATTCTTCGAGGCACCGGATTACTCACGGGAGCGGTAACCATCCAAGGCGGCTCCGTGGGGCTCAGTGAGCCCGGAGAAAGCCTGAAAGTTGCCGGCTCGCTGACCATCGGATCAGGCGGAGAATTGGTCGCCACCATCTCCGATGGCGGATTTCAACGACTCGACGTAACCGGACCGGCTGACTTGTCGGGTGGCCTGCGGGTCGTGGATTTACGGACTGGCTTCTCCAGCACACCATGGCTCACCGTGGCGACTGCAACAGAAGGCCTGAAGTTGAATCTATCCAGCTTCACGGGTAGTCAATGGGAATATCGACAACAGGGATCGGATCTGCAAATCCGCGCGGTTCCCGAAGTCGCCAGCTTCAGTGCTTTTGGCGTGGGACTGATCGTGCTCGGCTTTCGGCGGAAGCGATCGGTGCCTCCAGCGCTTAGCGCTGGAGGTTAATCTTCGTTACGGGAGCTTCGCCAGGAACTCCTCGACCGTCATCGCGCCGAGATCGCCGTCTTCGCGCGAGCGGACGCCGACCGTTCCCGCCTCGATATCCTTGTCGCCGAGGATGAGCATGAACGGCACCTTGTCCTTCTGCGCTTCGCGAATCTTCTTGCCCAAGGTCTCGCGACGCTCGTCGACGCTCACCCGCAGTGCGCGGCCGTCGTAAAGCCGGTCGCGCAAAGAATCGCGCAACGCCAGAGCCGCGTCGTTGTGACGGTCGGCGATCGGCAGGATCGTGATCTGAACTGGTGCCAGCCAGAACGGGAACGCACCCGCGTACTGTTCGGTGAGCAGACCGATCATCCGCTCCATGGAGCCGAACGGCGCGCGGTGGATCATGATCGGGCGGTGCGGCTTGCTGTCCTCGCCGATGTACTCCAGCTCGAACCGCTCGGGCAGGTTGTAGTCGACCTGCACGGTGCCCATCTGCCATTCGCGGCCGAGCGCGTCCTTGATGATCAGGTCGAGCTTGGGGCCGTAGAATGCGGCGTCGCCGGGTGAGATCTCGTAATCCAAGCCGAGCTTGTCGCACGCCTCGGTGATCGCCTTCGTCGCCGCTTCCCAGTTGTCGTCGTGCCCGACGTACTTGTCGGATGCGGGATCCTTGGTGCCGACGCGGACGCGGAAGTCCTTCAGGCCGAGCTTTTCGAGCACCTTCTGCATCAGGTCGACGACGCCGATGAACTCCTCTTGGAGTTGATCGGGCGTGACGAAGAGGTGCGCATCGTCCTGAGTGAAGCCGCGCGCGCGAAGGATGCCGGTGACCTCGCCGCTCTGCTCGTAGCGATGCACGGTGCCGAACTCCGCATACCGCACGGGGAGATCGCGATAGCTCCGCATCTGCGAGGCATAGATCTCGATGTGGAACGGGCAGTTCATCGGCTTAAGGATGTAGGTGTCTTTGTTGTCACCATCATCGTCGTGCATGAACGGGAACATCTTGTCGCGATAGGTCTGGATGTGACCGGACCGCTCGTACAGCTTGATGCTCGCGATGTGCGGCGTCACGACGGGCTCGTAGCCGCGCCGAACCTGCTCGCGCTGGAGAAAATCGGTCATCACCATGCGCAACGTCGCGCCCTTGGGCAGCCACAGCGGAAGTCCCGTGCCGACCCGCGGCGAGAACATGAATAGCCCGAGCTCCTTGCCCAGCACACGGTGGTCGCGCTTCTTTGCTTCCTCCAGCATGTGCAGGTGCGCCTCGAGCTCTTCGGGAGTCTCGAACGCGGTGCCATAGATACGGGTGAGCTGCTTATTCTTCACGTCGCCGCGCCAATACGCGCCCGCGATCGACATCAGCTTGAAGTTCTTGATCTCCTTGGTCGTGTCGACGTGGGGGCCGCGGCACAGGTCGATGAAGCGGTGGAGCTTGCCCTCGCGATCGGTGCGCTGCTGATCGTAAAATGTGATCGGCTCGCCTTCGGGAATCGCGTCGAGCAGTTGGAGCTTGTACTCGGCGACGTCCGCGCCGTTGCCGGGGATGGTCTCATCGAGGATGATCTGCTTGGCCTCATCGCGGCTGACTTCCTTGCGCTCGATGCGCATATCGAGCTTGCTCAGCTCCTTCATGCGCTTCTCGATCTTCTCGAGGTCGTCCTCGCGCAGCGGCTCGGGGAAGTCGATGTCGTAGTAAAAGCCGTTCTCGATCGGGGGGCCGATGCTCAGCTTGACTTTGGGATAAAGCTCTTGGACGGCCTGGGCCATCAGGTGGGCGGCGGAGTGCCGCAGTCGGTAGAGGTGGGAGTCTTCGTAGCGTTCTGCCATGGTGTGGTTCCTTCCCTGACAATGGGATTGGGTTGTGGTTGTCGGGTTGGATTATGGCAGATGCGGCATCATTTTCTTTGGCTTTCGGGAGAAGCTGGGATATGATCCAACGGGGAGGACGCCCTTTGAAAAGACCTTGCTTTAAGTTTTCGCCCGGTTTTCCAATTGCTCTTGCTGGGGCCGTGTTGCGCCGTTCGGGGTCGGCCATTCACCTAAAAGTGCGTACATCGACGAAGACGGAGCGGTTACGGTTTTCGATTACAGCATCCTTAAGCGACAATTTTGACCAGAGCGGTGACGACTCACCATTTTCGGGCAGCTGAAATGAAAACTCACTATCTCGTGGCGATTTGTCTCGCCGTTGTGCCAAGTGTATCTGGGGCCGTCGTCATCGGCTTTGACAATCTTTCTGGCGAAAACACAAGCTTTTACGCCGGACATAACGAAATGGGGTTTGCTATAGCGCCAACGGATGGACCATGGCGAGAATCGACTCTTTTTTTGGGTGCCCCCAAACCCTGCATCTATTTTGGTCCTCCCCGTGATCTGGCCTACATCGGCACGATCCGCATTCAGCGCTCGGACGGAAGACCGTTCGTGTTCAATAGCGTCGATGCGTATAATGGAAGCCCCAATGCCGGCTGGTTTTGGTATCGTGGGTACCGCAATGGGGTCCTAAGATTCTTAGGCTTTCAGTCAGATTTTAGGGCTTTCAATACGTTGAGGAACGAATACGTAGGACGAGGCGAACTGGATAATCTCGAACTCACACTCGAGGCTCCTGGCTCGGCGACCACCCTCGCTTTCGACAACATCGACGTCACGCCCGTTCCTGAGCCGGGCGGATGGCTCGTACTTCTGAGCGGCGCCTGCCTCTTCCGGCGAAGGTCAACGGTTGGCGCCGGGCGATAGGCCCCATCAGCCCACCTTACGTCCGCATAAACTGCCGGCACTGCGCAACGAACGCGCGATTCGGAATGGAAATGTCTGGCCCACCATCCCGACCCCGCCAACCACGAACCGGTCGCGACAAAGAATTCATCGGCTCTCGCCAAGACCCGTCGTACAATGCAAGCCAGGACCACAAAAATGCCAGGCACCAGAACCCTCGCCCTCGCCGCCCTCGCGACCGCTTGCAGCGCGTGCCAAGCCTCGACGCTCATCCTCTTCTCCGCCTACGACGCCCGGATCCGATCGGACACACCGACGTTCAACTACGGAGCCGACCCCGAGCTGTCGACCTACAACAGCGGCTTGCAACAGCGGACCCTCCTCCGATTCGGCCCGTTCCCGCCGCGCCTGCCGACCGACTTCCGCGAAGCCCGGCTCCGGCTGCGAGCGTTCACGGGTTCGGGATTCGCGACATCCACCGCCCGGGTCTTTGCGCTCCAGCGCAATTGGGACGAGCGCAGCGTCACCTGGCTGCGCAATACGGCCACGAGCACGTGGAATATCCAAGGGGCGGGCGACATCTTTCCATCGGCGCTGACCGAGTCGACCAACTATTACGACACGACCCGGCGCGTACACGAATTCTTGTTCGATGCGACCGACCTGCCCTACCTTACCGGTCAGGCCGGCACCGGTTTGCTCCTCACGCCCGCCGACACCTCGCAGGTGTATTACGATTCCTCCGACAGCACGGGAACGCCGCCTGAGCTGATGATCAACTACGGCTCCTACATCAAGAGCACGACGTTCCAAACCGGATCCGAAGGTTGGGTCGTGGGCGACATGCCCATGGGCGGGCCGTACACGCCGGCGAACTTCACCAATATCCGCGCCGTGACCTGGACCGCGAACGGACCGCTGGGCCGCGGAGCCATTTCCGCCAACAATACGTCGGGCAAGGCCAGCTTCCTCCGCGTGCCAAACAGTTACGCGGGCGACCCATCGTACGCGCGGCTGCGGGATTACGTCGGCGGACGCATCCGGTTCTTTGCGCGCGCCAACTCCGGTTCGTCGAACGCCGATCTGGTTCTGCTCATCCAGAACATCAACGGCGAGATCTATAAGAGCACGCCATACGGTGCCTTCACCACCAGCGCGACGCCGACCGGACAGGACGTCGACCTGCTGGCCGCCAATTTCGTGAAGCCGGATGGCACCACACCGTCGGCGAGTGAATTCGAAGGCATGCTCACCAACAACGTCTACTTCTATATTCCCGTGAAGATGACGGGCTCGGCCGTCTGCACCTACAACAGCTTCTCGATCACGCCGCCGCGCAGCCAAACCTTCCAGATCAACTTTCAAGACTTCTCGGGCGATCCGTTCAAGGAGTGGGTGGTCGCCGATCTCGTCGTGGGGAGCGGCACCACCGTCGACGAGACCCATCCGACCTACATCCAATCCGGACAACAGGCGGTGGTCTATCCCAAATCGAAGAACGCAGGGCGAAGCTGGCGCATCAAGGGCCGGTTCACCCTTTCGAAGCTCATCCCCGCCGATACGACGATCGCCAAGAACTACGGCGCGATCTCGCTGATCAATGGCGACCTCGATGGCGACAACGCGATCACCGTCTTCGATTACGCCGTCCTCAGCGACTATTTCGACGACACGGAAACGGGGACGCCCACGTGGGAGGAGTTCGGCGTGAACGGTTCGCGACCGGCCGATGCCGACCTGGATGGCGATGGCGCCGTCACCGTGTTCGATTACGACATCATCAGCCGGAACTTCGATCTGGTGGGCGAGTAACGCAAGCAACGCTCCGGTCCCAGGGCGGGGCCGGAGCGAAGCGGTGAATCGAAAGCGGAGCGGTTAGGCCACTTTCAGGAGCGGCGCCGAAGCGGCGTTGCCCCACATGACGTAAGGCGTGCTCGGCGCGCTGGACTGGTTGTGGCGCTGCGCGGTGACGCGGATGCCCACATATTCGCCGACCGTCCATTGGAATTCGAACTTGGCCTTGGTGGTGGCGCCCAGCTGCGTCCATTCGGCCGTCGGGCTGAGCTGCGTCTCGATCAAGAAGACGGTGCCCGCGATATTGCCGTTGCGGCTCCACTTCAGGCTGACCATGCCATCGCCATCGGCCTTGCCGAGCAGGTTCATCGGCTTGGCCGGCGCGCTGGTCGTCTTGGACGGCTTGTGCGGCGGCAGCTGAAGCTGGGCGAGCAGGTTGTCGGGAATCGCGGTGTTGCTGTTAAAGATCTTCGCGTATTTGCTGACCACGGCCTTGGTCGTCTTCTTGACCCAGTCCTTGTTATCGGTCGCGTTCTTGGCCAGGTTGCGCTGCGTCATCATCGTGTTCATCGCATTGACAAACGCGGTGGCGGCGTTCTGGATCTCCGTGTTTTGGGGAGCGGTCAGGCCGAGCGCGGCTTGGTTGGCGGCGCACGCGGCTGCAAATGAGGTCAGAGCGGTTTCAAGCAGGGTATCGACTTGAATGCTGGTGATATAAGGTGCCGTTGGATCGGGCATGACAGTTCTTTCCTCCATCACCGCCACTTGGCGGGTCGTTGGTGGTTACATCGGCAGAATTGCGAGGAGACTGGAGGATTATCGTGTGACTTAACCGTTAGTTAGCATCCATGTTGCGGTCGATTTGGGTAAAAAGACTCTGAATGAGCGCATCCTTTGCTACTGAAGATTCTGCCTGGTCCGAGGGCCTGTTGGGCCCAGCGGTCGAAGTGGCTGCCAGCACGGCCGTCCGACACTGCATACAGGCTGGACCCGGAACGGGCAAAACCAAGACGCTTATGCACAAAGTGCTTCGGCTCGTTCTAAGGGAAGGTATTGATCCCGACCGCATCCTAGCCATTTCATTTACCCGAACGGCAGCTCAGGATTTGCGAAGGAGCCTGGACGAATTGGCCAGCGAGGAGACTAGGCGAGTGCACGCGAGCACGCTGCATGCAATTGCGCGTGACATAGTCTCCTCGTCGGCTTTTCTACGGTCATATGGCTTCGAATTCAGACCATTACTCACCGCAAGCAAGAGTTCGAACCTAGGATACGAGGCCGCGCCAATGCTGGCGGACTTAGCGGTGCATGGCACTCCCACAGACTTGAGCAGGAACATCCGAGATTTCGAAGCTCACTGGGCACGCCGTCAGGGCGAAGCATTGGGCTCCGCACCAACTTCTGAACTCCAGCGGTTTGAAAAGACCTTCTAAGCTGGCTGCGTTACCACCGCTGCATGCTCATCGGGCAAGTAATTCCGCTGGCCGTAAAATTTCTCGAGTCCGAGCCGACCGCTTCCTTCTTGAGCCGTTTCGACCATATTCTCGTGGACGAGTATCAGGATCTAAACGCCGCGGAGCAGAGGCTGTGCGAGTTGCTAGCTACTAATGCGTCTTCGACCGTCGTCGGCGATGCCGACCAATCGATCTATGCATTCAAGTGTGCCGAAGCCCAGGGGCTACTGGAATACGGGTCCCGGCCCGATGTCGAAAACGATATCCTAGGTGAGTGTCGGCGCTGCCCTCCCGATGTAGTGGGATTGGCGAATGCAACGGTCGCTCGAAACACGGTGCGTTCCTCGCAGCCCATGACCGCGGTGTCGACCCGACCCGGCTGCATTTTCTATCGTCGGTACGCCGACTTGCTGTCAGAGGCCACGGGAGTCGCTAAGTTTATAGCTGATGCCGTGAACATTGCTAAAGTGGATGTGGGCCGTACTCTTGTTTTATCCACGTCTCGGGAGCTCGGTCAGATGATCAAAGAGGAACTAATGAACTCTCACCGCATTGAGGCCATGAGCTATTTCTACGAAAAGGCTTTAGAGGAAAAGAGCGCCCAACGCGCCTTTTCCCTACTAAAGCTGGTTGTTAACCGGTACGATCGGGTTTCTCTTCGCTTTCTCCTTGGCTACAACCGAAATGCTCCGGAGAACAGTGGGTGGCGCGTGGGTGAATACGCAGTTCTTAGAAGGTATTGCGAACAACACGATCTAGAGCCCTGGGAAGCGCTCTCCAGCACCGCGGATGGCTTGACAGAGATTCCTGATATTTCGGCACTCCTTTCCGAATTCAGGCAGATTCGACATGAAGTCTCGGCACTGGATGGAAAGAATGCGCAGGAAATACTCGACTCACTCTTTCCAAAAGCCCAATCGTGGGCGGCGGATGCCAGGATGGCGGCCGGTGAAAACGTGGCAGAGGGCACGACAATCGAACAACTTTACGACCTTATGTTGTCGGAGATAACTCAGCCGACGATGCCCTCCGAAGTTGCCCATGTACGGATTATGAGCCTCCACCGGTCGAAAGGCCTGACCGCAGCGGTAGTTGCGATTTGCGGCTGTGTCAACGGCCTCATTCCACGACAATATGATGCCAAGAAAACGGTGCTGGACGCAGATGGCCATCTTGAGGAGCAACGACGATTGTTCTATGTGGGACTTACTCGAACGACCGATTATCTACTGCTAAGTTCAGCGGCGTCAATTCCTCGGGACAAGGCGCATAAGATGGGTCTAGGAGGACTTCTTCGACGCAGGGGTGCATTAGTAACTACGGCGAGCACCTTTCTAACGGATCTGCAACCACAGTTGCCGCCCGTTGAGCGGTCAACAGACTTCTTCTAGATCTCGTAAAAGCTGGTCAGCGGCGGCTCATAGGTTCGAAGATCCTCAGGACAGAATCCGAGGGCCTTGTAAATGTGAGTCCGGATTGTGGCCGGGTTCAGCCTCGCTTTCACATAATCAAGACCAAACGACTTGGAAAGATCGGAGGCGAGAATCTGCTGCGGTATCAGTATTGCGGCTGGACCATGCTGTGCTATGGCCAGAAGTTCCGCGAGCCCGATGAGAAAAAATTGGATCGTGAAGAGATTGCGCTGTAGAAATGCTTGCAATGCTCCCTGGCGCATCGCAATCAACGTATCTACCCCGGTATAGTTCGCCCAGACACGGGAATTGTAGAGAAAATACTGGAATCCCCCTTCGTATTTGAATATGAGATCCATCTCGCGAGCTAAGTCGTAGACTTTGTGGTAGGGATGCCGGGGCATCCGCGCTTTGGCACTGTTCCAAATCACCCGCTTGTGCATCTCCAGCCAGTTCTCCTCGGAGGTTCCAAGTGAGAATGGAAAGATCAATGGCCCTGCCGATAAACGGATACTTCCACCGTTTGCCATTAGCTTATAAGGCTTCTTGTGCTGCTTACGATCGAAGGGAGAGACCGCTCCCGCGACCATGGACGCCAGGGACTGATAACAGACATAATACGATCGAATAATGGCCCACTCGGCAGAATCCATAGGCCAATTGTCTGGTTCTATCGCACTCCCAACTCTAAGGTAGTCGGGCGGCAGAGATTTCCATATGTAGAATTCATCGAGCCAGGCCTTCTTTAGAAATGATAGTTGAATATCAGGGCTTCTAGGGTTTCCGTAAAGCTTGGCCATCCGATCCAACTCAATATTACTGATTAGCAGGGCATTTTGAAATGTACGTGCTAAGTTGAATCGCTTCTGTTTGATATCCGCATCGCTGGAGTATGTGAATTTGATTAGCCAGCACAACTTGTCAAAGCTGTCGTGTAGTGCTGCATATTCCTGTAGATGTGGTGCCGCCTCTCGAAAGTAAGAATCAGAAGTGTAAAAATGCCTTAGTCCGAGAACTGGGGACTGCTTTAGGGCAAGAAGAGCGTCCGCAGTATGCAAAGTAATGCGATCATCGTGACCTCCGCCATCCGTGTCGAAGATGCCTAGCTCAAGTAATCGGTATACAGTTGGGGAATGTAGTCCATGTTCGGATATGAATTCATTAAGCGTGGGAAGTGAGTTCGCATTGTACATTCGCTTTGCTCCATCGGTCTGTCCAGACGTGCTGCCCCGCGTTGGTTCACGGCTGGGTATTTACATTCTCGGAAAGTTCTGTCTCAAGTATGTGTCAAGTGTCGGCGTTCTGACTTCCGATGGGTCTGGCCGGACTCTAGGGTGTTGAGCGCCGCGCACGGGTGCTCGGTGTCCTCGGGCTGGGGGATGGGAGGGCTAAGACGCACTTATTCCCTGATCTCCGACCTCTCCCTACCGTGCAGCCGCAGCGCGCCAGGAATGCGGGTGTGTTTTTCCCGAAAACACCCGCATTCTCTCATCCCTGTTCGAAAGAGAATCATTCCTGTAGGTACAAAAATGACTCCTGTAGGGTGTTTTTGCCGAAAAAACACAACCGGAACGATTTTTGTGGCTACAAAAATCATCCCTGTTCCTACAAAAATGATTCTTCTAGGGTGTTTTCGCCGAAAACACCCACATTTTTTCGTTCCTTTTGCGTGTTTTTGCCGAGAACACCCAGCCCCAAGCGCCCGTGGCCCCGCGCCAAATCGCACCGCCGATCAGGCAAACGGGAGGGGCTCATGAATCGGGCGGAGGCATGATCGCTCCGCGCGGATCTCAAGCAGCGGATCGCCGAATGGGCGCAGCGCATGTCCGACCACGCGAAGGTGCAAGAAGGGACCGGCCCCGCCGAAGACCCGATGGCGCTATGGGAACGGGCGGAGAAGGCGGCGGATCGCCGGCAACGCCTCATCGCGCAGATCACCTAAGCTTTGGGCAGGTGCGCTTCGAACGCCGCGCAGATCGGGATCGGCCCGGTCAGGCGGAAGGCGAAAAGGGTAAACGGAAGGTGGAAGGTTCCAGATTCGTGAACGATGCGGAGGCCATCGGGGACGGTCTCCAGGGCCTTGAAGTCGGTCCAAGACCTCGTGATGAGCCGCACCTTCCCGTCCCAATGCTCCCACCGATCGTCGTAAATCTTGAATCGCCATCTTCGCACGGGCTGGAGTGCCCTGTGGATGCCGATCGCAGACAACAGGGCTATGACGAGGCTAGGCAAGAACACGAGAAGCGCGGACTTGTCATTTTGGGGGTGGCTACTCGCGAAGGCCATCAGGAGAAGAGGAACGATCGGCAAGATCCAATGCCATGAGCTTCGAAGGTTAGGGGCGTAATGGTAAATCAGGGGCTCGCCGATCGGCTCGTCGGTGGTTTCCATCCGGATTGCGGGGAGCCTACCAAATCGGCCCCAGGTTGGAGCAAGTTGGCCCAATGTTCAATAGCCCGGGCGGCTTGCTGTCGACCGGAGCGGCTCTACGGCTGCACGCCTCCGGCAACAGATCATTCCCGAGATGCCCGGTTGCTCTAGTGATTTTGCGCGAACTGGTCAATCCAAAGGACCGGACTGCCGAATGTCATTTATAATAGGATGATCTGGCCGTATGGCCTTGGAGAGGACAATGAAACAATACACCCTGCTTTGTGGCCTTGTTTTGTGCGCGGGTGCCCACGCGAGCTATGAACTTTTGATGGTGGCTGATTCTGTGGCCAAGACCATCAAACGCTATGATCCCATCAGCGGCGCTTCGTTTGGCACGATTGGAACGGGCTACCTGACGGCCCCCTTATCCGTATCGATGTCGGGCGGAGTTTTGTATGCTTTGGACCAGGTGTCAGCTGGCTTCGGCGGAACGCGGATCCGCAAGTTCAATCCCAGCACGGGTGAATACTTAGGTTCTTTCCCACTCTCGTCGTCATGGGGAAAGAGCGGTGCCGGCTCCCAACTCGTTATGGGGCCATCGGGGTACGCGTACGTTTCCGATAGTCAAGTCTCCGGATCTGGTTATGTGAACCGATACGGCCCAGGCAGTGGCGCCTATGGAACGTTTTACGGTCAGGAAGGCAATTCCTTTGCCACTGGGGTAGCCCTGAGCGCTGACGAGAGCCTCGTTTATTCGGCAGGACTCTCCTCGAGCAAAATCTATTGGCACAATTCCTCGACGGGAGCTCTGATGGGGTCGGCGCCTCTTCCAGCCAGTTCCTCTCCGGTCCACATGGTCCGTGACGGCAATCGGTTGTACGTGGCATGTGAAAGTCCCGCTGCGCAGCTCAGAGTCTTCACGATCGGTGCAAACGGGGCGCTGGCTACCGCCGGTACCTATAGCTATTCACAGTTCGGCTATGGTGCCGTGGTCGGGATTGCAGTTGGGCACAACAATGCCGTCTATGTATCGGGAGTCACCAATAACACCGGCAAGCTTGCCATTCACCGGCTCGACGGTATTACCGGCGATTACATGGGTGAATTTGGTGGTGGCACCCTGTCCAGCCCGTTTGGGATGGCGATCATCACCGCCCCCGAGCCCACCACCCTCGCGGCATGGGGACTCGGAGCTCTCCTGCTCGCCCGTCGACGTCGGAGCCGATAGCCCTCGAATGATCACCGGTGGGCGAACCAACCGATCAGCGGAGAGTTACGCTCGTCTCTTTCGGCAGGTTGCCGCCACGAGAGGGGCGAGCGCCCAGAGGGACGCAGGTTCGGGGACGGGTTCGACGACGATTGTATCGAGGGCGATGCTTTCGGGATAGGTCGTCGGTTTGATGGTGAAGGTCAAGGTATCGATCCACTCCTGGCTACGGCAGACGACCGTGCGAAAAGTCGCCTGGCCGCTGAACCACGTCTCATTGATGACCAGCTCTCCATTGCGCCAGCCCTGAAACGCGCAGTTCGTGCCGAGATTTTCTGGGAAGACATCGATGGTCTTGATCTGGAACGGGCCACCTCCCACGCGCTGCACTTGGATCGCGGGCTGGACGCCGCCGAACAGCGGGGCGGCGAAGATGCAGTTGCCGGGATGCCCGCCACCTGGACTGGGACGCCACGGACCGTCCACCGGCGTGATCAAAAACCCCTTTTCGATGTGGCCAGGATAGTCGACTTTGAAGTCGATTCCCGAGTCAAACCCGATCACGACTGCATGCCCGCTCTGCGATAGCATCGCCAGCGAAACGACGCTCCAGAATAATCTGCGTCTCGTCAATATCCTCTCCCGTAAAGTGCGCCGGAAGTTGGCCGACAGCCGCTTCCTCGCTGATTCTATAGTACTGGAGCGTGCGGAATCGCCGCGACAATTATCGACGGATGGCAAGAGTCTGGCATTCTTGCGGGCCGGCGGGGGACGAAACGGGGCCGGGATGGAGCGGCGTCACCTACGGCTTTTCGGGATGGGCGATCCAATAATCGAGAGCCCGCTTGGCCTCGCGGCGGCGCTCGGTGTCCTCCTTCTCCACTTCGAGGTAGCGCTTCAGGAGCTCCATCCGCCGAGTCCGGGCGAGGGGAATGCCGAGACGTGCTCGCTGAAACACGGCGGCCGTGATGGTCGGGTGACGCTGGATCACGTCGTCAAGCAGTTTGCCGACGAGTTCGACATGCTCTTCCTGCTCTTCCTTGGGCGTGGGATATTCCTTGTTGCCGATCCAATAGACCGGGCCGCGACCATGGGCGAAGCCGCGTGCGGCAAGCAGGGAGAGTCCAGCCGAATGCGGAAACTTCTTCAGATACTGCATCGCCCATTTGCGCATGACAAACCAATCCTGCCAGGCGGCAAGCGTGTCGCAGTTGAGAAAGGCGTTCGCTTCCGAATCCACTTCGGGCGCGTTTTTCGGCAGCTCCTTCATGCCGTCCAACCCGTAAAGGTCGATTTGGTGCTGGGTCAACCCGCCCTTCTTGTTTCTCAGGTGCCGCGCGGCCACGAATTCCAGGATCTGCTGAAACATGGAACCCGGGACCTTGTGGTCCAATTGGACCAATAGGGCCCCGGCACGGTTGCGCTCATATTCACACGCGACCCACGCGGCCAGCGCGACCTTATCGTTGGGGTGCTGGAGGCAATAGGGCTTGAGCAACTGACTCGCGCGTTCCGCTTTGCCTTCCCGGAGCAATCGCAGCGCGGGCTTGATCTCGGGTTTGGACGGGGCATAGAATCCCCACGGGATGGTGGCTTGGCTGTCCATGTAGCCGAGTCGGTAACCGGTGATTCGGCTGTCGTTACCTTGCTGCGCCGTCCCGTAGGGGACGGTGGCCAGAAGGGCGGCGAGGACAATGGCGGTTTTTGTGTTCATCAGAGCACTCATGTGATGATATGCGCGTGACGGTGCCGTGGGCAAGATGTGCCGTCAGAATCGACCTCATCATCTCCTGGGTGCCTGCCATGCTCTCCGCCATCAAGTTCGTGGCATCGGCAATTGCGACGGTCAGCGCCCTCGGATCGCGGACCGCAAATTGAAGATTGCAAAGAATATTGTTTCGCTGAGTTCAGTGGCGAAACTTTTCACTGCGTCGACTCGCCGGTGGTTACCAGAGTTTTGCGTTCAGGCGGCCTGATCGTGTAAACGCAAGCGATCGTTTGGCAGCACGGATGCAAACGCGGGGTAACGTGAAGGTTCAAGGTTCCGGCGAGACCGGAATTGGGAAGGGACCAATACCATGAAAAGAACGTTACTGATGGCGATCGCGGTGAGCTTCGGAGTGGGAGCTTATGCGCAGTGGTCGACCGATCCAACCAATCAACTGCAGCTCGCGGACCAGAGCGGCGACCAAGTGCAAGCCAAGGTGCGACCGACTCCGGACGGAGGTGCCTACATCTCCTGGTTCGCCAATTTAGGGACGGGCTACTCGGTTTATCTTCAGCGCGTCGATCCGTTCGGCTTCGAGAAGTGGGCGCACAACGGCATTCTCATCGCCTCGCGATCCTTCTCGTCGACGGTGGATTACGATCTTTCGGTCGATGCTTATGGAAACGCGCTGATCGCCTTCAACGACGACCGCAGCGGTACCAACCAGATCACGGTTGAAAAGGTTTCGCCGGATGGAACCCTCATGTGGGGCGCGGCGGGCGTCACGGTTTCGAGCTTGACGGCGACCAAGAACAATCCCAAGGTTCAGCCGCTGACCGATGGCAATATTATCGTGGGCTGGACCGAGGGCTCGCCTTCGGGAATCAAGCTGCAAAAGCTGAACCCGAAAGGCGTCCTTATCGGCAGCACGCTGACGATCACGGAGGACCCAGCCGGAACGCTCCTCCACCCGCTGACGCTCTCGGACATGAAGCCGAGCACCAACGGCGGCTTCATCATCCTGTACGTTCGACCTTACAGTTCCCAGGGCACGGCCTCGAAGTATCTGTACACGCAGCGTTTCGATTCGAACCTTGCGCCGACGTGGGCAGGTGCGGGCGCCTCGAACAATGGCGGCAGCCCGATCACGCTCTATAAGCCGGCAGCAGGCGCGCCGTACACCTTCAACGGCGGCGGTGGCGGCAGCTACAACGCCACCCAGGGCGGTTCCATCCAAACGGGTTACTTCCCCTCTTTCATCTCCGATGGAAGCGGTGGCGCGATCTACTCGTGGTACGAGATCGCCGGCCCTCGGAACGGCTACGTGCAGCACATTCTCGCGGATGGCACGGTGAAGTTCCAGGCTAACGGTTTGCCCAACTTCTACACGAACAACGCGACGCTGCGTCTTGGTGCCTATGCCGCCTACGATGCGGTCAACGACGTGATCTACTCCGCATCTGCGGTCTCTAGCAGTCCGACCCAGGGCAACTATCGAGTTTGGGCATCCAAGATCGATGGCACCGGCAGCCGGGTTTGGGGTGACTATGGCGTCGAAGTGCTCCCGAATGAAGGCTCGACCCAGCCGTCGTTCGTGTCGTGCCAACTCAGCCCGAGCGGAGTTAATCTGTTCTATCTGAACACGGTCACGACGGGCCAGGGCAACGTTCTTGCGGCGGGGCTCGATTCGGCGGGCGCGCTTCTTTGGCAGCACCAAACTCAAGGCACGGACGGCATCGATATCACGAATGCATCCAAGGGCCGACTGGACACCAACAACTCCACCGAGGGGTTCACGATCCTGGGATGGCAGTCGCCCTCCGGCGCTGCTCGGCTGTTCGCCTCGCGCGTGAACTTCGATGGCAGCCTCGGAACGACGGGCACCACGGTCTCGGGTCACGTGGACTTGGAAGATTTCGATTACGGTGCGCCGGCCAACGAGCTCGTCTCGGTCGACATCTACGATGGCGCGGTCAAGGTGGAATCGCACAAGGCGTTCTTGAATGCGTCCAGCGACTACACGGTTCCAACCCACGTCGCGACGGGAACCTACACCGTGAAGGTCAAGGGCCGGCACTGGTTGGCCAAGAACATCGGCTCGGTGGCGATTGATGGCACGACGGGCGCCTCGGGTCTGACCTGCACCCTCACCAATGGCGACGTCGATGGCGACAATACAATCACCGTGTTCGACTACGGTGTGCTGTCCGACTACTTCGACCAGTTCATCGGCCAGGACACCTGGCTGAGCATCGGTTCGAACGGTTACCGGCCGGCCGACGCGGATCTGGACGGCGACGATACCGTCACCGTGTTCGACTACGGCATCCTTTCCGACCACTTCGATCAGAGCGGAGACTAGTCCCCGCCTGGGTCACCAGCTTCCTCGCTTGATTGGTAAAAGTGTTCTCAAATTTCGATGGATCATCACAGCGTGATGAGCTGAGGGCATGGATCGGGGTGTGTACCGCGCCCTTACGCTGTGCCCGAACTGTCTTTCGGCGAGTGGCTCGCACTCGCGATGGGGGCCTCGATGGAGGTCTGTGGGGTGAGTAGCCGTGTCAGGGGGCGCACCCGATAGCCGAATTCGAACTCGGGACGGGCCCAATTCGATCCGGCGACGACCGTAAGTCCGGCACCGAACACCGCCGCTATCAACCAGGGGGCAATGGGACCGTCGCTCGGTTTGAGCACGAGCGCGAGGATGAGCCCAACCACCTGCACAGCCAGGCCGACGCCAATCACCGCCAAGGCGTGGCTCCGTTTGAACTGCGTCCGGTGCCACCGCCGCTGGTCGGTGTAGTCCGCATAGCAGAGGTTCACATGGCTCTTGAGTGCGTCGCCGAGGGGCATGGGCCCGTTCAGAACGTAGCCTCCGTGGACGAAATTGAGCTGGCGCTTGCCCGCAGCATGGATGAACACAAGGTGCCCTGGGTGCAGTTCGTATCCGAGCAGATCGTCCCAGAAAAAGCCCGAATCACGGTCCTGACCGTCCCAAAATTCCCAGCGGTTGGGATGGATCTCGAACCGTAACTTGCGGGTTCGTGCCGCTTGGATGGTGGCGAGAGCGAGCGGCAAGCCCGAGAGCCGGATGCAGAATTCCGCCGTGATGTCGACGAACTTCATATTGTCGGGGCCGAATGGGTGGGTGGCCGTGATCCTGGCGACCAGCACAATCAGAACCATTTGGACCGTCGCCCAAAACATCTTCCACCCGACCTGATTGCGGTCGGTGTAGCGGAAGACCAGTGGCTGGTAGGCGCTCCCCATATGGCTTGGCGTCAGGCTACCGAATTGGACTATGGTTGGCGCAAGGGTTGAAATCTTCGGCAAAGCCGGTAACCCTATGCCAAGAGCCCCGAAAGAGTTACGCTTCAGGTTTTGGGGAGAAATCGATCGAATTGGGACTATGGTCGGGGTAGGGGTCGACCTTTAGCGCTGCGGCCGCAGCCGGGGATCTCTTCTATCGTCGTGCTAAGGCGTACGAGCGAGGGGCACGGCGGATTCGATCGCTGCGAGCAGCGCTTGGCTCGCGACCGGTTTCGTCAGGTGCAGATCGAATCCAGCGGAGCGGCTTTCGGCAAGGTCTTCCGCTCGGCCCCAGCCCGTCACCGCGATGAGGACGATGCCGTCGTGGGCGGGGTCTTTGCGAATCTCTTTGGCGATTTCGTGGCCGTTCATTTCGGGCAAGCCGATATCGCAGATCACGATCTCAGGCGAGAAGCTTTTCAGGAGCGGCAGCGCTTCCGCGCCGCTCTTGGCCACCGCGACCTCATGGCCGTGCGAGCTTAGCAGAACCTCCATCACGCGGCGGACATCCTCGCTGTCCTCGATCAAGAGCAGTCTCCGTGGACCAGGGTGGCGCTCATTGGGGTCGGCGGCGAGCTTGGTCAGCGGTTCGGGTGGTGAAACGATCGGCAGTCGCACCTCAAAGGTGCATCCGAGGCCACGGCCCTCGCTGCGCGCGGTGGCCTGCCCGCCGTGGAGTTCGACGAGGCGCTTAACCAGCGCCAGCCCCACACCGAGGCCGCCTTGAGCGCGTTCGATCGTATCGCGGACCTGCGAGAACAGATCCCAAATCGTCGGCAGCAGACTGGGCTCGATGCCCACCCCGTTGTCGATCACGCAAATCACAGCCTGACCGGAGTCCTCTTCCAGTCGCACCGTGATCTCGCCACCGGGGTCGGTGTACTTGATCGCGTTCGTCACCAGGTTCGCCACGATTTGGGCCACGCGGGTGCGGTCGCCTTTTACAAAGATAGGGGCTTTGGGCTGGTCGGTGACGAGGCGGTGCCGTTTTTCGTCGCTCGCGCTGCGACAGGTTTCGATCGCGGATTGGATCGCCTGCTGGACTTCGACGCAGTGGTCGCGCAGCATGATGCGCCCGGTGGTGATCCGGGAAAGATCGAGCAGGTCGTCGACGAGGTTGATCAGGTGACCCGTCTGACGCTCCATGGTGTCCAGGATGGCGGCACCGCCGTTGAGGTTCTGATGGCGCAGGATATCGATCCCGGTGCGGATGGGCGTGAGCGGATTGCGCAATTCGTGGGCGAGCGTAGCAAGGAATTCGTCCTTTCTCTGGTCGGCATCAAGGATTGCTTCGCGCGTTTGACGCTGCTCGGTGATGTTCTCGGAGGCGATGATGATGCCGCCGACTTCATTGGCGCGGTCGTACCAGGGCAGCAGGTCCCACTTGATCCATTGGAGTTCGCCGCGCGCCGGCATGAAGGGGTCGCCGTCCGAAGCCAGCTTCTCCCCCGCCAGCCCGCGGGCATGGGCTTCTTTCCACGCTTCTGGGAGCTCGGGAAAGACGTCGTAGTGCCGCTGGCCGATGATGTCGTCGGGAGTGCCAAAGTCGTCCAGCCATTTGTGGCTGACGGCCAGATACCGCATTTGCCGATCAAACATGGCGATAGCGGCGGGCGCGTTCTCGATGAACAGCCTCAATTTGTGTTCGCTTTCGGCCAGGCGCGCGGTGCGTTCCGTCACCCGAGCTTCGAGATCGGTGTTTAACTGCTGGATTCGCGCGAGGCTGTCTTTGTACTGCTGGGCGATCGCGGCGACGAGCAGGGCCGACGCGGCGGAAATGCCAAGGAATGCTTGGAGCAAAACGATCTGGTCGTGGATTTGGTCGGGCGACAGGTGCGCAAACGGTGCTTGATTCGCCACGACGACGGCGCTGGCCAAGGCAAGCAACGCGATGGAGACCGCAGCGCCCCGCAGGTGGAATCGCGCCGAAGTCCAGAGCACGAGAGGCAGCGTGATGAATGGGGAGGGCAGGCGCCCCATATAGGCGAGCGCGGAGATGGCGAAAATCGCGACGGAGAGAACGAGCGCCTCCACGATCCGGCGGTACGGGATCGTGGTCCGGTTCTTCCAAGCGTGGACCGCGACGATGGTGAGCGGCGCCGAAACGAGGAGGCCTGTTGCGTCACCCAACCAGACCAACGGCCACGCCACCGAGAACGGGTGCTTCCCGATCACGGCATCGGTCGACGCGATGACGGTGGCCCCAACCATGGGCGCCGCCATCACCGCGCACAAGACAAACTTGCCGACTTCGGAGATATTCTCCAGGCGTAGCGGTCCACGGTGAAAACTCTGGAGCAGATAGGCGCCGAAGAACGCTTCGAGCGTGTTGCCGAGAAAATAGGTGAGCGCCAAAGGCATCGGGTTGTGAAACCAGATCGCATTGCAAGACATCTCGGCTGCGCACGCCACCGCGACGAACCACGGCCAATCGCGAGGACGACTCAGGACGAGCGATGCGAGAAAGATGCCTGCAGGCGGCCAAAAGGTGACGGTGATTCCCGGAATAATGGCGAGGCCTTGCCCCCATCCGCCGGCTAAGATGTAGGCGGCAAAGAAGATGAGCAAGCTCCCATACGGGATGTCCCTTTGGCGCACAACCAGATTCTTGCACGACTGGCCCCTCGTTGCGCGTCAATAAACAATAAGAATGGCCCCCAGGGCGTGCTCTGGAGGCCATCAAACTCGGTCGAATTTTACTTGCGGCGCCGTCGCAAGATCAGTAAGCCACCCGCCGCAGCCATGGCCACCAAGCTGCCTGGCTCGGGAGCGGCGATCACCGCGATACCCGCAATATTGCCCCCCGGGACCGGATCGAGCAGAGTTCGCTTGCCGCTGACTAAGTTATAGCGGACAACACGTCCCTCGGAAGTGCCGCTGTTGTAGCCTCCCACGTACATATTGTTGCCGTGACCGAAGCCGACGCCGGTCACCTCCGTGTCAAAGTTGCTGGTGAAGGAGATCTCGGTGCCAATCGCCATTCCGGCCGCTCCTACAAATGAGCGCACACTTCTGAACTGAGATGCGGCGGCGTACACGATTCCGTTGCGCACCGCCATCTGGCCAGAACCCATTTTGAAGAACGGATCGGAACCGTTGAAGCTCGTCCAACCTACTGCGTTCGGCAAGTACTGAAGAGCAAATCCGCCAACGGCATCGACCGTGTAAAAGTTTCCGTCCGACGATTGGACTCCCGAGTAGCTCGATTGGCCGGTGTACGCCTCGTACGACTTGATCAGGGTGCCATTCGGGGAGTAACGGAGCATCTTTGTGGATCCTGCACCATCGGAGCCGAAGAGCAGGATTTCGCCGCTCGGGGCAACCGTCAACCAGGTGTAAAAGTTCGCGGTCGTCGCAAAATTCCCAATGTAAGCGCCCGTATTGTAATTGAAAGTGAACACGTTCCGGGACGCACGGTCGTAGACGTAGCAGTGCCCCAGCGTCACGTTAACGCCAAGACCAGAAATGGAGAACGTGCTCAGGTGGCCCTCTCCGAACGTGCCGAATTGGCGTCCCGTGTCGCCATCCCATCGCTGGATTCGGCCGTGAAGGAAGTCAGCCCCCAACACGAGCTCGAATGAGCCATGGGCGCATGCAGACGCCAAAGCAACAAGCAAAATTGCAGATCGTTTCATTTCCTCTCCTGGCGCAATGCGCCCACGATACGCCTCATGATATCGCGGATTCGGCGATTCGCAAGGCGTTTCTTCAAAGGCAGGACCCGCTAGCGCGGACCATCAAGCTTGATGTTGCTCAGTTTAAGCTTCAAAGCCGAATATTTATACTAAAATGAAAGGGTCGGCAGTGGCCGGCAATTATTTCAGCTTCGAAAGGAAATCGATGAAAAAAGTACTTGTTGTATTTGTTGCTTCTGCGTGCGCGCATGCCTTCGCGGGTTCGGGACTCTACGGCATCATGTTCCGCACGGGAGGTCAGACCTCGGGTCTGAACCCCAAGCTCTACGACATCAATCCCGCGACTGGCGCGGCGACCAACCCGCGCAACGTCAACGTCAACGACTGCGTTGGCATCGCCATCGATCCGCTGACCGGGACCATGTACGGCATGACGGACCAGTTCGGACGGATCAACAATCAGTCCGGACAAGGCGGCAAGAACCTGTTGTTCAGCATCAACCCGGCCACGGGCGCAGCGACCGGAATCGGCCGAATCGACCCGACTGGCGCGTTCCAGGAATTCGAAGGCGATATGGCGTTCGAACCGGGAACCAACGCACTTTGGGGCATCACGACCAACGTGAATAGCGCCGCACTCTACACGATCAACAAGACCACAGGTCTGGCGACGCAGAGATCGATTTTCTCTCTCGGCGGCGACCTCCTCGATGCGAGCGCCATGGCCTTTGGCAAAGACGGCAGCCTCTACATCCTGGACACGCGATATCCGTCGACGGGGCAGGGCGGCCCGGCTCGGCTCTTCAAGGTGAATGCGAACACCGGCAGCGTCCTTCAGAGCTGGCAAACCACGGCGCTCCTCGGCAACTGCGCCGGCATGACGTTCAACCCGAACAACGGCGACCTGCTCGTCGCGGACGGTGACACCTACGGCACGGCCAACCTGTACAAGTTCAACTTCGGGACCGGCGATCTCAACGTGATCGGCGCTACGGGCGTCAGCGGTGGGACGACGACGGTGTACACCGGACTCTCCGGTCTGGCCGCGGTTCCGGAGCCGGGGACGGTTGCTGCCTTGCTCCTCGGTGCCGGTGCGCTCCTCGCTCGCCGCCGCCGATAAGGACACCAAAATCAGTCCAAGAGCCCCGGCCCTCGCGCCGGGGCTCTTTGTCTTGTCTGTGAGAAACTGATGAGATGCGCGGTCGTACCGTTATCTCACTCGTCGTCGTTGGCCTGACGAGCACTCTGTGGGCGAGTCCGTTCGGCCGCTTTGGCCGCGATCATCAGGATGGCTTGCTCACGCTGAATGTCAGCACGACGGGCTTTCGAACGCCACCGACTTGTGGTGAGATCGCGGTGACGTGGCCCGATCCGGGGCCGGCGACGGCCAAAGCCCTTTCCTCGCGAGGCAAGACGGTCCTCTTCAAGAATGCGCGTCCGGGCGCGCCGATCTCCTACCGCCTCGACTTGCCCTACCCCGGATTCGAAGCTCGATTCCGTCGTCATGCGGAGTTCGTGCTCAGCTCCAGGGAATCCGGTGGGCGGCTCCGGACCGAAATCCACAACGGTTACGCGGTAGTCCGGCGCACGGATGCCCCGGCTCCGATGCTCGTGTTTTATGTGCCGTCCGGATCGCGGCTCCGCGCCCAGGGCTCCCGGCTCACGATCGACCGCTCGGGTCAATTCGCGGTTCGGATCTGCACGCCTCTGGGCATCCGCGACTTGCGTACAACCGAGGACGGTTCGAAGGCGATTGCGTTCTGGCGGTCGCGGGCCTTCCCGGGCGGGAACGAGGATTGGTGCGCGGCGCCTCCCGTGCTAACCGTCGCGCAGCGCGCATTGGGCTACCCCGCCAAGATCGCCAATCGGCCGTTCGGAGGGATGCCGGAACTCCTCACGAAGTACGGCGAACTCAAGCTGTATCATGGCTCGCGCCTCAGACTTGCGCTGCCGCGCCCGAACATCGAGCCACTGCGCTACGAAGCCCCCGCGCATCCCGACCCCACGCGTCTGCGCCAACTTAACGAGCTCGCCAGCGACCTGAACATGAGCTGGGCGCAGAATGCGGTCGATCTCGGCTATTCGCGCTGGGTACCCGCGCTGCAAAGCTGGCCGTTCCTCGATGAGGAGAATCGCGCGCGGCTCCGAACGATCTTCCGGCTCAACCTGCCCCACGCGTTCGATCTGCCACCCTACGCGGCCAACGCGGCCAAGCGGCCCTGGCACCGCGAGACCGAGCCACTTTCGGGCGAGCCCTATTTCTGGACCTACTTCATCGATGGACCCGGCGGCCGCAAGTACGACATCGAATGGGGCATCGGCCTGCCCGTTTACGGGTTGTACAACTACTCGCTGTACACCCAGGATTGGACGCTGGCCAAGCGGCTTTGGCCCGACGTGAAACGCGCTTTGCGTTACTTCGATCTCGCCTGGGATTGGGCGTGGATGACGGTGGTCAATGCCGACCACGGATACAGCACCGGCACCGGGGATCCGATTAACGCGGCCTATGTCGGCTTGGTCGGTGCGGTGAAGATGGCGGAGAAACTGGGCGATTTGGCGGCGGCCCGCCACTACCGTGAGATGCTCCAACAGATGGCGGTGCCGATGATCGCGCGCTTTGTGATGACGGATTACGGACGCCAGCACGGCCTGATCGGCCCCCAATCGCTGGCGGTCGGGTTCAGCGAACTCGAAGGGTTCACGCGCGTTCAACTCGGCAAAGAAGACCCGTGGGGCGCGACCACCCTCCTCTCCGGCAACGGCTGCCAGCCAGAGATACGCCGCCTCTATCAGACGTACGCTTCGAAAGCGATGGAGACCTTCTTCCACCGTTACGATTCGGCCTACCCGCGTTGGTTCGATGGAACCGTTAAATATCCGTTCGAGACCACCTATGACGGCAACTCCGGCTACGTGGCCTTCCCGCAAGTCTATTTCCGGTCCGCGTCGGCCGGTCAAAAATGGGCCTGGATCGACCAGTTCCTGTCCAACCGCACCCATGCTTGGGTCGGCGCCAACGTGCTCGCCGACCTGTTGGCCAAGCCCCACTGACGAAAAAATCCATGAACCTGGAAGAAATCATTCTTGTTCCTCACTCGCACACGGACATCGGGTTCACCCACGACCAACCGATCGTATGGGAACTCCATGGCCAGTTTCTGGAGGCGGCGATGGACCTGTGCGATCGCGAGCCCGGCCCGCCAACCGGCGAGAGCTTCTGCTGGACGGTTGAAGTCAGCCGTATTCTTGGCCCTTGGCTCGACCGCGCTCAGCCCGACCGGATTGCGCAGTTCCAGCGGCTTTGCCATGCGGGCCGGATCGAGGTGGCCGGGATGCCGCTCCACCTCACCCCGCTGGCGGACGAGCAGGAGATTCGAGAAGCGCTCGACTGGACGATACAGCTCGGCGCTCGCCTGGGTTTCCCTGTTCGCAGCGTCATGCACAGCGATATCAACGGCCAAAACTGGCCGATCGTCGAGGCGATGTTGGACGCCGGGATCGAGGGCTTCTCAATGGCGATCAACACCCACATGGGCCACATTCCGCAACCGCGCCCCAGCCTCTTCATGTGGGAGGGGCATTCTGGGCGACGGATTCCCGCCTATAACGGCCCGCCCTACGGCTTTCCGTCCAAGCTCGGTATCGGAGATCTCGACTTGGGCAAGTTTCGCGATCATTGGCTGCCACGGCTGGTGCAGCAACTCCAAGATAACGACTATCCAGCACCCGTCATTCTGCTTCAGTGCATTGCGAATTTCGGCGATAACGGCGCTCCCGACGGAAAGATCGTCGATTATGTCCGGCGTTGGAACGCGGAGAAGGAGGGGCCCCGCCTGACCATCGGCACCCTAAGCACATTCTGGGATCGGGTCGCACCGTTCCGCGACCAATTGCCCGTGCTGCGCGGAGATTGGTCGGATGCCTGGAATTTTGGTTGCCTCAGCCGCGCGCGCGAACTCGCTATTCACCGGAAGACGCGGACGAGGATTCGGTCGACGCGCGAACTGCTCCGTCGCTTGCCTCAAGCGTTTGAAGCGCGCTCGCACATCGAGCGGGTGCTCGAATTGGCCCGCCTCAATACGGAGCTTTACAGCGAGCACACCTGGGGTTCGGACTACACGGTCTCACTGCCGTTCAACGAAGACTCGTGGGTCATGTCCCTGCACAAATCCAAGCTGGTTGCCGACGCCCGGAGCGCCTCGGTGTTCGCCGAGCGGGAAGTTCTCGCGCAAGCAGTGAAGCAGCTAGATCCTCCTGACGATGCGGCGCTGGTCGTTTTCAACCCGCTGCCGTTCGAGAGGACGGTCACGGGGATGGTGCCGGGCGGCGTCAGCTTTGCCCGAGGCGGAGAGGACGATTCCGCCTCCCGGCACTTCCAAGATCGACATAGGGATACCGAACTGACTTGGTTGAACCGGGCACCCGAGAACTTCTGGCACCAATCGCCCGAATTTATGCTGCGCCCATGCGATCTCCCTCCGAATGGCCATGTCGTACTCAACCGCGACCAAGCCTTTTTCAGTCCGTTCGACGGCATGACCGAAACTCAGGACGCAGTCGTCTCGCTTGGGCATTCGATTCTCGAGTGCGACCTTGAGCGAGGCGGCCTGAAGTCGTGGCAGTTTGGCGGCCGTGAGCTGGTCGACCAAGATGCCCATTGGAGCTTTGGCGGCTATGTCCATGAACGCGTGATCACGAGCGCCGAGAATCCCCGGGCCGCTTTGTTCGAAATGGACTGGGGCTCACCTGAATTTGAAATACCGGATGGCTGGCATACGAATTGGGTTGCTGAGCGCCACGGTGCGAACCGCGTTGCGATGCACCGCGTTCGGTCGATGCAGCACGGAACCGAAATCCAGCAGATTATCGAAGTTCCCGGTGCGGCGAGCGACCTTCAGCTGACGATCTTTGCGCCTATCTTTGCCGATTGGATCGAATTCCGCGCGCACTGGCTTTGCGGCCTCGATCCGCATCCTCAGTCGCAGTATCTGGTGTTCCCCTTTGCGCTCGACCGACCACGAACATGGGTCGACGTTTCCATTCCCATCGAACCGGAAAAAGATCAACTACCGGGCGTTCAACGCGACTATTACACGTGTCAGAACACGGTGGAATTTTGGGGTCCCGAGGGCGGGGTCATGGTGGCACTGCCCGAGAATCCGATGGTCCAATTGGGCGGTTTCCATTTCGGACGCAGCGTCAATCCGTTGCGCATTGAACGGGCCCACTTGATGGGCTGGGTGACGTCCAATTATTGGGAGACGAACTTCCCTCCCGTCCAGCCAGGTCGGGTCACCGCCCGCTATCGCGTGGCTCCCTATCGCGGTGGCTATGATGCGGAGCGGACCAGGCGATTTGGGCTCGATGCGGCCTACGATGTGCCTCTGATGCATTACGGCCCAGCGCGGAGCTAGCTGAAAGGTTCGGACCCGAACGGGGCAAGCGGTAGAATTGGCGTCCACCCGTGATTTCTATTTCCACGACGCACCATCCTGCTACCGATCTCGGATACTTGTTGCACAAGAATCCAGCCCGTGCGCACGAAATCGACCTGAGCTTCGGGCAGGGAATGGTCGTCTTTCCAGAAGCCAGCGAAGCGCGTTGTACCGCTGTGCTTTTGGTGGAAGTCGATCCCATCAGTCTTGTGCGTTCTCCGGGCGGATCGCTCTCCCAATATGTCAACGATCGCCCCTATGTCGCCAGTTCGTTTCTTTGCACGGCGCTGACGCGGGCGTTCGGAACCGCGATGTCGGGCAAATCGAAGGATCGCCCCGATCTCGTGACGCAGCCGATTCCCCTGGAAATACTCATTCCCGTGCTCTCTTCCCGTCGTGGAAGCGAGAGCATTGCTCGGCTCTTTGGCCCGCTCGGTTATGAGATCGAAACCACGCAATTGCCGTTGGATCCGATGTTTCCGGAATGGGGAGAAAGCAACTACTTTTCCGTCACGCTTCGGGCGCATTTGCCTCTGCAGCAAATGCTTCAGCACCTGTACGTGCTACTGCCTGTTTTGGACGCCCGCAAGCACTACTTCATGGATTCTCAAGAAGTCAGAAAGCTGCTCGATAAGGGCGAACATTGGCTCGCGGGCCATCCTGAAAAGGATTGGATTGTCCAGAGCTATCTCGGGCGAAAGAGTTCCTTGATTCGGGAAGCGCTGGAGCAGTTGGCCAATGCCGAGCCCGAAATCGAGGCGCAAGAGAACGCCATCGATGAAGAGTTGGCAACGCCCGAGCCGAAGGTCGAAAAGCGGAAATCTCTTCATGAGCAACGCCACGAGCGCGTGGCTGAAGTCGTTCGTACGCTGCATACCAGATCATTGGTCGACCTGGGATGTGGGGATGGCAAGCTCATCCAGAAATTGGTGCCGATCCAAGGGTTGGACCGGATCGTGGGCATGGACGTCAGTTATTTCGAACTGGAGAAAGCCTCGCGGCGATTGCGGCTCGAAACGGCGGGACCGAAATTGCGTGAGCGAATCGAGCTGATTCACGGCAGTCTGCTGTATCGCGACCACCGTTTGGAAGGGTTCGATGCGGCTACCGCGGTCGAGGTCATCGAACACCTGGATCCACCTCGGCTGCATGCTTTCGAACGAGTGGTTTTTGAATGCGCACGACCCGGTGTCGTGATCATTACGACTCCCAATCGGGAATACAACGCCGTCTATGACGAACTGAGTGGATTTCGGCACGAGGACCACCGGTTCGAGTGGACGCGATCCGAGTTTGGAGAGTGGACCGAGAAGATTGCATCTGCCTACGGTTACACGGTGGAAATCGAGGGGTTGGGTGAGGCGCATGACCAGCACGGATCGCCCAGCCAAATGGGGGTTTTTCGCCGATGAGAATCGAGATTCCCGAATTTGCCGTGGTCGTTCTGATCGGCACAAGCGGGTCGGGTAAGTCGACGTTCGCCCGCACGCATTTCGCACCGACCGAAGTTCTATCGAGCGACGAATTTCGCGCGATGGTGTGTGACGACGAGGAAAGTCTGGAGGCGACCAACGACGCATTCGAGGCCCTGCATCAGATCCTCAACATCCGGCTGCGGCGCGGCCGCCTCACCGTGATCGATGCCACGAATGTGCAGAGGGAGGCGAGAAAGCCGCTTATCGAAGCGGCGAACCGGTGGCATTCCCTTCGCGTGGCGATTTTCATCGACACGCCCGAAGACGTTTGCCTCGAGCGCAACCGGGCCCGGCCGAATCGCCAGTTTGGGCCCCATGTCGTCCGCAATCAGCGGCGACAGTTCAAGCAGGCGATGGGCGACGTTCGAAAGGAGCGCTGGCACAAGACGTACGTTCTTTCGCCGGATCAACTCGACGATATCGAGATCGTGCGGGAGCCACTATGGTCGCGGCGCCCCCATGAGCATGGACCGTTCGACATCATCGGCGACGTCCACGGATGCCACGAGGAGCTCCTCGAACTGCTGGCGAAACTGGGATGGCAGACGGAGCCGAATCTGCACCATCCGCTGGGCCGCAAGCTCGCCTTCGTTGGCGATCTGGTCGACCGCGGCCCCGATCCGGTGGGCGTTCTAAAATTGGTGATCGACGCGGTGGAGCGGGGTGTCGCTCTCGCGGTGCCAGGCAACCACGATGTCAAGTTGGCACGAGCACTGGCTGGTCGCCAGGTCCAGCTTACTCATGGGCTGGCAGAGACCATGGAAGCTTTGGCCAGCGAACCCGAGTCGTTCCGCGAAAAGGTCAAGACCTTCCTTACTGACTTGGTGAGCCACGCGCTTCTGGACAATGGCCGGCTTTGCATCGCCCATGCTGGACTTCGCGAGGAGATGCAAGGTCGCGGTTCGGCGGCGGTGCGGGATTTTGCCCTTTACGGCGAGACAACGGGAGAGGTGGATGACTTCGGCTTGCCTGTCCGCTATCAGTGGGCGAAAGATTATCGCGGCAAGGCGATGGTGGTGTTCGGTCACACACCCGTTCCCGAACCCGAGTGGCTGAACAATACGATCGATATCGACACCGGCTGCTGCTTTGGCGGCGCATTAACTGCCCTCCGATATCCCGAGCGTGAGATCGTTCAAGTGAGGGCTAAGGCGACTTATGCTGAGCCCGTTCGGCCGATCGGGTACCGCTCCCCGGAACTCACGGCCCAGCAAGAACTCGACACGCTGCTCGACCTTCAAGACGTCCTCGGCAAGCGGATCATCGAGACCGAATTCACGGAGCGCATTACGATCCGCGAAGAAAACGCGATCGCTGCGATCGAGATCATGTCGCGATTCGCGGCAGACCCGCGGTGGCTGATCTACCTCCCGCCTACGATGTCGCCTTGTGAGACGTCAAACCGCGACGGCTATCTGGAGTATCCGGACCAAGCCCTCGGCTATTTCAGCCATCACGGGGTGAATAAGGTGGTTTGTGAGGAGAAGCACATGGGCTCGCGCGCCGTGGTGGTGGTTTGCCAGGACCCGTCGGTCGCCACCACGCGGTTTGGTATCGAGCAAGAGTCGTATGGCATGATCACGACTCGCACCGGGCGCCGATTCTTTGAGGACGACGAACTCGAGCAGACGATGTTGAGGCGACTGTCCGTGGCCGCAGCCGGCGTGTTCGAAGAACTCCAGTCGGATTGGCTATTGCTCGACTGCGAGCTGATGCCCTGGTCGGCCAAGGCGCAGCAGCTTCTGCGCACCCAATACGCCGCCGTCGGCGTGGCGGCTCAAGCGGCGTCCGCCTTTGGTGCCGAGGTCTTGAACAAAGCACTCGCGCTCGGTGTGGATGTGCCTGATCCATGGCGTACGGCCGTGAACTCAAAAGCTGAGTCAGCGGACAAATTTGTCGCGGCCTACCGCCGCTACTGCTGGAAGGTTGAGTCGCTCGATGACTACCGACTGGCACCATTCCATCTCCTCGCCAGCGAAGGTCATCTCTATTCCGACCGGGATCACGTTTGGCACATGGAGACACTGGGCGGCATCTGCCGCCAGGACCCAGCCCTGTTCCTGCAAACGCCGTATCGCGTCGTCGATCTGGAATCGGAGGACGAAACCCGCGACGCCTGCACGTGGTGGGAGGACCTGACGAATCGAGGCGGCGAAGGCATGGTCGTGAAGCCGCTCGCGTTCATCGAGCGCCACAGCGGCCGGATCATCCAGCCCGCGGTGAAGTGTCGTGGCCCGGAGTATCTGCGGATCATCTATGGTCCCGAGTACCTGCGTCCCGAGCACCTGGACCGGCTGCGAAAACGCGGGCTGTCCCGGAAGCGGTCGCTCGCCAGCCGCGAGTTCGCCCTGGGCATGGAAGGGATCACCCGTTTCGTGCGACGAGAGCCGCTCCGCCGCGTCCATGAGTGCGTTTTTGGGGTCCTCGCGCTCGAAAGCGAGCCCGTCGATCCGCGTTTGTGAACGATCGCCCAGAAATTGAGGTCAAATGAAGATCATGGGCCAGATCGCTGAGCGCATCCGATTCGAGACGCACGTTCACCGACCCGCCGAGGGTGGGGACTGGCTGTTTCTGCGACTGCCCATCGATGCCAGCGAGCGGCTGCCGACGCGGAGCATGTGCAGCGTCGAAGGCACCTTTCATGGTCATCCGTTCTGGACCACACTCCGTCCCGATGGCGAAGGTGGGCACTGGATGCGCATCGAACCGGCCCTCATCGCAGAGACCCATGTTCACGCCGGACAGGCGGTCGAACTGGAAATTCAGCCCATGGCGGAAGAGCCAGAGCCGGAAGTTCCGGACGACCTGAAAGCGGCGCTCGCGCAGACTCCTCAGGCGATGGCGGCATGGACGGGCACGACGGCACTCGCCCGCCGCGACTGGATCTTCTGGATGACTTCGGGCAAGAAAGCGGAGACACGCGGCATTCGGCTGGAAAAGATGATGGATATGCTTGGCCAAGGCAAGCGGCGGATCTGCTGCTTTGATCGCAGTGGCATGTACGACAAGAGTCAGTCGTGCCCGAAAGCCGCCCCCGAGAGCTCCTGACGAAGCTGGTCGAGTACGAACCGCGCGCGTTCGGCGATCGGCCGTCGCGGCACGTTCACGAGCTCGTAGCCGCACCATTCGTACCATTGCATCAGCGCTTGGTGCACGCGTTCAACATGATCGTACGGGTGATCGCGCTCCGCGTCGCACGTATAGATTTCCGCCCACGGCGGCAGGAGGAATACCTTCCGGTGGACGGTGAGTGACTGAAGTTGAGCACGCAGTTCCGGTTCGAGCAGGGGTGAGGCCTCATGGACCATGGCCAGACTCTCGATCCCACAATGATCGAAGAACACCCATTCACCTGTTTCATCCGCGGCCTGATATTTCTCGCGATCCCGGCGCAAGATTTCCTGCGCGAAACTCAGCGGATCGGGTCGCGGCGATTGCCCTTGAGTGCGTCGCTCGGCGATGATCTCGCGCGCGGACTCCGGCACGGTGGTGTAGCCCAAACGCGCGAGTTCCGCCAAGAGGGAGGTCTTCCCCACACCTGGACCACCGGTTAACACGACCTTCGGCATCTCAGTCTCCGAGCGCGATCATGAATGCTTCGGCCTTGGCGCGATCCAAACGGCCCTCCGTTCGCAGACCTGAGCAGACATCGAGACCGAACGGGCGCACCGACTCGGATGCCAGTCGCGCATTGCCAGGATTGAGCCCGCCCGCGAGCAGCACCGGACACGCGACAGCCTCCACGATCTGCCGACTGATACTCCAATCGTGAACGCGGCCCGTTCCGCCCAACTCTTTAACGGCGAGCTGCGGATTGCCGGAGTCGAGCAAGAGCCAGTCCGCGACCCCCGAGGCCTGAACGGCGTCGTCCACAGATTCGGGACCGGTGACATGGATCACCTGGACAATTTTGATTTTGGGCTTGCGATCACGGATGCGGGCCACTTCATGGAGGGGGACCGCATCGACCAGCTGAACCGTGGTGGCCGGACACCGACCTAACTGGGGCACGATGTCGTCCGCGGTCATGAGCGAGGTGAGGAGGAAGGTGTCCACCTCCTGACCGATGGCTTCCAGAATCGCCGATATGCGCGGCTCTTCGATCACGCCCGCACCGCTCGGCATGGCGGAAACGAAGCCGAGGGCGCTTGCACCGACATCGATCGCCAGTCGAGCCTCGTCGATGCTGGAGATGCAGCAGATCTTGACAAACGGACGCATGGGGCCGAATTATGGCCGGATTACCAGACTCGTCGGCCTGCTGTCACAACTGATCCCCGCGCGACCGATTAGCGATATGAAGCGATTGCTCTTGATCGGCGCACTGGCGGTTGGCGCGGCGTCCTCGCAGGCGGCACTATTCTTGGTGAACTCGCCCGCCACCTATCTCCGCGCCTTTGGCGAGTCGCCTTATTCAGCCAATGCGATCGACCTGAACGCAGCCGGGTTTTTCGCAGGTCAAAGCGTGTTTCTTTCTCGCGTCGGCTCGTGGAATCACCTGGGTGGACCGACTCCCACCGATTACGGACTGAGCTGCGTGTTCAGTTCGTCGAACGTGATCTTGCCGAGCAACTTGCTCAACCGGATTCCGGGCGCCATCGCAGCGGGGTCCCCGTGGGTCAGTCCGGCCACGCAGATCGGCGGATTCAGCACTGATATTCCGCAGGATTTCCAAGTGGATAACCAGACCGGCACCGCAAATGGGATCTACCTAACCATCCCGGCAGGCGCGCAGTACATCTTCTGCACGGCCCAAGATAACTTCTTCTCGGACAACAACAATACGACCGAGTTCTATCTGCACATTCAGCCGGTGCCGGAACCGGCGTCAGTCGCGATTTTGGGCTTCGGCGCCTTAGCACTGGCCCGGCGCCGAAACCGAAGAATGGCGCGTTAGCGTCGCCGACGCCGCAGCAGGAGGGCCGGGCCCACGAGAAGCGCCGTCAGCGAGGCGGGCTCGGGAGCGATGACCGTTGCCAGCGCTTCGTAGCTCGCGATCTGGGGATAGACGGCCGAGTCAATCAGGGTCAGGTCGCTCGAATCAAACCGGTACAGCCGGGCGGTGCCACCCGAGGCACCCGAGACGTACATGACGTCGCCATGACCCGTCGCGAGGTTGGATGCCGAGTCAAGGCCCAAACTCGCAAACGTCGCGGTTTGAATGTTGGTCATGCTGGAATTCAACGAAAATTTCGTGATCCCGTTTTGCAGCAAACCAACAGCCGAAGTCGGCGTACGCGCCATATCCCAGTAGGCCAGTTGCGTCGATGAATTCTGCAGCGGGTTTCCGCCCGCCGCGTTGTACCGACTCACCTTGCTCGTCACCCAATCGGCACCATAGATGGCCCCGTCGTTCCCCTCGATGACCTTGGTCAGCCCGGCGCTTCCCGCGTTTTTGTTGTAGGTCGCCACGAGGGCTCCGGCCGTGTTGAACCGGAAACCACCGCCGTAAGACAGCCCCATGAGAATGTCGCCATTGGAGGCCAAGCTCAAATAGCCATATGAAGTCGCGAAGGTCCGGTAGGCCGCCGTGCTAAAGCTGGATAAGAGCAATCCGGTGGAGTACTCAAAGGTGTAGATCTTTTCCCGGATGGAGTCAAACACGTAGGCACGGCCGTTCGACTGATTGATGGCGATGCTCTTGGGGTATTTGAAGATGCCAGCACCAAAGGAGCCGAAGTACGCCTTGCTGACGGGATCGATACGATGAACCACCTCGTTGCTGACGTCGGCCACCAGCAGTAGCTCGTATGATGCGTTGGCAGAAACGGCAAGGGCCAAGCCCAAAGCAAACAAAAGGGTTTTTTTCAAGTTCCTCTCCACGGGGAATTAAGCCCCCAGAGCAATAATTGTACAACAGGATCGCGGCCGGATTTGGTCGTCGGGATCGCAATAACGGCGACTACCGTAAAATGGCTGGTTCCGCGACCGTTCCTTTCGTATAATGGGTTCTCCCGGAGTCCGCCCATGATGAAATGCTTCGCTCTCGCGGCCACCGCGCTCGCCTTCGGTCAAGCGGTCCTCGCTCAAACCGACACCTTCTGGGCTCCGCCCTACACCGACTTCGCGGATGACAACTTCCTCGACAGCAACGGCGACGGAATGGACGGGACGCGCCTGGGCCCCATCTATGTCGCCCAGTGGGGTCATGACTACTGGCCCGGTTCACGCGACTATCCGAAGGGCTCGATCAATGTCGGCATTCTGACCGCCAAATTGATGGGCCGGAAAGAGGTCTACGTGGCCGCCAAAATGAGTGGCGCTCTGTCTCCCTATTACGGCTCTGTCGTGTTGGTCGACGACATCAGTCTGGTCGGGGGCTTCGATGAAAATTGGAACCGAATCTTGACGCTGAGAACCCAGATCAACGGAACCGAGTTCATTAACCTGCAGATTTTCAATGCCAAGACTCCGATGAGCGTGCGAAATATCGCCCTCAATCAACGGAGCCTGGACACGGGCGGCAATGGTCAAAACGCTGTTGGCGTCCATGTCTTCAGCCAGACCAATCGGATTCACTTCGGATACTGCGACATCGTCGTCGGCGCAGGTGCCAACGGTAAGGCGGGAGCCAACGGCGCCAATGGCGCGGCGGGACAATCAGGTGGCAACGCTTCCGGTCGCACGGGCGGGACGAGTCCGGGATCGGGAACGGGCGGATTGGGTGGTCGCGTCAGCGCGAATCTCGACGGCAACTTCGGGGCCAAGGGCTCGGGCACGCTGGGCGGTGCGGGCGGAGCTGGCGGCGCGCACTCGGGCATCGGGGCCGCGGCGGGTGATGGCAAGCCGGGTGCCAACGGTGCGAATGGCGGACCGGGACCGGGAGGCATCGCGACTCAAGCATTTGGCTTAAAGGGGGGTGATGGCGATTTTGCTCAGCCGGGCTATGGCGGCGGCGGAGGCGGCGGGGGCGGTTCGCACTCGGGCGCGTTCGATACCGATGATGGCGGCGGCGGCGGCGGGGGCGGCGGTGGCGGCTCGGCCGGATGGTATGGCACCGGCGGCCAAGCGGGCGGAGCGTCGGTCGGCATCTACGACCCGATCCAAATGGCGGGCTCTTCGCTCGAGCTCAATCGTTGCACCTTCACGACGGCGCGCGCCGGCAATGGCGGCGCAGGCGGGAATGCTGGTGTCGGAGGATTCGGCGCGCCGGGCGGAGCTGGCTACCATCCAGGCGGCACGAGTTTCGGGGGAGATGGCGGTGATGGTGGCGCAGGCGGCGATGCTGGGTTCTCGGGCGGCGGGGCGGGCGGCTGCGGTGGTTACTCCGCGGGAGTGGTCTATGCATCGTCGGGCGCGGCATCCCTGACGAACTGCTCGTTCGTTCTCGGCACTCCGGGCTCGGGCGGGGCGGGAGGATTTGGCGGCAATTTCGGACAAACCGGGAAGCCCGGTCTTGCCGCGAACACGATTCAGGCGTTCGGTCTGCCGAGCGCGCTTTACCTCACCTACATTTTCGCCACGCATATCCAGACCACGGTGGCGCCTTATCCGGCGACGACGACTCTGACACCCGCGACGCTGCCTTATCAGTACCCGTACAGCTTGGGCACTTTCCTCTGGGCGAATCCTCAGCACGGCACGATCACGATCAACGCGCAGAACTTTTCGTACCAGCCAAGCCCGGGTTACACCGGCTACGACACGTTCACTTACCAGATCACCGGCGCGCTGAACGAGACCGTCTATGGGGTCGCCTGCATTTTGGTTGCTCCAACCGTCAGCGGACGGGTCCAGCTCGAAGGCAACGTCTTTTCGAGCTACCCCGACCAAAACGTCATCCTCCGCTATTACGACACCGCGGGGAACCTCATCCGGGAGCAGGCCGCGCCCCTCGATCTCAATGGCAATTACACGGCCGCGGCGCCCTATCCGCCCGGACCCTATACGGTCCGAGCGAAGGCGAAGTTTGGATTGAGCCAGGCCCGGTCATACAACACCATGCCCGGTTCAGCGACGGGCGTGAACTTCACGCTGAAAAATGGCGACATCGACGGCGACGATGTGGTGAGCGTCTTCGACTACGGCGTCCTCAGCGACTATTTCGACCGGTCGAACGCGGAGTTCGGCTGGACCACGGTCGGGCCGAACGGCTTTGCACCGCGCGACGCCGACCTCGATTCCGACGGGGTCGTGTCCGTCTTCGACTACGGCCTTCTCAGCAACAACTTCGACAAAGCGGGGCCGATCGGCTAATCCCCGATCCGCTCCAGTTCGACGTACCAAGCATCATTGGTGCGCATCGGGAGAGTGAGCGTGATGTTGCCGTCTTGGGTCACGATGTCGGGCTGTTTCTCGGGCCCGGTGTAGCTCGCCTGAAGGGCCTTGAGCGAATCGGCTCCGAGGTGGGCGCCCGTGGTTTCCGGATTCTTCAGTTCGAGGAACGCGCCGTACACATCGTTCCGCCGATAGCCCACGCCCCAGCGGCTCACGCGGTACCGACCCGGCTTCAACTGGGTCAGATCGATCGTCCGCGTTCCCATTTCCGTGGCTTTGAGATCGCGGTGGTAGAACGGATCGTTCGGAGCGTCTTGCCGGAACGGGGTGTAGTCCCACGTGATGAGGCGGACGCGGTCGTTCTTTCGCGTAACGATCAGCCGCGGCTGTGCGGTGGGGAGTTCTCGATCGTCCAGCTTGGCCAGCATCGCATAAGCAAGGAATCCGGGCTTGCGGAGATTATCGACGGTGAGCAGTCCGAAGCCACCATGGAATGGCGTGTGGGGTGGACCCGGCTCTTCGAATTGATCGGTAAAGGTCCAGTACGATAGGCCGTCCACCAGCCCCTCGCTGCCGCGGACCTTCTCCAGAATGAACGGCGCACAGATGTAGCTGTCGTGGGTCGGATCGCGCGGCGAATAGCTCGGCCCCCACTCCGTGATGAAGAACGGCATGCCCTTTGGAACATTGCTGCGCGCCCAACGGAAGCCGCCGACGAGCGCGTCTGGGCTCGTATCGAGCACCGTGCCGCCGCCCTTGCCTTCCGCATCGAGAAAGCCTTGCATCGCCGCGTAGGCATGAGATGAGATGAAATCGAGAGGCACCGAGTGCTTGCGACAATACTCGACGAGTTCGGGAATCCAACCCAATCCCGCCGTCGACGGACCCCCCACGCGGAGCTTGGCATCGACGGCTTTAATCGTACGCGCCGATGTAGCATAGAGCTCGAAATACTTGTCTTGGCCGCCGGTCCAGAACCCATCCAGATTGGGCTCGTTCCAGATTTCGAAGTACCACGACCGGACTTCTGCAAGGCCATAGCACTTGATGACATGCTTCGTGAACGCCTCGACCAGGGCCGCCCACTCCTCCTGTTTGGTCGGCGGAGTGACGTTGCCTTTCCACCAGAAAATGGTTTGGCGGCCGCTCGCAATCGGCTCGGGCATGAAACCGAGTTCGAGGAAGGGCTTCAGCTTGACCGCCTTCAACGCGTCGATAAAGCGATCGACGTTGGTCCAGTCGAACTGAAGCTGACCGGAAGCGTCGCGGCTGACGATCTCCATCTCCTCGTTGAACAAGCCGTGGCAGCGCAGGTACCGGAATCCGATCTCCTTTTGGAGCAGTTCCAACGAGCGCTGGTGCTCCGGGCGCAGAAAGATCTTGGCCCGGTCTGAACCAACGCTGAAGGTGGCGAGCCGATTGCGCGGCGTTGTTGGCGCGGAGCAGTCGACGGTCCATTTTTCGTCGGCGCCCGAGAGGGCTCCAGCGGCGAAGACGAGGAATAGAGAAGCGAGGAGAGGCATCATGACGATTCACTGGGGTCAGGTTCGCGGGGCTCGTGAATACGCAGAATCGCGATCATCGGCTGCTCCACCTGAATGACGAGCAGCAGACCGGTCGCGAGCACCGCGCCGGCACCCGCGAGCAGACGATCGATCACCGTGGGCGGACCGCATTGGTAGTACGTCGCAGCGATGAGCAACATGGTGAGAAACAGCACCGACAGCACCACGGCGTAAGGGAAGATCGGCGTTACCGTGCGAAGCGCCCGCACGCCGTCCTCGCTGGCATAGCTCACGATACTCTTCCGGACGGTGCTGCCATAGGCATAGACGATCCCGACGAGCGCGACGAGGATAGCGACACGGCTGCCATAGAACGCGCCCATCGAAAGACCATAGGTGCAGAAGTGAAGGAACTTCACCATGAGAATTCCCCCGACCCCGATGAGCACCGCATCTTGAAGGGCGGTGAAGCCGGTGGCCAGCGGAAACTTCATGCGAAGCAGAAAGGTGAGCGATTGGAGGATGAGGAATGACGCCAGAAACGCGGTGACGCTGGTCACCACGAAGTGCCGGCGCGTGGTGGCCGTCAGCGATTCGTCCAGCCGAGTTGCTTGCTCACGAAACTGACTCAGGGCCTGCCCGCTCGCACCGAGTGACTCCAGCATCGGTCCGATCACGGTGGTGGCGGGGCGGATCTCGGTATCGGGAGGCCCGTGATTGGCGCGATTGAGTTCGATTCGTGCTTTCGCCAACGCCGCTCCTGAAGCGCCCGCCTGGGTGAGATAATCGAGCGATTCGGACGTCGCCGCGCGCCGGTTTTCGTCGAGCGAGGTGCCGAGCGACGTGACTTCCGACATAAGGTTCGCGCCCGCGAAGCACACGATGCACGCTACCGCCAATGAGATCGCGACTTGGCGAACCGCGAACGCGTGAGCCGTGCGATGGGCAAAGGTGCTCTGTCGCAGGTCGAGCGATTCCAAACCGAGCGTCAGCGCCAAGACCGTAATCGCGAATCCCCCGAGCGAGACGAGCAGGCTGCCATAGCCGCTGGCGATCGCGGTGAGACTGAGCGCGAAGCGCTCGGGCCGCGGATCATCGATCAAGAGCGCCGTGCAGACGAATCCGATGAAGGACGCGTAAGCAATGGTCTTTCGGCGATGTTCCGTCACGAGGCGACTGAGCCGTCCTCCTTGAATTTGAGGGGCATGATCTTGTCGTGGTGCGGCACCTTCCACCGGTCGGCCGGATCGTTGGGAAACAGCCCGTGAAGCGCGGCCGACAACTCGACCGGCACCTTCTCCTCCCGAGCCCGGTTCCAGAACTGGAGCATATCGCGGCCGTAGCACTTGGCGAGCGCTTCCACGAGCTTCTTTGTGGCGCCAGCCGGAACATCAGCGGGCGTGCGGCCCAGGGCTTTGATCACAAACTCGCGGGTGTCTGCGAGCGTGGCATCCGCCATTTCGATCGCTTGCGGGATGTCGGACGGGACGCGGTCGGGCTGGTGACCCACCGCGCCATGACCCGCTCGCCAGCCAAACGGCCGCCAATCCTTCCCTTTCACTTCGCGATGGGAATAGTGGTCTTGAAGGAAGTGGAAGTACTGTCCGAGCGCGACGAGAGACTTCTGTTCCAGTGCGCGCTTCCAGAGCACGGCTTTCTGTGCCAGCACTTGCTCGCGAGAATCGTCGAGGGCATGCCAGGTTCGGCGCTTGCGCGCTTCAAATCCATTGGGGTCGGTGGCCAGCACCATCTCGGCGACCGTGGTCGAATTCTCGTCCATACGCTGGTCGGCGCTCGCAACGGTGAGGGCCTCCTCGTCGGACATCGAAGCCAGTCGGGCCAGCGCGTAGGTCAGGTTGAAATGAACATCGGCTTCATAGGCGTGGCACGCGGCGACGGTTCCGCACATGAACGCAAACGCGGTGACGCGGATCGCCAACGATCTTCGGCTCATGGGGCCGTTTTACCTGCGTCGGCGCAGCAATTTATCATCGCGAGTGCTGGAGATGGTCCAGAGGGAAACGATGGTAGCGGACGCGAGGCGACCCACCTTTCGGCATGAATCTAACAAATGCCACGAACTGCTTGGTATTTCGCCCGTTGCCGGTGATAATGAGTGCATGAACGCAAAATGGACGATCGCTCTCCTGGCGGCCCTGGCGAGTACCGCCCGCGCCTCCGTCACCGCGTACGGCGTCACGCATTACGCCGATTGGACCCAGATTTCGAATGCGCAGCCTGCGACGAATCCGACCGTGGCCCCGATTTGGTACATCGCTTTTGGTGATTTGGCGAACGTAACGAGCGCCCGAGTGACGGGCCCCAACAGCTTCAATCAGAACATGTTTCGCGTCGCCGATGGCCTGTTCTATGCCTACGACAGCGTGTCCTATAACAGCATCGCCAGCTACATTGCGGCCCATCCCGTGGGGACCTACAACTATCAGATCACGGGCGGTACGTTGGCGGGGACGACGGGCACTCTCCAACTCCCGGCCTACAACTTCCCGAGCACGGTGCCTTATCTGACCGGAACCTCGTACTCGTCACTGCAGATGGCTCCGGCGGGCGTCCCGAGGTCGATCCAGTTCAATGCCTTCACCGCGAACGCCGGGTACGACATCGCCTACACCCTGCTTTACATCATCGATTTCACGAAGGACTATCTCGTCTTCAGCAACTCGGGTGCGCCCGGCGTGTATATCGCAGAGACAATCCCCGCTTCCCTCATGCGGAGTGGGCACCGTTGCGGCTATCAGCTGCAGTTCGTGGTGAGCCACACCGGAACGGGCTCTAACTTTGGGCTCAAACCCAACTACGCGTTCATTTCTCGGGCTGCGGGAACCTTCCAGGTGAAGGCGGATCCGGGAACGATCTCGGGGCAGCTCACGCTCGAGGCGCGCGGCGCTACCAACTTCATCCCGTTCAAGGTTCAGATCTTGGATGGAAGTGGCAACGTGCTGGAGACGCACACCGATGTGTCGGGCTATTCCGGCTACTACGCGGTCAATACGTCGCTGACCGGCACCCACGACGTCCGGTTCATTGTCGGAAAGCACCTTTCGAAGGTGGTCAAAAACGTGAACCTGAATGCTGGCCAAGATGCCATCAACCCCACCCTGCTCGCGGGCGATCTCGACGAAGACAACGCGATCACGGTGTTCGACTACTCGATCCTGAGCAACTACTTTGACAAGTCGTATCTCGACGCCGATTGGACCACGGTCGGGGCAGATGGGTACCGGCCCATCGACGCGGATGTCGACCAAGATAACTTTGTCACGGTCGTCGACTATTCGTACATCAGCAGCAACTTCGACAAGGCTGGAGAGTAACGGGGAATCATCGGCGGGTGCGCGAAATCACGACGCTTTGGCGACCGGTTGGCAAAAAGGAACGAGAACTGATCGAGGCGAGCGGCTGGACGCGATTCCCGCCGCGCCTCGCTATCCAGCCCATCTTCTATCCCGTGCTCGATCGCGAGTACGCCGAGCAGATCGCGCTCGAATGGAACACCAAAGACGAGGCCTCGGGCTTTGCCGGCTATGTGCTGGAGTTCGACGTGGATTCGCAGTACTTGGCGCAGTTTCCCGTGCAAGTCGTCGGCGCCCAGCGCCACCGCGAGCTATGGATTCCCGCGGAAGTTCTGGACGAGTTCAACGCGCAGATCATCGGCCCGATCCGCCAGGTCGCGGAGTTCCTCCGGGCCGATGAACCTTAGTCGCCCGACTTGTCGAAGTTGTTGCTCAAGACCGAATAATCGAAAACGGTGATCGCACCGTCTCCGTCGAGATCGGCATCTTTCGGCGCGAACCCGTTCGGTCCCACCGTGATCCAAGCCGGATCGTTCAGCGGGTCCGACGTCGAGCGATCGAAGTAATCGCTCAGCACCGAGTAGTCGAAGACCGTCACCGCGTTGTCATTGTCGATGTCTCCGTTGAGCAACACCGCGTTGACGGCCGAGCTGCCCGTATCCGTGATCGAGACGCCCGTGACCGTCCGCTTAAGGAAGCCGGCAGCTTGCATGTGGAACTCGTAGGTTCCGCGCAGGAACGTGCGAATCTGATATTTGCCGTTCTCATCGGGGATGACGTTCGGGATCGAGAGCACGGTATCGCCGTTCTGGACGATATCGATGTTTACCGGGCGCAGCAGGGGATCGCCGTCGTACGCTTCCAGATGGAGGCCACAGTTCACGGTCAGGCCGGACTGTCCTTGGGTGAGAACCGGCTTCAGCAGGCAGGCGACCGCGACATTGTTCTTCACGCCGGTGACGAGAAGCCAGCCGTTGAGCGTGATGTAATACGAGTCGGGCAAGAAGTAGATGCTCTTGAAGGCGGGCTGGAGCATCTCGTTCAGATCGGTCGGGTAGTACTCGTTCCAGACCGCCGCCCGGTGGGTCGTATCGATCTGCCCCGCAATGTATCCCGTCATCTGCTGGGTGCTGTTGATGCCGAAGATGTTGAAGGTGTACGCCTTGCCTTGGCCGTTGATCTCGGCATTCGTGTACTTGCGCCACTGCGACCCCGACCACGTGATGACGTCGTATCCGCCGGTCGGATTCTGGATCGGGCCCGCGGCCTGACCGGCTTCATTCACGGCGGTGAGATAGCCAGGCGTGGTCGTCGTATACACGTTCGGCTGAGCGTTCTTGTTCGCCCAAACGGCGGGCGAATAAAGGCTCTTGCTCGTGTTGAGAAACACGTTGCCGACCATGACTCCCGCGTTGTTGACCTTGTTCGAACCTGCGCCGCCGGGATAGCCTCCGTTCGGATAGACCGCCCAAGGCGAAGTGGGTGTGTTCCAATACGCGGCATAGGCGTTGGGACCACTCGCGCCGTAGCCGACGATCAGGCCCGCGTCGTTGATGCCCGAAGCCAAACTGAATGTCGAAGCGGGAGTGTCGAGCGCGGTGGCGACGCCGTTTTTCCAGTGCGCGGCCCGGCCCGTGGGCGAAGTGCTCTTGACGAAGAAGCCGACGACCTCGTCATTGGCATTCAGCCACAGGACCTGCGAGTTCGTATAGCCGTTGGCGAGGGGTAACTGGGTGATGACGCCGTTCTTCTTGATCCACGCAAAGGGGTGGCCCTTGTCATTGGTTTGGTAGCTGAAGCCAGCGATCGTGCCCGCATCGTTCATGATCGTAGGCTCGCTGTTCGTGAACCCGGCGAGGGTTCCGATCTCCTCGACTCGGTACTGGACCACCCGCTTGGCGGCCCGGTAAGCATTCAGGCGGCCCCAGCCGTAAAGCACGTCCCGGCCCAGGTGGTTGGCCAGCGGTTCGCACCCCTGCTCTAAATTGCGCTCGAGCTGATCCGAGGTCAGGTCCGGATTGACGGCGAGCATGAGCCCGGCGACACCGCTGGTGAGTCCGGCCGATTCGCTCGTGCCATCCCAGCCTTGGTAGCCGCCGCTGCGAACGGTGCTCCACACGTCCGTTCCCGGGGCATACAGATCGACGGCTTCTCCGCGGCGGGAAAATGACGCGATCTGATCGTTCTTGTCCGTCGCACCCACGATGACGACGTCGGGCCAGTTGGACGCGTTCATCGTTGCGCCATCGTTGCCGGCCGCCCAGATCAGAATCCCGCCCTTGCTGCGGACGTAGGTTCCACAGTCGCGGACGGCCACGTTCTCGATGCCCGTGTAGCTGGCGTTGACGACTTTCGCGCCGTGGTCGACCGCCCATTGCGCTCCTGCGATGACGTCGCTCAAAGCGGCAAGCCCGCCAGCATCGTTCGTGATCCGAATCGGCATCAGCTTGGCGTTCCAGCAGACACCGGCAAGGCCCTTGGAATTGTTGCCAATCGCAGCGGCGCAGCCTGCGACGTGGGTGCCGTGTCCCTCGACATCGGTCGTCACGCCACCGTCCACCTCGGCGTTATCGTCGGCAGAGTTGTAGCCGCTGACCAAGCGCCCCGAAAGATCGGCGTGGGTCTTGCTGATGCCCGTGTCGCAGATAGCGATAATCACCGACGAGCTGCCCGTCCGCACATCCCAAGCCCGCTCGCTTTCGATCCGGGTGTGGTGCCACTGGAAGACCAAGTTGGGATCGTTGGGCCGGTTGGCGGGTCGGACGACCTCGTCGAGGACCACGTATTCGTACCGCCCGGTGGAGCGCAACCGTGCGGCGAGCCCACGCGCTTCACCCGCGCTGGAAGTCTGGATCAGACGGACCCGGCCGCCCATCAGAACCCGAGCATGGGCGAACGCACTGTCGACAGGCCAAGACCCGGCAACCGGAGGTCCGACGAGCACGCGCCTTGCAGCGGCCTGCTCGGCCGGAAGGGCAAAGCAGTTGGCGGCCAGGCTGATAAGGACCGCGACGGAGCTGAGCTTGGTCATAGGTGGATTGTACAGCGACGTTCTTGAGGTTCCGGGTGCAAAGTCCCGAAACGAACGAGGTCCAGCAAAAACATCACTGTTCAATCGCCAGAGCGGTCGAAGTTTTCGCTGAGCAGGCTGTAATCAAAAACCGTAACGGCGCCGTCGCCATCGAGATCGGCGTCGACGGGTCGAAAGCCGTCGGATCCTGCCACAAGCCAGTCCGCGTCGGACGAGCTCTTGTCGAAGTAGTTACTCAAGACGCTGTAATCGAACACGGTGACCGTGTCGTCCCCATCGATGTCGCCGCCCGCCAGAAAGACTTCCAAATCGTTCTGGCCGGCTTCGATGTCCACGTCGGTCAGGGTGTGGGAGAGCCAGCGCGGACCCTTGATCCGTACTGTGGCCAATCCGGTGAAGGGGGTCTCCACCGCGAAAAAGCCGTAGTTGCCCAGCGTGGTGGTGACGGAGTCCGTTCCGCCGTCCCAGGTGATGTCCAGGACGATCGGGGTGCCGATCGGATCCGGCTCATATCCCTGCAGAAATACACGGCCCGCCAGCGTGCCGCCGGTGGCGGCAGCGCGGAACTCTCCGCTCGTCCCTCGGTCGAAACCGAGCGTTGCCGTCCCCGTCCCAAATCCCTGGTTCGCGTGTTCTTCCCGGTTCGAGTAGATCAGGTCGTAAACGTAGCGGTGGCCGCTCTTGAGAACGTCCCCCGGGATCGTATCGCCCGTGAAAACGCCGTTATCGCCCGCATGCGAAAACGCCCACTGACCCGATGTGTAATCGTAGACTTGGAAGTAGGCGAGGTGAGTGTTGGCTGCCCCCGACCACGTAAATACGGGCCACGTCACGTTCAAATCCGTAGCCGGCGGGCAGTCCTGAAGTGCCCAGAAACTTCCATTGTTCAGGTACGGCGTCTCGGTTGAAAACTGGGGAGGCGTGACGAGCAAGGATGCACCCGCGCCGGCAAATGTGCCGCTCGTGATCTGATAGCTGTAGATGCCGCTCGGGTAGGTGGCGAACATGTCTGCCGCGTTGGTGTAAACGCTTCCCGTGTACGTGACGCTTCTGTCGTCAAAGGCGTGCATGTCGTACGTGGTGCTGCCGATTTTCAAGGTGCCGGCTTGGGCGTCCCCCGCGACTCCCCCGATGATCCGAGCGGCAAAGTACGAGAAATCTGAGGTGGCCGGCGGTACGTCGTCGATCTGGGTGTAATGAGAGGTGAAGAACGCGTCGTAGAATGTGATCGAGGCATGGCTGGCGCTGCCGGACGCCAAGAGGCCCAGGACAATTGCGATGCGGTTGGGAGTCATGAGCAAAGTATAAGACAGGTTCCTCGCAGACCGGCCCACTTTCTTTCAGGAGTCCCGGGTCGGGTATCCTAAGGGGCCGTGCTGGGCGATGCTTCCCTCTCCCCGGCCATGGACCGCTAATTTGGACCACATACAGCCATGGCAAAGAAAGTTGCTTCCGTAATCAAACTCAATATCGCCGCCGGAAAGGGGACGCCTGCGCCTCCGGTCGGTCCCGCGCTTGGTCAAGCCGGCATCAACATGATGGAATTTCTCAAGAAATTCAACGAAATGACCGCGCCGCAGATGGGATTCACGGTTCCCGTCGAGATCACCGTTTTTGAAGATCGCTCCTACACCTTCATCATCAAGCAGCCGCTGAGCTCGGACCTGATCAAGCGCGCGGCCGGCATCGATAAGGGTGCCAGCAACCCGCTGAAGGATCGAGCCGGTTCGCTGTCGAAAGACAAGCTCCGCGAGATCGCAAAGCAGAAGATGAAGGACCTCAACACCGACGACGAAGAGATGGCGATGCGCGTGCTCGCCGGCACCGCTCGTTCGATGGGCGTCAAGATCGAAGGCTAACTTCGAATTCTCTCCCAAGCGGCAAATGGCCCCGCCATTTGCCGCTTTTTTGTGCTTCTCAGGCAAACTCACCGTCCGATTTGGACGTACTAGACAGCAAGCGCCCCATCATCCTATTCATCAGGGTATGATTTACATGATTAGGATGATGTGGTAATGGGCGAATACAAGTGTATGGACGACTGTTTCTATGGTTCGGTAACAGTCGGTGAGCGGGGTCAGATCGTGATTCCCGCCGAGGCACGGAACGATTTGGACATCAAGCCGGGGGACAAGCTCCTGGTGATGCTTCATCCGATGTACAAGGGGCTGATGATCTCAAAGATCGAGGCCGTGCAGGGATTCTTGGAGGAGTTTATGCGTGGTGTGCAGCAGGTGGAGGAAAAGGACGTATGACGTTTGGCTTATTGAAGCTCGCGTTGATCGCGTCGGTGGCGCAACAGGCCCAATCGGGGCCCGTTTTAACGTTGGATGAGGCGGTACGGATCGCCGCCCGCAACTCGTTTACGGTTCGGCTCGCCCAAAACAATCTGGATCGGGCCCAAGATTTGATTCGACAGGCGGAAACCGCGAACGGGCTACGGCTCAACGTCACGGGCACCTATTCTCGGTACGACCGACCGCCCCCCAGCTTCGGTGGTCCGTCCCACATCGACAGCAAGGTCATCCAGACTCAGCTTTCCGCCAATGTGGATCTCGCGGGAGCCAACCGCAAGTTCATTTCGGCTAGCCGGTTCAACGCCGAGGCCGCCGCGGCGAGCTTGATCGCGGAAATGAGCACGATTCGGCAGACCGTCGAGACCTACTACTTTGCCGTCCTTCAGTCCGAGTGGCAAGTCACGGTCCAGCAAGAAGCGCTCGCGACGGCGCAACGACGACTGCGCGATACGCAGCTTCGGTTCAATCAGGGCCTGATCGCTCGGTTCGACGTCATCCGTCTCGAGACCGACGTCACGCGCGCCCAGACCGGACTCGCGACCGCCCAAAACACGGTGATCCAGGCCAAGCAGAACTTGAACAACGTCCTGGCGCGGCCGATCGACACGCCGTTCGAGCCAGAGTCCTTCGGTCAGACGACGGCGCCGGTGCCGGATGCGAACGCTCTGGTTGCGGAGGCGATGACCCGCCGTCCCGAAGTGCTCGCCGCCGAGAAACGACTTCAATCGCTGCGAAAAACGACCGAGGGCGAAAAGCTGGGCCTGGCACCCTCGCTGAACGTCGGGATCACGAACACCACGACGATCAACCCGACGCAATTTCAGCGCGACAATCAGCCGCAGGCCTTCGCTCAGGTCACGATTCCCATCTGGGACGCGGGCGTGACCAAGGCACGTGTGGCCCTCGCCCGGCGCGATGAGCAGCAGGCGCAGATCCAGCTGGAGCAGACCCGCGTGCTGGTCGACTTGCAGGTGCGCAGCGCCATCGTCCGGATCGCGAACGCCCAACAGCAGATCGAGGCGGCCAACAAGACGATCGAGCAAGAGACGGAAGCCCTGCGGGTGGCCGAACTTCGGTACCAAGCGGGCAACGGCATCCTGCTCGATGTCACCACCGCCCAGGAGAATTTGACACGCGCCCGGTCCGATCTGGCCCGCGCGCGCTACGAGTATTTGACCGCCTACGCCGACTTGGAGAAGGCCGTGGGCCGAACGCAGTTGAGTCCGGTTTCGCCAGTGATGCAGCCGGGTACGGGGGGACCGACTCCTGTGGAGGGATCGAAAGGATGATGAAGAAGGGATGGATTTTGGGGTTAGCCGCACTGATGGTTATCAGCGGCTGTGTGGATCGCGGAGCTCAGAAGCAGGCGAAAGAGACGGAGAAGCTGGTGAGCGATCCAAGCGTGGCCGTCCAAGTGGAAGCCGCGAAGATGCAGTCGATTCAAGAAGAGCTTGAAATCACGGGAACCATCGCTACCGGCGAAGACACGCAGATCGGCGCCAAGAGCGGCGGCCGTCTTGTCGCGGTCTACATCAAAGATGGCGACCGCGTATCACCGGGCCAGGTGATCGCCCAGCAGGAGACCACGGATCAGACCGCGCGCCTCCGCCAAGCGATGGCGAGCGCCGACGCGGCCCGCTCGCAAGTGCGTCAAGCGGAAGAAGACGCCTTGGTTGGACCGCGCCGATCCGCGACCACGGTCCGCGCCTCGCGCAGCCGAGTCGAGCAGGCCCGCGCGCAACTCGCCAAGGTCCAATCCGGTGCCCGAAGCGAGGAGCGACGCCAAGCGGACGCGGCGGTTCGCTCGGCAAAGACCAATTTGGACACGGCCAAGACCGATCGCGATCGATACCGCAATTTGGTGAAGGAAGGGGCCGCGAGTCAGCAGGATCTCGACCGCGCCGAAAACGCCTATGCTTCTGCGCTGGCGCAGTACGAGAACGCCCTTGAAAACCAGCGGATGATGCAGAACGGGTCGCGGACTGAGGACGTCTCGGTCGCCCGTGAGCAGCTCCGACAGGCGGAAGAGCAACTGCGCAACGACCTCGAGCAGAAAAAGCTCGACGTCCAGTACACGCTTCGCGTCCAACAGGCCCGGGCGAATTTGCAGAGCGCCCAGGAAGCGGTCACCATCGCCCAGCAGGCGATCGGCGACGCGACGATCCGCGCTCCATTTTCAGGCACGATCGTGGGCAAGCCGCTCCAGGTGGGCACGTTCGCGGCACCGGGAACGCCTATCGCCCGACTCGTTGGTGGTGGCGGCACGTATCTGGAGGGTGAAATTCCCGAAAGCGAACTGCCTAACGTGAAAATTGGCAGCCCGGTCATCGTGACGACGTCGACATCCCAGGGAGCCCAACTCGAAGGGGTCGTGACTTCCATCAACCCGCAAGGATCGGAGGTCGGCCGGCTTTTCAAAGTCCGCATCGACATCCGAGAAGGGGGCGCTCAGCTGCGACCGGGAATGTTCGCCCGCGCGAAAATCGTTGTTCGAACGATCCAGAACGCCGTCACCGTGCCAGCCGAAGCGGTCGTACGATCGGGCACCGACAACTACGTCTTTCTCTTCGCCAACGGCAAGGCCAAGCGGCTCAAGGTGACGCTCGGTCCGACCCGGGACGGTCGGGTCCAAGTGAACGGAGTCCAAGCGAACGAAGCGATCATCGTGCGAGGTCAGACCAAGCTCGACGATGGCTCCGCCGTCAAGATGGAAGCCAAGGGCGACCAGCTCAAAACAGAAACCAAGGGAGCATAGATCAGTGGGTCTCACACGCATCGCCATCACTCGCCCGGTCTTCATCTTGATGCTGATGTGCATGGCGTTCCTCATCGGAACGCTCTCGTACAAGAGCATGCGCATCGAGCTGAATCCCGAAGTTAACTTCGGCGTTGTCTCGATTACTACGGCGTATCCGGGCGCAGGCCCCGATGACGTCAACGAACTCGTCAGCCGCAAGATCGAAGAGTCGGTCGCGGGCGTGAACAACGTTCGCGAAGTCACGGCGACGTCGCTGGAAGGCGTATCGGTCGTGACCGTGCAGCTAGAAATCGGCACGGACGCGGACGCGGCTTTGAACGACGTGCGGTCCAAGGTCGACGCGATCACGAACGAGTTGCCTAAAGACGCGCTGAAGCCGCAGGTCACCAAGTTCGACAACTCGGCCCAGCCGATTTTGACGCTGGGTGTCAGCGCCAAGCGGCTCAGCAACCGCGAACTGCGCGACTTGATCGACAACAAGCTCCGGGACCGGTTCTCCCAGCTTTCGGGTGTCGCCTCCGCCAGCGTTTTCGGTGGCGAGGTGCGCGAGATTCAGGTCCAGGTGAAAAAGGACAAGCTCCTCGCTTACGGAATCGGCATTTTGGACGTCCAGCGCGCGGTGAACGCGGGCAGCGTCAATGCGCCGTCGGGCCGAGTGACCACCAACGCGCAAGAGTTTTCGGTTCGTGTCAAGAACGATTATCAGACGGCGGAGCAAGTCCGCAACATGATCATCTCGATCAACGACACCACCCAACAGGGTGCGAAATCGAAGTCGGTCCGTCTGTCCGACATCGCGACGATCAGCGATACGGTCGAAGAGCGAACGGAATATTCGCGCTTGAATCAGGCGGATTCGATCGTGATCTCGGTCCAGAAGACCCGCGAAGGAAACGCGGTTCAGATCACCCGGGACGTCGATAAGACCATCGCGGGCATCCAGCAGGAGTATGCGTCTGAAGGGATCGAAGTCATCAAGGTTTTCGAACAAGCCAAGCAGATCGAGGAATCGCTGGCCGACCTGAACTTCGCCCTCTTCTTCGGCATCTTCCTGGTTGCCGTCATCGTGTACGTCTTCCTCCACGACTTGCGGGGCACGATCATCGTGGCCATCGCGATTCCCACGTCGATCTTTGCGACGTTCATCGCGCTCAAGCTCGCCGGATTCACGATCAACAACCTGTCCATGCTGGCGCTGTCCCTCGCGGTCGGCGTGCTTGTGGACGATGCGATCGTCGTCCTCGAGAACATCTACCGCCACTTGAAGATGGGCGAGGATCCGCCCGTTGCAGCCCTCAATGGACGTGCCGAAATCGGCCTTGCGGCGCTTGCGATCACGTTTGCCGACGTCGTGGTCTTCACCCCGATCGGAACGATGGGCGGCATCGTGGGACAGTTCTTCAAACCGCTCGGTTTGGGCTTCGTCTTTGCGGTCCTCTTCTCCCTGTTCGTGTCGTTTACGGTGACGCCGCTGCTCGCGGCTCGCTGGTACAAGGCCGGCGAGGACGTGGAGCACGCGGGCGGACGATTTGCGAAGTGGTTTGAGCGCGGATTTGAGCGTCTCAGCTCGGCATATGGCCGCGCGCTGGAGTGGTCACTGAATCACCGGTGGTTCGTATTCCTGACCGGCAACGTCACACTTTTCGCGGTCTTCATGTTCATTGCTGGCAGCTTTGTCCCCATGGTGGCCGGAGTCGGCGCTGCTGCGAAGATGGGAATTCCGTTGTTAGTTGTGGCTGTTGTCCTCGGCGTCGTCACCGCGTTTGCGAACCTGATCTGGGGCGAAGGCTTCAGCCTCAAGTACATCGTGGCGGGACTTGCGTTCGGCATCGTGTTCCCCGTCGCGGCGATCATGGGCCAAGGATACGCCGACTGGAAAAAGGAAGCGGTCTTCAAATTCGGATTCCTTCCCGATTCCGACGGCGGTCAGGTGAGTTCGAACATCGAGCTTCCGGTGGGCTCGACGCTCGAGGAGACGCTGAGCGTGGCCAAGTACGTTGAGTCGAAGATGAAGGCGGATCCGGACGTCAAGTTCATCGTCAGCAACGTCGGCTCCCAGGGAACGGGCGGCTTCGGCGTGGGTGCCTCCGGCTCAAACTACGCCCAGGTCACGGCGACGCTGTACGACAAAGCCGCCTTCACCGATCGACTGACCTTCGCCAAGCACACCGAACACATCCGAACGCGTTCGTCCGAAAGCGTCTCCGCCGATCTGGTCCAAGCCATCGGTCGGTATCCCGGCGCCCAGATTCGGACGAGTGCGGCGTCTGGCTTCGGCTTCGGCTCCGCCATCCAGCTGTCCTTCACGTCGGACGACCGGGCCAAGCTCGTCAAGACGGTGAGCACCATCCGCGAGAAGCTTGCGGCGGGTGCGATTCCCGGTGTCATCAACCCGGATATTTCGTCGAAGCCGGGTAAGCCGGAGCTGAAGATCGTTCCCGATCCCCAACTGCTGGCGGACCAAGGGATCGACGCCGCCACGGTGGGTCAAGCCGTCCGGGTGGCCTATCAGGGTGACGACACGACCAAGCTTCGGGTCAACGGTCGCGAATATGTGGTTCGAGTCATGCTCGACCTCAACGACCGGAACAACCCGGATATTCTCAGCCAGTTGCCGATTCGGTTCAACCAAGGCAGCCCGGTTTATGTGAATTCGGTTTCCACGATCGAGCAGGCACCGGGACTCAGCCGCGTCACGCGTCGCCAGCGATCGGAAGAGATACAAGTCACTGCCGACTTGCTGCCGGGTTATGCGAACGGTTCGGTCAACGCTCAGATTCAGCAGTGGATGACGAAAGAGAACCTCGTACCCGAAGGCGTGAAGTTCCGCCCGCTCGGCCAGGCCGACGCGCAAGCGCGCGAATCGGGCTATCTGTTCGGAGCGCTGGGAATCGGATTGGTCTTGGTGTACATGCTGCTCGCGTCGCTGTACGACAACCTGCTCTATCCGTTCATCATCCAGCTCGCTCAACCCCAAGCGATGGTCGGAGCGCTGCTCGCGCTGATCATCACGAACAAGTCGCTCAATATCGTCGGCATGATCGGTATCGTCGCGCTCGTGGGACTGGTCGGTAAGAACGCGATCCTGCTCGTGGACTATACGAACACGCTCAGGGAACGTGGCCGTAATCGCCACGACGCTTTGGTCGAAGCGGGACCCACCCGGTTGCGCCCGATCATGATGACGACACTCGCCTTGATCTTGGGCATGTTGCCGGTCGCCTTGGCGTTGGGACGCGGTTCTGAGTTCCGAGAGACGATTGGTATCTCGATCATCGGCGGCATCACGCTATCGACGTTCTTGACGCTGCTCGTCATCCCGTGTTCTTACACGATCTTCGACGATCTGTCGCTGGCTCTCGCCCGGCAGCGTGAAGCGGTCGGAAGCGCGGCCCGGTGGGTCGGACGTCGCATCCGGCGACAGCCCGATCCGAAGCCGGAACCTGAGCGGTTCCACGATCCGGTTGTGGAGCAGATCGAAGAGCTCGATCCCCCGCGTTCTCCGGGCCAGAGCTAAAACGAAACGCGAAGGGCTTCTCCCGAAAGGAGAAGCCCTTCGCTTATTCCAGGTGCCAATCGGGCAGGCGCTGCTTGATGGCGCGAGCGGGCACGCCCACGGCGGTACAGTTCGGCGGCAGGTCGCCCGCCACGACCGCTCCCGCGCCAACGATCGACCACTCTCCGACATGGACGCCAGGGATCGCGGTCACGCCCGTACCGCAGTCCACGCCCTCGCGGATGTGGACGTTGCCCGATAGACGGCATCCTGGTCCGAGGGAACAGTACGTGCCAACGGTGGCGTCATGAGCGACTGTCGTGTTCAAATTGAGGATCACGTGCTCCCCGATCCGCACGTCGGTGGTGACGTGGACGCCCGCGCATAAGATAGCTCCCGCGCCAAGGTCGACCTGATGCCCTACCGTGGCGTGAGGCGAGATCAAAGTCGCGGGCTGGGCATCGCGAAGGCGATGGACGATGCGTCGCTTGACGACCGGATTGCCGATGGCCACGACATATTTCACATCGGGCCGCTCGAGGAGCCAGGTGTGGTCGCCCAGAACCTTGAATTCGTGCACGTCGCGGCCAACGGAGGCGGGGTCATCGGCGAGAAAGCCGAGCACATTCCACGTTGGCCTTATCGAATTGATATCGCGAACGACTTGGAGCGCGTCGCGCCCCATGCCCCCGAATCCGTAAAGGACGAGATCCGGCAACGTTAAGATCCAACCGCAAGCTTTTGTTCGCAGGTGCGACCCGGATACTCGGCGAGGCCCAGCTTGAGAATCCGCATCGCTTGGCGCAATCGGTCCTCGTTCAGGACGTACGCGATGCGAACTTCATCGAGCCCGAGGCCGGGCGTTTCGTAGAATCCGGTGGCGGGCGCCATCATAACGGTCTTGCCTTGGTGGGCGAACGACTCGAGCATCCACTGGCAGAACTTGTCGCTGTCGTCGATGGGAAGCCGGACGGTGGCGTAGAATGCGCCGTCGATTTGCGGGCACAGGGCGCCTTCGATTTCGGCGATCTCTTCGCGAAGGACATCGCGGCGGCGCTGATACTCGGCCCGGACATCGTCGAAGTAAGACTGCGGCGTGTCCGCGGCGGCTTCGACCGCCATCTGTTCGATCATGGGGCTCGACAGCCGGGCCTGGGCGAACTTGAGCGCGGCCTGCATCACTTCGAGGTTCCGGCTGGCGATGAAGCCGATCCGTGCTCCGCACAGCGAATACAGCTTGGACACCGAGTCGACCATGATCGCGTGTTGCTCCATCCCTTCGAGCTGTAGAACGGACCGGACGGGGACGCCCGTGTAGTTGAACTCGCGATAAACCTCGTCGGCGATCAGGAACAGGTCGTGGCGCAGACACAATTCGCGAAGCTGCTCCAACTGCTCGTCGCTATAGACCGTTCCGGTTGGGTTGTTCGGATTGCAGATCAAGATCGCCTTCGTCTTGGGTCCGATCCGCTCCGCGAACTGCTCGATCGAGGGCAGCCGGAAATCATCCTCGATGCGGGTGGTGATGGGGACGATCTTTGCGTCGGCCTGGGTCGAGAAACCGATGTAGTTCGCGTAGAGGGGCTCCGGCACGATGATCTCGTCGCCGGGGTTCATCGTGGCTTGCATGGCGAAGCTGAGCGCCTCTGATCCGGCCGTGGTGACGAGGAGTTCGTGCTCGGTCAGATCGATGCCTTTTCGCGCGTAGCGCGCCCGAGTCTTTTCTCGAAGCGACGCGATCCCGGCGGAATGGGTGTAGGCCACCACCGTGTTCGGCCCAAGCTGCGCGAGCCCGTTCCAAAACTCTTGGGGTGCTTTCAGGTCGGGCTGACCGATGTTCAAATGGAAAATCTCGACGCCTCGCTGAACGGCTCGCTCGGCAAAAGGCACGAGGCGGCGAATCGGCGAGGCCGGCATATCGACGGCGCGCTGGCTGATCGTGGGCATGAGTCGCCCTCAGTTTACTGCGATTACAGATTGACGCCAACGAACCAAAGGCCAAATCGCCCTTGTTGGACCCCGATTCCAATCTGTCCGCGAGCGCGGCGATCCTTGTAGGGGCTGTGGCCGATCGGCCCAAGGTCGAATGCGACCAAGATCGAGGACGACAGGCTGTCGTGCTCCACGACCAGCTTCGTTCGCGGGACCGGCGACCAGGAAACGTTGCCGAACACGCCGCGGAATCGGCGGTTGCCATATCCAACCGAGCCATAGAGGTCCGGTGCGATCCGCTTGGTCACGACGGCGTAAGGCGTCGTGGAATTCTTGTTGTCATCGGGCCGGCCCTCGCCCGAATAGCCCGCGTTACCCCGCAGGTCCTGGACGCCGATCGCCCATCGAAGATCGCCGGTTTGGTGCGGGCTCCACTGGAAGCTGAACATCGTGTCGCGCGCCGAGCTGAGGAGAACGAACCCCGACGAAAGCTTGCCGTACCGCCCGAGAGAAGTTCCGACAATGGCCTGCGCGGTGCCGTCGCCTTCGCGCGAACCGCCCCGTTTGTTATCGGAGAAGGCAAAGCCCAGCTTGTTGGCGACCATCGTGACGCCGAGGTAAATCTCGGATCCGGCGAGCGTGTACGCCACCGGCGTCGAATAAGCCATTGCGCCGCGAAAATCGATGCGCCCGTTGGGCAAGACGCCGAAACCCGAGCCGGGCAGGCCGGAGAAGTTACGCTGGGAGGGATATTGGTGGGAGCCCGAAAACGCGCCCTGGGCATGGGCTTGCGCGACGCAGCCCAACAGGATGAGGGAGATCAGATAAGGACGCATGGATGAGGTTCGCTTAGGCCGGAGGACGGGAAGACTGGTTCCACTTCTCGATCGTACGGATGTCTTGGCGGCGGCGTTCGAGCGCTTGATCGACTTTCGCCGTCAGCATTTCGTACACATCCACAGCCGGCGTGTTCTTTTCGAGGTAGTCGAATGCACCGCGTCGCATACATTCGACTGCATTCGCAACATTGCCATATGCTGTCATGACGATCACAGCAGCGAACATGTCGCGGGTGAAAGCGGCCGCAAGCACGTTGAGCCCGGAATCCGCGTTCTCGATGCTCATGTCGGTGACGATGACATCGAACGGCTTCTCGGATCCGTGAATCAGACGAATGCCATCTTCGGCGGTGCTGGCCGGAAAGACCTGGAAGCCGTGCCGCTCCAATCGGCGTACGATCGCCTGGAGCACACCCTCTTCATCGTCCACGACCAACACGCGACACATGCCCGCAGTATATCCGGCCCATGTCGCGTGAACGGTATCTGGGCCATTGCTGCGCAAGCCGGGCTAAACTTACCCAGATCCCTCCCGCATGAGCGCTGTCCCTTCCCGTCTGGATGATCTTCGCAATCTCCGCGTCGCGAACCTCGACGCGGCGCTCGCGAACGCCTTCATCGCATGCGTGACGGGCGCATTCTTGGTCGGCATGATCCGTCTGTTCGGCGGCGGCGACCTCTGGATCGGTCTGGTCACGGCGATTCCGAGTGCGCTCGGGCTGCTCCAGATTCCCGGTGCGGTTTGGGGCCGGCGCTTTCCATCCTATAAGAAGTTCGTCGCCCCGGGCGGCCTGATCTGGCGACTGGTCTACATACCGATCGCTCTCTTGCCGTTTATTCCGCTGAGCAACGAAGTGCGGCTGGCGCTCCTGCTCGGACTGGTCTGCTTGGGCGCGGCGGTGGTTAACGTCTCGAATCCGATCTACAACGATTGGCTGGCGGAGATGGTCCCCGCCGAGTCGCGCGGCTGGTTCTTTAGCCGCCGCAGCATGATCTGCAGCACCGTCGGCGCCATCGCCGGCCTTTTGGGTGGCTTCGTGCTCGACGGCTTTCGGGCTCGCAACCAAGAGGCGCTCGGCCTGACCACGGTCATGCTGATTGGCTGCTCGTTTGCTCTGGTCAGTTTCTATTTCTATCAGCAGATGCAGGACCGGACGCGTGAGCACCTCGTCCGGAAGGGACTTCGAGAATCGCTGCGTGAATTCCGTTTTCCGTTTGTCGACCGCCACTTCCGATTCATGCTTCTGTTCCTCGGCATGTGGGTGATCGGCCAGTCGTTTGCGGGCAACTTCTTCGCCGCGTTCGCGCTCGAGAGCCTGCAGATGCCATTCGCCATCTTGCAGCTGTGCGGACTGTGCCAAGCGGTGGGGATGCTGGCGACCGCGCGCTTCTGGGGATTTCTCGGCGACAAGTACGGCAACAAGCCCATCCTCGTGGTCATCGGCGTGGGGCTTTTCTTGACGCCGCTCATGTGGCTGTTCTGTATGCCGGGTCGTCCGGGGGTCAATGCGGCGATTCTCCTTCCCGGTCACGTCTTCTCCGGCGTTGTGTGGGCGGGCGTCAACACGCTGACCTTCAACATGCTGCTCGCGACAAGCTCGAACGAGAATCGGGCCACCTACTTGGGCGCTGGGATGGCGATTCAGGCGACAGCCGGATCGATCTCCCCGTTCGTGGGCTCGCTGGTGATGAACGAGCTTCGGCATCACTTGCCGCCCGAGACCAGCTACAAGATCGTCATCGGGATCTGCATGCTCCTGCGGCTGCTCGCGACAGGGTTCCTGACGTGGGTCCGCGAACCGGGCTCCTCGCCCGTGGCATCGACGCTGCGGCACCTCCGGAACGTTCGGCCCAAGGGTTATCGCGCTCTGAAGAAGCTTTCGACCAGCCCTGACGAGAGCGAGCGCGAAGAGGCGATGGCGAACGTGGCCGCGGCCAATTTCGGCATGGCCGTCGAAGAGTTGATCAAGACGCTCCACGACCCCTCGCCTCGGCTGCGCCGTAAAGCGGCCCAGACCTTGGCCGACCTCCGCGATCGGTCTGCCGTCGAGCCGCTGATCCACCAGCTTCAGGACCATCCCGACTTGGTGGAGGTCGAGACGATTTCCGCGCTCGGTCGGCTGGCCGGGGCCGAAGCGGTGAAGCCATTGGCGGAATATCTGCGCAGTCCGCGTCCCCAGTTGCGCCGTGCCGCCGCTCACGCGCTGGGGCGGACGGATTCTCCGGACGCGACCAAGTTTCTCCTTCCCGCCGCCAGCGACCCCGCCGATCCCGATCTGCGACGGGCCGCGCTCCAGGCACTGCGCGAACTCCACGCCGTGGAGTGCGAGCCGATCGTGGCGAAAGCGATCCTCGATGAGCGTCCAAGCGTCCGAATCGCGGCCGCGGAAGCGATCGTCGAACTCAATTTTACGGCCAGCGCGCCCGCGCTTCGACAGTCGCTTGTCGATTTTCCGGATGAGGCGAGCAGCGAGGTGGCCTATGCCTTAGGGCGGATTGGTCGTCTGTCGGACCTGCGCCAGATCGCCGAATCGGCTCAGAAATGCGTCTCGATGATCACGCGAAGGCGGTGCCTCCTCGGCATGGCCCATCTGCTCGACGTGGAGCGTCCGCTGTACCGACTCATCTTGCTGGAAGGCATGTCGCGCGATAACGCACTTCTGGCCGAGATTTCTCCTGGATTGCGGCGAGATCGGATCCTGCGCGAGGCGATGGATTTGTACTCGCTCAGCCGAGAATCGGAAGCCTTCGCTCTGCTTTGCTCGCATGAAATGCCGCCCGCCCTACGCGGACTGGAGGACTGCTACTCGCCCGAGATCTTCCTCGTCGCGATCCTCGCTGCGGCGCAGCAGGTTGCCGGCAAGCCGAAAGGTGTATGATCCGTTCACCGATGTCTGAACGTGTGCCCCGCGCCCGGCCGCTCAGCCCCAGCACGTTCCTCCTGCGCAACACCGGCAAGACCGTTCCCTTGATGCTGGTCATCATCCTCAGTGTGATGCTCGTCGCCGGCATCATCTCGATGATCAATTCGATCACGCTCTCGATCCGGACGATCTATCGTTATTCGAAGAACTTCGTGGCGCTAACCCCTCGCGGTGACCCCAGCCTGACCCCCCGGGTTCGCGAAGAGCTGGAAGCGGGAACCCCCGTCAAGCTCGATCGCGTCATGGTCTGCCGAGGCAGCGAGCTGATGGTCAAGAGCATCGTGGGCAAATGGCCGTTCGGCTGCATTGCGCTTGGTCAGGACGACATGCGCTACTACGTGCGGCGGCTTGGTGGGGAGAAGATCGTCGGTCGGTATCCAGCCGCCGGGGCGGCCGAAGCGATTGTGAGCGAGCCGGTCGCGCGAAATTTGGGATTGAAACTTGGATCGCCCGTCATGGGCCCGACGAACGATGATGCGTATTCGCCCTATGCCGTGAAGTTGGTCGGAATCGCCCAGACCGACGAGTGGCTCGTCGTGGCGCCCATCGAGTACCACCGGGCCAACCACTTCCCACCGGTCGATCTGCTCATCGCTTTTGCCCGAACGGAGTCGGATCAGCGGGCTCTCGATACATGGTGCCTCCTGAATTTCAAAGGAGACCGCACCAAGGTCTTTGCGTACTCGCAACTCGACCGCGACACGAACAAGATGTTCAGCATTTTGTACAAGGTCCTGAACGTCGTGATCGGCACGCTAGTGGTCGTCATCACGTTCATGATGGGCATGCTCATGAACATCTACCAGGCCCAGCGATTGCAGGAATTCGGCTTGCTTCAGGCTCTGGGCTATACCCGGGCCAGCTTGCTCGCGCGGGTGCTGCGCGAAGCGGTACTGGTCGTGATCGGAGGCTGGATTCTCGGGGTCATGTGCGCAATCGGGATGCTCAAGGTCGTAGAACAAACGCTGATGTATCCGCAGGCGTTCGCCCTTGATCCGTTCGACCGGGTGGCCTACCTTTACACGCTGCCGATTCCCGTCGCGATCATGGGTGCGGCGTTTGTCACCGTTTGGCTGCGGTTTCGACAGTTCGACCCGGTGGGCATTGTGGAGCGACGCCTCGTATGATCCGAGCCGAAAAGGTCTCGCTGTGGTACGAAGACCACGGTCGACGCGTGGTCGCTTGCGATTCAGTCGATCTGGAGATCAAAGATGGCGAGTTCGTGGGCATTCTGGGACCGTCGGGCTCGGGCAAATCGTCGCTGCTCTACTTGATGAGCGGGCTTAAACAGCCCAAGGCCGGCGCGGTGCTTTACCGGGATCGCGATATTGCCGCTCTCACCGAACTCGAGCGATCCACCATCCGGCTCAACGACTTTGGATTCGTATTTCAGTTCCCGTACCTTTTGGGCTACCTCACGGCGATCGAAAACGTGCTGCTCGCCCGGATTGACCGCGCCCTGCCCGACGAAGCACTGGAGCTGCTGCGAGAAATGAACCTGGGCGAGAAGGCGCATCGCTTTCCGCACGAGCTGAGCGGCGGCGAACGCCAGCGGGTCTGCGTGGCGCGGGCGCTTTACGGCAGTCCGAGCGTCATCTTCGCAGACGAACCGACCGCGTCGCTGGACCACGCAAACGGTGTGCAGGTCGTGGAGGCGATCAACCAATTTCGTCGGAATGGAGCCCTGCTCATGGTCACGCACGACCCTTCGATGTTAGAAGGAGCCAATCGCGTGGTGGTGCTGGAAGAAGGGCGGCTTCGTAACGCCTAATTCGAGGGCTTTCGACCGTAGTCCGACACCCGCCAGACTCCCGATACCAGGAGCGGCCCGAGCGCAAACGTCGCCACCGCAAACCCGAACAAGCCCGCCACTGATTGCCAGCCGACGAGGGTCGTGGACGTGCCGAACGCATGCCGGAACGCGGTCGCACTGAGGCTGCCCAGCGGCACGAGCAAGGGAAGCGAGAGCGCGGCCGAGAGCACCCATCGATTGGCCGCTCCCACCGCCAGTGCACCGCAGAAGCTGACCGCGGACGACAAGGCGAGCGCCTCCGCGAGCAGCGCCGCCGAGAACAAGCCCGGCTGCTCCACGTGAACGCCAACCATGGTGGAAAAGAGCACGCCCAGCACGAGCGCCGAGATCGCGGTCTGGATGAGCGCGAAGATCATCTTTCCGAGAAACGCCACGCTCGGATCGGACGAGAGTCGGAGGAGATCGAAGGTGCCTTGTTCTTCTTCGACCAAGAAGGTGCGCGGTACCGAGAGCACGGCGCTGAACAGAAGCGTGACGGTGAGCAGGCCGCCCGCAAGCCCTGGTCCCGGTGTCTCGCCGAAGCTGCTGAAGGCCATCGCTATGACCGCGAGCAGGCTGAACATGCCGGTCGTATAGAGTCCGGTGCGGTGGCGCAGTTCCGAACGCCACTCCTTGCTCAGCATCGCAAGAATTGGGCTCACGCCGCGGACCCCACGTCGATGCGGAGGGTGCAGAGCCGCACGTCCTCGGGATCGTTGGTCGCGATCAGACAGACGCCGCGTTCACGTTGCTGAGCGACGATGCTGCCGACGAGGTCGCGGCCAATCTGGTCCAGCGATGCGGTGGGCTCGTCGAGAAGCAGGATCGGCGGATTGGCTTGGATCGCGAGCGCCAATTTCAAGCGAGCCCGCATGCCGCTCGAATACTGGCCAACCAGGGTGGTCACGCCGCCCAAGCCGACCTGGTCCAGTAAGTCCAAAGATGGCGTCACATTCCGCAACTGGCGAAACAACTCTATATGCTCCGATGCGTTAAGATGCGGATAGAGAAAGGTATCGAGAGCACAAAGGCCGATAAGATTTCTTGGCTCGCCTGGGGGCATCGCGATGGTGCCTTGGGTGGGGCTGAGCAGGCCGGCTACCACCTTGATGAGTGTCGACTTGCCCGACCCGTTCGAACCACAGACGGCCAGAACATCGCCTGAGCCGAGCTTGAATTCGAGCCCGCGAAACAGCCAGCGGGAGCCGAATCGCTTGCCCAAATTTTCGACCGCCAGCATCAGTGGCAGTATAACCGCCTTCCCCGCAATTGGCCTTGTCCGCACCCGCCAAGCCCGTGGAATAGCCCTCACGATGAATTGGCGTCAAGGCTTGATGGCATGCGGTTTCGCGCTCCTCACGACGAGTTCATTCGTCCGCCCTGCGGCGGCGGCTTCTCGGCTTCCCGAGCTCGCCTCGGATAATGTGATCGAGGCGGTTCAGAGCGCCGACCAGGAGATGAACACGCGAAAATACCGGCTCGCTCTGGCCCGGCTGGAAGGCGTGCTATTCCCGAAAGGCGTGCGCGTGGGCGTCGAGCTGGACTCCCTCGGCAATTCCGCGGATACGCGTCTCTCCGTGCTTCGCAAGTCGGTCAGCGTCTGGTCGGACGTCCTGTCCGGCGATTCTCCGATCGTCTTCAACGTCAATGCAACCGCGCCGGAAGTCGAAATCCGCTTTGTCGGCTCGATTCCGAAGCGCGGGCCGGATACGCTCGGCCTCATCGACCTCGAGCGGCAATACAAGTGGAATTCGTATAAGCACTTCGTCCACACCAACGGTTCGATCAATATCGTGACCGCCCACGCCGGCTCGAGTCTGCTTCCCTCCGAGACGCAGCATGTCGCCATGCACGAGCTGGGACACCTGCTGGGCTTGACCGACGTGGTCGAAACAGGTTTTCTGATGGGTCCGATGGAGCGCGGCAATCCCCTGCCGAAGCCCACCGCGATCGAAATTCAGGCCGTGATTCAGATTCGCCAGGCCGTGCGCGAACGGATTGAGACTATCCAGCGCCGACTTCAGTCGGACCGGGGCGTGGCGGCAACTCCCGCAGAACTCGCCCAGGTGCGCAACGAATACGCCTGTCACCTGGCAGACGAGAACCCGCTGTCGATCGCGATCAGTCGTCTACGCGCGAGAAGTAGATAACCGTGACCACGTGGGCCGGCGTGATGAACTCGCCATAAACCCGCGTGAGGGTGGCGATCACATCGTCCTGCGTTCGGAATTCGGGGTTTTCCCGCTCGATATCGCGTGGGGAAAGCTCTGCAATCGGTTTAACTTCAACCCGATCGAGGATGGCGCAATACAGTTTCTGGCGACGTCCGAACCGGGGACCCACGGTCACCCACACGATCATGCCCGTTTTGTATTTGTCGGACTTGTCGCCGAGGCGAATGGTCGCGCTTTTTCGGTGGTTGCGAAGGACGTCTTCGTAAAGGTCGGAGTAAAAGTTTAGGGCGTACATAAGAGCGCGCGGCGGCCTTGTTTATCCTCGGCGCTTTTTGCGCCCAGGCTCATCTCTTGATACCAGTCTAGCGTATCTTATGGCTAGGCATGTGGGTCCTTGTGTGGGTCGTCCTCTTTTTGGTCGTGGCGTATGCGGCCCTCATTCTCGTTATCGTCCGGGTCAGTCTCCATCCGCCCCGCACGCCCGTCTTCCTCTCCCCCGGTGCGCTGGGGGCCGACCAAGAGGAGATCATTTTTGAAGGGCGCGAGGGACTCGCTCTGCGCGGCTGGTGGCTACCCCGAGCCGAGGCGAAGGGCGCGATCCTCTTCTGCCACGGCTACCTGATGAACCGAGCCGAGCCGGCCGCCCTGGCCTATGATCTGTGGAAAGCCGGGTATGCGGGACTTCTTTTCGACTTTCCCGGCCATGGCACCAGCCCCGGCGCCCGAACCGGCTTGGGATGGTCCGAGCGGCACGATGTGGTGAAGGCGCTGGCCGAGCTCAAACGCAGGGCCCCTGGATTGCCGATCATCGTCTGGGGCAGCAGCATGGGTGCGGCGGCGCTCGCGTTCGGGTGCCGAGAAGCGAATGTGGTGCCCGACGCCATGATTCTCGACTCCTGCTATTCTCAGCTGAAGGTCGCGGCGGGCGGTTGGTGGACCTTTATCGGCGGAGCCTGGCTGCGTCGGTTTCTCAGACCCACGACATGGCTGACACCGCTCTACCTGGACGTGCCGCTGGCCCGCGTCGATGTCGCCGAGGCGCTTCGGGCCATCTCGCCTCCTCGCGTTCTGATCGTCCATGGCGACGCCGATACCCTGGCCCCGCTCAGCGAAGCGGAGCGCAATCACCAGGCTTGCCCGGGATCGGAACTTGCGGTCTTTCCGGGGCGAAATCACGCCGAAGCGCGGTGGCTGGATCCGGCGGAATACCGGCGGCGCGTCATGAGCTTTTTGGACGAGTCCCAGCCATCATAATGGGGGGATGAGCGCTCTGCTGGACGCATCCCCATTTGTCGACTTGCCCCTCGTTCGGCGAGGAAAAGTCCGCGAGGTCTACGAACTGGGCGATGATCTCCTGATCATTGCCACGGACCGGATTTCCGCGTTCGATGTCGTCATGGCGAACGGTATCCCCGACAAGGGCCGCGTGCTCAACCAGATGAGCGCGTACTGGTTCGAGCGCCTTCACACCATTTGTCCGAGCCATTTCATCAACGCCGACGATCGCGCGGTGGCCGATCGCTTGGGGCGTACCGTTCCCGAACTCGCGGGGCGCTGCACGATCGCTCGGCGCACCGAGCCGCTGACGATCGAGTGCATCGCGCGGGGCTACCTCACCGGCTCGCTTTACAAAGAATATGTCGCGAGTGGAGGCTCCGTGCATGGGCTGGCGATGCCCTCGGGTCTGCTGGATGGGAGCCAGCTTCCCGCGCCGATCTTCACGCCGGCCACCAAGGCCACCACCGGCCACGACGAGAACATCTCGTTTGACGAGGCGGCCGAGATGGTCGGGCTGGACACGGCGACGAAGGTCCGCGACTGGACGCTGCGGCTTTACAAGCAGGCCTCGCAGGAGGCGTTGCTCAAGGGCATCATCTTGGCAGATACGAAGTTCGAGTTCGGGCGCCTCGGCGACCAACTGCTCCTCATCGATGAAGCGCTGACCCCGGACTCATCGCGGTACTGGCCTCAGCACGAGTGGGTGCCCGGCCGGGCCCAGCCAAGCTACGATAAGCAGTTTGTCCGCGATTATCTGGAGTCCATATCGTTCAACAAGCAACCACCAGGGCCGGTGTTGCCGGACGACGTCGTCAGCAAGACCCGTGACAAGTATCTCCAGGCATTTCGGCTACTCACCGGCCGAGAGTTGGCGGTTCCGACCGGCGCATGCTGATCCTCTACAACTTGCTCCTTGTCTTCTTGGCGCCGCTTTGGGTGCCCTGGATGCTCATTCGCGCGAACCGGCGCAACGAGATGCCGATCTGGTCCGAGCGATTCGGCAACTACACCTTTACCGGCGACAAGAAGAAGAAGCGGGTTTGGCTCCACGCCGTGTCTGTGGGCGAGGTCATTGCGGCCAAGCCGATCGTGACCTCCCTCAGGAAGAGGATTCCTGACGCGCAAATCTTGCTGACGGTGACCACATCGAGCGGTCGTCAAACCGCGCTCGATCAAGTGGCGGACTTGGTCGACCACATCGCGTACTTCCCCATCGATGTCGCCCGGTTTCAGGTTGCCGCGCTGTCGCGGTTTCGACCCCATGTGGTCGCGATCATGGAGACCGAGCTCTGGTTCAACTTCCTATGGGCGGCCCGCGCGCTGGGTTCGAAAACGCTCCTGCTGAATGGCCGCATCAGCGATCGCAGCTTTCCCCGCTCGATGCGCATCCGATTTTTCTATCGGGCATTGCTCCGCTTGCTCGATCGGGCCCTGATGCAGACTGAACGCGATCGTGAGCGCATCCTCGCTCTGGGGGCTGAACATGCGGAAACGATGGGCAACTGCAAGTTCGATCAAGCCAGTTCGGACGCGGGGGCCGACGGGCAGACCGTCCGCGCGGAGCTTGGCGCTCCGGACGAGGCGCGAATCGTCGTGATCGGCTCGACTCGGGGCGAAATGGAGGAAGATTTCGTGCTGTCGGCCCTGAGGTCACTGGATCGCCAAAATCTGGTGGTGGTCCACGCCCCGCGCCACCTCGAGCGCGTGCCGGAACTCGTTGAAAAGGTAAAAGCGGCCGGTTGGCCCCCGTCGTTGCGCTCGAAGGGCGAGACAGGGGCGTACTTGATCTTGGACACGTACGGCGAACTGACCCGAATCTACGCGGCCGCCGATGTTGTGGTGATCGGTGGTGGATTCGACCGACTCGGAGGGCAGAATTTGATTCAGCCGCTCGCGGCGGGAAAGCCGGTTATTCATGGGCAGCACATGGAGAATTTTGCAGACGCAACGATTGCAGCCGATCAGGTCGGTGCGGCGGTGGCCGTCGCCTCGCCTGAGGAACTGGCCGAGGTGCTTCGATCGTGGCTGGACGATCCGGCCGATCGGGCGCGTCGAGGGGCCGCCGCGCGCGAGTGGATTGGCCAGTCGTTGGGAGCAAGTGATCGCTACGCCCAGGCGATCGTGGAGGCACTCGGGTGAAAGTCCTCGTTTGTGAATCGGATTTGATCTGGAGCAGCAAGGTCCGGTCGCGACTTGAGCAGCTGGGCCATACGCCCATTCTCCTCATGCGCGACGCCGACTCGCTCCCCGAATTTGAGGGTGCGGTGATCGGTTTGCGCAGTCAGTTTGCACTTGGAGAGCTGATTCCTCGGCTGCTGAACGTCACTCCGAAAGTGATCGCCCATGTTGGACACGTGGAAAAGGATCTGATCGCCGAAGCCCGGAACCTCGGTTGCACGCAGGTGGTGACCAACGGCGGGCTGCTGGCTGAACTTGAAGCCTTCTTCGGCAAGTAGATTTGCCAGATATGGGGCTTGCGACAGGTTCCCCCGGCCAAACCTAGTCGATTCTCCTATGCGCCTTGCCCAAATGGGGCCTATACTATAGTCGCACGCTATCGAAAGAGAGTTTCTTTAGTTGGACTCAAGTGCGGGGGTGGCTTCCACAATCCACCCCTTCTTTTTTTGTGGGGCGCCGCTTCTGCCAAGTACACTAGAGGCGATGAACAAGGTGTTCCCCGACGCAGCATCGGCGCTGCAGGGCCTCGTTTTTGATGGGATGACCATCATGTCCGGCGGTTTTGGGCTCTGCGGTATCCCCGAAAACTTGATCGCCGCCCTCCACGCGACGGGCGTCAAGGACATCACCGCGATCAGCAACAATTGCGGAGTCGATGATTTCGGGCTGGGCATTCTGCTGGGCGCCCGCCAGATTCGAAAGATGATTTCGAGCTATGTCGGCGAGAACGCGGAATTCGAACGCCAGTATTTGAGCGGCGAACTGGAGTTGGAGTTCAATCCCCAGGGCACGCTCGCCGAACGCATTCGGGCAGGTGGCGCGGGAATTCCGGCCTTCTTCACGCGCACCGGATACGGCACGCTCATCGCCGAAGGCAAAGAGACGCGGGAGTTTGGGGGCGAGATGTATGTGATGGAGACCGGCCTTGTCGCCGACCTGAGCATCGTCAAGGCGTGGAAGGGCGACCATTCGGGCAACCTCATTTTCCGCAAGACCAGCCGCAACTTCAATCCGATGATGGCCACCGCGGGGCGCCAGTGCGTTGCCGAGGTGGAAGAGCTCGTGGAAGTCGGCACGCTCGACCCGGATCAGATTCACACGCCGTCTATTTTCGTCGACCGGATCATCCAAGGTCAGCAGTACGAGAAGCGGATCGAGCGCCTCACGACCCGCGCGAAGTCGTGAGTTCAAGCACACCATGACCTCGAAGTTGGTGGGTTTCATTTGCGCCACAATAGGGCCATGCCCTGGACCCGAGACGAACTGGCAATGCGCGCGGCAAAGGAGCTGCGCGACGGCTTCTATGTGAACCTGGGGATCGGAATACCGACCCTTGTCGCGAACTACATTCCGGAAGGGATGGATGTGGTCCTCCAAAGTGAAAACGGAATGCTGGGCATGGGCCCCTTCCCTTACGAAGGGGAAGCCGACCCGGATCTGATCAATGCGGGCAAGCAGACGATCACGGATATCCCGGGAACCTCGTTCTTTTCCAGCGCCGATTCCTTCGCCATGATTCGCGGCGGACACATCGACCTCACCATCCTCGGCGCGATGGAAGTGAGCCAAGACGGCGATCTGGCCAACTGGATGATTCCCGGCAAAATGGTGAAGGGGATGGGCGGGGCGATGGACCTCGTCGCGGGCGTCAAGCGAGTGGTCGTGGTAATGGAACACACGAACAAAGCGGGCGAGCCCAAGATTCTGCGCAACTGCACCTTGCCCCTCACCGGGAAGGGCTGCGTCGATCTGATCATCACCGACTTGGCCGTTTTCGAGCGCAAGGATGGCAAGCTGCGGCTCATCGAGACCGCGCCCGATGTGACGGTGGATGACATCCGCGCCAAGACGGAAGCCGAATTCGAAGTCGCGGTTTAGGGCGTCACTCGTCGATCAGAGGGTGAACCGCAATCTCGTTCAGCGAAACGCTGGACCCTGCCGCACTGCGCACAACCACTCGAATGTAGCGCGCCCGCGTCCCCGCACCGCGATAAGCGATGCTGGTCGGTCCCGAACCGACACCACGAAGGGCAAGCGAGCGCGTGCCGTCGATCTCGCTCATCCAGCGGAACGCTTCTGCCGCGCGCTGGCCGGTCGTGTAGACCATGATGTCGAACTTGGGCCAAACCGAGGCGGACGCGAACGTGAGCGTCACATCGCCGACCAGCCGGTCGCGACCCAGATCGATCTCGATCCACTCACCGACTTTGAGGTTCGTTTCGAGGCCCGAGCCCGCATCGCCGTCCACCAGCTTCGCCAAGGTGGGAGACTCTCCCGCCGATTGATCGACGAGCTTGCCGAGAGCCAAATTTGTCCCCATGTTCAACTTGCCATCCGGCAGCGCAACCCGCTTGTTCAGCATCGCAATGGAGCCACCCGCACGCGCCGCCGCGACGATCGGTTCCCACGGCCGGACCAAGAATCGCTCGGTCGCATCGCCAGCGGTCAGGCTTCCGACGAGGGTGGCGGAACCCACAAACGGCGACTTATCGCCGGTCATGGGGAGCAAGATGGTGCCCTGGGGACCGGTCTTGTAGTCGGCCTTGGGACGCAGGCCCTCTTCGAGCGGGAACAGTTGGAGCGGCTTGTTGGCGATCGACTGGCCGTCCGCGTAGAGCACGCGAAGTAGCGTGGTCGCGGGGGCGAGCTTATCGACCGGCTTGCCATTGATTCCGCCCAGCGCCAAGACTTCGATATTGGAAAGAAGGTCCGTCGCCGGGAACGGTGCGCTGGCCATCACCGGGTCCGCCCACGGTTCGTAAGTCAGCGAAAGCGAGCGCGGGAATGCCGAGTCGTCGCGCGTGTCACCCATACCGGTTAGACCGGGATAGATTTCGCTGGTACCGTCGACGTCCTTCCACGGCGCGGGCAATTGGCTGCGGACGGCTGCGGCTAGCACGTCGCGGGCCGAACCGTTGGAGCGAGGCGAGGCGTTGTCATCGAGGAATCCGTCGAATCGCCACGTGACGAGCAGTCCATCGGGGGCATACGAAAACCGGCTGTGTTGTGCGACCGTCTCGTTGAACAGCTGGACGATCTGTTGACCCGCGATCTGGGGGTCGTCGCTCAGCCAGCGATCTCGGCTGCGGGCGGCGACCACGCGTGCCCGGTCGAGCTTGATCGGTGTGGCGGCCTCGTCGATTGCCACCGCGTTATCGGTGGGCTGGCGGTCTCCAGAGGGAGACTCGACTTCGGCCACGAGGGGCCACAGCCGTTGGTTCGGTGCCTTGCGTCGATCGGGCAGGGTGATCGTCGCCGTGGTGGTTCCTCCCGCCGCGATGCTGCCCAGCCGCGACTCGCCCACCAGTTTGCCGCGCTCGAAAAAGCGCATCGGTGCGCCACTCACTTCCGAGGCCGATCGGTTGAGGATCGTCGCGGTCCAAACCGTCTGGCCGCCTTGCGGCGTCGCCGTGAGTGTGGTGATCGCGAGGTCCTGGCCGTCCGCCTTGGCGTCCTCGAATTGGAGTTCGAGTCGTGGCTTTGCGCCCATCGACTCGGTGCTCGAGAAGTCGATCGACTGCCCAAATTCAAGGGCGAATCCGTAGTTTTCCCACCAACGCTGGCGCATCTGCTCGACGGCCGGTCCGAGCCCGTCGATGCGGAGCTCGGTATCCGAGCCCGACCATTGAGCGCCTTCGACGGGCCGAATATCAGAAGGTCCCGTGCTGCCTGCACGCTGCCAGCCGATCGGACCGGGCCCACCAAAGCGCGTCTTCCAACTCGATGCCAAGACCGGTGCGGGCAGTTCGCCGTCGCGAAGGGCGGGACGCAGGCCGCGTCGTCCGGGACCTTCCAGCCACGGGCCGAGGACGGTGCTGATCGTGCCCTTCTGATTCGTTTCGCCCAACTCGACGGAGAACACCAAGGCCGCCGATTTGATCCGCTTTCCCGCCGGCGTCACCCGCGCGAGATCGCCAAATCGAATCAGGATCGTCTTGCCCGGGCCGCCCGAGAGCAACGAATCTCGGCCGTAGTTTTCTTCGGGCAGGGACTGGTCGAGAAAGGTGTCTTCGCACGCCCAATATGCGAGCGAGGAGTCCGTGGGAGAACCGGCCGAAAGCGTAAGGTCGGGAGCAAGTGCGGTCGCGAGAAAAAGAGCGAGAGTGGTCATGAGAGCGGAGAGGTCATCAGGGTGATGGTGAGCAGGATGCCGTTATGGCAGGCGTGAAGAATCATGGCAGGAAACAGGGATCGCGTCTGCCAGGTGAGCACGGAGTTCATCGCGCCGATCGCGGCCAGGGCGAGCCAAGTCGGCAAGCCCTGCGGGTGAATGGAGGCGAACATCAGACTCGAGATCAGGATGCCCGCCGCGGTGCTTTTGGTCACTTTCGCGAGGGCCGGCATCAGCATGCCGCGGAAGGTGATCTCCTCGAATATCGGCGCGTGAACACAGGCCAGCACATAGATGGAGACGATCGACCAGATGTCTTCGCGCGACTGAAGACTCGTAATCGCGGGATGGGGATTGGTGGCGAAGCCGCGAAAGACGACGGAGCCAACGATAACGGCGATCGCCAGGATCGGAATGTTGGCGCAATAGCCGCCGAGCCCCCACAGGATATTCGACGGGCGAAACTGCCCGGTTATTCGCTTGACCGGAAATGGCGTCTGGTTGAGCGCGTACAGGCTCGCCCCCAAGAAGGCGAGGACGGCAATGATGGTCGAGGCACCTTTGGGAATCAGGTTGGCGAGCCCCATGCTGATCATGGTCGGTACCAGGAAATAGGTGGCCACGAGGAGCGCCATGATAAAGGCCACGCGATCGGCTTCTCCCAGCGATAGCGGGGTGATCGGGGGCGTGAGGGGGAGTAACTTGTTCTGGCCCCGCTGAAGCGCGTAAAGCAGCCAAAGCCCCATACCTGCCAGCCCCATGAGCGTAAATGCGCCAATGGCGGTGAGCAACGCGGGCGAGACGCCTTTACCAAGCACGGATCGTTCGAGGTCCTGATCGCTCGTACGGCGCGCGTAGTAAACCAGGGCGGCTTTCCATTCGGGATCCTTCATCTTTCGCGCACGCGCGAGTTCCTTGGGCGCGACGGTGCCGGCGTCGGAAATCAATGAGAGGAAAAGACGATCGTCGGCGTCGGCCTTGTTGGCCAGCCGCGCTCGCCACGCGGGATCGAGGCTGGTTCCTAACAGCGCTTGAGACCCCAGCCGCACGCGGCATAGGATGGGGCTCGGCGTCTTGATTTTCCCGCTTGAATCAATCCACTTTCGGAAGCCGATTTCGGCGGAGGCGTTCTTGGACGGCTGGTTGAGCTGGCCGGTCAAAGCGCGGCTCTGCAATTCCGATGAGATGTGGGCTCGTCCCGCCTTGATTTCGCTGGTCGGATTGGATTGCGGTGGCTCGATCAGTTGAAGGACGATCAGGGTGACGAACACGACGACGAGCGTCACCCAGCCAAAAGGATATCGGGGGGTGGGGGATTCAGGCTGCTCGAAAGCGACGATCGGCGGTGCGCCGTCCATGAGTTTCTAGTATTGCGCACTGGTTGAAACGAAACCGGGCTCCGCGCCTTCTAACAAGGTAGTGATCGCTCCACTTCTCGCTCTTGTTTGGCTCGTTCAATCCGAGCCCACTGTCGATTACGCCTCGATTGGCAAATGGGTGAACACGCTCACCCCGTCTGCCGATGAGTTCTCATACGACGACGTTCCGTGGCGGACCAGCTGGGCACGGGCCAAACGTGAATCGGTCAGCCGAGGCGTGCCGATGTTTGTGTGGATCGAGCCAGGACACCCGCTGGGAACCACATCGACGACAGGCATTCAAGATCGACTGTCCATACGATTCGATGCGGAGCGAAAGGCCCAGATGGGAGCATTCGTACCCCTCGCGCTTTCCGCCGACGACCTGCGCACGACGAACAACGAACTGGAGGGCCTGCTACGGAGTTCGGATTCGACGCGAAAGCTGGATTCCGGTATCGCGGCGTTCGCGCCGAGCGGGACGATCTTGGCGGAATTCGCCCCGGTCTCGACATTCGCCACCACGCTTCAAACCGCGCTCAAGACGTGGTCACTCTTACCCGCCAGCGAGCGACGTGGTGGATTGCCGCCCAATTTGGTGGACCGGCCGTATCGGGCGGGCTCCTACCTCCGCGTCATCGCCCGCGATCTCAATGACCAGTACGCCCCCCTGCCCAAGAGCCTTTGGAACATCGACTGCATGGTTCTCAGCAATGCCGAGATCCGTTCTTTGGTACCGGCAGACAGTTTTGTGGGCGCCACCAGCGACGCGCCCGACGCCCTCATGGCCCGGCTGGCCCAGCGTCAGTTTGTGGATTTCGTCCGGGGACTGCCTCTGAGTTTTGCGCCGTCGGAGGTTCAGCGATCGTGGCTGAAAAGCAAGATCGTGCTCAACGAGAACGGAGTTACCCGGGTCGCACTGAGCGGAGGCATCGTGAGTTCCGCCACAGGCAACTGGGCGTTGTCGCCCGATCCAGGCGCGGAGCCAGCGGCACAAACCCGCGGCATCGACCTCACGATCACAGGCCGCCTCGAATATAACGCCACCACCAAACAGGTTTCGCGGTTTGATCTGGTCGCGGTCGGCAAGCGGTGGGGCGGCACGCCCCAAAACGGCCGGTTAGGCGATTTGGGGCCCAAGCCGATCGCCTTCGTGGCGACGCTCTCCAAGAACACCGGGTTGCCCACCGCCCTCGATCCACGCGATTGACGCGGTAGCCTCTTACCGATGCATGCGGACGACGAGATTCTTGCCGAAGCGGAGCGTTTTCTCCGGGAGGAGGTGGCGCCTCAGGCGAGCCGTCTCGATGCCGACCCTGAGGCGCTTCGCATCGCCCTGGACGGTCTCTGCCGACGGAACCTGATGGCCCTGCGTCGTCCCGCCGAATACGGTGGGCCAGCCGTATCGGAAGTGAGTTTTCGGAGCTTTCAGGAACTGGTCGCGCGGAGCTCGGGCGCGCTCGCCTTCCTCCAAACCCAGCACCAAAGCGCGGTCTCGCTCCTCTCCAAGTCGGCGCCGGACGCGCTCAAGGAGCGAATGTTGCCCCACATGGCCGATGGTGGCATCTTGATGGGCATTGGTTTCAGTCAACTCCGTCGTTCGGGGCCGCCCATGATGACTGCCCAATGGGTGGGTGAAGCGGTGCGGCTGAGCGGTCGAGTCCCTTGGGCGACCGGGGCTGGCCTCTACTCGCACATCCTGGTGGCGGGGGCGCTGACTAGCGGGGAAGCCGTTTTCTGCATCACCCCGTTCGCGAATCGCGATGAGGATTCCGGCCGCATCGAATTGAGCGCGCCGATGCGCCTCGCCGCGATGGAGAGCGCGCAAACGGTTGAAATGACGTTCACGGATTGGGTGGTCCCCGCGGAAGATGTGGCGTTTACAAAGCCCGCCGGATGGATCCACACGAACGACCTGATCAACATCACCCTTCAGGGATTTTTCGCCTTGGGATGCGCCCAGGGCAGCCTGGATATCGTCGAAGCCAATCTCCAGCGAAAGGGCGGCGATGACGCCAAGCGCGCGTGGCGGGCGATTGCGGACGAGGTGGCCGAATGTCGACGGCGACTTCATGACGCCCAGAGCGCGAATGCGGAGCTAACCACTCCCGTGAAGCTCGACTTGCGGGCGTGGGCGATCGAACTCGCCGTCCGATGCGCCCATGCCGCCATTGCGACCACGGGAGGTAGCGCCAATGCCGTCGACCACCCGGCCCAGCGGCTGTACCGCGAAGCGTTGGTCTTCACGGTCTCGGCACAAACAACGGCGATCATGGAAGCAACGATGACTCGGCTGGCACGTCTCGGCTAAACTAACCTCAACGAATTGTTGAGCCCGACCGTATCGTTTACTAGGCGCTACCGGTGAGGAGCGCCAATCGTTTGGGGTCATCAAGGTGAATTCAGTGAAACTAACTCGTACTCTCGCGTTTTGTCTGCTCGCAACGGTTGCGGTTGCGGGTACGCGCCAAGAAACTTACACGCTTCGTCGCACGTACACGGAAGGCGCAAAGGACATCTATAAGATTGCCAGCTCGACGGATAGCGTCGTGGATGCTTCGGCGTTTGGCGGCGGCAACCAGAACATGAAGACCACGAGCTCGATGACGTTGGCCTTCAACTACGTCAAGGTCGATAAGGAGAAGGCGAACGCCGATGTGACGATCGACGTCTCCGATGTCGAGTTCGACATGGACAGCGAAATGGGCAAGCCTCCCGGAATGGGTGACGCGCCCAAGACGTTTAAGGTCACGGGCAAGATGAACGCCTTCGGCGCGTTCTCGGACATCAAGATCGAGGGGCTCGATCCGCAGATCATGCAGTTCATGTCCAGCGCGGTTTCTGCGTTCTCCAACTCGGTTATCTTCCCGGAAAAGGCTGTCGCGATCGGCGATACGTGGGAGATCAAAGCGCCGAAGAACAAGGTGTTCGGCGATACCGAAAGCAAATTGACGGCAAAGCTGCTCTCGCTCAAGGATGCGGACGGGGTCAAGTGCTACGAGATCAAGGTCACCGGTCCCGTGGAAATGAAAATGGATCCGTCCGAAATGGCCAAGGATAGCGGCAAGGAACCGACCGGAATGCGCATGGTCATCACGGGCCACTTCGATGTCGATTCGGTCGTCCTCATCGAGAAGGATTCGGGTCGGCTCCACCAAGTCGACACTCAAGCCAAGTCCGACATGAAGGTCGAACTGGCCGATATGGGCGCGAGCATTCCCATCAAGGGAACCTCGAGCACCATCGTCAAACTTTCCAAGTAAGCCGCTGACGGGCGGAGCGACGTTTCAACGCTCCGCCCTTCGGCCAACCCCATGATCTTTACGGTTCTGTTCTTGTTTGGGCTTGCCGGCATCGTGATCATGACGGTGCTCGGCGGGCTGCACGGCTCGCATCACGGTGGAGACCACGGCGGGCACGCGGGCCACGCGGATTTCTCCGCCCATCACCACGCCGATTTTGTGCCTCATCACGGTGCCGCCCATGCCGGTGGCCACGCAGGACCGGTCGGCCACGCCCATGCCGGTGCGCACGGACATGCGGACCACGCTCACGGATCGGATGCCGCTGATGCGCGTGGGCTTAAAATCCCGTTCATTCTCTCCCCGCTGAATATCTTCAGCTTCTGCTTTGCGGCGGGCGCGGTGGGCTTGCTTGTGCAGCCTCTTCTGTCACTGACCCTGACTTGGCTGGCCGCATGCGCGGGCGGCTTCCTCCTTACGTTTGGGATCATCCGGCCGATGTTCTCTTTCGCCATGAAGTTTGTCTCCAACCCGAGCGAGGGCCTGGAAGGCATGTTGGCGCAAGGCGCCCAGGCCATGACCAACTTCGACCCGGAAGGACGCGGGCTCGTCAAGATGACCTTGGACGGCGAGGTCGTTCAGCTGCTGGGCATGCTCGATTCGGGCGAGCGGCAGTTGGGGGTGCGGGTGAATCGAGGCGATCAGTTGGTGATCGTTCAAGTCGATTCCGCCAAAGGCACGTGTGTGGTTTCGCGCGAATTGAGCGGTTAGGACGCGCAAAAACCGGCAGTACAATGAATCCGTAATCGCTATTGGAAACGCAAATGGAAAATCTTCCTCCGTACGTTGTTTGGGCAGCCTTAGCGCTTGTCCTCCTCTTTTTCCTGCCCTTCCTCATCACTCGGTTTTTGACGACAGTCGATGCCGGTACGATTCGGTTGGTCAGCTGGTTTAAGAGCGGCACGAGTATCTACAAGGGTCCGGGCAAGGCATGGGAAATCCCCATTCTCACCACCGGAACCACGATCCCCTCCAAGGCGATTAACATCGACCTCGATATCAGCGACCAAACCTGCGACGTCGACGATGCGGGCCGTCCGAAACCGATTAAAGTTCGCGTTCTCGCCAGCGCCATTGTCAGCGTCGGCGACGCGAACGAGATGGTGAAAACCGCCGCCAACAAGTTCTTCGCGAAAACGGATCTGGAACAGACCTCGATCTTGACCGACCTGCTGACGTCGACCGGACGCCGCGCGATCAACCTGCTGCACCACGATGAGCTGTTCAACTTGAAGAAGCCGAACACGAACGTGCCGGTGCTGCAAGCGACGACCGAGACCTCGTTGATCCGTTCCGACACCGCAATGCTCGCCAGCGAAGATGATGACCGCCTCGCGATCATCATCAAGAGCGCGTGTTCGCGCGAACTTCAAGACCTGGGCTTGGTGTTCAACTCGCTGAACATCAAGGAAGTCCAGAGCGAAGTCGCCGAGGCACGCCGCCGCCAGTCCGCCGTCGAAGCGAAGGCGAACGCCGATATCGTGACGGCCGATCAAGAGCGCCGTGCGCGGGAAGCGCAGCTGGCCGCCGAGCAGGCGATCAACGACAAGCAGCGCGATCTTGAACAGCGTCGCGCCGAGAACGCGGCGGTGGTCGCGGCCTCGGAAGCCAAGAAGCAGATTGCTCTAGCCGAGCAGCGCGAAGCCGAGCTGCGGGCCACCCAGATCGCGAAAGCGAATGCGGACGCGGCCCAGGTTCGCGTCGAAGCCGAGGCCGCGGCAGAAGCCGAAGCCGTTCGACTCCGCACCGTGGCTTCCGCCCAGGCTCAAGCCATCCGCGAGGTGAATGAGGCGATGGCGGAAGGCGGCCAGAACTTCCTTGCTCTCCGGCAGCTCGAGCTCATCCCGGTCGTCGCTCCGGCGATCGCGGACGCCCTCGCCAAGGCGCGTCTCGTCAACATCAGCAGCGATGGCGGTGGCGCCGCGACGGGAGCGGCCGAGCAGATCACGAGCGTCATCCAGACAGTGCTCGCGGCTCAGCTGGTGAACCAGTCGCTGAAGCCAGAGGCGGACGAGCCCAAGGCTCAGAAGCCGGCGTCGGTTGCTCCTGCTCCAGCACCGGCACCCGCACCCGCGCCTGCTCCGGCCCCGGAAAAGCCCAAGCCTGCGCCGAGCAAGCCGGCCGTAACTCCTAAAACGGATATCGGGTTCACGATTCCGCCGATCAATAATCCGGATCGGACGTAAACACAATGCCAACGGGCTACTCCGGCAAACCGCTGTTCCAGAAACTGGGGCTGAAGCCGGAGTGGCCCGTGGTCCTGATCGACGCTCCCGACGGATACGCGCAGTGGCTGGAGGCCGACTTTGAACCCGTGCTGGTGCCGCTCTCGGAGCAGCACCTGTTCATCCACGCCTTCATCACGTCGAGATCCCAATTGGAATCGGGAATCGACCGATGGCGAAATGCGCTCGCGCCGACCGGCCGGCTCTGGATCTCCTGGCCCAAGAAGTCCGGCGCGATCCGCAGCGACGTGACCGACAATACGTTGCGCGAAGTCTGTCTGCCCGCGCTCGTCGACATCAAGGTTTGCAGTGTTAGCGAAGATTGGTCGGGTTTGTTGTTCGTGATCCCGAAGTCTGATCGTCCATAATAAGTGTGAGCATGGCGGACCTCTCCCTTGGATGCGTCCCGTATCTCAACGCCTATCCCCTGATCTGCGCGTTTGACGATCCCCTTTATGCCGGTCCCGGCGCCCAGGTGAAGTTGGATGTGCCCTCGCGGCTCCCGGCGCTGCTCGATCAGGGCGATGCCCAAGCGATCCTCGTCTCCAGCATCGAATGTCTGCGCCAGCCTGAAATTCGTGTGGCCGGCGATGTGGGCATTGCCAGCCAGGGTCCTGTGCTCAGTGTCCGCCTCTTCAGCAAGAAGCCGCTCGGTGAGATCGAGTCGATCGCGCTCGACCAGAGTTCGATGACCTCGAACGCTTTGGTCCAAATCTTGGTCCACGAAATCTATGGCATCACGCCCCGGAGCGCGCCGATGCCGCCGGACTTGGACGTCATGCTGACTCATCATGACGCGGGCCTCCTCATCGGCGACAAGGGCATGCAGGCGGCCGGTGACGGTCTCCATATCATGGACCTCGGCTCCGCCTGGACCGACCTCACCGGGCTCCCGTTCGTCTGGGCGCTCTGGCTTGGCCACTCGTCGCTCGACGAAGCGATGGCGAGCACGCTCAAGGCGGCGGCCGAGCATGCCCTGGATCATCTCGACGAAACGATTCAGCAAGCGACGCCTCGCTTCGGATTTAGCCCTGCGCTGACCCGCCGCTACCTCACCGAGATCATGGATTACCGTCTCACCGAGGCCCACTTCAAGGCGCTTCACCTGTTTGGCGAGCTATGCTTGCTCCACAACTTGGTCGAGATGGCCCAGATGCCGCAGATCGTGTTCGGTTCATCTATTGTTCATGAACCGACAAGTTCTCGTTAATTTCGCGATTCCCAGAATTTGGGCATGCGAAAAGGAATATTTGTTTTGCTGGCGTGCGCCCTGGTCGGTGGCGCCCTCGCCCAAAGCGGCCGCATGGCCCCGTCCCTCTATGCAAAGTACGGCATCCATAAGATCGCGGCCGCGATTTCCGAGATGGTCGAAGCGCAGGATAAGGACGCGGTGCTCCTCGATAACGCGCGGTTCAAGGGTTGCGCTGCGATGCTTCCCAAGCCGCTGGTCAAGTTTGCGGTGACTGCGTGGGTCGCCAAGAATCTCGGCGGACAGCAGACGACGCTCGATGTCGATCCGGGCTCGCTCGTAAAATTTTTCGACTTCGATGCCGCTCAGCTGCGCGAATTCACTCGGATCGTCCAGGAAAAGCTCGTGAAGAACGGCTTTGATCGCCGCGACGCCGACGCGATCGCGAAGATGAATCTCGACTGGATCGATCGCGCACCGATGATCCAAGAGGAGCCGAAGGGCGAGATGTTCGCCGATCCGAGCTCCCTCTACGCTCGCCTCGGCGGACTAGCCGGGATCTCCATGGTCGTCGACACGTTCGTGGATCGACTGGCTTCGGATCCTGTCATCGGCAGCAATCCGCGCACGGTGCAAGCCCTCACCTCGGGTCGCATCACGGCCGCGGGTCTCAAGTACCTGCTCACCGAACAGGTGGCGATGGCGACGGGCGGCAAGATCGCCTATACCGGCCGCTCGATGAAAGAATCGCACGCCAAGCTGGGCATCGAGGAGAAGGAGTGGGCGGCTAGCGCCGCGATTTTCAAGAAGGTCCTGGATGACTACAAGGTGCCCGAGAGGGAGCAGGGCGAACTCTTTTCGATCATCGGCTCGACGAAGAAAGACATCGTAGCCAAGTAAGCGATTGACTTGATCAGGAGAGCAATCCGGTTGCCGCGCCCCACCTCTCCGGGGCGCGGCCTTTTCTATGGGCCGGATGGGCAGGTACGGTTGGGTTGTGGTTCGTGTTGAAGTCGTTGCGTGGGCCGCGCCGGGGGAAACCTTCCGCCCGTACGTGCCGTGCGTCGGTCCGAGTGGCCAGGTGGGCTACACGGTGGAACGGGCCGACGGTTCGACGGCGGTCGTGATCGGCCCTAAGCGCCACGAGACCGCCCCCTGGATCGCCTGCTCCCATCCCGCGATGGGAGCGCAAGGGCACTGGTGCGTCTACGCGGCCGGTGCGCTATTGATCGATGGCGAGCCCGCCTCGTTCTCGCCTGCAACGATCGATATCGGGCCGCTGGGACCCACCATGAATGCCCGCGGGCAGATCGCGTGGCGCGGCGCGGTGGACGGCGTTCCTGGTGTGTATTGCGACGGCGACGTGGTCGTGACCGGGTCCGAGACCTTCGGCCTTCCCGCCATCGATGAGCGGGGCGCTGTCGTCTATCGCGATGCCACCTCGATCAAGCGCTGGAACTCCGGCGAGACCATGACGATCGCGGAGATCGGGGACGTCTTTATGGATTTGGGCCGGTTCCCGTGCGCTTTGCCCGGGGGCCAAGCTGGGTTTGTCGCCCAGCGCGCAGCGGGCGACTGGGTGATCGTGCGGGGCTCGGAAGCCAGTCCTCCGCCCGGCGGACCATGGGAATCCCTCCGCGGGGCTTTGTTCGTGGGAGACGAACTCGGCGTGCTCTACGCGACTCCGCCCGGTGGCGCGCTTGGCCTCTATGCGGCGACGGGCGATCTCATCCTCGCTGTGGGCGAACGGTTCGGCGGCAGCGCGGTGACCGAGTTCGCGCTGAACCCCGTGTCGATCCAAGCGCAGGGGCTCGTGGCAGTGCGGATCGCTCTGGATGACGGCCGCGAGGCGATCCTTCGCGTCGAGCTCTGACGCCCTTCTCGTTCACCCAGGTCGGTTTCCGAGTAGAATCAAGATTCCAGGTGGGGGTGTAGCTCAGTTGGGAGAGCGCTGCAATCGCACTGCAGAGGTCAGGGGTTCGAATCCCCTCACCTCCACCAAGATTCAATCACATGGAGACGTCCCCTTCGGCGCGGCGGCCGAAATCGCGGTTTCGCTTTGCTCATTGAGCATGCCTGTTATATAATCAGGTACACGCAGGTCCCCTGCGAGGAGAGCATCAGCGTGAAACGCATTCATCAACGTGCAAAATCAACCTGCGTGCGTGTGGCCGCATTGTTTCTTTATGTATCAATGGTGGGCCTGAGCGCTGCCTTTCCCGGCGAAACAATCGCGGTAACAGTGGGTCTTCCTGGTTACGGCCCGTACGGCCCCTCGTCGCTACCCTCGATAAGTGCCGACGGGCGATATATTGCATTTGAGTCCGACGCGCCGGACCTAGTGTTCGGAGACACCAACGGCACTTACGATATCTTTGTATCGGATCGGGTTGCCGGAACAACAATTCGTGCAAGCGTCTCCACCTCGGGTACGGAAGCAGACGGGCAATCCCGCAACTGCAAACTCTCAGGAGATGGCAGATACGTTACGTTCGAATCGGACGCAAGCAACCTAGTTTCAGGTGATACAAACGGCACAACGGATATATTTCGTCGTGACTTGCTGACCGGTACAACAGTGCGGGTTAATGTGAGCCATGCCGGTAAGCAGGTCGGCTCATGTTACTCGCCTGACATCTCCAGAACGGGCCGCTTTATCATTTTTCAATCACAAGCGAGCGATATTGTATTGGGTGATAAGAACGGCTTCACCGATATTTTTCTCAGAGATATGGATACTGGCACAGTTGCGCTGGTTAGTGTAAGTTCCCTCGGCGCACAATCAAATGGCTCCTCCTCTAATGCCACGTTATCGGAGGACGGTCGCTACATAGCGTTCACATCAGCGGCGACAAATTTCAGCACTGTTATGTACAACGGCCCAAATCTGTACTATCGAGATATGGCGCTCGGCACCACATCGCTAATTAGCGTAAGTAGCGCTGGGGTGCCAGCAAATTTGGAATCTAGAAGTGCCAGAATATCGTCCACAGGAAGGTTTGTTGTATTCGAGTCTCGAGCCAACAACCTTGTCGATCAAGATACCAATAACCTGACCGATGTCTTCCTCCGAGACATGTCTACGCAAGTAACTCTGCGTGTGAGTACCGGTTCCGACGAGGCGCAGTCAAATGGCGCATCCAGCCTTGGAAGTATCTCCAGGGATGGCCGATTCGTCTCATTTTCTTCTAGTGCTACTAACCTTGTGCAAGATGACAAGAACGGCTATCGGGATGCATTTGTGAAGGACCTTCAAAGTGGCAAAGTGGCCATCCAGAGTCAATCTCCTTCCGGGCAAGCAAATAATGCACCATCAAATGGAGTCGTCATATCCGATGATGCAGGGGTAGTTGCTTTTAGCACCAGTGGTTGGAGGTTGGTAGTAGGAGACTTGAATGCCTTTGAGGATTTGTATACTCGCGATAGGAGTACTGGGATGATAAACAGAACATCGCTAGGCGTAATTCCGGGCCAAGGCGACGGTGTTATTAGCGATTCCCCTGCTATATCGTCAGATGGACGGTACGTGGCCTTCATGTCTTATTCGACCAACCTAGTTGAAGGAGATCATAATCTTAATAGTGATATCTTCGTTCGTGACACCGTATTGGCTAAAACTACTAGAGTTACCATGGGAGTGAATGGAACGGAGACCAATAGGCTGTCGTGGGGCCCGTCCATCAGTGACGAGTCGCACTATATTGCGTTTAGTTCGGATACCGCAAATTTAGTAATAGGTGACACAAATGGCCAGTCCGATGTGTTTGTCCGTAACATGCAAAGCGGCGAAATTGTTCGAGCTAGCGTTGGAACTGACGGTAGGGAGGGGAATTGGTTTTCTGATCAGGCTGCTATAACACGAGATGGCTCAATAGTGGTGTTTAGATCGAATGCCTCGAATCTGGTAGAGGGAGACCTGAATGGATTCGATGATATCTTTATTCGTCACCTTAATACTGGCATTTCCGATCTAGTTAGTCTCTCGACGTCTGGAAGGCAAGGCGATGGGAATTCCTATAGCCCGTCAGTGTCCCAGGATCATCGATATGTCGCATTCACATCGTCGGCATCCAATTTCGCCATTAATGACACGAACGGCGTGTCGGACGTGTTCGTTCGTGATCTGTTGCAGAGCACAACAACTTTGTTGAGTAGAGGAGGGGGCGGTCTGGTGGGGAATGGTTCCTCAGCGTTGCCGGCTATCTCTAGTGACGGGCAATATGTGGCCTTTGCTTCGAGCGCGTCAAACCTAGTGAACAGCGATAACAATTCAGTAAATGATATCTTTGTGTGGGAGCGGGCCACAGGGGCGTTGTCTCGTGTCAGCGTGAACACTCAAGGTGCGGAATGCAACGGAGATTGCACGATTCCAAAGATTTCTGCGGATGGTCGTTATGTCTGCTTTGTTTCGACGGCAACTAACTTAGTCTCTGATGATCTGAATGGGGAGGCTGACGTGTTTGTTCGGGACACGAAACTGAAGCGAACCTACCTTGTTAGCAGAAGCTCAACGGGAACGGTGGGCAATTCTCGCTCAGATGCGGCCGGAATATCTGCGGATGGTCGATTTGTGGCCTTTCAGTCCGTGGCGACGAATCTGACTGCCCTCGTGAAGAGCAAGGCGGCTATAGAAATTTTTCGGCACGATCTTAAGGAGATAGTGGGGCCGGTAACCGTGAAGCTTCAGTTTGAGGGCTGGGAAGGACTCAATTTGCCAATCGAGGCCTCGTACATACTGCGCAAAGCTGGCGGGTCCGTGGTGAGTTCGGGATCTTTGCGCGTGCGTGCGGACGGTGTCGTTGAGATTCCTGCACCAAACCAAGGAAATTACGCTGTGACAGTCAGGTCCTCTGTTTTCTTAGGCAGGAAAATCGAATTTGCTCAAGGCTCGACGACCGTTGAACTCGGACCAGTGTTACTGCGGAATGGAGATTGTGACGGGGACAATATCGTTTCTATACGAGACTACAACCTGCTTTCGAGTGCATTTGACTCTTCTGTTGGCACAGTTGACTGGGATCCTCGGGCAGATCTTGATGGAGACGGTGTGGTGACGGTGTTCGATTATAGTGTCTGGAGCAGCAATTGGGGTCTTTCGGGCGAGAATTGAAGCCGGATTCCAAATTCCCCAACAAAATGTCGAAGTGCCAGTCGATGGGGCGACCCACTCCTGGCAGCGTGACGCCACGCGCCAAGGAGATCCAACATGAAGTTTCTTTGTCTCGGCTATTTTCACCCCGACGCCTTCGACGCCCAGCCCGAATCGGAGCGCGACGCGCTCATGGCCCGCTGTTACGAGCAGTGCAAGCCGTTCCGTGCCACGGGCCAGGTTCGCGCCGAAGAGGCGCTGGAACCCACCGCCAAAGCCAAATCGATCCGCCCGCGGGGTGGGAAGCCGCTTGTCACGGACGGACCGTTTATCGAGACCAAGGAGCAGCTCGGCAGCTTCTTCATCGTCGAGGCGGATTCGATCGAGGAAGCGGTGGCCATCGCCTCGCTTCACCCCGGCGCGATATTCGGTGAAGAGTTCGGCTTCGGCATCGAAGTTCGGCCCATTCAGGATTAGAACTCGGGCGCCCACGTTGGCGTCCCCATAAGAACCTGGTGAAGTTGCGCCGATAATAACAGGCGATATATGCGGATCCAACAGAAGTTGACGCTGCTCATGGTGGGCTTTGGGCTCATTCCGGCGCTGGTGGTGGCGGGGGAAGCTCTAAGCATCACGGATGGAATGGCCGAAAACGCCTCCAAGAACCTCACTTCCACGGCCATGACGGTCATGGACCGAGTCGAGCGCAACCTCTATGAACGCTATGGGGACGCCCAGGCGTTCGGGCTGAACGTGTGCTGGGAAAACACCGCATCGTGGTACCAGCGAGAGCCCGATGCGCCGCTGAACGAAGTGCTCAATCGGTACGTCGCGACCTATACACCGATTTATTTCATGAGCATGGCGGTGGATACGAAAGGCCAAGTGGTCGCCATCAGCACGAAAAGCGACACCGGCAAGCCCGTCGACACGAAGCCCTTTGTCAAGACCAACTATTCATCCGCTCGGTGGTTCCAGAACGTCTCGAAAGGGCGATTCCTCACCAGCAAAGACCTGACGGGAACGTGGGTCGATGACGTGGAAGTCGATCCTCGGCTTCAGACCATCTTTGGCGGCAACGGACGTTTTCTCGGATTTTCGGCCCCGATCAAGAACAGCAAGGATCAGGTCATCGGCTACATCCGCAACTTTGCGAAGATGGAAGTGGTCGACAATATCCTGCGCTCGGCCCAGGCCGAGATCCAACGAAGCGGAATCAAGTCCTCGGAACTCGCGCTGATTTCGCGCTCGGGCATTCTCATCGATCGCTACGCCCCCCAGACGATCAAGGCGAACAATGGCATGATGGCGCTGCCCGATGCGATCGATCTGACCACGCAGTCCGCGGCCGTGCGCCGGGTGGTGAAGGGCGAGGATGGTCACAGTTCCGAAGGGTTCTTTGGCCGCCAATCCGTGCTGGGCTTCGTGAAATCGGAGGGCGCACTGGGCTATCCCGGCCTGGGCTGGAGCCTGATCATCAGTACGGATCAGAAGGAACTTCTCGGCGCGGCGATTGCGGCGAAAAAGCTGGCCGCCGGCACGATTTTCGTGGCGCTGATTGCGATTTTGTTTGGTGCGATCACGGCCTCGCGACGGATCGCTCGGCCAATCAACGCGATGACGAATGCGATCGAGTGTTACGATAACGGTCGCGAAGTCCGGCTCGAGGTGACGTCGTCAGACGAGACAGGCGTCTTGGCGGCAGGACTCAAGAATTTTATGGCCAAGCTCGATTCGCAAGCGGGCTGGGCGGATCGAATTGCAGACGGTGATCTCAGCTTGCGCGAAGATGAGCGCGCCTCGATGGAGCGCGACCCGCTCGGACAGTCCTTCCGCGGGATGGTGAACCGCCTCGCGAGCATGGTGCGCACGATCGTGAAAAGCACAGTCGAGGTTCAGCGCACGTCCGAGAGTCTGGCCAGCATCGCCGACGATATTTCGAATTCAGCCGAGAAGGTGGCGCAACAGTCCCACCAGATCGCTCATGCGATGGAGGAGACAACCCGCGCATGCAATGAGGTCGCCGAATCGAGCCAGGGCCAGGCGGTTGCGTTGGGCGATATCGTGGGAAAAGCCGAAGCGATGGGTGCCGCAATGCAGAAGGTCGGTTCCGCCGCAAGCGTGGTGGCCACCGCGACGAACGCCGCAACCGAGACCGCCCAATCCGGCAGTGCCGCCGTCCATCGCACGCTCGAAGGCATGACGGTCATCGCGTCCACCACGACGGAAGCGGCCGATCGGCTAGCCGAATTGGCGGAAAAGTCCCATCAGATCGACGAAATCGTCGCGCTCATCAGCGATATCGCGGCGCAGACGAATCTGCTCGCGCTCAACGCCGCGATTGAAGCGGCACGGGCGGGCGATCAGGGTCGCGGGTTTGCCGTTGTCGCCGACGAGGTCCGTAAGCTCGCGGAACGCAGCGGCCAGGCCACGGGCCAGATTTCTGGCTTGATCTCTGAAGTTCGGGCGCTCGTCAAGCAGTCGTCGGAGGCGATGGAGAAAACGCATGGCGCCGTTGCCAACGGCACCGCTCTCTCCAACCAGGCTCATACGGCGCTCCAAGAGATTTTGGAAACCGTGAAGTCGCTCGAGCGACCGGTGCGCGAAGTGCAAGAGACGTCGCAGGAAGTCAGCCGCGCGGTCTCGCTTGTGCAGACGGCCATCGGTCAAGCGGCCGCTGTCACGGAACAGAACGCAGCCGCTGCACAAGAGATGACGGCGAGCGCCCATGAGGTCGATTCCTCCATCCAGGAAATATCGCGCGTGGGTCAGCAGCAGGCTTCGATGACGCAGACGCTCTCGGCGCAGTCCGGCGAATTGGCCGATTTGGCGGTTCAGCTGCGGCAGCTGATGGATGGCTTCAGCCTTCCGCCCGAAGACGAAACGTTCGGCCAGCCGGTCAAGCGGGCTGCCTAAGCGGCGCTATTCGAGCGCCTTTCGAATCGCCTCAAGCGCGGGCTTGGGCTGGTATTTGTCATCCCAAGGAAGCGCCCAGCCCATGCCTTTAAAGGCTTGAGGAATCCACGAGTGGGCGTCCGTAAAGCCCCAGAGCTGTACCCATTTGATCCCTTCTTCTCGGGCGATCTGGAAGATACGGCCATAGATGCGCGCCTGCACGGCGAGTTGGGCGGGTGAGCCATCGGGAATTCGGACATCGAGCTCAGTCAGCTGCACCGCGAGGCCCAGTTTCTTGAAGCGGCGAATGTTCTCGCGGAAGGAATCGAAAGCCTCGTCCTTGTCGAACTGGGGATCGAGGTGGCACTGCATGCCGAAGCCATCGATCGGGACCCCGCGCTGCTTCAGCTTGGAAAGCAGGGCATAGACCGCGTCTGACTTGGCGTTCAGCGTCTCGATGTTGTAGTCGTTATAGAACAGCTTGGCCTTGGGATCTGCCTCATGGGCCCACTTGAAGGCTTGCTCGATCGTCTGCTCGCCATCGAGTCCAATTCCGGGCCGATCGAACCAGAGGCTATGGCGCATGTGCGCGTCGTCGGAGATGGCTTCGTTGACGACATCCCAGGTTCCGATGACGCCCCGAAATCGGCCCATCACTTTGAAGATGTGGTCTTTGAGGACGGCGCGGAGTTCGGTGGCGGTCATTTTCGGGTCACGCGCCCACGCTGGATTTTGGTGATGCCAGACCAGGGTGTGGCCTCGAACCGCCATCTTGTGCTTCTTCGCGAAAGCGACTTGCTTGTCGATCGCGACAAAGTCGTAGCGATTTCGTTCGGGTTGGACGGGCTCAAATTTGAGTTCGTTCTCCGGCTCTAGGGCGGAAAATTCGCGCGCGAGCACGGCCTGGTACTCCTTGCCTTCCAATGCGGAAGTCGCCACACACGTGCTGATCGTCATGCCGTGCCTTTTGGCGAGATCGCGCAGGGTGGGCGCCGGGGTTGCCGCGGCCGCAACGACCAATCCGAGGAGGAGCGCGGTCATGCGAACTCCGGTGCGCTCGCTCGGCCCACGAGGGTTTCGCGGATCGTGTTCAGGGGCGAATCCCCTTGCGCCAGCCAGAGTGCAGAGGTGACGCCACGCGGATAGTAGCGGCTGCCATGGGCACGGCCTTCGAGCATCTGATCGCTCCACGCAAAGTAAGCATTGTCTTCATCCATGAGCCAGTTCCAGTGTGCCGCATCCGCCTCGCGATCGGGCTGTTTGCCCAGAATTTTCTCGGCGATGAACTGGCACAGGTAGATCTTGCTCAACCACGAGTTGCGGCTCGTCGAGCTGAGCTTCCACCCGCCGTCGGCGAACTTACAGACGCCCGGCTTCATCACCGCGTCGAAATGCCGTTCGAGTGCGCGGCACAGCGCGCCGTACGATCCGTCCGGCGAGAGCAGTTCGGTCCGCCCTGCTACATAGGGGAAGATGAGGCCCTCGATGGCGGGAATAATCCGGGCGTCGTTGCCTTCGCCGAGCACCGCCGGAAGCAGGCCGTTCGAATCCGCAGACGCCACAATCGTCGCCGCACATCGGGTCGCTTGCGTCCGGGCCAGTTCCGCGTTGATCGTATCTCCCAGCGTGCGCAGGTGCTCCTCGATCAGCGCGTAGGCCGCCCACGTCTTCACCGCAAGATAGAGGTTGTTGCGGGCTTGGCCGAGCGACTTATCCAGGCTGTCGTAGGTGGTGATCTCCGCCCCGCCCTGGCACATCGAGCTATCGAGCCCCATCACGCCGTTTCGCTGAGCTGGATCGGGATGGTCGCGATTGGCCAGACTTTGCACAGCCCGTGCGAGCGTGCTCTGCATACCCTTCAGCCAATTTCGATCGCGCGTGTGGCTGATGTAAAGGCACGCGGTGAGGACCCAGTTCACCAGTTCCTCACAACTCATGAACGAGAACACGCCGCGAAGGCCAGCTTGCTCGTAACACGATCGTCCTTCCGGACTGAAATGATTGGCGACGCCCATGTCGTGGGTGAAGGCGATCCCGCCCGGGTAGAGCTCGGGTCCATCCGGGAAGCGAACATCGTCTTCGTAGGAATATCGGCGGACGTACTCGTCGAGGACATTGCGCACGACCCACGGATTGAGCGCGAGCTCGAAATAAACCTGATCCACGGTGAGATCGAAGGTGTTCATCATGCGATATTCGCCTTCGTTCACGACCCAAAGCGGCTTCCCATCGGCTTGCGTGAGCAACTGGGTGTTGCCGCAATAGCTGCGCACTGCGTGCGAGAAGTGAGCGGCGCGATCCGCGCCCAACGTCGACTCGATGCGCTCGTCCAGTGAGGCGCTGCCTTCGATGATGGCGTCGGCGTTCGCCAGCGCATAGGCGAGCACGTCCTCCAGCGACTGAAAGTGGCGCTGGTAAAGGTAGTGACACACCTGGCCCGTGGTTGTCGGCCCGTGCGAATAAAAGCCGACCGCAAACCGGATCGTCTTCACTTCACCGGGAGCGACCGTCGCCACCACGAGGCCCACCTGCCCCAGCGTGAACGCGAGGTTCTCGGGGAAGCGCGGGTTGAGGACGGCTTCGGGCTGGAATGCTACGCCAGAGTAAGCACCAGGTTCCTGGGTGGCGATACCGGTTTTGGTGCCTTGGCCCAGGGCCGTCATGTTCTCGTCGGACCAGCACCGCATCTGTCGCGTGCGATCCTGGCCGCTGTAACCCATGAAGACTTTGCGGGGCCGTTGGCCGTTTCGATTATCGGCAATCAGCTCCACGATCAGGGCGGGGACGACCGCCTGCCGTACCGCCTCTTGGTCGGCCGATTCAGGATCGGGGATCGGTCGGACCGGGCTATAGATCCGTGCGGTGAGATCGCCTGCCGTCCACGTATCGACGCTCGGGCCCATTTGGCGTTCGATCTCGTGGTCGCCAAAATGGAACAGCGCAGGCGGATGACGGTGATCGCTCAGGCCCTCGATGTCGTAGTCGGCGGCGGCCGACGCGTCGGAGGCATCGAAGAACGGGAAGCATTGGTACGCCCCGGGGCGTCGGGCGTCTTCCAATCCGATGATGACGCCCTCGTCAGCCGGACCCCGTAATTCCGCGGCGATGCCGCCTTTGCTCCCCGGGCAGCCGAACGTCATCGTGGCGAACGCGCCCATCGGCGAGTGATGCGTGTTAAAAAATCGCGTTTTCATATGCTACGAGCGCGAGGCCGTCTTGCCGCCTCGCTGATAAACGGCTTTGATGCCATTCGGTTGGGTGAGCGTGAGGGTGTTCTTCTCGAGTTTGGCCGTGTACTTCAAAACGACGTCGCCGTATTGAACGAATACGTGGCCGCCGGACACGCCCCACCGCCCCTGTTGGCGATTGACGCTCGTCCCGCCTTGGCTTTTGGAAACCGCGACGATCTCGGCGACGCCATCAGCTTGGAAGTTGAGTTCCGAGAGGCCATTGGCGGTTTTCCAGTCGCCGACATAAGCCGGGTTAGGTTCGCCTTCGAACGTGACCGCCGCACGAGTAGGCGGCCCCGACTCGGGTTCTTCTTCCTTCTGACAGCCGATTGCGGTGACCCCGATCAGGGCCACCGCAATCGTGATCGTTATTTGCCGCCGGTTCGTGCCTTTGCCTCCTGTTCTGCGCGGGCGGCTTCCGCCATCCGCTGTCCAATTCCCGATCCGGCCTGTTGCATCTGGTCCGCCATCTTTTGTTGATCGGCGCCTTGCGGCACGCCGGACGGGTTGGTCGCTTTCCCGCTGCCCTCCGGCAGTGGAGACGTCGCGACTTCTTCCTTATGGCCACAGCCCACGAGAACGATTGCGAGCACAACAGTTGCGATCAGGATCCTCAATTCTGGCTGAACCCCGCGCAATGTCCGCCCGCATTGAACTCCGAGGAGTCGTCGCGCGCATTAGGATTGTACATGTTCACCGTGGAACCGGGGACGAACATGTCGTTGCACCAGCTGAGGTTGCCCTTTCGCTTGGCCTTGGCGTGGCCGTCGGCCCAGGCGACGTTGGCGATGCCGTCGAATCGGAATCGAGGCAGCGCGTTCGAGGGACCATAACCCGTCAGCTTGCCGCTGTAGTCGTTGTTCTGCGAGGACGGACCGTCCCAGTCCCACTTGGCCGGGATCGTGCCACCGATGATGCCAGCCGCCGCACCGCCCCACCAGTAGTAGCCGCTCTGCATGTAGGTGTTAGCGGCGCCCCAGTCGGTCGAGATACCGACTGTCACCAACATCAGCGTGCCGGCGGGCTTGGCAAGTTGGGATTGGCCCATCGAGGGCGCAGGCGGGTTTCCGGTTGGATCGGCGTTGCACGTTTGGTCGCTCCCATAGGTGTTGCCGCTATAGTTGTCGCCGCAATTGCTGCCCGTGCGATTTTGTTGACCTCCCGTAAACACCGCCTGATTCGCGCCATAACCATATCGGCCCGCCGGTGCGGTTGGGGAGCTCCAGATGTCGGAGTCGGCGAGCAGAACCGGCGAGTTGGCGACCGTCGACGCATATTGCACGTTGTGCGTGCCGTTCTTGACGTACGGGCCCTCGGCTTCGCGCCAGGTGAAGGGCGCCCACGATTGACGGCCCTTGACCAAGTAGTCGTTGCGCTGGAACATGTCGTCATAGTCGCCGCTGTACATCACCGCACCCAAGCCCAGTTGCTTGAGATTGGAGAGGTCCTGCGTCTTTTTGGCGGCCGCCTTCGCTTGGGCAAAGACGGGGAACAGGATGGCGGCCAGGATCGCGATGATCGCGATGACGACCAGGAGTTCGATCAGAGTGAACGCTTTGGATTTCATAACGATTTCTTCTGCAGTGAAGGCGGACAAGTGGAGTCTCGGACGTCGAGCCCACATGCGTAGAGTGTTGACGAGTTCACGAGCACGTCCACGTCGTCTGTCCTGGCTTCGATGAGCTTGAGCAGATGGGTGGTCGCCTCGTAGGCGATCTTTTCGACCGGTTGATAAACCGAAGTGAGACGCGGCGTGGTGCGCTCGCAGAAGGGCGAGGAGTCGAAGCCGGTCACACTGATATCGCGAGGGACGTTGAGGCCGAGGCTTCGGCACGCGCTGAGCAGATGGCCCGCGAGCGTATCGGAGAAGCAGACGTAGGCGGTGAAATCGCGATGGGTCTGGCGGTACTTCTCCAGGCTGTTCGGCGACTCGTCCCAAATGAACGACTCGCCCCGAAGTCCGGCTTCCTGCATGGCCAGGAGGAATGAATCGCTGCGAACGCGTCCTTCCGCGGTGTGGGCATCGACTTCGTTCACCACATAGGCGATCCGCTGATGCCCAAGACCGCCGAGGTGTCCCACGACTTGGCGCATGGCTCCTTCGTTATCGGCGCAGAACGTGGAGATGCCCTCGGCGGATCCGGGTGGCGCATGCATCATCACCAGCGGGACTCGAGCCGCGCGAAGGGTGAGGACGTTCGCCTCGGTAAAGTCGGGACGCGCCCAAAGCACGCCGTCGAAGCGTCCGTCCAGCATGGCGCCGATGTCGCCGTTTTGAACCAGTTTTGGGCAGAGCGCGAGAGTATAGTCGGCCTTGAACAGCGCCGCCATGATGCCGTTGAGGAGCTGAGGATAGTACGGGTTGTCGTCGTGGAATCGCTGAAGGTGTTGGAACACCACTCCGACCATCCGGGTCCGCCTCGAACGCAGGCTCCGGGCAAAGCTGTTGGGAAGGTATTTCAGCTCGTCGGCCACTTGCCGAATCTTCTCGGCCGTCTCCTCGGCCACTCGAACGTTTCGCCCCGTTCCATGAAGAACGGAAGAGACCGCCATCGGAGACACCCCGGCCGCTTTGGCCACGTCGCGCAATGTAATCCTCATTGATTTACCGCAACATCATACAGCTAATTTCGCGATAAATCAAGTGAATTTTGAGAATCTCATTTTGGATGGCTGGGGTGGCTGGGAACCGGATGGGCAAGGAGTCCGGTACAAATCCGCGTGTTCACCGTAGCCGAACGGGAGGCGGTCAGCGCCGCGATCGTCGAGCGCGCCCGAAGCTGGCCTGATATCGTTGCGGGAGCGGTCGTCGGTTCGCTGGCCGACGGGCCGGGCGACGCGTTTTCGGATATCGACCTCACGTTCGCCGTTCGCGATGGCGTGGACCGAGTTCCCTTGGTGGAAGCTTGGTCGGTTTGGATGCGCGAGCAGTTCGGCGCGGACGTCTTGCTCGACGTCACCTCGGGCCCGACGCTTTACCGCGTATTTCTGCTTCCCTCAGCGCTCCAAGTCGATCTCTCGTTCACGCCTGAGCCCTCGTTCGCCCCAGCCGGTCCCCAGTTTCGTTTGCTCTTTGGATCCGCTGGGCCGTCGCCGGGCCCGCGCACGCCTCGCGACCCTGCCGACCTTTATGGTTGGGCCGTGCACCACTTGCTGCGGGCTCGACTCTGTTTGGAGCGCGGACGCCTCTGGCAGTCCGAGTTCTGGATTGCCCATGCACGCGAGATCGTCTTTCAACTGGCCGCCCAACGCCGGGGATGGCGCATCGATTACGGCCGGACGTTCGACGATTTACCTGCCGTCATCCTGGAACCGATGCGGCGGTCGCTGGTCGGCGAACTCACTCGAGAAGCGTTACTGCGAGCGATCGGCGCGGTTGGCGAGGGACTGCTCGCGGAAACGGATGGCGTGGAATCGATGGCGACGAGGCTACGTCCTCACATCGAGCGCTTCAGCCGAGCCGAGTTTTAGTCGCCGTATTCGGCCCACGAAGTGGGCGTTTCCCAGACGCGGACGCGCTCCAGACGCACGGCCAACGAGGGGATCACATAGTGATCGTTGGACCAGCCCTCGATCAGGATCATGCCAATGCGGTCGTAAAGGTATTTCGCCAGCACTTCCGTGGTGGGATCCTGGTTGTCGAACACGACCACGCCCTCGGGATGGACCGCTTGAACCGCCGCGAGCAGAGGATCGGCTGAGTTCATCGCTAAAGTGTGGTCGAACTGATCGACCAGCGCCCCGACCGCCAACTTGAGCGCCTTGAAATCGACGACCATCTCGTTGGCGTCCAGCGAAGCTGAACTGACGACGACTTCGACCCGTCGCGTATGGCCATGGGGATAGCGGCAGCTTTCCGCATGCTTGGACAGCATGTGGCCGCTCTCGACCGTAAACGCTTTGCAAACGCGAAATCGGGGCATAGTGGGGATGAACCTAAGAGTACTCTAAGGTTAGGGCGCCAGGACAGGATCAACCTGGCCGAGCTCTTCAAAGGCTCGTTTGCGAATCAGGCATGAATCGCAATGTCCGCACGCCCGACCGTCGGGACCCGGGTCGTAGCAAGAGTGAGTTTCTCCGTAATCGACGCCCAATGCGAGTCCGCGCTCGATGATCTCGCGTTTGGTGAGGTGCAGGAGCGGCGCCACGATTCGCATCGGATGCCCCTCGACCGCACGCTTCGTCGCCCGGTTGGCGAGCGTCTCAAATGCAGAGACGAATTCCGGGCGGCAGTCGGGATAGCCGCTGTAATCCACCGCGTTGACGCCGACATAGATCGCATCTGCCTCGAGCACTTCGGCATAGCCGAGTGCAATGGCAAGAAAGACCGTGTTGCGGGCAGGAACGTATGTGACGGGGATATCGGTCATCGCGGATTCGTCGCGGTCCTTAGGAACATCGATCGCATCCGTCAGGGCGGAACCTCCAATCGCGTTCAAATCGATCGTCACGACCTTCGGATCAGGGGCACCCAGGGAGCGGGCCGAGCGCCGTGCGGCATCGATTTCGACACGGTGACGCTGACCGTAAGCGATCGTCAGGGGAAAGACGGCGTCCACTTCGCGTCGGGCGATCGCCAAAACGGTGGTGGAGTCCAAGCCACCCGAAAACAAAACCACGGCTTTCATGCGTGGGATTGATGTTTCCACAGATCGGCGAGCATGATGATCTGCCCCCCGTGATAGCTCTCGTGCTGGATCACGTGACCGAGCACCCACAGGGGCGAATAGAGGTTCGGCTCTCCCTCGCGCGGGAGGGCGGTGTGCGGCGGCGGCCACGTCCGCAGGGACTCAAGGATTCGGGCGCGGACGTCATCCTGAAGATGGGTGTACCAGCCGAACGGTTCGGCGGGCGCATCGGGCCCGACGCTCTTGTCGACGTTCGTGAGGTCGACCATCAGCTTGGCGCGTTCTTCGGGATCCCAGGGCCGACCCAGCACAAATCGCTCAATCCAAAAGATTTCGACCGCGATCATGTGCAGCAGAATCGCTCCCATCGAAGGGCCGTTGGGGCGCGCCCGCCAGACCATCGCGTCGGCATTCAGCTCGATGTCGATCTCCCCCCTCCAATCGGCGGTGGCGTCGATCAGCACCGCCGCCAGCGAACCGTAAGGCTCGGGATAACCTGGTAAAGGTTGCAGTAGCTGCTGCATGAGGCCAGCATAGCAGAGGCGCCAGCTACAATAGAAACGATGCACGCGCTTCGCGTCCTCGAATTCCCGAAGATTCTCGAACTTCTCGCGGGCCAATGCCAATCCCCGCGTGCGGTCGAGCTCGCCCACGAGCTCCAGCCGCAGTTCGAGGAAGAGTCGGTCTGGTTCGAGCTCGGGCTGACCGATGAAGCCGCGCAGTTGCTGGCGTCGGATGCGCTGCCGAGCCTGAACACGATTCGCCCGCTGCAGGGGCCCCTCGAAATCGCGAAGAAAAAAGGCGTGCTCGATGGAGCCTCTCTCTTCGCGATCGCGACCGCCATGGCCACCATGCGCCAGGTCCGAACGCTGATCCGGCCGAAGCAGGCGTCGCTTCCCGGACTGTGGCGAATCGCCGAACACTTTCCCGAACTGCCCCAACTGGAAGCCAAGGTGCTTGCCAGCGTTGATGCGGATGGCGAGGTTCTCGACGGCGCGAGCCCGGAACTTCGGCGACTCCGACGCGCGCGGCAAACCGCGGCGTCGCGCATCGTCGAGCGGATTCAGAGCTATACCGTCAAGCATCGCGACTGGCTGAGCGACAACGTGTACACGGTCCGAGATGGCCGGTACGTCATCCCGCTGCGCGCAGAGCACAAGGGCAAAGTACGCGGGATTGTTCACGACACGTCGTCGACGGGCCAGACCGTTTTTATCGAGCCCGAAGACGTTCTGCAACTCGGCAACCAGTTGCGCGAGGCGGAGGCCGAAGAGCGGGTCGAAATTCAACGCATTCTTCGCTCGCTCAGCGATCAAATCGGCAATGAGGCCGACCAGATCGCACCGGCTCTCGACGCCGCCGCAGAGCTCGATTTGATTCTCGCGAAGGCGCGTTTGGGCCACCAGATGGACGCGGTGATTCCCATTCGGTCCCAGGGCCATCGGCTCTTTGTCCGATCCGCCCGCCACCCAATGCTGGATGCCAAGATCGCGGTTCCCCTGACGCTCGATGTCGGTGGCGAATTCGACGGAGTGCTGATCACCGGTCCGAACACCGGTGGCAAAACTGTGGCGATCAAGACGGTCGGCCTCTGCACGCTCATGGCTCAGGCCGGCATGATGGTCCCTGCCGCCGAAGCCAGGCTCGGCGTCTTCACCCAGATTTGGGCTGATATCGGCGACGAGCAGAGTCTGCAGCAGTCGCTTTCCACGTTTAGCGGCCACATCAAGAATATTTCGGAGGCGTTGCGCGGGATTCGGCCAGGCGCGCTCGTGCTGTTCGACGAGGTAGGCGCCGGCACCGACCCGGCCGAAGGTGCCGCTCTCGCGATCGCGATCCTGCAAGAGCTGCAGTCGCGCGGAGGCAAGATTCTCGCGAGTACGCACTATGGCGAGTTGAAAGTGTTCGCCTACAGCGCGCCGGGATTCACGAACGCGTCGATGGAGTTCGACCTGAAGACGCTCCGGCCGACCTACAAACTGCAGATGGGAGCGCCGGGCGCCAGCCACGCACTGCGCATTGCCGAGCGCTGTGGCATGCCGAAAGAGGTGGTCGAGCGGGCGAAGGGCCAGTTCGGTGCGCAGGAGCAGGATCTCGCCCAGATGCTCGAAAAGCTCGAGGAGGCGCAAAAGCGAGCCCAGCGGGCGCAAAGCGAAGCCGACCGGCTTTCGCATCGCTTGCGGCAAGTCGAGGACGAGGCCGAGCGCAAGCTCGCCGAAGCCACCGAGCTGCGCCGTACCGCGAAGGCGAAAGCGGCCGAGGAACTGGACGATGCGCTCCGCACGATACGCCTGGAAGCAGCCGACATCTTTGAGCAGCTGAAGAGCGACCGTAGCGATCGCGGCATGGAACAGGCCCGCGAGCGCCTGAAGAATCTGCAATCGGAAGGGCAAGCGCGGGCGGGCAAACTCCGTCCCGACGAAGCCAAAAAGGAACCAGAGAAGCCATTTGCGGCGGGCGATGCCGTGAAGATTCGCGGCTATGCGCAAGTCGGAACGCTGATCAACGACCCGCGCGACAATCAAGCCATGGTTCAGATCGGTCCGCTCAAGATGACCGTGAAACTCAGCCAGATCGAGCCGGTCGCGGTAGCCAAACCGACGGCGGCTCCGGCCAAGCCGCGCAAGAACATGGGCCTGCAAAAGGCGATGTCGGGCACCTCGGAACTGGATCTGCGGCACATGCGCGCGGAGGAGGCTGAGGAGATCCTGATGAAGTTTGTGGATGACTCTTTGCTCGCCGGATTCGATACCGTTCGGATCGTGCACGGCAAGGGCGAAGGCATTCTCCGCAGCTTGACCCAGGGCTATTTGAAACGTCACCGCGGGGTCAAAAGCTTCCGGGACGGCGAACCGGGAGAAGGCGGCCACGGCGTGACCATCGCAACACTGAAATGAACGAACTCGAACGACGCGCGCGGGCGGTCCGCGATCACGCTTATGCTCCTTACAGCCGGTACCACGTGGGTGCCGCGCTTCGCGCCGATAATGGCGCGATCTACGTCGGCTGCAATGTGGAGAACGCCTCGTATGGCGGCACGATCTGCGCGGAACGGTCGGCGATTGTCGCCATGATCGCGGACGGCGCCAAAAAGTGGAGCGAATTGGTGGTCGTGACGCAAGACGGAGGCTCGCCGTGCGGGTTCTGTCGCCAGGTCCTAGCCGAATTCGCGGCGCCCGAAGCCGTCGTCCACGTGGTGGCGGCGGACGGCTCGTCGGTGAAATACCCGTTCAGCGAGCTATTTCCTTTCCCATTCCACCTGCAAACCTGAACACACCCTGCCCGTCGAAACGTTTACAATCTACGTAATGCGCAAGGTTTCACTCGGACTATTGGGGGCGGCACTCATTGCCATCGGCTGTGGTGGTGGCGGGGGTGGTGGCACGACCACGACCACGACGACGGGGACGACGACTTCCGGTACGACCGGGAATGACGGAGTGAACGCGTTTGTGGCGGGTCGCGTTGTGATCGACGGATTCGCGGCTGGCATTCCCAACGTCGGTATCCGATATCTCGACTCAACCGGCGGCCTGCTTGGAACGACCACGACCGATGCCAACGGAAACTTTGGGTTGAACGTGAGCCCGGCCGCCGCCGAGATTCAGATCGATCAGTCGTCGATCAACACCGGCCTCTACTACGTGAGCTTCCGCTACAACGGTCGGTACTACGCGCCCAATATCGCCAGCTGCGGATCGCCGCTTCCGGCGCTCGCGGCAGCGACGGATTACAACATCGGCACGATCAGCCTGATCCTCCGAAGCGATCCGCCTCCGCCTCCGCCCGACGGCTGTCGCTAGCTCGTGCGGATCACGCGCTTTCGAACCATCAGAAGGCTGATGCCAACTCCGAGCGCTCCGACCGTCACCGGCTCGGGCACCGGCTTGTCATTGTCACCCGTTCGGATGAAGAAGAACGGCACCAGCGCAAGCAGCGGCAGCGGGTTGAACGACGGCGACGATGTGATCACCGGCGGCAGCGGCTGCGGCGGCATGTAGGGAACTGAGAAATCGGTCGTTGGCGTGCTCGCCACGATCGCGGGTTCAACGATGGCGGGCGTGGAGACGATCTGATCCATCTGGCGCGTTTCCGGATTCGATGGGACCACCGTAGCCGTCGCCATGTCGGTCACCGCCAGCTTCTTCGGCCCGAGCGTCACGGGGTTGCCGCACACTTCGAGGAGAATCGTTCGTCCGGTTTCGTCGACCCAGATTTTCTGACCCTTCTTGACCGTGCGGACTTTCATCGCGATTCCGCCGTTCTCGCGGACGAGGAAGACACGGGCCTTCGCGCTTCGCGGCTGGGTGCGGAGTTCGAGCGCGGAGAAATAACGGACCAGCTCCGTCTTGGTCATGCCGAAGTGCCGTTGATAGCGGTCGGCCACGACGGGGTCGGCTTGAATCTGCCGCATCAGCTGCGCATGCGTGTGGGCTGGACGATTCAAGTAGCTGTGGGGTGGCATCGCGAAAGCGACCACCGACAAGCCGGCAAGCAAAAGTGTCCCGATTAAATTTCCTGTCCTCATAGCATTCGCGATCTTCCCGATGCGGGAAGAGACCCTCTTAGTTTGCTAGAGAACCGTGCATATCGTGCGCCAAAAACCGAAAAATCGCAAAAAGCGGGCCAGTTCCGGTACTAATGCTGACGTTATTCCAACGAGTCTAGGCCGTACGCGGGGTTCGCTTTCACGCGCTGGTGCTGCTCGATAATGCGAATGGCGTCCTGGGCGGCGGCTTGCTCCGCCTCCTTCTTCGAGCGGCCGGTGCCGTCCCCGATCACCTCTTCATCGATCAAAACTTGGACACCAAACCGGCGCTCGTGGGCATGACCCTGCTCGTGAACCACCCGATACACGGGCGTCGTGTGCCACAAGGATTGGGCGAGTTCCTGCAGTCTCGACTTGTGATCGTTCGGACTCACGTTGCCGCCGCTGATCAACATCAGGTACGGATGAAGCTGCTCGAGAGTGAACCAGCGTGCCTTCTCGATACCGGACTCTAGATAAATCGCTCCGATGACGGCCTCGAAGACATCGGCAAGGATGGATGCGCGCTTCCGACCGCCGGTGGCCTCTTCTCCGGAGCTCAGTTCGAGGAACCGGTCGAGTCCCAGCTTCAAGGCGGTTTCAGCCAACGGACCTTCTTGAACCACGCTCGCTTTTGCCTTGCTCATCATCCCCTGGTCCCAATCAGGGTGATGTTCGTACAAGTACTGGGCGATGATCAGGCCCAACACGGAGTCGCCGAAGAACTCCAGCCGCTCATAGCTTTCCGTGACCGCGTTGGTGGCGGCCGAACGGTGGCGCAACGCCAAGGTAAAGAGGGCCTCGCTGCGGAGGGGAATGCTTCGCGGAATCATGGAGCCGTGTCGAGTGCTTCGCGGATTCGAGCGATGCCTCGCTCGATATCCGGTTGGCTGGCGGTATAGCTCAACCGCAAATGTCCGGGGCCGTAAAACACGCTGCCCGGTACTGTGGCCACGTGGAACCGCTCGAGAAGAAATGTGCAGAACGCCAGGTCCGATTCAAATCGTCCCGCGATTCGGTCTTGGATGCGCGGGAAGAGATAGAACGCGCCGTTGGGCGTTCTCGTTTGAATGCCGTCGATCTGTTGGAGTAACCGAAAACCGAGGTCGCGGCGATCTTGAAACTCGGCTCGCATCGCTTCGACCGCGTCGGATGGCATCTGGAGCGCGTGGACCGCGCCTTGCTGGGCGAACGTCGTCGGATTGCTCGTGACTTGGTCTTGGAGATTCGACATCGCTTTCGCGACCGGCGTCGGAGCCGCGCTGTAGCCAATACGCCAGCCGGTCATCGCGTACGATTTGGAGCAGCCGTTCACCACGATCGTGCGCTCTTTCACTTCGTCGCTGAGGGTGGCGATGCTCTCGGCCGTCGCCCCGTAGGTCAGGCGCTCGTAGATTTCGTCGGAAATGATCCAAAAATCGTGGCGCAGGGCCAAGGCGGCGATCTCTTTGAGCGTTCCCCGGTCGAGGACGGCTCCGGTTGGATTGCACGGCGAATTGAGGACGATCGCCTTGGTCCGCGGCGTGATCGCAGCGCGGAGGTCATCCAGGCTGGGCGCGAAATCGCGGCTCGGATCGCCATGGACGATCACGGGTTTCCCACCCGCGAGTTTGACTTGGTCCTCGTAGGTCATCCAGAACGGGGCGAGGAGAATGACCTCGTCGCCAGGTTCGATCAGACACATGAAAGCGTTGTACATCGAGTGCTTCGCACCGCAACTGACGATGATCTGCTCAGGTTGATAACGAAGCTGGTTTTCGCGCCAAAGCTTGTCGCAGATGGCCGCCTTCAGCTCGGGGATGCCGCTGCTTGCGGTGTATTTGGTCATGCCACGACGAATGGCGTCGATCGCGGCATCGCAGATCGGTTCCGGCGTGTTAAAGTCGGGTTCGCCGGCCGCAAAGCTGATGACGTCGTGCCCTTCCTGCCGGAGCTGCCGAACTTTGGCCGTGATCGCGAGGGTCGGAGAGGCCTGAATCGCCTGGACTCGAGACGAGAGCGCAACGGTGTTCAACGGTGGGATTCTACCTTTGACGAGTTCAGGGTTCACGCATAATGTTCATCTGTGCAAGCGCCGATCCGTGCCAAAACGTCTCGACTGGGTTGGCTGGCGCTCGTACTCGTCGTCATTCTCGGGATCCACGTGGCGGTCGGCGGGCACTTTTGGCTCAGTCCGGCGCGGCTCGGCGGTCTATTCCTGGCCGGTCCCAACGCCGACGACGCCATGACTCCCGTGCTGTGGCTCTTGCGGCTGCCCCGCGCCCTCAAAGCGCTGGAGCTGGGCGCATTGCTGGGGCTGACCGGAGCCGCATTCCAGCTGCTCTTTCGAAATCCTCTCGCCGAGCCCTATGTCATGGGCGTGGCGAGTGGCGCTGGTTTGGGTGGAACGCTCGCGCTGGCGACCGGTTTGGCTGCGGCCTTTGGCGACCTCGGTGTCTTTCCGTGCGCGTTCTTGGGCGGCTTGCTTGCCGTCGTCTGCGTGTTGGGCTTGGCGGGACGTCGAGGTCAGCTTCAGACGCGCGATCTGCTTCTCGCGGGCGTGATTGTCGGATCGCTGCTCAGTTCGCTGCTCTCCCTCGTGATCATTTGCAGCGGGCAGGATAGCGGGCAGCTTCAGCGCTGGCTGCTGGGAAGCGTGCCGCCGGCACCGTGGTCGCACGTGGCCCTGCTGGCGGGCGCGGTGGTGGTCTGTGGACTGGCGACCATCCCTTCGCTCCGCTCGATGAATGCCATGGCTCTGGGCGAGATGCAGGCGAGGGCACTGGGGGTCAATTCGGCTCGCGTGCGCAATCTGATTTTCGCGATGGGCGCCTTTGCGACGGCATGCGCGGTGGGCGCGGCTGGAATCGTGGCGTTCGTCGGGCTCGTGGCACCGCATTTGGCGCGCCGGTGGGTGGGTAACGATGCCCGCGTTCTGCTGCCGGGGGCCACGCTCGTCGGAGCGAGCCTGCTCACCGCCGCCGACCTGCTCGCCCAGCGTCTCATTTCGGGCGGTGAATTGCCGGTGGGTGCGGTGACCGCGGTCCTCGGTGCCCCGGCCCTGCTCTATATGATTCGCGCCGAGTTTGGCGGCAAAGCTTAGTCGGTCAGCAGCCGGAAGGCGCGGTCGCTGTGGGCGTGCCGGTCCAGAAGGGCGACTTCGACCGACAGTTGTTCGACCAGCTCGGCAAAGCCTTTGGCTCCGCTGGGATCCGTGGCCTTGGCCCAAGCCGTTTGGAGCAGCTCTCGTGCCGCGTCCAGAGTCAGGTCAGCCTTGTAGCCCTCTTTGAGCGCCTTGCGCATTTCGGAGGCGGCTTCTTCCGAGCCGACCACGTAAGCGTAATCGTCGCGAACGCTGAAATCACCGTCGTAGTCGAGGACGATGTAGCGGTCGAGTACGGGAGTATTGCCGACTTCGGCGAACAGGGAGCGCGCAACGACGGGTGCGAGTGAGAAATCGGCGAATGCCCGCTTCATCGGCTGGCTGAGTGCGCTGATGACGCGCTGGATGGTCACATCGAGCTCGCTGCGCTGAAACCCCTCTTGATGGGCGAAATCGATGGCCGCGGTTCGGAGGTTCTCGATATCCGACTGCTGGCCGATCGCGCCGAACATCAGCCGGTCATAGATCTCGAACACCTTGCGCGCTTGGCGCCGCACGGTCAGGGCCACGATCCCGTCGGCGATGCTCATCATAATGACGGGCGTTCCGCTTTCCAATCGAGACTCAACGTAGGACGCGCGGTGGCTGATCCCCTCTTGCCAATCGTACGGTGTGACCATTCTCATCACTATACGTCGCGCGCTGGTCGCGGCGCGCAAAAACCGTCCGTTCATCAGGCAGAAAAAAGCCCTCCCGATCATTTGATCGAGAGAGCTGCGTTGCGGCGTCCGCCTACGGGACGACGGTGATGTTCAGCGAGAGCTTCTGGGTCAGTCGGCTGGCCGTGATGGTGACCGGGGTTTCGCCGGTGACCGCCGCTGCCGTCAGTGTCACGCTGCCCGACTTCTTACCCGCCGCGATGAAGATCGAAGCAGGAACCGGGAGCGCGCCCGCATCACTCGTGGTGAGCGGAATGTACGTTCCACCCGTCGGGGCAACGCCATCCATGGTGGCTGTCAGCGTCAGGGTGCGTCCACCACGGACCACGCCGGTGGTGCTTGCGATCGTCGCGAGCTGCGGCTTGCGGACCAGAAGCGGCGTGTCGATCGTGGTGCCCAGTCGGCTGGCGCTGATCGTGACCGTCTTGTCATCCGCTACTGCGAACGTTCGGACCAGGAACGTGGCGGAGGTTTGGCCTTCCTTCACGATGACCCAGTTGCGGGCGCTGCGAGCGGTGTTCGGCGAGCTCGACGTGAGCACGATGGTTGCGCCGTTCTTCGGAGCTGCCGAGTTGAGCGTGACCGTGCCCGTAATCGTCGTTCCGCCCGGAGTGACGGCTGGGTTGAACGACAAGCCAGCGATCGTAATCGGTCGAATGACGATGTCTGTCGAGCGCGATCCGCGGACCGAGTTCGCCTTGATGATGACGGGAACGCTGTCGAAACCGGTGACGGGTCGGACCGAGTGGGTGACGACAGGGAATTGGACGGAGTTCACACCGGCCGGAACCGTGATCGAAGACGGAACTTCGGCGGCCTTCGGATTGCTGCTGACCAGCTTCACATCCACCGACGTGTCGAACGGCTGGGTGAGGACCAAGGTCGCGGTGGCGTTGTCGATGCCGCCGATCAGATCGTCCGGCGTGGCGGAGAGATCCGTGAAGCCCGTGGGCGTCGGTGCCGAAACGAGAACGCTCACCAACTGGCTGCCGCCCGGCTTCAGGGCTGCGCCCTTGTGCGAGAGATGGATGGTGTACGTACCGGCTTGGGCGTTTTTGATCACCACTTGCTCGACGTTGTCGACATGGTTATCGCCCGTGGTGGCGGCGTCCGACGGATTGGCGGGGTCGAGCACCCACGGCTGGAAGACATGAGCGTCGGAATCACGGATGACGCGGAGGTCAATGTCGTTGACGAGCACCGGAGTGCGGTCGTCGTTCTTCGTGTTGTTGGCCGTGCCGGCCGGATCGGTCCAGCAGATGGTGACCTTGACGTCTCCGCCTGAGGCGACCGAGATGGGCAGGTCCATGGTGGAACCCGAATTCAGTTTGACTTCCTGCATCTTCGACGGATCAAACGACGCGTCGTTGATCAGGTCGGCGGCGGCACGGGCGTTCATCAGGCCCCAGCCGTACATGTAGTCGGGACCGTCGTCTGGGCCCGCTTCTTCGGCGGTGTGAATCGTCAAACCCTTGAGCGTGGATGCATACATATCCAGGCCCGGGTGCAGCGTTCGGTACTGCTGAATCAGCAGCCCCAGAGCGCCGGCGATGTTCGGGCCCGCCATCGACGTTCCGTCGTAGGTGTCGTATCCAGAGCCATACGAAACCGTCGAGAACACCTGAACACCGTTGCCGCAGATGTCGGGCTTGACGCGGCCATCGTCAGCGGGACCCCAGCTGGAGAAGTCGCTCATGATGACGGAAGCCGGATTGGTGTACGAGCCCTTCAGGGCCTCGACGGCGCCAACCGTCAAGGAGTTCTTGGAGATCTGCAGGCTGCCCGGGATCAAATCGTAACCGCTCTGATCGTCGCGCACATCCTGGCTGCTCGTCTTGGCTCCGTTGGCGTCATAGACCCAGTGGTCAAACGGCTGCTTCGGCACGCCCGGATTTCGGTTATTTGCGGAACCGGCGACGGGCAGATAAAACGGGGCGTTGTACAGGACGCGGTCCCACGCTGCCGAAGAGGAGTCGTAGCGGCCAAAGATACCGTCCTTCACCTTGTCGACAGCGGTATCGCCCAGCCACGCCCACTTGGCGTCGCCAAACCAACCGTAGACCCAACCACCTAATTGTGCGTAGCTGTGGTTGGATGCGCGCATACCGGAAAGCGCTTCGTTGGCAGCGTCAGAAAGATCGTTGTAAGCGAGGTACGACGTGAGGTGGGCCTGGAATGACATGCCTTTGGCTCGGCTGTCCAGACCGGCGGCAATCATGATGCCCGCCACGTGAGTGGCGTGGTCGCTTACATAGGTGACGCCGTCCTTTTCGTCGAGTCGTCCCTGGAATTCGGGGTGACCCGCCATCGGAACGCCGCCGACCTCAAAGATGCCCAACGTGTTATTCGTGAAGGGAAGACCGGTTAGGCTGTAACCCGAGGTGCCGCCCGGCCAGAGCTCGTCGACTCTGAGGGTTTTCGAACCCGCCGCGCTGATCGTCTCGCGATAAAGGGGGCGTCGGCCGAGCAGGCCCACCAATTCGCGGTAATGGAAATTATTGACGCGGACCCGATCGGGCATCCCGTGCGCGGCCGCCCATTTGATCGCCGCGGTGCGATTGGCCACTGCCGTCGTGCGGTTCGACGTGATCAACTGCTTGAGCGTCGTCTCGTTGGTAAATTCTTGTGCAAACGAACTGGATGCGAGCGCCATCGCCGCCATTGCACCTAGGGCGACTCGATGCGAAATGAGTGCTTGTTTCATCTTCTGATCTCTGACCAACTTATAAGGATCGTGAAGGAAACGCGTGAAGAGCCCATGCGACGGCCCACCCCAGCAGATTCCCCATGCCTACTCGCGATGTTACACCAAACTTTGCCGATCGTCCCGCTAATTTATGGTGACCTGACTGGTTTTGCGCAACTCCGCTTCGATTTCGACGTTTATGTTTGCGCGTTTATTCGGCCTTTTGGTGAATCTTCATCTTTCGGTAGGTGCCGGCGTCCATTTCTCGAATCTCCTGTGTGACGCTGAGTTCGAGACCGAGTTGTTCGGCACACTCTTGGAGAACACCGTAGCATCGATCGGCAATCCTGTTGCGAAGTTCGCTGGACCGACCCGTCATCAGCCGAATCTCGACATGGACGAAATCGCGCGGCGCACCGTGCCCCATGACGTGAGGATCCGCAACCTGGGCGTACGTTTTGATCGCGGTGGGATCGACCGATTCTTGCTCGCCCAGAGTCCGGGCGAGGTCTTCCAGGAGCGGGACGATGGCGAGCCGTTCGGCCACAGCGGCGGAAAGGGTGAGGACAATGAACGGCACGGTGGGCAAGGTACCCGAGCGAGCCGGGTATCCTAACGCTTCGATTTCGATTTGGAATCCAGACCAGACTCATGCGCATTCGAAACAAAGAACTGCATCGCAAATGGCACCGCAAGCGGGAAAAGATCAAGGAATTGGTCAAGGAAGCCAAGGCCCAGGGTCCGAGTGAGGACAAGAAAGTGGCCAAGCCGAAGCCCGAAGCCAAGAAACCCGCTGCCAAGCCCGCCGTAAAGGCAGAAGCGGCTCCGAAGCCGAAGAAGGCTCCGGCGAAGAAGAAGGCTGAGGAATCGGCTCCCGAAGCCGCGCCCGAAACCGCTACCGAAACGGCGAGCGAATAACCGGGTTTTCCTTCTTGAACGAGGTCCGTGAGATCGTCTACAGATCTGCGGACTATTTCGTTTTTTTGCAGCTCCGCCGCGAGATCCTTCGCTGGCCGCTCGGATTGGAGTTCAGCGACGCCGAGCTGGAGCAAGAATCAGCCGACATTTTCCTCGCCGCGTTTGATGGCGATGCCCTCGTGGGCGGGCTCATCCTCACGCGGATCGACGACCACACGGTGCGGATGCGCCAGGTGGCGGTCCGAGAGGATCGTCGAGGGACGGGCGTCGGCCGAGCATTGGTCGAAGCCTCCGAAGCAGTGGCATCCGAGCGTGGCTATCAATCGATGATCTTGCACGCGCGGGCGAACGTCACGCCGTTCTATCTGCGGCTAGGCTATGCCCGAGAGGGGGAAGAATTCAGCGAAGTGGGGATTCCCCACTTCGCGATGGTGAAGCGGCTCGAAAGCTAAGTCCTGACCCCGATCGCGACGGCGAGGTAACGATCAGGGCCGGGCGATTTACGACTTTGCGCCGCCGCCGTCTTCAGCGGGAACGGGCTTGTCGTTTTTGAAGCCACTCTCTTGGGCTTCTTTGTTACCGCATCCAGCAAAGGACCACACGATGGCGGTCAAGACGGCGAGAAGAAGGATGTTGTTTTTGCGAATCTTCAACATGGCTTAGTTCGTACCTGCGGGCCAGAATCGGAAGAGGACCTGGGTGGTCGCGTCGAGTTGGCGGACTTCATAGATGCGGCGAAGGTTCATCGTCTTGGCCGAGCCGTCGGTGGCGACGAACTCCGCTTGGCCATTCGGATAGAGGCACGCGTTGGCGTACGACCCGTTGCCGTCGACCTCCATCTTGCGCGCGTGGGGGCCGGTCACGTTCTTGTTTCCGGGCCAGGCGGCGCGGGCGTCGGAACCGTAACCGCTGTTGCACCAGGTGGCGCGGCCGCTCAGGAATTTGCTGTTGCCCATCCACATGTCGTAGTTGCCAGCGGGAGCGAACAGGACGGTATCGCTGATCGCCGCGATTTGCGACTGGCTGAGCGAAGGCGTCTGGTTACCCTTCTTTCCGGTGACGGCATAGCGAATGCCCGCGTAGCCGCCCGAACTGTCGAAGTCGGAAGCGCAGCCGGCACCCATGACGCCATCGAAGCGCACCTGAGGGTCGGATTTGCCCATGATCACGTCCCACGACGGGCCCGTGATGAAGTAGGGATTGTCGCTACCCGATTGAACGGCAACGGCGCGAACCGATCCGCCCATATGCTGGCTCTGCTGGAAATGGCGATTGGCCTGGTCCGTCTGCGTTGGGCCGGGCACTCGGGGATCGACATAGAAATCCCAGTTCTTGGTGTAGGGATTGATCATGTCCTGCCACGTGATCGGCAGCGCGTTCGCTTTATCCAATCGCAGCACGAGCGGAAACATATCGTCGTAATCGTTTCCGTACATCATCGCGCCCAAGCCAGCCTGCTTGAGATTCGAAAGGACCGTGGTGCTCTTAGCGGCCGCTTTGGCCTGAGCAAAAACTGGGAATAAAATGGCAGCCAAAATCGCGATGATCGCGATGACCACCAGCAGTTCGATTAACGTAAAACCTCGTCGTCTCATAAGTCGTCACCATCCCGATCAGCAAGCTGACCCGGGTCTGCGTCGAGGCTGGTGCGCAGATTGAGACGGACTCGAAACGGACAATCGGGACTGCACCACCCTCCACATAGCATTCTATCTCAAGTTCAACCCAGTTCGGTTCCAGTTTTGCATCGAATCAGCCGAATCGAATAATGAGACGGTCTCGTCTCTGGGATGACATGGCCGAAATCTGCGGGAACCTGTGGGAGTTCAATTTGGCAAAGGTCAAAGTGATCGATGTCACGACCGACTATGAGAACCTCTCCCCGCCCCTCCCCACCTGCTTCTATCCAGTGATCGAGGAAAAGTGGATGGCTAAGTACCGCCTGCCGAACGACTTCTCCGGCCAAACCTGGGTTGAAGGCTTCCTGTACGACTGGCACGAATCCCCCTTGGACGAATCGGGCGAATGGGTGATCGGTGTCGTCGATGCGGGATTCGTCAAACGAATCGCTTAGACGTTCTCATTCAGCGGACATAATTGGGAGCCCTACTTTCCTGCGGCGCGGCAGAAATTTCGGATTGAACGACATGCTGCCTTTTGGAATTTTGCAGGTGTTGCCTCGCGAGGCGCGGTTATACCGGCTTGCCACCAGCGGCTAAATTGGAGGGGGCCCAACAGGCGAGTCGCTACCCAACCGTAGGAACACGTCTGGACTTTCCGCTGCGTAGCTCACGTCCCAAGGAACAAACCCGAGCTGCGCGCAAAGCCTCGCCATAGGCTCATTGCCCGCGAGATGGCTGGTCGCGACCATCTGCACGTCGGGAAAGAGCTTTGCTCGACGACTCAACTCTTGCAAGGAAGCTCTGCCATAGCCCTTCCCTTGATGCTGGGCCGCGATCATGAGCCGCAGAATGAAGCCAACCCCGCCCGCGACTTCCAGGACGGCAAAGCCAACCACGGGTTCGCTCGTCTCTTCGTAGCCGATGGCCCGTGCATCATAGATGGCATACGGGTGCAAATTGGGATCCAAGTACGCCTGCGCCAAGCTTTTGGCGACTGATGCGACCAGATGGGCTTGATCCTCGGCCACCTCAAGGGCCAGACAGTCCTTGAGGTTGGCCTTGGTAACCGGCCTCCAATGCACGTTCGCAGGACTCACAGCGGATAGATTACCGAGTGATGCCGCGCAACAAAAGGTGCCCTCGTAAAGAGGGCACTCTTCCGCGTGAGTCCGAATCCAGTGCTACCTGGTTCCCAAGCGGTCGCCGTAGTACTCACCCGATGGCTCAACCGCGGGGCGCTGGTGCGACGAGCCCGTCGAACTCGCGCCTTGCTTGGAGATTGCGCCGATGATGTGGATCAGGCGCTCGTGATCGAGGGGCATGAACCATTTGCCCTTGCTCGTTTTGCCGTCGTAAGTGCCCGTAATCACACACGGCAGTTCCTCGTCACCGAAGATCCCAACAACGTCGTCCACTGAAATCGGGGCATCCTTCATCGACTTTTCGATCATCGGTCGCACCGCTTCCATGATGCGGCGAAGATTGATGACGCAGACTCCGGGCGAATTGGGCAGACCGTACTTGGCGAGGGCCTGGGTTACAAACTTGTCCTGATACTCACCCGCCGACTGCTCTGCGGTGACGGCTTTTCGCAGCATCTCTTGTGAGCTGCCGATGAGGATTCCCTTCGGACCCACGACGTAGCCGGGGCGCTTTTTCGCGTAGACGTTGGGGGCGCCTTCCGTGGCGCGGTTGAATGCGGCGGCGGTCTGATCGCTGACCTGGACCCAGTGGTAGTCACCTTCTTCCCACTCCTTCCAAGAAACCTTTCCGTCCTTCTCGTTCGCTTTTTCGGTGAAGCGATCGCGAATTCGGTTGGCGGTGGCGAGGAGTTCGTCGGGATCGGATCCCGGGCGGGCGGCAACAAGAATGTCGACGTCCTCCGGTTTGCCTGATTCGCCCGGATAGACGGCCATCGTGGTCGAACCCTGGACGAGCGGCAGGAGATCCTGGTCGATTTTGAGTCCAAACGATTTTTCGAATTCATCGATCTGGCTTCGCACCAGGCCCTTCTTGTCCTCCTTCTCAGCCTGCGTCATGCCGCCTTTGACCATACGGTCCGCGCCCTGCACGGCGAAAAAGCCGTAGGCACCGGTGGGCAGCGACGAAAGAGCGGCGGGGTCCAGCGGCTTGAGCGAGCCCATCGCTTTCGCCATTTCGTCGCTCTCATTCAGGCCATAACCATCGAATTGGATTCCTTCCGGCTCGACCGTGGCGCTAAACGAGGCAAAGCCGTCGGGCATGCTCATTTGCGCGCCGGTTTCCTTCAGCAGCGGCTTCAACTTCTGGTAGCTGACGAAGGCCATGAGGTTGGCGTCGGCCGGGAGTTGCTTGCGGGCTTCTACAAACTGCTCGACCGACGCGATCGACGGCTCTTGCCGCTTTTCGATTCGGATGAGCTGCTCGATGGTCTGTTTGGAATCCGCGGCCACGAGATAGTTGCCAACAACCGCAAAGACGGGGCCGGATTTCTCGCTGGCAAGATCCTTCACCAGCGGAGCCACTTCATCCGGCTTGTCGATGGCGATCAAGAGGGCGCCGTGCTGGTCCTTGCCTGATTTGCCCCAGTAGCCAAACGCGAAGTCGTTGGTGAGGTGCGGCCGAATCTCTTCAAAGTGCGGAGCCTGCTTAAAGGCGCTACTCAGCATTGAATCGAACCGCTTAGGAATGCCCTCTTGCTGCAGGGCGGCGCTGATGTTCTTGAAGGTCAGGGCCTGCCGCTCGGACGGGTTGGTGTCCAGGGTCACGACGATCATGGCCTCGGCGGGAAGGAGAACGATTCCAGCTTCTCCCCGTCTGGGCATGAGCACCTTGTAGGCGAATACACCGCCTCCCACCAGGACGCCCGCGAGGGCGACGCCTTTGATCAATACCGAGCCCAACTGTTTCGTTCTCATGTGCTATCCCCCGTCGGCGCGCAGAAAGAAAGCGCCGATCGGCTATTCCACAAAACTTTACAGGTATTCCTCGCAATGGATGCAGGTTTCCGCCAAAAGTCCCGTCGGCAGTCGAAAGTCGGTTGAAACGGGCGGTTCACGACTTAGCCGAGGGGCAAAAAGCGAAAGGCCCGCCCGGCTCAGGCCCGGGCGGTCTTTTCGCGTTTTTGCGCGACCGAGTCATGACTATCCGCCTCGCAACAGGGCCAGAACCGCTTGGGGTGCCTGGTTTGCCTGAGCAAGGACGGAGAGACCCGATTGCTGCAAAATCTGAAGCTTCGTGAAGTTGGTCATCTCTTCCGCGATGTCCGTGTCACGAATGGTCGAGTCGGCGGCCTGCAGGTTTTCGCGCTGAACGCCGAGGGATCGAATGTTGGAGTCCAGCACGTTGCGCTGGAAGTTGCCAAGGTCACCTCGATTCTTCGACACGGTGTTGATCGCATCGTCGATCTTGGCGAGAGCCGTCGACGCCGAGGCGGTGCTCATGATGTCGACGCCGGTCAGCGCAAGGCTCGAGCTGCTCATGCTAGCGAGGGAGAGCGTTGCCGTCTGGCCGCTGTTCGCACCGACCTGGAACTGGGCGGAACCCGCGTTGACCTGGCCGATTGTGTTGACCGCGACGGCGTTACCGCCTTCCGTCAACCTCAGAAGGTTACCAACCGAGTCACGCAGGGTCAGTCCATCATCAGTCGACGCGGGACGGAAGTCGACGTAGTTACCACCGTTAACGGACAACCGTACATAGGCGTCGGTACCCAATTGCCCGCCGGCACCGGCGTTGCCCAAGGTGAAGTTGCCCGTTGCGGCTGCGACGGCTGTACTGGCCGACGTGATGTTGATCGTGTTGGAAATGTCTCCGAACTTGGTCGCGGAGAACTGGAACGTGGCGGCACCAGCGTTGTTCACCATCGACAGGATCACACCAGTGTCCGAAGACTTCTGGTTGACCATGTTGATGACGTCCTGGTTCGTCATGTTCGCAGTCGCCGAGAACTTCACGCCATTGATCGTGAAGTCGCCCGCATTTGCGGCGCCCACGGCCGTCGTCAAAGCGGTCGCAACCGTCGTAGCAGCCAAGGCTCGTCCTTGCGAATAGGCCGAGGTGGCCTTGAGCGCAGCGGTCTGGACGTCGATCGAAACACCGCCCGAGCTGGTCACCGACTGAGTCGTTGCGACTTGACCGGTACCCAGAGTGCCGCCGATCGAAAGCGCGGCAACCTTAAGCGTATCCGTGATAGCTGCGGAAACACCCGCCGAACCATCCAGCAGCTTCTTGTTGCCGAACTGAGTCGTGCTCGAAATTCGGTCGATTGAAGCGAGAATCGAATTGATCTGGTCCTGGTTCGCCTGCTTTTGCGAGGTCGAAAGCGTTGCGTCGTTGCTGTTGGCCAAAGCCAGCGAGCGAGCGTCTCGGAGAAGACCGTTCACTTCGTTGAGTGCGCCTTCTGCGGTTTTCACATAGTTCACGGCGTCTTGGCCGTTACGAATCGCTTGTTGAATACCAGCGATCTGTCCGCGGAATCCTTCAGAAATCTGAAGGCCGGCCGGATCGTCGGCTCCTGAGTTGATGCGGAGACCCGTCGAAAGGCGGGTGACGGATTGTCCGAACTGCGAGTTGGTCATGCCGAGATTGCGCAGGGCGTTCATCGCCATGACGTTTGTGTTTACGCGAAAAGATGACATTCTCTGATTCCTCCGTGCTGACTCTCTCCCGGATCCAGGCGGCGTCCTTTCCGCCGGGATGATTGCCAGGTTGTTCTTCACAGAGGGCATTCCAGGTAATGTTCATTGGGGACCCAAGTAAAAATACGGTAATCCATATTTTTTACTGGCTGGTAGTTCAAATAGGTTCTGGCCCAGACTCCAGTAGATTCAGGAGCAAATGTGGAAGGAGCCCGGGCCCGGCATAAACGAACCCCGTGTAGACCTGGACCAGGTCCGCGCCGAGCGCGAATTTTTTCTGGACATCGGCCACGCCTTCAATTCCGCCGACTCCGATCAAAACGAGCCGTCCGGCGGTCACGGCCGCGATTGCGGCGAGCGCCTCGTTGGCGAGCGGGCGCAGCGGACGCCCGGAAAGTCCGCCTTCGCGGTCGTCTTGGGCCGGGATGCCGGGGCGAGACATGGTCGTATTCGTGGCGATCAGGCCAGCCACCCCACGCTCGAGGCTGAGATCGACGATATCCTCCAGGGCCGGGGTGGTCAGATCTGGGCTCACCTTGATCAGAACCGGCTTCCCACCGCTGGCGGCGGTCACGGCCGAGGCGATTTCCGAAAGCGCCGACCGATCCTGGAGTGAGCGAAGGCCCGGCGTGTTGGGGGACGACACGTTGATCACGAAGTAGTCGCCAAGACCCTGAAGCCGCCGCATGCTGGTTTCGTAATCCTGGGCCGCCACGGTCAGAGGCGTCACTTTGCTCTTGCCCAGGTTGATCCCCAGGGGTATGCGGGGCTTGGCGTGGGCGAGCCGCCGCGAAAGGGCCTCCGAACCCGCGTTGTTAAAGCCCATCCGGTTGATCAGAGCGCCCCGATCGGGAAGCCGAAAGAGCCGAGGGGGATCGTTGCCCGGTTGGGGATGAGCCGTGACGGTGCCGATTTCGGCAAACCCGAAGTTCAAGTCAGCCCAGCGATCTACCGCGATTCCGTCCTTATCGAGCCCTGCCGCCAGCCCGATCGGATTGGGAAACGTGAGGCCGAGGACGCGCCGCTCGAGACGGGGGTCGCGGATCAGCTTCTGCCGAATCAGGCCGCGTGCGATGGCCCAAAGGGCCGTGTGGTGAGCCGTCTCGGGCGAGAGGCGAAAAAGCAGCGGTCGGAGGAAGCGTTCGTAGGCGGCCACGCTGGCCCATTATGACGAGAGCTTGGGAACCTTGTGGATTTCGTGAGGGTCTGGTATCTATCGCTTGCGATGCGGGCATCTTTGTCCTACACTGGGGTCAAGGTTCGCTGGATGGTGCTGGTATGAAATGGTTTCGTTTGATGGCCCTGGCTGGGGTCGCTTGTTCGTCCTTGGTCTCGGCGCAGCTGCTCCCCCGCTTTTCGGAAGCGGGTGACGTCGTACCAGGCCGCCTGCTGGTCAAATTTTCCAAGGCGATGCTCGAGCGGGCTGCGCGCCGCCAGCCGCTTCCCGTCCTTATCCCGGGTGGCCAAATGGTCTCGGTGATGGGTACGTCTGGCTGGACCGAGTGGTCGATTCCCGAATCGACCGACCCGAGTGCGGCGGCCGAGAGTCTCATCCTCCAAGGAAGCGTTCTTAACGCCCAGCCTGTCCACCGGCTGAAGCTGCTGATGGCCGACCCCAATGACGCCGATTACGGTGTGATCGAGGACGATCCCGAGCTCTACATCGAGGTCGACGAGGGCACGGTCGAGCATTTCAAGCGCCTCTGGACGCTCGACGATAGCTTCGCTCGGCTTGCGTGGGACGACTTTCCCGGGACCTATTACACGTCATCCACCAAACCCAAGAACAGTCCGCTCGTCGCCATCATCGATACCGGCTGCGACATGGATCATCCGGAATTTATCAATCGCCTTGGGGCGAGCACGGATGTCTCGGGGGGAGGCCAGCTGAACAAGGGGCTGTCCCGCTATTTCAACTTCGGTGCGCCCGTATTCGACGGTGACCCCGCCGATTTCCACGGTCACGGCACCCACGTAGCGGGCATCGCTTTTGCTGCCGCCAATAACGGGGCGTTCGATGGTCACGGGATGATTGGCGTCGGCTACAACGCCACCGGGATGATCCTGCGCGTGTTCGATGAGAGCGGAAACGGCGACGACGCCAATGCGGCCGCCGCCATCATGTACGCAGTCGATCGAGGCGCAAAGATCATCAATTTAAGCCTGGGCACTCCGAGCTTCAGCTCCGTTTTCCAGGATGCGACCACCTACGCATTCGAAAAGGGCGCGATTGTCGTTGCGGCCGCCAACGAGAACGGGTCGGCACCTCCCACCACACCGATTTATCCGGCTGCCTGCAGCGGCGCCTTGAGCGTCACTGCCGCGGGACCGGACTATTCGATTTCGAGCTACGCGGGAACCGGAAACTACATCGACGTGGCCGCCCCGGGCGGTGACGCGTTCGTGGATTTCGCCAGCTTCACGGGGAAAATTCAGTTCGTTTGGTCCCTTCAGCCCACCTATCCCGTTCAGCTGACGGGGACCTATACACCCACGATTGGTCTGAACTACGCCTACATTCCGGGGACGAGCATGGCGACGCCGCACGTTTCGGGGGCTCTGGCTCTTTACTACGGAAAGAAGCAGCTCCCCATGGGTGGCTGGAACAACCTTCGCGCGATGCGGGCGATTCAGATGGGAGCCAACGGCCTGCTCGGGGCACCCAACGGTTCGTGGGATACGATCCAAGGCTTTGGCAACCTCGACGCTCAGTCGAGTCTGATCGACCTCAATACGCGCAACGCGACCGGCGGATCATGCGGTGGAATCATCTACCGCGATGGCGCGCCGCTCGCGAGCGCTCCCGTCTGGGCCGTGAAGGGCAACAAGACGATCAAGACCTCCGCTGATTCGGCGGGAATCTACCGATTTTCCGTTCTGGAACCCGGCACGTGGCAGATTCAGGCGCTTCCGACCTCGACTGGCCTCACCAAGACGCGCCTGATCACCGTTAAGGCCGGCTCGGAGACGGAAGGCACAAACTTCTGGTGCGGAACGCCGTTTCCGAAGGACGCGGGCCCGACCGTGGGCTATTTCGAACTCGGAGCCACTCCGACGACATCCGCCATCACCGTCCATCACTGGGCGTTCGATGAAGATTGCTCGCTGGATCGCGTGACCTTCCAACTCGGCTCGACCCAAGGCGCGAGCAACCTGAAGGCGGCCACCGAGATTGCGATCGACGGCGATCTGGCCCAGCTCACCGGCCTCAGCTTGACGGCGGGACAGACCGTCTGGCTTCGCGGCTCCTATCGCAACGGTGCCAACAAGATCACCAACGTCGACCTCCCCATCGTAGTTGGGACGACGACCCACACGATTTCGGGGACGATCGATCTCGCCAACTACACGCTCAATCCCTCATGGAACTTGGCCACGATCGAAGTGCGCAATAACACGACGGGCGCGGTTCTCGAAACCTACCAGCGATTCTTGGGTCCGAAGGGTGAGTACTCGATCACGACTCAGCAATCGGGCACGGTGACGGTGGCAGCCAAGGTCTCCCACTGGCTCAGCGCCAAGCGCACCAATATTTCGCTCGCGGCGGGTTCCGTCGCGGTTCCGCTCTTGACCCTGACGAATGGGGATGTCGATGGCGACAACTCCGTCACCGTGTTCGATTACTCCGTGCTCTCGAACTATTTCGACAAATCGGGTGAGGATCTGGACTGGCAGTTCATCGGCCCGGACGGCTTCCGACCGAAGGATGCCGACATCGACGGCGACGAGCGCGTGACGGTGTTCGATTACTCGATTCTCAGCGATGCGTTCGATAAGAGCGGCGCGTAGCTCAAGGAATTGCGTCATTTTCTGCGTGGCGGCTCATCCCGGGGATGGATGAGTCGTCAAACTATGTAGAACGTGGTGATGCGACTTCGCGCGGCCCTGATGATCGGAACGATGCTGTTCGGCTCCTGCTGGAGTCTGGCGCAAGATCGTCCGCCGCTCACGAAGGATGAGCAGCGGCACCAAAACGATCTCAAGAACGATACGGAGCTTGGGGCCAAGTACGCCGAGCAGGTCGAAAAAGAACAGAAGCTAAGCGACGACAAGGAAGGGCTCGAGCGAATCGAGCGTATCGGCTTCAAGCTCGCGGCGATCGCTAACGAGACCCCCGTCACCGTGACTTGGGGTGACAAGCGCCTGAACGGCTTCAGCTACACCTTCAAGCTGATCAAGGGCAAGGACGTGAACGCGTTCTCGCTTCCCGGCGGCTACATCTATGTCTACGAGGGGCTCCTGAAGTACGCTCAGAGCGACGATGAGATCGCAGGGGTGCTCGCTCACGAAATCGCCCACGCTTCTCTCCGCCATGTTGCGGTTCTTCGGAGCGAGGCGAGCAAAATCGATCTCGTCACGTTGCCGCTCATCCTGATTTCGATCATGTCCGGCAAGGAAGCGGCGATGGGCGCGAGTACGGTGGGCCAGCTGATTGGGCAGGCGATTGGCAGCGGCTGGAGCGTTAAAGCCGAAGAAGCCGCCGATTACGCCGGGCTGCAGTACATGCTGAAAAGCAATTTCAACCCGGTTGGCATGCTCACCTTTATGGAGCGTCTGGGCGTTGACGATCGCAACAAGCCGACCGGCGACTGGGGCATTTATCAGACTCACCCACCCTCACGCGAGCGAGCGTCATTCCTCACGAGCAAGCTGGCGGCCGCCCAGATTCCGATTCGGCGAAGCGAGGTCACCGAAAGCTTCCGGACCAAGGTGGTGGCGGAGAAGGAAGGCGGCGTTCGGCTGGAGTTCAATAAGTACAGCGTGATCACCTTCCGCGGGACCGATGCGGCCACTCGCGCGGCGTCGGCGGCCAAGGCGATCGACGCCTTGATGGACGAGGTTCCCAAACTGGTCGACCTGCGCCTCAGCGGGCTAACGGTGCTAGGGCGAAACACGCGGCTGTTCACGGTCGATGAAAGCGACCTCGGGCCCAATGATAAGTCCACTCAGGACGTGGCCCAACGCGCTCTCCAAGGTCTGAAAAGCGCCGCGTACGATCTCGCCTACCGCGTCTGGAACCTCAATTAGCGAGCTTCTTTAAGGCTTCGCGAGCGGCTTCGACCAAGCGATTCCCGGTGAGACGCCCATGGAAGCTGAGCGTCGCCTCGTAGCCTCCCCGGTCGTAATCCTCGGGCGTGAGGATGTAGCCGATCCACCCATCCACGTGCGAGACCACAAGCGTCTCTCGGAAGCCGAGTCCGCGGCCAAAGCTGCGGATGCGCCGCCCAAGTTCGGCGGTGGGTTCTCCGGGCACGCCGACCATCGCGATGGGACCGATCCGAAATGCGCGGACCTGGGCTTCGCGGGGGGCAAACTGGTTGACCGCGAGCCGCGCGAGTTCGGGCGTCACCCGGTTCACGGCCGCGAACGTGGGGTGCGGGCTCGGCGGATCGAGGCGAATCGGCGATTCCACCCATTTCAATTCTGCGCCGGTCGGAATCGATTCACGGAGTCCACCCGACTCATCCATGAGCAGTCTTCCGAGCGCGGAGCATCGTTCTGCCGGTGAATCCCCCGGCGCCGCCGGGGACACATCGCCGATCGCTCCGTTGAGGACAACTCCCTCGACTGCGCCTGGCCAGTCGCGCCGCGTCTGATTCTCCTCAGGACCGTAGGTGGTCGCATGGGCTGCGTAATTCGTGATGAGGCGGCGCGAACCGGAATTCCGCCGCAGGTCGATCCAACTGGCGAGCGTGTCGGGCTGGGCTCCCTTGCGGCGCCCCCGATTGGCCGCCACGCGCTTCTGTCCGAATGACCAGCCTTGCCAATCGACCGGCTTCGCGGAGGCGATCGCGGCCCGGATACGCTGGCCATACCAATCGAGCCACTTCGATTTGAATGACGCGATTCCTGGGACGGAGAGCGTCATACGCCGATTGAGCATCTGACTGTCCGGTGCGCAGTGCGTATGGGTCGCATGGAGAAAGAGCTGGGTGCCCGCGGGTAGGGTTCGCCGGACTTCGGCGGCCAAGCTCTCGGGAATCGTGAGGAGGTCGCACGCGACGATCGCGATGCGCGTCCCTCCCGACTGCAGGATGATCACGTTCGCGAGCAGCTCGTCCCCGCCTGGCTCCATGATGGCGCCGCGTCGCTCGGTATAGCCGCCCAGGGGGAGCGGCTCCGGCGGCAAAATGGGCATGGACGCCACCGAGATGACGATCCGCGGCGCGAGGGCGAGCAGCCCGGGCCAAAACATAACATCAGTTTAACCGTCCAAGTCGAATCGGCTAAACTCCAATGTCCTATGAGTTTTGCCGTGCGGCTTGCCGCCGATTCCATTCTCGTCGAGGCGGGCACCGCGATGCCCTTCAGCGTCGAAGTGGATAATCGCGGCGACGTCGCCGACGAGTACGAACTCATGATCGAGGGTATCGATGCGGACTGGACCGCGGTCCCCGTGCCCACGTTCGCGATCGAGCCGCACGACACCCAGAGCGAAAAAGTGCTCATCAAGCCCCCGCGAGAAAGCGAGAGCCTGGCGGGAACCTATCCATTCGTCATCAAGGTGCGCTCGCTCTCGACCGGCGAAATCAAGTCGGCCCAAGCCTTTCTGGACATCAAGCCGTTTCACAGCCTGAGCGTCGATGTCGCGCCGAAACGCGGCGTGGCCACGCCCTTCCGCCCTCAAACCGATTTCGAGGTCACCGTAATGAACCTCGGCAACAGCGAGCACGTGTTCCAAATGCACGGCAGCGATGTCGACGACGCCTGCGCCTACGAATTCGATCCTGAAAAGATCGCGATCGGTCCTGGGCAGCAGAAGCAGGTCCATATGACCTCGCAGCCGCTCAAGCGCTCACTGCTCGGCGGGATGCGGGTGCATGTCCTCACGGTTTCCGCTCGCAGCACGAGCGCGCCGCAACTCATCGCGAGCGGCCAAGCCCAGTTGGAGCAGCGGCCCCTCACCTCGCCGGGCGCGATCTTGGTGGCTATGCTGTTCGCCGTCCTGATTTGGGGTTGGATCGCGAATATTCCGAAGTCGCCCTCGGTCGACGAGCTCATCCTCGAACGCTCGGACATCGTCGTCGGTCAAGCCGCTCGCATTTCGTGGCGCACGGCCTACTCGAAGAAGGTGGACGTGTATTCGAATGAGCAGTTGGTGCGAAGCGTGCTCGATCAGGTGGGCAGCTTCGACTATTCCCCGAATCAGGCGGGCCGATATCAGATCCGGGTGGTGGCCCGCGATGGCAAACGAGAATCAAGCCTGTCGCGGCTCTTGACTGTCCATGAGGCTCCCGAAGTCCCCAAACCGGAGATTGAGTCGTTCACAGTCAATCCGGAGCGAATTGTCCTCGGTGGCACCGCACTCATCACCTACAAGGTGAACGATGCGGTCAAAACCCTGACCCTGCTGCCGCTCAACGTCACGCTGCTGCCCCAGGGCAAAGAGTACGAAATCAAGCCCGCCAAAGAAGGCATTCTCACCTATCGTTTGGTCGCTGCGAATGCCCAAGGTCTCACCACCGAGCAGACACTGACCATCCGGGTGGTGAAAGAGAGCCAGGCGAAGATCATCGTGTTCCGAGCCGAACCACTTGCCGTCGAGCCGACCGATGGACGAACGAAATTGGTATGGCAGGTCGCGAACGCGGTTCGGGTGGAATTGAATGACGGCGAGGTCAATGAAGTCCTCGAACCCACCGGCGGATCGGTCGAAAAGATCGTCTCACGCAAAACGCAGTTTACGTTGACCGTCTATGACAAGGAAGGACTGGTCATCAAGCAAAAGCTCACCGTGCGGGTCAAAGAAGAGCCGCCTCCCTCCACCGACGGAGGCAACGAAATCAAACCTTCAGAGGATCCTGCACCGGGCTAAATGAAACGACGCGCACTCATTTCCGTCACCGACAAAACGGGGGTCGAAGCGCTTGCGCGCGGCCTCGTTGGCCTCGACTTCGAACTCGTCAGCACGGGAGGCACCGCAAAGCTTCTGCGCGAGAGCGGGCTCGACGTCACCGAGGCGGGCTCTTTGACTGGCTTTGGCGAGATTCTCGATGGTCGCGTCAAGACGCTTCACCCCGCGATTCACGGTGGACTGCTCGCCGACGTTCGCAAGCCGGAGCACCGCGACCAGCTCGCATCCGCAGGCATCGTCCCGATCGAAGTCGTCGTCGTCAATCTCTACGCGTTCGAATCGACGACCGCCCGGCCCCACTCGCTCGAAGAAGCGATCGAATCGATCGACATCGGCGGTCCCGCGATGATTCGCGCCGCGGCCAAGAACTATGCGAACGTCGCGATCGTGGTCGATCCCGCCGATTACGAAATGGTGCTTCAGGCGCTCTCGGAAAATGAGATGGCGGACCTGCGGCCGCAGTTGATGGCGAAGGCGTATCGCCACACCGCGCTGTACGACAGCGTGATTAGTCGGTACTTCACGGAGCGGTTTGCGCCGCAGTCGCTGCCCGAATCGGTCTCGTTCGGCTATCGAAAGAGTCTTGGCCTTCGGTATGGCGAAAACCCGCATCAGAACGGTGCCTTGTTCCAGGATCCGCTTCAACCGAACGGTGTGGCGCGAGCGCGCCAAATCTGGGGCAAAGAACTCAGCTACAACAACTTGCTCGACGCGGATGCCGCGTGGGAACTGGTTTGCGACCTGACGCCAGGCGCGGTGAGCATTATCAAACACGGCAACCCTTGCGGGGTGGCGTGCCTGGGTCACGCCGCCGATAGCTACAGGCAGGCGCGGCTGGCCGATCCCATCTCCGCGTTCGGCGGCATCGCCGCGGTCCATGGCGCTGTCGACAAGGCGACCGCAGAAGCGATGACGGAAAAGGGAAACTTCCTGGAAGTCGTGATTGCGACTCAGTTCGATCCCGCCGCGGCCGAGATTTTCCAGTCCCGCTCCGGCTGGGGCCAGAGCGTCCGGCTTTTGGAAGCCGAGCTTTCGCCCTCGCACCCGACGTGGACCGTGAGGAGCATTCGGGGCGGCGCGCTGATTCAGGAACTGGACGAAGAGCCCGAAGGCGAGTGGCGCGTGGTCAGTGAGCGCGCGCCAACCGACGAAGAGATGCGCGCATTGCGGCTGCAGTGGACGATCGCACGCCACGTCAAGTCGAACGCCATCGTCATCGGTGCTCACGACCGGCTGTTCGGGGTCGGGGCCGGTCAGATGAATCGAGTCCAGTCCGTTCGCCTCGCAATGGATCAAGCGGGTGACTTGACGCGCGGTGCCGCCCTGGCATCGGATGCGTTCTTTCCGTTCCGCGACAGCATCGATACGGCCGCGTCGGGAGGCATCTCGGCGATCATCGAACCAGGGGGAAGCAAGAAGGATGACGAGGTGATTCAGGCCGCGAACGAGCATGGAATCGCACTTATTTTCACGGGCGTCCGCCACTTTCGGCACTAGGCGCGAACTAGTGGCGCAAAGTAGGCCTCTATTCAGTACAATAGCAACCTAGGACTGGCCCATGAAGAACCAGAACGACCTCATCGTCTCCATTGTTGTCTCCGTGTTGGCCATCGGCCTCATCTCTTGGTTCTGGTTCGGCAAGCGCGAACCGGAAGTCAAGCCGAAGCCGACGGAAGTGCCCCTCACGAAAGTGTCGCTCCCGCCAGGCACGGTGAGCTATTCGATGGGCCTGCCGAACGGCGGTTCGGGTGGAGGTAATGACGCTCCTGCCGGATTTGGTGGCGGTGAAGGAGCGGCTCGAGGCGGCCAGCCTCCCGGACCTCCGGGTCCTCCCCCTGGTGCAGCGCGAGGTCGCGGCGGCACTCCTCCGGGCGAGTAAAAGGTCCTTTCCGTGGCGGTGCTGCCCGTACTCAACGTAGGCTTCTACAACTACGTTCTTACCGATAAGATCGTGGCGCTGGTCAGCAGCGAATCAGCGCCCATGCGCCGGCTGGTGCAAAACCTCAGAAAGACGGGCCATATCATTGACGCAACTCAAGGACGACGTACGAAGTGCATCATATTCACCACCGGCAATGAGATCATCCTCTCCGCGATCTCCCAAGAGACGCTCGCCAAGCGCCTCAGCTCAGGGGAGATCGCCGTCGAAGATGAGTAACGGCCGGTTCTCGCTTTGGAAGTCGATCATGAACCGCTTTGGGCGGGACGTCGGTATCGACTTGGGCACCGCCAACACCTTAGTTCACGTGGCTGGTCGTGGCATCATCCTGCGAGAACCCAGCGTCGTGGCCGTCAATAAAGACACGGGCGAAGTGCTCGCCGTCGGTGAAGAGGCCAAGCGCATGCTCGGGCGAACGCCCGCCAATATTGTCGCCACGCGTCCCCTGCGCGATGGCGTCATCGCTGACTACGAGTACACGGAGAAGATGCTGCGGCACTTCATCCAGCGTGCGGCTCGGCACAGCTTGTTTACGACCGTCGTCGTGGGTATTCCGAGCGGCGTGACCGAAGTCGAGCGACTCGCCGTCATCGAAGCCGCCCGCAAATCCGGAGCCTACCGGGCCTACGTCATCGAAGAACCGATGGCCGCCGCCATCGGCGCGGGGATGCCGATCGACGAGCCGATCGGATCGATGGTCGTCGATATCGGGGGCGGCACCACCGAGGTCGCGGTGATCTCCCTCGCCGGTATCGTCCAATCCCGCTCGATTCGCATCGCGGGTGATGAAATCGACGAAGCCATTTCCGCTTACATTCGCCGCGCTTACAACCTCTTTGTGGGAGAGCGCACGGCCGAGCAGGCCAAGATCGAAATCGGATCGGCTGCTCCTCTGGCCCAAGAGATGACGATCACGGTCAAGGGCCGAGATATGATTTCTGGGCTACCGCGAAGTGCGGTGATCAGTAGCGAGGAGATCCGCGCGGCGATCGCCGAACCGGTCAACGCGATCGTGGAAGCGATCAAGCTCACGCTCGAATCGACTCCACCTGAGCTCGCCGCAGACGCGATGAACAACGGCATCATGCTGGCTGGTGGCGGGGCGCTCTTGCGCGGACTCGATACGCTAATCACTGCGGAAACCGGCATGCCGGTCGTGACCGCCACGCACCCGCTGGACTGCGTGGTGATGGGAACGGGACGGATGCTTGAAGCGCTGCACGAGAACGCGAACATTCGCCGGATGTTGGAGAAGGCATCGAAAGGATAGGACGCGTCCGCTGGTCGGAGTTCATGCTCCTCGTCGCGCTCTGTACGCTTGGCGCGGTTCTGGGTCGCATTCAAAACGCATCACGCACACGAGGGCAGATCGACCCCATCAGCTGGGCAATCCAATCTGTCTTTTCGCCGCTCGCCCAGCCGATGTTAGGCGTGGCGCGCTGGTCCAATGACTTTTGGTCCGGAGCCGCCCATGGCCGCGAGTTGACGGCCGAGGTCAGTCGTCTCCAAAGCCAGGTTCGCGCCGCCCAGCTCTATCTAGAACAAGCCGAGTTGATGCGGGGCGAGGTCGACTCGCTGCGGAAACTGCTCAAGCTGACTCCACAAGCCGGCCGTACGCCGATTGCGGTCGACGTCATTGCGTTCTATCCCCACGAACATCGAATCACGCTTTCGCGCGGCAGCGGTGCTGGAATCGGTCCGGGGATGCCCGTCGTGGGCGCAACAGGCCTGATTGGGATCGTGCAGACCGTCGCGCCAAAGATGAGCCAGGCCCTGCTCCTGACGTCGCCCCAGATTACGGTTGGGGCGAAAACCATGGGCACGAGCAGCCAGGCGGGTCTGCTCAAGGGCATGGCGAGCGACAATCTCGTCCTCGATTTCACCGACTCCCTCACGCCGATCGCGGTCGGCGACAAGGTGGTCACCTCCGGTTATTCCGAGCTGATACCGGGCCTCATCCCGATCGGGCAGGTGATCGATGTCGAGAATCAGCCGGAATTTGGGCTGCGGCGCGTGAAGGTCGCGCCGAACTTTCGGACCCATGCCATGCGCGAGGTGGTCGTCCTGAAATGAAACCGGGGATCGCCGTCCTCGTTGTGGCCATCGTGTTTCTGGTCGCCACGCCCCTCCAGATGGCGTTTATCCCTTCGGTTCAGGTTGCCGGAGCCCGGCCCGACCTGCTTCTCGCTGTCTGCACGCCACTGGCTCTGTTTCTGCGACCGGCGGGCGGCGCCGCCGTGGGCTTTACGAGTGGCCTCCTCCAAGGAGCGCTGGCGGGGGCGAATCTGACGCACTACGTGATTTCGAGGTCGATCACGAGCTTTGTGACCTCCATTCTCACCTCGCACCAGATTCACGTGGGCACGCTCGTGGCCGGACTGCTGACCGTGCTGGCCACTTTGGTCAGCCGGATGATCCTCATGTTCCTGACTGCACCCCCCCAAATTGGAACCTACCTCTCGGATACAATAGGTTCAGCGGTGTACAACGGCGTCATCGCTTTGCCGCTGTACGCCCTTCTACGGCTTTTCTTCAAGCCGTCCAGCATCGATTTAAGGTGAATTCATGAGCGGACACGAAGACGTACTTTCCATGGCAAGGGAGCAACTTGCCGTCGCGGCGAAATACCTCGACCTCGACGCAGGTTTGCACCGAGTTCTCGCGGCGCCCAAGCGGCAGCTGATCGTCCATTTTCCGGTGGTCATGGACGATGGCCATGTCGAAGTCTTCGAGGGCTACCGGGTGCAGCACAACACCAGCCGGGGCCCGACCAAGGGTGGAATCCGCTACCACTACGACGTCGACGTGCATGAGACGACCGCGCTGGCGATGTGGATGACGTGGAAGTGCGCCGTCGCCAATATTCCCTATGGCGGCGCCAAGGGCAGCGTCAAAGTGGACACCAAGAAGCTGTCCATGCGCGAACTGGAAAAGCTGACGCGCCGGTTCGTCACCGAAATCAATATCATTCTCGGAGAACGCTCCGACATCCCGGCTCCCGACATCGGCACCAACGGCACCGTGATGAGCTGGATCATGGACACGTTCTCGATGGCCGCGGGCTATACGGTCCCGGGCGTCGTCACGGGCAAGCCTGTCTCCTTGGGCGGCTCCGAGGGGCGCGTGGAGGCTACGGGTCGCGGCGTCATCGTCAGCGCCGAAGAGGCCTGCAAGCGACTCAACATGGACTTTTCCAAGTGCCGAGTCGTCGTCCAAGGATTTGGCAATGTCGGTTCGGTCGCGGCCAAGCTGGCTGAGGACCAAGGCGCCACCGTTGTTGGCATCTCCGATGCCCGCGGCGCGATCTACAACCCTAAGGGTCTGCCGATCCGCGAACTGTACGAGCGCTACTCGGGTCGCGACGGCGGCATCGAGGAGTTCAAGGAGTGCGACATCATCTCCAACAAAGAACTGCTCGCACTCGACTGCGACATCCTCATTCCAGCCGCAATCGCCACGCAGATCACGGGCGAAAATGCGGGCGACGTGAAAGCCAAGATCGTGGTCGAAGGCGCGAACGGTCCGACGACCCTGGAAGCCGACCACATCATGTCTGACAAGGGCATCCTCGTGGTCCCGGATATCCTCGCCAATGCCGGCGGCGTCATCTGCAGCTACTTCGAATGGGTGCAAGACCTCCAGAACTTCTTCTGGGAAGAGAACGAGGTCAATACCAAGCTGGCGCGCATCATGCGCGGCGCCTACGACGCCGTCGATAAGATGATGCACCTGCACAAGACGGATATGCGAACGGCGGCGATGATCATTGCGGTCAAGCGGGTCGCCGATGCGACCACCATGCGCGGCATTTTCCCCTAAATCCTCCTGGATTTGGGCCTATCCCACGACGGCGGGACGAGCAATTGACTTGCTTTTCCCGCCGTCGCGTTGTACAATGAGCGAGTCCTGTGAGGGACTACTACCACCCGGAGGCAATGAAAATGATGAAAACCACCCTTGTTACAGCCCATTCTGCCGCCTCCGCGATCGACCGCTAGGTCGGAATTTCCCCCTTTCTCGATTGATTCGGATGCGGCTCAGCCTTGCCGCCGCCGCGCGTCTGCGCGCCTGAAGTACCCCATGGTTCCGAATCACATTGAAACTCACACCCGAACTCGAACAACAGATGAAAACGCTGTTCGCGACGCTCGACGCGTCCGAGCGGCGGCACCTCCTCCGTAAGGCGGGCCAGCTTCGCGACGAGGCGATCAAGCGCGCCGGTCGCCGGCGGCGCGACGACGACGACGCTCCGGCACGACGCACGCCCGTCGAGCCGTTTCTCTATCAACTGCTTGCCGAAGAGCGGGCGGTGGCCGATGAGCTGATCCAGCGTGGGCGGTTTGATACCGGCATCGTCGACTGGACCGGCTTGGGCGCCTGTGACGTTCTGGTGGGCGGCCAGAAGTGGCGCTGCAGCCTCCATCAGAGCTTGATGCGCCAAGAGCTCAACCAGATCGCGGTCGGCGACGAAGTCGACGTCATCACCCAGGGCGACCAGCGGTTCGTGGTGAGGATTCATCCTCGCTGCACGGTGTTGTCTCGCCGCGACCCCATCGGGAGCGGAGAACTGATCACGGTGGCGAACGTGGATCGCATCGTCGTTGTGGTCTCTATCGTTGCCCCGCCCTTGCATCCGCGCATCATCGACCGGTATCTGGTCGCGATTCTGCACGGCGGTGCCGAACCCGTGATCTTTTGCAATAAGGTGGACCTCGCGCAGGACGAAGACGAACGCGATGCTGAGCTGAGCCTGCTGGATCCGTATCGTCAGTCGGGAATTCCCATCATCGTGGGCTCGGCCGATTCCGGCGAGGGCATCGACGCACTCCGACATGAACTCGCGGGCCGAGCGTGCGCCTTCGTGGGCCATAGCGGTGTCGGCAAGTCGAGCCTCGTGAACGCACTGTGTCCAGAGATCGCCGCGCAAACGGGCGGCGTCAGCGCGGCCTATGGACGAGGGGCCCATACGACCACGGCGAGCAGCCGATATGCGATCGGCGGCGGCACCACGCTCATCGATACCCCGGGTATCCGCGCGTTCGCGCTCGTGGATATCGAGGCGGCCGACCTCGCGCGCTATTTTCCCGAGTTCCGGCGGTTTGTGGATGGCTGCAAGTTCAGCGACTGCACCCACACCCATGAGCCCCGATGCGGCGTGAAGGCGGCGGTGGAGCGCGGAGAACTACCTGAAGAGCGGTACGACAGCTATCTCCAGCTGTTGGATGAATCATGACGGGAGGCTCATGCGTAGAAATGGGTGATCCATGTCGAATCCCACCTACCGCCGATCCGGCCCGAGCTCCGCCGCCATCGAATCGGCGGCTTGGCGCGAGGTCATGCGGTTCTTCTTCAATGACGAGGTCGAAGCGGCCTACCAAGAAGCCCAGGCGCTGGGACTCGGACTGGCGGGATCGGCGTCCGTCACGTTGCGCATGATCGAATCGGAGTGGCTCAGCCGGCGCGAAGCGAACCGGACTCGCATCGATGAGTTCGCGGAAATCGAACTGGATGCGCGTTTCGATCCCGTGGTCGCTGACTACTTGGCTATGGCGTGGATCGAAGCCCAGGAGTCGGTCTTGGCCCGTCTCGATCTCGACGAGCGCCCGCCCGCGCTACTGACCATCTTGGTTCCGGAAGTTGACGCGCCGTGGACGCCCGGGCGGCACGGCTTTTGCGAGCTGAAGCGCGACTATTACAAGATCTGCCTGCCCGCTTATCTCCTCCAGGACGAACCGGAATTGGATGAGGCGCTGCGGCACGAAATCGCGCATTCCATCATCGGTTTGGTTTCAGACGGCAAGATTCCGCTCTGGCTGAATGAGGGCATCGCCATGCGAATGGGTGGCCAAGTCGACGAGACTTATCGCGAGGCCATCCGGTGCCGAGCGCGAAACTGGGCCGACGCGCGCCAGTTGGACCGGTGGTTCCTCGGCGACCGCGAAGACGAGCATCACGGCGCGGTGGTCCGGGATGCCTATCAGCAGAGCCGGGCGCTCGTGGATTTCCTAGTCGAGAACCGGGATGAGGCAGCACTCGGGCGGCTCGCGGAAGGGATGTCCAATAACGGCTTTTTCAAGGAGCTCGCGATGCAGGTCTCGGGCCAGACTCACGCGGACGAAGCACTGAAGGAAGTCTTCGGGATGAGCGAAGACCAACTGTTCGCCGATGCGCTGGCTTGGGTCAGCCGGCCTTCGGCGTAAAACTCGAACCGCAGCCGCACGAACGAGCTGCGTTCGGGTTATCGAACTGGAACCCGCCTCCGAGCAGATTGCCTGTGTATCGAAGCGTGGCACCCTCCAGGTACGGCTGGGATTTCGTGTCGGAGACAACGCGAAGCCCTTCGAATTCCATCTCGATATCGTAGGGCGTGGTCCGCTCGTCCAGGCGGACGAAGTATTCGAAACCGCTGCAGCCGCCGCCCTTGACCCCGATCCGAATGAATTGGCCCGGCTGTCCCTTAGTCGCTAAAATGTGGCGTAGCCGCTCGACGGCCTCTGGACTCAGAACGAGAGGAAAATTCAACCTGTCACTCCTCGCCCGATCTCCTCGTTGCGCAGTTTGCGGTAGGAGTCCACTGGCTGGAAACTAACGTTCTCGTCGGCGTATTTACCTTCGAGAAGATCCGCCAGCGTGATCTGGAAGACGACCGCATCGATCGCGGTTTGAACCTTGTTCCACATGCCGCGCATCATGCAATCCTGTTCATGCAGACACTCGTTGTGGATGCCGCTGTGCCGGGAACAGAATCCCGCCTCGAACATCCGTCCGCCGAGAGCATCGAGCACTTCCCCGACCCGGATGTTTTGGGGCCGCTTGGCCAACGTGTAGCCGCCCATATGGCCGCGCGTGCTGCTGATGAATCCGCTCTTGCGCAAGATCGAAAGCAGCTTCGCCGCATGGGGCTGAGTCAGGCCCTCCAATCGCGCGATCTCGGGGATCGTCATTGAAATCCCTTCGCCCTGCTGAGCGAGTGCGAAGAGGCATCGCAGACCGTATTCTTCTTGGGCGCTTAGTTTCATGTCAGAGAAGACCCAACTCTAGCTTAACATGCTCGGGCATGCGATCGAGCGAATAGGGCGGGTCCCAGGTCAACTGGACCTTACAATTGTGGACACCGGGAGTCCTCAATACAGCTAATTCCACATCGACGGGCAACGATTCGGCCACCGGGCAAGCCGGCGAGGTCAGGGTCATGGTCACGTTGACGAACGCGTCCTCGTCCACGGCGATGTCGTAGATCAGCCCGAGATCGTAGATGTTGACGGGCAGTTCAGGGTCGAATACGCCACGCAGCGATTCGATGATCTCGCCTTCCAGAAGCTTCTGCTGGATGGAGTTCAGTTTCGGCTGAGTTCGAATCGGCTCCGGCATGGCTATTCCGTCACCACCTTATCCTCGCTCTGATCGAGCGCAGCAAGGATCGTGTGCATGGAGAGCGTCGCGCACTTCACCCGCATCGGATAGTCCTTCAGGCTCATGAGCGCTTGCAGCGAACCGAGCTGGTCGATATCCGTCGGCGATTCCCGCACGACCGCGTCGTGGATGCGCTCGATCGCCGCGCGGATTTCCGCTGTGGTCTTGCCCTTCAGTTGCTCGACCAGCATGCTCGCCGTCGCCGTGGAGATGGCGCATCCGGATCCTTCGAAGGAGAGGTCGGCCACTCGGTCGCCCTCCATTCGCAGAAACATGGTGACCTCGTCGCCGCACAGGGGGTTATGACCTTCCGCCTGATGCGTGGCGGTGTCCATCGTGCCTTTGTGACGCGGGTTCTTGGCGTGGTCGAGAATGATCTCTTGGTAGAGTTCGCGAAGATCGGTCAAGCGAATACCTCCTGCACTCGGGCCAGCCCTTCCACGAGGCGATCGACGTCTTCGCGGGTGTTATAGAACGCAAACGAGGCACGGATCGAAGCCGGAATCGCCAGATGACGCATCAACGGCTGGCAGCAGTGATGGCCCGTTCGGACGGCGATGGCTTGCTGGTCCAGGATTGTTCCCGCATCATGGGGATGAATCCCCTCGATTTCAAAACTGACGGCGCCGTGGCAGTTCTCCGCATGCGAGTGCACACGCACGCCATCCACTTGGGACAGCCGCTCGATCGCGTAGCGGATGACATCCTGCTCATGCTCGGCGATCGCGGCTCGGGGCAGGTTTTCCAAGAAATCGACGGCGGCGCCCCATCCAATCACGCCGGCGATATTCGGCGTCCCTGGTTCGAACCGGTCGGGCGTCGAGGCAAACGTGGTCTCTTCGAAACTGACCTTCTTGATCATGTTGCCGCCGGTCTGATAAGGCAGCATCTGATCGAGGATCTCCTGCCGCACGTAGATCCCGCCCACTCCCGTCGGACCAAACATCTTGTGCGAACTCATGGCGTAGAAGTCGATGCCCAGCGACTGCACGTCGACTTCCAGGTGAGCCATCGCTTGCGCGGCGTCGAGGAGTACGCGCGCGCCGACTTCATGAGCGCGATCGATGATCTCCAAGGCGGGATGCTGACGGTCCCGCCGGCCCGGGCAGTTCAGGATGCCCGTCACGTTCGAAACGTGGACGAAGGCGACCAGCGCAGTCCGCTCGTTGATGGCAGCGCGAAACGCGTTCCAATCCAGATCGCCGTTCGGCGCAAGCGTAACGGGGATGATGCGGGCGCCGGTTCGGGCGGCCAAAATCTGCCAAGGCACGATGTTGGCGTGGTGCTCGATCGTCGTGAGGACGATCTCGGGAGCGCCGTCACCAGGCTCCAGTCGCACGCGATCAGGAGCGACGGAACCGTTGCCACCCAGCTCAAATTTGGAATCGGCGCTCAGCCCCCACGAATGCGCGACCAGGTTGATCGCCTCCGTGCATCCCTTGGTGAACACGATTTCGCGCTCGGATGCGGCGTTGATGTGGCGCGCGATCTTCGCTCGGGTCTGGTCGAACGAAATCGTGGCCCGCTGGCTCAACGCGTGGACGCCGCGATGGACGTTGGCGTTGTCGTTCTGGTAGTAGCGCTGCATCTCACGCAGCACCGCAAAGGGTTTTTGCGTGGTGGCTGCGTTATCCAGGTAGACCAGGTCTCGACCCCGGACCTGCTGATACAACGCAGGAAACTGCTCGCGCAGCGACGGAACGTCAACGGTGTCGCGCACGATGTCGTTCGTGGTCTAGCCTCCTCCCTGAAGCTGCTCGAACAGGAGTTGCTCCAGGGCGACTCGGACAGGCGCCATCTCGATCTTTTCGAGAACTTCCGCCGCAAAGGCGTAAACCAGCAGGCCTTGGGCCTGAGACTCAGGGATGCCGCGAGAGCGCATGTAGAACAGAGGCTCGTCGTCCAGATTGCCCACGGTTGCGCCGTGCGTGCACTTGACGTCGTCCGCATAAATCTCCAACTGCGGCTTCGAATCGATGCTAGCGTGCTCCGAGAGGAGCAGCGTCTGGTTGGTCTGCTTGGCGTCCGTCTTCTGGGCATCCTGGTGGACGTAAATCTGGCCATTGAACACGGCGCGCGAATGGTCGCGCAGGACGTGCTTGTAGACCTCAAAGCTATCGCAATGCGGGAAGGCGTGGTCCAGCCGCGTGTGGTTGTCACAGTGCTGATCGCCGCCGAGAACGATGACACCGTCCATGCGGCAGCGGATGTTGCTGCCGTCCAGGAACACGTTGGCGTCGTTTCGGGTCAGGCCTCCGCCGTAGTTCACGTTGAACCCGTTGTACCGCGAGTCGGGCTTCTGTTTGACTTCCGTGTTGGCGATGTGGGTCGCGGTCTTCGATTCGCGCTGGACCTTCACATGCTCCAGCCCTGCGTTCGCACCCAGGTGGACCTCGGTCACCGCGTTGGTCAGCGAGGCGCCCACGCCGACCGTGCCATAGCTCTCGACCAGGCTGAGTTCAGCGCCATCTTCGACTTCAATCAGCAAGCGGGGTGCCGCATAACTCCATCCGGTCGACGAGCCGGTCGTGATGTGGATGACTTGTACCGGGCGGTCGAGGCGCTGGCCCCGGCCGACGGAAATGCGAACGATGTTCGAAAACGTGGCGGTATTCAGTGCGGCAAACGGGTGAAGATCGAACTTGATCAGTTCCCCGACACGGCCTTGGACTCCTTCGAGCACCTGGAAGCCGACGAAATCGGCCGAGAGGTCCGGTCGGACCCGTCCATCCACCACAACGATTCGGTAGCTTTCCAGATTCGGAATCGCGAGCCGGTCGACGTCGCTCACGCTGACGATGCCGGAGTTCTCCCCGAACGTCGCGTCTTGAAGGGAACGCAGGCTCGTGTATTTCCACGCTTCGTCGCGCGTGGTGGGGATACCCGCTTGGAGGAATGCGTCGCGGCCTTCGGACCGCTTGGGCTCCAAGCCGGGAAGCAACGTATCGTTCATGGCGATGGTTCCGGCCACTCTAGCGCGCCCCCGCCGCAAATTCGGCCTCGAGCCAGCCGTAACCCTTCGCTTCCAATTCAAGGGCGAGCGATTTGTCGCCGGACTTCACGATGCGGCCATCCATCAGGACGTGCACGAAGTCGGGCACGATGTAGTTGAGCAGCCGCTGGTAGTGGGTGACGACCAGGAAGCCTCGGTCGGGACCGCGCAGCGCATTCACGCCGTGGGCGACCGTCTGAAGCGCGTCGATATCCAGTCCCGAGTCGGTCTCGTCGAGCAGGCAGTACTTGGGTTCCAGAACGGCCATCTGGAAAATCTCGTTTCGCTTCTTCTCGCCGCCGCTAAATCCGTCGTTGACGCTGCGGGTGAGCATCGACTGGTCGAGCTGAAGCAGTTCGACCTTCGCCTTGATGAAGTTGAGGAAGTTCAGCGCGTCGATTTCCGCTTCGCCTCGAGCCTTGCGCACGGCGTTGACGGCGGCGCGCAAGAAATAGGAGTTCGAAACGCCGGGAATCTCGACCGGGTACTGGAAGGCGAGAAACAGCCCAGCGGCGGCTCGCTCTTCCGGGGCCAGCTCGAGAATGTCTTCGCCGTCGATCGTTACCGACCCGCCGGTGACCTCGTAGCCATCCTTACCCGCGATCACATTGGCCAAGGTGCTCTTGCCGGAGCCGTTCGGGCCCATGATCGCGTGGACTTCGCCGGGGCGGACGGTGAGATCGATGCCTCGGAGGATCTCTTTCTCCTCGACGCGGGCGTGCAGGTTTGTAATCTGAAGCATGAGAAAATTCGCTCGTCTGGCTCAGGTTTTCCTACGCCAGAATCTAGACAATTTTGGCATGATTTAAGGTCAAAACGCCAGCTTTCGAGCCACGGAACCTAGCAATCGGGCGGCGCGACCCGATTCCGCCCGAATTCCTTCGACAAACTCTTGACTTCCGGGGGGACGGTCATCCACAATTTGCGTTCCGTCATGCGACTCTCGACCACGCTTCGATACCGGCCAAACACAAGCGCCGCCCCTTGGGGCCGCGCGATAGCCGGCGTCTTGGTCGACTCCTGGTTCGCCCTCGAAGCCGAATAATTCATTCGTCTCCGTCCGCACGTCTCGTGCCCCGTCTGTGTTCATCGCCCCTGATTGCCTACCTGGCCGCCTTGTGCGTGCGGCCCGAACAAGACTATGCGCAACTTAACCAGCATTATCCGAAAAGTTCTATCGCATCCGGACGAGAGCCTGATGTACGAAATCTCGTGCCGCGTGGCCGAGCAGTTTCCGGGCAAGGCCATCCTGGAGACCACCGACTGGGATTTCCAGATCGAGAAGTTCGCGCACTACGGCATGGCCGAGATCGCCGCGAACGAGCAGGTTCACAACCACGTGACGCGTGATTGGGTCGTCGACAAGCAGCAGATCGATGGCACGTTCCAAAACGGAGCGCTGCGGGTCCGCTGGAGCGGCCTCGTGTTCGACGTGATCCGTGTGCAGACTCAGTCGTCGAGCTACTCGCTCATCCTGGCCGACCGGCGGGAGGATGTCGAGCGGTTCTTCGCTGCTGTCTGCAAGTTCAACCACGCGGTCGGCGGAGAGGTATTCACGTTCCGCAGCGGGATGTGGAGCCTGGACTGGAAGCTGACCGAGCAGATCACGCGCGCGAATCTGGACGACCTCATCATGCCGAGCCAGTTCAAGGCGGACCTGGTCGATCAATTCGTCGGGTTCTTCGAGGCCAAGGATCTGTACCAGGAGCACGGGGTGCCGTGGAAGCGCGGCGTTCTGTTGCTCGGGCCTCCGGGGAACGGAAAGACGATGTTCATCCGGGCGATCGCCAATCGGCTCCAGGTTCCGATCCTGTACGTGCGTGGCTTCGAATCGAACCGGTACACGGCTACCGACATGATGTCGGCCGTGTTCTACCGCGCGCGGCAGAGTCAACCGTGCTTGCTCGTCTTCGAGGATCTGGACTCCATGCTCAAGAAGGAGAACCTGTCGTTCTTCCTGAACGAGATGGATGGCTTGTCCTCGAACCACGGCATTCTCACCGTGGCGACGACGAACCACCCGGAGCGTCTGGACGCGGCGATCACGGACCGGCCGTCTCGATTCGACCGCAAGGTCGTCTTCGGGCCGCCCGCATTCCCCGAGCGCGTTCAGCTTCTGGAGCGGATGATGGCGAGTTGGAAGGGCGAGATGCGACTGACCGACGATCAGCGCACTGACATCGCGAAGCGGATCGAGGGTTTCTCGGGCGCTTACGTGAAGGAAGTGTGCGTCTCGTCGATGATCGGCTGGATGTCCCGTGCGAGCGGCACCTCCATGTTCGATTTGATGTCATCTCAGATCGATGCGTTGCGCGCTCAGATGGCTTCTCCGGTCCAACCGAAGGAGCCGGACGACGAGGACGACGAGGATAGCGACGATTGAAGTTGAGGTGGGTTTATGGACCGCTCCATGAACCCCCTCAATCGACCGACCGCTAGTCCCCTGACCGGTCGAAGTTGTTGCTCAGGATCGAATAGTCAAAGACCGTCACCGTACCGTCGCCGTCGAGGTCGCCTGCCGGATCGAAGCCGGCCTCACCGGAACTCTTATCGAACGAATCGCTCAGGATCGAGTAATCGAAGACGGTGACGGAGTTGTCGCCGTCGCAGTCGCCGTTCAGCATCGACGCGTCGACCCGGACCGACCCGGTTCCGACGGTCACATTATTCACGCGCTTGCGGAGCCAGTGGTCGGCCTTGAAGGCAAAGTCATAAGTTCCGGGAGAAAGAGTGTTCGGTACGCCCCAGTTGCCGAGTGCGTCCGGCTTGACATTCAGCGTTGTCACCAAGGACCCGTTCGCGTGGTTATAGACCTCGACCGTGAGGGGGTGATCGGTCGCGAGCGCGCCGAAATCTTGGTACTGGACAAAGCCTCCAAGCCGCGCACCCGCCGGAAGCCAGGCAAGGTGATCGATCGACCATCCGTCGCTAAACGTGGGTGCTCGCTGATTGGTCAAACGAATGGTTTGAATCGGGGTGCCGCCGACGGCATCGATCCGGATAAAGCCGTTCCGGGTTGTGCTGAAGACCAACTGATTGGTCGAGCGCAGGTTGTTCGTGGAGCCGATTTTCTCGTTATTGACGAAGATGCTGACCGGCTGCTCCATGTCGCACATCGCAAATCCGACCGATTGGGCCGCTATCGGTAACGTGATCTCGATATCGCCGTAGCTGTCCTTTTCGTTGTAAGCGTGGGACAGATTATCTTGAGTGTTGACGAGGGTACGCGTGCCGCCCCAGGTGCCGGTGACAAACGCGTTGCCGAACGGGTCGTTGGCCGGATTGAACGTGTTGGGCAGGGTGCTCGACGGTCCGTAAGTGCCGTTCACCGTCTGAAATTTAACCTGGACCCCGCTCACCATGGTCTTGGTCTCAAAGTCCTCGAATTGGGCGCCGAGGAGTCCGAGGTCCGCATTGGTCGAGAACCAGGCGGAAGGACCGAAGCACGCGGGGCGGTACTTCTCCGGGGCGTTCTCCAAAATCAGGTGGTCGAGGACGAACCCATCACCGCTAAAGTTTTCCAGCCGGACCGAGAACACTTTGTCTCCACCGGTGCCCGCAATTTTGTAATAGCCGTTCCGTCCGCCGTTCGGGCCCGTTCCGCCACCGGCCAACGCGCTGATGAACCCGAGCGCGACGCCGTTGACGTATAGCCGTGCATCCACATCCATCTGTTGAAGGCTGAATCCGACTGCGGTGGCTCCTGGTGCGTAGTCAAACTGCAGCTGGCCCCAGTGAGATGAGTCCGAATAGGACCATGACTGATTCGCCTGACCGGAAACGAGACGGCGATGCCATCAGTTCCGCTCGGGGCCTCCCGGGGTCGTCGGGTATCGTCCGGAACAGGTTGGGGAGCGTGGCGCTTGGGCCAACGGTGCCTGCCTGGGCGATCCATGTTGCGGACAGTCCCGGGACGAGCTGGGTGTTCTCGAACGTCTCGACGAGTTGCGGAGTCGCAAATCCCAGGCTGGAATTGGCCGCACCCAAAGTGCGGGGCTGTAGCCGGTCACGACGAACCCGGCATGACAAATGGTGGTCGCGGCGAGCGCAAAAGCGATGAGGGATCGGCGAACTAGCATAAGGGCACCTGAAGGGCTCCTCAAGTATACGAAAGTGATGGGCCTGCCCGTCCTTTGTTCAACAATTCCCCGGTGTCTCAAGCGTTAATGCGGGTCCCAAAAGGAAAATGGGGGACGCTGCTCACGTCCCCCGAGGTGATGTTCCCTCTCCGGCTTATCGGCGAGCGACCTTCTTCGGCTCGCTCGAGGCCACTTGGGGGGCGTGGCCGGTCGAAAGGAGGGCAAGATATTCGGCCAGTGCCTCGATTTCATCCGGCTTGCCGACCAAAGGTGGCATGTACTTACGGTAGGGCGAGTCAGCCGGCATGTCATGGAGCATCTTCAGCAGCTTGTCGATGTTGCCTTTGTCCCGCGCTTGGAGCAGGGACTTCATGGACCGGTATCCCGACTCGGTGTGGCAGGCCATGCACTGTCCACGGAACATCGCCTTGCCCATGGTCAGGGAGTCTTCCGTGGCAGGTTTCCACACCGATCCGGCGAGGAACCCGACTTCGTTGAAGTGGGCGACATCGGACTTTCGGACGCCGTTCGAATACATGTGCGAGCCGATCACATACGGCTTGCGCAAGGTCTCACGGGCAAATTCGGTACTCGCCGTCGCGATGGCGGCCAGACCGAGGATCATGACCGCATGTGCCGTCGTGAAGTACCGGGCTCCGCGATAGGCGAAGAAGTACACCACGCCTGCGATCGTGAACGTCGTGAGGACGGTCAGCATGGCGACGCGGGTGACCTGGGTGAAGGCCCCGGCCGCTGCCGTGTTCATACCGAGCTCGAGCAGTCCACGGTTTTCGGCGGGGGTCATCGCCAAGAACAGACGAGAACGACCGGGAGTCCGATCAGCATCGGCAGGAGCCACTGGGCGCTCCAACGAATCATGCGCTGCTTGGTCTCTTCCAGTCGATCGTCCTCGATGCGGGAGTAAGTGATGAGCGCGTAGATGCCCGCCAGGGAAAGGCATGCCAGCGATCGCTTCACGAGCGACGGGAAGTAGGTCGGGTTAAAGAATGCCAGCCAGAACACGCTCGCTTCTTTGCCCGTGCCCGCGACATTCAGCCAAGCCTGCCCCGGAGTGAGCATGAACGCCAAGATGCCGTTGATGATGACGAGCGTCAGGAACGACGAGATCGCGTAGAGGTAGCCGACCTTGAGGTGGAGTTCCTTGGGAATTCGGTCCCAGGTCAGGTAGTAGACCGCCGCCGCGGCGAGTTCCACCACGAAGAACACCCATTCGATCGCCCATCCAAACACGAAGTTGTGGATGAGCGTCGAGGTAGCTTCGGGTTGAACGAGGCCGATCGCGAACCAAATCCCAACGCCCGAGATGGCTCCGAACACGCTGGTGAGGATGAGGAAGAAACGCGAGTGCGCTTTGAGGACGGGAAGGAACTCCTCTCGCTTTTCTCGATAGAGGCTGACTCGGCAGTCGGGATGAAGCCTCCTCCGACGGCGAACCAAACAGTGAGCGTGAGAAGATGGGATGATGCCGATCACCCACGCGCTGCCAAGTTTAGGGACTTCCCAGACAGGATAGTTCATGGTTGCTCCTTAGCCGCCGAGGGCTGCATACCCCCAGAGAGTGGTGAGGACGAGGATCGCAATGACCGCGATGCCAAAGTAAGTCGCGTTGCGGGCGCGCAGACCCGCTTTGGTCTTGGTGTCGTAGAGCGGAATCAAGAACCAGAGAATGAATCCGACCGTGAACAGAGTCATTCCGGCCGCTTCACCGGCGTAGCCCGGAATCAGCTTGCCGATGACTTTGAGGGTTTGGAACTGGCTCATAGAAGTACACCAGGATGGATGCCGGCCAGCGAGGCTTGGGATCCGCCGCGGCTGAGGCTGATCGGGAACAGGGCCGCCATCACGGCGATCAGGTTCAGCGTCACAAGCCAAACCGCGAGGTCCTACGCCATGAAGTTCGGGAAGAACGGCATCGTCTTGCGCTCGGCCGGATCCTTCGCTTCTTCCGAAGGCGGAAGGGCGTTGCCATGCTTCTGAACCATCCACAAGTGGAGTCCGAGAAGCGGGATATAGAGCAGCGGCAGGATCACCGTGTGGAGAGCGAAGAATCGCTGTACGGTGAACTCGGTGACATCGAGTCCGCCGCGCATCAGGTTGGCGATGACGGGGCCGACGAGCGGGATCGCCGCGGGGACTTCCATGCCTACCTTCGTGGCGAAGTACGAAAGATCGTCCATCGGCAGCAGGTAGCCGCTGAAGCCGAAGATGAGCCCGACGACGAGCAGGACCATGCCGGTCCACCAGCCCATCTCGCGCGGCGCCCGGTACGCCTTCATGAAGAAGACGGAGAACATGTGCACCATCACGGAGAGCAGGAAGATCGTGGCCGACCAGTTATGGACGGACCGCACCAACCAGCCGAAGTGGATCACATTGGTGATCTGCCGGACGGACTCGTACGATTCAGGACCGGGCCGGTAGTAGACCATGAGCAGAATGCCCGTGATCGCCTGGACCAAGAACGCGAAGAGCGAAATGCCGCCCCAGTACCAGCGCTCTTGCTGTGGAGCGGCACCGTCTTCTTCTTGGCGGCTGCCACCACATCTTCGAGGCCGAATCGGTCGACGAGATAACTGCTGATTTTCGCCATCGTTAAGCCCTCTTCACCGTGATGTCGGAGCCCTCGCTCATGACCACGTCGTATTTCTTGAGTGGTCGGGGCGGTGGGCCAGCGATGTTGTCGCCGGTCTTGGGGTCGTATTGGCCGCCGTGGCAAGCGCAAACGATGCGCTCTTTGCTCGGGTCGAAGGCGACGGTGCATCCCATGTGGGTGCAGACCGCGGTCATCGAAACCCACGTGCCATCCGTGTGATGAATGAGCAGTGCGGGCGAAACCCCGAACTTGAAGACCAGCGCGGATCCGGCCGGAATCTTTTGGGCATCCTTGAGGAGCACCTCTTTGACGGCAGCTGCTTCGATCGCGGTCTCGACGGGGGAGTTGAGATACCGGTAGATCGGATAGCCGATGGCCGCCGCATAGGCGAGGCCAGCGCCACCGATCGCGATCCGGACAAAGCTTCGTCGCGAGATGTCTTCCTCAGGGGAGGTGCCGAGGGACGAGGTCGTCGTAGGTGTATCGATCATAGGGTTACCGCCTCCTGAGGAGGAGTGGCTTTGCGCATGACACTCAGGAGCCAAACGATGACCCCCAGCATGATCACGAAGAGAAGAAGGAAGGCGACAATGACGCTCCAGTTGCTCGCTTCGGTGCGATCCCAGACGTTGAAGCCTTGACCTTGAAGCGTCAGATCTCGGATGCCGTCTCGCACGATCACCGCGCCAGCGTTGCCCAGGAACGCGAACACAGCGCCCACCAGCGAGAGCAGGAACGTCGCCTTGCTCTTGGCTGCTTGCAGCGCGCCTACGAGGGCGGCGACGAGAAGGCCCGCGACGCAGAGCAGCATGCTGATCTTCCAGATGGCCAGATCGCCGATGCCGGATCGCACCGCTTCCGGTTGGCGGGCCACCGCGAGGTAGCCAAAAAGAAGTTGGAGCACCGCTCCGCCTGCTGCCATCCACCCACCGGATTGGGCAAGGGCGGCCTTGGTGGCGTCATCGAGGTGCCGCATGGTGGAGTGGACTAGTGCCCACATGCCGCCGAACACGAGCCCTCCCGCAATGACGAACATGAACCGCGGGGTCATGGTCGGGTCACCCGATACAGCTTGGAGACCTTCGGGGCTGTTGGCGGACATCCCGGGCCAAGCATCGGGTCGCAGCATAAGGGTCATGTTCATCGCGTAGATTTGGCCGATGCTCAGCACGACCAAGAGCGAGATTAGGGCCGGAATCCACGCCTTGCCGCCTCTCTCGAGCGAGACCTGGGTGCGATAGAGCAGCCAGTAGGCCAAGAAGAGCTGGAAGATGACGGATATCCAGAGCACGGCGATGAGCACACTGCTCGAGTAGATCGCCCTGCCATAGAGCACCTGGAAAAAGCCAGCGGGGACGCTAAGTTCGAATAAACAAACGTCATCACGGTGGGGAGGCGCCGCGCCAGGACAGACGCTGCCGACCGGGTGCCGCGCAGCGAATGGAAAATGACGAGCAGCAAACTGCCAACCAGGATCATCACGGCCGCGAAATGGAGCGCGAGCGTGAGCAGGCTAAGCAGTTTCATCAGCCAGACCGGCGCGGGCACCGGGATTGGGTCAACGTTGGGAAATTTCATAGCCAAAAATGAAGGAGCCCGGCTTGACCTGTTGGAGGTGAAGCCGGGCGGGAGATGAGCAAGGAATGGTTGCGTAACGCATCGGGCTGGGCCGAGCGCCTTGTGGAGTATCTCAAGATGGGGAGAAGCTCTTGCCGTCCCACACCTAAAATTGTAGCTGTGGTAGGTTCAAAATGCCTGTCCTCGCTTTCTTGTCCTCATTACTAAGGGCAGGGGCTAAGACAAAGATTTCGTCGCAAGAAAAACGTAAAGACTCAGAAGTAGCGCGCAAAACCGCTGCTGAACCGTAAAGACGTTGCGATCGGACTTGGGCTCGGCCTCGGCTAACTGCGAACCGGTACTTCCGAGGGCCGCTTCTTTTTGCGTGCGAGGAGACCTACGAAAGGAACGGTCAGGGCCAATAAGCCGGCGGGCTCCGGAGCAAGAACATTCACCATGGTCCATCGACTCGACGGGAGTTTGTGGGGGAACGTGTAGGAGTCGACAACCGCTACCGAGGGGGAGAGGGAAAGCTGCGAAACTTGAATATTGCTGGCCGAATTCAGCCCAACAACCCACAGGCCGTCGTGACTGGCGACCGTTGCCGGCTCAGCGCCAGCGGTCCAAGTTGTGCCGGGAATCGAGACTCCAGTGGAACCCGAAATCAGCCCCGCCGACGTGATCGTGATCGAAGACAGCCAGGGCGTGGGGTTACCACCGCCGGTTCCATAGAACGCGTGAGCGCGATACGTGGTGCCTGAACCGGTGATCGCCATTTGGCCGATTGAGTCGAACACATTTTGAGCCAGCTGGACGGAATCGATCAGCGTGCCTCCGGGTGCATAGGTCTCGCAAACGAACTTGATGTTGGCGTTGTTCTTGGCCATCACCACGAAGATTCCGTTCGGTAGCCGCTCAATCTGTGCGTAGGTGTACGACAAGTTCAGAGTGGCGAGGGACTTCGTAGTGCCGGTCAGCAGGTTGAAGTCACGAATCGTATTGCCAACGATTCCGGTGAGGCTATTTGAGTCGGACCCTGCGATGGCGTTTGATGTGAAGGCGGGTATGACCGAGGACTGATTGAGAATTGCTCCGGTCGAGAAGTTGTACCGGGCATAGCGGCCGGTCGAATTCAGCACCCAGATTCCGCTCGACGATGAGGTCACTTGAGCCGGCGTACTCGGCCCAAAGGAACCCAGTCCGACGCGGCTGACGGGATCGATCCGGCTCACGCGGCCATCGGCCGAGGGGATCAGGAAGAGCTCGTACGAGCCGTGGGAGCATGCCGCCGCCCCCAATAGCAGTGCCACGCACCATGTCCTCATTGCAATATCTTAGCGAAGTCGCCGTAAAACGCGGGCGTTCGTCGTAAATTCCCGTATTTTTTCAGCCTACGAAACGTTCCCGGCGGACCATATTCCGACCGCTTTCAATAATTTCCGTTTGCAAATTCGGGAACATGGGCTATACTGAACCACATGGTACAGTATTACCAATCCAACTTCGATGCTTCGTTTGGTGCGCTCTCCGATGCCACCCGACGCGGTGTCTTGGAGCAACTTGGGCGATCGGATGCCTCGATCACGGCCTTGGCCGAGAAATTCCACATGACCCTCACGGGCATGAAGAAGCACGTCGCCGTTTTGGAGCAAGCCGGACTGGTCACCACCGAGAAAATCGGTCGCGTCCGGACCTGCCGGCTCGGCCAGCGCGCCCTGGATGAAGAGGCCGCATGGATCGAAGACTATCGGCGGCTGTGGGCCGCGCGCTTCGAAGGATTAGATCGAGTTGTCGAAGAACTGAAACAACAGGAGAAAACAGATGAACGTCACTAATGCAGAAGAATTGAACACCGGCGAAAGCCGCACCCGAATCGAGCGGAAATCCGACTGCGAACTCGTCGTCACCCGCACCGTCGACGCCCCCGTCCACCTCGTGTACCGTGCGTGGACCGAAGCGGACCTCTTCCGACAATGGTGGATCCCCAAGTCGTACGGTCTTAACCTCGTGTCGTGCAAGATGGATGTGCGTGTGGGAGGGGAGTATCGGTTGGCCTTCTTGCACGAGGGCGCGACCATGGAGTTTTTCGGCACGTATCTCGAAGTCGATCCGAATGCCCGTCTCGTTTGGACGAACGACGAAGGCGACGCCGGCCAAACCGTCACGACCGTGACTTTCTCGGAGCAAGACGGTCAGACCCACCTGACCGTACACAATCTCTATCCTTCGAAGGAAGCGCTGGAAGGCGACGGAGCGACGGGTGCCATGCCGGAGGCATTCGGCCAGCTCGACGAGTTGCTTGCCGAATTGGTCGCCAGCGCAAGCTAACACCTTGTACGCGCTACGGAGAGTCGGCTGCCTTCCCCGATGCGGAAGGCAGCCGACTTATCCAGGGCCACTTCAACAACGATTAGGCTTTATCACCACAATAACGAAGTGGATGGCATGGGGCACGTCGCCCATTCCACGTTATGAATCTTAAGATCGCTTGCCACTGCGCCAACTTGGCCCGACGTTGCTGGACTCTCTCAACGAATGAAAATGCTCACGACTCTCTTGATCGCCCTTCTTATGACCGCCGCATTCTCACAACAAAAGCCGACCAGCGGCTACGCACCCATTAATGGCCTGAAGATGTATTACGAGGTGCACGGGAGCGGCGAACCGGTCGTGCTGCTCCACGGCGCATTCATGACCATCACCACCAACTGGGAAGGGTGGATCAGCGAATTGGCCAAGAAGCGGAAAGTCATCGCCGTCGAAATGCAAGGCCACGGCCGAACGGCCGACATTCCCCGAGAGTTCACCTACGAATATCTCGCCGACGACGTTGCCGCGTTGCTGGGACATCTCCAAATTCCCAAAGCCGACTTGATCGGATTTAGCATGGGAGGCACGGTGGCCATGGAGTGTGCGATTCGACATCCGGAAAAAGTGCGCAAGGCCGTGATCATCTCGTCTACGTTCCGCGACGATGGCATGATTCCCGCGGGGCACGAAGCGCTTTCGAAGCTCACCGCGGACGTTTTCAAAGACTCACCGATGGAGATTGAATACAAGAAAATCAGCCCAACCCCGGACGGCTTTCCGAAGCTTGTTCAGCGACTCGTCGCCACGTTTACGAAGGGGTACGACTTTGGCGCCGAAAAGCTCAAGGCCACACCCGCGCCGATGTTCTTCATCCATGGCGATGCCGACGGAGTTCGTCTGGCGCACATCGCGGAGATGTTCCGACTTAAGGGCGGCGAAACCCATGGTGACATGGGCCCTCGCACGGCGTCGCGGCTGGCCATTTTGCCCGACACCACTCATGTAAGCCTGATGCAGCGAATGTCCACGATCGTTCCGATGGTGAACGACTTCCTGGACGCCAAGCCCTAAACGCCTTCAGACGGCCAAGCCACGAGCTGGTCGTCGGCGATCTCGAGCCGTACTTCGTCGAATGATTCGGCGATGGCGGCGCGCATTCGCGCGCTCGCCGCGGGTTCGAGCTCTTGAGTAAAGGCCTCGGCTCGCGCTTCCGCCGAGGGCCATTGGGCGTAGCTGTACCAGATGCCGTCCGATCCCCGGTGGAGCCTCGACCCCAGCGAGCCCTGCCTCCACAGGGCGGCGGTAACTTGCGACCACGCTTCCACGAATGCGTCCTCCTGGCCAGGGAGGAGTCTCCATCGGTAAAGAAAAGCGACCATCGCGGGCGTTCTACCTGTTTGGCTGAATTTGGATTCCCAAGGCGAGGACGCCTTGGGGCCGGGATGCGGACGGGGACGTCCGCGCTCCGTGCTGCGGCGGCCCCGAAGTTGTGCTCATCAATGCTAGTGGTCGAGCCGCGACGTGTGGCCGTCGACGCGCTTTGGAGATGAAGACCTACCACATGGAGAGATGGTGGTCGGTATTGGATTTGAACCTACGACTCTCCCGGCATGCCGGGATGCTCTGCCTGCTGGTCAATCAGGTCCTGTAGGCTGCGGTGGGATTTCCAGCTCTTGAGCTGCCGCTCGCGTGCGGCAGCTTCGCTCTGAGTCGCAAAGCTTTCGTGGTAGACGAGTCGCCAAGGGCCCCGACCCCGTGTCGATCGCGTATGCCCGGAATTGTGCTCATCGATTCTGGTGTCGAGCCGCGCTGTGTGGCCGATGTAAAAGCGATTCGTCGTCGCGCTTTGGAGGATGTAGACCCACCACATGGAGAGATGGTGGTCGGTATAGGATTTGAACCTACGACCCCTTCGGTGTGAACGAAGTGCTCTACCACTGAGCTAACCGACCCTATGTTGAACTTGTCGTCTTTGACGACGACCCTCCCGGCGGGCGAAGATGCTCTACCCCTATTGCGACCTCAAGCAGTGAGACCGCCATGGACGCTTCATGATACCGCGTGGTCCTGGCCCGGACGCGAGGCCCGGGCCGGGAGCCATCCTCGGCATCAATACAGGAACATTGGCTTGCCCGCCACGTGGCGAACCTTCGGACGATAGGAGGCGGCGTCGTACAGTTCTTCCACGTCGACGCGCTTGACGCCTTCGCGGGTGACCGAGATGGGCACACTCGTGTAGGTGCCGCCGCGCAGGGCGACCATTCGACCGCTTACGCCTTCGACGGCCAAATTCGCGGCCATCACGGCGTAGTTCGTCGCCACCATCAAGTCGAGCGAATCGGGCGCGCCGGAGCGCATGAGGTAGCCGACCTGCTGGTAAACGATGTTCTGCCCGGTGATCTCCTTCAGGCGCTCGCCGGTTTCCAAGCCGATTCCGCCGAGCTTCTGGTGACCATAAGCATCCGCCTCGCCTCGCTGGATGATCTCGCCATCCTTGAAGTGGGCGCCTTCGCTGATCGTCATCATCGCGTAGTGGCTGGGGTTCGTGCGCTTATCCTCGACGAGCATCTCGGCAAGCTTCTCGACGTCGAACGGAACTTCGGAAATGATCGCTCGATCAACACCGGCCAGATAGGCGGTGACCAGGGAGGTTTCGCCGCTGTTTCGGCCGAACAGTTCGACCACGGCGATGCGCTCGTGCGAGCCTGTGCTCGTTCGCAGGTTGTTGATGAACTCTACGCCTCGCGTGACGGCTGTCGAAAATCCGATGCAGTAGTCGGTGCCGTGGACGTCGTTATCCATCGTCTTGGGGATCGCGACCACGCGCATGCCTTCGTCGTGGAGTCTCAGGCCATAGCTGAGCGTATCGTCGCCGCCGATCGGGATCAGGGCGTCGATCTTCAGGTGCTCCAACACGCGAAGGGCGTGCTTGGTGAAGTCCTGGATTCCGTCGCCGGAGATCTGGTCCTTCAGAAAGTCGGGGACGCCTGACGGCTTCACGCGGCCCGGGTTGGTCCGCGAGGTGTGCAGGATCGTGCCGCCTGTCCGGTCGATGCGGCGAACCTTGTTCTTGTCGAGCGGCTCCACGTACTGGCCGATCGAGTCAGGGTCGTCGGGATTGACGGCAAGCAAGCTCATCCAGCCGCGACGCAAGCCAACGACTTCGTGGCCATCGTCGGCGACTTCGTTCACCACCGCCTTAATACAGGCATTCAAGCCGGGAACGTCACCGCCCCCTGTCAAAATTCCAATTCGCAATGATTCCTCCGAGTCCGCCCATCGCGGCGAACACTTGTTTTGAGCTAGTGGGCAGGCGACATTGGCTGCTGGCGGTTCGTCCGCCAAATTATTTTGGCACGTTGTGGTCAGGGCCGTGGACCTGACACAATAGCCTAACAATATGCTCGTGCAACGCTCGATGGACCAGGGCTTGACGCGAAATCCAGGCGTACCTTTCGATGCTTCGCTCATCGAAGAGCTGCGTGTGAATCGCTCCGCCGCCGAACGTCGGTCGTCTACGTTGACGACACGACGGACCGTGAAAAAGCAGTGGCAGGCGGCTTGGCTGCTCCGCGCGATCACGTGTATCGACCTGACTACCCTCAGTGGCGACGATACGCCGGGCACTGTTCGGCGTCTGTGCGCGAAAGCGCGCCAGCCGGTTCGACGCGAAATCCTCGACCAGATCGGATTCCGCAAACCACTCACGTGCGGCGCCGTCTGCGTTTATCACGAGATGGTCCCAACCGCGGTCGAATCGCTCCAGGGTTCGGGCATTCCGGTTGCGGCGGTGGCCGCTGGCTTCCCTCACGGCCTCAGTCCCCTCAAACAGCGGTTAGAGGAGATCACCGCAAGCGTGGCGGCTGGCGCCACCGAAATCGACATCGTCATCACCCGGCGCTTGGTGCTCGAAGGTCGCTGGCGCGATCTCTATGACGAAGTTCAGCGCATGCGCGAGGCATGCGGAGAGGCGCACCTGAAGACGATTCTTGCGACGGGAGAACTTTCCACCCTGACCAATGTCGCGAAGGCGAGCATGGTGTGCATGATGGCGGGTGCGGATTTCATTAAGACCTCGACGGGCAAGGAGTCCGTGAATGCCACACTTCCGGTGGGTCTCACCATGGTGCGCCAGATCCGGACGTACCTGGAGGAAACCGGCTACCGGGTCGGATTCAAACCGGCGGGCGGTATCCGTGCGGCCAAAGATGCGATGGCATGGCAGTTCTTGATGAAGGAAGAACTCGGCGACCCGTGGTTGGGTGGCGAACTTTTTCGACTCGGCGCGAGCACGTTGCTCACCGATATCGAGCGGCAGCTTGAACACTTCGCCACCGGTCGGTATGCGGCCACCTATCGCCAGCCGATGGGTTAAAACGGCGGGGGCCGCAGGTGCGGTCTGGTATCCTCGTGCTCTCGTGAGGAACGTTGGACGAACTTCGGGAGGGCACCGCTGATGGCTCGCGTGCTCGTGACCGGCGGAGCCGGCTTTATCGGCAGCCATATCGTGGATGCACTGGTCGAGCGTGGCCACGAGGTCCGCGTCTTCGACAACCTGTCGAACGGTTTTCGCGCCAACCTCGAACACCACCAGGGACGCATCGAGTTCCTGGAACAGGACCTGCGCGATCAGGAAGCGGTCAAGCGTGCCATGCAGGGTATCGACTGGGTCTCCCACCAGGCCGCCCTGGGCAGCGTGCCGCGATCGATTAACGATCCGTTCACCTCGAACGACGTTAACGTTTCAGGGACGCTCAACGTGCTCATCGCCGCGAAGGACGCGGGCGTGAAGCGGCTGGTCATGGCGAGTAGCAGCAGCGTTTATGGCGACACAGAGGTTTCGCCTAAGCACGAAGGTCTGCCCTTGAACCCGAAGAGCCCGTACTCGGTGTCGAAAGTCACGGCCGAGAGCTACACGCGCGTATTCCACGGCGTGTATGGGCTCGAGACGATCGCCCTCCGCTATTTCAACATATTCGGCCCCCGCCAAACGCCGTTCAGCCAATACGCAGCGGTTGTGCCGCTGTTCACCTATGGGCTGCTCGAAGGCAAGGCGCCGCGCATCAATGGCGACGGCAGCTTCTCGCGCGATTTCACGTTTGTGGCCAACGCGGTGCACGCCAATCTCCTTGCTCTCGAGGCTCCCAGTGCGGCGTGTGGGCGTGCCTATAACGTCGGCGCCGGTGGCAATGTGACCGTGCTCGAGCTGTTCCGGGCGATTCAGGCCGAAGTCGGATCGAACATCGAGCCGGAGTTTGGTCCCGTTCGGGCCGGGGACGTGGCCCACTCGAAGGCCTCGATCGATGCGGCCCGAGAAGCGTTTGGCTACGGACCGATTGTCAGCTTCGAAGACGGCATTCGGCAAACGGTGGCGTCGTTCAAATCGCTGTTTGCTGCGAAGGCAGGAGTCGCGTAACGTGGCGACCATGGTGGAGCAGGAAGTCACCAAAATGGGGCCGCTTTCGCCCTGGCCCTACTACGCCCCCGATGAGATCGCGGCGGCAACTCGAGTCTACGAATCCGGCAAGGTCAACTACTGGACCGGTCAAGAAGGACGCGAATTTGAGCGCGAGCTTGCCAGCTACTGCGGCGCCGAACGCGCGATCGTGATGATGAACGGCAGCGTGACCATCGAGGCCGCGCTTCGGGCGCTCGGGATTGGACCGGGCGACGAGGTGATCTGCACCCCGCGAAGCTTTATGGCCAGCGCGAGCTCGGTCGTGCTCGTCGGCGCGAAACCGGTTTTTGCCGACATCGACTGTGCGAGTGGCAACATCACGGCGGAAACCGTCAGCCAAGTTCTCACCGCAAAGACGAAGGCGATCATCCCGGTTCACCTGGCGGGATGGCCGTGCGAAATGGACGAATTGAATGCGCTCGGCGTCCCTGTGATCGAGGATGCCGCGCAGGCCCAAGGCGCTCGTTACCGTGGCCGGAAGATCGGCTCGCTCAGCGTCGTCGCGTCGTGGTCGTTCTGCCAGGACAAAACCCTCAGCACGGGCGGCGAAGGCGGAGCCATCACCACGTCGGACGCGGGATTGTGGGACGCGATGTGGTCAGTCAAGGACCACGGTAAGAAGTTCGACACCGTTTACAATCGCCCGCACGCCCCAGGGTTTCGGTGGCTGCACGAGTCGTTCGGAAGCAACTGGCGCATGACCGAGCCACAGGCTGCGATCGGCCGCGTCCAGCTCCGAAAACTCGATGAATGGGTGGCGACGCGTCGCCGATATGCCGGGATTTACGATCAGCACCTGAGCGGCATCGACGCCCTACGACTGGAGCATGCGCCCGAGCACGCCTATCACAGCTACTACAAGTACTACTTTTACGTTCGCCCCGAAGCGCTCGCGGCCGACTGGTCCCGCGACCGCATCATGATGGAGCTGAACGACCTCGGCGTGCCATGCACGGTGGGCAGTTGCAGCGAGATGTATCTCGAGAAGAATTTCCAGGACGCGGGTCTTGCGCCGGCCGAGCGGCTTCCGGTCGCCCGCGAACTGGGCGAGACATCGCTCATGCTCGTGGTGCATCCCACGCTTAGCGAAGACGAGATTCAGGGAATGGCCGAACGCGTCGCGAGCATCTGTCGACGGGCAACGCGATAATGCCCGTTCTTCAGGGGAGCCTGGTTCGTCTACCGGTATACTGGAACTCGCCAGGACGGCATTTTCAACAGCTCCGCGGATGACTCAACGCCTTCGTATCGGCATCGCTCTCCTCATTACTTTTGCCACTGCACTCTGCATGGCGCAACCCCTTCGGCTCAAGGCGGGCGACGTGCTGCACGTCGAGGTCACCGCGAGTGAAGAGAGCGCAAAACTGCATACCGGCGACTATGTGATCGCCCGAGACGGCTCAATCTACGGCCGGTCGTTTGGGCGGGTGACTGTCGTCGATCTCACCGTCGCGGAGGCGCAATCGAAAGTGCGTCGCGCCCTGAGCCGGTTCGTGCAGCCGCGCGAAGTTTACGTTTCCCTCAAGATCGAGGGCAAGGCGTTCGTTTTCCTCTATGTCGCCGGCAGCGATGAAGATCAAGTCGCCGCGACCGGTTCGATTCCGCGTGGCCCACTCGAATGGAGTGCTGACCTGACCCTGAAGCGAGTGGCGAGTACGATCACCCTCAATCGCAACAGCGATCAGTGGTCGATCAGCTTGGTCCGAGGCGATCGCGAGATTGCGAATCGCTCGCTCGATGCCCTGATGAGCGACAAGCGCGAGCCCGATGTCCGGCTCCAACCCAACGATCTTGTGGTGCTTTCGCCCACGCGATCCGTGAAGGTGTGGGTCAACGGCCTCGTGCGCAAGCCCGGCACGTACCGCCTGACCACCGGCGCCAATGTTTCCAAAGCCATCGTTCAAGCGGGCGGCATGGTGCTCGACGTCGGCCAAGTCCCGATTGAGAACCAAGATGTGCGCGTGAAGATCCGGCGCGCAGGCGGTGCGGAAGTCGACGTTCCCATCGGACCCGACGGCTCCCCCGAGCCCACCGAACTGAAAGACGGCGATGAAGTTCTCGTCTCGGTGGTGCCGATTGTGCGCGTTTCCGTTCTCGGTCAGGTGAGTAAGCCCGGCGAGTACGTAACCCGCGGCGAGCCGACCCTGCTTCGCGCGATCTCTCTGGCGGGCGGCATTACACCGGAAGGCACGAGCCGGCAAGTGATGGTTTATCGCAACGGCGACATGCTCCAGATTGATGCGAGCGCGCCGGAAGGTGGCCTGCCGAACAAGCCGTTCGAACTCCAATCGGGCGACCTTGTCTTCGTGCGACGAAATGAGGACGTCATCTACGCCTTGGGTGCGGTGAAGAAGCCGGGCAAGGTCGTGATGCTGCCGAACAAGACGTACACTCTGAACGACGTGCTCGCCGAAGTCGGTGGCCTCGCCGATGACGGCACCCTGCGCCGCATTGTCGTGGCGCGACCCGGACCCGATGGTAAGGCCGTCGTCGAGCAGTTTAACTTGGACGAGTACTTGAAGGACGGCAAGATCGCCGCGAATCCGGTTCTCCATCCGGGCGACGCCGTTCTGTTCGGCCACCCCAATGGCCTTAAGCCCGAGCTGATCCAACAGCTCCTTTCGAATTTGATCCTGTTCTACAGCGTGCTTCGGAGATAGATTTTTCGACCCATGACATCGACCGCACCACCACCCGAATCCGTCGACCTGAACGAACTTGGACGCCGCATTCGCGGTCGTCTCGGTGTCTTCCTGGGGCTGATCGGGCTCGGCGTGGGCGTCGCTGTCCTCTACACGCTGTTATGGCCGCCGAAGTATGAGGCAAAGGCGACGCTCTACTTCCCGTCCCGACCGCCCTCGATGCTCTCCCTGCCCGCGGGCGGGGGCGAGGCAGGAGCCTTGGCCGCACTGACCGGCGGAGGCACCACCACGCTGGACATTTACCGCGGATTTTTGGAAAGCGAGAGCGCACTGGATGAACTCGCCTCGGGCGTGAACATGGAGCGTGAGGAGGCGATCAAGCATCGCAAGTTCGAGTCCGACTTCCGCAACAACACGCTGACGATTTTTGGCACCAGCAGCGACAAAGACCAGGCGATGAAGATTGTGCGGCTGCACCTGAATGCGCTGGAGAAGATCAACGCCCGTACGCAGCAGTCCTTCCAGAGCGAGGACGTCAAGGTGCTCGAAAACGAGGTCAAGAAAGAGCGGGCGACCATCAGCCAGCTCGAATCCAAACTGGTGTCGCTGCAGCGCAACGCCAAGAGCGCTCCTTCGATCATCAGCCAGCCCGACGCAGGCACGATGGCCATGCCGGGTAACTGGGCCCAGCAGCTGAAGGCACTTCAGATCAAAGAGATCGATGTGCAGTCGAAGCTCGCCATGGTGCGCGGCCGATTCGCCAAGATGTCCGCCACGGCTGCTGATTTGCCCGTCTCGCTGCCGCCGATTGCGGCCCTTCGACCCAAGTTGGTCGCGGCCGAAACCGAACTCAAGGCGAAGTCCGCCGCACTCGGTCCCGACGCACCTGAAATCAAGCGCCTGAAGGAGTCAATTACGGCGATCCGGAAGCAGATGTCGCTTGAGGCATCGAAGTATCTTCGCGCCCTTCAGTCGGGCACGGCCGAGACCGGCAAGGACCCGGGCATCGAGGGCTACGTCGAGCTCCTGCTCGAGCAGACTTCGATCAGCGCGCAGCGCGACGCCCTTAAGAAGATTGTGGACTTAGCCCCGGAAGAAGCGGCCGAGCTCAACGCTACGCTTCGTGAGATCGCGATGCGCGGGCAGCTACTCGCGAAAGCCACCATCCAGTACCAGGCGGCCAAACTCCAAATGACGCGCGATCCGATCAAATGGACGATCTTGGATCAGCCCCGATTGGAGGATAAGCCGGTCAACAAGAAGCTCGGAATGAATCTTTCGATGGGCATTGCGGCGGGACTCGTACTGGGCGCGCTGGTGAGCATTCGCAAGCCCCTCTAAGCATCCGACGCCGCTTCGCGCAAGAGCAGACCCAAGTAGCACCATGTCATCGGGTGCCGAAGGAAGAAGTGGAAGGCGCAGAGGGCGATGATCGAGAAGCATCCCGCGAAGACTAGCCACTTGCCCCGCTTCAGACTCATCACCGTTGGTGTTCCCAGAATCCACAGCAGGAGCCCGAAGGCGAAAATGCCGCCGATCGAGCCCCATTCGATGTAGGAGGAGTGCGACTCGACCTCTTGGTGAGGCGCGAGAAATCCGCTGTGGGCACCAGGGCCCAATCCAAAGGTCCAATCCTCGCTCCACGCTTGCAGCCCGTGACTCCACAGCAGAAAGCGATCGTCGGCTTGGTGGCCTTGATTGATCACCTTGTCTTCGACGTCACCCATCTTGTCCGCGATTTGGGCGGAGAAGGTTAAGCAGCCAACGAGGACCAGGCCGATGAGAGCCGTCAAGCGCATGACCGACGGCAAAGGCGCGGGCTGACCGGTCCACAGTTTGGCGATCGATCGAAACGTGAACAGTGCGGCAAAGCCCACGATCGCCGCCCAAGCCACGGTGAGACCGTCGCTCCCGCAGGCGACCTGAAGGCCGAGGGCAAGCGGGATGGAGAGCGCCAGGAAGAACCGCGTCATCTTCGTCGCCTCCGACCACGCGATCAGCGCGAAAAACGGGAGCGTGCAGATGATGAGCGCGACCTGGTTGGGGTTGTCGGTCAAGCCTGTAAATCGAAAGTCGATCAGTTTGAACGGCCCAAACATCGGTGATCGCACGGCGATCGCCAATTGGAAGGCATAGAAAAACGTCGCGAAAATGGCGAAATAAGCCATCAGACGGCGATGCGCATTCAGCACGCCACTATGCACGAAGCAGACGACAAAGAGGGTGTCAAAACAGTACGTGAGCAAATCGCGTGGGCCCGATGGCGGGACGCGGTGGGTGGCCATGCCCCAGACCAAGCCCAGCGTCATACTCGCCAGCGATCCGACCCAGAACAGCGTCAGCGGGTGACGGAGGAATAGGTCGCGCAGCGGAATTCTGAGCAGGCGTGGCGTCACCGCGATCATCCAGAGAACGAGCATCAGTTCGCCGGGCCCGACGGGTCGTCCCAATCGGAGTTGCGTCGATACGGCGAAGACGATGCCGATCGCGAGCCAGATAAGTTCGAAATTGGAGATGCGGCGGACGATATCCGTCATTTGTCGCCTGTGGAAGTCTGACGAGGCTGGTCGTTCTTATGCTCGAGCGCGCCTTTGAGCACGACCGCCATCTGATCGGCCGGTCGATATCCGGGGGCGGTGGCGATGACCACGTGATCGCGCCGGACAAATGCGACATGGGGCAGATTGGCCGCGCCCAAGGCGGCGGCCAGCTTCGGCTCTTGATCGGAGTTGATTTTGACCGGGATCATTGTGGACGCGAGGCGCTGCACTTCTGGATCGAGCCATGTCTCCGCGTCCATCTTCTTGCACCAACCACACCAATCCGCCCAGAAGTCGACCAAGATGATCTGGTCGGTCTTTCGGGCCTGAGCGAGCGCCGCTTCCATATCGGTCGTCCACGGGATCTGAGGAACCGAGGGCTCGGCTGGCGCAGGCGACTTGGCGACTTGCGGGGCTCGGCATCCGGCGATGAGTCCGAGCAATAGAAGGATGAAGCACCGCCGCATCCTTCTATTGTAGCCGTCCGCGCGTTACTGATCCAACGCTTCCGTCAGCGGCTTGCCGATATTCCCCGTCGGCACTTCGCAGCCCAGAATCTTGCTCAACGTGGACGCCAGGTCGGCTACGAGGACCCGTCGATTGAACGTACCCTTGTGAACCATCGGACCTGTAAGGACGAGCGGAACGTGCGAATCGTAGTCCCACGGCGAGCCATGACCGGTGCCCATCGGCCGGTCGCCGAGATAGATGCCCGGCTCGTCGATAACAATGATATCGCCCGCCATCTTCGGGTTGAAGTTAAGGGCAATCATCGAACTGAGCGGCCACGCAGGAAGCTGGTTGCGTAGCACGTCTTCATAAGTGAACGTGGCGAGGACGCCAGGAGCCGTCAGCAGCCCGTTGGCGGCGGTGCGACGAACTTCCGCGAGGTCGAGGTTCTTGCTCTTGATCAGATCGCGATCCAGCCAGCCGTTCGGCTCTCCCAGTGACAGTAGCCACTTTCCGGCACCATATTTCGCGGTGAGGGCGTCATTCACGGCCTTAACTCGGGTTCCACCCGGCACGCGGGCCGCGCCGGTTCGATAAACGTCGCGGGCTTCCTCGGGGACTGTGACGACGCCGTGGTCGCCGGTCAGGACGAACAAAACGGAGTTTAGGCCGCCCTTGACCGAGCCCTTCACGTTATTCAAAAATGCGCTGATAGCGCGGTCCGTGCGGACTGTGATGTCGAGCACTTCGGGACTGTTGGGGCCGTAGGCATGGCCGATGTAGTCGTTGGTCGACAGGTTGATCACGAGGATATCGGGATTGTCGTCCTGACCAAGATTCTCGCCCGCGATTGCCGCCTCCGCGGTCTGGAACACGAAATCGTTCGCGAAGCCGCTATACGTGAAGTCGCTGATCGAACCGACCGCATGAGAAAACGGCTTGCCATTCGTCGGCGCCTTGTAACCGGGGGCCGTGCGGGCGCGAGCGTAGTCCTTGTCGGGCAACAAAGGCTCCCACGTTTTGCCCTTGGCCGCATCGATCAGCTTCTTGCCGTTGATGTCTTGCGCCCACTGCGGCAGTTGATTGTTGGCGCAATAGAAGCTGCTGCTCACCCATCCGCCGGTCTTACCGTCGAGCCAGACGACGGAATCGGCGGCATGACCGGCCATCAGAATCGCGGCGCGATCCTTGAAGGCGACGCCGACCACTTTCGACGCGCCGTTGGTGGCCTGCTTAAGTTCGTCACCGACCGTCGTCGACTTAAGATTTCGAGGGCTCATGGGGCCCGAGGTTCCGCCGACCGTGGTGACGTTCGGGTCCTCCACGCAATACACTTCGCGCTTGGTGGCGGGGTCGAACCAGTCGTTGCCGATGATGCCGTGGAAAGCAGGTGCGGAACCGGTCAGAATCGCGGCGTGGCCGGGTCCGGTGGCGGTGGGCAGGTGAGCGTGGTGAGCATCTTGGTAGTTCGCACCCTGCTCCATCAGGTACTTGAAACCTCCGACCTTGCCGCCCTGATTGGCAGGCAGGAAAAGATCGGCGAATCGCTGCAGGTAATCGCCGCGGAACTGGTCGATACTCAAAACGATGACGAGGCGCGGCTTCTCGGCGGCCATGGCGGACGCAGCAGCAGCCAACGCGAGCGATGCGATCAGGATTCGGCGCATGAGGCATAACGTACCAGCGCGAGCTGATCTTTGTGTTAAGCGATAATGAGCAAAATGGACGCACGAATGCCCGCGAAGACGCTTCGCACCAAGGCTAAAGTGAAGCAGGCGCACCGGGCCGTGAGGGATACCATGGATAGCGGCGTCCGCCTCAGTTTTCTGCTTCAGGATTGGGATGACGGCTACAACGTCGGCGCTATGTTCCGCACGGCCGAGGGACTTGGCAACGCCGAACTCGTGATGACAGGACGAACGCCCGTGCCACCCCATCCAATGATTGGGGTGACGTCGCTCGGACAGCATCGGCGTGTTCCGTTTCGGCATTTCGCGAAGCACGACGAGGCGGTCGGCCAGCTGATCGACGAGGGATGGACGCTGGTCGCGGTTGAAATCACGGCAGACGCCGAGCCCTTTCATCGTGCGGACTATCCCGAGCGAACATGCTTGGTGCTCGGCAACGAGGGCGCGGGCATATACGACTCGGTCATGCGCCGTTGCACCCAAACCGTCTTCATCCCAATGTTCGGCAAGGGCCGATCCCTCAACGTGGTGGTCGCTGCCGCCATCGTCGGGTTTCAGGCCAAGCTGCGGCGCTAAAGAACGCCTCGTCCCGCCCGGACGCTGAAGGCTGGATTGCTCGGCACCGCACTGTACTGCAGCGTGAACGTGAGCGATTCACCGGGGCCGATCAGTCGATTCGAGACGAGCAGCGTCGACGCGCCCGGATTAAGCAGACTCAGCCCGGTTCGGTTGAGCAGCGTGACCGAGCCAAGCTGGGAAACGATGAGCGCCACCGGACCAGAAATCGTCGTCGAGCTCGTGTTGGTCACCGTCACCGTTTGCTGGATCGGTCCGTTGCGAAGGCCGGAAATGATCGCGCCGGGCGTAATCGTAACGGACGACGTGACATCCTGTGCAAACGATAGATTGATGGTGCCCGTGCTCGTCGCGGAAACCGAGCCGTTGCCGGGGTCGCTGACGACATTGCTCTGGGTGGGCAGGAACTGGTTCGTCAGCCAGCCGTTAGGAGCGGGACGTCCGCCCAGGCTCGCGCGCAGCGGGTCGGTGGCAAGAAGGAACGAGTTCGCTTCGCCCGTCGTACCGAGCGCGGCCAAGAACCCGATCTTGGTGTTCGCGCCGATCCCATTCGGGTAGATCGTCGAGAGCGGAATTGCGATCTCGTAGCCCTTCGCGGCGTCGGTCTTGTTCGTACGCGCTTGATACGCGATGGCGGCCTGAATCGGGTTCATCACCGTCAACCGCGCCGGGTCGATACGAAACACGCCCGACAGCGCACCGATGGAGGGCGTGAGCTTGGTCCCGCCGATGAACGTCGCCTCGGGCGCGGAGTGCAGCGGCGTTCCCCGCAGGACCCCAACCGCGAGATCCGCCCCAAACGCGGCGGGCGCCGTGATCTTCGTGTTCGAGATCAGGCGGGCCGCAGGCCCGCTGTCGTCCGCCAGAGTGGTCAGGGTGTTTAGCCCGACACTGGGGTCCGCGTCCAGGTAGAGCATCATGCCGTTGGTGAAATTCTCACTCGTATCGATGCGACCCGCCAGTCCCAAATAGAGATATTGATCGTCGTTGCGGGCGTACAGGGCGTCCAACCGATTTGCATTGCTGCTCGCCGTCCGTGTCTGGGTCGTCACGGCCGACCCAAGATCGGTGAGGTCGCCATCGACCTTAACCGTGCCCGACCACGACCGCTTCACATAGAAGAACTGCGCGAATTCCGTGAACTGCCCCGGTCGCGATCCGGTGTCGAGGAAGACGCGGGCGCGGAAGCAGTGGAGCCCATCGGACAAACCGGTGACGTCGACTCCCGCCAGGGAGAAGCTGCCGTTGGCAAGTTTCTTCATCGGGACGTAGCCATCGACGATATTTTCCGCGCTACCGGTGATCGGGTTCTGGCCGGCCATGGCCAATCCCTGATCGAGCTTGAGCAGTCCGGATACGGCGTCGCTGGAACAGGTCACCGTGACATTGAGCGATGCGCTCGTGACCGTGACCGCCTTAAAGGTCTGCGCGGTCCCATAAGGGCCGGCGGGATTGGTGATGGTCGTGGCGGGGAGCGGCGTGCTCACGCGGTCGTTGATCCGCGTTGCATCGTAAAGCCGCACGGGGTCCGTGCCCGAGACCGCAACCGGCGTCTTAGGCGCATAGAGCACGTAGCCTTGGCCGTTGTTCGAGACGCTCGGCGTAGAATTGCTCGGCACGGTGATGGTGACTTTCGAATCGCTGCCGACCGTCACATCGGGCTGCTGACCGGAGTAATCGCGCAGAACCGTTCCGGCCGCGAAACTGGTCTGGACGGTTTGGGTCAGCGCCGTGAGATCGCCACGGATGTTCAGCCCCACCAACGCGACGCCACTGTTATTGACTTGGCGTTCGTAGATGTAGAGATTCGCCGAGCTACTCCGGTTAACGAGTGTGCCCCGCCCGAACCGTGCGCGGAAGTCGGTCATGCGGGTGATCAGGTCGCTCCCGGACCCGAGCGCATCGCCCCGTCCCGGGCGCGGGAAGTTATTCCAGTTGCCGGGCTGGATGTTGTTGCCGTCGTAGTACACGATGGGCACCTGCTCGCGGCTGAGCAGAAATGCGTAGCCAAGGTTGTTCGCTTCCGGAGGGCCGTTGTCGTGGCTCTGCAGGAACGCAACCGATTCATCCCATGCGAGGCCGCCATTCTTGTAGGCGAGCCCGGTTGCGGCGTCGATGCCATAGCCGTTGCTCAGCGTTGCCCCGAGATCGCCAAAGCCATGCTGGTTGAGCAGGTTCTGCAGCGAGTAGAAGAGCGGGAAGTCTAGGAGGTCCAATCCCGATTTGGCGTACTCCTTGAGGCCATAGCCGTTGGTGTCGGCTACTTCGCCGAAGATGGTCAAATTGGGAATCGTGCTGTACAGCGAAGGCAGCAGGTCACCATGAGTGAAGCTGCCCGAGGCGGCTTGGTCGGGACACCATGCGAAGTAGCCCGGCGGCGTGTGCTTGGCGGCATCGATTCGGAAGCCGTCGAACCCGACCGTCTGGGCAAGCCACGCACACCATCGTCGCAGCATCTCCCGAGAGTCTTCGGCGGCTGGGGTCCCGTTCAAATAGTATTGCGGCGTCGCTGGATGGCGAACGAACGAGGGCTTGCCGGCGGAGTTCCACGTGGCGTAGCTTGAAAGGCTGAATGGGCCAGTCTCGGTGTAGTTGCCGTCCTCGTGGGCGATATCGGCGAGTCCCACGAGATCGTAATTGATCATTCCGTAGCTGAACAACGACTCGTTGCTGAAGTTGATCTCGCTGTTGCTCGTGTCGCTCGATGACTTGATATGGAAGTCCTCCGGGATCATATCGGGATAGCGATTGATCGCGGTGCTCGCGCGGTTATCGTTGTGATTGAGCACGAGGTCGCAGTACACGCGCAGGCCCAGTCGGTGTGCGACTGTGATCAGCTCTTGCAGCTCTTGGGTCGTCCCGTATTGGGTTTTGAGTGAGGACAACTGGTAGCGATCACCCAGGTCGAAGCGGTCCACGGGGTTATAGCCGACGCTGTTCCCACCGCCCCCGGACTTCTGCGGCGGCGGAAGGTAGATCGAGGAGTAGCCCGCCTGAACGACTTCGGGAAGCCGCTTGAGAATCGTCTTGTAGTCGGTTGAAAACCACTGCAGGATCGCGCCCTTCTCGTGGTAGCTCTGGTAACGGGTGTAGAAGCCGTAGTTAGAACCGCCGTTCGACTCGTAGACGCTCGGCCCACCGTAGCCCTCGCCGCGCAGATAGTATTCGACCTTAGAGCCTTTGGGGAACGGGCCGAGAACCGCGTACCACTGGGTGTTGTTGCCGACGTTGTAATCAAACGAGAATACGTATTCCTGGCTCGTCTGAAAGCCGTCGGTGGAGACCACTGCGACCACCCGCTGGTCGGGACCGATCGGATAGGTCTGGGTCGTGACCGTTAGCGACTGGTATGACTCGAGGTAGCCACCCCGAGCGGGGTACGCCAAACCGTTGAGCCAGCGGCCGGTGTTGCCGATCCAAGTGATCGGCGCTGCAAAGGCCCTGGTCAGGAGGGCGACTACGCCCACCGCGAACACCATTGTCGCGCGCTTCATGTGACCCTCTATTATAAGGCGGCTCACCCCTGAAACGGGAGAGTTCTGTACGGGTTTTTATCAGCTGACGTCGCCATCGTCCAGCCGGAATCGGCGGGGACGCGGTTTGGATTCCTGGGGCGGCGCGGTTTGGCTGGCGGTGGGGGTGCCATCGGTCTGATCGGTGGGCTCGGCCACGGGAGGCTCAGGGACCGGAGGATCTGCCCTCGGTGGCTCCGCGGTTGCGTGTGCGGTTGCAGCGCTTGTTGGTGGTTGCGACGAGGGCTCAGGCTCGCTCATCGACTCTTTGATCGCTTCTCCCAGCTTCACCAGACCATCGCCGAGGCGACGATACAGCGGTTTGGCGGCCTCGACCACAAACGGGAGGACGGCTGCCGCGAGAATTACGAGTCCGGCCGAAGGGCCCAGAGGTCCGCGAGTTGTCCGCATGGAGTTCCACCGTCTGGTGAAACTTCAGCTTACCATCGGGTCAGTTCGATTCCGATTCGGATTTTGCAAACTCTGGTTCAACTACGGGTTCGGGATGGGCTCTTGGTTCGAGCATAAACCGGACCGCGAGGAGAACCGCCGCGACGGTGATGCAGGTGTCGGCGAGGTTGAAAACCGGGAACTGGATGAGCCGAAACCAGAACATGTCGGTGACTTGGCCGAGCCAGATCCGGTCGATCAGATTGCCCACGGCCCCGGAGGCGAGCAAGCCCAACGCGAAGTGGGTGATGCGCGATTCGTGGGGGTGGTTCCAGCAGAAGTAGCCTGCGCCGCCCGTGATGATGAGTGCGATGGGTGCGAAGAGTACACCCAGCCCTTGCATCATGCCGAAGGCGATGCCTTTGTTGTAGGTCAAAGTCAGTTCAAACACGCCCGGCCACGGGAACCCCGGTGACTGGTGGACCTCAAAATGGCTTCGCGTCCACGCTTTAACCAATTGGTCAAGAATGAGAAATACGGTGAAAACCACCCCGAAGCGTACAAAGCCGCTCAGCGGTGCCACCGGCCGAGTCGCCGTTTGAACGCTCTCAGGCAAGGCTCATTCCCGTTACCACCGCGTAACACCGGTCGCAGAGCACATGGCCGTTTGGCCGCTCTTGAACGTCGGGCCGGCAGATGCGCGACCGCTCGCACTTCAAATAGGGTGTTCGCTCGAACGATGCGGAGAACTCTCCATCCGCCAATTCGATTCCGGAGACCTTGAGCAAGTTGGCGAGATCGTCGCCGAACGACTGAAGGGCGGACCTGACGTCGGCCGGAACCGTCGCTTTGACCAACACATCCTGCGAATCCTTGACACCGCCCACGACCTTCCACTCTTCAAACGAGGCGAACAGAGCGGACCGAAATTCGAGCAGTGCTGCGACGCGGACTTGCAAGTCGCTGCCCTCGATCTCATCGAGCCGCGCTTCGGAGGGCGAATGGATCAGCTCCATGTGGACACTGTCCAGATGGTTGATGTGAGGCAGGGCGCGGTAGGCCTCTTCGGCCGTATGGACCAGGACGGGCGCGAGCAGCTTGATCAGCCGTGAGGCTACGTAGTGGCACGCCGCCTGAGCGGACCGTCGTCGAGCCGCACCTTGGGCGTCGCAGTACATCGAGTCCTTGATTGCATCCAGATAGAACGCGCTCACCTGCTGAACGCAGAAGTCGTGAACGCCCTTGGTGACGGCGGTGAATTCATACCGGCGATAGGCATCGACCACATCATTCACCAAAAGGTCGGTTTGGTCGACAATCCACTGATCGACGTCGGCGCGAATTTGGGTTCCGCCGTCCCAATCCTTCAAGTTCATCAGAAGGAATCGGATCGTGTTCCGGATGCGGCGATAGGCGTCGCCGATCTGCTTGAGGATGTCGTCGCTGCACGGGACGTCGTCGCTGTAGCTCACCGACGCCGCCCACAGTCGAAGGATATCGGCACCGCTGCTCTCGCAAACGGTCACGGGGTCGATCACGTTGCCGAGCCGCTTGGACATTTTCACGCCGTTGGCGTCAACCGTAAAGCCGTGCGTCACGATCGCTTTGAACGGCGACTCGCCGCGGATCGCGGTCCCAATCACGAGCGACTGGTTGAACCAACCTCGATGCTGGTCCGAGCCTTCGAAATAGAGATCGGCGGGCCAGGGCGCCTTCCACTCCGGTTCGACATTGCCTTCGAGTACGCAGAGGCTCGAGGCACCGCTATCGAACCAAACGTCAAAGACGTCGGTCTCCTTGCGGAATTCGGTTTCGCCCGTTTCGGGATGGCGGTAACCCTCCGGCAAGATGGTGGCCGCGTCGCGGACAAACCAGGCATCGGAGCCCTTTTCTTCGACGAGCTTGGCGACGCGCTCCATGATCTCGGGATCCATGACCGGCGTCCCCGAGGGCATGGCGTAAAAAATCGGAATGCCGACGCCCCATGGTCGCTGGCGCGAGATGCACCAATCGGGGCGGTTTTTAACCATCGATTGCAGACGCGTGATGGATTGCGGCGGATGAAACTCGACGTCGTCGAGTTTGCTCAGCATCCGCTCGCGCAAGTCGTTGGCATCGATGCTCACGAACCACTGCTCGGTCGTTCGGAAGATGACGGGCTTGTTGTCTCGCTCGGCGTGCGGATAACTGTGAACGTGATCCTCGGCGTGGAGCAGATTCCCCAACTCACGGAGGCGATCGACGACGACCGTATCGCACTTCGCATAGTACGTTCCTGCGAATTCACCGGCTTCCGCCGTCAGAACGCCGCCTTCGTCGACCGGACACAGGACCGGCAAGTTGTACTTCATGCCCGTGATGAAGTCCTCGCGGCCGTGGCCCGGAGCGGTGTGGACCACACCCGTACCGTCTTCCGTCGTGACGTAATCAGCCAGTACGCCGACCGATTCACGGTCGAAGATCGGGTGCTTGAACTTCAGGCCGTCAAGGGAGCTGCCGATGACAAGACCTTCCTCGACCCAGTCCGTGATGCCGCACTTGGCCATGGTCTGGGCCGCGAGCGACGCGAGCACGATATACGTGTCTTCGCCCGAGCGGCAGAGCATGTACTCAAGCTCGGGGTGGAATGCCACGGCTACGTTGGCAGGAATCGTCCAGGGTGTGGTGGTCCAGATGATCGTCCAGACCCGCCGGTCCTGCTTGAAAAACCCGTTGGGGTCTTCGATGAGCGGGAACCTGACGTAGATCGCCTTGCTTGTGTGCTCCTGGTACACGATCTCGGTGTCGGCAAGCGCGGTTCGCGCGGTCGGACTCCAAAGGACGGGGCGCAGTCCGCGATAGATCTGGTCGTTGCGAACCAAGCGGATGAACGTCCGCACGATCTCCGCCTCGTAGCGGAAGTCCATCGTGACGTACGGTTTTTCCCAAAGGCCAAACACGCCGAGGCGTCGAAACTGATCGGTCTGGATCTTGATGTACTTGCGCGCGTGTTCCCGGCAAGCCGTCCGAAACGTTTCAATGTCCGGACTCTCTTTCTTGTCGGCGAAGGCCTTTGCCACGGCCTGCTCGATGGGTAACCCGTGATTGTCAAAACCGGGCACCATCGGTACTTGGTAGCCCATCATGGTGCGGCTCTTGACCGAAAAGTCCTTGAGCATCTTGTTCAGGGCGGTGCCGAGGTGGATCGGTCCGTTGGTGTAGGGCGGTCCATCGTGAAACACGAAAGATGGGGCCCCTGCCCGCGACTCAAAAATGCGATGGTAAATGCCCATGGCGTCCCACTTGGCCTGAATCTCGGGCTCGCGTGAGGTGAGGTCCGCCTTCATCGGAATTCCGAAGGACGGATCGGGCAAGAGAAGGGTCTCTTTGAGCTCCATGGGAAGCATGAAGTGTACCTGCCCAGGGCCGGTTGGCCCGGTTGCCGCGAACCCTGGTATCACCGGTTCATGCCCGGACCGATTCTTGAGTGCGTTCCGAATTTTTCCGAAGGGCGGGATCCTGCGGTGATCGAAGCCATTGCCGCCGCCATTCGCGCGGTGGATGGAGTGCGATTGCTGGATGTCGATCCTGGTCGCTCGACCAATCGAACGGTCTACACGTTTGCGGGCGATCCGGAAGCGGTTTGCGAGGCGGCATTCCAAGCGGCCCGAGTCGGCAGCGAGCTCATCGATATGACTCGCCAGCACGGCGAACATCCTCGCTTTGGCGCCCTCGATGTTTGTCCCCTGATCCCGGTCTCGGGAATCACGATGGAAGAGGCAGTCGAATGGGCGCGGCGGCTGGGCCAGCGGCTGGGCGATGAACTCGGTCTGACGATTTACCTCTACGGCCAGGCGGCGCTGGATCCCGCCCGCAGCGATCTGGCCTTGATCCGGGGCGGCGAATACGAGGGCTTACCCGAGAAGCTCACGAAACCGGAGTGGACTCCCAACTACGGGCCAACGACGTTTAACGCCCGCTCGGGTGCGACCGCCGTGGGCGCGCGCGATTTCCTCATCGCCTACAACGTGAACTTGAACACCACGTCCGTTCGCCGGGCCAATTCGGTGGCGTTCGATCTGCGCGAGAAGGGCCGCATGAAGCGAATCGGAGATCCGATCGTCGGCGAAATCGTCCGGGACGCGGCGGGCCAGCCGGTCTACGAGCCCGGAGTACTCAAAGCGGTCAAGGCGATTGGCTGGGTCATTGAAGAGTACGGCATCGCGCAGGTCTCGATGAACTTGACCGACCTGAAAAAGACGCCTATCCACATCGCTTTCGATGAATGTTGCGAAAAAGCGACCGAGCGCGGCATTCGGGTCACCGGATCGGAGCTGATCGGTCTCATTCCGCTGGGATCGATGCTCGAAGCGGGGCGATATTTCCTGCGCAAGCAGCGCCGTTCGACGGGCGTGTCGGACCGCGAACTCATCAAGATCGCGGTGCGCACAATGGGCCTCGACGAACTCAGCCCATTCGATCCTGCGACGAAAATCATCGAATACGCCCTTCGCGATCCCGCCCAGAAGCGCCTCGTCGATTTCGCCGTTCAAGGATTCGTCGAGGAGACGGCGAGCGAATCGGCGGCCCCCGGAGGCGGCTCCGTTTCTGCGCTCATGTCTGCGCTGGGTGCCGCATTGGGCACGATGGTGGCCAATCTTTCGGCCCACAAGCGGGGTTGGGACGACCGGTGGAACGAGTTCTCCGACTGGGCGGATCGAGGCAAAGCGTTGCACGATGAATTGACCGTGCTCGTCGATGAAGACACACTGGCCTTCAACGCGCTGATGGCCGCGTTTGGCCTCCCAAAGGGCACGGACGAAGAGAAAGCGGCGCGCAAAGCCGCGATCCAAGACGCAACGAAGACGGCCGTGCTCGTGCCGCTCCGCGTGATGGAACGGTCACTCGAAACTTTCGAGGTTCTGGCCGCGATGGCCGAGCATGGCAATCCGAACTCCGTGAGCGACGCGGGCGTCGGTGCGCTGGCGGTTCGTTCAGGCATTCTGGGCGCGCATCTGAATGTTCGGATCAACTGCAGTTCACTGGATGATCACGCGTTCGTTTCGGAAGTGACCGCAAAGGCCCAAACCATCGCCGAGCAAGCTCAGGCTCGCGAGCGGGAAGTCCTGGAAATCGTCGATCGGAAGCTGGCCGAAGCCTAATCAGGTTCGGGCGCCCGCGCGAGTGGGGAGGCGGGCGCCGCGATCTCCTTTGTTTAGTCGCCGGACAAGTCGAAGTTGTTGCTGAGAATCGAGTAGTCGAACACGGTGACCACCTCATCGCCATCGAGGTCGGCGCGGGCATCCCAGTACGTGTCGCCCTTGGCCGAATCGAACGCATACGAGAGGATCGAGTAATCGAACACGGTCACCGTATTGTCGTCGTCGCAGTCGCCGTTGATCAGATTGACCGTCCCGATATTGGGGCGCGAAGCACTCGTGGTCACGGTTGACGATTTGGCGAGCCAATGCGAGGCTTTGAGCACCAGCTTATACGTGCCCGCCACCTTCGGTCCCGAGATATTGAAGGCACCGCCCGAGGTGAGTTTCATGCTGCCGCCGTAAACCACGTGGTCGTCGGCGTTGTCGCGAAACTCGAAGCGGCAGTGAGAGACCGGGGAAGCGGCTCCATCATAGTCGCCGAGGTGGACGGTCCCTTTGCATCCCGCGTTGGTATCAGGTGTCGCCGCCCATTTGGCCGTATTGCCCAGCAGCAAACCAAAGTTTCCGTCTGCAATCTGGCTGAACGTGTTCACCGTGCAGAAGCTCGCGACTTTGCCCGCTCCATAGGTGGTCACCGCCAGACCCAGGTACATATCCTCCAACATGTAGATCGCCCGGGATCCGAGGGTCAGTTTGTCGGGCGTCGTGAACGTCCCGCCTGCGCTATCCACCGGAACGCTAAAGGTGAGTGGAAGTCCAGTCGTGAAGTCGGGGTCATTCTCATTACGCTCGAACTGAACGTTCGCGTAGTTGAGGTAACTGCCGCTTGGCACGTTCGGCAGGGCCGCTTGAAGCGTCTTGAATTGCCCTTGGGCCACGAGCCAAGTGAACCACTCGCAAGTGATCAGGCCGCCCCCGTTGTCGACGTAATCGAGGATCGCCTGTTCTTCTGCCGGCGCCATGATATGGCTCCAGTTGTAGTTGGGCTGAAAGTAGATCAAGTTATAGCCGCCCAACGTCAAGGTCGTACTGTCAAAGTTGTACCATTCGGGTCCAATTGTGGTGACAAAACCGGCTTGTTCCAGACGGGCCTTGACGGCATTATCGGTACTGGCATCACCGCATGCAAAAACCAGAGCGCTGGCGCCGAAGGACGCCATGGGCGCCGCGCAAGCAAGTAAGGCAAGAAACTTGAACGAATGGCTCATGGGTGCATTCTACGGGCGCAGGCCCGCCCAGACCAAATCAGCATCCCCGTATACCTTGACGAATTAAGACCACTAGTGGCGGGTGCGGGTTTCGGCGAGTTCGCGCAGGGCGCGCGGCGAGAGTCCCGTGGCGCCGCGGACGACCTTGTTGAAATACTGGAGATCGCTCATGCCTGTTCGCTGGGCAATCTCTTTCAGGCTGAGCGACGTGCTGCCGATGAGGTGCCGCGCAACCTCGGCCCGTTTCTCCCGAATGAACTGCTGGATCGTGCAGTTGTGCTCTTCGCGAAAGAGTCGCAGCAGATGCGAGTGGCTGATGCCGAGCTCCTCCGCGACCTCGGAGATGACGATAGGCTGACCGAGGCGGCCGACGATCAATGCCTCGGCATCATAGATCAAATCGGACTTGCGCCAGGCTCCTATCGGCTCGGCGATCGACCAGAGCGTGTTGAACGCGGCCGCCAATCCGCGCATGATGGAGACCGAGAGCCAGGCGTCGGCATCGTGAAATTCTCTGCGCCGCAGCTCGCGGTCCTCCCCCAGGTCGGCAACCGCCGGGATCACCACCGTTTCACTTCGCGCAACCAGGCCGAAAGTGAGAGCCATATGCGGAGTTCCCGCGCCAATCTTGGGAAACTCGATCTTGTTGCCGGGGCTGACAAAACCCACAAAGCCGTCCCCAAAAGGGATCGGCTGGTTGTTCACCACCATCACGCCCTCGTGCTCGAAGAAGAAGAGGGTCCAGTGATCAGGCTGCTGCGTCCACCGTTCGCGGACCAGGCCCAAGTCGCCGCGAAAGCTCCACATCCAGGGCTGAAAGCCGCCCAACGGGGCCTTGTGGTAGCGCATTTTGACGATTATAAACCACTTGTTGCGAATGAGTACCAGTAATGAGCCCGGTTCTCTTAACCTGGCGGTCCTCACCTGCAGGCAAAAACTTTACGGGGATCCCGCTGAAACGCGGCATCCCCATAGTCAGAAGTCGACCCGAAGGCTTAGTTCGACTGCTTCGTAAGCGTCCCGTCGATCATGGTAAACCACTTACCATCGTCGCCGGCCATCTCGAGCTTGAAGCCGACCGACTTTTCGGACTTAACATCATAAGTCGATCGCATTTTCCACTTGCCGGGCATGCCGGGCATCGGCTTGTGGTCGGATTCGAGAACAACCTTCTTTCCGTCTGCGGTGACATTGCCGACAAACTCCATCACGCCGGGGCCAGCGCTATCGAACCACCAGCCGTGCCACTTTTTGTCCGTGGGATCGTACGTGAGCAGCTCCCAGCCTTCCATCTTCGCGCCGCCAAACTCATAGGAGTTCTTGGTGAGCAGATAGCGACCGTTCATCTCCAGGGTGTTAATGGCGGTCGTTTTGGAATCCTGGGACGTGCCACCGAAAGTCATCTTCAGCGTGCCGGTCCATTTTCCAACCATGTGGCTCAGCGCCTTCATCTCGGCAGGAATCGGCTGCATCATGCTTTCCTGAGCGAAGCTTAAGGAAGCAGCAGCGACGGCGACGAGTGCGAGTACAAGTTTCTTCATTGAATCCTCCAAACGATTTCCGAACTACAGCGGGCAGAACAAATCGACTTTGTTGCCATCGGGATCGACGACCACCGCATAGCGCTGGCCCCAAAACGCATCCCATGGCTCCTTGTGTCCCTCGAATCCAGCCTCGACTACTGCCCGGTACAGTTCATCGACTTTACCGGGACTGTCGCAGAGAAATGCAAGACTCATGCGTTGACCGACGGGCTCTTGCCAGTCGGGATCGATCTGCTGGACCATCGAAATGTGGTTCCAAGATATGCGCAGACCGCCCACCGTGGCCACCTCGACGTACGGTTCGTTCGGGTCCAAATCCGCGGTCGGCAGGTCGAGCAAACCGTAAAAGCGAAGGGATGCCGCGGTATCGCGGCATACGATTCCGATCATGTCCAGACGTGCAGCCATGGACGATATTATACAGACAAATGTACGCTAGTGTTACGGTTTTTGTGAATCCGGCTCTTCGCCAAACCGAATCGTCGCGCCGCCCAGGGCTTGGCCCTCGCGATCGTAGAACGACATGACCTGCTTCGTCAGGTCGGGGGAAAGCTGATCCCATGCGACGAACGGCGCTTCCTTCGAGAAGCGAACGTCCGACATCTGACCGGCGAGGCCGTAGTTCGGCAGCAGGCCGAGCTTGAGCGTATACGAGTCGAGGGCGATCGGCCGATAGCCCGCGTAAGCGACGCCATGACCGAAATTCTCATTCAGCTTGCCATCCACGGCGAGCTTGTTCAGCGCGACTTGTCGCAGCGACATGATCCGCGTATTACCGACGGAATCCCGCACTTGGAGTCCGGCCTTCTCTTCCACATCGACCTTGATCACGCCCATTCGCGGCAGGCCATTGGGCAGCCGGTCCGTGCGCTCGCTGTCTTGCCGATCGCCGAACCGGAACCGTGATTTCGGGTCCTCGATATCGAACGGATCGTTGCGTCGGTTGAAGACGATATCGGAAAGGACCGACTGCTGGGCAGGCGAGAGTGATCCGATTTGGAGCCCCGTCTGCCGGGCCGAGGTTCGCTGCGAGGCAGTCAGCGATCCATAGACACGAAGAGCCATCCAGGCTCCCGAGAATTCGTCCATTTCCAGTCCGTCGAGCTCGCTGTTGTTCAGCGCCGCCAGATAGCCGCGCCAGATGGATGGTCGCTCCGCTTCAAGTGGGAGACTGGCCACGAAGTCAGCACGCTCGTCGAGCGTGGTGTAGCCACGAGCGGCGTACGCCCGAATGAACGCGCCCAGCGCTTCGCGATTGGTGAAAGTGTCCCGGGCTGCGATGGGCTCTCGCGGACTGCCGATCAGCATTCCATTAGACTCCGTGGCGACGACGCCGCCCTCGCGCTGAAGCGAGGCGAAGAACTGCTTGGCGTTCGTCGTACCGGTCGTCAGGGCGGCCAAGCCGAGCATGGCTTGGTCGGGAATCTGCATGATGATCGGCTTGTGCTCAGCGGCGGCGACTTGCCGAAGTCCCTCGCCGACGAAAAGCTCCAGCGGATCGTTCGTGACGGGGTCGAGAAGCTTCTTGACGAGTTCCCGGCTGAGCTGATTGGCGGGGCCGTCCTTGATGTCGCCCGATCCCAGCGAGGAGAAATCGTCGTTGTTCACCACGACGACGCGGTATCGCTGCCGAGCGCTGTTCAGGAATGACTGCGACAGCTTGGCCGCCTCCTTGGCCGTCTCGCTGAAAATCAGCGCGTCGGTGCTCTCGATCTCATGGATTTCGGGCCGTGGCTCATCGCGCCCTTCCAGGTTCATCGAGAGCGAGGCTCGGGCCATCCGGTTACCCTTGGTATCCACGCCGACGAGCGTGAATTCAATCGCGCGTTTGCCGCCCCACTGGGCGATCAGCGTGATGCCGGCGATCTGGCCGCTGGTGTCGAAAATCTCAGTTGCGACATCGTTGCCCGAGCGCATCATGAAGCTGTTCTGCTCTTCCGACTTGGGGATCATCGCGTCAATGCGCTTAATCGAATCGATCCACCGTTCCGCCTCGCGGACAATGGCAGGCGGCAAGGCGATTTGGCTCGACGTCGGGTTAGCCCGAAACACCATCCGCTGGCCCGGTTTGCGGGCGAGAAAAAGACTCGGGTCGACCTGGGCCGCGAACGCGGTGAAAAACCGACCGCTCGGTCCGGAGCGCTCGAGCTTCATCATCTGCCGGAAGGCCGCTTGACGATCTTGATCGGTGGTCGCGCGATCGTTGATCTTCTGCTTCAGCCCCGCATAAGCCTGCATCTCGGCTTCGGTCATCTCGGCGCTGAACGATTTCTCCAAGTTGCGCTGCATCGCGGCCTTGAGGCGATCACGCTGACTCTTGAATTCGGCGTCCTCTTCGCTCTTGCGCTGCGCGGCCGTACGGACCAGCTTGTTGTTCTTCCATTCGGCGCGGAGCGATTGGGCCAAGCCCGTCCGGAACGACTCCTGGTCGAGATCGTCGACGTAAACAAAGACGCGCTCTTTCAGGAGGTCCGCGGCCGCCGAGTACGTTGCCCCATCGTGGTTCATCGCGCGGATTGCGGCATCCACCGAAACCACGCCGAGATGGCCGTCCGTCTGCGCGTGCGCCCAAACCCCAGCGGTCACCAGAAGTGCGAAAAAGTTGGCACGAAACTTCATGTGACTAGGTACGGGTGGGCTCCCGGGCCGAGTTTCATCGAAAACAAAAAAGCCGGACAGAAATTCTCTGTCCGGCTGACGATGGGTGAGCGGTTAGCCGCCGAAGGTGCAGCCGGCCTCGTACCAGTGACCGTCGACTTCGTGCTGCTGGAACTGTGACCAGAACTTGGGATCCTTGGCAACGAGTTCGTCCACAACCGATCGCGGCCCGAAGGGCGACGCGGTGGTCGTGTCGGCAGCAACGGCCGGAGGATTCTCCAGAGCCATCTTGATGGTCTGGCGCAGGTCGCCGTAGTGGGCGGCCGTGACCGAATCCTTGGCCTTGGCTTCCGCTAACCGAATCGCTCGGTCCGCGGCGCGGAGTTCGCTCAGCGCGTAGGTCCGTACTTCCGAAGACGGCGTGGAGAGCTTGTCGACGAGCGACGAAACCCAGATGCGCTGCAGATTGCGGCGGTACAGATCGGTCTGCGGAGCGGCGGTCGCCGTCTCGGACCAGATCGTCTGTCGCACGGCCTGCATCATCTCCGAGATGCGGTACGCCTTATCGCCGTTCAGGGCCTCGTTTTGGGCCATCAAGGCGATGCGATTGTTGTTGAGGAGCGCGGCCACGCCAAGGGTCTGGAACCGGGAGAGAACCCGGAACCCGCCATCGGTGGACGTGCGCGTCACGATGTCGCGCGGTGCCAGCCACTTCGGCGGAGTCAGCGCATTGGCGCAGAGCCAAGCGACCGCGCGCCGCTGATAGTCTGCCGGCACGAACTTATAGACTTCGCCGCCTCGACCGTCGTGGTAGTCGACCTGTTCGCTGCCACCGACCGCTGTCGCGACGTGGAGGCAGTACCGCGTCATCTGGCTGATGAGCGCCTCGTGCATCCGTTGGAGCTCCGAATAGTCCTCGCCCAGCTTGGACGTGGCGGGCATCAGCATCGGAACGATCCGCTTGAGATTCAGCACGCCGAGTCGCGACGCTTCGACCACGTCGTCGCCGAGCGATTCCGACTGAGCCGTCGGATCGTTCGGGTTGAAGTTGTCGTAGAACCGCAGCTCAGGATCGGTGACCTGGCGGGAAGCCATCGCATCGAGGGCGCGCGTTTCATCTTCGGGCTTGTTGGCGCCGAGCGGCTTGTAGCCCCATTCGATCGCGAACCGGTCGTAGCGTCCGATCTTGGGCATCAGCGCGGCTTTGTCGCCAGGCTGGGCCACGTAGTTGAATCGGGCGTAGTCCATGATCGACGTGCAAACGCCGTTCTCGGCGGTCCACTTGGGATCGCGAAGTTTGGCGATGGGGATCATGCCCGAGCTCTTGCCGTTGTGGGGCAGACCGAGCGTGTGACCGACTTCGTGCGAGACCACGAACCGAATCATCTGGCCCATGATCTCATCCGGAATCGGGAGCCGGGCGACGCGCGGATCAGTCGCGGCGGCCTGCGAGAAGTACCACTCGGTTTGGAGCTTCAAGATGTCGTGCCACACGATTACGTGGGCCGACATGATTTCGCCCGAGCGCGGGTCCGAGGTGTGGGGGCCAACCGCGTTCTTGATCGGCAGCGGAGCCCAGCGAATCACGCTGTAGCGGACGTCTTCAGGCGACCAATTCGGGTCGTCCGGCTGGTCCTTCGCGATGATGGCCTGCTTGAATCCAGCCTGCTCAAAGGCGCCTTGCCAGTCTTCGATGCCCTGCTTCACGTACGGCTTCCACTTGTCGGGCACTTCCTTCGTGACGTAGTAAACGATCGGCTTGACCGGCTCGCTGACGGCGGCCTTGGGATCCTTCTTTTCCAGGCGATAGCGGGCGATGAATTCTCGCTCCTTCGCGCCGTGGTAGTCGGTCCCAAAATCCGTGAACGAATCGGAGAAGTAGCCCACGCGGGAATCGCCGAGACGTCCCATCATCGGTTTCTCGGGGAGCAGAACGATGCTGTGATGGAGCACCGAGGTGTTGCTCGGCTGCTGGACCGCGGCGCCGAATCGGCCGCCGCCCCCACCTGCTGCCGCGCCACCGGCTCCGGCTCGAACCGTCACGACGGTCGTGAAGTTCAGGTTTTCGGGGAAAACCATCACCTTGTCGATCACGCTGCGCTGAGCATCGACGCTGCCGCCCAATGAGCGCGAAATGCCCAGTTCGGGAACGTCGGCGATCATAAATCGGCTGAAATCAATGAGGGGAGAGCCATCGTCCGCCTTCGAGCGCAAGGCGAACGCCTCCACGATCGGCTGCGAGTTCGACGCCGCTACCGAAGCCGCAACGACGGGATCGTTGGTGCTTCGGGTTCGGAAATCGACCTTGCGCATCCAGACCTTGTTGCCGCGCTGCTGGAACGTGACGAGGACGCGACCGACGGTCGTGCCGCTGAATTCGCCGCTAGGCGATTCTTTCTGCTCGATCGACCAGAGGAACGTCCGGTTGAGCATGGACTTCGGAATCTGGACGAGGACGCTGTCGTCCTTCTGGTAGATCGTGAAGACGCCTTCGGACTTGGTGTAGTCCTTGATCGCGTCGGCGAAAGGCACTTGCTGAACAGCGCCGCCCGCCTGGCCGCCGGGGTTGAAGCCCTGACCGGCTGCCGGTGGCGTGGTGCCATCGGTGGGTCGAGGCGTTCGCCGTCGAGGCTGCGGATCTTGAAGTTGGTGAAGAGCGGCCCGGATAGGGGCGTTGATCTGTGGTGCCTGACGCGGCATTGCGATCGAGGCTGCGAGGAGGAGCGTAGTACTAATCATCTGTTGGAGAACCCCATGGCGCGCGATGCGCCACCAAACGTAGGTTCTACTAATAATAACAGCACAAATATTCCCCGCATTTGCGGGAAGGACTGAATTGAGTTGGAATCGACCATTTTGCGCTGTCCGTACCCGGACCTGAGGCTACAATAGAACTTATGGCCAGACGAGATCTCGACGATTGGCTTTGGCAAGTCGGAGCCGAGCTGCAGCGGCTCAGCGAAGAGATGAGTCCCAGCTCGCCGGTGCTCGCCAAGAGTCACAAATGGCAGCCCCGCATGGATGTGATCGAAGCGGATGACGCCCTCATCGTAACCGCCGAAATCGCGGGCGTCCGAACGGAAGACTTCCGGATTGTGTTCAATACGGAAAAAAAGACGTTAACCCTGAAGGGGGTGCGATGCGAGGAGACCCGCAACACGCGCATGGCGCACCACCAACTCGAAATTTACTACGGCGACTTTGAGCGTGAGCTTCGCCTGCCTGAACTGGACTATGCCGTCGCCGACATCTCGGCGAGCTACCACAACGGCTTTCTCACGATCTGCATCCCGAAATCCGGCCACGCGAACCGTGCGTCGATCATCACCGGCACCATCCGTATCAACCACCGCTAAATGTCAGAAACCAAACCGACGATCGATAGCCCGATTCTTCCCGAGGACGAGACCGAACTGAGTCCGTTTCCGCTTCTGGACGGCCCCGAGGGCGCCGGCGACGACGACGAAGATCGCCGTGCCGAAATTCCGACCGAGCTGAACCTGCTCCCGCTGCGCGATTCGGTCATTTATCCGATGCTGATCGCGCCGCTTAGCGTGGCGCGCGAAGCCGGTGTCCAGCTGATCGACGAAAGCGTCAGCTCGACCAACCGCATCATCGGCGTGGTTGCCCAGCGGAAGCCGCACATCGATAACCCCGGCTTCGAAGACGTGTTTGAGTACGGCTGCGCCGTTATCATCCGCACGCTCATGAAGCTGCCCGATGGCGTCCGGCTGATCGTGCAGGGCCTCTCCCGGTTCCGCATTGTCGAACGCATCCAGAGCGAGCCCTACCTACGGGCGCGCATCGAAGTGATCGATGAGCCCGAAATTCCCGACGACAAGAGCGAGGAAATCGAGGCCCTGCGTCGATCCGTCGCCGCCCTGTTCGATCAAGCGGTGCGGCTCACGCCGCAACTGCCCGAGGAATTGCGATCCCTCACCCAAGCGGTTCAGGAACCGAACGTGATGGCGGACCTGGTTGCCGCCCACATGATGCTGCCCGTCGAAGACAAGGAGCGCGTTCTCGAAACGATCGACGTCCAGAACCGGCTGCGCGCGCTCCTCGAAATGCTCTCGCGTGAAGTTCGCGTGCTCGAACTCACGAGCAAGGTCCAAAGCGAAGTCACCACCGAGCTGAGCAAGTCGCAGCGCGAATACTATCTGCGCGAGCAGCTCAAGGCGATCCAGCGCGAACTCGGGGAAGGCGAAGACCGCGCCGAGGAACTCGAAGAGATTCGCACCCGGATCAACGACTCGGGCATGAGTGCGGAGGCGCTGCGCGAAGTCAACCGAGAATACGACCGGCTGCGGCGCATGAACCCGGGCTCGCCCGAGTTCACGGTCGCCCGGACTTATCTCGATACCATGCTCGCCTTGCCGTGGAATAAATCGAGCGAAGACAATCTCGATCTCCAGCACGTCAAGCAGGTTCTCGATTCCGACCACTACGGCCTCGAGAAGATCAAAGACCGAATTCTCGAATTCCTCGCCGTCCGCAAGGTGAAGAAGAACGGGCCCATTCGCCAGCCGATCCTCTGCTTTGCCGGACCTCCTGGCGTGGGCAAGACGTCGCTCGGCCGCAGCATCGCCACCGCGATGGGGCGCAAGTTCATCCGGATCTCGCTGGGCGGCATGCGCGATGAAGCCGAGATCCGTGGGCATCGCCGCACCTACATTGGCGCGCTCCCCGGCCAGATCATGCAGGGCCTGCGGCGCGCCGAATCGAACAACCCCGTTTTCGTGCTCGACGAGATCGACAAACTGGGCAGCGACTTCCGTGGCGATCCCTCATCCGCTCTGCTCGAAGTACTCGATCCGGAGCAGAACAACACCTTCCGCGACCATTACGTGGATGTGCCGTTCGATCTCTCCAAGGTCTTTTTCATCACGACCGCAAACCGTCTCGATACCATTCCTGGGCCCTTGCGCGACCGTATGGAAGTGATCGAACTCGGCGGCTATACCGAAGAAGAGAAGGTCGAAATCGCGAAGCGCCACCTGATTCCCAAGCAGGTGGAGGAGCACGGCTTGCGGCCCTCCCAGATCGCGTTTCGAGAAGACGCGGTTCGGCACGTGGTTCGCGAGTACACCCGCGAGGCTGGCGTCCGCAACCTGGAACGCGAAGTGGCGAGCGTGGTGCGCAAAGCCACTCGGCAATTTGCGGAAGGGCGATCTTCCAAGCTCACGGTCACGCCGCGATTCGTCCAAGAAGCCTTGGGTGCTCCGCGTTTCCTCCATGACGAAGTCGAAGAGCGCGAGATGAAGCCGGGCGTTGCCGTGGGTCTGGCATGGACGCCCGTCGGCGGCGACGTCCTGTTTATCGAGAGCACCCGCATGCCGGGATCAAAGGGCATGACCGTCACTGGTCAATTGGGCGATGTGATGAAGGAGTCGGTCACGGCCGCGCTCAGCTACATCCGCAGCCACACGAAAGAGCTCAAGATCGAGGAAGATTTCTATCAGCATTCCGATCTGCACATCCATGTGCCGGCCGGTGCTGTGCCTAAAGACGGTCCGAGCGCAGGTGTGACGATGCTGACCGCCTTGGTCTCGCTGCTCTCCAACCGCCCCGTCAAAAAGCGCCTTGCGATGACCGGCGAATTCACGCTGAGCGGGGATGTGCTGCCCGTCGGTGGGATCAAGGAAAAGGTCCTTGCCGCGCATCGCGCCGGCGTCCAGACCGTGATCCTGCCCGATGACAACAAGAAGGATTACATGGAGGACGTGCCCGAGGCGATTCGCCAGGAACTCAAGGTCCACTTTGTCAAGAAGGGCGACGAGGTCTTGCGGCTGGCGTTGGATAAGCGCTTGACCTGACTTCTTATGGCGGACGGGTCGGCGTCGTCGCAGAACCGGGCGGGGTTCTCCAACTCGCGTTCACGGGAGCTTCCATCACCGTCGGACCCATCATCTCCGGTGCGACCACCGGATTCGCCAACATCACCGGCTCCGTCATCGCCACATTTGGGTACGGCAGCGGATCGAACCTCTCCGCCTCGCGATTCTTGCCGCCCTCACGTTCACGGGCGTCGGCATCTCCGATCCAGTCGATATCGCCACCATCAACGCACCGGAGCCCAGACTGATCTCCGCTCTCGGACTCGGACGCTCTGCGCCGACGCAAGTAAGGGAGTTCAGAGCCTCAACGCAACCGAGAGGTTGGGTTGAGGCATCAGAATGCATTCTACGGAAGTGACGACCGTGCACACCCCGTACGAGCAAGACATTCTGAGACTGTGGACACCATGGCCCGATCTCACACCGGAAGAGATCGAGTTATACCAACGCGGCTATATTGACGGAGATCCAGGAGAAGCCTTAGCCGCCGCTGCGATCGACTCTCCTTCATACCATCCCATCGATTTCATTTTGGTCTACTTTGCCCTGGATGGTCTGTTCGACCGGATATCGGGGTGTGCCTGCTACCAGATCGCGATGCATCTTGCAACAGGTCAGTGTGAGGATGCGAATCTCGTGGCCGCTTATTGCAGCGTTTGGGCCTCGAACGTCTATACGCTGAGCGACCTTACTGGGCGCTGCAGAACGATGTCGCTGGCCAAACTGGAATTTTTTCCCATGCTCTTGGAAAAGTGGGCCGAAGTACGGTCCGGCACAGCGGAAGAATTCTGGACAGCGGAATACGTCCCTGAATCCTTTGCAGACACGATGAATGATGCGGCCACAGCACGGCGACGAATGTTCGATGTCATTCGGGAGCGGAAGTTCGTTGAGTAGCTTGCGTGAATTGCGCGTGTGACTTGTCGTGTGGTGGCTACTGTGCCTAATTCCCGGGCTCGATCTCAGCTTCGAAACGGTGGGTGATCGAGAGCGCCATGGGCTTTCCTTAGTCTCCGCCCATTACAAATGAACCTACTTCGTCTTGGCGAGCATCTTAATCAGTTTTGCGGTTCCGCGAAAACCTGCCTCGGCCGCATATTTATCAGCTGATCTTCCGCTTGCATCGATCATTGACGGGTCTTGTCCGGCAGCAATGAGCATTCTTACAATTCGGTTGTTTCCCCGTGACGCGGCAAACGAAAGCTCATTCCCGTTCTTTTCAACGAAGTTGTTTCTTATCATCCAAGTTATGCCCTTGTACGCCGAGCCTTTAACAAGCACGTACAAAATGCTTTGATTGTATCTATTGAGGTGACGGATATCGGAACCAACAGAGAGTAAGTAGTCAGCTACTTCTAAATGACCGGCTAGAAGCGCCGCCGTGATGGGAATGTCACCGTCATAGTTTGGTAAATTAACGCATGATGATGGATATCGTTTAATTTCACGAAGATTACCGTCTTCGGCGAGTCGATAAAGCGGGGGATTAGGCGGCCGTTCAAATTTCAGGTGTGACCACATAACAATGAGGCTGATATATCCGCAAAGAATCCCAACGATTATGGAGATGCCCTTTGTCTTCATATTGGGGTGAGTTGCCGAGGAATAAATTGGCACATCAAGCTCATTGCCTCACTCTTTGCGTTCTCGCAGTCTTCAGGAGATGGCGAAGATGGCAATGAGGCTGCGATCCGACTCGTTGGGCCATCCACCATCCAACCAGTCTATCACGGAATAGGTGCCGGGCCAACAAAAGCCGCTGCGAGTGTCGTGACAGTTGGTGCGGCAAGGAAATCACGGTGAACTCGATATCTCCCGTGCGGCCCCTCCTCAGCTTCGCAGACTCCCGACCCTTTCGCCCAGATGGAAGGGCAAGGAGGCCTCTGATCGCGTCGGGGAATGTTGCGATCCATAAGAGGAAGGAGGTCGAGGCATCAAACCAAGGCACCCAGAGGTTTGGCCAATGCGTCAAATACGCAGATGCTGGGGTCATTCTGATAATCGGTGCACCAGCAAGGTACCTCCTGCCTTCAGGGATACACGGGAAATGTAGCCGCCTTCGTCAAGCTTGACGCTTCCGGACCGCAGAATGTCACTGCCGAGCTCGGAGATCCTCCATCTGGATTGGATACCATCGAACTTACTGTCTGTGGTGTCTATTGCCATCAATGGCTCCACAACGAGAGTCACGTATTCGCCGAGGGCCGACCGAAGCTTGGCAAGTCCGCTATTTGCATTTCCATAAAGGACGATAAATCGAGGCTTCCAAAATTGGACGAATGATAATCCACCGTCCTGCTTTTCATGAAAGCAGGTTGATACTTCCTGTCCAGATTCCACGTCTACATGAGTGACAATGAGTATCAAGGGCTTTCTATGAAAGAGGAGCGAGCCTCTAATGGAAGGAGCCTTGCCGCCTGCATTTGTGATAGAGAAGGTGTCTGCGTAATAGGTGGTCGTCCGGTAGATTCGTGCGAGTGCCACCTGCGTCTGGTCATGCGGACTAACGGGAGACTTTCTTGTTGATAGAGCGATCAGTGAAGCGGCAATGATGCCGGCTGTCAGGGATAGCGCTAATCTGACGATCACGAGTTGTTTACGATCTGACATGGCTATGTTCGTGATGCCTCGATGCAAATCCCGTGGGTTGTTTAAGACACCATATGTCCCTTTGATTAAGCAGAAGGGGCAACTTCTCGGGATTCCCGAACGGCTTCCATCGCTCAGTATAATGCCTCTACTTGACCTCTGGGTTCTGTTGAGTCTCCGGTCCTCGGCACTTTAATCACATGCTCCCATTCCAGTCTATCACGGAATCGGTGCCGCGCCAACAAAAGCCGCTGCGAGGGTGTCGTGACAGTTGCTGCGGCAAGGGAATCAGGGTGAACTCGATAACTCCCGTGTGTCGCCGTCTCCGTGATGAGGCCGGGGTCGGTTCTCAGGTCGATGATGCAACCGTGTCGGCACGGGTCCTGCTGATTATTTTGGAGGAGCCCAAGAACCAATATGGTACTTCTTGCTTTGCCGAAGATAGATGTATCTATCCTCAAAGTATATCCTTAACATGATGGAAGCCAAGCAAGCTGCGAACAAGGTCAACGTCATCAGAAGGCCGGCAAGCAATTTGATCTGCCTTCTTTTAAGAACGACGACGATGATAAATGCGAAGGTCAGTGCTGCAAATAGTCTCTCTGAAAATGAGCAAAGCTGCGCCCACTTAAGATACCGATCGATTTGTTCATCTGGACTCATCGTAAATGAGAAATGGTTGGGGCCCGATGCTACATTCCGTGCGTCTCCATCCAAGCACCAAGTGCTTGCCGTACGCGATCAGCTTTAGGCAACAGGTGAAGGCCGGGTTTTGGTGCGCGGTCGAACCGAAAGCGGGCAATTGCCTCGGAATACCGGCCAATGACAGGGCCGAGTGAGTAGCAATCCATGGCGAGAACGGGCGCCTCAAGGATGCTCACCGTGATGTTCTCCCATGCCCCCAGTGTAACACCGCAATCGCCGGAATCAGAACAAACCGGCTGAGAGCCCGAGCCCGTTCCATATTTCCGGTCACCGCCGTGAACAATTGCGAGGGAGCCGGCAAGAGTAGGTATCGTTCGAAAGATCATGGCGATGGAACAGCCCGAACTGACCCAAAGTAAGCACGGCTTGCCCGCCCTGGATACGACCCCGTGGGACACTCTGGATATGAGTTCTCGCAAGGAAGTGCTCGATCGCGCCGCCGCGATCCATGCGGACTTGGGCGAAATCATTCGGGCTTCGGACTCAAAGGCCGCGCCGATCCTGGGCGCCACGGGCGTCGCACTCGGCCTGCTCACCAACATCACCCTGGCGCAATCAAAGGGCAGCCAGTTGGTGCCGTCCCAATTGATCGCGTTGGCTTGCATCATCGCGTTTCTCACAGGTGCTTTCATCTGCGCTTGCGGATCCTTCTTGCCGCGAATGCGTGGGTCTTCTGGGCGATGGTGGAGCCCTAAATGGATGAGTGATGCGCCGATCGATAACGAGCAGACGACCGTTCTGTACTTTGGGCATATCAATGGCTTCCCGACGGCGGAGGCGTATGCCAATGCTCTCATCGAGACAGCGGATCGAGACGCTCGCTACTTCATGCAACTCGTCCAGCAAATTCGAGTGCTCTCTGTTATTGCGCAACGAAAGTTTGTCCTGCTTACGTGGAGCGTACGCTGCATGGTGGCGGCTGTGATTGTGGCGGCCTTCAGTTTTCTTACCATCCGCTAACCGATCTCAGAGGCTGTCACCCTCCTGATCGAAGTTGTTATTCAAAATGGAATAGTCGAAGACGGTGACCGCACCATCCCAGTCGATGTCGGCGTCCTTCGGTCGGTATCCGTTCGAGCCAATGGACGCCCATTGCGTGTCCTGAGACGACCGATCAAAGTAATCCGATAAGACGCTGTAATCGAGTACCGTGATCTTGTTATCTCCGTCGATGTCCCCCAACATCATTTGAGTCACGATGGGCGGGATCGCACCTTGTTCGGTGAAGTTGACGTTTCTCACGATGCGCGTTAGGGCGCAAGGACTCACGTCTCTCAGAACCGTCTGGGTGGGCCGGGAGATCCTAACGTCGAGCGGTCCGCGCCACGTCGTCCGGATCTGGTAGGTGCCATTCGATGGATCCGCTACAACGTTGGGGATTACCTGGGTGTCGACGACATGGCCGAAGTTATCCCGTTTGATTAGCTCGATGGTCATGGGCATGGGGAGATCACCGGGTGTGACGGTGGTACCGGGGAACTCGATTTTGACATCCGACGATCGGCCGGTCTGCCCTTGGTCGTCGATGGTCTTGATGAGGACAAAACGATCTTTTCCATCGGGATCGTACGCTTGGCCGACAATCCACCCTCGCTCCGTAATCTTAAGGCCCCCTCCCAAATACCAGCTCTCAAATCCGGGCACCAACAGGTCTCGAACAAATTCAGCGTAAAAGTCATTCCACAGCGCTGCTTCCCCGTTGTTCATGCCGACGATTTGGTCGGAGTTATTGATACTGCGTGCTGAACCAGAGGTCTGGCCCGCAGGCATATCGAGTTTTTTCGGAGGCAAACCTACCTCGTGCAGGATGGGACCGTTGTATTCCGGATGATCTAAGTTGGTCAGGTTGCCTACAGCGACTCCCTTATCGTTGACGGCGTACAGAAACTCGATATCTTCGGGGTGGGCCTTAGGGAGCAGTTTTAGAACGCCAAACTTGTCCCAAATGCATCCAACGCTATTAGCAAGGCTTCCATCCAAATTGAGCCAACCGGTCATTACGCCCATCGGGCTGACCCCATACATTGAGCCGGCTCTGGTGCCTTCGGGTATCTCTACATAATGGTGGTTGGTGCCATCCCACAGCCACGGTTGGGCGGGTCCTTCAAAGATAGGGTTCGTCATTCCGACGAAGACTCCGTCCTTACGAACAAAGACGGCCCACCCAGAGAATGCTCCGGGCGGCAATGGAATCATATGTTGGCCGTCCTTATCCCAGTAACAGGGACGGCCATTCAGAATGTTATCGCTGCCAACGACCGTCCCTTCATCCGTTATAGAGTTCGCCCAGCTGTAGGGGCTCTGGTGGGCTAGCAGTTGTACGTTGCCAGCTATCGAGCTGAACGGGATGTCTCCCCAGGTTCCGCGTGCAGTACCGCAGTAATCTCCATGGATGTTGACGCTGCCGAAGAACAAGGTGCCCTGATAGTCCGGTGGGGCGTTTAATGGTATTAAGGTATACGGCACAACCCGGCGGACAGCCCGAGCGGCGTCGATCCGCCCAAACCCAAAGCTTGGGTCATCCCCGAGTTCGGGGCCCATTCGCACGCAGCCTCGAACCAAGTTGCGAGCAAGCATGTCGACCGACATGTACGGGTTCGTCGATCGCATCAGTGCCGCAACGCCCGAGACCACGGCTGCAGCCGCACTCGTTTCGTTGAAGTTCATGGTGCCACCGAGCTTCGAGAGGGTTAGCAAGTCGGCACCGGGGGCCATGCAGTCGATGACGGTGCCGTAGTTCGACGAGGGGAGCCGGTGATCGTCCTTGTCCGTCGCGCCGACCACGATCAAGTGCGGCAGGTCAAAGCTCAAGAAGAGACCGCTGTTACCTGCGGAGTAGACGACCAAGGCGCCGGCGTTCCAAGCCTGGTCCGACATGTCGCGAATTTGGGGGCCATCGAACACGGCGTAGCTGGCGTTGATGATGCGGGCGCCGTGCTGAACCGCCCAATTGGCGCCGGACGCGATCTTGTCGAAATCCGCATGGTTACCGGAATCGTTCGTGACGCGGATCGGCATCACTTTCGCCGACCAGTTCATTCCGCAGACTCCGGACTCGTTGTTTCCGGTCGCCGCGATCAAAGCGGCCACGCCCGTGCCGTGGGAATCTTTGCTGACGTCGCCCACTTGTCCACCTTCGGCTTGCGCCAACTGGGTGACGGCATTGAAGCCGGGAACCATGCGGTCCTGAAAATCGGGAAGTGAGCCTTGCACCCCCGAATCCACGACGGCGACGACGATGCCTTCCGTTCCCTCGCGAATATCCCAGGCCTGCTCGGAGTGGATCTTCTGGTGGTGCCACTGAAACGGGTAGTACGTATCATTCGGCCGTCCCGCGGCTGAACATCGCCAGTTTGGGACGACATATTCGTAGCGGCCCGTGTGATAGAGGCTTTTGCCGTAAGTAAGGTCCGAGATGCCCTGGGGCACTGCCACGACATCCCAGTCGGCGAGCAATCCTGTCTGGGCGTTCGGACGTCGAGCCTTCGAAATCGGCTTGACGAGCAAGCTGCCACTCAGCTCGTTGGCGCCCGGACGAGCGACCCACCACTCGTCGCGCCATTCGGCCTGAGCGGGTAGGGAGATAAACGAAAGAGCCGCCCAAGCGCAGGCGGCGCGAAACAGATTACGGGGACGAAAGCACATGCGAGACAACCTCAATTCAGCTTACGACGCTTTTTGGCGCCTTGGTCGCAATTGGCGAGAAATTTTCGTGCGAATTGGCAGAGCCTTCAGTCGATCAGTTTCGCTAAATCAGGAAGCGAAAGCCCCTCGCCCCTAAGCTCACACTCCGAAACCGCTTCCGCACCATCGCGATCCGCCAACTCCTTTCTACTTGCGGCCACTCGATGATCGTGTGCCTCACGGTCTACGGTTTCGATCTGATCTCCGGTAATCGCACGATATTTGGCCGCAAATGCCCATGCGGTCAGCGCATCGTTGTGGCGCCCGAGATTCGCATTGTAGTAGCCGACCAATTCGGCCAGAACGGGGGTGTAAGGATTATCCCAGTTCGTCACTTGCTCAAGCGCGCGGTGAACGATCGCTCGCACCTCTGCGGCCCGGCCATCACCGAGGAGCGCATTACCAAGGGACACCAGCGCGGTCAATCTGGACGGCCGAATCTCCAAAGCCTGGTTCGCATAGTCGATCGCAACGGCGTAGTTACCGGCACGTTCCTCCAGAAGGGCAAGGTTCTCCAGAGCCTGTACCATGAGAGACGCGCCGGAAGATGAACGATTCGTTTTCACGTCGGGAAAGAGGCGGCTGATCGCCTGCGGGAGCTCTTGGCCCTCGCTTCGCGCTTGGTCGAGCTTTCCCTGGCCCTGCAACGCGTTCATCAAATTGATGCGCACACCGATTTGAGGGATGACCTGGTCTAATTCTTGCCACATCTGCAGTGACTTCGAGAAGACAAGCTGCGCCTCTTCAAAGCGGTTGACTTCTTTGAGAAAGACTCCGTGCCAAGCCATAATCCTGGCGGCCTCCGCGCTCTTGGTTTCCTTCAATAAGTTCGCGCATGCGCCCATGACCTGCACCACTTCTTGGCGGTGGTTCGGCAGCGCGCACTCATAAAGCGCGTTGAGGACCTGCAAGGTTTCGGGTCCTTGTCTCGCTTCGGCCAGGAGTTCCGCCGCTTGCGCAAAGATCACGAACCGCGCTTCGATGGCCAGGAGGTCAGCCTCAGCTTCACCGTTTTGAACATAGGATTGGCACTCGGCACGACAGTGTTCGGCCAACTTTGCGCTCAATTCTGCCCGCTTTGATCGGTCAATTCTCTTTCGGCATTCGTCTCTTAGCACGCGGTTGGCTCGGTAGAGGCCATCTTGATAGTCGAGGACGTCGAGTTCCCGCCAACTATTGAGCCGCTCCTTTGAAATCTCGGCGATGGCTTCGGCATCCTTTGCTCGAACCGGACCCTCAAAGAACGAGAACCAGCTGAAGGTCTCAAGCTCATCCGGCTGTGTTCTGAAACACCACTCGAGGACTTGACCCACCGTCTGATGGCGGGGCTTCATGCCTTTGGGCCCCCGATGGATTTGCTCCTTACCGCCCGCAAGTTCCTCCGCGAATTCCTTCAAGTCGATGCCGTCGAGCTTGGCCGCCGACTTAGCGAGGATTTCGATAAAAAACGGCAAACCACCGCTGCTCACCGCAACCGATTTCAACGCATCCAAATTGCGGTCGAACGGGTAATCGGAGTTAACGGCTGTGGTCCGGGCCTTGAGGAGCTCGAGCCTTTGGTCCGGCAGCATGGGCTTGAGGTGAAGCAAACGAAACGATGGTTCATCGATACTGACCGCCGATGTCACGACGATTCTGCATTTCGCGGCAGCAGCGAAGTCCAACAGCCACTGCCGAGCCTCGTCGGTATCCACACTCTCCCAGTTGTCTAGAACGAGAATGAAGTTGCTCTTACGAAACTCCTGGAGGTCCCCCAAGCGACGCGGCGTGACTCGACCCGATCGCCTCATCGCGTTCAGCAGGGTATTCAGCGGCTCCCCGGTGGACTTGGAACAGCCAGACAGATCGACGAATTTGATTCCGTCTTGGAATCTGGCCGCGTCTGCATGCAAGCGATCTTTCACAAATCGGGTCTTTCCAATGCCCGAAAGTCCCCAAACGAAGAGCACTCGTTGCCCCGCTTGGTCCAGCCATTGTCGCCATTCCGCTTCAACCTGGGGAAGGGCGATCTGAGCGGTCCGCGCGATATCCTCGTACCAAGGTTCGTATGCCTCACAGGACGGCTCACTCGGGCTTCTGCCCGCGTACAGAACCTCATAGACATCGGCAACGGAATCCTTGAGTCGACGAGCGGGCCAAAGGTGGAAGCTAACGTCCTCCAATTCACCCAAAACATCGGCCAAGCGATGATGTGCGGATGGGCTGATCAGAATTTGGTCGGGCTTTGCAATTGGGAGGATCCTCGAGCACGCCTCAATCCCTTTCGTGTCGTAGACGGGACGCGGCGAGTGTCGCGAGATGTAGACGTCTTGTTCAGGAGCATGGATCGCAATCCTCACGGCTTCGCGCAATCCCGATGAAAGCTTAGCTGCGTGCCCGAGTTCGATTTGAATCAAGACCGCAGCGTCGACAGCGTCTTTGACCGTCTGGAAGACGCAGACTTCCTGGTCGTCCGTGTCCTCTTTGCCGCTATGGAAGTGCCCGCCAAACCGCTCAAGCGCGCCCACGAAGCGTCCCTTGTGGGCCGGGAGGAACGCGTTGATCCACTCTGCTGGACCGACCTCGGCGTGTATTTTAACAGACGAAGCCATGTCTGCCATAAGCCAGCAGACCGCACCTCGCGGGATGGGTTTGGTTTCTTGCTCGCCGTGAGACACGGAACTATTACACCCGATGGCTTTGGCGATCAGGCAGCGACCCTACGCCGCCGCCCGGAACGACGGACCGAGCCCGTTCCACAGCACGACTTCGTTGGACGCCTCCGACCAGCGGCCGCGGCGCTGGGCGCGGATGCGGAAGGCGATCTGCTCGCCGGGGGTGGTGGACCAGGCGAATCGGCGCGAAGTCGCGACCCCGATCGTGCGCCAAACCTGGGCGGAGGCGTCGAACGATTCGATCACGTAGAGCGTGCCGCGCGGGTTGCCGCCGGTCTCCCAAGTGAGCCCGACGTATCCTTGGCCGTCGGCCTTGGCTTGCAGGTTCGCCGGTGGTAGCAGTCCGCGGCGGGTGCCAGGGACGCGGTGTTTGGACGCCATGACACGCTCGAGCAAGGGGTCGGGGATGGAAAGATCGGCGCGCCAAACCTTCGCCCATTTCCGGATGCACGCCATTGCGGCCTGCTTATCGCGATCCTTGGTGGCCAGGGCCGCTTTCAGCTGGAGGGCGGCGGTCGTGGCGGCTTGGCTGCTTTGGATAAAGCGGTCGCTCATCGCTTGCAGTTCGGCCAGGTCCGCGTTCGAGAGCTTGAGCTCGGCCTGATGAGCCGCGATGATGGGAATCACGGCCGTCAGCGCCGCCACCATTTCGGGTTCGGCGCGCAGTTCGCTCCAATATCGGTCGGTAAAGGGTCCGGTGGACACGGTTGGTGGTGCTCCACTGTGTTGGTCGGCGGTTTGGGGACCGAATTTCAGGTTTCGGACGCGATTTGAACCTAAATCGACGAAAATAGGACGAAAAAACGTGCCGACGGCGGCGCCATCGGCGCAAATACCGCGACCATCGGCGCCGATCATGAGGCGGTCGCCGGCTCGAAAGGTCGAAAACATGCCGATGGCGTCACCGTCGGCGCAAACGGCGGCACGATCGGCGCCAATCGTGGGGCGGTCGTCCTGGCGCGGCGGTTTTTCATCGAAGACCTGGGCGAAATCGGCGACGATTTCTCCGCGATCGGGACGCGAAAACGCGAAAGACTCGAAGCAGGGCAACGAGGGAACGGACACCGAGCCGGGCGGGGAGACGCGATGCGCCCCACCCCGCCCGATTCGTCGCGGAAATGCGGATCAGCTCTTGAGAAGCTGGCGCAACACGTACTGGAGGATGCCGCCGTGTTGGTAGTACTCGACTTCCTTCGGCGTATCGATCCGGCACGTGACTTCGAACTGGGTCGATTCGCCATTGGCGCGCGTGGCGCGGACCGCGAGCGTTCGGCCGTGTTTGAAGCCGGTCATGATGCCGTCGGCGAGGCCGAGCACGGAGTACTCCTCGTCGCCGGTGAGGCCGAGGGTCGTCGCGGTCTGGCCGTCTTTGAACTGAAGCGGAACGATGCCCATGCCGACCAGGTTCGAGCGGTGAATGCGTTCGAAGCTTTCGGCGATGACGGCGCGGACGCCGAGCAGCATCGGTCCCTTCGCGGCCCAGTCGCGGCTGGAGCCGGTGCCGTATTCTTTGCCCGCGATGATGACGAGCGGCGTATCCTCCAGGGCGTACTTCAGCGACGCGTCGAAGATCGTGGTGACGTCGCCATGGGGCGGGTAGGTCGTGAATCCGCCTTCGGTGCCGGGCGCGAGCTGGTTGCGGAGCCGGACGTTGGCGAAGGTGCCCCGAACCATGACCTCGTGGTTGCCGCGGCGAGAACCGTAGCTGTTGAACAGGTGCGGTCGCACGCCGTGCTCGGTCAGGTACATGCCGGCCGGCGACGTCGGCTTGATCGAGCCTGCCGGCGAGATGTGGTCCGTGGTGATCGAATCGCCCAGCAACGCGAGGACCTTCATGCCGTTGAGCTCTTCCACGCGAGCGGGCGGAACCGGCTCCATCGTGTCGAAGTACGGCGCGCGCTTGACATAGGTCGAATCGCTCTTCCAATCGTACAGGTCGGAGCCCGCATTCGGGAAGGCGTTCCACCGCTCGTCGCCCTTGAAGACGTCGGCGTAGATCTTTTGGAACATCGCGCTGTCGATGCACGAGGCGATCGTGTCGGCCACCTCACGCTGGGTCGGCCAGATGTCCTTGAGGAACACGGGCTGGCCGTCGCCGTCCGTTCCGAGCGGCTCTTTCTCGAGGTCGATATCGACGGTGCCGGCGAGCGCAAACGCGACGACGAGCGGCGGCGACATCAGGTAGTTCGCTTTGACGTCCTGGTTGACGCGGCCCTCGAAGTTGCGGTTGCCGCTGAGGACGCTGGCCACCACGAGGCTGTCATCGGTGACTTTCTTCAGCACGTCTTCGGGCAGGGGCCCGGAGTTGCCGATACACGTCGTGCAGCCGTAGCCGACCGTGTTGAATCCGATCGCGTCGAGCGGCTCCGTCAGGCCGGATTTGTTCAAATATTCGGTGACCACCTTGCTTCCCGGCGCGAGCGAGGTCTTCACCCACGGTTTGGGCTTCAGTCCTCGCTCGACCGCTTTCTTGGCGACCAATCCTGCCGCAACCATCACGCTGGGGTTGCTCGTGTTGGTGCAACTCGTGATGGCGGCGATGACGACGCTGGCGTGCGTGAGCTCGGTCGCGCGGCGTTCGAGCACGGCGGTGCCGCCGGAGCCCGAGGTCGGAGCCGTCAGCTTGGTCTCGGGGAATGCGGTGCTGAAACTCGTCCGAATTCCGCCGAGGGGGACGCGGTCTTGCGGGCGCTTGGGGCCGGCCACGCTCGGCTCGACCTGGCTGAGATCGAGCGACAGGGTCGTGGTGTATTCGGCTTCGGCAGCTCCGTTCTCGCGGAACAGCCCCTGATCGCGGTAGTAGGCCTCGACGAGGTCGACCTGGTAGTCCGGGCGGCCGCTGATCCGCAGATAGCGCAGGGTCTCCTCGTCGACCGGGAAGATGCCGCAGGTGGCGCCGTATTCAGGCGCCATATTGGCGATCGTGGCGCGATCAGCGACGGGGAGGTCGGCCAGGCCATCGCCGAAGAACTCGACGAACTTGCCGACCACGCCCAGCTTGCGCAGCATCTCGGTGACGGTGAGGACGAGGTCGGTCGCGGTGACGCCCTCGTTCAGTTTCCCGGTGAGTTTGAAGCCCACCACCTGGGGCAGCAGCATGGAAATCGGCTGGCCGAGCATGGCGGCCTCGGCTTCGATGCCACCCACGCCCCAACCCAGCACGCCGAGTCCGTTGACCATGGTCGTGTGGCTGTCGGTGCCGACGAGCGTATCGGGGTAGGCGGTGCCCGTTTTTTCGTTCACGAAAACCGTTCGAGCGAGGTACTCCAGGTTCACCTGGTGGACGATGCCGGTTCCGGGCGGCACGACCTGGAAGTTGTCGAACGCCTGCTGACTCCAGCGAAGGAACTCGTATCGCTCGGCGTTGCGCTCGTATTCGAGATCTTGGTTGATCATCATCGCCGCTTCGCTGCCGTAAGCGTCGACTTGGACGCTGTGGTCGATGACGAGCTCGACCGGCTGGAGCGGATTGATCTTCTCCGGGTTGCCGCCCAAACGCTTCATGGCGTCGCGCATGGAGGCGAGATCGACGGCGCAGGGCACGCCCGTAAAGTCCTGCAGCAGAACGCGCGCGGGCATGAATGCGATCTCTTTGCTGGGCTCCGCCTTCGGATCCCAGTTGACGACGGCTTCGATGTCGGCAGCAGTCACGGAGACCTCGTCTTCCAATCGGAGCAGGTTCTCGAGGAGAATTCGGATGCTGAAGGGAAGTCGGGTGAGGTTTTTCCCCTGGTCGGCGAGGGCGGCGAGTCGATAGGTCGTGAGTTCTCGTCCAGCCAGCTTGTGAGTCGTCTGCGCGCCGAAGCTGTTCATGCCTTGAGGATACCGCTCGACTCGGCCCTGTGCCCGGTGAACCTGTCAGAATGAAGGTTCATGAGCAGCAAAGACGGCATCGTCTCGCGTGAGCAGGATTACGCGGAGTGGTACAACGACATCGTTCTCAAGGCGGGGTTGGCCGACTACTCGCCGGTGCGAGGATGCATGGTCATCAAGCCGCACGGCTATGCCATTTGGGAACTGATGCAGGCGGGGTTGGACGGCATGTTCAAGAAGACCGGCCACGTGAACGCCAGCTTCCCGCTCATGATCCCGAAATCGTTCCTCGCCAAAGAGGCGCAGCACGTCGAGGGGTTTGCCAAAGAGTGCGCCATCGTCACCCATTATCGTCTCAAGAACGACGAAAAGGAAGGCGTGATCGTGGATCCCGAGGCGAAGCTCGAAGAGGAGCTCATCCTTCGGCCGACCAGCGAGACAATCATTTGGAACGCCTACAAATCGTGGATTCAGAGCTGGCGCGACCTGCCCATTCTCTGTAACCAGTGGTGCAATGTGGTCCGGTGGGAGCGCCGAACCCGGCTCTTCCTGCGGACGGCGGAGTTCCAGTGGCAAGAAGGCCACACGGCCCACGCCACCCATGAGGAAGCGGAAGCGGAAGCGCTGAAGATGCTCGAGGTTTATCGCAAGTTCGCGGAAGACTACATGGCGGTTCCCGTGCTCGTCGGTCGCAAGACGGAGACCGAGAAGTTCCCCGGCGCCGAATCCACCTACTGCGTCGAGGCGTTGGTCCAGGACGGACGCTGCATCCAGGCCGGGACGTCGCACGACTTGGGCCAAAACTTCGGTCGCGCTTTCGATGTGACGTTCGCCAACCAAGAAGGCAAGCTCGACCACGTCTACGGCACCTCGTGGGGCGTCAGCACCCGACTGATCGGCACGCTGATCATGGCTCACAGCGACGATAAAGGCCTGATCGCACCGCCCCGGCTCTCGCCCGTGCAGGTCGTCATCATTCCGATGGGCCGAGACGAGGAGACCCGAACCAAAACGGTGGGCGTCGCCGACCGGCTGGCCGAGGAACTCGAAGAAGTGCTTTGGTCGGGGCCGGCCGCGATTCCCAGCGCTTATGCGGTGGCCGAAGTCGCCAAGTTCCCCAAGAACCCTCTTCGCGTGAAAGTCGACAAGCGTGAGAAGGAGTCGCCCGGCTTCAAATTCAACGACTGGGAGCTGAAAGGCGCGTGTCTTCGCGTTGAAATCGGCCCGCGCGACCTCGAATCCAACTCCTGCGTGCTGGCTCGCCGCAATACAGGCGAGAAGTCCACGGTTGCGCTAGCCGATCTGGCTCAAGCCGTGACCGCCGCACTGGACGACATGCAGGTCAATATGTACAACCGCGCGAAGGCGTTCCGCGAGGCGAATACCCAGCGCGTCGACACATGGGAAGAGTTCCAGAAGGTGTTCGAAGGCGAGGGTGGCGCGGGATTCGTTCTTGCCCACTGGGACGGCACCGCCGAAACCGAGGAGGCGATCAGTCAGGCCACGAAGGCGACGATCCGGTGCATCCTCCGGGAGCCGCTCGACCCCAAGGATGATGAGCCCGGCCAGTGCGTCATGACGGGCAAACCGAGTGCGCGCCGTGTGGTTTTTGCGAAAGCCTATTAATAGGCTGAGCTTCGGCGTCGCAACTCGCAGCTCAGCATGATCGCCGCAATCGCGATCGGCACCACGGCGGTGGCTTCGGGATCGAGGTCGAAGAACAGGCGATCGGAGTAGCTCCACATGTTTCGCTCGTCTTCGCTCTCGAGGGCTCTCCATTCGGCCGTCTGAACGGTGCACGTCTGCCACACGAACGACTGATGGTCGCCATCGCGGCCCACCGGATGGGGAAGCTCTTGGACGTAGGTGATGCGGAATTCGTCCGTGATCTGGGCGGCTACCGCCAAGGGATAGAACATCGCGAGCGTCGGGCCGGACATCGCGGCCACTTCGGGACTGGTGCCCGGACTGACGCAGGCGTAGTGTTCGATCTCGAGATCGGGGATGTATTCACCCTGCGCGATGCCGTGGGCGCCTGCGCAAGTGATGAGTGCCAATAGCTGAGTAGTCCATCGTTGCATCAACTCTTCCTCCGTTGGAATCGGTGAGCGTTCAACTCTAGTTGTTTGGACGAGGCCCAAACGTGACGCGCACGGCGATCTTCAGGCAATATCACGGCCTGCACAGCTGACAGTGTCCGCGCTTCAAAGGACAGTTCATCCCGGTTTGGTGAGCATCCGCCACGCTACTGGTACAATCCAGGTGCCGCCACGACGCTCCCGCGTTTTGGCGCGAATCAGTCAAGGAGCGATTCAAAATGCCCGTACGGATCGGTATCAATGGGTTTGGCCGCATCGGCCGCCTCTCGCTGCGCACCCTTTTAGCGCGCTACAAAGGCCAGTTCGACGTCGTCGCCGTGAATGACCTCACCGACACGCGAACCAACGCTTACCTCTTCAAATACGACACCACCTATGGTCCGTTCGCGGGCAAGGTGGAGCACGACGAAAACTCGATCACGGTCGACGGGGACAAGATCACGGTTTTCGCTCAGACTGACCCGGCCCAGATTCCCTGGGGCGACATGGGGTGTGACATCGTCCTCGAGGCGACCGGTCGCTTCACCGACGCCACCAAGGCGGTCGCCCACCGCAACGCGGGCGCTAAAAAGGTCATCATCACGGCCCCGGCCAAGAACGAAGACGTCACGCTCGTGCTGGGTGTCAATGACGGGATGTACGATCCCGCCAACCACCACATCGTTTCGAACGCCAGCTGCACAACGAACGGTCTGGCTCCCGTGGCCAAGGTCCTTCACGAGCGATTCGGCATCGACCGAGGACTCCTGACGACCGTCCACGCTTATACGAACTCGCAGAGCACGGTCGACACCGCCCGCAAGGACCTGCGCGATTCGCGTGCGGCTGCCGAAAACATCGTGCCCAGCAGCACCGGTGCGGCCAAGGCCGTCGGTCTCGTCATTCCCGAGCTGAAAGGCAAGTTCACGGGTATGGCGTTCCGCGTTCCGACTCGAACGGTATCGGCCGTCGACTTCACCGCGCTGCTCAACAAGGCGGCCACGCCGGACGAGATCAACGCCGCGATGAAGGAATATGCCGACGGTCCGCTGAAGGGCATCCTCGAATACAACGAAGAGCCGCTTGTCAGCAGCGACATCGTGGGCAACTCGTACTCCTCGATCTTCTCGCCCGTCGACACCGTCGGCCTCGGTGACTTGGTCAAGGTAGTCGCTTGGTACGACAACGAGTGGGGCTACAGCTGCCGAATTGCCGATTTGTGCAAATTCCTGTCCGATAAGGGACTTTGATCCCGTAGCATCTGAATATGGGCGTCGTGTTCGAATCCGAGCGCTTTCGCATGAGAGATTGGATTCCCGATCTCGACGCCCAAGTTGCATTTGAAATCTACGGAGACCCCGAGGTCTGCCGCTATCTCCCCATCGAGCCGATGGTGGACGTGGATCAGCAGCACGAGCGGCTCGTCAAAGCGTGCGAGCGCTACTCCGCCCTCACCGATGGCTCCGGTTTCTGGGCGATCGAAGAGAAGGCGACCGGCCAAGTGCTCGGCGTCTCGCTCGTCAAGCACCTGCCCCTGTCTGACGGCGGCGATGCCGACGAAGTCGAGGTGGGCTGGACCCTGAAGCGAACCGCCTGGGGTCGCGGAGTGGCCACGGAATCCGCTCGCGCTGCCATCGCCTACGCGTTCGACCGGATGGGGATCGATGCTATTTACGCGGTTGTGTTTCCCGGAAATTCGGCGTCCGTCGCCGTGACTCGAAGGCTGGGTATGGAGCCGAAGGGGCGGGTCAGCCGCTATTACAACGCCGACTTGGAGCTGTTCTCGCTGGCGAAATCTTCTTTCACTGCCACGGTCTGAACCGCGGCGGCGCCATTGAGGGTCAGGCGGCGGTGCTTTCCCGCTAGGCGCAACCGCACGAGATCGCGCAGGGCGCGAGGATAGTCGCGCCAGAACACCACCTTGGAGCCTTCCTGGTGCGCCCATCGAATCGGCACCTCGGCGATGCGGTAGCCGAGATCGATCGCGATCATCAGGGCTTCGAAATCAAACGAGAAGCCGTCGAGCTTGCATCGCGAAAAGATCTTGCGCGCGACTCCGGCTTCGTACAGCTTGAACCCGCACTGGGTGTCGCGAATGCCGCGGATGCCCATCCACTGAATGAGCTTGTTGGCCATTCGCCCCATGATTTCCCGGTACTTGGGCTGGTGGATTTCGATCGACGACCGAGCCAAGGGACGGCTTCCAATCGCAATGGGCACGTCGTTCGACACCGCCGCGAGCAGCTTCTCGACTTCCTCGATCGGTGCAGCGAGGTCGGCATCGGAAAGGAGAAGGTACGCACCCTCGGCGCGCAGCATCCCGTAGCGGACGGCGTGTCCCTTGCCCCGATTTTGGCCGTAGCCGATCGCGAAGAACTGGGGGTGCTGCCGGGCGAACTCTTCCGCGATGCGGCGCGTTTGGTCGGTGCTTCCATCGTCCACGACGGTCACGGAGTACGACCACGGACGCGAATCCAGGTACTCGCGCATGCGCTCCAGGGATGCGACGAGCCTGAGCTCTTCGTTATAAGCGGGCACAATCACCGCAACGTGTGGCGATTCCAACACGCTGGAGTGTACCAACCCGGATGAAGCGCCGCGATTTGGTACAATCTCGTTCAGGTTTAGGAGCCTAGTGAGCGAAAACCACACGAATTATTGGATGTGGGACGGGGTCCCGTCTTTGTCGCCCGATGGATCGATGCTCGTGCCAGCCGATCCCCCGCTCCCTCATCGACAGCTCAACCTCGCTGACAAAAATTTCCAGTTTGCGGGTTTGACGGTGGAGGCCGGATTACGTTGACTTTTTCGACGAATTTTCGCCGGTTCGCCTGGGGCATTCTCATCTACACCCTCGCCGTCATTGCATGGGGCGCCTTCGTCCGGGCGAGTGTTTCGGGGGATGGCTGCGGCGTTCACTGGCCGCATTGCAATGGCGAACTGATTCCCCTCGGAAGCGGTACCAAAACGCTCGTCGAATTCGGTCACCGCGTCTCGAGCGGGTTGATTCTGCCGCTCGTGCTCGTGCTCGCGGGCATGGTCTACCGGAAGACGCCCAAGGCTCATCCCGCGCGTTGGTCGGTCTTCGGAGTCGTCTTCTTCACGCTGACCGAAGCCGCCGTCGGTGCCCTGCTTGTCCTGCGCAAATTGGTCGCGACAGACGCCTCCGTGGCTCGCGCGATCTGGATGTCGCTGCACCTGACCAACACCTTCTTCTTGCTCGGGTGTATGGCCCTCACCGCGTGGTACATCTCGGGCGGCAAGGCGCCGCGCTGGCGTGGCCAAGGCGGCGTTGGGATCGCGGTGCTGGTCGCTTTTATCGGCTGCTTGTTCCTGGGGATCTCGGGAGCCGTCACCGCCCTGGGCGATACCGTCTTCAAGGCTGGCTCGGTACTGGAGGGCTTCCAGCAAGACCTGTCCCCAACGGCCCATTTCCTCATCCGTCTGCGCGTCTTCCATCCTCTTATCGCAACCTCCATCGGCGTCTACTTGGCGGTGGCGATGGCGTTCCTGGCCAAGCGCCGACCGAGCACACAGACCACGCTTTACACGGGCTGGGTCATCAAAATCTTCCTGTTCGAGTTCGCGCTTGGGCTTGTTAACCTGATCCTCAACGCGCCGATCGAACTCCAACTGGTCCACCTCGTCGTGGCGGATTTGCTCTGGGTTGCGATTCTGCTCTCGACTTTGGCGGCGTTCTCGCCCGATGTTCCGATCGTCGACGCGGTCCCTGACCGCGCGAGCCTTTCCGAGCCAATGGCCACACGCGCCACGCTGAAGGATTACGTCGCACTCACCAAGCCGCGGATCATCAGCTTGCTACTCTTCACGACGATCACGGCGATGTTCATCGCCAAAGGCGGCTGGCCGGGCGGCTGGCTGCTTCTCGCGGTGGCGATCGGAGGCTATTGCGCGGCCGGAGCGGCGAACGCGATCAACATGGTGATCGACCGCGACATCGACTTAAAGATGGAACGCACCGCCAAGCGGCCGACCGTCACCAATTCGATCCCGCCTGCCCATGCGCTTCTATTCGCATTTTCGCTGGCGGCATTCAGCTTCGGTCTGTTGACCTGGTCCGCGAATCTGCTCAGCGCCCTCATGGCGATGGCGGGTCTGGCATTCTACGTCGTGATTTACACGCTGATGCTAAAGCGGCGAACATGGCACAACATCGTCATCGGCGGTGCGGCCGGCTCCTTCCCGCCGCTGGTGGGTTATGCCGCAGTCACGAACGAGCTCACGCCCATGGCTTGGGTGCTGTTCTGGATCATCTTCATGTGGACCCCGGTCCACTTCTGGGCGCTCTCGCTGATGATCAAGGAGGAGTACCGCGATGCGGGAATCCCCATGCTGCCCGTCGTCCATGGCGACCGAGTCACGATCATCCAGATCGGCTTCTATACGGTCCTCACCACGATCATTTCGATGGTGCCGCTCTTCCAGCGGCAGGCCAGCGTGACCTATCTCATCGCCTCGCTCGCATTGAACGCGATCTTGGTTCTGCGCTTTGTCCAGCTCTACCGGACCCCCGAGCGTCCTCAGGCGGTATCTCTTTTCAAGTACTCGATGCTCTATTTGGCCCTGCTTTTCCTGCTGCTGGCCGTGGACAGGGGCGTGTCGAGTTGAACTGTTTCGAGGTACAAGTAACTCCGATCAGAGGGAGGTCGGGGGTTTTGTCGCAACTCCTCGACGTCATTGCTTGCGGCTTGATGCCGCTCCCATAACCATATGCCACAACTCTTCCCCGCGAAGCTGAATACGGTTGCCAAACTGAGCTTGATCTTGGGCGGCGCACTACCCGTGCTGCTGATCTTGGGCGGTTCTGCGGTGAGCCGGTCGGGCGCGAATACCGGTGTCGGTGTCGCTCCAGATCAGCCCATTCCGTTTAGCCACAAGCACCACGCCTACGAACTGGGCATCGACTGTCGGTACTGCCATACGTCGGTCGAGAAATCATCCTACGCGGGCATCCCTCAGAGCGAAACGTGCATGAGCTGCCACTCGGTCATCTGGACCAACAGCCCGCTGCTCGAGCCGGTTCGCCAAAGCTACGCGACAGGCAAGCCGCTGAAGTGGACGAAGGTCAACAAGGTTCCCGAGTTCGTTTATTTCAATCACAGCATCCACATCAACCGCGGCCTCAACTGTAACACCTGCCACGGCAAGATCAACGGCATGCAGATGACGAGCAAGGGGCGCGCGTTCTTCATGGAATGGTGTCTCGACTGCCACCGGCACCCCGAGAAGTTTCTGTACACGGATTCTGAAAACGCCCAGATGTCGCCGCGACAGCAGGTCTTCAACCTTTATCTGAAGCTGCAGAGCGACCCGAAGGGCGACAACATGAGCAGGCAAGAGAAGCGGCTGATCGAAGGCTTGGAGCCGGTTGCTGTGACTCAAGAAGAGATCGACCACGGCAAGGAGCTGGTGGCGAAATACGGGGTTAAAACGGCCCAATTGGAGGATTGTTGGACCTGCCATCGGTGAGACAAGGACCGTCAAGCGACATGGAAGACACCACGCAGAACCAGGACCGATCCGCTTTGGATCTCGCCGCGATTCGCGAGAAGCTCGGCGGTACGAAGGGGCAAGAGTATTGGCGCAGTCTCGAAGAGGTTGCCGATCATCCGGAATTCCAGGAGTGGCTCGAGGATGAGTTCCCGAACCGAAGCTCGCTCCTCGATATCGATCGACGCAGCCTGCTGAAGTTCATGGGCGCGAGCATGATGCTCGCGGGGCTCACCGGTTGCCGCTCCGTATTTATGGAGCAGGAGAAAATCGTCCCATACGTGACGATGCCGGAAGACCTCGTCCCGGGCAAGGCCCTCCAGTTTGCAACCGCCATGCCGCACCGAGGCAGCGCGATCGGCCTGCTCGTGACGAGCAATGAAGGCCGGCCCACCAAGATCGAAGGTAACCCGCAGCACCCGATGTCGATGGGCTCCAGCGATTCGTTCGCCCAAGCCGCCGTTCTCGGGCTGTACGATCCTGACCGAGCTTCGACGGTCATGCTCCGCGATCAAGGCGTCTCGACCTGGGATCTTTTCTTCAAGCAGATTCGGCCAAAGCTCGCCGAGATCAAGAAGAGCGGCGGCGGCATTCGCATCCTCACCGAAACGGTGACTTCGCCGACGCTTTACGCGCAGCTGAAGAAGTTCACGAACTCCCATCCCAGCATCGGCTGGACGCAGTACGAGCCCGTCATCCCCGATAACGAGATTCGCGGCTCGCAGATCGCGTTCGGGCGGACGGTTCAGCCGCTGTATCACCTTGATCAAGCCGACGTCGTGGTTTCACTCGACGGCGACTTCGTGCACAGCATGGCCGACAGCGTGAAGATGGCGAAAGACTTCATGAGTCGGCGCCATTTCGAGGGCACGGACGTCAGCGGCATGAATCGCCTGTATGTCCTCGAGTCCTCGCCGACGCTGACCGGCGCGGTGGCCGACCACCGTGTCACCTTGCCGCCTTCGGCTCTCGATGCTGCCGCCCGCGCGCTGGCCTCGCTGGTCGGAGTAGGCGTCAGCGCTTCAGCTGATCCCGCTACCTCCAAGACACTCGCGACGATCGCGAAAGACTTGATGGCAGCGAAGGGGCGAGCCGTCGTGGTCGTCGGACCGAGCTGCTCAGCCGAGATCCATGCGCTGGGTCACGCGATGAACGAAATTCTGGGTGCCAGCGGACGCGCCGTCACCTATCACGCTCGCCTCGACGGCGAGACACCTGCCTATCTGCCCGCGATTCAAAAGCTGGCCGATGAGATGAACTCGGGTCAGGTCGAAGCGCTGATCATCCTCGGCGGCAACCCCGGCTTCGATGCACCGAGCGACATCAAATTCGCGGAAGCAGTGGCCAAGGTGCCGCTGGTCATCCGCCACGGTCTGTACGTGGACGAAACGTCCAAGCTCGCCCACTGGCATACGCCGGATACGCACTTCTTGGAATCGTGGGGCGACGTCCGCGCCACGGACGGGACGGTTTCCATCGTTCAGCCGCTCATCGCGCCGCTGTTCAACGGCAAGTCTGCCACCGAATTCCTTTACGCCTTGATGGACGAGCCGAAGCCCGGCCTCGACATCGTTCGCGAGTATTACAAAGAGCAGTCGGGCGAAGTCGGCTTCGACAAGATCTGGCGCAACTGGCTGGCGGCGGGACTCGTCGAAGGCACGGCGCGCACCGAGACGGTCACCGTCAATACGGCGGGTCTCGGGGCCAAGGTGGGCGGCAACAAGCCGCCTGAGGGAGGCATCGAAGCGATTTTCCGACCCGATCCGACGATTTGGGATGGCCGCTATGCGAACCTCGGCTGGCTGCAGGAATTGCCCAAGCCGTTGCTCACCACGACGTGGGACAACGCGCTCGTCGTCAGCCCGAAGACGGCAGACGAGCTGGGTGTCGTCAGCGAAGACAAGGTCAAAGTCGATCTCAACGGTGTGTCCGTCGAGATGGCGGCTCTCATCCAGGTCGGCCACCCCGATGGATCGGCGACGCTGCACTTTGGTTACGGCCGAACCGACGCAGGCAACGTGGGCAACGGGACGGGCGTGAACGTCTATCCGCTGCGCACCTCCCGGACGATGTGGTCAGCATCGCAGATCACCGTCACCAAACTCGCCGGGGTCGCGCCGCTCGCTCTGACTCAGACGCACCACTCGATGGAGCACCGCGACATCGTTCGCATGGCCCCCGTCGCCGAGTTCGTCAAGAATCCTGAATTCAGGGAGCCAGGGCACGAGGAAGAAGAACTAACCTCGATGTATCCCGAAAACGACCAGGAGTTTCCGTGGGACGGCGCTCGCTGGGGCATGACGATCGACCTGAACGTTTGCACCGGCTGCCACGCCTGCGTGACCGCCTGCCAAGCGGAGAACAACATCCCCGTCGTGGGGAAGGCGATGGTGAAGCGAGGCCGCGAAATGCACTGGCTTCGCATCGACCGCTACTACCGTGTGCGCCAGGGCGACAAGTCCGAAGATGTCCACGATACGGAGAGCAAGCCGCACGAGGACAACCTGGACAGTCAGCGCATCGAAACCGTGTTCATGCCGGTCGCCTGTATGCACTGCGAAAAGGCACCTTGCGAGCCGGTCTGCCCGGTTGCGGCGACGGTCCACAGCCACGAAGGGCTGAACCAGATGGTTTATAACCGGTGCGTCGGTACCCGATACTGCAGCAACAACTGCCCCTACAAGGTCCGCCGTTTCAACTTCCTGAACTACACCGACAATCAGGCTCAGTTCGATTCGGACAACAAGCGACCGCTCCTGAAGATGCTCAACAATCCTCAGGTCACGGTGCGCGGTCGAGGCGTGATGGAAAAGTGCACGTACTGCGTGCAGCGCATCAACGCCGCTCGAATCGAAGCTAAGAAGGCGGGTACGGCGATTCCGGAGGGCGCGGTCATCACCGCTTGCCAACAGGCATGTCCGACGGGAGCGATCACCTTTGGCAACCTGGCTGATCCGAAGAGCGCCGTGAATAAATCCAAGGCGCAGCCGCGCAACTACTCCCTGCTCCGCGAGCTCAATACGCGGAACCGAACGACTTATCTCGCCCGTGTCCGCAACGTGAATCCGGAGATGGAGAACGCTTAATGGCTAAGCTTTACGACCTCGGAGAAAACCAGGAAAGCCTTCTAACCGGTCAGCAGTCGTATTCGACGCTGGACGAAAAGATTGGCGCCATCGTCCTCCAGAACACCCCGAACCCTTCGGTTTGGTTCAAGGTTCTCGGGCTCGGTTTTCTCGGGGTGAACATCCTCGTCCTGTCCATCGGATGGTTGGTGTATCAAGGCATCGGCGTCTGGGGCAATAACCAGCCAGTCGGTTGGGGCTTCGACATCATCAACTTTGTTTGGTGGATCGGTATCGGCCACGCCGGAACGCTGATTTCGGCGATCTTGCTCCTGGTCCGCCAGCAATGGCGCAACTCGATCAACCGGTTCGCGGAGGCTATGACGCTCTTTGCCGTCATGTGCGCCGGCCTTTATCCGCTGCTCCACACGGGCCGGCCTTGGGTGGCCTACTGGCTGTTCCCGTATCCCAACATCCTCGCGATGTGGCCGAACTTCCGGTCGCCGCTGATCTGGGACGTCTTTGCGGTCTCGACTTATATCACGGTCTCCGCCCTGTTCTGGTTCGTTGGACTGATACCCGACTTCGCCACGATGCGCGACCGGGCGTCCAAGGTTTGGGTCGCGCGTGTCTTCGGGCTGCTCTCGATGGGCTGGCGCGGTTCCGTCAAGCACTGGCTGCGCTACGAACAGGCTTACCTGATCTTGGCTGGACTTTCGACGCCACTGGTCTTGTCGGTCCACTCGATCGTGTCCCTCGACTTTGCCGTCTCGATCGTGCCGGGCTGGAATGTCACCATCTTCCCGCCGTACTTCGTCGCGGGCGCCGTGTTCGCCGGCTTTGCGATGGTGCTGACCCTCGCCATTCCGATTCGGTCGCTTTACGGCCTGAAGGACATGATCACGATGAAGCACCTGGACTGGATGGCGAAGATCATGCTCGCCACCGGCCTCATCGTCGATTACGGCTACTTGACCGAAGTCTTCTACGCCTGGTACAGCGGCAACACGTACGAGATCGCGATGGCCATGAACCGCTTCACGGGCCCGTACCGATTCCTGTACTACTCGCTTTGGATATGTAACTTCGCCGCAATCATGCCGCTCTGGAGCCCGAAGGTGCGACGCAGCATCCCTGCGCTGTTCATCATCTCGCAGTTCGTATCGGTGGGCATGTGGCTCGAGCGGTTCGTGATCATTCCCATGTCGCTGCATCGCGATTACCTCCCATCGTCGTGGGGCATGTACTACCCAACCATCGTCGACTACGGGATGTTCCTGGGAACCATCGGATTCTTCGTCTTCAACATGTTCCTCTTCGTGCGCTTTGTGCCTATGATCAACATCTTTGAAATGAAGGACCTGCTCCATCGCATGACGGGGCATGGCGATCATCCGGTTGCGCCGACGCCGGGTCCGGCAGCGGCGGCTCCCGCGATGGGCGGAAAGGGAGGCGAGGCCTAACATGGCTCACTCCGCAACTGCCACCGCGCCGATCCTCTACGGCATCGTTGCTGAATACAACGATACGGACGAGATCATCGCGGCCGCGAAAAAGGTACGCGAAGCCGGCTATCGCAAGATGGATGGCTACACCCCGTTTCCTGTTCACGGCCTGGATGAGGCGATCGGATTCGAGGATTACAAAGTCAAATGGGCGATCTTCTTTGGCGGCGCCATGGGGCTGATCGCTGGCTTCGGACTTGAGTACTGGGTCAGCGTTTACGCTTATCCGCTCAATATTGGTGGTCGTCCCAAGTTCTCGTGGCCGAGCTTCATTCCTGTCGCCTACGAATGCACGATTCTGTTCGCCTCGCTGACGGCCGTAGTGGGCATGCTCGCCTTCAACGGACTGCCGAGGCCGAACCACCCGATTTTCAACGCACGCAACTTCACGACCGCATCGCAAAACCGGTTCTTCCTCTGCATCGAAGCTGAGGACGAACAGTTTGATGCCGACCGCGTGAAGGAGCTGCTGCGATCGACGGGTGCAAACGACGTTTCCGAAGTCTATGCCGACGAGGAGGGCTGGGACTAATGCGATTCCGACCGACGTTGCTGCTGGCAGGAGCTTGCCTGATGATGGCGGGCTGCCACACCGACATGTGGACGCAGCCCAAGGAGCACCCGCTTGCGGAGAGCACGTTCTTCGAGGACGGCGCCGCTTCGCGCCCCCGAGTCGAAGGAACCGTCATCTTTGGCCAGACCAAGAACGACGACGCCCGCTACAAAGGCTACGAGGATGGCAAGTACGTGACCGAATTGCCCGTCAAGCTGACGCTGAATGGGAAGACGGTCGACACGCGCACGCAGCTGAAGGAAGTTCTGGCCTGGGGGCGGGAGCGATTCGACGCGTTCTGCTCGCACTGCCACGGACGCCTGGGCGATGGCAACGGCATGATCAACAAGCGCGGACTCGTCCTTCGACGGGCACCCGCCACCTATCACACCGAACGGCTTCGCAAGATGCCTATCGGACACTTTTTCGACGTGATCACGAACGGCTATGGCGTGATGTACCCGCAGAAAGGGCGCGTCACCGAGGCCGATGATCGCTGGGCGATCGCCGCTTATATTCGCGTCTTGCAGCGCAGCCAGAATCCGGAGGGCGCGCAGTAACTATGGAGCACACGGAACACGCAATGGATCACGCATCCGGGCCGAAAACGGACCTGAAGAATCTCGGCGCGCTCGGCGTTTTGATTGGCGCTGTCGGGATTGTCGCCTGCATCTTCGGCTATGTGAGTGGACGAGAATCGTTCCTCCAGTCCTGGATGTTCGGCTGGATTTTCTGGGTTGCCGTGACGCTCGGCTGCCTCGGCTTCCGGCTCCTCCACTACGCGATCCGCGGTCAGTGGAGCCTGTCGACCCTTCGAATTTGGGAAGCGGGATCGAGTCCGGTCAGCCTGCTCGTCATGGCGATCGCTGGACTTCCCATCCTCGCCAACCTTGGCACGTTCTATCCGCACTGGGTTCACCCGAACCCCGAGGATCACGTGATCATGAACAAGGCATCCTATCTGAATCCCGCGATGTTCTCGCTGCGATTCGCGATCTGCTTTGTGGTCTGGATCGTGGTTTCGGGATTCCTTCGCAACCTCTCGATTCGCGATGACGCGGAGAAGAATTGGTCGCTGACGGCCAAGCGCATCAACTGGGCCTCGGGCTTCATTCCGTTCTTCGTGGTCCTCGTGACCGTCGCGATCACCGACTGGGTCATGTCGCTCGATCCGCACTGGTTCAGCCAAATCTTCGGCTTCTGGTATGTGGTGACGGGCGGCGTCTGCGCCCTTGCGATCGGCACGATCGTGGTCTGTGCCAACCGCGACAAGTATCCGTACAAAGATATTTGGAGCGCGTCGCTCGGCAAGGACCTCGGGAACATGCTGTTCACCTTCACCCTGCTCTGGGCGTATTTCGCGCTCAGCCAGTGGATCATCACCTGGTCCGGCAACTTGCCCGAGTTCATCAAGTTCTATGTCGACCGGCGCGAAGGCTGGCTCAACATCCTCGGCGGCGTGAACATCTTCCTGGGCTTCTTTGCCCCGTTCATGTTCCTTCTCGCCCCGCGGACGAAGGCTCGCGCCGACCTGCTCCTCCCCGTGGCCGTCCTGATTCTCGTCATGCACATCAGCGACGTCTACTACAACGTCATTCCGATGTTCCGCACGAATCTCACCCTGTGGGACTTCGTCGCGTTCGTTACGGTGGGCGCACTCTGGACAGCCATCATGGCTCGCCAGACCAAGGCGGCCGACCTATATCCGCAGCACGATATGAGACTGATGGAGGCAGCGCACGCCCATGTCTGACGCCCACGGTTACCACGAAGATCCCGTCGAGCTCGCCCACGCCGAAACGCTGGGGCACGAGCATCGTGACATTCCCGTCAAGCAGCTGAATCAGGGCCTGAGCGCCATGATGGTCTTCCTCGGGATCGGTCTCGCCGGGGGCCTCGGTGCCATGTACGCCTTGGGTCTGTTGCTCAGTCGAGGCGTCCTCGTCGAACGGCCGATCGACTACACGCCGACGCCGATGCCGGCGGGTCCCATTCTCCAGTCGAACGTCACGGCTAAGACCGATATCGCCGATCTGCGTCTAGAAGAGCAGAAGCTGATCGACAAAGGCGGCGTCGATGCCACGACCGGCAAGAAGGTTATTCCCCTCAACGAGGCGCTGAGCGATGTTGCCCGCGACGGGCTGCCCGGAGGGAACGGACAGTGAAACGGCTCTTGGCGTTTGGGCTGGCCCTGAGTCTTGGTGTGGTGGCTTGGGCACAAAATGACCCCAACACTAACCTGTCTCCCAGCGACGCCGGCGTCTTGGTGACCAACAACATCGGCCTCGACCAGAAGCTGGGTGCCAAAGTGCCCTTGGACACCGCGTTCAAGGATGAGGACGGTCGCGACGTCAAGCTCGGCGATTACTTCCACGACAAGCCCATCCTCTTCGTCCCCATTTTCTACCAGTGCCGCGGAACGTGCGCCCTCATTACGGATGGCGTGCTCACCGCGCTCGCTGGCATCAAGTACGAAGAAGTCGGCAAGTCCTTTGACGTCGTCTGCCTCAGCATCAACCACACAGAAACGCCCGCGATGGCCAAGGACAAGCGCGCGTTCTACGTGGATTGCTACGGCCGGCCCGGCACCGAGAAGGGCTGGCACATGCTGACGGGTACCGAAAAGAACATCCGAGCCGTCACCGATACGCTCGGCTATCGCTTTACGTTTGATCCCAAAACTCAGCGCATCAATCACCCTGCGGGCGTGATCGTGCTCACTCCGAAAGGAGTGGTTTCGCAGTACCTGTACGGCGTGGAATATCCGCCCGTGCGGATGCGCGACGCGATCGTGAACGCCGGTGTTGAAAAGGTCGGGGTGCAGGTGGAGCCGGTGCTGTTCGGCTGCTTCCAGTACGACCCCGTTAAGAAGACGCTGACGCTCGTCGTCGACCGAACGGTGAAGGTGCTTTCGATTGCTACCTTGATCATTCTCGTGACCTCGATCACCGTGATGAGTATTCGCTCGAACCGAGCCCGATCCAACGCTCTTGAACTATGAACGCCATTAGACTCTGGAACTTCCCGATCAGGCCCGAAGCGGCGTCGAGCTTTGCGAACAAGAACGACGCGCTCTTCTTCACGATCTCGCTCCTGGCGTTGTTCTTCACGGTCGTCGTCTCCGCGATGATCATCATCTTCGCCGTCAAATTCCGGCGGGGCAAGAAGGCGGACCGATCGAACCCTCAGCACCATAGCGTGCGCCTCGAGATGATCCTCATGCTTGGGCCGCTGTTCTTGGCGCTGGCGATCTTCGCGTGGGGAACGGCCATCTTTATCGATCAGCGCACGCCGCCGAAAGATTCGATGGAACTGTTCGTCATCGGCAAGCAGTGGATGTGGCACGTTCAGCACAAGGCGTCAGGCATTCGTGAGAACAACGAAATCCACGTGCCCGTCGATACGCCCGTCCGCGTGACGCTGATCTCGCAAGACGTCATTCACGGCTTTTACGTCCCTGAATTCCGCCAGCAGTATCACGTCGTTCCTGGACGGTACGGCATGACTTGGTTCAAGCCGACCAAGATCGGCAAGTACCACCTGTTCTGTACCATTCACTGCGGAACGCAGCACTCCGAAATGGGTGGCTATGTGTACGTCATGTCGAAGGAGGATTTTGCGAAGTGGGTGGCCAATGGCGGCAACCGCTTCAAGGAACAACCGCAGACTCCGGCACTGGCAGGCAAGCAACTCTATGAAGAGCTGGCTTGCGGCAATTGCCACGGCGGCGTCGACACCGAGCGTGGTCCGAGTCTGAACGGACTTTACGGTCGTGAGCGCCCGCTGGTCAACGGCTCTACCAAGGCGGACGAGGACTACATCCGCGACAGCATCATCAACCCCTATAAGCACATCGTCAAGGGATACACCAACACGATGCCGGTCTACATTTATCGTGAGCAGGTCAATGAGGAACAGATCCGTGACCTGATCGAATACATCAAAACCCTGGGCATGGAGAATGCCAAGCCCGCCCCGCAATCTGGAAACGTGCAATGAGCGCCATAGCAGTCCCTGAAACTCCCACGGAAGAGCGTAAGAACTATCTGAACGCCCAGCACACGATCAAATCGTGGCTGCTGACGGTCGATCACAAGCGCATTGCGTTCCTGTATCTGATCTCGATCACGTTCTTCTTCTTGCTCGGCGGTCTGGCCGCTGGCTTGATCCGGGTCGAACTCACCTCGCCCCGCGGCGTGATCCTCCAGAGCGATACTTACAACCGCATGTTCACGGCTCACGGCGTGATCATGATCTTCTTCTTCCTCATCCCCTCGATTCCCGCCGTATTTGGAAACTTCCTCATACCGCTCATGATCGGGGCGAGAGACCTCGCCTTCCCACGACTCAACTTGCTGAGTTGGTACATCTATATGATCGGCGGCACCCTTGGCGTGCTCGCGATCGCGTTTGGTGGTGTCGACACGGGGTGGACGTTCTATACGCCGTATTCCAGCGTCTACTCGAACTCACAAGTCTCGCTGACCATTCTCGGGGCGTTCTTCGCGGGGTTCAGTTCGATTTTCACCGGGATCAACTTCATCGTCACGATCCACAAGATGCGTGCGCCGGGCCTCACCTGGAGCCGACTCCCACTCTTCGTGTGGGCGCACTACGCGACGTCGCTCATCATGATCTTGGGCACCCCGGTCGTCGCGATTACGCTGCTGCTCGTCGTGTTCGAGCGAACATTCGGCATCGGCGTCTTCGACCCCGCCCGCGGCGGTGACCCGGTTCTGTTCCAGCACCTGTTCTGGTTCTATTCGCACCCTGCGGTCTACATCATGATCCTGCCCGGCATGGGCGTGATCTCCGAAGTCATGGCCTGCTTCTCGCGCAAGCGCGTTTTCGGCTACAACTTCGTGGCCGCGTCGTCGCTCGCGATCGCCGTTATCGGCTTCTTGGTCTGGGGACACCACATGTTCATCTCCAGCCAATCGATGTACCAGGGTGTTGTCTTCTCGCTCCTGACCTTCTTGGTCGCGATTCCGTCCGCCATTAAGGTGTTCAACTGGGCCGCGACGATGTACAAGGGCTCGGTCTGGCTCAGCGCCCCGATGGTTTATGCGCTGTGCTTCCTGGGCCTGTTCCTCATCGGCGGTCTCACCGGCCTTTATCTGGGCTGCATGGGAACGGACGTTCACCTCACCAACACCTATTTCGTGGTGGCGCACTTCCACTACGTCATGGTGGGTAGCGCGGTGGTGGCGTTCCTCACTGCCCTCCACTTCTGGTGGCCCAAGATCAGCGGCCGCATGTATCCGGAGACTCTGGCGAAATACAACGCGCTGGTGGTCTTCATCGGCTTCAACGTGACGTTCTTGCCCCAGTTCATGATGGGCTACCTGGGCATGCCGCGACGGTATCACTACTACGCGTTCGCGCCGGAATTCCAGATCTATCACATCTTGTCGACGGCAGGTTCGACCGTGCTCGCGGTGGGCTACGTCGTTCCCCTGTTCTATTTCGCCTGGTCTTGGCGAAAGGGACCCAAAGCTTCTCCGAACCCGTGGGGAGCCAAGGGCTTGGAATGGGAGACCGATTCGCCGCCCGACACCCACAACTTCCACCATGTGCCCATCGTGCGCCACGAAGCCTACGACTATGATGCCGAGGCAGAGGAACTGGTGATCGAGCGCGACGAGTTTGAGCGGGAGAAGGTGGGCCCGTCCCTGAAAGGATAATCATGGCCGCAGACCTCATTCACGATAAGCACGAAGAGACGCCGATTCCGGTTTACGTCCAGTACGAAAACCTGCCGCAGCAGCTCGATAGCTACACCATCGGCATGTGGACGTTCCTCGTGACGGAAGTCATGATGTTCGGCGCGCTCTTCGCCACATACGCGCTTTACCGCTGGAAGTATCAGCCGTACTTCTACGAACTGCACCACGACCTCGACTGGAAGCTGGGCGGCATCAACACGATGGTGCTGCTGTTCAGCTCGTTCCTCATGGCGTGCGCGGTCCACTTCGCCCAGAAGAAGGACAAGATGAAGCAGCTGGCCTGCTTGGGCGGCACCATCATGTGCGCCTTCGGCTTCTTGATCATCAAGTTCTTCGAGTATCGGCACAAGATCGAACTCGGCCATTTCCCGGGTCACCTGTGGAACGGGTACCAGTGGAATTGGACGAACGCAGAAGTGCCGACGAACATCGCGCAGGTGTTCTTCAGCCTGTACTTCGTGATGACGGGTCTGCACGGCATCCACGTTCTTATCGGCATCATCGTCATCGGCGCCCTGATGTGGCTCCGGTTCAAGGACAAGCCCTCGGTTACCGATGACTACATGCCGACCGAAATGGTGGGCCTGTACTGGCACTTCGTCGATCTCGTCTGGATCTTCCTCTTCCCGCTTTACTATCTGCTTCCGAAATAACCCACGATCATGGCTTCACACGCAGCACACGACGACGCTAACGCGAAACACGGCATCCACATCGCGCCGATGAAGGACCTGGTGTTGGTCTTCATCGGCCTGACGGTGCTCATGATCATCACCATCGCCGCTGCGCAGATTCCCCACGAAGGCGGATTTTGGGGCTCTCAGATCGGCAGCATGGCGAGCAATGCGATCGCGCTGCTGATCGCGACGATCAAAGCGGCCCTCGTGATCTGGGTCTTCATGGGCGTTCGCCATGCGTCCCAGATCGCGCGCTTCTACGTCATGGTCGGGTTCTTCTTCTTCGGGTTGATCTTCATCATCTGGGCCGACTACATGACGCGCCAGTGGGAGCCCGTCAAGGGTTGGGAAGTCCAAGGTCCATCCGCGATGCCTCGCGGGCCGCTCGATATGAAGAACGAGTTTTATTCGACCGAACCCGTTCCCGCCAAACCCTAACGGGGCAGGTCGACCGGCGTCATATCGTCCCAGTTGGGGCCGACTTTGCCGTCGACCTCGACCGGGACGGTCAAGGGCATCGCTTCTTCCATTCGATTCCGAATCAGAGTCAGCGCCTCGTCACGTTGGCTGGTGCTCCAAGCCTCGGGCATTTCGAACAGCAGTTCGTCATGGACCGAGAGCAGCATTTTGACCTCGGGCATGGTGGCCAGTGATTCGCGCACGTGGATCATCGCAATCTTCACCATGTCGGCAGCAGAACCCTGGATCGGCGCGTTGACAGCCTGGCGCTCGGCGTAGAGTCGCTCGTTTCGATTCGCCGCGTGGATCTCGGGGAAGTACCGCCGGCGTCCCGTCTTGGTGACCGTGAATCCTTTCGACCGAGCTTCCTCGATGATCGAGATGGTGAAGCCCTTGATCTTCGGGAACCGCTCGAAGTACTGCGTAATCAGCTGCTTCGACTCGGCGATGCTGAATTCGCCGCCGAGCTGGTTGGCGAGGCCGAAGTCCGTCACGCCATACAGCACGGCATAGTTGAGCATCTTCGCCAGGCGCCGCTGAGCCTTGGTGACATCTCCCGTCGGTACGTTCCAGATCAGTGACGCGGTCACCGTGTGGACATCGACTCGCGTCTGGAACGCCTCGACGAGCGCGTCATCCTGGCACATATCGGCGAGCAGCCGCAATTCGATCTGCGAGTAGTCGAGCGAAGCCAACTGGGTGCCCGGCCGCGCGACGAACGCTTTCCGGATATGGCGACCCATTTCGGTCCGGATGGGGATGTTTTGCAGGTTGGGTTCGTTCGAAGAGAGGCGCCCGGTCGCAGCCACCGTCTGGTTAAAGCTCGTGTGGATTCGACCATCGTCGGCGATCATGCGGGGGAGGGAGTCCGCGTAGGTCGATTTGAGCTTCGTGAGCTCGCGCCACGTCATGATCTCGCTGCAAATCGGATATTGGGGAGCCAAAACCTGAAGGACTTCGGCGCCGGTGGCGTATCCTGTCTTGGTCTTTTTCGCGCCCGGAATCGCCATCTTCTCGAACAAGATTTCGCCGAGCTGCTTCGGCGACGCGATCAAGAACTCCTGCCCCGCCATCTCGTAGATGGTGGATTGGACCTGGGCGATCTGAACTTGCAGCGACTTTGAAAATTCGAGCAAATAATCGGGGCTGACTTGAATGCCCTCGCGCTCCATCTCGTTCAAGATCGGCACGAGCGGGAGCTCGATGTCGTCGAGCACGGCGGTTTGGCTCTCCTTGCCCAGTCGCTCTCGCATCACGCCTTCCAGATGGAACTGGGCCACCGCGACTTGCTCGGGAGTCTCGGGCGGCACGAAGTCGAGGTAGCCCTGGATAAGATCGCGCAACACATACTGCGAGCGTCCCGATTGAAGGACGTAGCCGGCAAGCATGGTGTCGAATCCCGGCTTGGCCAGGGTCGGTCCGATCATGCCGTAGACCAGTTTTGAGTCGTGAAGAATCGCGCGGGATGGATCGCCCGCAAAAAGATCGAGGGCGAGAGCGGCGGGGACGTGGGCGACATCGCGACCGGTGGCCAATACAGCCTGACGCACCTCGGGCTCATCGAACATCGACCCCTGGGCCATGGTAGTGGGGAAGGTGAGCGCGTACCGCCGATCGGCCAGCCATTCGCGAAGCTGCCGGTCCGTGCTGAGCTTGGCGATCGCTCCAATTTCAATCGCTTCATTGACGACTTCGGCGGGAGCATCGGCGGGATCGGAGCCCTCGATGTAACGGCCCAACACCGTACCGATCCGCCGCAGGTGATTGCGAAATTCCAGCGATTCGAGCATCGCCTTGGCCCGGTCGAAATGCTCAGCGGTCAGGTGGTAGGGCGCGAAATCCCACTCGATGGGAACGTGGCGATCGATCGTTGCGAGCCACTTGGATTTCGGCAGCTGCTCCAGGTGGCCGACCAGCTTCTTCCGAAACTTCTCTTCGATCTGGTCGATCTTCTCAATGATCTCTTCGACCGTCCCGTAATCGTTGATCAATTTGGTCGCGGTTTTGTCGCCCACGCCGGGAACGCCGGGAATGTTGTCGCTCGTGTCGCCAACCAGTGCCTTCCAGTCCGTGACCAAGGTAGGCGGCACGCCAAAGCGATCCTGCACGGCGGCCACATCGTAGACAGCCACGTCGGAGACGCCGACCTTGGGCGTCATCAAGGTGATGCAGTCGTCCACCAGCTGCGAGCCGTCGAGATCGCCGCTGATGATCGTGGTGTGATAGCCGTTGGCCTCGGCCTGGCGGCTGATCGTGCCGATGATATCGTCCGCCTCGTAACCGACCAGTTCCAGCTGGGGAATGCTCAGCGCTTCGATCAACTCTCGTGCGATGGGCATCTGAACCGTCATCTCCGGCGGCATGTCGCGTCGCGTGCCTTTGTATTCGGCAAATTCAGCGTGGCGAAACGTCTTGCCGGGCGCATCGAGAGCGACCAGGACTGCATCCGGCTTTTGCTGTTCAAGAATCAGGAACAACATGCTCACCAAACCGAATAAGGCGTTCGTAGGACGACCATCGGTGGTACTGAGGAAACGGGTGCCGAAAAACGCCCGATAGAGCAGGCTGTAGCCATCCACGATCACGAGCCGCTTCGGGTGCATATCGCCTAACTTACCCCGTGCGTGGTTTGGCTCCCCAAGGCCCACGTACGTCACGTTTTGGCGTCAAAACCGACGACATATTGGTACAATATAAATCTGGGGAAGCGCGCCTGCCTTTGCAAGTTCGTGTCGGCGAATGTTGCGTATCCTCCTTATCCTTCATGGCGACGATGATCTATCGGCCGGTACGTTACGAGCAGATGATGCGAGCTGCGGAAGCTTGGGACGTGCGCGCGCGGCGCATGTTTAACGGCATGGGCGTCTATACCGGCGAAAAAATGTTCGCTTTTCTGGTCGGTGACGACATCGGCCTGAAGCTCGCTCCTGAAGATCTCTCCGCCGCCCTCGAGCTTCCCGGGGCCGAACTCCTCCGCACCGACCCCACCGCCGAGCCCATGAAAGAGTATGTCCGGATGCCCAAAACGGTCCTGGACAACTATGAACAGTTCGTCTTTTGGGTGGAAAAGAGCGCGAACTACGCTCAAAGCAAGCGCATCAGCTAGCGCCGGGCTTCAATCCAGCCAAAATAAATACTGGGTATGAAGCGAATTGGGCTCATCACGAGCGGCGGCGACGCCCCAGGCATGAACGCGGCCATCCGCGGGGTGGTGCGTGCCGCTATTGGGCGCGGGGCCGAGGTCGTCGGATTCACCCACGGCTATCGCGGGATCATCGCCAACGAGGCTTGGGAGATGGGTTCGAGCGACGTCGGGGGCATTATTTCGCACGGCGGCACCATCCTGCGCACGGCTCGCTGCAAAGAGTTCATCACCCGCGAGGGTCGAGAAGCAGCCCTCGAAGTCCTGCGATCGCACCGACTGGACGGCCTGGTGGTCATCGGAGGTGATGGCTCGCTCACCGGTGCCCGCACCATTTTCGAGGAGTTCGATTTTCCGGTCCTCGGCGTGCCTGGGTCCATCGACAACGACATCAGCGGGACGGACTTCTCCATCGGTTTCGATACGGCCGTCAACACCGCCCTCGAGGCCATCGACCGCGTGCGCGATACAGCCTATTCGCATGAGCGTGTCTTCGTGATCGAGGTGATGGGACGACGCAACGGATTCATCGCCGTCGAGGCGGGCCTTTCCGGCGGTGCCGAAGCGGTGATCATTCCCGAGGTGCCGTACTCTCTCATCGAAATCTGCGACCTCATCCGATCCATGCACAAGCGTGGCAAGAGGAGCAGCATCATCGTCGTAGCGGAGGGCGCCGCGCGGGCGACGGATATCCGCGACTTCGTGGGCAAGAACACCGGCTTCGAAGCGCGCTATCTCGTGCTCGGCCACATGCAGCGCGGTGGATCTCCCACCGCGTTCGACCGCGTTCTCGGCTTGCGACTCGGGGCCATGGCGGCGAACCGACTCTTGAGCGGATACGGTGGCGAAATGGTGGGCGTGGACGGCGACCGATTGGTCACCCACCCGCTCAGCTACGTGCTGAGTACCGAGCGTCAAATCGATCCTGAAAAATTACTGCTGGTCGAGGCGATGTCGAGCTGATGATTCTGTCCGTCACTCTGAACCCCTCGATCGACCACACGATATTCGTCCCCGAGCTACGCGTCAGCGACACCAATCGCGTGGAACGCACCGAGATCGACGCGGGCGGGAAGGGCGTTAATCTGTCCCGGATCGCCGTCGAAGTGGGTGGGGAAAGCACCGCCACGGGATTCCTGGGTGGTGCCACTGGCCACATGGTGGAGGGCGTCCTGCGCAAGCAGGGCGTGGTCTCGGACTTCGTCCACACCCGAGCCAAAACGCGAACCAACGTCAGTATCGAGACGGGCAGCAAGGCGCCGCCCACCACTCTGAACGAGAAGGGCGGTCCGATTCGACCGGAAGAGTGGGAGCAGTTGCTGAGCAAAGTCGACCGCCTCATGGAAGGAGCGGCCTGGCTGGCCATGGGTGGATCGCTGCCTCAGGGTCTGGGCGCGGATGCGTTCCTCATCCTCGGCCAACGGGCGCGTGCGCTCGGCGTACCCGTGCTCATCGACGCCGATGGCGAGCCCATGAAGCATGCGCTGACCTTGGCCCCCGACATGGTCAAGCCGAATGAAAAGGAAGCGGCGCGGCTGCTGGGCCGGCCCATCGCCACCGACGACGACGCGCTGCAGGCCGCAGAAGAATTGTACGCAAGGTTGAACGACAGCCCGAATCGTGTCGCGCTCGTGAGCCGGGGACGAAGCGGCGCCGTGATGCGGTGCTCAGAGGGACTGTTCTTGGGACGCGCGGCCGATGTGGAATCGTGTTCGACCATCGGCAGTGGCGACTCGCTCCTGGGCGGGCTGCTGGCCAAGCGCATCGCGGGATGCACCTGGTCGGAGGCTTTCCGATGGGGCCTCGCGGCAGGATCGGCAACCGCGATCACCAACGGCGCCGAAATCGGACGCCGGGCCGACATCGAGCGGCTCGTGGCGGAGAGTACCGTTACTGCGGCACGACTTTAACCGACCCGGGTTCACCCTCGCGACCCAGTACGGTGACCTGAATCGGGAAGAACTGTTTGATCGCCCAAGCGATCGTGATCAACCGCTTCGTAATCATGCTTGTCGTGATCATCGTTTCGCCCGTTGCGATCGCAGCGGGGATGAGCAGCTGATCGGCGATGAAGGGGTCGACGGCGGCATCCGTGCGCTGCCAGCGCATGAACTGCTCGAACGCGTTGTTGACCACCAACTCCATGCGCATCCCCCGGGACCCGATCGAGGTGCCACACCCCATTCCGTTCTCATAGCGCGCATAGATGGTGACGAAAATGCCCGGGCTGTTTCCCTGAACCGCATTCAGTTCGGTTTCCGCTTTGAGGCCGGCGTCGCGCAAGAGGGATTCGGCGTGGTGCAGTCCGCGCTCCGCCACCGAAGACTGGACTTCGTTGTACGTGACGATGGCTCGGGCTTCGATGAGTTCGCCTCGGCGCGCCCAGTCGGAACCTTCCAGCGCACTCGGTTCGACTTCCAGACCGACCTCGCCGTGACCAGCAAAGCCGAATCCGGCGCGGTGGAGAGCGGGAAAGGCATAGAGGCCTTGCCTCCGGTGAGCTTCGAGCGACAACCGCTCGAACACCTCGTACACGAGCGTGTTGGAATTGTGAGTTTCGCCGCCCACAATGAGGCGTGAGAATCCGCCCGCGCGCGCGAGGACGGGCAACAGCGAACTCAGGATGATGAGGGCGTTGCCGGGCGAATTGCCCTTTTCGATGTCTTGCACGTCGATCGACATCTGGACCGGACGCGGGGCGCGACCCGGGATGAAGGTGAGGTCCGTTCCTTTGACCTCGTCGCCGAGTACCTTGGCCTGACAGATTTTTTCGAGCAATCGGACGAACGTCAGGTCTTCGCTGGTCAGGCCCGGCTTGCGCGTGCCGCCCCGGACATTGTGGACACGCACCGGGCGTTCGGTGAGCGCCCCGAGCAGCAAGATCGTTCGAAAGAGTGCTCCCCCACCCTCGCCGTGAGATCCGTTGACGGTGGCCGGGGTTAATGACGCGCTCATTAGATTTTCAGCTTGAAGATCAGATACTCAAGGAGGCGGAGCAGGTAGGCGAGCACGATGGTCAGACCGCACAGCACCATAAGCTCCTTAAAGTAGCTGAAGCTTTGCGTGTTCAGGTCGGCGGCCGAGCTTTGTCCGGGGCGGAATGTTGCCGCTCCGACCACGCGGTCGATCTGGCTGACGATGCCGCCGAAAATGGTGAGCAATTGGCCATGGAATCCGAAGTAGATCGCGACCATAAGGAACAGGGTGACGGGTAGCGCGATCTTGTACTTGTGGCGTTGATGCTCGTTATAAATCACGCACTGGCGGCACCGCTCGATCTTCGCGGCCATGGGAAGCTTGTCGTTGCGCGGGATGTACTGCGAACTCGCGATGGCGTCTTTGCTGATGACCTTGCCCTGCATCGCGTTCTGGATCACCGACTCTTCGCACATGCAGCCAACGCGCTCCTTCCAGCAGGTGCGTCGGGCGAGGAAGATCGGGCATCGCTCGCGGACAAACTTCCGGCAGAACGGGAGCTGCCAGCATTTGCCCATGAGGACGTTATGGATCTCGTCATCGATCTTGACGCCCTTGCCGTACCGCAGGCTGTCCGCACGGGAGCCATAGCGAATTCGATTTCGGGTTCGCTGAAAGACGTCGATGGCGAGAATCGCGAGCGCGACGATGCCAAGATACTGCCCACCCGCCTGGATGCCGCCCGCGGCCAACGCGGACGCCTGGTTATCGTTGGCGGCAGCGATGATGGGGAGCCAGAGCGGCGAGAAGTAGAGAACCGCCGCGCCCATCAGCAGGAGCGGGCCCAAGACTTCTTCGCCCCAAAACGTGTACGCGGCAGAAATGGCGAGCGCGACCGCCGAAATGCGAATGAAACTCCCGACGATGCCGATGACGCCAGCGGCTTGCTTGATTTCGGCGGGCGACGGGCCCGCCGCCGCAAATCGTAGGTAGGAGAAGATGAGCAGTCCGGTCGCGCCAACGGTGGCGGCCAGACTCAGCCAGAAGAGGAGTTTTGCTGCGCCTTCCAAAAAGGATTGGAACGCGTCTTCTATTCCCCTTCCCGGCGCAGATGCCATTACTTCTTACTGACGCGTTCGAGGTAACTGGCGGTTCGCGTATCGATCTTGATCGTGTCACCCACGTTCAAATGATAAGGCACCTGAATCTGAGCCCCCGTTTCCAAGGTCGCGCTCTTGGTGCTGCTGCCACTGACCGTGTTGCCTTTGAAGCCTGGGTCGCACTCGGCGATCTCCAGCTCCACGAAGTTCGGGACTTCGTAGTTCATGGTCTGCCCGTCTACGACGAGCGAACTCAGCTCCATCTCTTCCTTCAGGAACTGGCTGCCATCGCCGATGAGGCCCTCGGCCACGTGGACCTGCTCGTACGAATCGAGGTCCATCAGCACCAGTTCGTCGCCCTGACGGTAGAGGAACTGCATCGGCTTCTTCTCGATATAGGCGTCTTCGAATTTCTCGCCGGAGCGGAAGGTCTTTTCGATGACATTGCCATTCTTGAGCCGCTTCAGCCGCGTGCGGACGAAGGCCCCGCCTTTGCCCGGCTTCACGTGCTGAAATTCGAGAATCTGATAAACGTCGCCGTCGATGTAGATCGCTAGCCCGTTTTTGAAGTCGCTTGTATCGATCGCCACGGCGCTTATGGTACCAGCCGAAGGCGACGTTGGAGTCTGACGGACCGGCTGGCAGGTTCAGGGCGGCCGGTCGCCGATCGGAGCGATGATGGTCCCTCGGCGATGGCCGGATCCCACCGCTTCGGCGTCGCCGTTAGCTGAGGAGCGCGATCATTTCGACGACGGCTTGGGCCGCCTCGCGACCCTTGTTGCCATGCTTGAGGCCAGCGCGGTCGAGCGCCTGCTCGGCGGTCTCCGGCGTCAAGATGCCCCAGGCGATCGGGACGCGCCGCTCGATCTGAAGTCGCATGAGCGCGGAACTGACATCGCCCGCGAGAAGCTGCGCGTGAGTGGTCGCACCCTGGAGAATGCAGCCGAGAGCGACGACGCCGTGAACCTGATGTCGGTCGATGAGGTCAGCCGCGGCGAGCGGGACCTCCCACGTGCCGGGCACTTTGACGACAACGACTTCGGGATTGCCCGCCGACTCAAGGGTTTCGACGGCACCTTCCAAGAGTTGCTTGGTGATCAGCTCATTCCAACGAGCGACCACGATCCCAACTTTCTTGCCCGATGCGTCCATGGGTTCAATTATGGCTTGTGGCGCGCGACTCGCTACCCGCGAACTCGGGCATCGTTGCGTGGCCCTCGGCGCTGACGCCCTTGCGGTTCACGACCGTCGCCGCCGTCATCCACAAGATCTTTAAATCCAGGGCGAAGGTGAGGTGGTCCACATAATATGTGTCGAGGGCGAATCGCTCGTCCCAACCGACCGCATTGCGCCCATTCACCTGAGCCCACCCGGTGATGCCCGGGCTGACGTCGTGGCGTCGCGCCTGCTCCGGCGTGTAGAGCTCCAGATACTTCTCGAGCAGCGGTCGCGGGCCGACCAGACTCATCTGGCCGAGGAGGACGTTAAACAGCTCGGGGAGTTCGTCGAGGCTCGTCGCGCGGAGCAGTTTGCCAAACCGGGTGAGACGCTGGTCATCCGGGAGTTCCCGACCTTTGGAGTCGACCAAGTGGCGCATGCTCCGGAACTTGATCATCGTGAACAGCTTGCCGCCGCGTCCCGGCCGTTTTTGGCAGAAGAACACCGGCCAGCCCATCTGGAACGCGACCATGGCGCAGAGCACGATGAGGAGCGGAAGCAGAGCGATCAGTGCGGGAATGGTCACGACAAGATCGAAGAGGCGCTTGCCGAAGCGTCGATAAAACACCTACCGCACCCCCGCCATGGCCGCCGTCGGCAACTCGATCCCCAGCGCGCTCAGTACCTGTCGATTCACGGAATGGACGTCAAACTTCTGAACCACGCGCAAACTTTCCTGACCCATCCGCGAAATCAGCTCCGGCTGGGCGGCCAATCGCAACATCGCCGCCGCAAGAGCCGACGCGCTTGCGACGGGGACCAGCACACCATTGACTTCTGGTTCGACGGTCTGGCGGCATCCCGGTGCATCGGTGGTGATGATCGCCCGTCCCATCGCCATTGCTTCGAGCACCGTGCGTGGCGTGCCTTCGCGATACGAGGGAAGCACGTAAACCGAGCACTGCGCGAGGACGGGGCGTACGTCCGTCAGGGAGCCCACGTATTCGATCGCGCCGGTCTTTTGCCACGCCTCGACTTCCTCCGCCTTGATCGCGAGCGGGTGTTCATCGAACGGCCCGGCCAGGATTACCCGAGCATCGGGAACCTGCTTGCGGACCAGTTCAGCTGCGGCTGCGTATTCGCGAACCCCCTTGTCAGCCAGGAGCCGCGCGATCATCAGGAAGACAGGTGGTCCGGCCGGAAGGGCCTGTGGCGAGAAATGGTGGAGATCGACGCCTGACCCGCACACCTGAAAAGTCGGCTGGCTGGGGCGAATGATGCCCAGCTCGCGGAAGAGCGCTTCGTCGTCCGGGTTTTGAAAGATCACGCCGGTGTTGCGGGCCAGTGCGAATTTGTAGAACGCCGCCATCGCTTTGCCACGTCGGCTGCGACGATCCGATTCGGTCCGCATTCCCGCGGCCAGGCCGGTGATCATGGACACGATCTGCGGCACTTTCGCACGTCGGGCCGCGATGCTGCCATAGATCGTCGGCTTCACGGTGTAGAGCAGCACGAGATCGGGGCGCAGCTCGACGCAGAGCTGGCGGATCGCGCGGATCGTCTCCAGGTCGCGGCGCGGACTGATCGACGCGCGGGCGAGCGGAATCGGATGGAAGGTGGCGCCCAATTCCCGAATCTTCTCGGGCACGTTTTCAACGATTCCGCCGATCGCATCTTCAGCGGCGGCGGCCGTCGCCACTTCGCATCCAGCCGCGATGAGGTCCGCGATCAGGGGACCGCGAAAATTGAGCAGCGAATCCGCCAAGGCGGCAACAATGAGGATCCGTTTAGCCATCTAGATGAGTGCGGCCGCGTTCAGCGATGCGGGAACTTTGGCCGCCCGATTTTGACGCCACATTTGATACATGAGGACCGTCCAAAGTCGGTTCTGCCATTTGCGCCGTCCGCTCAGGTGCTCGTCCCAGCAAGCACGAATCGGTCCCGGATTCAGCCCCGCGGACTCGAGCGATCGCGGATCGAGAAGCGGCTCGGCCCAATCGCGAAGGGGCCCTCGGAGCCACTCGTCGACCGGGACGCCGAATCCCGATTTCGGACGATCCATCAGGGTTTGTGGCACGTAGCGATAAAGCACTTGGCGGAGCGCCCACTTGCCCACACCATCGCGAATGCGGAATCGGTCGGGCATCGACCAAGCGAATTCCACGACACGGTGGTCGAGGATCGGCATACGCGATTCCAGGCTCCAAGCCATGCCCGCACGGTCGACCTTGACGAGCATGTCGTCGGGCAATGACGTCTTCGCCTCGACCCACATGAGCTGCATGAGCGGCGAGAGGTCTTTGGGCCACGCCGATGACGACGAAAGCAGCGATTCCGGCTTACGGGCACCCCGGACGATTTGCTCGGGATTCGGCCAGTAGTCGGTGAGCGCCATGTACATCTGATCCAGCGACGCCATCGGCATGATCGTCGCCAGCTTCTGAATTTGGTCCCCGAGAACGCCCGTTTTGCGCTGGCGCAAGAACGTCTCATAGACGCTGGTCGGAACGGCGCTCAGAAGTGCGGCGCCCATGCGTCGCAGTGGGACGGGCCATGGCCGGAGCTTGCCGTACAACCGGCTCAACTGAACGTGGCGGTTGTAACCGCAGAACACCTCGTCGCCACCGTCACCGCTGAGCGCAACCGTGACGTGTTTGCGGGCGATTTTCGCGACCAGCGTAGTTGGAATCTGAGATGAATCGGCGAACGGCTCGTCGTAGAAGCTGGCTACCTGCGGAACCAAATCCAGCGTCTCGCGCTCGGTGAGAATCGTCTCGTGGTGATCCGTGCCGAGATGCCGCGCGATCGCGGCCGCATCGGGCGCTTCGTTATAGGAGCGCGTTTCAAAACCGATCGTGAACGTTTTGACGCGCTGTCCCGATTCGCGCTGGAGCAATGCGACGACCGAACTCGAGTCGATGCCACCCGAGAGAAACGCGCCAAGGGGAACGTCGGAAAGCATTGAGCCGCGAATCGACCGGGTGAGGACTCGTTCAAGCTCGTCGAGAATCTCTTGGTCGCTGCCCTCTTGAGGATTCAGCGATCCTCGCGCGGCGTCGTCGAGCGACCAGTACGCCTTCGGCATGGGCCATCGGCGTTGATGGAGGTCGTCCTGGGTCAGGACGATGAGATGGCCCGGTTCCAGCTTCCGCGCGTCCTCAAAAATCGTATGCGGCGCGGGTACCGCCTTCGTCTGGAAATAAAGCGTCAGGGCGTCTTGGTCGATCGTCTCGCGGAACTCGGGATGGGCAGCGAGCGAATCGACCGTGCTTCCGAACACAAAGGTCCGGCCCGCCCAGCCATAGCAAACGGGTTTTTCGCCCAAGCGGTCGCGTGCGATCGTCAGGGTGCGTTCGTGACGGTCCCAAACCGCGAACACGTACATGCCTACGAGCTTGGCGAGCATCGCTTCGACGCCCCACCGCGCAATGCCGTTGACGAGCACTTCGGTGTCGGACGAACCGCGGAAGAACTGTCCGAGTGCTTCTTGCTCGGCGCGCAGTTCGGGGAAGTTGTAGATCTCACCGTTGAGGATGACGACGTGTCGCTCATCGCTCGAGATCATCGGCTGACAGCCGGTGGCGCTCAGATCGAGGATTGCAAGACGACGATGGGCCAATGCCACACCCGTCGCGGGATCAAGCCAAGTCCGATCATCATCTGGCCCGCGGTGGGCAATGACGGCGCTCATACGCCGTGCCATCTGATCGAGTTTTTCGCGCGGCCAGTCGGCCTCCGGCCGGATAAACCCGGCGATTCCGCACATAGAGGCTCAGTCTACCAGAGCCCCCTTCCGGTGCCGCCGAATTTTGCGGTTTGACATTTTTCTAGCGCCTACAGAGAACGATTCTTGCGATGAGAACGCGTTCTGGATGGTGTGATCGCCGGACAGCACGACCTCGACGGCACCGGGCTACGCTACTTCTCGGATCGTCGACCAGGATATCGCCGAGTACGCGCAGGCAAAGGTTTTGTCTATCGAGACGCCTCGGGGCAACGCGTAACCGAGTCCAAAGAGCTGGCACGGATCCGGTCCCTTGTGATTCCGCCCGCATGGACCGAGGTTTGGATTTGTCCCAACGCCCGGGGCCACATCCAAGCGACCGGGCGTGACGCGAAAGGCCGAAAACAGGCCATTTACCATCCTCAGTTTCGTGAGCACCGCGAGGCGAACAAGTTCTCCCACATGGTGGAGTTTGGACAGGCGCTCCCTACGATTCGAGACGCGGTTGAGAACGACCTCCGTCGGCATGGGCTCAGTCAGCGGCGCATTGTTGCTGCGGTGGTACGGCTCCTCGAGCGCAGCTTGATTCGCGTCGGCAATCGGCGCTATGCCCGAGAGAACGGCTCTTTTGGCCTTACGACGCTCCACAACGAACATGTCGAGGCGGGGGCCGAACTCCTTCGCTTTCATTTCTTGGGCAAGAGCAAGAAATTCCACGAAATCACGCTGCGCGATCGTCGTCTCGCCGCGCTGGTTCGCAAGATGCAGGAGCTTCCGGGCGAATCGCTCTTTCAATACGTGGACGAACAGGGGGAGCCCGCCGAAATCGACTCCGCCGACGTCAACGCCTACCTGAAAGAGATTACGGGAGCCGACTTCACCGCTAAAGACTTCCGAACGTGGATGGCCACGGTGGAGACGGTGCGGCTACTCGCGGGAACCGAGCCCCCGATCAAGCTGCCAGCGATCGTGAAGGAGGTATCGAGGAGGCTGGGCAACACGCCAGCAGTCTGCCGCAAGTCGTACATCCATCCTGCCGTTTTGGAGGAAACCTGTTGGCCGTCGATCTGCGAGCGGGGGTTTAAGCAAGAAGCTGAACTGGAGGCATTCGTGCTGGAATTCCTGCGGTCGCTTAACCCCGCGAAACGAGCAAGCTGACCCTGCTCAGGGTATAATTTCGGCCATCAGCCACGCTCATTGCCCTCCGGCCGTGAGCGTTGCACTTTCGGAGGATCATAAAACCGCTCATGGCCAATGTTGGCACCGTTGTTCAAGTTCTCGGCCCGATCGTCGACTGCCGATTCAACACCGCATCTCTTCCCTCGATCTATAACGCGATCGAAATCAAGGACGAGAAGCGAAAGATTGACCTGACCTGCGAAGTCTCGCAGCACCTCGGCGACGACGTCGTTCGCTGCGTGGCTTTGGCCAGCACGGATGGTCTCGTTCGCGGCATGAGCGCGGTCGACACCGGCTCTCCGATCATGGTGCCAGTGGGTGAAGTCACGCTTGGACGCGTCTTCAATCTGCTGGGCAAGCCCATCGATATTCTCGAATCGGGTGAGCATGCCGAAGCTCCCGACGTCCGCGAGCGCAAAGCGCAGGCGCTGGCCGCCGCGCCTCGACTGCCGATCCACCGAACTCCGCCAACGTTCGACGAGCAGAACGTGAAAGTCGAGCTCCTGCAGACGGGTCTGAAGGTCATCGACCTGCTCATCCCCTTCAACAAGGGCGGAAAGATCGGCCTCTTCGGTGGTGCCGGACTGGGCAAGACGGTTTTGATTCAAGAACTCATCCGAAACATCGCGGTGGAAGCCTCGGGCGTGTCGATGTTCGCCGGTGTCGGCGAGCGGACCCGCGAAGGCAACGACCTTTGGCTCGAAATGAAAGAGACCAAGTTCCGCGATAAGGACGGCACCGAAAAGGCGGTCATCGACAAGACTGCCATGGTCTTCGGTCAGATGAACGAGCCGCCCGGAGCCCGACTTCGCGTCGCTCTGACCGCGCTCACGATGGCCGAGTACTTCCGGGACGAAGTCGGAACCGACGTTCTGATCTTCGTCGACAACATTTTCCGATTCGTTCAGGCAGGTTCCGAGGTTTCGGCTCTGCTCGGACGCATGCCCAGCGCCGTCGGCTACCAGCCGACGCTCGCGACGGAAATGGGCTTCCTCCAGGAGCGCATCACGTCGACGAACAAGGGTTCGGTGACTTCGGTTCAGGCCGTTTACGTTCCTGCCGACGACCCGACCGACCCCGCGCCGGCCACGACCTTCTCGCACCTCGACGCTTACGTTTATCTTGAGCGCTCGATCGCTTCGAAGGGCTTGTATCCCGCCGTGGACCCGCTCGCTTCGACCTCGAAGAACCTCGACCCGACGATCGTCGGCGAAGAGCACTTTGCGGTGGCTCGCGGCGTCCAGGTCATCCTGCAGCGCTACAAAGAACTGCAGGACATCATCGCGATTCTCGGTATCGACGAACTGTCGGACGATGACAAGCAGACCGTTGCACGAGCTCGAAAGATCGAGCGATTCCTGTCGCAGCCGAACTTCGTCGCCGAGCAGTTCACCGGCAACCCCGGCAAGTACGTCAGCGTGCAGGACACGGTTCGGTCGTTCAAGGAGATCATCGAGGGCAAGCTGGACGATGTGCCCGAGCAGGCATTCCTCTACTGCGGCGCCATCGAAGACGTCTACGAGAAGGCCCAGAAGCTCCAGGCGGTCTAAACCTCAATGGCGACGATTCATCTCTCGGTTGTTTCTCCCGAAAAGACGGTGCTCGAAGGCGAATATCAGTCCTTCGTGGTTCCCGCTTTCGACGGTTACATGGGTGTGATGGTGGGCCACCAGCCCACCATCGCGGCCCTACGACCGGGACTGCTCGAAGTCGTCGATGAGCGCGGTCGCCGCGATCACGTCGCGATCGACGGCGGTTTCTTGGAGGTCTCGGGTTCTTCCGCGATCGTCCTGGCCGATAATGCCGCGCTGGCGAACGAGATCGACGTCGCCCTTGCCGAGCGCAGCCTGGACGCGGCTCGTCGAGCCCTGCGAGGCGAATCGTCCGAGATGACGACGGAAGATGCCACGCACGAAATCGAACGCGCGACCAACCGAATCCGCGTCGCGAAGCGCGCTTAAGAAGGGTCCGAACAAAAAAATCCGCGGTTGATCGTTCAACGAATCGTTTCTCAAAGGGAGTGCCATCTGGCGCTCCCTTTTTTGATTGCGGAGACAGAAACGATGCGGACGACTTCTATTGGCTTATTCGTAGTGGCGGCGGCGTTGATCGCTGGATGCGGCGGTGGTGGCGGAGGGGCGATCAACACGGTGACGACCGTCACTCCGAACCTCACCGTGAATTGGCCCGCTCGTTCTCGAGGCGATCTGGACGTGCCGCTTTCGTCGGCGCTATCGGCTCGGATCGTGCTGAGTGGAGCAGCGGCGGATGGCAGTGACGTCACCGTAAACATCAGTCGCGACAGCACGCGAATCGATGCGCACGCCGAAACCTACCAAATTCCAGCCGTCCTTCCGAAGAACGTCAGTCTGACGGCCCAGTTCTACGCCCAAGATTTTCAGCAAGGCACCATCGTGGGCACCGCCTCCGGTACCGCCAACCTGGGGGCGAGGACCGTCGATGTGGCGACCATCAACGTGGTCGGGACGATCGCCTCGGTCGATATCACCTCGACCTTTGTGACCCTCGGTGCTACCCAGCCCCTGTTGGTCAACGCCAAGAATGGGACCGGTCAGATCGTCGTCGTGTCCACGGGCTCGGCCATCTTCAACCAGGTCAGCGGGACGATCACGGGCATCGTGGACAAATCGGGGTCAGTCAACGGCCTCGCCGTGGGCACGATCCTCGTCAATGCGACGGTCGACGGCGTCACCAGTCCCAACAAATCGATCAAGGTCGTGGACGAGAAATTCACCCTGCAGACCTTCTTCAACGGCGGCGGCAACTATGTCAATCCTGCGATGGTAAGTTCGAACGGCGTGGTGGCGACCGGTTTCCGCGACACGGGCAGCTCTGATTCCGTTCCCGCCGTCCTGCCGGGTGGCGTGATTCCCCATGGCAATGCCTTCGGCGAGGCGCGCTGGATCAACACGGCGGGCCAGATCGTGGGATCGCTGGCGAGCGATTCGCTGACCCAGCGGCTCCCCGTCTTCTGGCAGAACGACCGATCGGCCCCGGTGGCACTCCAACTGCCTGCCAACGCAGTGAGTGGACGTGCCAACGCCATCAATGACAGCGGTGCCATCGTCGGCAGCGTGGTGATCGGCACTCAGCGCAAGGCCGTGTATTGGGCCAACAGCGCCGCCGCGCCTCAGCTGCTGAATTTGGCGGGCGCCCAAGTGGGTGAGGCGCTCCAAATCAACGTGGCGGGCCATATCCTGGGCACCGACAATACGAATCCGTTGGTGTGGACTAATCCCAATAGCGCCCCGATCAAACTCCAGCCTCTCGCCGGAGACAATGCCGTCAATGCGATCGCGATCAGCGATAACGACTTGGTCGTCGGCAACAGTCCGAACGGGGCGGTGAGCTGGTCCGGCCTGAATCCGGTCGCCGCGGATATCCCCGCCTTGGACCAGGTTACCGGTGTGAACGCGGCCGGCGACATGGTTGGGCTCGCGGCGGGAGTACCCGTACTCCTGCGTTCCGGCGTCGTTTCCAATCTTGAGTTCCTCTTCACCCAAGGAACGACGGCCGACTCGGTCGCTGGCGGTCCCTTCTTCATCAGCAATAGTGGGCATATCCTGCTCGATGTGCACAGCGCGACTCTGCCGCAAGACTTCGGAGTCTTGACTCCTAAAGGTTAAGCGCTGGCTTTGGCAGGCCGAATCAGGAATTACGAGCGGGGCATCGTCAGCTGGACGGTGCCTCGAGGCTCGTATCCCAGGTGCGGATAGAGGCGAGCGCCGTCTTTACTCGCGAGCAAGACGCTTGCCTTGACGCCGAGTTCGCGATCGTCGAGAAGCATCTGGTTCATCAGCGCCGCCCCGAGTCCTCGACCTCGGCAACTGGGTTCGACGTACAGGTCGGACACCCAGGTGTACTCCCCAACCGGAACGCTGAGCACCCATCCCACCAGCCGGTTCTGGTCGAGCGCCGCGTAGCGCCTCAACCGACCCTCTTTGTCTCCTTCCATACGCCGAATCGACCGCTTGACCGCATCCGAAGGAGCGAGCGTCCGGTACCAATCGGGATCCGGCACCCGGTAAACGTGGACGGCGGGCCCGATCTCGCGAAGGTCGTGCACAAATAGCGCGTGGGCGCCCAGGATGCGAAAGCCAGCGGCTCGATAGGCGTCCCGAACCGACTTCTCGGGCACGTCAAGCGTGTGGCATGGGCAGAGAAAGTACTTGCCGATCTCCTCGGCAGCGAGCGCAGTTCGAACGGCTTGGGCGTCGAGGGAAGGGGTCACGACTTCCGACCGGCGAGGCAGGCGTCGGCGCGTGTCGTGCATGATCCAGCCCAGCGGAAAGGCGCGAACCGCATACTCGTCTTTCCAACTTTTCGTGAGGGCAAAGCCACGAACGAATACTTCGAGGGCGGCTTCGAATTCGATCACCCAGAAACCGTACCCGACTGCATTGACCAAACAAAAATCGCCGGTCCGAAGACCGGCGATTTTCGAAAGGTGCTGACTGGTGCTTACTTGCGGCGGCGAACCAGCGCGAGAGCGCCGAGACCGATCGCGAGGAGCGAAGCCGGCTCAGGCACAGCTTCCACACCGTAATTGTCGAAGTAAACGTAGGCGTTGGGAGCCGACGTGCCCGACTGGGCCACGCCGCCGTTGCCCGAGAAGACGTCGACGTCGGAAATGCCCTCGGCCCAGCTGACCGGATCCATCGGGGTGTTACCGAGGTTCACGCCGTTCAGGAACGCGGTCATCTTCATGGTGTCGCCATTGCAGAAGATGTCCATCTGGTTCCAGACGCCCTTGAAGCCCGAGGGAAGCGTGTACTGATAGCCACCGAGAAGGGTGGTGCCAGCGTTGTCGATCGTGTCGAACTGCAGCGTCATCTGGCCAGCGTTGTTCGGCTTGATGAACCACTCGCCAATGAGCGTCACGAGCGGGGAGTAGACCTGGATGCCGTAAGCGGTGCTGCGGTTGTTGCCCGTCGGAACAAAGAACTTGATCTGGTGATGCAGGTTATTGTTGCCGGCGTTGCGGGCGTTCCACTGCGTACCGATGAGGGGATAGGACCAAGCCGAGCCAGCCGTAGCCGACGTACCGGTCGTCGTGGCGAGCATTTGGGTGCCCTGGAAAGCGGTCACGCCACCAGCGAGTGTCTGGCCGTTCTTAACGACCTTGTGGTTCGCAGGCGTGGTATCCGTTGCCCAACCCTGCTGACCATTGACGTTAGTGCCGTTGGTGCCAGTCGTGAACGGAGTTTCGAAACCCGTAGCGTAGAGGAGCTGGGCTTGCGAGCCGACAGCTGCGACCGCAAACGCGGCCAAAAGCAATTTCTTCATCTGATTACCCTTTCACAAAGAATTCAGCTTCGCATGCCGAAGCCGATATAGACTATTGCTTCCCAGTCCGCTTTATGTGACAGTAAATCCAGGTTTCCTATGCTCCCAGGCGAACTCAAGTATTTTTAGCGAAGCGTTAAGAAATCGCGGGCGTTGGCGAGCGCGGAGTCTCCTATGCGTTCTCCTGCGAGCAGACGCGCAATTTCCTCGACACGCTCCTCCCCTTCCAGCAGGCGAATGTCGGTCACCGTGCGACCCTCTTCTTCGCCTTTTTCAATCTTAAAGTGGGTGTCGGCGCGACCCGCGATTTGCGGCAAGTGGCTGATCGCGATGACTTGGTAGTTTTGGGCGATCTGCTCGAGTTTCCGGGCCACAACCGCGGCCGCTCGGCCGCTTAGTCCCGCGTCGATCTCGTCAAAAACGAGGGTGGGCATGCCCCCGCGGCCGGCCAGAACGACCTTAAATGCCAACATGATGCGAGACAGTTCACCGCCACTGGCCACCTTGCTGAGGGGCCGTTCGGCCTCGCCTTGATTGGCGCTAAAAAGGAATTGGACGGCGTCGCCGCCGGTCGCGTCGATGGGCTGCGCAGTCATTTCCACGATCAATCGTCCGCGTTCAATCGCCAATTCCTGGATCTCATGGTTGACCGCATCGGCGAACGATTTGGAGGCACGCTTTCGGATCGCGGTGAGTTCGCGAGCGGCTTCTCGAAGACGATCGTCGAGTTCGGAGAGGCGCGATTCGAGGACGGTATCGCTCGACTCATCGCCTTCCAATGCCGCGAGCTGCTGGCGCGCGTCATCGGCGTACTCCAGGACCAACGCTTCGGTCTCCCCGTACTTCCGGAGGAGCTTGCGCACGGCATCGAGACGCGCCACGATTTCGTCGATGCGGTCTGCGCTGCCTTCGATGAGCTCGCCGTATCGGCGGAGCTCGGCGACACCTTCCTCGATCGCCATGCGACCTGAGACGATCATCTCAAGCGCGCGCATGAGGTCGGCGTCACCCTGCGCGACGGTTTCGAGTTGCTTCTCGACCGAGCCGATCGCATCGAGGGCGGAGGCCTCGTCATCGCGAAGCGAAGCGAGCGAACCCATCACGGCTTCCTGCAAACGTTCCGCGTTTTGCGCCCGCTCAAATTCGCTTTCGAGCTGAATTCGCTCGTCCAACTTGGGATCGATCGCTTCGATCTCCTGAATTTGAAACCGAAGCATGTCGATACGCTGCTCGATCTCGCGGCGGTTGGATCGGAGCTGATGGAGCTGCGCGGCCAGTTCGCTCCGTTCCTGCACCCACTGCGCGATCTGCTCCTTGCTTTGGGCCGCTTCCTCGCCGATAAAGGCGTCCAAATAGCGAAGGTGCGACTGCGGGTGGAGCAGGGCCTGGTGCTCGTGCTGCCCGTGCATATCCACCAGCCACTCGCCGATCTGTCGCAGCGTGGAAACCGGCGCCATTCGTCCATTAATCCGGCTCGTCGAACGACCCTCGACGCTGATCTCGCGATGAATATAGAGCAAGCCTTCCTCCGGTTCGAACCCGGATTCATGGGCCCGGGCGAGCGCAGGTGCATTGCCGTTGAGATCGATCGTCAAGGCGACCGTCGCCTTGCTGCTGCCGGTTCGGATGAGTTCGCTATCGGCGCGCCCCCCAAGCGCGAGGGCGAGCGCATCCACGATCAGCGACTTGCCGGCTCCGGTCTCGCCGGTGAGGGCCGTGAACCGGGCCCCGGGCTGAATCGCGCACTGGGCGAGCAAGGCGATGTTTTCAACGCTCAGTTCGACAATCATGAGAAAAGTCCCGGTGTGCCGAACGGCACAACGGCCTCCGGCTCCTTGAAGCGCGGATTGCTCATGCGCGGGTCCACGGGATAGTAGGTTAAACGCTCGTCGTCATTCGGCTGCAGCAAAGCGCTGAGTTTGGCGGAATCTTCCGGCTTGGTCTGGAGCCACAGATCGACCTTGTCCTGCGGCAAGATCACGGGCATCCGGTCGTGGATCTCACACGTCCGCGCGCCAGCGTCGGTGGTGATCATGGCGAAGCTCAGCAAGTGATGCACTCCGTCCTCAAACAATTCCCACAATCCGGCGAAGGCGAGCGGCTCTCCGTCCGCGTAGTGGATGAAATAGGGCTGCTTCTTGCCTTTCTCTTCTCGCCATTCAAAGTAGCCGCTGGCGGGCACGACGCATCGCCGGTATTTGAAGGCGCCCCGAAACATCGGCTTGTCGAGGACCGATTCGGACCGCGCATTGATCGTGGGGGCCTTCGGGACCTCTCGCATCCAACTCGGTACCAAACCCCACCGCATCAGGAGCAGGCTGTTTTCGCCGTGCTCGTGGACGACGACGCCAGCCGGATCGGTGGGCGCGATGTTGTAGGACGGCTGCAACTCGGGAATTTCCTCGAGTTCGAACAGCGACGCGATCACCGAGCCTGGAGCCGACAAAGAAAATCGCGCGCACATATGTCTATTGTAACGTTCTCGGCGGCGCGCGATCTTCCTTACTTTTCCAGCGACGGATCGATCGAGGGCGGCGGAGCCGAATCCTTCTTCGCCCTTGGACCCAAGAGCGCGGTGAGAATGGGCCTCAATCCGTCTGCCCAGACCTGATAACCCCCCACCGCCGGATGAAGGTGGTCTGGCTGCATCATGCCTTCTCGAAGCACGCCGTTGGCGTCTGCGAGCCGATCATTGACCGAGAGGAAGCGAACACGCTTACCATCGGCCAGCCTAGCCAGGCGCCGATTGGTTTCGACAATGGTGGGCCAAAGATCGGGTCGGTCGTTACGCGGAAAGATTGCCGTCAGGACGATGGCCACGCGGGGCACTTTCGTTTGGCAGACGTCGAGGATGCGCCCGATGCGACGCGCAATTTCGAGCGGCTTGGCACCAGCCGAGAGGTCGTTCGTTCCCGCGAGAAGAACGATCGCTTTGGGATGGACGCCGTCCAGTTCGCCGTTCTCGATACGCCACAGGATGTTGAGGGTGCTATCGGCCCCCCACCCGAAATCGGCGGCGTTCCATCCGTGGAAGTTCTCGTTCCAATTTGCGAGCAACGGAGCCCAGACCGGATCCGCGCATCCCCAGCGGCGCATGATGCTGTCGCCCAGCATATAGAGGTCGATCTTGCCTTGATGGGTTTTGGCAAGGAGCTTGGCATGGGCTTTCGCCGAGTTCGCATCGGACCGCGGCACGCCTTGAATCGGACCGCAACAGCGCGTGAACCAGTCGAGAAAGGCGGGCCAGTTGGGGCCGTTGGTGTGGCCGCCCGAATGCTGCCGAAACGCGAGCTCCTGGTCGGTGAGGCCCTCGTTCTCGGGTGGCATTTTCGCTCCCGTGATGCCACGCACACCGAGCAAATCGTACACGCGGCTCGCCATCTCGGTCGCCTTGAACATGCCCGTGTCGTCGACCCAAATGCCCTCGACATTGGGCGAGCCGCAACCGATGAATACGGGTCGGGGCGCGCAAAGGGCGATCAACTCGTGCTGGTCGATGGGCATGTCCCGAGGGGTAAGCGGGCCGGCGTAGCGGATGAAGTTGGGCGTCATCCAATGGTATTCGCCGCTGCTCGCCACGTTCGATTCGAGCTCGCCAAAGTTGCGTCGCCAGAGCTTTGCGCCGCCGGCGCCGCTCGATCCCACGAACGCGGCCGCGAGCCGTGGTTCGACCGCCATCGCGACGAGCGCGGCTTTCCCGTATCTCGAGAGCCCTTCGATGGCCACTCGCTTGGCATCCACCGCAGGATCGGTTTCGAAGTAGTCCAGAGTCTGGCTAACGCCCCAAGCCCATGCCCGGAGCGCACCCCAGTCGTCGCGCTTGCGCAGCTTTCCTCGATTGACGAGGCCGATGATCCCGGCTCTGAGGCCCGCCCCGTGGTCGGCTTGGTAACCGGTCGGCACGATGACCGCAGCGCCGTATCCGCGTGCCAGACACAGTTCGGCCCAGGACCCCGCGGCGTCGCTGGGCGGTCGAAAACCAAATTCAAGGATGACCGGCACCGGTCCCTGCGCTGAGGCGGGAAGATCGATCGTGACCGGAATCTCGACGGTCAGCGCGGGAAACGACCGGTTGTCTACAACGCCCCGGAGCGTTTTGCGAATCGCACGTTGGGTGCCGATGGTGACAGGCGATGTCGACACTAAAGTCCATGTCACCTTGGGAAGCCGCTTGGGTTGCCGACCATAGATCTCCCGGTCGAACAGTTCCATCAGCTCTTTGCGTCGCCGGGTCCAATCCTGCGTCGTTCGCACGAGCCGACCATCCGCGAACGTAAGCGGGTCAGGGTAATTGCCGTAGGGCTCGGCATTTGCCTCGTCACGATTCGCCGCATTGGGCTTGGAAAAGTCCATCCCTTCGGCCCCGATGCGCACTTGGTCGATGCCCAGCATACGCAACGTCTCGCGATAGTCTTGCTCGGTGGTGACCGGCTGGACGAGGAGAATTCCGACGAAGAGAGGAAGCATCATGACGCTAGACCCGGACTTGACTTTCGGATTGATTTTCCGATAAATATGACCCGCCCGTGGCCCATTTTCGCACCTTTGTTTTTCTTCTAGCTTGTCTTGCCGCGTGCATCGCACAAGCCGATGGGGTGGATCGCTTGATTTCCGATCAGCCCCTCGATGGAGGCTTCCTTGTAGTGGCCCCCGAACCGCCCGTTATCTTGGTCGATCCCCATGACGATCTCGGCGTCATTCGCGCAGCGACGGACTTGCAGAACGACATCGAGCGGGTGGGAGGCAAGCGGCCGTTGCTGTGCATGGATACGGCGCCCATGAAGAGCGAGGTGATCATTGTGGGAACGCTGGCGAGGTCGCGGTTTCTGCGTCAGATCAGCGAGCGCGGCCGGCTCGACACCAAGGAGATCAAGGGTAAATGGGAGGCATCGATCACGACGATCGTGGACGATCCGCTTCCTGGAATTGGCCGGGCGCTCGTGATCGCGGGAAGCGATAAGCGCGGGGCAATTTACGGCCTCTACGATCTCAGCCGTGCCATGGGTGTCAGTCCGTGGTACTGGTGGGCCGACGTCCCCGTGCGGCATCGCGACCGCCTGTGGGTGGTGCCGGGTTCGCATGTTCGCTCGGAACCCGCCGTCAAGTACCGCGGCATTTTCATCAACGACGAAGGACCGTCTCTGACGAACTGGGTCCTGGCCAATTACGGCGAGTTCCGTCACGGCTTTTATGAGCGCGTATTCGAGCTGCTGCTCCGGCTGCGAGCGAACTACCTGTGGCCCGCGATGTGGAACAACTGCTTCAACCAGGACGATCCGCTGAACATGGTCCTCGCCGATCAGTACGGCATCGTCATGGGCACCAGCCATGTGGAGCCGATGATGCGCGCCGACAAGGAATGGAACCGGCTCGGTTACACGGCGGACGACTGGAACTACCTCAAGCGGCCCAAGGAGCTCGAGCAGTTTTGGCGGGCGGGTATCGATCGCAACAAACCGTACGAGAGTATCGTGACGATCGCAATGCGCGGCAAGATCGACACGCCGATGAGCGAAGAGGCCAATATCGCGCTGCTCGAGAAGATTGTTGCGGCGCAACGGAAGATCATCTCCGAAGAGATCGGCCCAAACGTCCGTCAACCGCAGCTCTGGGCCCTCTATAAAGAAGTTCAAGAGTATTACGAGAAGGGGATGCGGGTCCCCGACGACGTGACGTTGCTCTGGTGCGACGACAACTGGGGGAACATTCGGCGGCTGCCGACGTTGGAAGAGGGCAGACGTTCAGGCGGAGCCGGCGTCTACTACCACTTTGATTACGTCGGCGGACCGCGGAACTACAAATGGCTGAACACCAACCCGCTGCCCAAGATTTCGGAACAGATGGGGCGCGCGTTCGCTCATGGAGCGGACCGCATCTGGATCGTCAATGTTGGCGACATCAAGCCGATGGAGTTTCCGCTCGAATACTTCTTGGAGTTGGGATGGAATCCTGGACTGTCGCCGCAGACTTACGCCAAAGATTGGGGCGTCCGCAATTTCGGCGCGGAACACGGCGAAGAAGTGGGGCGGCTGCTCGAGCAGTACGGTAAGTACGCAGGCCGTCGCAAGCCGGAATTGATCGAGCCCGATTCCTTCAGCTTGTTCCACTACGGCGAATGGGACCGCATCATCGACGAGTGGCGCACATTGGAAGTCCGGGCGAGTCGGCTCAGGGCGAAGTTGCCGAAAGACAGCCAATCGGCGATCTTCCAGCTGGTCGACCACCCCATCCGCGCGATGCGCATTTACACCGAACTGATGGGCGCCGTCGGCAAAAACCGGTCCTACGCCAAGCAAGGGCGATACGAAGCCAACCTTTGGGCCGCCCGCGCACGATCCCTCTTCAAAGCCGACCGCGATCTGCGCGACGAATTCGACGCGAACGCCAATGGCAAGTGGAAGCACTTCATGGACCAAACCCATATCGGCTATACGGGCTGGCAGCAGCCTGACGCCGACGTGCTGCCCGAATTGGCGCAGGTGGACGGTGCCCACGAAGGCATCGGCGTTTCCGTGCAGGGTTCGACCGACAAGCTGCGCACGTCCGAACTGGATCCGTTTGGGTCCCCGACCTTGCTGGATGTGTTCCAGCGAGGTCCGGCTCGGATCTCCTGGCAGGCGGTCGCCGCCGAGCCGTGGCTGGTCGTCAAGCCGTCGGCGGACCAAGTGGCTGTCTCGTGCGACTGGTCTCGCGCACCCCAGGGTCGCACGACGGGACACCTCCGCATCCGCGCCGCGACGGGTAACTCCTATGTCGTCGAAGTCCCCGTCCTGAATGCGCCTCGGCCGCCCCGTCCATTTCACGGCTATGTGGAATCGGGCGGCGCCTTAGCCATCGAGCCCGAGAGCTATACATCGATCGAGCAAAGCGTCAGAGCAAGTTGGCATGTCGTGCCCGATTACGGACGCACCGGTTCCGGGTTGGCCGTCGGCGCGATGGAAGACTTGTCGCTCAAGCCGGAAGACGCACCGAGGGTTGGCTACACGTTTTACACGCCTCGATCCGGGCCGGTCACGGTGGAACTCGTCATGGGAGCTTCGCTGCAGACGCACCCCGATCGCACGTTCCGCATCGGCGTCAGTCTCGACCAGTCCGCCGTGACGGCGCTCCCCGTGCCCGTGCGCTATCTATCGCCCGAGTGGGAAGAATCCGTTCGGAACAACGCGCGTGTCGTTCGGTACCAGACGAGGCTCGAGGCCGGCGTTCACGAGCTCCATCTGTGGGGTCTGGACCAAGGCGTGGTCGTGCAACGCATCATCCTCGATCTGGGTGGGCTGCTACCGAGCTACCTCGGTCCTCCCGCCGCCAAGCTTTGGAACGACTAGGGCAGTCGCTGGATTCGAATCGAGCTGGGATAACGCTTGGATTTGTAGATCGTTTGCCGAACCTTGATCATCTTGGTGGCAGTCGTCTCGAGTTCGCCCGTGCCGGGGTTTCGGGCAAAGCGCGGAAACATGTCGCTCTGGATGGTTGCTACCAGTCGATGCCCCTTGGCGAAGCGATGCGCGAACAGCCAGTGCTCGATGGTGATCGGCACCACCTGATTCGGCTTGAGGGCTCGATAGCTGCCATTGGAGAAGGTCGTTCGAGCGACGCCTCCGATGCCTACCATCTGGAGCTGGCCCCGCTCATCCTGGTCATAGATCTGCATCGCAAAGGTGGCGTCTCGCCCCGATGTGGAGACGAAAAGTTTGGCTTCAATCGGGCCCGTGAAGGTTGTGTCTTGGGCAAGCTTTGGCGAGAAGTACAGCAGCGTGTCCTTCGGGAATTTGGCAAGCGGGAAGCGAGTGGTCTGCTGGTCCGTGATGCCGAAGTCGGTGCCCGTGTAGTGCGGGTGGTTCGGGTCGTAATCGTACTGATCGGAGCCGGAGCCGCCGGTTAGACTCAGCGCGCCTTTCGATTTCGGGCCGGCCGCCTGGCCACCGGCGAGATAGTAGGTGGTGGACTTGGATCCGGCGGGCGGCCAGTCGGTCGCCTCGTGCCATTTGTTCTCGCCGGTTACGAACACCTTGGCGCGCGGCACGACGTTGATCTTCGCGTTCTTGTGCTTGAGAAATGTATCGAAGAATCGCAGGTAGATGGTGTCGAGGTCGAGGACCGCGCCCGAGCCGTATTCGTTGTCGGCGAACTTGGACTTGGTGTTGAAGAAGTGATCCCATGGACCGAAGACCAGGTACTGGTTTGGATTCGCCGGCCGCAGCGCTTGCCAGTTGAGCCACGTGCCAATGCCGTCGCCGTCCCAGCATCCGCTCACGTGGAGTACAGGGATGCGCACGCCCGCGATCTGCGATTGCGAGAAGGTTCGGGTCCAGTCCCGCGCGGCCACTTTCTGGATGAAGCGATCAAACCCGGGAATGTTTTTGCCGAGCACCTGATCATCCACCCGCGTGATCGGCGTCGCCAAGAACCCGCTGCCGTGAATCTTGTCGAAGATACTGGTCACGTCGGAGGCTTTCGGGCCGACGACGCGGTACCACCAGACGTTGCCGGCGAGCATGATGGCGCCGTTCTCCACGGGAAGGTTGTGGAGCGGATCGGGAGGGCTCACCTGTGGGATGATGCACTTGAGCGCCGGGTGCTTCGTGACCGCCGCCGCCCATTGCACATAGCCAAGATAGCTACCGCCAATCATCCCGATATTGCCATCGCACCAGGGCTGCTTCACGATCCAATCGAGCGTATCCTTGCCGTCGGCGACTTCATTATCGAGTGGTTCGAAATCACCGTCGCTGTCGCCCTTGCCACGAACGTCTTGACTGACCACCACGTAGCCGCGCCGCGACCAAAAGCCCGCATTGAGCAGGGACGCGGCTCGCCCATACGGCGTGCGGATCAGGATCACCGGATGCTTGTCGTTATCCGCGGGACGAGACACATCCGCCACGAGCTTGATGCCATCACGCATCGGGACGGAGAGCTTGGTTTCGTTCTTGAACTTATAGGTCGATTGGCTGAGCTCGGGGAATTGCGCGATCGGGTCCGCAAAGACGCCATCGAACGCGGTGAACTGCGCCGACTGCTGAGGAATGTTCATCCCTAAAGGCCGACCCTCATGGTCGAACGCGTACTCGATGCTGAGCCCTTGGATGGCCACCGAGACGATCGTGATGGGCTCGGGCTTGCCGTCGCGCTGAACTTGTGTCGTCCGGCTCGAAGCCTTGAGGACAAGCTCCTTGAACTGGTTCAGATCGAAAACGCGAGCTTCTCCTGCTTCGGGCCGCGCCCGAAGCGAAGCCATGATAGCCACCGACGTTTGGGGGTGGAGGACGGCAAAGTAGTCCCCTCGGTGGGCTGGCACCGGATCTTCGTCGAGCATCTTGGCCCCGTTCTGCCAACTCGAGGCCTTTCCGGCCGCGATGACGACTTTACCGGTGACCTTGCCGTTCGACTCATCGAGCGTGGCCTCCACGATCGCGCCCTTCACGCGTTTGCCCGTCAACCGGCTATGAAGTTTCTGCCCGGCCACTTCGTAGTCGGTCACGCTCTCGAACGTACCGTCGGGTTGAGAGGTGTAGACGTTCTTGCCAATGGGGCTGCCCGCGATCGTCATCGTCATCGTGACCGTTTGGGCGTGGGCCCAGGCAGTCAGGATTCCGGCGACCAGAATCGTCGCATAACGAGCGCGGAGGTGCATGTCCCCATTATGTCGGAGGGGTCAGCGCTCATTTCCCCACGCGGAGCCGCCGCCTTTTTCTCGCCGCCACGCGTCGCGCCAGCGATGGATGTCCACCACACCGATCGTCGCCCGCGGCTTGCGCTCTTCGCGAGACGGAAGCGGCGGGACTGGCTTGGAAGGCAATGTTTGATACCAGTACGCCACGCTCGCCAAATCGAGGGTCAGGCAGTTCGCGTGGCCGTGCTCGATGCTCGCGCGCAGAGACTGACGGAACCGGATCGGATCTTCCAGGTGGAACCGGTACAGGTGGGTCCGGCCCAGCCAGCCCAGTCGCGGATCGTCGTTGTTTCGCCCGGGCGCGTAGGCGGTACCGAAGTACGGGTGGCAGTAGTGGTCGTCGGGGCACCACGACTGGTTGAAGTAATCCTCCGTGCCGGTTCCGTGCGCGCTGCCCGGCCACGGTTCGCCATCGACCAGAAACATATCGTCGCCTTCGCCGTACCAGATCGGTCCGGGAGAGTGGACGTAGTAATTCACGCCGACAAAGTGTCCGCGCCCTTCGATGTCGGCGAACCGATAGTTGTGGGCGTCGCTCGGATTCTTAGCGAACTCGCCGAAGACCTCCCACTCATTTTCGATGTCGCCGGTCGCGCTTTCCGGTGAGGTCAACTCCTGGTGGTAGCAAGCGTGGAAACGCCCTTGGTCGTCGGGCACCGAGTCGTGCTCATCGTAGTCGACATAGTAGTAAAAGGCGGTGACGGGAAAATCGCTCTGATTTTCGACTTCGATCCGAGCCCCGTTGCCGAACGGCATCGGGAAGTAGCAGACCAGCGCGTTTCCGCCCTTGGGCGCGGCGGCGAGCGGCAGAGAAATGAAGTCGTATTTCAAGCCCCAGCCTTGACCAAAGAAGTCGCCGATCGGTGATTCGACGCTGGGGTGCGATTGGCCGTCCCAGGTCATGCGCAGGATGAGGTTCTTCCGGATGAGAGGATCCTCGCAGGCGATCGTGATCCAGATGTGCTTGATGATTCCGGCGCCCTCGATCTCGGCCATCGAAAACGTTGCGCCAGGTTCGATACGGACGCAGTCGCCATTGCCGCCGGAGCGATCGTAGCTGCTGATTCTGCGGCTGCGGGCGTCGACGAGGGTTGCGATGCGAGAAAGAGGTCCGTGGCTCATGGTCGTCCCTCAACGCTACCTGCTTCCGAAGCTGCAAAAAGAATCAGGCCCCATCGAACTCGATGGGGCCCCATGTTTGGTTCCGAGCGACTAGAACGCGATGTCGTTCGCGACCGAGCGCTGGCGTTGCAGGCCCTGGTAGTACTCGGAGATGGTCGGCACATCGCAAAGCGAGGCGGCCTTTTTGGTGGCCACGTAGTCCACGATGGCGCGGAAGTCGCTGACATGGATGTCGTTCGTCGACGAGATCGTCGCGTAATCGGGCACCACCTTGTGGAACAGGAAGATGCACGCGCCGCCTTCGTTGATGGCTTGGTCTATCTTGGCCTTCGCCTGAGCGACGGTGTAGGTCGGTCCACCCACGAGTTCGGCGCGCGTCAGCAGCGGATTGGTTTGGTACACATATTGGACCGAACCAGCCGTGCCTCGGGCGTTCAGTGTGGCGATGTCCTTCATGACCTGAAAGATCGTGTCGCTCGTCTCGCCGTACGGATAGGCGACGTCGAGATGGCAGTTGCGCCGGGTCCAGCCGTTTCGGATGAGAGCGATTCGGGCGTCGTTATAGTCCTTCATCACTTCGTCGTAGGTCAGTGACGCGAAATGGCGATGCGTCGAGCTGTGATTCGACATATCCCAGCCAGCCGCGTACATTTCGTTCAGCTGACCGACGGTGCAGTATTCCGGACTCGGTCGATTGAGCAGGAAGCTGGTGATGACGTACATCGTGCCGTTCATGCCCTTGGTCGCCATGTACGGGAACGCCTCGTAGTAGGCGCTACTGTACTGGTCATCGAACGTGAAGACGACCTTCGGCCGCCACAGTGGGTTCATGCGCAGCTCGTCGAGGTACAGCACGGTGCGGACGCCCAGCGTCGCATCGATCGTGAACCGGACCGTGGTCATCGGGTTCGCCCAAGTTTCGCCGTTGTACGAATAGAACTTTGCTCGTTCAAGGACGACGTAGTTCCAGCCGGACTTCTGAGGATAGAAGTTCGTGACCATCGCCTTCGAAACGTCGGTTTTCGACGAGAACGCGATGCTCATCTTCGGGAGCGTCTGCGCGGGGGCCTCAAGATAGATCCAGAAGCCAAATGTCCGTGCCGTGGTCAGGTTCGATACCTTGATCGGCCGGTCCAGCCGCATCGTGGTGCCGAGGTCCGAGAACATTTGCGCGGAACTGATCCCGCCGCGCACCATCTGCGCATTGAACGCGCACGTGCCTCCAGCCGACGTCAACGCGCCTGATTCGAAATCGTCGAGAAGTACGCCTGGGTCGAAATCGCCCTGGCCCGCGAGTGCCAACCTAGCAATTGCAACAAAAAACAATAAGAAAAACAGTGATCTGTTCCAGCCCTGCATGCCCTAATTTCCTCTCCAAAAAGAACGGTGAGATGAACCCAGTATAAACGGTTCAGCGGGCTAATGCAACCAGTTTTTGCGCACTATCCTTGCAACAAGAAAGTCCGCCAAAATTGCCGGGAGAAATAAAAATTCTTATGGACTAGCGACGTCCGGATTTCTTGCGCTTGGAACGGCTACTTGCGCCACCGCGCGATGTCTCGCTGCCTCCATCGCGACCCAAAGGCTGGGAGAGGCTGACGACGCCGAGGTAGCTCTTGCGATATCGCATGCGGGCGATGATTTCGTACTCGTGGGCGGTCAGGTCGCTCAGCGACCGGATATCGTACGCGGCGACGATTTCGTCCACCACGCTGCCGAGAGGATCGAGTTTGCCGGTATTCACCTTGCGGTCCATGAGCGTTGCGAGGCCGGCTTCGGACTTGATGAAATCTCCGACGCGAATCCGAGTGGGCGATCCGCCGAGCGTCGTTTCGATTCGGTCGCTCGCCGGGAAGTACCGCGCCTTTGAAACGCGCAGCTGGGCGACTCGAAAGGCCTGGCAAACCTGCCCGGCCCGCTGAAAAACGGCGATCAGGCGCTTGTCACGGATGATCGTATCGTTGGCGTCGGGGCCGATCGTGACGGCGCCGGAGTCGGGATCGACCGCCGCCAGCGCGCCATCGGGCGTGACCTCGATGCCAAAACGGTGGAAATCTTGGTTGAACGCCTCGGGGGCGCTTTGCTTGAGATCGAGCATCACCGCACCCAGCGAGCCGCGGCCCTCTCGGAGCGAAGCGAACTGGATCAGCCCCACGCTCACGTAGCCGGTGTCGTACGTATTGACAGAATCGAATCCGCCCTCAAGCAGCGAGACTTCGCGCATGATGCGGCGTTCTGATTCGGAAATCCCGGCCTTCTTGCATAACGTCGCGAGCGCATCGGGATCGAAATCTTTGACGTGCTGGCCCATGCTCTGCACGCCCTGCGGGAAGCGGTAGTACGCGTAGCGCGGCTTCATCGGGACGTGGTCCTGATACGTGAGCTTCACGCCATCATCAAAGCTCACCGTGTGCTGAGCCGGCTGGCAGCATTCGGCGAAAATCGGGGCGGGACCTGCCAGCGCCTCGAGTCCCTCGGGAATCGGTCCGGGACGAAGTGGCGGCGTATCGAATTCGCTCTCGGGCAGAAACTGGCCGGTCGCTTCGAAATTCTTTTGTTGCGCTTGGACGAGCGCTTCGTATCGGTCGGACGCAATCTTGGCGTCGATCCAAGCGTCCCAACCGCGTTGCTCCTCGGTCTGCGGCGGCGGCACCTGGCCCGGCGGCGTCTTGCCGATTCCGCGCGCTTTGTTGTAGGTCCACAGCCACAAGCTGCCATCGGCCGTCGAGCGAACTTGGTAGATCCCCTTGCTCGAGGAGTCCTTCGGCAGGCTCTGGGCATAGCGGCCCGGTTCCGCCCAGTACTTCTGGATGGCCGAGACTTCGGCGGAATCGAACAGATCCGGGCGAGCATCGCCGCGAACACCGCTGAACACGATCGCCACACTGACGATCAATAAACTCGCTCGGGAGCGCATGGCTTTATTATTGGGTGGTTTTGGCGAAATGTAAAGTCATCCGTCAGCTTTTTGACGGTTTCTCCCGGTTGAGATCGCCACGCCTGCAAAATCGGAACGGGTGGACTCCTCATTCGTGTAATCTGATAGAACCATGCTAGCCCACGCTCTCAGCTTGCTCTTGGCGATGCAGTCCGCTCCGGCCGGTCAGCCGCAGCCGTATTCGCCCAAGGGACCCCAGATTCGCGTCACCCTCGAAAGTGGCAAGTATTTCATCATCGCCACCGACGTGCAGAAGTCGCCCAAGACGGCGCTGCACATCATGAAGCTCGTCAAAGACAAGTTCTACGATGGCCAAAAAATCCACCGCGTGGAAGACTGGGTCATCCAGTGGGGTGATCCAAAGTCGCGCCAAGGCGTGGACGTGGAAGGCGTCGGCGAGGGCGGCTCCGGCAAGGACATCGCGTTTGAAGAGAGTCAGGTGGAATTCGTCCGCGGCATCGTGGGCCTCGCCTCGACGGGCAAGAAAGTCGGCGGCGACTCCCAACTGTTTATCCTCACCAAAGATGCTGTGCGCCTGAACGGCAACTACGCGGTGCTCGGCAAGGTCACGATCGGCATGGACGTCGTCGACGCGATCAAGAAGGGCGACACGGTCAAGAAGATGGTGCTGCTCGAAAGCAAGGCTGCGCCCCCGCCGCCGATCAGCAAGCGACCCGGCACTCCGGGCACCCGACCTCCGCGCAACGGCGGATCGGGCGCAGGATCGGGGCCACGACCGGTTCCGATGAACGACACGGATTCAAAGGGCAACTAAGGTCGCCAAAGATTGAGCCCCGTTCGCTCGGCGAGCGGGGCTAAATCGTATCCGAGGGGATCGACCTTCCGGTGTGGACTCACTAAAGCATGGCTGGTGAGATCGGTGAGGCCGGAAAACTGGCGTCGTAGCGCCGTGATGAGTTCTTCCGCCGCGCTGGTCTGCGCATCGGTAACTGGGTCGCGTCCATCGTCCCAGTTCACGAACGAGATCCCGATCGAGTAGCGATTCACGCTGCATCCCGCGACGAACTGCCAGGTGTGGTGGTTCTGCTCGCGCGACACCTTCGCGGCCGCTTCCTTCGGTCCGTAGCTGCTACCCGCGTGGAGCGCCATCCGGGAGTAGGGACAGCATTTTGTGATCGCGCCGTCTTTGTCGATGATCGCGTGGTAGGAAAGCTGGCGTTCGCGCAGCGTCTCGATCGCACCGATGAGCGATGGGCCCGCGGTCGCATGGAGCACCACCAGCGTCACTTCTTCGCCGGCCGGTCGAGGCTTGCTGACCAGCGCCGGTTTCAACGTTTCAATTTGCATCAGAAATGAAGCGCGCCGATCGCAAAAAGGTCACCTAATTTTTGTAGGGGCAGCAGAGGGGGTCGCCGATCACGACGTCCTTCCACTTGACCAGCCGCGTTGCCGCGTAGAACGACTCGGCGAGGTTAAACCCGTGCGTGTAGCGGTCGAAGATGACGTCGGGCTGGGCGAGAGCGAATACGTACGGCTCGCTGACGTAGCCTTTGACTCCGGTGACCCCTTGGGCGATGAGATCAGCGATCAGCGATTGCCCGCCGACCGTGGGTTCAAACGTCCTACCGCTCGTCGAGACAAACGTTTCCGCCAGCGCTCCTGCCTTGAACTTGAGCTTCCGGTAAGTCGGCAAATCGAATTTGCCGTCATTGCTTCCCCAGCTCGCATAGCCAGCGAGCGGCTCGCTCGGCGCCACAAACGTGGGCGTATCGTCGATGCGCGCGGTGAATTTCTTGGAGTTAAGAATCGTGGCCGCGTTGTAGAGTGTGCGCTGCATCTCGCGATAGCCTTCGCCGTTTCGGTTCTGGGCCGCATCGAAGAAAAATAAGCCCTTTTCTGGCTTGGCCTGGAGCGAGTGGTCGACGAGCGCCTTGCAGTCGGCAAGCGTGTAGCCGTCCAGGCGAGTTACCAGATACATGTTGAACTTGCGGCTGTTGAATCGCTCCGTCGCGCCTGCGTAGGGGCTCACACATCGTTCGACGGCCGCGCGGACTTCCTCTGGTTTCAGGTTCTGGATTGTCTGGGGAATCTCTTGAACGGTGAGGTTCATGGCGGCGATCTGAGCATCCACCGCGTAGCCGTTCGCATCCCGAAGTCGCAGCGGCACCCCTTTGGTCAGGACAATGAAGTCGATCGGGTTTCGCGACCGCTGGATTTTCTCCTTGACCGGCTTCAGGATGTTGAACTTGAATTCGTCGAAATTGATCTGTTCGGCGGTGCTGCAGTTGAGGAGGATCACGTTCGACTGGGGGATCTTGCGCTTGAACGCGTAGTACTCCCCGAGCGCGCGGCTGTCCTTGCTCGCTTGATTCACCACGACGAGAACCCGCTTCGAATCCGCAGGGGCATCGTTCTCGGCGACGCCATAGCTCGTCTGGTTGAATTTCGCGGCCTTGACGACCACCTTCTCAGGCGGAGGCGGGGCCGTCTCGGCCGGCATGCCCGACATCGGCACCTTGGCGTCCTCCCACATCTTTTTGAACTTGGGGTCTTCCGGAGGGCGTACCGGGGGCGCGGCCGCGTGGCGCTGCTCGCACCCGACGGCGATGAGCAGACTAACGGCGCAAACGAGCACTACGCGACCTCTTTCTTCTAAAGCGAACCATTGCACGACCGATCTCCGCATACATCTTGGCGCGGGCCGAAGCCCCTTTGACGAGTCCCATCTTCATCTCTTTGTGCGTGTTGCTGACGCCATGAAGGACGACTCGCATGATCTTCAACTTCTGTCGTTTCGCGAAAGTGTTGAGGGTCACTTCGACGCCCATTCGCAACTCACCCATAAATGGAATCGATTCGAAGAACGAACGTTCCATCGCGCGCTGGCCCGAGATGTAGGGCGAGATGCGCTGAGCCGTGTCACTCCAAAACTTGCCGCCGCGGAAGATGCCGACGCACATGCCGCATTTGCCCGATAGGATGGGCAGGATAATTTTGTCGATGTGCTCGGGACGGAGCCCGATGAGGTCGGCGTCGACGAAGCAGATCACGTCGGCCTGGGTCGCCCGAACTCCCGCCGCCATCGCGCCGCCCTTACCAACGTTAAAGGGCAATTCGACGACGTCCACCTTGGAAAACTGCCGGGACACTTCGGCGGTTCGGTCCGTGCTTCCATCGCACACGACGAGGACTTCATGAACCAGGGCGGCTTTCGTGGCCGCGGCCAGGACGGGCGAAATTCGTGCCTCCTCGTTAAACGCGGGAATGATGACGGCGACTCTCAACCCATCACCCCTCGGCCTTCGAATCGGCGGCGCACGCGCTGCTCGACGGAGGACGCGACGTTCGACCAGTTCTCGGCGACGGCCCCGAACGGATTAAGCGCCCGAACAAACCGGAGGTTTCGCCATTCGTTCTGGGGTTTCCAGCGGCGCTTGTAATCTTCGGCGCCCCGCAGGAAATCGAACTGCTGCCGACCGTTCTCGATCGCTCGACGAATCGCGTGAGCGACGAGCGTGGTCCCCGGCGACAGTGACTTGGCGGAAGGATCGAATCCCGATTGATAGAAGTAGTCGGCTCGGGGGCCGTGGAGCACATAGATCGCTCCGACCGGCTTCTGTTCGTGCCACAGCACGTCGAGGCTGACCAGACCTTCTTGCACGGCGCTCGCGAGAAAGCTCTTTTGGAATGCCACGAGCCGAGGCAGGAAGAACGCTCCGGGAAGGCCGCGTTTCTTCCAACGGGCTCGATGCAAACTCTCGAAAATCTCGAAATACTGGGTGGCCTGCTCCGCGGTGCTCGCGGTGTCGATGTGGGCCTCACCCGATAGGAACGGCTCTTTGCGAAGCCGGTCGACTTCGTAGCGCATGCTCTTGCCCAGCGACTGTCGATAGGACTCAAAGTTGTCGGGCAGGTCGAGCACGAGGCAACGCGCCTGCTCGCTCCACTCGCTCGGGTGGCCGAAGGCCGCAAGGGGATGCGTTTCTCGCACTTGCTGCAGGTCGATCAACTCGACGTCGCGAACATCCTCCAAATATCCTGAGAGTTCGGCGTGCAGCGCCGTTTCATAATTGGATCGGGCGAGGGGCTCCAGATAGTCCGACGGACCGCAGCCCATCGGTCGGAGGGTCCGCCAAGGAAATCGCGCCCGGACCATCGGCATCAGTCCGACCAGGTCTTTTCCTTCGCGCAAAGTGAGGATTCGAGCCTGTTTCCCGCGTCCAAACGCGCGCCACCACGCGAAGAGCCAGGCATGGCTCTGGAACGGCGTTCCCGCCGAAGCCTCGCTAAAAAGTGCATTCCACTCCCCGGCGAGGTCGCTGTTCCAGTCACAAATCTCGACCTTCGACGCCATCCGCTGTCCAGGAATTATAACAGCCGCCCCCCTAGGCAAGGTTTCATCGTTTGAACCGATCGGGCGTCCCGATGTGTTGGAGTTTGGGGTCGGCCCACAACGTGGGGCATGGACCAAGACGATAAGCAGGCGTCTCCACCTGTACTTTGCCGCTCGCTTCGACGAGCTCGCGATCGCGCAGCCAGCGAACCGCATCCGCGCGCAACGTCGACTCATCGGTCTTGGAGGTGAGAATGACGCTGCCCGAAAGCTCGAGCGTGTCGGCAATCTGATCGGCCACCGCGACATCGGCCTTAAAATCGCTGACGACCTTTCCGCCTTGATAAAGTTGGCCCATCACCTTGTAAACGCGCCCTTTCAGCTTTCCATTCGCATCATAAGTCACTTCGCTGCGCTCGGCCGAGATGGCCCAGTGCGGTTCCCGGTTCTCTCCGCGCTGAATGACGCCGATACGACCGGTTTCGATGCCACGAGGTTGGACCTTCTTGGGGATCGTTTCTTCCGACGAGGCTTCGGGCCGGGCGACCTTGGGTGCGCGGCTGCATCCCACGAGCCCGAGAACGAGCGCTAAGGCGACAGCGTGAGCTTTGATAGGTGATCTCTCCTCGCGAATCGTCCAGGATGCTGACCGGCGAGCTGTCCGCAGGCGGCAGCGATGTCGTGACCGCGCTCCACCCGTTCCGTCACGTTGACGCCACGCGATTCCAGTTCACGGCGAAAGGCGCGGACCCGTTGCCGACTCGGACGCTTGAACCCATGACCGGTGTCGACCCAGTTGAACGGGATCAAGTTAACCACGTTCGGAAATCCCTTGACCATCCGGGCGAGGACGGTCGCCTGCTCGATGGTGTCGTTGATCCCGTCGATCAGCAGATATTCGAAGGTCACTTTGCGCCCCGTCGCCCGCTGATACGCTCGCATGGCCCCCACCGTCTCTGAGACGCCCCACTTGTGGTTGACGGGCATCAGCTGGTTGCGGATGGCGTCGAACGGGGAGTGGAGCGAGAGGGCGAGGTGGATGGGGAGGTCGAGTTCGGCCAAGCGCTGGATCTGCGGGACGAGGCCGACGGTCGAGATCGTCATGTGCCGGTAGCTGATGCCGATCTCGTCGTGAAAAACGCGAAGGGAGCCGATGACCGCATCGAGGTTGAGGAGCGGCTCGCCCATGCCCATGAACACGATATGGCCGATTCGCCGTGGCGTGAGCTTCTGGAGCAGGAGGTACTGACCCACGATTTCGCCCACGGTTAGGTTGCGATCGAAACCGCCGAGACCAGTCGCGCAGAACGTACAGCCCATCGGGCAGCCGACCTGGGTGCTGAGGCAGCAACTGACCCGCTTTTCGTAAGGAAGCAGAACGCATTCGACGACTTGGTCATCGCCGCGATGGACGAGGAGCTTGTCCACGCCATCGGTCGAGTGGCTGTGTCGGGCCACGACCAGCGGGTTGACGGCATACTGCTCGGCGAGCTGAGTTCGGAGGCCCTGGGGCACGTCCGGCATACCGTCCAGCGTATCGATCCCGCGGCGATAGAGATGCAGCGCGATCTGGCTCCCGCAGCGTGCGGAAAATCCAAGGCGCGGGGCGAGCTGAGACAGTTCGTCTCGCGTCATTCCGATCAGGCTGGGTGGGTATTCGCTCAAACTCTCGATCCAAGGGGGAGTGTACCGGCACGGCCGCGCACACTAGAATAGACGCATGCTCCTGCACGCCGAAGCGTCGGCCCTGCTCCTCGTGGATTTCCAACCCGCCTTTATGAAGGCGATCCCCGATATCGAACCCGTCTTGGCTCGGGCCCGATTCCTCACCCAGGTCGCTCAGGCACTCGACGTCCCCATCGTCGTCAGCGAGCAGATCCCAGACCGGATGGGCGCCACCGACTCAACCATACAGGCGCTTCTGGGACAAGCCACTCCCGTCTTGGCCAAGACCAGCTTCGGATGCTGGGGGGATCCGGCGTGGCGGGACGCTGTCGAGGGCTTGGGACGGCGACAGCTGCTCATCGCCGGTATCGAGACCCACATCTGCGTCTTACAGACGGCGCTCGCCTTGCTGGGCGAGGGTTACGACGTCGGCATCATCCACGATGCCGTCGCGTGCCGACCCGTGGGAGCACATTGGCAGGCCCTGGGAAGGACTCAGCAAGCGGGCGGAGCGCTGGTTCATTCTGAATCGGCGGCGTACGAATGGCTCGGTGATTCTCGCCATCCGCGCTTCAAAAGTGTGCTCGAAATCGTCAAATCCAGCGCACCAGTTGGGTAAAAGGCTGGGTGGAGCCGGTATTGACCGGCTTGGAGGTTATTCGTGCTTAAAGAATTTCGCGAGTTCATCTTAAAGGGCAACGTGCTCGATCTCGCCATTGGCGTGATCATTGGCGCCGCGTTTGGCAAGATCGTGGACTCCCTGGTGAATACGATCCTGATGCCCGTGGTTTCGTTGGTCGCCCCGACGAATTTCCAGAACCTGTTCCTTGTCCTCAAAGAAGGCAAAGTGGCAGGTCCTTATGTGGCGTACGACGACGCGGTCAAGGCAGGAGCCGTGGCGATCGGCTACGGTAAGTTCCTGACGGAAGTCGTTAACTTCGTCATTATCGGCTTTGTTCTGTTCCTGATCGTGAAGGCAGCCAATCGCTTCCGACGGGAGCACGAGCCGGAGGCTCCGGCCGCACCGGCTGGCCCAACTCAAGAGGAGCTTCTCGTCGAAATTCGCGATCTCCTCGCCAAAAGATAGAATCTTGCAACCCATGAGAGGACAATGCCGTCCCTCTTTTTGGGCATCCAGTCGTTCCTCGCAAAGGTTCGGGGTATAAAGCCGAAACCAGTTGCGATGACTGGAAACGTCACTTTAGGAGGTGTCGAACCACATATGAAGAAGTTTCTCAGTTTGTTAATGATCGTTACCGTGATGAGCGCGTTCCTTGCTGGTTGCAGCGGCGGCAGCGGAGATGCTGCAGCTACGGGCGGCGAAAAGCCGGCCGCCGAAAGCGAAAAGAAGTAACGGCGCTTTAGCGACAGCGATCAGGGCGCGAGAACATTTAGTTCTCGCGCCCTTCGTGTTTTTGCAGGTCGAAGGTTTCACCGTGCTCTTGCTGGCGATGCCTGATCTCGGCCTCATAGGGCTCGTAATGGATGTTGACGGTCGCCGCTCCGAGCACTTCACGCACGCCTTCCTCGACCTGTTCGGCAAGGTCGTGTGCCGCGACAAACGGGAGGCGGTCGTCGAGCAGCACGTGCAGTTCGATATGCCGAGTCGGACCGACCATGCGAGTCCGGATATCGTGGAAGCCGAGCACGTCTGGATGCTGCTCCAGATATTTGGCGACCTGCTCCAACTCTTCCTGGGGAAGAGCGCCATCCATCAGGGGATGCACGAGAGCCAGCATCTGTCGGATCGCGGTGATCACGACGACGAGCGTGAAGCCGATCGCGACGATCGGGTCCAAAATGTGCCAGCCCGTGACCCAGACGAGCAGAAGCGCGATGAGAATGCCGAGCGACGCGAGCATATCGCTCCGCAGATGGAGGACTTCGGCTTTCAGCGCGGTGGACTGCGTCTCCTTGCACACTCGATCCAGCCGACCGGAGATGATCCAGTTCACAACGGTGCTGAACGCCATCGCGGCCGCGCCTGGCCATTCAGCAAAGGGATGGGGCGTTCGCAGCCGCCAAATCGCCTGCATGAGAATGAAGCCCGAGGTGCTCAGGATCAACACCATCTCGAGCATCGACATCAGGAGCTCGGCTTTTCCGTGCCCGTAGGGATGGGTGTCGTCGGCTGGGCGGCTGGCGTACCGAATCGTTTGGATGACCCCAAGGGCAATGAGTATGTCGACGAGCGACTGAACAGCTTCGGCGAGCACGCTCACGCTCATCGTGGCGAATCCCGCCGCCAGTTTGACGCCGACATTGACCACCGTGGCTCCGAGCGACATGCGGGCGGCATCGACCGCTCGCTGTACGTTCTGTTCGGTCATCGCACGGGCCACGTCAGCGATTGTGGCATCACCGTTCTCGCATCGACCGTCTTGACTCCAAATGCGTCGTCCTATGTCGAATCATGCCCGCATAACCATCGCTCTGGTTCTCGGGTTCGGGCTTGGTCTCTTGCTGCAGCGGTTGGTGGGTGCCGAGGATCCGACCTTGACTTGGTCGAACAAGAACCTGTTTGAGCCCGCCGGCACGATCTTCCTCAATCTCATTTTCATGGTCGTGGTGCCGCTGCTATTTTCGGCACTCGTGCTCGGTGTCGCCGAAATCGGAGCCGCGCGCAAGCTGGGACGAATTGGCGCGGCCTCGCTTGGCATGACGGTGCTCCTGAGCGGCATCGCGGTCGCGGTCGGCTTGATCGCCGTCAACGTCGCGCGACCAGGCGGCCATGTCACCCCCGAGGAGCGGACCCGCCTCATGGCCGCCTACGGTAGCGCGGAGAAGGTGGCGGACGTGCGGAAGAAAGTTGGTGAGGCGAAATCGGCCGCCGACACGATCGCGGAGCTGGTTCCCAGAAGTCCGCTCCAGGCCGCCGTGGAGGGCAATCTGCTCCCCTTCATGGTCTTCGCGCTCATCTTCGGCATCGCCCTCTCGGCGGTCGAGCCCGAACGAGCGCTTCCCGTCTCCAATTTTCTGGATGGCATCTTCGCGGCCTGTTTGCACGTGATCTCGATGGCGATGCGCTTCGCGCCCATCGGCGTTTTTGCGCTGACCTTTCGTGCTGGGTCGACCCTGGGGCTCAGTGCGATCACGGCGATGGGGGCTTATGTGGCGGTAGTCCTCGTCGCGCTCGCCTTCCATCAATTTGTGGTCTATAGCGCCGTGATTCGTTGGATCGCGGGCCGCTCGCCCATCGAGTTCTTCCGCCAGATTCGTGAAGTGATGCTGACGGCGTTCACGACCTCATCGAGCAACGCGACCCTGCCGACGGCCTTGCGCGTCTCCGAGGAGAACGTGGGTGTGCCGCGCGATGTCGGCAATTTCGTGCTCACGGTCGGCGCAACCGCCAATCAGAACGGCACCGCCCTGTTCGAAGGCGTGACGATCCTTTTCCTCGCTCAGTTCTTTGGGATTACCCTCGATTTGTCGCAACAGCTCGCCGTGATGGCCATGGCGATTCTCGCGGGCGTGGGCACGGCGGGGGTGCCCGGCGGGTCGTGGCCGATGATCGGGGCGATCATGGTCAAGGTCGGGATCCCGCTCGAAGGAGTTGGTATCTGCATGGGGATCGACCGCATCCTCGATATGAGCCGGACCGTGCTCAATGTCTCCGGCGATATGACGATCGCCGCATGTGTGGCCCGCATCTCGGGCATGAAGCCGGCCCTGGAATCATAAAAAAAAGGGGTAGGCCACATGGGCCCACCCCTGCATTCCCGGCAGGAATCAAAGTCGCGTGATCTTGATCGTGTGCGTGATCGGCACACGTGCCGCCGTGATTCCGGCGATGATGTTCTTTCGAGTTTGCTCGGTCGTAGCGAGCACGCCCGCATAGCTCTGCGCGGAGGCTTGGCGCAGATCGACCTGCATTTGACGCTTCTCGTAAGACTGCTTCTCGTCGATCCGATTGAACACGTTCATGAACGCGGTTCGGAACGGATTGCTGGGAAATTCGGAGGCGAGATTGATGCCTTTCTGCATCTGAAGTCGCGTGAAGATCTTGGCGGTGCCGCCCCAGGTGACTTGGTACCGGCTCGCTTTGGCCCCGATGATCGTGAGCGAGAATCGGCTGAGGTCGTCCATAAATGGCACGAGGTTCATGCCCGCTGCCATCGACTTCGAGTCGCTCGTGAGCCCGTCCGGTACACAGAACGGATAGCGTTCGCTCTTGACCGTCAATTCGCCGTCCTTGAAGCTGACGAGTTTGTTGCCAACACTCACTGTCGCGGTGCCCCGGGTGTCGTTCACAACCAACCCTGCGACCGGTGACTTGAACCCGAGTCCGCGCAGGAAGCCGTAGGCGATCACGGTATGGCCCGCCCAATCCGGGTGGGTGCCATCGGTGCCGGCGATTTTGAAATCGGAGCCGTACTGGAGCTGCGCTTTGTATCCGGCCAGGAGCATCGGCCAGAAGGTATCGGCAAATCCGATCTTGTATCGGCTGGCGGCCTGGATATCGAGGTTGCGGAAGTTGCACAGAATGACGTTGAGCGCGTCGACGCTCTGGTTCATATCCTGGAACCGCTGAGAGTCGCCCACGCAGCTGGGACTGCCTAATACGACTCGCGCTTTCGAGTTGAGAAACTTCTCGACAAGCTGCTCCGTGTTCGAAAGAAAACTCGTGCCGCTGTTCGGCTGGTAGCTGCCATAGCCGCGGTCGTTCATACCGTACGCCGAGAGGGCAATGGTTGGCTTAAAGCTCAGCACTTCCTTGTCGGCGCGGGCGAGAAAATCGGAGGTTTTTTCGCCGAACTGGCCGAAGTTGCGACAGTCCACCTTGTACTGGGGCGCGCACATCGTGAGGTAAGCCTCGACCATCGTGGTCCACATGCGCTGCTCGGTGATCGAGTCGCCTACGAAGGCAAGCTTGTCATTCGTTTTCAGCCAAAGGCGAAGGGGCACGGGCGCCTTGACCGGCTGAAACTGGTCGAAGTACGGGTCGAGGGGCTTGGTTTCGTACAGTTCCCCAAAAGCGGCGCCTCCCAGGAGGGCAAGACTCAATGCGGCGTAGACCTTTCGAAGTTCCATAGTTCCATTGCGTCTCTTCCCGATGGCGAGACGATTCTCCACAGGCAATTGTTCGTTATGCGCCCGTTCGGAGGGCAGAAGCCACGATATTGTCGACCGCGGCCGCAAAGCTTGGAGGCTCGGTGACGATGAGATCGACGGCGCCGTAGCCCTCGGTAAGAAGGCGTGCCGCAAGCTCCGCTTGCCGGCCTGTTGTTAGTACGAGTTCGCCCGCAAATCGTTCGATTTCCGCCCGAAACGGCTCCGCAATACTCGTGATCGTGGATGGATCTTCCGTGCGCACCCGCACCGTTGCCGGCGCCGTCCGATTCATCAGTTCATCCTTCGGCCCCGCAAAAAGCAGGGCCCCGCGCTTGAGTACGATCACGTTCTCAAAGCGCTCGGCGATTTCCAGGCGGTGCGTCACCGCGACGACGCCGGAGGCCGTCTCGCTGCCTTGCAGAAATCCCTCGAGCTGCCACGGATCGATGGTGTCGAGCGTGCCATCGATGAGCCACGTCGACGCGGGGCGAAGCATGAGCGGGAGCAACGATGCCGCTGTCTTCTGCGAAGGGGAAAGCGTGCTGACGGGCACGGTGCGCGAATCCCAAAGCCCCAGCGCGGAGACGGGGCCCGCCACGGCAGCGCCGTTGCCGCGTCCGGCGAGGCCGAGCGCCCACGCGCGCAGCGTCTGCCGCCGCTTCGTGAGGCCAGGCACGGCGAACACCTCTTCCTGATCGGCCAAGGCCTTCGCGATCTGTTTGAGCAGCTTCGATTTGCCTGATCCGGCCGGTCCGATGATCGCCCAACGGCCGGGACCCAGGTCGAACCGGACGGGTGGTGCGTTCCGACTCAACTCGACCGGCCCGATCGCGATCAATCGATTAGAGCCCCATCAGGTGCTTGGGTGAATGGGTGAGGATGAGCGGTTCGCCATCCGTGACGACGACATCGTCCTCGATTCGAACGCCGCCCCAGCCATCGATGTAGACGCCCGGTTCGACGGTCCACACTTGGCCCGCCTTGATCGAGTAGTCGCGCGACTGCGTCAGTCCGCCCGCATCATGAACCGCGCGCCCGAGGCCATGTCCCAAAGAGTGTCCGAAATACTGGCTGAGATCCATCTCGTCGAGGATCTGCCGCGCGAGGCCGTCGACCGCCTTGCCGCTCGCGCCAGGCCGAAGGGCGTCCACCGCCGCGACCTGGGCTTTCAGCACAAGGTCGTAAATCTCCCGCTGCCGCGCCGAAGGCTCGCCGATGACCACGGTCCGGGTGATGTCGCTGTTATAACCATCGACCGTGCACCCAAAGTCCAGCGTCAGGAAATCGCCGGCTTGAAGCTTGCGCTCGCTGGGCCGGGCGTGGGGTTTGGCGCTGTTCGGTCCGCTCGCCACGATCGGTGCGAACGCGATGCCGGCGCCGTTGCGGCGGAAGAAGAATTCGATGTCGAGTCCGATGTCGTACTCGCTGACGCCGGGCTGGAGCATCCGGAGGACGTGCGTGAAGCATTCATCCGCCAAACGGCAGGCCGCGCTGATTTTGGCAATCTCGTCTTCGGTCTTGATCATCCGCAGAAGGGTGATGGTTTCGCCGCAACCCACGAGATCTACGCCCGCGAGCTTCTGGCGCCACTGATCCCATGTGCCAAACGTCACGCCAGGCTCGAAGGCGAGCTTCGTAATGCCGAGTTTCTGGACCACTTCGGCCAGGGCCTGGACGCCCGTGGTCGGTGACGAGAACACGTGGTGCTCGAACCCTTCGACCTCGGTCTGGGCCTGAACTCGGTAGCGGGAGTCGGTGATGAACACCTGGGCGTCCGGCGTGACGATCACATAGCCAAAACTTCCCGAGAAGCCGGTCAGCCACTGGACGTTGCCGATGTCGCTGACGAGGAGAGCGGGAAATCCGTCCGCGTTCATAGACTCGCGGAGCCGGTCGAGGTTGCTGACAGAAAGGGTCGCCATACTCATGATTTTCTTACACTACGGCTTGCACGAGGTTTTTGACGGCATGAAGTGCAAGGACATAACTGTAGCCGCCAAAGCCCTGCACGCAGCCCACCGCGATCGGTGAAACGACGCTGTGACGCCGGAATTCTTCCCGAGCGGCCGTGTTCGACAGATGGACTTCGAAGATCGGGATGCGCACGCTGACGAGGGCATCGCGCAGGGCGATCGAATAGTGCGTGAGAGCCCCCGGGTTGATGACGATGGCATCTGCCCAGCGCCGATTCTCCTGAATCGTGTCGATGAGCACGCCTTCATGGTTCGACTGCAGGATGCGCAGTTCCAGACCGAGGTCATCCGCGGTCTGGTTCATCATCGCGTCGATGTCCTCGAGCGGCATCTTTCCGTAAAGGTCTGGCTCGCGGAATCCGGTCAGGTTCAGATTGGGGCCGTGCAGGACGAGCACTTTTAGCGTGGTTTGACTCAATCGCGTTCTCCGAAGGAATCTAGTTTAGCTTCTTCGATGATCAGGTTGGGAAAACCGTCCCGAGCCAGGTAAATCCGGCCACATTCGGGGCAGCGGTATCCGCCCTCGACGGGTTCGAGGGGTGGTCGCTCGTTGCAGGCCGGGCAGGCCAATACGTGATCGAGAAAGTTATCCATGGGCCATCGCCTCTCGGTACGTCTCCACGGTTTTCATCGCCGTGTCGCGCCAATCGTACCGCTCCAGCCGCCGACGACCGCAGTCGGACAGGTGCCGCCTCGCGGGCTCGTCTTGCAGAAGACGCTCAATTCGATCGGACCAAACTCCAGGCTCCCACGAGGGCTCGATCGCGACCGCATCGCCTCCCACTTCTTGGAACGCCGCTGCGCCGCTGCAGAGCACGGGGCAGCCACTGGCCCAGGCTTCCAGTAGGGGAATTCCGAAGCCTTCATGGCGGCTGGGGGCCAGATAGAGCGCCGCGTGCTGGTAAAGAGCGGCCAACTCCTCCTCCGGGACGTAGCCGGTGGCGACGACGCGATCGGAAATCTGCTCGGATCCCCAGCCGGGCTGACCCGTCACGACGAGTCGGTGCGGCGTCGACAGCCGTTCGATCGCTTCGATCGCGAGCTGCATGTTCTTGCGAGGCCACCGCGTGCCGACCGTGAGTAGGTACGGCCTCTCCACGTTGGGCGGACTCAGGGGCTGGGTGGGGAATGTGGGCGACAGCGCGTTGTACGTCACGCGGACCTTGCCGCGAGCGGTGGGCAGGAATCGCTCGATTTCGCCTCGCGACGTCTCCGAGACCGTCAAAATTGCGGAAGCTCGGTGGCACGTACCGGGGAGAAAGCGCGTCATGATCCAACGGTCACGAGGCCGGAACCACTCGGGACCGATGAAGAACGAGACGTCGTGGATGGTGGTCACGCCCCGTCGAATCAGGGGGCTCAAATTGTACTGGCTATGAGCCAAATCGGCGCCCGATTGGCGCGCGGCGAGGGGGAACGAAACCAGCGACCACCACCTCGATGAGGGGGCTGCAACCGGGCACGCCACAAATCGCGGGTCATTGGGAATCGGAATCGGTCGCTGCGCGTTGTAAAATAACAGAAACGTGGCTGAAGTGTCGGTCTGGCTCAGACCGTGCAGCAGTCCGTTCCAATACGAGGTGTCGCCGGTGTTTCGGCCGCCGACCAGCGAGGCGTCGATCGCAATTTTCACAGTCGCCCCGCGAGGTCTGAAACAGTGTGCACAGCCCTATTATGCGAAAACGAAAACCGCCCTATTTGCTCATTTCGATCCTTGTCCTCATGCTGTGCGTTGTCGGCGGCTGGAATCTCCTCGCCAACGGCATCATCAAGGCGCCGGTCCCGACCGCTCCAGAGGGTCAACCCATGAGTGCTCAAGACGATGCCTCGCGCATGGCCGCCCAAGTCGGCGACGTGACGGGCGCGGGGGGCCGCGGCGCGCCGGAAGAAGTGGACCGCGGGCGACCGCGTGGCCCCGGAGGAGAATCGAACGCTCCGCTCGCGGCCAAGCCGAAAGTCGAGAAATATAAACCGAAGCCCAGCGACTCCTCGACGAGTACGCAGTGGTACGACAAGTAAGCCGACTAAGCTACTCTTGAATGAGCCACGTCCGTTCGCCGGTGGCAACTCGGGCGAACGGCGTGCCATAAACCTGCTCGCAAGGGCCCTCCTGAACAAAGGCCTCGGTGGGGCCGCTGAAAACGGTCTGGCCCTCGGAGATCATCACGACGCGCGTGGCGGTGCGGATCGTCCAATTCAGATCGTGAACGGCCATGAGCACGCCGAGCCCGCCCGCCGCGAGACGCTGGATGAGGTCGGAGGTGGCCCGATGATGACCAGGGTCGAGATGGGCCTGCGGCTCGTCGAGCAGGAGGATGCGCGGCTCCTGAGCCAGAGCCCGAGCGATCAGGACGCGCTGGAGTTCGCCGCCACTGATTTCGCCAACCCGCCGATCCGCCAGATGAGCGCTATCGGTCGCTTCCATGGCCGATTCCGCCGCCTCCAAGTCGCCGGGCGACTCCATCAGTCCCTGACTTCGGCACAGCCGACCGAGCAGCACCGCTTCACGCACGGTGACCTCGAAGACGAACGGCTCGGCCTGGAATACAACACCGACCTGTCGCGCGATCTCCAGTGCGGAAAGTTTGCGGATCGGTTCGCCGAGCAGTTCGACTGTCCCAGCGAGGGGCGGAAGCGCATGAAAGGCCGTCTTCAGCAACGTCGATTTGCCGCAGCCGTTCGGGCCGAGCAAAGCCACGATTTCGCCGGGCGCCACGGTCAGATTCACCCCTCCTACCACAATGCGGTCGCCGTATCCTGCCGAAACGCCGCGGAGTTCGAGGAGTGTTTCAGCCGAGTTCATCAGGCATCACCCCGCTCGTGAAGGCTCGGAACATGCCCGCGTAAATGCCGTCTTTGGCCATCAGCTGCTCGTGTGAGCCGAGCTCGAGCGCCTCGCCCTTGCGGAGGACGAGAATGCGGTCCGCGCGGGCGGCAGTGGTAAGTCGGTGGGCGATAAACAAGGTCGTCCGGCCGCGCATCGCCTCCTGCAGTTCCTCTTGGACCCGCTTCTCCGTGATCGCGTCGAGGCTGCTGGTGGCTTCATCCAGCAAAAGGATTAGCGGATCTCGCACCAGTGCGCGGGCGATTGCGATGCGCTGGGCCTCGCCGCCGCTAAGCCGAGCGCCCCGTTCGCCCAATTCGCTGTTCAGACCGCCATCTCGTTCGAGGACGCCGTGGAGGTGCGCCGACTCGGCTGCATGGCGGAGCTGGTCGTCTGACGCCTGCTGGGCGCCCAGCCGGAGGTTGTCGGCAATGGTGCCCGCGAAAAGGAACGTCTGCTGAGGCACGACGCCGATAAGCGAGCGATACCACCGCGGGTTCAGCGTTCGAATATCCACGCCGTCGAGCAGGACTTCGCCCTCGGTCGGGTCATAAAAGCGGAGCATGAGGTCGGCCAGCGTGCTCTTGCCTGCGCCGCTCGGTCCAACCACCGCGAGCGATTCGCCGGGCTGGAGCTCGAAGCTGACATCGGAAAGCGCGCACGTGCCGTCGGGATACCGAAACGAGACGTGGCGGAATTCGATTCGGCCCTGAGGGGAAGGCAACTCCTCGCCGGACGACGATTCTTCGGCGGGCTCGGGCGCGTTCAGCACCTGGTCGTAAATGCGGTCGGTAGCGGCTTCGACCTGGGCCGTCGTCTGACGCAGCGCGCCGAGCTGTTTCGCGCCCTGATTGATCACGTCGAGTGCCATCAGGAAGCCCGCCAGATCTCCGACCTCGAGGAGGCCGTCGGAGACCAGCTTGGCGCAGAGGAGGACGACAAAGGCGAGCCCGCCGGCACCGATCAGCTCGACCATCGGACGCAGGTTGGCGATCCGTCGCACGGCCTGCATCTGGCTCTGAAAACTGTGCTCGATGAGGACTTGGAACCGGTCGATCATGGTCTGCTCGGCCCCGAACGACTTGACCACGCGGACGCCTTGGAGCGATTCCTGCATCATGGCGGTCAGGCTGGCGAGGTCGGTTTGGACCTGTTCCTGAGCGACCTTCATCTTGCGTGAGTTGCGCTGGATCACGGCCGCCAAGATGGGGAGAACGACGATCCCTGCCAGTGCCAATTTCCACTGAAGGATAAAAATCGTGATCGTGCCGACGAGTACTTTGATTGGCCCGTCGATCGAATCGCGGACCGCCGTCACCGCGTTCTGATACACGTTGATGTCGTTGGTCAGCACGCTTTGAATCGCGCCGGACCGCTTCTCGTTGAAGTAGCCGATGGGGAGCCGTTGCAGCTTTTCGTAGACGCGGAGGCGAAGGTCGGAGGTTAGCCGCGCTGCTGCGCGGCTGAGATAGTACGCCTGACCGCGGGTGAAAACGTATTTGAACACGTACAGCCCGATGACGGCCAGGCTGAGCCAGACAAGCTGGGTCGCGTTCTTGTGGCTCACGGCATCGACGACGAGCTTGATAAACCCCGCCATCGCCGAAAAAAGCAGGGCGCTTCCCGCCGAGCAGAGAAGGCCCTTTAGAATGTCGCGCCGCTGAAGGCGGAGTTCATGAGCAATGCGGGGATCGACGCTGAAAAGTCGGGCGAGCAACGGCTCATTGTACTTGGATGACCGCAAGCCTCAAGGAAAGACGCGCAGGATCAGACCCGCCAATTTGGAGTGAGCGTCATCGAGTTCGTCGAGGCGGTCGAGCACGTGCTGTCGATGCTCCGGAATCAGGTGGAGCAGCGCCATCGCCTGGGTCACACGAATGCGCTCGATCGCAACCTCAATGTGAAGAATCTGGGGCAGCTGATCTGCGTAATAGGCCTCAGGCAGATCGCGAACGGAAAATGCCGAATTGGGCCGATTCAGGGCTTGGCGATAGCCGGTGACACGGTCAAGGTGGTCGATCGCATCGTCTGCCGAGGCCTCCACGAAAGCCGCCGTGCCTTCGACGGTGAACAGGAGCTTGACCTCGGTGGGGGCGTGATTGGGCCGTAGCACCCATTCCGGGTCGATGTAGTATTCGCCGAGATCGAAGAGCACCTCGATGCGGCCCTGTTTACGAATCTGGTCGGCCAAGCCTGTTCGAAATGCAGGAAAGTGCGATCGCAGCAAAAACGACCCGCCTCGGTGCTCGACCGTGAACGGAATCGAGATGCGTCCGCCATCGCTCGTCGGGACAATGCCGCTTTTCAGATTCGCAAGAGAGAGGACGTGCCAAATCCGAATCCCTTTTGGCGCCTCGAATTCGGGTAGCGGAGTGCCCTGGAACGCGAGGGGGCTCAGGCTGGATATGGGCTGGCGCATGGAGATTCATTTTGGCCGAGCGGCGACCATGGGTTATCATGGAGTCATGAAACGGTTTGCTCTGATGGGCGCGCTTGCATTGACCATGGCCGCGTTCGCCGATAAGGCGCCCCTGGTCAAGAAGGGAGACGTCGCTCCTGCCTTCAAGACCGCCTCGACGGACGGCCAGAAGGAGCTCAAGTCGCTGCTCAAGCAGGGGCCGGTGTTCCTCGTCTTCCTCAAGGACCACTGCTCGGCGAATCCGTTTGCGGTCAAGTACTACACGCGCCTTTCCCAAGCCTACGGCAAAGCCACCCAGTTTTTCGTCGTGATCAACACGGATAAGAAGGGTCACGACGAATGGAAGAAGGAGTGGGGCAACACGCAGGTCGCCTTGCTCGATCCGAACTCGAAAATCATCGACGCCTACGGAATTCAGCATTCCACCATCGGAGTCGAGATCGGCAAGGACGGGAAAGTCGTCCAAGTTTTCCCTGGATATGGCATCGAAAGCCTGAAGCAGTTCAATACAAGGCTCGCGGCGGCGGCCAAGACGAAGCCGAAATCGATTGATTTCGCAGAGGCGCCGACGAACCAGGCCTTTGGCTGAAGCCTCTAACTCGACGCTTCCGGGTGAAGCGTCCTAAAACAGTTCCAGTTGCGTTGCGGCGTCCCCCGGCTCGTGCCGGTGGGCTTCACCGTTCATATCGATGTGCCAGAGTTCCAGCCCGAATTCGCGCTCGATGTCCGGAGCCAGTAGTTTGCCTCGATGGCATGACATCGCTCTGGCGCATCCACACATCAGGCACACCGCTCCGTGCGCATCGAGCAGTTCCTTCAGTTTGCTGAGTCCAAGACGGTAGCTGTCGGATTCGCGAAGCTTGGCGTAATCGGGCTTGCCTCGCGTCCACAGACGCTGATCCTTCGGCATGCCGCCCAGCAAGGCGCCGAGATAGACGTAGTGGATTCCCGTCCCGGAGAGGGCCACCTGAATCTTCTGGTAGTCGAACTCCTTCATGTAGGCGGAGTACGGCGACGAGCGCACATCGACAAGCACCCCGAGGTCGTGGGCGCGCATCCGGTCGAGCAAGCACGTCAGGTTTCGATTACCGTAGCCGATTGTGTAACACTTCACCGTCATGAATTCGATTGAATGGGCCGATTTTGAGCGGGTCGAACTCCGCGTGGGTACGATCATCGATGCCCAGCCGTTTCCTGAAGCCCGGAAGCCCGCTTACCAACTCACAGTGGATTTTGGCGAACGAGGGATTCTAAAATCGAGCGCGCAGATTACTCAGCACTATACGCCCGAAACGCTCATCGGGAGGCAGGTGCTTGGTGTCTTGAACTTTCCGCCCAAGCGCATCGGACCATTTGTCAGCGAATGTCTGATCACCGGGCTGGCCGACGAAGCCGGACACGTCGTCCTGGTTTCGCCGGATCGCCCGGTTCCAAACGGTCACCGCCTGTACTGAGCGCTTTAGCTCACAATGCCGAGCGGCGTATTGGTCTTGTAGTTGCCACCGGTAAAGTCGGGAATGTTGGCGGTTCGACCCCGATACTTGACGCAGTACTCGGAGATCGGACCGATCGCCGACCACGATGCGGCATCGTACACGTCCTGATCGAGCGGCAAGCCATTGCGTAAGCAGTAGATCAGTCGCCACCACATGACGAAGTCCATGCCGCCGTGCCCGCCTGCCTTGACCGCCTCATCGCCGATCTTCTTCCAGAGCGGGTGGTCGTACTTGTCGTAGTAAGCCTTGAGCGCGTCGCCCTGCTCCCACGATTCGGTGCTCGGGCTCATGCCTTCGACCACCACGCGATTGGGGAAGCCGCCCCAGACGCCACGCGTACCCTGGATGAGATTCAGCCGGGTGTACGGCCGGGGTAGCTGCTCGTCCCATTGGACCATGATTGTGCGACCGTTCACGGTCCGGATGATCGAGGTGTTAATATCGCCGCACACGAATTTCAGCTTTCGGCGCGGATGGTCGGCTGGGTAGTGTTCGGCCGCGTAGATCCCGCGCACGCGCGAATTGCTGCTCACGCTGCTCATGTAATCGAACCGGTCGCCCCGGTTGATGTTCATGTACTGCGCCACGGGCCCGAGGCCGTGAGTGGGGTACAGGTTGCCGTTGCGCTTGGTGTACTGGAGCGTTCGCCACGAGCCGGTGCCGTGCTCGATTTCATTCATTTGCTCGCGCAGGTCGTGGATGTAAGCCGCTTCACCGTGGAGGAGTTCGCCCAGAACGTTTTGGCGCACCATGTTGAGCACCATGAGCTCTTCGCGGCCGTAGCAGACGTTCTCGAGCATCATGCAGTGCTTGCGTGTGTTCTCGGCGGTCTCGACGAGTTGCCAGCAACCATCGACGGTGGTGGACGCGGGCACCTCGATGAACGCGTGCTTGCCTGCCTTCATCGCCTCGACCGCCATCGGCGTGTGCCATTCCCACGGCGTCGCGATGACGACCGCGTCGATGTCGTCGCGCTCGAGCATGTGGCGGTAGTCGTAATCGCCGTTGGTGTACTGCGTCGGTTCGGGCCGGCCTTTGTTGACGACGTTGGCGACGGCTCGTTGCGTGCTCGGCAGATGCGGATCGGCGATCGCTTTGATCTCGACGCCGTCGATCAGCAGCAGTTCTTCTACATGGCTGCCGCCGCGGGCGCCGACGCCGATCATGCCCAGACGCACCGTGTCCATCTTGGGCGCCACGAGTCCGGCGACATTCTTGCCCTTGTTGCGGGCCTTGGACTGCCAAGGTGGAACCTGGGCCTTTGCGGTTTGGCCCGCGAACATTGCGGTCGCGCCGGCGACACCCGCCATACGGAGAAATTGCCTTCGATCCATATCCATTGATTTGCCTCGCTTCAGCTTCGAATGAGAGCCAAAAGTTCGTCTGTCTTCTCCTTCATCAGCGCTTCGTCACCGCGCGTCTCGACATTGAGACGAATCACGGGTTCGGTATTGCTGCCCCGAAGATTGAATCGCCAGTTCTCGAATTCGATGCTCAAGCCGTCGATACGTTCGACCTTGCCGCCCGGATACGCCGCCTCGACCTTTTGGAGAACCGTCTTCACATCGGGCACGGTGGAGTTGATTTCCCCGCTGCACGGATACTTGGCGATCATCTCGCCGACCAAGTCGCCGAGGGTTCGGCCCGTCTTGGAGACAAGCTCGGAGATGAGCAGATAGGGGATCATGCCCGAGTCGCAGTACCAGTGACCCTTGAAGTAGTGGTGGGCGCTCATCTCTCCGCCGTAGGTCGCGTCTTCGGCGCGCATCTTTTCCTTGATGAACGCGTGTCCGCTCTTGCAGATCACGGCGCGGCCGCCCATCGAGTTCACGATGTCGAGCGTGTTCCACACCAAGCGTGGGTCGTAGATGATCGTGTGGTCTTTCGACTGGGCAAGGAGGGCTTGGGCCAGCAGGCCGACGATGTAGTACCCCTCGATGAAGTTGCCTTTCTCGTCGAGGAAAAAGCAACGGTCGTAGTCGCCATCCCAGGCCACGCCAAAGTCGTAGCTACCCTTGCGAAGACCGGCTTCAATTCCTGCTCGCGCTTCGGGCAGGATCGGATTTGGGACGCCGTTCGGGAAGTTGCCGTCGGGCTCAAAGTTCATGCGCTCCACGACGAGCGGCAGATGCGGCGACAGCTTGTCCATCGCGATGCCGGCGGCACCGTTGCCAGGGTCAGCCAGGATTTGAAGAGGCTTGAGCGTCGGCGGGTCCACGAAGGTGAGCAGGTGCTTCACGTAGTCGTCGTAAACATCCTTCTGGGTGATCTTGCCTGCGCCGGAGAGTGTCCACTTCTGCTCAAACGCCATCCGCTCGATGTCGAACAGCCCGGTATCGCCGCTGATCGGACGGCTCTCGGCGCGGACCATCTTCATGCCGTTGTATTCCGGCGGGTTATGGCTCGCCGTGATCATGATGCCGCCGTCGTAGCCGTAGAAGGCGGTCGCGAAATAAACCATCTCGGTGCCGACCATGCCGAGATCGATGACGTCGACCCCGGATTCGGTGAGGCCGCGACTCAGCGCCTCGCCCAACGCGGGGCCGGTCAGGCGGATGTCGTAGCCGATGCAGACCGTCTTGGGTCGTACCGATTCTGCGTACGCCCTGCCGATGGCGTATGCGACTTCAGGATTCAACTCGGAAGGCACTTTGCCACGAACGTCATACGCTTTGAAGCAGGGGAGAAACTGACCCATAGGAATCGAAGGTTTACCTGAAAGCAGGGCCAGACGACTTTGGCCGAATTGGAGAAAACAAGGACAGATCGGGCCGAGCGCGGCAGGATCAAACCCGGTAATCTGCCATTTGCATCTGGGGACGCAATCGATGAAGATCGCAGTCGCGAAGGAATCTACCGAGGGCGAAAAGCGCGTTGCACTCACGCTGGAAGGCGTGAAAGAGTTGATCGCCTCTCAACACACGATTTCCGTTGAGGCCGGCGCGGGAATAGGCGCTTTCATCTCCGACGAGGCCTTTCAGGCGGCGGGAGCGACGATTGGATCCGCCGAAGGTGCCGAACTGACCCTGCGGCTGAATCCGCCGACCTTGGCCGAAGTGGCCAGCCTGGCCCCCGGCTCAGCCCATCTTTCCTTTCTCAGCCCGATGACGACCGGCCCCATCGTGCAAGCCTTGGCCGAGCGGCAGATCGTCTCCTTTGCCCTCGACCTCATGCCGCGCACCAGCCGGGCGCAGAGCATGGATGCCCTCAGCTCGATGAGCACCATCGCTGGTTATCGGGCGGGGTTGCTCGCTGCGCTGCATCTTCCGCGGTTTTTCCCGATGCTCATGACTGCTGCAGGCACGATCCCGGCCGCGCGCGCTTTTGTCATTGGCGCAGGAGTGGCCGGGCTGCAGGCGATCGCAACCTGCCGACGGCTCGGCGCGATCGTGGAAGCGTTCGACGTCCGACCAGCCGTCAAAGAGCAGATCGAAAGCCTGGGTGGCAAGTTCGTCGGCCTGTCCATCGTCTCGGACGAGGCTGAAGACGCGGGCGGCTATGCGAAAGAAGTCTCGGGCGATACGCATGCGCGCGAATTGGAACTCATCGCCTCGCGACTGCCCCACGTCGACATCGTCATCACGACGGCCATGATCCCGGGGAAGCGGGCGCCGATCCTGATCACCGACGAAATGCTCACGAAAATGAAGCCCGGCTCGGTCATTGTGGACTTGGCAGCGCCGACCGGGGGCAACTGCGAAGCCACCGTTCCCGGGGAAGTGATTCAGCGCCACGGCATCACGGTGATGGGGCGGACGGACTTGCTGGCCACGATGGCGGCGGACGCCAGCCGGATGCTGAGCAAGAACATCTGTTCTTACTTGGGCGCGCTGACGAAGGAGGGCGCGCTCTCGCTGGATATGGAGGACGAAATCGTGAAGGGAACGCTGATCACCAGTGGAGGACGCATTGTCCACGACAGCGTTCGGCTCGCCCTCGAGCGGGGAGGTTCGGCTTGAGCCTGATCGCCGTCATCACCATCTTTATCCTCGCCGTGTTCGTGGGGCTTGAAGTCATCGCCAAGGTGCCGCAAACCCTCCACACGCCCCTGATGTCCGCGACCAACGCGATCCACGGCGTGATCCTGGTCGGCGGGATGATCGTCTTGGGGACCGCTCACGACACGTTTGGACTGATCATCGGGTTCCTCGCGACGGTGTTCGGCGTGCTCAACGTGGTCGGCGGATTTGTCGTCACCGATCGCATGCTGGAGATGTTCAAACGCAAGCCCCGCAAGGAGGCTCAGCCGTGAACCGCGAGTGGATCGACATCGCCTATCTGGCGACCGCAGTGACGTTCATGCTGGCCCTCAAGCTGATGAACGGCCCGAAGACGGCGCGGCGGGGCAACCTGCTTGCGGCAGCGGGCATGTTGGTCGCGCTCATCGCGACCCTGTTCATTCCTGGTGTCCACAACTGGGGCTGGATGGCTCTCGCTTTTGTGGTCGGCGGCGTGGGCGGAGTCTGGTCGGCCCGGCGTGTTCAGATGACGTCGATGCCCCAGATGGTGGCGCTCTTCAATGGCCTCGGTGGCGGCGCTGTCGCTCTGGTCGCACTGCTGGAATTCCGCGAGTTTTCGACGGCACCGTCCGTGGATTGGGTGCCACTTTCGACGAGTGTGATCAGCTTGGTCATTGGCAGCATCAGCTTCTCGGGAAGCTTGATTGCGTTCGCAAAACTGCAAGAGCTGATGACCGGCCGGCCGATCACGTATACGGGCCAGAAGCTGGTCAACTTCGGATTGCTCATGGCCAGCGTGGTGCTCATCGTCGCGCTCATCGCGTTCACGCGGTCGATGACCTTGTTCACTTCGCTCTTCGCGGTCTCGCTGCTGCTCGGCGTCTTGCTGGTCCTGCCCATTGGCGGCGCCGATATGCCCGTGGTGATCTCGCTGCTCAACTCGTTCACTGGGTGCGCGGCGGGATTGGCGGGCTTTGTCCTCGGCAACACGGCGCTGCTGATCGGGGGCGGACTCGTCGGCGCGAGCGGCTTGATCCTCACCCTCGACATGTGCCGAGCCATGAACCGGTCGCTGGAGAACGTCATCTTTGGCGCGTTTGGAGGCGGCGAAACGGCGACTGTGGGCAGTGGATCGCATGCCACCGGAACGGTGCGCAGCTACTCAGTCGAGGACGCCGCGATCATCTTCTCCAGCGCGAGCAGCGTGATCATCGTGCCCGGCTATGGCATGGCGGTCGCGCAGGCCCAGCACGTCGTCAAAGAGCTGGCAACCAAGCTGGCCGAGATGAATATCGACGTCAAGTACGCCATCCATCCCGTGGCCGGACGCATGCCGGGTCACATGAACGTGCTTCTCGCCGAGGCGGATGTCCCGTACGACCAACTCTACGATTTGGACGACATCAATTCCGCGTTCGTGGAAACCGACGTCGCGCTGGTGATCGGTGCCAACGACGTCGTCAATCCCGCCGCGCGAACCGATAAGTCGAGCCCGATTTACGGTATGCCGATTCTCGACGTCGACAAAGCGCGCACGGTGATTGTCTGCAAGCGCGGCATGAATCCCGGCTTTGCCGGCATCGAGAACGAACTGTTCCTTCAGCCCAACACGATCATGGTCTTTGGCAACGCCAAGACGACGATCGCCAAGCTGACCTCGGCGCTGGACGCGGTCTAGACGCAGCCCGGGTAACCTCGCGGCCATGCCCAAGCGCCTCATCACCGCGGACGACCTGCTGCGCTTCACGTTCATCGGCGACACCCAGATCAGTCCCGATGGCGCGCAGATCTTGTTCACTGCGCGCACGACCAACGCCAAGAACAAGACGATCGGTCATCTGTTTACGGTCGATGTGGACGCGCCCCATCGCGTTCGTCAGTGGACGCGCAGCGAGGAAGGGGAAAGCCACGGACGATGGATTCCGGGCGGTCATCAGATCGCCTTCCTCAGTTCGCGTGACGGCAAGAAATCACAGATCCACCTGATCGATGCGGGCGGCGGTGAAGCGCGCAAACTGACCGACTTGCCCGAAGGCTCCATCGGGACGTTTCGGTGTTCGCCCGATGGCCGCATGATCGCGTTCACGTTCCGCGAGCAGCATGCGGATTGGACGCAGGCGGCAACCAAGGCCCGCGAAGAATCCGGCGCGAGCACGCCTGCGCGCGTGATCCACGACCTTTGGTACCGATTGGATGGCGACGGCTATTTCGACGGCCAGCGGTACGCGATTTATATCTGCTCGCTGGAAACGGGCAAGGCGACGAAGATCTATTCCGCCGACGCGATGGGGCAATATACGTTCGATTGGTCGCCCAATTCGGAGGAACTCATCGTCGCGCACAGCATCCAAAAGCATCCGTGGTTCGAAAAGCCGGATGATCGACTGTTCCGCGTGAACCTGGAAGGCGAGGCGTGGCAGATCGAGGGCCAGCTCAAGGGTCGCAAGTCCAACCCGCGATGGTCGCCGGACGGAAAAACGATCGCCTATACCGGCGACACGAGCATGGACGACCCGTGGGGTACGCGCAACACCCGGATGTACGTCATCCCCGCCGAAGGCGGAGAGACTCGGTGTCTCACCGACGAGGACGATTATTGCCTCGACACCTGGACGATCACGGACGTAAAAGACGCCGCTGGCGAAGAAGGGCCACGGTGGTCACCCGACAGCAAGGCGCTTTACGTGCAAATTGGCACGAAGGGCGAGTGTCAGCTCGCCTATATTCCGGTCGACACGGGTGGAGTCCGATTCCTTACCGAGGGCCAGCACGTGGTTCAATTCGGGTCGCTGGCCAGCAACGGCGAGCGAATCGCGTGCACCTATTCCGATCCGAAGCGCCTGAACGAAGTCGCCGTGTACGACCTGAATCGTCACGAGCATGGGCCTCACGTCATCACCCACTTTAACGACGAGATCCTGGAAGAGATTCACATCTCGGTGCCCGAGGAGGTCTATCTGGAATCCACCGACGGGGTCAAGGTGCATGTGTGGACGATCCTTCCGCCTCGTTACCTCGCGCCCAAGCGCCTGCCGGCCGTGCTCGAGATTCATGGCGGCCCGCACACCCAGTACGGCTGGACCTTTTTCCACGAGTTCCAGCTGCTCGCCGCTCAAGGTTATGCCGTGGTCTACAGCAACCCGCGCGGATCGAAAGGCTATGGCGAAGCGTTCTGCGGCGCGATCAAAGGCGACTGGGGCAACAAGGATTGGGACGACATGCAGACCGTTATTCGGTGGATGCAGCACCAGCCGTTCATCCACCCCGGCCTGATGGGCGTGATGGGCGGATCATACGGCGGCTACATGACCAACTGGATCGTGGGCCACTGCCGCGATTTCCGGGCGGCGATCACGGACCGATGCGTCTCGAACATGGTGAGCATGGCCGGTAACTCCGACTTCGCTTTCGATCAGGAAGGCTACTTTGGTGGCTACGCCTTCGGCGATCTCGATAAGATCAAGGATCTGTGGCGTATGTCTCCGCTGGCTTATTTCGATCAGGTCGAGACCCCGATGCTGATCATTCACAGCGAAGGCGATCTCCGGTGCAATATCGAGCAGGGCGAACAGGTGTTCTCGGCGCTCCAAGTCCGGGGCATTGAATCGAAATTCGTGCGCTACCCCGTCAGCACGAGCCATGGCTTATCGCGAGGCGGGCCCGCCGACCTGCGCATTCACCGTCTGAACCAGATCACTGACTGGTGGAAGAAGTTCTTCCCGGTGGATTAGCGCGAGGCGCCGGAGTGCGCGCGAATCAGGGCGAAATCCACGATCTCACCGTGGTACACGGTCTTGGCTTTGGATCGAACGTGGATGGCTTGGTTCCAATCGGCCAAGGTGACGGACACCGTGCCGCCGGGATTGACGACTTCGAGATCGCCCTGTAACCCGCGTCGGCGTGCTTGGACGACAGCAGCGGCGCTACTGCCGGTTCCACAGCCCATCGTTTCGCCCGCGCCCCGCTCCCAGATACGCACATGAAGCTCGCGGTGCGACGCCTCGCGGACCCAGATGACGCTGGTGCGGTCGGGAAATTGCGGGTGATATTCCAGCGTTTGGCTCACTGCCAGGAACCGAGCGTCGTTGGGGAGCTCCGGCACGAACATCACGGTGTGCGTGCTGCCCGTGGTCAGGCAGGACAGGCTTAGCACGTCGTGCCCGACATGGATGGCCGATTCAAACAGCTCGCCGCCAAAGAGGTGCGGCACGCGCATCGGGTCGAATGAGGCGGGAGGCAGTTCGACTTCCACCGTTTCGTCGCGGTCGACGTGCGCAGGGATGAGCAGGTCGCGGTGGAGGATTTCAAAGGTGTTGCCGACGACGCCCTTGCGGAACGCTTCCCACGCGACGCATCGAAGTCCGTTGCCGCAGAAATCTTCGGTTCCGTCCGGATTGAACATCCTCATGTGGAGCCGATCCGGACCTTCGATCTCCATCGTGAGCAGCCCATCTGCGCCGACCGAGAACCGGCGTTCGCAAGCGTGGCGGGCGAGTTCGCTGAGCAGCCGGGTTTGGGCGCCACCGATGCCGACCTCAAGGCCGTTCGCTCGCAATCCGTCCAGATCGACGAGCACAAAGTCGTTGCCGACCGATTCGACCTTGGTGAAAGAAATGGCGGTCATCGAAGGGATTCTAAGTAGTATGACGCCGTTCGCGCGGTTTCGCGGAACCATTTACCTTCGGGGCAGAGGAGCGGGAACCACCACGCGGCCGGGCGTTTGCCGGAGCGCACGAGTCCTTTCGAGGTGACGATGGCACGCCGCGCGATCTTCAACCGCATCAACTCCGCCTCCAGCTCGATGTTCTGTCGCTGCCGGTGAGCGGTCTGTATCGCTTCCGCGCCGACCAGTTCGTCCTGTTCTGTTTGCAACGCGGCCCACGCGGCGCGGTGCTCGCTGACCTCGCGCATCGCATCCCGGACGGTTTCGTCCAGTCGCTCCCGTTCGGCGAGCTTCGCGGGCGTCGACTCTTTCTCGAAAAGCTCTGCGCGCCAGTGTTGGCCCTTGGCGATTTCGGCCTCGACGCGTTTCCGCTTGGACGCCTTCAGTTTGGCATCGACCTCGCGCTTGCGAATCTTGATCGCCTCGATGCCCCGATTCAGATTCTCCAGGGTGGCGTGCAGTTCTTCGTACTCTTCGGCGAGACGCGACCAGCTACCGCCTTCAACTTCCGCCAAAAAGCGGACGAGATCGAGCGGTCGCCGGAGCGTTCCGAGTTTGGCGAGCAGGTCCTCCTGATCGGCGACGACTTGTCGCCATCGAGAGGCGAAGCTGGGAGCGCAAAGCTCTTCCACGCCAAATGCGGCTTGGAACGGCTCGGGAAGCCGGAGCCAGGCGCAGCACGAGGCGAGCGAATCCCAGGGCGAATAGCGGACGCGAAGGATCGGGTTGAGCTCAAGCTCGATTCCGCGACCGGCCAAAGCCTGGTGGAAAGCCTTCACGCGCGGCATGTACGAACTCGCACCTTCGTGGAAGACGAACACGAATTCGGACGCCAGCATGCCGATGAGCGAGACCGCCTTGCCGACGAGTGTACAGTTCGAGCCTAACTTGCGCTCGATCGCTTCTGCAAGGTCTTGAATGGACTCGATCGGCTTCTTCAGTGAGATGAAAAGCGGCTTGGGCGTCATCACGATGACGGCGCGGGGGGCGACGCGCAGCGTGCCGCGACCGTGGCCCGGCACGACCAAGTCGAATGGGATCGCCCAGCTTCCAAAACGGTCCAGTCCGTAGATTTCGGAGTCCCTGAGAGCTTCGTTATACGATTCCGTGGCGGCGACGCGGGTGGCGGAACCCAAAAATTGGTGGACCAGTCGAAAGCGAGGCTGGTCGCAGGTCGCCCGGTTGAACCGGAGCAGCTCGGTGGTCGCGGTGACCTCGATGGGCACCTCTTCGCCGGCGGGAATCGCGTACATCGCGGGCAGCAGGCGCCGGTAATAGTGGGACAACGTCTGCGTTTCGGGCTCGCTCTCGTCGCAAACTCGGCTGAGCAATTCGTCGGCCTGGCGCCGGGCTGGCATCTCCTGCGGCCCAGAAATGGTCTCCAGACTCGATTCGACGGCCTCCGCGAGCTCCTGGTAGAGAACGGGAAAGAGCCGGGTCAGCGGCGTCTCGGACGTGACCACCGAGCCTGAATCCAGGCTGACGACCCCTTTCCAGCCCCACGCTTCGGTGGCTTCGTCCAGCAACCGGGGGCGAGCCTTCTGGATTCGGTGGAGGTTCACGCCGGCGGCGGCAAGAAGCTCCTTCGTGACGACCGTCTCGGATCCAAACAGCCGGGAAAACTCGCCGGCCGCGCTCCAGAGTCCCTGGGTCGTTGTGTCGTTGTGGGGAAAGGCCTTGTAGCCCCGTTCCGCCCGCTCGTTGGGCAGTTTGGCGAAATAGTCGGTGTCGTGGACTCCGGCAACAAAGCGGCGGTCGTAGCCGAGTTCGCGCGAACGGAGGATCACGGACCCTTTCACGGGTTCATCCCAGAAGACGGTCTGTCCCAGCGCCAAGAAGGGAGCGTCCGGGCTCGTTTTTGCGAGCTCGGCGAGGACCGCTTCTTGGTTGGTACAGGCAACTTCCATGGAACACCTGATTCTATCGCCTTTTACGCCCGATACCACCGAACCGTCCCCTGAAAAATCCGGCTGGGGCCACCGAAAATTGAAACTGAATCCTAAGGTTTTGGCGCGTTACCCCATGTCGAACAACAATCAGCCATCGGCCGCATCGTCCCCCAGCTACCAATTCGGCGACTTCGAACTGGTTCGGCGGGCGCTTATCCAGGATCGTGACGACCTGAAAACGATCCTCCGGAAAGCCGTCAAGCGAGAAAAGGTCTGCCAAGTATTTGTACCGTACTTGAGCAAGGTGGTCCAGGGCCACTTTTATCACGTGACCGACAGCCGCATCCACATCGTTTTGGAAAACCCGCTGATGCAGCAGCACCTGCCCGTCATGGCGGCGTGCGTGGTCTATTTCAACTCACAAGAAACGGCGAGCACCTTCCTGAGCTGGGTTAAGGAGTGCAAGCCAGGCGGCGGTGACAAGAACCCGATGGTGCTTTCGCTCGACTTTCCTGACTCGATCGCGGCGATGGAATCGCGCGCGGTCTACCGAATTCCCACCACTCACATCGAGGACCTGGACGTCAAGATCGAAGCCGAGGGCCGTAGCTTTGGGGGCAAGGTCTCGAACCTGAGTATGGGCGGTGCGCTCGTCGCCTTCGAGAAGGCACCCGCGCTCAAGCTGGGCCAGATTGTCGAAATCCAGCTTCAGTTCGAAGGCTTGGAGGCGACCGTCAAAGGAGCCGTGCGCTGGGTTTCCGCCAAGCAGATTGGCTTCTTCTTCTTCGAGCACGTGACCGGTGGCGAGGTGGTTCCCCCCGCGAGCTACACGGGCCTCTTCCGCAAGGTCGAGCGCAAGTACGTGCAAGGCCGCGTCGATAGCGCGGCCTAAGCGGACGCTTTTTAGACTCCGACGCCGGCGAGCGCTTGCTCGCCCATGATCTCCTTGACGATCTTGTTCTGGTTGATCTTGTACTTGCGGGCGCGCGGGGCGATGTAGCTGCAGTCGATCTTCTCAGAAAGATCGAATTCCGGTCCGGTCGGTCGGTACGTCGCCTTCGTCGTACAAAGCCACTTGTTGTCGTCGCGATCCGGCGTATCCATCTTGAAGTGGGCGCCCCGCGATTCATCGCGGATGATCGCGCCACCCACGATGGCCTGACTCATGACAATCATGTGGTTGAGGGCACGGGTAAAGGGCAACGCCTGGTTCGCCCACCCTCCGCCGTCCAGGGGCTGGCAAGACTGAACGCGTGTGTGCAGTTCGCCCAGCTTCTCGCGAGCGGTGAGCAGGTCGCGCTGGACCCGCCAGATGCCGCAGTTGTTCCACATCACGTCGGCAAGTTCGTCGTGCAGACGGTACGGATTTTCCGTTCCGCCGCCCGTACGCAGCTTCTGATATTCGACTTCGCGCTCCGACTTGTGCTCGACGAGGATGCGGGTTTCCAGGTCCTCGCCTGTAGCCGGGAGATTGCCCAGATAGGCTTGCACCCCGAGCGCGGCGAGTTCGCCGCTGGTGAGACAGCTGAGCAGAGCGTTCGCGCCGAGGCGGTTGGCCCCGTGATATTGGTATTCGCATTCGCCGGCGGCATACAGGCCGGGCACGTTGGTCATCTGATTGCGCGGACTGTTCACGTCGAGCGTCGTGTCGTGGCCCTTCTCGTAGTCCACCCAGAGACCGCCCATCGTGTAATGCACGGCAGGATAGATGCGCATCGGATTGTCGATCGGGTCCTCGCGCATGAACTTCTCGTAGATTTCGAGAACGCCTTCGAGCTTGTCGTTGATCTGCTCGCGGGACATCCCCCGTTCCTTGCTCAGGTGGGTGATGTCGAGATAGACCTGCTGGCGTCCGCGGATGCCTTTGCCCATGCGGCAGACGCAGTAGATGGCAAAGCTCACAATGTCTCGGCTCAGCAAGTTGCCGTAGACGGGATCCAGTTCTTCGCAGAAGTACCACCGCTCGCGCTCGGGGATATCGCTGTGGTGGCGGGTGTCGTTGGGATCGCGCGGAGTCCACAGTCGACCGCCTTCACCGCGGACGCTTTCGCTGATCAATCGGCACTTGTCCTCGCCGGGGATCGCGGTCGGGTGAATCTGGACCATCTCCGGGTTGCCGTAAGTCGCGCCCTGCTGATAGCAGATGCTGACGGCGCTGCCCGTGTTGATGATGGAGTTCGTCGACTTGCCAAAAATGACGCCGTTCCCGCCGGTGGCGATGACGACCGCATCCGCGGCGACGGCCTCGATCTCCATCGTACGGAGGTTTTGGGCGGTGATCCCACGACAGCGCCCCTCGCCGTCCTTGACCATGCCCAGGAATTCGTAGCTCTCGTACTTCTCGACCAAGTGGCTCGCCTCGTAGCGGCGTACCTGCTCGTCGAGCGCGTAGAGCAACTGCTGCCCCGTCGTCGCACCCGCGTGGGCGGTGCGATGCTTCAGGGTGCCGCCAAAGCGCCGGAAAGCGAGGAGGCCCTCGGCGGTACGGTTAAAGGGCACGCCCATGCGATCCAGCAGATAGATCATGGCGGGAGCACGCTCGGCCATCCGCATCACGGGGGGCTGGTGGTTCAGGAAGTCGCCGCCGGTGATCGTATCTTCGAAGTGGAGATAAGGCGAGTCGCCTTCCCCGCGCAGATTAACCGCGCCGTTGATTCCGCCTTGCGCGCAGACGCTGTGGCTGCGTTTGACGGGTACGACACTGAACAGCTTGACCTTGACGCCCGCTTCTGCGAGCTTGAGTGCGGCCATGAGGCCAGCAAGGCCACCGCCGACGACGATCACGGTGCGTTGAGCGGGCATAACGTTTCTTGTTTGAATTTACCTTGGGTTAGAGGGGGATGCGCAGGCCATCGTAAGCCAACCGAATGGCGGGAGGCAGGCCGGCTTCGACGACATCGTGGTCGTAGTCGTGGCTGAGGTGAGTGAAACACGTCACCTCTGCCTTCAAATCCAGCGCGACTTCGACGGCTCGGTCGAAATGGAAATGGTTCGGATGGGGCGCGTATCGGACCGCATCGAGGATCAGGGTCTTGAGGCCGCGGAGTCGATCGTAAGCGGCTGGAGGAATCTCGCCGACATCGGTGACATAAGCGAAATCGCCAATGCGGAACGCTGCCACCGGCAGGCTTCCATGCATCACGCGCAGGACTTCAAGCTCGAATCCTCCGAATTCGAGCCGGTCCGGCAAGTCGCGGAGATCGAATCGAGGCACCTCGACGCCAGGTGGAAAGGGCAGAAACGCATAGGCGAAGATCCGCCGGATGTCCTGTTGGTACTGGGGCCACGCATAAACGGGCATCGGCTCTTGCGCGATGAGCGAGTACGTGCGCAGATCGTCCATGCCCATCACGTGGTCGGCGTGGGTGTGAGTGATAATGGCCGCGTCGAGCCGCAAAACCTGCTCGCGCAGAAGCTGCTGCCGCATGTCGGGCGTGCAGTCGATCAGGACGGTGGATTCGCCCAATCGCAGCAGAAGGCTCGGCCGCAGGCGATGATTCTTGGGATTGGCGAGGAACGATTCGGGATAGGTTCGGCCGAGGACGGGGACGCCGCTGCTGGTGCCCGAACCGAGGACGACCGCTTCCGCGCCCATTACTTCGTCGATTCTTCCATCACGCGCAGGGCGACGAAAACGCTTGGCAGTTCGGTGTATTGGGCGATGCGCTCCAGGCACCGAGCGTAGTTTCGCTCGCTCAGGTCGTCATCCACCGGATGCGTCAGCAAGCCTTCCACCACGATCTGAACGGCATCGCGGAAGAACGCGGCGCGGTTTTGGGGCAGCGACTTGTTCGAAATTTGCGCGTAGCGGCGTGAAATCTGCTCGTAGATCGTTTCCCAGCTGGATCGGGATTCGATCTCGGCGCGGGCCCGGTTGATCGCGGCTTCTTGGAGCCGGCGGGCTTCAGCGTCGCGCCGTTTGACCGTCTCCCAGTCGGCAGGGGAGGTGCCGTCGATGATGCGTACCGTCGATCGCTCGCCCAACTTCTCGCCCAAGAGCTTCTCGATCAGCATCTTGGTGGCGTGCATGCGAAGGTGACCCGCGAGCTCGCTCGACTCGTGGGGCAGGCCCAGCACGAAGACACCATCCTCGTGGGCCACCGGCGTCGCCGAGTTCAGCGCGGTCCAAACACCGACGCCCGTCACACTCTGCTTGATGGCAGGAAGAACCTCCTGCCAAATTTCTGCGATTTCCGCCATGCCGAAATCCGATTATGATGCGGCTCGCCAACCGGTTGCTGAGGTGCGCCCCATAATGTTCAAAAGCATGGGAGCGAATGGGTGCTGGTGTGCCCCCCGGTCTTCAAAACCGTGTGTGACCCTTCACGGGGTTGGGTGGGTTCGATTCCTACACGCTCCCGCCACTTGATCGTGCGATAATTCAGTTGACTTGAATCCGGTAAATCGTCTGGCAACTCTGCTGATGACCGACGTGGTGGGGAGCACTTCCAAGTGGCAGGATCATCCCCAGGCGATGTCGGCGGCATTGTTGCGCCACAACGAGCTTTTCGACCGGATTGTGGGCGAGCACCAAGGCCGCATCTGGAAGCAGAAAGGCGAAGGCGACAGCATGGTGGTCGAGTTCGGGTCGCCGCTCGAAGCGGCGCGCTGCGCGGTCGAGATTCAGCGGGCGTTCCAGTCCGAAGCGTGGCCCAAACCGCTCACTCTGAGCGTGCGCATGTCGCTCCACTATGGCGAAGTCGAGGATTGGGGCTACGACCTGTTCGGGACCACGCTGAACCGGTGCGCCCGCATTAGAGGGCTCGCGCACGGAGGCCAAATTCTGCTTTCGGAAGCGATGGAGCAGCGGCTGCGCGACGCGACCGGCTTTTCGCTGGAATCGCTCGGCACCGTCCGCCTCAAGGACCTTTCCCAACCGGAAAAGATCCATCAAGTCGTCGCCGAGGGACTTCAAACCGAATTTCCGCCCCTGAAGTCGATCGAGGCGGGCTTATTGGCGCTTCCGGTCCAGACGACCCCATTCGTCGGCCGCGCCAAGGAGCTTCAAGAGCTCCGCGAGCTCATTCCCCAGCACCGGCTGGTCACGCTCGTCGCCTTTGGCGGCGCGGGCAAGAGCCGCCTTGCGCTCCAGGTCGTCGCCGATCTCAGCGACCAGTACGACGGCGTTAAGTACATCGACATCCTGACGCTCGGCCCGAGTGGCCTCATCCCAGAGTTGGCGTCGCAATTCGGCATCACGCAGGCCAATATCGCGGACCTCACCGAGATCAAGCGCGTCCTCGACGGGGGGAACTGGATCGTCCTGATCGACAACCTCGACGCCCCGACGCAGGAGTTCAAGAGCGATCTGGAGAAGCTTCTGCGCCTGAGCAAGAACGTCCATTTCGTCGTTGCTTCGCGCGACGTCCTTCGCATGGAGGAGTGCATCTATCGCGTACCGACGCTGGCATGCCCGCGGGATCGGGACGTGACGCTCGAGCAAGTCCGTCAATCGGACGCCGTGCAACTCTTTGTCAGCCGAGCGAAGATGGTCAATCCGAGTTTTCTTCCCGAGGAATCGGATGCGCCGCATCTCGCGCGTATCGTGCGCCGGCTCGACGGCCTCGCCCTCGGTATTGAACTTGCCGCGGCAAGAACGAAGGTGCTCTCACTCCCGCAGCTCGCGACCAAACTGGATGCCGACCTGAAAATCTTGGAGTCGAGGCTCCAACAGGGAGAGGGTCGTAGCCTTGTCGCGTCGATCGAGTGGTCGCTGTCTCAGCTGACCGAAATGGAGCTTGCACTCGCACGGCGCATGGCGATCTTTGCGGGCGGCGCGACTTTAGAAGCTGTCGAGCAGGTGGGCGCCGGTCCGGAATATGAAAGCTGGGAGACGATCGACGTGCTGGAGTCCTTGGTGGATCGCTCGCTCGTCCATTTCCAAACCTGGCCCGATCCCCGCTACTTCATGCTCAGCGCGGTTCGGGACGTGCTGTTGCGGTCCAACGAGAACGCGGCCCTCCAGGCCACGCGGGACGCCCATCGCGAGTTCTTCACCCAGCGCGCCCAGGACCTTCAAAAGGAGTTCGATCAGGGTAAAGCCGACCAGTATCAACGGCTGGCCGAGCCCGAAATCGCCAACTTCCGGCTCGCGATGACGACCGCCGAGGAGCGTGGCGATCGACAGTCGATGCTCACGCTCTGCTCCTGCCTGTTCCGATTCTGGGAGACGCGGGGTCAGAGCGTCGAGGGCCGGGGCTGGTGCGACCGGGCGCTGGCAGTCGCGGGCGAAAGCGACCCCAAAGTCGAGGCATCGGTCCATAACGTGGCGGGCGTCCTCGCGTCGCGGCAGGGGGATTTCACGGCGGGCAAGCATCATCATGAGCGTGCGCTTGAAATGCGCCGCGAGTTGGGCGATCAGAAGGGTGTCGCGGGATCGCTGAACAACCTGGCCAACATTGCCAACGATCAGGGGCACCTCACCGAAGCCGAAGGCCTCTACGCGCAGGCGCTTGAAATCAACCACGCGATGGGGAACAAGCTGTTCGAGGCGATCAATCTCGTGAACCTGGGAACGCTCTGCCACCGATTGGCGCGTTATCACGAATCCATCGACTACAACGCCCGCTCGCTGGCGCTCTTCGAGGAGCTCGGGATGGACGGCTTCAAGGCGTTCCCACTGGCCGGCATCGCGAATGCCCGGCGCGCCACCGGCGAGATCGCACGTGCCGAAGAGGAGTATCGGCACATGCTCAGCATGGCGTTTGCCGCAAACGACTATCCGTGGCTGATGGTCGGGATCGAAGGCATGGCCATGCTCGAAACCCAGCGCGAGAACTACGCGAGGGCAAGCCTGCTCTTCGAGGTCGCCAGCTTCACTCGCCAGGAAATGAGTCTGCCGATCAATCCCTCCGACCTCGCCGAGTCGCAGCAGTTCCTCGATGCGATCGGCCAGCACCTTCCCGCCGATCAGGTTAACAAGATTAAAGCCGAGGCGCGTCAGACGCCGTGGCAGACCGTGGTGGAAGAGCTGCTAAGCGCGCCTGGCACACCGCGATAGCATCGGGCGACGCGTCGATTCCGATCCAGTTCCGACCGTGCATTTCGGCGGCGACGAGCGCCGTGCCCGAACCGCAAAACGGATCGAGCACGATCTCCCCGGGCTGGCTGGAGACGAGAATGATGCGCTCGAGCAGGGTCAGAGGCTTCTGAGTGGGATAGCCGCACCGCTCGGTCGCCATCGGGTTGAGCGCCGGGATGCGCCAGGTGTCGAGCGGGAGTTTGGTGCGATTCGCCGCGGCATAGCGCGCGCCGCGCGGGTTCGCCGCTCGATGGAGCGATTTGGGTGTCCGCTCATCCGCGATCCGCTCCCATTCGAAGGTGTACCGCTCGCTCTTCGTGTAAAACAGGATCGTGTCGTGTTTGCGGGCGAACCGGCGCGGACTGGCGCCGCCCGTGTCGTAGCACCAGACGATCTCATTGAGAAATCGCTCGCTGCCAAAGAGCGCGTCCAGCGCGATCTTCACGGTGTGACTGGCGTGGGCGTCGCAGTGCAGATAAAGGCTGCCCGAGGCCTTGAGAACTCGGTGGCATTCGAGGAGCCGCCTTCCGAGCATCGCGAGATAAGGTCCGGCGCCGGGCTGAAACCGGGGGTGCAGGCGCATGGCGTCGATGAGGGCGATCAACGGGTCGGTTGGCCCCAAGGCCTCGGCGAGGGCATCGCGGTCGGCGACGCGGTCGGCGTCCCAATTCCAGGTGTCGAGATAGCCAGGATGCTGACCGCGATTCTGCCGCTGGCCGGTATTGAATGGCGGATCCAAGGTGATGAGGTCGATCGAGCTGGCGGGTAACCCGCCCAGGTGGCGCAGACAGTCCCCCACGAGAAGGCTCCCCACGGGTACATCTTCACCATGAATGAGTTCGTCGTGCGTGATCTGGGTCAAGTTGCGTTCACCGTCACTGACTTGGAGCGATCCGTTGCCTTCTTTCGTGATCAGATCGGATTGCCGTTCCTGTTCTCCGCGCCTCCCGGCTTGGCGTTTTTCAGCATCGGTCCCGTGCGCCTGATGCTCAGCCAGCCCGAAAGCGACGAACCGACGAGCAACTCCGTGCTTTATCTCCGAGTCGACGATATCGAGACGGCGATGGCGGTCTTGAAGTCGCGCGGCACGGCAATCGCGCATGACGCCCAGATGATCGCCCAGATGCCTGACCACGAACTATGGATGGGATTCGTCCATGACCCGGATGGGAATCTCATCGGATTGATGGAAGAGCGTCCGTTGGCGATTTAAGCGATATCCCGTAAAAATGCGGTGGCCCATAAAGTCCGCATAACAGGAGGGGGTCATGCTATCGAATGTGTGCTTCCCACACATCGGAGGAAACTGGATGACGACACGACACATTTTCACAACGCTTGCGCTGTTGGCCGGAGCCGCGGTCAGCCACGCTGAGCTGAAGAGCGCTCTCGCGACCTTCAACGTCACGGTCCAGCCGGCGGGTCCCCGGCAGGGCAACAACGGCAAAAACTTCCTGAACGTCGAGGGTTCGGTGAATAATGCCTTCGCCAGCTACGGCGTGGTCGACTTCACCACCGCGGGTCTGTTCGGCTCGACGCTCAACGACATCACGAAGATCTCGCTTCGCCTCGTCGCTTCCAACGCCGCCTTCTCCTTCACGGGTGATGCGAACGTTTATATCACCGAAGATACGGCCACGAACGCGACCCAGACGGGATCGCCGCTCATCTTCGACGCCACCCAGCTGCCTGAAGGTCTTGGTACCCAGCTCAGCCCGAACACGGCCGTCGGAGTGATCAAGTACAAGAAGACGCTGCCGACGGGCACGGAATATTGGGTCGACTTCACGCCGACCGGCGCGCTCAAAACCTATCTGCTGGCGCAGATCAATGCAGGCGGCACGGTCCGATTCGCGGTCACGCCGACGACGGACACCACGGCTGCAACTTTTGCTGGTTTTTCGAACACCAACGTGCTGACTCCTGGCCCGACGATCTACATCGATGGTGCCGCCGCTGGAGCCGCAAAGATTTCCGGCAGGCTGCTCAATCCGGACCTCGGCGTGAACGGGCCGGACTACACGACCGTCGAGTTTCGCGACCCGAACGATCTGGGCACCGTGCTCTACACGGCCAACCACGTTGCGATCGACGCCAACGGCAACTGGGCGACCACGGATCTTCCGGCCGCCGGCACATACAACGTCTCGGTCTTCCGCAAGCCGTACCTGCGTAAGAGCTTTGGAAACATCAACATTGCGTCGTCTGTTAACGTGGGCACCGCAACTTTGGTCAGTGGCGACATCGATCACGACAACAGCGTGACCGTGTTCGACTACGGCGTACTGAGCGACTACTTCGACAAGACGGACGTCGACACGGACTGGGGAACGGTCGGGGCCAACGGGTTCGCGCCCGTCGAGGCCGACATCGATTTCGATGGCGGGGTCACCGTCTTCGATTACGGCATCATCTCCACCAATTTCGACAAGTCTGGTAACGACTGACTCGACATTTCGCTAAGGCGCGCGGTACGCTCGCCTTAGCAATCCCTTAACATTTCGAAATCAGAATATTTGGACTGGTTGGCTGGTCGAGCGCGCCGTGGCGATCTTACCGACGCAATGGATTCACAAGGAAAGGAAATCAGCGCTACGCCCACCGCCTCGCCTGGAAAGAGGATCATTTATGAATAAGCGAACCCTTACTCTGCTGGCTGCGGCCCTCTCGACATCTGTCTTCGCCTCATTCACGCCCGGCAACCTGGTGGTCTCCCTGGTTGGCGACGCGACGAACAACCGAACCAGCGCGGCATGGCGCGTCGCTCTCCGCGAATTCACCACGGGTGGTCTTGCGGTCGGCTCCGACGTCGCCATTCCTTTCAACGGTACGAGCAAGCTCACCTGGAGCGGCACGGCCAGCTCGGAAGGCTTCCTGAAGCGATCGACTAATGGTCAGTACCTTACGCTCGTCGGCTATGTCGCCGATGAAGGCACTGCCACGATTGCGACGGCAGCCGGCATCAGCCGCGTCATTGGCCGCGTCGATGCGAGCGGTGGCGTCGACCTCTCGACGATCATCACCGACGGATATGTGGGCGGCAACATTCGCTCGGCCGTCTCGTCGAACGGTATCGACATCTGGACCTCGGGTACGAGCAATCCGATCGGCTCGGGTGGCGTCCGCTACCTGACGTTTGGCAGCTCGAGCTCGGTCGCCCTGCACGATTCGATCGCCGGTTCGAACAACGCGCGCGTCGTTGGCATCTTCGATCTCGGCTCGGGCCCGCAGCTCTTCGTGAGCACGGGTGCTCAAACGACTTGGAACGGCGTCAACATGGTCGGTACCGGCCTTCCGACGACCTCGGGCCAGTCGGTCACCAACCTCCCCGGCTTCCCGGGCAGCCCCGGCGCCACCAACACGCCTTCGCCGTACGAGTTCTGGTTCAAGAACGCGAACACCTGCTACGTCGCTGACGACCGAACGGTCGCCAACGGTGGCGGAATCCAGCGCTGGGACTTCAGCGCCGGTACGTGGACGCTCACTTACACGCTGAAGGAACTCAACGGTATGCGCGGCCTGACCGGTACGGTCAACGGCAGCGGCGACGCCGTGCTCTACGCGGTCTCTGCTGGCGAATCCAACACGGCGGGCAACCGACTCGTGACGGTGACGGACACGGGTTCGGCCTCGACGTTCACGACCCTCGCCACCTCGAGCCCGCAGCAGGTCTTTCGCGGCGTGGCCTTCGCTCCGGAGGCCGGCAGCGGCATCAACACGATCGCTGGCGCTGGCACCTTCGGTGACTTCACCGGCGACCTGACGGCTCGGACGTTCGCCTTCAAGGTTCTTGATGCGAGCGACACGGAAGTCGCGAGCTGGTCGCAGTCGCTGAGCAGCGGCGGTGCGTTCTCGCACACGCTTGGCTCGCCGCTCGCCAATGGCACCTACACCCTCTGCGTGAAGGGCGACCACTGGCTCAGCAAGAAGATCACGTTCACCCAGGCGAACGCGACGACCATCGCCTTCAACCCGCTTAATGGCGACATCGACGGCGACGACAGCATCACCGTCTTCGACTACGGCGTGCTTTCCGACTACTTCGACAAGTCCAGCGGCGACGCCGATTGGAACACGGTTGGCGGCAACGGTTTCGCACCGTCGGCAGCCGATGTCGATGGTGACGAAGCGGTGACCGTTTTCGACTACGGCATCATCTCCGACAACTTCGACAAGTCGGGCGACTGCGCGTAAGCGGAAATGAACTGAATCTGGGCGAGTTCTCCTTTGGGAGGCTCGCCCATTTTCTTTTGCGGGAGTGCGACAATAGGTCTTCATGAGCCGGCCGCTCCGCGAAGGACTGTTCGTCGCCTTAATGGCGATCGTGTGCTTCCCGTTCGTGGGAGCCCCGATCGCTCTTCTGGCCGGGCTGGTCGTCGGGCTCACTCTCGGCAACCCGTTTGCGGCGCGTTCCAAGAAGGTCTCCGGGCAGCTCCTACGCGCATGCGTCGTGCTGCTTGGATTCTCAATGAACCTTGACGTCGTGCTCCGCGCGGGCCTGTATGGGCTCGGGATGGCCGCGGTGACCATCCTCACGACCCTCGCCCTGGGCGCGGCCTTAGGGCGATTGCTTGCCATTCCTTGGCGGACCAGTGCCCTCATTTCCAGTGGCACCGCGATCTGCGGAGGCTCGGCCATTGCCGCGGTGGGGTCGGTCATCGAAGCCGAACAGGAGGAGATGACGGTCGCGATCGGCACCGTGTTCTTGCTCAATGCCGCGGCGCTGTTCGTGTTTCCGCCGCTCGGTCATGCGCTTGGGATGTCGGGTCCCACCTTTGGCGAGTGGGCCGGCATCGCCATCCATGACATCTCGAGCGTTGTCGGGGCGGCGACCGCCTACGGCCAAAATTCGCTCGAAACGGCGACCGCGATCAAGCTATCCCGAACGCTGTGGATCGCACCTCTTGCCCTCGGGGCTGGCTGGTGGGCGCGTCGGCACCGAGAAGAGAAGAGCGAGGCGAGTCGGGCGCCGATCCCATGGTTCATTCTGTGGTTTCTCGTCGCTTCACTCCTCGGGACCAAGGTGCCGGTCATCCAGGCGGCAGCGCCGGTGTTTCAGATGCTCGCGAAATCGGGCCTGGCCCTCACGCTTTTTCTGATTGGATCTTCGGTTTCGCTTCCGATGCTCCAGCGGGTCGGGTGGCGGCCCATTCTGCAGGGCGTCCTGCTCTGGATCTTCATTGCGGTAACGAGCGCATGGCTCTTGCTGCGACTCGCATAAACTTTCAGAACTTTCTGAAAGTTCGCGACGGTTTTAGGTACGATTGAACTGGCCGTGACGAACGCTGTGGAACCCCAAAATCCCGAGACGCCCTGGCTTGCGCATGGCAATGAGAAACGGGCCGCCGTGCGTGATCTGTTCGGCGACATCGCACCCTCCTACGACGCGATGAACTCGGTGATGAGCATGAATCTTCATCACCGCTGGCGCGCCTTCGCGGTCTCCACTCTGAAACTGCAGCGCGGCGATTCCGCTCTCGACGTCTGTTGCGGCACCGGCGACTTCATGGTCGAACTGAGAAAGGTGCTCGGCCGCGAAGGACGCTTGATCGGGGTCGACTTCTGCGCTCCGATGCTCGCCAAAGCCTCGACCAAGATCGACCGGGATGCCCGCCTGCTGCTCGCCGACGCTTGCGCGCTACCATTCGGCGATTCCGAGTTTGAGGGCGTAACCGTGGGCTGGGGCATTCGCAACGTGCCCGATATCGACGGAGCCCATCGCGAGGCTTACCGCGTGCTGGTTCCCGGCGGACGTTTTGTCTCGATCGATATGGCGACGCCTCGGAACCCGATCGTGAAAGCACTCTCGAATTTGCTCTTCCAGCGTGGAGTGGCATGGCTTGGCCGAGTCATCGGCCACTCGACGGCGTACAGCTATCTTCCGAAGTCCACACAACTGTTCAAGACGCGAGAAGAACTGGCCGATTCCATGCGCCAAGCCGGCTTCGTCGATGTGGCCTATAAGGACTTGTTTTTCGGCAACATCTGCGTGCACATGGGGAGGCGAGCATGACGTCGCTCGAAGTCATCGACGCGCTGCAGCAGGATATTGCCGCCGTTGAAGGTGTGCTTGCGCGGATGGTCCGATCGCGGGTCGCGGTCGTCGAGAGCGTGGGGCGCCACACCCTCGAGGCAGGAGGTAAGCGCCTCCGACCTGCGTTCCTTGTCTTAGCCGCACGGGCCACGGGTCAGCCTTTCCGATACGAGCGTGCCGTCGAACTCGGAGCCAGCATGGAACTCATTCATATGGCGACCCTGATCCACGACGACATCATTGATCACGCGGCCACCAGGCGCGGGCGCCCGACGGCCGCCACCGTTTACGGCAATACGGCCAGCATTCTCAGTGGCGACGTGCTGTTGGCTCAGGCCATGGCCCTGCTCGCCGCCGATGGCGACATCGCCATCATTCGCCGGGCGGCCCAATCCGTCGTCGAGATGGCTGAAGGCGAGGCCCGCGAGGTCGAAACGCGCGGCGTCTTCGATCTCTCGATCGAGGACCATCTCGAAATTCTGCGCATGAAGACGGCCACGTTCATTGAATGTTGCTGCCGAATCGGTGCGCGACTCTCGGAACCGAGTTGGGAGGAAGCGTTCGGCGTCTATGGCCAATCGCTGGGTTTGTGCTTCCAGATCGTTGACGACTTGCTCGACTACCAGGCGCCGTTTGAGACGACCGGAAAACCGCGCGGAACCGATTTTCTCGAAGGCTGCGCTACGCTGCCGCTCATCCTGCTGCGAGAACGCCTTTCCGAATCAGAAGAGGAATTTGTCCGCGAGATCTTTGGTGGGCAGCGCCACGAGAGCGAATTCGACATGCTGGTGGCATGGATGAACGATCGCGGTGTGTTCGACCAGGTTCGTGCAATGGCGCGGGCGCATGGTGACGCGGCGCTGAGCGCGCTCAGCGGCCTTCCGAATTCGCCCGATCTCGAACTGCTCCGCCAGACCGTGGAGTTTGTTCTGGCCCGGGATCGATGATTCCGAAACTCATCATTTTTGATCTCGACGGCACCCTTTTTCGTGGGCATGAGCCCTTGCCTGGCGCCGTCGAGACCGTGAACGCGCTGGCCGGACGCGGCATCCGGCTCGCTTTCGTGACCAATAATTCCGCCGAGACGCGGGCGAGCGTCAGCGCAAAGCTCGTGGGGATGGGATTTCCCGCCACGCCGGAGACCAGCTACGTGAGCGGTATGGCTGCGGCCGCACGGTGCGAACAACTGGGTTTCGGTCGCGTGTTTGTGGTCGGCGAACCAGGTTTGGAGACAACGCTGACGGACGCTGGTCTTGAGGTCGTGGGTGAAAACGCCGATGCCGTCGTCTGCGGCGTCTGCCGAACTCGCTGGTCCTATCCGCTCCTCGACGCTGCCCAGCAAGAGATTCGTCGCGGCGCGCACTTCTTTGCGACGAACGCGGACAAAACTTATCCGCTCGAGGGGGGAAGGCTGAGTCCCGGAGCAGGTGCGATGGTGGCGGCGATCGAGGCGTGTAGCGGGACCCAGGCGGAAGTGTGCGGAAAGCCTGCGCCCTTCCTGTTCGATCTCGCCATGCAGGCAGCAGGCGTCTCGGCGGAAGAAACTCTTGCCATCGGCGACCGCTATGAAACCGATATCCTGGGCGGCCAAGCTGCGGGGTGCCACGTGGCGCTCGTGCTCACCGGTGTCGAGACCAAGCCGATCGAGGGCGTGCCCACGGGCGAGACGCTGGCTGACGTGCTGCGGTTCTAGAGTCGACTGCGCGGATCGACGGGGGTGCCGTTGATGCGCACTTCGAAATGGAGGTGCGGACCCGTCGATAGACCCGTGGAACCGACGGCCGCGATTCGGGTGCCCGCCGAGACCTTTTGGCCGGCCGAGACGAACACGGCAGAGCAGTGACCGTACAGCGTCGAGACGCCGTTCCCGTGGTCGATAACGACCGTGTTGCCGTAGCCTCGCCGGTACCCGGCTGACATGACGACGCCACTGCCTGCTGCCTTGATCGAGGAGCCGTATGGCATGCCGAAATCGAGCCCGGTGTGCATGCGGCGCTCCTTGAGGATTGGGTGGAAGCGCGACCCGAATCCGCTCGTGATCCGACCGCTCACGGGCCGAATGAATCCGCCTCGGAATGGCACCACTTCTCGGTGGCTGGTGCGCATCCGCGCTTGGTAAGCCCGAATTTCGGCGGTTAGGCTGCTCGAGGATCGGTCGAGTTCGTCGTATTCGCGCCGCAGGGCATCGACTTGCGAGTTGAGGTTCTCCAGCAGCTGACCCTTCTGCTCGCGGGCGTCACGCAGATAGACCGTGTATCCGGCCTGTCGTTTCCTGATCTCGGCGATTTCGCGGACGAGTTCGTCCTGGCGTTTCTTCCGCATTTGGACTGCGCGCTTCAGTTCGGCGACTTCATTGAACAGCCGTTTGTCGGTGCGGGCGATGCGCTCCATCACGCTTTTGCGCGAGGCCAGTTCGCCGATGTCGCGGGATTTCAGAAGCGCCACCACGCTGACGTCGGGCGGTTGCATGTACATCACGCGCAGGCGCCGGGCGGCCAGGCGGCGGCGGTCGTCGAGGCGGGACTGTACGATCTGGAGCTCGGAGGCAATACGCTTCTGCTCCTTCAGACTCTCGGCGAGCCGGTTCGCGCTCTCGCGCAAGCGACGCGTGACGTCGATGAGCTGTCCATCGACCCATACGATATCGCCTTTCACCACCACGGCCTTTTTCTTCGCGGTTTTGATCTGAGCCCGAATCGCTTCCTTCCGGTTTTGGATGCGGCCGAGCTTTCGATGGAGGTCGCGGACGGACTTCTTGTTCTGGGGCACCGCGATCCCGCAGGCAACCGCCAGTGCGGCAATAAGCGCGAACCAGCGCACTAGCGGATCCTCCGAGGATCGCGCAATGCGAGAATCGAGCAGACCATTCCATAGGCGGCGCCAACCAAGGACAAGAGCCCAATAGCGTTCCACCAGGGATAGACCGGGGGCAGGTCGATCGTCGTCTGCACACTTCCCAAGACGCGGGACAGACCGATAAAGCAGGGCCAGATCAGGAGCGCCGCGACGATGCCGCCCGCCGCACCCTGCAAGATGCCCTCGATCACCATGGGCGTGTTCACCGTGAGCTTGGTGGCGCCGACGAGCTGCATGATGCGAATCTCACGCCGGCGCGCGACGATGGTCAGGCGAATCGCGTTGTAGATCAGCACGCCGCTGGTGAGGAGCATGAGTCCACCCAGCGCGCCGCCCAGCCACCGAATGAGAATCTGAGCCTCGGTGAGAAGCTGCTGCAGATCGCCAAGGTACTTGACGCCGTCGTGCTCGATTTCCGGCAACTGTCCGATGCGGGCCGCGACGTCCTGGGCCTTGTCGATCTGCTTGATCCGGACTTCGATCGTATCGGGCAAGGGGTTGTCGATGCCTTCCACCAGATCGGGAAACTGCTTCTTGTACCGAGACCATGCTTCCGCGCGAGGGGTGATCTGCGCCCAGGTGATTTCCGGCATCGCGCGGATTTCTTCGAGTACGGCGGCGGCTTGCTTACCGGTGGTGCCTTCGCGCAGGAAGGCACGCATCTCAAATCGTCCGGGCAAACGGGAGGCGTAGCTGCTGATGCCCAGATACATAAAGCCGAGTCCACCGAGCAGAAACAGCGCCATCGCCACGGTGGTGATCGCGGCGAAGGTCATCCAAGTGTTCCGGCGGAGGGCCTGAAGGGCCTCGCCGATCACGAACTCGATGCGGTCGATCACGCGGGCTCCTGGTCGCTGACGATCGCGCCTTGGGCGAGTGTGATGACGCGGCGATGGAGCTTCTCGACGACCACGAGATCGTGGGTGGCCACGATGACGGTGGCGCCCTTCTGATTGAGTTGAAGCAGCGTCTCCATGATCCCGAGGCTATGCTGCGGGTCCAGGTTACCGGTGGGCTCGTCGGCGAGAATCATGAGCGGGTTGTTCACCAGTGCCCGCGCGATGGCTACGCGCTGCTGCTCGCCGCCGCTCAACTCGTTTGGAAAAGCGTCGGCTCGGTGACCGATATTGACCTGCTCCAGGATGCCGGGGATCGACCGTCGCACTTCGCGGCGCGAATGGCCGACCGCTCGCATCGCGTATCCCACGTTCTCCCAAACCCGTTTGCCGGGAAGCAGGGCGAAGTCTTGGGGGATGATGCCGAGCTGGCGCCTCAGGCGGGGAATGTCTCGCTCGGGCATTTCTCCGACATCGAGTCCGTTCAGGAGCACGGTGCCGCCGGTGGGACGCACCTCCCGATCGAGAAGCTTCAGGATGGTCGACTTTCCGGAGCCCGTACTGCCGACGAGGAAGACGAATTCGCCCGGTTTGATCGTGAAAGTGATGCGCTTGAGCGCAACGACGAACTCGCTGTAGCGAACCTCGACGTCCCGGAATTCGACCGCGTGCGCAGCCGCGCTGCGGTCGACTAAAGGTGAGTGCTCATGCGCGGCGAGACCGAACACGTCCTGAGAATGTACCACGCAGTCCAGTTTCATCGGCTCTTGCATTGATTCGAACTCGCCCAATCGTCCATCATGAGATCAGACATGCGAAGTGTCTCTCCACTCCTACTCCTTCTCCTGCTTGGCGCTACGGCGGCGAGTTTCTGGTTTCCCGACGCGAAGAATTTCATGGAGCCGGCCTTGTTCCGGATCATTTTCTTCCACCTGCCGAGCGCGTTCCTCACGCTGATCTTCCTGTTTCTTTCGGCGTACATGGGCGTGCGGTACCTCTCCACTCGCGACGTCGCGTGGGATCACCGTAATGCAGCGACGCTGGAACTTGGAACTTGGTTCGGCATTTTTACGATGACCACCGGCATCCTGTTCAGCCGAGCCCAGTGGGGCGAATGGTGGCACTGGGATCCCCGCCAGACGAGCTTCCTGTTCGTGCTCATGATTCTGGGGGTGGGATTGGCCCTGCGTGCAGGCCACGGGGGCAACGAGCGCAAAGCCGCCGCAAGCGCCGCTTACAGCGTCATCAGCTTGCTGCCCGCACTCTTTCTCATTCTCGTTTTTCCCCGCTTGCCGCAAGTCCAGCGGGTGTCCCTTCACCCCAGCAATACGATCTCCGGTGGCCAGATGGACAAGATGTACTGGTACGGGATCCTTGCTGTCTTTGCCGGGCTTTCTTGGCTCAGCATGATCCTTTATTCGATGCGCGTCCGCATGATGGCGCTGGAATCCGAACTCGACAACTGCAATGGAAACTTGGAAAATGGTCTCGATGGTGCCGCCCCTCATCGTGTGGTGCGGCCTGTTTCTCTATCTGAAGAACACGTCACGACGGCTGGAAGCGGCCGAGGAGTCGGTGCGCCAGATTAGGCAGCGCTTATCCTGACGACTTGTTTACTGGCCTGATCCAAGCGCTCGGTCGGATCGCCGACCTGAGCGAGACGCGGCTGGTCGTCGAGGCCCCTGCCGCCTGGGGTGCCCAGAACGATCCCATCCAGATCGGAGAAAGCATCGCCATCGATGGGTGCTGCCTCACCGCACTCGACGTCGGAGTGCCCATTCGCTTCGACCTCAGCCCGGAGACGATCGCGCGAACCGCGTTTGGCCAAGCCGCCATCGGGGACTCCGTCAATCTGGAGCGGGCGATGCGTCCCAGCGACCGTTTTGGTGGCCACATCGTGCAGGGTCACGTCGATGCGACCGGGGTGCTGATCTCACGCGAGACCACCGCCGCCGGCGAGCGATTCCGCTTCAACGTCGATCCCGCGTTCGATCGCTATCTGATCGATAAAGGGTCCGTGGCGATCGCTGGTATCTCCCTGACTGTGGTCGAGCCTAAAGACGGCGCATTCGACATTTGGGTGATCCCGCACACACTCGAGGTCACGACGCTGGGCGATATGAAACCGGGCAAACGCGTCAATATGGAGTTCGACGTGATCGCCAAGCACGTCGAAAAGCTGGTCGCGTCGCGGTAACGAACCGTTAACAAGCGGCGTAGCCAATTGAGTGATTGAAGGCAAGAATTCGATGACGCACTCCGGACAGCCCCTCGCCGACCTTCAAAACACGATCGATACGCGCAACCTGCCGATTGATCGGGTCGGTGTGCGCAAAGTGAAATATCCGATGCACGTCCGGGAGAAGGAGGGCGGCACCCAGTTCACGCACGGCGACTTCACGCTGACCGTCGATCTTCCCCGCGAATTCAAAGGCACGCACATGAGCCGGTTCTTGGAGGTGCTCAGCGAGCACAACCACGACCTCAGCGTCGACACGATCCCCAACATCCTGAGCGAACTGAAATCGCGCCTGAAGTCCGATACCGCTCACCTGGAAGTGAAGTTCATGCTATTCCGGGAGAAGACGGCCCCCGTCACCGGGAAGAAAGGCATGATGGGTTACTCGTGTGGCTTCAGCGCGACCAGCAACGGCGACGACGCCTTCCGGATTTTCTTAGAAGTCCCCGTTACGACGCTCTGTCCCTGCAGCAAGGAGATCAGCGCACGTGGTGCCCACAATCAACGCGGCGTCGTCACGCTTCGGGTGCAGCCGCTCGGACGCCTCTGGCTCGAGGACCTGATCGACTTGATCGAGGCCTGTGGCTCCGCGCAGCTCTATCCCGTGCTCAAGCGTCCGGACGAGAAGTTTGTGACCGAGCAGGCGTACGACAATCCTCGGTTCGTGGAGGATATGGTCCGAGAAGTCGCGACAGCTCTCAATCAGCTCGATTCGGTCGGGCAGTACGAGATCGAGGTCGAGAATCACGAGTCGATTCACGACCACAATGCTTACGCGATGCTTCGTCGAGGCTAAACCCTTAGCCTTCGAAGACGAGCTTGCGGAAGTCGCCCACTTGGCTGAGCTTATTGCTGACCGCCTCGACCACGGCCAGGCGAGCGGCGCGTTGGGCCGCATCCTCGCTCATGATCATCGTCGATTCAAAATAGGCATGAATTGGCTCCGCGAGCGTCTTGAGCGCGGCGAGATCGGCTTGGGCATCGGTACCGCCAATAGTCACCGCTTGGACGGCGCGCATCAGCTGGGCCCCTTCGGTCGAGGCGAGCTTCACTTCGTCGTAGGGACCGATCGCAATGCCCTTGCTTTGGGCAGCAGCGAGGATGTTGAGCGGGCGCGTCGCTGCTTGAACCCATGCTTCATCCGTGGCCGCGGCCGTCATACAATCGATTCGATAGGTGAGGGTCCCCGGATCGAGGATGCCTTTGGGCTCCGTCGGAAGGGCAGCGGCAAGAACGTCGTGGCGCACGTCGGGCCGCAGAACGCCATACCGAGCGGCAAAGAGGTCGCTCGTCATGCTCAGGACCTCATCGAGGCTCTTGGGGAGCGTGATGCCCTGTCCGCCATACGACGTATATGCCTGGCCCAGCCCGCCAAAGATCGCACGCCCAGCCGCCGGCCACAGCCAGCCAATCTGAATCAGGTAGCTCGCCGCGCGGCGCAGACCAAATGGATCGCTGGTCCCGGAAGGCGCCAAACCGAGCCCCAAATAACCGGCCAGCTTATCGAGCATATCCGCCATGAGGAGGATCGCCGCGACCTGCTCGCTCCGGCTATGCGAATCGATCGAATCGGGCATTTCGTAGTGCTTGGCAATGGCCTGGGCCACGACTTGGTGCGCACCATCCCGCTCGGCGTAGATACCGCCGATCAGGCCTTGCAGGGCAGGAAGCTCCGAGACGAGCCCGGTCGCCAAATCCGCCTTGCAAAGGCGTGCCGCCTCGCGAGCGAGGTCGACGATATCGCTCGGGAGATTGGCGGTTTGAGCGAGAGATCCCGCCAGGTCGCGAAGCCGGACCGCGCGCTGGCGGATCGACCCAAGCTTCTCCTGGAACGCCATCCGCTCGGTTCGCTCCAGAAACTCTTCGAGCGAGACGCGCCGATCTTCATCGAAAAAGAACTTGGCGTCGTTGAAGCGCGCGATGAGCACCCACTCGTTGCCTTCGCGAACCGCTTCTTCCTCTCCGCCATTTCGGATGGAGATGAACTTCGCGGCGAGGCGTCCGGTCCCGACGCGCACGGGGAAAAATCGTTCGTGCTTGGCCATTGCGGTGACGAGAACCGGCTCTGGCAGCTCGAGATAGTCGGCCGGGAAGGAGCCTTCCAGCGCCGTCGGCCACTCCGTCAAGAAAACGTTCTCGGCGACGAGGGCGTCGGGCAGTTCCGGGGTTCCCGATGCGATGTCGCGGGCTTGGTCGCGAACGGCCTTTTCCCGCACTTCGGGGTCGGGCTCGACGAATCGCTGGCGCAATCCGTTCACGAGTGTCTCCCAGTCCTTCGCTTCAAAAGAGTCCGGCGCCATGAAACGATGGCCGCGCGACTGCAGGCCACTCGCCACGCCTTCAATATCGAATTCGACGAGCTCGCCTCCGAATGCGGCGAGGAACCACCGAAGCGGGCGAGCGAACCGCATGTCGGACGTCCCCCACTTCATCGTCTTGTCAAAGGTGAGCGCGCGCACGGAGGCCGGCAGGATGGTCTTGAGCAACTCAAGGGTCGGCTGCCCGACCATTTTCTTGGTCACCCATACGTAGTCCCCTTCCTTGCGGACGCTTTCGACCGTTACGCCCTGACCACGGCAAAATCCTTCGAGCGCCTTGGTGGGAGCGCCGCTCGCGTCGAACGCGTTCCCGATGGCGGGCCCGCGCATCTCCTTCTCGGAGTCGGGCTGCCGATCCTGCACGTCCTCGATGCCTACGATCAGGCGTCGCGGCGTTCCCATGGAGCGCGAGCCTCCGTAGCTGAGGCCCGCTTCGTCCAGACGGGTGCGGATTTCCTGTTCGAGCTGCTCGTACGCACGACGGACAAATGTCGCGGGCAGCTCTTCGCAGCCAAGTTCGAAGAGGAGATGGGGCATGGGCAGGAGGAGTTTACCTACGCCCTGCCGAGGCCGGGCGGGGCCTTGCTGCGACTGCCCAAACCGGCCAGCGCGAGCAACGTCATCACGTAGGGCAGGGCGTTCCAGAACTCACTGGGGAACAGGATGCCCGCAACGGGCACACCCTGGAGCTTGAACTGAAGCGCATCGAAGAATCCAAAGACCAAGCAGGCGGCGAAAGCGGGGATCGGTCGCCATCCACCCAGGATTAACGCAGCGAGGGCGATGAATCCACGGCCGGCGGTCATGTTGTCCACGAAGCGACCGGAGTTCGTGACGATCATCGCGCCGCTCAAACCGCAGAACACACCCGTCGCGACGAGTGCGGCATAGCGGACACGAACCGGCTCGACGCCCGACTGACGCGCTTTGTCGGGGTGATTGCCGACGGCCAGCAGCCACAGTCCGCCTCGGGTCTGGCGAAGGTAGATCATCACGACAAGCGGCGCCGCATAGGCGGCGATCGTGAACCAAATCAGCGGGGTCTGGGGGAATTCATCGCCTCGCGTGGTGCCCTGAAAGGCCTGATCCAGGAAGCGTGCTCCGCCCACCGCGAGCAGGTTGATCGCCATGCCGCTGATGATGTGGTCCATCCGAAAGCCTTGGGTGAGCAATCCATGAAGCAGGCTCATGAGAATCGCTGCGACCACGCCACAACCCACGCCCAGCCAGGCGTTGTGGAACGTCGCGGCACACAGCGCGGTGACAATCGCGGCGGTCAGCATCTTGCCTTCCAAGGCGATGTTCATGACGCCTGACCGCTCGCTCGTCAGGCCACCCATGGCGGCGAGGATCATCGGCGCGGAAAGGTTCAGCGCGGCGATCAAGACGGGCAGCATGTCAGCCATGCATCACCTGCTTGCGATAGCGGAGCGCACCAAAAACAATGATCAGCAATCCGAGCAGAATCGTCGTGATGCTCTTCGGGACGCCGTCGAGACTGAGCGCGACGCTGCCTTGGTGAAGCGCGCCAAAGGCGAGGGCAGATGGGATGAGGCCGAGCGGAGACGTGCCCGCCAGCAACGCCACACCCAAGGCGTCAAATCCATATCCGGGTGAGAAGTCGCTGTAGAACCGGTGCTCGTAGGCAAGCACCTGAAGACCGCCGGCAAGCGCGGCGATGGCTCCGCTCGTCATCATCGCGCGCACTTGAAGTCGCTTCACGTCGATACCCGCGAATTCTGCCGCACGGGCGTTCGCACCCACGGCACGGAGCTCGTAACCGGCCACACGCCGCGAGAAAAATCGAACGAGCAGGATCACGGCGACGATGCCAAACAGCAAGGCCGGATTCAGCGTGAACCGTCCCGTATCGACGATCATCGGTAACTTCGAACCATCGGCGAGCGACGCCGTGGTGGGGCTCGATTGACCGGGATCCTTGAGGGGACCAGCTACGAGGGCGCGAGTCAGGAAGATCGCGACGTTGTTGAGCATGATCGTCGTGATCACCTCGTGCCCGCCGCGGTATGCACGGATCGCACCTGCAGGCCACGCCCAAAGCGCGCCCGCGATGGCTCCCGCGACGAGTCCCACGCCCACGCCGATGGGGCCGCCGATCTTCAGGGTCACCGCAGCCGTGACCATCGCGCCGACCAGGAACTGGCCCTCCGCGCCGATGTTGAAAAGGCCCGCCCGCAGAGCGAGGAAAACGGCCACGCCCAGCATGAGGAGGGGCGTGGTTTCGCGGAGTGTGCCGCTGATCGCGCGCGCCGAACCGAAGCTGCCCTTGAGCAGAGTCATGGTGGCTCCGCCGGGGCTCGTGTGGGCGGCGATGAGTGCGGCACCGACCAATAAGAGGCACGCCGCGCCCAGGAGCCAATAACGCAAATTCCTCATGCGCCCACCATCAGCCGCCCGATCTCTTGCCGGTCGCGGCTCTTGTCGTCCGGGGGCGAGGCGATCACGCCCTGGTTGATCACGAGGATTCGATCGCACTGAGCGAGGAGTTCGTCCAGATCGAAGCTGACGACGAGGGCGCTGCCTCCGGCTCGGCAATGGGCCCGGAGGGCCGCATAAACGGCGGCGGTCGCATCCAGATCCAGTCCTCGCGCGGGCTGGAACGCCAAGATCACCTTTGAGCCGTGCTCGAACGCTTTACCCGCGACGAATCGTTGCTGGTTGCCACCGGAAAGACTGCCGATCTCGGCGTCGAGTCCCGATGACTTGGTGGAGAATCGTGCCGCGATGCGTTCGGCTGCACCACGGGCGGCATTCCGGTCCAGATTGCCTGAGCTCGCGAGGGGAGCCATCGTCTGGAATCCCAACGCCGCATTTTCGACGAGCGACCACTCCTCCACCACGGCCTCTTCATGGCGATCTTCGGCGATGAGCCGCAGTCCCCACGCGAGGCGCAAGCGAGTGGAGCGCTGGGTGCCTGGCTCGCCGTCTAACAGCAGTTCGCCGCCGGCGGCGTGGCTGATTCCCATGAGGGCATGGAAAAGCTCGCGCTGGCCGTTGCCATCGACTCCCGCGAGGCCCACCAGCTCTCCGGAGCGCAGCGCGAACGTCGCGCCTTTGACGGAGAGCGCGCCTTTATCGCCGATCACGTCGAGGGCTCGGGTTTCGAGCAGAGTCGATCCGGTCGCCACCGGATCGATCGTCGTTTCCGCAACCGAGTGGCCGACGATGAGTTCGGCGAGCTCGCGTGCGTTCGAGTCAGCGACGGACTTCGATACGATAAGTTTGCCTCCGCGCAGGACGGTGACCTTCGCGCAATATCCGAACACCTCCGGCAAGCGGTGGGTCACGAGCAGGATCGTTTTGCCTTCATGGGCCAATTGGCGAAGGCTTTGAAATACGAGATCGCTGTCCTGGGGCGAGAGCATCGCCGTCGGCTCGTCCAGAATCATGACTTCGGCTTGCTGCCAGAGCAGCTTCAGGATCTCGAGTTTCTGCATACCGGCCGGGCTGAGCTCAGCCGCGGGCCGGTGCCATTGGAATTCAAAATTCATCCGCTTGGCGAGTTCGTCGGCGCGCCGACGGGCAGAACTGTAGTCGATCCACACGCCGGGCGGCGCGGCAATGACGAGGTTTTCGAGGCAGCTCAGTTCGGGAATAACGCTGTAATGCTGGCTCACCATCCCGACGGTGGGTCGGCCAATGGCGCCTGGAAACTCCACTCGCCCTTCGTCGGCCGAAATCGCGCCTTGCAGAATCCGCATGAGCGTCGTTTTGCCTGCACCGTTCTCGCCCACAACGGCGTGAATCTCGCCTGGTTCGGCGCGCAGATCGACATGGTCCAAAGCCGTGAACTCGCCAAATCGTTTGGCGATTCCCGTCATGGCGACCGCAGGGGCGCTCATTCCGAGTAGCCCATCTCCTTCAGTCGATCAAAAAGCGCGGCCGTGGTCAAACCGCCCCGACCGTCGGTGATCATCGGCGTGAGCAGCTCTTCCACCAGTTGGGCGCAGGGAACGGCCGCGTCGATGGACTGGGCGGTCTCGCGGCAGTACACGAGATCCTTCACCTGGTGCTCGATCGCAAATCCTGGCTTCCAATCGCGCGCCAAAACCTTGGGGCCATAGTGCTCAAACGCCCACGAGCCGGCCGCGCCGCCTGCCAAGAGTTCTCTCGCCTGGGCGATATCGAGACCACATTTTTCGGCGAACGATAGCGATTCGCAAAGACCGATCAACGCACCCGCCACCGCGATCTGATTGGCCATCTTCATGGCTTGACCCGAGCCGCTCGGGCCGACTCGCTCGGCACGTTTGGCATAAGCGCGCAGCAAGGGAAGTGCTTCGTCGAAGTCATCAGGCTCTCCTCCCACGAAAATGGTGAGTTGGCCCGATTGGGCTCCGGCGGAGCCACCCGTAACGGGAGCATCGAGAAACCGGTGGCCCCGATCTCGGAGCTGTTCGCCGATCGCCTTGGCGGCAGCGGGTTCGATGGTCGAGTGATCGACAAACAGCGTCCCCGGGCTGGCTCCACCCATGGCATCTAGGCACTCGCGCACATCTTCGGTGCGGCTCACGCACAAAAAGATGATCTCGGCCCGGTCTGCCAGTTGGGCCAGCCCCTCGGCGACCTGGGCTCCCGCCGCGCGCAGCCCGTCTGCTTTGGACGACGTGCGATTCCAAACCGTCAGGGAAGCTCCGGATTGGAGCAGGTGACCCGCCATTGGACCGCCCATGACGCCCAATCCCACGAAGCCGATCTCGCGCATCGCCCGCAAGTTTAGCACCAGGCGGTCCGGGTACATTAGGTTCATGGACGGCGACTTCACCCCGCTGCTGATCTTGGTCGGGTTTGCCAGCCTCATCTGTGCGGCAATGGTCTCGCTGAGCTACCTGCTGGGACCCAAGAAAGTCACGCCGTACAAGCAGAGCCCGTACGAGTGCGGAGTGGCCCCTTCCGGTGACGCCCGCGAGCGATTTCCGATCAAGTTCTACTTGGTCGCCATGCTGTTCATCCTGTTCGACATCGAAGTTGTCTTCTTGTGGAGCTGGCTGACGGTCTTCAAGGACAGCAGCGTCGCTTACGCCAAGTTCAGTTTCGGGGCGATCATGATTTACATGGCCCTCTGGATCATCGGCGACGCCTACGTGCTGCGCATGAACGCGATCGACTGGGATGACGCGTCGCTCGAGCCCGCGAAGATGGGGGAGGCTGCCTTCGATGCCTAATCCGATGGTGGGTGAAGAGCGGCTGGAGGCGGTACGCGTCCGTGAGAAGCTTCCGGATGCATTGCTCAAGGTCAAGGAATTTCGGGGCGAAACTTTTCTCTGCGTGAAGCGAGAGCGGCTGCCCGAAGTCATCCAACTGCTGAAGGACGATCCCGATCTGGACTACGGCTACTTCAGCGAGTGCCTGGGTGCCGACTATTCGGTCTGGCCGCATGCGCGCGATTTTCAAGAGCGATTCGAGGTTATCTATAACCTGATGTCGCTCAAGCACAACAGCCGCATTTTCGTCAAGATCGGTGTGGACGACGGGCAGATGGTGCCCACGATCAAGGACATTTTCTTGGGTGCCGAGTATCCCGAGCGAGAAATCCAGGACCTCTATGGAGTCATGTTCGCCGGAAACGAGCCCCGCACGGGCATGCGGTTCCTCTTGCCCGACGATTGGGTCGGCTTCCCCTTGCGGAAGGAATATCCGCTCGGCGGTGAGGACGTCGCCTTCGACCAAAACACCCGCGGACCCGCCGTGGAAGATGTGATGATGCCGCACGCGGGCGAAAGTTTTGAGGGCAAGACGGGAACCGAAGAGATTTCCGGCCGCTAAACCCTTTCATGAAACTGAAAAACCTGTTTTGGACCGCCGCGGGCGTGAGCGCGGGCGCGTTTGCCTATGGCGCCTTGGTCGAAGTCAACCGCCTTCGACCCGAGAGGCGTATTCTTCGCTTGCACGGATGGCCGGAACGGCTCAATGGATTTCGAATTGGGCTCATCGCCGATATGCATCTGCGCGACGAGGGAACCGTCGAACTTTCTCAGCGTGCGATCTGCTGGTTGATCGAACAACAGCCCGATATGGTCGCGATGGTGGGCGACTACGTCTCGCGCTGGAAGTGCGACACGGCCAGCATGCTGGAAGAAGTTTTGGCCCCCCTCGCCGTCATGGGCGGCGACGTAGTGGCGGTGCCGGGGAATCGCGACTACCTGAACGGTGACCCCTCGATGCTGGCGCCGATTTTCAGTGCGTACGGCATTCGGCTGCTGCGCAATGAGCTTTGCGCCATGCACGGCATCAACTGGGCGGGAATCGATTCCGCCAACGCTCAAGAAGCCGACCCGTTCTCGACGCTGATGCAGGTCGATAATCCAGATCCCATCATCGCGCTTTGGCACGAGCCAGACTTGGTATCGTGGTTGCCGCAAGGCCCTGCGCTCATGTTGAGCGGGCACAGTCACGGCGGGCAATTCACCACGCCTTGGGGCTGGGCTCCGGTCCGCAGTTCGAACGGCCACCGCTATCTGCGCGGCTTCTATCCCCACGCGGCGACGCCCTTGTACGTCTCCCGAGGATTGGGAACCACCGGCCCACCGGCGCGGCTGTTCTGCCCGCCCGAAGTCACGGTGCTCACGCTGGTCCGCGCCTGATTCGGCTCGGCTCCGTCCGCCGGTACAATCATGGGACACCCCATGGATTACCGCCGCACATATATTCGCGACCTGTTCCAGCTTCAACCCGGCACCAAGACCGAAGCTTTTGGCTGGGTGAAGACTAGACGCGACAGCAAAGAAGTCAGCTTTGTTCAGCTGAGCGACGGCTCTTGCTTCAAGGATCTGCAGATCGTGATCCCGAACGGTGCCATCGCCGAAGACCTGCTGAAACAGCTCACCACGGGCACCAGTGTGCGCTTCAACGGCGAGATTGTCGCGAGCCCCGGTGAGGGCCAAGCCGTGGAGTTCTTGGCGAACGAAGCCGAGATATTCGGACCCGCCGATCCCGAGAAGTATCCGTTGCAGAAGAAGGGCGCGACGATGGAGTTTCTCCGGGAGATTTCGCACCTGCGCACGCGCGGCAACACCTTTGGCGCGGTCTGGCGCGTACGCAATCGAGCCGCCTTTGCCATCCACAAGTTCTTCAACGACCGCGGCTTCAACTACATCAACACGCCGATTATCACAGCCAGCGACTGCGAAGGTGCCGGCGCGATGTTCCACGTGACGACCCACGATCCGTTTTCCGCGGGTGCCAAAGATCCCGCCGAGGACTTCTTCGGCAAGCCAGCGTTTCTCACTGTCAGCGGACAACTGGAAGCGGAGACGATGGCCCTCGGCCTCACCAACGTGTACACATTCGGGCCGACTTTCCGCGCCGAGAATTCCGGCACGAGCCGCCACTTGGCTGAGTTCTGGATGGTCGAGCCGGAGATGGCCTTCTGTTCTCTGGAAGGCGACATGAATCTGGCTGAGGAGTTCCTGAAGGAAGTCATCACGGACGTGATGAATCACTGCGGCCCCGATCTCGAATTCTTCAACCAGCGGATCGAGACCTCGCTCCTGGCCACCCTCCAGCACGTCGTCGACTCGGGCTTCGAGCGAATGACGTACACGGACGCCGTCGCCGCTCTCGAAAAATCCACCGAGAAATTTGAGTACCCGGTGGAGTGGGGCATGGATCTGCAGAGCGAGCACGAGCGATGGCTGACGGAAACTCATGTCGGCCGCCCGGTGATCCTCACTGACTATCCGAAGGACATCAAGGCGTTTTACATGCGCCTCAACGACGACGGCAAGACCGTCCGCGCGATGGATGTGTTGGCTCCGCGAATCGGCGAAATCATCGGCGGATCCCAGCGCGAAGAGCGCCTCGAGGTCCTCGAACGGCGCATCCACGAAATGGGTCTACCGATCGAGGCTTACTGGTGGTATCTCGATCTGCGCCGATTTGGCTCGGTTCCGCATGCCGGCTTCGGACTTGGGTTCGAGCGGTTCCTGATGTACGTCACGGGCATGAAGAACATCCGCGATGTGATCCCGTACCACCGCACACCCGGCAGCGCTGAGTTCTGAGCTCAAAGATCGAGTTCGACGATCAGCATCGCATGGTCGGATAGACCCTCGGTGAGCACGTCATGCCGATAATGGGCGGTCCGAACGCGGTCGCCGAGTGATGGCGTGACCAAGCAGTGATCGAGACGAAAGCCGTTTCGCAATTGGCTGAACCAACTGTAGTCTTGGCGATCGGCATTGCAGCATCGCCACGCGTCGACCCAACCGCGCGCGAACATCCGCTTGAGAAATATCGCTTCGCGAATGGGCGAGCCTTGGCAGTCCTCATCCAAGGCGGTGTTGAGGTCGCCGATGATCATGCCTCGACCTTCGACGTGGTGCTCGGCGAATGCTTCGAGGCTCTCCAGGAAGTCGCGCTTGTTCCACTTTTCGCTCATGTTCGGGACGTGGGCTCCCACCACATGGAGGTCGAGCGTCGGAAGATGAGCGGATATCCAGCGGTGTTGGCTGATCGGCAGACGGGGCGCCGCCGCCGGGATCAGATCGTCCCGTCCAGCCACGTACACGCAGTTGTGAGCGCCTTCCAATGTGCCCGCGAGCGACCGATAGCCCTCGCTCTCGAGAACCGCGTGGAGGGGCTGGCACGGTCGAGAACGGTACTCCGTGAGGACGAGCAGGTCGGCGCTTTCTTGGAGCAGGACTTGCGCGATGCGTTCGATGCGCTTTCCGCCGCCGGCCCTGATGTTCCAAGTTACAATCCGCACGTCTGATTGTGATGCGCGGTAGAGTGCGTATGTTTTTGGGGGACGCGATGCGAGACTGGGTTGGCGCAGTTTATCGGGCGACGATGTTGTGGGCTCTTGGCCAAGGACTGCAAGCGCTGTTCACACTACCGGCCGAGTACCGAATGATCTCTTTGTCGGGCTACCCTGTATCGACGGTATTGCCTCAAGTGATCAATGTGCTGACCTACTTCCTATTGGCCCTGGCCATCTGGTGGTACGGAACCCGATCCGATTCATGGACGCCGCGCTCGAAGGTGTCGGGGCAGCTGATGATCCTGGTGGGTGCTTATTTCTTGGTGCTGGCCTTCAGTCAGGTCCTCCAGTTCACGAATCTGATCGTCTTAGGTCCACCCGTCAAAAGCTCCTTTTTAGACATGCTCTGGGAGCGCGCGGGCACCACAGGTGCGGCCGTTGGAGCTGGCGTGGCTCGCGCCGGAATGGCGATCTACTGTCTGGCCACCGGTTTCAAAGACATCGATGGCTTGTCTATGGGTGATCGGCTCGGTATCGCTGAAATGGATCGCCACAATGAACTCGGGGACCGCGAATAGCGGGTTACGGCAAATAACTTGGCATTTGCCGTAAAGTTGTGTACAATCGGTCGTGAACCTGCGAATTAGGTCGCATTTTTCCTAAGGAGAAACGAAATATGAAAATCGGTTTACTGGGCGCTGCAGTGTGCGCCGCGACGCTCTCGTCTTTGGCTCGAGCAGCTTCGCTTCCGTTCGTCGATGTCGACGCAACCGCCAGTTATCAAAATCTCGTGGGGGCCCCGGCTCACCAGGGCTTGTCGTTCCCTCAGGCATCGCTGCCGGCCACGGTCACGGCGCGAAGCTATGTGCCGAAGAGTGGCTCGACCGGATTTGGCGACGGAAACCGCGTCGTCGCCTATGATGATGCGGATGCCATGGCGACTTCGACCGTTCCCGGCCTCGATGGTGCCTACGCCCGCGCGGGCGGCTGGTCGCCGGGGGGATCACCGAACGACGTGGTTGCCGAGAGCAAGGTGCGGGTCTATTCCAACTGGATTGCGAGCGGTCCGGGGCCGACGGCGAAAGTCGACCTGTTCACCTTCTTCAACGGCTTTCTTTACACCTCGTCAAACGCGAGCTTGAGCGACTTGGTGTACGCCAAGATCGCGGTCGATATCGCGATCGACTGTTCGCTCGGGCATTTCAGTCTTCTCAGCGGGACGGGACTGCTGAATCTCAAGAACGGTATGTCGACGTCGTTTACCGCGGCCAATGGGTGGTCGCCGACCGCGTGGACCAATTCGTGGAGCGACACGACGAGCACGATGACGTCGCGGAACGGGCGTGACTTCCTGTGGGATCAAAATTACGCCGAAAATATCGACGACATTTTTGAGGTGCCCACCGGCGAAGTCTTCGGGATCGACTACACCATGCACCTGTGGGCGGTGAACGCCCAAGGTCCATTCGAGATCTTTGCGACCGCCGACTATTCTCACACCTCCGACATCGCCATGCGCTCGCATCAAGCCGGCTATTCGGTGAAAGAAGTGAATCTGGCCGTCCCCGAACCCGGCTCCATCTTCGCGCTGAGCATCGGCGCGCTGGCGCTCTTGCGTCGACGCCGAGCTTAGGATCGGTTCCATTTGCCCCGGGCCCTGTCCATCTTCGGATGGGCGGGGCTTCTCGTTGCCCCCGCCCACGCTTCGCCGTGCTATAGTTTTCGTTGTGATCGCGGTCTCGCTGTCGTGGCGGGACTGAAAGATCAGGGAAAGTCCGGTGAGATTCCGGCGCTGTGCCGCAGCGGTGGTCGCTCCACGAAGAGCGCAAGCCCGAATGCCTGCGCGATCCGAACGTAACTGACCGTTTAAGCCTGCGAGCACAGGTTGGACAGGACGGCCACCCGGTTCGGGTTATGGTCCGTCGATCCCTCGCTCACCCAGGTTTCAACGGCTCTTTGCAATCAGGAGCTGGATATGAAACAACCTCTTTTCGCGATGACTGTTCTGGTCGGATTGGCCAGCGGTGTCCACGCCTTTACGTTCGACGACGTCCGTCTTTGGGCGGGCTCGGGGCCCAACCGCGCCGGTGTCGTCATCGATTTCTACGATGGGGCCGCGCCCCGGTCGTTTGCCTGGGGCTTTCGCTGGTCGGGCGTCGCTACGGGCGAAGACCTCTTGCGCGCGGTCGATACGCTCGACCCGGCCCTGACGTGCGGAGTCGACACGGGTTCATTTGGCGCGTACCTCGACCACGTTGCCTATCAGGGTCATCACGGCGACACCTGGCCGGCCGGCTATTTCTCGTATTGGACCGCCCAAGAGCGCCCGGAAAACTGGACCTACGCTTTGCTCGGGATGAGCACGCGAACGCTCACATCAGGCGATTGGGATGGCTGGGCGTTTGTGGTCAATAAAGACGGTGTGAAGGAGGCTCCGCCGAGTGAACCGGTCGCCGCTGTACCGGAGCCGGGGACCCTGATCGCACTCGCTCTCGGCTGGATTGCCTTGCGACGCCGTCGATGAAGCGCGGCTTCACGCTAATCGAACTGCTCGTGGTCATCGCGATTCTCGCGATCTTGGCTGCCATTCTCATGCCCGTGTTTGCCCGCGCTAAAAGCGCGGGCAAGACGTCGGTCGCATTATCTCAGATGCAGCAGATGGGATTGGCGTGGCAGCTTTACGATTCCGATTCAGACGGCGCGCTGATGCCCGATTTGTGCCGGGCCAGCGATGGTTCGACCCGGTACTGGTGGGGACGGTGGGACGGCCGGATTCTCCATCCCCACGATGGCCTCCTTTCGCCCTACGCGAAATCTCCCGAACTGGGCCACGATCCCACGTTTGCGAATACGCTTCGGACGGCGCTTGGACTGCTCGGTTATGGCTACAACGCGTCCGCGATGGCTCCTAACGCCGCCGGCTCGCGGTTCGAATCATCCATCGAGATTCCGGGCGAAACGATCGTCTTTGCGACGACCGCGCGTCTCAACACATGGTCGGGCAGCGCGCCGGTTGTGGAAGGTAACGCCTATCTGGATCCGCCCAGCCACGATTATCCGGGCGCCCATGCGCGCCATGGTGGGGCGGCCCTGGTCGTGTGGGCCGATGGGCATGCGGCTCGCCATGCGATCACCTACAGGACCGGGAAATTTGGACTCGAATACCAGGCGGCTGATTTTCGACGCGCGGAATTGGGCGATCTTTGCTCGCCGAACTGCCCTCTCGGTTCGGCGTGCCAGGATTACTATTTCCTACTCGGCAAGAGCTGATTTATTCGTTTCGAAGACTCTCGACGGGGTCCCGGTGGGCGGCTCGCCGCGCTGGCCACAGGCCGAAAATGCAGCCAAGCCCGATGCCGACGCCTGCGCTGAGCAGGATGACTCCCGGCGTGATGTGCGGCTTGACCGGTGTCCACCGCGCGAGCATCAGCGAGACGACCGCGCTGAATCCCAACCCGGCGGTCGTTCCCATCATCGTAATGAGCAGCGCTTCGAGCAGGAACTGCGTGCCGATGTCCGAGCTCCGGGCGCCCGTTGCCTTGCGCACGCCGATCTCCTTGGCGCGCTCGCCGACGGACATAAGCATGATCGCCATGATGCCGACCCCGCCCACAAACAGGGCGATCGATGTGAGGCCGGTCAGCAGCCAGGTGAGAATGCTCATCAGCTTGTAAACCAGCTTGAGCAGGTCCTCTTGAGTGAGAACGGAAAACTGCTGATCGTCCAGCTGGGTGGCGAGACGTGCCGTGATCGAGGAAACGAGCGCCTTCGGCTCCGCATCGGGCGCGCTTTGAACCATGATCCGGTCCGTTTGCTGGTTTGACGTCGTGCTCTTTTGCCAGTGGTACGGAATGTACGCCACGTTTTGAAAACTGCCCATCGAGAATAGGCTTTGTTCGTCGCTCTGATCCCGGGTCACGCCCACCACGCGAAACGATTTGCCGTTGATGGTCACCGACTGGCCCACCGCCGACTTGCCCTCGCCGAACAGGAGATCGCTGGCGATGCTGCCCAAGACGACTTCGGCGCGCGAGTTCTCCGGGTCTTGCCAAAAACCTCCTTCACGCAGCTCGGCGGGCCGAATGCGGAACCAGTCTGCCGTGGTTGCGATGACGATGGGAAACGCCTCTTCCTTGCCCCGTTTGACCCCGCCGCCGGCAAAGGTGATCGGAGCCGTCCGTTCGACTCCGGGCATTCCGACCAAGCTCTTCTCCATTCTTTCCGTGAGATAGCTCTGGCCGCCGAGATTCGGATTGAACTGACCCGGAACCACCTTGCCAGGCATCACGATGAGGGTGTTGACGCCGAGGTCTCGGACCTGGGTCGTGAGGTCTTCGCGAACGCCAATCGCGATGCTGATCAGAAGAATAATCGCGACGCTGGCGACGAAGACGCCAAGGGCGCTGAGGATGGCACGTTGCCAATGTTCAAGGAGGCTGCGCAGAGCGATACGGAAGTTGGTAGGGAACACCACCTACCATTGTGGCGCAGGCGACCTCCTAGCCCTTCACGGCCCCCAATTGAATTCCTTTCACCAAGTGCTTCTGGAGCAGGATAAAGATCAGTGCCGGCGGAATGATGCTCATGACGCTGGCGGCCATCAGCAAATTGGTCGTACGGCCATACATCGAATCGAAGTACATGAGGCCGATGGGCAGCGTCCGCAAGGCGTCGCTCTTGACCATGATCAGCGGCCAGAAAAACGAGCCGTAGTTTCCCATGAAGGTGAACACGGCCAATGTGATGAGGCCGGGTCGCGCCAGCGGCAAGATGACGTCCCACATCACCTGCCAAGGCGAAGCTCCATCCATATGGGCCGCTTCATCCAGCGCGGGGGGAATCGTCAGCATGAACTGCCGCAGCAGAAACGTTCCGAACGCGGAAAAGGAGGCGGGCACGATAAGGCCGGTGAACGAATCCAGTAGGTGGAGGCGAACCATGATCGTGTAGTTCGGGATCATGGTGACCACGCCCGGAATCATCATCGTGGCCAAATAGAGCTTGAAAAGGTGGTCTCGTCCGGACCACTTTAATCGCGAGAAGGCGAAGGCTGCCATCGAACTTGTGAGCAAGGTGAGGAACGTCACCCAGGCAGCCACGAATGCGCTGTTGGCATAGTAGCGTGCGAAGCTCACTTGGCGAAAGACGTCGCCGTAGTTGTGGGGCTGCCACGACTTCGGCACCAAATTGGTCTGTTCGACCTCCTGAAGCGGCTTGAAACTGGTCAGGACCATCCACAGGAAGGGCAGTATCGTCGTGATCGAAAGGACCATCAAGAGCAGAACGACCGAGATTCGAATGGAGGCAGGGAGTTTCACAGGTCGGCGGCCTCCCGATTGCCAAATTTCCAGTTGATGACGGTCACCGCAAAGATAATCGCGAATAGGATCCAAGCGACGGCCGAGGCGTAACCGATGCGGAACTCTTCGAAAGCCTTGGAATAAATGTGATACGCCAACGTTGTCGTCGTACCCCCGGGGCCGCCGCCGGTCATGATTCTCGCCTGTTCAAATCCGCCCTGCAATCCGCCGATGAGGCTCATGACGACGATGAAGAATGTGGTCGGCGCCAGCGCGGGCCAAGTGACGTTCTTGAAGCACTGCCATCGCGTGGCCCCGTCCAGACGGGCGGCTTCCAACAACTCCTCAGGGACGTTTGTGAGGGCGGCTAGGTAGAGCAGCATGTTGCTACCCCCGATCGACATCCAGATGCCCATGTAAATCAGCGCGTCGCGGGCGCCGATCCCGAACTGTTCTCGGGTGATACCGATCTTTTCCACCGTGAGCCCGAGTACGTTTTGGGTGGAGAGCAGCCATTTGGGAGTATCGAAATGGAGATTGAGCGTGCTCGAGATCGAGCTGAGCAGATGATTGATGGGGCCGAAGTCGGGGTTGTACAGGGCTTTCCAAAGGATCATCAAGGCGACGCCGCTCGTAAAGCTGGGGAGATAGAGCAAGGTTCGGTACGCCACCACTCCCCGCAGCTTTTGACTGAGGAGAATGGCGATGAACAGCGATCCCGCGATGGCCACGGGCATTCCGATCAGGAAGTAGAGCGTGTTAACGAAATACAGCCAGAATTTCTGGTCCTGCATGAGCTCGATGAAATTGGAGATTCCGTTGAACGACGTGTGCCCCGGCTCCTGAAGATTCCAGTCGGTCATGCTCGCGAAGAGTGAAAAAACCACGGGGCCGGCCGTGAAGATCAAGAAGCCGATCAGATTCGGCAGGAGAAATGCCATCGCGGTCGCGCGATTCGTTCTCATGGCATCCGGCCTCCGGTGACCTTGAGATACCGTTCACGAAGCTCCGGCTTGCGCGCCACCGCCTTTCTGATTTCGGCATTGATTTCCTTCGCGGCGTCATGCAAGGCGGCCTTGGCCGACTTGGCATTGATCCGCACCAGGTCCATCTGATCGAAGATGATCTTGTTCGCCAGCGCACCGTTCACGAAAGGGCTGGTTTCGAGGGAGCCGGCAAATGCCGTTGCGTCCCGCCAGACCGCGTTGTCGGCCTCATTTGGATAGGCCGGGTCGTGCAGGAACTCGGGGGTGTCGCAGTACTTCCGAAACGCGGCGATTCCATCCGCCTGATGATTGATCAGGTTATTGTAGGCGGGCGAGGCCATGTATTCGAGAAATTTCAGCGCCTGCTCGCGGCGGGGACTGTTTTTGTTGATCAGGGTGACTCGCCCGGCTGCGCTCGATGCCCGAACGGTTCCATACGGCGATTCCATGGCCCCCAACTGCAACCCCTTGAACGTTCGCAGATTCGCCAGCCACCACCGGCCCCCCAATGCCAGCGCACCCCGCTTGGCACCGAAGAAGTTGATCGTTCCGGAACCGAAGCCGCCCTGGCTGGCCATCCCCGCCTCTTCCACCGGGCTCGGCGCAACCTTGTACTTATAGATGAGATCGCTCATCAGCTGGATCGCCCGCTCTGCTTCGGGGGAATCCAAGATGCAGCGGGTCCCATCCTCCGTAAAGCGGTGGGCGCCAAAGGAGAGGAGGAAGTGGTCGTAGTTCCACCAGTCGAAGAGGAAGCCAAACTGGATGGGCTGGCCCGACGCGTCGCGTTTAGTTAGTTTCTGGGCGATCGGAATCAGCTGCTCCCACGTCATTGGGCCCTTGGGAAGAGCGATGCCTTCCGACTCGACGAGGTCGCGATTGACCCAAACCGCGTTCACGGCACAGTTGGTCGGAACGCCGTATACGCGGTCCTCGAAGATGGCGATGGGCTGCATCACCGGCCAGGTTTGGGCCTTGACGTCGATTCCGCGCCGGAGCAACTCGTCGGTAATGTCCCACGCGATGCCAGCCTGAACAAATGCTTGGAGTTGGTTCGCATCTCGGCAGTCGAGAAGGTCCGGGCCCACGCCCGCAATGGACTGGACGATGACCTTTTCGATCTGGATGTTCACCGGGTCCAGCTGAAGGTCCAGGTCAGGGTTGAGCCGGTTGAAGAGAGCGACTTGATCTTTTCGGAGGGGGTTGTCGTCGCTCGTCCAAACCAGCGGCTGTTTTCCAGACTGACTCGCAGGAGGCTGCGAGCGCCACATCGCGAGCGATAGCAGCGTGAGGACACCGAGCGAGATCAGGAACGTCGACCTCATTAGATTAACCGATTCATCATAACACGCTTGTCGGCGTTTTGGGCACGCACAACCTGTAGACGATCACCCGTATTTATACTTGAATCCATCAGGGCATATTGGATTGGTGAAAGGCTTGTACTACAATCTGATTGACCGGTTAATGCCGCGTGAATCAATCCTGGTGAACGCCACCTCCCAGCATGGTTCGCGCTGCAGCCAAAGAAGGCTTCATCTCATGTACAAATCGTTAATCGTCTCAGCGCTGAGCATCGTGATCGTGATGCCTGGCTTCTCCTTCACCGCATCCGACAATGCGGGTAACCCCGCCTACAACTCGGGATGGACCAATGGTTCAAACGGCGGAACGGGTTTCGGACCGTGGTCCCTGGGCCCCTACACTTACGCGACCGAGCTTCCCGTCAACTTCCTGGCGACGAACTCTTTTGTGGACATCAAAACGAACGGTCGCGCCTGGGGAATGGCGGGGACCGCCGACGTCTTCGCCTACGCAGGAATGGAGAACGTCCGCAGCTTCGATGTTGCCCTGTCGCCTGGAGACGTCTTCAGCTTCGATTTCGACAACGGGATCCAGCAAGCCCAGCCCGGTTCATTTAACGACGGCGGCTTCGGACTCTCCTTGTTCAACAGCTCGTCCACGGCAGCCACGCGAGAGATGACCGGCTTCTATTGCTGGACGGGTAACCTGCCGCTGGGCAACTACTGGGTCGTTGGCTCGACCCAAGTTAACATGGGCCCGCAAGTCACGAACGGCGTCCACGTCGACATCAAGATCCTCGATGCGACCAGCTTCAAGACGACGGTGACTCCTTTCGGTGGGACGGCGGTCGAAACAACGGGCACGTTCAAGAACCCCGGGCCGGCCGTGAAATTCCGTCTGTGGATGTATAACCTGGCCAGCTCCGGGGACGGTTCTTACGACACCTATCTGAACAACCTGAGCGTGCACCCCGATTCGAGCCAGACGATCACGGGCAAGGTCACCCTTCAGGACTTCGATTTGGGCGATCCCAGCACGATTTCGTGCGTGTTCACCATGCGCGACGCGGGTGGTGCCGTCCTCGACACCAAGACTCAGCTGCTGGCCGCAGATGGTAGCTTCTCGTTCACCACTTCGGCGTCGGGAATCGCATCCGTCTCGGCGAAACCAACCCACTGGCTCACCAAGAAGCTGGCTTATCCCGGCGCCTTGAATTTCAGCGTTACGAACGGTGATATCGACAACGACGATTCCATCACCGTGTTCGATTACGGCGTGCTTTCGGATTACTTCGACAAGTCCAACGCGGACAGCGATTGGACGACCGTCGGGGGCAATGGCTTCGCTCCGGTGGATGCGGACGTCGACGCCGATGGTGCCGTAACCGTGTTCGACTACGGCATCATTTCTGACAACTTTGACAAGAGCGGCGACTCCTAATCGACGCGCAAGGTCGGTCCATGCCCGTTCTCGGCGAGAGCGGGCATTTCTTTTTGTCCAAGCTGCCCGTATAAATGCCTGATTTCGAGTTCGCAAGTGTCAGTCTGCAAAGTTCGGCATACAATGTGATGGACCAGTTAATCAATCCCGCCGCTACGGCTTTGATCTGAGTGATTAACCGGTCAATTTTTTGAGATTGAATTTCCGGCTTCGGGCCGGCGGAAAGTGTGAGAAAAATCATGAAGAAGATACTAATCGTTTCGGCGCTGAGCGTAGTATTGCCTTACGGCGCATTCGCCTTTGCCTCCGATAACGCGGCCGACTCGGCTTACAATTCGGGATGGGTCACGGGCACGAACGGCGGCACCGGCTTTGGTGCTTGGTCCGTGACACCCTACACCTTTGGTTCGGCTTCCGCCGACACCTACATGGCGACGAACTCCTTTGTCGATATCAAGACAGGCGGAAGGGCCTGGGGCATCAGCAACTCGGTGGATGACTACTCCTATTCCGGAGTCGAAGCCCTTCGCGATATCTCGACGCCGCTCGCCAAGTACGACAAGTTCAGCATCGACATCGACAACGGCATCCAAGTCGACCCGAATTTCGGTGGAGCGGGCTGGGGCGTCTCCCTCCAAAATGCGTCGGGCCAAGAGATGACCGGCATTTTCAACTACACGACCGTTCCCGGACGCAACTGGGCGATCCAAGGCGGCTCGGACATCATGATCGGGCTGATCCAGCACGGCGGATTCCACCTCACCTTCACGGTGACCGGTGCAAACACGTTCGACGTCACGATGGAGCCGCTGAGCGGTGGATCGAACACGTTTTCTGGCGTGTTCAAGAACGCCGGACAGATCTCGAAGGTCCGCATCTGGTCGTACAACCTGGGTGCCGCAGCCGACGGGAGCCAGGACAACTACTTCAACAACATGAAAGTGGTCCCTGAACCGGGCTCGATCTTCGCGATCGGCGCAGGCTTGGGCGCCATCATTCTGCGACGATCTCGAAAGGCCTGATCGGGATCCTGAACAACCCATGGGAGGGGTTCGCCCCTCCCGTAACTTCACCGGGCAAGCAGTCCGCGGCCAAATGAGTGAAATTTGGGCTTGCGTTTTGCCTGAATTGAAGTAGAATGTTTTTAGATTGATCGGTTAATCTATTCTCATTAGGTCCCGCCGATTCGTCCAGAAAGACCATGGCAGTCACAGTAAAAGACGTTGCGTTGCTCGCCGGAACTTCGAAAGCGGCCGTCTCCGCAGCGCTGAGTCAGAACTCGCGCGGAACTGTCCGCGTCAGCCAGGCGACGCGTGACCGAATTGTTGCCGCGGCCGAAGAGCTGGGATATTCGCCCAACCCACTCGCGCAAAGTCTTTCGACCGGCAAGACCGGGGTCCTCGGGCTGGTCTTTCCGTATGCCGACGCGTTCATCGACCGCAACCCCTTCTGTTCCCAAATCATGAACGGCGTGTTCTCGGAGGCGATTCGAGGACGTTTCAATACGATGCTCTACACCGGCGACGGTGCGCAGTCGGTCGGAAACCGGGTGGATCCCCGCGTCGACGGTTTGATCATTGTCATCCCGACGCTGGATAGCCCCCTGCTCGAAGCCTGTTCGCGAACGAATTTTCCATGCGTGACGGTGGTCGCCAAGCAAGCCTATCCGAACATCCCCAGCATCAACGCGGACGACTTTGCCGGCGGCGTCATGGCCACCGAACACTTGATCAAGCTGGGACACCGACGTATTGCCATCCTGCAAGGCACCGACGAAGTTTCGACCAACTGCCCTCGTACCGATGGTTACCGTGCCGCCCATGTCAATGCGGGGCTGCCGATCGATCGCGATCTCATCGTCCAGTCCGGTTTCGACTGGCGGCCGGGATTTGCCTCGATGACGCGAATACTCGAAGGGCCCAAGGAGAAGATTCCTACGGCCGTCTTTTGCATCAACGACCTTTGTGCGGAAGGAGCCATGCGCGCCATCCGCGCGAAAGGTCTGCGGGTTCCCGAGGATATCGCGGTTGTCGGATTCGACGATACGTGGTTCGCCCACATGACCCAGCCACCGCTTACCAGTGTGCGCATGCCCATTAAGGAAATGGGATCGCTTGCCGTTCAGCATCTTGTGAAGCAGCTCGCCGGAGAAAGTCCGGATCCGCTCCACCCTGTTCTTCCTGTGTCCCTTACCGTGCGACAGTCCTGCGGCGCGCCGCCGGAGCTTCGAACTCAAGAGGACCACGACCTGATCCCTCCGTTCTCATAGTCGAGGACCCACTCATGAAGAGAAATACCAAAGCATTCACGCTGATCGAACTCCTTGTCGTTATCGCGATCATCGCGATTCTCGCCGCCATCCTTTTCCCCGTCTTTGCCCAGGCCAAAATGGCCGCGAAAAAGACGGCGGACTTGATGAACATGAAGCAGCTCGGCGTGGCGGTTCACCTCTACCTCACCGATAGCGACGACATGATGCCGCTCTACACGTTTGGGGACAGTTCAACCGCCGTCGGCTGGGGCAACAGCTACAACTGGAGCAGCGAGCAGGCGATCGGAAAATACACGAAGAGCAAGGAGATTCTCAAGGCTCCGGTCGATTCCTTTGGCGCGCTCGCACCGATGACTTTGCTTCCCGCTTCGCGAGTGGCGAAAATGGGTCGACTTTCCTACATGGCGAACACGGTGAGCCCGACCTGGACCCACAAGAAGTTCAAGTACTTCCCGGGCGTCGACCAACCTCGTGGCCTCTTTATTCCCGGCCCCTACTGGTACGACCCCAGCGGCCCGACCAGCGCCACTCAAGTCAACAACCCGGCCGATGTCATCATGATCGCGGGAGGCTTCAAAGAGCAGTACCAATGGTGGTCCGGCTGCGACGCTTGGAACAACAACGAAATGGACTACTGCGCTTCGGTGTGGGACATTCCTGTCGGCGTCTGGGGCGAGGACATCGTGAACATGGCACTGCCCATCACGTCCACCACCGATAAGGACATGGCCGCCATGCGCAAAGGCTGGCGCAAGTACAGCGATGGAAGCAGTTTCATCATGTCCGATACCAGCGCCAAGTTCCTGCGTCCTGGTCAGCTCCTGACCTCTGGTCTGTTGCCTGATCCCAAGCGATGGCTGGCCAATCCAAACTGATGAACCGCCTGATCTTGTTTGGCACAGCCGTCGTGATGGCTCTGGCTTTGGCGGGTTGTCGTAACAGCAGCGCGGCCGAGGGCTTTAGCGATACGCAGGTTCAGAAGACGGAAGGCATCGATGCCATTCTCGCCAAGTCGAATGGCAACTGGGATTCGCTTTCTTCGGCCGATCAGCAAACTCTGATGAAGGAATATCAGTGCGCGGACCTGAATCAGACCAAAGAGCGGTTCCAGATGGCGACGATGGGCATGCGGCGACGGGCCGCTGGTCCGGCCGCACCCGGAACGGGCCCCAATACTCCACCGCAGTAATCGAGGCAAGAGGGGAACGCTTTGATTCACGGTATTGCATTGGGTCTGATCTTGGGCGGGGCAATTGCTTCGCCCAAGACATTTGGTGTGACCCAGCGTGACGGCTGGTGGAGTTTGTCCGACCCCTCCGGCAAGCCGTTTTGGTCCTTTGGAGTGGACTGTGTCGAGACTGGTGTCGAGAAGAGCCGGTTCAATCCTGACAATCCGGGCTATCACGCCTGGGGTCTCTTTCCCGATGATGAGGCCTGGGTGAAGGACACCCTGACCAAGCTTCGATCCTGGGGGTTCAACACTATCGGCGCGTGGAGCGCCCATGACAAATTCGAGAAGCATTCCGGAAGCGAGGCGCTGCCATTTGCGGCTGTCCTGCACCTCGGGGCGTACAACAAGGCGCCTTGGAATGACATCTTCAGCGATGCCACCCGGAAAGAGGTCGACGGAGCTGCTCGCGACCAGATTCCCGGCTATCGCGATCAGCCGAATCTGATCGGCTACTTCACCGATAACGAACTCGCATGGTGGGACGACACGCTGTTCTTCCACTACCTCAACAACTTGGGGGCAACGGAACGAGGACATCTGCGCCTGCTTGAACTCTTTCGCGAGCAGTACGGGCACAGCTTGGCGAAGCTGAAAAAAGACTGGCTGACCCAAGCCACCACGTGGGACGAATTTGAGCGTGCTCCCACGGTTCACCTTCGGCCGGGCGGGAACGGGATGGCCCTCGTGAATCGGTGGACCTACACGATGTCCCGCTACTACTACGAGCTGATGGCGGCGACCATCAAGAAGTACGATCCGCACCATCTGATTCTGGGTGAGCGGTACGTCCAATACTACAACCACCAATCGGCCCTGGCCTCGAGAGGATTGGTCGATGTGACCAGTACCAACAAGGGCGCCGATTGGGTCGACGGCACCCTCTCTTACTACTTCCTCGACACCCTGACGCGGCTCACCCGAACGCCCGTGCTGATCACGGAGTTCTACATGGCCGCCCGGCAAAATCAAAGCGGCAACCGGAATTCGTCGGACGCGTTCCCAATTGTCGATACCCAAAAGGAACGGGCCGAGTCGTTCAAACGGAATGTTCAGGCGTTTGCGAAGTTTCCCAACGTCGTGGGTGCGCACTGGTTTCAGTTTGCGGATGAACCGCCGAAAGGACGCGGGGATGGCGAAGACTTCAACATGGGCTTGGTCGATGTTTACGGTAAGACCTATGACTTGCTGACGAAGGCTGCCGCCGCCAGCCGACCAGCGGAATTGCGTCGCGGCCCGATTCCCAAATTCGACGCGACGCAAGCCTCGATTCCTCCTGCGATCAAGGACCCCTTGAGCAAGTTGAAGAATCGGGAGAAAACGCCCACCCTGTTGGATTGGCCGCGGCACCTTGCCTTGGTTCCGAGCGCGAGCCCATATCCCTTTGGCGACCTGTATGCCACCTGGGAAAAGGACAATCTGTATCTGGCGATTTATGCCACCGACTTTATCGACGAAAGGCTTTACGAAAACGCCAAGATCCCCGAGTCCGAGCGGTGCCTGTGGAAAATCGACTTCGGCCAGAAGCGGGCTCCCCTCGAGATCCGTTACGGAGGCAAAGATCGGCCCGCGAGTTGTTCGCGCAGCGATCTCGAAATCCGAGAACGAACCGGCCTCCAAGAGACCCTGATCGTGCGGATACCCGCCCGGAGTCTGGGGCTAAAATCCTTGAAGCCCGGACTCAAACTCAAGATCAACAGTTCTCTGACCAATCACTCTCGCGCTGAGTCGATGCGCTGGCAATCGACCCTGACCCTGAAGCCATGAATAGGAAACCGATCATCCCGAAACAGACCCGTTTGCTGCACGGCGGCGACTACAACCCCGAGCAGTGGCCACGGGCGGTTTGGGATGAGGATATGAGGCTCATGGACCTCGCCCATGTCAACGTGGCGACGGTCGGCGTGTTCTCGTGGGTCACGCTCGAACCTCAGGAAGGCCAGTTCAATTTCGGCTGGCTGGATGAGATCATGGACAAGCTGGCCAAGACGGGGCGGCTGGCCGTGCTCGCTACTCCCAGTGCGGCCCAACCCGCGTGGCTGTCGAAGAAATATCCCGAAGTGTTGCGTACGGATGCGGATGGTCACCAACGCAAGCATGGCAACCGGGTCAATTTCTGCTGGAGCTCGCCGGTCTATCGGGAAAAGTCGCGAGCGATGGCCCAGCGATTGGCCGAGCGGTATAAAGACCACCCCGCACTCGCCGTGTGGCACGTGAGCAACGAATATGGCGGAGAATGCCATTGCTCGCTTTGCCAGGAGGCTTTTCGCCGGTGGCTACGGGCCAAATTCAACAACGACTTGGATGCGCTGAACGCGGCATATTGGACTGCGTTCTGGAGCCATACCTATCAGGACTGGTCCGAAATCGAAATCCCTGGGCCGCCTTATGGCGAAACCGCAATCAACGGCCTCACCATCGACTGGCGCCGGTTTGTCAGCGACCACATCATCGACTGCTATCTCAACGAGTCCGAACCGCTTCGTCAAATCAGTCCGAACATTCCCATCACGACGAACATGATGGGGACGTATCCCGCGATCGACTATTGGAAGATGGCGAAGCATGTGGACTTCGTCTCGTGGGACAGCTATCCGCGCTTCATCGACCACCCCATGCAGGCGGAAAACTGGGTCGGCGTTGCGTTCACGCACGATCTTTATCGGTCGCTCAAGCAGAAGCCGTTTTTGCTCATCGAATCCACGCCGTCGAGCTCGAACTGGTACCCGGTGATGATGCTCAAGCGTCCCGGCCAGCACAAATTGGAAGGGATGCAAGCGGTCGCCCACGGAAGCGAAGGAGTCATGTACTTCCAATGGCGCAAGTCGCGCGGCTCCCAAGAGCAGTTCCACGGCGCGGTTGTGGCTCATGACGGCCGCAGCGACACACGCGTTTTTCGTGAGGTCGCCGAAGTGGGTCAGGCGCTCGAAGGACTTGGCGACGTCCTCGGCGCGGGCTCGAGCCCGCAGGTCGCCGTCGTCTACGACTGGGAGAATGCCTGGGCGATCGATGCGGTGGTCGCCGTCCGCATCAAGGGCAAGAATTACTTGCATACGGTCGTCGAGCACTACCGGCCGTTCTGGGAAGCCGGAGTTCCGACCGACGTCATCGACTCGGATCAAGATTTCTCGCGCTACCGACTGATCGTCGCGCCCATGCTCTACATCCTCAAGCCGGGTGTCGCCGAGCGAATCGCCAAGTTTGTCGAAAAGGGCGGTGTCTTCGTCGGCACCTATTGGAGCGGCATCGCGGACGAGAACGGCCTCTGCTTTGAAGGCGGCTTCCCGGGCCCGCTCAAGGATGTCCTTGGAATTTGGATCGAGGACACGGACGGTCTTTATGACGATCAGCGCGTGGTGATCAAAGCTTGCGACGGGAATGCGCTTGGTTTGAGCGGCAGCTTTGAGGCGCGGCAATATTGCGACATGGTTCATGCCGAAACCGCAGACGTGCTCGCCGTTTACGGAAGTGAATTCTATGCGCGGAATCCCGCCCTCACGCGGAACAGCTACGGTGAAGGGGAAGCGTATTTCGTCGCTTCGAGGAATGATGCGGCGTTCACCAGCCAATTCCTCAAATTGCTGATGCGCCGCATGGAGATTCAGCCGGTCCTCGACGCGGTCCTGCCCGAAGGCGTGACCGTCCAGTGCCGGTCGAGCGAAACCACTGATTTCCTCTTCGTATTGAACGTAACGGAGAGCTCCCAGACCGTGATCTTCTCGGATGCGGGCTCGTTGAGCGCTCTCGATGGCGATATCGTTTCCGACACGCTGGTCTTGGAGCCTCACGGCGTCCGGGTGCTGACCCGTCCCCGAATGGGGGTGAGCGCGGTGGTTCACGCCCAAGCTTCAGAATAAGCCCGAGAAGTCACGGATGAGTCAGTACAGCATCGGGGTCGATTACGGAACGAACAGCGTGCGCGCGTTGCTCGTGGATTGCGCGGACGGCCGCGAGGTAGCCACGGCGATATGCAACTATCCCAGCGGTAACGCCGGAATTATCGAGAGCTCATCCGATGTGCACCTGGCGCGTCAGCATCCGGGCGACTACATCGACGGCCTCCACGCAGTGGTAAGCGAAGTCATCGCCGCTTCCGGGGTCTCAAACGACGCGATTGTCGGCGTAGGCGTGGACACGACGGGCTCCAGTCCACTTCCGATCGCGGCCGATGGGGAAGCGCTTGGGATGAAGCCCGAGTTCCGCGAGAATCCTCACGCCCAGTGCTGGCTTTGGCGAGACCACACCGGCTACGCCGAGACGGAAGAGATCAAGGAAATGGCACGGAAGATGGACCGGCCGTTCCTCCGCAAGACCGGCGGCACCTATTCAAGTGAATGGTGGTGGTCCAAGATTCTCCGTTGCGCGCGCGTGGCTCCCGACGTTTTCGCGGCGGCCGATTCTTGGGTCGAGTTGCAGGACTTCATTCCCGGCTACCTGACCGGAAAACGCACGGGCGCAGAGATTCCGCGCGGCATCTGTGCGGCCGGTCACAAGGCGCTCTATCACCGCGACTGGGGCGGACTTCCGGACAAAGAATTCTTGGCCGCGCTCGATCCCCGACTCGCCGATCTTCGGGGCCGGCTTTATCAGGACACGATGACCTCCGATCAGGTTGCGGGGACGGTCACCGAGTCGGTCGCCGCGCTCACTGGACTTCGTGCTGGTACACCCGTCGCCGTCGGGGCGTTCGATGCCCACATGGGCGCGGTCGGCAGCGGCGTGAAGCCAGGCACGCTCGTGAAGATCATGGGCACGTCGACTTGCGACATCATGGTCGGCGGAGACGACATCCCCGATATCCCCGGTGTCTGCGGCATCGTCCCCGGATCGGTCATTCCCGGGATGATGGGAATTGAGGCGGGGCAATCGGCGGTCGGCGATCTTTTCAATTGGCCGGTCAAGCACCTGACGGGCGGGACGCTCGGACACGCAGAACTGGCGGCTGCGGCGAGCAAATTAAGGCCGGGTGAAAGCGGCCTCCTTGCTCTCGACTGGAACAACGGCAACCGCACGGTCCTCGTCGATGCTCAGCTCACGGGATTACTGGTCGGCCAGACTCTGCATACAACGGTGGCGGAGATTTACCGCGCGATGATCGAGGCAACTGCATTTGGCGCGCTCAAAATCATCCAGCGCATCGAGGAGTATGGGGTGCCGATCCAGGAGATCGTGGTCTGCGGAGGCATCGCGGCCAAGAGCCCGCTCGCGATGCAGATTTACGCCGACGTCTGCAACCGTCCAATCAAACTCAGCCGGTCGGAGCAAACGTGTGCGCTAGGAGCGGCCATCTTCGGCTCGGTCGCAGGTGGCGCTTATGCCGACACGTTGTCGGCGATCGAAGCGATGACGGGAGTGAGCGACACCGTGTATCGACCCGATCCGTTGGCTTCGTCGACGTACGCGCGGCTCTTCGGGCTGTATTCCGACCTTCATGACAGCTTCGGCAAAACGGGCCGATACGCCGATTTGAGTGAGGTGATGAAGGAGCTGATTCGTGTGAGCAGTGAGGTGCGGGGTGCACGTTAACTCCCCATTGTCGCAGGCAAACGAAGGGCGAGACGACTCTCTCACAGCTATGGTGTTGCCATGAACAGCGCCCAGAAAATTCGAGTTCAGAAGCTGTCAGACGCCGTGCGCAATGTGTTGCTTTATGAATGGGATCCCATAGGGATAAAGCACGAGATGGGCGCCCAAGATGAATACGACAGTTATGTGCCCCGAATTGTGGATGCCCTCCTCAACGACGCCGATATTGACTCACTTGCTGACACCCTAAACGAGCTTACGAAACGTATGGGTTTGAAACCTGATCGATCTCGGGATCTTTTGACTGCTCGGACGCTCCTGGACTGCAAATCTCAACGGGACTTTCCCGGGCAGGTTCAGTTTCGAGTAGACGTCGCCCACGCCAACTACATGCTCGTCAGGTGCGGACTGGTGACCATGCATTCCGGTAACGCGAGCGGCTACGATCCGGAAACCGGCCTGGTCGTGATCAAGCCGAGCGGCATGGACTATTCCGCCATTACGCCAAACAATCTCGTCGCCGTGGAACTGGAATCTGGCAAAGTCCTAGCGGGCCAACTCAAGCCCAGCGTCGATCTTCCTCACCATTTGTTCCTCTACCGAAACATGCCCGAGGTGCGGAGCATCATCCACACGCACAGCAACTACGCGACCGCGTTTGCCGCCTGCAACAAGCCGATTCCTCTGGTCCTCACCGCCATCGCCGACGAATTTGGCGCGGAGATTCCGTGCATGCCCTACACCGATAACGAGGGCGATCACATCGGCCAGGCGATCCTCAAGTATCGCAACCGCGCACCCGCGATTCTGCTCGGCAATCATGGCGTGTTCGCGTGGGGAGATTCGCCGCGCGCCGCGGTGAAGGCAGCCGTCATGGTCGAGGACGTGGCCAAAACCGTCCATCTTGCTCTCCAGATCGGCACCCCCAACGAGATTCCCAAAGACGAAGCGGAGAAGTGGTTCGACCGCTATCACAACCGCTACGGCCAGAGTTAGTCTTATGTTCGCCACCGCCCTTGCCCTGACTATGCTGACTTCCGACTTTCAACTCAAGAATGGAGATCGCGTCCTCTTCTATGGCGATTCGATCACCGAGCAGCGACTTTATACGACCTACGTGGAGACGTTCGTGCGCACGCGCTATCCCAAGCTGGATATCGAGTTCTTCACGTCCGGAGTCGGCGGCGACAACACTTGGGGCGGATGGATGGGCGATATCAACACCCGCACGACGCGAGACGTTGCCCCATTCAAGCCGAATCACATCACGGTGATGTTGGGGATGAACGACGCGGGTTACGTTCCGTTCAATCAGAAGATCTACGACACCTACCGGGAGTGGTACGACAAGCTTCTTGCCGCGCTACGCAAAGCCGCGCCAGGGTTTTCGCTCACGCTGATCAAAGAAAGTCCGTACGATGAAATCGCCCACGAAAAGAGCGACTTCCCGGGCTACAGCAAGACAGTCGATCGATTTGGGGAGTACGTCAGGGAACTTGCCGCCAAGGAGAAGACCGGCTTCGCGGACCTGTGCTCGCCGGTGACCGACTTGTTGAATGCGGTGGTGAAAATCGACAAGGAGGGCGCCAAGCAGATCCTTCCCGACGCGATCCACCCCGGTCCGAGCGGCCACCTGGTCATGGCCGGCGCCCTCCTGAAATCTTGGGGAGTCGATCCCGTCGTCAGCGCTCTGCACTTGGACGGGGCTCAGAACTCGGTGGTCAGCAAATCAAAGACCCAGATTGAATTGCTCGGACCCCTCAAATGGAGGCAAACCGACGAATGCCTTCCATTCCCCCACGATCCGGCCTACGATTTGGCGCTCCGCCACAGCTCATTCAGCCGCGACCTGAATCGCCAATCGCTTCAGGTCGATCACCTCGCGGCGGGCCAGTATGCCCTGGCGATCGATGGGAAGCAGGTCGCGAAATGGAGTGCAGATCAACTGGCGGCCGGTATCGATCTGGCCATGCTCGACACGCCCATGGCTCGCCAGGCCAAGCAGGTTCTAGCCTGGGCGACCAAGCGCAATGAAGCGTTTCATACGCGGCAATTCAACGTGAACTTCTGGTTCGGAGAACTTCCCGAAACAAAGGAGGCGCTTGCGGCGCTGGACAAGGTCGAGCGGGCCATCCATCGGCAGGAGGTTGCCGCCGCCGTTCCCAAGCCCCACGAATTCGCACTCCTCAAACTCGATTAGCGAGCGATCGCCGTGACTGATCCGTACTTCGATGTCGCTTTGCCCCTGAGTTGAAATGGCCTTTCCCAGCGACTTCAGATGGGGCGCGGCGACCTCGGCTTATCAGATCGAGGGAGCGGCCGCCACGGACGGCAAAGGACCTTCCATTTGGGACGAATTTTGCCGCAAGCCAGGCGCCATTCATCTCGGCCATACGGGCGACATCGCGTGCGATCACTACCATCGACTGACCGAAGACGTGCGCCTGATGAAGGAGATGGGGCTGAACGCCTACCGATTTTCAGTTTCCTGGAGCCGCGTGTTGCCGGATGGAACGGGTGCCTGTAATAAGGGCGGCCTCGACTTCTACGACCGCCTGACGGACTTGCTTTTGGATGCTGGCATCGAGCCGTGGCTGACGCTCTACCACTGGGATCTCCCACTGGCACTGGAACGACGCGGCGGCTGGCTGAACACGGACTCTCCGGATTGGTTCTCGGAGTATGCCAGCACGATCGCGACCCGTCTCGGTGACCGCGTGCGCCACTGGATGACGTTTAACGAACAGCCTTGTTTTTTGGTCGGAGGCTATCTGGATGGTTGGCACGCGCCGGGACGAAAGGAAGGCTGGAAGGGATTTCTCCTGGCCAACAAACACGTGCAGATCGCTCACGGCAAGGCATGTCGAGCGTTGCGCGCGGCGTGTCCGCGGCCTCCCAAGATTGGCTTTGCCGGAGTCGCCATGGGAGCGATTCCGGAATCAGAATCGCCGGAGGACATCGAAGCCGCTCGGCTCTGGATGTTCCAGTACCGCGAGCGCACGAACTGGCACGCGATGCTCTATTGCGAGCCGATGATGAGCGGTCGTCTCGATCCGGACGTTCAAGAGATTCTGCGCGAGGACCTTCCCAGTTATTCGGACGAAGAGCTGAGCGCGATTCACCAACCGCTGGATTTTCTGGGACTGAATTCGTACGAGGGCCCGACGATTCGGATGGGTGAAACCGGTCCCGAGAAAGTGCCTCCGACGGCGGGCCGGCCCATCGCAGGTCAATACTGGCAGCTCACGCCCGAGGTCCACTATTGGACCGTGCGGTGCTGGTCGGAACGTTACGGTTTGCCCGTTGCGATCACCGAAAATGGAGTGAGTCTGCCCGACTGGGTGGCGTTAGATGGCCGAGTCCACGATCCCGCCCGCATCGACCACTGCCACCGCTATCTGCTCTCGCTCAAGCGCGCGGTGGACGAGGGCTTCGACGTGCTGGGCTATTTCCACTGGTCGCTGATGGACAACTTGGAATGGGCCGAAGGGTACCGGCAGAAGTTCGGACTCATCCACGTCGACATGGACACTCTCGTGCGCACGCGAAAGGACTCAAGCTATTGGTATTCCGACGTGATCCGAACGAACGGGGCGAATCTATGATCGCAACCATCTCCGTAGACGACAAGGTGATCCGTACCGACTTGGATCGGTTCTTCGGAATCAATGTGAGCTACATTCGCGATGCGGATTCCAATCGCCCAAACGCGCGACCGCTGGCGAAAGCGTTGTCGGAGATTGGCTGCAGATGGATTCGCTACCCCGGCGGAGCAAAGTCCGATAACTACCGCTGGGCACTGCCGCCTTACGAGGTGGCGAACCCGCAATCGATCGCCGGGTACGAAAAATATCCGGGCGACCGGATGGATTTTGACTCCTATATTCGGCTCTGCCGCGAGGTTGGCGCCGAACCGTACGTGGTACTGGGCTACCACAATTTCGCGCACAGCGGTCTCACGCGACAGGAATGGATTGATTCCGCGTGTGCATGGGTCCGCTACTCGAACAAAACCAAAAACTACGGCGTGCGCTACTGGGAAATCGGAAACGAGAACTGGAATACGGGCAAGGGCCCTGCGGAAGAGCTGGCCGACGTGGTCATTGACTTTGTGCGGGCTCTGAGGCCTGTGGACCCAACGATCCGCCTGGGCGCTGGCGTTCATGACGAGAACTGGAATGCACGCTTCTTACCGCGTGCGGCGCCCCACCTCGATTTCATTAGCTACTCCCATTACTCGGCATACGGTTTTGGGGGCTATGACCCATATCTCCGCGAGCGGCCCCCAAATGTGGTCGGCGCGCTTCACGGAGCGCTCGATTGGATACGCCGATGGGCCGGTGATCTTCCGCTGATCATCGCTGAGACCAATTCGACGGACTACGGCCCGGACCCGGTCTGGAAGCATTCGAATGACATGGGCCACGCCTTGGTGGCGTTCGACACACTCGGCTATGCGGCATCCGAGCGGGAAGTGCAGGCGGCCATGTTGTGGAACACGCGATGGATGCAAGACGACGAGGATAGCCAGATCTACGCGCTGGGCGCGATGAACGAAATTCATCCATCGGGTCGCGCTCTGCAAATGTGGTCTGCATTCGCCGAATCGGATCTCGTCGTAGCGAAGTCAGACAGTTCAATGATAAATGCCTTTGCCGCCAAATCGGCTGATGGCGCGCGGTGGACGGTCTGGATATCGAATCGCGGCCTCTCAGACCTGAAAGCCGAGATCGTGGTGCCACGAAACGCGAGGGTAAAGAGCATTCACCGACTCGTTGGGGCAAGTCCGACCGATATCGCCCCCGTCTTCGAATGTGCGTCTGAATTTGACGGACGGATTCCGGCACTATCGATATCGGCCATTCAATTTGCATGGTGATTAACCGATTCATCATTCGTGCTGTAAACTCAATCCATGTGTGCCTGCGCAAGACTGCTCCTGATGCTGGGAGCTGCCAGCTTGGCATCTTTCTCGATGGCTGCCATCTATTATCTCAGCCCGAATGGGAGTGATGCGAAGGATGGTCTGAGCCTGGCAACCGCTTGGAAGACGCTAGCCCGGGTCAATTCGGCGACCCTGCTTCCCGGCGATACGGTCTTGCTCGAAAGCAGCAAGACGTTCTCAGGAACGCTCGTTCTGACGACGCCAGGGATTACCGTGACGACGACCGGCGCGCTAAAAGCCGGGATCAACGCGGGGTCAGGCTGGGGAATTACCGCAACGAACGTCGGACAGATTTCCATCAGTAATCTGACCATCCGTGGAGGATGGAATGCGAACACCCAAACCGGAAATGGCGGGGCCGGGATTGAGATCCTTTGTAAGCTGGCGGGAGCCGTTAAGCTCAAGGACATCGCGATCGATAAAGTGGATGTCTATGGGTTCAGAAACGGCGGCATCCTCATCGGATCGAGCCCGCCCGATAGCAGTAAGTCCGGATATACGAATGTCAGGATCACGGCATGCAAGGCGCACGACAACGGGGACGTTGGGATCATGACCTACGGACCGTTTAGCGCGACGGCCAGCACTTACGCCCATCAGGAGGTGTACGTTGGTGCCTGCCACACGTACCAGAACCGCGGGATTGCCAACAAGGGTTCACATTCCGGCAGCGGAATCATTATCAGTGATTGCCAGGTCGGCGTCATCGAGCAATGCAGCAGCCACGATAACGGAACTTATAGCAACTATTCAGGCGGTGGCCCAGTTGGCATTTGGACGTGGGATAGCGATCGTATCGCCATCCAGTGCAATGAGTCTTACAACAACCAGAGTCAGACGGGCGACGGTGGAGGTTTCGATCTAGATGGCGGTGTGACCAACAGCGTGATGCAATACAACTATTCGCACGGGAACGCGGGACCAGGATATCTTGTCGCGCAGTTCGCCGGAGCACGGCCTTTGCGAAACCTGACGATCCGATACAACATCAGCCAGAACGATGGCAGAAATGGAAATGCGGCCGGAATCCTGCTTTGGGACGGCTGGGACGGCGTGGCGAATGTGGGCGTCTACCACAATTCGATCTACATGACTCCCACCTCGTCGGGTACCAGCGCCGGCATTGCTTTAATCTCTCCGACGAGGAATGTGCAGATTAGAAACAATGTCATCATCACGACGCTGGGTGTTCCACTGTTGACGGCAGTGTCAGGCCAGCAGGGCACCGTCATCCAAGGAAACTGTTATTGGAGTTCGGGGGGCACGTTCGATATTGTGTGGCAAGGAGTTCACCACTCGTCGCTCGACTCGCTTCGGGCAACCACCGGACTGGAGAAGCTTTCGGGCCGTCCAACTGGCCTGAATCTAAATCCCGATCTCGTGTCGGTTGAAGCCGGGAACACCATTGGTTATCTTGGCGACCTCAGTTCGTTGACGTCGTTTCGAGTCAAACCGAGTTCGCCCATATTGGGGCAGGGGATCAATCTCAAGCGTTTTCTGGGTGTTGATCCAGGCGCTCGCGACTTTTGGGGAACGAGTTTGCCGGAATCGGGGGCCGTCACGATTGGCGCATGTCAAGCGGTCCCCGGGCAACGACATGACGGTTTGATAGGACCGTTCAAGATGCCCCGTAAACTCGCCGAATACTGATGGACCCGTTGCAGATCGATCACCGTTTTCGGCCACTTCCGCTTTGGTCGTGGAACGGAGAAATGTCCCACCGCCGAATTGAAGAAACACTGCAGCAGTTTCAGGCACGGGGATTTGGTGGTGCGTTCATCCATCCGCGCCCGGGCATGACCACGGAGTATCTCGACACCCATTGGTTCGAACTGTGGCGGGTCGCCCAGGCAGTGGCGGATCGGTTGGGGCTGACCGTTCACATCTACGATGAGAACTCCTATCCCAGCGGGTTCGCCGGGGGCCATGTCCTCGAAAGGGAGCTGTCACTGGGGTTGAGGAAGTTGATGTGCGTCCGCAAAGGCGAATCGCGGGGCGAAATAGTCGGAACTGCCCGCCATCCCAACGGAACCGAGCTATCGATTGAACTACAACCGACTGAGCCCAGTGGTTGGTACGCCGGCAAAACCTACGTCGATATCCTGGCCCCCCGGACAACCGACGCTTTTTTGGATGCGACCCACCGTCAGTACGCACAGACCGTGTCCGTGGACGGATTGCTCGCATTCACGGACGAGCCTTCGGTGATGGATTATTCGCAGGGCGCCCTGCCTTGGCCGGCGGATATCGAGACCGTGTTTCGGGACCACTTTGGCTACAGCATCACGGACCACGTCGCCGAGCTGTTTTTCGACAGGAGTGCGAATGCCCCCGTGACCCGCTATCACTACCAAGAGGTTATTCAGAGCCTTCTTCGATCACGATTCACGGCGCCCTTGGCGAAGGGCTGCCGGGAACTCGGCTTGCGGCTGACGGGCCATTTGCATGAGCACGAATGGCCATGTCCGCGGTACCAGCCTAACACGATGCTGGCTCTGAGCGACTTCCACGTTCCCGGCATCGATTTGCTTGGGTTCCAGTTTCAGTCGGAAAACTCGAGCGATCGAATGCGCTGGCACATCAATGTGTTGGAAGCCGTGAGCGTCGCCGCCCAATTTGGGCGGGATCAAGTCATGTGCGAAGCCTACGGTGGCGGCGGCTACGAGATGACCCCGGCCGAAATGAAGCGGCTCGGGGACTTCCTGTTGGCGGGAGGTGTCAATTTGATCGTGCCCCACATGTCGTATCAGACGACCGTGGGTGGGCGCAAATATGATTGGCCCCAAACGTTGAGCGATCACGCTCCGTGGTGGGACGACATCGGTCCGCTGCAAGAACATCAGGCCCGAGTTGCGACCATGCTTAGCGCAGGCGTTCGAACGACACGCGTGCTCTTGCTCCACCCCACTTCGTCGGGCTGGCTGACGTGGACTCCCGACAGCGCAGCGTGCGGCCGCGATACGGAGCTCCCTGATGCCACTCGATCCTTGCGCGAACGTTACGGCCTCGAGGTCCAAGCATTGGCGGATCGATACGTCGACTTTCACTTGGGTGACGAGTGGATTCTTGAGGGAGTTGGGTCCGTGAACGACGGCCTCAAGGTCGGTGCGTGGACCTACGACACCGTGCTGATACCCGCCTGCTGCGAAACCGTGAGGAGTACAACGTTGGCGCTGCTCGCCGAATTTGCGGAGGCAGGAGGTCGCGTCGTCGTCGCGGCAAAGGGTCCAAACCGAGTCGACGGTGTTCCGAGCGCGCGAGCTCGAGAAGAACTGAAGGGTTACGCGGAGTTTGTCGAAAATCTCTTCGAGGCACCGTCGCTGGTTACCAATGACTGGACTTCCGCATTGCCGCCTGGGCTCAGCGTAGCCCGCCGAACGGTGCCGAATGGAGAACTCTGGTTCATGGCGAACCCGTTCAACGATGCGGTCTCGGCCGCCATTGAGTTTCCGTCGGGCAGCGTCGAAGTCATCAATACGGTGACGGGAAAATCGGTCGTCGAGGCCGCTCCCACGCACCTCACCTTGCATCCAGGCGAACATCGGCTTTGGATCACCTCCGATCGAGCAATTTTGGCCCCGCGCCTGCAAAGGTCGACTTCTGAGGTGGAGGTCTTGGCGGTCACGCGACTCCGCCCGAACGTCCTCCCGCTCACGCGTTGCGCGCTCAGGATCGGCAATCAAGAGGTGACGACATCGACCACGATTCGGCAGAACCAAACGTTGTGGCGGCTTCAAGGCTTTGAAGGGGACCCTTGGGAGATGGGAGTTCAATTCCGCGATCGTCTGGTGACCATGCCCGTCGATTCTTGCCTGCCCTTCGAGCTGCTCTACTCGTTCGAAAGCACGGTTGAAACCGACGCACAGCTTGCCGTCGAGCGGGCTTGGCTATACGAAATCGAACTGAATGGCCAACCGCTTGAATTTGAAGATCAGCCGTTTTTCGATGAAGAAATGCGGCTCTCTCGTCCCGCGCGCGTGAAGGTCGGGTCGAACCTGGTGCGCCTGCGATGCCGACGATTTTCCATCCACTGCGAGGTCGCCCCGATCTGGATCCTGGGCGATTTTGCCGTCGATGAGCGCGGTATCGACCATCCCCTCCCGCTTGCAACCGGGGAGTGGCATCGGCTCGGGCTTCCGTATTACCCTTGGTCGGTCCGCTACGATCTGCGTCTGGGACCGGTCGATCAATCGGCTCGGCTGCTATGCCCCGATCTTCGCGGATCTTCCGCGCGCCTCGAGTCCGAAGGGCAAATCGTAGCCACTTGGTGGGACGGTCTTGCTGAAATCGTCCTGCCCAGCTTGCCGGAGGGACGCTACCAGTTCGTTCTCAATGGGCATCTCAAGAATCTGCTCGGACCGCACCACGCGCAGGGGTTACCGGGGCCCTGGTGCTGGATGGAGGAGCCCGACGAAGACCCGGGCCTAGGCTCGGCATTCATCGTGCCTACGCAGTTCGGAAACGCACAGCTCGTTTCCTGGTTCCTGCCCTAGAAACGTGTGCCGGAAACTGGCCCGGCTGAGAGGATTCGAACCTCCGACTTCTTCCTCCGGAGGGAAGCGCTCTATCCACTGAGCTACAGCCGGGTGCGCTTTGAGCATACCCACCAATTCCGCGAACTCGGCCTCACTCCATGCCGTATCATAAGACGACACTTTGAAGAGCTCCCGCGTGCGCACGCCCGAGGTGGCCGAGCGCCTGAAGCAGGTCCCTGCCCAGCCCGGCTGCTACATTTATCGAGATGAAAAAGGCTCGGTGCTGTACGTTGGCAAGGCTCTGAGCCTCAAGAACCGCGTCCGCAGCTATTTCCAAGAATCCACCCGCCACGGCAACCGCATCGAGCGGATGGTGAGCAAGGTCCGGCAGATCGAGTGGATCGTCGTCGATTCCGAAGTCGAGGCGCTCGTCCTCGAGTGCAATCTGATCAAGGAGCATCGGCCGCCGTACAACGTCCGGCTGCGAGACGACAAGAGCTACCCCTACATCGCGATCACGAACGAGAACTTCCCGCGTGTGCTCTTCACACGGAACCCGCGGAAAGGGTTCGCGCGGTACTTCGGACCGTACACGAGTGCGTATTCGGTTCGCGAGACGCTGCAACTGCTCCACAAGACGTTCACGCTCATTCCGTGCGGGAAAAGTTGGTCGGGACGAGACGAGCAGCGACCGTGCCTCTATTACCACCTCAACCAATGCCTGGCGCCGTGCGCTGGACTTGCCGATCGGGCGGCGTATGCCCACGTGATCGGCGACGTGGAGCGGTTCCTCAAGGGCCAGCACGATGGTCTCCTCGAAGACGTCCGCGCCGAGATGCAGAAGGCGAGTGAGGAGATGGATTTCGAGCGGGCGGCGGTATTGCGCGACCGGCTGAAATCGCTTGAGGCCGTGCTGGAGCGCCAGAAGGTACTGACTCATGACAAGCAGGACCGCGATGTCATCGCCGTCGTCAAGGATGAGCGTGGATCGGCCATCCAAATGCTGTATGTTCGCGGCGGAAAGCTAATCGGCCAGCGACAGTTCTTGCTCGATGGGTCGGTCGATGCCGCGCCCACCGAGGCTGTGGCGGAGTTCGTGAAGCAGTATTACGCCGACGCACCCGAGATTCCCCGCGAAATTCTGCTTCCCGTCGAGATTGAGGAACGGCACATCGTCCAGCAATGGCTTCGTCAACGCCGAAATGCGGCGGTGACGGTCGAGGCGCCCCAGGGCGGGGAAGGACTTCGGCTCATCGATCTTGCCGCGGCCAACGCCGAGCAGGCCCTTAAGACGATGCGCATCGAAATGGAGCAGAAGGAGGAGATCGCGGTTCAGGGCATGGAGCAGCTCGGCGAAGCGCTGGGCTTGACCACCGTACCGCTCCGCGTCGAAGGGTACGACATCTCGAACATCCAAGGCATGGCGCCCGTAGGTTCCATGGTGGTGACCGAGAATGGCGAGCCCGCCAAGAACGAGTATCGGCGCTTCAAGATTCGCTACCACCCGGAAAGCCCCAACGACTTTGCGATGATGCACGAGGTCATTACGCGGCGATTGCGGGCGTATCTCGACAATGATCCGAAGTTCGCCAAGCTTCCAGACCTGATCATGATCGACGGCGGAAAGGGTCAGCTCGGAGCGGCGCTCAAAGCGCGCGATGATTTGCGGCTCAGCGTGCCCATGATCGGCTTGGCCAAGCGAATGGAGCTGATCTATCTGCCCGAGCTCATCCACGATTTCGAAAGCCAGCCGACCATCGCGGCCGAGCGCCATGGTGATTACGCTTTCGACGGAGCGGATGTGGGGAAGTACGCGTTCCGCGAAATCGAGCTTCCGCTCCAGTCACCGGGCCTGCTCCTCCTGCGGCGGCTCCGCGACGAGGCTCACCGTTTCGCGCTCACGTTCCACCGTAAGCTCCGCGACAAGCGGATGACGGGCTCTGCGATCGAGGAGATCCCGGGGATCGGTCCGCGCCGCCGGCGCATGTTGCTCCGGAACTTCGGCTCGATCGAAGGTATCCGTCGTGCCAGCGTCGACGAGCTATCGGCGGTTCCGACGATGACCCGTCGCCTTGCGGAAATCGTGCGCGAGCACCTCAGCAGCGAGTAATTACGCTTTACGGAGTTCGCTCGGCTTGTGTGCCGCACGCGCGCCCGTCTTGTCACTCTCGACAAGGTACTCCGGATTGTCCTCGGAAGCTGCGACCTGATGATCCTTGATGTGCGTAGGTTTGGTTAACTTTCGGATGACGCGACCTTGGCTCGTTCCTTGGCTGTGATCCCATTCCACAATATCGCCTGGCTTAAACTCGTCGACGCTCATGTTGCGAGAAACGCCCGGGGACATAAAAAGGTCGATCAGGAAGCCCGAATTCAGGCTACGCCGTCCACACGAACGGCTCCGCATCGGTCAGGATGCGGGCCTTGTCCCACTGCTCCATCAAGTACGGCGGCAGCGCAAAGACGGCGTGATGGAAGTCCGGCGTGTAGTACCGCGTCTTGACCCCTCGGGCGGCAAATCGACGCGCGATCTCCTCCGCGTTGAGCGAATTCGGATCGTGCTTCTTGCTCGCCAAGACGAACCCCCACGGCTGGAAGAAGGTCGTAACGATGCCGTAGTAACCGGCCACGTGGGCAAAGCAGTCCATCGATTCCAGAGTCTTGATGCAGCTGAGCATGCACTCGGGGTAATTCTGGTTGGCGGTGCCCGCCTGCATGGCCAGCACACCGTCGTCGCCCATCGCATCCGCGCAGATCTGGAAATATTCGCGCGTGAAGAGCATCTGCCCCGGTCCTTCTTCATGCGGGTTGGGCAGATCGCTCAGGATGACGTCGAAGCCCGCTCCCTGATGCTCCACGAGCCATGCGCGCGCGTCGGTGTGGAGGAGCGTCGTCCGGGGATCTTCGAAAGCGCCCTGGTGCCACTCGGGCATGTGCTCCTTGACCATATCGACGAGCTCGCCGTCGATGTCGACCATGATCGCCTTCTCGACCGTGTTGTGCTTAAGCGCCTCGCGCAAGGTCGCGCCTTCACCGCCGCCGCACACCACCACGTTGCGCGGATTCGGGTGCAGGGTCATTGCGGGTTGACTCATGCACTCGTGAAAGACGTGCTCGTCCATCAGGCTGGTCTGGATGTTGTAGTCCAGGAACAGACTCTTTCCAAACCGTGGAATCTCACAAATCTGATAGGTTTGAAACTGAGTTTTGCCTTCGAGCAGCATCTTGGAGACCCGAAACTGCCAAATGGCGGCATCGGTGTGGGTCTCATTGATGAACATTCCGGTCGCGTCGCTGTGCATGGGCCGGGCAGATGATAACACATCACCCGGGGACGCGGGGAAGGGTGGCTCAGTTGGGGAGCGTGCCGTGAATCGAGCACTCGGGATGGACCCCGATGGCGTTGAGCGTGTACGTCCCGCCGGCCGGACAATCCGGAGCCTCGGCACCCTTCATGAAGACGGGAAAGACGTCGCTCTCATCGACCGGATCGCCGGTCGAGAGCTTGTTGATCATCGCCACCTGATCCTTCGCATCTTCCATCCGCCGCAGGTTCAGAAGGCAGGTATTGGTACGGGCTCTATCTCGAGCGAGGCGCCACTGGGGCACGGCGATCGTGAGGAGAACGCCGATGATCATGACCACGATCATGATTTCGACCAGTGTAAAGGCCTGGCGTCTGGAAGGAGTCGTGTTCATGGTGGTCACTCGGAGCTTACGTACGGTTATTCCTTAATATGTTCGGGATTTAGCCCGTAATTCTGTTGCAACCAATCTGAAATTTAGGCACGAACCGCTATTTTTGAAGCGAAGGCACCCAGGCCGTGGTCCGTCCGCCGATGGTGTCACGTCGGATCGCCTTGCCCTCGATTTCGGCTTTGCCCCGTTTTCCGCCCCATCGATGGGTGAACAGCCACGAGGTCGGGTAGCGGTCGTAATCGGCATCGAGTTCGACGGCTTGAACCAGAATCTCCGCCATCCGGTCCACCATTCGGGTCAGTTCGGCCTTTTTCAGTTCACCGGCGGGCCGTGCTGGCGCGATTCGGGCTTGGTACAGCACTTCGTCCGCAATCCAGTTGCCGACGCCCGCGAACAGGCTCTGATCGAGCAAGAGTGCCTTGATCGGGGCTGTCCGGCCCTTGAGAGCCGTCAGGAGCTCGGCGGCGGTTCGAGGCTCATTCATGACATCCGGCCCCAGCAGTGAGATGGGAGGCTCCTTTGCCGGGTCGTCGCTCAGCCAGATGCGGCTGAGACGGCGTCCATCGGTGAAGGCGATCCGGCGACCTTCCTCGGTGGTGAGGAACAGCTTGAGGAACTTCGGTCGACCTTGGTCGTCATCCAGCGGTCCCTTGCCATGCTCCATCAAGCGGGTGGTGGGCCGGCCCACCTCGCGAATCCAGCCCGCCATGCCCAGGTGGCCGGCGAGCATCGGCCCCTTGTCCAGTTGAAGCCAGTAATACTTGCCTTTGCGATGGACGGCGCGGACGGTGCGATCGATGAGCGCGTGCTCGATCTCCTCGGGGTCGCGCTTCTTGAAGACGATCTCGTCGGTCGCGGCTTCAACTTCGACGATGCGATGATCGACGAGGGCGCCTCGCATGACGCGGCAGACCGTTTCGACCTCGGGGAGTTCGGGCATCGCCCAGAAGTTTAACAAGAGAGGCCGGTTCGGCGCTTTGATCCAAGCACCCAACCGGCCTCGTGACGTGCCGAACCGTTCAGACTTCGCTTTGCGAGCCGCGTCGGACGACCATGAATTTCATCCGCCCCGGCTGGAACCGCTCGCGGAGGACATCGACGGCGCGGTGAACGTGGATGGTTCCGCCGCAGTAGAACAGGTCGACGGCCGCATAGCGATGCTCGGGCCACGTGTGAATCGTGTAGTGCGATTCCTGGATGATCACGGCGCCTGAGACGCCGTACGGCTTGAATTCGTGGAACGACTGTTCCACGACCGTGGCTTTACTTTCGACCGCTGCCGACATCATCGCGTTGCCGACCGAGTTTTCGGTCTTGAGCGAATTGCTGTTGCAGTCGAAGAGCTCGATCAGCAGGTGGGAGCCAAGGGAAGAGACGCCGCCGTCGCGGAACGGACCGCCCTCTTCATCCTTATTGAGCCACTCCGTAAAGCTCTCGGCATCGTCGCACTGGATCAACGTCCAGCCGTTCTCATGCACGATCGCGGGCGGAGACATCACTTTGTCTGTCTTCCGGAAGCGCTCGACTAATTTGGTCCAAAAGCCTCGCCGGGGCGCAGCGGCCACGGGCACGAAGGCAGCACAACAAAGAACGCTAACAATAGGGTGCAGGTATGCCAATCAAGTTTCCCTCACTTTTACCAACGCCGGACTGCCCTCGATAAAAAGGACAGTGGAAACCCGACCAGATGACGAACCTAGGGAACGCGTTGGGTGGTGTGGCGGGACGATCGAACCTCACACTTCTTGCCTGGCGGCCGAAGCCACCCCAGGTTTTGATCGTCTTTTGTTTCACTAGCCGCTACAAATTCCCTAAATTTCGCGTCGATTGTATGTATTTTCGACACTTCGCCCGTAGGGTTTAGGGCGCATCGCTCCCAACACGTCGCTTGAACTGAAGAACGGTCGGGTGCGGAGGGGGATTGTACCTGCCGACCCCTACCCTGTCAAGACCAGTGCGGGTGCAAAGAGATAAGACTCGAAATGATGAGGGGTGTTCCTCTGGTCCCGGGTCTAGTGGAGTCGCCAGACGCTGAATCGAGCCAAGTCCACGAGCGCGCTGGTGGGCCCCGGCAAGGTTTCTAGCTCAGCGCATGCCAAATCGACCAGCCGGTTCGCTTCCTCGGCCGCCGCTTCGAGTCCGATCACGCGTGGCACGGTTTGTTTGCCCCTCGCTTCGTCAGTCTTGGTCGCCTTGCCAATCGATTCGGCATCGCCCGTCTCATTGAGGATGTCGTCGACGATTTGAAAGGCGACGCCGACGCGGTGCCCGTACCGACGCAGCCGCTCGATTCCGTCGTCATCCAGGCCCGAGCAAAGTCCTCCAATCGCGCAGCTGGCCGCGATGAGCGATCCCGTCTTCAGCGCGTGAATCCGCTCCACAAGTTCGGCGGAAGGCGCTAGCCGTTCGCTGACGATATCGAGCGCTTCGCCTCCGACGAGTCCGCCCACGCCGCTCGCGCGGCAAAGCTCATGGATAGCCTGAATCCGGGTGGTCGGCGGTTGGTCCAGTCCGGCCACGATCTCGAACGCGAGGCTGAACAGGGCGTCGCCCGCCAAGATGGCGGTGGCTTCGTCGAACTGTCGGTGGACCGTCGGGCGGCCGCGCCGGAGGTCGTCGTCGTCGATCGCGGGCAGATCGTCGTGAATGAGGGAAAAACAGTGGACACACTCAATTGCGCATCCCGCGTCAATCGCGTCTGCGGCCGATCCGCCTCCCGCTTCGCAGCTTGCCATGCACATCGCGGGTCGGAGCCGTTTGCCGGGGGCGAGTGCCGCATACCGCATCGCCTCGATGAGTCGAACGGGATTGGGCAGGCTAGAATCGGCGGGGGACGCGGGCAAGAGTTGGGCAAGTCGCTCGTCCACGCGATCGGCGTAGGGCTTCAGGCCTATTTCAGCTTGCACAAAGGCGAGTTTACCAGCCAGGTTCTAGGACCTTTGGCTACACTAGAAGGTCTATGGCGATGATTCGCGCCCTCCGTGCGCTTCGGTATTCAAGCAAGGCGGGGCCGCTGGAACAGTTGGTCGCGCCGCCCTACGACGTACTCAGCACCGAAGACCGCAATCGACTGGCCTCCGAGTCTCCCTTCAACATCGTCCACCTCACCCTTCCTGAATCGGAGATGGGGGATCGAAGCAAGTTCGTTAAGTACGCGCGGAGCGCTTCCCGACTGGAGCAGTGGCGCGATGAAGGAACGCTGGAACTCGAACAGCGACCGACGTTTTACCGTTATCGCCAAACGTTCACCATCCCCGGTTCTCGTGAGCCGATCGAGCGGCAGTCGCTGATCGCCCTGATTCAGGTGGTGCCCTACGATCGTGGCATTGTCCTACCCCACGAGCAAACGTTCCCTAAGCACAAGGAAGATCGACTGCGCATCCTCGAGGCAACGCGCGCCCATCTTGAGTGTATCTACGGGCTGTACGAAGATGACGGCGGGGCAATTTACAGCGCAATCGACCAGGCACCCGCTCAAACCTTGATCGATGTCACCACCGAGGACGGCGTGCGACACCTGATCGAAGGGATCGACGATCCCCGCACGGTCGACCAGCTGAGCCAGATGATCGCACCCAAGAAGGTGTGGATTGCCGATGGCCATCACCGCTACGAGACGGCCTGTACGTTCCGGGAGATGAAGGGTGAGACCTCGGGCGAAGTGCCCGAAGATTTCATGATGATGGCGCTCAGCAGCATCTCTGATCCAGGGCTCGTGCTGCTGCCGACTCACCGAATGGTGAAACGGCTGGGCATGTCGCGCGAGGAGTTGGCCGAGAAGGCCGCCGCTTACTTTTCGATCGAAAGTGTTCCCAACGAGTCACTGCTGGGGCGCTTGGAGTCTCTCGATACCATCGCGTTCGGCATCGTGTGGCCCGGTGGTCAGGGCGAACTTTGGGTGGCGAAGGATCCAACTGCGCTGCTCGCCGCAACAAATGGCCAAGGCTCCGACGACCTGCGCGCGCTGGACGTCAGTATCTTGCACGACGTCATTTTCAGCGAACTGATGGGACTGACCGGCAACGATTTCTTCGACTACACGCGTGATCCCGATGAGGCAATCGCTTCCGTGGATCAAGGCTATGCGGCGGCATTTCTCATGAACCCGCCGACGGTCGACGATATGCGCCGCATTGCGCTGGGTGGGGAGAAAATGCCCCAAAAGTCGACCTACTACTATCCCAAAATTCTGAGTGGACTCCTAGTCTGGTCGCTGAATGACTTCGAGCCTGCCGGTAATAACCAAGCGGTGGGTTCGTGAAAATCCAGCTGTTGGGCACGGGCGCAGCCGAAGGAATCCCGGCTCTATTCGCCAACAGCCGAGTGAGCGAATATGCCCGTAAACATGGCGGAAAAGATGTCCGCACCCGCTCCTCCGCACTCATCGACGATGAGATCAAGATCGATCTGCCGCCTGATATTCACCATCAGGTAACTCAGCTATGCATCGATCCCACCATTTGGTCAGGCATCGTTTTCACTCACTCGCACGACGACCATTTGGCCCCGAACGAACTGCAGTACTCGCTCTATCCGTTCACCGACGCCATGATGTCGCCGTACACGATCTATGGCAACGAGACCGTGTTAACGCACATCGCCGATCGCTATGATGCGTGGCCGTTCGAACTCGTGCGGACGTGCAGCTTCCATCCGTTCATGCACGGCGATTACGAAATCACCCCCGTCAAGGCGAACCACAAGCTGGACGAAGATAGCCAAAACCTCATCGTTCGCCATGCGGGCAAGTCGGTCTTCTACGCAACCGACACCGGGCTGTTTCTTGAAGAGACGTGGGAGTTCCTCCGCAGCGGATTTCGGTTCGACTGCCTCGTCATCGAATGCACGGACGGGTTCAAGAGGACCAATTACTACGGGCACATGGATATCAAAGAGTGCGTTCGCACCGTCGAGCGCCTGCGGGAGATGGGTGCACTGAGCGGTGATGCCACCGTTGTAACGACGCACCACGGCCACTGGGGCGATGCCACCCACGCGGAATTGGAAGATGCCCTCGCGCCCCACGGCATCGTGCCCGGTTACGACGGCATTACGATCGAGTTCTAACTCGGCTGCCAGCGGGGTGCCGAATCGTAAGCGTGTTTGCCACGCAAAATGGTTTCCAGCGTCACACCCGCCACGATTCGCTCGATTTGCGACTTATCCCACACCTTGAAGTACCCCAGGCCACCGCGCGCCAACGTAGCGGGCATGGCAACCGAATAGCTTCGCGCGTCATCGATGGCGCCTCCTCCGATCCGAGCCGATTTAATGCGGGAATCGGCGGGTGCAGTTCGGCTGAACGTCACATCCAAGTTCGAAATTTGGAGGAACGAGTCGTTCGGCGACGGGAAAAGGGAGACCGATCGCTCCAGTGCCGCGCGAAGTTGACTGCCTCGGAGCTTCACGACCGCCAATTCGTCGGTCGGGTAGCGAAGGACGGAGGCCAGATTGTCGCTGCTCCAAGAGGTACGCACCATGCCCGCAGGAAGAAAGGCTGCGTCGGCGCCTCCCGCCTCGCGAAGCACGTCTGCCGCCGCCTGAAGAGCAGGAATCGCCTCGGTATCCGGCCCCGCCCAAGCGAATCCGGAAAAAGCGAACAGGGTCCCAGCGATCAAGAAACGAGCAGTAGTGTTCACAGAGTGTCCGTTTGTTTGACGAGCAATGTCGTCGGTTGGATCGCGCGGCGGTGCGTAACGGCCCATTTTACCGGGGTCGGCCCTATCGAAGGACGATATCCGGGCTCAATCCCTCAGCATCCGTGGTTCCGCCGTCATCCTTCCCGTCCTCACCCGCACTGTAAAGCTGGAAGTCCACACCCGCGGCCCGGTAGTTGAGCGTCTTGCCCGTGTACGGATCGATGCGGAGGACGTCGCTGATCGAGGCGATGTTGGCCGGCGCGCGGCGATCGACCTTGATCCGGCTGTAGATTCGTGCCTGAAGCGCGAAAAGTCGAGTTCGAGCCAGAAATCGGTCCTGGAGTGCGGGCAATTGATCGATCGCCCCGAAGAAGTTGCGGGCGAAGAATGCCCATGGCTTCTTGCGATTGGGATCCTTCTCTCGTTTGCGATCCGCGGCGCGAACGTCGAGGAGTTTCCGGACGCGGTCGGTACGCCGGCGCGCGTCATCGGCGAGTTCGCGGAAGTAGGCTACGCGTTCGGTATCGCTCTTGCCACGAATCTCTTTGAGGGCCCGAACCGCCTCCTCGGCACCAGTGCCGAGCTGCTCGACGAGGTCGTCTTCCTTTTGCCGGGCGAACTTGTCCTGAATAAAGTCGACACATTCAAGCATCTGCGCCAGCTCTTGGTCGAGAGTCAGGCTCGGGTTCGGACGGCTACGAAGCGCCACTTCCAATCCCTGTGAAAGTTGATTGAGCTGGCCCGCGCCCATGGTCGGCAGATGGGGAAGGACCGTCCGGCGGATCGAATCGATTCCCGCGAACCCAACCGAGGCGTCTTCCATGCAGCCGCCCGTCAAGGCGACCGCGAACTGGGTCCCGGCCACGGTGAGCCGAACCACGTCGTCCAATTTGCCTTCGTGGATGGATCGATCGAGCTTGTCGGTGATGCCGCGCAGGATGAGTGCCCACGCCCGCAGCTGCGGTCTCGCCTCGGAAGGGGAAGTCGGCCGCTTGGGGAGAACGCCCACCTTGCCTGCCCGAGCCACGATTGTCGCGATCGCGGGATCAAGCTGGAGTCCAAGCTTTCGCTCTTCGCTGGGCAGCAGGCGAATGCGCTCGGTTAGCTTCGGCTCAGCCGATGCCGCCTGTTTCGCCGCAAGCACATAAGCGGCAAAAGTGGGGTCTCCGGCGGTTTCGGCGCTCGCCGAGCGAACCGAAAACGTCTCGAACGGCGCTGCCGGCGGATGGTGGCATCCGGTCAAGACGCAAACGACCGCAGCGCCGATGAGCATTGACATCCGTGTGCGTCTCATCGCGCCAGTCAGCGTACCGCAGCGTCGAAGAAAATCTGTGATATTCTCCAGACGCCCCATGAAAGGAGTTATTCTCGCCGCTGGCAAAGGAAGCCGACTTTATCCGATCACTCACCATATTCCGAAGCCATTGCTTCCGCTCGCCAATCGAATGACGCTGGAGTACGCCTTCGATCGACTCCGAGAAATGGGCATCCACGAGGTTTGCATCGTGGTGGGCGAAAACGAGGCCGCGATGCGCGAGGCGCTGGGTGACGGCTCGAAATTCCAGCTTCAGCTTTCCTACGTACGACAAACAGAGCCGAAAGGCCTGGCCCACGCGGTGGGATTCGCCCAGGAGTTTGTGGGCGGCGATTCCTTTGTGCTCTACCTCGGTGATGCGATTTACAGTCATGGCTTTGCCGAGCATGCCGCCAAGTTCACCGAGTGCGGCTGCGCGAACCTGAACATCGTCAAGCCCGTGGAGGACCCACGCAGGTTTGGCGTGGCCACCGTCGAGGGCGATCGTATCGTGCGGCTCGTGGAGAAGCCGACAGAGCCCGAGTCGAACCTGGCCATGGCGGGACTCTATTTCTTCGGCCCCCAAATTTGGGACGTACTGCCCGAGCTTCAGCCCAGCGGGCGCGGCGAATACGAGATCACGGACGCGATTCAGATGCTGATCGACCGCGGCGAAGACGTCCGTGCCGGCATCTACGACCACACCTGGTTCGATACGGGGACGCTGCCTTCGTTCCTGGAGACCAGTCGATTCCTGACGGGTGGCGGTCAGCTCGTGGGCGAGGGTGCCGAAGTGAATGCGGAACTGCTCGATCATGTGGTGATCGGCGCAGGGGCGACCGTCTCGGCCACGACCATCGAGGATGCGGTCATTTTCCCGGGAGCGCGCGTGGAGGTCCAAGGGGTCATTCGAAACGCCATTTTCGCGGGCACGACGACAGCGGACGGAGACGTCGTCGATCAGATTGTTTGGGGCGAATAACGCGGCAAAACGTCGCGCTGGCACGTACCCAAAGAATATAATTTGCGTTGTTCCACAACCAATGGCGGCGGGCAACCGTGTGCCTGCATGATCGTGCGTTGGGTGGGGCTCAGAACGGAAGAAGTAGGGCGATGACGAAATATATCTTTGTAACGGGTGGTGTGGTGAGCTCGATCGGCAAGGGGATCGCGACGGCAAGTCTCGGTCGCCTCCTTCGAAACCGTGGATATACCGTGGCCCCCCTCAAATTGGATCCCTACATCAACGTCGATGCGGGCACGATGAATCCGTTCCAGCACGGAGAAGTGTTCGTCACGGAAGACGGCGCTGAAACCGACCTCGATCTCGGCCATTACGAGCGGTTCATCGATGTGAGCTGCACCGGTGGTTCGAGCATCACCACGGGCAAGGTTTACCAAAAGGTCATCCAAGCCGAGCGGCGTGGCGACTATCTCGGTGCCACCGTCCAGGTCATTCCCCACGTGACGAATGAGATCAAGGCGTCCATCGTCAAGCTCGGCAAGGAGCAGGAAGCCGACGTCGTGATTGCCGAAATCGGCGGCACCGTGGGCGACATCGAATCCCTGCCGTTCCTGGAAGCGATTCGACAGATGCGCAAAGACGTGGGCTACGAAAACTCCATGTTCGTTCATGTCACGCTCGTGCCGCAGGTCGGGCCGTGGGGCGAAATCAAGACCAAGCCCACCCAGCACAGCGTCATCAATCTACGCGAGATCGGTATCACCCCCGACATGCTCATCTGCCGCACGGAAGTGCCGATGCCGGCCGATGTAAAGGAAAAGATTTCTCTGTTCTGCGACGTGCCCAGTCGGGCCGTTGTGGAATCGCTGAACGTGGACACGATTTACGAAGTGCCGCTCCGGTATGAAGAAGCGGGCCTGGGTGACCTCGTCATCGAGCGACTCGGACTCGAGCCTCACCCCGCAAATCTCGGCGAGTGGCAGTCGCTGGTCAACACGCTGAAAAATCCCGAGCACCACGTTCGGATTGCCGTCGTGGGCAAGTACACCTCGAACGGTGACGCCTACAAGTCGATCAGCGAAGCGCTGATTCATGCCGGCATCCCCTCAAATTCCAGTGTCGATATCGAGTGGATCGAAAGCGATGTGCTCGAGAACGGCAAGCCCGCGATGGACTTTCTCGCCGGAGTGGACGCGCTCGTCGTTGCTCCTGGATTTGGGTCGCGTGGCATCGAAGGCAAGATCGAAGCCGTGCAGTACGCCCGGGAGACGGGCCTGCCGTTCCTCGGGATCTGCCTCGGCATGCAGATGGCGGTTATCGAATACGCGCGCAACGTCTGTGGCTTGACGGGCGCGAACAGCGAGGAGATCAACCCCGACGCGCCATTCCCCGTGATCCATCTGCTACCCGAGCAGAAGGAAGTGTTCTCCAAGGGAGCGACGATGCGGCTCGGCAGCTATCCGTGCAATCTCGTGGGCGGAACGCTCGCGGCGCAACTGTACGGCGAGTCGCGCGTGACCGAGCGACACCGTCACCGCTATGAGGTCAATAACGACTTCCGCGAGAAGCTGATCGAAAACGGCATGGTGATGTCGGGCGTCTCGCCCGATTACCGACTGGTCGAGATGATCGAGGTTCCCGCGCATCCCTTCTTCATCGGCACCCAGGCCCATCCCGAATTTAAGTCCCGCCCCAACCGCCCGCACCCGCTCTTTAGAGGCTTGGTCGCGGCCGCCGTGGAGCGCAAGACGAGAGTCTCGGTCGCCTGACCGCCCAAGCCATCGTGCAGCCGGCGCCCAATCGCCACCTCAGCTACATCGAAGGCATGCGGGGCCTGGCCGCACTCTATGTGGTGCTGGGCCATTTCTGCACGATGGTCGACCCAGCGCAGCGGATTGCGAAATCGAGTTCGCTTGCGGGCCTGATCTCCCGGCAGTTTTGGTTTGGTCACCTCGCGGTCGCCGCGTTTATCGTGATCTCCGGCTTCTGCCTTCAACTCGCTCTTTTTAACCGCGGCGGCCGAGGGACGGTGATCCATCTCAAGTCGTTCTTTGTTCGACGCTGCCGCCGTATCCTGCCCCCGTATTACGCGTGTCTGATCCTATCGCTGGTCGTGTGTTGGACGGTCACGCGGTACCAGACGGGCATGCCGTGGAGCCAGTATGTTCCCCTCACGACCCCGAACGTGGCCGCGCACTTCACGATGATCCACAACCTGAGCCCGGAGTGGATGTACAAGATCAACGGGGTGCTCTGGAGTATCGCGATCGAATTCCAGCTCTATTTCCTGTTTCCGGCGATCGCGGCAATCGCGGCCCGCCGGGCGCGGTGGCCGGTCCTGTTCACGGTCGGATTTGCGGTGGCGGGTCTCGGGTTGGCCGTGCCTGCGGCTCACAAGAGCTATTTCTGGTTTCTCTGGCTGTTTTGGATCGGCGCGATGGCGGCACGTGAGGCGTTTGCGGGCGAGGACGACGGCAAAGGGCGTTGGGCGGGGTGGCTCGCACTCGGCTCGGTGCTGGCGGTGGTTGCATGGACGGCCATCGACCGCTCGACCATGGCGTCCGATTTGGCGCTGGGGTACGGCATTGCCGTCCTCCTCATGGTCCTCGCCAAGCGGCCCCAAAACCTCGTTACCCGCATCCTCGGCTCGCGATTGCTCGCGGGACTTGGCGCTTTCTCCTACAGTCTCTATCTGATCCACCACCCGCTGCTCCAGGTGCTGTATGTCAATCGACCCGCTTGGGCCTCCACGCCCGTGCGCCAATGGGCATATTTGTTGGCGATCGGGATCCCGGTGATCCTCTTTTTGAGTTGGATCTTTTATCGTGTCTTCGAACGTCCCTTCATGTCCAAACCTGCTGCCCGCCGCCCCGTACCGGTGGCGACAGAGGCGCCCGTGCTGGTCACTGAGCCTTAACGAATTACTCCAGGTTTGGCCGGGACCGTCCGATAACAGGGGAGATGGTCTCGCGTGCTTTGAAAAATCCGTTTTTTCGCCTCTTTGTGCATGAAAACAAATCTGAGCCTACACTGACCCCTTCAAGCTACAATACGGAGAGCGAAAACGAACGCATGACTTTACGCCGCTATTACGACGAACGCATGGATCAGATCCGATCGGAGATTGTCCGCATGGGCAATCTCGCCAACGATATGATCGAGGTCTCGATTCAGGCTGCCCTGACTGGCAACGAATTGCAGGCGACCGAGGTCATTCGCCGTGACGATGAAGTCGACTTTCTGGAAGAAGAGATCATCCGCAATACGGTCCTGCTCGTGATGCAGGAAGCCCCTGTCGCCAGCGACCTGCGTATGCTCACCTCGACGCTCGGAGTCATTGGCGAGCTCGAGAAAGTGGCCGACGACGCGGTTAAGCTCGCACGCCGTGCGACCCACCTCGACCACGATTTCCCGGGCGAACTACGCGCTTCCCTGATTGAAATCGGCGCCTTGGCTCGTAAGTCCTTGGCGGCGTCGATTCGACTCTATACGCAGTACGATCCGAACCTCGCTTCCGAGATCGTGGACGGCGATGAGAACATCGACACGCAGTACGCCATTGCGAGTCAGCGCCTGTCCAAGATGATTCAGGAGCAGCCCGAGAAGGTGGAGACGTTCATGAAGACGCTCGAAATCTTCCATGCGCTCGAGCACATCGCCGACCGTGCGGTCGCGATCGCCAAGCGACTACGCGTGCACTACGACGATTCGTCCAAGTCGCGATTGAGATAGAGGCTGACGCGGGTCACCCGGCGTCGCGCCATATTCTCGACTCGTAGCGAGCCGAGTCCGATTTCAACGGCATCTCCGAGTCGGGGCACGCGTCCGAGTCGATTCACGACGATATTCGCGAGGGTGTCCGTCACCTTTTCCTCGTCGTGCTCGGTCTCGATCTTGAGGAACTCGAGCAACTCGTCCAGACGCACGCTGGCCCGCGCGGACACGCGGCGGTGAGCAGTGATCTCGATCGGCGGGCGCTCGCTTTCCAGCTGATCTTCCAGATCGCCAAAAACCTCTTCCGCCACATCCTCCAGCGTGACCAGGCCGCTGGTGCCGCCGTATTCGTCGACGACGATCAGTATCTGCGTCTTCGCCTCCCGCATGCGCGAAATGATCTTGTTGAGGCTCAGATTCTCGGGAATGACCTCGACCGGGCGCAGCAGGGCTTCCAGCGAAAAATCGGGCGTCTCGTAGGTCCGCACGAGATCTTGCAGGTAGAGAATGCCGACCATATCGTCGACATCGTCGCGGCAGACTGGAATTCGGTTGTGGCTGGAGTGGGCCACCGCATCGAGGAGCTTCTCACGCGGGGTGTCGAGTGGAATCCACTTGACGTCGAGGCGGTGGATCATGATGTCGCTTGCATCCAACTCGTCGAACCGCAGGGCCTTGGATATGACCTGCGCATGGGCGTTTTCGAGGACTCCATCGTTGCCGCCCGAGCGAACCATGAGCAGCAGCTCTTCTTTGGAAACGTCGTCGCCCTCCATGGCCCGAGGATCGATTCGAAACGGCTTCAGCACGAGGAATCCCGCGCGCTCAACCAACCAGACCAGAGGCGTCAGGACCGTGATCACGAATCGCAACGGCCGGATGAGCAGCAGCGCGACCCGCTCCGAGAACTTCAGCGAGACGTACTTCGGAATCAGCTCGCCAATGATCACGAAGAAGAATGTGACCAAGATCAGGGAGAGCGCGATGCTGACGGCGGGTCCGACGCGAACGCCGAGTGTCTTGCGAATCGCCTCGGTGACCAGCGGCTCCGTGATCGATCCGATCCCGATGCCGATCATCGTGATGCCGACCTGAATGCCCGCCACGTAGGCACTCAGCCGGTCGAGCGCGGCAAGGAGCGACTGGGCGGCACGGCCACCCTTCTTCGCCATCGCCTCGATGCGGTTGCGACGGCACCCGACCAGTCCGTACTCGGCCGCGACGAAAAACGCGTTGCCGAGCATCAAGCTGAGGCTCACTAGGATCCGGACCCCGGTTTCGGCGGTCATGAATCCGTTAGTTTAGCGCGGCTTCTCAAAGAAATTGATGGATGTAAGCCTGCGACCGAGCATCGAGGAGGGCCACATCGTCGATTTCGAACCGGTTTCCATCGACGTCGATGAGCAGAACATGCCGCTCGGACAGCCATTGCACGTTCTCCTGGAGGCTCTGGGTGACGAAGTCCTTGATTCCGCGCTCGGTCTGCACGGTCCAGTACGTTGCACCAAATTCGCCTTTGGCGTGGACAATCGACTCGATCTTGCTCGACAGATAGCGACGCCCGATTTCGGTCATCACGGCCGCCTTGGCTTCCGGCTGGAGATCGTCGGGATTCTTGACCATGGCGATCTCATGGCCCTTGCCGTCGAGCAGGGCCAGGTACTGACGCGGAAAGGTCAGCGGGGCGGTCCAAACGGGCTTGACCGTCGGCCACGATCGGTCGCCGATCGATAGCCTGAGGCGGTCGGACGGATGGTGAAACAGCTGAAGTTCCTGGGGGTTCATGCCCAGATTGTATCTGGCCGAGGGTAGGGCATTGCCAGGTTCGGGCCCGATTTCGTGCGGTTGAACCCAGTTTTCGCGGCTGGATTGGATGCTGAGTGTCACGCAGATGTCGTCAAATTTGCTCCGAACCGGACATCGCCGACTCTCTAATTCACGGCTGAAATTCCCGAAAAAACATTGGGGAATCGGAACGCATGCGAATTGTCGTGGTCTGGCTGGGCCTGTTGGCCAGCATCGGTGTGATTGCCGCCAGTTTTGTTCGGCAAGACCGGATCATGAGCGCCACCCCCACCGTTCCCGCCATTTACGGACCGTTTCAGGTTCGAGCCCCCTCCCCCTTACCCGTCCTCTATCACTTTTCGGCGGCCAGCTGTCCCTGTTCCGACTTTGCGGCTCCCGAGGTCGACCTGATCGAGGCGCAAACGCGTGGACGCCTCATTGTCAAGCGAATATTGACCGGTCCGGACCAACCGGATGGTAACGATCTGGCTCGGCAGATGGGCGTTACTTGCACTCCCACCGCAGTTCTGGTTCGAAAAGATGGCTCGATCGCCTACCGCGGCCGCTACAACCGCGGCCGCTTCTGTGACAACCCCGACACGGCCTATGCAAGTCTGGCGGTTCGGGCTCTGCTGGAAGAGCGCACCTACGATCCTCCGAAATCGGCCATGAGACCGTTGGGGTGCGTCATTCAGGAAGGCGGTCCACGATGACCAGCAACTACGAGACCGAAATGCAGGGCATCTACACGCGGGGCAACCGCGTCATGCATGTCGCTCTCGCCATCCACATGCTCCTCGCGATGGGGATGAGCTTCTTCTACTCGACCTGGGCCTTGGCGATCCCTGTTTCGTTGGCGGCCTGGGGCATGTTCGCTCTCTGCACGTCTCTCGTCCCATTCAAGACGGTCACGCGAATCGTGGCCGGCATCTCGTTGCAAGTTTTTTGTGCCCTGCATATTTACCAGCTTCACGGCCTCGCCGAGATGCACTTCTTCTTCTTCCTATCGTCGACTCTGCTCATTGTCTACAAAGATCCATGGTGCATGTGGCCCGGCGCCCTGCTTATTATCGGGCAGCACATCGCCTTCGCCTTCATGGCCAACGCCGGCGTGCCGGTCTATTTTTGGGGCAATTCCGCGCTCACTCTGACCAAGTTCGGATTCCATTTCGGCATCGCCCTGATCCAAGTCTCGATTTGCAGCGCCTGGGCCCGGCTGCTCCGCGACCGAACCCGAGGCCGCTGTACCCAACAGAAGCAGATCGAGCAGGCGACCGCGTTGATCGCCGAGCAACTGCGCGCAGCGGAAAACCATCAGGTCGAATTGACCGAGGCCCGCGAACGGGCCGAGCAACTTCGCGAGCAGGCGGTGGCAGCGACCAACGCCAAGTCCGAATTCCTGGCTCGCATGAGTCACGAAATCCGGACGCCGATTAACGGGGTTCTCGGCATGGCCGAGCTGCTTTCGATCTCGGGGATTTCCGCCGAGCAGTACGACATGGTCGGTGCGATCCGGTCGAGCGCGGAATCGCTGCTGCGGATCGTGAACGATATTCTTGATTTCAGCAAGCTGGAGGCGGGTCGTCTCGAACTCGATTTAGCCCCGTTCGACCTGCGCAGTCTGTTGGAAGATGCAGCCGAGCTCATGTCCAGGCCCGCCAGCGCCAAGGGGGTAGACCTCCACTGCGTGGTGCCACCGGAATTCCCTGCACTGGTTCTGGGCGATGCTCACCGGCTCCGGCAGGTCGTCCTCAACCTGCTTTCGAACGCCGTGAAATTCACCGAAAGCGGCTACGTGATGCTGAGCGCGGTCGTTCGCCGGATCGAGGATGGCCACTTGGACTGCTCGATCTTGGTACGCGACACCGGCATCGGCATCAGTCCCGAAGCACGCGAGCATATCTTCGAGGACTTCGTGCAGGCCGACGAAAGCATCGCGCGCAAATATGGCGGCACGGGCTTGGGACTCACGATCTGCCAGCAATTGGTGGCGCTCATGGGCGGGACCATCGATTTGGAGCCGACCCTCGAGCAGGGTTCGATGTTCCGCGTGCATTTGCGCCTTCCCATCGAGACGGCGACTGCGGCCGAGGAATTGACCATTCCCGCGGGGACTCGCGCCATCGTCTTTTCACGCAACGCCCATTTCTGCGAACCCTGCCTGGATGTCTTGCGAACGTGGGGTGTGGAGGCCGAATCGCTTGACCAGATCGGTCCGTTCTCCCAGGAGGGTGGCTTGGCTCACCTGCTACCTGCAAATTTCGTGATCGTGGATTGCGACCTCCCCAGCCTCACCGGGCAAGATTTGACGACTGAGATTCGGCGGGCGTGGCCCGCGTGCCAGATCATTTTGGCCGGCCGAGAGCGGCTGCTGAGAAGCGAAATCGATAGCGTCGCGGCTGATCTCTACATCTCAAAGCCGATTCGTTTCTCGCGCCTGCGCACTCAGATCGGCACGCTCCTGCAGCGCCAGTCCCGCCTATTCGCCAAGCGCAACACAACCGTCTCCGATGCGCTGCTCCGCCTTCGCATCCTCGTGGCCGAGGACAACGATGTGAACCGGCTCGTCGTGCTCAAGCAACTCGACCGCTTGGGCTGCCGTGCCACCGCGGTGAAGAACGGCCTCGAGGCACTTGCCGCGCTGGCTCAAGATCCGTACGACGTGATCCTCATGGACTGCCAGATGCCCGAGCTCGATGGGTTTGGGGCCACGCGCGAAATCCGCAAGTTCGATGATCCCGCGGTTGCCAACATTCACATCATCGCCCTGACCGCGCTGGCCATGGAAGGAGACGAGCAACGGTGCCGGGAAGCGGGCATGAACGATTACTTGGCCAAGCCCACCCACATCGACGAACTGAAGCAGAAGCTACTCGACTTCGCAATTCCAGAAGCCAGCCGCGAGGTTGCTTAGCGGGGACGCGTCGTCTTCTTCGGTTTGGGTGCCGAGGACTTCTCAGCCGAAACAGCGCGCATCATCTCCTTGCCCTGATCGTCGTGGGCCCAAACCGCCCGGACATCGAGGGACTTGGACAGGAGCATTGCGCGCAGGGGTGTCTCGCCGGCCGACCAGAGCAGGTAGCCATCTTTCACTTCGCGGAAATTGGAGTTTGCCGGATACCGCCACGTTTGCCCGGAATCGCCCGCGTGGAGCGTTGCGACGGTCCCCTGAAGTTCCCGGAAGAGGGGCGGGTCGGCGCTGATCAAATCAAGGGGCTGCGCGCTTTCCAGCAGGAGCGTTCGCTCGCCCGAAATGCAGTCGATCGCCCCGCCCAGGCGGCTGCCGTAGCTGGAGGTCTCGACAAATGCGATCGTCTTGCCGGTCGCGTCGATTTTGGCGTCGATCAGGCGTTTTCCGTAAGCAAGAAATTGAGGCTTACCCTTGGTGGTCACCGATTCGACGCCCCACGCATCTCCTTGCGTCGCGATCGCGCGGAGCAAGCCATCCTTACTGGTGGTGAGATCCACGGGGGCTCCTGTTTTCGTGAGAACCATGCCCGGCATCTTGGCGACGAGAACTGGCCAAGGCTGTTTGGACGAAAGATCGAGCCGAACAAGGGCATCGAGCCACGGCTGGCCCTTCGCGTCCGACCACCTCAGCACGAGATAGAGCTGCTCGTTCTGGAGCGAATAGCCGGCAAGCGCACTGGCTTCCTTTTTGATGTCGCCCTGCTGAATGCGGCACGCGATCGTCTCGATTTCGCTGGCGGTGTGAATTTTGGCCGAGGTCGCGATGTCGGGCAGAAAACTGGACCGAGAGCCTGCGGGCGTGCGCACGGTCAGCCCCCGTGTATCCCATACGATCCAATTCGCGCCCTCTTTGAGGGCGAAAACCTTGGAAGGAACGGGAGGTCGCTGGTTGGTCGGGACTCTCTCGACCTCCTTGCCGTTACGTACGTAAAAGGCCCCAGATTTAAAGTCGAGCGCAGGTTCGGTGCTTTGCACACGGAGCGCCAACACGGCGATGCAATCGGCTATCATCATCCCACCGAGGTCTAGTATGCACTGTCGAGACTGCTCTCGATTCGATCCCGAAAAGCGCACGTGCCAAGACGGCAAAGTCAATCCTGAAAAATGGTCGACGGTCGTGGAAGTGGCCAATGTCCTCGGTGTGCGCGCGATCTGTCCCCTCAACGATCATCGGGAACGCCTCGTTCGTTCGCGCATGGTGCGCCTTCCCGTCACAAAACCCGACCACGAGGTGTCATAAGACAAATGATGAAACCGCTCGTCCTCGCTTTCACTGTCGTTATGAGTGTCATGGCGCTCGCTGAGATCAAAACCCAGACGATCATCTATAAGGATGGAGACACCGAACTGGAAGGTTATATGGCGTGGAATACCGCGTCCAAGAAGCCTGCGCCGGGCATCGTCATCGTCCACGACTGGAATGGCACCGACGCCTATGAGCAGCGCCGCGCACGGGAACTGGCGGAGCTTGGCTACGTAGGGTTCTGTGCCGACATCTATGGCAAAGGCGTTCGCGGCGCCAGTCCCCAGGAATCGGGCAAGCTGGCCGGACAGTACAAGGGCGATCGCGCGCTCTTTCGGCGACGACTCAAGGCCGCCCTGAACGAACTGTCGCGACACCGGGAGCAAGTCGACATCAACAACCTCGGCGCGATGGGTTACTGCTTCGGGGGGACAGGCGTGCTCGAACTCGCGAGGACCGGCGCACCGGTGAAGGGCATCGTTTCATTCCATGGAGGACTGGATAACCCCTCGCCCGCCGATGACGCCCGCATCCGCGCGAAGGTCCTCATTCTCCACGGTGCCGACGATCCGTTTGTGCCCAAGAAAGACGTCGACGACATGAAGGCCTCGTTCCGCGAGCGCGGCGTCAAGTACCAAATGATCAGCTATCCCGGTGCCGTCCACGCGTTCACGGTGCCCAATTCGACGGCGACACCGGCCCAGGGAGCCGCCTACAACGAAGCGGCCGACAAGAAGAGCTGGCAGGACATGAAGAAGTTCTTCAAGTCGGTCTTCGGACGCTAAGTCCTACCGGGTTTCGATCTTCCACCGGTCCAGGAGCGCAAGCGCTTGGATCGGTGTCATCTCCTCAATGTTCAGATCCCGAAGTTCCTGCACGATCTTCGGTTCCTCGGTTTCGAACAGCGTGAGCTGCATCTTGCGAACGGTCGGCTTGGAAGTCGGCGTCGGCGTGGGCTCCTCGCCCTCAAACTGACGCAAGATCTCTTCCGCACGCCCAAGCACATCCCGCGGCACCCCCGCCATGCGTGCGACATGGATGCCGTAGCTGCGGTCGGTTGCTCCCGGCAACACCCGGTGCGTCCACACGATGTCGTCCCCGCGCTCTTGAACCGCAACGCGGCAGTTGAAGACCGCGTCCCACTGCTCGGCAAGGGCATTGAGCTGATGGTAGTGCGTCGCGAACAGCGTCTTGCACCGGATCTCGACGAGCTTCTCGACCATCGCCCACGCGATCGCCAGACCATCGAACGTGCTCGTGCCGCGACCGACTTCGTCCAGAATGACCAGGCTCCGGCTGGTGGCGTGATTCAAGATGAAGGCGCTTTCGATCATCTCGACCATAAACGTGCTCTGTCCGAGCGCGAGCTCATCCTTGGCACCGATGCGAGCGAAAATACGGTCGGTCACGCCCATCCGCGCCGATTGAGCAGGGACGAACGATCCCGTCTGGGCCATGATCGCAATGAGCGCCACCTGCCGCAGGTACGTGGATTTGCCGCTCATATTCGGGCCGGTGAGAACCATCGTTCGCTTACCCTGTTCAGGATCGCCGAGCTCGAGATCGTTGGGCACGAAGTCGTCTTGATGAGCTTCGACCACGGGATGACGCCCTCCCGCGATGGAGACCACATCCTCTTCCACAAGATCGGGTCGAACCCAGTGATTCGTCACGGCCGCTTCTGCGAGCGCGGCGAGGACGTCGAGCTCGGCCAAAGCCCGTGCGGTCTGCATCAGATCGGAAGTCTGCGCGAGGATTTGGGCGATGACGGCGCGGAACAGCTCTTGCTCGAGGGCGATCGCTTTATCACTGGCGCCCAGCACCGCGCTTTCGTGCTCCTTGAGCTGCACGGTGATATAGCGCTCGGCATTCGCGGTCGTCTGCTTACGGATGTAATCCTCCGGGACCCGGGCGACATGGGCCTTCGGGACTTCCAGGAAGTAACCAAACACGGAGTTAAATCCGACCTTCAGTGACGTGATCCCGGTGCGTTCACGCTCCGCCGCTTCTAGCTGCGCGATGTAACTCCGACCGTCGCGCCCCAGCTCGCGCAGCTTGTCGAGCTCCATTTCGAAGCCGGCCCGGATGAATCCGCCGTCGCGCGTGTGGGCAGGGGGCTCAGCTTCGACGGCCCGCTCCAGATACACCGCCAGGTCGTGCAGGTCGGCGATCTGCTCCCGCAACGCGAGCGAACGCCCGCTGCTCAGCTTCATCAGCGGTGGCCCTAGTCGGGGAAGGTTGACGAGCGTCGCGCGCAATCCCGACAGGTCACGCGGCGTCGCGGTGCCCGTGCTGCATCGCGCGACGAGCCGTTCGATGTCGGCCAGTTCGCGGAGGACCGCTCGCAGTTCGCCTCGATCGAGGTGAGCCTCCACCAGCTGCGCAATCGATTCGTGGCGGGCCGAGATCTGAGCGCGGTCGATCAGGGGTTGGTCGATCCACCGTCGAAGCAGACGCGCCCCCATGCTGGTGACGGTCCGGTCCATCGATTCGAGCAGCGTAAAGCGCCGGGATCCGTCGACCAGGTTCTGCGTGAGTTCGAGCGAACGCCGTGTGCTGGGGTCGATCGCCAGGAAACTGTCGGTCGTGTAGGTGGTCAGTCCAGCCACGTGCTCCTGCGTCAGGCCCATTGTTTCGGCATACGTCAGGACCGTGGAGCACGCAACGATCGCCGCGTTCCAATCTTCTGCGCCAAACCCGCGCAGGTGGGCGACTTTAAAGTGGCGCAGTAGGTGACGCCGGGCCCGACTGGGGTCCTGATGCGGCGCAGGCGTAACACTCAGCGACAGCGCGGTTGGCATCGGCTCCAGATCGCTACGCAACGACTCGGGAATCAGAACTTCCGACGGGTGCAGCCGGGCGATCTCTTGGGCGATCCATTCGCGAGGCTGCGCCGGGCACGACTCGGTGCTCAGTAGGTCGCCGGTACTGGGATCGAGAGCGGCAACCGCCCACGCGTCCGCGACTCGGGCGACCGCCACGAGAAAATTGTTCTGGACCGGCTCGAGCATGCTGTCGGCGATAACGGTGCCCGGAGTCAGCACGCGCGTCACCGCCCGCTTCACTAAACCCTTCGCCTTCTTGGGGTCCTCGATCTGGTCGCACAGCGCCACTTTCTCGCCGGCGGCCACGAGGCGCGCGAGATACTTTTCCACCGAATGGTAGGGCACTCCTGCCATGGGAATGCGCCCGTTCGCAGCGTCTTCGCGTCCGGTCAGAGTGATGCCCAGAATGCGCGCGGCGGCCTCCGCGTCTACGCCATAGAACTCGTAAAAGTCCCCGACGCGCATCGCGACCAAGACACCCGGGTGGGCGTCCTTGGCCTCGAAATATTGGCGCATCATGGGCGTTCGCTGAGACACGCCCCTAGTATAGTGGTCCGCTATTTGGTAAGGTAGCGCCCATGGACAAGATTTCACGACGTGACTTGGGCAAGGCGGCTCTTGGAGTGGCTGCGAGCCTCGGCCTTCCCGCCGCTGCATTGGCTCAATCTCAGCCGGCCGCATCCACCGCCGATCCGTTGTGGGACCGTCTGAGCGCGGATGAGAAAAAACTCGCGTTGGCGGCGCGCGCCAGTCTGGCCGCGTCGAGCGCGCGGCGACTCACGTTCAAGTTGCCTGAGGGCAGTGAGCCGAGCTTCACGTTCCATCCGAGCGAGGGGCCGCGATGACGGTCGACCTTCATTCGGGTATTCGCTCGCTGGGCGACGCGCTCCGCAAGCGACAGGTCTCCTCGGTCGAACTCACGCAGGAGTATCTCCGGGCGCTCACCACGCGAGGCGCTCGGCATCGTGTCGCGCGCGAATTGACGGAGGACTTAGCCCTGGAGCAAGCCAAAGCGAGCGATGAGCGCCGAGCAGCCGGAAAGCTCAAGGGGCCGCTCGACGGCATTCCCTATGGGGCCAAAGATTTGCTCGCCACCAAGGGCATTCCGACGCGTTGGGGAAGTCCCGGCCATGCGGACCAAGTGTTCGACTACGACGCGACGGTAATCGAGCGGCTCCGCGACGCGGGTGCGGTACTGATCGCCAAGCTTGCGATGATCGAGTTGGCGGGCGGCGGCAACTACAACATCGCGGGGGCGAGCGACGTCGGCGCCACCTTGTGTGCGTGGGACCCGAAGCGATGGGCAGGCGGATCGAGCAGTGGCTCGGGCGCGGCCACGGCGCTGGGCTGCGTCGGATTCAGCATCGGCAGCGAAACGAGCGGCAGCATCATCTGCCCCAGCGCGTTCAACGGCGTCACTGGCCTGCGCCCAAGCTACGGCCGCGTCAGCCGATATGGGGCGATGCCGCTTTGCTGGACGCTGGATAAGATCGGACCCATCGCTCGGTCCGCCGAGGATTGCGAACTCGTCATCCGCGCGATCGCCGGCCCAGATCCCAAAGATCGCTCCACCCTCACCAAACGGTTAGAGCGCGCAAAAAGCGGTCCGCTTCGGATTGGTCTCATCGAGGAGACGTTTACCAAGAACAAGGCGGCCGCAAGCGAGGCTTCGTACAACGCGACACTTGACATCCTGAAAGCGGCGGGTCACCAGATGGTTAATGTGAAGCTTCCGGCTATGCCCTCGCCGGGACTGGCGGTCGATCTGATCGTCAACGCCGAGGGGGCCAGCGCCCACGAAAACTTTATCCGGTCCGATCGGTTCCAGAAACTTGCCGACGTGAACCAGGTGGCGGGATTTACGGCGGCGATGGAGACGAAAGCGGTCGATTACCTATGGGCGATGCGCGCGCGCGAGGAGATGCGAAAAGCGGAGGCGATCTGGAGCGAGTGCGACGTGATCTTCACGCCGGTCTTTTACCACGCGGCAATTTCGGCCGAGCGGCCGTTCAATGAGACGTGGCAGAACATGGGTGACTTCGACGGACCGGAAAATCTGCTCGGCTGGCCCGCGGTCGCGTTCCCGTTTGGGTTCGAAGACGGCGCTCCGATAGGGGGCCAGTTCATTGGACCCGTGGGATCCGAGCTGACGTGCCTGCGGCTCGCTCAGGAGTTCCAGAAGAGAACCGATTTCCACACCCGGAAGCCGCCAGGCGTGCCTTAGAGTTCGCCAGCTTCGCTGTCGCCAAAGTCCGCTTCACCATCTGGTGAAGCGGCGGCTTCGGGTTCGCCTGCTTCGTCCGCCCAGTGGATGATGAATCGCGCATTACCCAGCGCAAACTCGGACCCATTCTCGAGCGGTGCCGATTCGATGCGCTCGAAATCGTCACGCAGTAGGAAGGTTCCGTTGGACGATCCCAGGTCGGCGAGCACCCAGAGACCATCCTCGATTTTCAGGACGGCGTGCTTGCGCGATACATAGGCGCCTTCCGGCAGATTGGCCAGATCGACATCGATCGGTCCGACGCTCGGGTCGAATCGACCGATCGTGGCCGGCGCCGTGACCGTGAACACTTCTTCGGTCTCTTGGCCGTTTCGCTTGACGACGAGCTGGGCGGTGCTGGGCACGGTGGCCGCAGGTGCCTGTTCCAATTCCTGATCGGGCATGCTCATGGCTATATCATTCATTATGATCGTCTCGCCTTTGGGACTGAGCAGAAAGCCAATTTGGTTCAGTCCGCGATTCGGTACGGTTCGATTCGTTGCCGCATTTCGCTCACCAGTTCCGCGTTAAGGTAGATGCCATCGTCGCGATAGTCCACTTGGTGAACCCGGCCAAATCGGTAGCACTCGTCCACCAAGCCGCTCTCCGTATAAGGAAGAAGCGCCTGGACGGGCGTGAGATGGCTCTGGATCATTTCGACGAGCCGCTCGTACAGCGCATCGAAGTGCACGCCGGTAGCGGCAGAAATTCCCAGTGCGTTGGGCCACGATTCCACCGCGTCGTCCACGTCCTGCGGCTGGGCTAAATCGACCTTGTTGAACAGCGTCAGCGTCGGTTTATCTTGGGCCCCCAAGCTCTCGAGCGTTTCCAAGACGGCGTCCCGTTGCATATCCCAGTTGGGAAGGCTGATATCCACGACGTGAATCAGGAAATCCGCTTGGACCACCTCTTCCAGCGTCGAGCGAAATGCGGCGACGAGGTGTGTCGGCAGGTGGCGAATGAACCCGACCGTGTCAGTCAGGAACAGGGAGTAGCCCTCGGGCAGATCGACCTTGCGCGTGGTCGGGTCGAGGGTCGCAAACGGCATCGCATCGGCGAGCAGTTCGGTACCGCTCAGCCGGTTCATCAGCGTGGATTTTCCGGCGCTGGTGTAGCCCACGATCGCGGCGAACGGGAACGGGTGTTTGCGACGACTGCTGCGCTGCTGGTCGCGGTGGCGCTTGACGTCCTCGATTTCATCGCTCAGCTTGGCGATGCGCTCGCGCATGAGCCGTCGGTCGGATTCGAGCTTCATTTCGCCGGGACCACGCATGCCGATGCCGCCGCGCTGACGTTCGAATTTCGTGTAGACGCCCATCAGTCGGGGCAGCATGTAGCTGAGCTGGGCGAGTTCGACTTGGAGCTGGCCCTCACGGGTTCGGGCGCGGCCGGCGAAGATGTCGAGAATCAGCTGGGTGCGATCGAGCACCCGGGTTCCCAACCCTTCTTCGAGATTCTTGACTTGGGTACCGCTGAGCTCGCAGTCGAAAATCACGAGCGATGCGCCGGTATCGGCCACGCCCGCTTTGACCTCGGTGACTTTGCCTTTGCCGATGCACCAAGTGGCGCTCGGCTTATCCAGCCGCTGGCGGATCATGCCCGTTACGCCAACGTTGGCGGCGTCGCACAAGCCCTCGAGCTCGGCCTCGACGTAGGCGTCATCCGCCTCGTCGGTGTTGATATAGACCAAAAACGCCAGTTCTTCGTATTGTGGGGTGACTTCTTTGGTCTTAGACATAAGGCAGGATTAGAATTTGAAAAGCTGATACACCACGTTCAGGCTGAGACCGTTGAACGACAACTTGTCGTAGCTGCTCATCCAGTCGTAACGGGCCGCGATCTTGAGTCGCTCATTCAGAACGAATCCGACTTCGGCATTTGCGGACACGCCAAATCGCTTCTTTGATTTATAGACGCCATCCGTGATGCTGTAATCCATATAAACGAGTCCGGCCTGAAGACGAGCATAGGGTTGGGTGGCGTTATCGGGTCGGCCGAGGGCTTGCGTCACGCCCACGGTCGGGAGGGCGATGAACACTTTGTTGCCGTTGCGTCGCTGACTGATGAAGTGCAGATCGGTCGAAACGCTGAGGCCCTCTTTGACATCAAACCGGGTCGGTCCAACGCCAAAGCTGTACCAGGTCGATCCGAGCAGGTTTCGCATCTTGGTGCTGGACGGGAAAAACAGTCCCAGATGCGGTCCCCAATATCCCCCATCGATCGCTTTCAGCGATACGCTGCTCGCCGACGCACTCGAAACAAGCGCCGTGCCCAGCGCCAAACCGTAAACCCATCCAAAGCGGTGCATGACCGCTATAGTACTCGCTGACGCGGTTCAGGCATGAACTTGGATCGGTTTCCCGCCTTCCGCTGCGCTGCGCCAAGCCGCTTCGGTCAGCTCGATCACGCGGAGGCCGCATTCGAATGGCGCCTGAACGTCCTCGCGTCCGTGGATGGCCTCGATGAAGTTACGCTCGGGAGTACTTCCTCCGTGGATCCGATCATACGTCGCCATGGTGCCGTCTTCTTCGATCACGGTGAGCTTGCCGGCCCGGATGTGGAACGTCTGGCGATCGCAGATGACCGAGATGTCCTCGTGCCATTGGTGGGCATCGCCCGCGACGCAAAGCGAGCCGAGCGCACCCTGATCGAACTCCACGATGACGGTGGAATTGATGTCCACGGGCGTTTCGCGGTGGTCGAGGAGGCAGCAGACCGATCGCGCGGAAAGGTCGGTCATCCAGAGCAGGATATCGACCATGTGGCTGCCCGAATCGTTCAACTGGCCGCCGCCCGAGAGCGCGGGATCCTGGCGCCACGAGCCTTTGGTGAGCCGCTTCCATTCTTGGGTCAAATAAGCCTGAATCATCTGGACCGGTCCGGCTTGCCCACTGATGATTCGATCCCGGACCAACCGGTAAAGAGCTTCGTTGTGGCGCTGGTAGCTAACCATACCGATTCGGCCCGTGCGGTCCCGTGCTTCGATGACGGCATGGGCGTCGGCCACGGTGGTGACGAGCGGCTTGTCGCAAAGCACATGACATCCGGCGTCGAAGCTGTCGAGGATCTGCTGGGCATGGAGCGTATGGGGGCTCGAAATGAGCACTGCGTCCAACTTGGCTTGATCGAGCAGCGATCGGTAGTCTTCGGTGAAAAGCGCCTGCGACCATTGCGGAAATCGGCGTTTGGTCTCCGCCACCTGCTGCGGGCTGGGTTCAGCGAAGCCGACGATCTCGACGCCGCTGACATTCTCAAAATTGGACAGGTGGTAGCGAGCAAATCCGCCCGTTCCGATGACACCTAAACGCACTGGCTCCATGCGCTGAGATTATCTGGGACCGCGCGCGGCTCGCTGGGCGGATTAGGCCTTCGGTTTGGCGACCAAGGTGTATCCGGTGTGGAGCGTGTGGAGCTCGCTGCACAGTCCATCGATGCAGGCGTCGAACATCGCCTTGCCCTTTTCGGCGGTGGCCTCGGTCGCATAGCCAAGCGAGCCTTCCTGTGTCTTCTCGTCGAACAAATCGATGACACCGACCACGGGCGGATCGGGATAAAGCCCGTCGTCGCGAATCTTGTCTCGCCGGACCTGCTGGGGGAACAGGTGCATCATCAGGCTGACCTCGGCTTCGCACGAGTGCTTGATCGATTTCGCGGGCCCGGTCATGACCTCCGCCGCTTTTTCGGTGCCGAAGGCGAAGTAACCGGAATGGCCGACGAGCAGATGGGGATGCGCCTCCTTGAGCGTTCGCAGTACCACGCCGTTCGGCTCCGTGTTTCCCCCGTGGCCATTGACGATGTAGAACTTCCAGAAACCGTGGCGGGCCAGGCTGAGGATCACGCTTCGAATCGCGCCCATGTAGGACTCGAAATCGGCACTCAGGCTGCCGGCCATCGCAAGATGGTGGCCCGAGCAGCCCAGCCACAACGTGGGCGTAACCAGAATCTCCTGGGGGAGTCGGCGCTCCGCCTCGGTCACCGCCGCCGTTACCAAGCGCGAATCCGTGAAGAGAGTCAGGTGCGGTCCGTGCTGCTCCAGTGAGCCGGTGGGGATCACCACCACGAAATCGCGCGGCAAGTCGCGGACCTCTTGCCACGTCAGGTCGGCGAGGATCATCGCGTCACATCTCCGGCTTCAGATTCCGAATGATGCTCTTCACGATCGCGGACAGTTCGCGGTCGCGCGTCACCATCTCGCTGATCTTCTGGTGGGCGTGCATCATCGACGTGTGGTCGCGATCACCGAACAGCGATCCGATGTGCTTCCAGCTGTCGCCCGTGATCTCGCGCGTGATGTAGACGGCCACATGGCGCGCGTGCGCGATGGGTGCCTTGCGTGAGATCCCTTTGATCTCTTTGTTGGGAATCTTGTAGTAATGGCTGACAGCATCGACGATTTGATCGATACCGGGCTTGGTGAGCATGCCGTTTCGGTAGTAGTTCGAGATGATCGACTCGGCGAGATCGAGCGTGATCGGCACCCCGTCGAGGCTGGCGCTCGCCTGAATCTTGACGAGGGCTCCTTCGAGAATGCGGACGTTGCCGGAAATGCTCTCTGCCAAATACATCGCGACGTTATGGGGCAGATCGATCCGGTCCTGCGCCGCCTTGCTCATGAGAATCGCGCAGCGGGTCTCGGTATCGGGCGGCTGGATGTCGGCCACCAAGCCAGCCTCGAAGCGCGACCGCAGGCGATCGTCCATGAGGAACAACTGGCGCGGCGTACGGTCGGCACACAGGACGATCTGTTTGCCGATCTGCTGGAGGTAGTTGAAGGTGTGGAAAAGCTCTTCCTGAGTCTTTTCCTTGCCGGCGATGAACTGGATGTCGTCGACGAGCCAGACCGTGGCATTGCGCTGCGCCCGGCGGAAGTGCTCGACGCGGCTTGTTTGCAGCGATTGAACGAAGTCTTCGGCGAACTGCTGTCCGGTGATGTAGGCGATCGTCGTGGTCGGATCGCCGCGCAGGATCTCCTGCGCGATGGCGTGGAGCAAGTGCGTCTTGCCCAAGCCCGATTGGCCGTAAATGAAAAGCGGATTGTACGACTTGCCCGGATCCTGGGCGACGGCGCGTGCACCGGCGACAGCGAGCCGGTTGCTCTGTCCCACGATGAATCCGTCGAACGTGTACTTCGTGTTCGGAACGAACCGAATCGAGTCCACTGCACGCGGCATCGTCGTGACTGCAATGGGTTGATCAAAATCGCTGCGGTCGCGCTCTTTGGTCAGGATTTCAACCTGAACGATCTGACCGAGTTCATCGCCGAGAACGCGCTCGACTTTACCGATCAGCTTCTCTCGCACCCACTCGGCGACGAACGCGCCGGGAGCGGAGATGACCGCTTTGCCATCCGACAGCATCACGGGTTTCAGCGGTTTAACAAACTTGTCGTGAACTCCGGTCGTCACTTCCCGCGACAATCGCCTGACAACTTCGTCCCAAATGTGTCGCAGGCGTACCGAACCATCTGAATCTTCTAACGAGTACTGGTCAGCCATAGCCCAAAAACTAAATTCCGTCGGCCGAGCCGAGAGCGGATTGAGCAGTATACAGGGAACTTTTCGGGGGTGAGGGAACGCTTCGGTCCCATGATCGGCCATCTGCGGGAAAAGAGCGGCGCTGGGGAGAATCGACACGGTTCAAGCCTTTGGATTTGCGCCAAAAAGCTCGCTTTTCCTCGCAATTTACCTTGGGGCTCTTCATCCGTCCGATTCAAACATTCGCTTGCGGATGCAACGACATTTTTGCAAAATCGTTATTGCAGCCTCGGCTAAACTCGTGGATATGGCGCGCGTGCTCGGTGTCCTCGGAGGAAATGATATGGATGCCGAACTATTGGGCCAATGGCTCGCCACCGCAGAAGTGATCTTGGCTGCCGACTCCGGTGCCGACCGGGTGCTGGAGGCCCTCCACGAGCCGCACGTGGTGGTCGGGGACATGGACAGCATTTCCGAGGCCGGGCTGGCCCGAACGCGCGATCTGCGGCGCATGGAGGGCCAAGACGATTCGGACTGCGATAAGCTGCTTAGTCTCGCCGATTCATTAGGCCACCGAAGTATCACGCTCGCCTGCATCGAGGGGGATCGTCTCGACCACACGATCGCCGCGCTCTGGAGCGGTTTGAATTCGGGTCTTGATGTCCGGGTGGCGCTTCGGCAGGGCATCGCCTATCTGATGAAAGGGCCTGCGTCGCTCTCCCTTCCCACCGGCGATGGACGGCTGTTTTCGGTGATTCCGCTCACGGACTGCCAGAACGTCACAATCCATAACGCGGTCTGGCCGCTGGAGAACGTGGCTCTTGGACTGGGGGCGATGGTGTCCCTGTCCAATCGGACTTTGGCGGGCGAGCTTTCGGTCCACGTCGGCAGCGGCGCTGCCATGCTGTTCGTCGCGATGGAGGTCCACGAGATGCCAGCGTGGGACGAAGTCGATCGCGAAGGCTAGCGCTCGATCTGCATGGCGCTCGATAGCCGCTCGACGCAGACGTCAGGCGAAAGCGGCCCTTCCGCGCGATCATTGATGACCACATAGAGGCCGGGGGCGCGCCCGCGCCACGGCTCCGTCGGAGTCAGTCTGCCGAGCATCAGCGTGGGTACCGTGGGCAAGGCGTCCGCGATTTTCGTGGCATCTTCGGTGAAGCGATCCCCCACGACGACCAGGTAGCCGCTTTGCATGTTTTCGGCGGCGGCGGAGAAGAACGAACTCGTCCCCAGCTGAACCGTGTTCGCCGCCAAGGCGTATCGATCGAGAATCGCTTGGGCGAGGTGGTCCAGGGCGGCCGCATTGATCGCGGGCGGCTGATCCAGCTGGATCACGGAGAGCGCCCGCGAATAGCGCGTGAGGAGGCGAAGTAACTTGGCCGTGCCGGATTCCGAGGTCTGATCGAGCAAGGACACGGATGGCGCCAGATGAGGATGGGGATCGCTTTGATCCCACCGACCTTCGTAAACCACACCGGATCGGCCTGCCTGATACAGCTCCAGACCGCGGGCCAGCACCTGAATTCCGGCGGACAGGCTCGACGGACGGTTGAAGGCAAGAAAGTCTTCGTACGCCGCATCGGCGTAGCTGAGGTAGTCGCCCAGGTATCGGTGGGCCGACCCGCCCTTGCGCAGCGAATGGAAGACATCCCACGATCCCACGCGGTACGCAGAAAGCCGAACAAACGCACCCTCCAGCCGTGCGAGCCGGTCTTTGTCGTGGAGAATGCGCGCGGTTTCCATCAGCCGGGCGACGACGGTGGCCTCCGTATCGAGCTGTCGGTCGGCGCCAAAAGCGGGCTGGACGTCCTGCTTCAGTTTGCGGAGTCGGGCCACATAGCTGTCGTAGGTGTCGGTGTCATCGGCGAAGCTGGCGAGATCGGTGACCCGCGGCACCATCTGGTGGTTGCTGTTGACATCCAGACCCAGGTTTCGGGCGAGCCAGGTCTGCTCGGCGAGCGAGAATTCGGTCCGCAAGAGACGTGGCGGGAACGACGAGCGCGCACTTCGGCGACCGGCGTCACCGTCCCCCACGCGATACGTCGCGAACGCACCGCTGGGCCGGAACGAGTCGATCAGGCTGTCGAACGTTCGTTCGGCGATGGCCCGGTACGAGCGCATGGAGAGCAGGGAGTTGGCCGAGGCCAGCATCGACATCATTTCCGCGTTGTCGACCGCGACTTTGTCGAATTGGATCGTGTCCCAGTTCACCGTGTCGGAGCCGCGGAAGAAGCCGCCATCGAGCCAGTCCACGACCGAGGACGAGAGGACCGGGTCGAGCGAGGCCCGCAGCAGGGCAGTGTCGCCGACATGAATCAAGAATCGCCATGCGAACGGCTTGAGGAACTGACGGTTTTCGATGAGGAATCCGCCGTGGGCCCGGTCCGCGCGGGTGACCAAGTTCGCATAATGACCTATCAAGTCTGGGGTCGACTGGATGCGCTCGTCGCCGGTCGTTCCAAAGAGAGCGCGCAGATCTTGGGCCTGGACGATGCCTGCGGGCAGCAGTTTGGGATCGCGGTTCTGAATCTTGACCAGATCGCGGAGCGCCCCACGAAGGAGAGCGATCATGCCGGTGGGCTGGTCGAGGTCCTCGTACAGCCGACGATCCGGGAAGAAGTACAGCTGGGAGGCGGGATCAAGAACCCAAATCTGAAAGCCGGAGTCGATGAGGAGCGACATCCGCCGAAACGGCAGATAGGCGGTCGACCACTCCGGCATTTCGTTGGCGTCGATGCGGACGGGAATGAACCGCCGCCGGATCGTGGCCGCCACCTCGGGGTCGGTAAAGGCGTATTTGTCGCAGTCCCGAGCCAGGCGCGACGACTCGCTGCCGATCACGAGAAAGATCGGCTTATCCATGCGGCGCGCCTCGCTGAGCGTGGCCGGAACCCAGTTTCGCCAAGCGATGTCCTGGTGCAGCCCCGCCTTCAAAAAGCCTTCGTCGCCCGCGTCGAGATCGTTCTCGGCCGGAGCTGGGATGAGTCCGCGCAGACTGCTCGTCACGATGATCGCGATCGCGACGATGACCACCGTGGAGCTCACCGCCGAATACCGGACATTTTTGCGCTGCAGCGGCATCTCCTCTATTGTGCCGGAATGGACGGGCACGGTTATAATGGACGAGATGGCCATCTCGATTGAAGAGGTTCAGCATGTCGCCAAGCTGGCGCGCCTCGAGCTGAATGAGAGCGAACTCCTCGTCTTCCAGAGCGAGCTGAACGCGCTCCTGGGCCACTTTCAAGATATTGCGTCGATCGACGTGGAAGGCGTTCTTCCACAGCCCCACGCGGTGGCCCTGCGCAACGTTTGGTCCGAAGATCAGCCGCACACGAGTCTCAGTCGAGAAGCGGCCCTGCAGAACGCGCCTCGCTCGCGGGCCGGCCTCTTCGTGGTGCCGAGCATCATCGAGGATTAGCCGCTGTGCTCCACACGCTTTCGGCCACCGAGATGGCCGCACAACTGCGCGCCCGCTCGATTTCAGCCGTCGAATTGACGCAGCACCTCCTCGACCGCATCGATCGGGTCGATGCCGATGTGAAGGCGTTCCTCTCGGTAGATCCCGATCGGGCCCTCGCTCAGGCGGCTGAGGCTCAAACGCGGTTAGACGCGGGCGATGCGCCTCCGCTGTGCGGCGTGCCGATCGCGCTCAAGGACAACATCAGCACCGCGGGGATGCGCACCACGTGCGCGTCGAAGATGCTCGAGAACTACGTCCCGCCCTTTGATGCGACGGTCACATCCCGACTGCGGTCGGCGGGCAGCATCGTGATCGGGAAGACCAACCTCGACGAATTCGCGATGGGGACGTCGTGCGAGAACAGCGCATTCTTTCCAACCCGCAACCCATGGGACCTCGAGCGCTCTCCGGGCGGCTCATCGGGTGGCTCGGCAGCCGCGGTCGCGGCGAGTCTCGTCCCGCTTGCGCTCGGCTCGGACACGGGAGGCTCCATCCGAATGCCCGCCGCGCTTTGCGGGATTGTTGGGTTCAAACCCACTTATGGCCGCGTTTCGCGCTACGGGCTGGTGGCTTTCGGATCGAGCCTGGATCAGATCGGGCCGTTCGCGTGGTCGGTCGAAGATGCCGCCCACCTGGCCCAGCAGATCATCGGTCACGATCCGCTCGATAGCACTTCGCTCCCCGACTCCGATCTCGATCTCACCGGCCTGAAATCCAAATCGCTGCGGGGGCTGAAGTTCGGCTTACCCGACCAGATGTTCGGCGAAAGCATCGATGCCGGCGTTCGCGCCGCGATCGAGAAAGCGATCGGAGCGCTGGAGCGAGAAGGCGCGACGGTGGAACGGGTTTCTCTCCCCACGATCGATGTCGGGGTGACCACGTACTACATCATCGCTCCCAGCGAGGCGAGCAGCAACTTGGCTCGATTCGACGGAGTGCGCTACGGAATGAACGTCGAAGCCGCGGGCCACGTCGGAATGGTGGCGGCTGCGCGCGGTAACGGGTTTGGCCACGAAGTAAAAGCTCGCATCATGATCGGGACTTATGCGCTATCTGCGGGGTATTACGACGCGTATTACTTACGTGCGCAAAAGGTGCGTGCTTTGATGACCGCCGAATTTAACCGTGCCTTCCAGACCTTCGATTATCTCCTGGCTCCGACCAGCCCCATCCCGGCGTTTCGGCTCGGGGAACTTTCGGACGATCCGCTGGCGCTGAAGCAGCTAGACCTTTGCACCATTCCCGCGAACATGGGCGGATTTCCGGCTCTGTCGCTGGCGGCAGGCGAGGTCGACGGCTTACCGGTTGGACTGCAAATCATGGGACCCGCCATGGGCGACGAAGATTTGCTTGCCGCTGCGTACGCAATCGAACAAACGTTGGGTCGAAGTAGGCGCCCGATCGCTTAGGATTGTCGAATGGACGAAGTCGCGCGTAGGGATCAGAAGGTTTTCATTCAGGAGCTGCTGAATCCTGGCCAGATCATTCTGATGCTCCTGCTCGGCGGGCTGACCGTCCCCTTCCTCCTCCTTGCACGCAGCGGCGACACTTTCCTGCCGATGTTCGCATTCCTCCTGGTCGCCATTGGCGCGCACGTTTTTCTGGCATGGAGCCGAAGCAAGCGCCGCCGGTTCATCAGTCAGCGCTTTGCCCAGCATTGGATGGCCTGCGAAGAGCGTCTGCAGCGGTTCCGCTCCGCGATCAAGCAGTCGCGCAAGAACAATATCGCCTCGTTCGAAGAGCTTCCAAAGACCATCGAGTCGGTTGCGCAGTCGATCTACTCGGCGTTGCGCCGGGCCGACCTGATCGCGGCCGAAGTCGTCAATAGCGAAGCATTCGTGGCCAACCACAAGCCGCCGATCGTGACCATGGCGACCGGCGATCGCCAAGCTCAGGAGCTGTACCGCGTCGCCGACCGGAACGTCGCTGAGTACCGGCAGCAGTTTGCGAACGTCACGGCGGGAGTCCAGCGCACCGAGGCCCAAGTCGCGGTTTTCATCACCACGCTTGACACCCTCCGGCTCAAGATGCTGGGCTATCGTCTCACCGGACGCAAGCCCGAACTGTCCAGCCACGAGTTCCTCTTTGCGATTTCGGAGGCCAAGCTCCAATTGGCGAGCATCGATCAGGCGCTCGAGGAACTCGAGCAGGGGCCGTGGCCGCAGATGATTGCGACGGTGCCTCCACCGACGCCGCGCACCACCTCGGATGAAGCCGAAGAGCTCAGGCGGACGATCGGGGGCCTGGATTGACCATCGTCCGATGCCCGGCAAAGGTGAATACCTTCTTGAGCGTCGGCCCTCCGGATCACAGCGGTTATCATCCTCTGCGAACCGTGTTCCAGGCAATCTCGCTCTTCGACGAGATCCACATCGAGCCGATCACCGGCGAAGGCCATGAGATCACGTGCGACTGGCCCGGATTGCCCGCCGATAACACGATGAGCAAGGCCTTGCGCCTACTGCAAGAGCTGGTCGATGTACCATGGCTGGCCATTCACGTCAAGAAACGAATTCCGCATCAAGCGGGGCTGGGCGGGGGAAGTTCGGATGCCGCCGGCGTGCTTCGCTATGTGGCCCGCTGGGCTGGGTCTCGGCTCCCCCACGCCCAACTCGAAATGGTGGCCTCCGCCGTCGGGGCCGATGTACCGTTCTTCCTGGTTGGAGGTCGCGCGCGAGGCGAAGGCTATGGCGAGCGGTTGACTCCCGAGCCGGATGGGCCGACCCAATGGATGGTCGTGGTCAAGCCGGAGCATGGCGTCGGCACCGCCGAGGCATACCGCCAACTGGACGCCTCCGACCGGGAATGGCGCCCGTTTATGGCCGAAGACGGCCTCTACAACGACTTCGAGCGCGTGGCCGGGTGCGAGTCCTTGGACTGGATCGAGCGCCTTACGGCGTTGGGCGCCTGCGACGCTGGCCTGTCGGGGTCGGGCTCGGCTGTATTCGGTCGGTTCAGCTCCAAAGAACGGGCGGAATCGGCCGCCGAGCGCATCGAGGGCGTGAGCGCATGGGTGGTGCACACGCTGACGCGAGAGGAGAGTTTATGGATGTCCTGATCCTTGCCGGAGGAAAAACCGCTCCCGAGCTCCAAGCGCAAACGGGCATCGCTGAACGCGCCCGCCTTCCGTTTGGCGATCGCACGATGCTCGATATCGTGGAGGATGCCGTCGAGGGCATCGGGGAACCCATTGTCGTGGCTCATTTCGAACCAAAGCGGGGACGTCGAGTCGAACCAGGCAACTCCTTCGTCGGGAGCCTCGAATCGGGGTTGGCTGCGGTCACGACGGATCACTTTCTGCTCGTTACGGCCGATCTGCCGTTCCTGACGACGGCCAGCATCAATCAATTTGTGGAGCGCAGCGATCCGGATGTGCTGATCAACTATCCGATCATCCCAGTCGAGCTGTGCGATCAGGCGTATCCGGGCATGAAGCGAACTGCGCTTCGGCTTCGGGAGGGCACCTTCACAGGCGGAAATGCGGCGCTGGTCAATACGGCGCTGATGCGGCAGGTCATGCCCCTGCTGGACCGCGCCTACGAAGCTCGAAAGCACCCCCTGAGATTGGCGCGGATGGTGGGTCTGGGGACCCTGATGAGGCTTCTGGGAGCCCGTATTTTCCCGGGATCGCTCACGATCCCTGCGCTTGAGCGCGATTTGGCCCGATTCTTGAAAGGACCTGTGAAAGCGGTGATCAGTCGATTTCCCGAATTGGGAGCCGACGTCGACAACGCCGCCCAATACGAGGCCGCCCTCGCACTGATGCGAGAAAAGCCAGGCACACGCACGCATTAGTTTCAGAATGCGGGGGATAAGGCTCCAGTTTTTGGGGCTGCGCACCAAAGATCAGAGCATGGTCACTGCGCGTGCAATGCCGAGAGGCATCAATCCGAAACTCACCGAAGAGTTTCTTCTGTCCATGACCGACGTCGCCGACGCCAGCGTTTTTTGGCTGGATGGCGATCTTCGCGCCAGCGTCACCGTGATCGACGACGATCTCTTGGGAGTCGCTGATATCCAGAAGCTCTGTATGGACGAGCTTGGTCTGCATCAGACCCCTCGCTCGATCACCCTGTACCGGGCTAAAAACCGAGCAGCTTAGCGGTAGCGGTAAACGATTCGGCCCTTCGTCAGGTCGTACGGAGAAAGTTCGACTTTGACGCGGTCGCCAGGAAGAATGCGGATGTAGTTCATGCGCATGCGCCCGCTGACGTGAGCCAATAGCTCGATATCGCCCTCATCGAGCTTGACGCGGAACCGGGCATTCGGAAGGTTTTCGACTACGGTCCCTTCGACCTCGATACCTTCTTCCTTTGGCGTGTGTTCGCGAATCTGTCGTCGTCTTCTCATAAAGTTAAGTGGGGAACAGAGTGAGTATACGACATCGGGGGTCCCGATTCGCCTATTCTTGGGTTAGGATTTCCGCGCCCGAGGGCGTGATGACCACCGTGTGCTCGAAATGAGCGCACAGTTTGCCGTCGGCGGTGACGATCGTCCACTCGTCGGGAAGCGTTTTCACCCGCCAAGTACCCATCGCGATCATGGGCTCGATGCACATCGTCATGCCACTGCGCAGAATTGGCCCCTTGCCAGGTTTGCCGAAATTGGGCACGCTCGGCTCTTCATGAAGGTTGCGGCCAATCCCATGGCCCACCAAATCCCGCACCACCCCAAAGCCTTGGCTTTCGCAGTATCGCTGGATCGTGGCCGAAATATCGCCAATCGCATTTCCTGGTTTGGCTTTGGCGATGCCTTGAAACAGGCTCTCGCGCGTGACATTCAGGAGCTTTTGGGCCCGGTCACTGATGGGTCCGACCGGGTAGGTCCAGGCCCCATCGGCGTGAAATCCGTCGATGCAGACGCCCAAGTCCAGCCCCACGATATCGCCGTCTTGCAGGGGCCGAGCATCAGGAATGCCATGGACAACGACCTCGTTTACCGAGATGCACGTCGAAGCGGGGTAACCACGATACTGATGGAATGAGGCGATCCCGCCTGCGTCCGCGATGATGCGTGCGGCCAAGGCATCCAGCTCAATCGGGGTGGTCTTGTTCGGAACGATCGATTCCGACATCTCCCGCAAGGCGCGGGCGAGGACCGCTCCGGCCCTTCGCATCGAGGCGACTTCGGGATCTTTCTTGAGAACGATCATGGAAGCGTGCAGGTCACAATTCGCTTGTAAACCTCTTCCGGATCGAGTTGGGCATCGACTCTCACCAGGCTGCCCATGCGCTCGTAGTACTCGATCACGGGCTTAGTCGTATCGCTGAAGATCCTGAGCCGTTCCTGGATCGCCTCGGCGGTGTCGTCACTCCGGACGAAGAGCGGGCTGTTGCATTCGTCGCAAAGCCATTCGCGCTTGGGTGGTTTGTTGACCTGATGGTAGATCGCACCGCACTTCGTGCAGCCCATCCGGCCCGAGAGGCGGGCGACGAGCACCTCGTTGCTGACCTCCAGACTCACCACGCAGTCGATCGCCTGATCGAGTTCGCGTAGCAGTTCCGTGAGCGCTTCGGCTTGCTCGATCGTTCGGGGGAAGCCGTCGAGCAGGAAACCCTTTTGACGAATCTCGGGGGTGCGCAGCCGCTTGGCCATCATCTGGATCGTAATGCCGTTGGGCACCAGCCGACCGTGGTCGATGTAGCGCTTGGCCATTTCGCCAAGATCGGTGCCGGCTTCGATCTCCTGCCGAAAGATGAGACCGGAAGAAAGAGGACGAACCCCAAGCCGCTGCTCGAGCAGCGCGGCTTGGGTTCCTTTGCCCACTCCAGGCGGGCCAATCAGAATGAGTCGCACAGCGGTTCCTTAGCCCATCCCGTACTGTTTCATGAGGAGATTGGCTTCGATCTGCCGCATCGTTTCCAGCGCGACGCTCACCATGATGAGAAGCGACGTACCGAAGATGAGACCGAGCGACGAGATCGGCACGATCACGGGGACCACGAACTGGAGCAGCGCAATGACCGAGAGGAACATCGCACCCACGATCGTGATGCGCGAGATGACCTGATCCAAGAAGTCCTTGGTTTGCTTGCCCGGCCGAACTCCGGGGATGTACGAACCGCCCTTCTTCAGGTTATCGGCAATGTCTTCCACGTTGTATTGGATCGCCGTGTAAAAGTAGGTGAAGAACAGGATCAGCAGCGTATAGAACGCACAGCCGAAGATGCCCTTCCAGTTGCGCAGGTTCGGTGTGAGAAACTCCGCGAACGCCGTCAGCGCATTATGCAAACCGGCCATCGGGCCCGTCGACGGGATGTAGCTGGCGAACTGGGCAGGAAGGTAGACCAGCGAAATCGCGAAGATGATCGGAATGACGCCAGCCAGGTTCAGGCTGAAGGGAAGGTAGCTGGTTGCGCCACCCACGACCTTCGTGCCGAAATTCCGTCGCATGTGCTGGATCGGAATTCGTCGCTGGGCGATCGTGAACAGGGTCACGAACCACGTCGTCGCGATGAACAAGACGACGAGGAACAGCGCCTGGAAGATGTTGATGGTGCCGTTTCGCACCGCCTGATACACGATCTCGATCGTGTTCGGGAACGCGATGACGATGCCAGCGAAGATCATCAGGGAGACACCGTTGCCGATGCCTTTCTCGCTCAGCTGCTCACCCATCCAGAGGAGCATCATCGCGCCTGCGGTCCAAAAGGCGAGTATCGTGGCGTAAGTCCAGTACGTCTGACTTGCGGCGGGGATAACGCCGTAGTTCTTGAACATCTGGATGTAGCCCCAGCCTTGAACCACGCAGAGGAACAGGGCCATCATGCGCACGCGCTTGTTCTGCTGTTGGCGCGCATATTGACCGCCTTCCTGCATCTCCTTCTTCATCGCGGGGAACGCGGACTGAAGGATCTGCATGATGATCGAGGACGTGATGTAGGGGTTCAAGCCCAGCGCAAAGATGGAGATGCGCTTAAGGGCGCCTCCACCGAAGGTATTGATGAGCTGGATAAACGAGTTGTTCTTCACCGCCTGCTCGAATTGAGCGGGATCGACGCCGGGAATCGGGACCGGGATCTGAATTCCGATCGCGAACACGGCGAACATGATCATGATGAAGATCAGTCGCTGTCGTAGGTCGGCATCGGCCCAGGCCAGCTTGAAGGTATCGGCGAGCGAGAGCTTAAGACTCTTATCGCCGCCGCCGAAGCCGCCTAAATTGCCGCTGCCTAAACCTACGATTGAACTCACAGTTTGATAACCTCACCGCCAGCCTTGGTGATCTTTTCCTCGGCTTGCTTGCTGAACTTGTGCGCCGTGACCTTCAGCTTCTTGGTGAGTTCACCGTAAGCGAGGACCTTGACGCCATCCTTGTTGCGGGGCACGATACCGGTCGCGTAAAGCGCTTCCGGCGTGACTTCGGCACCCTTGTCGAACAGTCGCTCGAGATCGTCCAGGTTGACGATCGCGTACTCCTTGTGGTTGATGTTGCGGAAACCCTTCTTAACCGGCAATCGGCGCTGAATCGGGGTTTGTCCGCCTTCGAACCAAGGCTTGATCTGTCGCCGCGCTTTCTGGCCTTTCGTGCCTCGCGTGGCGGTTTTGCCCATGCCGCTACCGATGCCTCGGGCGACGATGCGCTTCCGTTTCGTGCTGCCCTTGGCCGGGCGCAGTTGATGCAAACTCATGGGTTAAGCTTCCTCCGTTGCGGCCTTCTTGGGCGCTCGCTTCGGCTTGGCCGGAGCTGCTGCATCGGCACCACCGCTGCGGGCCGCCAGTCGCTTTGCGACGTGGGCGGGCCGCGGTCGAGCGCTTCGCTTCGGCTCGCCTTCAACTTCCTCGACGCTCAGCAGGTGCTTAACCTGGTGAACGATGCCGCGAATCTCCGGACGATCGTGATGTTCTACGACGTCACCCGGTTTGCGGATGCCGAGGGCCTTGATATTCTTGACATTCTTCGGCACTTCGCCGATCAGGCTCTTTACCAGCTTAATGCGGAGCATTATCTGCTTCCTCCTTGCGTGCCTTGCTCAGCCAGGGAACGAGTTCGTTCACATCGAGGCCTCGGCGGTTCGCCAAGTCCTCAGGAGCGCCGAGCGCTTTGAACGCCTCGATCGTGGCGTAAGCCATGTTGACCGCATTGCGGCTGCCCAAGGACTTCGCGAGCACATTGTGAACGCCGGCCGCTTCCAGGCAGGCGCGAATGGCGCTTCCGGCCTTGACGCCGGTACCCGGGCTGGCCGGGCGAAGAATGACCTGGGCGGTGCCACAGCGTGCCGTGACTTCGTGCGGGATCGTCTCGCCGATCATCGGGACCTTGAACATCGAGCGACGGGCGGCTTCTTCACCCTTGCGGATGGCATCGGGGATACCGCGTGCCTTACCGAGGCCCACACCGACGCTGCCCTTGTTATCGCCCACCACAACGAGGACCGACCACGAAGCGGTTTTGCCGCCCTTGTGGGTCTTGAACACCTTGTTGGATCGGACGACGCGGACGTCGAACTGCGGACCATCGGTCTGCCGCGACGTATCGCGCTTGCCAACGACTCTGCTTGCCATTTTCATTGGTTAAAACTCCAACCCGCCTTCTCGGGCGCCTTCTGCCAGCTTGGCGACTCGGCCGTGGTACTGATAGCCACCCCGGTCGAAGACGACGCTCTTGATGCCCTTGGCGATTGCGCGTTCGGCCACGGCTTGACCGATCTTTTTGGCCCCATCCGCGTTACCGGTGACCTTGAGATCCTTCTCCAGGCTGCTGGCGGCGGCGAGGGTCGTGCCGGTCGAATCGTCGATCACTTGCGCGATGACGTGCTTCAGGCTGCGATAGATCGCAAGGCGCGGTCGCTCCGGCGTGCCGGCGAGCTTCTTACGGACTCGCGCATGACGCACCAGGCGAAGTTCACTTCGTGTTTTGACTGCCATTGCTTTTCAAAATCTCCTTACTTCTTCGCAGCCGCTCGCTTACCGGCCTTGAGCTTGATGACTTCGCCCTGATAGCGAATACCCTTACCCTTGTACGGGTCGGGCTTTCGTACCTTGCGGATGTCGGCGGCGACCTGTCCCACGAGCGCTTTGTCGATTCCCGAGACCTTGATCTGCTGGAGACGGGTCTTGTCATCGGAGGCGATTTCGAAGGTGATGCCTTCCGCGCCAGCGATTTTGACGGGGTGCGAGTAGCCCATGGCGAGGTTGAGACCCTTGCCATCAGCCGCTACGCGGTAGCCGACGCCGATGATTTCGAGCGTTCGGGAGTGACCTTGCGTCACGCCAACGATCATGTTGTCGAGCAGCGTTCGGGCGAGGCCGTGCTGGCTGCGCGTGCGAGCCAAATTGTTGGGTCGCTCGACCGTGATGGTGTTGCCATCCTGCTTAACGGTGAGTTCGCGAGCGATCTGTTGCCTCAGTTCGCCCTTGGGTCCCTTGATGGTCACCAGGTTGTCCGCTTCCACGGAGACGGTCACCTTGTCAGGGACGGTAATCGGTTTTTGTCCAATTCGCGACATGGGTGCTCCTTACCAGACCTCGCAGAGGACTTCGCCGCCAATTTTGCGCTTGCGAGCCTCGCGGTCGGTCATGACGCCCTGACTGGTCGTCAGAATTCGAGTGGTGAGGCCGCTCCGGATCGGACGCATCTCGTCGCTCGCCTTGTACACGCGCAGGCCAGGCTTGCTGACACGTCGCACGTGGTTCAGAATCGGCTTACGCTTCGCGTCGTAGGCGATCGTCACCTTGAGATTGGGAAACTTCGACTCGGTCGTGATCTCGTGACCTTTGAGGAAGCCTTCAGCTTCGAGGATCTTGACGATCTCGAGCTTGATCTTGCTCATCGGGATTTCGACGGTCGGCAGTTTGGCATTCGCACCGTTTCGAATGCGTGTCAATAGGTCGGCGATGGGGTCGCTATGCATGAGTTCCTCCTTCGCCTACCAGCTCGACTTGGTCACGCCGGGAATGAGGCCACGGTGGGCCATTTCGCGGAAACAGACGCGGCACAAGCCAAAAAATCGCATGTAGCCGTTGGTGCGGCCGCAAACGCTGCAGCGCACATAGCCCCGTACTTTGAACTTGGGCTTCTGTTTCGCCTTAATAATGAGACATTTTTTTGCCATTCGATCTCCGTTGTCGGGCCGGTTCGGCTCGATGGCCGCCTCACCCGGGGTTAGGTTGTGACCCGGCCACTCCGTTCGAGTGACACAGGAATCTGAGAGGATACCCGCTGTCGGGTGGCGATTGCTCGCGAAAAGGGATGGTCGGGATGGCGGGATTCGAACCCACGACCTCTGCGTCCCGAACGCAGCGCTCTACCAAACTGAGCTACATCCCGAGCGGGATGCAGAGGATACCCGCCCGGGTAGCCTTCGCGCGAACCGTGTACGTTCAGCCCTATTTCCCTGAGCCCGAAACGATCCCGAACAGCGTGGCGGCCGAACCCTATGAGGTTCGCCTGCGGTTCGTTCGCACCGTCGTAATGCTTCATCTGGTCAGCGCGGCCGCCGTTGCGAGCACCGTGATCTGGGCTTGGAAGCGCGAGCTAACGGTCACAACCTGGCCAGGAGCCCTGGCGCTCTTGCTGGTCCTGAGCCTCTTCCGAAAGTTCCGGCCCGCCTTCGACTTTGCGATCACTCTCCTCGCGCTGCCGCCCTTTCTCTTCATGCTGGGCCTTCAACTCCACCTCACCAACGACGAGGGCTTTCCCGTGTACGGTTTGGGTCTGAGCCTGGTCGCGGCCACCGTCTACACCGTTCTCGCGGGTCGGGATTTCAGCTTCGTGGGCTGCTACATGCTCGCGGGTGGGTCGACCGTGCTGACGATGCTGGTGGCGAACCATTGGCTGGGACTCCCGCCTCTCGGCCTCGCGGCGGGGATCATCCTGGCTCTGGCCTACTTGTTCTACTTCGTCTACGACCTTGCCTCGCTGCTTTCCCGGCGTCGGCTCGGGGAGCCGCTTCTGGCCGTGAGCGATCTGTACCGAGACGTGCTGAACATTCTCACTTATTCGATTCGCGTGCTCCACCATTGGAGAACTTTTCGGATTTAGGTCAATAGGCGCCCGCCCAGCGACCTTCCCCCCGTGAGTTGCACGTCATAATTTCAGAGCCATGTTCCGATCGCGCGCGTTTGCATTTCTGCTCGCCTGCTCAGCGTCTCTGGGCGCCTGGGCAGACATCACCATTAAATCGAATATCCAATCCGGACAGACGATTTCCGGCAGCGTCGACTTTGTTCTCACCGTCGATGCGGGAGATGTCCTGGTCACTCAGGTCGAGTTCAATGTGGGTGGCGAACTGCGCGGAACCGACAACAGCACGCCCTATGAGTTTCAGCTGGATACGCTGAACGAGAAGGAAGGTCCTCTCGACATTACGTTCACGGCCTACGATTCGGAAGGGCACAAGAAGGCATTGCCGCTCAAGCTGACGATCGACAACCAGCTGAACAAGGGTGCCGCCTTTTATATCGAGCAAGGTCACGCGGCCCTCAACAATGCGAAATGGAACGATGCGCTCGACGCGGGCCGGAAGGCGCTCAAGATCGATGCGAATAACATCGGCGCGCTCAACGTGATGGCTCGGGCAAACCTGGGGAAGGGCATTCTCGATGCGGCCCAGACCTTTGCCGAGCAATCGGTCAACCGCGATAAGGAGAACACCGAGGCGCTCGATCTTCTCGCCGCGATCAACCTGAAGAAGGTGTTCAAGGCAACCTCGGGCGCGTCTCAGGACGAAATGCTCAGGCTCATGGATAAGGGGCTGAGGGATGCGGCCGAAGCCAAAGCCAAGGTTTACGATCTCCAGCTTTCGAAGCTGGACCCCAAGAGCCAGCTGGTGAAATACGCCGATGTCGCCATCCGAGCCGGGCGCTACTCGCTCGTGCTCGGCGCGCTGGATAGCGCGTTTCGGGCGGACGAGACGAACGCAGCGGTCGCTAACCGATTGACCTACGCCCAGATTCGCGCGGGCAAATTCCGCGATGCCGAGCGCACCATGCGTGACTTCTTCAAGCGAGGCAAGCCGGACGCCTACTCGTTCGCGCTGAACGCGATCCTCGCCGCGCGACGCGGAGACGACGCCACCTCCACTGAGATGGAGCGCCAAGCGATCCTCACCGATGCGACCTCTTTGGGTGTTCGCACCGCGCAGGCTTATCTCGCGCTCTACCGAAATCGCGCTGCTGATCTCGCGAAGATCGCGACCGACCTGCGCAAGGACAATGCTCAGCGCGGGGAAGTGATCTATTACCTCACCGCCGTGCAGGATCAAGCCGGCGAGTACGAAGACAGCCGACGATCGTTCGAGGAGGCCATGCTCGCCGAGCCCGCGAACGTGGACATGCTCATCCAGCGTGCCAACCAGGCGATTCGGTTCTCGCTGGAGAAGGATCAGGATCAGAAGGCGCTCGACTATCAGCGCAAGTCGGCCCGCGTCTTCTTCCAAGCGGCCCTCGCCGCAAAGCCGGAATCGTTCGAGGCGCTTACGGGCATCGCGCTGCTCAGCGTGACCGAGAACAAGCCCAGCGAGGCCGCCAGCTATGCGAAGGCGGCGACGGTGGCCGGTCCGGAATACATCCCGGCGTGGCAGATGGTGGCCCTCACCCAACAGTTTGAGGCTCAGCGTCTGAACCGGCTGGCCGAGGATGAGGAACTGAGCGCGGCCCGGGCCGATTCCAGCAACCTCCGCGAGGATGCGGCGAAGTATCGCGAGAATGCCCGCAAGTACCGCGAAGGGGCCCGAACGGCCGCCCGAGCTCAGGAAGATGCGGTCGCCATGATCGGCAAATTGGACGAGCGGATGCGCAATGCGCCGATTCCTTTCCCGAAGGAAGCTTGGCAGTACTTTAACCGGTACGGCCGAGCGCCACTCCTGGCCTCGCCCGATAACTAGGCCGCTTCCGGTATCCTCTCGCCCCGGAATGGAGACGACTTTAGTTTTAATCAAACCGGGCGGCGTAAGCCGAAATCTGATTGGCGAGATCACGCGACGCGTCGAAGCTCGCGGCCTCCAAGTCGCGGGCCTCAAGCTGATTCGCGCCGATCGTGCGACCGTGGAGGAGCACTACGCCGAGCATCGCGAGCGCCCCTTCTTCAAGGACGTGTGCGACTACCTGACGAGCGGTCCCATCGTTGCGATGGCGGTGAAGGGCACCAATGCGGTCAAGGCGATTCGGGCCATGATGGGCGCAACGAATCCGCTGGAAGCCACGCCAGGCACGGTTCGGGGCGATTTCGCCTTGACCATCGACGATAACCTCACTCACTCGAGCAGCGATCCCGAAGCGGCCGCGCGCGAACTCGCGCTCTGGTTCCCCGAAGGCACGCTCTAAGCTACTTTCGAATTCGCCCGCGCAGACGGAAGCAGGCACGGCATCGCGCTTCGTACGTTTCCGTCGCCCCGATCAAGATGATCGGATCGTCTGCGTGGGCGGGCTTCCCGTCGATCATGCGGTACGTGTGGCTCGCGGGTCGGCCGCACTGGAGGCAGATCGCCCTCAGCTTCACCACTTCGTCGGCGACCGCCATCAGATCGGGCATCGGCCCGAACGGCTGGCGTCGGAAATCCTGATCTAACCCGGCGAGGATGACCTCTTTGCCTTTGTCGGCCATCTCGACCGCCCAATCGACGATCGTGGGATCAAAGAACTGGGCTTCCTCGACGAGAATGACGTCCGCGTCGGCTTGAGTGGCCTGGCGCAGCCCCGCGACGCTGCTGACGGGTTCCGCTTCATGGCGCACGCCCATGTGGGTGACCACCATCGCTTGGTCGTACCGTCGGTCGATACTTGGCTTGAAGACTTGGACCTTCTTCTTGGCATAAAGGGCGCGGCGCGCCCGGCGGATGAGCTCCTCGCTCTTGCCCGCATACATGCTTCCGCAGATCACGGTGATGCTGCCCGGTTGTTTTCTCACGACGCTTCTTCCTCGAAATCCATCTCTGCCCACTCTTCCATGTCGTCGGAGAGGTCATCGTCGGTCGCCTTGCCCATCTCCCGCACGAGTTCGCGCATCTCGCTGCGACTTTCTGGTTCGCCCATCTGCTCGAGCCGGTCTGCCATCTCGCCCAAACGATCGTCCTCCGAGCGGCCTCGCGTGAACCGGCTGACCAGTTTGTGGCAGTCGTCTGAGCCGCATTGAGGGCAACGCACCGCCTCGTCGCCTGCGACCATGCCGACCAGCGTGGAGAACCGGCGTCGGCAGTGGTTGCAGGCAAATTCGAATACGGGCATGAAAGTTCCCGAGAGGATACTCGGACGGATAAACTGGTCGTTATGCTCACTCTACTGATCGCGTCGTCGTTGCTCAACCCACTCGCCGCACAGGACGCTCGTCCGGTGGAGCGGCACACCAGCCTCACGGGAACCATCAAGCACCACGCGAACTTCGAATCGAAGATTCTCGGCAACAAGCGAAACCTGATCGTCTACCTGCCGCCCGACTACGACAAAGAGCCCACCCGCCGTTATCCTGTCCTCTATATGCACGACGGGCAGAATATCTTCGACGGCATGACGAGCTACCTGCCCAACAAGGAGTGGCGGGCGGACGAGTGCGCCGAGGCGCTGATTCGGGCCAAAGCGATCGAGCCGATCATCATCGTTGGCGTCGATAACGGCCAGATGGCTCGGGCCGACGAGTATCTTCCCACCCGCGCCAAGATGGGCCGCGACCAGGAGGCGGGCGGCAAGGCGGACCAATACGGTGACTTCCTGGAGAAGGAGGTCATGCCAATGATCGACCGTGAGTACCGGACCAAGCGCGGACCGAAGAACACGGCCCTCTGCGGCTCGTCATTCGGCGGAATTATCACCCTCTACCTGGGCATCACCCGGCCGAACGTGTACGGGCGACTCGGCGTGGTCAGCCCCAGTTTGTGGTGGGATCAGGAGATCATGCGCAAGAAAGTCGAAGCGCTGCCCAAGAAACTCGATCTGAAGATCTGGCTCGATATGGGCGCGCAAGAGGGTCCTGGGGCGGTCGCAACAGCGGACCGCATGCACCGCGCTCTGCTGGACAAGGGCTGGGTCGACGGCAAGGATCTCCTCTATTACGTGGACGGCTTCGCCGAGCACAACGAGGACGCGTGGGCGCGCCGAATGGCTCCAATCCTCATGTACTTGTTCAAGTAGCGCGACATTCCGGCTTTTTTAGGGCAAAAACGTAAAGAGCAAGCGAATTCTAGGTTCGCCGACAGAAAACCCTCGATGAATTTGAAAACTTTGCTCTAAAGGCAGGGGCTGTTTCGTCCACTATCAAGAATGGCAGGGGATCTTGGGGCCCTAGCCGGACTTGCAATGCCAAAGGTGGTCGGAGGATTGATGGCTCTGGTAGCGCTGGCAGCGGCAATGCTCGGCGGGGTGGCTCCGTTCGAATGCTTATTTCGAGGAATCATTGCTTATTGTGCTGGTGCGGTTTTGACTCAACTATGGTATGTATTCTTTACGGTACGGGTCAATGGGGACTTTGCCGAAAGCCGAACGGAGACCCGGAAGGCACACCCGCAGTAACGCAGTCGTATCCTAGTTCGGGAACATTCACATGCCGCTATCACCTGAGCAGTTGAAGCAGTCTTGGATCGAATACAAGGTTTATAAAGAGCCTGAAGCTCGCGTCGATCTCATCAACCACTACTCCTACCTCGTCAAGATTACGGCTGGCCGTTTGGTGACCAGTTTGCCGGGTGGACTCGACCGAGAAGACCTGATTGGGGCGGGGGTCATCGGGCTCGTGAAGAGCGTCGACCAGTTCGATCCCACCCGAGACGTCAAGTTTGAAACCTACGCGATCGCGCTCATCCGGGGTGCGATTCTCGAGATGCTCCGCGAAGAGGATTGGGTCCCGCGCTCGATCCGCGAGAAGCTGAAAGCCCTCGACCGAGCTCAGATGAGCCTCGAATCCAAGTTCGGACGCCCCGCCACCGAACGTGAAATCGCCGAGCACTTGGGCATCAGCGAAGTCGAAGTGAGCGAGCTCCTCGTACGAATGGGACGGACCAACGTCTATTCGCTCGACGACATCTTGAACACCGGCGACAGCGACGACCACATCCACTTCGTCGAAATGATCGTCGACGAGACTGCCAATCCCTCGGGAGAAGCCGAAGGCCGCGAAATCCGCCGTATCCTGACGGCCGGCATCGATAATTTGCCCGAGCGCGAGCGCCTCGTTATCGCTTTGTATTACTTCGAGGGGCTCACCTTCAAAGAGATCGGAAAGGTCCTTGGCGTGAGCGAATCTCGTGTTTACCAGCTTCATACGCAGGCGGTCTCTCGGCTGCGCAGTCATATGAAAGATCAGGGGGCCGCACAAGTGGCCTAGACAGGTTTGGGTTCTCTTGAGTGAAATCGACCGCGTCAGAAAGTCCGAACGGACAACGGCGTTCCGGGACATGAATCCGTTCCGGATCGATGCAGATCGACGTGGCCGGCGCCATGATCGCGGCTATCACCCTGAACCCGACCACCTGGAACTTCATGGAGAGGAAGAAGAAGCGTTCGAGCTGCCTCCTCCCCCGCCCGACGGGCATCATCTGAACCTCGAGGCTTAGCCCCGTTTCGCGATACCAACAACCTGCTTGAGGTTCGCTGGTTCAAGAACCAACAACGTGCTCAAAGCCGGCATTTACGCCGACAGAAAGAGTCGCGACCAGGCCAACAATCTCCCTTGTCGGACATGTCACGGATCGATATGACCGGCGACTATCCGAGAGATTCGAAAGAGGTTCTGGCAGGATGCCCCTATACGCATACACAGCAGTCGATAGTAGCGGCCGACAGATTAAGTCGGTCATGGAAGCGGATACCGAAAACGCCGTGTTGGCACGTCTGCGCGAACAGCACCTGACGTGTCTGAACATTCGGTTGACCAAGAAAGCCGCCAGCGGCGCCGGGAAGGGCAAGAAGCTCAAACCGAAGAGCCTGGTTGTTTTCAGCCGTCAATTTGCCACGATGATCGATGCGGGTATTCCGATCCTTCGTTGTCTGGACATCCTGACCAACCAGACCAAGGATCCCGCGCTCAAGTCGGCCCTCGAAGTCGTGACGCAAGACGTGAAGGGCGGTCTCACGTTCAACGAGGCCCTCGTCAAGCACCCGAAAGTCTTTAACAAGCTTTACGTGAACATGATCCGAGCCGCTGAAATCGGCGGCATCCTCGACAAGATCCTGGAGCGCCTCTCGGGCTTCTTGGAGTACGAGGCGGAGATCAAGGGCAAGATCAAGGGCGCGATGATGTACCCGGTCTTGGTCCTCATCTTCTCGGTCCTCATGTTGTTCGTGCTGTTCAGCTTCGTGCTGCCGAAATTCAAAGAGATCTTCGAAGGCATGGACGTCAAGCTCCCGCCGGTCACGGCCGCCCTCTTTGCGATGGGCGACTTCATGTCCAAGTTCTGGTGGGTGGTCATTCTGGCCAACGTGGGCGCCTTCTTCGGGATCAAAGCGTGGATGCGCACGCCGAAGGGACGCTACCAGGTCGACTACATGAAGCTGAAAGCTCCCGTTGTGGGTGAGCTGACGCTCAAGATGAGCGTCGCCCGGTTCACCCGAACCTTTGGAACCCTGATCAGCTCGGGCGTCCCGATGCTGCGAAGCCTCGAGATCGTTGGCGAGACGTTGGGGAACGTCGTGCTGACCACGGCGATCGACAATACGAGGGCGAGCATTCGCGAGGGCCAGAAGCTCTCCCAGCCGCTCGTGGCGAGCGGTCTCTTCCCGAGCATGGTCACCCACATGATCGACATCGGTGAAGAATCGGGCCGTCTGTCGGAGATGCTCGTCAAAATCGGCGACTTCTATGACACCGAGGTCGAGTCGACCGTTAAGGGACTGACCTCGATGATCGAACCGCTGCTGATCATCTTCATGGGCTGCGTGGTCGGATTCATCGCCATCTCGGTCATGACCCCGATCTTCAAGCTGGTCAATGAAGTGAAGTAGCAGCACGCCGCGCTTGCCGCGGCCTTTGGAAAGGAGTGTCAACGTAATCTTTCCCCGCCAAACCAGGATGGCGCGGCGGGGAGCGGTCAACCCAGGATTTCTGGCCAGGATGAGCCAGAAGGGCCAGCCGTGAGTGTGTCAACGGAGTGAACCATGGCGGAGTCTTTGGACAATTTGCATGATCCGGAGGTTTTGGTCGCGCGCTATCTTGCCGATCCACGACCCGACCTGAAGGATCTCATCATGATCCAATTCGGGAATTTGGTCGAGCGGATCGCCCGAAAGTTTTCGGGGTTCGAATCGCAGGAAGATCTCGTCCAGGTCGGATACATCGGCCTCTTGAATGCCCTCAGCAAGTTCGATTCGCAGGCCGGCGTGAAGTTCACGACCTACGCATCGCACCTGATCGCAGGCGAGATCAAGCACTACCTTCGCGATAAATCGCAGACGATTCGCCAGCCGGCCTGGCTTCAGGAGTTGCGGCACAAGGTCAACAAGGCGAATACGGTGCTCCAGATTCGGCTGCAACGCCTCCCGAGCGCGGCGGAACTGGCCGAAGAGGTGGGCGTCAGCGAGCAGGCGATTCTCGAAGTTCAGCAGACCCAAGAGCTCCTCAAGGTCGGCTCGTTGGACGCTACATTCAGCGACGCGGACGGCGAATCGGACGTGGACAATCTGGATTCGGCCGCGTTCTGCGCCGAACAGCTCAGCGTCGAGGACCGCGTGGTACTCGAGAACGCGATGGCGCAGCTGCGGGACCTCGAGCGCGAAGTGCTCGTTCACTTTCACTTCGACTCGATGAACCAGACCGAGATCGCGCACAAGCTCGGGATTTCGTGCAACTACGTCAGCCACATCCTGCGCCAGTCGCTCTCCAAGCTGCGCCGTATCTTGACCAGCGAGGACGAGAGCGAGCGCGAGCTGCAGAATCGGCTGAACGCCTCGGAATCGAACGTCATCGACCCCGAAACGGGCATTTACAATGAGGCCTATTTCCGTTCGCGAATCGAGGAGGAGATGCACCGCGCGGGCGGTGCGGGCGGAGCCGTGTCGCTCGTCGTCATCGAGTTCACCGGGATTCAAAGCCTCGCCGCGTTCTATGGCGACGCCAGCGTGAAAGATTTCTTCGCGGATACGGCTGAGCTGCTCCGCAAGTCGATCCGGCGGCTGGACATCCTGTGCCGCTATGGAGATACCGGCTTTGGCATCATCCTGCCAAGCACGGGCCCGACCGTATCGGCCGTGATTCAGCGGCTGGCGAATCGCTTGGAGCCGTGGCTTTCGGCACGTCGGGCGCCGGTTGGCAACATCGGCGTGGGCTTCGGCAAGGCGATCTTTCCGGACGACTGCCGGACGCCGCAGGAACTGCTCGACCGGGCCAGCCAGGTTCTGGAGGCGTCAGAGCAGATCTCCAACAGCATATCCTCCGCTTCGGACGTCATCGATCTTCCGGAAGCCGCTTAAGCCTTCGATTTGCCTTGGTCGAGGTTGACCACGGTACCCATGAGTGTCTTCTCGGCCTGACCCGCGTCTCCGGACTGGAGGGCGCGCAGCGCCATCGTGACTTCTTGGGCATCGGCGGTTCGGCCCTCGTTCAGAAGCAGCATCTGGGTCTTCTGAAGCTCCTGAATGGCTGCTTGGCTGGTCATCTGGCCCGTCTTGAGGCCCATCATCGTCTTTTCGACCGCTCGTGAGGCGGCGGCAACCTGGAAGGCTTGCGACACCCGAGGGTGGACCGGAGCCGAGTAGCGCGCTGCTTCCGCCGTGAACTCGATGACGAGATCGATGTCGACCGTTTCAGGGCGACCGCTCGCGGAATCGTCATAGGTCAGCTTGGCGTTCGCCACACGGTAGTGACCGAGCGGGTGGTTCTGGAAGTCGAAATCGAGGACCTGCTGCATGAGCGCGCCGCGCTCCAGATCCGCCAGTTCGAGCGTGAATTCGCGGTCGCCCGGCGGCACCGTGTGCCCCGTCGCCCCGAGCAGGCGCACCCATCGCGACAGCTTGACGCTGAGCTTGAGGTTACGGGCTGCCACCGTCATCATCTTGTCGATTTCGAGCCGGAACACCTCGGGCAGGAGTTCAGGCCGGGGGATGTAGTAGTAGTTTCCGCCTGCCTTTTTGGCCATGCTGGCCAAGAGTTCTTCGTTGTAGTCCGGTCCGAATCCAAGGAAAGTGATCGTGATGCCTTTCGATTTGATCTCGGCGGCGTGGTTGACAAGCGCGCTGAAATCCTTGATCCCGGCAGTGGGATCGCCATCCGACAGGACGACCATGCGGGTCGCTCGCCCTGGATCGACCACCTGCTGGACCTGTTGCATCCCGAGCGACAGACCGTCGTACAGGTTCGTCGTGTTGCCCGGCTGGATGCGTGCGATGCCGTCCTTGATCGCCTGTTTGTTCGTAACGCGCTGAGGCGGCATCAGCACCTCGACAACTTCCTCGAACGTGACGATGCTGAGGACATCGGTCGGGCTCAACAGATCGACGACGTAGTTGCAGGCTTGCTTTGCGTAATCGAGGGGCGGACCTTCCATGCTTCCGCTGCGGTCGAGGACCAGACAAAGATTCACTGGAGTGCGCTGAGTCCCCGTATTGAAAAGCGGATCGGTGCCGCCGGTGTTCAGTTCGATCAGAAACTGCTCGCGGGCGGGACCGTTCGCCATCGTCGCGTCTCGGCTCGAATACACCTGGACCGAGAGGGCCTTGCCCGGGTGGACCGGGGGCGCGACTGCGCCCGGGCTCATCGCCTGGGTCCGCATGGGGTCGACGGGCGACATCGCCGTGCGATTGGGATCGAACGCTTGGGTTTTGTCCATGATAGGAAGCTGCTTCTATTATTCGACGCGAAACGTGGTCGATCCGATCTGCACCATATCGCCGATCTTCAGCAATTGGGCGGTCACCCGGCTGCCGTTCACCATCGTACCGTTCGTCGAGCCCAAATCATTGACGGATACGCCGTTTGGGCTCGGCGTAAAGCTCGCATGGCGGCGGGAAGCCATCGTATCGAAGCCGAGAGCGATGCCGCCCGACTCACGACCGGCCTCGATCGGCTGGTCCAGCGAGAACCGAGTGCCCGCCAGCGGTCCGTTGGTGGCGACCAAGCTGCGGCTGGCCACGGTGGGCGTGAACGCGGTGGTAGGCACGCTCGTCGAAGCGGGGAACGCCACCGTTTGCTGCATCACTGCCACACCCGCTCCGGGCGATACCGGCTGCATCGGCTGGATGGGTTGCGGGGCGGCGGCCATCATGCGCTGGTCCTGCGGAATGCGTTGGGCTCGTCCCGAGCGAAGCATGAACTCGAGCTGGAATCCGGCAATTTGGATCATGTCTCCGCTGGTGAGGGGTGCCTCGTTGATGCGCTGGCCATTGAGACCCGTGCCCATGGGCGAGCCCGCATCCTGCAGCCAATACATCCCATTGCGATGGACGATGAAAGCGTGTTGGGGAGCCACCTGAGGGTCGCCAAAGAGGGGCACGTGGGCGCCCTCGCTGCGACCGAGGATGTTGGTCGGGGCGTCGATCAGCCATTCCTTGCCTTCGTTTCGACCCAAAATCAGCCGAACCCAGGCACTGCGACCCAGCGACTCCACGATGCCGATGAGCAGTCCGATGCCGCCACCGAGGACGACCAGTCCGACCGCGCGCGGGATGGCTCCGACTTCGTTACCGCCCTGCAAGGCCAGTGATTGCGCGGCAAAGATGTGTGACGAGACCTCGAAGGCGGCCCCACCCAAGACGCCCCCCAGGAAGCCGCCCACGAGGCCCTGAAACATGCGCTTCGCACTGCGACCCACGGCACCTTCGGCCGCGCCAATGATCGAACCGAAGAGCCCCCAGCCAATCCCACGTGCGATGATGCCCATCGGACCACCGACCAACGGGACACCACTGGCCGAGTTCAGCGCATTGTAAACCGCGTTTCCAATTTGCAGTCCCAACGTTCCGCCGACGGCTCCGAGCAAAGCGCCGAATGCCGCGCCGCGAAACAGGTGGACCTTGGAACCCTGGCCCCAGCCGGAAAGGGCTCCGACGAGGAGGCCGATCCAGAGGCCGGACATGAGTCCGAATCGTTGGCCGAACGCAGTCCAGGCGGCATCCGACATCGTTCGTGGCGCGAACGGCTCGGTGAAGAGCCACCCGATGAGTCCTCCGGCGGCGCCGGCCACAAGCAGATAGAACGCGCGGGACAGCATGGCTTACACTTCGTATCGGAATTGTGCCGCCCCGAACTGCACCTGGTCACCCGGGTGAAGCGGGGTGTCGCCGGTGATCTTGACGCCATTCACGTACGTTCCGTTCGTACTGCCCAGATCGCGAACGATGACGGAGTCGCCGCTGCGCGCGATTTCTGCGTGCTTGCGCGAGACCGTGGTGTCTGTGACCTGAATGCCGACCCCGGGATCACGGGAGATCGTGTGGGTGCCATCGAGGACCATGAGAACGTCGCCGGAAGCGGTGACCAGGCGAGGATTCGCGACGAGCCCCGCATCGGCCACGGGCGCAGCCGCGACCGCGGTCCCAATCGGGGTGATCGGTTCGGGGTCGCCCAGGATGATCTTTTCTTGCGGAGCGGGCGGTGCCGGTTGACCGGTGGTCGGAACGGGCAGTTCGTCGGCCGGATCGGGGACGTGGACACCGAGCTTCTCGAGTTGGGTCTTGACCTTGTCCTCGTTGCCTTGAAGCAGTCGCAGCAGCAGGTAGCCCGCGCCGATTGCGACGACCACTCCGACGAGCATGAGAATGAGCTTGCCAATCGGGGAACCGCTATCGGTGCTCGTTTCCTTCGCGGTCGAAGACGCCTTCTCCGCGCCTTTCGCAGCGGGCTCGGTCGTGCTCTCGCCCACGACGCTGACCGGGTCTGGAATCTCGATCGAGAAAACGGGTTGCGATTGCGGCCTGGTCAGCTTGAGTTCGTAGATAACGGGGTCGAGAGTCTTGGTCGCGCCTTGGCTGTTGTAGCTGGCCACGATGCGCAGCGGACCCGGGTGGAGCCCGTAAAGGGTGAGCTCGCCTTTGTTCTCTTTGGCCAGCACGATCGGCCCGCGCGTGTTGGGCTCTTTGCCCGTACCGAACGTCAAGATCGCCGTCTCGACGGGTTTGCCGCCATGATGGACGTGGACCACCGCCGACGCCAAAAGCGCGAAATCGGCAGCCTTTAGCGTCAGCTTGGCTCCCGCCTCGTTCAAGTTCTTCACCGCGAGATTGTTCGTATCGACGTCGCGAATCACGAGCGTGGTGAGCTGCTGAGAGGGGGCCGACGGATCGAATTCGTACGTCTTGCCGTTGAATTCCGTCAGTCCGCTGGGCGGGGGATCAGAAGGCGTTTTGGCCAGCCAGACTTGGTACTTGCCTTCTTTCGGGAATTCGATGGTGACCTTGGCCATCGCCCACGCGCAGAGACTGAAGATCAAAAAGAACGGACAGATCAGACGCCTCATCGTTGGCTCATTGTAGCCCGTACTTTCGGCAGGGCGTCCGCAACTTCGTGAGCCAAGAAACCGATGGGGCCGATGTGGTTGGCGCACCAATCGCCCGCCAACCCATGCCAAATCATGCCGACTGCGGCGGCTTGTCGGGGCGGCAGGTGGACCGCGAGGAGCGCGCCGACCACGCCGGCGAGAACGTCACCCATGCCGGCCGTCGCCATGCCGGAGTTACCCGTGGCGCACACCAGGAGCGGGCCGTAGGGGGCGGCCGTAATGCTATGGGCGCCCTTGAGAATCACGCAGCTCGACAGCCGAACGGCGAGATCCCGTGCGCTGCGGAAACGGTTGTCCTGAACCTCCTGGCTCGATATCCCAAGCAGACGAGCCGCCTCGCCCGGGTGGGGCGTGAGGACGCATGCGGGGAGTTCTTCCGCCTCCTGCGGGACGTCAGCGAGCAGGTTGAGGGCTTCCGCATCGAGAACGCAGGGAATTCTCTTTGCAATCGCGCCGAAAATGTGGCGTCGCTCCGTGATGCCGGGGCCAATCACCAAAGCGTCTACGAGGGTCGGCAGATCCGGTGTCGCGAGCACTTCGGGAAGCTGAGCTCCCACAAGAAGCTGGACTTCGGGTGGACCGGAAATCTGGACCCAGCCCGCTCCCGCTCGCACCGCACCCCGGCAAGCCAAGGCGGCGGCTCCGGGCATGTACTGACTGCCCGCGACCACACCCACCCGGCCGCTCAGTCCTTTATGGGCGTTCCGGGGCCGCAAGGGAAGGTGTTCGCGAAGATAATCCGCACCCACGAGCAGGGCGTCGGTGGGTTCCTCGCGAAGCTCGGCCGGAAGTCCGAGATCATCCAAGTCCCACTCCCCGCTGGCGTCGATGCCAGCGCCCTGGAACAAGAACGGCTTGGGTAGTCCGAAGGTGATGGTCTGGGTCGCGTGAATCGCGGCGCCGGGGGCGAGGCCGGTGTCGCAGTCGATTCCGCTGGGGATATCGACCGCCAAAATAGGGCGGCCCGATGCATTCGCCCGCTCGATCAAGCTCGAGACCGGCTCGCGCGGAGCCCCCGTTTGGCCCGTGCCGAGCAGTCCATCGATGATGAGGTCGTAGTCGGCCAGAACGGCCGCTTCATCGTCAAAACGGGGATCGCCGACAAACCGTATTTCGCCTGGGTACGCCTTCAGGGCTTCGCGCGACGCGGGCGCGAGCTCGTCTGGAGACGCCGCGCAAACGAGGACGGTCACTTGGTAGCCCGCCTCGAAGGCACATCGGGCTGCGATCAGGGCGTCACCGCCGTTGTGGCCCTTGCCACAGAGAAACGCGAGCCGAGCTGGCGGCTGCGTCAAGTTCATCACGGATCGGAAAACCGCCCGGCCTGCGCGCTCCATCAGGACTGGGATGGACAGGTTGAAATCTTCGGCGGCCAGCCGATCGATCTCGCGCATGCGCTCAGCGCACGCGATCCAGTGACTTACTCGGCCCACCATTTGAGTTGAATCGGCGATCCGAAGCGTCGGGCGGGCATCCACTTGGCGTGGCCGTCCCATGCGACGCGAACCACGCCACCATTGATCGTTCCCTTGCCTTGATTAAAATAGGTACCGAAAACCATGGTCCGGGGAGGTGCCGCGATCATCGGTAGGGTGAGCATCCCCTTTTGCGGTCGCTCCGGGTCGGAGATCGTGTTCACGAAGCAGTACGCGTTCGCCTGGAAGGTGGTGCCGCGCCCGTTCTCGGGAATCGTCTTGGCATCGGCACTCGAGTACCAGATCTCCCTCGATTTCGCGTAGGGGGAATAGAGCGGAATGATCGGGGCCCCGTCAAAGCGATTGGACTGGTCTGTGGCATCGTCCCGAGGAAGCGTGTCGGCAAGAACGCTCGGCGAGAAGCGGGGGCCTTGGTCGTGAGGTATCGCCTCTTCGTGGTCGTTGGCGTAGAGAAGCGCGGCCAGGGCGAGTTGCTTCACATTGGAAATCGTGGCTGCTTTCTTGGATTGGGACCCGCAATTGGTTGCAACGGGAAACAGAATCGCGGCCAGGATGCCGATGATCGCGATCACGACGAGAATTTCCAGCAAGGTGAATCCGCTACTGCGCTTCTTCATGTCGCGAAACTCCCACGAACTGAATGGCGCCGCCGCAATTGATGTGAATGTAGCGCCGCCGAGCCGGCATCCGGCGTCGACGCTCGAAAATCTCATGGCACCGCGCGCAGCGGTACAGGACCACTTGCTGGGACTGGTTGCGTTTGCAGTCCAGGCGATGATGCACCTCGGGCGGCAATCCCAGGTCGGCCATCGCCTGACGCCAAGCGGGACCGTGGCCGCGCCCTCGCTTCCCGTGGCGGTGGAAGGCGAGCAGATGGGCGTACTCGTGCAGAAGGGTGGTGCGCAAACGTTCCTCCGTTGTTAAGATCAGAGCGCTCAGCGCGATCTTTCGTTCAAAGAAATGCGCCGTTCCTGCCGTGGTCCGATATTTCCGCCACTCGATGAGCGGGCAGGAAGCGATCGGGAAGCGCTGGTACACCTCGTCAAGCAGTTGCTCGGCCAAGGTTTGGATCTGGTCGAAGGGAAGGGCGACCTCGACATCCGCGTCGAAAAGCGAGGGCGAATGGCCCACCGTTCGATCCGCGGTGTCTTGAGGACGCTTACGCATGCTGGCCGAATGGTGCCGGGGGTGGGACTCGAACCCACATGAGTTTGAGCTCAACGGTGTTTGAGACCGCCGCGTCTACCATTCCGCCACCCCGGCTGAATTGCACTTCGCATCATACCTTGGGGCGGCTTACCGGCTTGGCTCTTCCTCGATCGGGTCCACCGCGCGGCGGATATCCGCCAGGTGCCGCACGTGGGTCGTGTGAGCGGCAGCGCCGAATCCCGTGTAATGCCACCCGTAGAAGCGGCCCTTCTCGAAGGTCCTCACGAGCGGATAGTAACGATCAGACGATGCCGGCCACGATGGGTCGGGTTTGTCGAACCCCCCTCCGAGTGCATCGACGAGCGCACGGAGGCACTCGCTGCTGGAAGCGTACGCCGGGGTGGGGACGCTGGAAACGGACAGCACGAACAGCTTTTGGCCCGCCGCTGCCGCCTGAGCGAGCGGCAGCCACACCTCGACATGTTCGGCGAGCACGCGTCGCGGCGGATTGGGTTCCAGGCTCGCGTACATCGAGTCGCAGAGAATCACGCTGCGGATCTTGGCAAAGACGTCGGGCTGTCTGACCAGTTGCCGGATCGCGCCATAGCCCGCGCTGAAGCTGCTCAGGTCGATGTCGGCGATCTCCGTGTCGGTCGGCGCGCCACGACGCCGCATTTCCGAAAGGACCGTCGCGAACCATGCCTTCATCTTCTCCGGCGACTCCATCAGCTTGCCGTAGACCGTGGAGCCTTCGCCGACGGCCGCGTTGATCGCCATCGACTTGGAGCCCCACCGCTCGTGCTCCGCGAAAGTGAGCCACGACGGACCGTGAAAATGGATTGCCAGCCGCTGCTTGGGGTCGGGTTTCCATCCGCGCGGGACGTAGAGATCGATCGTCTTGCCCGCCGACGTGAAGTGGACGGTCTCTCCGGGCAAAGGCGCAGGCGCGATGGAACGGTATGTCATCGCGGGCGGGATGACCGCAAAAATAAGGAGGCCCAGCATCGCACGAGGCTACCTGGGCCAACTGAGACTATTCGCCGGATTTGTCGAAATGGTCGCTGATGATGCCGTAGTCGAACACGGTGACCGCTTCGTCGCCATCCAGATCCGCATCGGCGGGAGCAAAGCCGTTACCGCCGACCGTGGTCCAACCGGCTTGTGCGGACGAGCGGTCGAAGTAGTCGCTCAGCACGCCATAGTCGAATACGGTGACCGAATTGTCTCCGTCGATGTCGCCGTTCTCGTTGGCAACAGACGGGATGACCACCGTTGTGCTCAGATTGACGTCACCGGTGAATTTGCGCAGCCAGTGCTTGCCCTTCAGGCCGATCTGGTGAACGCCGCGTCGGGTCGTCGACAGGCTCCAGTTGCCCGAAGCGTCTAGGGTCACCTCTTGGTTCTCCATGTCGATGCCCTGCTGGCGGAACGTCACGGTGACCTTCTGCCCCGCAACCGGACCGAAGTAGTCGTTGAGGTCGACGTGGCCGATCAACGTGTTGCTGGTCGGTACGGTCGAGAACGTCGTCATGCCGCCCATATTCACGCCGGTGTTGATCTGGCCGTTCGGGTCCCAGTTGCCTGTGACCGTGTTGTACAAGTACCGGGTGATCACACCCGATGTGTGTCCGGCCACGAACATCTCCTTCTGGTCGGGGCTGAACACCACCGAGATGGCGGTCGGTGCCGACACCACGACGTTGCTCGAGACAACCGCGCCGCTAACGTCGAACTGAACGCGATACACCTTCTGGGAGTTGTAGTCGCCCAAGAACAGCTCGTTGTTTCGGAACGCCGACCAGTGGATGCCACCCGCGCCAGGAATGTTGTACGTCGTCGAGGTGTTCGTCGCGACGTTATAGCGGATCAGGGAGCCGGACACGCCTTGCGCAATGTACATCAGGTCTGGATTGGCGCCAAAGCCGGCCCACCGAGTCTGTCCGATCGATACGAATCCATTGGGAGTGAAATTCGGGAAGCTGTAGGAGAAGCGCGAGAATCCCGAGAACGCGGCCATGACGAACATTTCGCCAGTGGTGGGTCGGAAGGCCGCGCAGTGCGCCTGCGCGATGCCATTGCCCGAGACCGAGCCGTTGGCGGTGAAGGAGTCGGAGGCCGCGCTGTACAAGAACCGGCCGATGTCGGCGGGGCCGCTATTGCCCCAGCGGTTCGCAACGAAAAATTCACCTGCCGGACCCACGGTCACTCCGGCCGGGTCGTGCAGCACGCTCTTGTCGATGCCGATTCGCCGCGCCGCCGGGCCGCCGGTGGTCTTGAAGTAGTACCGGCGAACGCCGAGCCACTGGGCCGATCCGACGCTTCCTGCCGGAGTCTCGGTAACGAGCAACTGAAAATCGGCCGATGCTGCCGCTGCAAATGCCGCGAATGCCGCGAGCGTGAGGAGTTTAGGGGCCATAGTAGCCTTCATGATAGATGAGGTAACGACCGGTACGGCCCAATTTAACAAGCCATCACACAAAACCCAATCAAATTGCGGGAAACATTGACGTTAAATTTTCGGTGGACGGTTTGCGAATCGGATGTGTAGATTATCGCTATGACGTTGTTGCGGGATGAAGACCAAATGTACGCGGCCCTGGTGGCCAGCGACCCCGAAGCGGACGGTGCCTTCCTGGTGGCCGTGAAAACGACCGGCATCTTCTGTCGACCGACCTGTCCGGCGCGCAAGCCGCTCCGTAAGAATGTCGAGTTCTTCTTCGAAGCCCGCGAGGCACTCCACGCTGGCTATCGTCCGTGCAAGCGGTGCCGGCCCCTCGACCGGGTGGTCGAGGCCCCGAACTGGGTGAAGATGCTCCTCCAGCGGGTGGACGAGTGCCCCGGCGAGCGATTGCGGGATCATGACCTCCGAAAGATGAATATCGAGCCGTCTCGCGCCCGTCGTTACTTTAAGACGCAGTACGGCATGACGTTTCAGGGTTATTGCCGGGCTCGTCGCATGGGCTTGGCGCTCAAGGATATTCGCGAGGGACAGAATTTGGTCGAAGTCGGGATGGATGCTGGTTACGATTCGCTGAGCGGTTTTCGCGATGCGTTCGAAAAGATCATGGGCGAGGTCCCCGGTCGGAGCGGTGCCACGCGGTGTCACTTGGCGCGGTGGATCGATTCGCCTCTGGGCGCGCTGCTGGCGGTCGCCAACGATGAGGGGTTGTGCCTCCTCGAATTTGTGGATCGCCGGATGCTGGAAACCCAGATCAAGCGGATGCGAACCCTGCTCGGCGCTGTTATCGTGCCCGGAGACAACGAGCATCTGGACTCGATCCAGGCCGAGCTGGCCCGCTACTTCGCAGGCGAGCTTCGCACGTTTACGACGCCGCTCGTGCTGAAAGGTTCGCCGTTCCAGGAAGAGGTGTGGCGAACGCTGCTGGAAATACCGTACGGCGAGACGCGCTCCTATTCTTGGCTCGCGGACCGACTGGGACGCGAAGATGCCCAACGAGCGGTCGGGCGTGCCAACGGCGACAATCGACTTGCGATCATCGTGCCGTGCCACCGCGTCATCAAGAGCAACGGCGAACTCTGCGGGTACGGTGGTGGCATATGGCGCAAGCAGTGGCTCCTCGCTCTCGAAAACGGCCAGCCCGGATTGCTTTAGCTTTTCTCGCCGTTCTAGCGGCCCTCTCGGCCCACGCCGTCGATCGCGACGCGGTGGCCGAGCGGAGCGTCCGAGGCGTCATCGAACGAACATCTCCGGACTTGGCCAAGCGCCTCGACGTTGAAGTCGTGCCCGACTTGGCCCATCCGCTCCGATATCGCTGGGAAGCGCGCGGGGGCCGGCTCAAAGTTCGGGGCGCGAGCGGGATTGCGGCATGCCGGGCGGTCTACGACTACATTCGCGGACCCCTGCATGGCATGGTCACATGGGCAGGCACCCACGTTCCCGTGCCGTCCCGATTGCCCGATGCCGCGCCCGTGCAGGTGGACACGACCTATCAATTTTTCCTGCAAGACAACGTCTGCACGTTCGGCTACACGACGGCCTACTTTGGCTGGAAGGAGTGGCAGCGCTATCTCGACGTGATGGCCCTTCACGGCGTGAACATGCAGTTCGCGCCCCTGGGCAGCGAGGCGATCTGGCAGCGCGTCTGGCGGTCGTTTGGGTGCACCGACGCCCAGATCGACGCGATGGTGACCGGTCCCGCCCACCTGCCCTGGAATCGCATGGGGAATCTTTACAAGCACGACGGCCCGCTGACGGCGGACTACCACGCCCAAGCGATCGCGCTCGAAAAGCAGATTCTCGCCCGAATGCGCGAACTGGGCATAACACCCGTCCCGCCCGCTTTTGCGGGATTCGTACCTCCGGGCTTCGAGAAAGTCGTCGGCGGCAGCGCGGACAGTGTCATCACGATGGCGCCTTGGGCTGGGTTCGATGGCGATACGGCGTCGCACATCCTGAGCCCGGAATCGCCGCTCTATCAGGAGATCGGCAAGCGATACATCCGGGAGTGGAAGAAAGAATTCGGTCCCGCAAAATACTTCCTCGCCGATAGCTTCAACGAGATGGAGGTCCCTGTTCCCAGCGACCGCAACGCCCGTTTGGAAACCCTGCGTCGCTATGGCAAGGCGGTGTACTCGTCCATCGAGGCGGGAGATCCGGACGCGGTCTGGGTGATGCAGGGATGGTTGTTCTACAACGCCCGCGCGTTCTGGGACCCGGAGTCGGTCGAGGCGCTCCTGAGCGGCGTTCCCAACGACAAGATGCTGATCCTGGATCTGTTCGCCGAAGGGACGGCGATCTACAAAATTCAGAACGCCTTTTACGGCAAGCCGTGGATGCTCAGCACGATCACGAACTGGGGAGGACGCACTTCCTTTGGCGGCAACTTGACGAAGTACGCGGGCCTCAGCGCCTCGGCCCAGAACGATCCCAAGCGGGGGAAACTGGTCGGGATCGGCATCTCGCACGAAGGCGCGGAAGCGAATGAGGTGATGGCGGAACTGATCGCCGACAGCGCGTTCCGAACGACGCCGATCGACCTGAATCAGTGGCTGGGCGAATGGGTCCATAGCCGCTACGGCGTGGCCTCAAAATCCGCCCTCGACGCTTGGCAGGGTTTCGAACGCGAGCGGTACCGATGGGTACCGGGCACGGGGCCGATCCATCTGCTCCAGCAGCGCCCCCATGATCTCGGGCCCGCGCGCAACAGCCCGTTTGCGAACACGCCGCGCTTTGTCGCCGCCTTGGAGAGCTTGCTTGCGGCCGAAAAAAAGTGCAAAGCCAGTCCACTCTATCAGGTCGATGCGATCGAAGTCGTGAGCCAGTTTGCCCTGGAGCACGTCGACCAAGATCTGGAAGCGGCCGCTCTGCACGCCAACCTCGAACAGGTGGAAGAGGCCCGCAAATACCTGGCCAACGCGCGCGACATCGTAACGCAAGTCGACGCCCTCATGTCCCAGCATCCGCTGCACCGCCTCGACCGGTGGGTGTCCCTCGCCAGGGGATGGGGGCAAGACGCGGCGAGCAAGGATCGCTATGAAGCCAACGCGAAACGACTGGTAACGACTTGGGGCGGACCCGTGCTGACCGAATATGCGGCTCGCGTCTGGAGCGGCCTACTGCGTTCGTACTACCTGCCCCGCTGGGAACAGTGGATCGAGGCAAAATGCTCGGGCAACGACTCGTTTGATATCGAGCCATGGGAAGAGAAGTGGGTCACCACGCCATGGTCCGGCGCGGCCCCGGTGCTGAAGGTCTCACCCGCCAGCGTCTTTCGCTACGTCAAAACGAATGCGCTCGCCGTCGGCGACCTCAGCAAGCTCGGCGGAACGACGATCGGAGGCTGGAAGTCGGGAGAAACGTCAGAAGTTTGGGCGGTTCGAGAATGGCCCCTTTCGACGGGCGTGAGTCCCGGGAAGTGGCGAATCACCTTCCTGTACACCAAAGGCGGCCATCGCCTCGACATCGATGGCGTGGAACTTGTCGCAGGCGACCGCGTGATTGCTGCGGATCGTCATCAAGGGCGCACGGGCATCGAGCACGTGAAGAATGTGTTTCGGCTGGACGTACCCGAGCTGCCAAAGGATGGTCCGCTCGTGCTTCGGGCTCGCATTCGTAGCGATGGCGGCTCGGATTCAAACGGGAATATCAGCTTGCTGATCGTTCCCCGCAAGGGCCAATAACAGTTACGGTGCCGCAGGTGCGTGGCGCAGGTGGTGGTCCAGCGAGAAGATCTCTTCGACTTCGTCGGGACTCAGCCGGGCCGTGACCTCCGGGTCGGCGGCGACGCTGGTCTTGAAATCTTCGCCTTCCCAGGAGCGCGCCGCGTTGCGCTGGGCGACCTTGTACGCCGCCTCGCGGCTCATCCCGGCCCGGATCAACGCGACCATCACATGTTCGCTGAACGCGAGATCGCCCATTTGGCGAAGATTCTTCGCCATATTCGCGGGCATGACGACGATGCCGTTCATGATGCGCGTCAATCGCACAAGCATGAAGTCCATCAGTTGGCAGGTATCGGGGAGCACGATGCGTTCGAGCGATGAATTCGTCAAGTCGCGTTCGTGCCAGGTCATCACGCTTTCGAGCATTGCATGAGCGTTGCCGCGAACGACTCGCGCCAGCCCGCAAACGGTTTCGCTATTCCACGGGTTGCGCTTGTGGGGCATGGCGCTGCTGCCCGTCTGGCCCTTCGCGAACTCCTCTTGGACTTCGAGAATCTCGGTGCGCTGCAGGTTGCGCAGCTCTGTCGCGATGCGCTCGAGCGAACCGGCAAGGACGGCGAATGTGGACAGCAGATGAGCATGTCGGTCGCGTGCGACGATCTGGGTGCTGCTCGGATCCGGGCGCAGACCCAGGCGCTCGCAGATGCCTGCTTCCATCTCGGGCGAGACATGGGCATGAATCCCAACCGGGCCGCTGATCTTGCCGACTGCGATATCTTCCTTGCCGTATTCGATGCGACTGCGTGCTCGTTCAAGTTCCTCGATCCAGCCCTGGCATTTGTGGCCGAACGTGATCGGTTCGGCGTGAATGCCGTGGGTCCGGCCGATGCAGGGCGTTGGGCCAAACGCGCGCCATTTGGCGAGAATCGCTTCGCGCAGACCTTCGATCGATCGCAGTAGGACGTCGCACGAATCGCGCAGCATCATCGCCAGCGCGGTGTCGATGACATCGTAACTGGTCGCCCCAAAGTGAATCCATCGGCTGGGGAGATGTTCGGCGAGTGGATTGTCCCGAACTTCGGGCGAGATGCGTTCGCTGACGCATCGCACAAACGCCATCAGATCGTGGCGGGTTTCGAGTTCCAGTTCGTCGCATCGCGCGAGATCGAATCCCGCGTTGGCGCGAATCGTGTCGAGATCGGCAGCCGGTGCCACCCCGGCGAGCACCCACGCCTCGGCGATCGCGATCTCTACATCGAGCCATCGTTGATACTTGGCGTCGCGAGACCAGATGGCGGTCATGGCGGGCGTGCAATAGCGGTCGATCATCCACCCACGATTGTACAGGTGCGACCCGATAAAATGGGAACGTGAATCCTCTTCTCGAGCCCACCCGTTCGGAGCGTGGACCGGTCGGCTATCGCCCGCGCCGCAAGACGGGCTTGGAAACGCCGATGATCGGCCGATTTACCGCCGAAGGCAGCCGGCTCATTTTCTCGCCGCCGCGCTGGTACGACCTCCTGGTGGTCGTTACGCTCGGGGGCGGTCTGCTCGGGCTCGTGTGGGGGGTCTCCCGCATGGATGCGTACACCACATGCGTCGCCGCGATGGTGACCCTCGCAGGATGGTGGGCGTTCCTCAGCAACGAACGGATGGCGTGCGATCTGCGGCGGCGGACGTTCGCTCGATACGAAGGCCAAGGATTCCGGCTGACCAAGGTGACGGGATCGCTGGACGAGCTCGACGCACTGGTCTTGATCGCAGAGCTCCGCGTCGGATTGGAAGCGCGCCGGACGGTGCTCTACCATCTCGTGCTGCATTGGAAAGGGGCGCGCCACCCTCTGCTTGTCCTCGGAACCAGCGGCCACGAGTGGCACGATGGTTATCCATTCCAGTTCGCAGCCGGACCGTCGCTGGCGCTCGGGCAGCAGTACGCAGCGGCGCTCGGCGTGAGATTTTTCGATAACAGCTACTTTCTCAGCCCTTGTCCGGTGCCGTTTGTGTAGCCGGGGCGAGCGGTTCGCGCCGCCCGCGTCGCGTCCAGCCCTCGATACCCAATCCCACCGCCAGAATCGCGACCGAGAGCAAGAGGGCGTGGATGGCGGACAGGAACACGAACATGAGTGCCGTACACGCGATGACGGGCAGCCACGAGCGTCGGTCACGCCCAAAGAGAAGCGCGCAAGCGAGGCCGACGGCGGCACCGACCATCAGGGCGATCGGGAAGCTAGCGTAAGAAGTCAGGGCGGCGGCGAGGTGCATCCCCGCTGCCATCGATAGCGTGACCGGCAGTGCCGCATTCGCCGCGCGGAACCACGTCCAAACCGCAAGAACGACGAGAATCATGGGAAATGCCCACAACGATTTCTGCGCGATTTCGTCTTGAACGTTTGCCGTAGGGAACGCGATGCCGATGCTCTGGCTCGTGATCACGTCCTTGAGATTCCATTCGTAGTTTCCCCCTTCGACCCGGGTGGGAAAAAGGCCGGAGCGGCTGAATCGCGGCGCGATCGAACTGTGCAGGCGCAACGTGAGATCGCCCAGACGCCGCCGCGAGCTACCCAGGATATACGTGAATTCGCGCGAGCCGGTGACCTGGTAGCGCACCTTGGCTTCGTGAACCTTGTTCGGCTCTGAACTCGCCGACCACTCGTACTGTCCGTGCTCATTGGCGGTGACGATTTCTTGGCCATCGACCTCGACATGCAGTCCTTGGATGACGGCTCCACCGCTGGGCGGTTCAAAGAGAAATCGCACTTCCTGCGCTTGAGGCCCCGGATTGGAAAATCGGTAAGTCGCGTTCGAGCGACAGGTGTATGAGCCATCCTGGTGCTGGAAATCGAGATCGACCGTCGCCGAGTCAATCGCGGTGGGATTCTCGTCCTTGCGCGTTAAGGTTCGCGAGAAAACGATATCTTGGCCACTCCGCTTGAATGCGTCGACCAGTTTGGTCACATTCTCGGCGGTGGGATCGGTCAGATAAGGAGTGAGAGCCTGGATGCCTTCGGCGCCAAATCGCGTACTGAAATCCGGGGGCAGGACGAGCGATCGCGTGTAGCTTTTTTCCGACATCACGGCGACGCTGGGCGCAAATTGAACCGCGGGGAGCCGGGTCGGTTTTGGACTTCGGCTCACCGCCGAAGCTTCGATCGTGGCGCGTCGCGCTTCGATCATCTTGCGAATCTCGACGAGGCTGCCGCACCCAAACGCGCTGACGACGACCAGCAAGATCAGTCTGCGGGCAATCGGCCATCCCTGCTCACCCTTCGCTTTCCAGCGATCAAAGAGGGTCGGCGATAAGTGGTAAGCCAGAATCGAACCAAGGATTGCGATCGCGGCGAGAGCAACGAAGACCCATGCCAAGTTCTGAGCTATCTTGAGAAATCCCGTGAGCCAGTTTTGAAGGACGGTAATGTAGTCTTGCGCCACCGAAAGGATGGACGGATTTCTGCCCGCGGAACGTTCCGGAAAAGAAGTCGGTTACAGTCACCCATGAGGCTGAATGGTTCACGACGGTAGGTCCCTATACGATGATGCGCCCGTTCCGCCGAGCCGGCCGTCTTGGTCCCGCAAGCTTGGCTACGTCGCAGTCAACGCTTTCGTGTTTGCCTCGTTGCAACTCGTGATCGCCATCCTCGTGTTCCTCAAGTGGCCCTCATTTGAGCGATACGACTGGTTTTACATCACGGTCGAATTTATGATTCGCCATGCCTGGAATGGATGCCTCCTGTTCCTGGGCATCGCTCTCGTTTCGAAACAGCGGAGCCTGACCGACCTGCCGATGCTCTTAGGCTTTACCGTCTGCAATTTTGTCGTGGGTCTGAGTGACGAAGTCGTCAATCGGTATTTCAACTCCGACCTATTCATCGCCGGAAGATCTTGGAACATTCCGGATCTGGAGGGCTATGAGTGGTGGATGACTTTCGACGAGTATTTGCCGCTCATCTATATCGCCGTCGTCCTGATGGTGCTGCTGATTGGCCGACTCCACACGGCAACTCCGGACCGTAGAACGGCTTGAGCAAAGACGATTTCAGAGCGAAGACGCCGCGATATCCGAGCGCATCATCTTTCCCGAAAAGTTGACCACTTCGGCGGCGCGGTACGCGAGTGATCGCGCTTCGGCCAGGGTTTTTCCCGTAGCGGTCAAGGCGAGGACCCGTCCACCTAGAGTGATGAGCTGGCCCTCCGCTTCGCCCACGCCGGCACCGAAGCATTGCACTCCCGCCGGCATCGCACCGAGCTCGATCGGCAGCCCCTTTTGATAGGCACCGGGATACCCAGCGCTGGCCAAGACAACGGTGATAGCGGCATGGTCGAGCGTGGCCACGGGCAACGGCGCATGACCCCGCGCGACGGCGAAAAGGGATTCGCTAAGCCCCGGACCCAATCGAGCCATCACGGTCTGGGTCTCGGGATCGCCAAATCGTACGTTGTATTCCAGGCAGTACGGCCGGTCATGATCGACCATCACGCCCGTGAAAAGCACGCCGGAATAGGGCGTGCCGGGGGCCTTCATCGCCGCGATCAGCGGCTCCACCATCCGGGCCTCGGTTTCCGCGATCCACTCCGGGCGGACCCAATCGACCGGCGAATATGTGCCCATGCCGCCCGTGTTCGGGCCGCGATCGCCGTCGAGCGCCCGCTTGTGGTCCTGTGCGATGGGCAGGCTGAAATAACCCCCTCCGCCGACCAACGTGAGGAGACTGAACTCCCGTCCGACCAGACGATCTTCCAGGACGACCGTTTGGCCCGCCTCGCCGAGTTCGCGATCCACCATCATCATCTCGATCGCGTCGAGAGCTTGCTCACGGGAATCACAGACGACCACACCCTTGCCCAAGGCGGCGCCGCTCGCCTTCACCGCGATTTGGCGACCCGCGTCAAATCGGGCGATCGCAAATGCTCGGGCGGCCGCGGGGTCGCTGAAGGTTCCGAAGTCGGCGGTGGGGATGCCCGCCTCGCGCATGATCGCCTTGCTGAAGGCTTTGGAGCCTTCGAGCTGGGCGGCCGCTTGGCTGGGTCCGAAGCAGGGCAGACCGGCTGCCATCAGCACGTCGGCGAGACCGGCGATCAGCGGATCTTCTGGACCGACGACCACAACATCCACGGCCAGCCGCTGGGCGAGGCTGACGATGCCCGCCAAGTCGGACGCACCCACGGCGTGACAAGGCAACTCGCGGGCGATGAGCGCATTGCCGGGCGCGACATGGACTTCAGCCTCCTGGGCCAGCTTCCAGGCGAGGGCGTGTTCGCGCCCGCCGCCGCCGACCACGAGAATTCTCAAAGTTCTCTCCGATATTCGAGCGCGCTCAGCAGGGTCGCGCTGTCCGCGAAGTCGAGCTCGCCTCCCACGGGCATACCGTGGGCGAGGCGCGTGACCTTGATCGACAGCGGCTTGATCAGCTTGGCGAGATACAGCGCGGTGGCATCGCCCTCCAGCGTCGGATTGGTGGCGAGAATCACCTCTTCGATCGGTCCGCTCAAACGATGGAGCAGTTCACGGACCTTGAGATGCTCGGGGCCCACCCCGTCCATGGGATTCATCAGGCCATGGAGGACGTGATACCGTCCGCGATACTGGTTCACGCGTTCGAGCGCCGCGATATCCCGGGGCTCGCTGACGACGCAAATCAATTGGTCGTAGCGCTCCGGGTCGGCGCAGATCGGGCACACCGGCGTCGCGCTGAAATCCTGACACTGCTCGCACAGCCGCAACTGACTTTTGGCCGCCAGCATCGCGTCGGTTAGCATGCGAATATCGTCGTCCGACATTCGCAACAGATGATAAGCCAATCGTTGAGCGGATTTCGGCCCGACACCGGGCAGCCGTTCCAACCGGACTATCAGCTCGGCCAGCGGCTTTGCGAAAAGCATAGACGGCGAAACTACAGACCGAGACCGGGGATGTTCGGCATGATGCTCTGGACCCGATCCGATCGAAGCTTGGTCGCCTGGGCGAACCCATCGCGAACCGCGAGCACGATCTGGTCTTCGAGCATCTCCGCGTCATCGGGATCGATCGCGGCGGGATCGATCTTGATCGAGATCATCTCACCCGTCCCCGTGAACACGCACTTGACCGGCCCTTTGTCGACCTGGATGCGCTCGTTCTCAAGCGCTTTTTCCAAATCCTGAGCCTTCGCCATCGCTTCTTGAGCCTGCTGGAGCATGCCTCCGAATCCTTGTCCGCCGAATCCCTTGGGTAGTTTCATGTCTTTATTCTAGAATCCTTTAAAAGTTTCTTCCGTTGCTCGGGCGAGCGCCTCACCCTCGAGCGGCATTTCCACCGCTTCATCGACGGGATGCGCAGCGGGGGCACCGTTTTTCGGCTTGACGCCGAACTTCAACACCCAACCGCGTTCGCCCACCACGGTCTTCCACATTTCCATAACGGCCGCTTGCTGCTTCGGTTGCTCTTTAAACTTGTCGTGCTGGAATTCCTGTTCGAAAAGCACCGATACGGTTTTGCCGTCGCAAGCGTCGATGAACGTCTTTTCGAGCCGCCCACGCAGGGTCGCCGATTGGGCGCCGAGCTGCGATACCAGCTGTACCCAGAGTTGCCGCGCTTCGTCGAGCAGAGGATCTCCGCTCTTGGCAGGCTGTACGACGGCTCTTGGCGCAGGCGCTGGCGCTGCCGCTTTTTCGACGGGCTTGGCAACCGGAGTCGGCGTAGGCGCTGCAGGCTCGGCGGGAGCCGGCGGCGCCATGGTGCGCTCGGCTCGGGCGGCCGGCTGGACGCGCGGTGCCGCACTCGGGGTCGCGAGCTTCATGAGCAGGGTCTCCAGCCACAGCCGAGGAAGACTGACATCGCGAATTTTCGCCAGCGCTTCGGCCATCGCAACGCGGTATTCGAGCAGGCGCTCGGCACCAACTTTCACGGCTTGCGCATGGGTGCTCGCTTCGATGGCAGCGTCTTCCGACGCACCGATCTCCACGCCGTAACTCGCGCGGGTGAGTTCCGCCAATCGGAAAATCAGGGATTCGACGATCGACTTCGGATCGCGGCCCGATCGACTGATCGCTTCCAGCTGGTTGAGAACGGCGGCGTGATTGGACTCTGCGATTGCGTCGATGAGCCGATCGATCACGTCGGTTGCGATCAAGCCGAGCTGGTCGTAGACCAACTGCAGCGTGATGTTGCCTCCGCCGGTGAGCGCCGCCTGTTCCAGCAGCGAGAGCGCATCGCGGAATCCACCATCCGCCATCCGCGCGATCGCGGCGAGAGCCGATGGCTCGGCTTGAAACTGTTCCAGTTCAGCAACATGCTTGAGGCGCAGCGTCAGCTCCTGAACCGTGCCCCGATTGAATTCGAATTTCTGGCAACGCGACCGGATCGTCATCGGCACCTTGCCGAGTTCGGTCGTGGCCATGATGAACACGAGGTGCGCGGGCGGCTCTTCGATCGTTTTCAGGAGAGCGTCGAACGCCTTGGGCGACAGATCGTGGACCTCGTCGATAATGATGACCTTGAACCGGCAGACGGTCGGTCGGTATTCGGCGATGGCGACGATCTTCTCGCGAACTTCTTCGACGCCGCTATCGCTCGCTGCGTCCATCTCGAGCACATCCAGGCACGAGCCGTCAGTGATCGTCTGGCAGAACTCACACTCGTTGCACGGCTCCGTCGCGGGACCCTTTTCGCAGTTCAGGGCTTTGGCGACGAGTCGCGCGGTCGACGTTTTGCCGGTTCCACGCGGGCCTGTGAAGAGAAAGGCGTGGCTGATTTGGCCGCTGCCCAGCGCGTTCTGGAGGGTCCGCACCACGTGCTCTTGCCCGACCAAATCGCCAAAGGTCTGGCTGCGATATTTGCGGTAGAGAGCAAGGTGGGACACGGGGCTTATTGAGAGCAGTATAGGCCAAACAAAGAAGGGAAAAGCCGGGAATGATGCATCGCACAGAGGCACGACTTACCGTTGCTGCCTTCCGGTCCTGGCGGGGTTCGGCCGGCCTGCCGCCGTGCAGTTCCCGGTAAGGATCAGTCTACCCCTTGGAAGGGAGCGCGGACGTCCTCGTCCGCATCTCGGCGGGAAGACGTCTCGTCTTCACCGTTAGAACGCACCATTTTCGAGAGCGACTCTGGCTGTCGGGGCCGCCATAATAGAGTGACCCCGTGATCCTCGTCATCGACAACTTCGACAGCTTCACCTACAACCTGGTGCAGTACGTCGGCCAGATCCGCCCCGACATCGTCGTCAGGCGCAACGACGCGATTTCGCTCGATGAAATCGCGGCCTTGGCACCCGATGGAATCATGATGTCGCCCGGACCTTGTTCGCCTGGGCAATCCGGCATCTGCTTGGACATCATTGGCGCCGCCTTGCGTCCTGATACGCCGCTCAGCAAGCAAGGCAAGCGGATCCCCGTGTTTGGTGTCTGTCTGGGGCACCAGGCCATCGCCGAGGTCGCGGGAGGCACCGTTCGGCAGGCGCACCGGATCATGCACGGCAAGACCTCGATGGTCGACCACGACGGCAGCGGCCTTCTGAAAGGGATTCCGTCTCCGTTTCGCGTCAATCGGTATCACTCCCTCGTCCTGGCGCGCGATACCGTACCGAACGGATTCGTCGTGACGGCGAGGAGCCTGGACGACGACGAAATCATGGGTCTTCGTCACGAGACCTATCCGATCGAGGGCGTGCAGTTTCACCCCGAATCGATCTTGACCGATCACGGCTTTCAGATCATCCAGAACTACGCCGATCAGGTCGCGGCAACTTTCGCCAGGCCGTAGTCGAGTGCCTCGTTAACGGACATCATCCGGCCTTCCCGATTCAAGCGATCGAATTCGTCCAAGCCCAGCGATTCGCGCACCGCTTGAATTTGGCTTTCGAGCTCTTGGATCGAGTGCGCGGGCATCACGGTGCCGATTTTTTCGCGAAGCGCCTTGGTCGCACCGAACATGACTGCGGCGCGGTGGTCATCGCCGCTGGCATGAGCGATTTTTCCGAGCATCTCCATGCCCGACGCCAAGCCGATGCGATGGTCGATCTTGCGGGCGAAGGGAAGCGCACTTTCCACCGCCGCCCGAGCTGCATCCAAATTGCCGCACCGCCACTCGAGATCGGCCGACTGCATGAGCAGAATTCCGGTTCCGCGCGGGTCGTCCTCGCTCTTCATGATCTGGAGCGCCTCGGTGAACGCGGCCCTTGCCTCGTCATACCGGGCGCTAAAGGCGAGTGCCTCACACATGTTGGAGAGCGCTCCCCCGAGGTTACGTTTGTCTCCCATCTTTCGGCAGAGATCGATGCTGCGTTCCAGGTAGTCGATGGCCTCGGGCGTGCGTCCTAGATTGAGCCGCAAGATCCCGATATTGTTGTAAAGAATCGCGATGCCCGCCTGATAATCCAGCTTGATCGCCAGTTCAAGCGCGGCTTGGAAGTTTTGTTCGGCTGCCGAAAAATCGCCCATTTCGCGGCAGAGATTGCCCAGGCCGTTATAGACCCGCATGCGAAGATCTTCTTCGGACTCGGCGCCAGGAACGGCGAGCGCTCGCTCCAGCCATTGGCGTCCTTCGCTGTAGAAGCCTTTGATCTCCCAGAAGCGGACGAGACCCCACACCAGCCAGAGCGAATCGACGGCATTGTCGTTGCACGCCCACTCCAATGCCGCGCGGAAATTATCGTGCTCACGGGTGTGGCGCTGGACCCAGACCGGGAGCTCGGGACCCTCGAATTTCCATTTCGCGTCCACCGCGATTTGGCGAAAATAAACACTGTGCTTCTGGCGGAGTGAAATGCCCTCGAGGGAGTCGAACAGTTTTTCGCGAGCGTATTGACGCACGGTTTCCAGGAACGTGTAGCGCGACTGTCCGCCCAAGTCTTCGGCGTTGACCAGCGACTTATCGAGCAGCTGGGTGAGCAGGTCGAGCACTTCGTACTCGTCGATGGGATCGCCGGCGCACACCGTCTCCGCGGCTTCCAGCGTCCAGCCGCCCGCGAACACCGCGAGCCGGAGGAGCAGCGCCTTTTCGTGCTCGCCGAGCAGGTTGTAGCTCCAGTCGATCGCCGCGCGCAGCGTTTGTTGCCGGGGCAAAGCGGTCCGCGAGCCACCGGTCAGCAGCCGAAACCGATCGTCCAGTCGGGTGGAAATCTGGTCGACAGTGAGGGCTTTGACGCGGGCGGCGGCGAGCTCGATGGCGAGCGGAATTCCGTCCAGTCGTCGACAGATCGAGGCGACGGCCGGTGCGTTCTGCGCGTTGAGTTCGAAATTGGCCTGGCTGCCGGTCGCGCGTTCGACGAAGAGCCGGACGGCCTCGGAGCTCTCCATCAGGCTCGTGGCCGGTTCATCGGGATCGGGAAGCGACAGCGAAGGCACGCGCCAGGTCTTTTCGCCGCCGATGCCGAGCGCCTCGCGGCTGGTCACGAGAATCTTGATTTGGGGCGAAGCCCGCAGAAGGGCGTCGCTGATCGAGGCACACGTTTCGATCAGATGCTCGCAGTTGTCCAGGATGAGCAGCAGCTGGCGGTCTCGCACAAAGGCGCATAGCGTCTGCAAAATCGGGACGCCGGGCTCCTCAGCAACCCCGAGCAGGTCGGCGATCGTGGCCGCGACCAGCGAAGGATCGGCGACGGGAGCCAGTTCGACGAACCAGACGCCATCCTTCTCGAATTTGTGGATGTTTTCCCGGGCGACCTGCAGGGCCAAGCGGGACTTGCCGCAGCCGCCCGCTCCGATGAGGGACACGAGCGAGTTCGCCCGCAGCAGCATCGTGATTTCGTAGCGTTCCTTTTCACGGCCGATGAAACTCGTCCAGTCGTTCGGCAGGTTGTTCGGAACCTTCAGCTCTTTGATGCCGATCGTGGTGGGGAGTGCCGGGTGGGCGATTTGGTATACGCGCTCGGGGTTCTCGATGTCGCGCAGCTCGTGCTCACCGAGGTCCGTCAGGGTGAACTCAGTGGGCAGATCGTCGCGGATGGCGTCGGCGGTCGCTTGGCCCATCAGCGCGTGGCCGCCCGTGGCCAGCGCGAGCAGGCGCGACACCCGGTTCAGCGCGGGACCGAAATAGTCGTTGTCCCGCTGCCGGGCTTGCCCGGTGTAAATCGCCATCCGGACCTTGATCACGCCAATCTGAGGGTGGGTGCTTTTCTCCAGATTGACCAAGGCGTTGCCCGCCGCGACCACCGCATCGAGGGGACGTTCGAAGGCGACAAAGAAGGCATCGCCAGCCGTGCGGAAGATATCGCCACCTTGCCCGGTGGCCGCCTCACGCATGATCTCGTCATGCTTGGTGAGGGCGTCGTGCATCTCCTCGGGGAACTGCTCCCAAAGTCGAGTGCTGCCTTCGATATCCGTAAAGAGAAAGGTGAACTGCGAAGCCAAGGCGGTCTGTCTAGTTTGACCGATCAGCGGGGAAGACCCGGGTACATGGTTCGATTAATCCCCCGGACGTCCACTTTCCACTTCCCGTCGACTTTCATCATGGGCAAGCCGAACTTTTCCTCGTAACTGCTGGGATCCGTGGCGTTTCGGAGCATCGCCACGGAGACAGAAGCGTTTTGCTGGTCCACCATCACTTCGTTGGTGATCTTCCATTGGAAGCGATAGTAGGGCGCCACGACCTTGGTGGCGTAGGTCCACTGCTCTTCGATGTTCTCGGGCGAGCGTCCAGCCAGATAGGTCATCTCGCTGAGGGTTTTCACGTTGCCCGTAGCCAACGCGGAGAGGAAGCGGGTGGCGGCGCTACTGGCCGATTCGCCGCTCAGCGCGAAAATGGCTCCGATGACGATGCCGCCGATGATGGCGAATAGCACCAGGAGCGTTACCAGACTGACACGACCGGCCTTCATCGGATGGATATTTAACCCTACTCGGCTATTGCCCGACGAGTTGGCTGAACCTCTCGCGGGTCATTTCAGGGTCCACGCGCCAGCCATCGGCGGAGCGGACGACGACAAAAGGCAGCGAAGCGAACCCGCCATTGGGTCCCCGATACACGGCATAGACCTCGCCGACTCGGTTCCGAATTTGGATTCGGCGCAACTCGACCGAACTGGAATTGCGCAGGTTCAAGCTGACGTACTGGACGAGCTGGGAGGCGGTCGGTTCCATGATCGGCGTGGTGAGGAGGGCCTGAACATCCCGCCACCGCTGCTCCCGAACCGCCTGGTGAAACCGGCGCACGGCGCTCTCGGGGCCCGAACTCTGGGCAAAGCCGAACACGGTCAGGGTTAGCGCCGCCAAAACGCCCGCCGATAATATGCTCTGGAACCGGGAGCGTGACTCGGCCATGTGGGCGCAGTCTACCTGCCGCTGAACTTTGGCCAAGCCCAGCCGTCATTAGCGGCCATAGGGTCCGGAAAACACAATGAGCAACGATATCAGTCGACGTGAGCTATTCCGCCAGGGCAGCATGATTGCGGTGGGTCTGATGACCCCGAGTTGGCTGAGCTCGATCGCCCATGCCGATCTTCTGCGGCAGACCAAGGGCGGGAAAATCGACCCCGATTGCGTCCTCGTGGTGTGCGACCTTCGCGGCGGGAACGACGGCCTGAACACGGTCATTCCCTGGTCCAATTCGCGGTACTACCAGCTTCGACCTAACCTTGCCATCAAAGAAGCGGACGTTCTGAAGATCGACGAGAAGCTCGGTTTCCACCCGTCGCTGAGCGGCCTGGCTGGCCTCTACAAGCAGAAAAAGGTCGCCGTGATCCAGAACGTGGGCTACCCCAACAAGAATCGCTCCCACTTCAAGAGCATGGAGATTTGGCAGTCGGCATCGCCCGAGTGCAAGCTGCCGCGCGGCTGGATCGGACGCCACTTCGACATCGCTTCCGCCACCCAGAAGCTCAGTCCGGTCGCGGCGTTGGGCCTCTCGACGGAAAAGCCGCTCGCGCTCGACGGCGCCGTCGCCTCGATCCCCTGCTTCGCCAGCCTGACCGATATCCAGGGCATGGTGGGCGATCCTGACGCCGAGCGCATGCTTCGCCAGATTCAAGGCGATCCGATGATGGGCAGCAAGGACACCCAGATCGTCCAAGCCGCCAGCAAATCCGCCCTCGATGCGATGGCGACCCTGCGCGACAAGCTTTCTGGCTTCGCACCCAAGCAGACGTATGGCACCGACCGATTTGGTCAGGGGTTCAAGCAGATCGCCCAGCTCGTGGCCACCTCGCCTCAGACTCGCGTCATCTATTTCAGCACGGGTGGATTCGATACCCACGCCAACCAGGCGAAGACCCACGGCGACTTGCTCAAGGGGTTTGGCGATGCGATCGCCGCTTTCCAAGCCGAGATGGAGGCGCTGGGTCGCGATAAGAAAGTGGTGGTCCTCGTTTTTAGCGAGTTCGGACGGCGATCATACGAGAACGCGAGCGGGGGCACCGACCACGGTGCCGCGGCCCCGATGTTCTTGGTCGGCTCGCGGGTGAAAGGCGGGCTTTACGGACCGCTTCCCGACCTACAGAACCTTGAGGACGGCGACCTTCGGTTCGCGGTGGATTTTCGACAGGTGTATGCCACCGTCCTCGACGACTGGCTGGGCGCGAACGACTCCTCGGCCGTGCTCGCCGGCAAGTTCGAATCGCTGCCCGTGTTCTAGTCGGCTATTCGGCGTCTTCGCGGGGCACGAATTCAAAGTGCCCAAACCACCAGCACGCTAACCCAAAACAGACCGCGCAGACGAGCGCCATCGCGGTCCACGCCGTCGCGGGTGCCATCGCGGAGTTGCCGAGGGTGCCGGCAAGGAACCCAATCTGCGGCGCGGTCGACGATACCGGATGGTCGGCGATCGAGCTCACGTAGCTGTAGATCGAGGTGTAGTACAGGTAGCCCGGCATATTCGGGATTGCCGTCTCCCACCCGAACGCGAAGATCAGACAGACGATCATCGCGCGGTTCATGAACAGGTTCACGAGCGAGAATAGACCGCAGTACGCAAGCGAACCGATCGCCAGCGCGATGAGGTCTCGGCCCAGAACCGGGTTTCGCGTTGGAAGCCCGTGGAAGATGCCCGCCGAGGCCAGCACCGCGGCTAACGCACAGATCACGAACACGACGGTAGCCGCCGCCAGCATCCGCATGAGGATGATTCGCCACCGCTCGATCGGCCGCGTGAGCATATAGACGATCGTCTTTTGTTCGACCTCTTGGCTGGTCACGGCGCTGGCAAAAATCGCGCTGGCCAGAGCGAGCAGCCGCAAGATCAGGATCGAAGAGAACTGGCCGTACTGAAATTTCGGGGCCATGTCACCCGTCCATTGCGACCAACTCGTCGCCATCAAGCCCATCGCCAGTGCGACGAAGATCCAAAGGGCGAGGCGGCGAGCCCGAAAGAAGTCGGACAGGGCGCTGGTGTAGAGGTAGCTCATCATAGGGCTTCCACCAGATACTGGAAGACGCTTTCCAGGTTATTGTCAGGGCTCGAAAAGCCGTTGATCTGAAGCCCCTCGTCCAGCATCAGGCGGGGCAGGAGGTCGTAAAACTGGTCGGGCTCTCGGGTTTCCACTTCGATGCCGTCGAGATGGGGTGCCATTTTCAAACTGAGTACAAAGGGCGCGGCGGCGATCCGGGCTGCTACCTCGCGGGGCTGGGAGGTCTGGATGAGCACGCGGTGAGGATATTTGTCGATCAGGGCACGGATGACGCCCAGGTCGCCCGTGGCCAAGAGCCGTCCTCGGTGGAGCAATAGAATCGAGCGGGTCATCTGCTCGACTTCAAACAGGATGTGGCTGCTCACCAAGATGCACTTGCCTCGATCCGAAAGCGCGGCGAGCAAGGTCATGAATTCGCGACGTCCCACCGGGTCGAGGCCGTTGAGCGGCTCGTCGAGGAGGATGACCTTCGGGTCGTGAAGCATGGCCTGCGCCAATTTGATGCGCTGGCGCATGCCCTTGCTGTAACCGGCGATCGGCTTGGCGGCGCGGTCGGCCATTCCGACGGAGGCGATTGCGAGGTCCGCCTGCCGGATCGCTTCGGACTTGGGCATGCCCATGAGGCGGGCCATGTGGCGCACGAACTGGCGGCCCGACATGTGCTCGTAAAAGTTATCGATCTCGGGGCAGTAGCCGAGGTCGCGGTAGACCGCGGGATTGGCAAACGGCTCGTTGCCGAGCACCGTCACGGATCCCGTCGTCGGTCTCAGCTGGCCGCTGATCAGGCGGAGCATCGTCGATTTGCCCGCTCCGTTCTGGCCGAGCAGGGCCGTGATGCCCGGACCGATGGTGCAGCTGACGTCGTTCAAGCCGATCACCTGGCCATACCAACGGGAGGCTTGATCGAAGACGATCATTGCACCACCTCCACGGCACGGACCCGCGTCCGCGCCAGGCTGATGCCGCCGATACAGAGCAGGACGATGGCGGGAGCGATTAGCCCCAGGCTGATGGGTCCGACCGCCGCATTGTTCTGGCCGGGGAAGATAAAGAGCTGAGTCGGCCGGCAGTCGAGCAGTGCTTTCGTGAACCCGATGATCAGGCCGTCGATGCTCCCGTAATAAAGCGCCTTCAGGCCCAGCGGCGCGCCGACCCCGGCAGCCCGATGCCCGCCCGTGATCATCAGGATCGCCACGCCCATGATCTGGGTGAAGAGGTTCGTCAAGATATAGAGCCCGGCCATCGAGGCACCGGCCAGTCGCGCCTGGTTGAACAGGCTGCTCACGCCCAGCATCAGACTCGCATAGAGGCTTGAGGCGGTGATGATCATCAGCAACAGCTTGGGCAGGAGCAGCTTGTCGTGGGTAAGAAATCCGTACTCTTGATAGCTGAGCACCCCGTACAAGTAGAAGAACAGGTTGGGCACCGCCATCGCCGTCGCGATGGGGATGAACAGGCCAAACCACTTGCCGATGATGTAGTCCTTCTTGGTGCACGGCTTGCTCAAATACACGAGCAGGGCGTTGGAGCGGTTATCGGTGGCGATTGCTCCCGCCCCCACCAGAATCGTGATGGCCAGATACGTCAGCTGCCCGATCGAGAAGCCGTGGACAATCTGGTCGTGCCATCGAATCGAAGAGAGAAGATTGGGGCCGGGGCGACCGGTGAGCGCGGACCGCGCGTTGATCTGCTCGGCAAAGAAGATCATCACGAACAGGATCAAATAGTAAAACCCGGAGATGACGGTGAGGACCCAGTAGCTCTTCTTCTTGAAGGCAGCCTGAATCATCATGCGGGTGATTGCGTGCCAGCGGTGAGTGGGGGCGGCAAGCGGCCCGTCGTACCCGCGATAGGAAAGATCGGCGATCGGCGAACTCATTGCACCACCTCAAGAAAAGCGTCTTCCAGACTGCGTACGGCCACCGTGTAGCCTCGAATTTGGGCCTGGGCCGAGCGGGCGACTTGCATCAGTTCGCGGGCAATGGCGTCTGGTGGCCCGTCCTTTTGCAGTCGATATGTGGATCGCTGCTGGCTGAGCAGCTTGAATCCGTGGGCCGAGGCCTCCGCCACGAAGAGCGCGTTTTCGTCGCGCAGCTCGACGTCGACCGGATGCCCCTCGATCCGCTTGAGGTCCTTGATGAGGCCCACTTTCTGGAGGCGGCCCTTATAGACGACCACCACGCTGTCACAGACGCGCTCGATGTCCGGCAGGAGGTGGCTGGAGACGATCACGTTCACGCCTTTGCCGTGGCTGATGCTCCGGATGAGTTCGAGCATATCGAGTCGCCCGCGGGGATCGAGCCCGTTGGTCGGCTCGTCGAGGAGCAGCAGCTTCGGGCCATGGACGAGCGCTTGGGCGAGCTTGATTCGCTGCTTCATGCCCGTCGAAAAGGTCTCCACATTGCGGTAGCGCGCCTCACCCAAACCGCAATATTCCAGGACTTCATGGGCGCGGCGCAGGGCCTGCGCGCCCGGCATCCCGGCCAGCTCTCCTGCAAAGGAAACGAAGCCCACCGCCGTCATGCCCGGAATGTGGCAGTCCTGTTCGGGCATCAACCCCACTCGTTGGCGGATCAGCGGGCCATCCGTGCGTATATCGGCGCCCATCACGGTGCCACCGCCTTCGGCCGGTTCCACAAACCCGAGCAGAGTCTTGATCAGGGTGGTCTTTCCGGCGCCGTTTGGACCCAACAGTCCCGTACAGCCGTCCGGGATCTCAGCAGTGAAATCTTGGAGTGCAGTGAAACTGCCGTAGCGAACGGTCAGCCCTCGGATATCGGCAACGGCCATAAGTCTTTACTTTGACACGGATGGCATGAGGGGGACGGTTGCAGAAATTCCCTAAAGACCCTGCTGCATCTGCTCGATATGCCCGCGAAGCTCGCCCACGATCCGCACGCTCTCGTCCGGAGAGCCGCTTTCCGCATAGAGATGGAAGATCGGTTCGAAGGCATCCGGCAGAAGGAGTGACCACGATCCGTTGCGATACACCTTGATGCCGTCGAGCAGGTCCACGCGGTCTCCCGTCTGTGCCTCCTCGGTGATCCGGCGCATAACCGCACCCTTGACCTCCCACGGGCAGCGAACCTGTTCGTAGGCCATATTGAAGGTCGGGAGAATGTCGACCACCTCTTGAAGGGTGGTGCCCGTTGCCTGGAGCATCTTGATGAGATCAGCGAGGGCGTACATCGCGTCGAAACCGGGATGGAAATGGGGGTTGATGAAACCGCCCGTCTCGTCACCGCCGAAGGCCACATCCCTCGTCATCGTTGCCGCCATGAGCGACTTCGCGTCGGCCTTGGTTCGAATGACGCTGGCCTGTTCGGCTTCGAGCAGGTGAATCAGCTGGTCTGGGGTTCGCACGTCGAGCGCGATCTTGGCGCCCGGATTGGACTTGGCCACGAGAAGCGCCATCGCGGCGAGCAAGGCGTCACCTTCAAGGATGCGGCCCTTTTGGTCGACCAACGTCATCCGCTCGCCTTCGTCCATGAACAGGACGCCCATGTCGTAGCCGAGGGTGCCGACGATCTGCTTCAGGTTGTCTAGGTGCTTCCCACGCTCCTCTTGAGATCGGGGAGCCAGACGGGCGTCGTTATAGCCGTTGATGCTGATGCACTCGATGCCGAGGCGGCCGAGCATGCTCGGATAAATCGAACTGATCGCGCCGTAGCCGAAGTCGCACACGACGCGGGTCCGCCGGGAGAGGGCTTTCCCCGTGCCGATGAGCTTGAAGAACGTGGACTGATACTCCTCGATCGCGTGGCTGGCGTATTCGATCAACCCCATGTCATCGGGGTCGATGCGGTGAAAGTCCTCGCGGAAAAACGCGGTTTCGACCTTCCGCTCCATCGCTTTGCTGAGGTAGGCCCCTCGATCGTCAAACAGTTCGATCAGCGATACGCGGGAGTTGCCGGGCATCTTGCGCACACTCATGGCTCCCGCTGCGCCGCTCGCTTTGACGAAATGCCGGGCGACCGGGATCGGGGCGCTGCTGAGGTCGAGGACCTCGCAGCCGACGCTGAGCAGGCTCGCCATCATGGCTCGCTTGATCATGCGGCTGCTTCGCGCGCTGTCGCGGGAGGTGACGACGGTCGAACCATCGGGCAGAGCGGAGCCGAACGCCGACCCGAGGCGGGTGGCGTACTCAGGCGTGATCTCGATGTTGCTCAGGCCGGCGACTCCGAGCTCCCGGAACAGATTCCCCCGCCACTTGTTGCCCCAGACGAGTGACATCGTGACGGTTGAGCCTCGCTCGATGATCTTGTCGGGCCACAGCTTGATCCGGGGGCGAATGACGCTGCCGATGTCGATGAGGCATCGGTCACCGATGACGGCATCCTCACGCACCACCGTGTCGCGCTTGATCGTGACCTTGCTGCCGAGGATTGCGCTATGAATTCCGACGTTTGGGCCCAGGTAGGTGCCCTCCCAGATCACGGATCGCTCGATCGTCACATTCTGCTCGATGAGGCCGTTGTCCCCGATGACGGTGTACGGTCCGATTTTCGCGCCAGATTTGATCTTGGTGTTTCGGCCGATGCACACGGGCGCGATGATGGTGGCTTCTGGATCGATCGAGCAGTTGGGGCCGACCCAGACTCCGGGATGAAGCTGTTCGCCGGGGACCATGAGGTTCGTCCGACCCGAGAGCAGGTGCTCTTGGGCCTCCCGATAAAGCTGGAGCGTGCCGACATCGCACCAGTAGTCCTCCATCACGTAGCCGTAGATCGGCTTGCCTTCGCGGAGCAGTTCGGGGAAGATCGACTGGGACCAGTCGTAGTTCTTGCCCTGCTCCATGAGCTCGAAGATTTCGGGTTCGAGAATGTAGATGCCGGTATTGACGGTGTCGCTGAAGACCTCGCTCCAGGACGGTTTCTCCAGGAACCGGACAATTCGGCCATCGTCGTCGGTGATCACCACGCCGAATTCCAGCGGGTTCGGGACTCGGTAGAGAACGATGGTCGCCAGGCTCTTCTTGGAGCGGTGAAATTCGAGGGCTTTGGTGAGGTCGCAATCGGTCAGGGCGTCGCCCGAGATGATGAAGAAGGTCCCTTCTTTGAGGAGGTCTTCGGCCTTTTTGACGCTGCCCGCGGTTCCCAGGGGCGTGTCTTCGATGCTGTACTCGAGATTGACGCCAAAATCGCTGCCGTCATCGAAGTAGCTCTGGATTTCGTCCGCGAGGTAATGGAGCGTGACGACGACGTCCTTGACTCCGTGCCGGGAGAGGAGATCCAGAATGTGAGCCATGATGGGCCGGTTTCCCACCGGGACCAACGGTTTTGGTCGGTTCGCTGTAATCGGGCGTAGCCTCGAACCCTCGCCGCCCGCCATGACCACCGCTTTCATAGGCCCTTCACCACCCCAATTGTACTGGTCCTAGGACCTTCCGGGCCCCGGGGCGCGGGGATTTTCGTCGAAATCGTGCCAATGAGGGGGATTTCCGGTCAGTACATTTGCCGGTTTGTGACATTCTCGCCGATAATTTCCCCAAAAAGTCCCTTTTCTGGTTGGCGAACCGCCTGGGCTTTGATATAATCACTTCGTCAACTAGGGCGTCTTGCACCTGTTTGGACCTGTTTATTTGGGATTTACATATTTGGAGAGGACACAGAACGAATCTAATCGTTCTGATGCCTCTGATCGTGAAATACCCAAGGGAGGCAATTAGAATGATTGGAAAGACGAATAAAGTAGCTCTTCTCGCTCTCGGTATCTGCGGCGCCGCCGGTGCTCGCGCAGCCATTATCTTCAGCAACATTGAACTGTTGGCCGACGACCCGGCGCTCATCAGCTCGAGCTCGGTGGTCAAGGGCGACAAGTTCATCGATTTCAACCTGCCCAACGCCAAGGTCGGTGACGCCTATGCACCGCTCCGCGATGGCACCATCATCATCAAGTACGAAGCGATGACCGACAACCCGAACGCGCCGATCACCCTTGATCAGCTCAACCTGTTCGGTCTCGGCTCGATCGCTGGTACGGGCAAAATCATGTTCCAAGAGATCGTCGAGGACATGGAGAACCCCGCCAACGGCACCCTCGCCAAGGTCGATGTGCTCATCACCGACCAGTCGCAGCTGCCGTTCCACAGCGACCTGAAGTTCAAGAATCAGAGCCGCCACATCCGCGTCAAGAAGCTTCTCGAGCTCTCGGCGATCGACAACCCGAACTTCCTCGGCGACAAGGCTTCGCTGCCGCTCGTCGAGCAGACTCTGGTCTGCGTTCCCGAGCCGGGTTCGATCATCGCGCTCGCTGCCGGTGCTCTCGCACTGGTCGGTCGACGCCGCTCGAAGTAAACGTTTTGCCCTGACGGGCAACACAATTTCATAGAGTTCTTGGAAGGCTGGACAACGATTTCAGCCTTCCGAATTCAATAGTGAACGTACTGGGATTTTCCCTGAGGAGTAGGAAATGAAAGCGAATATCGGAAAACTTACGGTGATCGCATTTGGTCTCGCCTTTGCGGGTATGGCTAATGCTCTCACCTTCGAATCGATCAACGTGACCGGCGACGGCATTCAGATCGACTGGTCGTACTCGAAGGGTGAAAAGTGGATCGACTTTAACCTTCCCAAGGCTAAGGTCGGCGACGGTCTCCCCGCTCGATCGGGCACCGCCATCATCACCTTCAACGTCAAGTCGGACTCGCCGATCGTCATGACGGGCGTCAACTGGTTCTTGCTGGGCAACTTCAAGGGCTCGGGCAACGTGACCTACAATGAGCTCGTCGAAGACCTTGCGAACACCTCGAACGGTCAGCTCGCCGCTACCAGCTTTGTGCTTAACGCCAACAGCTCCATGCCGGCTTCGGGCTCGCTCAAGTTCAAGGTCGCGAGCAACTACATCCGCGTCAAGAAGACCATCGAACTCGAGGCTTTGGACACGGACGCGTTTGATCGCGCTTCGCTTCCGCTCGTCGAGCAGTCTTTCCTTTGTGTTCCTGAACCGACTTCGGTTATGGCCTTTGCTCTTGGCGCCAGCGCCCTGATCATTCGCCGACGCCGAGCTCGATAAGTTAAACTGCCAACCTTGGAAGGGACTGACGCAATGTGGCGTCAGTCCCTTTTTTCGTGACTAGCTCAATTTGACGATGCGGAGCTTGCCGACCCGGAGTGTCTTCCCGACCAGGTCATTTACCGTGAACCGGGCCGAAGGATCCGTCGCCTTCTCGCCGTCCAAGGAAACGGCCCCGGCCTGCATCAAGCGCTTGGCATCGCCGTTGCTCTTCGCCAGTTCCAGCGCCGCGATCAGCTGAGGCAGCCCGATGTCGCCATCCCGCAGAACATCGGGAATCGCGCATTCTTCGGCGTCGACCGGCTGCTGACGCATGCTGAAGGTCTGCATGAAGTAGTCGTCGGCTTTGGTCGCCTCATCGGCGCTGTGATAGAGCGTCACGATCTCGCGCGCGAGCCGTCTCTTGACATCGCGCGGATTAGCCGTGCCCGCCTTCATCTCGGCACAAAGCGCCTCGACTTCCGCCATCGGCACGTCGGTGCAAAGCTCGAACCAGCTTGCGATCAGCTCATCGGGAATCCGCATCGTCTTCCCGTACATGTCGTTCGGGGTATCCACCACGCTGATGTAGTTGCCCAAGGACTGGGACATCTTCTCGACGCCATCGATGCCGATGAGCAACGGGCAGAGCATGACGACTTGCGGGTCCTGGCCATACTGGCCCATCAGGTTTCGCCCGACGAGGTTATTGAATTTCTGGTCGTTGCCGCCGAGCTCCACATCGGCCCGCATCGCCACGGAGTCGTACCCCTGACAAAGCGGATACAGAATCTCGTGCATGGCGATCGGTCTCTGCTCGTTGAAGCGCTTCGTGAAATCGTCGCGCTCCATGATTCGGGCGACCGTGTAGCGCGAGCAAAGCCGGATCACATCTTCGAAGCCCATCGGGCCCAGCCAGTCCTTGTTGTAAAGGATTTCCGTCTTATCGGGATCGAGAATTTTGTAAAGCTGGCTTTCGACGGCGCGCACGTTTTCCTGAACTTCTTCGCGGGTGAGCTGGGGACGGGTCTTGCTCTTGCCGCTCGGGTCACCGATCATTGCCGTGAAGTCGCCGATGATCAGGCACGCGGTGTGCCCCAGTCGCTGAAAATCACGTAGCTTTCGCAAGACGACCGCCCACCCGAGCGTGACGTGGGGCACCGTGGGGTCCACGCCCAGCTTGATGCGCAACGGTTTGCCCGATTTGAGCTTCTCGAGCAGGTTCGCCTCGGAAATGATTTCGGTGGTCCCGCGTCTCAGCTGGGCGAGCTGTTCCTCGACCGTCACTTCGCGGCTCCCTTCTCGACCACGACCTTCAGCGAGACCGTTCGTCCTCGCACGAAGGCTTTGATCGTCGCTGATCCGATCTGGGTCGCGTGAAGCGTACCGCCCTGGTCGATCCAGGCATCACCGGAGGCGCTCCAGAGAATTTCTGAGTTACGAATCGGCTCTCCCGAACCAGATACGACGGCGAAACGGGCCGACTTTTCCGCCACGATCGACCGTGGCCCCTTGACCGCCATGGGCTCATCGGTCGGCTTGGGTCGCTGGCCAAAAATGAGCACACCATTCGCGATCTTCCGCTCCGGTCCATCGCTTGGCTTATTCAAAATCAATCCATAAAGTGCGATCGTCGTGCTGCCGCCCCCGTCCAGGTTCAGCGCCTGAATGCAGCCAAGGTCGCTCATCACCTTGGCCATTTCGTCCAAGGTCGCACCGACCGAGTGGGGCTGGCGTCCATCCACCGCCACCATCCAGATATCCCCCTTGGCGTCCACGCCGATCGCGGTGCGCGGATGGCGGTGGTTGGCGAAGGCGTCCTGGAATCCGGCGGCCTTCCAGTCGATGGCGGGTTTGGCGGAGGCGAGCAACGTCGGGCCCCCCGAGATCGCTTGTTCGATTTCGTCGTCGGGAAGTCCTTTGGTGACGGTCGTGATTGTGACCTTGGATCCCGGCGTGAGTGCCTTGAGCTTTTCGGCGCCGACGCCTCGACCAACGAGGATGGCTTGACCGGCTTGCACGGGTACCGACTCCTGGTCGGCACCACTATTGACCACGGTCGCCGTCAGCACGGAGTTCGCCCGCATTTTGCCGTCGCCCATCGTGAGTCGGACAAACGTGCAAGGCGCTTTGGCGATGGACGCCGCCGCACCATCCGTGTTCAACACGATCATATCGGGGCCGCACTCCTCGTTCAGGCCGTTCACGGCAAACGTCTTGTCGCCGACGAGGACCGAACAGGTCCATTGGAGCTTGGCGATCGAAGGGCTGACTTTCGATCCCCAGACGAAAACGCCGCGCCGTGGATCGGGCCGGCTGATGAGCTCGCCGTTGCGGATCATGGCGCCCAACGGATCGCCTGTGAAGGGGAAGAAGTCACCGTTGATGCCGCCCAAGGCGCCCGCTCGGGAGGCCATCGCCGTCAATTCCTCGCGTCCTTTGTTGTCGGCGACGTTGAAGATGCGCAGTCCCGAGACTTCGCTTCGTGCCCCAAAGTCGGGAGATTTGGGCGTCCACCGCAAGGCATGGACGACGCGAGGACCGGAGGCGTCGATCACCATGCGGTAGGTGAGGCCGGGCGCGACTAACTTGTCCCAAGACTGAGCGTGGACGAGTCCGACGGCGATAAGAGTGAGAATGAGGCTCGTGGCTAGGCGTCGTTGCATGGCGATTCCAAGTAGGTGAGCGTTCCCGCATTGGCATCCAACCGGGCTCGGATTCCCAAGGGAAGGCTGAGCATGGTTTTCATGTGTCCAAACGGATAGTTCAGGATACTCGGGATGCCCAGCGGCGCAATGCGCTCCGAGACGATGGATCGCCAAGGTTTGGTGCCGATCGTAGGATCGGAGCGCTCATCCGTATTCGTCATTTCGCCAAAGACGAGACCGGCCGCGCGTTGGAGCAATCCGGCGTTGTAAAGATGCGTGAGCATGGCGTCGATGCGGTGGGGGTTTTCATCCACGTCTTCGACGATCAGAATCTTTCCTTCGGTTTCCAGCGGATCGGGGGTAGACAGGCTGTCGCAGAGCAGGCACATGCAGCCACCCGTGACCACGCCTTCCGCTGTTCCCGACACGATGGTCTCCCCGGGAGTGGCATCTGCCGGTATGGTCGCATCGCCCCGCAGATTGCGAAGCAGCGACTCATGAACCCATGGCGCGCGATCGTACGCCAGCGTCAGGGGCATCGGTGTGTGAAAGGTCACCAAACCCCGTCGGTTGAGCGCCAGATGCAGGGTCGTGATGTCTGAGTATCCGAGGAACATCTTTCCCGACGCGGCCATCGCGTCGAGGTCGATGAGCGGAAGCAATCGTGCGCAACCGTAACCGCCGCGCGAGCACATGATCGCTTGGACTTCTGGATCGGCGAAAGCGGCCGTCAAATCGTCGGCGCGCTCCTGGTCCGAGCCCGCCAAATAGTCGTCGGCAGCCAGGACATGGGGGAAGTACTTCACCTGGTATCCGGCTCGGGTGAAGATTTCGCAGCCTTTACGCAGGCGCGGTTCGTCGATGGCGGAAGCGGGCGATACGATACCGATCGTATCGCCCGGTCGCAGGGCTCGAGGCTTGAGCATTTACGCGGGAGCGATCACGACCCGGCGATTGGGCTCCTCGCCTTCGCTGTAGGTCGCCACGCCTTCGAATTCGACGAGAGCCTTGTGGACGACGCGCCGCTCAAAAGCGGGGAGCGCATCGAGCACGGCTTCTTCGCCGCGAGCGCGCACCTGCTCCGCGATCTGAGTCGCAAGCTTGGTGAGCGATTCCTCACGACGTCGGCGATAATTGTTGCCTTCGAGCGTGATGCGAACGCCGTTCGCGAGCTTCTTGCCTACGATGACGTTGGTCAAATACTGGAGTGAATTGAGGACTTCGCCGTGCTTGCCGACGAGGTAAGCCACGTCTTGGCCGTCCAACTCGATGTTCACGTAGCGTCCGGAGATGCTCGTGACCTTGAGGTCGGCGTTGAGTCGCGCGTATTCGAGGATCTCATCGAGAATATCGAGAACTTGCTCGGCGTCCGCATTCGTCGCGGTGACGTCGATCTCGGGCTCGCCCTCTTCATCGCTCGCGTCGACGGCTGCGGGCGCTTCTTCGCTCGCGGCAGCCACGGGCTCGGCCTCTTTCTTGCCCCGGCCCCGTCGAGCTGGCTTGGCGGCTTCGGGCTCGGCCGGCGCCTCCGGTTCAGGCTCCGGTTCAACAGGAGCGGGCTTGGCGGGCTTGCTCCGAGCCGGCTTTTCGGCCTTGGCCGGAGCGGCGGCTGCCGCGGTTGCGAGCACAGTGGCCTGCACGCGCAAGGACGACTTCCCGAAGAGCCCCTTGGTCTCCTCGATCACTTTGACGTCGACTTGGTCGGCCGACACCCCCAACTTCTCGGCGGCCAACTGCTTGGCTTCGTCGAGCGATTTCGCCTGAATTTCGATGCTATCCATAAACTGTTCTGGTCCCCTCAGCGCTTTGATTTACTCTTGGTGATCTTCGGTCCACCGTTTTTGCCGAACAGACTACCATTCGACATCCCGTTGCCGTTCGTTCCGTTCATCGGAAACAATCCCCCGTTCGGTGCATTCACCTTGCGCAAAGGTGGGACCGGCATGCGGTTGGCACGGAGCGACTGCAGCGTCGACAGGACGTTTGTAAAGGTCCAGTAGAGCGGAAACGCTGCCGGCAGGTACCAGAAGAACATCATGATGGTGAACACGAGCGACATGCCGATGCCCATCATGCGCTGCTGTCGGAGATTGTTCGGATCGCTAACGGGTGCCAGGTAAGTCGAAATGATCATCGACACGCCGTAGAGCACGAGCAGGATCACGTCGTGGTCGCCCAGGTTCCGAGCGACAAAGCCGTGCGTCGCATCCGAGAGCGACGGGTTAATCCACAGGAACGTACCCTTGTGGAATTCAAATCGGTAGTGCAGCATGCACTGGTACACGGCCAAGAACAGCGGCATCTGGATGAGAGCGGGGAAGCAGCCGGCCATCGGATTGATGCCGTACTCCTTGTACACGCTCATCACCTTCTGCTGATACTCCGGCGTGTTGCGGTAGCTGCCCGTGCTGTCTTTAGCTTTGTACTGGGCCTCGACCTCTTTGATCAGCGGCTGGAGTTGCATCATCTGCCGGCCGAACATGAGCTGCTTTTGCGTGAGCGGCCACACGGCGGCGCGGACGAGGACAGCCAGCAGCAGCGCGGCGAACGCGTAGCTAAAAGCGGGAATGCGACCGGTCAGTCCGACCAAGAAATCGATGAGCTTGTAGCCGGGGAAGAGACCGTACACGAGATCCGTGCGGTTCGCCGTACTCAACGTGCCGGAAAGCTCGTCGTAAAGTTGCTCACCGGTGACTTGGCTTCGCGAATATTGGGGAGTCGGAGCGACTTCGAGCGGTCGACGCCACAGATCGTCGCTGCGATGCTTGCGCTGCAGGGGAGCGATCATGGTGAACGCCATGTTGAGCCGGCTGATCGCGCCCGTGTTGACGGCCGCACTCTTGATTCGCGTGTCGACGACCAGTAGCACGCCTTGAATATTCAGCCACTCGCGCTCCTCGGCGGGAAGCTTTTCCTTTTCCGCGTACTCAGCCAGCTTGCGATCGTACACGGTGTGAAGTTGAGTGATCGAGACGTCTTTCAACTCTCGATTCAGCTTCTTCATCTCCTTCTGCACATCGGCGAAGGTCCGTGAATCGGTCTGGGGTTTAAATGCGTTCGAGATGAGCATGTAGCCCATGAACATGACCATGGCGAGCATGATCGAATTCATGAGGTTCTGCTTCGGGCTGACTTGGGGTTGGCTCATTGAAATCGGTTAACTAGTCTTTTGTGGGGACCGGGTCGTGACCGCCAGGGCGAAACGGATGGCATCGGGCGATTCGCTTGAGGCCGAGCCAGGATCCGGCAATCAGGCCAAAACGCTCGATCGCTTCGAGGGTGTACTGGGAGCAGGACGGGGTGTAGCGGCAGCTCGGTGGCATCCAAGCCGTTCCTTTTTGGTACAGCCGGATCAGCATGATTCCAATTCGCTTGCCCATCGTGCTAACGTGCGGTCGATCAGACGATGCACCTCAGCTTGCAGCTCCGCGAAAGGAGCCTGGCTACCTTGCTGGGTGACACTGATCACTACGTCGATTCCACTCATCTGGTTGAGTCGGCCCTGTGCAATCGCCCGGGCTCTCCGCTTGGCTCGGTTTCGTTTCGGCTTGGAGCCGATGAGCCTTGCGGTCGCAAATCCGATGAGCCCCCCACCGTCTAACGAGAAAATCCGGACCAGTGGTCCAGATTCTCGCTTGCCGGTACGGTAAATCTCATCGAATCGTGCTTTAGATGGCCCTTTGATGGATTATCGAGGGGTCAGCCGGGCGCGTCCGCGCAGGCGGCGGCGCTTGAGCACGTTGCGGCCATCGGTGCTGCGCATGCGGACGCGGAAGCCGTGCGTCGTGTGCTTGTGGCGGTTATTGGGTTGATAGGTGCGTTTCATCGTCGTACCGGTCTTTAGGTCGGATAAGGGCAGTAGGATACCTGATTGCCGAGCCCTGACGCGACCGCCTCGGTGGCGACGTAGAATGGCATGGTGAGTATTAGGGTGCTCGATCTCGGCCACATGGCATATCGAGAGGCTTGGGACCAGCAGCTTCTCGTCTGGGACGAGGTCGCGGCAGGGGGGCCAGACACCCTTATACTCGTCAGCCACCCTCCGGTGTTGACGTTGGGTGCCAACTTCCACGAAGAGAACCTGCTGTTCCCGCGCGCTGCGTACGAAGAGCGGGGCATCGAGATCGTCCCAACGGATCGCGGCGGCGACGTGACCTACCACGGGCCGGGGCAGCTCGTGATTTATCCCATCTTCGATCTGCGTCGGCACGGTCAGGACCTGCACCGGTGGCTCCGAGACTTGGAGCAAGCGATCATCGACACTTTGGCCGCGTTCAACCTGGAAGGTCGCCGGTTCCCGCCCCATACGGGCGTCTGGGTGGGCGATGAGAAGGTCGCCGCGATCGGAATCAAGGTTCGGAAATGGATCAGTCTCCACGGCATCGCCCTCAACATTGACCCCGATTTATCGGTCTATGACACCTTTGTGCCCTGCGGCATCCGCGGCTACGGTGTGACGAGCCTCGCAAAACTCATGGGTGAGGCACCCTCTGTCGCGACAGTTAAAGAGGTGGCTGCCGCCAGCCTTTCCGCAAGTTTCTCAGCTTTTTGACATTTGGTACGAAATTTTTGCGGTTTTTTTAGGCATTTGGTCACACCTGGGGCAGTGCGGCACGACTTGTGATAGAGCCATCGTGTAGATCGGCTTGTATTGCTTTTCTGATTACTCACGACTGAAAGGAGTCACAAATGAAAAAGATGCTCGTTTTGGCCCTCGCGAGCGGTTTTGCCGCCCATGCGATGGCACTTTCGCTTTTCGACAATTCGAACCTGCCTGTTCTTACGGCCAGCGCCAGCACGGCCAGCAACGGCAACGTCATGATGGGCGGTGCTGTTTTCCTTGCGGGCGGCAACGTCGCTCACACGCTGACGGGCATGACCGTTTATCCGGTCTTCCGCGCTACGGCTAACTATTTCGACCTTGAAATCGCCGTCAGCTTCTGGAACACCCCCGACGTCGGACTCACTTCGGCTTCGCCGCTTGCGACCGATAACTTGTTCAAGAACCGAATCGGCGCAACTCGAGTTTTCACGCTCGGCGCTCCGATCTCGGTGACGGCGAACACGTTCCAGCCGTTCAACCTCACTCTGCCGAACATCGCCACCACCGGTGACTTCCTCGGCGTCCAGATTCGCTATCGAGTCAAGACGACGGCCGCAGGAGCCTTTGCGACCTCGACGAACGTCACCAACGGCATTCGCCTCGGCGCGAGCACTTCGGGTGGAGCGTACGTTGCTCCGGCCGTTGGATCGAACATCTTTTCGGATCCGGGCGGATGGATGCGAAGCTCGACCGGTCTGACCAACCCGGACAACTCGATGCAGGTTACCAACGAGCGCATCTTTGTTGACGCTGGCCAGCTTCCCCTTACGGGCGACCAGAGCCTGGCGTTCACCCTCCAGGGTGTTCCTGAGCCGTCGAGCGTTGTGGCCATGGCCCTTGGTGGTCTCGCCATCATGTCTCGCCGACGCCGCAAGTAAGCGGTTCACCTTTCGCAAAAATCAAAGAGCCGTCGGTCGCAAGACCGCCGGCTCTTTTGATTTACGGCCCGGATCAATAGTGCCAGTCGACGTTCAGCGCTTCGCGAGCATGCTTTTCGATGAACTCGCGTCGCGGTTCGACCTTGTCACCCATGAGCCGGCTAAACATGGCTTCGACCTCGGCTTCAAAGTCGCGGTCTAGAATGACACGGACAAGTCGACGGCTCGCGACCTCCATCGTGGTTTCGCCCAGTTCTTCGGCGTTCATTTCGCCCAGACCTTTAAATCGGGTGATGATCGGATTTTGGTTTCGCTTCAGGCCCTTGAGGACTTGGTCCACTTCGGCCTGGTTGTGGCAGTAGAACCGATCGTTCGCGCCAACTTTGACGACGAAGAGCGGCGGCTGCGCCAGATAGATGTGACCTGAGGCCATCAACGGACGCATGTACCGGTAGAAGAACGTGAGGAGGAGCGTACGAATGTGCTCGCCATCGACGTCGGCGTCGGTCATGATGATGATCTTGCCGTAGCGCAGCTTTGTGATGTCGAACGTCTGCTCTCTGCCACCCTTGGCTTTGCCATTGGTCGTTGGCTCCTCGAGCTCGTCCTCCTCGGGTTCGCGTCCGATGCTCACGTCGATGCCCACGCCAAGTGCGGCGATGAGCGACTTGATCTCCTCGTTATCGAGCGCCTTGTCGAGTCGAGCCCGCTCGACGTTGAGGATCTTGCCGCGCAAGGGAAGTACGGCTTGGGTCTGCCGATCGCGCGCGTTCTTCGCTGAGCCTCCAGCGGAGTCGCCCTCGACCAGGAACAGTTCGCACTTTTCCGGATCCTTGCTCATGCAGTCCTGCAATTTGCCGGGCAGGCCAAAGCTGTCCATCGCGTTAGACCGCTTGACCGCTTCGAACGCCTTGCGCGCAGCCTCTCGGGCGCGCTGAGCGATCATCGCCTTATCGACAATTCGCTTGGCGACCGCCGGGTTTTCATCGAGGAATGTGGCGAGTCCGTCGCCCACCAAGCTATTCGCGATGCCCTGAACTTCGGGCGTGACAAGCTTGACCTTGTCTTGTGAGTTGTAGCTCGGGTTCTGGAGCTTCAACGCAATGACAGCGGTGAGACCGTCGGCGACGTCGTCGCTGGCGAAATTCCGCTCTTTCTCCTTGAGAAGGTTCGTCTTGCGCGCGTACTGGTTAATGACGCGCGTGAGAGCGGCGCTGAAACCCGAGACGTGGGTGCCTCCGTCCGGCTGGTGGATGTTGTTCGAGAAAGCGTAAATCGACTGGCTGTAGCCATCGTGGTATTGGAGAGCGACTTCCAACTCGTACGTGTCTTTTCGACGTCGGAAGTAGATGACCTTGTGGATCAGCTCTTTGCTTTCGTTGATGTCCTCGACGAGCTGCTGAATGCCACGCTCGAAGTGGAAATTCTCGCTGTTTTCGTCGTTGGTCTCGTCGATGAATTCGAATTTGACGTTGGGGTTCAGGTAGGCGAGTTCGCGCAGCCGATTCTTGATGACGTGGAGATCCCACTCGACGCTGGTCAGAACCGTCGGGTCGGGCTTGAAGCGGACTGTGGTGCCGGTGTCTTCCGTCTTGCCGATCGGCTTCACTTCCTCCTCGGGCACGCCGGCATGGTACTTCTGGTACCACGTCTGGCCTTCGCGCTTCACCCAGACTTCGCAGTATTCGCTGAGCGCGTTTGTACAAGAAACGCCGACGCCGTGCAGACCGCCTGAAACTTTGTAGCCGCCGCCCTCGCCGAATTTGCCGCCGGCGTGGAGGACGGTCATGACCACCTGAAGGGTCGAGACGCCCATCTTGTCGTGGGTGCCGACGGGAATGCCGCGACCATTATCGATGACGCTCAGCGCGCCGTCGTCGTGAACGAGCACGCGAATCGTGTCGCAGTAGCCCGCCAAGGCTTCGTCGACCGCGTTGTCGATGACTTCGCGGAACATCTGATGCAAGCCCTTGCGTCCGTTGTCGCCAACGTACATGCCGGGGCGCTTACGAACGGCTTCCAATCCTTCCAGGACTTGGATCGAGCTTTCGTCGTAGCTGGTCTCGACCTTCTCGGCAAGTTCTCCCTGGTCGTACTGGGAGACGTCGTATGCCTCTTCGGTCGATTCGGTGCCTTCCTGCTTTTCTTCAGGAAGTTCGGGGTTTAAATCGTCGGTGACTGCCATCGTCGGGGAGGTTGCGGCGCCCGTCTTTGACGTGGCGTTCGATTGCGTCTTCAAGGTGCTCATTGTACCCGGTTGTAGGTTCAAATTGCTGGATTTGAACCAGAGTAAGGACGGTGGGTGCGGGGCTTTCGGCGCGGAAACTTGGCCGCTTCGCGTACGCTTGCCGACATGCTCGCGCCGCTCGCCTTTTCATTGGTCATCGCCAAGGCCGCATCGACGCTCGTGCTCACCTACCACGACATCATTCCGACGCGCGGACCGGGGAGCGTCTGGTTCGATTGCACCGCCGCCGAGTTTCGTGCCCAGATCCGGCAATTGACGCGATGGGGCGCGGTTTTCGTCTCGGTCGAGGACCTTCAGGCGGGGCTGTCGGGCCGCAAGGCTCTGCCGCCCAAAGCCGTCGTACTGACGTTTGCGGATGGCTATCACGGCGTCTACGACCATGCGTGGCCCGTCATGAAGCGGGAGCGCATTCCGTTCGCGCTGTACGTGCACACCGGCTATGTGGGGAGCAAAGTGGGACGGCCCAAGATGACATGGGATGAGCTGGGCACGATGGTCCGCAGCGGGCTGGCGACCGTCGGAAGCCAAACCGTCTCGCATCCGGCCGATCTCCGCAAGCTCACGGACGCCCAGATCGTGAAGGAGTTCACCGTCTCGAAACGATCGATCGAGAAGCGATTTGGCGTGTGCCATTCTCTGGCGTATCCCAATGGAAAGTGGGATGCACGGTCGGCCCGACAGGCCGAAAAGGCCGGCTACGCCATGGCGTTTACCGAAGAGCTGAAACCCGCGGAGACGGCGGCCAGCTTTTTCGAAGTCCCACGCTATGTCCACACCCAGTGGGAACGCGGGTGGCGTAACTGCCGATCGGGCCGATTTACGGCTCGACTTCGCTCAAAAACTTCACGCTGACGAACTCGTCGTCGAGTTCCACGTTGGTCATCGAACCCTCGGCCTTCACTTCCTCGCCGGTTTTCAGGTTGACCCACACGGTGGCATCGCTCGTCATCGGATGCTCGCCCTCGGACTCTTTGCCCGTGATCTTGATCTTGGCGCAGTCGATGCTGCCGACTTTGTCGTCGCCGAGATACTCGTACTTGGTTTCGGCGGCTACGGTCTCGAGTTTCGAATCGGCCTTATAGGTTTTCGTCCAGGTGTCGCCCTTCTTCACGGGCTTGTCGGAGAACACCACGGTCGAGAGATAGGAGATGCGGTAGTCGAGTCCGGAGATCTCGTCGCCGCTCATCTCGACGATCGAGCCGTCTTCGCGGACCGTCGTCTCGGACTTGTCGTCCATGTTCACTTCGGTGTCGTTTCCACCGGTGTTGATGGTGAGCGTTCGGTGGACGATTTCGGTCTTGATCTCGCCTTTGTCCGCCTTGACGACCTTTTCGGTCACCTTGGAGTTTACGATCAGCTTCTCGTCGCCGAGTTCAAACGTGAGCGTCTGCTTGCTGGAAAGGGAGTCGCCGACCTTGGCGACACGCTTCAGGACCACCCCGTCGACTGCCGCTAGACTCGCCGTAATGACGAGAGCGGTAAGGAGACCAGTGACCAGAGCGTTGCGAGACATGCTATGCATTGTACGATGGAGGCGGCTCAGTTAGTGCCGGACGAACTCAGCCATTCTTCTGAATACTCGATGTCCATCGGAGTTCCCGATCCAATGCGAAGACGGCTAATTTGGAAATGCCGGCGCAGAATCGCTGAATTGGCGACGTCGATGCAGGCGGTTCCTTTCACGCTGGCCTCGGGTTGGCTGGAAAGCGCTCCCTCGACCGCAACCTCGATCCCTTTCTTGGTGCCGGCGTCGACCAGTTTCTGGGCGGCGAATTTGACCTGCAGCTTCGCGTCGGATGCGGCAGGCAGGTTGGCGATGGCGGTCCACTGTGATCCTGTAGAAACGGGGTCGGCGGGAAAGATCACCTGAACCAATTGGGGCAGAAGAATCTCGGCCGAATTGGGTCGGGCCCGATCGACGCCCACGACTTCGCCGGTCGGCTTCATGGTCAGAATCGTTTCGCCCGTGTCGTCGATGCGAATGGTCTGTTTCTCCATCTCGACCGTGCAGTTGCGCAGGACCCGCTTCGTCCGGTAGTTGCCGGAAGGGAGCACCGAGATGACCTCGTCGTAGGCTTGGCCGCGGACGATGACCTGACCGCCCGCTTCGCGCATGGCGATGGTCACTCGGTAGGAGGTCGCCGCTTTAACCTTTGGGCGGACCGCAAGCTGATACGGCCCTGGCGTATCGTTCGCCAAGGCCGTCAGAACTGTGATAAGGCAAAGTGTGCCGATCGTCGAACGCATGTGGATCCCTCGGACTACGGGACATTGTCCCTCATCTTAGGAATCGGCACACTCAGCTTCGTTCTAGAGTGTAGGTGAGGTCCATCGGAGCGGGAGCGCCCGGGATCGGTGCGCCCTTGAGCGAACCAACGACCTTCACGATCGAGAAGTCGGTTGCGTGCAGCCAGATGGTGCCTTCGCTCGAAGCCGGCTCGGTTCCTTCGGTTTCCTTGTAGGTCCATTTGACCTTCACGGTGTCGAGGCCGCCGACCTTTTCGGTGTCGAGGACTTCGTAGTCGGCCTTGGCCGCGCGCGAACCCTTTTTATCGTCGCCCTTGAATTCGTGGCTCCACTTGTCGCCCTTCTTGACTGCCTTTTCCGGAGTCGCCACGAGCGTGAGGTTGGCCATGCGGTACGCATTGCTATCCGCGTTCTCGCCCTTGATGTCCGTGATCAAGCCGCGGGCATCGTAGCTGGTCGTGGAAGCGCCTTCGCTGGGAGCGTCCATCTCCTGGTCGCCGAACTTGATCTTGGTTTCTTCTTGCTTGCTTTCGACCTGAATCTCTTTGTCGTCGGCTTTGACCACCTTGTCGACGGTCTTCGCGGTGACGTTGATCTTCTGGCCACCAAACTCGGCGTCCACGGTCAGTTTGTAAGTGATCGTATCGCCCACTTTGGCCACGCGCTTCAGCGTAAAGGTGGGGTCATCGAGGCGGGCCGAGGCGGCGAGACTGAGCGCAGCGGCAGCGATAAGGACGGGCAATTTCATTTTCAACATAAGACTAACTCCGGGTTACGTCCGGCAATTTTACTCTGCGTGGTACCCACTCCGATGCGAGTGCTATATTGGGCGGGTTTCCCAAGTCAACTACGATGTCGGGCGCTTTTTCGTTACGAGAAGTTCCGGTACGGGCGGTCACCTTTGACTGCGCGGGGACGCTGCTCGACGTCCGCTGGGATCCGGGCCGCCTGATCATCGATTGCAGTGAGCGGTGCGGTCAATTCGTCGACCGCGAGCGGGGTGGTCGCACCTACGGAGCGTTGCTTCAAAGTCGGTGGAGCGAGTTCCAAGCGCTCAATCTGGAGCGCTCGGCCGTGAAGTGCGACGCCTTCTGGGCCGATGTCGCTCGGGAGTGGATGGTGGCGATGCATCTGGATCTGGGGCAGCTTCCCCAGATTCTCGCGATCGCAGAGCAGACCATATACGATCCGGCCGGACCACTGTTTCGCGTGTTCGACGACGTCGTGCCCACGCTCGAGGCGCTTGCCGCTCGCGGGGTGCCAATGGCGGTTTTGAGCAACTGGGACGTATCGCTGCACCGCATGCTCCAAGTCCACGGCCTGACGCCGTACTTTGCGTTTGTCGTGGCTTCATTGGAAGAAGGCATCGAGAAGCCCGATCCACGCCTCTTTCAGCTGTGCTCGGATCGCTTCGACGTCGAGCCGGGCGCCATCCTTCACGTCGGTGATGATCCCATCGACGACCTTCAGGGCGCGCGTGGCGCGGGATTCCAGGCCGTGCTTCTCGATCGTGCTCATGAGCAAGCCCATGGCACGATTTCATCCCTCCGGGAGCTTTGCGAATGGACCGGCTGAGCGATTACACCTACGACTTGCCCGACGAGCTGATCGCGCAGGAGCCGCTTGCGGATCGCGAGGCGTCGCGTCTCCTTCACTTACCTCGGCAGGACGGCCCGGTGGTTCATCGCCGCTTCCAAGAGGTCCCCGATCTGCTGCAACCCGGGGACGTGCTCGTGGTCAATCGGACCCGCGTCACGGCCGTTCGCCTGTTCGGCCGGCGTCCATCGGGAGGCGCAGTGGAGACACTCATTCTCCGGTCGGTGGGACCGAACAGGATGGAAGCTCTTGTTAGGCCTGCCAAACGTCTTCGGGTCGGCGAGCGAATCGAATTCGAGGAAGGTCTCGACGCCATGATCACCGAGATCGGCGAAGACGGAGTGCGGATTCTGGAGTTCAGTGGGGAAGATATCGAACGGCGCTTGGCCAAGGTCGGACAGCTGCCGCTCCCTCCTTATATCCATGGCTACACGGGCGAGAGTGAGCGGTACCAGACCGTTTTTGCGGAGGAAGGAGGCAGCGCCGCCGCGCCAACCGCCGGCCTCCATTTCACCAAGGAACTGCTGGAGCGTATTCGAGCGCGCGGGGTGACGATTGCGCCCATCGTGCTCGACGTCGGCATCGATACGTTCCGACCGATTCTGACCGACGATTTATCCGAGCACCGAATGCACGGGGAACGGTGTGAGATTCCCGAGACCACGGCGCAGGCCATCGCATCGGCGGAGGGGCGCATCATCGCGGTGGGGACGACGGCGGTCCGAACGCTCGAGTCGCTCGCGATCGGTCCTCGTCGCGTTCGGAGTGGGGAAATGGAAACCCGGCTGTTCATTCGCCCCGGTTACGAATTTCAAATTGTGGATGGGATGTTTACCAACTTTCACTTGCCTGGCACTACGATGATGTTAATGATTAGTGCGATGGCAGGACGCGAGCGTGTGCTTGATGCGTATCGCGACGCAGTTCGGGAGCGTTACCGGTTTCTGAGCTTTGGCGACTCGATGCTTATCCTCTAACAAAGAGAGTTTTTGCCGCAGTTTTTTGACCAAATCGGTCGGTCCCGGGTTGGCGAGAGGCCTCCGAGCGAGTACAATCCATGCCGTGAGTCATCTTCCCCCCGACCATTCCAAACGGAACGGTTTTGATCCGCTTGCGTACATTGAGTCCGCTTTTTCTGATACAAAACGCGAGCAGATTCCCCCCGAGCCTCTGGATGTGGAGGTGACCACAATCGGGCAGTTCCTGCGAAACGGCAGCACCGAGCCGGCAAAGAATGGCGCCGCCGTTTTAGAGCCGGTCGTTCGCAACGAGCCCAAGAAGAAGTTCCGCAAAACCGCGCTCAGCGCGCCGCGTCCGCGCCGCGCCCAACTTGCCCCGGAAGCAACCGTCGAGCCCGAACTCGAAGAGATTTGGTACTCGCTTCCGCGCAACATCCAGTTCCTGAGCACGTTCTTCGACGACTCCGTCACCGCGAACTACTATCGCGGCGAATTCAAGGAATCGCGCCAAGAGCTGATTCGGCGACTGCTCGATCCAGAACTGACGCTCGAGGAAGTCTCGCGGTTGCTGGGCGTCTGCCCGGCTACGGTTCGACGCTACACCAACCGTGGGTGGCTGCACCACTACCGCACCCAAGGCGGACAGCGACGGTTCCACCTGTCGCATGTTGTTAAATTCGTCGAAGAACACGGTCGGCATCCAGAAGAATGAACCCTTTGGGCGCCCGGGAGTCGTTTCTTTAGAAAGAAACTACGAACGTGACGGACCGCCCCCTCAGCATCGCGATCTTTTCCGACTCGGTTCTCCCCATTCTCAACGGGGTGAGCATGAGCATTGCCTCGCTGGTGGATGGGCTTCGCGGGCAAGGTCACTCGGTTCAAATCTTTAGCGCCGCCCACTACCGGCACCGCGATCCGGACCCCAATACCCACCGGTTCTTTGCGATGGAGACGCCCTGGACGAAGGGCTATCCGCTGGCAGTTCCGCCGTTCTATCCGATGCTCCGCAAATTTCGGCGGACGGACTTCGACATCATTCATAGCCACACCCCGTTCACGATCGGATTCGTCGGCCTCAGGTGGGCGGAGTCACACGACCTGCCGATCGTTTCCACCTATCACACGCTGTACGACAAGTACGCCCACTACATCCCGTTCTTCCCGAAACGGTACGTGCGCTACAAGGTGGCCAAGCACACGAACTTTTATTACAACCGCGTCGACCGGATCATCACGCCCAGCGACGCCTCTCGGCGGTGGCTCATGCGTCACTCGGTTCGCAAGCCCATCACCGTGATCCCGACCGCCCCGCTGGCCCCGCGAATGATCGAGCGATCGGAGGCTCGCCTCAAGTTGGGCATCCCGCCCGACCGCAAGTTGATGCTGTACGTGGGCCGGATCGCGAAAGAGAAGAACATGACGACCCTGCTGGATGCGGCGGCCGTCGCCATCCGCCAGGATCCCGATCTGCTCTTCTGGCTCGTGGGAGATGGACCGTTTCGAGAAGCGTGCGTCGAGCAGGCTCGCCGATTGGGAATCGGTGACCGACTCCGGTTCTGCGGCTTCGTGCCGCGCGGCGATGTCGACGATTACTACGCGGCGGCGGACCTATTCGTGTTCGCGTCGATGACGGAAACCCAAGGTCTCGTGATTAACGAGGCCATGAATTACGGTCTCCCTGCGATTGTCGTGCAGGGCGGCGGTGCCGGAGCGACCGTGGTGGACGGCGAGAACGGCTATCTCGTCCGAAACAACGCGCTGGATCTGGGCGGCACGATTTTGGCGGTGCTCCAGAGCGAGAAGCTCTACCTCGACCTATCGGAAGGTGCCCGGCGGACCGCGCGCGACTCATCATCGGGCCAAATGGTGCACCGGGTGATCGAGGTTTACCGCGAGGCCATCGCCGGCCGGCACGCACACTCGATGGCCGACGAATTGGTCCGTCGCTGAGCCCAGCGCCTCGGCCCAGGATCATGCCAGCATAGATTTGATGAGTCGTCGTGCGTTGATCGTTTGGGGCGGATGGGATGGACATCAGCCCAAAGAAGTCGGTGAGCTCTTTGCCGACATGCTTCGGGCCGAGCAGTTCGAAGTTGAGATTTCCGACACGCTGGAAACGTTCCGCGATGAGGCGCTTGTGCAAAGCCTGTCGCTGATTGTGCCGGTGTGGACGATGGGGACGGCGCCCGATGGCGTCCTGAACGGCGTCTACCACGCCGTGAACGAATTGGGCGTCGGACTGGCCGGATGCCATGGCGGCATGTGCGATGCGTTCCGAAACGAGTGCGAGTGGCAGTTCATGACGGGTGGCCAGTGGGTCGCGCATCCCGGCAACGACGGAGTGACCTACACGGTCGAGATCGACCGGACGGTTCCCCACGAAATCACGGACGGGATTCCCGATTTTGAGGTCGTCAGCGAGCAGTATTATCTCCATACGGATCCCGGCAATCTCGTGCTGGCATCCACGCGCTTCCCGAATCCGCACGTTTCCGGTCCACATCGCGCGAATCCGTGCCAAATGCCGCAAGTTTGGGTGAAAACCTACGGGGCAGGGCGCGTATTCTATAACGCGCTGGGCCACCAGCGGAACGTACTCGAAGCGCCCGAACCGCGTGAGCTGATGCGACGCGGCTTTTTGTGGGCCGCAAAGTAAAACGCTATGCGCACCGAATCCCTTGATTTTTTGAAGCTTCTCGTCAACACGCCTTCGCCTTCGGGCTACGAGGAACGCGCGGCCGCCGTTTATCGCGACTACTGCGGTCCCTATGCGGACGAAATCCGCACCGACGTTCACGGCAATGTTTGGGCCATCGCCAACCCGCAAGCCTCGATGAAGATCATGCTCGCGGGGCATATCGACGAAATCGGACTCATCGTCCACTACATCGATGATTCGGGAATGCTCTATTTCAGCACGATCGGAGGCCAAGACAGCGCGATCGTGGTGGGGCAGCGAGTTTGGGTTCACGGCAAGGATCGCGTCGCCGGCGTGATCGGGCGGAAGGCGATCCACCTGCTCGAAGACGAAGAGCGTAAGAAGAAGCCCGAGATCAAGGACCTTTGGATCGATATCGGAGCCTCCAGCCGCGAAGAGGCCGAGGCCGTCGTCAATCTGGGCGATGTCGCCACGTTTCAGTGGGAGTTTCAGGAGCTACTCGGAGACCGCGCCACAGCGCGCGGATTCGACGACAAGATGGGCGCTTTTGTGGTCGCGGAGACGCTTCGCTTGCTCAAGGAAGAGGGCGGCTTGGATCCTAATGTCGGCGTCTACGCGGTGGGGACCGTGCAGGAAGAGATCGGACTGCGGGGAGCCCGCACGTCCGCATTTGGCATCGCCGCCCAGTCGGGCATTGCCGTAGATGTGAACCATGCCATCGACTATCCGGGTCTCAGCAAGTCACGGTATGGACAGCTCGACGTCGGCAAGGGGCCGAGCGTCATGCGCGGAGCCAACGCGAACCCGATCGTGTTCAAGATGATCTGCGACGCGGGCGAGGAAGACGGAATTCCGTTCCAGGTGGACGTGGCTCCGGGTGGAACCGGCACCGATGGCAACGCCATGCAGCTGAACCGCGACGGCATGGCGGTGGGAATTCTCGGCGTCGCCTTGCGCTATATGCACACGCCGTGCGAACTGCTCTCGCTAACGGACGTGGAGAACTGCGCGAAGCTGATCGCCGCCTACTGCCGACGCGTCCGACCCGTCACCGACTTCACGCCGCGACTGACCTAAGGATAAAAAGCCGGACAGACCTTATCGATACTCGCCTCTTGGCTGGGTTCCAGATAAACCAAGTCGAGGGTGTCGCTCGGGTCCATATGCTCCTGCATCACCTTTTGAATCGCGTTGAAGAGCGCGTCGCTGCGCTTATTCGTGACCGATAGGCAGAGCGCCACCGATTCGGCCTGGTTGGCCCGTTTGATCCGGGCCAGGTAGGCCCTTTTAACTTCGCCGGTCTTCTTGAACTCTTGGGCGAGCGCGGTTTTGATCGTCTGTTCGCGTTCACCCGTCTGCTCGCCAACGAACTCGACGCTGCTTTGCGTGGCGGCAGGAGCGGGCGTATTGGGCGGCGCAGGGCGGACGCGTGGAGCCAAATAGGTGTAAATCGCAAAGCCAAAACACGCCAGGCTGAGCAAAGTGAGGATCACAGAAAAGGTGCGCCGCTGGGCCATCACCCTTCATTGTGGCCGAGCGAAAGAGGGAATAGGCCAGGGCAGGTAGAGAAGGATCTCAACAGTCCTCGCTCGTTGCTTGCAGAGAGGATGGCTATCAAAGGGAGGAACCCCGGCCTTGCAAAGTTGACGGGATGGCATTCGGCAAACGTTCGCAAAAAACCTCAAGTCGATTGCAAAAGTTGCGACCTGAGCCCGGTAAGACAACCGGCCAATACAGAAGGTGGGATGAACCGAGGAATTTATGCAGCGGCCACAGGCATGTATGCCGAGCAACTGATGCTCGACAATACGGCACACAACCTGGCCAATCTGGCTACTCGAGGCTTTAAGGCCTCGGGCCTCGTGTTTCAAGACCAATTCGTCCGCAATCTGACCCGGTTCACCCAAGGGGGCGAAGTGATCGGATCGATGGGTCGAGGTGCGACCCTGGACCGTGAATACACCGATTTTCAGGTGGGTTCGATCACTGCCTCCGAGGATCCTCTGCACGTGGCCCTCGCCAGCGAAAAGGGCATGTTCGCGGTGCAGACGGAACAAGGCCGGATGTTTACCCGGGACGGCAGCTTCCAGCTCAATGGAAACGGCGAACTGGTGACGCAGTCCGGTGCCCTCGTTCTCGATCAAGGCGGATCGCCCATTCGCGTTCCGGAAGCCAACGAGATCGCGGTCGACGAATCTGGACAAGTTTTGGCCGACGGCCAGCCCGTGGGCACGATTGGAGTCTATGACGGATCGTTTCGACGATTCGGCAATGGACTGTGGCAGTCTGAGGACGCCTCGCCGATGGCAGGAGCCACGGTGCGGCCGAACGCCTTGGAAGGCAGCAATGTCAACCCAATCGACTCCATGGTGACGATGATCAAAGTGCAGCGACTGTTCGAAATGGCCCAGAAGGCCATCCAAAGCGAAGACGAGCAGACGCAACGACTAGTAAGCAGCTTGAACGGCTAAACCCCGAACCCTCCGCGCTGGACCCAATTGGGAGGCTAGGACGTTCGCGAAGACGATGCGACACATCGTTGGTGGTGAACCCGCTCAGGCGACGACGAAACGAAAAATCTGGCTTCCGAGCTGGATATCGAAGGAGAAATCGCGCGCCTATGATGCGAGCATTGAACACGGCGGCCACGGGAATGGTTGCCCAGCAATACAACCTGGACGTCATCTCGAACAACTTGGCCAACGTCAACACGACGGCGTTCAAGCAGAACCGAGCGGAGTTCCAGGACTTGATGTACCAAACCTTGCGTGCTTCGGGCGCGAACAACGGTGGAAGTGCTTCGCTCCCATCCCCGATTCAAGTCGGTTTGGGTGCCAAGTACTCCTCGAGCACGACGAACTTCCGCCAGGGCGCGGTGCTCACCACGAACAACCCGCTCGACATGGCGATCATGGGCCAAGGCTTCTTCTCCGTCGAAAAACCGGACGGCACCGTGGCTTACACCCGCGATGGTTCGTTCCGCGCCGACGGCAATGGTCTCCTCGTGAACTCGGACGGTTACTCGCTCCAGCCGAACATCACGGTTCCGGCGGGCTCGACCGCAATCACGGTGTCTCCCGTCGGCGTGATCTCCGCGATCCTTCCGGGCACGAACGAACCGACGCAGTTGGGCACGATCACGATCACGACGTTCACCAACCCATCGGGCCTCACGCGCATCGGTCAGAACCTGTTTGTTCCGGGTGGAGCCAGCGGCGAACCTCAGACGGTTAACCCCGGTGACTCCGGTTCCGGCACGCTTCAGTCCGAAGTCCTCGAAGGCTCGAACGTTCAAGTCGTCGAGGAGATGGTCAGCATGATCACGGCGCAGCGGGCCTACGAAATCAACTCCAAGGCGATTCAGACCGCCGACGAAATGCTCGGCATTCTCAGCAACCTCAAGCGGTAATTCTCATGCTCGCACCTCTTTGCGCTCTCGTGATGACCAGCCCCTCGATCAGTCTTCGAGTGGAGGGCGAAGGATATCTGCGCGTTTCCAAAGCGAACCGCGTGGCCTTTGTCAAACAGCGAAGATTCGAATGGTCGAGCGGACGGCTCGTCTCCGACGACGGAGCCGCGCTCATGCCCTCGATCTTCGTACCCAATCAGGCTCGATCGGTCGATGTGCGCCCCGACGGGACCGTCCTCGCCGACGGCGCGGCGTGTGGCCGCATCCTGATCGCACGCTTCTCGGGACCGGCACCCTCGCTCAGCAGCGACGGCTTCTTCCGCAGTCCGGAGCGGCCTGCCCTCGTGGAAGCGGGTGGGGCCAGTGGCCTGGCCTTGCGCATGGACTCCTTCGATGCGCCAGTTCAGGCGGAAGCGCCTCAGCCGACGCAACTGGCCTCCGGGACGGCCGTCATCGCTGTTCGAACTCAGAGCCAGGTCGATCATTCGCCGTTTACCCTGGGCGATATCGCCGACATCCGCGCGAGCGATGCGCTGGCGCGTCAGCTCGCGGGCATCACGATTGGTGACACGCCGCCGATTGGCGTGAACCGCGTGCTGGACGAAGTCCGCGTGAACGCCAAGCTTCGCATGGCGGGAGTGAATCTCGCCAAACTTCGGGTCACGATTCCCACCGGAGCCGTCGTGGTGCGTAGGGCCCAAAACGTCACCGCCGATCAGCTGTTGGAAGCCGCGCGCGCTTCCATCCGCGAGAAATTTGGCGACGCAGGCGAACTTGTCCCGAGCGCTCCCGGCGAGCCGATGCTCACGCCGATCGGAGCGATCGCCATCACCGCCACGTCCGTCACCGAGAACGGCCGCTTTTACCGCGCGACGGTCGATGTCTACGTCGACGGCCGCAAGTTCAATTCTCGGTCGCTCGTGCTCGAGCGACGCGGCGTTCCCATGCCCTTGAAGGTCGGGGCGAATGTCGAGGTTCGCGTGGTGTCGTCCGGCATCGTGGTGAAGATGAAAGGCCGCGTGACGCGCGCCGGCCGTGCCGGAGAACCAGTCGAAGTGACGACCTCCGACGGCACCAAGCTGACCGGTCAGCCCCTGTCCGAGGGCGTGATCGAGGTGAAATTATGAAAACGATATCCATTGCACTGATGCTTCTTCTCGCAGGCGCCAGCTGGAGCCAGATCATCGACAAGGGCGACAATCCGGGCACACTTTGGGTCCAGGGAGCCGATAATCCGCTCCTCGACCGGACCGCTCGCAAGGTCGGCGACTTGCTGACAATCATCATCAGCGAGACGAGCGCGGCTAGCTTCAATGCCACGTCCACGACCTCCAAGAAGGACTCGACGACGATCGGCAAGAGCATCTTCAACGATTTCATCGGACGCTTTTTCTCGCCCGCCGCGACCAGCGGCACGAGCGCGACCAACGGCTCGGGAACCTCGATTCAAAACGGCACCGTGACGGCGCGGCTCACCGCGATCGTGAAGCAAGTGCTCCCGAACGGAAGCTTGGTCATCGAGGGAACGCGGACCGTGATGGTCAACCGCGACCTCCAAAGTTTCAAGCTCAGTGGCATCGTTCGACGCGACGACGTGCGGGCCGACAACACGATCCTGAGCGAAAACATCGCCGAAGCCGACATCCGCATGGAAGGCAAGGGCGCGATCTACGACCGCCAGCGACGCGGACTTCTCACGCGCCTGCTCGACTGGCTGTTCTAACGGAAATTCGATCATGAGTAGAAGAATCACCATTCATCTGGCCAAGAAGGTTCGACGTTCTGCGCCGGGCGAATCCAAGAAGGTGGAGAGCCGCCCCGTGCAGCCGGAATCCAAAGCGACCAAGACCCAAGAAGGTGCCGCATGAAACTTGCCCTCCTTTTGAGCGTGCTGGGGCTGGCCACGGTTGGCCTCGCCCAGGATCCGGCACCCGACGCCAAGTCGGCACCGAAGCAGCCCAATCTGATCAATCCCCGTACGAAGCAGTTCGCGGAGGTTGAACGAGAAGGCGTGGAGGTCCGGGTCAAAGATATCGCCCGCTTCCGAGGCGTCCGCGCGAACCAGCTCCAAGGTTACGGCTTGGTGGTCGGCCTCGAAGGATCCGGCGACAGCAAGAAGACCCCGTTCACGGCGACCCTCTTGGCCAACGCGATGAAGAAGTTCGGGACGATGATCGATCCGAACCAGATGAATTTGAAGAACGTGGCGACCGTGAGCATCACGGCCGAGCTGCCGCCGTTCTCCTCGCCCGGTAATCGCATCAACGTGACGGTTCAGTCGATCGGCGATGCGAAAAGTCTTCAGGGCGGGACCTTGCTTCAAGCCCCACTTTATGGTGCGGGCGACGACACCCGGGCGATTGCCGTAGCCCAAGGCCCGATCAGCATCGGCGGATTCAACTCGTCGTCGACGGGGAGCAGCGTCCAAAAGAATCACGTGAACGTGGGCATGATCCCGGGCGGTGCGTTCGTGGAAACGAGCGTTCCCACTCAGGTCATGTTCAATGGCCGGCTGTACTTGGAGCTCGACGAGGGCGATCTGACGACGGCCCAGCGACTGGCCTCCAAGCTCTCTGAGAAATTCCCGAATTTCGTGCCCATCGCAATGGACGGCGGCACTATCGAGATCTCGGTTCCGGCAGGTGCTTCTCCCGTGGAAGTGATGAGCCTAATCGAATCGACCACCGTATTCGCGGACGTTCAGGCGCTCGTGGTGGTGAACGAACGAACGGGCACGATCGTGATGGGCGGCAACCTCAAGCTCGGCCCGGCCGTGGTGGCCCAGGGCAACCTGGAAATCATGATCGAGCGCGATCCGATCGTGGCGCAACCGCTGCCGCTATCCAACACGGGCACGACCACGGTCGTGGACCACGCCAACGTCGGAGCATCGGAGGACAAAGCCCAGTTCGGATCGATCGGCAAGAACGCGACGGTCGCCGACCTCGCCCGGGTGTTCCAAGCGATCAAGGCGACACCTCGCGACATCATCTCGATTCTCCAGGCTCTTCGCGACCAGGGCGCCCTCAAGGCAAGGATCAAACTGCAATGAGCCCCTTGAACTTTGGCGATCCGAAAGCGCTTGAAGTAAGGGCTCTGCGAAGGCTGACCCAGCAGGCCCAGGGCACCTCGGGCAACTCGTTTGCCCAGGCGCTGGAAAAGGCGACTCAGACCAACGACGATCCGGTCCTGCTGCGCCTCGGCAAGCCCGGCGAGAAGAACTATCTGGAAATCCGCCAGAGCCACCTGACCGATCGGTTCAAGCAAGAACTCGGGAAGCTGGAAAAGGCTTCTGAGGGGCTCGAAGCGATGATGCTCAAGCAACTCTTCGGCCAGATGCAGAAGAGCGCGCCGGGGATGGCCCAGGGCCCCTATGCGGACCTCGCCAACGACTTATTTACCCAAAACCTCGCCGAGCAAACGGCGGGCAGCAAGGGCGTCGGAATCGCCGACGCCGTCTTCCGCCAGTTGAGCGATGTACTGCTTCGCCAAGCCGCCGCGGAAATGAAAGCGAATCCATCCAAGGATAACCAACCATGATGAAATCTCGACCTCTCCAAGCCCTCTGGTGGGATTGGCTCAGCACCGCTGAACGCCTCCAGCGCTCGCTCGCCGAGCAGTGCGCCGCGCTCACCTTACGCGACCTCTCGCGGGTGGAACGCATCCAACCGGACCTCGAATCGCTCATGCAGCGCATGAAGACGATTGACGAACAAGCTGCGGCTGCCACGCGATCGCTGGCCGAAGACCTGGGTGTCGAACCCATGCTTCGAAGCATCGTGGCGGCGCTTCCTCAAGCCGAAGCGCAGCAGGTTCAGGCGATCGCTCAGCGCGTCTGCATCGCCGGCGACAACATCAGCGCTTCGCTGGGTCGAAACCGGACGTTGATCGAGAACGAGCTGACGTACGTGAACGGCTCTCTGGCGCTCATTGCCAAAGTGGCGAGCGAGCAGGACGGGCAATTTGCCACGTCCAAGGCCGAGACCGTGCTCATGGATCAGGTGGCCTAGCAAAAAGGCCCGGGTCCGGGTATTCGGCGGCTCGCATTCTCCCGATGATTTTAGGGGGGAAGTACGCCCGTCCGAGTCAGCCCGACCACCCGTAGGAGAATCTCATGCCCTCACCTTTCCACGGCATCGATATCGCGTCTCGAGCCCTTCGCGGCTTCCAGTACGCCCTCGACGTGACCGGCCACAACATCGCCAACGTCAACACCCGCGGGTACTCCCGTCAGAGTGTGGACTTTGTGGCGACCGACCCCGTCGGCTTCTGGTCGTATGGCAGCCAAAGCCTGGGTACGGGCGTAGCGATCGGGAGCATCAACCGGATTCGGGACATGTTTCTCGAAGCCCGTATGAACCAGGGTCAGAGCGATCTCGGGAAATACCAGGCCATGGCCTCCGAGCTGAAGGGCGTGCAAGAGCTCTATCACGAGCCGGGCGACGCGGGCATCTCGACCGCGCTCGACAAGTTCTTCAATGCTTGGTCCTCTCTCGCCTCGAATCCGGCCGAATCCGCGAACCGAATGGCCGTACGCTCGGCTGGTCAGGCTCTGGCGGACCGAATCCGATCGGTTTACGCCAACCTGAGCGAACAACAGTCGAACGCCTCCGGACAGATCGCTTCAATCGCGAACCAGATCACCGACCTCGGTCGGCGCATCAATGGGATGAACAAGGAGATCCGGGCTCAGGTGGCCACCGGCGCCACCCCCAATGACCTCCTCGATCAGCGGGACCAAGCGATTCAGGAGCTGAGCTCCTTGGTCAACACGAACATCACCCAGAACGCGGACGGGTCGGTCAACGTCTACGTCAGCCAGTTCACCCTGGTCGATACGGCCGGAGCAAGTGACTTCCCGACGACCTACACGATGTCCTCGGGCACGTTCACCGATTCGCTCGGCAATCCGATCACGATCAAGTCGGGCCAATTGGCCGGCCTGTTCCAGATCGCGAGCAAGATGTCGACCGGGCTTTCACAGCTCGACACCTTGGCCAACACCATGCGCACCCAAATCAACGGGATGCACAAGACGGGTACCAATGCGAACGCCACCACGAACCTGAATTTCTTCAACGACGTCGCGAGTGGCCCTCAAACGGGTGCCATCGACTTCAATCTCGACAACAGCATCCTCACCGATCCGAACAACATCGCCACCGGTGTCAGCGGCAAGGCGAGCGACTCGGGCCTGGCGCTTTCGATCAGCAATCTGCGTAACACGAATATCGCGGCGTTGGGCAATCGAACGTTCCTGAAGTTCCACACCGACAATATGTCGAGCTTGGCGAGCGACGTCGCGTATTACAACAACGCGCTGAGCACCCAGACGGCGGTCATCGACCAGATCGACCAGCAGCAGCAGGCGGTGAGCGGCGTGAACCTGGACGACGAGATGGCCAACATGCTGCGGTACCAGCGCAGCTACCAAGCCGCGGCCAAGGCCCTGACGATCTTCGACCAAACTACCGAAGATCTACTAGGCATGCTGCGCCGATAAGGTAGGCACGAATGAGAATCAGTACCGGATACCAATATAACAGCTACCGGAACGCGATCCTGGGCGCTCAGGAGCGCCTCTCCATTGCCCAGAACGAGGTGATGACGGGGAAGCGCGACAACCTGGCCGTAAATGACGCGGGCGGATTCGTGCAGGTACTTCGCGCCGGAAGCCTGAAGGCAGCCACGGACCAGTACGACAAGAACTTGCGGACGGCGAAGGACTACTTCAGCTTTACCGAGCAGGCGGCCACCGATGCCAACGACCTGTTCAAGCGAGCCTACACGCTGGCGCTACAGGGGGCCAACTCCACCGCCGACCAAGCGTCACGCGATGCGCTGGCCAACGAAATATCCACGCTCCAAAAGCGGCTCGTCGACATGGCGAATACGAAGGGAGCCAGCGGACAGTACGTCTTTGCCGGGCAGATGACCAACCAAGCCCCGTTCAGCGTCTCGGGTACGTCGCTCACCTACAACGGCGACACCAATGCGGTGATCGTCGAGACAGCCGCGAACCAGACCATGCAGGTCAACACGGTGGCGAACACGACGTTCACCAACGCCTACGCGCGGCTCGAGCAGCTGAAGAACAATCTCCTCGGCGGCAACATTTCCGGCATTTCGGGTGCCGACGTGCCCGCGCTCCAGAGTTCGATGAACGACTTCAAGTCGATCGTCGGCCAGATGGGCGCGAACCTGAATCAGGTCCAGGAGATCGGGACGACCAATACGCGGCGTCTCGATGAGCTCACCAAAAAGATTTCCGATATCCAAGATGTCGACATGGCCGAGGCGATCACGAACTATCAGTTGGCGCAAACGGCTTATTCCGCCGCGCTGACCGTGGCCAGCCAAAATCAGCGCCTTAGCTTGATGGATTACATTCGATGAGTCAATATCAGCTTCAGACGGCTCGCTTCGGAGCGGTGGCCTATTTGGAAAGCGACGTGGTGCGTTTTCCCGAGGGTCTGTTGGGTTTCTCGGACTGCACGCGTTTTCTCGTGCTGGCTCACCGAGAGGGCAGCCGGTTCCGCTGGCTTCAGTCCATCGACGAGCCCACAGTGGCCTTTCTGGTCAGCGACCCCGCCAATTTCGTGGAGGATTACGCTCCCGAGATGCCCGATGCGGTGGCCCGTGAGCTGGAGTTGACGGAGGAGACACCGCGACTCGTCTATACTATTGTCACGATTCCTAAGGGCCAGCCGGAAGCGATGACGGCTAACCTGGCCGGTCCGATCGTCATCAATGTCGAACGGGGGCTAGGCAAGCAGATCGTTCTCGAAGATTCGTCTTATCCGGTACGATTTCCCCTGATCGGAACGTCGGCTAAAGCTCCGACCGAATCGGCGGTGGCTTGATAGGAATTGGTCGCGCGAAAAATTGACGTCCGTATTCGGATGCCACGGAGGGCGCCGGGATGCTTGTACTCACCAGAAAAGTTAATCAGAGCATCGTTATCGGAGACGAGATCGAAGTAGTCGTTCTCGAAGTTCGTGGCGAGCAGGTGCGGCTGGGCATTCGTGCGCCGAAAAACGTCTCGGTCCACCGAAAAGAGATTTACGAGCAGATTCAAGACGAGAACCGTGCGGCGGTGGAAACTCGCTCGGAAGACGTGCCCGACTAGGGCTCCCAGAACCGCGTGATCGGTCTCCTTTTCATCTTCACCGAGATTTATTGGGCAGGGCTGCTCCTCGTTTTTTCGCGGCTGACCGCATTCCACTGTGCCGTTCTCACCGCCTACACGCTGGTCACGACGCTTCTGACCGCCGCGATCACCTCTTTGCCCGCGATGCGCGCGCTGTCGGCCCGGCGTTGGATGGTTCGACCGAGCCTTTGGCTTCAGTTTTCGCTGCTGTGGGTGGGGATGTTCCCGCTCCTCAAGATGCTTGGCCTTCCTGGCCTCGTGCAAGCGCAGGCCGGACTGACCCCCGGCGTCATCCGCTATCCGATGGGGCTGCCCGTCGACAACATCTTGCTCAGTCCGTACGTGCTCGTCGGATTGTATCTCTGGCTAGCCGCCGCGAGCCCTATACCGTCGATTCGGCGCCGTCGGCGAGTTCGGAAAGCCGCTTGAGGCGATCCGGTTCGTTCTCGACGAGCCACGGATCTTGCGAAAGCGACGTGTAGGCTGCACGGAAGTACGGCTGGGCATCTTCGCGCCGACCCAAGGCGAGCAGGCATTCTCCGAGTTCTTCGGCGTTGTAAGAAGTCGCTTCACCGGCTTCTGCTTCTAGCTCGCGCTGTTCGGCGAGAGCTTCCTCCAGTCGTCCCAGCGATCGCTTGCAGCGCGCGACGCACCACCGAGCGATGCCGATGAGGTCCGGTTTGCCCTGGCTCTCCCGAAACTGGAGCGCCTTCTCGAATAGCTCGAGCGCTTCGTCGTACCGGCCCATGGCGTGCAGACTCCAACCCGTGTTGTTCGTCAGGCTGCCCAGCCAATTTCGGGTGCGCGGATCGTCGGATGCTTCGGCCTCCGCGATCGCTTTACGATTCCAGTCGAGACTTTCTTCATCCTCGGCCACGATGCCCATCATGTGGAGGGCATCGACGCGGTAGAAGTCGCCTCCCTCCGATTCGAGCGCGGCAAGGAAGTGCGTTCGTGCCTGGGTCTTCTCTCCCGAGGAGTTGAAGGCACGTCCACGCTCCAGATGGTAGCGCACGAGCAAGCGGCCGCCCGTCTGCTTGGCGATGGGCTCGACTTCGTCAAGCAGAGCATGCGCCCCTTCGAATTCGCGGCGCAGGCCGAGCGTTCGCGCGATCTGGGTATCGATTTCGGCGAGCGCGGAAGGATCGCTCTCTTCCGCGCGGCGCGCGATAAATCGGGCTTCGGAAGCGGCGGGGTCGCCGTAATTCCAGAGTCCGTCCAGGCTGGCGGGGTCGATCATCATCGCTCGATGAGGGTGACGCTCGCGTCGAAGACGTTGTCGTTCTGCTTGATCTTATAGATCGCGTTCATCGACGGCTCCTTGTTGACGGCGAGCTGGGCGATGGCCGCCTGCGCGCCACCCAGGACGATGTTCTCCATCTCCTGGACGTTGATGCCTTCGTCTTTCATCACTGCGAGAACGTGGGCGAGGACCCCCACTCGATCGAGGTGCCGAACGACGAGCAAGTGCGTTGCTTCCGCCGCTTTCTGAACGTTGACCACGTTCGGGGCGATCCCCGTGTTCTTGAACTCCTTGACGATCCGCACGGTTTCCCGGGCGACCGCGTCTTGCGCTTGGTCCGTGCTGGCACCGATGTGATGAGTGCCATAGACTCCCGGGAGGTCGCGGAGCGAGCCGGTGTACTCTCCGTCGCCGCCACTCGGCTCACCTTCGAAAACGTCGAGGCCAGCGCGAATCTTGCCGGTGCGGACGACCGCTTCCAGCGCGGCTTGGTCCACGACTTCGGCGCGGCTGGTGTTGATAAAGATTCCGCCTTCGCGCATCTTGCCGAAGAACGAAGCGCCGATCATGCCCCGCGTTTCTGGCGTCAGCGCGACGTGAACGCTGACGATATCGCTCAGTTGGGCGATCTCTTCGACGTCGTTGGCCCGGCCGATGCCGAGCAGCGCGGCCACTTCGGGCGTGAGCCAGCGACTGCTCGCGGCGACCTGCATGCCAAACGCCTTGGCGCGCGGAATCATCTCCTGGCTGATCTTGCCCATGCCGACGAGCCCGAGGGTGCGACCGTAGAGACCCTTTGATTTGCTGTAGGCTTTCTTATTCCATTTGCCTGCGCGGAGGTCGATGACGTTGTCGGGGATGTGCCGATCGACGGCGAGGATGAGACCGAATGCGAGTTCGGCGACGGCCTGCGAGTTCATACCCGGGCAGTTGGCGACGTAGATGCCGAGATTGCTCGCGGCTCCGACGTCGATCGTGTTCACGCCCGCGCCAGCCCGGACGATCAGGGCGAGCGACGACTCCTTGAGCATCGGCTCGGTGACCTTGGTCGATCGAACCACAAGAACGTTGGCTTTACTCGAGCGAATGCGCTCGCCGAGGGCTTCGTCCTTCAAGTCGGGCTCGTACACGACCTCGCCCAGCTTCTCCAGCCCATCCAGACCTACCTTTTCAAATTTATCCGCGACTAGAACGATCATCGTTCATATTTTAGCGGTTTCGAGGGCAGGCGCATGGCCCATCCGTTGCTCGGCTTCCTTCTCCAATCGGTGTAATTCAGATTCGAATTGAAGTCGAACCGCTTCAACCGTCGCTTCGTCGGCATCCTCGGACAGTTCAATCGGCTCGCCGAAAATCATGATCGCGCGAGAAAACGGTTTCGGCACCATAAATCGGTCCCACGAGCGGACCAGCCACCGCCGCGATGCGGAGACGCCGACGGGAACGAGGAGCGCACCCGCCTTCTGGGCCATCATCATGATTCCGCCTTGGACCACGCCGCTCGGACCGCGTGGACCATCGGGCGTGAACGCCATCTCTGCGCCCTCGCGCAACGCCTTGATCGATTCGACCGCCGCCCGCACGCCGCCGCGTCCCGTGCTGCCGCGAATCGTCCGAAAGCCGAATCGCTGGAAGATGCGGTTCTGCATATCGCCATCGTTGGAGTTGCTGATGATCGTCAGCACGCCCCGGTTGCGAAAGAAGGTCGCGGCGATGAACGTTCGGCCATGCCAGCCCGCATAGATTCGGCCGCGGGGAAGATCACGGTACCGTTCGAACCCCTCGACTTGAAGTCTCAGGCTCATGCCGATCAACCGAACGAGACCGTATATGGGCCAGGGAAGCAGCTTGCGGCGAAAGTTCCGCCACCACTTTTTCACGGCAGCAGCCCTTTCGCGCGGGCGAGATCCGTCATCGGGTCGATCGGATAGTCTCGCTCCAGCGCCGAGAGATAGTCCGCCGAGTGCGTGGCGTCGAGTTCGACGAGGCTCATCAAAGCCTCCGCACGGCGATCGCTATGCGGACGAACATCCACTACGCTTTTCAGCAGGGAAATCGAGAGATCCCGGGCGTCGGTTCGGAATTGGTCCGCGAGCTGTAGGCGATCGATCGCGCTCAGTCGGCCCATCGCACTGAGTTCAATCAATCGGCGAACCAAACTCTGACAGTCGGTGCCTTTGGCAAGGGGAAGCGCGGCGATGAGCGCATCGGTCTCGGCGGCGGTGTTGCCCAGCGACCGCTCGGTCTCGGCTTTATCGAGCCACGTCTTCGCGTTTTGGGGATCTTGGGCGAGCATCGAGTCGATCACGGCGAGTCGCGCGGCAGGACCGCGCGCGTCCATCTTGCGCAAGGTGTCGGCGTTGCGTTCGGATTCCACTTCTTTCACAACGCCGAACGCCATCGAGAGCGCCAATCCCGCCATGATCCCGCCGAGATGAGCCCAGAAACTGGTCGCGCCCGCTTCACCCCTCAGATTGAACAGCGCGCCCTCAAGCTGAAGCAAGGTCCAGATCACAATGACCGCACCGACGGGAACCGTAAACCGGGGCGCAAGCGGGACGGGGCGGCGGAAGAACCGCACCCCGGCAAAGGCGACGCACGCGGCGACGGCGCCGCTGAACCCGATGAGCGGCACCTGACGCGCGAGAAGCAAGTGGAGCAGACCGCCCGCAACGGTGCCCAGGAGCAGCACGATCGCGAACCGTCCCGGCCCCTGATTGGATTCGACAAAGGGCCCGACCGCGGCGAGAAAGATCATGTTGCCGAGCAGATGGATCACGTTGGCATGGAGAAAACCGTACGTGAGCAGCTGCATCGGCTGGAAGGCACGTCCGTCCAGCGCGAACGTGGTGCGCAGATCGGGCGCGGCAAGAGCCGCGAATTCAGCACCCAGACACGCCAGCACGAACAGGAGCGTGACCCAAGGCGTGCGGGGCGTGTCGGTGGTCAATCTTCTGCGTAGAGTTCTTCGGGGATGTCGACGTTGACGTAGGTTTCTTTCACGTCGTCGAGTTCATCCAGCATGTCCAGCAACTTGATCAGCTTGCGAATGTCATCTTCGGCGGGGTTCGCAAAGTTCGTCGCGATGCGCGCGAGGGTGACCTCCTCCGCCTTCACTCCGGCTGCTTCCAGCGCGTCGTTCACGCGGTGCAGATCCTCGATGGTCGTCTCGATCGTGCAGTAATCCTCTTCGAACGCGACATCCTGCGCGCCCGCGTCGAGCGCGGCGAGCGTCAGATCATCTTCGCTCTTGCCGTTGCACGGAACCACGATCTGGCCGACGTGCTTGAACTGCCAGCCGACCGAGCCGTTCTCGCTCAGATTGCCGCCGTTCTTGGAAAAGGCATGGCGCAGGTCGGCGACGGTGCGATTCTTATTTTCGCTATAGACCTCGACCATGACCGCGCTGCCCCCGGGGCCGTAGCCCTCGTAGGTGAGTTCTTCATAGTTCGCCCCGTCGACCTCGCCCGTACCGCGCTGAATCGCCCGCTTGATGTTATCGGCGGGGAGGCTATTTTCCTTGGCTTTGTCGATCGCGACGCGGAGCCGCGAGTTGGTGGCGGGGTCGCCGCCGCCTTTGGCCGCCATGATGATTTCGCGGCTGAGCTTGGTGAACAATTTTCCGCGCAGGGCATCCTGCTTACCCTTGCGAATGCGAATATTCTTCCATTTGGAATGTCCAGCCATGCGCCTTATTTTGACACGGAGTTGGATTGAGGGAAGAACGGTGGTCCCACTCGCAATAACACGGGTTCAAATGGCGTATAACTAAGGGTGGGCATCTTTGCCCCCCGGGAGACTGAAGATATCATGGTCACAAGTACCGCTCACGTTGTTTGGAATGGAAGTCTAACTGAAGGCGGAGGCCAGATTTCCGCTCAATCGGGTGCCTTCGAAGCGCCGTATTCGCTCAAATCGCGCCAGGGTGCCGAGCCGAAAACGAATCCGGAAGAGCTCATCGGCGCCGCCCATGCTTCGTGCTACACGATGATGGTCACCGCGCTGCTCACCAAAAACGGCACGCCACCCGGCATGCTCCGGACCCGCGCCGATGTGAGCCTCGATACCGGCGGTGGCGCGTTCACCATCGCCAAGATCCACCTGACGGTGGAGGGCGAGGTCCCGGGCGTGGAAGAAGCCAAGTTTCTCGAGATCGCCGAGCAGGCGAAGAAAGAGTGCCCGGTCAGCCGCGCACTCGCGGGCGTGCAAGACATCTCGCTCGATGCGAAGCTGCTCGCGGTTAGCAAGTAACGCGGCTGGTCACTTGGGCCTCTCGCCCAAGAACCATGGATGATCGGCCATCTGGCCGGATCTCCACCCCCTGGCCCCCTCCTCATATTCGCTTCGCTGCACGCGAGGAGGGGGAATTGTAGCTTGGGCTTCTAGCCTAAGTTTGTAGGCCCACGTTTCAATCTTGTCGCGCGAAGAAATTTGGGTGTTGCCGCCGAAAACACGCACGTTTGGCGGCAAAGCAGCTTTGTTTTTTCTCCATACAGCCTTGTTTGGGGCCCTTTCCTGACTAGACTGAGCGGGAACACACGTGAAAGGGAACCAAACAGAGTTGTTGCGAATTCGATCAATCTTGTTGCCAATCCTGCGGCGGGTGTCAAGCGGGGAAACCTCTGACGAACACTGCATATTAGTGCCCGCCATCCAGGACATTACGCTACAATAGATATGAAGATGGGAACGGACCTGCCGATAAATCCAGATAACCCCTTCGAGGGAGACCTTACGGGAGATCGTCATCGCTTAGCGACTGCCATCCTGGGACTGCTGCGCAAGGAGGGCCAGCTGGATTGCCTCGGCCTAGACGCGCCTTATGGTGCGGGAAAGTCTTGGTTCGCGGAGCGATTGGCCCCGTTCCTCGAATCCAACGACATAAAAACGGTTTACTATCGCGCCACTGACCACGATTCGGACGACGAACCTCTCCCGTCGCTTATCGGAGCAGTCTCGCAGTTCCTGGCCACTGATGCTCCGCTTGTTAAAGCGATGGAGACTACGGCGAGGAAACTACTCCCAAAGGTGGCCAGATTGGGTCTGACGATTGTCATGGACAAAGCGATGGGCCCGACCGCCACCGAAATGCTCTTGAAGCCTGTTGCCGAGACGGCCGAGCAATGCGCGGAAGACATGCTTGAAGGTTGGGTAAAGGACGCAGCCGCCCGCAAAGAGTCACTGGAAGCTTTGCGCGGGAAAATGAAGGCTGAACTCTCCGACGCCCGCCGTGTCATCATCGTCGACGAGCTCGATCGCTGTCACCCCAGGTTTGCCGTCGAGCTGGTTCAGCGACTTCATCAATTCTTCTGTAACACAAATCTCACCTTCATTTTGTTTGTTAACCGGTCGCAATTGGAACGCCACTTTGAGCACGAATTCGGCGCAAATGCTGGCGACTTTGGGTATTTGGACAAGTATGTCCAGTTCTGGCTTCATCTGGACATCCAGAACGGCAAAGCATCTGTGACGTGCGCACGTGCCCTGCACGACAGCTTCTTCCCTCGGGGGTGCTACCGAGACCAGTTCGAGGAATTGACTCATATTTACAAGATCAATGCCAGGACGGCAATCCATATCGCACAGGTGATCCAGTACGCAAAGCTTCAAATGGAGCTTTCGGAAAAAGACTTCGTGGCAGCAGTCATGAAAGTGACCCGCCCTGTCTTAGCGCAAAAGGCTGTGCAGGGCGGCTCTAACGGCCGGTTCGCATTACGGGACGACTTCGTCGCATCGGCAGGGGCCTGCGCCTGGCGCATCAGCGCCAGACTGCGGGATCTGGTGCACGAGGATCTTACTAACGCGAATTCAGAGATCGTGGAGTTTTTTAAGGTGGCCAGCTATCTCTAACCGCGAACGGCCCTAAAGATCCGCTCTTGATTTGCCAATCCACCATATTAGGTGGCCCTCCGTTGGCGGATGGTCCATTCTAATACTAGGAGGACAGCAGCGATGCCTGCCCCGAACAACAAGCGAATCACGGATAGAATCCCGAAACCTGAATACTCATCAGCACTCGTCAATTTCCAGACGGTTTGCACGGCCAACGCCGCAACCCTCGGCCTGGTGGCGGCCAACTTGACCGAGATCAGCAACGCCGTAACCAGTTGGAGCACGTCTTACAACGCATTAGTCGCAGCGCATGATACGGCGCAATCCTTAACCGTCAGTAACAATGCGCAGCTGGATTCAACGCGCGCGGTGATTAACAAGTGGGCGAAAGTATTCCGCGCTAATCAGGCGATTCCGAACTCCCTTCTGGAACAACTTCAAGTTGCGCCGCACGACCCGGGCCGCAGCAAGACGCCGCCGACAACACCCACCGATCTCACCTTTACGGCCGACGGCCAAGGTTTGGTCGAACTCAAGTGGAAGCGCAACGGCAATGTGAACACGACCGTGTTTACCGTCGAGACCCGAACCAGCCCTTCGGGCGCTTGGATGCAAGTGGGAAGTACCGTAAAGGCGAAGTTCACTTATCAGGCGAACGTGGGCGCTTACATCGCGTTCCGCGTCACGGCGAGCCGAAACGGACTCACGAGCCCGGCATCCGTACCGGTCGTTCTGTGGGACGGAACGGGCGAGGCGACGCTTCTGAAGGTCGCGTAGTCAAAAGCACACTTTGCCCCGGTTGTCTCACCAAAATAAGCCGGGGCTTTTTGGGGGAGGGCCGCAAGTTCGCACCCTCCCCAATTTTTGGTCTACCGATCTGCGCGCAGCATTTTTCGAGATAGCTCGGATTTCCCTTGGCATCAGGGCAAGTTGCTGATACACTGATTCCGACTGGTCGCTGGCCAGGAGAGGATTATGAAAATCATTACACTACTGGCCCTCGCGGGGGCTTCCGTTGTCGCGCACGCGTCGTACGAGCTGATGCTCCTGCCCGATACGGCGACCCATAGCATTCTTCGGTACGATCCGATTACGGGCACGTCGCTCGGTTCGTTTGGCGGACTTTATCTGGCGGGTGGTGTCGACGCGGTGATTGCCGATCCCACTACCGGTCGCGCATACGTCCACGACGTCGTGTCCAACAAGATTTCCGCCTTCAACTACAGTACGGGCGAATTCATCAAGAGTATCCCTGTACCCGGCACCGCGGCAACTTGGGCGGGGGCCTTTTCGCGAATCAATGGCGGCGGTGGATTCATCTTCTCCTCTTATGGCAGTAACGCCTATCGCTATGATGCGAATATGAATCTCAAGGCGACGTATTCGGTGCCATCGGGACAAAGCGGCGTCGGCTCGGTCGCTATGGCACAAGATGGATTTGTTTACGCTGTTTCTAACCCCGGGAACAACGTTTTGCGTTACGCCTACGCAGGAGGCGGTGCCGTTGCGAACAGTTCCTCGATTCCCGGCAGCAACTTTTCGTTGCAGCTGGTGTTCCAAGGCAATACTGGTCTCACGATTCAAGCCAACGTGAACAAGATGTATCGTGTGGATGCAGGGTCTCCTCCGACGTATTCGTTATTGAAAGACCTGGGCTCAGCGTACTTTGCCTATTCATTGGCCTATGGTCACGGCAACCTGGCTTACATCTCCTCTTTTCGCAACAGCGACAGCAAATACGTGATCCACGCGATTGATACCAGCGATGGGTCGGGTTTGCAAGACTTTGTTGTGCCCGGGGGCTATCGCGGTATCGACGTGATCGTCGCTCCGGAGCCCGCGGGTCTCACCGCGACGGCGATCGGGTTAGTCGCGCTCATAGGCTTGCGTCGTCGCAAAGGCTGAGCTCACCTCGCATTCGGCCAGAACGGATTGTCGACGCCCGCCTTCCAAACTCCGCGGAAGGCGACCGCCTTTACGTGTCCGTCGCCATAAAGCCAGTTGGGTATCTTGGCATGCCGCTCTAGAGCGAGGTCTTGGGCGGCTTTGGGAAACGGATCGGGACGATCGGTCGGGGGCCAAACCGCGCTTGATCCGCTTCCTTGCCAGGTCCACCAATAGAACATCCACCAGGTCTTGGGTCCGCGAATGACGTTGTTGCGCTCGGCGAGAAGAATCCAGGAGGCAGGCCGCGCGACTTGGCTTTCGCCCAGACTATATTCGGCCCAGCCGTTGATGGTGTATGACGTTCGGTATTCGCGGGTGAGGTCGGGATCTTTGGCGTTCTTGGGCTTGAGCGAACCGTCGGAACCGCATCGCAGAATTTCGAAATTCTTGATGTAGGGCTGTGTCGTGATGGTCCAGTCGCGCTCGGGGTCAGCGTCAGGGTCCTCGGCTTCCACCTCGGGCGGGCGCCCGTCGATCTTCGCCTTATCGTTGTCACAGGTCGGATAGAAGCCGTCGCTGTCGTGCAAATAGAGCGCGAATGCAGTCCCCATCTGTTTCAGATTCGAGGCGCAGGCCGCCTTCTTCGCCGCTTCCTTCGACTGCGCGAAAACGGGGAAGAGAATCGCTGCGAGGACCGCGATGATCGCGATGACCACGAGAAGCTCGATTAACGTAAAGGCGTAGCGCTTGCGGCTCATTGACTTCTCCAACGTGCGTCTTCAAGTAACGGTTCAAGAAGATTACCGTCGACGCCGCAGTCCCACGAGAGCGAGCCCGAACCCGATGGCCGCCAGCGAACCAGGCTCCGGCACGGTCGAGACCATCATGTCGTCGATCCCCACCGCATCTGCGGAGGTGCCTGTACCCGAGCCCTTGCTCGAGTACGTGATCGTCATCGAGGCGAACGGCTGGTCCGCGATAATGCCCATGAAGAACGCCGAACCGGTGTGAATTTTGCTGGTATCCAGCCCGTGCCACATGTCGAACTTTTCGCCGTAGCCGAAGTCGATGATATGTCCCGGGTTGTTCCCGATGCCGAACCAATCGGCTTCATCGCTAAAGCTGAGACCCACGCTGCGCAGGGTCTTGGCGAACGTGATCGTCAGGGCGATCGTGCCCGGATCGGATTGAACCATGTAGTACTTGCGGCCGCTGAATGCGTACGCTTCGTATTCGCTCGTGCTCTTCACCTGTGACTCGGTCACGTTCGAGCCACCAGACGAAGTCCACAGGGCCTCCGTCTCGGAGCCGAAGGACACGAGGCCGTGAATGGGACCATCGGGTATGGATTCGAAATCCAGCGTGCCGACCGATCCGAGGGCACTGAGATACTGGGCCTTGGCCGCATCGTGATTGGGTCGATCGAGCAGCGGAACGACTCCGTTCGGGTTGTCATCCCAGCCGAAAAAGACGGTGCTCGCATACGAACCCGCAGTAACAACCAGCACAGCCAAACTCAAAAGCGACTTATTCATCTGTCCTCTCCAAAACGGGGCAATCTCCCCGAATTCATTCTAACACGGCGTCGACGCCTGAACAAGCAATTTTCATCTTGGCCCGAGGTCGCGTCGAAGCTGGGCGATGGCACGCTCTTTCGCCTTGGCTTCCACTTCCAACGTGAGCGGCCAGCCGAGCCACTCGCGGGGGAAATCGGCGGGATCGATGAAGTCATGGTGGCGCTCGGGTCGAGGACCGGTCCAGCCTTCGATCGGACTGGAAACGTGAAAGAGCGGCTCTCGGTTCCACGTGGAGCGCGCTGTTTCGGTGGCTTGAGCGATGCTCACTCCATCTGGGTGGCATCGATGATGGTGGACGTCGTAAACAAGCGGGACGCCCGTCGCGCGGCAGACCGGCAGCAAGTCGAGCGGTGTGTAGATCTTGTCGTCGTTCTCCAGCGTCAGCCGGCTTCGGACACGCTCACTTAAGGTCTCGATGTTGGCTCGCAGGGTCCCCAAGGCGCTCGGCTTGTCGCCATACGCTCCACCGCCGTGGATGTTTAACGTATCCGCGCCCACCCATTCGGCCACTTCGGCCTGATACTCGAGCTCGGCGAGAGAGTTCGCGAGCGTCACCGGGTTGGGCGTATTCAGGACGACGAACTGGTCGGGGTGGAACGATAGGCGAATTCCCAACTCGCGCGCTCTCCTGCCGGAAGCGCGGAAGCGATCGATGGTGGCCTCGCCTTCGGGCAGATCGGCCAGTTCGTACCCCACCAGTGCGTGCGTCTTGACGGGCAGGATCTGGCTCTTGATGCGGAATGCACCAATGCCCAGTTCGGCGCAGGCTTCAATCGCATGGTAGAGGGCATCGGCATTGATCCGGCATAAGCTTCCCAGCTTGATCGCCCGGTCCTCCGGAGTGAGCCGCGATACGGCGGCGACGGTCGTCGTGCGGAACTTGATCGGCACGTCGACGAACTGGCAGCACAAGCCCAGCCGGAGCGGGCCGTTGGGCCAGAGGAGGGAACTGTCGGGCATCGGTCAGATTGTGCCTGGCCCCGACATGAAAAGTCCCAGGCGGAACCGGGGGAGCGGTCCCAACCTGGGTAGGGCTTTCGGATGAAAATCAGTCGCCGAACTTGTCGAAGTTGTTGCTGAGGATGCCGTAGTCGAAGACGCTGATCACGCCGTCGCCATCGAGGTCGGCCGCGGAGGGAGCCGAGCCGTTATCGCCCACCGTGTCCCAGTCGGCGTCGGATGAGCCCTTGTCGAAGTAGTCGCTCAGCACGCCGTAGTCGAAGACCGTCACCGCGTTGTCGTTGTCGACGTCGCCGTTGATCAGCGAGGCATTCTTGGTCACGGGCGAACTGTTGAGCATCGCCGAACCGAGATTCTTGACCAGCCAGTGGTTGGCCTTCATCAAAATTTCGGTGTTGCCGCGCCACACGGTGGAGAGGCTGTAGTGGCCCGTGGCATCCAGGGTCGCCACCGGCGACGAGACGATCTGCCCGTTCTGCCGAAGCTCGAACTGAACCTGTACGCCGGTCGGATCGCCGTAGAAATCTTGCAGATCCACCGAGCCGGAGATGGTGGTCGGTTCCACGGTCTGGGTGCCGGTGGAGTCCATCATCACGCAGATGAGCTGGTTCGGGAACGCGTCGCCATCAAAATAGCGGCTGTTATAGACCTCGTACCAGAAGATGGTGGAGTCCTCGTCGTCGCCTGTCGACACCTTTTCGCGCTCGACGTAGGTGCTGAGCGGCGGCAGTTCTTCGAGTTCACCCGTCACTTCGGGCGCGCCGGATACGGAAGGATCTTCCGTCAGGAGGTTCTCCAGACGGAGCCCGCCTTTGATCTCCTGTTCGTGGACCATCAGGAAGAACGTTTGGTAGGAGCTGGGGTTGATGACGCGGTCTTCCAGATACAGCTTGCCGTTGACCGTCACCAGTTCCTGCTCGTGGATCGGGCAGATGTATTCGATCGGAACTTCGACGCCACCGAACGTGTGCAGCCATCGGTAGTGGATCTTGGAAGCGGGGACCGGCTGGGCCAAGCTGACTCCAAAGTGAGTCATGCCTCCGTTGACGACGACACGCGATGAACTCTTGTAGCGAACGATCACGCGGTGCTGGCCGTTGACATCGATCTGCTTGACGGTCGGGCCACCAAATGCGGAGCCGGCGTACGTGTGGGTGACGTTGTCCCGCGAGCAGTCCTCGAGCTCGATCTCGAAACCGTCGGCATCGTCGCCATCGTCGTTCCAGCAATCAAAGTTGCTCAGGCTGCCGGAGATGTGGATGGCGGCGTGAGCGGCGGGAGTGGCCAATCCGAAGACGACGCTGGCGAGAAGGGGGAGAAATCGTTTCATGGGTTACCTCGCTCAATAGGTGGCGTCGAGGGCCCAAGAAAATACTTAGCGCACCGATTTTTTTAGTCTTGAGCGGCGTCGGGCGGCGGCACGCGATTCTTGCGCGTCGATTGGAACGATTTGAAGTCGATCATTTGACCGAGCTGCCCGGAATAGGCGGGATTGGCGCCATCGATCGAACGGCATCGGTCCTGCATCCATTGGATGAGATCCTCGCCGGTGCGCGGATTGCCCCGCCCCAACGTGATGGCGAAGGCGGCCGTGATCTGGGGCGCGGCGAACGAAGTGCCCGACCAAATCACCATGTGGCCGTCCCAGTACGTGCTCTTCAGACCGGTTGCGGGCGCGCAGAAATCGGCGCGGTTATGCCAGTTGCTGAAGTCGGCTTTGTGATCTTGGCCATCGACTCCCGCAACGCAGGCGACCAAGTCGTAGCGAGACGGATAGAGCGCTTGGTGGGCGCTGCCATTGCCAATGGGTGCGACGGCAAGCAGGTTGTGCTGCGCGCACCACTTGAACGCATTTTCCAGGCCGACGAGATCGACGGTCGATCCCAGCGAAATGTTGGCGAGGCGGGCGCCACGGGCGTGCGCATCGACCAGCCCCTTGATGACGGTCCACGAGGTGGCATGGCCCGTTTCGTCGGCGACCTTTTCGATAATCAGCTTGGCCGTCGGAGCCAAGGCGTGAATCAGCCCGGCCACGAACGTTCCGTGTCCAGCACCCGCGTTCTCGAGGCTGTAGTCGCTATAAAAGGGATTGGGCAGATCGTAGCCTTCTGCATCCGGGGTGACCGAATCCGAAACCGCCAGTGTGGCGGGCCAGATGGACGACGCATAAGGGGAAAGGCCGGTATCGAGGATGGCAACCTTCACCGCATTCGTTCCGACCGCAGTCGTGCTGTTCCATTGAATTTGCTGCAGCAGGGCCAGGTTCTGGGCGTAGATCCCCTTCGGATCGCCCACGACCGCGATCGTGCCGCCCTTCGACGTGACATCGGCTTCGGTGATCGGCACGTCTTCGACCGCTTCGCTCCAGACGATGCGGGGATCGCCTTGCATGGCGAGCTCCACCGCCTCGACGCTGTTCTCGTCGACTTCGAAGAGCGCGAACGGCCCGAACGGCGTTTCGTCGACCAGCGGAATGTTGTAGTCGACCGCGATGGTCTCGAACGCGACGCCGTCATGGACCTGCGCCATCAGCGGCACGGCCAAGGCAGTCACGGGTCCGGCGATCAAGCCGCACAAAATGGCCCAGCGGGAGAACATAGCAGGCATTATACGAAGGGTGTTATCCAAGTTCACGAATGAAACTCCTCGAAGCCATGAGAAATGACCTCGTGTCCAGCAAAAATCGTTGGGCTGGCCCAATAAAACGGATGAGGGCGCTGCGCACGAATCGCGGCACGAACGGACGCGGTGGCCCGGCGCAAACCGACGGTTGAATCCCAGCGAGCGTAGAGTCCTTGGGCGAGATCGAGCGCCATCTGATCGTCGATCATCCATGCGGTGGCCAAGGCGGCCCGCGCCCCGCGGGCAAGGAACGCGCGAACCCAGCCATTCGGCTCTCCGGTCGCGGCCGTAACCCGTCCGCTTTCGCAGGAAGACAGCACCGCGTAAGTCAGCCTCAGGTTCATTCGAGCGACCTCGGCCGCGCTGAGAAAGCCGTCGGGAAACTGGATGGCGCTGAGCATCGGGTTATCGGAGGCGTGAAAGCCGTGCGCGGCCACGTGGACGATATCGAATGTGCCGTTCGCGCTCGCGCGCCACGCCTCGTCGCGACTGCGGCAGACCACTGCATCGGGAAACCGCTGGACGAGCGCTTCGATCTCACGCTCGACGTTCGGGAGTCCTTGGTGACAGCCGGCCCAGACCAGCACTTTCGGCTGCTCGGGGAGGCACCAATCGTCAGACACTTCCTCTCGCGGGGCGAGGGCAAGCACGCATTCCTCGTCGGTGATCGCCGACCAAGGCACCGACCACAACGTCTCGTCGGGCACCACGAGACCCCCCTTCGGGGCACCCAGCGCAGTTCGAAGTCGGGCCATCACGCCCAGACAGCGCGAGCCATCCTCCTCGGGACAGGTCAAAGGAGTGAACAATTCGAACCGGAGGACCTTGAGCAACCGGTCGATCTCGGCGGGGCTGGCGAGCCGGTCGACAGCGGTTCCGTCTCGAATCACAAAGATGGCGAGGTCGGTCTGGACATAGCATTCGCCCGCCAACTTCGCCGTGTTGCCCATCGTCCCGTTGAGCGCGCGAGATTCGTGCAGGAGCCGTGCCCACGCCCGACCCGAGGCTATCCCCATCGGCGATCGGCGGTAACTCGGCAGATCGTCATCGCCCGCCGATTCGGCGATCTCACGCCGAAGATCGTCGAACTGAGCTTGCCATGTCGGCTGAGTCCCTCCAAAAGCAGAAAGGATCTCATCGAATAACGTGGCGGATCTCGTCCGGCGCAAGATCGAAATCGCCAGCTGCTCCTCGGACCGGGAGCCCGAGCTGAGTAGCTCAAACAGCGCTTCCTGAAGGGCTTGCTTCTTGTCCGCGATGAAATTCATGCGGGCGGACGTGGATTGAACCAGAAGCCGGGAGGCCACGATCTCATCCGCCATGCGGGCCCAAGCGGCGACCCGCTGGGACCGGCGTGGCATCGCGATCGCGAGTACCTGCTGGGCTCGCCAGCGAAGTCCCGTCGCGGACGACCGGGCGACGCGTCGAACTTCCCGAAGCATGGTGCGGTCGAACTGGCCGCGGCGAGCGGCGCTCAACGCATCGGCCAGGATAAGGCGCGACTCAGCGAACTGCAACCCCGCGTTCCGGGCGAGAGGCAGAGCCTGCCGCGCGTGACGCCGCGCCGCCGACCACTGTTGCTGCGCCACCGCAAGTTCGGTCGCCAACAGTCCGTCCAGGGCGAGCATGCCAGGGTTTCGGAGCAGTTGGTGTCGACGCATCGCCCGGCGAAGTGCCGCCGCCGCCTCCATCATCCGACCTTCCTGAGCGCGGGCAGCAGCAAGGCCGAGCAAAGCGTTGGCATAGCCGATCGAGCGCGACTGACGACTCAACAGTTCAATCGCCTGCCCATAGGTGTCGGCTGCGGCCGCCCATTCGTTGAGCGCGAACAGCGTGTCGCCCAGAATCTCCAAGAACCATGCCCGGCGAGAAGCGGGCAGATTCGTCTCGCAATCTTGAAGAAGTCGCAGTCCGACATCGAGTCGCCCCTCGGCGACCTCGATCTGAGCCAGATTGACGGTGCAGATCGCCTCGAACGTGGCCTCCCCCGACTCCCGAAAGAGCGAGATCGCTTCCTCGGCTGTGACGCGAGCCTCGCGATAGCGGCCCGCCGCGATGAGCCCCGTCGACGTGCCCGCCAAAGCCTTGCCGTAATCGGAACGAAACGCTGAGCCTCGAAGTCCCTCGACCGCCGCTCGATATTGCCTCAGTGCCTCGCGGGCACGATCCGCCTGCTCGAGCGCGTTGGCCAAGTTGACTCGGGCGCGGGCAGCCATGACCGGCTCGCCGCGTAGCTGCCGGACGAGCTTCTGACCGTAACGAACCGCCTCGTCAATTCGCCCCGCCCGGGCGAGGGCGTCGATGGCGGGTATCGCATAGGCGCGGGTCGTCGGCGTCGCCGCACTCTTACGGAACGTGTCGGCCGCGCGTAGCCACTGTCCCGCGCAATAGAGTCCTAGTGCTTGGGTGCGAAGGGCGAGCGGGCGCTGGTCAGCCGGCCAATTGGCTCGGCCAGCGGCGTGCCCCACCGCAGCGGCGCGGTCGGGATCGTTGGCGTAGAGTTCGAGGACGCGCGCGAAGAGTGCCGTCGCCGCACCGTCCGGCACCGGATCGAGTCGGCGCCAGCGACCCTGCTCGAGCGCGACTACAAACTCATCCGGGTCCATGTTCGGTCAAGTGGCCCAGGTCGGGGATGTCGATCCATTGATCGCCGCGGGACACCGCAAAACCGGTCTCCTGCATGGCGCTGCCCGTGAATTCGAAGCGGCCGTCTTCGTCCAGGGCCAACATCTTTTCGCCGCGGATGACGTCGTAGTCGGACGGGGCGCGGCCGATGACGGTCCAATTCGGTCCGGACGGGATGTAGGCGATCCGCATCGACTCGCCTTGGACGTCCACCACGACATGGGCCTCCTCGTGGCTGCCACGCATGCCGAACGCCAAGCCGGAATGACTGACGAGCCGAGCGACCAAGCGCGGACGCTCGGGCATGATCGCTTCCGCCCGCCGGATGGATTCGGCGGAGGGCTCTTCCATGGTTAGCCTTGCTGCCCCAAGCAACTGCGTCCACTTCTCGAATTCGGCCCGGCAGTTGGCGCAGGTCTCCAGATGCCCGGTGAGTTCGGGATCCGACCCACCATCGGCGAGTTCGATTAGACGCTCTTGAAACTTGGGGCAAGCACGGTTCATGGAGTTCTCAAAGGATAAGTGGGATCGGAGCGGCGAAAAAGTACATCACTCGGCAAAAAAGGATTCGCCGAGGATGGCGCGCAGTTTTTGGAGGCAGCGAGTACGGGTGGGGCCGATACTTCCGGCGGGAAGATTGAGTTCGGCTCCAACCTCCTCGTACGAGGCATCGTCGAAATAGAGCCTGCTGAGGAGCCGTCGGCAGCGATCGGCGAGCGAAGCGATTCCGCGGCGCACCGATTCCGCCCGAACCAGGTCGATCGCCTCGAGATCGGCGTCCCGATCGTCGCTTGCGATCATCTCATCGAGGGTCTCCGGGGATGACCGCTTGCCCTCGGCGCGAAGGAGCCGGAACGACTCGCGGCTCGCGACGACGACGAGCCATCGGGGCAGGGCTTGGTCTTGTTCCAAGCTCGACATCTGTTGGTGGAGGGCGATGAAGGTCGCCTGAAAGACGTCGTCGGCTTGTTCAGGAGTCAGTCCCTGGCGGCGGGGAACCGAATAGACGAGCCGCCCATATCGGGCGATGATCTGGCGCCAGGCGCCATCGTGGCCGCGCTTGCATAGCGCAATCAGGTGGCCATCACTGGCATCCATTGAAGGTGATTATGGCCCGATCTCTTTGGCGCGGGTCCCCGTATCGCGGCGGGTTCTGTTTACGATCTGTTTGCGCCCCGAATCGGACAATGACGGTGGGCCTGATTCGGGCCTGGATTTTATTCAGAGGTACACAAATGATAAGGAGTGGTTTAGTACTCAGTCTGCTGGCCGGAGCCGCCGTGGCCCACGCCAGCTTTTCGCAATGGTCGATCGCGTTGGTGGGAGGCTCCAATACGGGGCACGCGGGGATCTCACCCTTCGACTACCAGGATCACCAGGATTATCAGCTGAGCACCGCCTCGGCATCGCGCCAATTCACGGGGAAGAACCGCAGCGGCCAGACCCAGACCATGACGTTCGACGGCATCTGCCAGACGAAGTCGGAATTTGGTCGCCTACACAGCTACACCGCGGGCACCCTGACCAACAACTACTACAACGAGAACAACGCGTTGTACAACGACGGCACGACTGTCAACCCGAATGGTTCACCCGACAGCTTCGCGAGTCTGGGTTTTGCCACGTTCGACGACACGCTGCAGTTCGGCGGCTCGCTTCAGGCCGGCTACAAGGCGCGCTACTACTTCCACCTTTCCGGAATCGTCTCGGGAGTCGGAACTTTGGCCGATTTGGCCGTCAAGATCGCAGGCGACCCGGACGAGTCGTTCTTCGAATGGGGCACGGGCAACATCAGCACGACCTGGGTGACACAGAGCCACGAAATCAACGGCATTACGCCCCAGCCCATCCATGTTCAGTTTTCGACGCAGTTCGTGGCGAACTGCTTCGACCTCGACGACGGTGCGACCGTAACCGGCTCCGCCAACTATCAGTCGACCCTCACCCTGTCCCGCATCGAGGTGGTCGATGCGAACGACAACCCCGTGAGTGGCTGGACCGTTGCTTCGGAATCGGGCACGAGCTATCCGACCGTTCCCGAGCCGTCCTCACTAGCCGTCATCGGCTTGGGGGTGCTGGCGCTTAGACGAAAGCGTTCGTGAGGCTAACTCGCGCGCGTTCGAAGGCGCGTCTGCGATCTTGAATCGTCAGGCGCGCCTTGAGCCGATCGCGGACGACTTGGACGCTACGCTGCTCGTAAAGGCTGGGCACCGCCCCAATCTGGCGGCGGAAGAGGATGGTACGAGCGGTCGCAAATGCGGCCTCGTCATAGCGTTGCTGGGCGAAGTAAATCTTTGCGGCCATCTCATCCGTGGATGCGATGAGCGAGTGTCCGCTGACTTCGGGCCCAAGGTCGTAAACCCCGCGAAGATGGGCTTCGGCCGCACTGAGATCGCCGCGAAGGAGATTGATCTCCGCCAAGGCGAGCCGGCTCCAGCCCACCATCCGGCGGCCGTGGCTCGCTTCGTAATAGCGCATGGCGCGGTCGACCGCCGCCTGGGCGTCGTCGTATCGCGCCGCCTGCACCCACCGACATGACATTTCCAGATCGATTTGCGCTTGGAACGATGGGTTGTCGCATTCGGTGTCAGCCGTTGGCGCGACGCCGGTAAAGGCTCGAAACAGTTCTGGCTCGTTGGCGTGGAGGCAGATGACGCCCGCATTCATGGCCGCCCATTTGTATGTGGGTCGATGGTGAGCGCTCTCGGCCAAGGTGACGCTGACTTGGGCCGAGCGCACCGCCGCATCGAATCGACCGCGCGAGAGTAGGCCGTACGCGATGACGGTCGACAGCTTGCTTGCGAGGGCGTGATCGTTCCTTATGACGGCCTCGTCGCGTGCCTGGGTCGCGCCCTTGAGCGAGGGATCGAGTCGGCCCGCGATCCACTGCAGGTAGTACTTGTGGCCCTCGACTTCCAGTCGGTGGATGCCCGACGACGTACTGCTGAGCAGGGCTCGCTCGTGGACATCCAAGGCGCGGTGGACGTCGTAAGCCTCCCAGAACGACCGCGTGGCGCAGAGGAATTGCAGCGCCTCGTCGGGATTTCGCTCCAGCATCCATTCGAAGGTGCCGACCAGCGGATCGATCTCGAGCGGGCCCTTAGCCGGTTCGGTGGTGCTTTCGACGCGGCGGTTGAGCGCCCACGCCTCATCGAACCCAGGCATAAACGGGCGGGCCGAATCGGTGCAGACCTCGAGCATCCCTGGGTTCAGCGAGATCCCGTTCTGTTCGGTGACGATCAGATCGACGGGAAGGCACCGCTTGAGCGAGCTGAGAGCGTTCCGCAGGCTGGCACGGGCATCCGCCGCGGAGGCGTGCTCCCAGACGATCTCCGCAAGTTCCTCGCGGCGACGGGGTCCTTCGGCGAGAACCGCCAGTAAAAGAAGCTGCTTTCGGCTACGAACCTTCACCTCTTCGCCGTCGAGGCGAAGGGCAACCGGATCGTTCAGGTGAAGTTGCAGCATGTCAAGCGCCGTGCAGGCAGTATAACACTGCCTTTTCTCGAATCCAGAACGGTCCGCCTCCAACCTGGGACAATTGGCGGGACGAGGGTCAACTCCGGCCGGACGCCGTGCCCTTGAGCGACTGGACGATTTCGTTCACATCCTCGTGGGCCGCGTTCACCCCATCTTCGAGTTCCTGCCACTGATCGACGACCGATTTCGCATCCTGGGTGAGCCCTTCTGCGATACCAGCGGCGTTGGCGAGGGATTCCGTTGCGTCCTCGGCGGCTTCCAACGTCTTTTTCGCCCGCTCGTCGTAGCCTCGTCGATCGCTGTCGAACGCTTGCTGAGTCGGAGGGTCGATCGCAAATTTGGAAAGAACCTGACCGGCATCGTCCAGGTAGTCGATCACTTCGGCCAGCCCGTCCTTCTGGTCCTCGGTCGCCCGGGACCGAAGCTTCTGGGCCAGTTCGTACGCCGTCGCGATCGTATCGGTGGCGGGACCGATCTGGGTGAGGGCCGATCGGAGGCGCTCGTAGTCGGAAGGGGCAGGTGCCGCGCTGGTTTGGGCGGTTTTCGTGGCAGGGGGCGTCGCCGACGATTCCGCGGGAGAAGAGGAACATCCCCCCAGGGTGAGGATTGCTCCAAGCAACAGCAGTCTAGCGATCATAAAAGATGCCCACTTGACTTTCTGCGGAGACCGGCCGCTTGTCGGTCCAATTCGCCAGTCGTTCGCCGTTGCGCGCCCAGCTTTGCCGCGCCGGATAGGTGTCGTCGCCTTGAAGATCGATGAACAGCCCCAAACAGATCGCCTTTTCGCGAAGCGTGCCCTTGGGCGATTCAGCCGCCTTACCCAGCGAAAGCCCGCTGGAATCGTAACGATCATTGCCATAGGCGTCGACGAAGACACCAATTCCGTTGGCGTTACCCGCGCCCAGGCTGAGGTTGGGTCCGTGGTATTGGTCCACTCCGTCGTCATCGACGTACATGCCAATGCTGAAGTCGTGCCCCGCGCCGATCGCCATATTCATCATTGCGGTCGTTTCGTCGTTGCCTTTCAGGTCTTCCAGGTATCCAATCGCAAAATGGGCGGCCGCGCCTTGGACATACCACTGTCCCATATACTTGTCGGCCCCTGCACTATCCCAGAGCATGCCGACGCCCTCCCAGTACCCGGCGCCCTGGCCGAACACGCTGCAGAAGTACGTATCGTCGCCCGCGACGTCAAAAAGAATGCCGATTCCGCCGCTCAGGCTGTGCCCGTCCAGATAGTCCGCGCGTCGGCCGCTCGCCGCGCCTTGTCCCATCGTGAGGTTGTGCGTCGCGGATTGGGCGCTCGGGAAGTCGATGACCTCGTCGTTGGCCATGTACGAGTCGGATCCCGCCCGATCCATCAGCATCGCGAAGCCCATGGAGCCCGCAAAACCCTGAATCTGATTGAACCCAAAGTAGTGGTCGTCACCGGAGGCGTCCTCCAGCAACGCATAACCGAAGGTGGCGGCTCCTTCCGCGTTTTGATAGCCGTCGTAGGTGTCGGTCCCGCCTGAATCGCAAAGGGTGGCCGCGCCCATAAACGCGCTCGCGATTCCGGGTTTGTGGCTGCGGTAAAGATCGTCGCCGGTCGTATCGAGCAGAACGCTGATGCCAAACAGTGCCGATGCGGGACCGGTGCCAAAGCGATCCTTCCGCTTGTCGTATTTGGCAATCGTGGTTTTGGCGAGCTCGGGTGCGGAAAGGTAGTGGTCGTTGCCCACCGAATCGATCACGACGGAAACCCAGTTCGTCTGGGTTTTGTTGGCGGGCGCATTGATGTAGGTGTCGTTGCCGCCCGTGTCGATGCAGAGCAAGATCGGCTCATCTTTCACGGTCTGATCGCCTGCCCCCGAGAGGGTGATCTTGCCCCACGTCGTCCCGACCGTCGCAGAATAGGCCTCCTGCTGGTTGACTGGCCCCAGATAGCCTTGCGCCGTTTTCGCGGCGAGGGTGACGTCGTGAGCGGCGACGAACAGGTACCGCAGGTCCACCGACCGGTAGAGGTCGAGGTCGCGTTCGATTTTGTCCGCGTCACCGGAATCGGGATCTTCCGACTTCGCTCGCTGGAGGGCGGCCGCCAGATCCACCACCCGGGAGAAGGCCAGACGTCGGTACGCCACCGAATCGAGCGCGACCCGAAGCACGAGCGCCGCCGCGCGCTGGACTTGGGGCGGAATTTTGCTGAGGTCAGGAACCGTGGTCGTGAGCAGATTTTCGCGTTCCATGCGCTCGAGGACAGCCTTCAGGGCGCCGGGTTTGTTAGCGAAGTCGATGGCCGGCTGGATGGGATTCCCCGTGAGGGTGCGCCGCGTGCCTGCGCCCAGCATGCGCGTGCCGCTGGCGAGGATTTCGCTCGGCTGTTCGATCGAGACCTCGAACTGACGGCGGTGCATGTCGGCGTAGTAGGGAAGGCGCCAGGGAATTTCGTAGGCGCTTTCGTAAAACGGTGTGCGGTATTCGGCGCTCGCAAAGAACCGTCCCAGGTTGGTGTCGAATCGAGCCGTTTTTGTGGATAGGCCAGCGTTTCCGAGCGCTATCTCGAAATCGGAGTCTAAACTACTGGGCGAGACGGCGGTGATCAGGCTAATTGTCGCAGCAACGATAAAACTAACCATAGCGGTGGGACTGGTCCGAGCAGCGGCTGCTCAACCTGTCGAACCGCAGATGCCCCCTGTTACCCAGGCTCCGGCAAGCGTCACGTTCGAAAATTGGCAACCCATTCGTCAAGACGATATTTCCGACGAATTTGAGGCGCGCTTTCAAAGCGCCATCGTGACGCCGTACCCAGAGAACAACACGGTCCGGCTGAAGATCCTCCGGCCCGCCGACCGCTTGGGCCCAACACCGGTCGTGATCGTGCTCCATTATTGGGGCGCATTCAACGAATCGCTCGAACGGAGTTTCGCGGCCCAACTCAACCGGTCTGGCATCGCGGCCATTCTCATGCCGCTTCCACTTCATCTGTCCCGAACGCCACACGGCTACAAGTCGGGGGAACTCGCGGTGCAGGCCGACCCGACTCGGCTGATCGAAACGATGACGCAAGCCGTGTCCGACGTTCGCCGCACGGTCGATTTCATTGCGTCGCGCAGCGAATTCGTTCCCGGCAAGATCGGACTGGCGGGGACGAGCCTCGGCGCGATCGTCGCGTCCCTGGCGTTCGCCGTCGAACCCCGAATTGCGGCTTCGTCTTACCTTGTGGGTGGGGCCGATTTGGCCGGGATTCTGTGGAACAGTTCCCGGGTCGTGACGCAGCGCGAAAGTCTGCGCCGCCGCGGTTTCGACGAAGCCAAACTCCGCGCCGCGCTGGAGCCGATCGAGCCATTGCGGTTCCTCAGCGGCCACGATTCCCGACCCTCCTATGTGATTGGCGGCCGTTTTGATACCGTCGTGCCTCGCGCAAATACCGAAGCGCTCATCAAGGGTCTGGGGACGACACGAGTTTCTTGGATGGACTCCGGCCACGTGGGAGGATTGATCTCTCAGCGCTCCGTGCTCAGATCGCTTGCCGAATTCTTCGCCTCCACCTTCGAGGGCCGCAGCATGATCGAGCGCAGTTCCTTCGTGATGCCAACCCTGCGGGCGGGCATGACCCTCTCACAGTTCAATGGACTTCAGGTGGGCATAGGATTCGATTTATGGCGAACGCCGGTCGGCAGCCGGCTGTTCGGCACGATCCTCGCCACGCCACGTGGCCCTCAGGTATTCGGCGGCTACCAGCTCCAATCGGGACTTTCGGTCGGTGTGATCGCGTCGCCGCGACGCATTTCGCCTGGCTTGTTCTGGAGCATCGTGTTGTGAACAGAGATGCGGCCATCGCGCGAGAAAATGTGGTCCACACGTATCTGGAACTCGCCCGCGCTCTGCCTGAAGCTCGGGTGACCAAGCAGGCCGGCTTCACCTCCGTCGTCGGCGAAATCGACCTCGCCCTCTGCAATTTTGTGATCGACATGCGGCTCGGGACCACCGAAGCCCTGATCGAAGAGGGACTTCACCTGTTGAGCGAGCTGACGCTGGGTCGCCCCTCATTTCGGGTGTTCGGGCTGGATGGCGACGAGCCGAGCGACCTCCCGGACCGATTGGAGGCGTGCGGGTTCGAGCTCCAGCACGAGCTCGCCCAGATGATTTACCGGCATCCCCAGTCGGCGGGCACGCCCCTGATCGCCATCGCACGGGCCGAATCGGAGCGGGAGGAGATTTCAGGATTCATGGCCACCCAGTTCTTCTGGCGGCAAGACCAGAACCTGCGCCGGGCCGTCGTAATGGCCACCAGCCGGTCGGTCCACGAGCTTTATGGCTGCCGGGAACGGGGTGAATTGGTGGGTGCCGTGATGCTGACGGAGACGCCAGATTCGATCGGGCTGTACAACCTGTGCGTCGCCAAACCGCGCCGGGGGCACGGGCTCGGCCGGAAAATCGTTGAATTATGTGGGGAGATCGCCAATTCCCGAGGTAAAAACCTCGTACTCCAGGCGGACTCCCATCTGGACGATTGGTACGTGCATCTCGGGTTCGAACGGGTCGGGACGATACAAGCGTTTCACCCGGTCAAGAAAAAAGGGCTTGACCTTCGGACACAACTTTGATAGAATAGGCCGGGGTAAAGAATTTGAGGCGTTCGATTCACGCGTTCACGCTGGTTGAACTGTTGACGGTTATTGGTATCGTCAGCGTGCTCGCTGCTGTGCTTTTCCCCGTCTTCGTTGCCGCCAAGCGCACGGCTCAAAAATCGGTCTGCACGTCCAATTTGCACCAGTCGATCTTGGCGTCGAACCTCTATTCCGACGATTACGACGACCGATTCGTTCTACCGCGGTATGAAATTGCGCACGGGAACACCGATGGTCAGGATCGCCTTTGGCCCCAGCTGCTGCAGCCGTACCTGAAGAGTTTTCGGGTGCTTCATTGCCCGGCGGACGCGGACCCCGATCCGGTCGACGACGGTCTGTTCGACTCCGACTTGCCGCTCAACGATCCGGACGCCCGGTATTACGCTCAGGCTCTTCGCTCCAACATCGGTTACAACTACCTCTATCTGAGCCCAATTGTTTCCGTGTTGAATCAGCGGTACGAAATGGCGCCGAAGACGCGCTCCGACATCTATTCGCCGGAGACGACGATCGAATTTTTGGACTCCACGAGTGTGATCGTGGACGAAGAGCGATTGGGTGGCTACCTCGTCAGTCCGCCCTGCCGCTACGCTCAGCAACCCAGCAGCCGCATCGCCGACACCTTCGATGGCGATGTGCCCGACGCGACCTCGCGACAATACTACGCCTTCATCGTCGGGTGGAACGGCGAAAACGGTCGAGGCCTGAAGTATGGCGGCGTGTGGCCCCGCCACTTTAACACCGCGAACGTGGTGATGGTGGGCGGTTCGGTGCGCGCGATGAGCATGAATCAGCTCTCCCGCGGCTGCGACGTCAAGCCGCAGTGGGGTGGCCTGATTTCCAGCATGTCCGACTACTTCTGGGACGTGCGGTAAGCCCGCGTTTGTGTCACGATCAGCATGATGCCGCTGATCGATAAGCCCCTCGCCGAACTCAAATCGTACATGGGCTCGACGCCCCGTCCGGCCGACTTCGACGCCTATTGGGACCGCGCCCTCGCTGAACTCGATGCCACCGACCTGCGTCCGGAATTCCGTCCTGGACCCGAGCTTTGCCCTGCCGTCGAGTGTTACGATCTGACGTTCACGGCGGTGGACGGCGCGCGTGTTCATGTCCGGCATACCCGGCCACGCGGACTCGCGGGACCAGCGCCGACGATCTTGGAATTCCACGGCTATTCGATGCGTGCCCACGACTGGTGCGATGCGCTCAAATACACCGCGATGGGTTTTTCTCACTTCGGGCTGGACGTCCGGGGTCAAGGCGGCGAGAGCCACGATCTCGGCGGCCAGCGAGGATGGACGCTACGCGGACATTTCGTCCGTGGCTTGGACGATGAGCCCGATCGCCTGTGGTTTCGCAATGTTTATTTGGACTGCGCCGCCATGGCGCGCATTGCCGCTCAACAGTCGTTCGTCGACCCGAATCGAATGGGAAGTGTCGGATGGTCCCAGGGTGGTGCGCTCAGCCTCGTCTGTGCGGCGCTCCATCCCTCGCTCGCACGGTGCGTCAGCGTCTATCCCTTCCTGAGCGATTATCAGCGCGTGTGGGAGATGGACCTGGCGCGGGACGCTTACGATGAGCTTCGCGAGTACTTCCGCCGGTTCGATCCTCGCCACGAACGCGAGCGGGAGGTCTTCGAGCGCCTCGGCTACATCGACGTCCAGAACCTCGCGCCGCGCATCCGGGCCAAGGTGTTGATGGGAACGGGTCTGATGGACACGATCTGCCCACCGTCGACCCAGTTCGCGGCCTACAACAAGATTGTCAGCGAGAAGGAGATGACGATCTATCCCGATTTCGGACACGAAGGTTTGCCCGAATTCGGCGACCAGATCGTTCGGTTCCTGGGTCAGCTCTAAGGATAAATGTCCTTACGGCTGGAAAAGTACGGTCGCTTGAGCTGGTCGTAGCGGATGTGTCGTGCGTGACCATCCGTCCACGTCGTGTTCGCGCCATCGCGGTGCAGCAGGTGGAAGTGGTCGCTAAGCGTCTTGCTCTTGGGTGGATTCGCGAACCAGTTGTACTGCTGAAGGAAGTTGCACACGGGTGCATAAGAATAGTGTTCCCAGGCGAGTAGGGTGTTGGCGGGCTCTTGGACGTCGCTGGCGGGCGCGCCATGAGCACTGACTAAGCCGCCCACATATTCGATCAATTTGACGGCGGGTCCATATTCGTTCTCGCTTGCATTCCTGTTCGAGGAATAGTACGCCGACGAAGTATCGGTGTTGAACCAGTTGGTGGCGTAGGTCAGCTGCCAAGTCTTCGGCATCGAAGGGCAACGTTTGATACCTTCGCTCTTCAGGTAAGGATCGAGCAGCCCCGGGGTGATCGGGTTTTTTGCGGGCAGGGAAACGTTGCCCAAGAATCCGAATCCTGACGAGCCGGCGTTGCGGTTGTCATAGCCAAGCCACATGGACTGTGCAATCGTCTTGTCGGCTTTGCGGTAGCTCGACGCGGCAGGGAACCAGGTGTCGTCGCTGTCGTTCATGTACATCTGGCCGCCGAGCCCGATCTGGCGGATGTTGCTCATGCACGTCGTCTGATGAGCAGCCTCTTTCGCCTGCGCAAAAACGGGGAAGAGAATCGCGGCCAAGATTGCGATGATGGCGATGACGACGAGCAACTCGATCAGCGTAAAGGCGCTCCGCAGTTTGACCATGCCCAACTATACATGAGGTCAGGGCCAAAACTTTCTAAATATTGCGAGCAGGCGCGCAGGGCATGTCGCCGCAGAATTGCAGGACGCTTCACCCGAAACGGCGGCCCAAGTGGTACGTTTCCTGAAATGATGATCCGTTCCCAATGGCTGATCGGTTTTGGCTTGGTGTGTGCAGCAGTGCTGGCCGGGTGTGGAGGCTCCGGACCCTCCGCCGCGCGGACGGCGACCATAACGGGTCGCATCACCGACATCGATGGTCGGCCAGTTCGGGGCGCGGTGGTCTCGGCTCCGGGGGCAGGAAGCACGACGACGACCACGAGCGGCGCCTACCTGCTCAGCGGCGTTCCTGCCGAAGACCTCATCGTCACCGCGACGTTGACGAGCGATGGCGTCGATTACCGAGGCAAGAATCTGGTTCGTGCGTTCGACGCGGAGCAAGCCTCGAACGTGAACATCGTCATCGCCCCGACCAGTCAACTCGCGTCCATCCATGGCCACGTTTCTGATCTCGATGGCAATCCGCTTCGCGGGGCGAGCGTGTTTGCGTACGGGGGTTCCGCTTTCAGCAGCAACCGGGTCGTTACGAACTCCAACGGCAATTTCGAAATGGAGGACCTCATCGCCGGTGTCTCGTACGAGCTCAGCGCAGGCGGCGCGGACTACAGCAGCGATTCGACGGCGGTCACGCTCACGGCGGGCGAGAGCAAACGAATCGACTTCACCCTGGGCGATCCCGGCAATCCCGCCCTCGAGCAAGTGACCGGGCTCGACTACATTTCCTACGTGAGCCAGCCTGCGACGCGGGGCTCGCGAGAAGCGCGCGCAGCCGAACAGATCAAGCGACTCATGAATCGACACCGTGGTTTGAAAAACGCCAAGACCCGGCTTTCGACCGACGGGAATCTGATCGAGGTCGAACTGAGTTGGGTGACTCAGGTCGGCGAGGACGTTCTCGGCTACAAGATTTATCGCGCCGCTGGCGACGGTCCATTCGGCAACATCGACCTCGTGCGCGATCCGCTCAACGGTCAATATATCGACTCCGACACGACGCTCTTGCCGGCGAGGACGTACGACTACGAAGTGTCGGCTGTGGGTTCCAGCTACTTCAGCGACTCCAGCCAGGAAGGCGAATTGAGCGACACCCTCAGCGTGCAGACGCTCGATGACCTCATCGCCGATCGCCCCAGCCTCAGCCCGCTGACCTTCCGCTGGCGCAATCTGCCTTCGGCCGAGTCGTATGTGGTCTATCTTTTTGATCGCTATCCCGACTACGGTGTGGAATCCATTTGGAGCAACGAGGACGATCCGACCACGGGCACCTCGCTCGCGTACAACGCCGGCGGATTGGACAGCGGCACCTATTACTTCGTGGTGGTTGGGCTCGCCGACGGCCTGCGCGCCCGCTCGATCAGCCAGGTCGTTTCGTTCGAATTGTGAGTTTTATGTCGAAAAAGATAATCGGTGTTCTGGCCTTTGCGGCAGGGCTGTACGCGAGTGCAAGTCCCACGACGCTCGTTCTATCCAGCACGACGCGGGCGCGGATCGGGTTCGACGAAGCCGCGATTTCCGCGGCCAAGCGGTTTGGCAAGAACCTGGCCACACTCACGCGGCAAGAGCGCGACGAAATCGCTCGCCGAAACGGCGCGAGACCCATCTTCTCCATGCCGGTTCGCGTATTCAGCCCTGGGTCGCACAGCAGTGCGCCGTCGAGTCGAGGGCGAGGCGACGGCCTAACGCTTCAGTTTTCCGCCTCGGGAAGCACTTCGTTTCCCGCTGACTATCAGGCGTTTCTTCAAAGTGTCTTCAACCGCGTGGAGCCACTGCTGACCTCGACCTTCGGATTGCCGGAGTCGGCCGCCACGGTACAGGTCATCAACTACGAAAATACGATCGGGGAGCGCGATGCGGTCGCAGGTGGGATTTATGCCATCGATGGCGGCACGGGCGAGCGCAAGATCTACTTCCCGGAGTACACCGACGGCACCGGAATCAAGAAGGAAGTTGCCGCCGTCAACTTCATCCACACGCTTCTTTTGGCCTATATGGGCTCGAAGCCGCTACCCTACGACGGCTGGGACGAAGGATTGGCGCGCGCGGCCACGATGCGGATCGTGCGGACGCCAGGCTCGCTGCCTCCCGATCTCGATCAGGACGCGGTCGAACTTGTGCTCCAGAGCACCTATGACACCAGCGAGACGTACGACTGGAACAACCAGAAAGCCTTGGCCGGCCCGGAGTTCATCGCTCCCAATCTGGTTTCGCAGCCTTTGCCGCTCGGCGGCTCCATCGGCGGGCTGTATCTCCTGCGCTACCAGATGGCGGGCACGGCTTTTCAAAAAGTTCTCGTGCAGTATCCGCTCTTCGCGGCCCATCTTCTCCAGCGCTATTACGCGAATCCGTCTCTCTATCAAACCTACGGCACGCTCATCACCTTGTTCCAGCAGGCGCTGCAGGATGAGGGCGGTGTTGTGGTGGTGAAGGTCGAAGACCTTCCAGCCGCGCTTTGGGTACCTAAGCAGTTCATCTTGAACCCTCATCTTGTGCCGGGCAAGAAACTGCTCGTGCAGGCCTTTCCGATCACGTCGAATCTGGAAAGCAGCGACTTCGGTGTTTTTGGCATTCAGGCGCACTGGTTCACCACGGACAAAGCGGGCAACGAAAGTCTGGGACGGGGAATCTCCTATCCGATCTATTGGAGCCCTGACTTCACGCGAATCTTTGCCAGCGGACAAGACGATCGCATGGACATCTCGCTTGGCTACGGCTCGGTCGCACCTAACTTTTCGAGTTCGGCCTTCAACGGCGAGCCCTACCGCGTGACGGTCGACGTCCCCGTCGAGGACCGCATCGCGCGCGTCTATCTTCCGGCTGGCGCGGTCGCGACGGCAGCCAATCCGACACCGAACAACATTTACGGCATCCTCACGGGCGTGACGGAAGGTACCGACACCGTGTACACCGTCAATGTGGGCCGCGGAGCAGACGTGCAAACGGTGAGCGTTAGGAACCTCGCGTTTGGGGCGTCGATTCCCGGATTTGAGTCTGCGGGGAGTCTCGACATCAATGTCATCCGCAGCACGCTTTTGGGGCAGAGCATCATCTTTCACCGCCGGGTCAATAAAGGGCCGGGGCCGCTTGCGCTGTACCTTCATGTCGACGGCGACCGAAGTGTCGATCTGGGCGGCGGGATCGGAATGGGCCTCAATATGGTCGGATTTCCAGGCGACCCTTATGAGCCGGATGTCGCCAAGATTCTCGGCGTCACAGACGCCAACGCCCTGTTCGCGCGGTGGAATCCAGTGATCGGTCGCAACGACATTTATCCGTCGATCGGCGGCACCCAGCCTGGCTTTGGCTTCTTCTATCGCTCGACGAGTTCTTCTTCGCTGCCGGCCTATGCGCATCTCCCGGTTGCGACCCCGATTGGTGTCGCCCTGGCGCCGGGCTGGAATGCGATCGTGAATCCGCTCGATGAGACGACCGATGTGAGCAAACTGTCGGTCGCAATCGCCGCCGACTTTCCCCGGTCCTTTGCCGACGCGGTTGCGGCGGGCAAATTGGGCGGGCAACTATTCGAATTCGTGAGGGGCGCGCCAGATCCATTTAGCGGGGCCCCGGAAACAGGCACGTTCAGTCCGATCACATCGATAGGACCGGGGCAGGCGTGCTTCGTCCGCTGCTTCGCTGCCGAAGGCGCCACGCTGCTCTTCACGCCGTCGCTGGTTGCGACGCAAACCCGCGAACAGCCACCCGCCACCCCGACTTGGCTGGCAACCCTGACCGCGACGGGCATCGGCGAGGCGTCCGTAGCGACGATTGGCGCGCAGACCGGGTCTCGCGTCGAGTTTGATCGTGCCACGGATGCGTACCTTCCGCCGAGCGGAGGCGCTCTGCAAGTGAGCTTGGAAGGGGCGGCCCGCCTCAGTCGCGACCTGCGGCGACCGGGCGCTCCCTCGACCTACAACGTCAAACTGGAGAACTTGCGAAAGGGATCCGCGTATCGTTTCGAATTACATCTGGCTCAAGGCGTCGCGCCCAAGAGCGTGGTCGTTTCCGACCGCACGTCGGGAGCAACCGCGACGCTCCAAGGAGACACCGTGGTGCTGCAGTTCAAGGCGAACTCAACGAGTCGATTCTTCCGGGTGGTGACACGAGGATGAGGCTGGCTCCCGTCTTGATGGCGTTTCTGGCCGGGCTGCTGCTCGTGATGACGGGCTGCGGCGGCGGCGGTGGTGGCGGCGGCACAACGGGCGGCGGCCAGTTTACGGTCACGGGAATCGTGCAGTGGCTCGCCACGAGCGGGCCGCCCGATCCGGTAGCCACCGTGCAGATCGGCACTAACACCACGACGACCAACGCGGTCGATGGAAGCTTTGTGCTCTCAGGACCAGCGGGGGCGAGCACGATCACGGTGACGTACCGACGCGCATCCGACCCCGCGCCGATCGTGTTCACCTATGCGATCGATCCGCTGAGTGCCAACATCGACGTCGGCAATCTGATCATCGGAGCCGAGCAGATCACCCTGACCGGCGTGGTGCGCAGCGCGAAGGACAGCAGTTCCGTGGCTGGCGCGATCGTCCAGTTGGCGGGACGCCGGACGACGACGGCCGCCGATGGCACCTTCGTTTTGGCCGGAGTTCCGTACGATCCTGCCGCACCCGGCGCCTTGGTCGGCTTGCCTGGCCTGGTGACGGCGACGGGCTTTGTCAACAAGACGTTCTTTGCCGACACCGGCACGACCGATTTGGGCGAGATCCTGCTCTCGATCGAGAGTGGTTCTGACCCGCCCGATCTGCCCTACAACATCGAGGGCGACCTATCGCCTGCCGCAGATGCGGTTGGAGCCACGGTGACTCTGATCCAAAACGGCTCGCCCGTGCGTCAAGTCGTAGTAGGCGCGTCGCGACACTACGGTTTCTTCGTTCCCGCAGGGACGTACACAATTCAGATTCAGAATCTGACCACGGGGAAATCGGCGGCCGATAAAACGGTCACGCTCGCGACGGTGGATCAGGTTCAGCGTTACAATGCCACGCTTCAATAAGGGTCCGATTTTGCGCGTTCTCGGCGGTATCGCCGGGATCGCGTTCGGTTTCGTTTCGTACCAATCGGTCATGACGATCCTCACGTCGGACCCCCTTCGCGATTTCCGGGCGAAACCAGAGGAAGGGGAACGCGCAGGCATCGTTCTTCGCGACGCTCAGTTCAAGCTCTATTCCGGAGCGCGGATGGGTGCGAAGGGCGCGATCAATGCGATCGACGTGAGCCGGGATCGCCAGATCGTGTGGCTGGACGGCCTCCACGATGGCGTGCTGTACGACAAGTCGGGGCGCCAGTTCAAGTTCTGGGGCAAGACCGCGCGGTGGTATCAGTACCGGCGCGAACTCGAAGCGGAAGGGCAGGTTCGGATCGTCAACGCGGATCTCGATTTGACGACGAGCAAGATGAAGTATTCCGACCAGTCGGGGGTACTCGCCATCCCTGCCTCGATTTCGGGTGGATTTTATCGAGGCAAAATTCAAGCGCCGTGGCTGCGCTACCACCTGCCCTCGGGCGGCGCGGAAATCGGCAGCCTGACGTGGGTGGGCGAACTGGCGGATCCGACCCAGGAGAAAGGGAAGCCGACTCGCTGGACGATCCGCACGAACGGAACGACCACGGCTTCGAACGATGTCCTCGTTTACCCCAAGGCGGAGGCCACGGATGGTGAAATCATCGTTCGTGCCGACCGGATTGAGCACAACCGGCGAACCGATGTGATCATCGCCACGGGGAACGTGCGCTACTACGGCAAAGAAGCGAATCTGCTGTGCGCCAAGGCCACGGTCTATCGCAAAGAGAAGCGAGCCGTCCTGGAAAGCGACGTCTCGATGCTGATCAAACCAAAGGACCAGGAGAAGCTCGAGGTTGTCGAGATCGAGCCCATGCGCCCAATCGTCCCCGATTCCATCGCCGCCGAACGGCCGCCCGCGCCGTCGACTTCCGGAGGCGACGACGACGTGCACTCCGACGGCAACCGCCGGAAGTATCCGGTGAATGTCTTCGCGCAGCGGATCGAATATTGGTACGCCAAGGGTTCGCGCCGCGCCCAAATCAGCGGCTCGCCCCAGGCGAAGCAGGATCTCGGGCCCGGAAAATGGCGCCGCGTGTGGAGCACCACCGCGTTCTATAACGGCGAACAAGAATGGCTCCGTCTGGATTCGGCGGGCGGCAAGACCGTTCGAATGAAAACCTCGCTCGGTGACGATCTGAAGGCGCTCTCGTTCCAGATTTCGACCAAAGAAAATGACGACGCGTGGTCGGCCAATCAGCTCGAAGGCGATGTGATCAGCACGGATGACGAGCTGAACGATCGCGGAGGCTCTTCCAATCCGCCGACGAACGAGAAGCCGCCTGCTCTCAAGGGCAATATCCGGGGTTGATCGAGAACCCGCAAGTCGGCGTAGAAGAAGGCATAATGCCCGAAATTCAGATCGGAATTGACACCTTTGGGGCGATGCCCCTCGACCCCACGCGGCGGACGCGGGAGACAGAACGACTTCGAGTCCGTCAGATTCTCGAAGAAGCGCAGCTTGCCGAGCGGGTGGGCCTCGACTCGTACGATATCGGCGAGCATCACCGCCCGGAATACGTGGCTTCGTCGCCGTCGACGCTCCTCGCCGCCGTGGCGGCCGTGACCGAGCGCATCCGATTGGCGAGCGCGGTGACCGTCCTTTCCTCGGATGACCCGATTCGGGTGTTCCAGCAGTTTGCCACCATCGACCTCATCTCCAACGGTCGCGCGGAGATCATCGTCGGCCGGGGCTCATTCATCGAGTCCTATCCTCTGTTTGGTTTCGATCTCGATCAGTACGATGAGCTGTTCGCGGAAAAGCTCGACTTACTGCTTGCGGTTCGCGACGAAACGTATGTCCATTGGAGCGGCCAGTTGCGCGCTCCGCTAACCGGCCAAGGCGTGTTCCCGCGGCCCGTGCAGAATCCGCTGCCCATTCGCTTGGGCGTGGGCGGAACGCCCGCGTCATTCGTCCGGGCTGGCGTCTTGGGCCTCCCGCTGACGGTCGCGATCATCGGTGGCGAGCCACGTCGCTTCCGGTCGCTGGTGGACCTATATCGTCGGGCGTGGAACGAGGCAGGTCACGATCCCGCCAAGAGCGATGTCGCCGTCCATACGATCGGATTCTTGGCCGATACCGACGAGCGAGCTGCCGACTTGTTCTACCCGTGGTATTCCGACATGTTCGGGCGGATCGGTCGGGAGCGCGGATGGCCACCGACGACTCGTGCCCAGTTCGACCATGCTATTGGCCCCGACGGCGCGCTCATGGTGGGGTCCGGCGCTTCGATCACGAGCAAGATCCGCCAAGTCGACCGCGACCTTGGCGGCATCTCGAAGATCAGCATCTTGATCGACAGCGGGCTGAACGAAAGCGCCGACCTCATGAAGTCCATTGAGATTCTCGGGACGCAGGTGAAGCCCGCGCTCGCGACCTCGCCCGTCTAGACGGCGTCCGCGGACATTTCCATCTCGGCGGCGGGCTCTTTCGGCTCCACATGGAGCCGGATGATCCGCCGTCCATCCGTGTCTTCGACCTTGAATCGGAATCCTTCGGATTCCAACTCTTCGCCGATGCGCGGCTGACGCCCGAAGAGACCGAAGACATACCCGCCGATCGTGTCGAATTCCTCGCTGGAGAAGTTCGATCCGATCTCCTGGTTGAGATCGTACAGGTTGGTCTTGGCGTCGACCACGAACCCTGTTCCGTTCCGCGTGATCCGAGGCGATTCGACGTCGTATTCGTCGACGATGTCGCCGACCAGTTCCTCGACGATGTCTTCGATGGTCACCACGCCTGCGGTGCCGCCAAATTCGTCCTGCACGATCGCCATCTGGGAGCGACTGGCGCGCAGCTCGCGGAGGAGATCATAGAGGTTCTTGTTCTCCGGCACGAAGAGGGCCGGCCGCAGAATCGTGCGGATGTTCAGCGGATAATCGCCGAGCTGCTTGGCCGCCAACAGGTCCTTCGCGTGGACGATTCCGACGATCTGGTCGTCGGTGTTTTCGTAAATCGGGATGCGCGATCGGCCCGTGCGCTGGATCAAGTCGATCAGATCTTCCGGCTGGGTTTGGATCGGGGCGGCATCCATATCCACGCGTGGCGTCATAACCTCGCGAGCGATGGTGTCCGTGAACTCGAACACCGAGTGGAGTAGCTCTTTTTCCTGCTCGTCGATCTCACCCGATTCTTGAGCCGTCTCTACGATGCTCTTGATCTCTTCTTCGGCTTGGTTCACCACCGCAAACGAGGCTCGACCACCAAAGCGGGTGGTGAAGAGCCGGGCCGCTCGGGTGATGATCAGGCCGGGAAGCGAGAATAGGGTAGCGGCAGCGCGGATAAAGCGGTGGAGGCGGAGCAGCGCGGTCTGCGGGTGGGTCGCCGCGTAGCTCTTGGGGATGAGCTCGCCCACGAGCAGATTGACGGCCGCGAGCGGAATGCTTAGGACCACGGCGGCGAGGAGCATGTGGACCCAACTCGCGTCCGAAAACTGACCGGCAATGGCGGGAGCGGGGAGGAAGCACAGCAGGATCATCCACGCGCGCATCGTTTGCGAGCCCAAAGCCGCACCCGAGACATAACGACTCTTGTTATCGAGGACGTCCTGCAGCTTGGCTTCGCGGGGGTCGTCCTTTTCGAAACTCTTCAGGTGCATTGGACGGAGCAGTTCGATCGCCGTCTCGCTGGCGACGAACAGCCCGTTGAAGAGGATGCAGATGAACGCGAGAGCGAGTGCGGGCGCCAGGCTTTCCGCCAGCGTCCAGCCGCCGACCAGCGGCGCTCCCGATTGGCTCCATGCCGGCGTGGCCAGCATGAGAGCGAAGGCAAAGCTGAGAATGAGGTTCCGGCGCAGCGGTTGCCCGCCTTGCCGGCCGCGTTCTTTCGGTTTTGTTTTCTTCATCTTGCGACGTGAAGAGCTATCCATATTATATCGGCAGAAGTTACTTGGGCCACAATCCGAATAAGACGAGCGCGAGCGCCGTTCCTACGACGGCCCCTAGAGAAATCTCGGCCAAGGAGTGAATTTTGGCTTCCCAGCGGCTTTCCGCGATGATAATCGCGAGGAAGACGGCGAGGGCCGAAACGAGAGCGTTATCGACGATGAACGGCACGGAAACGGCGAAAAAGAAGCCGAGCGCAGAGTGACCGCTGACCAAGCCGCCGCGCAGCACTTCGCCGCGTTTGCCCAGTCCCTTGCCGATCACCACCACCACGACCGCCAAAAAGGCGCCGAGAATGAGCTTAATGAACGTCGTGGAGCCGATCGCCTCGGTCGTCAGGCCGATTTGGAGCCGGGACCACGCGTCGTCACCAACCGCGATGATGACGCCGACGATGATCGCCATCATCGTGGTGATGAGGACCGCGCCGGCCGAGATGTCTTTGGCGAACTTGGCGAGCGGGTGATAGTTCGGACTGACCAGATCGACCGTCGCCTCGATCGCGCTATTGAACATCTCCGCGACCAACACGAAGGTGATCATGAAGAGCAGAACGAGAATTTCGCGGGTCCGGAGGTTGCCGAGCACGGCGAGCAGCACCACGACGGCGGTCACATAAAGGTGAACCCGCATGTGGCGCTGAGTGCGAAACGTGTGAACGAGCCCGGAGAGCGCTACGCGGAACGGAGTAAAAACGTCGTGGGCGGGCATCGCTTTCTAGTGGGGCAAGCTGTGCCAGTCCTGGACGGAGCAAATCTCGTTCATGCGCCGGATCATGTCGTCGCGGGCTTCGTCCGTGTCGTCGTCGAAGCCAAGCAGGTGAAGTCCGCCGTGAACCGCGAGACAGACCATTTCATCGGCCAACGTGGTCCCGCGGGCTGTGGCTTGAACCTGGGCGGTATCCACGGAGATCGCGATATCCCCAAGGAGTGGGGCCATCCCGGCCGGGAAGCTGAGCACGTCCGTTGCCCCGTCCACGCCCCGAAATCGGGAGTTGAGGTCCGCAATGGTCGCGTCGTCGCAAAGGAGTACCGAGAGTTCGCAAGGAGGCTGCTCGTAACGTTCCAGGAGACGCAACAAGGCGTCGCGGATAGGCGCTTCCGATAAGGAAACGCCCGATTCGTTGGAAATCTCGATTCGATGCCGATGAAGACGGGGAATCATCGCATCCGCCGAAGAGGCGGCAAATGGAGCTTTTAGTTTCGGCTGACGCGGCGGCGAGCCTGACGGCGTCGCTTTTCGCTCGGCTTTTCGTAGTGGCTGTGCTCTTTGAGCTCGCGCAAAAGGCCACTCTGCTGAAGCTTCAGGTTGAAACGCTTCAGGGCGCTGTCGATCGATTCGTTAGGCTGGACGAGGACGTAAATCAAGCGTGTTATAGCTCCTTCGAGTCTGGCATTATACCGCAGACCCTAGAGAAATCGTCGGAAAAAGCCGCGTCCTCCCCAGGTGAGGAGCCATCGGAGGGCACTTTTGAACCGAGAAGGCTGCCTGCGAAGGGATTCGAGATAGGCCCGACGAGCCCCCGCCGGGTTGCCATTGAGTTGGCGGACCGTCCCGAGGCACGCAGAGTTATGGGCCAGCGCGCCACGGGATGCCGGGCCGTAACGGGCTACGATTTCCGGCTCCATGGCAATGATCGCGCTGCGCAGGCGCTCGTCATCGGCCCAAATCCGGTCGAGCTTCTTGCTCGCATTCTCACCGTGCCAGCGATAGAAGGTGAGGGGCTCGTCCACGAACCCGATCGCGTACTTCCAAGCGATGCGGAGCCACATGTCCCAGTCTCCGCTCCCGAAATAGGCAGGGTCGAACTCGCCGACCTCCTCGAAGCAAGCCCGGCGAACCAGCGTCGCACTGGCGATGATCTTGTTTTGGTAGAGCAGCGCGAGAAATTGGTCGCCGGTCTCCGTTCGCGGGAAGTCGAATCCAAGCGGAGTACCCGGCAGCGGCTCGCCGTGGGCGCCGATGAATCCACCATCGGTATGGACCAGTCCCGTCTCCGGGTGGCGCTCCAGGTGGGCGATTTGGGCCTCGAGCTTACGGGGAGCCCAGGTGTCGTCGTCGTTGAGGATGGCGATCGCGTCGCCCCGGCAAGCCGCCAGTGCTCGGTTGAGCGAGCCGTAGGTCCCAAGGTTCGTTTCATTCAGGATGACCCGGCAGTCGCGGCCGTTCTCGGCGAGCCAGTCCCGCGTCCCGTCCGTCGATCCGTCATCGATGGCGATGATTTCCAGAGGAGCGTGCGTCTGATGCCGGATGCTGTCGAGGGCATCCGGAAGGTAGGCCAAGTGGTTGTAGCAGGTGAGAATGACGCTGACGTCCATCACTGCTGGGGAAGTCGGACCTCCACGCTCCAGTCCACGATATCGAGATCGGGAATGGCCTGGTCGCCGCGGGGCTCGAGATTATTGGCCCGCTGGTTATCGTAGATGCCGCTCGTCCGCAATGGGATCGTGACCGGCGAGTTGATCGATGTCGCGATCGTGCCATCGCCCAGGGCGTCCCAGAACTTGTCGGTGCCGCTCTGGGGGATTCTGTCCATGGTAAGAAAGTTGATTTGGAGGCTCTTCAGATTGGCGGCGTCGGCGGGAGTCGCCGCGAGCTGGTTGATGCTGAGTTCGAAGCGCAGCTGCTTGGTGCCCTGAACGGTCTGGGTAAAGGCGATGGGTGCCCCGACCGGGATCCACTGCGTCAGCAGCTGATCCTTGAACTGGTAAAGCGTGAATTCGGTGGCTTGAGTCGGATCCCACCAGACGAAGTAAGTGGCATCGCCCGCGACGAAACCGTTGCCCCAGGGCGGAGCGATGACGGGGACGGGGCCTGTGGTCGTTGGGTTGTCCTGAGTGCTCGTGTTGATCGCGACCATGTACACGTAGGGCAAACCAAAGCTACCATCTTCGCGACCGGTTCGAATCTTGCCGTCGACTTCCAGGGTGAAGACAATCCGCGTGGCCTGAGCGTCGGGCGTTGCGGGGAACTTGGCGCAACCGGCCAGGAGCAGCGGCAAGAGAGCCAAGCTCAGTGGCTGCCACTTCATACTTTGGGCACCATGTGAAAGAGGATACGATGGCACTCCTCGCACGTGATCCATTTGTCCTCTTTGGCCATTTCGATTGTTTTCGTCGGCAGTTGAACGCCGCACCGCTCGCAGGTACCACGCTCGGTCACGAGGGCCATGCCGATGCCCTCGTGTTTCGCCCGGATCGCTTCGTACTGGGCAAGATGCCCCTTGTCGATCTTGGCGACGAGTCCTGGCCGTTCTGCCATTTTCTCTTTGTACTCACGTTCGAGTTCGGCTTTCGTTTCCAGCGCGCGGGCCTTCGCCTCGGCGTATTTTCCTTTGATCACCGACAGCTTCTTGTCCCACTCGTCGAACTCCGCTTTCGCAGCAGGGACCAGATCGAACAGTTCGAGCATGCGGGGGGCGTCTTGGTCGCGCTTGGCCTTCAGGGTCGCGATTTCGTGCTCGTAAGCTTGAATCTCCTTCGGACTCACGACCTTGCCGCCGTACAGTTCCTTGTCGAGCTTCTTCAGCTTCTCGTCGATGGTCTGGGTACGATACTCGAGATCCTTGAGTTCGCTCGCCAGCGCATCGTATTTCGCCTTGGCCGCGTCGTAGCCTGGCTTGACCGCATCGAGGAGCGGCTTCACTTCGCGCCCGGGGTCGAGCGAGGCGGCGCGCTTCTTGATATCGGCGATCGCTGCGTCCACCACGTGTAGCTTGTAGAGATCGTAAAGATCGTTGGTGGGCATGCCTTCATTATGCGGCGTCCTCACGGCGCGGAGTACGATGCGGGCGCGGAATGCGAGATCGACGCGTGTGGATGTGGATCTTGGCCACCTTGCCTCTCTTGGGATGGTGGGCCACCGGGCTCTTTGATCTCGACGAAGGCTTCTATGCGGCCGTCGTGGCCGAAATGAACCGTCGGGGTGAATGGATCACCCCGTACTACAACGGCCATCCCTGGTTCGAAAAGCCGATCCTGCTCTACTGGCTGGCCAAGCCCGTGGTCGCCGCGTTCGGTCTTTGGATCGGTCCGCGACTCATTTCCGTGCTCGCGATGCTCGGGCTCTATGCCCTGGTGGACCGGTTTCTACGCAATCGCGGTGAAGCTCAGGCCGGGCAGTGGTCGGTCGTGGTGCTATCGACATCGCTCCTTTGCATCGCGCTGGGACGACTCATGATGACGGACGCCGTTCTCGGCCTTGCACTCAGCCTCGCGTTCCTCAGTTTCTTTGATTCGCTTGACAATCCCCGCCGACGCTGGCTGACGGGGTTGGGGCTCGGACTCGCGGTCCTCGCCAAGGGACCGTTCGGGCTCATCGTGTTCGCGATCGTGGCCGGCATCGCTTATTGGAAAATGCCCGATCAGCGGGGCGGTTATCGTGGTGGCTGGCTGACCGCTGGCGGGGTCTTTTTCGTCACCATTGCGTCGTGGTATCTGCCGTGCTATCTGGCCAATCGCAGCCTGTTCGTCGACGAGTTCATCATCCACCAAAACATCCAGCGCTTTTTGGGCGGGGATGCGGCGCACGCGGTTCCGTTTCCGCTCGGGCTAATCTACTATCCCGTCGTGGTCGGCGTTTTGGCGGCTCCGTGGTCGTGGCGGCTGCCCAAACTTTGGCGGTCGCGCAACCAGGATGCGCTCGATCGCTACGCGTGGATCTGGTTCGGGACCTTGCTCGTACTGTTCACGTTGAGCGGCGCGAAGCTCCCGCACTACATTCTTCCCGCGATGACGCCGCTCGCGATTCTGGTGGCCCGCGGGGCGTCGCGGACGCAGACCGACCCTGTTCGATGGCATGTGCCCTTGGCGGTGGGTTCGTGTGTGCTGGTCAACGGCTTGCTGTTCTGGTGGTATGGCAGCCCGCAGGGCGGGGCGCACGCCGAACTGCATCGTTTGGCTCTGCCACTTCGATCCGCGCAGGCGTCGGTGGTGACGTATCAGATTACGCGACAAGACGCCGATTTGGGCACGGGCAAGCTGAAAATCCAAGAGACCAGCCACCCGTCCCTCGCCTTCTATTTGGATCGGCCCGTCCCCGATCTATCCCGTCCGGAAGAGCTGCTCAAACTGCCGCCGGGATCATGGATCATCACCCGCAGCGATCGGATCATCCCAGCGGAAACGCCGATCGATCTCCGTGATTCAGGGCTGTACTACCGGGTTTATCGGGTTCGGTAACATGCCCGCATGCGCGCGCTCGCTGCTTTGATCGGATTCTGCGCCCTGACGGGAACCACGTTCGCCCAACCCACCTTTAGCCATCCCGATCGCATCAAATACGATGGATCGTGCTTCCAGATCGATGGCAAGGACACGTTCATTTTCAGTGGTGCCTTCCACTACTTCCGGTGCCCGAAAGAGCTCTGGCGTGAGCGGTTCAAGGCGATCAAGGATGCGGGCTTCAACGCCGTCGAAACCTACGTCGCCTGGAACTGGCACGAGCGCGAAAAGCCGGCTGGTCTTGAGGACAACAGCAAGATCGACCTCAAGGATCTCGACGACTGGCTGACGATGGCGGAGAAGGAGTTCGGGCTCTACACGATCGTGCGTCCAGGGCCGTATATCTGCGCGGAATGGGCGACGGGCGGATATCCGAACTGGCTGCTTGCGTTCCGACCTGAAAAGACCAAGCGAAGCCTCTGGCTGCGCAGCGACGATCCCACATTTCTCGCCTGGTGCCGCCACTGGTTCCTGGCGGTGGCTCAGGTCGTCAAGCCGCACCAGATTTTCAATCAGCCCAAGGGAAATCCGGGCGTGATTTTGTGGCAGCTGGAGAATGAATACAGCTTTGCCGGTGTGCCCGATGAGGCTCGGCGCGGCCAGGTGAAAGCGCTGTACGAAGCGAGCAAGGAAGGCGGCATCGAGGTCCCGAACTTCACCTGCTGGACTGACTGCGTGCGCGCGGCCAACGGCGATCCAATCCTGAGCCAAGTCTTCGATACGCCGAATCAATATGTGCGGTGGGATATCGAAGGCGTGGCCAGTGCCCTGCGAGATCAACATCAAGCCCATCCTTGGGCGCCGAAGATGATCACCGAACTTCAGGGCGGATGGTTTGGACAAGTGGGAGGTTTGGCCAGCGAAGAGCAGGACGGAATTTCTGCGTCGCAGATCGGTTCGCTCACGCTTTTCGGTATTCAGAACGGTCTGACTGCACTGAACTACTACATGCTCTTTGGCGGCACCAATTTTGGCGATTGGGCCGGTCAGGGGATCACGACCAGCTATGACTATTTCTCGCCGATCCGGGAGTGGGGCGGCGTGGGCAACAAATATCGCACCGTCCAGGCGGTCGGGAAATTTCTCGCGAAGTACGGTTCCGATCTGGCGCGATCCGAAGAAACTGCTGCACCCGTGGTGATGGGAGACGTCAAAGTGGCGGCTCGCCGCGGCAAGAGCGGAGCCACTTTCGCGTTCATTCGGAATCCGAACCGGGCGAAAGCGGTCGCCGCCAAACTGGGCGATCAGACCCTGACGATTCCCGCCTTCGGGACCTATGTCTTGCGCTACACCTCCGACCTCAAGCGGGGCGAATGGGTGTGCAAAACCCCGGTCGAACAGGTGGAGACGCGCCATGTCGCGCCGGCACCCGTCGATCTAACCGAGGCGACGGTCGAACGGCTCGATGCTCAAGACTGGAAACCCACGCCAAAGTCGGCGACCAACGTAGATCTGGGTGTCTACGACAGCCGGTGGATCGCGTATCGGGCGCCCGCCAGTCAGTCGTCGCTGCTGCTGCAGGTCTCGGCAGGCGAACTCATCGAATTGGGCGGCGCCGTTCCCGAGCGCCGTCCGGGCCACGACATCTACGGACCAAGCTCCCGAGGCCGCACGTGGCTGATGCTCAATCCCGGTTGGTCCAACGGCGGTCCCGACATGGAACGGCCACGCGGCGTCCTGAGCGCGCGCGAAGTGGACCGGCTGCCGAGCGGCGCCGTCGTCTCCCAGTGGAAATACAAGATGATTCCGCTGGGCGACGTCTCCCAGATTCCGAGCGTTCAGGGCAGCGAGACGTGGGCCGACGTGGTCACCAATACGGGAACGCAGAGCATCTTCAAGTCCAATACCGCCGCGATTCTCACGACCACCTTTGACCTGAAGGAAGTCCCAACCGGGCTCAAACTCGACATCAACAGCATCGACGATGACAGCTGGATCTATCTGAACGATAAGTTCGTTGCCGAGACTCACGAGTGGAGCACGCCTTGGTCGTTCGAGGTTGCCGATAAGGCGCGGGTGGGCACCAACCGGCTCACGATCGTCGTCAAGAATTCCGGCGGCGAGGGCGGGATCAACGGCCCGATCAACATCACCGGCCCCATGCCCGCGGGTCGCTCGGTTCAGCCTCAGTGGACGGATCGGTTCGCCCCGATTTCGAAGGAGACCGTTGCGCTGGTAAAAGCCGATCTGCCGCGGCTCGTCCATCCAAAGATCGAAGGAACACGAACCCTGGGCCCGTCGCCGTTGGTACGGTCGACGGTGCGATTCAAGCGCTACGCCCATCCCGGATTTGCGACTGAGATCCTGCTCGATGCAGCCGGGGATGGCTTCTTGACCCTTAACGGGCGGCCGCTCGGCCGGTTCTGGGAGTCTGGCCCCCAGCGGGCGTTCTATCTTCCGGAAACATGGCTTAAGGACGACAACGTGCTCGAATTGACGGTGGTCCCGGGCCGCCTTGGAGACCGAATCAAGTCGGCTCGCCTGCGCGCGCTGCCGATGGTCGAATAGTCATGGCTCACGGCATGAAGTTGGTGGAGCAGCAGTCGCTGCGGCTGGCTGATCTTTCGACCCGTCCGCCGGATGGTCTGGAGCGGGCGGAAGCGGACGCTAAGGCCGCCGAATTGGGCGATGAACTAGAGAAACTCCAGGACCTGCTCTATTTCGCGGGCTGCCATGGCGTCCTCATCGTGCTCCAGGGCATGGATACGGCGGGGAAGGATGGCGCGATCCGATTCCTGCTCAGCCACACGAACAGCCAAAGTGTGCGGACGGTGCCGTTCAAGGTGCCGACTCCGGAAGAGCTCTCTCACGATTTTCTGTGGCGATGCCATCGGTCTACGCCGGGCCGGGGCGAAGTAGCGATCTTCAATCGTTCGCATTACGAGGACGTTTTGGTCGTCCGGGTTCACGATCTGGTCCCAAAGAAGGTGTGGAAGGAGCGGTACGACCACATCCGGAACTTCGAGCAGCTCCTAGCGGATAGCGGAACGATCATCTTCAAGTTCTTCCTCCATATCTCGAAAGACGAACAAGAAAAGCGGCTTTTGGAGCGGGAACAGGACCCGGAAAAGTCGTGGAAGCTGAGCGTTGGCGATTGGAAGGAGCGCGAACTCTGGGACGACTATCAGGAGGCGTACGAGGACGCCATCGGCAAGACGGCGGAGAAACACGCGCCTTGGTTCGTGGTGCCATCGGACGCGAAGTGGTACCGCAATCTAGTGATCGCCCAGCGGCTGGTGGACGGCCTGTCCGAATACGTCGATGAGTGGAAAGAGGACTTGGTCGAGCTGGGCAAAGCCCGGCGCGCGGAGTTGGCGGCTTATCGTCGAGGCGGGTAAGCGGTAGCATCAGAACATGCTTCGAGCGGCTGCGTTACTTGTATTTGGTTCTCTTCTTGGGTCATGGGCGGTCGGTCAGGTTCGTGCCCAGTTGGTCGCCCCTGGCATCCTGCGGCTGGATGAAAAGGGGCCGAACGGCTATGAGGATCGCTCGACGCTTTTGGTCCCCAATCGCCGCACCGTACGATCCATTTCCGCTGGTTCAACTGCACAAACGCTGACGACGCCCCAATTTCGGCTGACCATCCCGGCGGGAGCCACGAAGCTGGAGCAGGTTCGGCTTGAAATTCCCGGCTTGGCAAAGAGCTTTTATGCCTCCCAACTCAAGGCATGGCCCACGCGCGGATACGTCAAACCGGACGCCTCGGCCATCCTGATTGCCGACAGCCCGCGCATGGCCGCGCGCGAAAACACGAACGACGTTCGCCGCTGGGATCTATCGAACGACGCCCGCGATGTCTACATCGTGGTGGGCGATGTGCGCCGGCGATTCTTGGACCTGACGGGCCGCACGCCGATGCCCCCGCTGTTCGCCTTCGGCTTCATGGAGAGTCGCTACCATCCGTACAGCGAAGCCACCGCGCTTGACACCATCAAGAAGTACCGCAGCGAAGGATTTCCCCTCGACGTCTTCGTGGTCGACACCGACTGGCGCATCGGCGCTTCCCACGGTTACGGTGTCAACGAGAAGCTATTCCCGGATATGCCGCGATTCGTTCGCGCCGCTCATGCGGAAAAGGTCAAGCTGATCTTCAACGACCATCCCGAGCCGGTCGGTACGAGCGCGCAGGACCCGAAGGAATTGGACTACCGCGAACAAGGCCTGACCAGCGTGCTCGGCATGGGCGTTGACGGATGGTGGTACGACCGCAACTGGATGACCCACCTGCAGACACCCAAATCGCCGCTTGCGCTCGAGGTCTGGGGCATGTCGCTGTATCACGACGTGATTCAAAAGTTCCGGCCCGAGGAGCGGGTGTTCATGATGTCGAACATCGAAGGGATCAACAACGGGCAGTTCGCTCAACCGACCCAGTTTCCGGCCCACCGGTACCCCATCTGGTGGACCGGCGACACCTCGGCGACCTTCGATTTTCTGGAGAGGGGCGTGCGTCATGCCGTTTTGGCAGGCGAATGGATGGCGCATCCATATCTCAGCGAGGACCTGGGCGGGCACATCGGGGAGCCGTCGGCTACGCTGTACACCCGGTTCCTCCAGTACGGGGCGCTCAGCCCCATCTGCCGCATTCACTGCACGGCGGGGCAGACGCGCTATCCGTGGGTTTACGGCGCGGAATCCGAGGGCATTGTCCGGGATTACGTCAAGCTGCGCTACCGGCTGCTCCCGATGATCTATTCCGCAGCGCGAACCGCGTATGACTCGGGGACGCCGATGCTGCGAGCCACTCGACCTCTCCGCAGCGAGGATGATCCGTTGCTTGGTCAATATTTGCTCGGCGAAAATTTGCTGGTCGCTCCGATCACGAGTTCAAACGAGCCGCCCACGAGTGCCGTGCCTGACTCCCTATTCGGTTCGTTGCAGGCGCAATATTTCAACGGTCGAGAGCTTCAGGGCGATCCCGTGGTCGAGCGGAAGGAAAACTGGACGTCTCATGATTGGAAAGAAGAGTCGCCCGCACCGGGAGTGGGTAAGGACGATTTCAGCGCACGTTGGACGGGGCAGATCGGCCCCATGCCGGAAGGCGGGGAATATGATTTCGAGACGATCAGCGACGACGGCGTTCGGCTTTGGATCGATGGCAAGCTGGTCGTCGACAGCTGGGCCAACCAGTTCTGGGGCCGGCACCGGGGCAAGATTCGCCTGAACAAGGGCCAGGTGGCCCCCATCAAGATCGAATACTACGAAGCGGGAGGCGGCGCCGGTCTAAAGATCAACTGGATCAAGCCGAGTCAGCCGCGCCCGAAGGTGCCGGTCAAGTCGGTCGTGTTGCCGCGCGGCGAATGGATCGACGCCTGGACCGAACGCTCAATTCTCGCGCGCCGCGATACGGTCGTCCAGGAGAGCTGCCCGCTTTGGAAGACTCCGATGTTTCTGAAGTCGCCGAGCATTACGCCGCTGGCCGACGTCGTTGAATCCACCCAGGATGGCATCTTCGGCCGCATCACCCTGGACGTGATCGCAGGCCGGGGAAAGACCACAGGACGGCTGTACGAAGACGATGGCCACTCGCTCGCCTACCAAGGGCGGGGGTATCGGACGACCCAGTTCGTGTACGAGGGATCTCCATCGCGCCGCACTCTCACGGTCCGGCCTTCCCAGGGATCGTTTACGGGGGCGCCCTACCTCCGCGACTGGATCGTGCGCCTGCACCTGCCCAAGGGTGTAAGGGCGAACCGGATCAAGGTCAGTGTGCCCTGCCAGAAGACGATGCTAAAGCCCCAGGCTGGCGCGGTCATGCCTCATTCGGCCGCGGGGACGCGACCGGGCCGGGATTCAGGGGGTGTTGTGGAGATTCGAGTCCGCCAAATTCCGACGAATCGATCGTGGACCGTAACGGTGCAGTAAGTCGCCTTACTGCACGCGGACGCGCTCGCGGATCGGCACCGGGGCTCGCTCGCTGGGCGACTCCGGCTTGGCGATCTCGGCCTTGCCCGCGTCGATGGCGGTCATCACCTTGCCAGCGACGGTCTCCAGCTTGTTGAGCACGTCGAGAGCGTACATATCGGCTCCTCGGCGGACGGCGACGGCATCGCGATCGGCGGCTACCCGCATTTCTTCCGATTGCGCCTTGGCGAGCTTCAGAATCTCGTTTTCAGAAACCATTTTCTCGCGCTCGATCTGAGCTTGGTCGATGATGCGCTTGGCTTCTGCGTGAGCGTCTTGGACAATCTTCTCGGCCTCGCGCTTGGCCGCGAGCAACTGGCTCTCGGCATCTTCTCGAGCTGCCTCGACGATGCGCTCCGATTCTCGCGTCAGGTTGGCCGCTTGCTTGACCTCTTGGGGGAGGGAAGCGCGGATTTTCGAGATCTGCATCGCGGTGTCTTCCACGTCGAGGCCCCAGGTGAGGGGTCCGAAGTGGCGCGGTCGCAAGATCACGTTTTCGTGAAGCTGTTCGAGCATGCGGAGAATATCCATAGTGAGAGAATCCTGACGCCTATTTTGACATGACGCTACGCCCGAGCAATATGACTCGCAACGATTTCTGCGACGGCGGGGGGCACGAATGGGGAATAGTCGCCGCCCAGAAGCGCGACCTCACGAACGATACTGCTGCTGAGATAGCTATGTTCCCATTTGGTCATGAGAAAGATGGTCTCGATGTCCGGTGCCATCTTGCGATTGGCCATGGCGATCTGAAATTCGTAGTCGAAGTCGCTGGTGGCGCGCAGCCCGCGAATGATGACGTTGGCGTGCTGGCTCCGCGCGAAATCGACGAGCAAGCCACTGAAACTTTGGATCTCGACATTACCGAAGGGCTGAGTGATGGCGTGGAGCGCGTGGGTCCGCTGCTCGACATCGAGGAAATTGGATTTTGCCATGTTGTGCCCGATCGCGACGATCGTCTTATCGAACTGCCGTGCCGACCGTTCGACGATGTCGAGGTGACCGTAGGTGGGAGGATCGAACGATCCGGGATAGACGGCGATGCGCATGGCTTTGGAACGTTACCCAAGGGGAGCAAAAGAAAAGTGGTCCACGCCGAAGCGTGGACCACAATTTGATCGTAAGGCTAGCTTACTTGCTGCGGCGTCGGAGACCGAGAGCAGCGAGACCAGCGGCGATCGCGAGAACCGAACCCGGCTCGGGAACGGCTTCGACCGCATACTTGGCAGTCGTCGTCGGATAGCCATCAGCCTTGGGGCTGGTAACCACGAAGTTCGATCGCGAAGTCGCGTTGGTGTTCGCGTTCAGGGAGATGCCGTTGTCGCTGTTGGTAGCGAAGTTGGCAAGACCGCGGTTCTTGAGCTCGATCGTGAAGGCGCGGATGTCCGTGCCGACGTTGAGCTTGGCCGAGTTGCCTGCACCGAAGATGTAGGCGAAGCCAAGACCGACCGATCGGAGGGTCGAACCGGAACCGAAGTTACCGGAAAGGAACGGCGAACCCTGGAACTGCATGTCGACGTTACCGTCGCTGCCGCCCGTCGTACCGGCGATGCCGGTGGCGAGGTTCGAGACCGAAGCAGCAGCCGTTGCGCCGCCGACGGTCAGAGCGCCGGTGTCTTCAGCCGCTTCGAAAGCAGCCTTGTCGGCGTAGTTGGTTGCACCCGTGGTGTCTTTGCCGATGCCGACGAACATACCGCCCGAGTTGAAGCTCAGCGGGCTGCCGGAAGTCGTGCTGTCGACGACCAGGTGAACGTCGACCTTAAAGGAAACGCCGTCGGCGATCTTCGGGATGCGCAGAGCGCGATCCGTCGGGATCTTCGAACCGAGAGCAGCAGCCGCATCTCGCGGACCGCCAGGGAACTGGTTGCTCTTAGCGAGCTTGACCAGCAAGTCATCGCCATAAGCCAAGTAATAGCTGACGCCGGCGTTAGCCATGCCAGCGAGCGAAACGAATCCAACGAAAGCGGACGCGAGAGCAAGATTGCGCGTGTTGAGTTTCATACCACCTCTACCTCTGATAAGTTAAAGTCCAATCGTAGACAAGCTCAGTCCTCTCCAAAAAGATTTCAGCAGACTGAGAAACTGCCTAAAATCGAAAGTGATTGTATCACTGTTTTGGCCTCGGAACAAGCCTATTCGGAATAACTGGGCAAAAAAACAGGGAAATCGGGCAATTTGAACCTGCGTTTGTGACACCCTCCGAAATTTTCCCATAATATTGCTGGGCGGGGTGGACCCACTTACGACTAGGACTTTCTACTCCGGCCGGCCGGTTTTCGAGCCCTTGCCGGGAGCAAAAGCGAAATCGCCCCTTGCCTGGTGGGCAAGAGGCGATTTGCGTCGAAGATGTCGCTTCCTTACGTGAAGCGGATTTCGATTACTTGCGGCGTCGGCCAGCGAGGGCGACGAGACCGGCAGCGATCGCGATGATCGAGCCCGGCTCGGGAACCGCTTCAACCGAATAAGCCTTGTCGGCGCCCGGGTTGCCATTAGCTCGCGGGTTGGCCAACAGGAAGTTGGATCGGCTGGTGGCGTTCGCGAACGAGTTCAGCTTGATGCCGTTCTCGGAAGAAGCGTCGCCATAGACATCGAAGTTAGCAAGACCCGTGTTCTGCACTTCGACATCGAACAGTCGGTAGGATTCGCCAGCAACCGGAACGAAGCTGAGGCCCGTGCCGAAGCCCATTGCGAAGCCAGCACCGATGCTGCGGACCGACGTACCCGAAGCGCCGAAAGCGCCGGTGAGGGTCGTGCTGCCCGAAGCGTAGCCAACGTTAACGGTCGTTGCACCGTTCGCATCCTGGCCGGGAAGGCCGGTGGCGAAATTCTTGAGCTTGCCCGAGCCGAAGCTGAGCTTCTTGTCGAGAGCAGCCGAAGCGAAAGCAGCGTCGTTAGCGAACGAGCTGGTGTTGCTCGCAGAACCGCGATCGATCGAGACGAAGCCAGCGCCACCAGCGGTAGCGTTGCCCGTCGAGGTCAGCGAAGTGCTGCCCACGGTCACCCAGACCTGGAGCGTGAACTTCAGGTTGTCGGCGATCTTCGGAATGCGGAGAGCGCGGTCGGTCGGGATAGCCTTGCCAATATCAGCAGCTGCGTCGCGAGGACCGCCACCAAACTGGACACTCTTGGCCAGAGTTACGAGCTGAGAATCGCCATAAGCGAGCCAATACGTAACGTTCTGAGCGTTGGCGGCGACAGTGCCGGCGCTAGCAACGGCAAGCGCCAAAATGCGCGTGTTGAACTTCATTCTACCTTTACCTCTGAAACAAAATCAAATTTCAACTTGCAGGTCAGTGAAAGTCACTTCACCGCTCGTTGCGATTCCGATGAGTACTGTATCACGTTTTATGCCAAGTGTCAAGGAGTTTTTTCAATCGTTAGCATTCGGGCCCAACTTTTCTCCTATTTGAACCTACAGGGTTCCTTAACAAAAGAAAAACCCGGCAGTTTCGCCGGGCGGATTCTTGACCTTGGAGCCCCCATATTTCAGGGGTCGATGCACCACCCGGTTGGCTGGTCCGCCTTGCGTGCCGGCGGATAGGCGCACGAGGCGAGCAGGGCATCCAGTTCGGCCCGGTCCAAATATCTTCCGGCCCGAACCACCGCTGCGATCTTGGTCGTGTTATGGATGTCCACCGTCGGGTCGGCTTGCAGCAGCACGAGATCCGCTGGCTCACCCTGTGCGATCTGTCCACGATGGCCCTCGCGAAGGAACTCGGCGGGGTAGGTGGTGGCGCACGCCAAGGCGTCCGTGGGCGTCATTCCCGCCTGAACCATGAGCGCGAGTTCGTCGTGGAGCGAGAATCCGGGGAAAACATACGGGTTGAGGCAGTCGGTTCCCGCGAGCATCTTCGCGCCTTGGCGATAGAGCTGAGTGAAAAGGTCCAAATTCCGCTTGAATCCGGTCTTGGCTTCCTTCCAGTCGGCTTCGGAGCGGTTTTTCAGCCGGAAGTCCGTTTTGGGGTTCCAGCTCGCGCTGATCATCGGCGAAACGTACTTCAGCCGCGGATCATCGCGAAACTGGGGGTCGTCCAGGTACGAAATCGCCCGGAGCACCGCGAGCGTCGGGCATTGCCACATGGGCGAGCGGGCGGCTTGACGAATGACACGCTCCCACGAAGCCGGTGTCGCGGTTTTCTTGGCCAGCGCGAAAACGTCCTTGGACGAGTCCGCCACTTTGGCAAAGCCTTCCTCGCCAATCTTCTCCAGCTTCCGTCGGATGGAGTCCCCTTCCGAACTGGCCTCGACGCTGAAGCCCATGAGGTGCTCGCTGGAGCGCTGGCCGAGTTCCGCCGCCTCGGCGAGACTGATCGAATACGGCACATGACCCTCGAAGTCGATCTTTTCGGCTTTGGCTTCGGCCGCGATCGCGCGGTAGGACGCCGCTCCCAGCAGGCTGTACACCTTGACGAAGTCGTAACCGTCATTCTTGATCAGCCGTACGGCGCGACGACCATCCTCGGGGGTCTTGACCGCAATGGTGCCGGGCCATATGGGTTTCGGCCCGTCGACGATGGCTCCCGCCAGCTTCAGGCGTGGGCCGAGCATCTGACCCGAATCGATCCGTTTGCGCCAGCCGAGATGGACGGGCGAGCCCCACATCACGCGGGCCCCGGTCACGCCGTTGGCGACCATCAATTTGAGCCCACGGTCGTCGAAGAGATGGACGTGCATGTCCCACAGGCCGGGAATCGCCCAGCGATCCTTGCCCTCGACCGTCTGGGCCGTGGCAGGAATGGCCAAATTGGGGCCGACCTGGGTGATTTTCCCGTCTTGGATGAGAACGGTCTGGTCGCGGAGGATCGTGCGCGATCCCGGAACGACGATATTGAGGTGCGTAATCGCCAGGGGCGGCGAGGCCAACAGGGTCAAAACAAGGGAGCAACTCGCCAGCATGCCCCTATTCTGACGAAGTAGGGGGTCGAAAAAGAAGGTTGGTGGGCCCAGCTAGACTCGAACTAGCGACCTCACCCTTATCAGGGGTGCGCTCTAACCACCTGAGCTATGAGCCCGACAAGGGCAAATCATACCAGTTTCGCGGTTTGTGTGCGAGGATCGGCGACGAATATCGACAATTTTGGTGGGAGGCGCGACTCTGGCGGCAGTGAGGAACGTCAAAATTGCCGTGATGCGGCAGGACGCCGCGCTCGCGCGCCACACCGTATACTGGGCGGCGGCGGGAGCGATGTCGACCTCCCGAAGGAAACGAATTCGAATGACCTTGAAGCATTTAATCATTGCGACCACGGCGGCGCTCGGATTGAGCCAACTGGCTTCTGCGCAGCCCATCGGAGCCATGCCCCTGGCGTGGCGGTGGGCCCAGGCGAGTTCGGTGGCTCCCGGCGGCACGCTTGTCGCGAGCGGCGACACCATCTTTGTGGCAGCGGGACCGCGCATCTACGCGCTGGACCGATCGTCCGGAAACCAGAAGTGGCGATTCCCGGCCGGTGAGCCTCTCGAGGCTAATTTCCGCAACGGATGCATTCGCGTTGGCGATACGATCGTCGCGGCGGCCGATAACAAGACCGTTTACGGCGTCAGCGCTGAAACCGGAGCCAGCAAGTGGTCCTATGTGGCGTTGGAGCCGCTGACCGGCCTGCCCGTCGTGGCGGGAACCGGCGTGGTGTTCCGCCAAGGCGATGGTTCGATGATCTCCTTGAACCCGGAAAACGGTCAGCCGAACTGGGAAAACCCGCTACGAATGCTCAATGGCACCATTGCGGGCTCGTTGGTCTCCTCGGGCAGCACCATCATCGTCGCGACGAGCGCCAATGAGGTCGTTGGACTCGATCCGGCCACCAAGAAGGCGCTTTGGACCAAGACGTTCTCCGGGCTGAACTCGGACGTCCGGCCCGTTCTCTATAACGATACGGTTTATGTCGTGAGCGGGGAATACCTCTCGGCGCTCAACGCGACTTCGGGTAGCCGTCGCTGGGAAATCAACGTCAAGGCGCCCCTCGCCCGCAATCCGGCTGTGTCGCTCGATGGCATCGCGGTCATGACCCGGGAGGGCCAAATCTATACGTTCGACCTCGGTGGACGCGCCCTGCTCAAAAAGCCGCTCGACCTGGGCTCGCTTCCGATCGACGACCCCGTGCTGTTCGGCTCGACCCTCGCGGTTTCGACCTCAAACGGCTCGCTCAACCTGATCGACATTAAGACTTGCCAAACGCTTTGGAACTACATCCTGCGGCCGTTCACCGCGATCAATGACGACAAGGGCAAGCCGATCACATTCGTGACGCCCTCGACGCCCCCGATTCTCACAGGCAAGACGTTGCTCATTGGCGCTCGCGACGGCAGCGTGCTCGCGTTCGACTCTGAGGAAGGCGTCGATCTGACGGCTCCGGAAATTAAGATGCTGTTCCCCAGCCCGGGCGACCAGGTATCGGGCCGACCGCCCCTTTTTCTCGCTTTTCGAGTGAGCGACGACGCCAGTGGCGTGAAGATGGACACCGTTGCCGTCAAGATCGACGGCGTCGAGTACACGTCCAACTTCTCGCGCGATGGCCTGCTGACCGTGCAGTTCTCCCAGACCGGCAAGAACCGCATGCTCATGGATGGCCGCCGAACGATCACGGTGACCTCGGCCGACTGGCTGGGCAACGTCTCGACCAAGGAGTTTGCGATCACCATCGACAATACGTTGAAGCCGGTGGTCGTTCCTGGTTCGCAGGATTCCGGTGGCACCGGTGGCAAGGGTGGCGGAGGCGGACCCGGCGGCCGAGATGCCGGCTCCTAATTGGCCCACGGCGCCCCTGTTCTGGCAGCATCTGCTGGCAGCGGGTATGCCCGTTTCCAAATCCCGAGATCTCCTTCGCGATCTCGGGATTTCCACTTTTAGCCCGGTCCCGGCGCTGCTGGCGGACCGGAGGCTCACCGAGCGGGAAGCCGCGGCGGCGCGCGATGCCGACCACGCGCGACTGGACAAGGTGTTGTCCGCGGGCGTCACGCTTTGGATCGACCCTGAGTACCGCCCACTCGACGCCTGCGAGCAGTTCCCGCCCGCTCTTTTCTGCTGGGGCAAAGCGGACGTCCTCAAAGAAGGCGCCAGCGTGGCGATTGTGGGGACGCGGCGGGCTTCGAACTACGGCAAGGCGGCTGCCATGAAATTTGCCGAGGTCTTGGCGGGCCGTGGGGTCGTCATCGTCAGCGGCGGGGCGAGCGGCATCGATTCCGCCGCGCATCGCGGTGCCTTGGCCGCTCCCGGCGGCCAGACGGTCGCCGTGCTGGGTACAGGCATCGACGTCGTCTTCCCCAGCGAGAATCGACTGCTTTTTGAGCAGATCCGCGAGAGTGGCTGCTTGATGAGCCATTTCGCGGTGGGCAGCCAGACGTATGACACCAACTTTGTGCTCCGAAACGGCACGATCGCGGCGCTCGTGGACGCGGTGATCGTGGTCGAAGCTCCCGAAAAATCCGGGGCGCTCCACACGGCTCGGGCGGCGGCTGAACTCGGAAAGCCCGTTTATGTCGTCCCGGGAGGGATTGATGATCCGCGGTTCCGCGGCTCGCACGCCCTCATTCGTGACGGCGCCACGCTGGTGGACCACCCCGACCAGGTTCTGGAGGACGAGTATTACCAGATGACCGCCGCCTCCAACAGTCCAGCTCCGGCGGTGGACCTCACCCCGGCTCAAGACGCGATTCTCGAGATTCTGGGGACGCGACCGGTATCCATCGAGCACATCGCCCAGGCCACAGACCTCGATGCCTCCGAATTGATGGCCGAACTGACGATCCTTGAACTCGAGGGGGTCATTGTTCGGGATGGCGTCGGATATGCTCTGAAACCGTGAGTGAACTTGTTTTCACGGTGGGGCCAAACGGCTTTGGGACGTATCGCTTGACCTGGCGCGAAGACGGGCCCGAGCTACTCGCTGCTCCTGGAACGCCCGAGCGGTACTGGGCGCCCGGATTGGTCGACGTTCATGTCCACGGCGGTTTTGGGATTGACTTCATGTCCGCCACGCCCGCCCAGATGGGTGAGTGGATCGGCCACCTCAGCGAGATCGGTTATGAAGCCCTGCTGCCCTCGACGGTCACCGCGAGCGCCGAGCAGGTCGAGGCGTGCCTTCCCCAGCTGGAGGGCCACGCCATGATCGCGGGATTTCACCTGGAGGGTCCGTTCATCAGCCCCGTTTACCCGGGGGCGCAGCCGAAAGAGCATATCCTGACGTTCGACCAACTCGACGGACGGTGGACGGCGATCTTGGAACATCCCCGGCTTCGCCAGATTACGCTGGCCCCGGAACTGCCGGGAGCGCTTCCGTGGATTGAGCGTTTGAGCGAGCGGGGCGTGATCGTCAGCATGGGGCACACCAATGCGACGCGTGCGGAGGCGCGGGCTGGATTTGAGGCGGGGGCGTCGCAGGCGACGCACACCTACAATGCGATGCGGCCGTTCCACCACCGCGAGATCGGTATGGTCGGATTTGCGCTGGAGGAGGATCGGCTGCGGACTGAGCTGATCTATGACCGCACTCATGTTTCGCCCGACGCGGCTCGGTTTCTGCTCCGGTGCAAGCCACCCGAGGCAATCGTCGCCGTCAGCGACGCAACCATGGCGGCGGGGATGGCGCCGGGGCAGGATATCGTCATGTGGGGCCACCCGAGCCATGTCGGCGATCACGAAGTTCGCCTCACGGACGGCACCCTGGCGGGTTCGGCAATCACCCTTTTCGATGCTTTTCAGAACATCGCGCGTGATTTCGGATTCGAAACAGCCGTCCGCTCGACCTCGCTGAATCCACGGCGCGCCTTAGGGATGGATGGACCGCCCCGAGTGTGGCTCGAACTCGATCCCGATTTCAATCTGGTTCGGGTGTGGCGCACGACGCGCGGGTGAGCCGGTCCCAAATCGCCGCCCACTCGGTATCCAGGGGCGGCGCCTCGATGACGATCTCGATCAGCCCGAGCTGATCAAGATCCGCCAAGGCCGCATAGAGCCGGGCGGCATAGGGGCCCGACTCCTGAGGCATGATGACCTGCTGTGGACCCGTCGGGTGCATGGCGAGCCCCGCGTCGACCGCTCGTAGTCGCCGCGCAATTCGGATGGGGGTCTTGGGCGCGTAGTGGCGTCGGTACTGGCCCGGTGCAGATCGCGCTCCCTCTTCGGTTTCGTCGCCGATCAGAAGCGAATGGCCGAGAACGGCCGCGATCTGTTCCTCGCCGATCATGCCCTGGCGCAGAATTTTGGGTTCGCCGGTCAGGTCCACGACCGTGGATTCAATCCCCACCGTGGCGGCACCGCCGTCGAGGATGATGGCCACGTGCGGCGCGATGGCCGCATCGATATCTTGGGCACGCGTCGGCGATAGGCGCATAAACCGGTTGGCGCTCGGGGCCGCGACCGGCACTTGGGCGGCTTCCAGCACCTTCTGGGCCACCGGATGCTTCGGCCACCGCAGTCCTACCGTGGGGCGTCCCGCCGTGACGGCGTCGGGGATGCTGGATTGTTTTGGCAAGACCATCGTCAGCGGTCCGGGCCAAAATGCCGCCGCCAACTGGCTCGCGATCTCCGGCCACTCCGTCGTGCACGACCGAGCGTGCTCGAGGTCCATCACGTGAACGATCAGCGGGTTCTCCGACGGTCGGTTCTTGGCGAGAAAGACCTTGGCGACGGCATCGGGGTCCAAGGCATTGCACCCTAATCCGTAAACGGTCTCGGTCGGCAACACGATGAGTTGACCCGCGCGCAGGGCTTCGGCGGCGCGGGCGATCGCCTCGGGTGTGGGTGGCTCCATGCTCATGAAATCGCTGCCAGCATGACATCTCGGGGCGCATCCACGCCCAGCCACCATTCCAGACTGCGGGCACCTTGGGCGACCAGCATGTGGCGTCCGTCGGTCGTCCGGAGCCCGGCTCGTTCCGCATCGCGCAAGAACGGGGTGGGCTCGGCCGAATACATCAGGTCGTAGGCGAGCCGGTCTTCCGAACTCGAGCCCCACGCGATGTCGATGGTCGAACCCGACAGGCCGGCTGAGGTGGCGTTCACGACCAGAATCGCATCACGCAGGTTCGGCTCGGCGACGATCTCGGGCTCGATCGTCAGATCGACGGCGAGCTGCTGGGCGCGCTCAGGGTTGCGATTCCAGATGCGCAGCTGATAGCCGTGAATACAGAGCGCCTCCGCGATCGCGCGCGCCGTACCCCCTGCCCCGAGCAGCAAAACTGGGCCCGGGGGCTCGATGCCGAAGTCCATCAGGGTGTCCAAAAATCCAGGTACGTCCGTGTTCGTGCCCGACCGGTCCTCGAGACGCAGCGTGTTCAGCGAAGCGTAGGGGACGGCGATCGGATCGATCGACTGCGCCCACCGGAACGCGACCTCTTTGAGGGGAACGGTGACGTTGACGCCCGTGAACCCGAGCTGGGCCAAGTGGGTGAGGGCCTCGTCGAACTCTTCGATGGGGACTTGGATGGCCTGGTAGCTCTTTTCAATGCCCAGCGCGACGAACGCAGCGAGGTGCATCTTGGGCGACCAACTGTGTCCGACCGGGTCGCCGATCACGGCGAAATCGCCAGGGAGGACGCTGGACCAGTGCTTAGCCATGGTTGTGCTCCTTGCGGCGGAACGCCCAGAGACGCTGGCCGCTGAAATTCCACACGGCAACCACGGCAGCGGCAACAATCGTCGCGATCGTCCACTTTTTGTGCAGACCGTGCGGGAGTCCTGCGTTGACGGCGCTCGACACCACGACGTTGAGCAGAAGTCCAATTAAGGAAACGACGAGAAATCGGGCTAACTGCTGGGTTCGCTCATCTTTGCCACGGATACCAAAAGTCCAGCGGCGATTCCAGATGAAACTGTTGAGAATCGCAAAGGAGGCCGTGACGACCTTGGCCGAGGCAAATCCAACATCGTAGGGCTCGCCTCCCGTGTATCCGGCAACCCATCGGCCCATCGCGACCGCCACCGTGTCGGTCCCCGAATGCAGGTTGAACATGAGCATCCGGTGGAGACCTGCGTCGATCAGGAATGAGCTGCCGCCCACGATGCAGAACTTCGCGAACTGGCGGACGATCCGACGCTCGAAGATGCCGACGGGCCGGACGATGGGAAGATCGTCATCTTCCTGGGCCATGATCGAGCGCAGGCGACCGAGGATCAGCCGCTCGACGAATCGATTGAACTTGGTCCCGAAGAATTCGACATGGTGCATCGGGCGGACGAGGATGGCTTCGATACCGGACCGATTCGCCCCGACGATATCGGTCATCAGCTGATCACCGATCATGATCGCTTCTTTGGCTTCGACCCCAAACTCCTTCAGCGCGAGTTCGTACATGGCGCGGCTTGGCTTGAATCGCCCCCGCACGGACCGGACGTCCAGATCCTGCGCCAGCTGTTTGAGCCGCGCGACATTGCGGGTATTGCTGACGAGGCAGAAGTGAAGCCCGGCCTCGTGGCCCCGCCGAATCCACTCGCGCGTGGTATCGGGAAGGGTCGATTCCCGCCACCGCAGCAGGGTGTTGTCCACGTCGAGGAGGACGAGCTTCTTGCCCCGCTCGACGAGTTTTACGGGATCGACGCTCTGAATCGAATCGACCGCCTCGATCGGGCAGAAAAGCGAGAACAGACCGGCTTGGGCGCGGTCGTATCGTCCCACCGTGAATCGACTCAAAATCGTCCTCCGCGCACGGCGAGGGTAAGCGCTCTGGCCAACCTGATGTTGCCCAGATGGATGGCGTAATCGGCGCTGAACAGGTGGCGACGGTCCGGCTTGGCCACGTAGTAGAGAAAGTCAGTTTTGGTCGGCTTTTGGGCCGCGCGCACTGCATCGGGTGTCGGCGAGCAGATCGGGCCGGGCGGCAAGCCGGCGTGCAGGTAGGTGTTGTAGGGCGATTGAACCTTGCGCACGACGCCGGGGCCCAGCACCTTCCACTTTTGAAGCGCGTAGAGCACGGTGGCGTCGAGCTGGAGCGGCGTTTTGGTCCGCATTCGGTTCTGGATCACGCCGCTGACGATCGGCATTTCGTCGGTCCTGGCCACTTCGCACTGGATCAGCGATCCGATGGTGAGGACTTTGCGCGGATCGGGGTGGTGGATGAGCGGCGCGACCGTCTCCCGGTACCGGGCCAGCTGCTGCTCGATCACGGAGCGGGCGTCTTCCTCCGGCTCGAACGTGTATTTCCCTGGCGTTAACAAGCCCTCCAGCGTGGGACCAGCCGCCAGCTTCTCGGATTCGGAGAGCTTGAACTGGTCGGGCTGCCGCGCTAGCTCAATGTACTCCTGGGCAGAGCAGACGCCCCGTTCCTCCAGCCGCTCGGCAGTACGCGCGGTCCAGAATCCCGAGGGAAGCAGGAGGTCGATCGTGACGCGGTTTTGAAAGGCGGCGAGGACTTGGGAGCCCGTCATTCCGGTGCGGAACGAGTACGTTCCCGGCGGAACGACCGACCGCGGCCGCCGGATCATGCAGTACAGCTTCAGCCCCATCCGGTTCGCAATGATCTCGTCGCCCAGTTGGTCGATCGCTTTGGAAAGCGGTGTGGTCGCGGTCAGTTTGACGCGGACTCGTTTGGGCGTGGGACTGGGGACGCGGGCCCGCAACCCTCGGTCCAGGGTCCAATAGCCTCCCGCCACGAGGATGCCGAGCAAGGCGAGAACCACTCCGCAGCCCGTTTTAGTTCGGATGAGGCTCACCCTCAAAGTAGCGTTCGAGAATCAGGCAGGCGGCAAAGCTATCGATCCAACGCTCGCGCTCGGCTCGGGTCATACCTTGGAGTTCGAGGACGGCATCTTTGGACGTGTAGGATTCGTCCACCAAGGCGACTTCGAGCCCCTGATCGATCAGGAGCTGTTGGAATCGGCGGGTGATTTCGGCGCGCTTCTCCTCCGTGTGGAGGGGAATGCCCAGAATGACCCTCTGAACCTCTTCCTTGCGGGCGAGATCACTCACGAGATTGGCGTCTTTGGCAAGCACACCGGTCGCCATGATCGGCGGCCGCGGCGTGGCGGGACCGTCCGGTGAAATGCCTATCGCGATACCGATCTGTCGGCGACCCAGGTCGACACCGAGAAGTCGCATCAGCCGAACGCCTCCAGCAGCTTCGAATGAAGGACGCCATTGCTGCTGATGGCTTCCTTCTGAGGCAGGGCCCGTCCCTTGAAATCCGTGAATGTGCCGCCGGCCTCTCGAACGATCACTTCCATCGCGGAAATGTCGTATCGGGCGACTATCGGGTCGATCATGGATTCGATGCGGCCCATCGCGACCAGCGCGTGCCCGTAAGCGTCGCTCCAGCCTCGGACGGCCAAGCAGCGAGGTCCCAAATGGCGGACGCCGGCCATCCGGCCGTGCCGTTCCAGCGACTGAATCGAGCCCGTGCTCAGCACGGCGTCGGCGAGCTCTGCCGTCTGCGACACGCGGCATGGCTCCCCATTGAGCGTACAGCCAAGGCCCTTTTCGGCGGCAAGCGTGAGCCCGAGGGCAGGGAGGACGCAGACACCGACAACGGGCTCGCCCGCTTCCTCGTAACTGAGCAAAGTGGCATACAGCGGTACGCCGCACAAGAAGGATTTAGTGCCGTCGATCGGATCGATGAGCCAACGGTTCGGCCCGGCACCGCTCTCGCCGAACTCTTCCCCGAGAATCGCATCGTCCGGATAGGTCGATGCGATGGCGGCTCGGATGGCCTGCTCCGATTCGCGATCGGCGATGGTCACCGGGGAGCCGTCGGACTTGAGATCGCTCGAAACCCGTTCGCCGAAATAGTGCAGCCCCACCGCCGCGCCGCGGTGGGCCGCCTCAATTGCGAATTCGAGTCGAGCCGACATGGATGCCTATAGTTTGACGCTTCGCCGCACCGGTCAGCCGCGCTCGATCAGCGACAAAACGCGTTCCATTTGCGGATCGCGGTTTGCCGCGATGTCCCTTGCGGTGGTCACCACACGGACGTCGGGCTCGATCCCCGCATCGGGAACCGAGGGCTGGTCATCGGCGGGAAAGGTCGCAATAAGCGGAATGTCGAATTCGATGCGGGTGTTGGGAAGTCGGCAGAAGAAGAAGGCACCGCCGTTGATGCCGCGCTGGTTGCCCCCCGTGGTCTCGCCGACGATCGTGGCGAGGCGATTTTGCTTCACGATCGAGGCAAATTGGAAGGTCGCAGAGCTGCACACGGCGTCGACGAGCACAAACATGCGACCGGTGAACCGGTTTCCACGGGGTCGAATGACTCGCGCTACGCCGTCGTCGTCAAATCGGGTTAACCAATAAAAGGGCCGTGGATCGCCGGCGGCCGCCTTCGGCTGCTGGCGTCGCTGGGCCGCCAACCCCCAGTTTCTGAAGGACGGATCCCAAGTGTCCAGGACCGCATCCAAGTCGCTCGGGACTTTGCGATACGTCACCCAGCGTTGGGCGCCCGCGATGGTGATCGGCTTTTGGACGACTCGTTTGAGGAGCGAATCGCCACAATCCAGACCGCCCTCGTTGCCGCGCAAATCGACGATCAAGTTTTGGATTCCGTCGCGCTGAATTTCGTCCATCGTCTGGTCGAGCCAGCCCGCCCAGTTCCATTTGGAGTTGTACATGGCCCACGTCGGCATCGTCAACAGCGCGGTGTCTTGGCGCGGGCGGACCGTCGTCCAAGGCTGGTCTTGCTCGTTGACAGGCTTCTGGCCGCGTGCCAAATCGGCCGGCTGAGGAGCAGGCAACTGGAGCGCCGTGCGCTTTCCAGTGGGGAGGGTGACGTCCAGATCGTACGGCGGCGCGACGTTAAAGAGCAGCGGCAAGAAGACCTCGAACGCCTCGTACCGGTCGCCACCTTGCACGTCGAGCGTGCGCAACCGCTTGGCCTCGCCGCGGCCGTCGGCCCGGGTGATCGCCATCATCTTGCGCAGCAATTCGCTCGAGGGGACGCCTTCAACCGAGTTGACGATGGTTCCGGGGGGCAGATCCGAGCGATCGAGGAGGCATTGGGTGACCACCATCTTGCCCCCGATCCACCGGAACCGAAAGGGAAGGTGATTGGCCTCGGATAGGAGCGCGGTCGAGACCGTCTTGCCCTGATTGTAGAAATTGCAAAATGTGTGGCCGCACCGGATCGGATGGAGATATTCCGAGAACGCGACATAAGCCTCGCCCAGCGTGTGGGGTTTGCCGAAGCGCTTTTCGAACTTGCGGTTGAGTTCGCTCCATTGCTCGGGAGTCTGATAGCGATACAGCCCAGTATGGAGGGCTTCCAGCGCGCGTTTGGCGATCGCCAAATCGGCCTGAAGGGCTTGCGGGGAGAGTGTCGCTGATTGGGGCGCGATCGCCAGGGCCAGAGCGAGCGGGAGAATCATTTGCGTTATCGTACGCTCTTCGGGGCGTGCACGTGGCATCCGCCGGCGCGAGGTGGGAGCAAGGGGCCGGCCTCGGAATCCTGGTGGAGGATGGGGGACTCGAACCCCCGACATCCTGCTTGCAAAGCAGGCGCTCTCCCAACTGAGCTAATCCCCCACCAGGGAAGCGACGATTATACCGCCCCGAGCGGTCAGCGACCGCCGAGCGCGTCCGCCCCAGGCAATATTTCGGCGTCGAAGTCCCACAACGCGAGATTTTCGTAAGGCGTGCCCAGCCCCGGCGCGGCAACATATTCGGGCGCCCAGTACACGATGCCCTGCCCAAGACCCTTGGGGGTTCTCGCGACGATCGCGGCGAGGTCGCGCAGAAATTTGGCTTGACCCGCCGGCGTGGCGTCATATCCGGGCATCAGCTGGGATTTGAGCCCCACGAAGTTGCCGGTCCGGTCGTTGAAGCCCAGCGTGAACGGGTACGCGGTTTCCACCACCCAAATCGGTTTTCCAAACGATTCGGCAAGCGTAGCCAGGTTCGCGCGGAGCTCATCGAACGTGCCGTGCCACCAGGGATAGTAACTCAGCCCGATCAAGTCCCACTTCACGCCCCGCCGAGCCAGTTCGGAGTAAAACGCCCGGCACATCTTGGGATTGCCGCCCTGATCGTGATGGATCATGATCAGGGGCCGCGGCTTGGTTCGAGCCGCTTCGGCGATGCCCGCCTTGAGATAGGCCGCGAAATGATCGTAGCCAGACTTCTTGATTTGGCCGGAGGGCCACAGCATGCCATCGCGGACTTCGTTCCCGATCTGCACGTATTGCGGCGGCGTCCCCTGGGCGACCAGTGCGTCCAGGACCGTTCGCGTATGCTTTCCGACCGCTTTGGCCATCTGAGCCGGGTTCATTTTCAGCCATGCTTCGGGCGGATCTTGGTGCTGAGGATCGGCCCAGTGGTCGGAGTAGTGAAAGTCGATGAGGAGCTTGAGCCCGAGCTTTTTGGCCCGCTTTGCGAGCCCCAAAACCTCGGGCAAACCGCACCGGCCATCGGGCGGATTGACCCACACGCGCACCCGAAGCAGGTTCAGACCTCGTGCGGTGAGCGATTCGATGGGATCTCGCAACTTCCCACCGTCTTGGTACGCCACGACAGGGGCGTATTGGGGGACAAACGACATATCCGCGCCACGGATCGGAAGGGGGGCGACCAGCAACCCGAGAAGAGCGCCAAGCATTTCTCCATCATACCGTTGTGTACAAAACACTCAAGAATCAGTGGATCGACGCCAAGAATTACTAGGGAATCGGCAGGGACATCCATGATCAAGAACTGGAAAATTGGTACAAAGTTGGCGGCGGCTTTCGGCGTCGTGATCGCCACCGGATTGGTGGGGACGTTTGTGGCCTTGGGAACCATGCGTTCGCTGAGTCAGAGCCAGCAAGCGATCATGAAGGCGAGTGAAGCCGCCCAGGCAGCGAGCCGGGCCTCGACCGCCTCCGCGACCATGGCTTACGAGACGGTGGCCTATGTGGCTCAACCGACCGAATACCACTGGAACGCGAAACTCGAGCAAGACGAAATCGCGAGCAAGAATTTCGACGAGGCGATCAATCTGCTCAAGGTGATGCCGGGGACGGGGACCTTGCAGAAGGAAGCCGAGGCATTTTCGAGCCACGACGAGGAAGTCTGCAATCCGCTCGAAAACAAGGCGCTGGAGGCAGCGAAAGCAGGCAACGCCGCGCTTGCCCAGAAGTTGATCAACGAGCAGTACGTTCCGGCCCGAAACAAACTGGCGGGCATGATCGAGAAGTTCACGGCTGGCCTCGCGGCTTACCGCAAGGACCTCGAAACTCAGGCGGCTCAGCGTGTGACCACGACCGCCATCATTTGCGGCGTGCTCGCGTTTGTCTCCATTTTTGTTTCCGTCGGCATTGCGTCCGTCCTCTCGCGATATATCCGCAGCAGTATCCAAGCCGTGATCGATCGATTCAAGTTCCTGAGTTCAAACTGCATCATGGACCTGAATACGGGCACGGCGGCCGTGGCCAAGGGCGACCTTACGTTCGACATTCAGCCGCGTACTCAGCCCCTTCCGGTCGAGTCCGCCGACGAATTTGGCCAACTCAACCAGACCTTCAACGAAGCTTTGGAGCGGATCAAGGGCGCCTTGATCGGCTATAACGATTCGAGAAATTCGTTGAGCGCCCTAGTCGGCGACATCCAATATGCTTCGCAGCGAACCGCCCAGTCCGGCGAACTGTTGCGCGGCTCGACGACCGAAACCAGCGCATCGGCCCAAGCGATCGGTCATACCGTCGAGGAAGTGGCACGCGGCGCCCAGGATACGGCGCAAACTTGCCAGCACATCGCGCAGGCCAGCCAAGACCTGGCTCGAAATGCCGAGCAGGCGTCGAAGGCGATGAACGACTTGGGATCCAGCGCGACTGCGGTCGGTGAAGGCGTCGATCGCCAGTATCAGGCCAGCGACCGCGCCAACGAAATCGCGATGCAGACGAGCACGGCGGTCGAGGCGACGATCGAGAGCATTTCGCGCATCGAAAGCGAAGTGGCTTCGACCAGCGACGCGATTCGCGATCTGGGCGAGCGCCAGGAACAGATTGGTGCGATTGTCAGCACGATCGACGAGATCGCAACGCAAACGAACCTGCTGGCCCTGAACGCGGCCATCGAAGCGGCCCGGGCCGGTGAGCACGGTCAGGGCTTTGCCGTCGTCGCCGACGAAGTTCGCAAGCTCGCAGAGCGATCCGGTGAAGCAACCAAGCAGATCGCCGGTCTCATTCAGCTCGTCAAATCGAGCGTGAATCAGGCGATCCAGCGGATGGAAGCAACGACTGCGGAGGTCACCAAAGGCAACGCCAAGAGCGCTGAAGCTCGCTCCGCGTTGGCCGAAATCCTCTCCAGCATCGACGAAGTGAAGGAACTGGCGTCGGTCAGCAAGACGACCGCGGATGGCATGCAAGCCGGCGTGAATCGCGTGACGCAAGCCATCGAAAGCGTGGCGAGCATCAGCGAGGAAACGGCGGCATCGGCTCAAGAATTGAGCGCCACCAGCGAAGAGATCGCTGCCTCGGCTCAGGAGATGGCCGCATCCGTGACCCTCCAAAACGACTCCATCCAGCGCATCAGCACGCTCGCTCAGGAACTGGGCGAACTCGCCAACACGCTGAGCGATTCGGTCGGGCAGTTCAAAACGGTCGATCAGCCGGGCAAGCCGAATCTGCGGCTCGCGGCCTAACCCGATCCAACAGAAAGCCCCCAGGCGGTTCGCCTGGGGGCTTTCTGCTTTTGCTCACGCGTCAGCTGTTCTTGCGCGGACGCCCGCTGAGATTGCCCACGTTCCAAGCGATGCCATAGACCGTCTGAGCGACGTTGCTCATCTTGGTGTAGTCGATCTTCTGCCACTCATCGCCGACGCCGTGGTAGTCCTCATGAACGCCATCAAAGAAGAAGGCGATGGGAATCCCCTTGAGCGCATAGTTGTAGTGGTCGCTGCGCTGATAAATGTTCTCGGGATCGTTCGGCTGATCGTAGTGATAGTCCAGCCGGAGCCCGTGCAGATCGCGATTCGTCGATTCGACGATCGTGCCCAGATCGCGGCTGATGCGGTTGGAGCCCACGACGTAGATCGCGTTCGCTTCGGTCAGCATCTTGTTGGCGGCTTTCGTATCGCCCTCCGCCCGGCTTCGTCCGATCATGTCGATGTTGAGCTGGGCGACGATGTTGCCAATCGGAACGGTCGGGTTGTTGGTGAAGAAAGCCGAGCCCCAGAGGCCCTTTTCTTCGCCGCAGTGCCAGACGAACATGACGCTTCGCTTCGGCCGCTGCCCTGTGGCGAAGGCATGGGCGATTTCTAGAACGGAAACCGTGCCGCTGCCGTCGTCGTCGGCACCGTTGTAGATACGATCGGCGCCCGTCGTTCGCACGCCCACGTGATCGTAGTGGGCGCCGATGGCGACGTACTCATTCTTCAGAGTGGGATCGGAGCCTTCGATCACGCCGATCACGTTCTGGGTGGTGACGGTCGCACCGGAAACCACGACGTTGGCGTTCAGAGTGAGGTTCGCGCTCAGATTAACGGCGGGTGCTTCGCCGCCCTGCGTGGCGGCCTTGATGAGATCGGCCGAGCTGACTCCGGAATCCTTGGTGATCGTGTCGATGACGTTTCGATTCACGTAAATCACGGGCACGGGCTGGGCGCTCTTATCTTCTTCCTCACCTTGCGGCCGGACGCCGCGCGACTTCGTGGAATTTTCGGCGGCATTGGCAAATCCGTCCAGCCGAAGGTCGTTCAAGATGACGATCACCCCCGCCGCGCCCCATTTGCCGGCGTTTTCGACCGCGCTTTCGGCCCCTTCACCGTTCGGACCGTTCAGGTCGCGGAACGACATGCCCTTCGGCATTCCATTCAGGACGACGAGGAATTTGCCTTTGAGATCCTTGCCCTTGGTCTCGTCGATGTTGAGCTTGGGCACTTTCCAGCCGTGACCCACATAGACGAGCGAGCCCGAACCCTGCGCCGAGGCGGAACCTCGGGCATAGTAGTCCTTGCCGTAGGAGAGCGGTTGACCGTTCAGCGTTACCGTGGACTTCGTGGCGTCGACCATGGGACTCGCCAGGTTGATCGTCTGGAAATAGCTACCGTTGGGTCCGCCCGGTGCAATCCCCCACAGGATGAGCTGCGAGCGGATGTATCGGGCCGCGATGTCCAAGCCTCGCGACGGCGTGTCTCGACCTTCGAGCAAGTCGTCGGCGACGAACATCAGGTGGGCGCGCAAACGATCGGGTGTGATCGCGTTCGCATTGGGGTAGGCGGAATTATGGGACGCGGCAAGAAGAGCAGCCGCCATTCCGAGACCCGCGGTGGTCACGGCGACACGAAGCAAAGTACGCATAACTTAAAGGCAGATTACCGAAGGGGGAGCGTCAGACGTTCCAAGAGGCGAATTAATCGGTCCAGTGCACGGCCATATCACCATGAAGCGACTGGATGTAGTTCAGCTGTCCGCAATGGTAGTTGAGGTGCAGCGAGGCAAAGGAGATCAGCTGCCAAATCGGGGTTTCACCGTCCGAGGTCGGCACGCCGCGATCGAATTCTTCTTCCGGAACGCTTTCGGCCGCAGCCACGAGGTCGTCGAACGACTTGCTGAATCCCGCGATGAGCGCGCTCTTGGTGCGCTGGTCCTCGGGTGCGACGGCCCAGCCGTCCGCGAAGGGCCACGGTCCGGGATCGTTGCCTCGAACGCGATCGGCCATTCGCTTGTTGACGACCGTGCATTCGTAGGTCATGTCGGCGGCGGTCCGGGCGCCCCCCATGGGCGATGAGAGGACAGCATCCTCAGAGAGCGCGTCCAGGTCTTGCAGGTAGCGCTTGCCCGAATCCTTCAGTTCTTGGAGGATCGGTTTCTTCAAATCGACGGTCACAGGCATTCCGCCATTATCTCAGAGTTCAACCGCTCTATGAGGTTTTGAATTGAACGTGCCGAGAATCTGAACTGGATAAATGGCGATTCGATCGAAGCGTTTGATTCGTGGCTCGGTGACCGGCGCATTGCTCGTCTCCGGAGTGATCACGCTCGGAATTCTGGGCTGGATGCACTTTCAGCCCATGCTGGCCACCGACCCCTTGGACGATGGCTATCGCCAGTGCCAAGAGCGGATCGCGACCATGCGCGACCGAATGAGCTCAGGCGAACTTTCCGTCGTTCGCACGGCCTCGGCCGACCACGCGCGGTCATGCCTGGAATTCGCTCGCGAGGCCGAAGCCGCTCGACTCACCGATCGCGAAGACGTTTGGATGCGTCGCGTCGGCGAAGCCGAAGAAGATATGCGGCTGGCCCAGATGTATCTGCAGCTGAACGACCCCGCCGGCGCGGCCCGACTCGCGCTCGATCTGTGGCGATACTTGGAACTGCTCGGCGATCACCAACTGGCCTCAGATTTCATTTACGGCGCGATGGCGTCGAATCCGAAGCTGGATGACGGCGTCTCGATCGACCTGCGTCTGGCTGCGGCAATCCTTATGGCTAAGGACCGGCTGCACCGCCAAGCCAAAGCGTTTGCCGCTGCCTGCTACGAGGACGCGTACAATGCGGCCGACGAAGCGCGCATGGCCGAGTCCCTGCGGGTCCTCGGATTCTGCGAGGCGTACGGCCACCGACCGGTGCATGCGGCTCGCTTTTACTACCGTGCGCTGCGACAGTTCGAAGCCAACCACGACGAGAAAGGCATGGCGATGACGATGCTCGGCCTCGCTCAGGTGCGAGAATCGTCCACCGTCTCGACGATGCAGGCGACCGAGAGTCAAGCCAAGTGGGCGCAGAACGCGCTGGTCCTGCTTCGCAAACTGGGTTCGCGATGGGGTTCGGCAATGGCCCTGGCTCAGCTCGACCGAGCCGGCGCGACCATGTTCAGCAAGTATGGCGACGGGCGTTGGGGACGTATCGTCCTCGACGAAACCCGCGCGGGCCTGAGCGGAAGCGCTTGGTCCAAAGATCCCAATGTTCAGCGTCCCTATCGCGAGCGTGCCTTGAAACTGGCCGCGATGCTCGGCGACGAGGCGATCACCGTCGAGATGCTGTCGTGGTTTGCTTCCGACTACTGGCGCTTATCGCGTCGCGACTCGGACCGTGCCCTCATCATCGGCTCATGGATCGAACGCCACGCGCCTGGTCTCGACCGCGAGTGGATCGCAGAAGCCCGCGCCGAGGTCCGTCAGCGCAGTGGCGACGAAGGGGCGAACCACATCGAAGAGTTCTCCGAAAACCTCACCCGCGAGGAAGTCATCGCGCTTGCGCTCCAGAAGCAGCCCGGCGTCACGGATTAATCGAGGACGTGTTCGAGGCCCGTTTGAAGGCCGTTCAGGTCCCAAATTTTGCGCACGCACAGCTCGACTCCGTACATGAAGCTTGAGCGGTCCTGGCTGTCGTGCCGGATGGTGAGCATTTCACCCGACCCGCCAAAAATGACCTCTTGGTGAGCCACGAATCCGGGCAGTCGGACGGAGTGAATGGTCACGCCTTGGAGATTGCCGCCGCGCACGCCTTCCACCTTGATGATGGAATCGGCCTTGCGACCCGGAAGCTTCCGCCGGCTGGCGGCGATCAGTTCCGCCGTCCGTTTGGCCGTGCCCGAGGGGGCGTCCGCCTTCTGATTGTGGTGGTACTCGATCACCTCGCAGTCGGGGAAATATCTCGCCGCGGTCTGGGCGAACTGCATCATCAAGACGGCACCGATCGCGAAATTCGGCACGATGAGGCAGGGGGTTTGAAACTCCTGGCTGTACCGCTTCATCTCGCTCAGTCCGTCGTTGCCGATCCCGCTCGTTCCGATGACCGCCGCGATACCCCGCTTCATAGCCGAGATCGCATGGTCGGCAGCCGCACCTGGGTGCGTGAAATCGACGAGAACGTGAGTCTCGTGGTTGTCGAGCGCGGAGCCTAATCCGTCGACGATTGGAATCGCGGGAGTGCCGCCGCCAACGACAGCGTTGAGGGGCTCGCCGACGTGGTTCCGGTCGATGGCCGAAACCAGCTCGATCCCTTCTTTGCCGACAAGCCAGCGGCAGAGCTCGCTGCCCATTTTTCCGGCGGCTCCGGCGACGGCGACACGAATGGTGCTGGTTGGTTTTGGCATGGCTTTCTCTATTCTGGCTTGGCGATTCGCTCCATCAGGAGCTGGCCCATTTCGATGCGGAAGGGAAGTCCCTTTTCGTCCACGAGCGCGCTGATTTTGCCGCCCGATCGGCTCATCAGGATCAGGTGGGCCTTGGTCTTCTTGCCCATCCAATCGGTCGTTTTGGGGCCGAGGTATTGGGCATCGTTCAGGTTCCAAGACTTGGTGGTCTCGTCGAAGGCGTACCACGAAACGCGTTCCTTGGGCTTCGGCTGGTCGCGAATGAACCAAAATTCCGACGCTGCCTTGAGGGGCATGCTGGCCGACGCCGCCACCACAAGGGGTTGATCCGAATCCGGGGTCAGCAGGCTGGCCTTGTTCCCGGTGAACGTGACAACGCTCCGGCGCTCGGGACGGTCTCCGACTTTGACCGTGAGAATCTTCCGAACCGTAAGTCCGTTTGCGTCGTAGACGCTCTCGCTGCGGCTTCGCGTCGCTGGCCCATCGGGCATTTTCAGGTCCATCGTGAGGCTCACCTGTTTGCCGCCGTCGGCGAGCAGTTTCTGCTCGATAACAGCGGTGCCCACGATCAATCCCGAAGTTGAAACTTGGAGCTTGACCGATTGTCCCCAGCCGAGCGAGATGGCAAGTGTGGAAGTCGCGATCAGGAGGGCGCGCATCAGCCGCATGTTACACGAGGAGGCGTTCAGCCGCCATCAGGCCGGATTCGTAGGCGAATTCGACCCGCGCTCCTGCGACGCCGTCTCCCGCGACCAAAAGCCGGGTCCCGGCGGGGTTCGCGCTGGTGAACGTGGCCGTGGTTTCTGGCTGGCTGTAGCGCCATCGCTTGACTTGGCTCATGGCGGGCTGGATGAAGCGATTGCCCAGCAATCGAGCCGTCCAGACTCCCGCCTCCGCCGCGATCTCTTGGTCCGGGGCGTCGTAATGCTCGGTGCTGAATTCGGGGCTCATCTGGGCGACCAGGGCCGTGCAGCCTGCCGGGGCCCGGCCGTCGACCTTTACTGATTCCAGGCTCAACCAAGTCAGTGGATGGCGCTGGTCGGGCTCGACGAGGGCGTGAAACTCGAAGTCCGAACCATCGACCTCGTAGCACATGAGCACACTGAGGCACGAGCGGTAAAAGGCGTTGGATAAGGAGCGCCGCTCGCCCATCGATTCGAGCAGCACCCGGGCCTGGGGAATCGGTTGCGTCAGGATGACGGCGTCGAACATCTCGCCACAGATCGAAAAGCGCTCGCCCGTCCGCTGAATTTCGTCGACGCGCATGTCGCGGCGTATGTCTGCATTCGCGGCAAGGAGCTTGGCGAGCTGGTTGTTCCCGTTGGCATAGGTGTAGCGTGGTGAGGTCCGCATGGGATCTCGGCGCACGATGCGGCCCATTTGCCAAAGGTAAAGCGGTTTGGCGATTTGGACGAGCCCGGTGGTATCCAGCTCCGAAGTCATCACATTGGCGAGCGACTTGGTGCGCGGGACGATGCTCGTCGCGCCGGTATCGAACGTGTACTCGCCTATTCGGCGCGTCGCCAGGCGACCGCCGACCGCGGGCGATTTTTCGAAAATGACGCTCTCGATGCTGGCCATGCGCAGTCGACGCGCCGCCGCGAGGCCCGCGATTCCGGCTCCGACGATGCCGACCCTCACGCCAGAATAAGCTCCGCGGCGCGAATCCCGCTCTCCAGAGCGCCGTCGATGCTCGACCAAGTCGTTGCTTGTCCCGCCATGACGAGCCCGCGAATATGGTTGCGGAAGGGAAGTCGACGCTTCATGAAGCCTGCCGACTGATTGAGTTGGGCCTTCTCGATGGGAAACGTCTTGATGTGGCGCCAGCTGGGCACGTGCGCATTCGGAAGCCATCCGGCGAGCGCAACCTTCGTGGCCTCCACCGTGGCATCCGTGGCGGGCAGGGCTCCGAGCAGGGTGGTGCTCACGAGGTGCCGCCCTTCCGGCGCGGTGCTGGGGTCGACGACGGAGACGGGCACCACGTGAATGGGGTTAGCGTCGGGGCGGGCGTCCACCAGAAGCAGCTTGCGGTCGATCACCGGGCTTGGCGTCTCGAAGTACAGGCAGGTCGAGCTGCGCCAGTTGAGATGGCAGTCGACTCCTGCGAGCTTGGCGCCAGCATCGCCATCGACGGCGAGCACAACGGCTTTCGCGTCGATGACTTCACCCGAGGCAAGCCGCACCCCGGTGGCCCGGCCGTCGTTGATGACGAGGCTTTCCACCATCTGACCGGTACGAATCGATTTAGGACTGAGGTTTGAACTGAGGGTATCGGCGATCCTCTGGACGCCTCCGCCGGGGAGGAACGTGGCTCCACCGTCGAGCATCTTCCAGACCCAGCAAAAGATCGGCGTGGACGTGGTGAGGTCTCGGTCCAGGAAGATGCCCTGGAAAAACGGGGACATGAACCGGTCGAGCGTGGCCTCACTGAACCCCATATCGCGCAGGTAAGCCTTGATGGGAATATCGGGGAGCCGCCAGATCTCGTCGCGCTCCATTGCGGCCAGATCCGTGCTCAAGCCCGAGATTTTGAGCTTGTCGGTCAGGCTGAGGGACGACTCGAACGCCATCTTCACCGGCTGATCGCGGCTATATTCGTTCCAGGACGAGCCAGTCCAGGCCCGCAGAGCGGGCTCCATGACGCAGGGCGCCAACTCGTCGATGTCGACGAGCTTCTTAAGAAACGGGTAGCTCGTAAAAGCGGTTTGGAAGCCGACATCCAGGCGAAATCCGTCGACCGTTTCAGTTCGCAGATCGCCCCCCACGCGGTCGCTGGCCTCGACGAGCAAGTACGGTTGCTGCGCCTTTTTCAATCGCTTCGCGCACGCCAACCCGGCGAGCCCAGCCCCAACGATTACCACAGGTTCAGGCATCGTTCGAATTGTAGTCCCAGATCGCTCCCCCGCGTTCGGCACGTAATTTCACTGGCCTCGTGTAACCCTGGCATTTGTGATAGCCCGTTACGGTTTCTGGCATGGAATTTCACTACCAGCAGGGTTTTGGGGCAGTACACATGCGGAAAGCAATACGACCAGCAATAGCGACTTTAACCGTGGGGTTAGCCGTAACGGTCAAGGCGGGACCAAGCGGCCTTGTCAGCATCCCGATCGCCGATATTCTTCGGCATCGGGAACTGCTGGCAGGATACGGGGCGTCGGCGACCGAGCAGAACGTGAGCAAGTTGATCGGCCACACGGCAGGCGTCGAGATCGGCCTGTTCGACCGATTTGAATTGGGCTACGACACCGACTTTTTGGGGGGCAACGTTTTCAACGCGAAAGCGCTTCTGCTCGAAGATAAAGACAGCGGCTATGCGTTCAGCGCGGGCTTCCAGAACTATATGCCCAAAACCCGCTACATCGAACCGTTCGCGGTTGGACGCTACAACTTTAAGGATTTTCGACTTCACGCCGGCTGGCTGAAAACGGATACGAGCCGATTGATCTGCGGCGTCGACTTTCCGATTGGCAATGCCACGGGCATGATCGAGCACACGGGTGGGCCGGGATCGGTGACTCAGTTCGGGGTGAGCTTCCCGGTTCCGCAGCTTCAGGGACTGAGCGTTCTGATGTCGGTGGGCTTACCGAGCCGCCGCTCGGACGGCATCTCGGGAGGCATCCTCATCAATTACGGTGTGCGACTCTAGTATTTTCTCATCTGACTCCTACATTCCCACAAGCCACGCTCTACTCCTGGGCGTGGCTATTTTTTGCCTGGCCAGCCCCGTAGATTGCTCGGTAATTGTGGTGCTAGTAGGACTTTCGACTCCAAACCGAACTTAATCGCCCTAAAATGACTCTAACTGGATTGGGAATGGATAAGACCTTTAAACAACTGAGCAAAGGACTGCTGCAGATGGAAGAGATGGGAACCCTGGCACCCGGGTTCGATTGGATGAACGCGCTGTGCGGCACCAATGATCCCGTTCTTCCTCAACTCGAAGATCTCGAACATCTTCGATTCTTCGTCTTGCCTGCGATTCGCGATTCGGTTAACAGTCCGTTTGAGGAACTTTCTCACCTCTGGTAACTTACGGATCGTGTGAGATCCGAACCGTCGAACTCCGTCCGCATCGCCGATAAGCATTCGCTCGCGACCCGCTGGTTTCACTGGGTGAACTTTCCGGTGCTGGCCGTCATGGTCTGGAGCGGGCTGCTTATCTATTGGGCGAACGACGTGTATCGCCTCGGATGGGGATCGCGCACGCTGTTCAGCTTTTTCCCGACCGCGTTTTATAAAGCGATGGCCACGAACAACCGGCTTGCGGAAGGGATGGCTTGGCACTTCACGCTGGGCTGGATCTTTAGCCTGAACGGCTGCCTCTACGTGCTCTACACCGCTTTTTCCGGCGAGTGGCGTGAGTTGCTCCCTCGGCGAGGGACGCTGCGCGACGCCATCCACGTTGTGCTTCACGACTTAAGGCTGCGACGCGAGCCACCGCCCCCTGGCAAATTCAACGGCGCGCAGCGGATCGCCTATACGATGATCATCGCGATGGGGCTGCTGAGCGTCCTGACCGGGCTCGCAATCTATAAGCCGGCTCAACTCGGCTGGCTGACATCGTTGCTCGGCGGCTATTCATTCGCCCGGGTCATCCATTTCGTCCTGACTTTGGCGTACGTTGGGTTCTTTCTCGTCCATATCGCCCAGGTCGTGCGCGCGGGATGGAACAACTTCCGCGCGATGCTGACGGGCAAAGAGCTCGTCACGGAGGAATCGTGAGAACGCCTCAGGAAGAGATGAGCCAGATGACGCGGCGAAGCCTGCTCTGGGCGGCGGGCAGTGTCGCGCTCGGATACGGAGCTTGGCGATGGCTGGTCGGAAGTCCGCAAGAACACCGCATCGTCTCGCCCCTGCGACGTGGACTGGAATTGAACGAAAAGCTTTGGGGTCGCGTGATTGGACCCCAGGGTCTCACGCCGACCTTCGATCGCAACGCGATTCAGGCGATCCGGACGAACGGCCGCGTCGGATTGCGGACCACCGACGCTCTCGTCGAATCGATGACGTTGGTGCTCGGGGATGGACGCACGCAGGAGATTGCCTACGCCGACATCCAGGCGATCGGGATGCAGTCGATGGTCGTGGAATTCAAGTGCGTCGAAGGCTGGAGTCGAATTCTGGAGTTCGAGGGCGTGCCCCTGGCCGACTTCTTCAAGCGATACGCCTCCGGGGAAAAACCGATCTATGTGAGCATGGAATCGCCCGGTCGCGAGTACATGGTGGGGTTGGATTGGGCGAGCTGTATTCATCCCCAGTCGCTCCTGTGCTTCCGCATGAACGGCGAGCCCCTCCGCCCAGAAAATGGCCATCCGATGCGCCTCGCGATGCCGATCAAGTACGGCTACAAACAGATTAAAAACATCGCGGTGATCCGGGTCACCGACCTCCGACCGGCCGATTATTGGGCTCAGCGGGGATATGACTGGTACGCCGGTTTGTAGATATTTTCCGTTACGACGATCAAGTTGGTGTCACAAAAATGCCGCTGCATCTCCTATATGCGTTGGTGCCTTCGAGTCCAGCGCACCACCTCAGAAAGGAGTAAAACATGTATCGGTTTATGATTACGGCTTTCGCCGCCGTCTCGTCGGCGATGGCTTTTGGACTCACCTTCCAGACGGGCTTTGAAAAGTCCCCCACCGAGGCGCCCGGATGGGATCCGCTTGGCTTGACGAACTCGTGGGCCGCCAACGGATTTTCGGGCAACGTGAACAGCACCCCCGGCTTCGGCTTCGTGAAGAACACGGGCACCGTGATCGGTGCGCAAGCCGCTCAGGTCGACACCCAAACCACAAACAGCACCACCGACTATGTCGCGACGAAGGCGTTTCCGCTCGGCTCGAGCAATAAGCGCGGCTTTTCGATGGTCAAGCTGCTCGACCTGACTATGACCAACGGTCGTGGCATCGGTCTCAAGATGGGCAGCTGGCGATTGTTCGTGATGAAGGACAGCACGTCGACCACCACGGGCTACTCGCTGTACTACTCGAACGCGAAGACGTTTCTGACTTCACAGGTCGCGGCCAACGTTGCAGCTCCGACTCAATTCCGAAGCCTCGACTTCCAAGTCGACGTCAGCAGCATTGCACCAAACGCCGCCTTCGCTAAGGCTCACTATGCGGGCGTGGCTTACACGCTGACGACGTTTACCGCGTCGAGCACGGACTCGGTCACCAGCGCCGAGCTGCTTTCGCGCGGTCAGTCGAGCTCTCGTGGCAGCGGACGCTTTGACAACTTCTACATGACGGACGTGGCCGTTCCTGAGACGGGCAGCTTGCTCGCCTTGGCCGCGGGCGCCGGTGCTTTGATCTCGCGCCGTCGTCACTAAACCTCAACTTTTCATCTGAGCCGCTGGACGGAGTTTCGTCCGGCGGCCCCTTTCACATGAACCTTTTATCCCATGAAGAAATCCTTATTTTTGGCATTGACCGCCGTGTTTGCGGTGCCCGCCGTATCGTGGGGCTTCGCTCTTAGCCCGACCAGCGGCGACAAGTTTCACTTCCAGCTCTTCCAGCCGTCGCCGTCCAACCCGAACTCCGCACGCAGCGGCGTCAACGTGGCTACCGGCAACTACAATCCTGGTGCGAGCCTCCAGCCGAGTACAGACATCTACTACCAGCAGTGGTTCTGGGCTCGGGGAACCGGCGAGAGCCGTGAGTATTTCCCGGCGTTTGATCAGACCGGCTTCGGCGGTGGCCTCATCAACGCTACGAAGGCGCGCGTCACGTACCTTGAGCCGGTCAACGGAATCGGCAACGTCCTTGAGTACACGTTCACCTATGAACTTTTTGTGGTCTCGCCTACCCAGTCGTATGTGAAGATAGACTGGACGTGCACGAATAAGAAGGACGCTGTCCAGACGGTTTCCTTCTATCCGTACTTCGACTTCAACGATCCCTCCGCCGTTAACCAGTCCGGATCGTACGATCCGCTGACGAACACGATGACGTTCACGAACGGTAGCGGTCCAATCTGCATGGCGAGAGCGATCCAGACGCCACTCCACTATCAGATCTCCAAGCAGGTCGATCTGCGCGAAGGCAGCTTGGCGGACTCCAACGTAACCAACCTGGCCGACAGCGTTTACAGCGGCACTGCCGACATTGCGGGCGCGTTCCAGTACGAGTTCACCCTCGCCAAGAACGAAACCGCGTCGGGCACGATTCTCGAAGGCTACAACTATCTGCCGCCGAGCGCTTCCGCGATTTCGGGCCAAATCACCTCGGTCGAAGGCGTCGACCTCGCTGGACAGTCGGTGACGGTTGCGATCCGAAATCCGGGTGATCTTTCCACGGTGGAGTCCCATGTCGTGACGTTGGGTGCAAACGGCGCTTACACGTTCAACACCTCGCTCAACGGCAACTACAACGTTTCGGTGACGGGCCTTTCCGCACTCCGGAAAGCAAACGCATCGGTGGCAATCACCTCCGGTTCGAACGTCTCGAACCTCGACTTCGCGGTGAAGCTGGGCGACATCGACCAGGACAACACGGTCACGGTCTTTGACTACGGCGTGCTCTCCGATTACTTCGACCACAGCTCGGCCGACGCGGACTGGACGACGGTGGGTGGCAACGGCTTCGCTCCGAAGGCTGCCGACATCGACCTCGATGGCGCGGTGACCGTTTTCGATTACGGAATCATCTCCGATAATTTCGATCTGAACGGCGACGATTAACTCCACAACCCGAACACAAAAAAGCCCCCCGCTGGAAGGCGGGGGGCTTTTCTATTTGGCCGACTTAGTTATCGTCGGTCTTGTCGAAGTTGTTCGACATGATTCCGTAGTCGAAGACCGAAACCACACCGTCACCATCGAGGTCAGCGGCGGCGTTCCAGTTCGCCGACTCAGGAACCGAATCGAACGCGTCGGAAACGATGCCGTAGTCGAAGACCGAGATGACGCCGTCGCCATCGCAGTCACCGTTCAGCAACGTCGCGTTGACACCCGAGACACCCGTCGAAGCGATGGTGAAGCTGCCCACCAGCTTGCGCAAGTAGTGATCGCCATCAGCGTAGATGTTGTAGGTGCCCGGAGCGACCTGCGAATCGAACGAGAAGGTGCCACCCGCTCCGAGCGTGAGGTTCTTCGTCTCGATGGCGCCAGCGGCATCCGTCGGCGAGATGAGCACGGTCAGCGGCTGGCCCGCGGGATCGGGGATCCAAGATTCCAGCGTGATCGTTCCCGCAACGGTCTTTGCGACTTCGGCCACGTTGATCGTGAAGGTCTCGGTGTCGGACAGGTTCGGCGAGCCGTTATCGGTCACGCGGATCGTGACGCTGTAGTTGTTCGGACCCTGAGCTTCGGTCGGCGTCCAGGTGATCTGGCCGGTCGACGGGTTGATGGCAAGACCGTTCGGACCGGAGTCGAGGCTCCACGTCTTGGTCTGGCCCGAATCCGGATCATTTGCCGTCGCGTTGTACACGAACGGCGCTTCCTCGTTGATGTTCTGCGTCGGGATCGTGGTGATCGTCGGCGCCGTGTTGCCGGCCGTGATCGTGAAGTTGACGTTGCTCACATCGTAGTAGATGTTGTTGTTCGCCTTCACGAAGATACGAGCCGTCGAAGTGGGCGTATTCGGAATCGTCACGTTGGCCGAGCCCGAGTTCGGGAAGGTCCCGAGCAGGGTCGCGGTGCCCGTGTAGAAGCTGGCGCCGCCATTGGTCGACAGATAAATATCGACGTTGGTGGCTGGGCCGGTACCCGGAGTCCACGTCACCGTCTGCGTCGTGCCACCGGTCCAAGAGACGGCCGTGTTCGGGCTCGTCACCGAAAGCGGCGTTCCCGAAACCGTCAGGACGATCTGGCGATAGTCCGATCCGCCGCCGCCCGCTCGGTTATCCCGAACGGTCATGCGCCACGTGATGCTGGATCGCGTGGAGCCTGGGGTGGCGTCCCACGTGTTCGTCGTGTTGGCGAGGACGTTGGCCTGAGGCGGTACGAACCGCTTGGGCGAAGTCGTCGGGTTGTACGACCGGTTGATGACGCCCGAGGCCAGGTTGGTCGCGGACGTGGTCGAACCCAGGTTGAACTGCTCCCAGCAATAGGTGAGCGTGTCGCCATTGGCATCCGATCCTGAACCGGTCAGGATGTACGGCGTGCCGTAGGGAATCGTATAGTTCGTTCCCGCGTCGGGGACGGGAATCGTGTTACCCGTCGCGGTCGAGGTTCCAACGGTCGGCTTGCTGTTGATGCTCGCCGTGATTTCGTCGTAGCTCTTCACGTGGAAGTACGGGTCGGAATTGCTCTGCAGGTCTTGCGGGGAGCAGATGCCGGCGTACGCCATGATCGTCGAGCCCGAACCCGGTTCATAAGCTGCCGAAGCGGCGCGGTTGCCACCGCCGCAGCTGCCGGACGTGCTGTTGAACGTGTGGTTGCCGCCGAACTGGTGGCCCATTTCGTGAGCGACGTAGTCGATATAGAAGGCATCGCCGACCGGGGAGGGAAGACCCGTCACGCCGCCCGCCTTGCTGCCGTTCACGCCCACAACGCCGAGGAACGCAACGCCGCCGCCGCCTGTGGAGAACACGTGACCGATGTCGTAGTTCGCGCTGCCCGGAGTCGAGTCGCACACCGTCTGATTCTGCGAGAGCATGGTCGAGCCGTTGTTATTGGTGAACGGATCGCCCGCCGCATTGGTGTACGGATTGTTCGAGACCATGTTGAGTCGGTAGGCGAAGTCCACCTCGTACACGCCGGACACGCGGTTGACTGCGGTGACCATCGCGGCCTGAGCGCCCGGAACGGTGCCGCCGAAAACGGCCGAGTACTCGCCCGTCGCGTTCAGAGCGAGTCGGAACGTGCGGAGCGTGGTGCCCGTCGCATCGCCGCCGCCACCACCCGGGATCAGGCTTTCGGCCTGTCGGATCGGGTTTTCCTTGGCCTGACAGGTCCAAGGTGCATCGAAAATCATGTCTCGGTGATAGAACGCGCCGTAGGTGCCCTGCGGGTTCAGGCTGAGGGGCTCGACGAAGTAGGAGCCCTTGGCCGAAATGACCATGGCGTGGAAGCCGAGCGACGTGGTATCGAGGACGGCGACGTCGGACGGATTGTCGAGGCCCTGGCCTCGGTACGTCTTGTTGAACGGCATCTGAGCGGCTAGTTCCGGCGTCATGATGCTGTACTCAAACACCTTGAAGCGCTCGGTTCGCCCATCCGGAGTCGGAAGGGCGATGATCTTGGGCATGACCTGCGCTTCAACCGTGCCTTCGGCCGGCGCCTGCTTGAGTTCGGACTTGATGCCGGCGAGGTCGACATCGAGGAGTCGGACAGCCTGATAGTGGTCGAGTTTCTCGCTGGCACGCAGTTTGGCGACGGTAGCCGAGGCGGAATTTTTGAAATGAAGAGAAGCGGTCTGCGCAGCCGAAAGGCCCGGCAGCATCGCGGTCGCCAAGGCAGCGACGAGGGCGAGTTGTTGGGTGGAGTTTCTCATGAGGACCCTGGAACGGTTTATTATCCTGCATAAGGGCAGAATTCACGCATAATCCCGGCACAAATGCAGGCCCGGAAACCGGGGACTTAGAAAAGGCGTCTAAACTACTGACAAGTGGGGGCGAACGGGTTCGACAGAGCTGGTTCGACTCAAGATTGCGAGCCGAGGCGCCGTTGGCCTCGTCAAAAACGGCAAAACAGTAGTTGCGAATAACAATTACGCTTACGCTGCTTAATTAAGCCAGCGCGTCCCTCTCACTCGAGCCGGTAGGGAGAGTCAGGGGCGTCACAAAATCCGGATCGCGAGCTGAGCTTCTGTTCGGAGCAAGGTCCGCTAAATCAATCGAACTGAGCGAGCGATCAGCCGACCCCGGGATAGATCGCCGCCGAGAAAAAGTACAGGGGAGACGCTCGTGGTAATTTTGGGGCCGACAGTTTTGGAAGCGAGTTCAATTCTCGCCGCCTCCACCATCCTTTCTCAGTAAGGGGGATCTCCCGACCGATCGAAGTGATCGCTGAGAATCCCGTAATCGAACACGGTGACGGCCCCGTCGCCATCCAGATCGGCATCTTTGGGCCGCGCGCCATTGGCACCCACTGTTGTCCAGTTCGCGTCCGCACTGCTCTGGTCGAAATAGTCGCTCAGGATGCCGTAGTCGAAAACGGTGATCGCATTGTCGTTGTCGATGTCGCCGTTCGTGAATTCGAGATTCATGGTTCCCGTGAAGGGCAGGGTCACTTGCGGAATTCGGTAGCTGAGATATCCCGGACGACTGGCATAGATGTCGAAAGTGCCACCGACCGGATAGCGGACCGCCCCGACGTAGTTCGTCTGATTATCGGCCACAAACGATCCTTCGCCGACCTTGGTGCCTTGGTCGAAGTATTCCAAGCGGATCGGCTTATCGGAGGGGTTGCCCTGCCAGTCCTCGTTCATTAGTCCGCAGTTGACGGTCAGGCCGGTTTGACCCTGGGCGATCCCAATCGCGACGGCCAGAATCGAGGTATCGGTCGTCGCTCCGTAGGTGCAGCCGATATGGAGAGCGGTGGCAGTTTGGAGATCCTGATAGAACTGCCACTCGGTCGGCTCGGGACCCGTGAGGTAGTGGTCCTTCCGCCAGCCTCGGGCGGTCAGGTACGTCGAGATCGTGTTCTGCTGGTTGACCGCAAACGAGTTTCGGGTGTAGAAGTAGGTTCCGTTGGCGGTTTCCACCGCGAAAACCGGCTTTGGCTGGCCGTCCCAATCGGTCGGTTTGATGGTGGCGCTGAGATTCTGGGCGTATCTCAGCTTGCCCGCCGTCATTCCCGTGGGTGCGAGCGCCCAGGTCCATGGATAGGTCGACTTCATGCGAAGTCCGTGCGAATCCTTCTCCCACGTTGCGGGTAGCAGCCAACTGCTGCTGACCGGGGCGGTGGGATCGAGGCCGGAGACCCGGAAGCCACTGTTCCCGGCGGTGAAATCCGCGGGTGGCGAGCCCAGACCCGCGACGGGCAAGAGTTCGATTCCTTTCCAGTAGATCGGTCCGGCTGAACTGCCTTGGGTCTGCAGGGACACGCTCAAGTACTTGCCAATCCGCGGGTCGCCCTCACTGACCGAGAACGTCGACAAGATGACCGACCACGTTCGGTCGGGAATGATCTGCCCGGCACCGGCGTAGGTGCTTGACCGAAACGACTTGCTGACGATGACGGACGAGCCTGGCTCGAACTGCTCAGGATCGGATGCCGAAACGGATCCAGCGATAATTTCGATCAGTCCGGCTCGTGGCTGGAGAGGCTCGTCGAGAGCCGTACCAACCAAAAATGCCATCTCATACGCGACGCCCGGGACGATAATGAGGTGGGCGGTCTGGCTGAGACGCCGCTCCCAGTTGTTCGTGAACGCGACCTGGGGGGCGCTGGCGTCGCCGAATGCGGTGGTGCGCACCAATCCAAGATCGACATTGGTCCCGTGGGACCAACCCGCGATGCCTGAAATCTGGCTGGGGTCGTCCGCGAATACTGCCTTTTGGTCTCCCACTCCAAGGATGGTCTGGCCCCCGGACAGGATGGGCGCGTCCTGAAAACTGGCGTTGTCAAGAAGCTGGCCGTGCGAGATCAGGGCGCACAGTATGACCAGAGCGGTAAGACCAAAGCGCATACCACCATCGTATCACAGGTATTGGCTCGGACCACCCTCGGAACTTTGGCGGGTTATCCTCGCTTCGCACCGCTGTCCGCATACTGCTCGAGATGTCGCAAGCAGCAAGCCCGAACGCGGGCCCGAATGCGGTTGATGAAGTGCGCTCGCTCCGTGACGGAAACCGCGCCACGAGCATCCAGGATGTTAAAAATGTGGGAGCACTTGAGCGCCAGATCGAGAGCGGGATAGACGAGCGCATTCGGGCCGCCTCCGGCGGGAGCTTCGCCACGCTCGGCTTCGGGCAGATCGCGTGCGGTCAAAATTCCTGTTGCCGCGTCCCACGCCATCGGCATGTCGATCACCCTGCGGCTCTCCGCCTCATACGTCTCGAACAGCTGAAACAGCATCTCTGTCGAGGCGACTTCGAAGTTATAAACGCAGTTCTGCATCTCGGACTGCAGCTCGATATCGCGGTAGCTCAGGGTGTCGTTCCACATGAGGTCTTCCCAAATCGAGTTCTGCTTGTTCAGCATGAGGACCCAGCGTTCCAGGCCGAGCGTGATTTCGGCGCACACGGGCTTGCATTCGATTCCGCCCATCTGCTGGAAGAACGTGAACTGGGTGATCTCGGTCCCGTCGAGCCAGACTTCCCAGCCGACTCCCCCCGCTCCGGCTGCCATATCTTCCCAGTCATCTTCGACCAAGCGCAGGTCGTGCTTCTTGGTGTCGATCCCGACCTCCTCCAGCGAGCCCATATAAAGGTCCACGACGTTTTCGGGTGATGGCTTGAGGATCACCTGGTACTGGTAGTAGCGCTGGTTGCGCATCGGGTTCCTGGCGTAGCGACCATCGGCGGGTCGTCGCGAGGCCTGAACGTAGGCCACGTTCCACGGTTCCGGCCCCAGGCATCGCAAAGCGGTGGCGGGATGCTTCGTTCCCGCGCCGACTTCCACATCGTACGGCTGCAAAATGGCGCAGCCTTGGCGGGCCCAATACTGGTTCAGCTTGGTGACGAGATCCTGGAACGTGACCATTGGGCAGATTGTGGCACGGGCGGTAAGCTCCGGTCCGCATGCTTCAGGCTGTCCTCGACGCCCTGTACCCACCCAAATGCGCGCTTTGCGGACAGTTGGGAGCGGAAGCCATCTGTACGGTTTGCGATTCTGGCATGGTCCGCCGGGAAGATGGAACCGAGATCGACGAGCGCTACCACCCGTTGGACTGGGTTTTGGTCGCAGCGACTTATGAGGGACGCGCCCGTCAGGCGGTCCTTCGGCTGAAGTTCGACCGCGTGAGGACGTTGGCACCCGCGATGGCCGCCCGGATGCGGGAAACGATCAGTCGCGCTGGACTCGGACGCCCCGATGCGCTGATCCCGGTCCCGATCCACTGGCGACGAGAATGCTGGCGGGGATTCAATCAAGCGGAGGATCTTGCCCATTCTTTGGGCCATCCGGTCGAGACCGAGTGGCTGGAGCGAACCCGCTTCACCGCGCCGCAAGCCCGCCTGACGCTGGACGAGCGACGGGAAAACCTGGACGGGGCGTTTCGGGCGTCGCCCGACGTTGCGGGACTCGACCTGTGGCTGATCGACGACGTGTTGACGAGCGGTCGAACTGCGGTGGAGTGCGCTCGCGCCCTCAAACTGGCCGGATGTTCCACCGTCGGCGCGATCGTCTTTGCTTCGGGCGGGAGCATTCCCGAAGCTGGGCCGCCGACGTAACGGCAAAAACGCCGATGGCTCCTCGATCTCTCGAGGAGCCATCCAAAGCGTCGTGCCTGACTACTTTTCGATTAAGGCCTAAGCCTCGCCGAAATTTCCGCCGAAAATCGGCTCGAATGGAATCAAGCCCAGTCGCGTCGCCATGCGAAGCGCCTGCACTCGATTATTGACTTGGAGCTTGTCATAAATGTTTGCCAGGTGGAAATCGACTGTTCGTTTGGAAACGACCAGCTTTTCCGCAGCCTCCTTGCTGCTATGTCCCTGAGCAATCAAGCTCAATACTTTGACTTCGGTCGGAGTCAACCTGACTCCTCGTGGTGCTATGTCTGAACGTGTCGTATTAGGCATTGCCATGAACCCACCCCGTATTGGTTGTATATCGCCGCCACCAAGGTAATTCCACGTTGACTGGCAAAGTTGAGATAGGACGAAGCACATTTTTAAGAAATGTTTGGGACATCTTTCGAGGCCCAGAGTCAGGATCAGTATTCATTGCTCCCACACCTGCGTTTAGGGTGATGTCGAGATCGACATAGGGTAGAAAGCCCTTAACGTTTCCAGGTTCCAAAAACCGGGACCTTTGGACCACTAAACCGCTACTGAACCGTTTCAGCAGCAATGAGTTATCGATGACTTTTAAGGATTGCGTACCTGACTCCAACCGTATTTACTCCGCTTGGGCGCACCGAAATGCGCCGTTTTGGGTGTCAAGGCGTCCTTTCCATCTCCAAATTCCTCGAACCGCCATCCTGGCTGGTCCCGCGGCGCCGATTTCAGCTCGCGTCCCCATATTTTAGACGGTTTTGTTAAGAGGCTTATCTCGGCTGGGCTCAGTTTTCATCTCGCCTTTCAGCGAATTTAATCCGCAGGTAACCTGAGTCCCCATGCCGCCGAACTCGTTACCGCCTGCCGTCGAGGCTGCGCAAGCCTGGCTCAAGGCTCACGAATCTGAACTTCTTGCCGAATACCGCGCACTCCTGCAGATCCCCTCGCTGGAATCGCGAGCTGAGCCCAATGCACCTTTTGGACCCGAAAACCGCAAAGCGCTGGACTACATGCTGGATCTCGCCACCCAAGCCGGGATGGCCACCAAGGACCTGGAAGGCTACGGAGCCTATGGCGACTTCGGGTCGGGCGAGCGTCTGGTCGCGATTTTTGGGCACCTCGACGTGGTGCCCGTGGGTCCCGGTTGGAAACACGAGCCGTTTGGCGCGGAGATCGACGGTGACTACGTCTACGCCCGGGGAGCCGTCGATGACAAGGGCCCGACCATCGCCGCGTTCTACGCGGCTCGTGCGCTCAAGGAGACCTGTCCCGACTTGCCCGCCCGCATCCGGACATTTTTCGGCTGCAATGAGGAGTCGGGATTCAAGTGCATCGAGCGGTACGTTCAGACCGAGGAGCCGCCCACCTATGGCATCGCTCCTGATTCCGGCTGGCCGTGCTACTACGGCGAGAAGGGCATTGCCGTCATGGTGGTGGAAGTCCCGCTGATTCGAGGCGAAATGAGCATGGTCGAGTTTCAAGGCGGCCAGCGACCAAACATCGTCATCGACCACGCCGAAGCCAAGGTCAGGGTCAGCGCCCAAGTACGCGGGGAAGTCGAAAACAAGCTCGCCGACGCCTGGGACAACAACCTCGGATTCGATTGGGCCGGTGACGAACTCCAGATTCGGGCGAGGGGCAAGGCTGCCCATGGCTCCACCCCATACTACGGCGACAGCGCCGCCATCCGCATCCTGCGGTTCCTGGCCGAGATCGCGCCGGTGGTCGATCGCCGTGCTTACGAAACGCTCTTTGAAACCGCCAAACCCAACGGGGCAGGAATTGGGATCGATGGTCGAGACGACGTGAGCCAGGACCTGACATGCAACCTGGGCATTGTGGAGACGGTGGCGGGGACGCTGCGGATGACCTTTAACCCGCGCTACCCGGTGACTTGGGACGGCACGGCGATGCTCGCCCGATGCGAAGCCCACCTCGCCAAGCTGGAGGGGGGCTACCGGCTGGCCGAATCGCACCTCAGCCAACCGCTTTATTTCCCGCTCGACCATCCCCTGACGCGAATCGTCTGTGAGGTCTATGAGTCGGAGACGGGCGAAAAACGCGAGCCGGGCGTGATGGGCGGCGGAACTTACGCGCGCGCCGTGCCGAATACGATCAGCATCGGCACGGGCTGGGATGGCGACGGCGACGCCCACCAGACTGACGAGCGGCTGAAGGTGGCCCACCTGTACAAGATGAGCCGCATTTATGCGCACATCCTGTACCGACTCGCAACCGAATAGCCGAACTTAGGCCGAGCGCTTCGCCTTTCGCTTGCCGCCCCAGCCCCGTTTTGCGGTCTTGGGTGCGGCGGCTTTGGCGCGAATCAGCTCCATCGCCTCGTCCGCGGTGACGGTGGCCGGATCGAGATTCTTGGGCAACGTGGCGTTGACTTTGCCATCCGTGACGTAGGGCCCGAACCGGCCCGGCAGAACCCGCACGGGTCCGCTGGCACCATCGAGAACGCCAAATTCCTGGATCGCGGAGATCGCGGCGCGGGGCGCGGCGGTCGATCCCCGGCGACTCTTGGGTTGAGCCAGCAGCGCTGCCGCTTCTTCCAATTCGATACGGGCCGCTTCGCGCCAGTCGTCGATGTTCCGGATTTCAGCGCCGGACTTGACATAGGGACCGTACGCCCCGATCGTGACCGTGACCGGCTCGCCCGTGCCCGGAAGCGGGCCGAGATCGCGGGGGAAAAGGAGGAGCAAACTGAGATCGGACTCGGAGATATCGCCCGCCTTGACCGCCTTCGGCAGCGTGACGCGGCGCGGCTTTTCTCCCGCTTTCTTCTCCTCTTCGGTCTGCTCGACTTCCAGATAATCGCCGTATCGTCCCGTGCGCCAGAACACATTTCGGCCACTTTCGGGGTCGACGCCGATCGCGGCGGCACCGGCCGACTTGCCGTTGAGCAGCTCGATCGCGGCCTCAAGCGTCAGCTCGGCCGGAGCCATCTGGGGCGGAATGTTGGCGCGGTGACCTTCGCCACCCTCGCCCCGCTGGACGAAGGCGCCGAATTTGCCCACACGCACGACGATCAGCCGGCCTTCTTCGTCCGAACCCAACTCGATCGAAGGGAAGGGAATCTCCTTCTCTTTGGCTTCGATCTGCTTGACGAGGCCCGGGTTGCCGTCGTGGCCGTCATAAAAATCGCGCAGATAGCGGGTCGAATCGATCCGGCCTTCCGCGATATCATCGAGTTCGTCCTCCATCTGGGCCGTGAACTTGAGGTCCACGAGCTCTTCAAAAAACTCTTCCAGCAACTCGGTCACGGCGAAGGCGGTGAACGTTGGGACCAGTTCCTTGCCCTTCTTGATCACGTAGCCACGGTCCTGGATGGTGCCGATGATGCTCGCGTAGGTGCTCGGTCGGCCGATGCCTTCTTCCTCGAGCTTCTTCACGAGGCTGGCTTCCGTATAGCGGGCCGGCGGCCGGGTTTCGTGGCGAAGCGCCTTGATGCCCTTGAGATCCAGGACGTCACCGATCTTCATCTCGGGAAGGATCGTCTCCTGCGATTCGAGTTCGATTTCGGGATCGTCGGAGCCTTCGACGTAGGCGCGGAGAAACCCAGGGAAGATGATCGCCTTGCCGCTTGCGCCAAAAACAAGGTTTTGGTCGGTCTTGACCGTGACCTCGACGACGGTGCGTTGGACTTGGGCCGGCAGCATCTGGCAGGCAATCGTGCGCTTCCAGATCAGGTCGTAGAGGGCGAACTGGTCCTTGCTGAGGAACGACTTGACTTGCTCGGGACGGCGGGCCAAGTCGGTGGGCCGGATCGCCTCGTGGGCTTCCTGCGCGTTTTTCGATTTCGTTTTGTACTGAACGCCCTTTGCGGGAAGGTACTCGGGGCCATATAGGTCGCGAATGACATCGCGGGCCTCGACCAGCGCGCGCTCGGCGAGCGTCAGCGAGTCCGTTCGCATGTACGTGATCAAGCCGACCCGCTCGCCCTTGAGTTCGATGCCTTCGTACAGCTGCTGGGCGATCTGCATGGTCCGGCGGCTGTCGAATCCGAGCTTGCGGTTAGCTTCCTGCTGCAAGGTCGAAGTCATGAACGGCGCCGGTGGCTTTTCTTGGCCCGGGTTGGTTTCCAGGTCCGTGACCGTCCATGGCTTGGCCGGTTCGGCTGCCCTCGCGAGCGCCTCAGCCGCCTCCTGATCGAGGAGGATGGATCGATCCTTCAGCTCACCCGTAGCCGGATCGAACGAGCGGCCGGTCGCGACTGTCCGATCGCCAACCCGCTTAAGACGAGCGTCGAACGAGCCCTTGGCCGCGGTCAGGCCGGCTTCCAGGTCCCAATAAACACTGTTCTTGAACGCCAGCCGCTCGCGTTCGCGCAGCACGGTGAGGCGGGTGGCCACGCTCTGAACGCGGCCCGCGCTCAGTTTCGGCGCGACTTTTTTCCAAAGCAGGGGCGAAAGGGTGTAGCCGTAGAGTCGGTCGACGATGCGGCGTGTTTCTTGGGCTCGCACCAAGTTCTGATCGACATCTCGCGGCGATTTCAGCGCGGCCTGAATCGCTTCCGGCGTGATCTCGTGGAAAACGATGCGTTGCACGCGGGTCTTCGGACCGGGTTTCAGCAGTTCGAGGATGTGCCAGGAGATCGATTCGCCTTCGCGGTCTTCATCCGTTGCGAGTAGGAGGGCATCGGCCCCTTTCAGTGCTTTCTTGAGCACGTCTACATGACGCCGCTTGTCGTCCGGGACCACATAAATCGGTTCAAAGTTCGACTCGACATTCACGCCGAGCCGTGCCCATTTCTTCTTTTTGAGCTCCTCGGGGATGCCGTCAGCGCCATCGGGAAGATCCCGGACGTGACCAAAGCTGGCCTCGACACGGTAATCGCCGCCTAAGAACTGGCTGATCGTTTTGGCTTTGGCGGGTGATTCGACGATGACTAATTTGGGCATGGTGAAACCGTGGCGCGGTGTGGACGGCCACAATACTACACTCTGACGTCGGTCGTTGGGGACCCTGTTCCGCAGGTCGGAGGCGGAATTTGTGGAGATAAACCGGGCTTTGCTCGGTTTAGGGAGCATCCGGTTGGCAGTGCCGCGTTAAGTATGGTTAGATGAAAGGGATGAGGTTGATCCGCACCTTTTTGATGACGGTGGCCCTATTGGGCTGCGCCTGGGCCCAGGAAGCTTATTTCGGGGTCTATCTCAAGGGCGTCAAGATTGGCTACACCTCGATCATCGAAGCCGAGGAGTCTCTGAGCGGCCGCGCGCTGAAGCGATCGGACTCCAGCAACGTCTTCGGCGGCAAAATGCTTGGTTCGGCGTTCTCGCTCCGCATGGACTCGTCCTCTTGGAGCGATGCGACGGGCAATCTCGTTAAGATGACGTTCCGTCAAGAGAGCGCGGGGCGGGTTCAGCAAGTCGAGGCAAAGGTCGAGCCGGGCAAAGTGTTCCTCGAGATCAATAACAGCGGTACGAAATCCAAACGCGAGCTCGCGATTCCTGCTGGCGCCATCCTCACGGAGTCGCCGACCGAGTCCCTCGGCGACCTTCAGTCGCTCAAGGCCGGCCAGAAGAAAGATTTCCTGATCCTCGACCCAACAACCGTCAGCCTGGTCAAGAATTCCGTCGTGGCGAGAGGACGCCAGAAGGTTTCAGTGCGCGGAGCCGAGTTCGTTGCCATGCAGATCGATGTCGTCGATCCGCGGGCGACCACCAAGATGTTTCTGGATGCGGGCGGCGCGGTCATCAAGATGGAAGGCCCGCTCGGCATGGAAATGTTCCCGGAGCCGAAGGACATCGCCCTCAAACTCGACGGGGAGGCGACGGTCGATTTAGCGTTCGAGACCAGCATCAAGCCCGACCGAGCCATCGAGCGTCCGGAATCGACGACGGCGCTCGATCTCGAGATTCGTGGGGTCGACTTTGCCCGCGCGCCGCGAGACGAGCGGCAGCAAATCTCGACCAAGGATGGGGTCACGACGCTCAGTCTCCGCGCGCCGTCCGCCTCGAAGAGCCTGACCATCAAGAAGGCGGCCGCCGACCACGAATCGTGGATCAAGCCGGACACGACCATCCCGAGCAACCAACCGCGGTTCAAAACGCTCGCCAAGCGCATCGTGGGCACGGAGACGAACGCGGCACGCGCCTCGGAGAAGATTCGGGCTTATGTCCACCGGACGATCTTGCCCAACACCAGCGTGGCCATGCTCCGCGACGCGAATGAGGTGCTGGATTCCAAGGAGGGTTTATGCCGTGACTACACCGCGCTGACGGCGACGCTCATGCGCGCGGCGGGGATTCCCTGTCGCCTCATTTCCGGCGTCATGTACGTGGACGGCGCGTTTTTCTATCATGCTTGGGTGGAGGCATGGACCGGCCAAGCGTGGATGCCGTACGACGCGACACTCGCCGAGAATCAGATCGGTGCGAATCGAATTAAGCTCGCCCAGGGCCGATTCGAAGATGCCTACCTGTTTTTTGTTTTGGACTCGGCAAAAATAAAAGTTGTGAACGTTCGCTATCGTTCGTCCCTCAACAAGTAAAACCGTGAAACGACTGAAACTCAGCTTCATTAGCATCACCGGGCTCGTTGGCGCCATCACGGGCGCCTTGGTTGCACCCTACGTGCTGCAGCTGCTGTTTTCGTACGTGCGGCAGTTCACGGTGCCGCCGCCCCTCCGAACCCAAAACGATATTTACACGCGGTCGACGCACCCGCTGAGCGTGGCTCCGGTGGCCCTGCTCGGCATGATCCTCGGTTTCGTGCTGGGGACCATCCTCATTCGGATCCATCAACGGATCACGGGCGGCTGGGAGCGAATGCACACGGGCGAGCGCGTGACGCTCTTCCTGGGCGCCTTCGCGGGCATCATCGCATCGCTGCCGTTCCTGCTCATCTTCGCGGGCTTGGGCAACATTTATGGCCCACTTTCGATGCTGGCGATGGTCGTCGGGTTCAGCGCATTCTCGATTTACGCCCTGCGCTCGATGGGCGACGTCCTGCCGTGGCAGCGGGCGGGTGAAAACCCGCGCCGAACCGGGATTAAGATTCTCGACACCAACGTCATCATCGACGGCCGTATCCATGATGTGGCCCGCACGGGATTCCTGGAAGGCAAGTTCTACATCCCGCAGTTCGTCTTGGAAGAGCTTCAGCACATCGCCGATAGCGGGGATGCGCTCAAGCGTCAGCGGGGCCGTCGCGGCCTCGAGGTGCTCCGCTACCTTCAAGCCGATTTCAGCCTCGAAGTCGGAGCCAAGGATAAGCTGGCGCCGCCCGCGGGCGACGACGTCGATGCACGGTTGGTACGGCTGGCCCGGGCGATGGGCGCCGATCTCGTCACGAACGACGTCAATCTAAGCCGCGTCGCCACGATCCAGAACGTGAACGTGCTCAATATCAACGATCTCGCGATGGCGCTCAAGCCGAACGTACTGCCGCGCGAAAACCTGACGGTTACGGTCGTGAAGGAAGGCAACCAGCCCGGTCAGGGCGTGGGATACCTGGACGATGGAACGATGGTCGTGATCGAAGGCGGACGCCGGCTGATCAATCAGACCGTCCCTGTCCTCGTGACCCAAGTCATTCAAACCGAGCGCGGCAAGATGATCTTTGCGGAAGCCGACGGGGCCGAAGAGCCGGAACGCGAATACGAGCCGCAGGCACGCCGCCGCCACCGTTACGAGCCTCAATGACGGTCGCTGCGGTCGTCGTCGCCGCCGGTACCTCGACCCGATTCGGCGAGGATAAGCTGGCGTGGAAGCTGGCGGGTCGAGAAGTTTGGCGATGGTCAGTCGGCACCTTCTTGGCTCACCCTGCCGTTCGAGACGTGGTCCTGGTCACATCGGGCGACCTTCTGGGCACGGCCGCGCAGGTCGAGCCCGGCATCACGGCCGTCGTCGCGGGCGGGGAGTCGCGTCAAGGCAGCGTCGCGTACGGCCTGAAAGCGCTCGCCTCCGACGTCGAATGGGTCCTCATCCACGACGCGGCTCGGCCGCTGGTGCGACCAGCACTGGTCGATCGCGTCTTGGAAGCGGCAAAAACGGCGGGGGCCGCCTACCCGGCGTTGCCGGTCGCCGATACATTGCGGCGCACTGATGGCGAGATCGTGGACCGAACCGGCTTGCTCGCCGTCCAGACCCCCCAGTGCGGACGCCGGGAGGATTTTCTGCGCGCCCACGGCGCGGCCACGGGGATTGCCACCGACGATGTCGCGCTGCTGGCCGAAATCGGTATTCTCGCGGCCAGCGTGCCCGGAGATCCCAGCGCCTTGAAACTCACCCATCCCGCCGATCGCGAAGTCGTTGAGAGCTTTTTGGTGCCCGGCGAGACCCGTACTGGCCTCGGCTACGACATCCACGCCTTCAGCACCGATCCTGAGCGCCCCATGATGTTGGGCGGCATTGAATTCGACTCCAGGCCAGGGCTCGACGGTCACTCTGATGCGGATGCGCTGATCCACGCCGTCGTCGATGCCTTGCTCGGCGCGGCCAGTCTGGGTGACATCGGCGAGCACTTCCCGAACACCGATTCCGACTGGAAAAATCGCCCTTCGTCCTATTTTCTTCGAGAAGCGGCCCGGATGCTTGCCGACCGGGGCTGGGATATCGTAAATATAGATTGCAGCGTTGTCGCAGAAAGACCGAAGATCATGGTGCGCAAGCACGAGATCATCGCCGCGCTCGCGGCGGCCACGGAGATCGATCCAGGCCGGGTGAGCGTCAAAGCGACGACGAATGAACGATTGGGCGCGGTTGGACGCGGGGAAGGAGTGGCGGCATTTGCCGTGGCTCAGATCCGACGAAAGCCAGCCTGGTCTTAAGACATAGGAGGAAAGCGTGGAAGTTCTTGTCCGTAACGCAGACGGGAATCTGAGCGACAATGACCGCGAATATGCGGCACGTAAGCTCGGTCGCCTCGACCGATACTTCAACCAGGCTCAAAAGGTGGAAATCGTCCACCGGGAGCAGAAGGATCGGCATCGCGTGGAAGTCACGGTGTTTGCCGACGGCTTCACGGTTCGAGGTGAGGAGACCGACGCAAGCGTCCGCGCCGCGATCGACCTGGTGAGCGAAAAGCTCGATGGTCGACTTCGGAGACTGAAAACGCGCATTGTCCACAACCACCGACGGCGCGGTAAACCGGTCCCGAACGGGATCGCCGAAGAGGCTCCTGAGCCCGAAGATGCCCCCGTGGAGATTCGAGAGAGAAAGCAGTTTCTCGTCAAACCGCTCTCGATCGAGGAAGCCGCCCTCCAACTCGAAATGATCGACCACCCGTTTTACGTGTTCAAGAACGAGTCAAACAACCGAATCGAAGTCCTGTACAAGCGCAAAGACGGGAAGTACGGGTTGCTTCAGCCAGAAGTGTAATCCGCAAATTCTTGAATCGCACGACGTATCCGCAGGAAGTCACAAAGCTCGGCTACGTCGTGCGTTCGGATCATTCGCGCTCCGCGCTCCCATGCCCAAATTTGTGCCGCGAGCGATCCTGAGATGCGCCGCGCGACCGGGGCGGGGAGGTCTTCGGCACCAATCAAGCGGCCGATGAACGCTTTGCGTGACACCCCGATGAGAAGCGGATAGGGCAGGCTGGCGAAGGCGGCGGTTTCGGCCAGGATGTGCAAGTTGTGGTGCGTCGTTTTCCCAAAGCCGATGCCTGGATCCAGCCAGATCTTATCGGACTGGATGCCGTATGACTCCGCATACGCCGCGCGGCTGAGCAGAAACGATTTGATCTCGGCGACGACGTCGTTGTATTCGGGCGCCTGCTGCATGGTTCGGGGCGTGCCCTTCATGTGCATCAGGCAAACATCGACCTCGCCGGAAGCACAGACCGATGCCATTTCCGGATCGCTGAAGGCGGTTACATCGTTCACAAAGCGAGCCCCCGCGTCGATCGCGAACTCGGCCACGCGCGCCTTGCTCGTGTCGATCGAGACGGGAATCTTCTTCTGGCTGAGGACTTCCACGACGGGCAGCACCCGCTCGAGCTCTTCGTCCAAGGGCACGGGCTGGGCTCCAGGGCGGGTGGATTCGCCGCCCACATCGATGAGGTCAGCCCCCCATTCGACCATGCGGCAGGCATGATCGATCGCCTTGGTCGCCTCCTGAAAGGCACCTCCGTCGCTAAAGCTGTCTGGCGTGACATTCAGCACGCCCATCACTTTCGGGCGGCTGATCGTAATGGTGCTCTCTCCCATGGATCACGTGAGGATACTTGGCGAACGCTCCCGAATCATGAAACCTGCGCTAATTCGAACAGGTCGTGGAGCAATCGAACCGCCCGCAGCGTTTCCGCCTCCGGAATGAGCAGGCTGAGCGAAAAGTCGCTGTCGCTTGTTTGAAGCACGGTGATCTGCGCTTGGTAGAGCGCCTCCAACACGCGGTGGAAGACACCCGGCTGCTGGAGTGACTCATGTCCGATGACACTCACCATCGTACAGCCTTCGTTGAGCGAAATCTGGACCTTCACGACGTGGCCGAGCGGTTTGAGCAGCTTGGCTTGCGTTTCAGTTTCTCGCGAGGGAGCTTCGCCCAACTGGAAGAGGTAAATCCGATTTTCATCCGCCGCAAGCGGAATGACGAGACCGTCGATCAGGTTCTCGACCACGGAAAACTGATCGCGCGGCACCGCAAATCCGATGCCGCCGGGACTCATGTTCATCATGTACAGGTTCAGCCCGTAGCGGGCGAGCATGTCGTAGATTTTCGATTCGAGCAGCACGCGATGAACGGGGTCCACCTCGCGCATGTTCACCTGAAGATAAACCAGCTTGCCCGTGTGGGTGACGCCGGTCACGCGGCGGCCCTGGAAATCTTCGAGATTGACGACCTCGGTGCCTTCCTCTTCGCTGAAGGTGCTCTTCACCCAAAGCGGGATGCCAAATTTCATGCAGATTTCCGCCGCGCGAGGATGCAAGACTTTTGCGCCCAGGTGAGCGATTTCGGCCACTTCCTCGAAGCTGACTTTGCGCAGAGTCGGGGCGTCCTTGACGGCGTCCGGATCGGCGGTTTTAACGCCGTCCACGTCCGTGAAGATTTCGACCGCTTCCGCGCGTAAAGCCGCTCCCAAAGCGGCACCCGTGGTATCCGAGCCGCCGCGACCCAAGGTCGTCAGTTCCGCGCCCGGGGAATTTTCGTTGTCGACGAATACGCCTTGGAAACCGCACACGACCGGAATCGCACCCGCTTCGATCGCTTTCCGGATCGCGACGGGATTGATGCTTACGATGCGGGCATTGCCATAGACGCCATCGGTGCGGATTCCCGCCTGTCCGCCCCGAAACGTCCGCGCGTCGTAACCAAGCGTTTTCAGGGTATGGGAGAAGATGACGGCCGAGAATATCTCGCCACATGCGACCATGAGATCGAGTTCGCGGGGCTCCGGCTCGACGGTTGGGTCGATCTCGCGCAGCAGGTTGATCAGCGTATCGGTTGCATAGGGCGCGCCTCGTCGTCCGATCGCACTGACCACGACGACGGGAGCAAAGCCTTGTTCGTGCGCCATGATCACGCGCTGGGCCGAGGTCATGCGGGCCTCCGGGGTGGCGACGCTAGTGCCCCCGAATTTCATGACTTTAATCTTCATGCCGAGCCCCCGATAAATTGAGTGTCGATCGCCTCGACAATTCGCGCCGCATCTTCGTCGGGGCAACCGATCAACAAACGGTCATGCATGTCGCTCAAATGGTCGATCGCCGCACCACTTGCGATGGCTGTCGAAACGAGTGATGCGATCAGGCCTTCTTCGTCGCGCATGTTGACCGCGTAAATCGTCACCAAACTCCGATTGCGGAGGACGTGATAGGGTTGGCCGCATTCAGCAAGGGCGGCCTCGAGTCGATCCGCGTCGGCCAGACGAACTAAGAAGCTGAGGCCAGCCGCGGTGAGTTTGAGGAAGTCCAAGCTGATGCCAGCCCGCGCAACCGTCGACAAGACGTTGAGCCGCGACGGTGTCAACGGATCGGAGATGGGAGCGACTTCCGCCAAGACCAAGTCACGCCTCATTTCGATGCGGCTGACGCCACGCCGCTTTTCAAATTCGGTTTCGTTGGGCTGCTGGATGACGGCGGCGAATTCGGGATCGCGAATCGGCGTCGACGAGGGGTTCACGGTCCTTATTTTAGCGTGATTGACGGGTTGCGATTTCAAACAAGACGCCGGTTCGGAAGGAGCGTGGATTGCGGAAGCGGCCCTGCCGCACCGCATCGGCAAACAGCCAGCGCCACTTGAGGTCCAAATTCGTGCTCATCGACTGGATTTCTTCAGCGGAATAAGGCTGGTCGGCCATGGCCGCCAGCCACCGAGAGCGCGTCTGGGGATCGGCCTGCGCCAGATTCGCATAGACGTGCGTCATCTGAAGCGAAGCGAGGGCGCTCGCGAGCTCCGCGCCGCTCGTCATCCGCTCGTACGGGATGCGCGTGCAGTGCCCCGGATTGGCCCAGAAGTACGGCCGGTTGAGAAAGAAGCCGAACACTTCGTCGTACAGCGCGATGCCGCTTTCGGCGGGCAGTTCGTCGACCGCCTTGGCCACCACCGAGAACGGTGCGCGCGCGGCCAAATAATCGTCGCGGCTCACCTGGCCGATCACGACCGGGAGCTGAGCGCGGAGTTGCTGGGTCCCGAGGAGATAGAGGCTGTACGCGGACTGGAGGCCGATGACGCTCATCGCGACCATCTTCCCCAGGCGGTCTTGGATCATGCCACCCGCGAGCACGCACAGCGGTACTGCCGCGCTCACCACGTAGCGCGATTGCTGGCTGAGGAAGAACCACATGACGAACGAGATGCCGATCATCGCGAGCACGCGTGCCTCGGGGCCGCGGCGGACCCGGGCGAGCCACCAAATCCCTGCCGCCAGAACGGGCAAACCGATGGCGCCCATCGGAAAGCCGAGCCCTTCAGTCTGCAGCGGATTGATGTAGCGTCCCGGTTGATAACCCAGACCCAGCACCGCGGCGCCGAGCGCCTTGGGGTCGCGGCCCGAGTCGGTTCTGCCGACGCCGAACGTCTGCTGCTCGTTGCGGTAGATATCCGCGCGCCACTGATCCCAATCGCGTCCTCCGAGTCGCTCGTAAAGGAACGGATAGACGGGATTGCCCGTGTTGATCACATTTCGAACGAGAAACGGTGCCGCCAACACAAGGGCACCGATGGTTCCCAAAGCGACGGCGCGGATGCGGCCACGACCCTCCGACCGTCCCAGTGCCGCGCTGATCCCCACCACGATCGCGATCGCCACGACCGTCTGCAATCCCGTGTATTTGGTTGCGCAGGCCAGTCCCGAGAAGAGGGCGATCTGGAGCGGCTTGGGCCGCTCATCGGCTGCGGCGAGCATCGCGAGCCCGGCGAAGAAGCCGTGCGCGACATCGATATAGCCCGATCCGAACTCCCACAGCACCACCGGGCAGAAGGCAAACGCCATCGAGGCGATCCATCCTGCGGCGGAGCCGTATCGCGCGCGAGCCGCGCCAAAAACGGCGAACACCCCGGCGACGCCCACCCACCACGTGACCGACTTGGCGCCGGCTTCACCCCCAAATTGGAGCCCAGGCAGATGCAGCGCATCGATGGCGAAGGGGAAGTTACTGTGGTGGATGAACGGAATGTACGTGATGCGCCCCGCCTGAAGCCACAGCTTGGGCACGGCGAGGTGATAGGCGAGGGCGTCCCATCCCATCGAGTCGGTCGGCGCGATGGCGTTCACGAGTCCGATCAAGAGCGCGATCGCAATCACCAGGACGTATGGACTGGGAGCCGAAATCCCGGGCCAATGCCCGCGGTCGAGAACGTGTATAGCGAGTCCGGCGACCGCGAGAATCACCGCCAGACCCAGTGCCGCTGGCAGGTTGATGAGGCCGACGAGGAAGATCGCGATGCCGACCAAACCTGGTCCGATGAGGGCGGCCACGCCCCACTGTTCGGCCGGATCGGCGAATGACTGCCGGCACCACCGAGCAACCAGTCCCGACCATCCGAGAAAAAGGAGACCCATCAGCAAGACGGCCAGCATGTGACTCCCGATTATACGGAGATGGTAGCCTCATGCGAATCCCCATGCGACGAATGGCACGAGTGTGGCGCCGTTTCTTTATCAGCTCGCTGGCCCGCGAGATGGAATTTCGCGCCAACTTCTTCGCGAAGATGCTGCAGAACGCCACATGGGTGCTGTTCTTCGTGCTCATGATCCTCGTGATCTATCGCAATACGAACTCCGTGGCGGGATGGAGCCGCCCCGATGCGTTTCTGCTCGCGGGTACCACCCTGTTCATCGGGGCACTGTTCGACGCGCTGTTCTTCCACTTGATGGAGATCCCCAGCCATGTTCGGATGGGAACGATGGATTTCATCGTCACGAAACCGATCGACTCCCAGTTCTGGATTTCATCGCGCAAGTTCAATTTCGACCGCCTGGGCACGATCGGTGCAGGCATTTTGCTGATCGGCTATGCGATGGTGACCCGGGGGCAAGCGATGTCATTCCTCCAAGTCAGCAGCTACCTGCTTCTGCTGGGGTGCTCGCTCGCGCTTTACTACTCGTTCAATTTGGTTCTCATGACGACGGGCATCTGGTTTGTGCGCGTCGACAACCTATGGGTGCTGGGCGAGACCGTGCTCAGCTTGGCGCGCAACCCGCTGGAGATCTTCGGCTCATTTCTCCAGCGGATGTTCATCTATATCGCGCCGATCGGGTTCATCGCATGGATACCTTGCGTGCAGATCGTGCACGGATTCCAGCCCCTATATCTCTTCCTTGGCGTCGTTTGGGCGGCGGCGGGCCTAATCTTCGCGCGGGGATTTTGGCGCTGGGCGATGCGCAGCTATTCGAGCGCGAGCTCCTAGAACTTGTATCCGGTGCCCGTGCCCACCGCTTGGCCGCGCTGGCCAATGCCGAATGGCGTATCGAAGGGAAGGGCTTTCAGCCGGATGAATAACTGGATCTGCGTCCCGGATCGGTAGCCGATCGGGTTGTCGATGACCTGAAGAATCGCCTCCGCGTCGTGCAAGTCGTAAGTGAAGCTGAAGTGCCGGGCGTCGAACTTCTTCGAGTAGCCGTTGTATGACAGCAGGGCGCTCATCTTCAGCTTGCCCAGGGTGATGCCGTCGATGATCGTATTCACCGAGGCCCATGTGTGGCGTTGACCGTCGTAACGGGCGCCAGCCGAGAAGAAGCCCTCGTTGAGCCGCCAGCTCAGGTCGATACGCTGATCGCTCCACAGTTTGTTGAACGGATCGTAGTTGGAGAGGGTCCGGACCAGAAATCGGCGGTTGGGTGAATAGGTGCTTCGCAATCCGACGGTTTGCCAGTGCGTCCGCGGCGAGGTCTCGGGGGAATAGAGCGAATACGCCGTTTGAGCGCCGAGTCCAAAGCTGTCCCAAATTTGGTAGGTGAAATCGGTGGACGCCTCGTGCGCGCGGCCGGACCGATCGATATTGAGCGGGGTATAGCCATGGGGCCGGAGGTAGTTGTAGCGCAGGTTCCAAGACGATTTCGCACCAAAGTCGTACCGGAAGTTCAGGTTGTTGCCGAGAACCCACTGGGCGGTGTCGTCGGAATAGACACCCTGGCGGAACCGCGAATCCAGGCCGACCGTGGTCCGAGTGCCAAATTTGAACGTCCGGTTGAGCGCGAGATCGAGAAAGCTGCGGTTGACCTGATCGCGCTTGACACTATCGACGAGTTCGCCCCATGAGGCTTCTGCCCTCAGCGGCACCTGCTCTCCGAAGCGCGACCCAAAGAGTCGCCGCGAGTCCGTGGTGAATGAAAGCTGGGGCGTGCGGTCCGAGACGCCGATGAAATCGGTGCGCTGACCTATCGGAATGTTGCGAACGTATTCGAGGTTTGCGGTGCCCGCCCGGAACTCCTGGATGGCGCGCAGATTCACGTTCGCTTGCTCACGCGTGACGGGCGAGACGCTCGAAGAGGCGCTATCGTTCTTGCTGATATTCAGGTCGACCGTCGTGCGGAAATTGGAACTCCACCGACGGTCGTCGTTCAAGCCATACGTCTGCTGGCGCGAGCCGAAATTGGCCGAGCTGTTCGAGAAGCGGGTGAACGAAAACCGGGTCGTGCCGTCGCGGCTGTTCAGCAGATAGCCAGCCCGCAACGACGTCTGCTTGGCGTTGCTCGACGTCAGGTAGTTGTTTTTCTGATAAAGCCCGTCGACCGTCAGCAGGCCGCCGAACAGGCGCTCCTTGTGGTTGAGGCTCACGAGATCGGTTCGCTGGGGCCCGAGGATCGTGTAGTACTTGAGGACGCCCTGGCGGACGCGGCTATCGTAGTGGAAGTCCTGGCCCAGGCCCTTACCGCGGCGGGTGTAGTAGTCGACGTGGTTATCGAGGTAATCGTCTCCGTGGACCGGCGTCGAGAAACGGGTCTTAACGTAGTAGCCTTCATCCCGGGTGTAGCCCGCTTCGGGCGTGAAGCGGTCGTTCCGCTCGCTTAGGGGAATCACCAGGTACGGAATGGAGAGGATTTTCCGGTCGAGGATCCGCAGCGTGGAGTCCCGCAGAATCGCGCGCTTGCCCGGCTTCACATCGACCGACCGCGCGATCAGCTCGTAGTGGGGAACGGGCAGATTGCACGTCGTGACGTGGGTGCCGTTCACGAAAAACTGGAGCTTCGATCCGCGCCCTGAATCGCCCTGGACGTAAAGGTCCGACTTGAAATTTCCTTGGAGAAACTTGGGTCCGAGGGTGGCGATGCTGTCTCGGTAAGCGAGCGTCTTGGCTTTGTTGTCCAAGGTGACCTCCTCGCCCGCGACATCTTGATCCAGCCCGCGGACGACCACGTGACCCTTCATCGTGTAGACCTCGGTGCGCAGGTCCCCCACCACTTGGTCGCACCAGACTTCGTACCCCCTCGCGAAAAAGTGGACGTTGCCTTCGGCGAGCACTTTATCGCCGTTGCGCGCGGTGTGATCGCTCGACAAGATGTAGAAGCGGTTCTGGGGCGGGACGGTGGGATCCGGGTCTTTGGTCTCGCGCGGAGGCGGGAAGCCGGATGGTTCGGTGGCTTTTTTAGGCGGGACGATCGTGAGCTTGCCTTGGTTGACGCCCTCGCGAATGACCCGGCGTATCAGGCTGCCGAGGTCTTGGCCGTGGGCGATCCCGACGATTCCGATCGCGGCGACCGTGTGGGCGAGGATTCGCAGCCTCATTCCAACTTCCTCAGAACGACCAGTCCAAACGTGATGAAAAGGATGTCGGGCAGGAACGCGGCCAGAATCGGGTTCACATAGCCGTAGCGCCCGAGGATCTCGCGCGAAATGACGAACGCGTTGTAGTACACGAGCACGAGCACGAGCGAGAGCAGCACGCCGACAAAGGCACCCGCGCGGGCGAACCACACGGCAAAGATCGGCCCCGTGAGCGAGAAGATGAGGCACGCGGCAGGCACGCTGAACCGAGTCCAAAACTCAATTTCGAGCGGCGCGACATCGCGGTTCTGTTGCCGGGCCGTGTCCATCGCCCGGCGAAGTTCGGAGAGCGTCATCTCTTCCTGCGATTTCTGTTGAACGATGTCTTCTAAAACGATTCGCTCTTTGATGACGAGCGGTTTTGAACTGTATGCGGCGACCAGATCCGTGCGCCTGAACACCCGAACGAACGGACTAAAGACGGTCCATTCTCCCGCGCGATATTCGGCTTTGGGCGCGGTAATGAGCATGGTTTCCTCGTTCGAGCGGCTTTCCAGCATCACGAGATTGACCATGTTGATCGTCTCGCCCGCCCCGCGCGAAATGGAGTCCGCGATGATCTTGTAGTTTTTTAGACGAATGAAGAAGTTGTCCTTCCAAAGCGGGGCCGCACCCAGGGTCACGATTTTCGTCTGAAGCCGGGTGGCCGCTTGCTCGCTGCGGGGCATCACCCGCTCCACGATCAGGAAGTTGCCGATCGAGACAAGTAGCCCGAACACGAGCACGGGCCGCACCACCCGAAGGATGGAGACTCCCGCCGAGCGCATCGCCGTGAGCTCGGATTCGCGAGTGATCCGCGACATCGCCAGGGAAGAAGCGAGCGCCATTCCGACGGGAAAAGTCATGTTCAGGAAGAACGGGGTCTTCAGCAGAATGAACTGGGCCAGCGCGCCCATGGGTACGCCCTGCGCATTGATGTTCTTCAGAATCGCGATGAGCAGATTTGCCTGGAACATGAGCACGACCGTGACCGTGCCGATGATGAACGGCACGAGCATCTCCTTAGCCATGTACCAGTCGAGCTTTTTCAGGTTTGGGCTCCTTGCCGGAACGCCCGCAGCATGATCCACGCCGCGATCCCGATTTCGATGACCACACATGCGAGGGCGAGCAGCGGAGGAAGCGAGGATGCCGTCACGGGCAATGCCACCAAAACCGTGGCGCCGGCGATCCATGACGCGAGAACCCGTCGCCCCAAACTGGCGCTAATCCAGCCGCCTCGGGCGTGTTCCAACAGGTAAGGGGCTCCGCACCGCTCGCAGAAGCAGGCGTCGAGGGGGTTCACGAATCGACACCGGAAGCAGGCGACGCGCGGATCGTCGGCGGGAGGGCGGACCATCATCTTCCAGGTGTTAACCATGCGGATCTCTTCGCCGAATGCACTTTTGGGCGCACCAACAAGAGACGTTTCGCCGATCGCAAGGGCTTGGTGAACCAGGCCGCGGTCGAACATGTATTTGGCCAGCTTGAGTTTGAGTCCCGTGCTGTTCGGACTGCTCGCCAGATTCGCATACGCCTTGGAAACTTGCTCGAACTCGATCTGATCAAGTTCGCGCCGCACCACAGCCGAGCGCAGGAACGGAAAACAGATGACGGTGCCAAAGATCGACGTCGCCAGAACCGGGGAGACCCAGGGTTTGGGCGGATTGATCGAAAAGTAGCCCATGGTCAGGGCGAGCATGATCGAGACGAGGGCGACGAAGCCAGGAACGTCCCCCGAGACCGCCCAGTGCACCATCGCGACCACCCAGATCGTGATCGGAATCCAGACCAAGGCACCAAGGAGGAAGACCGTCGGTTGGCTTTGGATGCGCTCGAGCATCGTCATGTCGTCGGCTTCTTGCTCCCAAAGACGGTCTTGCGTTCGGTGCCTTCCAAAAGCCGCTTGATGTTCGCGCGGTGCTTGACAATGATGAACAGCGTGAGTCCGACGAAACTGCTATGCACCCAAAGCGACGTCGTCAAGGCGAATGCGGCGATCGTGAGGATGCAGGCGGCCAAGATGCTGGCGAGACTGACGTAGCCGGTCGGAATCCAGATGAGCAGAAACGCGCTCAGCGCGATCGCGGCAAACATCGGATAGCTCCCGATCAGCGCGCCGAGCCCGGTAGCGATGCCCTTGCCTCCCCGGAAGCCGATCCACGGCGACATCGAGTGGCCGATGACCGCCGCGAATCCGCACGCCAGACCCCAATCGGGCGATTTCAGGACAGCGGTGGCCACGGCCGCGGGAATCGCGCCCTTGGCCGTGTCGGCAAGGAACACGAGCGCTCCGGGACCCTTGCCCAACGTGCGAAAGATGTTGGTGGCCCCGATATTGCCCGACCCAACGCTCATGATGTCGATGCCCCGGCGGCGGGCCACCAGCACACCAAAGGGGATCGATCCCAGGAGGTAAGCGCCAAAAAGAAGCGCAAAAATGATCATGCGGTCAGTGGTTCAGACGGATGAACGGCCCGGGCCGTAGCGCCCCCGATATGCCAGACTCCCAGTATGAAACGAATTGTTCTGCTCGGCGCGGTCCTCGCGCTCGCACTGGCCGGTTGCGGCAAGAAAGATCGGCTGGTGGGAACGTGGGAGAGCACCTCGACGAAAGGCGCAACCCAGACCTTTAATGCCGACGGAACGTATGCCCTGAGTTTCGAGCAGGCGGCGGGCCCACAAACGCTGACCATTCGGTCTACGGGAACCTACAAAGTCGACCAAACCGGCGAGAAAACGGCGTCGTTGACGCTCACGTCCAAGACGGTCAAGATCGAAGGAGTACCTCAGCAGTATCGGAAGCAAGCCGACGACGCGGCCAAGCAGCAGGAAGGCAAGGAACAAAAGGTCAAGGCCGAATTCAAGACCGACGATGAAGTGGTCATCACCGTGGATGGCGCCCCGGGGGCCATGGCCGCTGTAACGTACAAACGTAAAATCTAAGATATGCCCACGACGTACCGACGAATCGCCGTCATCATGGCCGGTGGCGCTGGCGAGCGCTTCTGGCCGCTCTCGCGAAAGCTCCGACCGAAGCAGCTTCTCAAGCTTGCCTCACCGGACAAGGCCCTCCTCGAGCAGACCTTCGAGCGGCTGAGCCCTCTCGTCGGCGAAGAGAACGTTTTCCTGGCGACTGCGCCTCACTTGGTGGAGCCCAGTGGCCAAGTGGTCCCTGCGTTCCGGGGCGATCAGGTCCTCGCCGAGCCTTGGAAGCGCAATACGGCCGGCTGCCTCGTCTGGGTCGCGGCCAATCTGCTGGCCCGAGATCCTTCGGCTCGGGAGACGATTTCGATGGCCGTGCTCGCGGCGGACCACCGCATCAGTCCCGACGAAGGGAACCGCCGGACGATCGATGCGGCACTCACGGTCGCTGAACGGACGGGTGGACTCGTGACGATTGGCATTCCCGCTACGCGCCCCGAAACGGGCTACGGCTATATCGAGATCGACCGGACCAAGCCGAGCGAAGGTGACGACGAAGTCAAGGTCTGGCACGTCGGCCGCTTCCGGGAGAAGCCGTCGCGGGAAGATGCCGAGCGATTCATCGCGGAAGGGAACTTCCTTTGGAACAGCGGAACCTTCTTCTGGACGCTGGACGGGTTCCTCACCGAGCTCGAATCGGCCGACCCCGTGCTTTACGCGGCGATTTTCGACATTGCGAACAAGCTCCGCTCGGGAGACGTTGCCGCAGCCGAAAACGCCTTTGAAGCGCTGCCCAATATCAGCATCGACTACGCTCTGATGGAAAAGGCTCGCCAGGTTTATGTGGCGGAGGCGATCTTCGACTGGGACGATGTCGGCAGCTGGGATGCGCTCGACCGTTCTTTGGAACCGGATGAATCGGGGAACATTCGGCAAGGCACGACCGTAGTTCTGGATTCGAAGGGAAGCATCATCGTCAATGACAGCGACAAGGCCGTGGTCTGCGCGCTCGGCGTGGAAAACCTCGCGATCGTGGTCACCGAAGATGCCGTCCTCGTCATCCCGAAAGAGCGGTCACAAGAGGTCAAAAAGCTCGTCGAGGCCCTGAATGCGGCCGGAATCGACCGAGTCTAAAGTCCCAGTGAACCTCCGGCTCTCCCTGGCGTCTAGGCTCCCGGGACGAGCCATCGGGGAACTATTTTAGGCTTCGGGCAGGAAATTTAGACCTGGCTGGAGTTTTTTCGCGTAAACTGTACTGTTACGGAGACGTTTCGGCGTCTCAGTAAACGCGGAGTCTCTTCAGTTACATCTTGCTTGCTGCCCAGTCAGCACTTATATTTATCTTGTGTCCCAAAATTGGACCGCTGGGTTTCAGCGGGGGTAACGGTTGAGCCTCCAGAACTCATGGAGGTCATGCATTCAATGCAATTGAAGCGAGCATTTACGCTCATTGAACTTTTGGTGGTCATTGCGATCATCGCGATTCTCGCCGCCATCTTGTTCCCGGTCTTCGCTCAGGCGAAGGAAGCGGCCAAGAAAACCACGGCGATCAGCAACACGAAGCAGCACGCGGTTGGCATCATCATGTACAACAATGATGCCGACGACATGTTCATTCGTGTCGAGACGGCAGGTCAGCCGAAGGCGTGCGGATCCTGCGACTCCGTCTACTACTGGCCGAAGCTGGTTGAAAACTACGTCAAGTCTTGGCCCTTGTTCTACGACCCGGTCGAGCCCGATAAGGGTGGCATCTGGGGCGGCGGACAGTACGCCTGGTGGTACAACTGGATGCGCCAGCCAAGCTGGGGCTACAACGCCGACTACCTGAACCCGGTTAGCGACGCGGTCAACTGCACCCCGTGGGACCGAAAGACCGGTTATGGCAACCCGATCAGCTCGAGCGGCGTGGCCAGCCCGGCCGCGACCGTCATGATCGCGGGTACCAAGAACCTCTTCAACTCGAAGACCCAGACGTTCTACTCGTCGGAATACATCGACTCGCCGGCCGTTTACAACGCGGACGACGCGTGCTCGTGGTCCGACTCGGGATGGGGCACTGGTTCGTGGGGCGACAAGCCCGGCTTCTCGACGAAGCTGACTTACACGGGCGCGTTCTCTCCTCGCTATAGCGATGGTGGCATCGTCGGTTACACCGACGGTCACGCCGCTTACGTGAAGACGGGTCGCCTTGCCGCTGGTACCAACTGGAAGGTTGGCATCCAGCAGAAGCAAGTCAAGATCATCGACCGAGCTCAGTACATGTGGGATACTCAACAGTAATGAAGAAGATCCTAACGCTGATCGGAATCGCGATCGTCTCGGCGATCGCCATGACCGGATGTGGCCAAAAGGAAGCTGACGCCGATCTCGGCGATAAGGCTCCTCCGGCCAAGGAAGGTGCCGTCGCCGTCGAACCGCCTGCCAACAAGCAGCGCCCTGGAGCTCGCGAAGCGAGTGAAGGCGGCGGAGAAGGAACTTCGGAGGCTCAAACCAACAAAATGGCAGCCAAGCCGGACGGTCAGTAATCTGAACCGCTGAATCTAAAAAAGCCTTCGAACGAGTTTCGTTCGGGGGCTTTTTGCTGTATAAAGGGCCATGCGCTCCTTTCGCCGCGCTTTTACTTTAATCGAGCTGCTCGTCGTGATCGCGATCATTGCGATCCTGGCCGCGATTCTTTTCCCGGTCTTCGCCGCCGCCAAGGAGGCGGCTCGGGACACCACGATCGTGAGCAACCACAAGCAGATCGGACTTGGCATCCTGATGTATGCCACCGATACCGACGATCTGTTCCCGAACTCGATGTACAGCACCGTGACCGACGATTTTGCGTGGCAAGATCTGTGCTACCCGTATATGAAGAGCTGGGAGATCATGATCCATCCCAAGCGGCTGCGCCCGACGGGATCGGACGTCCAAGTCCAGTGGAAGCGCATGCAGTTCTTTGGCGTGCCGACCCGAGCCGAGGTCTTGGGATTGCCGGTTATCGCCGCGCAGGGCTACTATGAGGCGGATTTTGGCCCGCTGACGAACAACGGCGACGTTCGCTATCAGGGACTCTTCGGGTTCGCCAACGGCGGCCAGAAGCGGGACTGGAATAGGCGTCGGGACACGGCCTCCTACTCCACGTCGCAGGTCGGCGCTCCCAGCCGAACGCTGATGGTCGCCGAGTCGCAGAACTGGGACATGTGGTGGAGCGTTGGCGGCCAAATCAACACGGATCTGTCCTTCAAGTACTGCGTGAAATGGGCGCCGGAAAAGCAGTGGAGCAGCTATCCCGGCTACTACGGCTACGCCGGCCCTGGCGCCTACCGCCGCCCGGTCCCCAAGAAGAGCGGAATTTCGCCGGGCAACTCGTGCTACATCCCGGACGGCTATACGACCTGGGTGGCGACCGACGGCTCGGCGAAGTATTCCAACTTCCGCGGCGAGATGCTCAAGCATGAGGAAGTGGCGCCGGGAGTTCGCGCCTTCGTTCACTTCTGGCCGGCGGGGACATGGTGAGGCGTCCTCTCCTTTGGCTTGTCGTGGCCGCGGGGCTGGCCATGGCGGGCTGTCATCACGACGACCAGGCAGCCAGCCAGGATCCGCTCTTGGCACCCAAGCAAGCGGGTTCCCAAGGCGGTGCTCGGCCTTCGCTGGGCGTGGGCGGGGCGGAACCAGAGCGTCAGCCTGAACAAAAGCCCGAAGCGGCCGCCGCGAAACTCTGAGGCTACGTTCAGGAGTCGTACCAGGTAGGTATCCTAGAACCTGGCCATGAGCACTGAGACCGCGCAGAAAGGCACTTTCATCCCAAGCACGGAAACCACGTTCGAGCGAATCGGCGAGAACACGATGGTCGTGAACATGGGGCCTCAACACCCCTCGACTCACGGCGTCCTCCGTGTCATCTGCGAACTCGACGGCGAAACGATCGTTCAGTGCCAATGCGTCATCGGCTATCTCCATACCGGTATGGAGAAGGAAGCGGAGTATCAGCAGTACCACAAGTGCGTGGTCATGACCGACCGCATGGACTACTTGAACGCGAACGGGAACAACCTGGCCCACGCGCTCGCGGTCGAGAAGCTCCTGCAGTGCGAAATCCCGCGGCGGGGAAGCTACCTCCGGGTGATCCTGGCCGAACTCAGCCGAATCGCCAGCCACTGCGTCTGGCTCGGCACGCACGGGCTCGACCTTGGCGCGATGACCCCATTTTTCTACATCATGCAGCAGCGCGAGCAGATTCTCGACTTGTTCGAGATGTTCTCAGGCGTGCGCATGATGCCCAGCTGGATCGTCCCGGGTGGACTCCGTGGCGACATGCCGGCCGGCTTTGAGCCGCGTCTGCGCAAGTTCCTAGCCGAATTCCTGCCCGAGCTGGAGGTCGTGGAGAACCTCCTCGTCGAGAATCCGATTTGGATGGAGCGTACCCAGCACGTGGGCATCCTCACGGGCCAGCAGGCCCTGGAACTCGGCTGCTCCGGACCCATCGCGCGCGCCAGCGGCGTGCCGTGGGACCTGCGCAAGAGCAACCCGTACTGCCTGTACGAGGAGTTCGACTTCAAGATTCCGGTCGGCAAGACCGGCGACGTCTACGATCGATTCCTGGTCCGCATCGCGGAGATGAAGGAGAGCGTCAAGATCATCCAGCAAGCCATCGATGGGCTGCCGGAGGGTCCGTGGAGCACCTCCGATCGCAAGATCACGCCTCCGCCGCGCCATGAGCTCGATACCTCGATGGAGTCGCTGATCCATCACTTCAAGCTGTACACGGAAGGGTTCCACCCGCCGGTCGGCGAAGCGTACGCGGGCATCGAGGGCTCCAAGGGCGAACTCGGGTTCTACGTGATCTCGGATGGCACCAACAAGCCGTATCGATGGCACGAGCGACCGTCATCGTTCATGAATCTGAAGTCGCTTGAAGTGCTCGCGATCGGGCGTCTGCTGGCCGACGTCATCGCGATCATCGGCTCGATCGACATCGTTCTGGGCGAAATCGACCGCTAATCTTCGGCGATCGGTTCGGCGAGAACGAGCAGTCCTCCCGCCACAATTTCGATCTCGGCCGTTCGGGCTGGCCTCTCATCGCCATCCAGGATGAACGGAATATCGCGCGAGACGGTCACGCGAAGCTTCGCGACATCCGCACTCCAAACCGCGGGCAAATCCGTGTGGTGGCCGACCAGCATCGAGAGCAGATAACTCACGAGCGCCTTGCGCGGAACCGCATAGATCGAGAGTTTGCCATCGTCGATCGCCGCATCTTTGGTCACGGCAAAGGGACCGCCGTGATTGCGGGTGCTCGCGGCCACGAACTGGACGACGGGCTGATTGAAGATCTCGCCATCCGTTTCGATCCGAAGTCGAAACGCAGGTAGAGACGTGATCGCCCGGAACAGGGAAGGCACATACGCGAGGCGACCGAGCTTGCCCTTGTCTTGATGTTTGAGTTCCTTCGCGATGAACGATGTGAGGCCCACCGTGGCGACATTGACGAATATCTCGCCGTTGAATCGACCCGCGTCGATCGGACGCGTTTCCGCTTTCGCGAGAAGGAAATCGACGGATTCGGTCGGGTGGGCGGGAATGCCCAGTTCGGTCGCGAGCGCGTTGCCGGTCCCGAAGGGAAGGATGCCGAGCACGATATTGGAGTTGATCAGCCGCTCCGCCGCTTGGCGCACCGTGCCATCGCCGCCGCCGATCCAGATCTCGGTGGCGCCCGCATCGATCGCCCGCGTAATCCCCTCTTGAAACTGCTCGACGGTCTCTGTTTTTTCCGCGCGGTCGACTTTGCCGTTCAGATATTCGACGCACGGGTCCGCCCATTCCTCGCCTCGTCGTGCTTTCGAGCTGATCAGGGCGTGAATATGGCGGACGGCGACGTTCATCGGCGCGGTTTTTCCAGGGCGTTTGTGACGCGTTCGAGCCACGGCGCAATGTGCTCGAATGGCTTGAGGACGGTGGTCAGGATGCCGACGAGCAGCGAGACGCCGACCGCGCCCGCGAGTCCGGCCAGCAGGCCGTTGCGTAGCGGGATCTTCCAACTGGTGAGGACCGCGATCTGCCGCTCGAGCAGTTCGTTTTGTCGCTTGAGCTGGGCGACGAGTTCGGGGGAGGTTTCGGTGGTCATATCAGCCCCGGTTCGAATCGATCAGCCACATCTGGACTTCGAGGTCGCCGCTGACTTTGGTGAGGAGGTCGACGGTAATCGGCTCATCGAGCCCGTCGCATTCGTCCAGCGCTTCGCGGACGCCGTTGATCGCGCTTGCGAACGCGGCCGCCAAGTGGTCCACGGCGGTTTGGGGTGGGAGTTCGCCTTTCGGAAATTCGGGTAGGCGGGAGGCCTGGGCGACTTCGTCGAGGGAGCCCACGACCGGGACGCCCAGTTGGCGAATGCGCTCGGCAACTTCGTCGATCGCGTGGTCGACGATCTCGGCGACGTCATCCAGCAGTCGGTGTACGGCGATGAATCCGACGCCTCGCAGGTTCCAATGCGCCAGCTTGACGTGATGGTGGAGATCGGTGAGGTCGAACAGCACGGGCGGAAGTTTGGCCGCGACCTGGGAGGCCAGCTGTTCCTCAATGGGTAAATGTCGTTTTGCCATGTTTCTCAGATGTATACGCCTCGAAAGTCGCCACACAACGAGTTCTTTCGAACCCCGGCTTCCGCGCCGCCGTCCAACCCATCGGGCATACTCTGGATGAGGATACGTCTAATGACCTTTCGGCGCGCACGCGGATTCACTCTGATCGAACTCTTGACCGTCATCGCCATCATCGCGATCTTGGCGGCGATCCTCTTTCCGGTTTTCGCGTCGGCCAAGGATGCCGCGAAAAAGACGGCGACCATCAGCAACATTAAGCAGACCGGCACCGCTCTGCTTGCTTATGTGGGCGATTTCGACGACCTTCTGCCGCTCGCGTGTCCTTCGGACACGCCGACCGGTTCGCAGACCGGCGTTCCCGGGGCCGTGCTCTGGAGCAATCCGGTGCAGCTGCCCGCCGGATGGGACCCGACGTATCCCCAAGACGACACGTCCGCGTGGGTCAACGCCACCCACCCGTATCGCAAGGATTACGGCATTCTGGAAGGTCAGGGGCTGCCCACTCTGGCCGCCGAGGGCACCGACTACGCCAAGGCCTATGCCAAGCCCAAGTATCCGTACTACAACATCAATTTCAGCTACAACGGCCTCCTTCACGCTTATCCGTACTCGGCGGTGGCCCTCCCGGCCCAGCTGACCTTGTTGTGGGAAGGCGAGTACAAGATGAACGTCAAGGGCTACAGCCAGAGCAAGCCTGTCCTGCGGTGCAGTGCGCGGAGCACCGCGCCGTGCGTCTTCAATCCCGCGGAGATGCCGCAGCAAGGAGCGACCGATTCCCAGAATCGCGGCGATGCGTTCTTCCCGGCGTTTGCCAAGTCTGCTTCGACGGTCTGGGTCTTTGGCAAAGGCATGATTTTCGTTTCGGTGGACCTGAGCACCAAGTACCGACAGCTTGGTGGCAATGGCGGCGGCACCGTGAACGCCTACGACGACTTCGGTCGCACCTATTCGAATACGGGCGAGCCGCTGACCGTCCACCGGTGTCAGATTGCCCCGGGCGCGCCGTACTACTCCAGCTTCTTCCGTCCGGACAGCACGTTCACCTATCCGTTTGGCGAGTCGGCTTCGAGCTGCATTCGGTAAGCGTCGTTGCGGTGGCGCGGGGTACGCAAGCCCAAATGAAGAAGGCGCGATGCAATCGCGCCGCGTGAACGCTCCATGTGCTCGGCGATTTGAGCATCGCTCAGGTCCTTTTCGACGAGGTCCCGGAGGCGCGCATCCTCATCGCGAGTCCACGGTTGGTATCGCCGCCCGACGTTCACTCGTTTCACTCCTTCACTTTTACCCAGGCGACCGGTACACTACCAACCGTCCATGTCCGAGCTCATCCAAATTGGCAGTGCGAACGAGCGACCGAAGGCACCCCGTGCCGACGAACTCGAACTTCGGTTTTCTCCCGAGGCCGCTGCGGAACTCGAGGCCATCTGCACCCACTACCCGAACCGCAAGGCCGCGATCCTGCCCGGACTGTGGATCGCCCAGCGCGAATATGGCGGCTACCTGAATGGCGAGGCGATCGCTGAAGTCGCTCACCGATTGGGGCGCTCGTATGCCGAGGTCGAGGGCGTGGCCACGTTTTATTCGATGTACAACACCTCGCACGCGGTCGGGAAGCACATGATCGAAGTGTGCACGTGCCTGACCTGCCACATGTGCGGCGCGTACAGGATCGCCGACCTGCTCAAGGCGAAACTGGGGATCGGTTTCGGCGAGACGACGCCGGACGGCGTGTTTACGCTTCACGAAGTGGAGTGCCTGGACGCCTGTGACCGCGCGCCCGTTCTGCAGGTCGGGAGCGAATACGTCGGCCCCGTCGACGAGGCGGGCATCGATGCCCTGCTCGACCGACTGCGCCAGACCCACCAGTCCACCGTGGTCCAGCTAGCCGACGATATCGTCCAGGTCCAGATCGCTCAGGGCGATATTCCCCGATAAAAATATCAGGACCCAAGCGGAACTTGCGGGAAAGTGATGTAGGATAGCAAAGTTATTCTTTGTTCGAGGTCCTACACCATGCGAAAAGCTTTTACGCTGATCGAGCTGTTGGTGGTCATCGCCATCATCGCGATTCTGGCCGCCATCTTATTCCCGGTCTTCGCCCAAGCCAAAGAGGCGGCCAAGAAAACGGCGTGTCTCACCAACTATAAGCAGACCGGCACGGCGATGTTGATTTACACAACGGACGCCAACGACGAATTCCCGCAGGGCTACAGCATCAACGGAAGCGCTTCGGGTTCCCAGAAGGCGTTCCGGATCGATACCAACATCCGCGTTCCGCCGGCGTGGGACGATCAAGCCCCGTTGAACACGCCACAACGAATCTCGGAGGACGGCGCCTTCTGGGCGAACGCGATCCACAACTACGCAAAGTCGTACGAGATCTACGAGATGCCCGGCGTGGTCATCGTACAGGTCCCCAATCTGCCCAACAAGCCGCGCGCCAAGGTGGGTCTGAGCTTTAACGGCATCTTGAGCGGATGGTCGGCCTCTGCCGTCGCGTCGCCCTCGAAGTGCCCACTCGTGTGGCCTGGCATGTGGAAGCAGAACAAGGATGGCTTCGGCTTCACCAATCCCGCGCTGATGTGCACGGGCAAGGCCCTGAACTGCAAATTCAACGCAGGGGGTCCGCCGCAAACAGACTCGGATGGAGGATCGGGCTACGGATACGGCTGGAAATACGGCTACGTGTGGTTCGGCTTCAATGCTCCGGTCCAGAACACGATCTGGATCTATGGCCAGCAGGCACCGTTCATCGCGACGGATGGCTCCGCCAAGATGCTCACCCACAACATTCCGAAGTGGCCGAAGTTCGATCGTGGCAACGCCAACACCAATGCGTGGAGCGCGTTCGACAGCAGCGCGGGCGCCGTCCCCGGTCAGCCGTACTGGATGAACGACTGCGCCAATAAGGGCGGCAACGCGGCCAAAGACCAATGGCTTTATCCGTGCTTCTTCCGGCCGGATAGCAATTACGACTGGCAGGATCCGGAGGCCGACTATGGTCAGTTCCACTAAGGCGGCGCGTCTTCTCATCGCATTGCTCGGTCTCTCGGCCCTGCTGTGCGCGTGTGGCCCTGGCGTGGTGAAAGAGCAGCCAACCGTCGTCACCGAGCAAAAGGCGGTGCCGGGGAAGAAGAAGGGCGGCATGCAGGTCGCGGACAAGTACGACTAAGTCGCTCGTCTCTGCGCAATAACTGGTCCCCGGAAGCCGCTGGCTCCCGGGGACTTTTAAACAATGTGTCAAATGCTTGCCTGTTTTAACGATGAATTGATGGAAATAACTAATTGTTTGAACTGAGGGAACCTGGCTTTTGCCATGCCGTCCTCAGGTTAGGGAACCGATTCTGGTAGAGTCGGAACTCTCGTTTATTCGGGGTCACCGACCAGTAAATTGGGTTCAAAAGGCTAGCTTCGGCGACAAACGGACATCGTTTTTCGGAAGGCGCCGAATTTGGTTTTTGGGGCGATTTGCTGTAAGGTTCATTTCTTGAAATCATTTCTTTGAGGTCTTACACAAATGCGAAAAGCGTTTACTCTCATCGAGTTGCTGGTCGTGATCGCAATCATCGCGATCCTGGCCGCGATTCTCTTCCCTGTCTTCGCCCAGGCTAAAGAAGCCGCTAAGAAGGCGCAAGACCTGTCCAATGCCAAGCAGTACGGCGTGGCCGAGCAGATGTATCTCAACGACGCGGACGATATGAACGTCCCGGCGTTTACGGTCATCGCAGGCGGCGTCTGCTTGCCGACGAAGTCCACGGAGTGCGGTTACCGCTCGATGTGGCAGTTCATCGTCTATCCGTATCTGAAGTCCACCGATCTCTTCACGGCTCCTGGTGAGTCGAAGAAGAATAGCCCGGTGCCCGACGCCTTCCACATCAGCTACGGCTATAACTACGGCTACCTGTCCACTCTCTGCGTACGTGACGACACCCTTCTGGCTGCCTACACGGGATGCCCGGCTAAGAACCCGGACAACCCCTCCGCAAGCCAGTGGTTCCAAGGCCGATCCGCTTCGAGCGTCGTCAAGCCCGCAAACACCGTCATGTTCTCAAGCAGCGGTGGTAAGGATATGGCTCCGTCCGGCGCGGCCGCGACCATTCTTGGTTCGCTCGTCAACCCGCCCGATGCATGGCCCGCCACCCTCTACTTCTACGGTCCGGCCGAAGTAGGCTGGGGTCTGAACTGCAAGACGTACTACTCGAAGGCTTCCTTGGGAGGTTCGGGTGCAACCGGTAAGTGGGGCGACACCGACGGCTTCGCCGCTCGCCACAACGACCAGGCTAACGTCGTCTTCTGCGATTCGCACGCGAAATCGCTGAAGGTTGGCGCGGCTGCCGCGGGCACCAACTACAACCCGAAGGTAAGCTGCACCAAGACCGTTGTCACTGAGTATGCCAACTACATTTGGGATCCTCGGTACGATTCTGGTCCTGGAAAGTACTGATGAAAAAGCTGATCTTTGGAATTTTGATTTGTAGTCTGTTCGGTGGCCTTCTCGCCGGGTGTGGCAGCAGCGACACGCCGAGTGAAGATAGCAAGGCCGTCGAAAAGTCCGGCACCGCCCCTGAAGGCGGCCAGACCAAGACGCAGGGAGGCGTACAGGCTCCCGGAATCAAAGAAGGCAGTTAAACTTCTCAGCAATCAGGCAAATGCCGCAGGCGTCGAAAGACCGCCGGCGGCATTTCACTTTTTGCGAACCCACTCGCGAGGTATACATGACGGGTGGCCGAGTACAAACTCCTCCTGGAACACTCTCATGACCCTGCCTTCCGGACTCTCGACGGATTTTTGAAAGCGGGTGGGTTCGAAGGACTCAAAAAGGCGATCGGTGGCGAGCGACAAGCCATCATCGATCAGATCAAAGCGAGTGGTCTGCGCGGACGTGGTGGCGCCGGATTCCCCACCTGGATCAAGTGGAACGGCATCCCCAAGGAGAAGAAGGGCACTCACTACGTGCTGTGCAACGCCGACGAAGGCGAGCCCGGCACCTTCAAAGACAAGCAGCTGATGGAGACGACGCCGTTCCTTATCATCGAGGGAATGGCGATCGCGGCCTTTGCGACCCAGGCCGAAGTCGGCTACATCTATATCCGCGGCGAATTCGTGGACGCGGCCAAGGCCCTTCGCGCCGCTATCGACGAGGCCTATGCCGCCGGCTGGCTCGGCAAGAATATCCAGGGCACGGGCTGGGATTTCGATCTCTACATTCACCTGGGTGCGGGCAGCTACGAGTGCGGCGAAGAGTCGGCTCTCATGAGCTCGCTGATGGGCGAGCGCGGCATGCCCCGACTCAAGTTTCCCCACGCCCCGCTGCCGACCGTTTCCGGTCTGTTCGAGCGTCCGACTGTCATCAACAACGTCGAGACCTACGCCTGTGCGCCCTTCATCATGCGCAACGGCGGCGAGTGGTACGCCACGCTCGGTGCGTCGACCAAGAACTCGCGCGGCACCAAGATTTTCAGCGTGAGCGGCCACGTCAACAAGCCCGGCAACTACGAGATCGAGTTCGGGACGACCCTCGACGAACTGCTCCAGATGGCGGGTGGCATGAAGGGAGGCGAGCTCAAGGCCTGCATTCCCGGTGGAAGCTCGGTCCCGATTCTGGACGCCGAAATGACTCGACGGGCCATTCTTGGCTACGAGGAGATGTCGGAAGTGAAGTCGATGGTGGGCTCAGGCGGCTGTATGTTTTTCAACGAGCACACGTGCATCGTCTCGCTGATTTGGCGGACGACCCAGTTCTACGCCATGGAAAGCTGCGGCAAGTGCACGCCGTGCCGCGAAGGGACGAAGTGGCTGCTCCAGATCATGACGCGGATCGTGCAGGGCAAGGGCCAGCCGGGCGACGTGGAACTGCTGCTCGACGTGTGCAGCCAGATCGACGGCCGATCGTTCTGCGGACTGGGCGACGCCGCCGCTTGGCCGGTCGCGGGCGCGATTCGGGTCTTCCGCGAGGAATTCGACTACTACATCGCCCATGGCCGCAGCATGGTCACCTCGGAGATCGCGCGCAGCCTGAATCCGGTCGAGATGCGGCCTCTCGTCGCGGCGCAGTAGTGGCTTCGGCATCCTGCCGAAGTTCCCGGCAAAAACAAAGCAGGCCGTTACCAAATGGTAACGGCCTGCTCATTTATGCGAGTTCAAACTTCGTGAGGATAGACGCTGACGCGGCGACGAGCCTCTGGGCCCTCGAACTTGACCTGGCCCGCGACGAGCGCGAACAGGGTGTGGTCGTTACCGATGCCGCAGTTCACGCCGGGGTGGAACTGGGTGCCACGCTGGCGGACGATGATCGAGCCAGCCTTGACGATCTGACCGCCGTAGGCCTTGACGCCGAGACGCTGCGAGTTAGAATCCCGACCGTTTCGGGATGAACCTTGACCTTTTTTATGTGCCATCTGCTTACTTTCCTGCGATCACGTCGAGAACGCGGATCTGGGTCAGGGGCTGTCGATGGCCCCATCGCTTCCGCTCGTTCTTCTTGGCCTTGTAGTTAAATCCGTTGATCTTCGGTCCCTTGGTCTGGCGCACGATCTGGGCCTTGACCTTGGCACCCTTCACGAAGGGCGAGCCGAGCTTGACCGCGCTGCCGTCATGGAACATCACGACTTCATCGAGGTCCACGTTGGTGCCGGGTTCACCTTCGATCTTGTCGACGAGGATGACCCCGTCCTTTTCGGCCTTGTATTGCTTCCCGCCGGTTTTGATAATTGCGTACATGGTTCGTTATCCTGCCCTGGTAATTTTGGCCCGGCAAGGGGGCGTGGCCGTTCGCATCTTGCGAGTCGGCGCGAAGGAAAACTATACCTGGAGTCGGGCTCTCCGGTCAAGCGGCTTCTTGGAAGTCCGAGAGGTATCCGACGATTTCTGGATCGAAGCGTCCAGGCTCGCCGAGTGAGGCGCCCCCGCGGCGATCCGCGAGCGCGAGCAGCACACCCAAAACCCGGGCCAGAAGCGGGATGTGAACCCCGGAAAATCCATGAGGGCCGGCCCCATCGAACCGCTCGTCCACGGCGTGCAGGCTCGGAATGAGAATGCGAAGTTCCGGCGCCGATTCAAGCGTACGGAGCAGGGCATTTTCGCCCGCGCGGACTTCGCGCTGGAATCGAGGAGCCAACTGGACCAAGGCGCGGAGGATCGAGGCCTGCGTGACCGAAAGCGAGAGCTCCTTCGCAAGGTAGGCGATATACGGCTCGAGCTCCTGGCTCATTTCGACCGCGCTTCGGCGCTCTTCTTCCGAGAAATGGATGAAAACGGGCGCCAAATCGATCGTCGGGGCGCTGTGCTCGATGGTAAACGGCCCGCTGTAAACCTCGGTGCGATTGCGTCCCGCGCGTTTGGCCCGGAACAGGGCGATGTCCGCCGCCTTGAGCAGGCCGGCCGGATCGGTCGCGTTGGAGGGGAAAACGGCACAGCCGAGGCTGGCGGTGACGTGTCGAACGCGGCCGCTGCGGGTCACGAATTCGATCTGCTCGATTCGGGATCGAATCCGCTCGGCGACGGCCAAGGTGCCCTTCTCGCCGACTCCCGGCATGATCACCGTGAACTCTTCGCCGCCGTAGCGAGCGGCCAGGTCGTACGGCCGGATCGCGAGCTTGAGTGCCTCCACGACCTTCTTCAAGACCTCGTCGCCGGCGTCGTGGCCCTCTTCCTCGTTAAAGCTGCGGAAGTGGTCGACGTCGATCATGATGACGCCCAGTTCGTGGTGGTTGCGCTGGGCCTCGGAAACCCGCCGCTGGAGAAATTCCTGCATGGCGCGGTGGTTGCTGATGCCGGTCAAGGCGTCAAAGGTCGCCATGCGCTCCACGCTTTCAAACATGATCGCGGAGTTCAGCGCGAGAGCGAGGTGCTCGGCGATCGTATGGAACGTCTCGTACTTCTCGAAAAAGTCGGCGTCGTTGTGGCGACCGATGAGTTCGAGGACGCCGATCAGCTTATCGCCGATGAGCAGCGGGATCACGCAGAGCCCGCCGGGCTTGAGATAGCAGAATTTGGCTTCGAGCTCGGCGGTCATGACGTTGTCATAGACACTGCGGAGCTTGAATTCTTGATGCTGGCTGGCGGCGAGCTCGGCCGCGCAGGTGCAGCTGTCCATCGCACCGATCGTGCCGAGAAGCACGGTTCCGTGCCGATTCGCGCCGACCGAGCCCAACAGCTCGAGCCGGGCATCCTCGCCCGTCCGCACCCAGAGGAGAACGGCGGCCAGTTCGGCCGTACTGGCGATTTCATGGACCGCAGCCACGCAGAGCGGCTGCAAGGTCTGATTCATCGTCAGCGCTTTACCCACTCGCTTCAGGGCGTCGGCCATCTTGTGGCTCTTGGCGGCTTCCCGCATCGCCTGACCTTCGCTCTGGGCGTCGGCGACCATGATGACCACATCGAGACCGCCTTCTTGCGGAACTCCCGCCGCGTAATAGCGGTTGCCGTCGACGAACTCCGTACTCGGTGTCCCCCGGAAAGCGGACTGGACGATGCCCGAAAGCGGGGAATCGAGGAGGCAGTTTTGGCCGGCGAACAGCGGATCATTCTCTGCGCGACCCCAGCGCAAGGCCGGGAATCCGATGTGGTCGAGGACCACAAATCCGATCTGTTCAGGATCAAATGGGGAGAAAAAGGCCGGTGTGGGGAGGTCGAGTACCAGCGGCCCGTCGTGCGTGTCGAGCACCAACGGGAAGCCGGATGCATGACCGGCTTGTCTTTGCCGGGCAGGCACTAATCCGACCTCTTCCAGCAGAGCTAGAAGCCTTTCCATTCGGTTATCGGCACTCAACCTACCGGAATTGTCGGGTTCCCGCAGGCTGGATTCAGAGTGAAAATGCATAATACGGCAAGTTTCTTTGGTCGTCAATATGAACGTGCTTGCCCGATTGCTCTTGGTCATGACCCTTGCGGCCGCCTTAATCGGCTGTGGCGGAGGTGGTGGCGGGGGCACCGTCGGGGGAAATAACATCCTCACCTACCTCACCGATTGGTCGGGTTCAACGGCCCTGAGTCACTACGTCGCGCTCCTGGACGCGAATAACACCGTCAAGGCGAGCGCCAACCTCAATAAGTCGGACGGCGTGGCCGTCAGCCTCGCCGAAGTCGCCACCGGAACGTACCGACTTCAGGTTATCGAGTTCTCCCAACCCGACGCGACCGGTGTCGCACTCGGTGAAATCGACACCGCCGTGACGATCAACGGCCCGCAGTCGTTCAAAACCAGCTCAGCGGCTCCCGCACGCATCGTGGTGACGCCGCCTTCGGCTAGCCTGACCCAGGAGCAGAGCACCCTCTTCTACGCCAGCGGCGTTTCGGCGACCGGCGATAACGTCTTTCTTGACTCCACCTTAATCACGTGGTCTGTTCTGGGCGGGATCGGCGACATCGACGCCCGAGGCAACTTCATCGCCCGCAACCTGGGATCCGGTGCCGTCCGCGCAAGCTACAACTCGCTGGGGCTCACTGCCTCCGCCCCGGTCGATGTCTCCGCCTTCAACGCCAAGAAGGGCAAGTGGACCGTTCTCGTATTCCTGAACGCGGCGAACGATTTGTACAGATTTAGCGATCCAAACTTTAATCAAATGGAGCACGTGGCTAACAATCCCGACGTGCGATTCGTCGTCCAGTGGAAACAGACCGACGCCAACGGATTCAATCCGACATTCGTGGGGACTCGTCGGTATCTGGTGAAACCGGATACGACGAGTTCCATCGCGAGCGAACTCGTCCAAGATATGGGCGACGTGGATATGGGCGACCCGACGACGCTCTCCAACTTCATCGCCTGGGGCAAAACGCGCTACCCGGCCGACCACTACGCGCTGGTGGTCTGGAATCACGGCAGCGGCTGGAACCGGTCGCCGAACCTGGGTCCGACCCGCGCTGTCAGCTACGACGACGAGAAGAATACGGTCATTCAGACGTGGGAGTTGAACCAGGCGCTGGGCAACAACCATTTCGACATCCTCGCGTGGGACGCGAGTCTGATGCAGATGTTCGAGGTCGCCTACGAGGTCCGCGCGAAGGTCGACTACGTGGTGGGCAGCGAAGAGAGCCCTCCCGGTGAAGGCTATCCGTACGACGGCGTATTCCAAAAATTCCAAGATTCGCCCGATCTCGCGCCAGTCGAACTGGCCAAGGGTTTCGTCGACGCCACGCTCGCCGTGCCGGATTACGCGACTCGCAAGATCACCCAGAGCGTGCTCGACACGTCAAAGATGGGCCAGCTCGCCACCGACCTCGATACGCTGAGCCAACTGTGCGTCGCGAATGCGGCCGCCGTCCAGACCGCCGCCCAAAACGCCCGGGCCAATGCCCAGTCGTACAGTCCCTCGGTGTTCAGGTACTACCGCGATCTTCGTGACCTCCTCAAGCGAATGAAGGCCGACGCGTCGGGCGTGCCTGCGGCGGTGTCCGCCGCCATCGATCAGGTGCTGACCAGCGCCGCGAATGTGATCGTTTATGAAGGTCATAACTCGAAATCGCCGGACAGCACGGGCTTGGCGATCGACTTCACGCCGTCAGGACGATTCGCGAGCTATCAGCCCGATTACGCCCAGCTCAAACTGGCGCAGGACACGCATTGGGACGAATGGCTCTCGGCGCTGCCTTAAGCCGAGGCGGAACTTCAAAGGAGGCGGGCGCGTCTTACCGGTAACCTTCCCATGTTGCGCTCCCTATCCTTCCTTGCCTGCTTGACCCTTGGCCTCACGAGCTCGTTCGCTCAGTCGGACCTCAGCGCCGAGGAGAAGAAGGTGGTGGGTTCCAGCCACATCCAGGAGGCCTTGCTCGATCTATCTGCCCGCGTGGCCGAGAAGCGCAAGTTCGGGCTCTTGGTCACCGGGGAAGAGTGGACCGGCAAGATCCGATCCGACATTCGCATCGAGGCGTTCTGGAACCCCGTGACCCTGAACGGAGCCGAAGTCGACCGGTTCGACATCTCTTGGTTCCGCAACAACGAACTCCAAAACGTCATCATCGCGGACGGCGCTCGCCTGTGGCAGTATCGACCGCTTCGCAATGAGTACTCCTGCCTGAGCTTGGACGAGCGCGTGGGCGGATCGACGACGACGATGCTCGACCGGATGCTGCAGGTTCTCGACCGCGAGGCCCGCATCCGTAGTCCGTATGCCTTGGCCCTGCTCAAGGATTTCTTCCTCGTCGGTCGAATGGGCAAGACGTGGAACGCCTGGTTCAGTTGGCCGGTGTTCGACCTCGACGGCGACGACGTGGTCGTCGATCAGGATAGCCGAGCTGGATTCAAGTCCAGTCAAGAGATGCGAGTTTCTCTGCTGGCACCCAACCCGGCCCTCGAACGACCCCACTGGCGCCTGACGGCGGCGTCGTACGCGAGCGAGAGCGTGGTGGCGGGAGAACGCCGCAGTGTCTCCTGGACGGCCACGCCGATCATCGACTTCGACGCGAGCGGACTGTTCTCATTCACTCCTCCCGCGAAGGCTAAATCCGTCGCTATGCCCTCGGCGCGCGGATAAGTTGCTCATAAATTGACTCGGGATCGGAAGCAGTTCCGTCGCGAGGCACCGTATCATTAGCGTAGGATTCCCCTTTTGACGATTGGCCCCTTAACGTTTGAACGGAGGGAGACCTTTGTCGATGACGCCCGAACGATATGGACCTTGGCCTGGCCAGCGGTTGCGTTGAATATCTTGGGTGTGATCAACGGCCTGCTGGATCGCGGGTTTATCGGTCACCTGGAAACAGCGGCGAGCACTGCGCTCGGCGGCACGCTCAGTGTCGTCTTCTTGCTCTTTTCGATTGCGATGTGCTTTGCGACCGCGGCTACCGCGCTGGTCAGCCGCGCGTTCGGCGCCAAGGATATGGCCGAAGTGCAGAAGGGTGCCCATCAGACGGTGACCGTCTCCTTCTTGGCCGGCATTGTGCTGGCCTTGGTCGGTTTCTTTGGCTCCCCGATCGCGGCGAAGTTCCTGCTGCCCGCCGACGACCTCCACGCCCGGCACCTGATGACCCAGTGTTTTCGCTCGGTATGCCGCCTATCTTCATCATTCAGGCCCTAGCGGGCGCGATGCGTGGAGTGGGCGATACCAAGAGCCCGATGGTCATCTCGGGCATTCAGATCCTGCTTCACATGGCTCTGAATTTCCTGCTGATCTTCCCACCCCGACACCTCGGCGGCATCACGCTTCCGGGCGCGAATCTCGGCTTGGTGGGCGCGTCGCTCGCCCTCACGATCAGCTCAGTGGTATCGGCGGTCGGCTATCTTGCCTACAGTTCCCGCACCCAAATCGGAAACTGTCTCAAGTTCTCGGCGCCGGAGTGGCCTTGGGTCAGCCGCATTCTCAAGGTTGCCAGCCCCGCTTCTGCCATGGCGATCTTGCGCGTGGCGTCCCTGGCCGCATTTACAAATGTGCTCACCCACGTGCCCGGCGGATCGGAGGCGATTGGCGGCATGGGCATCGCCTTCTCGCTCGAGAGCATCATGTTCATGCTGCCAATGGGCATCAGCTTTGCCGCGGCCGCGTTGGTCGGCCAAAGTCTGGGCGCCAAAGATCCTCAGCGGGCGGAACGTCTGGGATGGCTCGCCGCGCATGGCGGTGGCCTTCTGGTCGCGGCGATTTGCATCCCGCTCTACTTCTTCGCCCCGCACATCATTGCGTTGCTTGTCGCCTCGCCGGAGATCGGTCAGCAGTCGCTGTCGTTGATCCGGGCGCTCTGTCTCACCGAAATTCTATTTGCCTATTCCATCGTGACCATCGGATCGATGCAGGGAGCGGGCGATACGGTGCGGCCGATGATCATCGCCTTCGTTTGCATGTGGCTCCTGCGCGTGCCGTTCGCCTACGTCTTTGCGGTGCCCTTCGCATTGGGAGCCAAAGGGGCCTGGATCGCGATGAGCGGGTCGCAAGCCGTCCACGGCGTGATGAGCCTGATCGCCTTCCGCCAAGGCCGCTGGAAAACGGTTCGGGTCTAGTCGAAGACCTCGGCGCCAGCCGCTTTCAGGCTCAGATAACCAGGCGAAATCGAGCACACCCGTACCGGCCGCTGGGCCGCAAGCGCCATTTTCGCGAGCCGCTCCATCATGCCCCCCGGGTTCACCAGGATGTAGTCGTGCCGCAACGACAGGGCCCCGATCAGCCGGTCGCGCCGTCGATTGGCGTCGGGTTGTCCGCTGGAATCCGGATTGAGCGAACTCACCGCGAGGTCGGTCATCGGGTCGAATTGGTAGCGCCAGAGCCGGGCTGCGCGGAAGGGTTCGTTGGTCAGGTTCTCGCCAAGCGCGTGGAACAGCCCCTTGTCGAGCACGATCACCCGCGGTGATCCCCAACGGAGCGGAACGATCGCGGTGCGCTGATACTCGGGCGTGTCGTGCCCGCTGACCAAAGTTTCCGAAGCGAGCACGCCTTCTTCCGCCATGCGCTCGAGCCGCTCGAGGTACGACGGCGGCGTATTGCGCGACGAAAGCGCACAGAACGTTTGAGCCTCAAGCAGCTTGCGATTGCCGTACAGAAACAGCAGCCCGGGTGCGTCCGGGTCGTAGTCGGTGATTCGGGTGGGGAAGGAGGCGTCGGCGACGGTGAGCAACCCGACCCCAAACTTGTCGAGCCGCTCCATGACTTGCTTGGCACGATCGACCTGCTGGCGCGCCGTAGCGGACCAGCGTTCGGCAGCGGTTCGGCTGAGCTTGTACTCTTCACGCAGGACCTCGGCCGACAGCTTGAGGAAATCCGACTCCTTCCGGCCGAGAAGGTCGTTCCGCACCAGAATGCGGGCAATACCTTTGCCACTGATGCCGGGCGTCAGGCTGAGGCTCAGGACCAGGTGCCGCCGATCGATCATGCCAATGTGCGCGAGAGCGTCTCCAGGAACAGGTCGACGACTACGGCAGCGGCGGACTCCATCTGCCGGGCTACGTCGCCGTGATTGATCGGCTCGGTCGAAATCCCCGTGCCCAAATTCGTCACGATGGCGAGGCAGGAGTAGTCGATCCCGGCTTCTCGCAAGAGGATCGCTTCGGTGGCCGCCGTCATGCCGACGACGTCGCCGCCTTGGCGGCGCATCCATTGGACCTCTCCCGGAGTCTCATACCGGGGACCGTTGGCGCACACGTAGGTGCACGGGGCTTCGACTCGCACACCCTTGCCCAGAGCGGCCTGATCCAGATGCTTGGCCAGCACGGGGGAAAACGGCTCCGACATGTCGGTATGGACAACTTGATCGGTAAAAAGTGTAATATTTCTGGCGGTCAGGTCGAGAAAATCCGTGCAAAGGGCGAAGGTGCCAGGACCCCAATCTGCTCTCAAACTGCCGACGGCGGCCGAAGCGCAGCACCACTGAACCCCCAACTGCTTGAGTCCCAACGCGATCGCGCGGTAGGCAATCGCGTGGGGCGGCACGCGGTGCCCGGCGGAGTGGCGACTGACGAGGACCAAACGATGGCCGTCGTGCTCGATCAGCGTGCCCCTGAACGGTCCGGCGGCAGTAGCGACGAAGACGGGAAGTCCGCCTCGTGCCTCAAGAATCGCGCCGGTTCCCGTGCCCCCAATGATTGCCGCGCGAACCTGATCCATCCCGCTGATCTTACCGCCGCGCTATACTTCACGCGACATGAGCCCCACCCTTACGGTGTACGGCGCTGCCCAAACGGTCACGGGTTCGCGCCATCTCTTGACCGTCAACGGCAAGCATATTCTCGTCGATTGCGGTCTCTTTCAAGGTTCCGAGGAACTGCGAGAGCGGAACTGGCAGAAGTTTCCCATCGATCCCCATGCTATCGATGCCATCGTCATCACCCACGCCCATCAGGATCACATCGGGTACCTGCCGCGCCTGGTAGCGAGCGGCTACCGCGGACCGATTTATGCCACACCAGCGACCATTGGGCTCTGCCGCATCTCCTTGCCAGATTCGGGACGCATCCAGGAAGAAGACGCTCGGTTCCACAACAAGCACCGGACATCGCGTCACGAGCCAGCCCTGCCGCTCTACACCGAGAAGGACGCCTATGAGTGCTTGAAGCTGTTCCAGCCGGTCAAGTACTACCAAATGCACGACCTGCCAGGCGGGGCGCAGTGGCGCTATATTCCCGCCGGCCACATTCTGGGCTCCGCGTTCGTCGAGATGTACTTCGACAACGGTGAGCGAATCTTGCTGTCTGGCGACCTCGGCCGTTATAACACGCCGATCATCAAGGACCCCACTCCGATCGACTTCGCCGAATATTTGATGATCGAAAGCACGTACGGGGACCGGCTGCATGGTCAAGAAGACGTCGAGGACCACCTGGCCCGGATCTTCACGGACGCGATGGAGCATGGCCGAGCCGTGCTGGTGCCCAGCTTCGCGATCGGGCGGACTCAAGAGCTGCTGTATCACATGACGATCCTTCAAAAGGAAGGTCGGATGCCCCGGATCCCGATCTTTGTGGACAGTCCGATGGCGGTTTCCGCCACCGACCTGTACGACCATTCGGACGATGATCACGATTCGGACATGAAGGCGTTGCTCAAGGAAGGTTACGAGCCGCTCTCACCCGCCAATTTGACCATTGTTCGGGACCGCAACCAGTCCAAGGAAGTGAATTTCCGCCGGGGCCCGATGGTCGTCATCAGCGGCAGCGGCATGGCCAATGGCGGCCGAATCGTGCACCACCTCAAGCATCGCCTGTCAGATCCATCGACCCTGGTTGTATTCACGGGATACCAAGCCAACGGGACCCTGGGCCGCAAGCTGCTCGACGGGGCACCCCACGTCCGCATCTTGGGCGACGACATCCCGGTCCACGCCGAAGTGACCCAGCTCACTTCGCTTTCCGCCCATGCGGACTACGGCGAGATGCTCCAGTGGCTGAAGAACTTCAAGACGCCGCCGAAGAAGACATTCATCGTCCATGGCGAGCCGCCCGCCCAGGAAAGTCTGCAGCAGAAGATCGAGTCTGAATTGGGCTGGGACACGGTGATCCCGCACCAAGGCCAATCATTCCGTCTGGATTAGCGAACGGGACTTCGGAAGGAGGCGGATTGTGCCGACAATTGCTATGAACGCATGGCGGCGGCAAGCAGCATTTCCGAACTTGAAGCGTGGGACCTCTTCGAGGCCGCTGGCACCGTCGCGCATACCGGGTTGGAGCCATACCTCCAGTCCGTACTCGAGCGTTGTGCCCGGTGGTTCTTGGCCGTCCGTGCGTCGATTTTTGTGCGCGGAGCCGAGAGCGGGGTTTTCGAGTACCGCGCCGCCTGGGGCATCCGAGCCCACCACCTGAAGCAAGCCTGCATCGTGGAAGGCCAAGGTTTGGCCGGTCAGGCGATCCAGCAGGGTCAGCCCGTGATTGTTGGCGACCTGCCGGACGAGCTCGCGACCCGGCGCTCCGACGTGGGCAGCGCCATGATCGTGCCTTTGGTCACCGCGCAGCAGCAGAAGATCGGCGTTTTGAATATTGCGCGCCGGTCCGAGCATCCCGAATTCGACGCCCAAGACTTGGCCCGGGCAAAAGTCGTTGGCCAAATGATCGCTATGGTCGTGGGCAACGCCCAGCTCTTTGCTCAGGCATCCGATTCGCTGCGTGACGCAATCGCCTACCAATCCGCATTGCAGAGCGTGATCGAAACGGTGGGATTCGGTCTCGTCGTGATCGACGCTGGCGGCACCGTCACCCACGTGAATGCGCAGGCCCGCGAGTTCTTTGGCTTCCAAACTTCGAAGTCGATGCCGTGGCAGCTGCTGATCGCCAGCCTTCCCGAGCCGATGCGCGATGCCCTCCGAGGTTGCATCGAATCAGCATTCTTGGGCGAGACGGAGGCGATTCGGCTGAGCCAGAGCCGGCACGGGCGGCGCTGGACCGTGACGCCGTCGACGACCCACGCGGGAGGCGTCACCTTGGCCCTCCATGAAACGACCCGGGATGACGAGCTCGCGCGGCTCAAGCGGCTAGCCGAGATCGGCCAAATGACATCCGCGATCGCACATGAGATTCGCAACCCGCTGACCGGAATTTTGAGCGCCGCCCAGATGATTCAGGTCGAGTCCTCGACCGCAGTCGAATTTGGTGGGCTGATCGAGCAAGAAGCGAACAAGCTCAACATGCTGTGCAACGAGTTCCTCGATTTCGCCAAGCCGATTCAGCTTCACCGCTCTCCCGTACGGCTGAGCAGCCTCGTGCTCGCGATTACGAAGCGCCACCGGCCCGAGTTTGAGGCGAAGGGAGTCGAACTGGCGGTGGAGGTCGACCCGGCCGATGTCCCGATCGACATCGACGCCCGGCGTATCGAGCAAGTGCTCACGAATCTGGTCATTAACGCCTTGCAGGCGACGGAATCAGGCAAAAGGGTGACGGTTACCGTACAACCCCATACGTTTACCGTGGAGGATGAGGGTTGCGGCATGGCAGAAGCCACATTGTCGAGTCTCTTCACGCCATTTTTCACGACTAAGCCGAGCGGTACGGGTTTGGGCCTATCGACGGTGAAGAAGATCCTCGATCAGCACGGCGCGACCATCGAGGTCGCGAGCGCCGTGGGGGTGGGGACCCGATTTGAAGTGAAGTTTGAGGAGGAAGGAAGCCTGTGATCGACAAGAAGCGGCTACTCATCGTCGACGATGAGCCCAATATTCGGCGCATCCTGGAAGTGGCGTTCGAGAAGCTAGGGCTTCAAGCGATCAGCGTCGAAGACGCTCAGGCGGCCATCGAAGCGGTCAAGCTCACGTCGTTCGACTGCGTGCTGACTGACGTCACCATGCCGGGCATGAGCGGCTTCGAGCTGCAAAAGCAGCTGCACCACGACCACCCCAACCTTCCCGTCATCCTCATGACTGCGTTTGGCACGATCCCGCAGGCGGTTCAGGCGATCCGCAATGGTGCTTTCGAATTCGTAACGAAGCCGTTCGACCTCGATAACCTCAAGAAGATCGTACAGGCGGCCATCGAGCAGCCAGGCGGAAAGCCAGCCAGGGCCAAGAAAGGATCGAGGGTGCCCGAGCGCGACTTCATCGCAGTTGCGGATACCATGGTCGACCTGAAGCAAACCCTCGAGCAAGTGGCGGACTCGCGAGCCACCGTGCTCTTGACGGGCGAATCCGGTACGGGCAAGGAGGTCGCCGCTCGATACATCCACGATCTCTCGCCACGCAACGGCAAACCTTTTATCGCGCTGAGCTGCGCGGCGCTGCCGGAATCGCTGCTCGAAAGCGAGCTTTTTGGCTACGAAAAGGGCGCCTTTACGGGTGCCAGCGGATCCAAGGCGGGCCGGTTCGAGATGGCTCATGGAGGAACGCTGTTCCTGGATGAAATTGGGGAAGTCCCCATGAGCATCCAGGCCAAGCTGCTCCGAGTACTTCAAGAGCGCGAATTCGAACGATTGGGCGCGACGAAGTCGACGCGAGTCGATGTACGGCTGATTGCGGCCACCAACCGCGATCTTCAGGAGATGGTCGATGCGGGGACCTTCCGGCTCGATCTGCTTTATCGGCTTCAAGTCATCGAAGCGCATCTGCCCCCGCTTCGGGAGCGACGAGAAGACATCCTTCCGCTTGCCTATCATTTCCTAAGGCTCTATGCCGGGGAAAACAGCCGCGCGGTCGCCGAACTGCGGCCAGAAGTGGCCCATGCGCTAGAAAGCTACTCCTGGCCGGGCAACATCCGCGAGCTGGGCAACGTGATCGAGCGCGCGGTGGTCATGACAGGACCGAAGGATAAGGCGCTCGAGCTGAAGCACCTGCCTCGCCAACTCCAAGTTCGCGCGGCATAATGCGGGAATGAGTTTCGCTTCGGTTGCGGCCCTCGCCGTACTCGTCTCGGGCCCTGCGCGCCTTTCCGACCTGAAATCGCAGCTCGACGTCTGCTGCCAGGGTCTCGCGGGACGGGCGGGCTACTGCCTCACCCTGCTGCGAACGGGCGAGCAGATCGGCTACCGGGACACCGAATCTTTTCCAACCGCGAGCACGATCAAGACGGCCGTGATGGTGGCCGCGACCGACCTCGTCGATCAGGGGAAACTCAAATGGACGGATTCACGACCGGTGCCGGCGACCAAGGACCGGACGCCCAACATGTCCAGCATGTGGAGCTACTTCTTCCGCGATGGCCTGTCCTTGGACCTGGACGGGTGGGTGAACCTGATGATCGGCGTGAGCGATAACACGGCCACGAAGGTCGTCGGCCAGTGGCTGACCAACGACGTCATCAACGCCAAGATGGCTTCCTTGGGGCTGAAGCAGACCAAATACCTTGCGTACTACTCGGGTCCGAGCGTCGAGCTCAAGCGCCTGAATCGCCAATTTGGACTGGGGACCACGACGCCCCGCGAGATGAACCAACTGCTCGTCGCGATCGCCAAGGGCAAGGCGGCCAGCCCCGCCGCATGCGAAAAGATGATCCGGATTCTTGGCCGGCAATACTGGGATGACGCCTTGGTCTACCAAGTGCCTCCCGACGTCAAGACGGCCAGCAAGTCGGGCGCCATCAACCGGAGCCGGAGCGATACCGCGATCGTGTTCGGCCCCGAGCCGTATGTGCTGACGGTCTATACGGACAGCCAGAAGGATCAGCGCTGGGTCTGGGAGAATGCAGGCGACACCCTGCTTCGGACGATCGGCGAGCGGGTTTGGAACACGCTCCATCCGCGGCGACCTTATCATCCGCCTCAGGGGGCCGACCGGTTTAGGCCGACGGGCGGTGGTGTCAGCGACGGCTAACGGTAGACTGTCGGGAACGCTCGGTTTCGTGGAGTCGGTTAGTTAAGTCGTCATGGCAGCAGTTCAGTCGGATACGGTCGAATCCCGGGCCTCCGGTCGTCGGTGGCGCCTTCGGCCTCACACCAAAATCGCGATTGGATTTGCTCTGGGCGTGGCCGGTCTCTATTACGGCTACAACCTGTGGGCCGCCTACGCCATCGACCAGAAGAAGTTCAACCCGATCGAGCCCGACCGCGTCGCGCTGATCGCCGTGGACCCCAAACTCGGGTATCGGATCGTGGTGGCCAACCAAATTGCCACGCTCGTGGAATCAGGCAACAACGAGTTCCACTCCCCCGACCAGGGAGGTGACGCGGATGCGGATTCAGGCGGGGAAAAGCGACGGCTGCCCATCCGTGAACTGCTGCGCTCGCTCATTGGGGACGAGAAGGCCCTCACCGCCTTTGTCTCCAAGGTGAACGACATCAACGAGGACTCGCTACCGGCAACCGCCGATCGCGTGATCTGGACGGCGGCCGACCTGAAGACGGCGCTGGAAACGCCCGGCGCTTTGCGGACCAAGCTCGAGAAGGACTTGAACGTGACCGTGGACGGGCAGCCGCTCCCGGTCGTCCGGCGACGCTCCCTGATGGCCGGAATCGTCGTCGAGTTGCCGGTCCCCATCAGAGTTCCCGTGGCTTCGGGCGCCAAAACCTTGACGGCGAACGTTCAGCGGGCGTTTCGCCCCAACTTTTGCGAGAAGGTGGAAGAGCGCTTCAAGGACCGGGTTGACGTCACCGATACGATGATCAGCGGTTACTACGGGGAAGAGGCACGGAAGGTCTTCTCGGGCGATCGTCCGCCGGAGAATATCAAGCGTAACTTGGGAGCGATGATCTCGGATGCCAAGGCCAAGGAACTGGCCGAGCGGCCAGAACGTTTGCTCTCGAACGTGGACGTTGTACTCAACGGGAAGCTCGTCGAGTCGGCGAACTATAATGGTTATAAGACCAGCGACAACAAGCAACTATACGACTTGACGTTGAACTTGTCCGGTGAGGGACGGGATCGCCTGTGGAAATATAGCCGGGGAAAAACGGGATTTCAGCTTCTGTTTACGGTGGATGGCATTGCGATTGCAGCACCCCGTATCTCACACGAATTGAACCAACGACAGGTCACGATCAATCAATTACCCGACGAGTCGCTTGTACGCGATGCCGTCGATTTGATCAACCGGTCGTCGCACTAGGAGGAAACGCAACTTGAAACAACTGCATTTGATGATCGGCGTGATCACCCTGCTTGGGGTTGGTTTGGCGGGCTGCAATAAGGGCGGCGGAGACAGCACGTCTTCGGGCAACTACACGCCCAAGAAGCCGGCTGAGGCCATTCCTTACAATTTGGCTCCTGGCCAAGATGCCGATCTGTTCCCAGCCGCTGAGGGCAATACCTGGGTGTATTCGTCCAAGGCCGTGGTGAACCCGGGCGGAGCGATGAACGAAGGCGAGCTCACCTTTAAGTGCGTGAAGGTCGAGCAGCTGCCGGAAGGGAAACTCGTTAAGATCGACATCGTCTCCAAGGACCCGAGCAAGCCGGAAAAGACGGCTTGGCTGATCACGAAGGATGGCATTTACCAGGTCGCCGCAGGTTCGCAGGGATCGCAGTTTGTGCCCCGCCAACCAGTCGTACCATTCCCGGCGCAACCGGGCAAGGAGTTCAGCTGGGAAGGCACGGGTCTGCTGCCTGGCCTGACCAATGGCAAGTCGACCTTGACGGGAACGATTACCGGTGTCGTGGAAGCGGAAACCGAGATTGGTCGGTTCAAGGCCCTGGCGGTGGATACCACCCAGCGCTGGACGATCCCCGCCAAGGATAAGCAGCCGGAGACGCGCGGCGAGTCCCACAGCACGATCTACTATGCGCCGAAGGTCGGTATCGTTCGTTTCCGCCAAGAGTTGGGATTGAGTTCTGGGGCCACGGCCGTACAGATCATTACGCTGAAAAGCAAGACACTGAAGTGAATCCCATGTTGAAGCCGACGATCGCCGTCTTGGCTGTATGCGCCATCGGACTCTGGGGCTGCGGGTCGAAAACTGCCGCCGCCCCGGATAACCCGTCCCCGAAGGTCGCGACTCAGCCGCCCGCTGACACCAAGCCCAGCGATCCGAACGCGATCCCTGAGAACCTGAAGCACGAGGCGTTTCAGTACAGCGGGCTGGGCAACACCAAGGCGATGAAGATGAAGCTCGTCTCGTCGAGCTCAGGCGCGCCAACCCAAGAGGGCGAGGTCATCAATTCGCTCGACCGCATCGAAAAAGGTGTCGCGTACTTCAAGACCAAGCGGACGGAGGGCCTCGCCAGCTTGATGGGCGAGGACGAACTGGCCGTGCGACCGGACGGCATCTACCTGGTGAAAACGTCCTCTGGGACGTTAGAGAAGGAAAGTCTGCAGCTTCCGGCCAAGCTCGAAGCGGGCAAATCGTGGTCGGAAAAGCAGAACATCACGGCGACAACCGGCCAAAAGATCACGGTCGACGGCGCCAATTCGGTCGGCAAAGCCGAGAAGATCAAAGTCGCGGGCGAGACCTACGATGCGATTCCGGTGATTTCAAGCGGGAAGATGACGCTCGATGGACGAAAATCGGAAGTGACGATCAAGAGTTGGTACGTCAAAGACTTGGGAGTCGTCAAACATGAAATCAAGGAGACAACGGGTGGTGGTCAGCCAGTGACCCTCACACTCGAAATGACGAAGTAAATGCTGCTCGCCTGCCTCGTGCTTGGTCTGGTCCAAGCCGACTTTCGACCCGGGGATTTTTTCCCGACTGTCGAGGGGTGCGTGTGGACCTACGAGGAAAAGGCAGGCAAGAGCGCTATTCTGATCGAGGACCGCTGCGGCGCACCGGTCAAGCAGGGCGATCGACTACTGACGCCGTTCTCCTCCTCCATCGAAGGCGCCAAGAGCGATACGATCTACTACGACGTGGGCGAGAATCAGGTGCTCGCGGTTGCGGTGGATCTCGCCAAGCCGTTTCCCAAGCCATATCCGGTGCTGAAAGGCCCGAATACCTCTTGGACTTTTGAAGGGCAAACCGATGTCATGGGCGACTTCGTCCCCATCACGATGAAGGGGTCGGTGGGGGCCATCAAGACGAAAGATGTGCTCGGGCGCCAGGTGCGATGTCTGGAAGTCACGCTCGACATCGTGATCGATGCCTCGCTGCCTGGTGTCTCCAAGCTCAAGATCACCAGCCACCAAGTTTCGACTTATGCCGAGGGCATCGGGCTGGTCGAGATGAAAGAGACGGGCAATGACGGGCGAAAGAAGATCGACCGATCCCGCAAACTGACCGCATTCAAACCACGTCAGGGTGGCTCCTCCGGGTGAGGATCACCCCCTTGCTCATGGGCGGAGCCCTTTTGGCCGTTTCCACGATGGTCGGCGGATTTTCCTGCGCGTTTTCACGGAGCGGCGAGCACTTGGGGCAAGAGTTTGAAACCGTCGAGTTTTTCAAAACTTACATGCCCGGGATGACGCCCTATGCGGAAGCCTCGATCATCCTCCAAGGCACTGAAATTCGCTGCAAGGTTCAGCGGGAACAAACCGCCGACGACATCAAGTTCAGTTTCTTGAGTCACGGCCAAATGATCGAAGACGAGGTGTATCGCCAAACGGATGAAGGGTTCTTTCTCGTGCGCGCCGCGGGAGAAAGCTATGAGCCCCCAATCATGCTCGCGCCCCGGATCATTCAGAATAGCAAGCCGCTCACCTGGACCGGTAAGGCCGTCTTCGATCCGATCGAGCACAGCGCGATCGCCAAAGTCACCCGAGCCTCGGACAGCATCAATCTTCCCAGCCACAACTACGAAGCGCTCAAGATCAACGTCGAACTGAGCTACACGAATTTGGAGCAGGCGGATACCGCCGTCCGCAATCTTTCGTTCTGGTTCGTGAAGGACAAAGGTCTCTTTCAGCGCCAGTTTGGATCGAGCAGTACGCGTCAGCCGACGCTGCGGGAGCAGTAGCCATCGCCACACTTCCCAACGCGCGGAGCCAGTCTCCCGCCGATGCGCTCAGCCGGCTCGTCCATTTCGATCCATGGCTCCTGGTGTCCGGCTGTTTGCTCGTGCTGTACGGCCTCATGGCGATCTACAGCAAGTCGCTGAGCATCCCCGCCGACAACTACTTCAAGAAGCAGGTCATGTGGCTGATCATCGGCCTCGTGCCGCTCTTCATGTTCTGGCGGACGGATCTCCCCGTGTGGCGCAAGCTGTGCGGCGTGCTCTACGTAGTCAACCTGGTGCTGCTTGCGCTCGTCCTCGTCAAGGGATCGACCCAAGGCGGTGCGCAGCGGTGGATTCAGTTCGGGCCGCTCCAGTTTCAGCCGAGTGAAATGGCGAAGATGGTCACGGTGCTGACGGTGAGCAACTTTTACGCCCAGCGGATGAACGAGGTCGATCGGCTCGGCACTCTGATCCGGTCCTTTCTCTATGTGCTGCCGAGCATGGCGCTGGTCTTCCTCCAGCCTCACTTGGGGGCAACGATGGTGATCTTCCTCACCTGGCTTGGCATTTCGATTCTCGCCGGTGTGCCCTGGCGGTTTCTCGTTCTCATCGCGGTTTCGCTGGCGGTTCTGGGCGGCTCGGCTTATACCGTGCCTGGAGTCCTCAAAGACTATCAGCGGGCGCGCATCAAGGCCATGTTCGTGCGCGATGCGAAAGGGAAGGACTATCAAACCGACCAGGCCGCGATGGCATTTGGCGTCGGCGGCGTGACCGGATCGGGCTACCTGAACGGGGATCAGAAGTCGTCGAACCGCATTCCCGAGCAGCATAACGACTTTATCTTCACCGTCATCGGGGAAGAGGGCGGCCTCATCGCCTGCGCCATGGTGATGGCGACGTTCCTCGTTCTGTTTTCGCGAATCTGGCTGGCGATGGTGCGCTCCGACGACATCTATGGCCGGATGTCGGCGATGGGCGTCTTATGCGTGCTTGGAGCTCATACCGTCGCGAACTTGGGCATGAACGTCCAGTTGCTTCCCGTCGTTGGTCTGTGGCTGCCGTTCCTTAGCTACGGGGGAACCGCGCTCTGGCTATGCCTCGCCTGCTTGGGTTTGGCCCTCAACGTGAGCGCCGATCCCCAGCGCGCGCAGTTCTCCCAAAGTCGTTCGTCTCGTCTTTAGGACGTTTGGGCCATTTAACGCCCGATCATTAACCTGACGCGGCGACCGCGCAACCGGGCCAAAACCCCGACCGTAGGGCCGTATGAGCGGATCGAATCCGCGGAGGAAATCGACAATGGGTATCACGATTGGCGACGCTTTGACCGTATTGAGCATCGTTGCCGCGCTCTGCCTATCGGCATGGGCGATACTGATCGGAGTGAGTCTGATCTGCCACAACCGCGTGGCAGCAGCAGCGGACCGCCTGACCAGTCACACCGGTTCATGCGTCTTTTGGGGCGCTGTTTGGACGTTCGTCGTGGGCGGGCTTTCGCTCGCCGCGCTTCAGGTCCCGCACCCGCTCGTCAAGATTCTCGCCCTCGCCAGCCTGGGCGGCCTGATGCTGCTCGCTGCGGTGGGCGCAGGAGGCATCGTCCACCTGATCGCCGAGCGCATCCAGCTACGCGATCCTGGCTTTTCCGGATTCATCGGCCTGGTGCGCGGCGCCACCACGGTGGTTTTGGCCGCCATGCTGCCCGTAGCGGGATGGTTCTTCTTGGGCCCGCTGATCTTGGCCGGATCCATGGGCGCCGGCTTGCACGCGGTGGCGGTCCGCAACCCGCGACGTGTATCCGAGGTGAGCTAGCTATGGCCGTCTCGCGCCGCCAACTGTTGGGCGTCGGGGCGAGCGCGGCGGCGACTCTCGGCCTGGGTGGCTGCGGCCCGATGCTTCGGCGGATGTCCCACCGTCAGCGTCAGGCGACTGAGCCGATCAGCGCTCCGGCGCCCGAGCGGCGCATGATCGAGCGCGTCTGCTTTGGCGTAACTGCGGCCGATCTGACCGCCCTTCGCGACCTGGGTCGCGAGAAGTTCGTCGACACCCACCTGACCGGAGGATTGCCCCTCGAGACTGGCGCACAGTGGCAGATCGATGCCTCTGAAGCCAGCTTTCTCAGCGCGGGCGAACTGGGCGACCTCAGTCAAGACGAAATCATCCGCCAGATGCAGGCACTCCTCCTCGTGCGCGCGGTGTATTCACCGAATCAACTCCACGAGCGGCTGGTCGACTTCTGGTCGAACCACTTCAACATCTACTGCCGAAAGGAAAATTCGGTCTTCCGCAAGCCTGCGGACGAGCTCAAGGTGATCCGGCAGCACGCGCTGAGCTCGTTCCGGGATCTGCTCAAAGCGTCGGCGCACAGCCCCGCCATGCTTGGCTATCTCGACAACCACATCAACCGGAAAGGCACGCCAAATGAAAATTACGCCCGCGAGTTGATGGAACTCCACAGTCTGGGCGTCCATGGTGGCTATACGCAGCAGGACGTGCGTGAGGTGGCTCGGTGCTTTACGGGCTGGACGATTGAAAACCGGTTTCTCCGGGCCCGGGGAACGTTCCGATTTGACCCGAGCCTCCATGACGATGGACCGAAAACCGTTCTCGGCCATGCGATCCCGGCCGGGGGCGGCATTCAGGACGGCGAGCGCGTGCTCGATATTCTCGCCGATCATCCCTCCTGCGCGACGTTCATCTCGTCCAAGCTTTGCCGGTACTTCTTGGGTGACCATGCGCCCTCGCATGTCGCGAGATCGGAGCAGACGTTCCGCCGGACGAAGGGCGACTTGCGCGAAGTGGTGCGGGAGATTCTGCTCTCCGACGACGTGCTTTCCGGGCCGCCCATCGCCAAGCGTCCGTTCGATTTTGTGGTCTCCGCCATCCGCGAAACGGGAGCGGAGACGGACGGCGGAAAGGCGGTGCAGTCGCGACTGGCGGCCATGGGGCAGCCCCTCTACCAATGGCCGATGCCTGACGGCTTTCCCAGCGAAACCCTCGCGTGGACGGGGTCCATGCTGGCTCGGTGGAACTTTGCGCTGGACTTGGTCGCGGGAAAGATTCAGGGCACCGAACTGCAACTGGACAAGCAGCAGCGCGAAACCATAGCCGTCAGCCTGATGCGGCCGGAGTTCCAATGGCGATGAACGATTGGTGGAGTTGTGATGGGCAGGGCAGCACCCAAGTGGCCGCGCCCAGCGCTGGGTTCACACGGCGAGCGATGCTCAGCGGCGCCGCATTGGCCGCGTTCGGTTTGCTCGCGGAGGGTGCCCACGCGATCGGCGATCTCGCCTTTGCTACCGATTCGCCGCGGCACGATCACGTGCTCGTCAACGTGTTTCTGCGCGGTGGGGCTGACGGGCTCAACGTCGTGGTACCGGTGAGCGATGACGAATATTACAAGGCGCGGCCCACGCTGGCTATCCCGGCGAAAGATACGCTCCGTCTGACCGACTACTTTGGCTTCCATTCGGCGCTCGCCGGCCTCTATGAGCACTACCGACGCGGTGATCTCGCTGTGCTTCATGCGGTGGGATCGGGCGATCAAACGCGTTCCCATTTCGAGGCGATGAATGCGATGGAGCGGGGCGTGGAGCGGGCCGATCGTCACCTCGAGAGCGGCTGGCTCGCCCGATATCTGCGCCTCACCCAACGGGAGGATGACTCGCCGCTGCGCGCGGTGGCGATCGCGGGCACCATGCCCGATTCGCTCCGTGGCGGATCCCAGGGCATCGCCATCGAGTCGCTCGACGATTTTCGTCTTGCGTTGGATGAGCCGGACGCCCGCATGTGGCATGACCGCCTGAACGCCATGTACGAAGGCAAGTCGGACCCGATGTCGAAGGCAGGGCGCGATACGCTCCAGGTCTTGGACAAGCTGCGGCGCATGGACGCGCGCAAGGACGCCTCGAAGGCGACTTACCCGAGCTCGGATTTGGGACAGGCGCTTCGGCAGGTCGCCCAGCTGATCCGCGCCGATGTGGGCCTCGAAATCGCCTGCGTCGATAAAGGTGGGTGGGATACCCACGTGGCCCAAGGATCGACAACGGGGTGGCTGAGCCTACTTCTGAAAGACTTGTCCGATTCGCTGGCCGCGTTCACCCTCGACTTGGGATCGTCGCTGTCGCGCGTCACCATCGTGGTCCAAACCGAGTTCGGTCGCCGGGTCGAGGAAAACAGTGCGCTCGGCACCGATCACGGGCGAGGCAGCTTTATGTTCGTCCTCGGAGGCGGCGTGCGCGGCGGACGGGTGCTGGCCGACTGGCCCGGCTTAAAGCCGGAGCAACGCGAAGGCCCTGGCGATCTGCGGGTGACCACGGACTACCGGACCGTCCTCGCGGAAATCGTGGAACGACGGCTTGGCGTTCGCGCACCCGACCAGGTTTTCGTCGGGCTCCGACCCGAAGAGCGGAAATTCTCGGTCTTGGGAGCGTAGTTTTGGCTAAGATCACGCCATGACCTCGCTTGCGCTCGTCCTGATCCTGACCCCCATGGCCCATCCTCAAGTGGAAATCCGGACTTCGCTCGGCCGAATCGTGGTGGAAGTGGACGTCGACCACGCTCCGAAGACCGCCGCAAACTTCCTGCGATACGTGGACGCGAAGCGGTACGACGGCGGGCGATTCCACCGTACGGTGACGCCAGCCAACCAGCCCGATAAGAAGATCAAAATCGAAGTGATTCAGGCGGGCGTGAACCCCAAGTTCGCGGACCAGGACTTTGCGCCTATCGCACTCGAACGCACCAACGTCACCCACCTCAAGCACCGCGACGGGACGATCTCGATGGCACGGGACGGTGCCGACACCGCCACTTCGGACTTCTTTATCTGCATTGGAGACCAGCCGGAGCTGGACTTTGGCGGCAAACGCAACCCAGACGGGCAGGGTTTTGCCGCGTTTGGCCACGTCGTGAAAGGAATGGATGTGGTCCGGAAGATCCAGAAGGCACCCGCCGAGGATCAAACCTTGAAGCCGCCCATCAAGATTGTCTCCCTGCGGAAAATGTAGGGACCTTCGCCCGTATTTTCACTGCGATTGCGGTCAGACGTTTTGTCGCGGGTCGGGCTCTGGCGTATCCTAGTCGTCATGAGGACAGGATTCATCGCCTGGGCGGCACTATGCCCGCTGCTGGCCCACGCTTCTTACGAACTTTTGCTGGTCGCTGACCGCGGGAATGGAACTGCAGGCTCGTCCCGCGTGCACCGAATCGACGGCACGACCGGTGCCTATTTTGGCTCCTTCGGTGGCGGCTTTCTCGACAAGGCGATCGGAGTTGCCGTCGATGGAAGCACCGGCACGGCGTATGTCTCGGAGAGCGGCGGCGCCATCCAGGCGTTCAACTACAGCACAGGACTGTACATGGGCCAGATTGGAGGTCCCGTATTTGGCGACCGGTACGCGATTAAAGTGGGTGATTCAATCTTTGGCTCCGGCTTCAGCATGCTGCGGACCTCGCTCAGCACAGGCGTGAACACGTTCATCAACCTGCCCGGTTCCGAAAGCTGTCTCTGGGTTGCTCCCGTGTCTTCAAACGAAGTCTTGGCCATGGGGTTCAAGGGCTCGACCGGAAACGTGCTCTACAAGTACAACACTACGACGAACACGTTCAAGACGCTGAGCGGAACGTTCAACTGGGGCAGCTCCGGGTTCTTTGTAGGCGCGACTCGACTGAGCAACTATCAGGATACGGGCCCAGTCTATGTGTCGGGCCTCGGCCCGAACGGTGACATTCAGGTCCATCGATTGGATGCAGGCGCGACGAGCATCACCTCAGCCACCACCCTGAGTTCGACTTACGTGGATAACTGCTACGGCGTGGCCCCTGCTCACGCGGGATTTTTCGCCTCCGGGACCCTGACCTCCGATACGACTCACGGCGGCATCGCGTTCTTTGACAACTACGGACGCGAGCGCTTGGGCTTCACCTACTCGAACATGTACGTGCCGCGTGGTATCGCCACCGTGTTGGCTCCGGAGCCGGGCTCGATTGCGGCGATCGCGGGTGGCCTCCTGCTGATGCTGGGCCGACGCCGGAAAGCCAAGGCTTGAGCGAGCAGGCGGCAAAACCGCAAACCGGTACACTCGGGGCGTGGCCAACGCTTTGAAACCGGGATTGACCGCGGCCGTGATGGTGCGCGACGACGCCGAGCGTCTTGATCGATGCTTGCGATCGTTCATCGGTGTCGCCGATGAACTGCTCGTGCTCGATACGGGGTCCAAAGACGATTCCGTCAAGGTGGCCGAAAAGAACGGCGCGCGCGTTCTGCAGATGGAATGGCCGGACGCGTTCGACGTCGCGCTGAACTACTTGCTCGACCACGTGGAAACCGAGTGGACGTTCCGCGTCGACTCGGACGAGTGGCTGGCCCCCGAATCGATTCCCGCCATCAAGGCCGTGATCGCCGAGCCTCAGATCTTTCTGGCCGCGATTCGCCGGCGGGACTACTATCCCGAGAACCAGATCTTGGATTTGGAGCAGCCTCGGCTGTGGCGGACCGATCCGCGCATGCGCTATGTCGGCGTGGTCCACGAGCAGTTTTCACAGGAAGCGATCGATTCCTTCGCGGAGACCCATCGCGCCGTACGCGCCGCGATCATGCTCCACCACGACGGATTTTTGGAGGGCGACCGCGCCAAGAAAGTCGAGCGCAACCTGCGGCTGATTCGCAAGGAGCTCGATCTACGGCCGGGCAATCTGGGTTACGAGATCGCCGAAATCGACTCCATGATGGAGCTTGAAGACCCTGAAGCCCCGATTCGGCGCGACGAACTGACGGACCGCATCCTCAAGCGTATGGACGTCGAGCCCTCGGTCCGGACGGTGGCCAATCTCATCGGCGCCGTGATGGATGCCATCCCCGACGACGCGCTGCACCACCCCCGCACGGGCAAAATCATCAAGTACGCCAATCGCTGGTTTCTCGCCTTTCCGAGCATCGTTTGGAGCCTCGGCAACTTGGAGAATCGGCGAGGCAACGCCCGCGCCGCCTTCGAGTACCTGCGCACCCTCGACCGAATGGGCCAGACGAACCAGTTCGATCCATCGCTCAATTTCGATCCGCGCATCCTGACGGTTTACGCCTGGATGGGCATCCTCCAATTGGCGCCGCGCGTGGGTCAGGAGAACATCATCGGCCCTTATCAGGCCCGATTGGCCCAAGCGCAACGGCAAGCCCAAGAACAGCAGCGCCGCATGCAGCAGGCGGGCACCCAACCGGCCGGTCAGCCCGCGGAGTAAAGGAATATACTGCCTTACCGATGGCAGAAATCCATTCGTACGACGTCGACGTGAATTGGACCGGCGGTCGAGAGGGAGGCGGCCAGGCGAACATGGTTCGCAGCGGCGTTTCCGCACCCCTTAGCGTCCCGCCCGAATTCGGGGGCAAGGGCGAGGGCACGAACCCGGAAGAGATGCTTTGCGCCGCCGTTTGCGCGTGCTATTCCATTACTTTTGGCATCATCGCCGAGAACCGCAAGCTGCCCGTACAGAGCCTGAATACCCGCGCGACGGGGGCAGTGGAGCAGGCGGGCGCCCAGTTCACCTACAAGAAGATCACGCTCAGGCCGACCATCACCCTGGCCGCCGACGCCACCGACGACCATGTGAAGATGGCCGAAGATATGGCGCACAAGGCCGATCTGTACTGCATCATCACCAACGCGGTCCGCGGCAAAGTGGACATCGCGGTTGAACCCACCATCCAAAGAGGCTGATTCCATGCGCACTCCTGTTGTCGCCGGTAACTGGAAAATGAACTGCTCGACCGCCGAGGCGGGCGCCCTGATCGAAGGCTTTCTCCGCAACGCGGATGCTCGGTCGGAAGTCGAAGTGGTGGTGTTTCCACCGTATTTGGCCATTGCGCGCGTTCGCGAGCAGCTCCGCAACCACCGCGTGAAGTTTGGAGCCCAGGATGTGTTCTGGGCCGAATCCGGGGCGTTTACGGGCCAGATCAGCGCGGGCATGCTTGCCGACGTGGGCTGTACTCACTGTCTGGTCGGCCACTCGGAGACCCGCGGTCGCTTTGGCAAGCTGGAGGTGCCCGCCGAGACCGTGCCGTATTTTGCCGAGACGGACGAGACGTGCGCGCTAAAGATCCAGGCGCTCGTCGACCATGCCCTCACCCCCGTCCTCTGTGTGGGCGAGACGATCGGCGAGCGTGAGGATGGCCGCAGCGACACCGTCATTCAGCGCCAACTCGAAGACGCCCTCAAAAGTTTCGAAGGCCCCGAACTCCACTCGCTCATCATCGCCTACGAGCCGGTCTGGGCGATCGGCACGGGTAAGACGTGCGACAGCGGGGAAGCCGAGCGCATTTGCGCCATGATTCGTGCCTGGCTTGGCGAGCGCTTCGGCGGTGACTTCGCCGACCGATGCCGGGTCCTGTATGGCGGCAGCGTGAAGGCGGCGAATGCGAAGGAGCTGTTCTCGATGCCCAACATCGACGGCGGTTTGGTCGGCGGCGCCAGCCTCAACGCGGAAGAGTTTCTGAAGATCGTGATGTCGGCCTAGTTCAGGTCCGCTTCCTTCTCCGTCCTGTAACGAATAGAATTCCGCCGCCGATGGCGGCGAGGGTTGAAGGCTCGGGGACGGGTTCGACGGTGATATCGTCGAACAGGAGGTAGGCGGGATAACTAAGTTCCTTTTGTGAAATATCAATGGTTAAGCGATCGATTTGGGCAGTTTGTCGAATGGTATATGTCGATTCACCGGGGTAGAACGATTGATAATCGTTAAACATTTCCTCATCATTTCGCCACCCGATGAACCGCCACAAAGCTCCGCCGCCATCGCCAATTCCATAGATGGATGTGAAATGAAATAAGCCACCATCCGTTCGCCGGATCACTAAGCCGCACGGCTGGACGTCGTTCAGGGGTCCCGCAAAGATGGCTCGGTAGGGAGATCCATTCCGGGTATCGATGTATTTGTGCCAACTTCCGTAAGATGGTGCGACCTCGAAGCCTTGTTCGGTATGGCCCGAGTAAGGATCGTTAAATTTTCCGCCGATATCGTCAAAACGCAAGACGGTGGCATTTGCGCCCGACATAGACAAGTTTGCAAATAAAACGGCGATTCCAAATGATTTCATGTCGAAAATCTCCTATCAAATAACAAATTTCACCAGGGTGACAAATCGCCGGCTTGGTCAAAGTTGTCGCCAATAATTCCGTAGTCAGAGATGTTGACACTTAAATCGCCGTCAACGTCGGCGTTAATTGGCGCTATTCCGTTCCAGGACCGCTTCCTTCTCCGTCCCGTAACGCATAGAATTCCGCCGCCGATGGCGGCGAGGGTCGAAGGCTCGGGGACGGGTTCGACGGTAATATCGTCGAAGAGGAGGTAATCGGGAAAATTGATAGCCTCGAAGTCAAGAGTGATGGCGTCCACTTGTGCGCTTTGCGGTATCTGGTACACCCTCCCGCTAACGTACATTGGACGCTTGTCAGCGAAGATTTCCTCACCGTTACGACTTCCCTTGATCCACCACCACGCTCCCCCATACATATAAACAGATCGGATGCGAAATAATCCGCCATCCGTTCGCCGGATCACTAAGCCGCACGGCTGGACGTCGTTCAGGGGTCCGGCAAAAATGGCTCGGTACGGAGATCCATTCCGGGTATCGATGTATTTGTGCCAATTTCCGTAAGATGGTGAGACCCCGAACCCTTGTTCGGTATGGCCCGAGTAAAGATCGTAAAACGATCCTCCAATGTCGTCGAAGCCTAGAACCAGAGAGTAGCCAGGCTTCGCGAGTAGGAAGGAGGTGGCCAGCAAGACGGCCAGGTGCGCGAGTGATCGCTTCAGCCCACATCTCGCCCCAAGCCCAAACCGGGGCTCTGTCCTCATGCCCCCATTATAAGGCGGAATGAGGCAAATGCCAAGTCAGCGCGTAGCTATTACGCCGCGCCCTTGCGTATGTCTTCTTCCGTCATCAGGATCGGAGCGCGCTCGCCCGTCACGACGCCCTCGGAGATGAGGACTTTCTTGATGTCGTCGCTGCTCGGGACCTCGTACATCACCTCCATCATCACGTTCTCGATGATGGCGCGGAGGGCACGGGCACCGGTCTTGCGCTTGAGGGCTTCGCGGGCGATCTCAGAAAGAGCGCCAGGCGCGATCTCGAGTTCCACGCCGTCGAGCATGAAGAACTTCGCGTACTGCTTGACCAGCGAATTGCGGGGCTCGGTGAGGATGCGCACGAGGGCGTCTTCGTCGAGCTGATCCAGCGTGGTCAGGACCGGCAGTCGTCCGATGAATTCGGGGATGAGGCCGAACTTGAGGAGGTCTTCCGGCAGCACCTTGTGGAGCAGCTGGACCTCTTCGTCGGCCTTGCTGGTCGGTTCGGACCGGAAGCCCATGACCGACTTCTTCAGGCGTCGACGAATGTTTTCTTCGAGACCCTCGAAGGCGCCACCGCAGACGAACAGCACGTTGCGCGTGTCGATCTGAATGTAGTCTTGCTGAGGGTGCTTGCGGCCGCCCTGGGGAGGGACATTGGCCGTGGTGCCTTCCAAAATCTTGAGAAGCGCCTGTTGAACGCCTTCACCGCTGACGTCGCGGGTGATCGACGGGTTGTCGCTCTTTCGGGCGATCTTGTCGATTTCGTCGACATAGATGATGCCGCGCTCGCACAGCTCCTTGGCGCGCTTGGGATCCATAGATTCCGCAGCCTGGAACAGCTTGAGAAGGATGTTCTCGACATCTTCACCCACGTAGCCGGCCTCGGTGAGGGCGGTGGCGTCGGCGATGGCGAAGGGAACATGAAGCATCCGCGCCAGCGTCTGGGCGAGCAGCGTTTTGCCCGAACCCGTGGGACCGATCATGAGGATGTTGCTCTTCTGGAGCTCGACATCGTCCGATCCGGTATCGCTGATGCGCTTGTAGTGGTTGTAAACCGCGACGGAAAGGGCGCGCTTGGCCTGCGTCTGACCAATGACGTATTGGTCGAGGAAGTTGACGATCTCCTTCGGCTTCGGCACTTCACCCGGGGTGAAGCCCAGGCTCGAATCGGTCGCCTTCGAGACGCCCCGAGCCAGCGAGCTGGTGGATTCGCGGGGAGTCGAAGAACGATCCGCTTCGTTCTGAAGGATATCGTTACAAAGGTCGATACAGTCGCTGCACACGGCTCCGTGCAAGCCGACGATCAGCTTCTTTACCTGCTCCTTTGTCTTCCCGCAAAGACAACACTGGTCACGCCGCTCCGTTGGTTTGGCCATAAAGTTTCCTTACAGACTTTATTATCGTGCGCCCGGTTCAAGAACTTTATCGACAATGCCGTAATTCATGGCTTCGTCGGCGCTCATAAAGTAGTCGCGATCGCAGTCCTTCCGAACTTTCTCGACATCCTGACCAGAGTGCTTCGCCAAGGTCTGGAAGATGATCTCGTTGTAGCGATTGAACTCGGCCAGAGCCACGTTCATGTCGGCGATCGTGCCCTGGGTTCCCGCGCTGCCTTGGTGGATCATGACGCGGGCGTTCTGGAGGCAGTACCGCTTCTTGGCGGCGCCACCGGCGAGCAGCACCGCTCCCATCGAGGCGGCCTGGCCCACGCAGATGGTGGCGACGTCGGGCTTGATGATCTGCATACAGTCGTAGATCGCCATACCCGCGCTCACCGAGCCTCCGGGACTGTGGATGTAGAAGTCGATATCCTTGTCAGGATCCTCCTTCTCCAGGAAGAGGAACTGGGCGACCAGCAGGTTGGCGACATAGTCGTCTACCGCCGTACCGAGAAAAACGATTCGATCCTTGAGCAGCCTCGACCAGATATCGTAGCTGCGCTCGCCGCGCGCGGTCTGCTCGATGACATACGGTACGCCCATTCCTTGCATTGGTTGCATCCTCCTTAACGTTAATCGGCCTTTTTCTTCGCCGCCTTCTTCGGTTTTTCAATTTCCCCGGAGTTTTCCGAGGATTTTGCTTCTGCGGAAGCCGACTTGCCAGCCGATTTGCTGGTGCTGCCGCCATCGGTGATGGTGGCGTTCTGGTTCAGCAGCTCGACGACCTTCTTGAAGACGGCCCGGATTTCCAGTTCCTGGAAGTTCTTGTTTTTCTCCATGACCGCCACCAGGTCTTGTGGCTGCATCTGATATTCGTACGCCATTTCCATGACCATTTGATTCAGATCTTCATTGGTGAGCTGGAGCTTCTCGCGGACGAAGATTTCGCGGGCGATGACCGCACGCTGAACCTGAATCTTGGCCTCTTCCTGCCAATCCTTCACCATCTGCTCAAGGGTCGTGCCGTTCTCCTTGGCGTAGTCCTCGAGGGTCTTGCCCTTCTGGCGGCTCTCGAAATCGATCTCGCGTAGGCGCTGGTTGGCGACGGCCTCCCACATCGTGTCGGGCACGTGGACGGTCGATTTGGCCAAAAGCTGGGCCTGAAGCTTCTCGTTGATGAATTCGGTCGCCATCTGAGCCTTGGCCGCTTCCATTCGCTCTCGGACCTTCTTCTTGAGCTCTTCTAAGCTGCCGGATTTCAGCTCACCCTTAAGGGCCTGGGCGAAATCGTCGGTCAGGTCCGGCGTGCGGACGCTGTTCACCGACTTCAAGGTCACCTTGGCGCTGAACGACTTGCCGGCCCACTCTTTCTCCTGGAAATTGGCGGGGAAGGTGAGGTCGAGGTGCTTCATCTCCTCGGCTCGCATGCCGGAGAGGGCTTCATCCAGCTGCGGGAAGGTTCGGCCCACGATGCTCATAAAGCTTCGGCCGTCGCCGGCCTCACCGTCTTGCTTGATGTTGACCACGGCCACGTCGCCTTCTTCCGCTCCGCGGTCCGTAATCGCCTCACGCTTGCCGGAGTGCTTGCGCAGCTCTTCGATCTGGGCATCGACCTCTTCGTCGGTGACCTGGATCGGCGGGCGCTCCGCCGTCAGCGACTTGTAGTCGCCGATCTCGACGATGGGCGCGAGCGGAACCTTGGCCGTGAATTCGCAGACGTTGGTCTCTTGCTCGAGCTTGGTCACGCTGACGGCGGGTGCGTCGTGCGGCGTGATGTTCAGGTCGGCCATGGCCTGACCCAGGGTCTTGCGGATGATTTCGTCGGCGGCCTGGTTGTACAGGTCCTGCTTGGCGATCATCTTCTCGACCATGCTCTTGGGCGCCTGTCCGGGGCGGAAGCCAGGGATCTTCATGACCTTCGCGTACTCGCGGAGGGCGCGGTTGAAGCCTTCGGAAACCTGTTCAGGGGTGCACGTGATGGTCAGTTGGATCGTGCACGGGTTCAGGTCTTCTCGTTGAACGGTGGGAGCTGTCGTAGTCGGCATGAGCGGTTCACTAAATCGTTGCGTGGAACGTAAAATTCTACCAGAAGGCAGGGGGTCCCGGCCTTCCGCCCGACTCCAAAGAGCACCGGTTTCATGCCAAACCATTGCAGATTCGGAAAACCTACGCTAAACTCTGCGAACGAGTCCGAGCCACTTAGCTCAACGAAGAACTTATGAAGCAACGTACTTTGGGGGCGGCCTTTACGCTCATTGAACTGCTCGTCGTCATCGCGATCATCGCGATCCTTGCCGCTATCCTGTTCCCGGTCTTTGCCCAGGCGAAGGAAGCCGCCAAGAAAACCACCTGTCTCAGCAACAACAAGCAGGTCGGCCTTGCCTCGATCATGTACGTCAATGACAACGACGGCGGCTACGCCCAGTGGAACTACTGCTTAGCCCGCGTCGGAACCAAGACGACGACGGAATCGGTGCCGCTCAACTGCCCGGGGCTCGGCGACACGACGGCGGCTCTGAACGACCCCAGCCGGTACTGGGACGCGATCCTGCTGCCTTACGTGAAGAGCGGGAACGCTCCGACGACCAAGGATAAGCTGGACCGCGGCGGCGTTTGGAAGTGCCCGTCAGCCCGTGACCAGAAGGTGCGATCGATGGGTTACAACCAGATGATCGTTCTCACTTATGAGCAGGCGACCAACAACTACTGGTACGTGTGGCGCTCCGAATCGATGGTCACGCTGCCGGCCCAGAAGGTGTTCGTGGGCGACGGTGGCTCGGAAGGCCGGATCAATCCTCCGCACTTCTTCAATGGCTACGTCGACTACATGGACAAGTTCGAGCCCACGCGGTCGGCACCGTATCGCCACGGTCGAGAGGGCGGCAACTACTGCTTCCTCGACGGCCACGCGGTTTACGGTCGAGCCAGCAAATTCTTCCCGGCTCCTTCGATCGACGCCAAGAAAGATCCGGCTCCGTGGAACGACAAGTACTTCGGCCCGGCCGCCAACTGCGCCACTGCCAAGTATTTCGCAGTCGATTCCGGCGAAGTCCAGAAGTACGTGGGCTACGGCGGCGCTGGCTGCAGCGAGTGATCGCCTAGAGACGCCGTCTTCCTTTCCTCCCTCGTCTGCCGCTAAGCGAAGACGAGGGAGGGAGATTTGGACTAGCTCTTCGTGGCCAGTCCCAGCACGATCTTCCATTCGTCCGCCGTCACTGGCATGACGCTCAGCCGCTGGCCCTTTTGGACCACGAGCATATTCTCCAAACCTGCTGTGGTTTTGAGTTCGGCCAGAGGCACGATGCGGTCGAATTTCTCCACGAATTCCACATCCACGACCAGCCAGCGCGGCTCTTCGGGCTTTGATTTGGGGTCGTAGTACTCCGATTTCGGGTCGAACTGGGTGGGATCGGGGTAGCCGGTCTTGACGATCCGCATGATTCCGGCGATCCCCACCGGGTCGACGACGGAGTGGTAAAAGAAGGCGAGATCGCCCACTTCCATTGCGTCGCGGAAGAAGTTACGCACCGTATAGTTGCGGCACCCCTCCCACATATTCACCTTGTCTCGAACCAGGTCGTCGATGCCGTAGGTGTCCGGCTCCGACTTCATCAGCCAGTACTTCATGCGTCCTGGAGCGCGGCAATGCCGGGGAGGTCTTTTCCTTCCAGGAACTCCAGCGAGGCGCCGCCGCCGGTGCTGACGTGGCTGACCCGGTCAGCGAAACCGAATTTCTCGATCGCGGCTGCGCTGTCTCCGCCGCCAATGACGCTGGTACAGCTGGAATCGGCGAGCGCCTGGGCCACAGCCTTGGTCCCTTCCGCGAATGGAGCCATCTCGAACACGCCCATCGGGCCGTTCCAAACGGCGGTCTTGGCTTCGTGAATCGCCTGGGCAAACGCGGTACGGGAGGCGGGTCCGATGTCGAATCCGCCTTGATCGGCCGGAATCTGGTCGACGGAAACCACGGTCGTCGGCGCCGATTCGCTCATTTCGGGGGCTACGACAACATCGGTTGGCAGCAGCAACTTGTCTCCGTGCTCGGCCAGCAAGCCCTTGGCGTACTCCAAGTTCGACTCGTCGAGCAGCGACTTGCCGATCTCAAAGCCCTTTGCCTTGAGGAAGGTGAAGACCATGCCGCCGCCGATGATCAGCCGGTCGACTTTTGGCAGCAAGCTGTCGATGACCGTAATCTTGTCCTTGACTTTGCTGCCCCCTAAAATAGCGACAAACGGTCGGCCAGGATTCTCCAGGGCCTCACCGAGATACTTGAGCTCCTTTTCGATCAGGAACCCGCTGACGCCCGGAAGCAAGTGGGCTACGCCTTCTGTGCTGGCATGGGCGCGGTGGGCCGTGCCGAAGGCGTCGTTGACGTAGACATCGGCGACCGAAGCGAGTTGCTTGGCGAATTCGGGATCGTTCTTTTCTTCCTCGGGGTGGTATCGAACGTTTTCGAGCAGGACGACTTGACCCGGCTGGAGAGCGGCGCACGCCGAGGTCACTTCCGGGCCGATGCAGTCGGGCAGCAATGCCACGTTCTGGCCGAGAAGCTCGCTCAATCGTTTGGCCACCGGGGCGAGCGTGAATTCGGGTGTGACGCCCTTGGGCCGGCCCAGGTGGCTGCACAGAATCACGGCGGCGCCGTGCTCAAGCAGGTAGCGGACGGTGGGCAGGGCCTCGGTGATGCGGCGGTCATCGGTGATGGTGTCCCCGTCGAGTGGCACGTTGAAGTCGCAGCGGACGAGCACCTTTTTGCCTTTCACGTCGATATCGCGGACGGTCTTTTTGCGGGAAAGCATCGAAAACAGGTTACCAGAGGCCCTTCGCGGGCGGGTTTGGCGCAGGCTCGGTCCGGTGTGATACAACGGGTATAGAGGGCGAGCGTTCACCTGGGCCAGGTGACGAAATCATGCATCCGCTGAGCCCCAAATCCACGTATCATGAAGTGGATTTGAACCCCGAACAACGACTTTTCTCTGAACGTGAGGCCGCAACGATCCTGGAGCGGGCCGTCGCTCTGCATGAGGCTCACCCGACCTCGGACTATTCGCCCGGCATTACACGGGAGGAACTCGAGCGCATCGTATTGGAGGCGGGAGTTGATCGGCAATCCCTCGAACTCGCGATCCGCGAACTCAGCTTGGAGCGAACCAAGCAACGGGGACTAAGCGAAGACTTTGAGTCGATTCTGGAGGGCCAACTGACCAGCGAGGGGCTCGGTGAGTTCTACGATGAGCTCAGAAACACCAAGGGGTACACGATTGGCCAAGTTCACGAGGTCGGATCGACTTTCACCGCCACGGTCGGTCACCAGATCGACAGCTACGCCTTGACGATATCGAGTCGTAAGGGCCGCACACGGATCCGTGTCAGGGCGATCACGGCGGGGCCGGTCATCGTCGCCACGGTCTGGTTTTTCGGTGCTGCGATTCTCGTCAGCCTTGGAAAGGTGCTCAACCCCTTCCTCACGATCGGACTCTTCTTGGCTTGGTCGGTGGGTCTCTATTTTTGGGGCCGCGCCACTCTCAAGGTCAGCCGGAAGCGAAGCGGCAAAGTGTTCCACTTCTTGTCTAACCTCATCGCCCGGCACGTCGAGGGCGATGGGATGCAAACGACTCAAACCGAGGCGTCTTTAGCGGAACCGACGGTCCAAAGCCGCGCCTAGCGCGTCGACCAGAGGCCTTCCACACGCTCGCCCAGACGCTTCAATCGAGCCGAGGTGGGAGCGAGGGTGCCCAGGCTGCCCGAAACGAACAGCACGTGAAGGCCGCTCTCGTGGCGCGCGACGTCTTTCTCGTCGAACGAGCCGTCGCCTGTTCCACGAAAGGCCAGCCGTGTCACCCACTTGGATTCCACATCGGGGCTGGGGCCGTTGGACTTCTCGAACCCGACCACGAAGCCGTCGTACGGGGAAATGGAACCGTCCTCCAGCTTGAGGGGCAGAGGATCGAACGTGCCTTCGGCGCCGCGGTTCGAGGTCTCCAAAATCAGGGCCGTCTCGCTTGGGTTGGCGACGCGGTCGCTGCTCATAACCGACATCGGCCAGTACAGGCCGTAACTCATCTCGACCGCGGTCGTGTTGGAATCCGGATGAAGGGCGCGGACGTTCTCGGCGTCCGTGGCGGATGGGCAGGAGAAGGACCGCTTGGGATCCATGAACCGCTGGATCACGGATGCCCAAGTGAACGGCTTACCCGCGATGAGGAGCGGGCTGTTCGGGGTGGTCTCGACCATCGCGGGAGGGAAGCGGCCGTCGTACTCTTGGGCGTACAGATTGATCGCGTCGAACATCGCCTTGAAGTTCCGGGCGCATACCGACCGCTGCGTCTGCTTCAGAAAGTGCATGTAGAGCGGGACCGAAAAGGCGAACAGGATGACGAAAACGACGCCGAGCCATTTCAGGTCTTTGCGGCTGATGTACTGACTTCCGGGACGCTCGCTGCCTTCCGGTTCGTCGGCGTCATAGGCTCCGGCAGAGAAGAGGATCATCAGTCTTCAAAGCGAAACGCCGTCTTTTCCGTTTGGGCAAAGTTGAACTGCTTCAGCGTGCGCTTCAGGTTCCGGCGATCGAGATAGATCGAGTAGCGGCCTTCCTGCACCACGGGCACCTGGCCCATCTTGATGTTATCGCTCCCCACGCTTCGCGCGAAGAGCGCAAGAGACGCCATCTCCTCGTTGTCCATTGTGCCCCCGAAGACTTCCTTGGCCTGATTGGCCACGGCGCCGATCATGTTCGGGTGGTGGAGCACCGCGTCCTTGAACGCGAGCATGAAGTCCCGCTGGCGCTCTTGGCGCGCAAAGTCACTGTCGCCATGGCGGTACCGGACGAAGCACATCGCGTTGTAGCCGTCCAAGTGCTGGCGCCCGGACTTGATGTCGATGAACAGGCCGCCCGCTTTGTCCGTGTACTTCAACGGCTTCTTTACGAACACCTCGATCCCGCCCACGAGGTTGACCAGGTCCTGGAACGCGGGATATTGGACGGTCACGGTGCGGTCGATTGAGATACCGAGCACATGCTCCACGGCTTTCTGGGCGAGGTCGTTGCCCCCGATCGCGTGGAACGCATTCATCTTGTGCTGGGGGTAACCCGGCAAGCGGACCAGCATGTCGCGTGGAATCGAGAGTCCGGTGATCCGCCGGTGGGCAAAGTCGAGGCGCGCGACCATCATCATGTCGCTGCGCGCGGCCGCCTTGAGGATCTTTTTTCCGCCCGGGGCCAAGTCTTCGTCACAACCGAGGACGAGCAGGTTGATGCTGCTCTGGTTGAAAATCTGCTGCGGCGGCGTGTGCCGAAGTACCTGGTTGGTGATGGACGAAATGATCGGGCTGGAATTGACGATTCGAGCCATGGAGCCCGCGCCGACGATCGCGACGCACACACCGGCATAGGCAGTTACGCCCAATATGCGTTTCCAGATCGGCTTTGGCTTTGGCTTGGGCTTGGCCATGTTTGCAAAATCGTACCTCTATCGATAACGCCCAGACGGGGTGTTTCGGTGCCAATTTTGGGAGAATTTGTGCCTGCGGGAATCTCTGACCGGGGTAGATATCGTAAGCTGAAGGGGAAGTAGCCATGAAGCGCGGATTTACGCTCATTGAATTGCTGGTCGTCATCGCCATTATCGCTGTGCTCGCAGCGATCCTTTTCCCCGTGTTTGCACGGGCCAAGATGTCCGCCAAGCAGTCCGCGTGCCTGAGCAATCTGAAGCAGATCGGCAGCGCCGTGACCCTGTACATGGGCGACAGCGACGACCTCTTTCCCCAGGCGGTGGATCCGAGCGACAAATTCACTCCCGAAATCTGGAGCGCATATCCCGACTTCCAGAAGCGGATCAAGGACATGCCGTTCATGGACGCGGTCCTCCAGCCGTATTTGAAGAGCCTAGAAGTATTCAAGTGTCCGGGCGACACCGGCACCGAGGTGCTCGATAACCATCCGTACATCAAGTTCCGGTCGGGACCCAGCATGTACGCGACGTACAAGACCAGCTATCTCTACCGAACCGAGATCACGTTCAAGTTCTTCTCGCAAAGCAACTTCAAGCTCCCCGCCAACGTGAACGTGCTCTTCGATGCCGCCGGCCACTGGCACAGCGCGGCCCGCGCCCTGCGGGTGAACGAGGACCAAGCCGACATCTTCGACCTCTGGCGACAATATCGCTACAACACGCTGTTCGGAGATATGCACGCCAAGAACCTCACGTTCCAGCAGCTCCAGGACGCGTGGTCGACTGAGCTTTGATTCTGCGTCCGTACGGTCTGGTCCGGAATGGCGAGCTGGATTTCGGGCTCGAAGTCGTCGTCGAATCCGGCGTGATCGTCGAGATTCGGATGCAGTCTGGCCTTCCTGACCCCTACATTCTTTCCCCTGCCTTCGTCAACGCGCACTCGCACCTGGAATACCGCTCGCTTCAGGGCGTCTTTCCGTCTTCGGACTACTGGACCTGGATTCGGGGCATCACGGCCGCCAAGCGCGACGAGGCGCCTGAAACGGTGCGGGCCGCGGCTCACTTGGCCGCAGAGGAAAACCGACGGACCGGGGTTGGGTTGATCTGGGAACACAGCGATCGGCCGTACTCGGGGGCCGCGCTTCGCTCCACCGGCATTCACGGCGTGCTGTTTCAGGAAGTGATCACGCTCAAGGAAAGCCCGGACATCATGGCCGAGGTGGAGGCGAAGTTGGCCACGCAGCGCGCGGAATTTGGCGGACCGGCGTATCTCACGCCTCACGCGCCCCATACGGTTTCGGAGGACGTTCTGAGGGCCCTGGCGGGCACCGACCATCCGCTGAGCATTCATGTTGCCGAGTCGACGGCCGAGAACGAGTTCTTCCAAGAGGGCCGCGGCCCCATCGCCGATTTTTACGCTTCCATCGGACTGCCATCGCGGCAGAGCGGGGAGCGAGTCGACGAGGTTTTGGAGCGGCTGGGCTTCTACCGGCCCGGAGTGCAATTCGTGCACGGGTGCGATTTGTCACAGTTGGCACTGGAGAACATGGCTAAATCGGGCGTTTCGCTCGCCCATTGCCCGCGATCGAACCGGACGTTGCAGTGTCCGATCGCTCCGATTCGCGCTGCATTGGATGCTGGGGTCCGGGTGGGGCTGGGCATGGATTCGGCCGCGAGCAGCGGCCCGATCGACATGTTTGCCGAAATGCGAGCCGCTTACGAGGCCGGGATCGATCGCAGCGAGCCGATCACCGCCGTCGAGATTCTCAGGATGGCGACGACCGGTGGGGCGCAGAGCTTGGGAGTCGAGAATTGGGACATCGCGGTGGGCTCATCGGTACCGCTGATTCAGCTCCGTCTGCCACAGGCCCAATCCGAACTGGATCTCATCGAGCAAGGTTCGCCGGAGTGCGTGACATGGGTCAGCTGATCGAACATCAGCTTGCGGACGTGCTCGACCAGGTCGGGGCGGGCCGGGTGGTGAGCTACTCCTGGGTCGGGCGGCGGCTGGAGCCCCCGATGACCGGTCGTCAGGTGGGACGCCTAATGGCGGAAACCGAGGCTGATGTGCCGTGGTGGCGCGTGGTCGCAAAGTCGGGGCTGGTCGTCAGTGGGAAGCGCGACCCTCGGCTCGGGTTCGAGCAGCGCGACCGGCTCGAAGAAGAAGGCGTCCTCTTCCGCGGCGACCGGATTGCCTGGGAATGTTTCCTCGACGCTGAGGACGAGTAAACTCCCCATCCATGGCGAGCTCAATCGGACGGCTGTACCGCGTCACGACCTGGGGCGAAAGCCATGGGGGCGGCGTCGGCGTGGTGATCGATGGCTGCCCGCCCCGCATCCCGTTGGACCTCGCTGCCGTCCAGTACGAATTGGATCGCCGCCGCCCGGGTCAAAGCTCGATCGTAACTCAGCGCAAAGAGTCAGACACGGTCGAGGTGCTCAGCGGATTGGACGAGGGCCTCACGCTTGGGACGCCGATCTCGATGGTCGTCCGCAATGAGGACCAGCGATCCCGCGACTACGACGAGATGCGGGATAAGTACCGACCTAGCCATGCCGACTACGCGACCGACGCGAAGTACGGCATCCGCGCATGGCGGGGAGGTGGACGCTCATCCGCTCGGGAAACGGTGGGTCGCGTGGCGGCCGGCGCGGTTGCCAAGCAGGTGCTCAAGCGGTGGTACGGCGTCGAAATTATCGGATATGTGCAACAAGTCAAGGATATCGTTGCACCAATCGATGTCGATACCGTTACCCTTTCGGATGTCGAAGCGAACATCGTCCGATGCCCCGATGCCGGGGTGGCCGCCGAGATGATTGCCCTGATCGAAGCCGTCCGTAAAGAGGGCGATTCGGTCGGCGGCGTGGTGGGCTGCGTGGCGCGGGGTGTCCCTGCCGGCTGGGGTGAGCCCGTGTTCGACAAATTGGAGGCTGACCTCGCCAAGGCAGTCATGAGCCTTCCCGCGTGCAAGGGGTTTGAGGTCGGTTCCGGCTTTGCGGGGATCCTGGAAACGGGGTCCAGCCATAACGACGAGATGCGGGCGGAATCGGGAACGATGGTGGCCCTGAGCAACAAAAGCGGTGGCATCCAGGGTGGCATCAGCAACGGAATGCCGATTACCATGCGATGCGCGTTCAAGCCGACGGCCACAATCATGCGCGAGCAGCTCACGATCACCAATCAACTTGAGAATACGACGCTGCAGGGACGGGGTCGCCACGATCCCTGCGTGCTTCCGCGGGCGGTGCCGATGGTCGAAGCGATGGTTGCGATCGTCCTTCTCGATCACGCATTGCGTCAGGACGTCGTGCGTTCACATTCCCTTAATGATCCTCCTTCAAAATCCAGCTAGAATAGCTGGCAGCCCATGCAAACCATGATTCCGAACGAAACCGCGGTCATTACCGAACCGAAGCTGAGTGTTCGTAATCTGGACTTCTATTACGGCTCGTTCCACGCCCTGAAGGACATCAACCTCGACATCGAGGAGCGCAAGATCACCGCCCTCATCGGACCGTCGGGTTGCGGAAAATCGACCTTCTTGCGGTGCTTCAACCGGATGAACGACTTGATCGACAACATCCGGCTGACGGGCGAGATCATTCTTGATGGGGTCAATATCTACGGTCCGTCCGTCGATCCCGTCGAGCTTCGCAAGATCGTGGGCATGGTGTTCCAGAAGCCAAATCCGTTCCCGATGTCGGTGTACGACAACGTGGCGTACGGACCGCGCATCCACGGCATCCGGAAGAAGGCCGAGCTCGACGATATCGTGGAGCGATGCCTCAAGTCCGCCGCGCTTTGGGACGAAGTTTCAGGCTCCAAGCTGACCGCAAGCGCCTTGGCCCTTTCGGGCGGTCAACAGCAGCGACTTTGTATCGCCCGATCCATCGCCATCGACCCCGAAGTCATCCTGATGGACGAGCCGTGCAGCGCGCTCGATCCTATCGCGACGGCCAAAATCGAGGACCTGATGCTGGAGCTCAAGGAGCGGTTCACGATCGTCATCGTGACCCATAACATGCAGCAGGCCCAGCGGGCTAGCGACAGCACCGCGTTCTTCCACATGGGCGAGTTGGTCGAGACCGGACGCACCACGGACCTTTTCCAGAACCCCAAACAGCGCCGCACGGAAGACTACATTACGGGCCGGTTCGGATAGGTAGAATCGAACCTTAATGGAGACTCAGTCCCCTCTGCTTGCGGCGGTGCACGTCGCGGCGCGAAAGCTGGCCAGCAGCGGCAATTTCGAACAGCTACTCAAAGAGGTGCTCTCCATCTGTGTCGAGGCGGTAGGGGCCGACGGCGGCACCATCTACCTCCACGATCGCGACAAGCGATGCCTCGTCTTCCGGCACGTCTTGCCCGAAGAAGTGGCGGAGAAGATCCAGCTTTCCGATATTCCCGACGACCATGGGGTCGCCGGCAATGTATACCAATCGCGCAAGACGATCATCAGCCACTTCGAGCAGAGTCGGGGCGGATCGATCGAAGACAAGACTGGTGTCACGGTTCGAACCATGATCACGGTGCCGCTCGTGATGGAAGGCGAAGAGCCGATCGGCGTGGTCCAACTGGTCAACAAGAAAGCCGGACTGTTCACCGACGACGATGCGATGGTGCTGGATACGGTTTCGGCCGTTTCGACCCTCGCGTTCCTGAACCAGAAGCTGCTCGAAGAGTCCACGCGCGCCTCGCAGCTCTTGGGCATGGGCAAGGTAGGACACGACATCAAGAATTTGGCGTTCGCGCTCGAGGCGAATGTCAGCTTCACCGACGACACGATCGAGAATCTGAAGACGGAACTGGAATCGACCCACGCGAGCGCCAGCATCGTGGCGCATGTGGACGATCTCGACATCATGTTCCAAGAGCTGTCGTCGTCGATCGACCGCATCAAGCGCTATTCGATGCTGATGAGCGATCTGTCGGCGGGCAAGCAGCTTCAGCCGACCAAACGAATGGCTCCCCTCGCTGCGACGATCCAGCTCGCGGCGGCGTTTTTAGAGTCGGAAGGGCGTTCGCGCCACGTGCGGCTTTGCTACGACATCCAGCAGGATGCGCCTGCGTTGCTGCACGACGAGATGTACATCTTTCGCATCGTCCAGAACCTGGTCAGCAACGCGATCAAAGCGACCGGGGAGACGGAAGACAACTCGACGTTCGAATCGGACGACGACGAATCGCACTGGAAGATGGTCACGATCCGCTATCGCTTTGACGGCGGCCAGCACATTTTGGAAGTCGAGGATCGCGGTCCCGGCATGACGGAAGAGACGGCGAACCGAATCCTCATGGGCAATGCCCGCAGCCTGTGGGGCAAGAGTTCGGGATCGGGTTGGGGAACCAAGATCGTGCGCGAATTGGCCATGACCCACCATGGCGAAATGACGATCGACTCCGAATTGGGCAAGGGGTCGACGTTCCGAATTTGCTTCCCGACCGACCAGTCCTAGCGCTCGACCGCTTCGATTTCGTCGACTTTCACCACGATCACGGTTGCGTTATCGCTCCCGCCACCGGCCAAAGCGGCCAAGATCGTTTTCCACGCCGCCTCGGAAGGCGAGGCCAAGCCCATGAACGATTCCAGTTCGGGATCGCTGACATGGTTGGTCACGCCGTCACTACAGAGCAGGAACGTGTCGCCCACTCTTAAGTCGAAATCGAACGTGTCGACGAGCACGGTGTCTTCGGTGCCGATGGCGCGCGTCAGGACGTGGCGATACTGGTGGACCTCTGCCTCTTCCCGCGCCATGATGCCCTGGCTCACCACGTCTTCGACCCAGGTGTGGTCGGTGGTCAGCATCGAAATGGCACCGTCTCGCAGACGGTAGATCCGCGAATCACCCACCTGGGCCAGGATCGCTCGATCTTGAACCAGCATCAGCGCGCTGAGCGTGGTCCCCATGCCGCGGTACGTGGGCACGGTCCGGCTCACGTCCACCACAAATCGGTTGGCGGCTTCGGCCGCGGCCTTGGCGGCGGCTCGGGCATCGGCGGATGGGTGGTGGAGATAAACGTCGATGAACACTTTGCAGGAGAGTTCGCTCGCGATCTGACCCGCGGCATGGCCGCCCATGCCGTCGCAGACGATGAACACCTGACCACGCGTGGCCAATTGAGCTTCATCGGTGGGGATGTAGAACTCATACTTGTCCTCGTTGTTTTCGCGAACTCGGCCCAGATCGGTCTTGGCACCGAAGCTGGCGTGAACGCGGCAACGAAGCTGAGGGGCCTCGATCAGTTGATTCGGCGCATATTCGGCGGTGATTTCGTCCATCGATCGTCGTCCATTGTATCCGGAAGCCGCTCTCACTCAATTTGAGTCGAGTTTGGGACAAAGCTGTGATATAGTTGGCTTTACCTCGCATATCATGTCGGCAGTGACGCCGACAGAGGATAAATCATCATGAACCGCACTCATAAAGCGTTTACACTCATCGAACTTCTGGTGGTGATCGCGATTATCGCGATACTCGCCGCCATCCTATTCCCGGTCTTTGCCCAGGCGAAGGCCGCGGCCAAGAAGGCCGCTGCGATTTCGAACCTCAAGCAGATCACGACCGCAAGTCTGATGTATCTCAACGATAACGACGATCTTTATGGCATCGGCGTGCCGAATGTCAAAGGCAGTATCGGTTGGGCCTGGGACCGGTTCATTCCTCTTAGCAAGTATCTGCCTGCCAGCGCGCCGGCGGATACGGCAAGCGGCGTCAATTCGCATTTCGAGAACTCGGTCCAGACCTATATGAAGAGTCTGGAACTGTACAAAGACCCGACCGCGATCTCCAAGTCGCCGTTTCCGGCCGGCGTGTTCGCTCAGGCGGGAATCACTTCGGTTCCGGGTGATGCGCCGCTCGTGACGTACACCTATAACGGTCTGCTCCAGGCGTACAGCGCCTCCGCCATTGCCGCGCCTGCCTCGCTCATCACCTGGTGGTCCGGCCAAGGACACCGATCGCTGCAGGGCGCCGTCTATGCGTCGCCGCAGCTCATCTGTACCGATGCCAACGCGCCGTGTACGTATCGGCCGGCCCAAGCCTCGTGCGCCGAGAACGGCGGTTACAGTTTCTACACGTCGAACTCGAGCAACCTCGGTTGGGACATGCACAACCGCCAGCTGGTCTACGCCTATGCCGACGGCCACGCCGGTACGCGCCGCATTGGTGTGTATTCGACGGGACCCCAGGATCCGCGAACGGATCCGTTCGCTTACTATCTGAACCAGGAAGTCGACCGCAACCGCGCGGGCGGCGCTCGGTACTGGGAGCAGTACTACTGCCACCCGTACTTGTTCCGACCGGACCTCGACTTCCAGAACTGGGACAAGGCCATAATTCAGCCATGAAGCTTAAGTTGCTCATTCTCGCCCTGTTCGCAGGGATCGTTGTCGTAGGTTGCTCGAGCGGAGAAAGTTCCGGTACGGAACCGGCTCCGAAGGGTGAAAAGCCTGCCGTCGAGCAGGGTGATGGCTCGATGAAGTCGCCCGAAGAGCGCGGCCGCGCGGGCGGTGGCGGAACCGAAGGCAGCTAAGCCTCGCACGACTCGACGCCCCTTGCCGATTCTGATGATCGGCAAGGGGTTTTTTGTTTTGGGCAACGAAAGACTCCGTGCACGCCTCAAAACGTCCGTACAATAGAAGACGGTGAGTGCTCGAGTCGATAGGCGGCGCGGCAGCGCGCTCTGGCAGGGAATCTGCTGGACGGTGGGGGTAGTTGGCGCTGGATTGGCGTGGACGGGCGGCCCGCCCGCGTCGACGGCCGTGGTGGTCCACCCGCTCGTCGAGAAATACTGCGCGCCGTGCCACGGAGGCGATAAGCCGTCGGGCGGCGTCTCCCTCAAAGCTTTTGTTCCCGGCACCGATGCAAAGCTCTCCGCCCGCGTGTTGCGCGTCCTGGAGGGCCAACAGATGCCTCCCACGGGAATGCCCCAGCCGACGGCCGCCGAGCGCGCGGCGCTGGTCAAGACGCTCAAAGAGAAATTGGCGCCGACCGCTAGCCCGATTCGGGCCCGGAGGCTGAACCGGCTGGAATACGACCGCACGATTCGCGACCTGACGGGCCTGGACCTTCATTGCTCGCAAGACTTTCCATCTGATGACGTGGGCGAAGGTTTCGACAACTTGGCTGACGTCCTTTCGCTCTCGCCGCTCCTGATGGAGAAGTATTGGAAGGCGGCCGAGACTGTCGCGCGGGCTGCGATTGTCGCTCCCGGATCGGCCTCGATGCGCATCGCCAGCAGTCAGTTCAAACCCAGCGCGGGTGCCCGCGATATCGACACGGGGCGACTGTTTTTCACCAATGGACGCAGCACCCGAGAAGTAGATGTGCCGGTGGGCGGGGATTACCGCATCGTCATCCGCGCGGGAGGAATGCAGGCCGGGCCGGACCCGTGCCGGATGGGCGTATTCCTGGGTTCCACTCGGCTCGAGACCTTCGACGTGAAGGCACCGGCGGACCGACCGGTCGACTACGAAGTGCCAGTCAAGCTCCCGGCGGGGAAGGCCACGATCGGCGTGAGCTTTGACAACGACTTCTACGATCAGAACATTCCCGAGCCGCGCGATCGGAACCTGCTCTTCGTGCAAGCCGAGCTTCAGGGCCCGCTGGGCCGAGCCATGGACTTGCCCGAATCCCATCGGCGGATCATTTTTGAGCAGCCCGACGGCACCAATCAACGCCAACTGGCGCGCAAGATCCTGACGCGGTTTGCGACCCGCGCCTTTCGGAGACCGATCACCGATGCCGATGCGGATCGCTTGATGAAGCTCTACCTGGCGGCCGAACAGCAGGGCGACTCGTTCGAGCGGGGGATCCAACTCGGCGTGACGGCGGTCCTGAGCAGTCCGAGATTTCTCTTCCGGACGGAGCCTTTGCCCGCGGGCAAATCCAGTCGCGATCTGAACGCCTACGAACTGGCGACCCGGCTGTCGTACTTCTTGTGGAGCTCGATGCCCGACGACGAACTGATGGCCCGAGCCGCCGATGGCACGCTGGTCCAGACAGGGGTCTTGGAAGCCCAGCTTCAGCGCATGCTCGCGAGCCCCAAGATCGCGGCGCTAGCGGATGGTTTCGCCGAACAGTGGCTCCAATTGCGCCGCTTGGCCGCGGTCAGCCCCGCCACCACGGAGTTTCCCGGCTTTAGCGATCCACTTCGCGCGAGCATGCGAGAAGAGACGAAACGGTTCTTCCTGGGCATACTTGCCGAAAACCGTCCCGTGACCGACTTCATCGATGCGGATTACTCGTATCTCGATGGCCGACTGGCTGCGTTTTACCGGATCGATGGCGTTTCCGGGCCGGACTTCCGCAAAGTGCCGCTCAAGGAGACGCGCCGGGGCGGCTTGCTCGGTCAGGCCGCGATCCTCACCCTGACCTCGAATCCAACGCGGACTTCGCCCGTGAAGCGCGGCAAATGGATTCTGGAGACGATTCTTGGCGCGCCACCCCCGCCGCCGCCGCCGGGTGTCGACACGGTCGCCCTCGATCGCAAGGAGTCGGCCGAAGGGCTGACTATGCGTCAACGCCTCGAACAGCATCGCAAGGACCCCGCTTGTGCGTCGTGCCATGTGCGCATGGATTCGCTCGGCTTCAGCCTCGAGAATTTCGACGGCATTGGCGCGTGGCGCAACGAGGATTCAGGCAAACCGATTGATGCAGCCGGCGAACTGCCGGATGGCGGAAAGATCAACGGCATCTCCGACCTGCGCCGCTATCTGAGCGGTCAGCGAAAGGAGTTCACGAAGCACCTCCTGGGCCGCCTGACGGTTTACGCGCTCGGCCGGGCTCTGACGCCTGCCGACGAACGAACGATCAGCGCGATTGCGTCCAAATCGGACAAGGCTCCTGCGCGATTCCAAAGCCTTTTACACGACCTGGTCACCAGTGACCTCTTCCGGAAGATCAAGGACTAAATGCGATGATGACCCGACGAACGGTTTTGCGAGGACTCGGTACCGCCGTGGCCCTCCCCTTCTTGGAGAGCGCCTTGCCGATTCGCGCCTTGGCGAGCCAGAAGACGGTTGCCGCCCCGGTTCGGATGGCGTTCGTCTTCGTCCCGAACGGCATGAGCATGGATCAATGGCGTCCGAGCGCTACCGGCGTCTTGTCCGAACTGCCCACCTTGCTCAAGCCGCTTGAGCGCGTGCGCGGCTCGGTGACGATGCTGAGTGGATTGGCCCAGCATGGCGCCGACAACCAAGGCGATGGTCCCGGCGACCATGCGCGGTCGGCGGCGGCGTGGCTCACCGGCGTTCACCCGCTGAAAACGGCGGGCGCGAACATCCATAACGGCATCTCGGTGGACCAAGTCGCGGCCCAGAAGCTGGGCCACCTCACCCGATTTCGGTCATTCGAACTGGGTTGCGAACCTGGTGGCCAGAGCGGTGATTGCGATTCCGGATATAGCTGCGCCTACTCTTCGAATATCGCTTGGGCGGGCGAATCGACGCCGATTGCGAAGGAGATCAACCCTCGGCTGGTTTTCGAGCGGCTGATGGGCGATGGGACGAACCATCCTGAGGCGCTCTCCCGGCGCGCGGCGTACCAGCGGTCCGTGCTCGACTTCGTTCTCGAAGAAGCGAAGTCGCTTCAGCAAACCCTGAGCGGCCGGGATCGCCAAAAGATCGATGAGTATCTGACGTCAGTCCGGGAAATCGAGCAGCGCATGGAGCGGTTCGAAAGTGCGAGCGCGGAAGCCAAGCGGGCGGGGATTCAGGAGCCGGCGGGCATTCCGGGCGACTTTGGCGAGCACATCCGGCTCATGGGCGATATGATGATCCTCGCGTTTCAGAGCGACCAAACCCGAGTCGCGACCATGATGATCGCCAACGAGGGAAGCAACCGCAGCTATCCCGTGATCGGCGTCCGAGAAGGACACCACGAAATGTCGCACCACGGCAGCGATCCGCATAAGCTGGAGATGAAGCGCCGCATCGACGAATTCCATATCCGACAACTGGCCTACATGCTGGAGCGCATGCAAAGCATCGATGAAGGGGGAACGTCGCTGCTCGACCAGACGATGCTCGTCTTTGGCGCAGGAATCAGCGATGGCAATCGCCACAACCATAACGACCTTCCAATTTTGTTGGCAGGGAAGGGCGGAGGATGGCTCAAGGGCGGGCGGCACTACCAGTACGCGGATCAGACGCCGATGGCCAACCTATTCCTTTCGATGCTCGGCCGGATGGGCCTGAACATCGAAAAGCTGGGCGACAGCACCGGACGTCTGCGCGAACTGCTTTAAGCACCCCGATCAGGGGTGCTTGTGCTGACGAAGGAACGCCGGGATATCGAGGTCGGACTCGTCGAACAGATCCTCGACCGCGTCTTGGCTGGCCGTCGAATCCGATTCGACCGGAGTGCGCGGCGTTGCTGCCTTGTCCCAGATGTCCTTGGGTGAGACTCGGTTCATCACGCTGGCCACATCCACGCGGTCGGCGACCGGGGTCGGGATCGCGGGTGCGACCGGCTTCGGCGCTTCCTCGACGGGCGCTTCCTCGGCGACCGGCATCGTGACGGCGGCGTTGGCGGCACTTCGGCCCTCGCGCGACTGCGGATCGAATCCGGTCGCCAGAACCGTGATGCGGACCGTCTCGCCCAAGTTGTTGTCCACGACCAAGCCGAGGTAGATATCGGCGTCCTCGGGGTCACACAGTTGAGCGATGTAGTTCATCGCTTCGGTCGCTTCGGTGAGGGTCAGATTCTCGTCGCCCGAGATGTTGACGAGCAGGCCCTTGGCACCGTGGATCGTCTGTTCGAGGAGTGGGCTCGAGACGGCCGATTGAGCGGCCTGGAGCGCGCGGTGCTCGCCGACGCCGTAGCCGATGCCCATGAGGGCGGGACCGGCATCACTCATGACGGCGCGGACATCCGCGAAGTCGACGTTGATCTGGCCCGGAATCGTGATGATGTCGCTGATGCCTTGGACGCCTTGGCGCAGCACATCGTCCGCCACGCGGAACGCATCGCCGAGGGTGGTCTTGCGCTCGACCACCGACATGAGCCGGTCGTTGGGAATCGTGATCAGGGTATCGACGCGTCCCATCAGGGCGGTAACACCGTTGCCCGCGAGTCGCGTGCGCCGGGCGCCTTCAAATCCGAATGGTCGGGTGACGACCGCGATCGCGAGCGCGCCCATTTCCCGGGCGAGGTCGGCGATCACAGGTGCCGCGCCGGTGCCGGTTCCGCCGCCCATGCCAGCCGTGATGAAAACCATGTCGGCGCCTTCGAGCACCTTGCGAATATCGTTCTTGCTTTCTTCAGCCGCCGCGCGACCAACTTCGGGATCGCCGCCAGCGCCCAAGCCGCGGGTGAGGTTCACACCGAGCTGGACCTTCTTGGATGCGGCGCTCTTATCGAGCACCTGGACGTCGGTGTTCATCGCAATGAACTCGACTCCATGGATGCCCGCTTCCACCATGCGGTTCACGGCGTTGCCGCCGCCTCCGCCCACGCCGATCACCTTGATTACTGCTCCTGAACTGCTCACTGCGCTTCTTCGTCCTTGGTCCTTAAATAGGAAGATCACGGGCCCGCAAAAACAAAAAAGTCGGCGTCCCGAGATGTTTTTCGACGCGTTCCTGCGTCTTGATCTATTTGACCTTTTTACGGGTCCGAACTTCAAGGGGTCGGACGGTTTCTTTTGGGTTCCGCCTGAATCGGGGCCAGAGCGATTCAAGCTCGTGCGCCGTATAATAGAAGTGCGGCTATGCCACGAAAAATCGAGACCCTCGTTTTGCACGATAGTTCCACGCCCGTGATCGGCGACGCCCAGAAGGGCGGCAGCGTCGTCATCACCTCGCTGGAATGGGCCCTCAGCCAAGCGCGCGCGAATGCGCTTTGGCCCCTGACCTTCGGGCTCGCCTGCTGCGCGATCGAGATGATGTCGACCGTGGCCGCTCGCTTCGATTTGGCACGATTTGGCTCGGAAGCGTTCCGCGCCACCCCCCGCCAGGCCGACGTGATGATCATCGCGGGACGCCTGAGCAAGAAAATGGCCCCCGTGCTCCGGCAGATCTATGACCAGATGCCCGAGCCCAAGTGGGTGATCAGCATGGGCGCCTGCGCCTCCTCCGGCGGCGTTTACAACAACTACGCGCTGGTTCAAGGTGCGGACCAGGTCGTCCCGGTCGATGTTTACGTCCCGGGCTGCCCGCCGTCTCCCGATGCCCTCATCTACGCCTTCCTCAAACTGCAGCAGAAAATCAAGGGCCACCGCTCGAAGACGTTCAAGGAACTGCGCGTATTCGAAGTCGATCCCCGACGCCTGGAGGAGGTGAACGCGTGAGCGTCGACGTCCTTCGCAGCGTGATCAAGCCCGTCATTTCCGGCTTCGGGATCACGCTGAGGCGCCTGAAGCACGAAAAGGTGACGATTCAGTATCCGGACCAGTTGCGAGAGCAGTATCCGCGAACCCGATGGCGCCACTACCTGACACGGTACGACTCGGGTCTGGAGCGATGCATCGGATGCTCGCTCTGCGCGGGCGCCTGTCCGGCACGATGCATTTTTGTCGAAGCGGCGGAGAACACAGACGGCGAGCGCTATTCGCCGGGCGAGCGTTACGCCAAGCGCTACGAGATCAACATGATCCGGTGCATCTTCTGCGGCTATTGCCAAGACGCCTGTCCGACCGGAGCGATTGTCTTGCGCAAGGATTTCGAACTCGCCAACTACCATCGCGAGCAGTTCATCTACACCAAGGAGATGCTGCTTGAGAAGGAGCCGGGCGAGAACCTGAAGCCGTTCAAGAGCAAGTTCACCGGCGTGGAAGCTCCCGTCTACTCCGGCTAGCGTCTTTTATCCTCCTCACTTCACAAACAAAAAAAGCGCTCCCTGCCGATGGGCCGGGAGCGCTTGTTATTTGGGGCCGGACTAGTCGCCCGACTTGTCGAAGTTATCACTCAGGATCGAGTAGTCGAAGACGGAGACGTTGTTGTCGCCATCGAGGTCTGCTCGAGGATCCCAGGTGCTTCCACCGGGGTTCGAGTCAAACGCATCGCTGAGGATCGAATAGTCGAACACGGTCACCGCGTTGTCGCCATCGCAGTCGCCGTTCAGCAGGATAAAGGAGCCGACGTTCGTCGTTCCCGTGCCAAGGCTGAAGGTGCCGACCAGCTTGCGCAGATAGGTGTCCGCTTTGGCGTAGACGCGGTAGCTGCCGCTGAAGTCGCCTGCCGCCGCGAACGAACCATCCGCACCGATCGCCGCATCGACGTCGACCGCTGTACCACCGCTTACCGGCTCAAACGTGAGCTTGAGGACGGGGCGGGCGCGAGGTCCGACGAACGATTCGAGCGTCACCGTTCCCGCGACCGCGCTGGTGCTGGCCTCGCGAACCTGATGCAAGAACAGGCTCTGGAACTGGATCGGATCATCGACGAGAAGTTTGGAGTTGGTCCGGAAGACCACAAACGTGCCGTCTTTGCCCATCGCCGAGCCCGAGACCGCCTGGTCCGAGGACGTTGCACCACGGCGCGAGCAGAGCACAACATCTTTCGTCAGCACGTCCTGCACGTAGGTTTGCAGCTTGTTATTGAATCCAGGCAGCTTGTTGTTGTTGCCCTGGAAGCAGACGTATCGTCCGTTGGAGCTGACGCCGAAGAGCGTGAGGTCCGAGCTGACGAAGCCGCCCGAGGTGTCGCTGCCCACCAGAGTCATCGCGCCTGACGCGATGTTGCGCACGTAGATCTTCGCGGGAGCCGCGGGGCTGACCACGATGAGCTGGGCGCTCGATTGGAAGGCGACGCTCTGGCCATCGTAGCCCATGCGCGGAGCGGTGCCGCCGCGGATGATGCCGCCGACGTCGATCGACATGACCGACGTGGTGTTGGCGGAAATGTCCCGCACGAAGACATCCGGCGCGGCGTCGAAGTCGTTGGCGACAAGGTTCGTCGCATCCGATTCGAATGCCACCCGGCTGCCGTCAGCGCTGATCGAGGCGTTTCGGCACGCACCGTTGGAGACCGTACCCGCCGAGGAGACCGAGATCAGCTTGACCGTTTGCGTCGCCCGGTCGTACACGTAGATGTCGCTGACGGCGTTGGTGTCTTCCGACGTGAGCTTCACGGTGGACTCGAAAGCCACGTAACGGCCGTCGTTGCTCACGGAGGCGTTCAGTCCCGTGTCGGGCTGCCCTGTCGAGCGCTTCGACACCAGGAAGGTCTGACCGCTCGTCCGGTTGCGCAGAAGAATTCGCGCCACCGAGGAGCCGATCGGATCAAAGGTCGTGGAGCTCGATTCGAACGCGACCCAATTGCCATCCCCGCTGATGCGTGGATTGATCGAGTCGGCCACGCCTTCTTCGCCGCCGGAGCCCAGCGACACGCGGGAGACGGAGTCGTCAATCCGGTCGTACAGGAACACGTCCGAGAACCCGTTCTTGTCGTTGGCGACGAGGTTGTTCGCGGTCGATTGGAACACGACGAAGCGTCCGTCCGCGCTCAGATCAGGAAGGTCCTGCTGCTGATTGATGACGTTGCTGTAATAGTTGCGATCGACCAGCGAGGTGGTCGACGCCGTCATATCGCGCTGAAACGCGTTCTTCTGGGTTCCTGCGTCACCCGGCACGAGCAGGCCATCGGTCGACATAAAGCCGACGTAGCGACCGTCGCTGGATGAGATCGGACCGGTGTGCACCGATGCCGTCTGCGACCCGTCGTAGCGCAAGGTGACTCGGTTGTTCTTGCCCAAGTTCAGGTCGCGCTGAATGACGTCCGAAGCGTTGTTGGTATCGAGCGCAAGATAGCTATCCGAGGTGGACACGAACGTCAGGTAGCGTCCGTTCTTGCTGAGCGTGCCGTCATCCGTCACGGTCTGACTGGTGGGCATCGAACCATTGGCGAGCAAGCTGCCCAGAGTGGTCGTTGCACCCGATACGTTGCGGACGTAGATCTGGGCCGTGGTCGGGCCACCGGAGACGATGAGGGCAGATGCGGCGCGGAAGGTCGCGATATTGCCATCGTCCGAAAGACCGCGGTTCGTGGAGCTGACGGCCAGTGCGGCGCCCGCCGCCGTCTGGCTGATCAGAATGCAGGTTCCGGTTTGCAGGTCCTTGCGGAAGACGTCCGTTTGGTTATTCGTGTCGCTCGCGACCAAGTTGGTTGCGGCCGACTCGAACGTGATATAGCGGCCGTCATTGCTGATGAACTGCTTATCGCTCGGTCCGCCCGTGGCGTTTCCGCCCGCAGACGGCTCTGACACACGAACGGTCGTGCCAAAGGCCCGGTTTCGCGCGAAGATGTCCTGCTGACCGTTCGTATCGCCCGCGGTCAGATTCGTGGCGGTCGATACGAACGAGACGACATTGCCGTCACTCGAGATTTTCGGGCGTAAGTTGCCGGACGTGGTCGTATTCGTGGTCGACGTGGAAATGGGCGAGTTGGTGCCCGTGGACATGTCCCGCACGACGATTCCGGTGAAGTTGGCGGGCGAATTGACGATGTTGGTGGCCGACGAGTTAAAGGCGACGTAACGCCCGTCGCTGCTGATCGAAGGCTCGCTGCCTCCGGCTGTGGGCGTGTTGTCCTTGGCCAACGAAACCAGTTCGATCGTGTTCGTCGTACGATCCCAGCGGTAGATATCGGCTCCCGCATTGGCGTCGATGGCGAGCAGCGCGGCCGTGGTTTCGAACACCACGTAGCGTCCATCCGGAGTCATGTCGAAGGCCGTCATAGCCGTAAACGGGAAAAACGACGGTACGGCGACGGATTGGGGAATGCGTTTGGTAACGCCGACTTGGGCCATGGCGCCGGCAGCAGCGCCTAAAGTGATGAGTATCGTGGCTCTCCTGAACCAACGGGGAATTACAGAGTACATGCAGATCCTCCTCTTCAAGACAGAGTGTACAGCAATAGATACCGACCGCAAAACTGTTGTGGCAACGAAAAGGGACCTTTGACGGGGTGTTCGCCGGACCAAACTGCGAGAGGTAAAATGAACCTACACGGTCTTCAAAGGAGAAGGCAAACGATATGGCTACAACGGTAAGTCCGCAAACCTCACTGTCGGTTCCTGATTACGTCACCAACGCGGGAGCCATCGAGTTCATCCAGAGCGCATTTGCTCTGTGCCAGCCGGATGCGGTGGTTTGGTGCGATGGCACCGACGCCGAATACAACCGTCTCTGCAGCGAGATGGTCGACTCCGGCATGATGATCAAGCTGAACGAGCAGCGGCGCCCGAACAGCTATCTTTGCCGATCGGACCCCAGTGACGTGGCCCGCGTCGAAGATCGCACCTTCATCTGCTCCTTGCGGAAGGAAGATGCCGGCCCAACCAATAACTGGTCTGACCCCAATGAGATGCGTCAGACCCTCACCGAACTTTTCCGCGGCTGCATGCGTGGCCGCACGATGTATATCGTGCCGTTCAGCATGGGTCCGCTCGGCTCGCCCATCGCGCACATCGGCATCGAGATCACCGATTCGCCCTATGTGGCCGTGAACATGAAGATCATGACCCGGATGGGTCGCAAGGTCTGGGATGTCCTCGGCTCCGAAGGCGCCTTTGTGCCGTGCATGCACTCCGTGGGCAGGCCGCTTTCTCCGGGCGAGAAAGATGTCGCCTGGCCGTGCAATCACGAGCAGAAGTACATCTGCCATTTCCCCGAGAGCCGCGAAATCTGGTCGTTCGGCTCGGGCTATGGCGGCAACGCCCTGCTCGGCAAGAAGTGTTTCGCGCTTCGCATCGCGAGCACGATGGCGCGGGATGAAGGCTGGCTGGCCGAGCACATGCTCATCCTTGGCCTCGAGAATCCGGCCGGCGAGAAAACTTATGTCGCCGCCGCATTCCCCAGCGCCTGCGGCAAGACCAACTTCGCCATGCTGATCCCGCCCAAGGGATTTGAGGGCTACAAAGTCACCACCGTCGGCGACGACATTGCGTGGATCAAGCCCGGCGAGGATGGCCGTCTTTACGCGATCAATCCGGAGGCGGGCTTCTTTGGAGTGGCCCCGGGAACGAGCGCCCAGACGAATCCGAACGCGATGGACTCCTGTCGCGCCAACTCGATCTTCACGAACGTCGCGCTGACCGATGACGGCGACGTGTGGTGGGAGGGCATGGGCGAGCCGCCCGCTCACGCCATTGACTGGCAGGGCCAAGATTGGACGCCGGGCTGCGGTCGTAAGGCCGCCCACGCCAACGCGCGCTTCACCGCTCCTGCCTCGCAATGCCCGTGCATCGATCCCGAGTGGGAGAATCCGGCTGGCGTTCCGATCAAAGCGTTCATCTTCGGTGGCCGCCGCGCGACGACTGTGCCGCTGGTCTATCAGGCCTTCAACTGGAACTTCGGCGTCTATCTGGCCGCGACCATCGGTTCGGAAACGACTGCGGCTGCTGCCGGCCAAGTGGGGATCGTTCGGCGCGATCCGTTCGCGATGCTTCCGTTCTGCGGCTATCACATGGCGGAGTACTTCAACCACTGGCTGCAGATGGGCCGGCACCTGAGCGATCCCCCGCGGATTTTCTGCGTGAACTGGTTCCGCACCGACGCCGAAGGGCAGTTCCTGTGGCCGGGTTACAGCGAGAATCTGCGTGTGCTGCAATGGATCGTCGAGCGAGCGCGCGGCCGCGCAAACGCCATCGAAAGCCCGCTCGGCTGGATGCCGCGCTACACCTCGATGAACTGGGAAGGTCTCGATTTCGACCGAGACCGGTTCTACGCCCTCATGGACGTGGACACGGAAGACTGGAAGCGGGAAGTGCAGATGCAGTCCGAGTTCTTCGAGCACATGTACGACAAGCTGCCGAAGGAGTTCATCTTCATGCGGCACCTGCTGCTCTCGGCTCTGTGGCGCTCGCCGGACCACTGGAAGCTCGACAAGTTCGAAGGCTAAATTCGGTCGACCGTAAACCTCAGTTCGCCCCGATCACCGATTTCATCGGTGATCGGGATTCTTCCATTAGGGCCTGCCGAGGTCAGACGGCTGCCGGCAAGGGCAGTGGGTCCATGGGCCGTCTGGATCGGCCCCGAAAACGGATAGGTCAGGGTGATGACGCCGTCCGCCTGGATCGAGCCGACCAGAGTCACCGTCTCCTTCGGGCTGCCCCTGCTAATGGTGCCTGTGAGCGTGCCATCGGGAAGCACTTCGAACGAGAGTTTGCCCGCATCGAGCGTCGTGGCGCCCTGGATCGCATCGTGGGTTCCTGTCCATGTCCCGATGTAAGGACTGACGACCACCTGTTCGGTTGCGCCGGCGCAGCCAATGAGCGTGAGGCATCCGGCCAGAAGAGCCCAGGAAAGCCGATTTGTCATGGCCCTAGTTTAGGGGCATCACGCGTCGGGCACGTTGTCTTAGGCGTCGCTGTCCCGCGAAACGATGACGACGGAACGAGAATCGACAAGACGAACCGGAAAGGATCGTGCGCGCGAATCGTTAGGTTTAATAGCGCGGAGCGCACCGTATGAACGATTTATCTCGATCCAAACTCAGCGACGACCAGATTCGAACTGGCCTTGAGACCCTGCAAGGCTGGTCGGCCGAAGGCGGCGTTCTCAAGCGGACCCTCGAGTTTGAGCAGTACAAGGACGGTCTCGCGTTTGTCAGCGCGGTCGGCTGGCTGGCGGACAGCCTCGACCATCATCCTGACCTCGCGCTCGGCTACCGCAAGCTGACGATCACGCTTTCGACCCACGACGCGGACGGCATCACCGCATGGGACTTCGAACTGGCGCGCCGAATCGACGCGCTACAGAATTGGCCCGCGTAGCGATTCTTCTTCGTCTACATTGACCGGATTTGGGAGATGCGGGCTTGGAATCGGCAATTTCGTTCTTTTCTTGGAAAATCATCCTCTGCGATCAGCTAATCCGTCTCGCCGATCAGGTAGATCATGAGTCCCGCGATGCAGAGGTCGAGGATGCTGAAGATCAGCATCAACAAGCCCAAGCCCGGATTGAAGGACATCACGGCCAGCGCTCCAATGCCGCTCAATAACGAGAGTGCTATGCGGACAAAGCAGAAAAAATTGACGATGGCGCGGATGAACTCGACCTTGGCGAGCAGGCCAGCACCGATGAGGACGGTGATGATCCCGGCGACCAGCGTTACCGGCCGAATGTGGTGACTCCTATCGAGCACACCAAATCCGTTCAGAACATCCAGGCCGCCCGAAACGAGGAACCAGCCGCTCGCCGCATAGTAGGCCGGCCAAATCCAGGTTGGTGCGCCCGGCATTCCTCGCGGTCGCGCCTGTTTCGGCACTACGGGTCGTGCAACTGCGGAGGTGTCCGCTCCACAAAACTGGCAATGTCGCACGGCGGGCGGCAGACTCTGCCCGCACTTCGGGCACTTAATGACTTGGAGCTGCGGCTGTACGCTCATATCTTGATCAGTCTATCGCAAGTGGTAGATCACTCAACGGAGTTGATCGATAGATCATCGCGAGTCAGTTGGTGAATACCTCCTCTAGAGGTCGCGATTCAAGTTTGGAAGCGTCGGAAGACGAGACGTCTTCCGGCCGGGAAGCGGACGGGGACGTCCGCGCTCCGGCAGCGAAATTTCTAACCGAATTCACATGGCCGGGAGTTCGGCTCGGCCGTAGGCGAGCGGTAACCTGACTGAAGCGGGCCGAACCAGCCCAATCCGAGTTACAATCAAGCCAGGGCCGAAGTGATCCGATGATCATGGAGGAGCCACGAACAAAGGAGTTCGACCACGCCATGACCGCCAAACAGCATCTCGATTTTCTCGCCGTCACCGAAGCCGCCGCTCTGAACTGCGCCCGATGGGTGGGCAAGGGGCGCAAGGACGATGCCGATCAGGCCGCCTGCAGTGCCATGCGCGAGAAGCTGAATCAGATGGAGATGTGCGGCACCATCGTCATCGGCGAGGGTGAGCGCGACGAGGCTCCCATGCTGTTCATCGGCGAAAAATTGGGCAGCGGGGAGGGACCCGAAGTCCAGATCGCAGTCGACCCGCTGGAAGGCACCAACCTGTGCGCGAACGGCACCCCCAATGCGATTTCCGTCCTCGCCGCGACCATCACGGGCGAAGGTCATCTGATGCACGCGCCCGATTGCTACATGGACAAACTGGTGGTCGGCGCCGAGTGCAAAGGCGTCGTCGACATCACGCTGCCGGCGCGTGTAAACGTGCGACTGATGGCGAAGGCGCTCGGTAAAGATGTGGACGAAATGATCATCGGCGTGCTCGATCGCGAGCGGCACCGCGAACTCATCGATGACATCCGCGAGGCGGGAGCCCGGGTGCACCTGGTACCCGATGGCGACCTCAGCGTGGCCATCGCGGCGCTCGACCCCGACGCGGGCATCGACGGTTTGATGGGTGTGGGCGGCGCGCCGGAGGGCGTGCTCACGGCGGCAGCTGTTCTTTGCTGTGGCGGCGAAATGCAGGCCCGCCTGAAATTTTCCACCGATGAGCAGCGCGCCCGCGCGGAGCGAATGGTCGGCGGAGACGTCGATCGTGTGCTCATGGGCGGCGACCTCGCCAGCGGCCATGTGATCTTCTCGGCGACCGGCATCACCTCGGGCGACCTGCTGAAGGGCGTGCGCTATAAACGCGGTTATGCGAGCACGGAATCGATCGTGATGCAGTCTTCGACCGGCACGATTCGGCGCATCGAAACCAAGCACTGGACCGGATAGACCCCCCGATGCCCCTCATTCGCCATGCGGACGCCGTCACTGCGGAGTGGCTCAGCGGCGTCTTGGGCGAAGAGGTCACCGGCTTCGAGATCACGACCGCCGAGAGCAACTGGGCGAAGAGCGCGTCGATTCGCATTCAGCTTGCGAGTGGATCGGAGCGGAATCTTTGGCTCAAGATGTGCGCGGGAGAGACGTTCGGGCGCTCGGAGGTCGATTACTACACGCACGACTACGTCGATCTGCCCGAGGCGCCGCTGCTCCCGTGCTATGACGCGATTTACGAACGTGGCGGGGGGTACCACCTGCTGCTCGAGGACGTTTCGGCCACCCATGAGGACCGCCGCACCGCACCGCCCACGCTGGAGCACGGTCTCGCCTTGGCGGAGGCGATGGCGCGGCTGCACCGCCACCATTGGGAGCGCGGCAATCCGCACTCCGAGTCCTTGCTGCGCAGGGAGATCGATCACGTTCGCCTTGGGCTCGCCGCTTTCGAACGAGAAACAGGTCGCCATCTTGCCGATTGGTTCGAAACGCACGCCGACCGCATAGTCGCGCGGTGGCAGAAGCCGCAGGGCTTGACCCTGCTTCACGGCGATCTGAACCCAACCAACGTCCTCGCTCCGCGGTCGGGCGAAGGGCCGATCTATCTCATCGATCGCCAGCCGTTCGAATGGTCGCCGACCTACGGGCTTGCGGTTTTCGATCTCGCCTATGCGCTTTGCCCATGGTGGCCGCTCGCGTTCCGCCGGATGCACGAGGAGGCGATTCTTCGGCACTGGTTCGATACGGTGGCGGCACCGGATTACGGTTGGGACCAGTGCCTCGACGACTGGGAGCTCTCGGTTGAGCAGTGCCTCTACGTCCCGATCGAGTGGTGCTGCATTCCGGAGGACGTCGACCGGATGCGGTGGTTGTGGTTCTGGCAACTCGAGAACCTCCTCGGTCGCGCGGGGTAGGGCACCGTGAAGGAGCGAAGCGAGTGAACGGCCGCGGGCCCTCTTTGCGATGGTGTCCGTCATCCAACACTAAGAAATCGTTAAGGCATCAGTGGGCAAGTTGAACCCAACTTCTCGCCCTTACCACGATTTTCCAAAAATATTGCCATAAAAACTTGACATATACGGATTTGATCCGCATAAAATGGCGACACCATGTCCATCGTAACTGTCGCAATAGCTTCTCTTAGCTGCTTAGTGAATGTGTCAGATACGCGACAGTGGTCGTCGGTGTCTGCTGCGGTTATCGAGGTGGCGATTGAGCGAGAATGCCCATGCAAAGATCGGCGGCCTCCCTTGGTCTCCCGGCGACGACATCCCATATCCATTTGAGCCAGGGCCATGAATACTACTATAAAGCGCCACTATGTACTCATTGCGGTGACATGCTCGATGTGTTTGATATTCGCATATCAACAATTCCGCATTGGCTTGCTGACCGACAATCAGAACCTACTATTAGATGTTTTGTCACTCAAGGGCATGCACGTATCAAGAAAACAAGCAAAGGAGATAATGGTTTCATACGGCTATTCGGTTCACACCAATGGGGAGGATAGTAGTGTCGACGAATACTTTCTTAGTCGTCCAATGCGAAATGCTTGGACGATATCGGGCGCATACGGATATGCCAAAGTTGACCATGATCGAATCGTAGATGTTGGTGTGATTTCCGCAATCAGGGCTTTGTAATTCTCATGAAGAAGGTTGCGAGCGATGGCATGAGCGCGAACTCGCTATAGCACGAAGGACGCACTGGTGGGTGGCGCGAACCTCTGAGTCAATGCAAATCGTGGGTCCGGATAAACCGGAATCCACTTGTCCTCTTCTATCCTGGTAGATAACGTATGCTCTCCTATAGCTATTGGAATTGTGGTGCCTCTCCACCTACAGAGGTATTCTCGGTAGATGTGGACTTTCCAAAGTCCGAAAGGTATCGGCTACTGAGATCATACTGCTGTAGGGTAGACCTTTTGGTAAGGGACGTGACCAGATCTACAAAGATCTGCTTGGCAACAACTCTGGATGTCACCACCCGGGCCGTGGTTGAAGCAGTCCAGTGCGAGCACTTTTTTCTCTTGTCAGTCCCATCACAGCAGTGGACGCGACTATCCGCTGGTCCCGAGTTAACGCATTCAGCGCTTGAAGATTCCCTGGCGTTAACGGGAAGTCGCCTGCTGCGCTATCTGGCGGATACCTACCCCCCGGAATCATTCGAGCATGAGCCTACCGAAGGAAGCTTGCATTCAAGATACTCCCGGTACGGCACTATTCTGGGTAGCAGAAAGTTCCGGCATGCAAAACTAGAAATCCTCATGCCAAAGGCCGGCACAACTGTAATCTCTCAACCATTTGCAGTCCGAGAAACAATAAATGGCGCGAGCCGTCTGATTCCAATCGAGGGGCTAGACGGTACTCGGCCCCTCTTGGAAGCCGTGACGGTAGCTCTCATGCTCGAACTTGAATTCCTCGAAGGCTTACAGAAGAAGATCCATCGTAAGGCCCAGCGACCTCTGGACGTCATGGAAGTAGAAATAGGAATAGAATCAGCGAGGTCGAAACTAGAGATTCTAAAGTCGTTTGGGCAACTTCTACTGCTGCTCACGCAGACGGTAGCTTAGTCCTAGCAAATCCAATGTGGCACACCCTACCGGAGTCTTGGCTTCAGCCATTTGACAAGTCAGATAGATCCCTGGTTGCGAAATGGAAACAAATATGAGAGGAAAACTACTTATTTCATCCCGAGATTCGTTGCGAGCCCTTCCCCGATTTGTAAGCAAGTACCCGGGGAGTGCAACATATGGCGAGTAACATTGGCAGCTCACAATACGCCAAGACTGGTACCGCTCTGGCGGCAGGCATTTGCGTGCTTGCAGTGTTTCTCTTCCTCTTTTGGCGGATCAACCTGTTGACATATAGATTGCGCGTGCTGGAAGTTTATAATGAGGCGCTGCCAATGACTGGGATTGATCGGAAATCGGCGATCGCGTTCTTCAAGGCTAGATCAGCCCATGTTTCCAGGCAGGATGATGGATTCGTCCTGTTTGATTTTGGGGAGCCTCCATACGGATTGTTAGAGCGCTATGCCATCGTGGCCGAATTTGAGAATGATCGGCTTGTGAGAACGAAACTGCAAATCATCCATTTGTCGCTCTAATTGCGGTGCTGCGAGTGCTAGTATTGATAGTCAGGCAGCATGTTTCGGTGCTCGTCCCCGGCCTACCAGAGCCCTTCGCGTTCCGTGTTTCGGCCGCATATTGGTCGTGGAACAAGCTGTTGAATCCATCGTTACGCCAGTTGGGAAGTTGAGGCGGATTGTGGAGGCTTGCGATCTTGCTAGCAGGATGTGTATGATCGGAATCGTATGAAATTGAGCGAATTGCAGTTCCCGCTCATCGTCGTTGTTGGCGTCACCAACGTGGTGTATGTGGCTGCGGCGCCGAGAAACGAAAGCGACCCGGGTAACGAGAAGTACCCAGAGCACGTCGGGAGGATGCAGCTGGAACTGAAGATTAAGCACCAGGACCGCTACATCGACGCAAGTGGGCGGCTCTACGAGACGTCCAGTGTCACTTCGGATGGGCCACGAGGGCCTTGGTATTCGTTCAACCGGATTGTCGGCGTGGATCGGTACGGCGTTATCGAAGTGGAAGCTCGCGGTTCGCTCTCGCTCGACGAGATCAAGTCGTTGCTCGTCGAGCATTTGGCAAAGGATGAGGAGGACACGGAGTCAGAGGAGCTCAAGGCGGCCATCCCAGGGGTGACCAGCTTCGACGAGCTGTGCCAAGCGATTGAAACGCTCGCCCCAGAGTGGTGAGCGGCCCCTCGCGGAGGCGATCGAGGCGGCCGACTTGCCGACATCATCAAGGGTTGCAAAAATAAGAATCCCTTCGGTCTACGAAGGGATTTCTTGGCTATTTGAACCTAAAATAGTGGCTGCCGCAGTAGGACTCGAACCTACGACCCGCTGATTAACAGTCAGCTGCTCTACCGACTGAGCTATGCGGCAGCGAGGTCGGGAGTGTACCCTAGTCCCATATCGGCGTCAAAGGGCGTCCGGTTCAGGGTACGACAGATGGAAATGAGCAGGGAAGTGAAGATTCTGAGCGTGCAGGTGGGCATGCCGCGGGAGATGGTTCACGTCGGGGCCAGCGACGGGGCCGAGCAACTGTGGTCTTCCGGCATTTTCAAGTCGGCGGTGCAAGAGCCGGTTTGGGTCAGTTCCACCAGCCTGGCGGGCGATGGTCAGGCCGACCTGAAGCACCATGGCGGCCCCGACCGGGTTCTGCTGATCTACGCCTCTGAGCACTATCCTGGCTGGAGCGAGCGGTTTGGACTCTCGCTGGAGCCTGGCGCCATGGGCGAGAACCTAACGATCGAAGGCGCGGATGAGACCACGACGTGTCTGGGGGATATCTGGGAGGCGCCGGGTATCCGCATCGAAATCAGCCAACCGCGGATTCCATGCTTCAAGCTGGGTCGTCGTCTGGAGTGCAAGGAGATCGTGGGCGAGGTTTCGCGGACGGCTCGCGGCGGCTGGTACGCCCGGGTTTTGCGGGAGGGCACGGTTCAGGCGGGCGACCGGCTGCGGCTCATCGAGCGGCCCCATCCCGAATGGACCATTGAGCGGGCGTTCCGCCTCTTCGTTTTCAATCAGGGTGAGCCCGCCGATTGGAACGATCTGGCCCAGGTTCGTGCGCTGTCGGAGCTGTGGCGATCGAGGCTCGCCGAGCGGGCCTCGGGCTAGCGCCTAACGCTCAGGATCTTCGTTGGGAGCCGCTTGCTGAAAGCTGGTCCAGATGTGGGCCAGCCGGTCCGAGTCGGGTGATTCCTTCGTCTTGCGCAGGTTCAGAATCATCCGCTCCAGGCTCTCGAGGAACCGATGGCACGGCTGGCAGCGGGCAAGGTGCGCCAGGGCGTACCACCGGCGAAATCCTCGAATCTGGCCGCTTGCCGTATCGTGGAGCATTCCCACCATGTGTCGGCATGGCTTCTCGGAACCGCGATCGTGACGCAAGCTGATCATGAGGGGTTGTCGCAGGTTATACCGCCCTGGCGGGGTTAGCGCGACCGACGACGGATGATGAATCCGAGTCCGGCGGCAATCGCGACAAGGCTTCCGGGCTCGGGCACGGCCTCGACTCGGAGATGGGCGACAGACGAAGAAGCGCTCCAAGCGGGCATATCTTGCCAGCTGTCACCGAAGCCCGATTGAATTCCGGCATGGAATCGAACGTGGCGATCCGCCTCCGCTTCTTGAGGGTTGCCAAAACCGCCCTTGAAGCCAAGATCGGCCGCGTTCTGCGTATTAAGTTCAGTTCCCGCGTCCCATGCGCGAGAGCCCAGAACGATGAAATCGAGCGGCCCGTTGAGGAGCGATAGTCCCATGGAGCTGACTGATTCTCCGATGAATCCGTCGTTGGTCTTGCCCAGCATACAGGCGAACGAGAACATGCTGTGGGCAGCGTCCGTGTCGAAGAGTTGGGTCCGGGTGACGCCGGTGAGCAGAGGGCTGGTTCCGACGACGCCATATCCACCAACGGCCGAACCAGCGGCGTTCGTGATGGCAAGCATGTCGGCGGTGGCGCCACCCTCGGCGATGCGCTTGATGCCCAAGGAAGCGGCCGAGCCGGATTTGAAGATATCGAAGCTGGCGTCCGAGGCGGCGAAGTAGAGAGGGCTCAGCGGCTGGTCCCCCAAGTTGGTGATCGTGATTTTGTAAGTCGAAGCCATACCGGCGGCGGCGAATGCGCTCACCATGGCGAGCAGTCCTGTCCTAAATGTGATGTTCATGATTCCTCCTACCCAGGATTTGGCTGGGTACGGAGACCGCAATGCAAAAAAAACGTGCAAGTTCCTGAAAGATATTTTGCTGACTTGCATTTCGCGAATAAGCCCGGAATAATGTCGGGCAAAGGGATGAGAAACTGCTGGTTTTTCGCGGGATCACTCGCAATGATCTGCGCGGCTCACGGATCGAGTTTTGGTCGCGTCATGTGCTTGGGGGACAGCCTTCCCGGAACCTGTACGACCGGTTACGCGTACCGTTTGCCGCTTTATGAAAAGCTGCGCGCTGAAGGAGACACCTTCACGTTCGTGGGCCCGGTCGATAACGGCAAGTTTCCGGGACGGACGGATCATCAAAACGTCCATGCTGGCATGAGCGGATTCAAGGCTTTGGATCTGATCAACGGCCACGCCAGCTTTCCGGCATCGGGAAAATTGTCCGATTGGCTGCCCGCTGCCCATCCGGACACCGTCATCTTAATGGCAGGTACCAATGATTTCTGGGACATATGGGCCTGGGCCGAGGGCTACTGGGGACCCGGAGCGGAAGCTGCCTTAGCCCGGCTGATGCCGCTGCGATACCATGAGCTGCTCGCCGAAATTTATGCCGCCAATCCCGGGGCCAAAGTGGTACTCATGGCTCCGCCCAAAGTGATTGATCCGCCCGCGGCCGAGGTCCGCCGGGCTTACAACGAGCATCTGGTGCCGATTGTCGAAGCGGCCGCCCACGAATGGAAGTCGTTGGGCTATGACCTCCGGTTCGTCGACATGTGGTCGGCCACCAGCTACGAAGCCAATGCGGAGATCGGTCCTGATAATATTCTTTGGTCGGTCAAAGGCTTGTCCCTGTGCGCCCAAAAGGTGTATCGGGCGCTTCATCTGCCGATGAGCCAAAGCGTGGCGGGCAGACTCCTGGACCCCGAATTCGAAGGCGATTGGAATCGAGAAAAACTCCGATACGAGCTGCGCGACACCGAAGGCAATTTGCTCGCGTCGGGGCCGCTGAGGGTGGAACCCGACCGAAGCTTCCAAATCCCGACTCCGATCAGCGATCGCCAGCAATTGGTCATCACGGGTTCCCATTGGCTCCGCAAGGTGGTGCCCGCCAATGCGGGCGAGGACGGCGAATGGGTGGATGATCTCAGTCTCATCAACGGGATATCGACCGAGACAATGCGATCACGGTATTCGACTACTCGATCCTCTCGAACTTCTTCGACTACACGTCGGACGACCCGTCGTGGGATCTGAGTTTCAAGGGAAATCCCACCCCGCATGATGCCGATCTTGATGGCGACGGAGCGATTACGGTCTTCGATTACAGCATTCTTAGCGGAAACTTTGATCGCAACGGCGACGAATAGGGGTCCGGCGCTTCACCTGCCCTTATAATGGAGTGATGAACTTGCGAGCGGGCCTCGCGGCTTGGAGCTTTGTCGCCCTCGCCACCGGTGGCTTTGGGTCGGATTTTGGCCGCATCATGTGCCTGGGAGACAGCCTCACGGGAAGCGGCGGCGATACTTACGCCTACCGCGAGCAGCTGTACAATCGACTCCGCTCGCTCGGCGATCAGTTCAACTTTGTCGGGCCCATCGACCAAGGCAACTTTCCCGGTCAGAGCGATCACCAGAGCCTGCACGCCGGGTTCAGCGAGTACCGCGCGATCGACCTATGGAACGGCCATCCCAGCCATCCGGAAAACGGCAAACTCGCCGATTGGCTGCCGCCGGCACACCCTGATACGGTGGTCTTCATGGCGGGAACGAACGACGTCTGGGATGTTTGGTCGGTTTCGGGCGGCAGCTGGGGTTCCGCCGCGCAGGCGCGTCTCGAGACGATCATGCCGCAACGATACAACGGCATCCTCAGCCAGATCTTTGCCCAAAACCCGTCCATGCGGGTGGTCTTTATGGCCCCGCCGAAGGTGCTGAATACGTCGCTCGGGGACTTTTACAAGACCTATATGGAGAAGCTTTCCGCGGTGGTGAAAACGGTCGCCGACCAGTGGAAGGCCACCGGCAAGGACATCCGTTTTGTCGACATGTGGGCCGCGACGAGTTACGTGCAGGATCGCGATATTGGCCCCGACCAGGTCCATTGGAGCACGGGCGGCATGGCCAACTGCGCACGGCACGTGCTGGAAGCGCTTCACCTGCCCATGAGTCCGGGCTATACGGGCAAGGTCAGCGATAGTCGTTTTGGAGGTGATTGGAGCACGGTCGGGCTTCGCTACAAGGTGACCGACTTCTTTGGAACCGTCCTCGCCACGGGCCCGCTTACGGTCACGCCGAGCGGCGAGTTCAAGGTCGATTCGCCCGCCACAGGAAACCAGGCGCTGACCATTTACGGCTCGCACTGGTTGCGCCGATTCCTGCCCAGGACGATGCCGACCACCGGCGTCTGGCTGGACCTGATCACGCTGACCAACGGCGACATCGATGGCGACAACGCGATCACCGTGTTCGACTATTCCATCTTGTCGAACCATTGGGACGCCAACTCATCCGATGCGAATTGGAACGTGGCGGATGCGGACGGTTTCCGGCCCCGCGATGCGGATCTGGACGGCGACGGGACGGTTTCCGTGTTCGATTACAGCATTCTCGGCGACAACTTCGACCAGGTGGGTCAATAATAAGCGGATGGATCGCCGCCGCGCCTTCACCCTGATCGAACTTCTCGTCGTGATCGCGATCATCGCGATCCTCGCCGCGATTCTCTTTCCCGTTTTCGCGCAGGCGAAGGAGTCCGCAAAGAAGACCACGTGTCTGTCCAATCTTCGCCAGGTCGGCCTCGCAACCATGATGTATGTCGTGGACGAATCCGATGTGTATCCCGCGTGGGCGATCTCTCGGCCCGCGATCAACGGAGGCAACGGATCGTATCTTTCTCCCGATGTTCAAATCGGGCCCTACACCAAGAGCGAGCAGATCTGGCGGTGCCCAAGCGATTCCATGACTCGAATCGCTCCCGGCTCAGCGAGTTTCCAAGACGGCACGTACATCAAGAAGGCGCTTTTCCGATCGTATGCGTACGTCGGAAGCATCAACACCGTCGAAGCAGGGGGGCCAGATAGCAACACGGGCATCACGTTCCCGTCCGCGTTCTGGAAATGGGAGACCTTTCGGGGTCGCAATGAATCCGATCTTTCTGCACCGGCCGAAATGGTGACCTGGGTCGAGCAGTATGCGACGGGCCGCACGGATTCGAAGAGCGACGCCTACGTGGGCGGCATCTGGGGCTCGGGCTTTATCGGCTGCAACACCTCCAAACTGGCGGGACGCGTCTACGGATCGACGCTCCCGAGCGAGAAGGGTCCTGCTGCTTGCACCGCCGAATACCGCGACTGGAAACCCACGGCCGGGCACCTCGGCCTCGGCCATTACGTCTTTGCCGACGGCCACGCCGCCGCGAAATCCTGGGGCGCGATCCGCCGCAACGACTTCGCTGCGTTCAAGGCCAAAAAGTCGGACAAAGAGTTTGTGCCTTAGGGCATCGCTTCGTTCGGCGGCAGCTTCTTCGCCACGGCCGTCTTGATGACCAGCAGCGTGATCGACTGTGACGGCACCGTGATCGTGATGCGCTTGTTCACGGGAGCGATATCTGCCAATTTGGTGATCACATTCGTGGAACGAAGCTGATACACCGACGCCTTGCCCGCCAACGTCCCGAACGGCACATTCACGTCGACCGTTGCGGTGCCAGTTCGGCGCTTATGGATGAGCATCACCCGCAGGGTTCCATCGGGATTACCCAGACTGCTGTAGGCGGCTAGATTGTCGGGATTGACGACGGTGGTCGACACGTACGAAGGACCGAATGTACTTTTCTGGCCGTCGTAGTTGCGATACATCTGGATCGCCTTGAAGGAGACGCTCGATGAGGACGGGGTCGTCCAACGCGTGGCCAGGTCCAGGCCCTCGCGACCGAAGATCCCGAGCGCATCCGCCTGCGCGATCGCCCCGCTAATGTGGTCCTCGGCTCCAAAGTTGTACTCGGTCACGCCGATCTTCGTCCCTGGATAGTAGGTATTCACCCACTGCTTCATCCGGGGGATGAGATAGATCTTCTGGCCGATCCACGATTCATCCGTGTAGTTGGTATCCCACAGCGACCGGGTGCAGCGATTGCGCCAGTCTTGGGCGTCGCTCGCCGTGCTATCGCCATAGTTGCCTTGCGGATAGTAGTGAAGCGTAAAGATATCGAGGAGCCGCTTGCCGGTGTTGATCTCCTCCTGGCGAAACTTCTGGAGCAGCCACGGACTCATCTCCATGTTGCTATGCGTGGCCCGGTCGGGGGGAGTTCCTTGCCAGCCATGGTTGCCCAGCCACTGGGAGTCGTAGCCCGAATAGAGATAGCCGAGCCAACCCCACTCTTCGGGGCCGCCCACCAGCGCGCTGGGATCGATCGACTTCACGAGGCTCGCCGCGTCCCGGCTCTTGGTCCAGAAATCGTCCATGCGATAGCCGGTCGGCATCACATCGCGATGGGTCTCGTGCCACAGGTTGGGTTCGTTATCGAGCAGGTAATAGCCCACCCCGCCCGCGGCCGCCGTGCCGTATTTGCCCACCAGGTGCTGGATCCAGCCCTGCTGATAGCTGATGGAGACCGGCTTGTTCGCGTCGTTGGGGTCGTTGCCCGTGACACGGTTCCCGTTCGAGAGAACGCCATTGCCCGCATCCGAATTCCACGGCTCCACGGCCTGCTGCGCGCCATACTTTGCCACCGAGAACGACCAGCTGGAGTTGAAACCCGATTTGAGCTTGGCCACCCACCCGATGGTGGGGATCGTGATCATGCTCGCGGCTCCCGCCGCACGATTGGCATCGATGAATGCGTCCGCGCTGTAGCTGGGCGTGGTTCCGCCGCCCGCATGGCTGAGGAAGTACCAGTCCGCGGCCGAACTGGTCGCGTCGGTTTGCCAGTCGTAGCGGGTGGTCGCGTTGCCGCCGCTGCGGCAGACCGGCGTGTTGAGGGCGGCCGCTTGGCCGGTATTGGGAAAGTTCACGCCATAGATGAGCGGTGAAATCGCTTTTCGAGGCTTGCTCAGGTCCACCGTGACCGTATCGTTGGCAAAGGCGCTCGTGAACGCGACCAGCCCCGCCAGAATCACCCAAGCACGTCGTTGAACTCGATTGGCATTCATCAATCTTATTCTACGACCAATGGCGGTCCTAAGCAAGAGAATTGCGCTTAAGTGGTTAGACGAGCGCGACGGAAGAGTTTGAATCTTGCGTGAATTAGCTTAATCGGGCCCAGAAATTATTGTAATTGGGGCCGATTTGAGGCTAAACTTGTCGCTAATTATGATTTCTGAACCGCTAAAGCGATCAATTGAGTCTATGGACGGCCCCTTTAAACCCACGCGACCCCTGAAAAACTTCCTTGAAATCTCGTACGAGGAGCTGGAAGAGCTGAACTTGGAAGCGAAAGGCCGGCAGTTGGCGCGCACCGACGCGGGCTCCCTCCAGGAGCACTACCTGCGCTACCTCCAGGACACCAAAGAGATCAAGGCGGTCACGGTCTGCTTCTCCGACATCGAGGGCCGGTTCCACACGCTCGATTACGATAAGAAGTTCCTCCTCAAGAGCCACGACAACCTGACGTTCGACGGGTCGAGCATCCGTGGCTTCAGCGTCGTCAACGAGTCGGACCTCCGGCTTGGCGTCGATTGGGGCAGCTTCCGGTGGCTTCCCAGCGATATCTTCGGCCCTGGCAAAGTCATCGTGTTCGGCCTGATTCTCGATCGCGACGGCAAGCCGTATACGAGCGACATGCGCGGCCGGCTGAAGACGCTGAGCGATGAACTGGCCGCCAAGAAGATGGTCGCCAATGTTGCGGTCGAATGCGAAGGATTCCTGTTCGCGGGTCTCAACGCCGAGCAGAATTACAACTCGCGCGAAGGCTTCATCCCCGTCCACACCGGCGGCTACTTCAACAGCCTGCCGAACGATCCGCTCAAGCTGTTCATCGATCGCCTGGCCGAATGTCAGCGCGCACTCGGGTTCGAGAACGAGAAAGATCACCCCGAAGTCGCTCCAAGCCAGTTCGAACTGAACTACAGCTACACGGAGGCGCTGCTCGCCGCCGACCAGCTCCAGCTTTACAAGCTCACCGCGCGCCAAGTCGCGGCCAACATGGGCTGCACCGCGAGCTTCCTGCCCAAGCCGATCGCCGGCATCAACGGCAGCGGCATGCACACGAACATCTCGATCAGCAAGGACGATAAGAACCTGATGCACGACGCCAAGGGTGAGGACGGGCTGTCGTCGTTCGGCTGGGAGTTCGTCGATCGACTGCTCAACAGCGCGAACGACCTCTGTCTCGTGCTGAACCCGTCGGTTAACGCCTATCGTCGCCTGGATCCGCATTTCGAGGCGCCGAACCAGATCAAGTCCAGTGCCGTCGATCGCACGTCCATGGTCCGCATCCCGCTCGGTAACGCGAAATCGGCCCGCATCGAAGTGCGCACTGTCGCTCCCGACGCCAATCCGTATCTGGCGTTCTACGCGCTCATCAAGACCGGCTTGGAAGGTCCGATGACGGAAAAGATCAGCTCGGAAGAGCGACGCACTCGAACGCGGTACCTGCCCGGCAACATCTATGATGCGATCCGGCACCTGAAGGGCTCCTCGTTCGTCGGCCAGCTGCTCGGCGAGGAGAACAAGGCGAAGTATGTGGAGCGCAAGGAGCTCGTGGCCGACCGATCGCCGCGGGAACTGGGCGCCCTTGTGAAGACGACCGAAATCCTGTTCCACCACGAAGTCACGAACCAGTATCTCTGGTCGCGATTCTGATCGTGAGCGAACATTGGTCCGGCTCTGACGTTTGGTCAGGGCCGGACTTTTTTTTGCCTGACCGCCTCGCCGGTGGACACCGCGGGTGGGTACATTTCGAATCAGTTTATGAACGCCCGTTGGTCGCTCCTGCTCTTTTGGTTTCTCGCGCTGGCAGGATGTGGAGACCGCGCGGCCGATCCCCCGATGCCGGCGCCTTCGACGCCCACCTCGTCGGGCCAAAGCCAGCCCGAAGCCCCCGTCGAGCCGGTCTTTACGGAGCTCAATCTCACCAGCCTCAGGAATCGCACGCTCGTCGTGATGTACCACGATGTGATCGAGCGGCGGACGCGGTCGAGCCTGTTTTACGACGTCACTCCAGATGAATTTCGGGAGCAGATGCAGTCGATTGTGGACGGCGGCGGCACCGTGATTTCGCTGGACCAGCTTTACGATCATCTGACCAAAGGGACCGCTTTGCCTGAGCGACCCGTCGTGATCACGTTCGACGACAACTATCAAGGTGTGGCCGATTTGGCGATTCCGATCTTGGACGAATTTGGCTTTCCGTCAGCCGTCTTCGCGCACACGAATTTCGTCGGCGAAAAGAAGAAAGGTCGTCCCAAGATGAGTTGGGACACGCTGAAGGAGCTCATCGAAAAGCACCGCGTAACGGTCGGATCGCATACAGCGAGCCACCCGAACGATATGACCCTGCTCACCCCGGATCAGCAGCAGGACGAACTCGTCAAATCGCGGGACGCGATCCAGAAACACCTGGGATTTCAGCCTCGCTATCTCGCCTACGCGAACGGCAAATTCGATGCCATCACGCTGGGTGCCACCCGCGAGGCGGGCTATTTCATGGCGATGGCGATGGACTCGGGCTACGCGGAGGCGTCCCAGAGCATCCTTGCCGTTCGCCGCATCGCCTTCGGGACCTTGAAGCGGCATTGGGACCAACGCGAGAAAGAGCTCGAAATTGGCTTTACGGTCGCCGAGACCCCGATCAAAGCCGATGAAATCAAGCTGGAAGAGAAGAAGGAAGCTGGGACGCGCTTTCTCGCTGTCACCGGCGGCATGCCGAGTAGCGTGCTCGCGTTGGGGCGGCAGGGGGTCAAAGAGTTCGTCAAGCAGAGCGATGCGGTGGCCGGGATCAACGGTGGATTCTTTGCGATGGCCGCCATCAACAGCGACGACAATCAGATGATCGGTCCATGCAAAGCGAGCAATCGTCCCGCCATGATCCCGTCCGCGGAGAACGTCAACGAGGAGAAGTTGCGCAACCGGCCGCTCGTGGCGTGGAACGAGAAGGAGCTCAAGATCTTTCCGTACGTGGCCCAGTCGATGAACAAGGAGGCGATGCTCACCGAGGCGATCCCGGACATGACGGACTGCTTCCTGGCCGGGGCGTGGCTCGTCATCGATGGCAAGCCGCTCAAACGAGCAGAAATCCTTGCCCACGGCTCCAAGGATGCGATGGACTTTCGGCGACGCGTCTTTATGGGCGTGCGCGAGGATGGCGTGATGGTCTACGGCGCATCGCTGGGCAGCGTGACCGCGGAAAATGTCGCGGCCGCAGCCGTGGACTTCCAATGCAAATGGGCCGTCATGATGGACTGCGGATTCTCGACCTCACTCGTGATCAAGGATCGCGTGCTGGCGACGGGGCACTCGACCAGCAAGATTCCATCGCGGCCGGTACCCCATGCGATCGTGGTCAAGGGAACGCTTTCCCCGACGGTGAAGCTTCCTGCCGCCAACGATACGGCGGAAGATGCCACCCGTCCGCGTCGCCGCCGTCGTCACCGCTGACGGAGCCGGAGTTCGAGCGGTTTCTGAGCGCGGAGTTGGTTCCGGCAAGCAGGGATATCGAGGGAGGCAAAGAGGGCTTCATCGCCGGGCCAGAGTCGGCTCCGAACTCGGTCGCCGGGCAAGAACGCCGCGAGCCATCGTCGCAATCCGGTAACGCGGAGTTCGTGGCCCAGCATCGTGGGCAAAAGCGGGAAGACTTCGGACCGCATCCCGAACGCGAGTTCGATGGCGGCGATGGCGATCGCGTTCGCCCCCACACCGCGCCGCATCGCCTGGGAATTCTGGTTGGCGCTCAGTTCTCGGCTTTGTCGATGAATCGCCTGGCGCACGCGGAGCTCTTCGGCCAATTGAGGGAAGCTCCGCAGGTGCGCATTTTCGCCATGAACGCGCCAAAAGGTCAGATTTTCCGGCACGCAGGCAAAAGCACCTCGCGAGGCGGCTTCAAGAAGAGCCACCCAATCCCCGCTGTAACGGCAGGTCGTCTCGAAACGCAGTCCCTCACGTCGGAACAGCACCCCGCTCGCGAGAACCCGGTTTTCGTAGGCCAGAAACGGCATCAGCTCTTGTCGCGGCGTGACGGGCCAGTCCGCATGCTGATCGAACCGTGGATCCGGCTTTCCATCTTGGCCAACGACCGCGCCGAGAACGTAGCAAGCGGCGACATCGGGATTCTGGGCAATCGCCTCCATCTGGAGCGCCAGCTTGGTCGGGAGCCAGAAATCGTCGCTGTTCATGACGCCGATCCATGGGCTTTGCGCCCGCTCGAGGGCGTTAGTCAGGGTCTGGTATGTGCCGGAATTGACTTCGTTTTGGGAGACCCGAAACCGCGCGTCACCGGCGGCAAACCGCTCGGCAATCGAAAGACTGTCATCCGGACTCCGGTCATCGATGAGAATGACCTCAAAGTCCGTAAACGACTGGGCTTGAATACTCGCCAAACATTCACTCAGATAGGCGGCGTGGCCGTAGCTGGGAATGAGGATGCTGATCGCCGGCACGCAATGGGTTTACCAGGCAAGGGTACGCTCGTGCCGGAATCGGTGTAGAAGTGAGTATGGATCGACACCATTGGCTGCTTTGGGACGGGGACTGTGGCTTTTGCGAGCGGTCCGTGCGCATGCTGCCTTTGAACCGCGCCCAAGAACCGATCGTGGCGGTGGCCTACCAGGAAGCTCCGTCGCCGCCGATGACGCCCGAGCTCGCGGAGGCTTGTCGGCATGCCGTCCAGTTTGTCTTTATCGATGGGCGGATCAAGAGCGGGGCGGATGCGTTGCTCGAAGTACTGGCCCGGACCAGCTGGGGCTGGTTTGCGCGGTTGCTCGGCATTCCTCCTTTCGTCTGGGTCCTCCGTCTGGGGTACCCCCTCGTGGCCAACAACCGACAGTTCTTCTCGCGGGTTATTTTCCGGGCCGAGTCGGCGTGCTCGATCCGGCGGCCCGTCGACAAGAAGCCTTAAAACCATTCCGACCGTATGCCCGAGCTACCCGACATCGAAATGTATCTCGCGTGTCTTCGCCCGCGGTTGATCGGCGAAACACTCAAGCAAGCGCGGATTTACGGGCTCAGCGTGTTGAAGACGGTCGAACCGCCCGTCTCGGCCTTGATCGGATGCCGCACCACCGAAATTCGCCGGATCGGCAAACGGATCGCGATCGGTTTTGAAGGCGATCTGTGGCTGGTGGTGCATCTGATGATTGCCGGTCGGCTGCGGTGGAAAGACGGCTTTGCGCCCGTACCCTTGAGAGCGGGGAAGATCGACCACGCCGCGTTTGCGTGGACCTCGGGCACCCTGACGCTCACCGAAGCCTCGTCCAAGAAACGGGCCCATTTGATGGTGGTCACAGAGGAATCACTCGCCAAAATCGACCCGGGCGGCATCGATCCCTTGGGCGCCACCGACGAGGAGATCGCCGCGCGGCTCACGGCCACCAATCGGACGCTGAAGCGGGCCCTCACCACGCCGCAGGCGTTTTCCGGGATTGGCAACGCGTATTCCGACGAAATCCTCTTTCAGGCCAAGCTCTCACCCGTCCGCCTGACCCAATCGCTTTCGGCGGAAGAACTCGCGCGACTGGCCCAAGCCATCCGAACCACGCTGACCGAGTGGCGCGACCGCCTCATCGCCGAATTCGCGACGAAATTTCCTGGTCCGGGCCAAGTGACGGCGTTTCGTCCGGATTTTGCCGTTCATGGTCGTTACCGCCAGCCTTGCCCTGTGTGCGGCAAGCCCGTGCAGCACATCGTCCACGCGGAAAATGAAACGAACTACTGCGCGCAGTGCCAGAACGAGGGTCGCCTCCTAGCTGACCGCGCCCTTTCACGGCTTCTGAAGAAAGATTGGCCGCGAACGCTCGAGGAACTCGAAGCGGAGTAGGGGCGGCATGTGCCGCCCCACGAGAATCGGTTAGCCGAGGCGGCGGTTGACCGCGTCCCATTCGATGCACTGGACGTAGGCCTCGATGTACTTCATTCGGGCGGTGCCGAAGTCGATGAAGTAAGCGTGCTCGTACACGTCCATCGCGAGCACCAGCGTGTGGTTCCAGATCGGGAACGTGTTCTGAGCGTCGCCCAAGTAGTTGAAGACTCGGTTTTCACTTGCGTCGACGGCGAGATAGACCCAGCCGCGAGCGGCCATGCCGGTAGCCTTGAAATCGGCCAGCCAGGCGTCGAAGCTGCCGTACGCCGCATTGATCAGCTCGGCGACCTTTCCGGTGGCAGGTCCGCCCTGACCACCCATCGTGTCGAAATACACGTTGTGGTTGATGAGGCCCTCGTACGCGAAGCTGTAATCGGCCTTCAGCGCGCGCATCTGGGAATAAATCTGGTTCGCTTTGCTTGGGTCGACTTCCATCTCCGCCAACGCTTTGCGAATCTCGTTTGTCTTGTTGGCGTAGCCCTGCCATAACTTCAGGTGCTCGTCGTGCGTCTTGCGGCTGATGCCGACGCGCTCACTGTCATACACTTTCTCGGGAATGGCCTGGGGAACTTCGACCAGTTTTGCTTCCATAGTGATAGTTTACGCCGCGTCGCGCGTGCGCATAATGCCCTATGAACCCATATCTCATTCCTGGTCTCACTCTTTCTCCCGCTGTCTATCGCCGGATGTACGAACTGATCCCGGCCGCCCGGCTTGATGAACCCACGGCCGAAGGTCGATTTACTCCGCGCGAGGTGATCGCGCACGTAGCAGACTGGGAGCCGATCTTTACGGAGCGCATCAAGCTCGCCCTCGAGAACGACCATCCAACTCTCGTACCCTACGATGAGAGTGAGCTCGCCGAAAAGAACAACTATCGGGCGGCGAGCGTCCAGGAGATGCTGGGGCGGCTGGAGCGAGACCGGCAGGTTAATATCGCGTTGCTGAAATCGCTCTCACCTGAGCAACTGGAGCGCACGTGCTTCCACCCCGAGCGCGGCGAAATGCGCGTCGAGCACATCTTCTCGATGATGGTGGGTCACGACATGTACCACCTCGAGCAACTCACCCAATCCGTCGGAGAGAAGCAAACGGGTACCTGGTAGGCAGTACACTAGCGCGACGATGAAGAAGGCCCTCGCGCTTCTCCTGTTGCCCATTTGCCTGTCCGGTTGCGGCGGTATTGGCGCGATCAATACGATCATCGGCCTCGCGCCCACGCTTCGCTTTCGCAATGAAGCGTCGTACAACGTCGACGTCTACTTCGTCGGGCAGCCCGTTTCGGGCGTGGCCGACCTCAGCGGAGAGCGGGCGTTCGCCACGAACATCAAGAACGGCGTAACGACCTCAAAGAAAACGGACAAGCCGGATAGTTGGCAGGTTGTGGTGACGCAGACGGGCACCAAGAACGTGCTCGCCTATGCGAACCGATCGCTCGGCCTCGACGAGGACGTGACCGCGGTCTATCGAGAGATCGGCGGGCCGATCGTCGAGTTCGAGCGGTAGCCAAGGCTCCGCGGCTCCACCATGGGAATCGTTCGCATCATCCTCGCCTTGTCGGTGGTGATCGAACACTTAGCCATTAATGTCCCAGGTCTGAAATTTATCACGGGACCGACTGCGGTGCAGTCGTTCTTCGTCATCTCAGGTTTCTATATGGCCTTGGTGCTGAACACGAAGTACCAGGGGCCCGGCAGCACGCGACTCTTTCTGAAAAACCGCTTGCTGCGGATCTATCCCACGTACTACCTGATCGTTGTCTTGGCTTTGGCGATGGGCTTGGCGTTCCATGCAACGGGGCACGCGCCGGTGACGTGGATGGCCTGGGGAACCGGTCAGCCGCCCCTCGATGGTTGGGGCCGGCTCTACATGGGCACGATCCATCTCACGTTGGTTGGGCAGGAGACTCCGCTTCTGTTTCACACGGATGCAGCCGGACATCTTCACGGCGCCGCCGATGCCCTTCGCCATCCGAACGCGATTTGGCCGTACCTGATCGTTCCACCCGCATGGTCCCTGAGCCTGGAGCTGATCTTCTATGCGATCGCACCGTTCCTGGTCCGACGCCGACCTGTGATCATGATCGGCGTGATCGCAGCGAGTCTCACCGTGCGGGCGCTCATGACCTACGGTCTGAAACTTGACTACGATCCTTGGTTCTATCGCTTCTTTCCAAGCGAACTCTCATCGTTCATGTTCGGCGCGCTGGCTTGGAGAATTTATAACGATCGCGTCAAGACGATGGACTTGGCGCGATACAAACCGTGGATTCTGGCCGCGTGCTGGGGGTTCTGGATTGCGGCGCCCTACGTCGGGGTGCGACCCGCGTGGACGCTGTATTTCATGGCGCTGATGGCACCGTTTTTGTTCGCTGCGTCGCGTTCTAGTCGTAAAGACCGCGCGATCGGCGAGCTTTCGTATCCCATCTACATCTGCCATTGGCCCGTCCTGAAACTGCTCGAGTCGCAGAACTATTTTGGATTGACGGGCGTTGCCCGGCTCGGCTTTTGCGTGACGGTAGTGATGGCCGTCGCGTGGTGCATTTATCGGTTCTTCGAGCAGCCGATCGAAGCTATCCGCTCGCGAATCGCCGAGCAGGCAGCTAATCGCGATAGGGAACGTTCCACCCAGCCGGCCTGAACCCGATCACTTGCGGCGTCAACACGCCTCCATAAACCCGAAAGTCCGCGATCGTTCCATGAAGCGGCTGGTTGTGGATGCCCTTATCCCACTGGATATTTCCGATGCCGATCCCTGGGGCTTCGGCGGGCAGCAGTTCGGCGATCGGACGAACAGGTCCGACTTGACCATCTCGAAAGACTCCGTCCAAGTACAGACGGGTCATGCCGGTGAGCGCATCGAATGACGCCACCACATGCGTCCAGCGTTGGAGCGCGATGGGGGCATGCGCATCGTTTACGGCGTTCGCTTCATTCTGCACTGCGAAATGGATCGCCCCGTCGCCGTGGATGACGAGCGAGTAGGGATCCAAACCACTCCGGTCGTCTCCGCGAAAGAAGATTTGCGCGCCTGGACCACGGTCGACATAAGAATCAAGCTTCAGCCAAAGCGAGATCGTGATCGCACGCGTGAGCTGAAGCTGAGGGGCATCCGGCAGCATGAACCCGCAGCCAACGCCATCGAGCGAGACGCCAACGCCCCCGGGCACCCGAACGAACGCCGTTCCCGGACGGATCGCGACCGGTACGGGCGATATGATCGTGCCGTCGAGCAAGAGAGCGAAATCTGGTCGAACCGCGACCGAAGCCAAAGCGAACCCCATCCAAAGCATCGACCATTTGGACGCGCCACCGGACCCAGAGTTTTCCCAGCGAGGGTGGATTGGTATCCTTGAGGACATGGTCGTCGGCGCTCAGTCACTCGGCAGTCAGTTTGCGCAAAGCTTGTGGAAGGATCTGCTCGATCCGCTGCTGTCTCGGTGTATCGATCCGCAAGGGGGCTATCACCAATCCTACGACTTCGAGTGGAATAAAAAGAGCGATCAGTTTCGCGACATCGTATTCCAGAGCCGCGTGGTGTGGACGGTGTCGACGGCGATCCGCCTAGGCCACGGCGAGCCGACTGGACTTCAGAAAATCGCCGAGCACGGCCTCAACTTTCTGAAGGACCGATTCTTGGGCCCGGATGGCGGGCTCGCGTGGTCGATCGGCTGGGACGAACCGGGTGCCGGTAGCGGCGACCGGATGTCCTACGGGATTGCGTTCGCGATTTACGCCGGATCCGCTGCTTACCGTGCGTACGGTTCGGAGACTGGGCTGGCGATCGCTCGCGGCGGATTCGAATGGCTGATGCGCGTTCACCACGACCCCATCCACCGCGGTTGGCACGAACGTTCTCGGCCGGGCGGAGTGCTGCTCGAGGAGCCCGACCACGGCGAACTCGACACGCATCTCGGCGCGCCGCGCGGCGTCAAGGTTCAGAATTCCCACCTCCACATCCTCGAGGCGTTTACCGAGCTGCTGCAAGCGCAGCCTGAGGCGGATGATGTTCGCGCCGCCCTCGTGGAGGCCCTCGAATGCGTGGGAGACAAGCTGTTCTGCCCGGTCGGCACGCTTTATGGTTTGGCCACCGAGGAGTGGCAGCCGATTCCCAAGCTTGCGACCTATGGCCACGACGTGGAAGGCGGCTTCCTCATCTGGGATGCCGCGCGGGTACTCGGTCAAGCCGAGCGATGGGAGCCAGTCGTCCATGCGCTGATGAGCCACGCCCGGCGCTGGGGCTTTGACTCCGAGCGCGGCGGTATGGCCGAGAGCGGGGAAGCGCTCGCACCGCCCACGGATGTCGCCCGGGGTTGGTGGACTCAAGCCGAAACGCTGTTGGCGTGGTGTTTGTCCCAAAAGCTTTGGCCCGACGAAGGCTATCAAGATGCGCTCCAGCGACAGTGGGATTGGATTCGCAACCACCAGATCGATAGTGAGCGCGGCGGCTGGCACGCCAAGGTCTTGCCAGACGGCTCGCTCGGACCGTACCGCGATAAGGCGGGGCCATGGAAGGTGTGCTACCACGAGGGCCGCGCCCTGATGATCGGCGCCCTACTCCTCGGCTAACCGCGATGTCTGTGGAACGACGATCCCCCTGGACCATCCTGCTGATCGTCCTTGCCCCGCTGGTCCTGCTGTTCGGGCCGTTGATTCGCGGCGAGGCCCCCGGTGCCTTCGACCAGATTCGGCAGATGGCGCCCTGGAACGGACCGGCGCCCGCCCAGGCTTGGGATGTGCTTCAGGCCGACTCCGTCTTACAGTTCTATCCGTGGCGCGATTTGGTCCTCAAATCGTGGGCGGAGGGCCGGGTTCCGTGGTGGAATCCCCACCAGCTTTGCGGCTCGCCGCTTTTGGCGAATTCTCAATCGGGCGCGCTGTATCCGCCCCACATCCTGCTCGGGGTCGCCCATGTTCCGACGCCGATCGCCCTGGTTCTTCTGGCTTGGTTCCACCTAGCTTGGGCGGGCGTGGGTCTTTGCCTGCTCGCCCGGGAACTGGGTGCGCGGCCCGAAGCCTCCGCCGCCGCCGCGATCAGCTTTTCGCTGGGCAGCTTCATGGTGAGCTGGACCGCGCTGCCGAGTGTGATCTCGACCGTGGCGTGGATCCCGTGGCTGTGGCTCTTTGCGATCCGATCCGTGGGCGGAGCGCAGCGATCCGATTTCGCGCGCTTGACTCTGGCGTGCGCCATGATGCTCCTGGCGGGTCACCTCCAATTCGCCGCTTACGGCGCCTTGTCCGCTGGACTCATCGTGGCCTGTCGTGGAGCCCAGATCCGCCAGTGGCGGACCCTCGGTTGGGCGATGCTGGCGCTTGCGCTGGGACCGATCTTGGCCGCGCCGCAGCTCGTTCCCGTCTTGGCGGCGGGCCGCACGTCTCACCGGGCCTCGACTCCCAGCGAGGATGGGTATCAAGCGGCGATGCAGGCGGCGATTCGCCCCGACGAACTGGCCGCGCGACTGGTCTGGCCGTTCACGCAGGGCGTACCCACCGAGCGCGTCGCGAGCAACCTGGCGATCGCCAAGTTCCGCCCCGCGATCGAGCGTCCGGGGGCCAATTTCGCCGAGTCCGCCGTGACGATTGGACCGATCGCCCTCGTGGGCCTCATCGGACTGGCTTTCACGATCCGAAGCCAATCGCGAACTTGGCCGCTCGCCATCGGGGGACTCTTTGGCCTGCTCGTCGCGTTGGGAACGCCCGTCAATCGCTGGCTCGTGTTTGGAATTCCCGGGTGGTCCGCGACAGGCTCACCGGGCCGCGCCATCGTGCTCTTCCTGCTCGGGGCCTGCGTATTGAGCGCGGTCGGGCTCGAATTCGGTACGGGCTCAGATCGGCAGCAGCGCGACCGCAAGACGGTGGTTGCGTTGCTGGCCGTGATCATCGGTCTACTCGGCACCGTCCTTCGCGGCGGCGTGGGTCCGGCGACCGGAGATCTCGCGGCGGCGCTTCGCGAACCGAGCGTGTGGGAGAACATCGCCCTGATCGCGCCCGTCGTCATTGCCGGAATTGCGGTGACGCTCATCGACCGGGTCCGATTCCTGCTACCCGTTGCTGCCGTTGGGCTGGCCTGGCTCTTCGCGCTGCCCGTTTGGCGTGCGGGCACGCCGCTGGCCTTGGTGACGCCGCCAGGACCAAGCTCCAGCAACGAGCGAATCGCGCTCGTCAACCGAAGCTGGTCGCTGTTTGAGCCGGCCCGGGCGGTGGCACCCCCGAACACGGCCACTCATCTAGATCTGTTCGATGTCGCCGGGTACGACTCGCTGATCGACCGTCGAACAGTCGAGATGCTGAAGCGTCTGAACGGCGGCGCGGAGCCGGCGCCCCCCGCGAATGGCAATATGATGCTGCTCAAATCGGGCCGCGCCCCCGCCGAACTCGCCGAAGCGGGAGTGACGTATTTGGTTTCACCCGTGCCCCAGCCTGAGCTCGGGGCGCCAGCCGGGGAATGGAACGGGGACTCCGTGTATCGACTGAGTTCGCCGGGGATCGTCTCCACGCCTCAGGGTGGAGCGACCGACGTTGTCCAGAACACCAGCGGACTTAAGGCGACCGTTTTGGGTCCGGGACCGGCCACGGTCCGGGTGCTCAACCTCGGCTCATGGCGCGGCTTCGTCGACGGCAAGGAAGTCGAGGTGCAGGGGGAAGGCTGGGTGCAACTGCCGGTCGGAGAAGGCCAGCACCAGATCGAACTCCGCTGGACTTATCAGCCAAATCAATGGCTCTGGGTCTGGATTTCCGCGCTCTTCTGGCCGACTGTCTTTTGGGTGGCCTGCAGAAAGCCCCTCATCAAGGGCTCGGCCCAGGCTGCCGAGCTTGCCGAACCAGCCTTAGAAGAAGCAATTTCTTGAAATTCTAAAAATAAGCTGAACCGTTTCTGCAAAGTGGTGTTAAAATTCTGTAAGGAATGCCCGCGATTTTACGCGGAGTGAAATTCTCGTATTATCATATGAGTCAGACGACATTAGAACCTATCGAAGGATCTTTGGGTTCGCGTTCAGGTCGCTGGATGACCACCATCTTCAATAACGATTCGACTCCGTATGGAGACGTGATCCGCATTTTGATGGAGGCCACGAACTGCGACCGAGAAGAAGCGCACATTGAAACGTGGGAAGCACACCACTACGGTAAGGCCGCGGTGCACTTTGCGAATCGAGATCGTTGTGAAGAGGTCGCCCGTATCATCGAGTCGATCGGCGTTCTGACCAGCGTAACGCTCGAATGGGAGGATCAAGGATGATCAATGGGGAAGTATATGGGGACTGGACGCTCGCTGAGCTCTGGGCCGGTGAAGACAAGGCGATGCTCTTGTCGGCTCAAGATGGCGAGGTCGGTGGTGAACTAGTGGAAGATCTTTGGCTGAATCGAATCTATGACGCCGTAACGGAGCCGCTCACTGCATCGAGTGCTCCTGCAACGATCGAGCGCGAGATTGAAGAAACTTGGCCCGAAACCGCCCGCGAGCGCGAGTGGTTGGTCACGGTGTTCGACAACCCCCTCAATACCTATGAGGAAGTGATGACCATCCTCATGATCGCGACGGGATGCGATGTGGACGAGGCCTACATGGAAACATGGGAAATCGATCACCTCGGCAAGTCGGTCGTGCACTGCGATGATGAGTCTGAGTGTCGGCGGGCCGCCGAAATCATCTCCACCATCGGTATCCGCGTGGAAGTCAGCAAAGAAGATTAATTCTTGCTCGGCGCACTTGCACTTTTTTCGGTAGGCATGTAAACTGGTGTCTACGTTAGGAGGAAAGTATGAGTCTAACCCAAGGAATTAACCCGAAAGCCTACATGAGCCAATGGCTCGACACGCTGGTGCAAATGTACAGCGTCGACATCGAAGCCATCCCCGACGATAAGTGGACGATGACGTTCGGTGGCTGTACCCGGCCCGCCAGCGACCTCACGGTCGATGCGCTCGGTCTGCTGAAATGGACGACCGAGACCTTTGCTGGCCCCGTCGATCCGAACCGGATGGAGAGCCTGCGCAACGAGCTCAACATGACTTGCGCGACGCGCGCGGGGGCGAAGGCTGAACTTCAAAAGTCGGCCGAAGCGTTCAAGGCTGCGCTCGAAGCAGCCAGCGAAGATCAGCTCTCGAGCATGATCACCGCCCCGTGGGGCATGGACGCACCGCTCTTCGCGATCGTCCAAGTCGCTGTGAACCACCTGTGGTACCACGATGGCCAGCTGAACTACGTTCACTGCCTGCTCGGCGACGACAAAGTCCACTGGATGATGTAAGCGCCTAATACTGGCGCCCTTTCCACTCGCGGCGGCCGCTACGCTGAAGTCTCAATGACCACAGAACCGTAGCGGCCGCCGCGCTGCATGTGAGCGGGATCAACGGCGAAGTCCACAAGGGCAAACGCACCAACCGGTCGGTGAGCACCTTGCTGAGCACGAGCATCAGATATAGCGCCCACATCCACGATCCGCCCAAGAGCCAACCCCAGCCGAGAAGAAGAAACACGACTGCCAGCAGCGCCGAACCCCGTGGACCGCCCCCAATCTCGGCCGAATTCTTCGCCATGCCCCGGACCGCCTCGCCGAGCGTGGTGTACATCTTCACCGAGATGACGCGGGTCGCGTCCAGAATCTGTACCCGGACGCCGCGCCGCGCCAGCAGTCGCCCGATGAGCACGTCTTCCAACACCCGGTCTTTGAGGGTTTCGTTCGGCTGCATCTCGTGGTAGAGGTCCCGCCGCCAAGCCGTGAACTGGCCGTTGGTGAACCGGTTGTGCCCGACGCCCGTACGGCTGACCAGCCCGAATGGATTGGTGGCGAGCAGAATCCAAGGCACCCAGCTGAGATAGAGCGGCTCGATTCCCTCACCCGGAATCATGCGCAGAAAGCCAGAAACGACGCCGACTTCGTCCGGAATCTCACGAAGGAGCTCTTCGAATGCGGTGGCAAATTCCGGGCTGGGCCGGACGTCCGCGTCGAGAAACAAAAACCAGTCCTTATCGGCGCGCGCGGCCAGTTGAAAGCACGCATGGTTCTTTCCCGTCCAACCGGGAGGGAGCGCGCTCCCTTCGATCACCGCGGCGCCGAGGTTGCTGGCGATGTCGCCGGTGCCATCGTCGGAGGCATCGTCATAAACGGTGACCCGCGCGCCAGATTCGATGAGGGGCGGGAGACAGATCGGCAGCGTGGCCGATTCATTCCTCGCCGGGATCAGGACCTCGAACGTCTGCGGCGCCGAGCGTCCCGTGGCACGCAAGCGGACCATGAGCAGGGTGTTGGTCACGGCGACGAACAGGACCCATCCATAGAGAATCGCGACAAGAATCATGCTTGGGTAGCATCACTCCGGATGCGGCTCCGGGATCCATTGCTCATCGCATACAGTGCCGTGCTGATCGTGTCCATGCTGGGCTCGGGAGCCACCTTTTACCTGAAAGTCGATCCTGGTCCGGTCCCGCAGATTTTCTCCTTCCTCGCGCTTGCCCTCGCCACCGCGCTGGTGGCGCGATGCCTGGCGCACCCGGGGGCCGTCGCCGCGACCGGGCTGGTGGGAGGAACGGCCGAACTGATAGGCGTGCTCTCCGGCATCCCCTTCGGATCCTATGTTTACACCGATCGCTGGTGGCCGGTCATTCCGTTAGGGAGCAAGGGATCCTTTCCTTTGCTGGTTCCTCTTGCTTGGATCCTCGTGGCGGGAGGCTCGTACCTGACCATGCGCAGCATCCTACGGCCGCCCGCCGCGGTCGCGGCCGGGGCGCTTCTCGCGATGCTGATCGACGTGCCCATGGAAGCGCTGATGGCGGGTCCGCTCGGCTACTGGAAGTGGACCGCGCCTGGGCAAGTGTTCGGCGCGCCGATATCCAACATGATCGCCTGGTTTGTGGTTTCGAGCTTGGTCGGATTTATCCTGATGCGCATGACTCCCGAGGCTCGTGCGGATCGGGGTGCCTCGTTCGCCCTCGCCGGATTCTGCGCCTTGAGCGCCCTTTTGTCCCTGGTAAACGGCTTGTTTGGCCCCGCCGCCCTGTTCTTGCTTTTCGCCGGCGCGATAACGCGATTGAACCGCGACAATCCACCCGCGCACGGCGTAATCCTTTACCGATGAGTGGTCGAGGGAGGCCGCAGCACGTTGTCGTTGTGGGGGCAGGAATGGGGGGCCTCGCCATCGCTGCACGTCTGGCCCATCGCGGTTTGAACGTCACGGTCTTCGATCAGCAGCCCGTGGTCGGAGGGCGAAATCGTCGGCAGAAAGTCGGCGAATGCTGGTTTGACAGTGGCCCGACGCTGCTCATGATGCTCGACCCCTTTCGCAAGCTCTTTCAGGAGCTGGGCGAGGACTTCGATCGCGATTTCAGCCCGAAAGTGTGCGATCCGTGCTATCGCGTCTTCTTCGCGGACGGCACGCGAATCGATGCCACCACCGACCGCACGGCCATGACCGAGCGACTGCGCCAACTGGCAGGCGATCGCGATGCGGCGGCGTTTCGTCCGTTCTTGGAGCGATTGGAGAAGCTTTACGACGAAGCCATACCGAATTTCGTGCGAAAGAACTACCGCACGCTTGCCGACTTCGCCGCCCCCGCGCAGGTCGCTCGAGTACTGCGCCATGGGATGCTCGGCAATTTGGCTCGTCGCATCGAACGGACGTTTCAGGATCCGCGCTTGCGTATGTTGTTTAGCTTTCAAACGATGTATCTGGGGCTCTCCCCCTACGATGCGCCGTGGGTCTACTCGACGCTCGCGTACATGGAGTACGGTGAAGGAATCAGCTACCCGAAGGGCGGACTCAGCCAGATCGCGGACCGGATCGCCGAACTGGGATGCGCTCGCAGCGTTCGCTTCCGGCTGGGCGAGCGCGTGGCGAAGATTCGAACCGAGGGCGTCGATCTGGCGAGCGGCGAATTCGTGCCGGCGGACTTGATCGTCTCGAACGCCGACCTTCCCGTCAGCCAAAAGGAGATCGAAGGGAAGCCCGGACGGAACCTGCGTAACTCTTGCTCCGCGCACCTGATCTACATCGACTATGACGGCGATTTACCCGGTCTTGAACATCACAATGTTTTCTTCGGCAATGATTTCTCAGGCAATCTTAACGCGTTGTTCCATGAATTGAACGTTCCCGACGACCCCGCGTTTTACGTCTGCTGCTCGGCCAAGTCTGACCCGGCTATGGCCCCCGCGGGCCACACCAACGTGATGATCCTCGTTCCTGTGCCCAACTTGGAGCGACCGATCCAAGAGGGCGAACTCGAATCGTTGGAAGCGCAGGTGTTTGCCAAGCTCCAAAGGGAGGTCGGTTTCGACTCGCGCAAGATTCGGGCGATCGATCGCCGTGGTCCCAAGGAATGGGAGAGCGAACTGGGGCTTTGGCAAGGCGCCGCTTTTGGGATTCGCGCCGACATTCGCCAGAGTGCTTTTATGCGACCCCAGAACCGGTCGAAGCATCAGTCCAATCTTTACTATGTCGGGGCCAGTACGGTGCCCGGCAACGGTCTGCCGATGGTTCTGATTTCAGCGGAGCTGGCTGAGCAGCGTATGCTTGAAGACGGGGTTTTCTCGGCGTGAGTCAGGCTGAGGGCGTGATCGGCCGATCGGTCGCAGGGATGATCCGCCGATCCGTTCGCTCGCGGTTTCACGCCGTCTATATGGCGCCTCTGCCACCGTTGCCGGAACCGCCCGGCATTTTGTACGCCAATCATCACGGCTGGATGGACGGCTACCTCATGTTTCACCTGGTCGAGCGGATGGGGTTGCGTTGTGTCGACTGGATCGAGGAGTTCGATCAGTTTCCGCTCTTTCGGTGGGTGGGCGGGATCCGGTTCGCCAAAGGAGAACCCTTGGCACGGGCGAGCGCGATTCGTCGTACGATCAGTTTGATGCGAGACGGAAGTCAATCGTTGGTGATCTTCCCGGAGGGTGTGCTGCATCGCCCGCCCGGGGTGCTTCCGTTTGGACGCGCGATCGATCTCGTTGCCCGCAAAACGGGCGCTTGGGCGATGCCGGTGGCGATCCGCTACGAGATGTCTGTTCACGAGCGCCCGGAGGCGTTCCTGTCGGTTGGACTTGCAGAGCCTTGGCTGGGCTTGCAAGAAGCTCAAAAGAAGTTAGAAGAGCAATTATCAACACTGCATCAATTGCAAGGCGAACATGATCGGTTTGAGCAATTGGTATCAGGAACCCGGGATGTGAATGAGCGATGGGGATTTGCGAAGAAGTAGAACCTTGGGCTAGCCACAACGATTACGAGATTTGCCGCGCCATTCATCGGCGCTATGGCACGACGTACTATTTCAGCACGTTACGATTTCCGCGCGCCATCCAGCGCCGCGTGCATGCCGTTTACGCGTTTGTTCGCATTCCCGATGAGTGGGTCGACAATCCCGGGTCTCTATCGTTGCCTCAGCGACGCCAAAAGTTGAAGGAGTGGCGGCGCGAGCTCACGTCCGGGCTGGGCGGGGCTTGCCCGGAAAGCGCCGCGATGCGTGCGTTTTGCGATACCGTCAAGGAGTGCCAGATCCCCGTCGAAGAGCCCAACCTGTTCCTCGATGCGATGGAGCAGGATCTCAGCCAGTGCCAATACGCCACCTACGCCGATCTTCAGGACTACATGCGGGGCAGCGCATGTGCGGTGGGCGTCATGATGTGCGCGGCGATGGGCGTCTCGACGGAAGGTGCGATTCGAACGCAGGCAATGGCGCTCGGCGAGGCGATGCAGCTCACGAATTTCCTGCGCGATGTGGGCGAGGACCTGGAGCGGGGCCGAATCTATCTGCCGATGGAGGATATGGAGCGGTTTGGCGTTTCCCTCGACGATCTGCGGAGCGGAACGGTGACGCCAGCTTTTCAAGAGCTCATGACCTTTGAGATCGAGCGGGCCCGCGAGCTGTACGCGGTGGCGGACCGAGGCATCGTCCAACTGCCCGCCGCCATCCGACCGGCTGTGCTCCTGGCGCGCATTTTGTATTCCCGAATCCTGGATCGCATCGAGGCTCAGCGCTATGACGTGTTCACGCGGCGCGCCCGTACCGGCTTTCCTGAAAAGGCTGTCTGCGCGGCGCAGGTGGTCTTGGCCGAGCAGAGAATGCTCGCGCGGCTGGCAGACTGACGATGGGACGCGATCTGGTGGTCATCGGAGCGGGTTTGGGTGGATTGAGCGCCGCCATCCACGCGCGCCTACGAGGGTGGAACGTCTTGGTGCTCGAGCAGGCGGAGGCACCGGGCGGCAAGGCTCGTGGCATCACGATCGGAGCGTTTCAGCTCGATCCGGGGCCTAGCATCATCATCCTGCCGCGCATCTACGAGGAGGTTTTTCGTTGCGCGGGCCGGCGGATGGAGGATTACCTCCAGTTTGAGCGCCTCGATACGATCACGAGGGTGTTTTTTGAGGGGCAAGATCCCCTCGATCTGCCCGCAGATGAATCGGCCTGTATGGCGCGCCTGGGCGATCTCGCCGGACAGGACGCGCAATCCCTGGGCGCCCTGTTGGATCAAATTGCCGAGGTCGAGCCGCTCCTCTGGAAGACCGTCTTCGCCAAACCGTTCCGCACGCCGCTCGATCTGCTGAATCCCAAGCTCATGCGATTCGGCCTCAAGTTCGACCCCCGGAAGAGCTTTCGTCAGTCGGTCGATGAACGCTTTCAATCCGATCTCGCCAAGGCGTTCTTCTACGGATTTCCCTCGTATGGCGGGCAGTCGTACAACACCGCCGCGCCCGGCGGATTTCTCATTCCCTACTACATGCTTCGCGACGGAGTCTATTTCCCCCGAGGCGGAGTTCGGGCGATTCCGTCCGCGTTCGCGCGGCTCGCCACCGAACTTGGCGTGGAGTTTCGCTTCAAAACGCGGGTGACCGGGATCGAGCGAACGGGGCGATCGGCAGCTGCCGTCCAAGTCGGATCGGAACGGCTACCGTGCGATGCCGTGATCTGCAATCTGGATCGCTCGACAGCGGGGCAGTGGCTGGGTCGCCAGGAATCTCGCCCTCCGAGTTACAGCTATTTCACGATGCACTGGGGATTTCAACGCGAAGTCCCGGGATTGGATCACCACAACCTCTTCGTGCCCACGACATACGCGCAAGGGTTCGAGCGGCTTTATTCGTCCCAGCTTCCCAAGGACCCGATCGTCTATTTGAATGCGACGGCTGCTCGTGACGACAGCGCCGCGCCGGCGGGCGGAGCGAACCTCTTTGCCGTGGTGAGTACGCCGGCCATGGTGGATTCGATCGACTGGACCCGCCCTGCATTGGCGGCAAAGGTGAAGGCGAGTCTGACGCGCCGCGGAATCGACCTCGCCGATCCCGTCTTCGAGCGAGTCCAAACGCCGCTGACCTTCTTCGAGCGCGATGGCAACTACCGCGGTTCGCTTTATGGGCTGGACGAGCGGCACCGATTGTTCGGCATGTTTCCACAGGCCAACAACGATCCCGAACTGAACAATCTGTTCTACTGCGGGGGCAGCGTGCAGCCCGGAGCCGGGCTCCCGATGGTCACCCTGAGCGGCCAATTCGCGGCCGACCCCCTACCAGGTTAGGCTCCGTAAAATTACGGGCTTATCGCCGCCGCTGTCCTAAAACCGCCAGATTCAATCGAATTTCAATACGTATGTTCGCTCGGCGATATTGGCGGCCGAGCTTGCTTGAAAGGGTTGTAAAAATGAAAAAGCTTCTTGGATTGTGCGCGCTGGTATTGGGGCCAGGCGCCGCGTTTACGCAGACGTTCTCCGACAACTTCGATGTCGACAGTACGGCGAACTGGGCGTTCAACTCATCGGTCACTCCGGGCGTCGTCGATGGTCCCGCCGATGGCCACAACATGGAGATGAACGCGTACTTCGACTATTCGACCGTGGGCATCCCCAGCGCGCCCCACTCGACGGGTGGATCGACGCGCGGCATGATGGTCCAGGCGAACGTGTTCGGCACGACCTCGGGCGTGTTCTCGGGCATGAGCGCTTCGCCGATCGGCAAGACGTTCCTCGGCGACATCACGCTCACCTTCGACTGCTGGCAGAACTATCAAGGGCCCATGAACTCGGGTTTCGCCGGAACGACTCAGGCGATGTTCGCTGGCATCAACGGCGTCGAGAATGTGGCCCAGTTCCCGGGCGGCACCATGAATGGTGTGGGCTTTGCCACGACGGTGGACGGCCAGAGCTCGAGTGACTACCGCGCGTACAACGGTTCGGGCACCCTCGTCGCGGGCACCTCGGGTGCGTATGCGGCGGGCAACGTTTCCGGGTCGCTCAACAACTCCGACGTTTACTACACCTCGCGATTCCAAGGCAGCGTTCCGGCCGCCCAGGCGACGCTGTTCCCGGGCCAGACCGGCGCGGTTCCCGCTGGTGCCGCAGCCATGGCCTGGCGCACGTGGGAGATCAAGCGTGTCGGCCAGATCGTCACGTGGAAAATCGACGGTCACCTCATCGCGACCTTGACCCAGGTCGTCCCGGTGAATGCAGGCAAAGACATCTTCCTCGGCTTCTTCGACACCAATGCCGGCGTATCCACGCAAGCGACGTCGAAGCAGCTTCTCTTCGGACTCGTCGACAACGTGACGGTTGTTCCTGAGCCGGGCAGCTTCGTCGTTCTTGGAGCGGCCGGAGCGATCCTGCTCGCTACCCGACGGCGACGCTGATTCCAAGTCCGATCCTAACAATTCCAATCCCCGTGTTCCGGCTGTCGGACGCGGGGATGGTCTTTTTTGCGGTTAAGGAAGTCCGACGGCTCGCTTGAGCAGGTCGATTTCGATCTTGCCCAAGACACGGCACTTGCCGGCCGGCATGCGCTGGAGAGAAATCGGCCCGATCCGCACGCGCTTCAGCGTGATGACGGGGCAGCCGATCGCTTCGCACATCCGCCGAATTTGGCGGTTGCGGCCCTCGTGGATAATAAATTCGAGCTGCGTGGAGCTGCCTTTGCGATCCATCCCGATGGTCCGGATCTTCGCCGGGCTCGTCTTGACGCCTTCGACGTAAATGCCGCGCCGCAGGCGGTCCAAATCTTTCTCGGCGGGTTGGCCGGTCACCGAAACGCGGTACTCCTTTTCCAAGCCGTACCGGGCATGCGTGATCCGGGCGGCCAACTCGCCGTCGTTCGTGGCCAAGATCAAGCCGTCGGAGTCCATGTCCAGTCGACCGACCGGCTTCAGCGTGACGCCCATGTCCGGCAAGTACTGGGCAATCGTGGGTCGGCGACGGGGGTCGCTCAGCGTCGTGACCACGCCCTTGGGCTTGTTCATGGCGACCACCACGAATCGCTCGGGGGTGACGGCTTTGCCGTCGACCGTGACCACGTCGTCGACGTCGACCTTGACGCCAAGGGTCGTGATGATTTCGCCGTTCACCGTGATCCGGCCGTCGAGAATCAGCTGTTCCGCTTTCCGGCGGCTGGCGACTCCACACGACGCTAGATACTTGTGCAATCGCACGCTCATATTCGCAGGCCTCCAAAGCGATCTCGGCGGCGGCGCATCCACCAGGCGCCTGCCCCCAGCGTGCCGGCGATCAGCCACCCGGCAAGTCCTTGGCGGCGAGGAGGGACGGCGGCGAGCGGCTGCGCCGCTCCCAAGACATCTCTTTCCGCCGTTACGAGTTTTACGGGGGCGCGCATGAGGACGCGATCACCATCCGTCAGCATGGCCGTTGCGGTTGATTCGACGGTTTCGGTCGGAGCGATCCGCCAAGACAAGGACTCGGGGCGAAATTCACCCTGCCCAACGGCCATGCGCACGTCTTGCGGAAACACGGCCACATCGTCGATCCGGTCACCCTGCTTGGCGACCGTCTCGGATTTAAAATTGAGGAACGCCCATTCCAGCATGCGCTTGTGGTCGACGGTCCAGTGCGGACTCTTGAGGACGACCGTGATCACGCGAAAGCCGTTGCGGGTGGCGCTGCCCACGTAGCAATGCCCGGCTGGAATCGTCCATCCGGTCTTAATTCCGTCGGCGGTCGGATCCCATTTCAGAAACCGATTCTTGGAGCGCAGCAGCGTGTCCTTGTTGCCGCCGGGCCGCCGAATGGTGGTCGACGACATGCGGGCGATGGCGCGAAAATCCGGCCGGTCCATCGCGGCGCGGGCGATGAGGGCCAAGTCGCGGGCGCACGTGTAGTGCTGCTTGTTGTGAAGACCGTTCGGATTGACGAAATTCGAGTTGACGCAGCCCAGCTCTTTGGCTCGCTCGTTCATCAATTTCGCGAAGGCGGGCACGGATCCGGCGATATGGACGGCGGCCGCGACACACGCGTCGTTCGCGCTGCGCAGCATCATCCCCTTGAGCAGATCGGCGGCGCTGAGTTTCTCGCCGGGATTGAGGTGCAGGCTGGCTTCGCCCACGGTGGTGATGGTTTTGGGCGCGGTGATGATCGCGTCTGGCTTCACCTTTTCCAAGAAAAGCAGGGCGGTGAGCACCTTGGTCGTGCTGGCGGGGAAGAGCCGCTCCTCGGCATTTTTCGCGTAGAGAATGGCCCCGCTTTGGGCATCCATGACGACGGCCGCTTCCGCGTAGGTCTTGAGGGGCTCGCCCGGCCGCAGGGGCGGAGGCTGAACAAACACCGGTGGGATTTTTGCGGCTGATTTGGCGGCTTTGGGCGCGGGATGAGTCTCATGACGGCCATGACAAAGCGTCGCCGCCAGGACGAGTCCCCAAATCGCCACTACCCTCGCCGTTCTCATCGTCCTAGTAAGCAGGCATGGAAGGATCGAGCGCTTCGCCCCAGGCCAAGATGCCACCGCGCAAGTTGGTCACATCGCCATAGCCGTGGTTCATCAGGAACTCCACAGCCTTCCCGCTCCGCCCGCCGCTTCTGCAATAAACGACGATCTGCGCGTTGGGATCGATCTCGGACATTCGCGCTTCGAGATCGCCAAGCGGAATATGGAGATCGTATTTCAGCTTGCAGATCTGGAGTTCGAACGCCTCGCGGACGTCGACGAGCACCGGATGTTCGCCGGCATCGAGACGAGCCTTCAGTTCTTCGGGCGAGATTTCTGGAATCGCCATGACAACTCAGTGTACTTGAGTTGAGCTTGAACCTAGCTGATTGTCACCAGGGCGAGGTCCAGGCGCGATTCCTTGGCGCGGCGGAGAATGGCTTGGTGCTCGGGCCGTTCGAGCTGCGGGTCCTCATCGAGCAACTGGATGGCGGCTTCCCGCGCGGTCTCCAGGAGCTTGGAGTCTTGAACCAGATCGGCGAGCTTGAGATCAAGGTTGCCGCTTTGCTTGGTCCCCGCCACTTCGCCGGGACCACGCAGTCGCAGGTCGACTTCGGCGATTTTGAATCCGTCCGTCGTTTCCGTCATCGTCGTCAACCGCGCGCGGGCCTCGTCGTTCGTCGGGCTGCCCATCAGGATGCAGAACGATTGGTGCTCGCCACGACCGACACGGCCACGAAGCTGGTGGAGCTGGGCCAAGCCGAATCGATTGGCATCCTCGATCACCATGACCGAGGCGTTCGGAACGTCCACGCCGACTTCGATCACGACCGTGCTCACGAGAATATCGAGTTCGCCGGCTCGGAAGGCGAGCATGATCTCTTCCTTCTCGACCGGCTTCATCGCGCCGTGCAGCAAACCAACGCGCTTATCGGGGAAGTCCTCGTTCACCAGCCGGTAGTGCAGGTCGACGGCGGCCTGCACCTCCATCTTGTCGCTGTCGGAGATCATCGGGCAGACGAAATAAGCCTGTCGGCCCTCGTCGAGCAGCTTCCGGACCGCCGAGAGCACTTGCGCGCGCTCGTTGGGCAGTTTCCAGTGGGTCCGAATCGGCTTACGTCCCGGGGGCAGTTCATCAATGATCGATAGATCGAGGTCGCCAAACAGAGTCATGGTCAGCGTCCGCGGGATCGGGGTCGCCGTCATGACGAGCACATCCGGATTAGTGCCTTTCTGGCGAAGCGCGGCCCGCTGCATGACGCCGAATCGATGCTGCTCATCGATCACGACGAGTCCGAGTTTGTGGAAGCCCACCGAATCTTGGATGAGCGAGGTCGTTCCCACGAAGATGGAGGACTCGCCGGCGCTGGCACGAAGCTGCGCCCGGCGTTTGTCCCGTACTTTGAGCTTGCTGACGAGAAGCTCTGTCTTCAGGCCGATCCGATCGAACAGGTTGTGAAGATTGATGTAGTGCTGCTCGGCAAGGATCTCGGTGGGGGCCATCAGGGCCGCTTGGTAGCCGCAGCGCACCGCCGCCAGCATCGCCGCTGCCGCGACCGCCGTCTTACCGCTGCCGACGTCGCCTTGCACGAGCCGGTTCATGGGCGATGGGCGCTCCATGTCTCGCCAGATTTCGTCGATCACGCGACGCTGGGCGCCGGTAAGCGAGAAGGGTAGGAGTCGATGGACTTCGTCCCAGAGCGATTCGTCAGGCTTGAGCGCGGCCTCACTCCCGAACAGCCCCGGAGCGGAGTGGTCGACGCCCGCGATCTGGCTGATGGGGAAGGAGATGCCCATCTCCTGCTGGGATTCGCGCCGCCGCATTTGGATCGCGACCTGGTTGTAGAAGAACTCTTCAAACACCAGTCGCTTGCGCGCGCTCGCCCGAGCCGATTCGCTCTCGGGCAGATGGATGTTTCGCAGGGCCCACACGAGCGGCTGCAGCTTGTGTTCGCGGCGGAAATCGGTGGGAAGCGGATCCTCGATGCCCGAAACGTACCGATCGAGTGCGGCGTGGGCGGCTTTTCGGACCAGCCATTGCGGCACGCCTTCGGAGAGGGAATAGACGGGCGTGATCTTGGCGAATTCGGCGATCTCGTCTTCACCCTCGAAGAACTCCACTTCCGGCGTGTTCATTTCGAGGCCGCGATTCCCCTTCTTCACGAATCCGTAAGCGATGACGTCTTTGGTGGCTTCTTCAAATCGGCGGCGAAGCCATGGCTGATTGAACCATTGGAGGACGACCGAGCCTGTGCCATCGTGGATCGTGACGCTGAGGAGCACCATGCCGCGACGTCCCCGGGTAGGGCGGGCATCGATCGCGAGGATGCGACCGCGGATTGTGGCGTGCTGACCAGGCTCGAGGTCACGGATGGGGGGAAGATTGGTCCGATCTTCGTACCGGCGCGGGAAATGGAACAGGACGTCGCGAACGGTGCGAAGGCCCAGTTTTGCGAGAACGTTGGCCCATTTTGGACCCACGCCTTTCAAGAACTGAACTTCGGTTTCAATGGAATCGCTGGCGGAGGAGGGGATCATAGCCAGTAACACCAGTATGGACGATGGTGGCGCGTCAACCGGTGGGCGCATTTCTTCGGTCTGGAGATCGAATCCCGCGATGTAAACTGTTACTCAACTCCCTTATGGCGTTCAATCCTCGCCTTCTGATTCCCATCGGTTTGATCACGGCCTTGGCGGCCGGCGGCATCTGGTTGGACCGCAATCGCGAAAAGACGCGGTCGATGCTGAGCGGCGTGTTCGAATCGCAGCCCGCGAAACTGTCGAGCCGGATCCAAGGACGCGTCAAACGAATTCTCATCGAGGAAGGCGCTGCTGCCAAGCGCGATCAGGTGCTGCTCGAAATGGAGACCGATGCCCTCCGCGAGGAAGTCAAGGGCGCCGAGGCGCAGGTCGCCGAAGCGCAGTCGCGGGCGGAAGAACTGGAGAACGGCATTCGCCCGGAGGAGATTCAGCGACAGGCTGCCGTCGTAGCCGAGCTACGCGCTTCCTATGCGCGGCTGGCGAACGGGTCTCGCCCAGAAGAGATCGCCATTGCGGAAGCTAGCTATCGTCAGGCCCGAGAGCGCTACGATCTCGCCCGGTCCGGTGCCCGCGAAGAAGACTTGCGCGCCGCCCTCGCGGGTTATCGGCAGGCGGAAGCCGCGTATCGTGAGGCTCGTCGCGGCCCCACGCCCGAGGCGCGCCAGCAAGCAGAGGCACGGTACGCCGCCGCCCAGGCCACCGCCGATCAAGCCCGGATCGACGCCGACCGGGCGCAGCGACTCTTCGCCGAGGGGGCCCTGAGCAAGAGCGAAGCGGAAACGGCTCGAACCCGCGCCGAAACATCGGCCCAAGCGGCACGCGAGGCCAAGGAAGCCCGCGATCGCGCCCAGCGAGGGACGCCCTCCGAAGAACTGGAGCAGACCCGCCAAGCCGCCGAGCGGGCGTATCAGCAGTATCTCGCCGTGAAGAAAGGGAATCGGGCCGAGGACATCGAATCGGCGCGTCAGGCGATGATCTCCGCTCAGCAGAGTCTGGAACTGGCGAAAAAAGGACCGCGCCGCGAGGATGTTGCGGCCGCCCAGGCGCGGGTTGCGCAAGGCGAGGCGCTCCTGCGAGAGATGCGAGCCGGCAACCGAAAGGAAGCGATCGCACAAGCTCGGGCCGCGGAATCGGCCGCGCGGCACGCCCTGGCCGGACAGCGAACGCGGCTCTCGGAGTACCGTATCGTGGCTCCGAAAGACGGGGTCGTCGAGCGACGGCTGGTCAGCGAAGGCGATCTCGTGAACGCGGGCACGCCTTGCATCGAGTTCTCCGATCCCACCGACATCTGGCTGCGCGTCTTTGTGCCCGAGTCGGAACTGGCGAAAATCAATGTCGGTGGTCCCGTCGATCTCGCGGTCGATGGCATCGATGGGACCGTTCCTGGAGTCATCGAATCGATCGGCACCCAAGGCGAATTCACGCCCGTCAATCTGCAGACGCCCGAAGAGCGAGGGCGACAAGTCTTCCCGGTTCGGATCCGGCTGAAAAAGCCCGACCCGCGGATCAAAGCGGGCATGGCGGTCACCGTCCACAAACTGGATTCCGGATCGTGAGCGCGATCGCCACGGAAAATCTGACGAAGCGATTCGGCGGATTTACCGCCGTCGACGCCCTGTCGATCACGGTCGAGAAGGGATCGATCTTTGGATTCCTGGGCCCGAATGGCAGCGGAAAAAGCACGTGCATCCGCATGCTGTGCGGATTGCTGACTCCTACCAGCGGCAGCGCCACCGTGAACGGTTTCGACGTGGTTCGCCAAGCCGAAGAAGTGAAGCGGTCCATCGGATACATGAGCCAAAGCTTTTCCCTCTATAAAGACCTCTCCGTGAACGAGAACCTGGACTTCTTTGGTGGGGTGTACGGACTTCGGGGTCAGCGCCTGATCGACCGCAAGCGCGAGGTAATTGATTTGGTCAGTATCGGGCCGTATGTCGACCGTATGGCGGGGCAGCTTTCAGGGGGATGGCGGCAACGATTGGCGCTGGCCGCTGCGCTGATCCATGAGCCCGAACTGGTTTTTCTCGACGAACCGACCGCGGGAATCGATCCCGTCGCACGTCGCGATCTCTGGGACCTGTTGTTTCGATTGGCGGGAGAGGGCAAGACGCTATTCGTAACGACTCACTATATGGATGAAGCCGAGCGATGCAACGACATCGCCTACATCTATCTATCCAAGCTGATGGTGCGGGGGACGCCGCTCCAACTCAAATCCCTGCCCGAAGTCTCGCCGGAAGGCACGCGCCGCATTTCGATCGCGTCGGAACAGCCCGCGCTGGGGTTGGCCCACATGCGCGGTCAGCCGTTTGTGCGCGAGGCGACCATTGTGGAATCGGAGATCCATCTCCTCATTCCTGCCGATGTCTCCGACGACGAGGTTCGCCGCGCTGCCGAGAAGGCCTCCGACGTTCATTTCGGGGCGATCCGGTCGATCGAGCCTTCCCTCGAAGATGTCTTCGTGACCCTGACCCGGAGTCTGGCCAAAGTATGAACGGGTTCTGGGCAGTGGCCAAGAAGGAAGCCATGCATCTGCTACGCGACCGGGCCAGCATTATTCTCGCCTTACTACTCCCCGTTTTCCAGGTGTGCATGTACGGCTACGCGATCGACTTCGACGTTCGCCACATCACGACCGTGCTGGTGGACCAAGATCGTTCGCGCGAGAGTCGTGAGTACGCCCAGGAGCTTCGCGCCACCCAGTATCTCGACTTTGCCTTCCACGCCGCCACCTCCGATGAGGCGGCCCAACTCCTCAAGAGCAACCGGGCCAGCGCGGCCGTGATCATTCCACCGAATTTCGGTCGGCTTGTCGCGGCGGGCGGCAATCCCCAAGTCGGCGTGATGTTGGATGGGTCCGATTCCCAGGTCGCACTGCGTGCGCGGCTCGCCTTTTTCCGTCCCGGACGTCCCAGCCCGGGCGATCCCGTCGCCTCGACCACCGTATTGTTCAATCCGAACTCGCGTACGTCCACCTTCATGATCCCGGGCCTCATCGGCTTCATCTTGCAACTCGTGTTGAGCTCGCTGACCTCGGGCTCCATCGTGCGGGAACGGGAGCAGGGATCGCTCGAGCAGCTGATGGTGACGCCGGTCGGTAAGTACGGACTGATGCTGGGCAAGCTCGCTCCGTTTTTGGTGTTGGCGCTGTTCGAGATGGTCGGCGTCCTCGCGCTGGGGTGGTTCTTGTTCGATGTGGAGGTGCGGGGCAGCCTCATCTTGCTGTTCTTGATGTCCTTCCCGTTCATCCTCGCCGCGCTGGGGCTGGGGCTCCTCATCAGCACCTTGGCGCGGACTCAGGCTCAGGCGCTCCAGCTTTCAACGCTCTTCTTCCTTCCGTCGATCCTCATGTCCGGGTTCATTTTCCCGCGGGAAACGATGCCGGGGTTCCTTCGGCTGATCTCCGAGGTGCTCCCGCTCACCCATCAACTGCGAATTCTGCGGGGCATCGTGGTGCGCGGAGCCGGATTCATGGACCTGTGGCCCAGCTTCGTCGGCACGTGCCTGATCGCGGCGGGTCTGATCTTCATTTCGACACGCAAGTTTCAAAAGAGCGTGGCCTAACTCCGGGTCGAACGTTCAACTCAATATGAGACGACTGCGACAGATTCGCGTGGCTAAGCCGTGCCACGCTAATTGGGACGCGATGAGCGGGGACGAGCGTCAGCGCTTCTGTGGCGAGTGCCAGAAGCATGTTCATGACCTCACGGAGATGACGCCCGAAGAAGCCCAGCAGTTATTCGAGAACAGCGCGGGAACCCCCTGCGTTCGGTTTGTCCCCGACGAGACCGGTGCCCCGATCTTCAAGAACACGCCGGCTTGGCGGCGGTTGCTGACCGCGGGTGCCCTCGGCCTTTCCGCGGCCGGGCTGAGCCAAACAAGACCTCAGGTTCTCGGGGAAATCGCATCGCCGCCGCCGATCCATCTCGACTCCTCGACCACCGACGTGCTCCCTCACCAGGTAGGCAAGCGACATCTGACGGGCACGCCGCCCCCGCTGATCGGAAAGATCGCTGTGCCCCCGAAGGCGCCCACACCGAAGAAGCCTTAACTGGTCTTTGGAAGGGCGCCCATCGAGGCAGGGTGCCGATTTAGCGGTTCTTGGCAAACGGCTCGTCCAACGTCAGGTCGGACAGCTTCGCCGAGTAGTTTGTGATCGTCTTCATTGCGAGGCCGACCAAGATTTCCATGACTTGCACCGGCTGGTAACCGGCATCCAAGAAGCGGCGTATGGTCGCAGAATCGGCCTCGCCTCGATTTCGGACCAATTCTCGGGTGAGCGCGACCAAAGCGTCCAGCTTGGCATCGCCGGTCGGCTCGTGATTGCGCAGGGCACGCACCTTTTCGGGATCTGCTTTCATCAGATCGAGCATCACGGTGCTATGAGCCGGAACGCAGTAGTGACACTCGTTCTCCTGACTCGTGGCAAGAAAGATCGCTTGGCGCTCGAACGGGGTGAATCCCGAGAGCTCAAACTTGGAGTCGAGGGCCACGTAACCCTGAAGAACGGCTTCGGAATTGGCCATCAAGGCGAACATGTTGGGTACGAACCCCATCCCTGCCGCCACTTTGTTCAAGATTTCACGGTTGGCTTCGGGAGCCGTGTCGATGGTCGTCGGTTGAAGGAGCGCTTGAGTCGAATTCATAGTTTTGCCTCGGACTCTTCCATGATACGGCCGCTTGAACAATAAGTCAAATATATTATAAATATTAATATGATTGTGTAAACTAATCGTATGGAACTTAGGCAGCTAAGGTATGCGATCGCCGTGGCCGATGAGCTGAACTTCACCCGTGCGGCTGAAAAGCTGTCGATCGCCCAGCCCGCATTGAGTCAACAGATCCAGTCGCTTGAGCGAGTTTTGGGCTTCGAGCTATTCGACCGCTCCCAAAAACGGATCTCGCTGACCGAGCCGGGTCGACAGTTCGTGGCAGAAGCGCGGGACCTGATTCTCCAAGCCGAGCGCGTTCGCGAGACAGGCCGACGAGCGGCCCTTGGACAGGAAGGTCAGTTGCGGCTTGGGTTCATGGGCTTTGCGACGTCGCCGTTCTTGGCTGACCTGGTCCAAGAATTTCGCACCCGGTTCCCCAAGGTATCCATCTCCCTCCACGACTTAGCGCCCGAGGAACAGATTCGCAAATTGGCCGCCGAGGAACTCGACGCTGGATTTTGCCGCAGCGCCGCGACGGGACGCGGTCCGCGCTTCGGCCACGAGGAAGTGTATCGAGACCGATTCCACGTCGCAACCTGCGACCGATGCGCCTTGGCTTGCCGCAACGACGTGGAACTTCACGAACTCGCGAACATGCCGATGGTGTTGTACGATCGATCGAGAGCCCCCAAAATGATTGACGACGCGCTTGAACTGTGCGAGCGCGCGGGATTTCAGCCGCGCATCGCCGCCGTGACCGACAACATGCAGAGTTTGGCGCTGCTGGTCGCGGCCGGAGTGGGCTATGCGATCGTGCCGGGCTGCTTGCGCTTTTTGGGGCAGCCCGGATTCATTCTCCATCCGATCAGCTCGGGCGGGCTCGATCTCCCCGTTGATGCGATTTGGCCGCAAGCCGGCCACCGTCCGATCGTCCAGAACTGGATCAACTTGGTCAGAGAGAAAAATGCGGACATTCGCCGTGTGATGGAGCCAGTTCCCGCCGGGTGAGGCGAGATCGCGGGCAGAATCGTCCTGTAAAGCTATGAACGACGACCCGGAAGAGAAGCTGGCCGAACACGATGCGGGAATCGAGGCTTCGTCCCAGCGGGCGAAAGAAGAGCTCGATGCCCTGAGCGAGGACTTCGAACGCCGGGCGGAGGACCTCCACGACCGCGCCGCTGACGCCGCCGACCGCTACCGGGCGCGGCAACGGATCGAAACCCACCGCAGGACCAGCGACGGAGAAGCAGCACGTGGCATCGGCACCGGGCTGAGCGTCGCCTACACGATCCTCGGATTTCCGCTTGTGGGTTTTGGCGTGGGCTGGCTGATCGATCGCTACGTCCGGCACGGCGGCAATTCCTGGCAGAGTGCGCTCGGACTGATCGGTGCGGGCGCCGGGGTTTGGATCGCCATCGTCATGGTCAATCAGCAGAACAAGAGTTGAACCCTCCCGCGCTGGTGTTGTTTGCCGCGGCGATTTTGGCCGCGATGCTGTTTCCCGTTGCATTCTTGACCGGGGGCATGTTTGGCGCCCAAGGCTACGGAATGGGGCTGTTCGGAACCGCGTTCAGCGTCATCATTCTCAAACTCACGGTCGGGTTGGCCGCCAGCGCATCGGGGTCTCAGCGGGCAGGCAAGGGAAGCGTGTTCATCGTGCTCGCTTTTCTCATCAAGCTCCCGCTCTTTGTTGGCCTCGCGTTCATGGCGCACCGCCTGGGCGGGGCTGCCGAGCCCTGGTTTTTGGGCGGATTGGGTCTGGTATACTGCGCACTAATCGGGTGGGCAGTCGCGAAGCGCTAGGCCCTCCTTTTTCACGTTACATGAACGACCTGAGCTCAATGACGAACTTGCTGGCCGCCGAGGGTGGAGAGCATGCGGTCACTTTCAACGGACTCTTCCTTTACGTAGGTCTGGTGGTCCTGGTTTTATTCGGACTGATGGCCCTCGCCAAATCGACGTTTGGCAAGGAGCGCGTCTTCAAGAATTTCTGGGCTCAGCGATTCGAGCAGGTGTATCTCTTCATCGAGAACATGTGCGTGGGCATCATCGGGCCGCACGGTCGCAAATACATCCCGTTCATCATGACGTTTTGGTTGCTGATCTTCGTCAGCAACTTCATTGCCCTCTTCTTCCCGTACGCGCCGACGGCCGACCTGAGTTGGAACCTGGGCATGGCCCTGGTTTCGATCGGCTACGTTCAGTACGAAGGAATGAAGGCGAACGGCGTGCTGGGCCACTTCAGCCACTTTGCGGGACCCAAGCTCCCGATCTTCATGATTCCGATCACGCTGATGATCTTCGTGATCGAAATCATTTCGGAAGCGATGAAGAATGTGTCGCTCAGCTTGCGACTGTTCGGCAACATCCACGGTGGCCACGAAGCGGTCGAGGCGATGAACAAGCTCGGCGAGGGCGTTTACATCCCCGTCGGCGCGTTCCTGATCCCGATCAAGCTCTTGACCTGCGTGGTTCAGGCGATGATCTTCACCCTGCTTACCTGCGTTTATCTCTCGCTGGTGACCAGCCACGATCATGGCGACGACCACGGCGAAGCGCACGGGCACGGCGAATTGGCGCCCGCTCACTAACAACGATTTAGACAACCGACAGAAAACAGTACCTAGGAGAAAACACATGGAAGTCATTGGACTTGGTTTGGCAGCTCTCGGCGTGGGCCTCGGCCTTGGATTGATTGGATACGGTGCGATGCAGGGCATGGCCCGCCAGCCGGATGCGATCGGCAAACTGCAGACGGCGATGCTCATCGCGCTTGCGTTCGTCGAGCTCGTCTTCCTGCTCACCGTCTTCGTGGCGCCGGGCTCGTTCATCGTCAAGCCGCGCTAAGACAAAACCGTTTTGGAGCGCGATGACTCAGTCACCGCGCTCCCCTGACCTTTTTCGTTCGAATTACTTTTAGGAAACGCGATACGTGAAACCTTCCGTAATCCTCGGCTTCGTCGTCGGCATCGTGCTGATGGTGGGCGGTATGTGGCTCTATCAGAACAACATCCCCGACCTGCACGCGCTGGCCGAACAGGGTGTGCCGCTTAACCTCGGCAAGACAATCGCCACCATCGGCGTCCTGCTCATCCTGTTCCCAGTCGTCGCCATCTTCTTTGTGAACCCGCTTAATGAGGCGATTCACGAGCGCACGACGCATCTGGAAAACACCTTCAGCGAGGCGGAAAGTCTGCGCACGGAGATGACGAAGATGAAGTCGGACTACGAGCGCCGGCTCTCGGATACCGAGGCCCAGGCTCGAGCCCAGATTCAGGAGCAGATTCGCGAAGCGCAGCAGATGCGCCAGCAGCTGATGGCGGACGCTCAGGCCAAGGCCGAAGAGTATCGCAAGAAGGCGCAAGAGGAGATCGATGCCGAACGCGACCGCGTGGTCAACGATCTTCGCGTCCAGACCGTCAATCTGTCGCTCGCGGCGGCGGAGAAGGTCATCGGCGAGAATCTCGATACCGATCGCAACCGCAAGCTGATCGAAGAGTTCATCAGCAATGTGGAGGTCCCCGCCTAACCCATGGACGAGCGCGCCGCCAGCCGTTACGCCCGGGCCCTCTTTGCCGCGGCCCTCAAGCAGGACATTGTCGCCAGCGTGGGAGACGATCTCGCCACGATTGCGGCCCTGCTTAACGGGAGCGCCAAGTTTTCGCACCTGCTGGAGAATCCCGAGATTCCACGGAGCGAGAAGCTGGGGCTGCTCGAACGACTGTTCAGCGATCGCGTCACCGCTTTGACCATGCAGGCTGTGCGCCTGATGCTCCAAAAGGGGCGGCAGGATTCGTTCGTCGAAGTTCAGCGACATTACGCGGAACTGCGGCGGCGGCACGAAAACGTGCTCAAGGTGGAGATCACCTCCGCCGAGCTGCTCTCGGCTGAACACGAAAAGGCGCTCATCGCCAAGCTCAAGTCCGCGACGGGCAAGGACATCGAAAGCACGACGTCCGTCGACCCGAAGCTGATGGGCGGCGTCCGCATCCGATACGGCGACTTCGTTCTCGACGGCTCCGTCCGCAACTCGCTCGCCCGAATGCGAGAAAAGCTTTTGTTCGACGTTTTGAAACAGGCCTCGGCGGCCGGCACCGACTAAACCGATCCCACTACATCAACGACCATGGCTATTCGTCCCGAAGAAATCACATCCATTCTCGAACAGGAACTTCAGAAGTTCGAGCGTAAGTCCGATGTCGACCACGTTGGCACCGTTCTCCAAGTCGGTGACGGCATCGCCCGCGTCTATGGCCTGCCCGACTGCCAAATGGGTGAGCTGCTGGAATTCCCCAGCGCTGGCGTCATGGGCCTCGCTCTGAACCTGGAAGAGGACACGATCGGCGCCGTTATCATCGGCGACAGCACCGAAATCAAGGAAGGCGACCCGGTTCGCGAAACCGGCCGCATCATCCAGATCCCGGTCGGTAAGGGCCTGCTCGGACGCGTCGTGAACGCACTCGGTCAGCCCATCGACGACAAGGGTCCCATCGCCTCCAACGAATATCGCCTTCTCGAAGTTGCGGCTCCGGGCGTTGTGGACCGGCAGCCCGTTAAGGAACCGCTGCAGACGGGTATCAAGGCCGTCGACGCGATGATCCCGATCGGACGCGGTCAGCGCGAACTCGTCATCGGCGACCGCCAGACCGGCAAGACCGCCGTCTGCATCGACACGATCATCAACCAGCGCAGCACGCATCAGCCCGGCGAGAACCCGGTCTACTGCATCTATGTCGCGGTCGGTCAGAAGATGGCCAACGTGGCCCGCGTCGTCGAAACGCTCCGCGAGAACGGTGCCCTCGACTACTCGATCATCGTCGCCGCATCCGCTGCCGACTCGAACGCCATGCAGTATCTGGCTCCGTTCGCAGGTGCCGCCATCGGCGAGTACTTCCGCGACAACGGCATGCACGCGCTCGTCGTGTACGATGATCTTTCCAAGCACGCCGTGGCCTACCGCGCGCTCTCGCTCTTGCTGCGACGACCGCCCGGACGAGAAGCCTATCCTGGCGACGTTTTCTACCTGCACAGCCGCTTGCTCGAGCGCGCAGCCAAGCTGAACGATGAGCGCGGCGGCGGTTCGCTGACCGCTCTGCCGATCATCGAAACTCAGTCGGGCGACGTTTCCGCGTACATTCCGACGAACGTGATTTCGATCACCGACGGCCAGATCTATCTGGAGCCCGACCTGTTCTTCGCTGGCATTCGCCCCGCGATCAACGTCGGTATCTCGGTCAGCCGCGTGGGTGGTAACGCCCAGATCAAGGCGATGAAATCGGTCGCCGGTAAGCTGAAGCTCGAAATGGCCCAGTATCGCGACGTGGCTGCCTTCGCGCAGTTCGCCAGCGACCTCGATAAGGCCACCCAGATGCAGCTGCTTCGCGGCCAGCGTCTGACGGAGTTGCTCAAGCAAGGACTCGCGAGCCCGTATGCGGTCGAGGATCAAGTCGTCCTCATCTACGCGGGTACGTCGGGCATTCTCGACACCGTGCCAAACGATCAGGTCGGCGCGTTCGAGAAGCACCTCCTCAGCTACGTGAAGACGAACTATCCGGACGTGACCGAGAAGATCTCGTCGACCAAGGCGATGTCGTCGGACATCGAAGAGAAGCTGACCAAGGCATTCAAGGAAGCACTCGAGAAGTTCGCGGTCCCCGCATAAAGCACGCGCATGGCAACCCTCAAACAGATTCAGCAACGCATCAAGGCCTCCAAGAACATCAGCCAAATCACCAAGGCGATGAAGCTGGTGGCTGCCGCGCGGCTGAAGAAGGCCCAAGATCGAGCGCTGGAGGCCCGGCCCTACAGCGACAAGATGCGCGAGTTCATGCAGTCGATCTCGGCGGCGGGAGAACTGCCCGCCCATCCGCTGCTGGTAAAGCGCCCGATCGAGCGGTACGCGGTGCTGCTCATCACGTCGGACCGTGGTCTCGCGGGCTCGTTCAATACGAACGTCATCCGCAAGGCAACGGACTTTCTGAAGACGGCGGTCGGTCAGGGAAGCCTGATCACGGTTGGTAAGAAGGGCAACCTGTTCCTGAGCAAACGCGGTTATCCCGTGGTGCTCAATCACACCCTGCCCACCTCGGGACCGACGCTGGAAGACGCTCAGATCATCACGCGCAAGGCGCGTGAGCTGTTCGAATCAGCGGAAGTTGACGCCGTGTATATTTGCTACAGCAAATTTTACTCAGCGATTCGACAGGTGCCTCAGGTCGTCCAGTTGCTGCCGATCGAGCCGCCCGCGAGCGACGGACCGTCCGAGAGCAAGGATTACGCCTTCGAGCCGGATCCGACCGAGCTGATGGGCATCCTGCTCCCGAAATATGTCTTCACCGTCATCTACCAAGCTCTGTTGGAATCGACCGCGAGCGAGCATGGCGCCCGAATGTCGGCCATGACGAGCGCCACCGACAACGCCAACAAGATGATCCGCGATCTCACGCTGAACTACAACCGCGCCCGCCAGGCCGGTATCACGAAAGAGATCTTGGAAGTCGTCGGCGGTGCCGAAGCCCTCAAAGGCTAACGCCCGAACGCCGTGTTTCCCGAAGAGTTCGCCGAGCGAGTCCGCTCGGCGACTTTGCTTTGGGGACTCGAATCCCTCACGTTCTGTCCCGAAATCAGCACCTCGCTCATCGGCTACGGAGTGGCGAATGGACGCCCAGTCGTCCTCAAGCTGAGCCGGTACCCCCAGGAACTGGCGCGCGAAGTGCGCGCGCTCCAGACGGCGCCCGGGGCGGGATTCCCAGACCTGATCCATTACGACGCCGAACGGGCGGCCGCGCTCATGGAGCGGCTGGATGTCGACGGCGATCTCAGCACGATATTCCCCGACGCGGCAGCGGAAGCCAGGATTTGGCGTGCGGTGGCGGACCAGATCGCCATCCATCCACCAACCGGCGACGGGTGGGCGCGGCTGGATGACCAGCGCCGTGCGTTCGATTTAGCCGCCACAACCGGCCAACTCCCCGAGGCGATTCGCCGGGGACGCGAGGCGCTCGAGGCGCTTCTCGACCAGCCCGAGCGCGTGTGGACGCATGGCGACCTCCACCATTTCAACGTCCTGCGCACGCCGACGGGGTGGCGCCCGATCGACCCGCACGGCATGCTGGCGCCGCGCGATTACGAACTCGCCGCCTTCCTGCGCAACCCCTACCCGCCCCTCTTGACGCAGTGCGACACCGGCCGGAAACTCGCCGCGCGGTATGAGGCGATCGCCAACGAACTCGCTCGCGAGACCCGAGACATCATCCGGCTGGCGTACGTGGGATGCTCGATCAGCATCGCATGGTCGATCGAGGATGGCGAGCCCGTCTCCCCAGAAATCGCACGTCTATCGGAGCTGTTGCGGCAACTTTAGGTTCAAAAGAACAAATTTTGAAAAAAGCTGAACGGGTTTTTCAACGGCGCGCATTCCCTAAACATGCGAACCAACAAAAGAAAACTCGTCCTTCTCGCTGCGATCCCGGTCCTCGTCGGAGGCTGGGCCCTCTTCCGACCCGAGCTCCTCTTCATCAATCAATCGGTGAACGAAAAGCTCCCGACCATGGCGGGCCAAACGGTCAGCGCTCGAGCAGCGGCGGACTTCGTCTCCTATGCCCATGAAACGACCGGCCGCGCCGAAATCCTCGACGTGAACGGCAAGTCGATTCTCCGCCTCAGCAATTTCAAAACGTCGAACGGTCCCGACGTTCACCTCTATCTGGTGAAGGGCAACGACCCCAAGGCGGTAAAGGATGGTTCCTACCTCGATCTCGGCTCCATCAAAGGCAATATCGGCGACCAGAACTACGAGCTTCCCGCCGGAACGGACCTGAGTGATTACGGTTCGGTCAACGTCTGGTGCAAGCGGTTCTCGGTCGGATTCGGCGGCGCGAGTTTCCGTCCCAGCGGCGAAAAGATGACGATGACCAGTCGCCGGTCCGAGCTGCCCGTCGTGCAAACCGTCGCCCTGAGCGAGGAGATTCGGGTGACCGCGGGCAAATTCCGAACGGATACGCCGGGAGTAAAGGGCTCCGCCGAGCTCGTCGAGCGAAACGGCCAGCGGTTTCTGCGTCTCAAAGGCGTGAAGGCGCCGGGCGCCGCGATCGAAGTCTTCATCGTCAAGCAAGAGACCGTCGCCCCGAAAGCGGACCTTGCCAAGTTCACAAAAGTCCGCCTGGGCACCCTGAATCCCAAAGCGGGCACCCAAGAATTTCCCGTGTCGAAGGATCTCGACGCCTGGCTCTATCGCTCAGTGACGCTCTGGGATGCGGCGAAAAAGCAGAGTGTCAGTTCGGCTCCTCTTCGCTCCGACCAGGAGAAAACCACAACGATTTTATTCGCCTAATCGCCCAACGCGATTTTTCTTTAGCCCCGGTCTTCGGACCCACGACCTCGCTCCCCTAGCTCACTTTAAGGATAAAACAACATGACCATCAACACTCGAAACATCACCGTTCTCGTCAACACGCTCGCACTTGGCCTCGCTCTGGCCACCCCGAGCCTCGCTCAAAACGAAACCGATACGCACCACCATGCGATGAAGCCGGCGGTCGCCATGAAGATGGACTCGATGACCAGCTCCGCATTCAAGGGAGTCGAGGTGAACGGCGGAACCGTCAGCGCCAGCAAGCAGAACGGAAAGACGGTTCTCAGCCTGAGCTCGGACTTCTCGATCCCGAAGACGCCGGCCCCGCACTGGCAGATCGTGGACGAGCAAGGCAACACCTTTCTCCTGAAGCAGCTGCGCATCGTCGGTGACAAGACGAACTTGTCGATCGAGGTGCCTGCCTACATCAAGTCGGTGAGCAAGGTCCAGATTTGGTGTTCTTTCGCCGAAGTCGTGCTCGGAGAGGCCTCGTTCAAGACGCCGATCAAGGTACGGTAAGCCCAGCTTTGGTTCGCTCCGCCGTCTCCGGTTCGCCGGGGACGGCGCTGGGCTTTCGAGACATGATTTTCTTTTCCTTCACGCTGCGCAAGTCCCATTCGAAGCCAAGTTTCGAACAGCTTGCCGAAAAAGAGATTCCGATCCTCTATCGCGTGGCGGCACGAATGACGCAGAACGCGACGGAAGCGGAGGACCTCGTGGGCCAAACCCTGCTCGCCGCCGTCAAATCGTACGACCGGTTCGATGGCGAATATCCCCGGAGCTGGCTGATCAAAATCCTCCGCAATGAGCACCTGATGATGCTGCGCAAGCGCAATCTCCGCCCCGAAACGGCGATCGACCAGGCCGCCGAGCCCGCCACCGAAGGCTATTGGAAAGCGATCGATTGGCAAGTCGTGGGCGGCAAGATTTACGAGGAGCTGGACCGACTGCCCGAAGAGTTTCGGTTGGCGATCACCCTTTGCGACGTTGAAGAGATGACGCGGGAAGAAGCGGCTCGCGCGCTTGATATTCCGGTGGGCACGCTTGGCACCCGGCTCTTCCGGGGACGAAACCTGCTGCGTTCCCGCCTCGTCCGCCATCTCGGTGAACTCGCCCCCACCCAAGGACTTCTATGAAAAGCATTCGCGAACAACACAACCAAGAAGGACCACCGTGCGCTCACATGGAGCAACACCTGCACCGAACCGCGGACGGCACGGCGAGCTGGCTGGTGCGGCTTTACGCCATCGCGCATTCGGCCCACTGCCGGCGATGTCACCGTTTCCTCGATCGACTGAAGGAGACGCTGGCTCATCTTCGAACCGATGTTCCGAAGCCGCCGCAGGACGCCATCGACCGCCTCAAGAACGGGGCGTGGCGTGAGCCGCCCCAAGAGTAGGGAAGGAGGAGGATGGACGAGGAATCCACCCTCCCACCGAATTACTTGATGTTTCCGTTGAGGCCGTTCGGGAAGAAGAGGCCAGCGGCCGCGCCCTGAGCGCCGTACACAATATTCAGCACTTCGCGGGTCGAGCGCGAATAGGTGATGCCGTTGCTATCGGTCGGGACGACATTGAGCGCGCCGTCGTACGGCGGCTGATCGGTGTCTTCGCCGCGATCGAGAGCGTCGCGAAGATTCGAGATCTTCGCCGCCGCATCCAGCGCGGTGGTGCCCAGCTGGTTGAGCAGGAACCGAACCACGCCCGCGTGATAGGCCTCGGTGCCGAGAATTCCCGCTGCCGCTTCCAGGTACGTCTTGTTCGTGATGAGCGGGGAAGCGCCCTTATAAGCGGTCACGCCCACGTCCTCAAAGATGAAAGCAGCGATGAAGAAGCTCGCTTCGTCCGCAAACGGATCGAAGGTGTTGCCGATGCCAGCGGCTTGGGCGGCGGTGTTGAAGCTGGTCTGGAGGTCGATCGCCGGTCGAGCGACGGCGCTGCCACCGAGCGCGCTGCGCAGGAACCGCACGTGGGCGAGTTCGTCGTTCGCAATCTCGTTGGCCAGCTGGAGGTTCGTGACGGAACCGAAGTTGACCTGGCGGCCACCGGTCACGGCACCCGCGCCCGCACCCACGTCGGCGGCGTCGAGGCCGGTGCCGTTCACGGCCCGCAGGTAGAACTCCGCCTCCAGGTATTCCAAGTTCAGGGCGAAATTGAGCACATCGACGTCGATGTTCTGGTTATCGTCGACAATGCTATCGAAGCCGCTGCCACCGCAGCCGGCCAATACGCCCAGGGAAGAAGCGGCGAAAGCGGCCGCGGCACCACCCGCCACACGGGTGAGGAGGGCTCGGCGATCAAGTCGTGACTGAATGAGTTGGTCGATCATAAAACAAGTCCTTATAAAACCGGTCGCATCGACCGCTGGTCTTTAGGAACGCCACGGACTGCCCCCGACCGCCGGATGTTCAGGTTATATTCACTTCTTGTTTGGATTGGAACATGTTTCGGCTGTCCTAACGCCCCAACCCACTCCCCACCACGACGCATGAACAAGCCCCGGCCCTAAACAGGACCGGGGCTTGTAATCCCAAACGCCAGACGTAAAATGCCGCGCGTTACGCGACCTTCAGGACCGGTTCCGCGCCGCTGGCGCCGTTGCCCCAAAGGGTGACCGGCGTGGTCGGCTGGCTAACTCGGTCGTTGCGGCTCGAATAAAGACGCAGGCTGATGTAGTTGCCGATGGTGGCGGGGAACTGGTACCGCGTCTTGGTCGTGCTGCCGATCTGCGTCCAATCGCCGCCGGGGGCGTATTGCGCCTCGATCTCGAAGATCGTCGCGCTCGTGTTGCCGTTGCGATCCCATTTGAGCTGGATCAAGCCGTTGCCGTTCGCCTCGGCGACCAGGTTCGTCGGGGTCGTCGGCGCGCTGATGGTGCGTCCGGGCTTGTGGGGCGGCAGCTGAAGCTGGTTAAGCAGACCGTCGCTGATGGCGGGGTTCGCGTCAAAGGTCTTGGCCCACTTCGCGACGATCGTGTGGGCGTTCTTGCGAGCCGTAATCTTCGTCGTGGTCGTGTTTTTCGCCAAATCGCGCTGGGCGATCATGTTGTTGTAGGCGGTCTGCAGGGTGGTCAGCCCGCCCTGGATTTCGGTCAAGTTGGCCGCCGTCAGGCCCAGGGTCGCGGCATTGCTTTGACACGTCGTGTAGAAATTTTGGTAGGCGGCGATGAAAGACAAATCGCTGCGGGAGTCCAGAATGTACGAGCTGCTAGGATCCATTTTGTATCGTGCTCCTCGGAGTGTTTCCTGATTCGCTTGTTGTGTTGATCAGGTGCATAAAGGGAGCATCGGCACGATGGCAAATGGGCTTTAGGGGTCCGGTCGGTGGCGAGTTCGAGGATTCTCATCGGGGGGAAGCGGGCCGAGAATTCCCCTCCAGCGCGGGCGGCAAGGAACGCATAGCCTCAACGCAACCCGAGAGGTTGGGTTGAGGCAACAAAGAGCCGTGTGGTTCGAAAGAATCATTTCTTGCGCCGAATGCGACGCAAAAGCGGGATAAACTTTAATCATGGTCGCACTTACCTCGTTCCTTCTCGGCGCGCTGCTATCTCAAGCCGACGGAGTTGATCCGGCGCTGGTCAAGGCACGGGACTCGCTGGCCATTGGCGGAATCAAGCTCGGAATGAGCTCTGGGCAGGTCGTGAATCTCATCGGCTTGCCAAGCAAGAAGAGCGGCGATATGGCGGGTTCTATGGCGGCAAACGCGGAGTGGAAAAAGCTCGGGCTGAGTGTATTGTTCTTTGACGGCCGTGTAGGAAACATTTCGAGCACACTGTCCTGCGCCCGTACTACCTGTCCACAGGTCGGCGACAGCGCCGAGTCGATCACTAAGGCCTACGTCGGCCGTTACACCATATCAGACGATGATTCAGGTTATCTGGAAAAGATTCAGGTTCCAGCCCTTGGCCTCAGCTATCTGCTACGTGAAAAGAAGATCGTCCGAGTGCTTCTTAGTGAAATCGACCAACTGGACTTCGACGAGGAAGCCGCCGCAAAGAAGCTCCCGGACTATGGCATCGAAATCGTCGACAGTACCGGCGAGACTAGTTTCAATCCCAGCAAACGCGACACAATCGTTTTCTCGCAGGTACGGGGACGGGTCAAGAATAAGCTGGACGAAGCAGTGGACGTTGAGCTCACCGCAGTATGGCGAGAGAAGGGCGATCGATTTCAACAGGGACAGTACCTCGACTCTGAGGCAATCACGGTCACGGCGCTCCAGCCTGGTGAGGTTCGGAAGTTCACAATCCAAGGGGGCGGCTTTGTGCGGAGCCATGGTTCAACCGAGGTCTACTCAATCGAGATCCGAAAACTTCCGCGTAAGTGAGTTGGATTTCTGCGGGGCCAACTCGGCAAGCACGTTGACGCCTAGACTGGCTGAAGGATGCGAAGCTGAAAGGAGTTGGGTACGACATCGCTTCGTTTGCCGGTACTCTTGAGTTCGAGCCCAATCCGCTTAAGATCTGAAAGATCTGCGATCAAATCCTGGACTAATTGTATCGCTAGTTGCTGCTGCTGCTGAGAGTTCGTGCACACCCGGATTCGTTCGCGCCACTCGCGTATGACTGTGCCCAAGTCGATAAGTTCTCCTGACTCCATCACCAAAAATCCGTAGCTTTCTGCATTGGAGGCCACCTCCCAGGCGAGCCGATGGAATTCCCGCCAGTTCGCCTCTGCGCGATCTTTGTAAGCCGCACCCTCCCCGTTTGCCGATGCTAACATCATCCGTTCATACAGATATCCGTCACGCAATTGGGGTTCGATTTGGCTTGCCGCAGCGATCATTCCTGAGACCAGCCCGAGCTTCCTTTCCCACTCCTTGGCCGCTTGATCCCGAATGTAGCGCTCAGCTTCGGCTCGGCGGTCAAGACGGTCCTTGACAATCACGCCAGCAATGGTGCTCATGACGCCAACGATGAACGGAACTATGGTTGATACTAAAGTAGCCATCCTATCAAACGTGGATCCGGCCAGCTCAGCCCAGGCGGGAGCCATTATCTCACGATCATGCAGCATCGTTGTACCCCGAGCAAATCACCAGCCCGCGCGATCGGATCTCCCTCCCCCGGCCCCTCCCTCATCTTCGCTGGCGCTGCAGACGAGGGAGGGAGAAGACGAATTCGCTCCCTCCTCCTTGTCCTGGCGCGCCGGGATGGAGAACGATTCTGGCTCCCCCTCCCCGCGAGAAGGGACGGAGAAAGAATCTGGTTCCCCCTCCTCGTGTGCAGCGAAGCGAATATGAGGAGGGGGTTAGGGGGTGGAGATCTTCGCCGCGGGGGGCCGACCGGGCCGCAAAGGGGCCCAAACCTCATACGGCCCCTCAGGTTTTCGCGATTTTGAACCTAAACGCGAAATTTTCGGGGCAAAACCAATGATTTGTTTTGCTTGGGTTTTAAAAACCCAGGCAAAACAAATCGTTCGTCTGCGGAACTCAACGATTTTTTTCCAGACCAAAATCGTTCGTCTTCGCTTGGTTTTGAAAACCAGAGCAAGACAAGGCGCTCGTCCGCGGCCCCCGATCACAGTGTCCCCGACCAAACGGTTCGCTTTCACTGGCGTGGGTTAGACCGGTTGGGCGGAACCGTCCGCAGAAAGCCAGGGACTCCAGTCCTCCACTCAGCAATGTCACGCCCCGTGACGCCGTTTATACTTCTTTGGGCCCCCGCCAATCAGACGCGGGGGCCCATCTTTGTATTAAGGCAGGATGACTTGCGGCATCGGCGGCTGAACCTCGTGCCACTTGGCACCGTTCGGACCGGAGCAGAGCGCAAACAGACGTCCTTCCTTGGTTACGCACAAGATTGCGGCTTCGCTGATATAGATGTGGCCGCAATCGGTGATAATTGACTCCATTGCATTACTCCTTTTTGGAGAATTGGGAACTTGGCACCGGGCGATCTGCCAAGTTAAGGGACGAATCAGCCAAACTTGCGGTAAACTACTAGGTGTAAGCTGCAGTCGACGCCCCCGCGCGTTAGGCTTTATGGGCGTGGAGAATCAGTCCGCGCCCAAATCGATTTCCTCTACGAGAAACTCTAACTGGCTCACAAGCACTTTGTTGATCCAGTTCAGAAGTCTTTCCTTTTCGGTGCCCGTCAAACGCCTCGACGTTTCGAATCGGGCATACGGCCTAGGTAGCTCAATTGCGATTCGATCAGGAAATGTCTCCGTCGGATTTACAGCAGGTGGCGGTGTTTCTGGTGGAGGCGGTGCCCCATTTTCTTGGTCCGTGCTGCGGTCTTCTAAGGACACAAACGAACCGCTCGCGTCTACGACGCCGGCTGTCCGGGCAGAGTCCAGCAAGATTCTCGCGGCGTAGGTTCCAATTTCGTCAGCGATCCCGAACTTCCGTTCCAGGGTGATAGCCAGTGCTTCCGGAAACTTCCCGTCCGCTTTATATGCTTCGTATACGGACTTGTAGAGTTCAACGTTGAAGAAAGCCTTTCGGAGCAACACCGGCTCCTCGTCCGGTAGCGGGCGTAGGATACTTTTAGCAAGGCTTGACACGGAATACCCGTCTCCCGTCCGATTCAGGAGTCCGAAAGCGACCATCGCCGCGATTTTGCGCGCCGAAGCACCTGAAACCGCCGGAGACCCGATTGCGCGCGAAACGTCCTCACGCTTGTGCTGACCACTGCCGAGACCGGAGCTCACCAGCCTAACGTTCGCTACGCTCTCCGACAATGAGGCACCCGGGTAGGACCTACTGCGTTTGCGGATATCGGAAGGCGACCCATCTTCATTGTTCATGCTCACAATGATACCGGGCTTAGCACGTGTGTCAATCCTTAGCCGAGATTTTAGCGGCTCATTAACAAAACGTTAATCCTGTAAGGCTCAATCGGACGGTTTAGCGACCAATCCAAATCGAATTCGGGGGCAGATACTACGTTGTCTACATGTTTCGAGGCCCTATAGCCTAGTCGTTGTCCCGATAAGCGGCTGGTGGCGGGGAAGCGGCTCGCTGAGCTGCGGGTCTCAAAGTTCGGGAGAGGATTCGGTTTGGCACGTATTGCTGGCCCCCCTTTAGGCCCTAAACCTCACCCGCCACCTTGCCGACAACCAGATCATGGCAAGTAAACCGTGGTATGGCTGGTCCCATGCCGAAATCGAACAGCACGGCTACCAGTTTCAGCAGGGTGCCGACTTCTACGGAGCGACGATCGGGCTGACCGGCGCGCAGATCGCCCTGATCGACAACGCGGTCAGCGACTTCTTTTCGGCCAAGGACGCCAAGAATCAGGCCGATACCGCCGCGAAGCAAGCCCAAGAGGACTTTATCGCCGCCGAGAAGAAGATGATCGAGGCGATGCAGACGCTCAGCAAGATCGTCCGCGCCAAAAACCCCGCCCCCGACATCATCCTCGGCTTTGGGATGCCGATCTATAAGCCGTCCGGCGGCAGCGGCTCGCCCGTGAACGCACCCGCCGAGCTCAGCGTGACGGGCACCCCGAACGGCAACATCCTGCGGTGGTCGGGTGGCGGTAACGCTCCGCGCACGTCGTACACGATTGAATTCAGCACGAGCACCTCGGGCACGTGGACGCCATTGGGCTCGACCATGCGCTCGACCTTTACCGACACCACCCGCAAACCGGGCCAGTTCACGCTGTATCGCGTGATCGCCTCGCGCGGCAATCGCAATCCGGTGGTGTCGACGGTCGTCGCGGTCTATCCGCCCGCTTCGATGGCGGCGTAAGGTCGGGGGAGCTGTACGACCGGATCTCCCTCCCCCGGCCCCTCCCTCATATTCGCTTCGCTGCACACGAGGGAGGGGAGAAGTCGTCGCGGTCTATCCGCCCGCTTCGATGGCGGCGTAAGGTCTGGGGGGAACTGTACGACCGGATGTCCCTCCCCCGGCCCCCACTCCGAATAGCGAACCACGCAACGAGTTGGGTTTCATTTCACGATCTGAAAGAGGCGGCTTTGCGTGGCTACCGTTGGCACTTCATGGCAAAACGCTCTTCGTCGGTAGCCCATCCAAGCTCCTCCGAGCAAAAGGGCCAAATAGCTTGCTGGCTCGGGGACAGGATCGAGGACGATGGTGTCTATGGCAAGATTCTCAGGGTAATGATCGGGAGCGCTGGTGATTACGAGGCTATCAACCTGAATGCCACTCTTACACGGAACCGTCCAAAAGGAGCCCTTAAAGGCAAATCTCTTTTCCGTTAGCACCTTGACCCCAGCCCGCCATCCTTCGAACCATATATATAGCCCAGCGACAGTCGAGTAGGAGTCCACGAATTTGGGAACAAATAATCCGCCTCCGAGCCGTTCAATCCGAATTGCTGGCTGAACTGGAAACGGAACAGGGCCAACTCCAATACAGGGATTAGGATTGCCGAAGTTAGTTACAAAATGCCATTCCGAAAGTGCGGTGACAGAACACCCATTCTCGATGTGCCCCGTATAAATGGCACTTGTAGCTAGGTCAACATTATCAAAGCCAATTACGACCGCTTGTGCAGCGGATAGAGTGGCTAGGGCGGCAACGCCTGCACAGAGTGCTCGTCTCGGGTTCAAATTCCTTCTCCAGGGGGCGGGAAGCCCGGCAATCCCGGACTAGAACTGCCGACATTGTACAGCAGCCTGTGGCCTGCCCCCAAGCGCAGCCCCGAGGAACTGGCCGGTTCTGGCAACGATACGGGCACCGTCCTAGAACCGCATCTCGCTATCTCCTCAAGCTCAAGCCTGGTCGCTCTTAGGTCGTCGAGCTTAATCGTATGAAGCCTCCATCCCGCTTCCGGCTGGATCGCGAACCGGATCTCCCTCCCCCGGCCCCTCCCTCATATTCGCTTCGCTGCACACGAGGGAGGGGAGAAGTCGTCGCGGTCTATCCGCCCGCTTCGATGGCGGCGTAAGGTGCGGGCGCGAGGCGTCCTGGCCGACAAGTTCAGCGACCGGATCTCCCTCCCCCGGCCCCTCCCTCATATTCGCTTCGCTGCACACGAGGGAGGGGAGAAGTCGTCGCGGTCTATCCGCCCACTTCGATGGCGGCTTAAGGTTTGGGCGCGAAGCGTCCTGGCTGAAGAGCTCAGCGACCGGATCTCCCTCCCCCGGCCCCTCCCTCATCCCGGCGCGCCGGGACGAGGGAGGGGAGCAGCAGCTCAGCCGAATGATCTCGTGCAAGTGACGCGATTAGCCGCTCTGCGGCGCGCGGTCCAGCATCTCTCGAATCTCGGGCGGGATCGTGATCGCTTTGCGTTGCGGGCCCATGAAGACGTGCCAGGTGTAGCCGGTCGTGCACAGCCGGCCGTCGGGCTGGACGATCTCATAATCGAACCGAATCGCGGCGCGCTTGACTTCGCTCGTCCACACCCGGATCTCGATGAGATCGTCGTATAGAATCTCGTCCTTGTAGCGGACGTGGACCTCGACGCACGGCAGCTTGTAGCCTTGCGCCTCGAGGCTTTTGTAGGTGAATCCGCGGTCGCGGCACCACGCGCCGCGCGCGACTTCGAACCAGAGCAGGTAGTTGCCGTAATAAGCGTGGCCCATCTGATCGGTCTCTCCGTAGCGCACACGGATCGTCTCGCGGGTGACGGCATTCAGCATGGGAAATTCCATCGTAGCATGGCGCGCGTCATCGTTTTTGGGGGCGTGCGGCGCGAACCCCCAGGGGGACGGTGACATAATTCAAATCGGATGGAGACGCCTGTCGGTCGGAAGGTGAGTCCGTGGGTCAAGGCCTGGTTCGCCTTTCACGTGGTCATGATCTCGCTGTGGTCGTTGCCGAAAACGCCGAGCAGTTCGCGCGCGTGGGTGGACCCGAACGTCCCCGAAGATATCCGCGGCAAACTGGGCCGTCCGTTCGGAAGCGACTGGATTCTGGTCGCGAACGACCGCTATTTTCGCCCCTCGTGGCTCTCTCAATATCTGCTCGCCTCGGGCGCTTGGCAGTATTGGGACATGTTCGCGCCTGATCCCTCGCGCGACGATTACTGGGTGAGCGCCGAGGTGGGCTATCAAGATGGCTCGCGCCAGGCGTTTTTCTATCCGCGCATGTCCGTGATTCCGCTGCCCGAGCGATTCCTCAAAGAACGGTTCCGCAAGTTCGCCGAGCGGTTCTCTCAATCGAGCTATCCGTACTTGCAGCCGCCCGTCGCGCAGCGCATCGCGCTCCTGGCTTGGACCGATCGCACGAATCCACCGGTGGAAGTGAAGCTGATTCGGACCGGACGCATCATCCAGCCGCCCGGGCAGCGCCAGCTCCCGTATTCGACGGGGACCTTCTTCACGTACGCGGTCGATCGCGCCCTGCTCGACAAGTTCAAGGAGTGGCGTTGAAGAAAGCGCTGGCCGATCTCGATCAGGCCCTGTTCGGATGGGGCTCGCCGGTCACGCTCGGCGTTTTCCGGGCGATCTTCGGGACGTTCGCGCTCATCAATTGGCTGATCATCTGGCCGTTTTGGAAGGACTGGTTCACGGAGGAAGGATTCGTCCCGCTCTCGACGATGAACCAGTGGATGGGTCCGGGATGGCGGGTCGATCTGCTCGCGAATGCCACCGATCCACGCGTGATTTTCGCGTTTTACACGCTCGTCGTCATCGCCGCCTTGTGCACAGCGCTGGGGTTCGGCACGCGGATCGCGACGATCGCGCTTGCGATTGGGACGATCACGCTCCACCACCGCAATCCGATCATCCTCCACGGCGGCGACACCGTATTGCGGATGGGGACGATCTATCTGGCGCTGGCGCCTTGCGGCCGCGCCGTCTCGCTGGACCGCCTGATTGGCCGGTGGAAGGGCACCGCGCCGGAGATTCCCGCGCCCGTCTCGCTGTGGCCGCAACGTCTGCTCCAGATCCAGCTTTCGATCATCTATTTCACGACGGTTTGGTGCAAGTGGCAGGGCTCGACGTGGCGCGATGGCACCGCGACGTACTATCCGCCCCAGCTCACCGAGTTTCACCACTACTGGTTCCCGGATTGGTTCGAGCGCCAACCCTGGCTCGCGATGACGACTTACGGGACGCTGGCCATCGAGCTTGCCGTCGCGTTTTTGGCGTATTACAAGCCGTGGCGCAAATGGGTTTTGCTGAGCGGACTGTTCCTTCACGCCAGCATCGAATGGCGATTCAACATTCCGCTGTTCGGGTTCATCATCGGCTCGTATTACATCAGCCACATCGAGGGCCACGAGATTTCGGAATGGGCGAAGGCGATGAGTGAGCGACTGCGCCGTTGGCGGGTCACGGTCACGCTCCCGCGCGGCGCCTCGCTGGCACCGTCGGTCGAGCGCGCGCTTCGGGTGGTCGATCCGTTCGAACTGGTCCAGATCGAGCCGGGGGACGGGACGCGAACGCGAGGACTCTGGTCGCGCGCGGTGGGCCTGTGGTGTTTGCCGCTCAGCTTCTGGTGGGCGCCGCGAATGTTGCGCCGAAGTGCCGAGGGCCAAGGATCCCAGCAGCCGCCCGAGGTGATGTCTGCCTAAGGGATTTGGACTGCGCGACTTTCTGACGTTTCGCAAGCCCAAGACGCTGGCTTTCGGGATCAGCAGCGACTTTTATCTGCACGTCGGTACGGGCCGGGCGCAGCTCCCGATCGCGAGCGAAGTCATGAACCCGGAGGGGACGAACGGGGCGGTCCGCGGCTTCATCGCGCCGCTCAATCCGAATGCGACCCGCGACGCACTGACCGCTCCGCTCGAACACGGTCACTACGCGCTCGCCACGCTCGACCGCAAGACGGTGCTTCGGCTCCTCGTCGTCTCGCGCGAGGATGTCCGGTTCGATCCTGACCTCTTCGTGAACTCACCCTATGCTCGCGGCCTGAGCGAGGATCTGCTCCAGCAAATCCGGGCGACGTGGGTGCTGCTGCAGGTTCGCTTTGAGACGTACGATCCCGCCGTTTACCCGTCGCTCGACTTTCTCCTCGACACGGTCCAGCGTCTGGGCGAGCTGACGGATGGGACCATCGGCGACCGCCTGTCGCTGACGTATCTCTTTCCCAGCCAAGTGCGGCAGGGCGATCTTCAGCCGATCGACGCGCGCAACTTTGTCATCGTCAGGTTCGAGGACGAGCCGGAGGGCATCCGCGGGGAGACCTTAGGGATGTGCAAATTCGGGCTGAACGAATTCTGCCTCGTGGTCGAGGAATCCGACCATCAGGCCGCAGGGAACTTGCTCATGAGTGTGTGTCAGTCGATCCTGATCGGGCGCACGGTGGGCGTGGGCGACCGGGTGGCTGGCTTTGAGGTGCTGCCCGCTCGAGACGGCAATCCGCTCCGGTGGGAACTGGTTCCGCCGCCGAACCGCACCGCCCACGATCTGCTCGCCGGGAACGAGAGTTCCGGCTCGGGAGGTTAAGAGGAAACAAGTGATTCAGACCGAGATACTCGATCGATTGCGGAGCAGCCCGCTCACCGGACGCGCGTTCCGGAAGTTCTGTGTGGAGGCCATGTCCGAAATTCCGTCCTTCAACTGGACCGGCATTTACCGCCTGGACGGCGACATGCTGGTGCTGGAGGATTACGTGGGCGACGCCACCGACCACACCGAAATCCCGGTGGGCCGCGGGGTCTGCGGAACGGCCGTCGCCGAAAATCGTAATCAAGTCATCGAGGACGTGCGCGAGCTTTCCAACTACCTGTCTTGCAGCGTGAAGACGCGCAGCGAGATCGTGGTTCTCATTCGCGGCGGCGACCGGATTTTGGCTCAGATCGACATCGACGGCCACGAAGTTGGTGCCTTTCGGGCCGAAGACGAGCGGTTCTTGGACGATGTCGCGACCCTGATTGCCGATCGCTGGCAGGAAAAGCAAGACCTTTGAGCATCTCCTTACGTATTCAACTTTGAGATCAGCGCTATGAGTGAAGCCGCGTTTCCCATCCTCTCCCGGCTTGTCCAGCCGACCGACCTGCACAAAATGACCGATGCCGAACTGGCCGAACTGGCCCAGGAGGTCCGCCAGGCGATTCTTGAGAAGGTGAGCAAGACCGGCGGCCACTTCAGCTCGAACCTGGGCACGGTGGAACTGGCAGTCGCCATGTACGCCTCGTACTCCCTCCCGCCCGATAAAGTGATTTGGGATACCGGCCATCAGGCTTATCCGCACAAGTTGCTCACGGGACGCTTCGACCGATTCGACACGCTCCGCAAGCACAAAGGCATTTCCGGCTTTCTCCGAAGGGAAGAGCACGACCTCGATGCGTTCGGCGCCGGCCACGCGGGAACGGCGATTTCGGCTGCGCTCGGCTTTGCGGTCGCCCGCGATTTGCAGGGCACACAGGAGCGCGTCGTCGCAATCACGGGAGACGCCGCGATAGGTAGCGGCATGAGCTGGGAAGCGCTCATTCATGCCGGCGATCTGAAGACGGACCTGACCGTCGTGCTCAACGACAACCGCATGTCGATCGCGCCCAACGTCGGTGCGCTCACCAGCTATTTCACGCGCCTTCGCTCGCGACCCATGCTCCAGGACCTCGCTCAGCGCGCCAAGGAGATGGTCGAGCGGCTGCCGAGCCCGATGACGCGCGTCGCCTCCGGCTTGCGCCACGGCTTGACGCACTACTTCGCTCCGGAAGAGACCGGCACGATTTTTGAAGAACTCGGATTCGAGTACATCGGGCCCGTCGATGGCCACGACCTGCCGACCCTGCTCGAGATCTTCCGCAACGTACGCGAGCTGCGTGGACCCCTGTTTGTGCATGCCATCACGGTGAAGGGCAAGGGCTACAACGTCGCCGAAGACGATGCGCGCAAATGGCACGGCGTCGTTCCGTTCGATCTTGCCGCTTGCGAGATGGCCGTCTCATCGGGACCGGTCACGTACACCCAGGCGTTTGGCGCGGCGGCGATCGAAGCAGCCGAGCAGGACGATAAGGTGGTGGCGATCACCGCCGCGATGCCGGACGGCACGGGCCTGACCGGCTTTGCCAAACAGTTCCCGACGCGCTATTACGACACGGGCATCGCCGAACAGCACGCGGTGACCTTTGTGGCCGGGCTCGCGGCAGGCGGGATGAAGCCGTTCTGCGTGATCTATTCGACGTTCCTTCAGCGTGGCTACGACCAGGTCTTGCACGACGTGGGGATCCAGAATCTCCCGGTGCGATTCTTCATGGACCGTGCGGGTCTCGTCGGTGACGATGGCCCGACCCACCACGGCGTTTTCGATATCTCGTTCCTGAACCCGATCCCGAATCTGACGCTGCTCGCGCCCCGCGACACGACGGAGTTGCGGCTGATGACGGAATGGATGCGCGGCTACGACGAGGGCCCCACCGCGATGCGCTACCCACGCGGCAGCGGCGATGCGCGACTGCCCGAAGCCCGGTCGCCGATCGCTTACGGTCAGGCGGAGGTGCTCGGGGTGAACGGCGATGTGCCCCGGCCCCGCGACACGGTCGTGCTGCTGGCGACGGGCTCGATGGTGTCCCCCGCCTGGGAAGCCTCAGGCGAACTGGCCCAACACGGCGTCGCGGCTCGGGTGATCAATGCTCGGTTCATCAAGCCGCTGGATGTGGACACGATTGCTCGTCAGTGCGAAGGCGCGTCGATGCTCGTGACCTTGGAAGAGCATGTTCGCATCGGTGGATTCGGTGAGTCCGTCAGACAGGCGGTAGCAGATCGACTGCCCGGCTTGAAGATCCATTCCATCGCGATTCCCGACGCCTTTATCGAACATGGAACCCAAGCAATTTTGAGGGAACAGTGCGGCTTGGATGCGCAAAGTTGCGTTCGCACAGTTCTTGGTCAAATTGTGGAACCCAAGCGGGGGAAACTCCGGTAATAAAAAAGACGGACCCATACGACACCGGGTCCGTCATCTTGGAGTCTCTCAATTCTCGATGCCCATACATCGAGTAGTGGTTCTTTTGACCACACTCCTATTGTGCGGCACATTCATGTTAAATGTGCCGCATTTTTAAGAAAATAGGGCAAGGCCGTCCAAAATGAGGACGGTCGCCCTATTTCTCCTCGGTATTTCGCGCCAGCTTGGGCCGAAAGAACTCCAGCGCTTCGGCCAAGCTTTCATCGGTTTTGAATACCTGCTCATAGACGGTATCCAGCAAGTCGAATATTTGTAGGAGCTCGGTGAGCCGCCGGCGGAGGGCCTCTGCGTCTTCCGAGTCGCTCGACGCAGGCACGCGAGCGATGCAGTCCCGAATGGCGGTCGAAGTCGGGTCGATCTCCCGGCGCTTTCGCTCACGCACCACCCGCGCGAAGACCTGCCATGGATCGGAATCGCTGAGATAGATATCTTTTCGATCGCCGGGCCGACGAAACCGCTGCACCAGGCCCCAGTCCATCAAATCTCTCAGATTCATGCTCGCGTTGCCGCGGCTGATCCCGAGCCGATCGATGATCTCGTCCATGCTGTGCGGGCGACCGGTGATGAGGAGCAGCGCATGGATCTGGGCCATGGTCCGGTTGATGCCCCAACTCGAACTCATCCGACCCCATTCCAGGATGAACTGATCTTGAACCTGGTGGAGACGGTCGAGCTTCAGGTCAAAATCGTCTGCCATCGCACTTCCATCTTGTCCGATTTTGCCCAAGTTGGCCCATGGTAACAGTTAGGATTCGAGCCTGACCAGCCGACAATTGAAGCTGTACCAATTCGAATAGGAGCGCAAATTGAGTCAAGATTTGGAGGGCTTTCGCGCCCGTTTTAATCGCTTGTCGGACGCAAAAATCTTTAATGGGTGGGTTCATAAATCCACTCCCCAGGGCATTACGGTCCTTGGCGATCCCGATTTGCCGCTGGCGATCGACGACAAGTTCATGTTCGAGATTGTCACGAAACAGCAACGGATCAGCTTTACCGGCAACCTCCGGGGCATTGGCGTTGGCTTGTACGATTTTTCGATCGTTTCGGCCCCTTCAGCCGTGCCGTGCAATGAGCCATTTCGAATTGTGGGCAAAGGCGTGCAGGTTAGCCTCGTCAAGGAAGACGACGTAATCGAGACCGAAGTCATCGACTTGGCCCCCGACGGTTTGGGACTGAAGACGCTGGCGCCCCTTGACCGTGGGCTCATCCTGCGCGCGAATATCGAAACGCCGGCGGGGCCGATCAGCTGCGACGCGGAGGTCTGTTATTGCCGGAAGACGCGTTCCAGCTCGGAATCGTATCGGGTGGGGATCAAGATCGCCCTGGATGACCGCGTCAGCCGCGGTCGATGGGTGAGGACCCTGAACTCCAACGCGAGTCCGGCGGCGGCTTAGCCGCCCGAGAGCTTCTTGGCTTGCTCGCGATTGCGCTCGATGAAGCTGCGCCAGTTGTCGGGCACGTCCGTATCGACGAAAATCGCCGTGACGGGGCACTCCGGCTCGCACAGACCGCAGTCGATGCACTCGTCCGGGTGGATGTAGACCATGTCGTCGCCTTCATAAATGCAGTCGACGGGGCAAACCGTCATGCATGACTTGTCTTTGACTCCGATACATGGTTCTGTGACGACGTAGGGCATAGCTCGGTTGGTGAGTATACCGGACCGCATTTTCACTTAAAATAGCCCCGCCGCGCGCGATGCTATGGCACAATAGACCGTACTTCCTAGATAGGAGTATCTCAGCTGTCTTATGCCTATTAGCCTCACCGAACGCGCCGCCACTGAATTGCGGGATCTCATCGCCCAGCAAAATGCTGCCACGTCCTCGCTTCGAGTCTGGGTCGCAGGCGGAGGCTGTTCAGGATTGAGCTACGGGATGGCGCTGGACGACAGCGCGCCCGAGCCGGACGATCAGATCTTCGAGCACGATGGCATCAAGATACTGGTTGACAACTATAGCCTGAACTTCATGGACGGCTCGACCGTCGATTACGTCGACGATAACCTGGGCGGCGGATTCAAGATCGAGAATCCGAACGCGGTCAGCACGTGTGGCTGTGGTTCCAGCTTCGCGGCCGAGGGCGCAGAGGGCGCCGCAGCGGGCGGGGGCGGATGCGGCAGCTGCGGTTGCCGGTCCTAACTCAGCAGGGTCTCGCCATCTCGGGCGATCACAGCGTTCAAGTACTGGGCCAGCTGTCGGCGCTGCTCCGGATTCGCGGGCACAAAGCGTAGACCGACGCTAAAAAGACCCTTGGTGTCCTGCTTGATCGAGTGGCGGCACTCGACTTGGATGCTCACGGGTGAGCCCGAGCCTTCGCCGATGACGAGGTTGCACAGGTCGCCGACCTCGAACTCTTCCTTGGTCTGAACCTGGGCTCCCCCCAGGCTCACGTCCACCATGACCGAGCGGCTCGCGATGCCATCGCGGTAGATCATCGCGCATTCCATGATCGGAAGGCGGGGAAAACGACGCTGATCGGTGGATTCAACGAAATAGGCCATGGCTTCTTCTTAGGCGGCCATCTGCTCGTCGGTATCTCCGACGACCACGATGCCCTGTTCTACAATGTCGGCAAAGACTTCGACCATTTTCATGTCGAGCAGTCCCTTCAACCCTTCTTTCCTCAAAACTCGTACGGCTTCCTCGGTGGCCATGCCCTTTCGATAGGCGCGGGTCGAGGTCATGGCATCGAAGCTGTCGCAGATGGCCACGATTCGCACCAGGTCGGGCACCTGCTCGCCCCGCAGCCCATGCGGATAGCCCGTGCCGTCTAGGCGCTCGTGGTGCCACAGGACGATTTCGGCGCATGAGCCAAACAAGGGGATGCCCTGAATCAGGTTGTAGCCCACGGTGGGGTGGGTTTTGATGACCTCGAACTCTTCCTTCGTGAGCGAGCTCTTCTTGGTCAGGATCGCGTCGGGGATGCCGATCTTGCCAATGTCGTGGATGATCGCGCCCATCTCGAGAAGATGGATGTCCGATTCGCTCAGACCCAACGCGCGGCCCAACTGGACGCTGTAGCGCATCACGCGCTCGGAGTGGCCCGCGGTGTACGGATCCTTGGCATCGATCGCTTTCACGAGTGCGCGAACCGTGGCTTCGAAGTTCGCTCCCAAGTCGCTGAGGGCTTGGCTGAGCTGAGCGTTCTTGGTTTCCAGCTCGTTGCGGGCCGTGACCGTCTCGGTGACGTCGACGGCAAACGCGAGGATGTAGACGAACTCTTTCTCGGCGTTGTAGACCGGCGTGCCCCGGAGCGACATGTAGCGGACGCCGAGGTCCGAGCCCATGCGGAATTCGATCTGGAAGTCGGATCGCTCAAGTTCGAACCACTGCAGCGAGTCTTTGACCCGGCGACGGTCGTCGGGGTGGATCGCCTCGATAAAGGCGGGCCAAAGCGGAAGATCGCCCACATTCCCGATCTGGTTGGTCCAGGCCGGGTTACTGAAGACGTACCGCTCCATCTTGTAGGCAAAGAGGCCGATGGGCAGGTGCTCGACCAGCTGCTGGTAGACGGCCTGCATGTGGTCCCGTCTCTGGACGGCTTCGATGAGCACTTCTTGCTGGCGTGCCAGCGTACGGATGGCGGCGATAGCGGCAAGGGAGAGGAGACCGGCGATACCGGCTGTGCTGAGCATCCAGCTATTCCGGTCGCTGATGCTCTGCTTGAGTTCCAGGTCGCTCTCATGCTGACGGAGCATTTCCCGCTGAAGCCGGGACTGAATTTTGCTGATATAGGCGCGGCGCGATTTGGCGCTATTCGCGAACTTGGTGAGGTTTTTCTGGAAATCCTCGAAGAAGCTGCTGACTTCGCCGGCGCTGGCACAGCGCTGGATGTTTCGGAGCGTCTTGGGAGTGGGATTGGCCCGGTACTTGAGGTTTTGGAGCTCTTCCCGGAGTTCGTAAAGAGCCTCGTTGCGGCGGGCGATGACCGCGGCCCGGCTGAAATCGCGCTCGGCGCCGATGAACGAGAAGAATCCTACGGCGATGATCGAACCGACCAGCACGTAGAGCGTCGTCTCGATCAGGTTCATCCGAACCAGACCGGAACTGAAGATCCACGAGATGTTCAGTAGCGACGGTCGACTGCTGGGGGCCAGCTTGGAGACCAGGGTCCACGAGATGATGATCCCAAAGAAGAAAGCGAACCCGACTCCGACCAGGCAGGTCTGGATGATCTGGGTGCGCTTGATGAGAAAAGACGATTCGAGGCGGTCGATGCCGACGACGCCTACGGCCTGACCATCGAGCACAATGGGAGCGTAGGCCGAAAACACCCGCTCGCCGGCGCGGTTATACGCGACGGCGGTGTATTCAGGTGACATGGTGGCCATACACCGCCGTATCTCGGGCGGTGGATCCTCCATGGTCGACAAGAGATTGAACCGGCTGAGGCTGGGCTTTCCGGGGCTCTGGGTGGAGACCGTCTTCAACTTGAGGGAGCCCGCTTGGAGCGTCGTTTGGCCCTCCGAGGATTTGGAGCCTTGGTCCACAGGAAGGGCGTCGAGAACGTAGGCGTAGCCCAGTTCGCTGCCTTCCTGAGCCCGGGCGCGCCGCACCGTGTAGACGTCGACGATATCGGTCATCGCACGGCGGCCGGTGTCGATCTGCTCGATCAGGCTCTTGTAGGTCGATTGGAATTCTTGTCGTGGCTTGGAGAGGCTCTCGTGGCGGGCGGGGTCGACCACGAGGCTGATCACCCGGGCGTAGGCCAGCATTTCGTCCCGCTGATGACCCTGAGCCATCCGCATGGCTTGAAGGTAGTACAGGTACGACACCGAGCCACTGACCAGGAGAAAGGTCAGCGATAGCAGAATGAGAAGCCTCACTCTCACTCGGTCGGGCCAGTGAATTTGCATTACGCCTTCGGGATTGTTGCTTAGCGTAATTGTCGGCGAGGCCCTAGCACATTTCTATAGCGAAATGAGGCGCAAAAAGAAAGACGCCCAGCGTTTTGCCGCTGGGCGTCTTCGGGTTGGGATAAGGTTATTTCGTGATGAGAACGTGGCCGGTCGCCGGATCGTAGTCTACGTTCACCTTGAGGGAGTCGTGGATGAAGCTGAGCGGGACCACCGTTCGGTTCTTCTCCAAGAACGCGGCGAGTTCCATCTTCAGCGACTGTTCGTTGATCCAAGCAAGGTCGCTACCGATCTTGAGCGTGATCTGGCTACCCATTCCGAAGGCGTTCACGGTCTTCGTGGCGTTGTCCCACTTCACCTTGCCGCCCGCCGACTCAAACAGGTGGCGGAACGGGGTGAGAGGAATGCCATCGACGACGCGCGGGGCGACATCGAAGTGGACGGGCGAGCCGTTGTAGCTGATCGTCAGCTTGCGGTTGCTGGCCAAACGCGTACCCGTCGCGATCGGGATCAGCTTGGTCGCCGGAGGGACCACGGCCGGAAGGACCTTGGTGACCACCGGAGCCGTCTTGACGGGAGCAGCCTTCACCACCGGAGCCGACTTGACGACCGGGGCTGCCTTGACCGCAGGAGCGGCCTTCACGACGGGAGCGGCTTTCACGACCGGAGCGGCCTTAGCCACCTGAGCCGTGCGCGTGCCCGTCGGAACCAACAGCTTGGGTCCGGTTGCGGTGCTGAGGGAAAGCGGAATCGGCTTGAGCGAAGCGCGGGTGCCGATCGAAGCCATCACGTCGAACGTCAAGTCGCGCGGCCCAAGCGCCGGTGCGGCGGCCTTGATCGTCACGTTGTTCGGCTGAACCTTTGCGACGGCCACGGGATCGACCTTGACCGGGGAAGGCACCACACGGGTCGGATCGACCAAGTTGGGGCTCTTCGTCGTCGGCTTGGTCGTCGGATCGACGATGCCGATCTTGACGGGCTTGGACTCGGGCTTGGCGGCCGGATTCGTCACGCGCTCCGTGCGACCGCCGGGATTGTTCACAAAAATCTTGAGCTTCTTGGTCTTAAAGGTGTTGTTGTCTTTGTCGACCACCCAAGCCTGAACTTCGTGCCAGCCATTGGTGTAGCGCGAGGTGTCCCAGACAAAACTGTACGGTGGGACGTTGCGCATGTCCTTCCACACGTCGTCGACGAAGAAGCTGACCATGGCTTCCGAGATTTCTCGGTTGAGGCCGAGCTTGATCTCGATCGGGCCTTGGACCGTGGCGCCGGCGCGAGCGCCGCTCAAATAGACCGGACCGTCCGTGCCCTTGTCGACCGTGATCGTGCTCTTCTCGGTGCCGAGCAGTTTGCCGCTGCCGTCGAAAAGGAGCACTTCAACCAGGTTGTCGCCGTCGCTGAGATCAGCGTTTTCCAGCGAGAAGTTCGTTTCGCCGTCGGTCTGGTTGCCCGTCAGCGTGCGCGAGCCCAGGCTCTTGCCGTTGAGTCGCAACTCGACCAGCGCCGCCTTCATGCCCGCATATTTCACGGTAAGCGTGGGCGAATTCAGCGCCCGATCGATGCGGATCACTCCGTCGATCATAAGAGCCTGAGCAGAACTGACGGCAACCGCCAATCCAGCTAGGCCGAAAATCTTTCGTAGCCAACGTTTCATAAGTTGTTTTTGGGCCCCGCGACCCAACCCCGGTTAACGGGTCTATTCTCCCACGTTCTGACCCGATTGTCAAGGAACAGACGGGAAGTCTCACGAGTTTGGTTCGAATCGGGAGGATCGGCTACAATCCAGGCCCCACATCATGCTCGCCACCCTCTTCTTGGGACTCGCCATGCACGCCGCCTCATCGCCGTTCGACGACTATATTAAGCGCCCGGATGAGACCTTCAAGATCACGAGCCGACAGGTGGACCACGCCGCATTTGTATCGCAGACCTGGCAGGGGCTGAGCTGGACGCACACGCTGCGGATTTTTCGGCCGAAGACAACCAAGCACCCGTCGACGGCGGTTCTGGAAATCACGGGTGGGCACGAGAACGAGGTGGACGCCGCGCGCGCCCAGCAAGCCGCCGATTTGTGCGGCATGCCGGTGGCCGTTTTGTGGGACATTCCCAACCAGCCGATCTGGGATCTCCACGAGGACGACCTCATCGCGGAAACCTTCGCGAGGGCGATCAAGACCAAGGACTGGACGCTTCCGCTCCTGCTTCCGATGACCAAGTCCGCCGTGCGCGCGATGGATGTGGTGAAGACTCTGACCCAGGGGCAGATCTCGAAATTCGTAGTCACGGGTGCCAGTAAACGTGGCTGGACCACGTGGCTGGTCGGCGCAACGGCTGATCGCCGGGTGATCGGGATCGCGCCGCGTGTGTTCGAGAACCTCGATGTGCGGACGCAGGCCAAGCATCAAGTCGAGGATTGGGGCCAGCCCAGCGAGATGTGGGAACCTTACGTCAAACGGCATCTTCTCGATAATTTGGACTCGCCGGAAGTCACAATACTGTCTGCAATAGTTGATCCAGTCAATTATTTACAACGCGTCAGAATGCCCGTTTTGACGATGCGGGCGAGCAATGATCCGTACTGGTTGCCCGACGCAGAGCGCGTCTATTGGAACCGGATTCGCGGGCCGAAAGCGGAGTGGATCTCCCTCAATGAAGGGCACTTTTCGGGTGACGCCATGCTCTCTAACGCGACGTTGGCTGAGTTCGCGGGGCGATGCGCGGCCGGAAAGTCGTTGCCTGAACTATCTGCCGCGCTGGCAAATAAAGCAATTACGATCACTGCCGAAAGCACCATTGTCAAAGCAAAAATTTACAATGCAACGGTATCGGGGCGCGACTTCCGAGATGCGAAGTGGGCATTATGGAAAGAAGTCGGCCTCAAGCAAGGCAAGGGGAGCGTCACCGTTCCCGACGCAGTTGGGAGCGCGGGCTACATCGTTTCCGCGCAACTGCCCAGTGGTGCGAGCATTTTCGCCCCTGCTCTGATCGTCAGGAAGGATACGACGCCACGATAACACTTTCGATGCCACCGCGCACATTGAAGTATGCGGTCACCTTCATCGACCGCGGTTGACACGCCTCGACCAACTCATCCAAAAGCCGATTGGTGACGGCCTCGTAATAGATGCCCTCGTTGCGGAACGAGTGATAGTAAAGCTTGAGCGATTTCAGCTCGATGCACAGCTGGTCGGGAACGTACTCGAGTTCGATCGTGGCAAAATCCGGCTGGCCCGTTTTGGGGCACACGCTGGTGAATTCCGGGCTGGAATGGGTGATCGTGTAGTCGCGCTGAGGGGCGGGGTTCGGGAAGGTTTCGATCTGGGCGGGCATGCGCCATTGAAGGTACCCAATCGGGCCATTCGGTTAAACTGAGCGGGCATGATCGCCATCGTTTTTCCTGGGCAAGGTTCTCAGCGGCCCGGCATGGGGCAGGATCTTTGTGACCAATCTGCCGAGGCACGCGACGTCTTCGACCGAGTTGCCAGCGCCACCGAGATCGACATCAAACGACTGTGTTGGAGCGCATCGGAAGATGAGCTGCGGCAGACCGAGAACGCCCAGCTCGCGTTATATACGTGCGGGCTCGCCGGGTTTGCCGCGTTGGCCGTGGCTCGATCGATAGCACCATCCTTCTTTGCCGGGCACAGCGTCGGCGAATATGCCGCCCTTGCCGCGGCCGGAGTCCTTTCCGTCGAGGAAGGCGCGCGGCTGGTGGCCGAGCGTGGACGGCTTATGGCGAACTCGGGGCATTCCCGGCCGGGCACGATGGCGGCGGTCCTGGGCCTGGATCGCTCGGATCTGGACGATGTTTGCGCCGCGTGCAGTACTGAAGCCAGTGTGGTGACGGTCGCCAACGACAACTGTCCCGGACAAATCGTGATCAGCGGCGACGTCGATGCCGTCCAGCGGGCAAGCGCCATGGCTTCCGAGCGCGGTGCGAAGCGGGTCATGCCGCTCAATGTCAGCGGGGCTTTCCATAGCCCGCTGATGACGGGACCTGCAGAGCAAATGGGCGTTGTGCTGAAACGTGCTCAATTTTTAACAGGTACCGCTCCCGTGGTTTCGAATGTGACCGCGCAACCGGTGACAGATTCATCTCAGTGGCCCGACCTGCTGGAGCGCCAGCTGAGTTCGCCTGTCAGATGGCGAGAAAGCGTCTTGGCTATGCACGAAGCCGGGGTCAGGACGTTTATCGAGTGCGGCAGCGGGGAGGTTCTGACCGGCCTGCTGCGAAGGATCGCCGAGCCCGCCACCGGCCTCAAGGTGCTTGATGGAGCCACGTTGGCGGAAACGACCGCTCGTTTGGAGGAAGCCAGTGTCTCGATTTAAGGATCAAGTCGTCGTCGTGACCGGAGCCAGCCGCGGCATCGGCCGTGGCCTCGCGGAGGCCTTTGCTCAGGAAGGCGCACGAGTCGCCTGCATCGCCAGCCGCGCCGAGAATGCGCAGCCGGTGGCGGATGCGGTGGGCGGTCGGCCGTACGGATGCGATATCTCCTCCTCGGCTGCGGTCGCGGAAACGATTGAAGCGATCGTCGAGGAGATGGGGACACCGTCGGTGCTGGTCAATAACGCCGGCATCACCCGTGACACCCTGATCCTGCGCATGAAGGATGAAGACTGGGACGCGGTTATCCAGACGAACCTCACGGGCGCGTTCTATATGATTCGCGCCGTCAGCAAATTCATGATGAAGGCGCGCTACGGACGGATCGTAAACGTGTCTAGCGTGATCGGGCTCCACGGCGCGGCGGGACAGGCCAACTACGCCGCGAGCAAGGCAGGGCTGATCGGTTTGACCTTGTCGACGGCGAAGGAACTGGGTGGACGGGGGATCACCTGCAACGCGGTGGCACCCGGGTTCATCGAGACGGACATGACCCAAGACCTGCCCGCCGAGATGCGCGAGCACATCCTGCGGACGGCACCAGCGGGGCGGCTGGGCTCACCACAGGATCTGGCAGAACCGGTACTCTGTCTATCATCCCCGGGTTTCGGGTACGTGACGGGACAAGTTCTGACAGTGGACGGCGGATTGATGCTCTAAGTGATCGTACGAGAATCACGCTCAATACCGTAGAAATTTATATGCGCTGGTTATTGCGCAGAGAATTACCACTTAACTTTAGCGTTTAGAATCCGAATCTACGGATATCTGACTGAATTTTAATCATTGTTTAGATGGTTTTAAGGCATATTTGCGGTCATCTTTCAGGGTCATGGCCCCAATCAGAGGCGGAATAGATTTAGTACACTCCGCGTACTTCACCGATCAACGAATCGGGAAGTGTACGATTATTGTCCGAATAAGGTTAATTTGAGCATGTCGATTCTCGCAAATTACAGGCGGTACGCACCCTTCACAGCGGATAAGCTTGTCGACGCTGTGAATTCCGTGTTAAGTATCAAGGGAGCGCAGCCCATCACTAAGCGCACGCTCCGGTTCTACACCGCCCAGGAAGTGGTTGCACCACCAATGGGATCTCCCAAATTCGCTCGCTATGGCTATGAGCATCTTCTGATGCTTCTCGGAGCCCGTGCGCGCCAAGACCAAGGCATGAAACTCGACCAGATCAAGGTCGAGGTCGACGAAGTCAAGCGCGGCCAATATGCGCGCATGGAGCAAGTCGTGGAATCCTGGCTGGGCCAAGCCCAGGTCGCCCAGGCCCAGACCGCGTCTTATGACGAAACAGAGGCAGGTTCGCTTGCCGGAAGCGAAGTCGTGGTGCGGGTCCGACTGACTCCGAACTCCGTACTAGAAGTGAGCCAGAACGCACCGTTGCGTGCTGAACTCGAAGCGGCGCGAGACGCGCTGCAAACGCTCATCGCCAAGTAAGGCGATCTCGTTGGAAAAGGTTGGGGCGGAAGAGGGGTCTTGAACCCCCGACCTCCTCAGCCACAGTGAGGCGCTCTAACCCCTGAGCTACATCCGCCGCGTATTCACCGATTGTATCCGATTTGGCGTCGTCGTTTCCGGGTAAACCCCAGACTTCGTGGTTCCTATCGCGATCAGTCTGGGCTCGAACGTGGGTAACTCGGCGGAAAATGTGCGTCGCGCCGGCCGCGCGTTGGCGTCGCGATTGCAAAGCTGGCGCATGTCCTCGCTGTACGCAACCGCGCCGCTTTACGTCCTCGATCAAGACGAGTTTATCAACGCGGCTGCGATCGCCTCGACGGACCTTTCGCCCCGGGCGCTGGTCGAGATGCTGAAAGAGCTCGAGAGCGAATTGGGCCGACAAAGTCGGTACGTCAACGGACCGCGCGAAATCGATCTCGATCTGATTTCGTACGGCGCGCTTCGCTATCAATTTTCAGGGCCGGGAACGCGTCCCGTCCAAGCGCCGCATCCCCGGTTTTCCGAGCGCCGGTTCGTGCTTGAACCATTAGCCGAAATCGATCCGTCCTTCACTGCGCCGGGCCAACCGTCGGTTCAGGAACTGTTGAACCACCCCGATGTGGCCGCGCAATCTATTCGCAAGCTGGACCATGCCGCAGTTTAGGTATCAGGCGACGGATCGACAGGGCCGCGTGGAGCAAGGCGCGATCGACGCTCCCAATGCCAACGAGGCGATCCAAGCGCTTGCTCGGCGAGGTCTTTCCGTCTCTTCGGTGGGACTGGCTTCACCGACTCCGGCGGCATCGACCCGACCCTCCACGCCCGCGCCATCGGCGAATCCTCCGCACGCCGCCGCGCCAACCGCGTCCGGCGCCGTATTTCGGGCCCTCGTTTCTTATCCCAGCGGCGAGGTCCGGGAGGTTCCCGTCACCGCGCCCACCATGGCCTCCGCGATTCGCGAACTCACCGCCCAGCATCTGGTTTTGCTCGAACTGCGTCGCGGGGACGTGATGCTCACCCACCATACGGCGCCATCGTCCGAGAAGCGCCGTTACTTTCTGTTTGTCCAAGTCGCCGAGCAACTTCGGGCCGGAATCGCGCCGCGTTCGGTCTTCGAATCGATGGCACAGACGTTTCCGAATGAGGACATGCGCAAGGCGTGCGCCGCAATTTCCGCAGCAGTCGCCGAAGGCGGCCGAATCTCGGACGCGATGGCTCTCTGGCCAGACCTGTTTTTGCCACCCGTGATCGGGATGGTGAGGAGCGGGGAAGAAGCGGGTTTTCTCGCGGAGGCCTTCCAGTCTCTGGCCGATCAGGCGGACCAAGCCGCGCGCTTCAAGCGGTGGTTCTGGTGGCTGTGGATCGTGGCGGTCAATGCGTTCCTTGGCATACCGGCCGCGCTGCTGGCGTCTCGGTCCTTCTTACTCACCTGGGATCGCATCGAAAAGACGGGAGGCCAAGGCGGTCCCGCCGAAGCATTCCGAGCGATGATGGGTTCGATCGGTCAGCAGTTGCTGTGGCCCATCTTGCCCCTCGTCATCGCGCTGTTTGGACTGATGTTCGGGCTGCGGTTTCAGCTCTCGAAGTCCAAGGCGATGGCGTTTCGACATCGGCTGGGAGCGGTCGCCTTCCCGTTTGGAAGCCGGGCGCGTCACGAGGGAACGACGGTCTTTGCGTGGACGCTCGCAAAGCTCAGCGAGGCGGGCATCAGCCCCGCCCGCGCATGGTGGCTCGCCGCGACCTCTGTGCCCAACATTGAAATCGGGCGTCGCCTGCTCGTCGTGGGTGCCGCGATGAACGAGGGGACGAAGCTGTCGGAGGCGATCGGTCGCTCGCAACTATTTCCGCGCGAAGCATTGTCGTTGGTGACCACAGGCGAAATGGTGGGCGATGTGCCCAACCAGCTCGTGAGGCTATCCTCGTTCTCGCGAGACCAGTTCAACCAGGCAGCGGCCTACGCTAAGATGCGTTCGGGTTGCTGGGGATTTCTCGCGCTCGGAGTGACCGGCGGGGTCATGCTCATCATCATCACGTGGATGTGGTACTCAGAATTCCCGAAGCGCGTACTCAAAGGTCTTGAGCCAGAAATAATTGCGCCGCGTACTATTCAATGAACGTGTCTTCCGTCGGCGGCCGCTTGAGGTACGCCTCGATGAAGCCATCGATTTCGCCGTCGAGAACGCCCGTGATGTTGGCCGTGTCGAAGCCGGTGCGGTGGTCTTTCACCATCGTATAGGGCTGCATCACGTAGCTGCGAATCTGGCGTCCCCATTCGGCGGGTCCGCTGACCCCGAGCGCCTTCATTTTCGCACCGCTCTCGGCCGACTGAATCTCCGCCAAGCGAGAGGCGAGTACGGTCATCGCGCTCGCGCGGTTTTTGTGTTGGCTGCGCTCGTTCTGGCACGTCACCACGATGCCGGTGGGCAGGTGTGTAATGCGCACGGCTGATTCGGTTTTGTTCACGTGCTGGCCGCCCGCGCCGCCCGCGCGCAGCGTTTCCACTTTCAGCTCGTCGGGGTTGATATTGATCTCTTCTTCCTCGACTTCGGGAAGGACTTCGACCTTGGCAAAAGACGTGTGCCGCCGGGCGTTGGCATCGTACGGCGAAATACGTACAAGGCGGTGCACGCCGTTCTCGCATTTCAGATAGCCGAAAACATTCACGCCGGAGATCAGGACCTGGACGCTGCGATAGCCCGTCACGTCGCCCGGAGTTTCGCTGAGCAACTCGACCTTGAAGCCTTTGCGCTCCGCCCAGCGCGTGTACATGCGAAAGAGAATGCTCGCCCAATCGCACGCCTCGGATCCACCGGCACCCGCGTTGACTTCGAGGATCGCGTTGCGACCGTCGTGCTCGCCGTTGAGGAGGGTTTGGATTTCGTAAGCGTCCAGATCCGCCATGAACTGGATCGCCATCGTGTCCGCTTCACGCTCGTACTCCTCGTTCGGATCCACCTTGAGCATGTCGTACAGCTCGCTGATGTCCCGCTCGGTTTTCTCAAGTGCGAGGTACGGCTCGAGGATATTGCGCAGACGACTGAGCTGCCGCTGCAGCCGATTGGCTTCTGCGGGATCGTTCCAAAAGTCGGGTTGGGAAGCGCGCTCTTCTAACGCGGAAATCTGTTGCGTAAGGCGAGGCCGGTCAAAGATGACCTCCAATAGCGTCGAGGCGCCCACGGGCTCTCGACAGCGCTTCATGCTGTTCGGGGGAAAGCATGCAACAGAGGATACCAGGGTGGGCCATTTGAGGAATTTCCAAAGATTTTTGAGATTTTTTTAGGTTCAAATGAACCGGGTCACCGTAAAAAAACCTAAAGTATTCTGCAAGGCCCTCCAATACTCCATGGTGAACCTAATCGACGCGGACGGCCAAAACCGGACCGCATCTGGACAGACTGGAGGAAACAGGACTTTGCCTAAAACGATCAAGAAAAACCCGACGAACTTCACGCTTCCCAAAACCGAAGCTCAGTTCTACACCTGGTTTAACAACTTCAACAAGACGTTCATCAAGAATGCCAAGAACTTCGGCTTCTCGGCTACCTTCCTGAAGGAATACAAGTCGGCGTACAACGCCTGGAACCGATCCTGGAAGAGCTACCAGGCGGCTCAGAAGACCTACACGCGAAGCCAGGCTGCGCTTCAGACCAACTTCAAATCGGCGCAGACGCTTCTGCTGAAGTACTACACGCTGATCCTCAACAACAAGGCGAATTCGGGCCAGTTCTCGGGCTTCGGCATCGCCGCCAACCCGAGCTTCAAGCCGGCAACGGCTTCGTCCACCACGGCTAAGAAGTCGACCGCCAAGAAGGCTACGGCTAAGAAGTCGACGGCTAAGAAGTCGACGGCCAAGAAGGCTGTGGCTAAGAAGACCACCGTCAAGAAGGCGGTTGCCAAGAAGGCCACGTCGGTGAAGTCGACCGTTAAGTCGACGACCAAGCCGGTTGCCACGAAGAAGGTTGTTGCCAAGAAGGCGACGGCTAAGAAGGCGACCACGACCGTCCGAGCAGCTAAGCCGGCGATCAAGAAGGTGGCCGCTAAGAAGACGACGACCAAGCGAATTGCCGCTTCTACTCCTCGCGCCACCAAGACGACGATCAAGAAGAGCGTTCGTAGCACGGTGAAGCCGTCGAGCACGGTCAAGTCGAGCTCGGTCAAGTCGAGCACGGTTCGCAAGTCGACCGTTCGATCGAAGTCGGTTCGATCCGCTAAGGCTCTCTCGAACCTCCCGACGGTCAGCCCGTTCGTGAAGGTCGACAGCAGCGTCGCCGGTAAGAATCAGATTTGGGTTCTGACCGCCGCCAACGGCAACAGCAAGTTCCCGACGAACTACAAGCCGGTTCTCCAGTTCCGCCAGAAGGGTGGTTCCTGGCACAACCTGCCGGTCTCGGGCAGCTTCCCGTTCTCGCACGTCGTGGGCAACAGCAAGTTCCCGATCGAGTACCGAGCCGCTTACCTGAATGGCAAGCAGTACGGTCCGTGGAGCAAGATCGCTACCGCTAGCATCAAGGCTGCCTAACCACTCGTCACTCTAAATATTGCCCAGCCATAACATATGGCTGGGCAACTGTGTTTTTGCGGCTGGTGGCTTGGCCTTGGACTGCCGATGATACAAATGGAGTCTAAATGAGCGTACAACCCGTCAGTTTTCAGGAGAGCGGCGCGCTGATCATCGCGCCCCCGTTCATCGAACCGGTCCAAAAGGCGATCGATACCGTCTGGGGTCAGTACGGCAGTCCCGTCGATTTTGCCCACGGCGTCGCCATTCTGCAGTATTCCGGCAAGGAGATCGAAATGCTCATGGCCGCCCTGCGCCAGCACCTGACTCCGAATGAGATGCGGGTGGCGCAAGCCATCTTTGTCGGCCCCGGCGAGATGGTCGGGCCTTCCAATTTCGGCCGCTCGACGTCACTCGCCACGTTGGCGAACCGGGTGGATAGCCGCTGGCTGCTCGACCTGATCGACGAGCGCCGCGTCTTTACGCTCTTCCAGCCCATTGTCAGCCGCGCCGAGGTGGATCAGCCCTATGCGTTTGAGTGCTTCATTCGCGGACTCGCCCCTGATGGTGCCGTGATTCCAGCGGATCGCCTCTTTGCATCGGCCGAGGCGGCCGGTCTCGTGTACGAACTCGAGACGATCAGCCGCCAGCAGTGCATCGCGCACGCGGCGGCGGCGGCACTGGAAGGCCGCCTCTTTATCAACTTCAATCCCTGCGTCGTCTTCAACCTCGATAACTGGGTGGAGACGTCGCTCACCGCCGCCTCGGCTTGCGGGATCACCCCGGGCCAGATCGTCTTCGAGATGACGGCGAAGGAAACAATCGTCGAAGCGCAACGGGTCGGGCCCATGCTCGAAGCCATTCGGAAGGCAGGTTTTGGCATCGCTCTGGATGATCTGGGCGCGGGCGTAACCGGCATCGGATTCCTGGCCGCTCTCCAGCCGGACTACATCAAGCTCAGCGCCGACTTGATCGTGGGGATCCACCAGAATCCGTTCAAGCAAAGCCTCGTCGAGGGCATGCTGCGCGAGTCGCAGCGGCTGGGTATCTCGGTGGTCGCGCAGGGCATCGAGAGCGAAGAGGACTTTGACTGGGTGTTCGGACATGGCGCCGATTTCTTCCAGGGTTACTACATCAGTGAAGCTGGAAACCCTCCTCCCACGCCGCAAAGCAAGCGTATGGAATGGCGCGGTGATAAGACAGCCTGACAATCAGCCTATCTAATAATCTGGCGGCCGAACGCCCTTATTCACCAGACGGGCGGCGAGGATGATCTCCTCGGCGACGTCCGCCTGCCACTCGGGGTCGAGTCCAATCCAGGTTTGGGCGACGATGCCACGCTTGTCGACCAAGAGCACCGTGGGGCCCTCGGCAATGGTCCACGCCGGTGGCACGGAGACTGAGCGAACCGTCACCGACGCCCCGATCCGACTCTGAAGGTCGTCGACGAGCGCCTTGGTTTGGGCCAAGATCCCAGCCGGTTCGTCGCGTTCGGGGAGTACCACCAGCAAGAGTGGCTGCTTGCTCCAGAGCTCTTTGGAATCTTTGCCGTCCAGGTTAAGCTTGGGCAAGGGAAGTCCTGGCTCGATCGTGGGCGCCGGCTCCGGCAAGTAGAGCGGCGCAAATCCGTTGGGAGGGTCGAGGGTCAGCTTCGCGAATCCCGCGGGAACCGCCTCGTGCTTGAGGAAGGTCCACGCCATCTTCATTTCACCGCGAGCGTTGTGAGATTCGATTCCCAGCGACTTCAGTCGCCCATTGGACTCGGCGACGAATGTGAAGGTGTCGGTGTCGCCCCCGCTCTCGAGCTTTGCGGTGACCGTCTGTCCCTTCATCGAAAGCTTGGCTTGGTCGTACATGAACGTCCACGGAACGGTCAGGATACGCGGGTAGTACCACTCCGCCCCTTCCAACGCCTCGCCGAACGGCACCCGGTCCGGATCGTCCGCGAGGTGGAACGTACGCTCGACATAGTTCAGCTCCATGCCCCTGGGTCCGATCGTTCGGAATTCGTAGACGGAAAGGCCGTCGCCCAAAGTGAACTGGCGCGTCCCATCGCGTTGCCAGGTAAAGGTGCCGGGCGCGGGTGGACGGTCTCCGATGAGGATGCTCAGATGAATTTTGAAGCCGGGACCCTTGCGATACACCCCTTCGATGCGGCGAAGCATCGCCAACGCCGTGGCGGGCGGCGCTGCTTGAGTCTGGGCGGTGAGGAGCCAAGCCGCGATCATAGGCTAATTGTGGTCGGGTTGGCCCCAAACCTAAGTCTGAGAACCCCGTGAATTGCCTGATGGAGGAAGTGATCCATATATGGCATGACGTAGTTGGCGCGGGAGTCCGTGCGGAGGCGTGTAAATGTCAATTGAAAAGGTTGTCGTCGTCAGTCTTGGGGATGGGTACTACGGTTTTCCGATCGAGGAAGTGGATCGAATCCTACCCGTTCAGAAGCTCACCCCCGTACCGAAGTCGGGGAAAGAGCTGTTGGGCCTCTTCGATTTGCGAGGAACCATGGTGCCCACGATCGACCTTCACCGGCTGCTGGAGCTCGACGCGGGGGCGTCATGCGACAACTTCGTGGTCGTGCTGACCGAGCAGGGAAGGTGCGCCGTTCAGGTGGAATCCGTGGTCGGGATCATCACGCTGAAAGAGGATCAGATCGAGCCGATGGAGAGTGTCGTCCGCGCCTCGGGCGACTACTTCTTGGGCATTGGCAAGGATCAGGGCCGGCTGGTGGTGCTCCTCGATCCCAATAAGCTGGTCCCGAGCAACGTCCAGAAGAAAGCCGAAAAGGCTGCTTCGAAGCTTCAGCTGGCGGCTTAGGCGATTTTGGGCCGGATCTGCGTCCAGACCCGGTCCGCGACGCTCTGCACGTCCTGCGTAGCGTCGATCACCACCCAGCGGTCGGGTTCGCGCCGAGCTTCGGTGAGGAACCCATCACGCACCCGCTGGTGAAACGAGATCGGCTCAGAGTCGAGTCGGTCTCGATCGGCTTGCCGCGCGAGGCCGGTCGCGGGGTCCAGGTCCAGCAGCAGCGTCAGTTCGGGCATCAGGCCGTTCGTCGCGTAGGTGTTCAGCTCGCGGAGGCGCTCCAGGTCTTGGCCCCGCGCATGGCCCTGGTAGACGATCGTGCTGTCCACATAGCGGTCGCAAAGCACGACTTTTCCTTCGGCGAGCGCCGGGCGGATGAGGGTCTCCACGTGGTTGGCCCGGTCCGCAAGGAATAGGAAGAGTTCGGTCCGTGGATCGATCTGCCCCCCGTCGAGCAAGATCCGCCGAATCGCCAAACCCACATCGCCCGCGCCGGGCTCCCGCGTGAGAACAAATGGCACTCCCGCCGAATCCAGGCGCTCCGCCATCAGGTGAATGACCGTCGTCTTGCCAGCCCCTTCGGGTCCCTCAAAAGTGACGAACATGATTCTTATTGTGCCTGGGCTCGCAGGCGCGTGATCATCCGGTCTCGACCGAGAACCGCCATCAGCTCGAAGAGCCCCGGTCCTGCCGTCTTGCCCGTCAGCGCCACCCGAAGCGGGTGGACCAGCGGTCCCAGCTTGGCCAGACCATGCTGTTCGGCCACCGAGCGTACGATCGCCTCACACGAATCGTGAGACAGGTCGTCGGCTGCCTCCACCGCAGCGAGAACCGAGGCCAGGAGCGGTTTGGCGCAGCCATCGCTCAGCCATTTCGCCTCGGCCGCTGCGTCCATTTCGGGCGCGTCCACAAAGAAGAAATCGCAGACCTCGCCAAAGTCGGCGAGTGTCGTGACCCGCGGCTGCGCCAGGGGAATCGTTGCCCGCGCATAGGTCGGGTCGGCGGCGACAAAACGCTCGAGTCGCGCCCAAATGTGCTCGCCTCGGGGCTTCTGGGTCTCCTCGTCGATGCCCGTCCAGAACGACCGCGTAAACGGCTCCGCGACGTACGCCCGGATCGCGTCGTCGATCGCTTCGACGCTCATCTCCCGAATCCGGTGGCCATTGAGCCACTTCAGCTTTTCGAGATCGAACTTTCCCGGGGAAGGCTGGAGGCCACGCAAGCTGAACGTCTCGACGAGTTCGCTGACGGTCATGGCTTCGCGGTCGTCGCCCGGCGACCACCCGATCAGCGCCACAAAATTGAGAAGCGGTTCGGCCATGAATCCTTCCGCCGCGTAGTCGAGCACGCGAGTGGCGCCGTGCCGTTTGCTCAGCTTCTTGCCGTCGTTGCCCACGATGACCGGGCAGTGCACAAAGATCGGCATCTCCCAGCTAAAGGCCTGAAACAGCGCAACGTGTTTTGGTGCAGAGCTGATCCACTCGTCGCCGCGGAGCACGTGCGTGATCTCCATCAGATGGTCGTCGACCATCGCCGCGAAGTGGTAGGTCGGCATGCCATCGGCTTTGATGAGCACTGGATCGTCGACGGTATCGGAGTGCCACTCGATCTCGCCCCGAATCGCATCTACCATACGCAAGGTCACCGCGCGCGGGATCTTCAGGCGAATGACGTATGGCTTGCCCACCGCTTCGGCCGCGGCGACTTGGTCGGGGGTGGCCTCGCGCCAGGCTCCGCCGAAATATCCGATGGCTTCCTTGGCTTCCGCTTGCCGGGTGCGCATGGCTTCCAGCTCTTCAGGCGTATCGAACGCCTTGTACGCTTTGTCATCGGCGAGCAGCCGGTCGATATAGGGCTGATAGATGCCGACGGCGGCGCGCTCGGACTGACGATAGGGGCCAAATGGCCCTCCGACATGCGGTCCTTCGTCGAACTTGATGCCGGTCCACTCCAGCGTCTCGATGAACTCCTTTTCGCTGTCGGCGTTGTAGCGGCTGCGATCGGTGTCTTCGATTCTCAGAATCAGCTGGCCGCCTTCATGGCGCGCATACAGCCAGTCGTACAGGGCGGTACGCAGGGCTCCCACGTGAAGGAGTCCGGTGGGGCTCGGAGCAAATCGAACACGAACGGGCATGGACTTCCTATTGTGAAGCCTATTCGCCGATGACGCGCTCGGCCAGGATCACGGCGACGAAATCATCGACGGGTTCGGGCGGCGTCTGCATGGTGGCGGGGAAGAAACGCCGCCAGCCTTTGCGCGGATGATGCTCCCAATAGCGGGCCCGCGCTTCCATCGACGTGTCCTTCTCGTCGACAACGAGGATGCCGATGCTCGGCATGTGATCGCGCAGGCGCTCGACGATCGTCCGCGACCGTGTGCCGTTACCGACGATGACCATCGTGAATTTGTCGATGGCGCAGGCTTCGTCGATCTTGGTTTCGAGCTCCTCTGTAGACGTCACGCTTCGCCAGAGCACTTCCAAAATACCGGCCCGATTTCGGCGAACCAGCGCCATTCCACACTTGGAGCTTCCCGGATCGACCGCGAGGACCGTTTTGGCGTTCATCGGATTCGGAACTCCAGCCGAAGGGGATCGGCGGCACGGGTGGATTGGCGGGCGACGGCCTGCAGGCGGATGATGCGCGACGTGCCTTGGATATCTTCCACGAGCTTGATGATGACCTCAGATTCGATCTGACCGAACTGAGCGTCGCGGCCAGCGGCGGGAATCATACCGTCGGATTTGGCGCGATTGGAGACGCCTTGAACGAGAAACTGGGTGATCTGGGCCAGGATCTCTTCGCGCGACTTGCTGCCGTCAATGCGGCTCTCGGCAATGATGTGGCCGGTTTCGTACACCACGGGATTTGGCCGGACCGTGATGCGCAGCGGCACATATTCGCCTGCGAACGAATTCCACAAGGCGTTGGCGGTCATCGCGAGCGCCTCGTTCTTGCCCGTCATCGACTTGATGAGATCGGCTTCCTGTTCCGCCACGGTGACGATCCGTCCTCCGTTGTTGAATTCGGCGAGGCCAGCGCTGGGCTCGCTTTGATCGCGGCCGGCCCCATTTTGGGTGGCCTGCAACCGTGCCGAGCGCACGAGCGTCGTGAAGGCGGCCTGGGCGTCCGCGGCAGAAGCCGACGCCGCGATTGTGCCCCGCGCGAGCTCTTCACCGAACTTGAAGATCATGGGACGCGTCCGAGCGTTGTCGATATTGGAGCGCATCAGTTGACTCATTTGGGTCAGCGATTCCAGATCACCTCGAGTGCGATCAAGCTCCAGGCGGGCACTCTCCAACTGGTTGCGCATCTCGGTTCGGGCCTGTTCGCTGCGAGCCTGAATCCGGGCCAGTTCGTCCTTGGCCTCCGACTCGCTTTTCTCCAGCTCCCGGACCCGCTTCTGGTAGTCGTCGATTTTGCGCTCCAGGCCGCGGGCCTGCAAATCGAGTTGGGTCTGCCGTGAATTCAGGTCCTGAACCAGCTTGGTCTGCGTTTCGAACGTCGTGCTGAGCGATGTGTAAGATGTCTTCAGCGTGGAGTAGCTCGACCGCATGGTGCGGATCGAAGCGTTCAGCGCGCTCGCCTGGTGCTTGGCTTTTTCGACTTGGCCGCGGAACAGGTCCACGTTGTGCCGAAGCGTCTGGACCTCGCCGCGAACCTTGGCCAGTTCTCCGCTAACGTTCTTCAGCTCGTTCGCCTTGGTCTTGAGCTCGCCCTCGGTCTGGGCGCGTTTCTTTTCCAGCTCTTGCACATGACCGGACTCAGTCTTGACTTGCTCACGAGCATCTTTCAGGTCGTGACCGAGATTTTCCAACTGGCGGACCACTCGGTCGCGCTCCATTGTGAGTCGAGAGCCCTCGCGGAGAATGGTGCGGATTTCCGTGCTGACGATCGCCATGAGGAACACGGTGACGAGGGGGACGAGCACTCCTGCGGTCGTGGTGAGCAGGGCCGCCGTGTGGCGCGGCCGGAGTCCAAAAAGCGACTTTCGCGTCTTGCCCAGATGGCGACCGAGTGCGTCAGCGAAATAAGCGATCAGTCCGCCCACGACGCAGAACACACCCACCATCCAAGCCGTTACGAAATCGATTTGCACTTAGCCGTTCTTCTTCGTGATGGTGACCGCCGCGACCGCTAGCCCAATGACGAGGGGAAGAAAGCTGGCGACATAAGCGGGAATCACGCCTCCTTGCGCGTAAATAGCCATAAAATTGGCGAGCATGAGGTATCCAAAAATGATGATAACCGATATCCAGAAGCCGGCTGCGGCTCCGGTTCGGTGGTTTCGGATGCCTAGCGGCGCCCCGACCAAAGCGTAGATCAGTCCGGCAAGCGGCAGGGAAATCTTGTTCCAGTAGCCGTATTCCAGATTCGCGATTTGGCTGCGCTCGATCTTGGGGTTTGCGCGGGCAACACGAATGCGCTCGGCCATGTCGCTCATGCTGAGCGAATCCAGGTCTTTCAGGTTCTTCGCGACGATATCAGCCGGCTTGACCTCGAGCTTCGGCATCGAGCGCGGCCACGCCCCGTCTTTGATGATCACAAAGCTCCGTCCGTCCATACTCAGCAGCCGCGCCGCCCCATCGATTCGCCAGTCTTGGTCGTCGTGATACTGGAGCCGATCGGCCTGCAGCATGTACCCGGCGTGGCCCTCGCTGTCGTAGCTCACAACCGTCGCCTCCGTCAGCCGGCGTTGCGCGATATTGAAGTCCCGCGCAACGACGATCGCCAGCAGCTTGCCGTTTTCAGATACCGGATAGTAGGTCGGTTGAAGGGACGAGCCCGCGATTTTGGTGGTGATTTCGTTCTGCAGCGTGCTCGCCCGGAGCGCGGCGGCGGGCACCAGGGTCTCATTGAACGCAAATGCAAGCGCGCTGATCGCAAAGCCAAACGCGGCAACGGGCATCATCAGCCGGACCAGGCTGGTCCCTGCGGCGCGAAGTGCGACGACTTCGCTATCGCTACTGAGGCGACCAAACCCAAGGAGCGTCGCGAGGAGCACCGCCATCGGAAATGTCTTGGCGAGAATCCCCGGCAGCAGCAGTGCCGTGAGTTCGAAGATCGTGGTGAGCGCCACCCCTTTCACCGTGTATTCGGTGATCTTGAAGAGGTATGTGCCGGCCATGATCAGCACGGTAAAGATCGCGACTCCAAACAGCCACGGTCCTAAAATTTCTTGGATAACGAGCCGATCGACCCGCTTCAATCCGCTCCCTCGGGAGGCAATTCGTCTGGATTGAATTCGAAGAGTTCGCCCAGGTAGTGCCGCCGGACCATCTCGTTGTCGGTGATCGTCTTGGCATCGCCTTCCGCAATGATCGTCCCATCGATCAGGATATGGTTGCGGTCGGTGATGCGCAAGGTCGCGCTCACGTTGTGGTCCGTAATGAGGACACCGATGTTACGGGCCTTCAGACGCTGGAGGATCGACTGAATCTCTTCGATGGTGACGGGGTCTATGCCCGTGAACGGCTCGTCGAGAAGCAGAAACTTGGGGTCGATCGCCAAAGCACGCGCGATTTCAACACGCCGGCGCTCGCCGCCGGAAAGCACGCCCGCCTGACGGTCGAGAATCGCCCCAATGTGGAGTTCTTCTGCAAGCTCGGCCGTTTTGGCTTTGATTTCTCGGCCGGATCTCCCGACCATCTCCATCACCAGCCGGATATTGTCGGCCACGCTGAGTTTGCGGAAAACGCTCGTCTCCTGGGGCAGGTAGCCGACGCCCGCGCGCGCCCGCCGGTACATCGGCCATCGGGAGACGTCTTCGTTGTCGAACAGCACTCGTCCGGCATTCGGCTTGACGAGACCCGTGATCATGTAGAACGTGGTGGTCTTGCCCGCTCCATTGGGGCCCAGCAGCCCGACGATTTCGCCTTGGCTGAATGCAAACTCCACGCCATGAACGACTTCGCGCCCCTTATAGCTCTTGCGCAGCTGCTCGGCTGAAATCTTCACTCTTTGCTGCGACCGCCCAGGTCCCTCACGGTGGATTGCACGGGGCCCGACGCGAATTCGATGCGTCGGAACGCGCCCGATTCAGAAAGGGTGATGGTGGCGGAACCGGCCGTGACCTTGCCATAGGTGAACGTGTCGCTGCCCTCGGCGACGACGCCACCATCCAAGCGGATCGTGTGAGAGGCGTTATCGAAGTGAATCGATTGGGCGGTCACGTCCCCGGTCACGGACCGGACGGATCCATCGTTTTGCCGAGCCTGGCCCTTGAGGGTCAGACGGACGCCACCGGTGAGTACGGCGTTTTTGAGCTCTCGCTTTTGGCCATCGACTTTCATCGTGGCGGACGAGCCCGTCATGGTCACGACGCTACCGTCCGGAGTGGCGTTGGTCATTTGAATCGGGCCTTCGAGCGTCAGATCGAGATCGCCGGACCGGACAATTTTGGCGCGACTCGCCTTGATCGTGGCGGTGTTGCCGCCTTGGGCTTTGGTTTGGGCGACACGGGCATCGAGAGGGCCGCCGATGGTGGCGGATTCGAGCTCCATCGCCTTACTGCCTTCAGGCTGACTCGCAACGCCCTCGATGGTTCGTGCCGAGAGCGAAAGGCCCTGCGAACGCCACGACGCCTGGAACGGCTTGCCGGAGCCTTCAAAGGTCCACTTGCGCTTGCTGACCGCGTTCGCCACCCAGGAGCTCAGGTCTTTCACGACCATGTTTCGCTCACGATCTTCGAACGTGATGAGTTGTGGTCTTGGGGGAGCCGCGAGGGCGATTCCCGTGCACAGTACCGCCAGTCCCGCGACATTTCGCATCTGAACCATATGATAGAACAACGGGCGAAACCGGGGTTCAGATTCCACTGGGCTGAGAACGGCGCAACTGGCGCGAATCCGATTCAACCGCAGCCGTCTGATCCGCCCGGAACTGGGCGAGTCGGCTCGCGAGATCGGGGTCACGGAGGGCGAGGATCTGAATCGCGAGCAGACCTGCGTTGCGCGCATTGCCGATCGCGACCGTCGCGACGGGAATGCCAGCTGGCATCTGGACGATGCTGAGCAGCGAGTCCATGCCCTTGAGCGCCTTGCTCTCGACGGGGACGCCAATGACGGGCAGCGTCGTCATACTCGCGACCATTCCGGGAAGATGGGCGGCACCGCCTGCGCCAGCAATGATGACTTGCACACCTTTTGCTTGCGCATTGGTTGCAAAATCAACCAGCTTGGCGGGCGTGCGATGCGCGGAGACGATGTCGAGCTCGTAGGGAACCCGAAACTCCTGGAGCACCGCTTCGGCGGCCGCCATCGTTTCGAGGTCGCTCTTGCTCCCCATCACAATGCTGACGAGCGGCGAAGGCATGCGGGCAGTTTACTTGGAGTTGTCGAGCTTGCCGAGGATGTCGGCAAGAGCCTTTAGATCGCTCCCGCTCAGGTGACGGGTGAAATGGCGCTGGACCGCCGTCTCCATGGCAGGATGCGCCTGATCGAGGGCACGCTCACCGGTCTTCGTCAAGACGGCATAGTAGCCGCGCCGATCATTCTCACTCGCCTCTCGCTTCACATAGCCCTCCGACTCGATCCGGTCGAGCAGCCGCGTCAATCCGCTGCGGCTCATCGACAGGCGATCGGCCAGTTCACTCATGCGCAGCCGCTTGCCCTTGGCGTCATCGAGATGGGCGAGCGCCTGCTGCCATTGCATCGCAACGGAATCGTTCTCGTGGAGGTCGCCTTCGATCTTCGCACTGATCGCCGACACCGTTGTCGTCAGGGTCGACCAAATGCCGATACCCTTCTTTCCCGCACCCTTTGCCATAGGTCAATTATTGCTCGCAATCATTGCGGAATGCAATTAGAATGGACCGGGACTAAATGCGGAACCGATCGCAGCGCAGCCGCCATAATGCTTGTATGGCTTCGACTCTTGATATGGCCCCGCCCCAGGAACGCTGGGATCTGTCCGCTCTCTTTTCGGGAATGCAAGACCCAAAGATCGAGGAAACCTGGACTTGGGGACAAGAGGAAGCGGCCCGAATTGAGGCCACTTACCGAGGCAAGATCGCGGACGAGAACATCGACGCCGAGTACCTTCTGGAGGCGATTCAGGCTCTCGAAAGGCTGACCCAGCGCACGGATAAGCCGGTCATCTACGCCAACCTTCTGTTCGCGGTCGAGGCGAACAACCACGAGATCGGCGGCTTTCTCCAAAAGCAGATGGAAGCGTCAAGTTCGCTGCGGATCAAGGTCGTGTTCTTTGAGCTTGAGCTGCAGTCGCTGCCGAAAGCCACGATCGACCGGCTTCTCGCTGACCCTCGCCTGGCCAACTATCGCCACTTTATCGAAGTCGCCTACGAGCATGGCGTCCACCGGCTGAGCGAGCCCGAAGAAGTGATCATGGAAGAGCTGGCCAACACGGGCAGCCGGGCCTGGGTGCGGCTGTTCGAGGAAGTCACCGCCAACCACGTTTACAAGTACCGCGCGCCCGGAGCCACCGAAGTCCAAGAATTCACCGAGCAAGAGGTGCTGTCGCTCTTGCGGAACCCGGACCGAGCCGTCCGCCAAGCCGCCGCCGATAGTTTTTCGGCTGGACTGAAGGAACTCGAGCGCGTTCTCGTGTTCATCTACAACAACATCATGCAGGACAAGAAGGTCGGCGACCGCCTGCGGAAGCACCCTTATCCGGAGCATGCGCGCCACCTGAGCAACGAGCTGACCCGCGAAATTGTGGACCTCGTCGTCGGACTGTGCCGCGAGCATTACGGACTGGTCGAGCGCTACTACCAGTCGAAGAAGCAGCTGCTCGGACTTTCGGAACTCACCCACATCGACCGCTATGCGCCGCTGTTCGAAACCAAAGAGCAGTTCTCATATGACCGTGCGCGGGAGATCGTGCTCAACTCGTTCGGGAAGTTCTCGGATGTCCTCCGCGACCGGGCGGAAGAGTTCTTCGATCAGCACTGGATCGACGCCGAGCCGCGAACGGGCAAAACCGGCGGTGCATTTTGCATGTACTGCACGCCCGACACCCATCCCGTCATCATGATGAGCTACCTCAACAAGATGGACGACGTCGGAACGCTGGCCCACGAGCTAGGCCACGGTGTCCATGCGTCCTTGAGCCGCGAGCAGAGCTACTTCAATTTCCACGGGACGCTGCCGCTCGCCGAGCTCGCCAGCATCTTCGGCGAAATGCTCGTTTTCGAAGACCTGGTGGCCAAGGCCGACTCCCGCGACGCCCTGATCCTCCACGCGGAGAAGGTGGAAGGCATCTTCGCTAGCGTGTTCCGGCAGGCTGCGATGTTCTCCTTCGAGCAGCAGGCCCACCGCAAGCGACGAGAGGAGGGCGAGCTTTCGGCCGACGAACTGGGCGAGCTGTGGCACACGGAGCTGCAGGCCATGTTCGGCTCCAGCCTGAAGCTGGGCGAGCAGCACCGCGGCTGGTGGAGCTATGTCGGGCACTTCTTCTTCGCGCCGTTTTACGTTTACGCCTATAGCTTCGGCGAGTTGTTGACCCTCGCGCTCTATGACAAGGCTCGCTCCGAAGGGGCCTCGTTCGCCACGAAGTACGTGGACCTGCTCAAGCTCGCGGGAAGTCAGTCGCCGAAGGAACTGATGGCCACGGTGGGCGTCGATTTGAGTTCGCGAGACTTCTGGATGGGCGGTTTTCGGGCAATCGAGCGGCTAATCGAACGGTTCGAGCAACTCCAAGCCGAAAATAAAGGCTAACGGCCTGCGTCTGTTCATTCGGCGCGGAAGGGCGCAACCGCATGAAACGACGCACAAAGATTGTCTGTACCCTGGGACCGGCTGTCGACAGCCGGGAGAAGATTGGTCAACTGGCGGCGGCCGGGATGAACGTGGCACGCATCAACTGCAGCCACGGCGACTGGGAAACCCGCCGCCACCACATCGAGTGGGTCCGCCAGTTTTCCACGCCGATCGCCCCGATCGCGGTGCTGGCCGACCTCCAGGGGCCCAAATTCCGGATCGGCGAACTGCCTGAAGGCGTGATCGAGGTCCAGACTGGACAGACGCTGTCTTTAAGCCAGCATGGCGACACCCGTCTGCAAGTTCCGGCCGATGAGATCTTTCACGCGATGGCGAAGAACGATCGGCTGCTCTTGGGCGATGGGGAAGTGGAGCTCAAGCTGATCGCCCACGAAGGCGATGTATTTCAAGCTCGGGTTCTCAGTTCGGGCAAGATCAAGAGCCGGCAGGGCATCACCCTCGTCGGCAGGTCCTTCAACGTGCCTTCCATGTCCGAGAAGGATTTGGAGGACATTTTTGAGGCGTGCAAAGCGGGCGTCGATTTCATCGCCCTGAGTTATGTGCGCCAAGCCGCCGACCTGCGCGAACTGCGGCGACTGGTCGACAAGTACGAACCCGGCATCAAGCTGTGCGCCAAGATCGAAACTCGCGAGGCGCTCAAGAACATCGACGAAATTCTCAAGGTCGCCGACCTCGTCATGGTCGCGCGCGGCGATCTAGGATTGCAGATGGATCTGGAGGATGTTCCGACGGCCCAAAAGCGGATCATCCATAAAGCCAATCTCGTCGGCCGGCCCGTTATTACCGCCACTCAGATGCTGGAGAGCATGGTCAACGCGGCTCGCCCGACTCGCGCCGAAGCCACCGACGTCTTCAACGCCATTCTCGACGGCACAGACGCGGTGATGCTCAGTGGTGAAACCGCGGCGGGCATGTATCCGATCGAAGCGGTGAAAACCATGGCCCGCATCACGGAAAAGGCGGAGGCCCTATTCGACTACGACGAGCGCCTGCGCGACGACAGCTTTATCCCGAAGGGTGCCCACGAAGGAACGGAAGCGGTCGCCCGCGCCGCAGTGGAACTGGCGACCAGTCTGCGGTGCCGGGCGATCGTGACGACCTCCACCAGCGGCCTCACGCCGCGCATGGTCAGCAAATTCAGGCCGCGATGCCCGATCCTCTGTGCGTCGTGGAACGAAAAGACCCACCATCAGCTCGGTGTGGTGTGGGGCGTCGAAGCGCTCCGGATCAATCTCCCGGACAACATGGACGCAACGATTGATGCCGCAATTAATGCATTCCTCAAGCAAAAACGCCTAAAAGTAGGGGACACTGTGGTGGTAACGGCGGGTGTTCCGGCAGGGACGGCGGGCAACACCAACCTGATTCTGGTCCACAAAGTGGACTAACACGCAGGCATACGGATGGTGCGCAAAGTAGTGTGGATGGCGATTTGGGCCGCGCTTGCGGTCGGACTGGGCATCTCGATGAGTATCGAGCCCTGGCGTCATTTTCGAGAACAGAACGAAAAGGCACGCGAGTCTGTTCGTCAGATGCGAAGAGTGGAACACGCCAAGTCCGAATTAATGCGCGAGAAGGCTCACCTGGAAAGTCCAGTCGGCCAAGAAGAACTCGCCCGCAAGAACGGCTTCCTCAAGCCGGGCGAAAAGCGGCTCGAGATCGAGCATGATTAATGCCGCGATCGCGCTGATCCTGCTGGGTCAAACCGAACCCATCACGCTCGCTTACCAGCCGGCTCTCCCGACGAAGCACTCGTACCAACTCGTTTGCGAGTACCGAGATGCCGCGCAGGATTTCAGTTTCGTCACGACCGACGAGCTGACGATTCTGGTGAATCAGAAGGACAGCCGAGGCATCTACGGTCTTGACTTTTCCGTCCTTCCCAAAACCCAAAGGCAAGACGGGCAAGAGCTCCCGATGCCGGGCGACCTGAAACCGATGGTGGTCCATGCCAATCGCGACCGAACCGGCGCGCTCATGACGCTTGCGCCCGACGTCGTGGATCCTCGGTCGATGCTCCGGCTTTTCCGACTGCTTTCCCCCGCTTACGTGCCGATGCCGCTCGAGCCGGGCGACACATGGCAGGGCCAGGTGAACGAGTCCCTTTCGGGCGATCCCGCACTGGAGACCCGTTACAAGCTCGATGCCGTCGAGGGAGAAAAGAAGAAGCGCGAGGCCATCGTGAGTTTTTCGTTCAAAGAGTTGAGCGGTCAAAATCCGTTCCGGGGAAGCGGCTCTTTCCGGGCACGAGTCGAAGATGGAACGTTGATTCGGCTCGAAGCCAAGGCGGTCAATATGACCGTGCCGGGCGGTGAGGGTGAACCCGTCGAGCTCAATGTCAAGCTGGAGCCGACGGTACAATCCAAGGCTCATGGCCGTAACTGAATTTTCGTTCGACATTGTCAGCCGCGTCGATCAGCAGGAAGTTCGCAACGCCGTCGATCAGGCGCAGAAGGAACTCGTCAACCGCTTCGACCTGAAAGGCACGGGAACGGAGATCTTGTTCGAAAAGGATGAGATCACGTTGCTCGGCGGAGACGAGGGCAAGCTTCGCCAACTCCGCGACATCCTGTTCGGCAAGCTGGTCAAGCGGGGAATCGATCCGCGCCAAGTGGATTACGGCAAAGAAGAACCCGCGAGCGGCATGTCGGTCCGCCAGAAGGTGATCTTCAAGACCGGGATCAGCCAGGACGCGGGCAAGGACCTATCGAAAAAGATTCGCGACCTCGGGCTCAAGGTCAATGCCCAGATTCAAGGCGACCAGCTGCGCGTATCGGGCAAGTCGAAGGATGACTTACAGAAGGTGATGCAGTTCGTGAAGGCAGCCGACCTCGCCTTTCCGGTCGAATTCACCAACTATCGGTAGGATTCTGCAACCTCGCATCGGGCCGGTTGGTAATCTAGAGCGACCATGAGCGGACCCTATGCTTTGATGCCATCCCCGACCGAGCGCAAAATGGGCTCCATCGCTTGGGGCCTCTCCATTCCGTTTCCCGTCTTGGGGCCGTTGGTGATGTCGCTCATTTCGTTAGATAAGCGGTTCGTGTATTACAACTCAATGCAGGCGCTGTTTTTCCATCTATTGATGGGTGCAGGCTTCTTCGTTGCTCGGTACGTGACCTGCGGACTGGCCAACGTTCTTTCGCCGATCTTTGTCGTGTTCATGATCGTTTTCTCGGTCGTCGGCGCGATGGCAGCTTTTGCCGGGCGAGTTTTTGAGCCGCCCGTGACCGGGCCAATCGTCCGCCAATTCATCCGGCGCTGAGAGACGCCTCCAGACGCAAGAACGCCCTTCTTGGAAAAACCAAGAAGGGCGCTTTGGTTTCAGTCCCTAAAGACTTAGGCTTTGCGAACGCGTCGGGCGCCGAGCAGAGCGGCGGCACCGAGACCCGCGATCACGAGGCTGGCCGGTTCCGGCACGGCGGTGATCTGGTCCTGAACGTCCTTATCCGAAAGCAGGACGAGAGCCTGTCGCTTGTTGGCCTTGCCCGTGCGGACATCGGTCAGATAGGCTTCGGCGATCGCGTAGATCGAACCCGCCGTATAGCTACCGGGCTTGTACAGCTTACCGTTGACATTGGTCAGCGTCTGGTCGCTGTCGAACGTGAGCTCCCACACGGCGAGCTGGAAAGCAGCCGAGTGAGTCTTGTCCGTCACCGACGAGAAGAACGAGCCCCAAAGTCGCTCGAGAGCATCCGTCTTTGCGGCCGTGAAGGTGATCGGGCCAGTGACGCCGCCCGTGTTGGTCACGCTGCCCAGCAGGTTCGTGACTTTATCGTGGCGCTCATAGCTCTGGTGGATCGCCTGGCCGATTTCGACGCAGTACGAAAGCACGCTGTAAGGGCCGGCGGGCAGGAGCGTGGTCGTTCCACCATCCGGACCGGTGCGGCGGTCGCCCTTGAAAAGGGAGGTGACCTGGGCCTGCGGGCCCGACCATCCGGCGTAGTTCGTCTCAAACGTGACGGCTTCCGGCCAGTACAGATAAGTCCAATCGGCTCCGAAATCGAAAGCACGCGCGGAACCTGCGGCAGCCAACACCAAGCTCAATCCCAAAAATTTCGTGGATACTCGAGTCATATTCACCTCTTTTCGATCAAACGAAAAAAATTCAACGCGGCACAAAAACCGCAACCTTCGGAGTGTACTTCGCGCGATTGTGCTCGCAACCGAAAGTGGGTCCAAAACCAGCAAAATTGCGGCGGATCGTCTTAAAACGTCGCGACCATGCAGGATCGAATAAACTCTTCCCGTGCCTGTTTTCGGCAACATCTTTCTCGCGATCGGCGCGCTCCTTGTTTTTGGAGGAGTGTTTGGGCTCATCGGCGCTGTGATGCAGCGTAGCCGCAGCTACGAGTATCGCACCGGGCGCCTCCTCCGCAGTTTCCTCGTGGAAGGCGTCGGTTTGGCATTCGTGGTGCTTGCCCTGCAACTGGGATCCAAGCCGCCCCTGGTCCTGCCCGCGCTGTTTGGCACGATGGGCGTTGCCGGTTTGATCTCGGGACTGCACCATACGCTCCAAGAGCGGGGCCGGATCTAACGCTCGTGGGCGCACGCTTGATTGGTGGCCATATGCCGACGGCCGGGGGCCTGGACAAAGCCGTCCTCCGCGCCAAGGAGATTGGCTGCACGGCGATTCAGGTCTTCACGAGCAGCCCCCAAATGTGGAAGGGGCGCACCATCAAAAAGGGCGAACCCGAAGCGTTGGCAAAAGCCCTCGCCGACACGGGAATCGGCGCGCATATCGTCAGTCACGATTCGTACCTCGTCAATCTGTGCGCGACGAAACCGGAGATCAGAGAGAAGAGCTACGACGCGCTCGCGAGCGAACTGATGCGCTGTGCGACGCTCGGCATCCCATACGTCGTCTCCCACATCGGCGCGACCACGGGACAAGAACTTGCAGAAGCTCAAAGCATCGCGTGCGACGCGATCGTTCGCATGCTCGATGAGACGCCGGGCGGCGCTATGCTCCTGATGGAGACCACCGCCGGGCAGGGAAGCAGCCTCAACTCCAGCTTCGAAGAAATCGCCCAAATCCTGGAGCGGACGGAAGCGCCGGATCGGCTCGGTGTGTGCCTGGATACCTGCCACATTTTCGCGGCGGGTTACGACATCCGCACTGCGGAAACGTACGGCGCGTCCATGGAGCGCTTTCAGTCGCTGGTCGGATTCGACCGGCTCAAAGTCGTCCACGCCAACGACAGCAAGCAGCCGTTCGGGAGTCGAAAAGATCGGCACGAGCACATCGGCCAAGGCGAGATTGGGGAAGAGGGCTTTCGCTGCCTGGTGAACGATCCGCGCTTGGAGAACACGATGATCGTCGTGGAGACGCCCGACGCAGAAACGCACCACGCGGAGAACGTGGCGCGTCTCTGGTCGTACGTCGAAAACTAGGCGAGCCGCGAAGCGAGCTTGCCAAAAGCGGATGCGCCGCCGTACGTGGCGCTCGAACCGAGCATCTCTTCGATGCGGAGCAGTTCGTTGTACTTCGCCACGCGGTCAGTTCGATTCGGGGCGCCGGTCTTGATCTGGCCGCAGTTCGTCGCCACCGCGAGATGCGAGATGGTGACGTCCTCGGTTTCGCCGGATCGGTGCGACATCACGGCCGTGTAGCCCGCGCGCTTGGCGAGTTCGACCGCGTTGAGCGTCTCCGTTAGGGATCCGATTTGGTTGACTTTAACGAGGATCGAGTTGGCCGCCTTCTCTTGGATGCCGCGCGTCAATCGCTCGACATTGGTGACGAAGAGGTCGTCGCCGACCAACTGCACCTTGTCGCCAATCGCCGCCGTCAGCGCCTTCCAGCTGTCCCAATCGTCTTCTGCGATGCCGTCTTCGACGCTGATGATCGGATACTTTTCGCACAGCTGGACGAGGTAATCGACCTGCGACGCGCCGGAGCGCTCGCGGGTATCGCCAGCCTTGTAGCGATAGATGCCGCCCTCAAAGAATTCGGTGGCTGCCGCGTCGATGCCGAGCCACACTTGCTTTCCAGGCGTATAGCCCGCTTTCTGGATCGCCTCCAAGATGTAGTCGAACGCCAGCTCCTGCGACTCCAAATTCGGGGCGAAGCCGCCCTCGTCACCAACGCCCGTATTCAGGCCCTTGCCCTTGAGCACGCTCTTGAGCATGTGGAAGATTTCGGCGCCCCACTGCAGGGCCTCGCTGAACGAGCTTGCGCCAACCGGCAGCACCATGAACTCTTGGAAGTCCACGTTCGAATCGGCGTGCTGGCCCCCGTTGAGGATGTTCATCATCGGGACGGGGAGCACCCGGGCCGAGACGCCTCCGACGTAGTGATAAACCGGCAAGCCGGAAGAGAGCGCGGCGGCTTTGGCGACCGCGAGCGAAACACCCAGAATCGCATTGGCGCCGAGCTTGCCCTTGTTCTTCGTCCCATCGAGCTCCAGTAGGATCGCGTCGATCGCAGACTGGTCAGTGGCGTCGCGATCGAGCAGATGCGGCGCGATGCCTTCATTCACGTTTTCAACCGCGTTCAGGACGCCCTTGCCGTTGTAGCGCGTCTTGTCTCCATCGCGGAGTTCGACGGCCTCAAACTGGCCTGTGCTGGCACCGCTGGGCACAGCGGCCCGGCCGTAGCTCCCATCGTCCAGCTGGACATCGACTTCTATCGTGGGGTTTCCCCGGCTGTCCAAAATCTCGCGAGCGGCGATGTCCACAATCACTGGCATGGCTGGAGTTTACCGAGTGCGTTCCGGCGTCGGCGGGTAGTATCATCGAACAGCAGTTATGGCGGGCACCGAGAACTATTTTTGGCACAAAGTTCACTCGCTCACCGGCATCATCCCGGTCGGCTTTTACCTGGTCCAGCACCTGACGCTAAACTCGTTTTCCCTCGCGGGGCCCAACGCTTATAACGGGGTCATCGCGTTTTTCGAACACCTGCCCTTCCACGTCCTCGTCGTGCTGAAATACGGAGTCGTGTGGCTGCCCCTGATTTTCCACTCGGTGTACGGATTCATCATCGCCTCCCGCGCGGACTACGACACGACTGCCCACCTCACCCGCTACCGCGAGGATCGATACTTCCTTTGGCAGCGTCTGACTGGTCTTTTCGCGATCGTATTCCTCTGCTATCACATGGCGACGACCTCGATCGCATCCACGTTGAAGGGGGCGAACGAAACGATTTACTACGCGACTTGGGCCGATCACCTGAAGTCATTCGGCGGCCTGGTTCTCGTCTTTTACGTGCTCGGCATCGCCGCATCGACCTATCACCTCAGCTACGGCATTTGGAATTTCTGTATTCGCTGGGGCATCACGATCAGCGAGCGGGCCCAGCAAGCCACGGCCAAGTTCTCGGCCGGCGCATTTGTCGTCCTCACGCTGCTGGGATGGCTTGCGTTGGCTGGGTTCTTCTGGACGCCGCTCAAGCGCGATGCCGTGGAAACCGGCAAGGTCGAAGTTCAGGCTCCAAGCCGGGTTGTTCCGGTTAGCCAGTGAACCCCGCGCCCGAGCGCTTTCCCCTGCTCTGTCTTCCGACGCCCTGCCACGCTTTGCCGCGCCTCAGCGCTGACCTGGGTATCGATCTCTGGATCAAGCGAGACGATCTGACCGGCTTTGCGATGGGGGGCAACAAAGGCCGGAAGCTCGAGTATTTGATTCACGACGCCCTGAAATCAGGCGCGGACATCGTAACCACCTGTGGCTCGACCCAGAGCAACTTCGTTCGTCAACTGGCCGCGGCCTGCGCGGTCGCCGGGATTCGGTGCGCCGCCGCGCTGATGGATGGACCCTACGAGCCGGGCTATCAGGAGCCCCATCCCAAGCCGTGCCGTGGGGGCAACCTCATACTCGACGAGCTCTTTGGACTGGAGATCGATCATCACCCAGATGGACCTTGGGAAGAGCTGTTCGCCCGGTCAACCGCGCTCGCTGAAAGGCACCGGCGGGCGGGCGAGCAGGTCTATGAGATTCCGATCGGGGGAAGCAGTCCGCTCGGTGCCTATGGATTTGTGCAGGCCGCAAGCGAAATTCCTGAAACTTTCGACTTCGTCGTGACGGCCACGAGTTCTGGCAGTACGCATGCCGGACTCGCCTACGGCCTGGCCGGAGCTCCGACCCGTGTCATCGGCATCTCATGCGATCCTGAGCCCGAGATACGGGACGACCTCGTGCGGCTGAGCCGAGGGCTCGATGAACTTTTGGGTAGCCACCGCGCGACTGCGGACTTCGATCTGCGGTTCGATTACGTTGGGCCCGGCTACGGCTGGCCCAGCGAGGCGGGCGAGGCAGCGATGACCCGGATGGCCCGTCAAGAAGGCATCGTGCTCGACCCGGTTTATTCCGCCAAGGCGTTCAGCGGCCTCATCGATTTGACGAAGCGTGGAGAGATTTCGGGGCGGGTCCTGTTTTGGCACACCGGCGGCATGCCGGCTCTGTTCGCGCACGATTAACCCTATGGATCCATGCGCATGAGCGCGAATCGGGCAATCCCATAGGCGAAAAAGATCACGGCGCTCCAGGCCATCAGGCGGTTCATGGCGCGGGAATCCGTGTCGAAGCGCCAGCCGCGAAGATAGGCGTACCCCGAGAGCAAGGCGGAAATCGCAAAGCCGATATACGTGATCGGCCCCAGCGCATGGGCCCGGATCGACTCCGCAAACTGACCATGGAGCAGGGCCGTCCAACTGGTGGTGAGTCCGCAGCCGGGACATGGCCGGTGCATCAGCAAGACGGTCGGGCAGGGGGGAAGTCCGAGCTGTTGGTGGGTGCCGTGACCTCGGGGGCTCGCGCTCAGTTGCAGGCAGATGAGAGTGATCGCCAGCCACGACCCAAACCACGCGGCATGGCCCCAAGTCTTGGTGCGCGGGATGCCCGGCTCAAAGAGCGCCACGAAGCGCCTCGCGGGGAATCACGCAGTCCGGCTGAATGCCCTGGGGTGTCTTGCGTCCGACACTGATGACGTGGCCCTCGGGATCCATCAAGCCGACGAGCCGCTCGGCGGGCAAGGGCACAACCGTGATCGCCTGCCCATTTCGCACATGCTCGACTTGTCGCGAGTTGAGCTGAATGAGGGGAAGCGGCGGCAGGGCTTCGGCCAAAGAAAGTAGGTCGTCGGGAGCGGCCGAATCGAGCTGCGCCGCCTGTGAGAGGTCATATCGGCCAACTCGAGTTCGGACCAGCGAAAACAGATACGCACCGCAGCCGAGGCGAGCTCCTACATCGTGGGCTAGGGTTCGAACATACGTGCCGCCGCTGCACACGACGCGCATCTCGGCGATATCGCCGTCGACGCGAATCAGTTCGATCTCGTGAATGTAAATCGTTCGCGGCTCGCGTTCGAGCTCGACACCCGACCGCGCGTAGTCGTAAAGTGCGCGGCCCTTCACCTTGACCGCGCTGTACATCGGAGGGATCTGATCGATTTCACCAACAAACTCGGGCAAAACATCAATCAATCGCTTCTCAAGATCGGCGGGAACGTCTCGTCGTTCGACTTCTTCGCCTTCGGCGTCCTGCGTGTTGGTCGACACCCCAAACTTGACGCAGCATCGATACTCCTTCGGCTCAAGAGGAAGGTATTGAAGGAAGCGCGTGGCCGGGCCGACCGCCACGACGAGCAGTCCCGTGGCCAGAGGGTCGAGCGTGCCCGCATGGCCGACGCGACGCGTTCCGAACCGCTTGCGGACCGTGTTCACCACATCGTGCGAAGTGATGCCCAGCGGCTTATCGATCAGGAGGACGCCAAGCATCGCTTCAGCGCCTCGACCAATTGGCGCTCGGCTTGATCGAGCGAAACTTCGAAAGTGCAGCCAGCGGCGTTGCGGTGACCGCCTCCGCCGAACTCCCGCGCGACAGCGGCGACGTCGTAGCCTTCCCGCGAGCGGAGTGAGGCGCGAACCTTGCCTACGCGCGGCTCGCGAATCAGCGCGGCCATCTGAACGGTGTCCACGGCGAGCAACTCGTTCACGAGTCCCTCTGTGTTCTCCTCGTTCGCGCCCGTCTCGACAAAATCCCGGGCGGACAGCGTCGACCAGGCGATCTGATTCTCCTCGGCGAGTTGCAAATGATCCAGCGTCCGACCGAGCAGCCGAACGCTGTGGAGCGGCTTCTTCTGATAAACCTCTTCGCACACTTCGACGATGTCGCCGCCTGCGACAAGCAAGTCGGCGGCGGTGTGCAAAGATTCCGGGGTGGTGTTACGGTAGCGGAAACTACCCGTGTCCGTCACGATGCCCGCCAGGAGGCAAGTCGCCATATCGTGGGTGATCGGGGCGCCAATCGTTCGGAACAGCCGGGCGAGAATCAGCGATGTCGCGGGGGCCTCCACATCGACGATCCGCAACGTGCCGGGCTCCTCGTGGGGCACGTGGTGATCGATCACAATCAGCTCTTCGCACGATTCGAAATACGGCTTGGTGCGGCCCAGGCGTTCGGTTGAATCGAGATCCAGCACGATGCCGAGTTGGTAGTCGGTCTGCTCGGGCTCCAACTTCACGCGATCCACGTGGGGCAGAAACTTGAGGTTGTAGGGTGCCAGATTGTTGCAGACGACTTCGTTTTGGACCCCAATCTCATCGAGGTACAAGGACATCGCCAGAGCCGAGCCGAGGGCGTCGCCATCTGGGTTCAGGTGCGTCCCGATCAGGACGCGGCGATGTTTTCGGCACGCTTCGACGAATTGGTCGGCAAGGGTGATGGAGCAAGTCATGCGGAGGAAGACGGGACTGCCTTGCCCCAAAGGATACCGTTATGGCGGCTCAAGAATCGACCTTGAGACCCGTTTTGGGTTCAAATAAGTTCAGGCGGCGGGCCAGGGAACTGGAAAAGACACCTTGGGGATCGAGCTCTGCCTTCCACCGGCGCAGCTGCTCCAAGGCGGCATCGCCGTAGCAGCGCCGCGCGTCCTCCGGGGTCATCAGCGAGTCTTTCGCCAAGTGGAATCGTCCTCCGCTGCTCAGCACGATCTCGGCCATAGCGGCGTGGAGCGCGGGCAGGGACGGGTGGTTCTTGAAGTCCATCGCGAGCGAATAGCCGTCCAGAGCCCAGGTGAGCAAGAACGGGTCTTGGCGGTGGCGTTTGAGCACGCTGAGAAACGGAATCTGACCCATGGCACGCTGAACGCGGTGAATCTCTCGAAAAACCCGCGCGGCTTGGGCCTCGGGCACGAAAAACTGGATCTGGACGAGGCCCTCGGGCAAGTAGGCTTCGCGCCAGTCGGGTACGTAGTCGAGCAGGAAATTGAACGCCACGAGCGACTCCTCGTACCGCTTCGTGCTTCCAGCAAGGCCGTACTTGACCCCGTTCACGAGCCGCATCGCGCCGGGTCGGTTCAGCCACTTCATGACCCTCCACAGGTGAGGGCTTTTCTCGGGCAAGGTCTGCTCCTCAACCGATAGGGCCCGGCCATCGGCAAGGGTCGAGGCGCCGTGAAAGAGACCGCGGCCGTCACCCGAGAAGTGGTCGACCCACCCCACCTCGTATTCATCGGAGCCATCGAAACAGTCGAGCATCTCTTCCCACGATCGGGCTTTGCGCTCGAGGACGCTCACCATGCCGCTGGGCACGCGCTTCAAATGAAGCTCAGCTTCCGTGATCACACCCAGTTGGCCGGCAGAGCCGACCACCGTTTTGAACAGCTCAGTCCCTGCCTGGATGCGATGGACTTGACCCGTTCCATCGAGCAGCTCAGAGGCCTCCACGTGCTCGGCGAAGCTGCCCATCCGGCGATGGTTTTTGCCGTGGATGTTCGTCCCCAGCGCGCCCCCGATGGAGACACGCATGGTTCCCGGAACGACGGCGGGCCAGAACCCATGCCCGATGCCCTGACGCCAGAGATCGGCGATCGTCAGGCCTGCTCCTCCCCGCAGCCGGCCCGTATCGGGATCCCATTCTGCGACGGAATTGAGTCTCCGCATGTCGAGGACGATGGCCTCGGCCAGCAGGGCGGCATCGCCGTAACTTCGACCCATCCCGCGCGCCACGACCGGGCGACCCTGGCTGTGGGCGAGCCCAATCAAATCTTGGAGTTCATCCACGCTGTGGGGCGTGAACACATACCCCTCGCTGGTTATGGTCTGCCCGAATCCGTCGACGGCGCGGATGCGACCCGGATCGATCAAACCTTCAGTCTCCGGAACAAGGGAGAAGGCACGTGCCGGAGGACCGTGAAGATAATCCAGTGGACGGGCGAGAGGTAACGCTCGCGGCCGCTCTTGGCCAGCCGCAGAATCTTTGCGGCGGCCACATCGACCGGCATCGCCTTGGCTTCAAGAGGGTGGCCCTTCACCATTCGAGTGGCGACCGGGCCGGGCTTGATCGTCGTGACCCGGACGCCTAGCGGCGCCAGTCGATTCCGCAGCGATTCTAGGTAAGTGGTCAAGCCGGCCTTGGAGGCATGGTAGGCGGGCGCAAGTTTGCGGCCCCGGTCTCCCGCCACGCTGCTGAGACCCACGATGGTGCCTCGCCGGACGTTGCCGAACCGGATGGCGGCTTCGTTGAACCAGGCGATCGCTCCCGACAAGTTAACGTCGATGGTCGCGATATCGGAGGCGGTCGGATACTCGTCCGAACCCGGAATGACCATGATTCCCGAGCTGTAGACGATCAGATCGAGGCCGCCGAGGTCACCGGTGATCCGCTGGAAGAGCTCGGAAATATGGTCGCGGTCGGCGACGACGTCGTGCCGGTACGTGAGGCAGGTCGCCGAGAAGCTCTGGAGTGCGGCCTCGTCGCGGCCCACGACGGCTACACGGCAACCTCTCGCCGCGAGTTGCCGGGCGATTTCGGCGCCGATTCCGTTCGTTCCCCCCACCACGATCGCCGTCTTCCAGCTCATCGGCCCGCCTCCAAAAGCGGAATCTTCCAGCCTGCCATGACGGCCAGGCTGGTCGCGGTGAATCCGATGAGAGAGAGAACCAGATGCGGGTCGCGGGTGAGCAGGGTCTCAGGCTCCTCGCCGTCCGGAGTGCTGAAGATGAGCAGCAGATATCGGAAGATGCCGTAAAGCACGAACGGAACTGTGACGAGCAGGGAAGGGTTGGCCCGGGCTGTCTCGCTCTCGAGGGCGTACAGGCCGTAGCTCAAAGCGGCGATCGCGGCGCTCACCGCGACAAAGATGTTCAGCCCTGCCAACGTGTAAGAGCCCAGCGCCTCTCGGGTCGTGCCGGCGCTTCCCAGCGCGTTCAGCTCTTGGCGGCGCTTCGCGAATCCGATTAGCAGAGCCAAAGCGCACGTGCAGAACAGGAGCCAAGGGGAGATGCGGACGGAAAGCGCGATTGCGCCGAGTGCCGCCCGGAGAACGAAGGCAAACCCGATCGTGAACACGTCGAGTACGGCGACTCGCTTGGCGAACAGGTTGTATGCGATCTGAACGCCGATGAACAGAGCGAGCGGACCGTAAAACTGAGGGCCAACCATGGCGCCGAGTGCGATGCCGACTGCGGCGCAGGCGGCGCCGAGCGCGGTCGCTGCTCCGGGCGAGAGGGCGCCGCTCGCGACCGGTCGGTTGCGCTTGCGAGGATGCTGCCGATCCTTCGGCGCGTCGAGTACATCGTTCAGTGCGTAGGTCGCGGAACTGAGGGCGCAAAGTGATCCAAACGCGAGCCAGACCAAACGCGTCGCTTCAGCCGAGTGGAATCCGGCTGTGAAAATCCAAGCACCGAACACCAGGACGTTCTTCGTCCATTGTTTGGGCCTCAGTAGCCGGAACGCGGCAGCGGTTGACACGGTTAGTAGTGGAGACGATTGGGTGGGGCTCGCAAGCTTCAACCTCGTCGCAGGGTTGGCCGTTCCCCGCGCAAGATTCGATTCTGCGCCCTCCCCCCAGGTTTAATACAAGAAGATGTGTGGAATTGCAGGCTATGTTGGAGATCGCAGCGCGGTCGAAGTCGTTTACGATCAACTCAAGCGGCTGGAATACCGCGGTTATGATAGCGCGGGAATCGCTTTCGTCGACAGTGGCGCGATCCGAATTCTGAAGCGAGCCGGCAAGCTGAGCGAGCTCGGCAAGCTGATGGACGAGTTTCCCGCCGAGGCCCATATGGCGATCGCCCACAGCCGCTGGGCCACCCACGGGGCGCCGACGGATATCAACGCCCACCCTCACTTCGACCAGTTCGAGCAGGTCGCCATCATCCATAACGGCATCATCGAGAACTACCTCGAACTCAAAGAGGAACTGGCCCAAAAGCGCCACATGTTCCACAGCGAGACCGATACCGAAGTCGCGGCGCACGTCATCGGCGAGGAGTACAGCGCCGGCATCCCGCTCGAGGAAGCGGTTCGCCGCGGCGTCAAGCGCTTGCGCGGTGCCTATGCGATGGTTGTGGTGAGCCGAAAGGAACCCGGCAAGATCGTCTGCGCCCGCAACGCCAGCCCTCTCGTGATCGGCCTCGGCGAGCACGAGAACCTGCTCGCAAGCGATATCCCCGCGTTGCTGCCTTACACCCGCGACGTGCTTATTCTGGAAGACGACCGCGTGGCTGTCTTGACCCCGGAAGCGGTGAGGATTACGGACCTCGACGGCCGCGAGCTCCCGCTTGAGCCCATGCACGTCGACTGGGACATCGCCGCCGCCGAAAAGGGTGGCTACGAGCACTTCATGCTCAAGGAGATCCATGAGCAGCCCGAAGTCATCCGCCAGTGCCTGGCCGGACGCATCGACGAAAAGCACCAGGTGCGGCTCGAAAATGTCTTCAGCGAGAACGTGTGGAGCGAGGTCGACCGCATCAACATCATCGCGTGCGGCACGTCGTACCATGCGGGGCTTATGGGTAAGTATTTGTTCGAAAACTTGCTCAGATTGCCAACCGACGTCTTCTTCTCCAGTGAATTCCGCTACGGCGACCCCGTGCTCTCTCCGAAGAGCGTGGCCGTCTTCATCAGCCAGAGCGGCGAAACCGCCGACTCGCTTGCCGCGCTGCGCCTGTGCAAGCAGCGACGCATCCGTACCATGGGCATCGTAAACGTGCTCGGCAGCAGCATCGCCCGCGAGTGCGACCGAACGATCATCACCCAGGCTGGCCCCGAAATCAGCGTAGCCAGTACCAAGGCCTACACGGCTCAGGTCATCGCGCTTTCGCTCTTGGCACTTCACGTGGCCCAAATCACGGAAATGCCCGGCGTCCGCGTCGAGCAGGTCGTTCAGGAACTGCGGCGTCTGCCCGAACTCGCGAAGGAACTGATCGACCGTGAGGCCGATGTGATCAAGGTCGCCGAAGCCGCCAAGGATGCCAAGCTGTTCTTCTTCCTCGGTCGAGGCACGGACGCATACACTGCACTCGAGGGTGCCTTAAAGCTCAAGGAGATCGCCTACATCCCGACCCAGGAGTCGCCGGCCGGCGAAATGAAGCACGGCCCGCTCGCCTTGATCGAGCCGGGCGTCTTCGCGATCTTTGGGGCGACCGACCACGCCCTGCGCGACAAGCTCGTCAGCAATATGAAGGAAACCCAGGCTCGCGGCGGGACCGTGATCAGCGTCACGACCGATGAAGACGAGGTCACGCCGAAGGTCGCCGACCTGACCATTCGCATCCCCGCAAGCCGGGATAAATACCTGAACGCGTTGCTTTCTGTGATCCCGCTCCAGCTGCTCGCGTACCACGTGGCTAGGCTGAAAGGCCTTGAAATCGACCAGCCCAGGAACCTGGCAAAATCGGTTACCGTCGAATAACGCCAAGAACTTGCCGATAATTTCGGCGGAGTGAGGCTCACGTGCAAGGGAACCTTAATGCAAATTTTCGTTGTTTTTCAGGGTTCCCTTGGTATACTTTCAACATTGAAGCCGTGATGGCTGTTCCGATGTTGGGACACTTGGGTTCATTCCTCTAAAGGGGCACAGTACGTGGTGAAACCGACACTCGAACCAGAGACAGGAAGTCTTGCATTGGAAGGCCAGCCAAACACACCGGCGGCATCTATGCCTGCCCCCGTGCCGAAACCCGCGAATTGCGAAGGGCTGGAACCTGTTCCCGTGCCGTACGCGGTCATGAAGCGGTCCCTCGACATCGTCGGCGCCACCGCCCTGCTCGTCGCCCTCTTCCCGATTTTCCTCGTCCTCGCCGTCGCGGTGAAGGCGACCTCGAGAGGACCGATTTTCTACCGTTCGAAGCGCATCGGACTCTGCGGCGAGCCGTTTACCTTCATCAAGTTCCGGTCGATGCGTCCCGACGCCGATAAGCAGCTTGCGCTGCTCAAGGCCAAGAACGAGAAGGACGGGCCGATCTTCAAAATGAAGGACGACCCGCGGATCACCCCGATCGGCAAGTTCATGCGCAAGTACAGCCTGGACGAACTGCCCCAGATTTGGAGCGTCCTGACCGGTCACATGACCCTGGTCGGACCCCGCCCACCGATCCCTCACGAGGTCTTGCAGTACGACCAGAATTCGCTCGAGCGACTTCGCGTCAAGCCCGGCATCACGTGCTACTGGCAGATCATGGGCCGCAGCGCCCTCAGCTTCGAAGAGTGGATGGAACTCGACCGGAAGTACATTCGGGAGATGAGCCTGGGCACGGATCTCAAGATCATTTTCAAGACGCCGATGGCGGTTCTCAAGGGTGACGGCGCGTATTGAGTCTCCAAGTCCCCGACCCCAAGCCGGACGTTTTCATCCTCGGGCTTCCATTCTGGAACCCGACTTTCGAGCAGTTCCATGACTGGTGGATCCGGCTCATGGCCTCGCCCGAGCGCAACAACAAGCTGCTCATGCTCGGCAACCCCAACACACTGAACATCGCATGGGAACAGCCGGACTACTTCGAGGTCCTGCGCGACTTCGATGTGTTCGTCAACGACGGCGTGGGCATCCGGATTGCGAGCCGAATGCGGGGCAAAGAGGTGCCGTACAACTTCGCCGGCACCGACCTGATGCCGCGCCTGTTCGACGAAAGCCCCACCGAGATCACCGCCTTCTTCTTCGGAGCCACCGAGGAAGTCAACCAGACGGCCTGCGATCGGATTACCGAGCGGTATCCAAACGTGAAGATCATTGGCCGCCAGCACGGCTATTGCGATCCCGAAAAGGACGCGCTGCCCCTGATTCAGGCGGCGGGCGCGGACGTACTCATGGTTGCACTGGGTCAGCCGAAGCAGGAATTCTTCATGCGAAACTGCCGCGACCAGCTGAACTGCAAGGTTGCCGTGACGTGCGGTGGCATGTTCGACTTCTTCTCAGGCGCCAAGCCGCGGGCACCGCGCGTGATGCGCAGCCTCGGTATGGAGTGGGTGTATCGCCTTTGGATCGAACCCAAGCGGATGTGGCGGCGCTATATCTATGGCAACCCAGCCTTCTTGTTGCGCGCCATGCGGACCATCGTTCGCGACGGGGTCCTTCTCGAGCACGCTAACTGCGGCGCACGATCTTTGGGAGTCCGAGCGTCCACCGTAGTCCGAAGCTGACCAGGAACGACGGGATCGCCACGGGCAGCGACAGGTGTTTGCGGCGTAGGCGCCACATGATCTTGTAACTCTCCGGCGTCATATCCGACGTCATCCGGTGCCACAGCGTCTTGACCAGGCCGCCCTTGCGCATTCGGCTGAGCACGCGCTGGTTAACGATGCCTCCCTCCGGCACCAGCATCATCTTGATTCCGTCGTGGCGCATCTGCAGCCACAGGTCGTGATCGCTCGCGTAGTGAGGGAAGTTGATGTCGTCCATTTGGTACCGTTGAAGCCATTTGGCCTCGAACAGCACGCCTTGGCCCCCGGTCAAATCGATCTCAAACGGCTCGTTCGGAGCGTCTTCGGGACGGACCCACGGCCGGATCAGCTTGCCGTAAAGCAACGGGCCCCAGTCGGATTGGTGCGAATAGAGGAGACGGATTTCCTCGTTTTCGCCGATGATATAGGCTGGCGCGACGGCCACCGTGCTTGGATGCGCCTGTGCATAGGTGAGCAATGCCCGCAGCGTGCCCGGCATCAGCTGGGTGTCGGCATTGGTCATCAAGACATAATCGAAAGACCGTGACTTGGCCCACTCAAATCCATCCTGAATACAGTGCGTCCAAAAATGGTCGTCGGGAACCTTCAGTTCCGTCACCTGCCGCGCGAGATCTTCGGGAAGGGGGTCCCCGGCATTAACGACCAAAACCGTGACGTGAGGGACGTCTTGAGCCTGGATCGAACGAACCACCGACGCCAAATCTTCCGGTTCGTTATAAGTCGGAATGATGCAGACGATCGCGGGATCCATGGTTCGGGAAAGCGTCTGAATCATAGCCGATTTGCCAATTTTCGGGTGATCGCGCGATGAAAATGACCACTTTATGCGGATTTAAGGTCGCCGCAACAAAAGCCGAGGAGGCGGTCGAGTCTATTCTCGAGCGCTATCAGCAGGGAGTCGGCAGCTGGGTGCTCACCCTCAACTTGGAGATCATCTCTCGCGCGAGGCTCGACCCCGACTACCGCGCCCTGGTTCAGCAGGCCAATTTTGTGGTCGCCGACGGCATGCCTCTCGTCTGGGCCTCTCGCCTGAAGCGAGGCGTCTCCGGAGTGCCCGAGCGCACGGCGGGAAGCGATATTTCGGGAGTCCTCATCGGCCGTGTGCCCGCGAGCGAGATCGCGATTGTCGGTGGTGAAAACCCGCCCAAGGCGCTGGACGCCCTGAAAATCGCAAAAAGCGGAGATGCATTCATCTACGACGGGGTCGTTACCATGGACATGCCCCACATCGAGGAGCTCGCCGAATCGATCCGGAGTCACGGAGCGCGCCTGATCTTTGTCGCACTCGGTGTTCCGAAGCAGGATTACGTGGCGTATCAGTTCCGACGCCTGATTCCCGAAGCCACCATCATCGGCGTCGGGGGCACCTTCGAACTCATTGCGGGTTTGAAGCCGCGGGCGCCCCGCTGGATGCAGCGCGCGGGCCTGGAATGGCTGTTTCGTCTGATCAATGAGCCGAGACGGCTTTGGCGCCGCTATCTGCTCCTTTATTGGTCCGGCGCCGTCTACCTTCTTGGAGACATGATTCGAGGGAACCCACGGCCCGCCTGAGGGGTTGGGCATTGAAGAAGGTGCTGCGAATTCACGGAGCACTCTCCAAGCCTAGAACGTCTCACCGATAATAAGCTAAGATAGCTTCAAAGCGCCTCATGTATATCAAGTACATCATCCGCATCCTGATTTTCGGCGCGATCGGTCTCCTCGGAGCCCTGATCGCCGCGAAATTGAATAAGCCAATTTATGAGGGCCGCATGGAAATGCTGCTCGGAGAGGCTCCAAACCCGGGTCGAAACTACGCGTCCACCATGTCGGACGACGTTGTGCAGATCATCAACCGCGGTAGCCCCGGCGGTGCTCGAACCGAGCGCCAGGTGCTCAGCAGCCAGAGCGTGTTCTTCCAAGCCTTGGATGAAATCGCCACCCGCGAGAGCAATACCGAGCTCCGTGAGAACTGGGTCGACTACTACCGGATGTACGACATCGAGACGGCGCGAACGACCAATGATCAGAACGATTCGGCTGGTATCGCGCTGATCAAAGTTCGCACTCACGACGCCAAAGTGTCGGCTGCCATTGCGAACCAGATCGAAAAGGTTTACAACGAAGTTCGAGCCCGAAACGCCCGAGAGGCGGTTCAGAGCGCACTTCAGTACGTCAACGACCAGATCGACGCCTCGCAGAAGAAGCTGAAGGAGTCGGAACAGGCGCTCGAGAAATTCAAGGCCGATCACAAGATCACCGACCTCGATCTCGCCAAGCGGGATGTTCAAGGCCTCCGCTCGACCCTGGAGCAGCAGCTTCAGGTCCTGCAAACGAATTTGAAGCAGTCCGAAGCGGAAGTGGCTTCGCTTCAGGCTAGCGTCGATGCCCGACCGAAGAACGACGTCAACTCGCGCAGCGAAGTCCGCAACCCGGTCGTATCGCAAATTGAGGGAGCGATCACCGACGCCGAGCGCAAGCGCGCTGAATACGTCGGTCGCTACTTCGAAGACGCGCCTCAGGTCAAGGAACTCGACGATCAGATTCGCAGCTTGAAGCAGCAGCTTGCTTCTGCTCAGAAGACCAAAACGGTTAACGCGGGCTCCAACACCAGCCCCGAATCGGTCCGCAACGGTCTCGAGCAGCAGCTCGCCGGTGGAAAGGCCCGAGTCGCCGGTCTGCGGGATCAGATTGCCGAGACGCGGAACCGAATTACCGAAATCGACGGCCGACTCGCGACGTTCCCCGAGACGGAACGACTGATCATTCAGATGGGCCGCGAACTCACCATCGTCGACGAGAACTATCGGCGTTACAAGGCGATGGCCGAGGAACTCAAGAACCGAAGCGTTCCCGTTCGCGCCGCATTCGTTTTGAACCGAGCCGAGCCCGACCCGGATCCGATCGCCCCCGACATGCAGAAGTGGGCGTTTATCGGAGCCATCGGCGGACTCGCCATCGGATTGCTTTACGTCGTGACCCTCGACTCGCTCAAGCTGCGAGCCCGAAACTCCGCACAGCTGACGGACCTGACCGGTCTGCCCGTCGTTGCGGCGGTCCCGACTCTGCCCCGCAGTGCAGCCGCTGGATCGATCCGTGGTCTTGCCCGGGCCGATACGACGCCCGCAGAAGCGTTCAGTTACATGGCGACGACACTCGTCTCCAACGCGCATGACCAGCTGCACACCTACCTCTTCACCGGCGTGAAGGGAACGGCAGGCAGCTACAACAGCGCGGTTCAGTTCGCCCTCGCGGCGGCTCGAACAGGCGAGAAGGTGATCCTGGTCGACGGCGATCTGCTGCGATCTCCGATCACGAAGGGATTTGATGCCACTGGCCGTGCGGGTCTGAGCAATATGCTCGGTGCCGACGGAACGGGCATCGCCTCGACGACGCTCATCGAAACCGCCCACAAGAACCTGTATCTGGTTCCGGCCGGCACGAACGACATGAAGTTTGTGACCGATGCCCCGAACCAGAACCTGGAAGAGGTGGTGGCAGCGCTCTCGAAGCTCGGCGACAAGGTCGTCTTCGCGCTCCCGCCATGCGACATTCTCGCCGACGCCGCGACGATGGCCCAGTACGTCGACGAGATCTGCCTCGTTGTGTCGGCCACGAGCACGCCGTACCGCGCGATTCCGCAGGCTTACGAGCTGATGCAGAAGGTCGGTGCCAAGCGCGTCAGCTTGGTCCTCCTCGACGCCAACCCCGACGAAGAAGCCTTTGGCCGAAAGCGCGCCTACCTGGCTCGTCGCGACTAGTCCTGATTAGCCCTTTCTGTCCCGGTTCGCCGGTACAGAAAGGGCGCTTTCATCCATGAGCTCGATTCCCGTTCATAGCCTTCGCCAGCCGAAGTCGACTGTGGAGATGTTGCGATCGGAAGATCGCCAGTCTCAGCGGGCGATGATCCTGTGGGGCATCCTGAACATCCTCGGGGTCCTCTTTCTCATGGTCTTTGGCGGTTTTCTCGCCAACTTCTTCAACGCTCCCAAGTTCGTCTACCTCAGCCTGTTCGGCTGGGTCATGGTCGCGCTGGGTACGCGTCGAATGTCTTTCCGACTGCCGTCTCCGATGATCGTGATGTCGGTGCTGGCGGTATGGCTCGTCTTTACCACGATCCTTGCCGAGATCCAGGTCGCGCGCTCGAACGTGTTCGTCTTGATGGACTACCAGTTCCTGCTGTATGTCCTCTGCTTCCTGCAGGGCGCGGGACTGGTTTACTTTGCGCCCGAAACGCGGCAGACGGTGATCAAGATCGTGGTCGGCTTCGCCCTGATTTCCTTCGCGGTGTCCGTTCTTCAATTTGCCAAAGTCGGTCCCGCCTTGAGCTACGCCACCGCGATCCGAAATGCGGACCCAGAAACGGCGGCTGGCGAAATGAGCACGATCCGTGCATCGGGCCTTTATGCGAACATCGGTCACACCGTCGCCTTCTCGCTGATGAGCTTCATCATGCTCGCCAGCCGGTCCACCTTCCGGCCGCTCAAGCGGTGGGAGATGGTCGCCTGCATCGCGTTCATGGCCGCCATCGTGATGGTCCAAGTTCGCTCTTCGATTTTCGCGGTCGTTCCGACCGCTCTCATCGCGCTTTACATCTTGATCAAACGGTATCGCCGCGCGGGACTCGTTACCATCGGCGTGATGTTCGTCGTGCTCAGCGGCTTCCTTTGGACCCAGCGTCAGAATTTCGGTTATCTGTTCACAGGTGGTTCGGGAACGTACGAATACCGTGATCAGGTGCTGTGGCCCCAAGCCCGCCATATCCTGAGGGAGCGGCCGTTTACGGGCGTTGGCATTGAACCCAAGCTGGGCGGATATTTCCCGCAAGCCCTGGCCAATAACTGGGTTGAAACCAAGCTGCTCGACAATGGTTGGCTGGCGGCGGGCAGCTTCGGTGGCTATCCCGCGATGACTTTGCTCGCCTTGTTCTGCGTGAGCGGCATCTATTCGAGCTGGCGTCGAGCCTTTAGCAAGCCCGCCGATATTGCGAGCAACTCGATGAACTTCGGGGTGCTTTCGTTTTCGATCTGGGTGTTCCAGGGGCTTTTCTTTGGCAGCTTGCTCATGACAAACCCCGATACGGTCATGTTCGCGTTCGTGCTGGCGGGCATGGCGATGCCCAGTCGGGAAGAGATGGCGGCCGAACTTCGCCCACGAAAAGGAGTGCGGTCTTTTGTCGAGCTCCCCGCCCGATAAGGCCACCGCCTCGCCCCATAAGTACGCATTCATCGACTGTATGCGCGGCCTTGCCGTCCTGGGCGTGATGGGGGTCCACTGCGTTCAGCGCACCCCGGAAGTGCCCGCGTGGCTTCACCATCTGCTCGATTCCGGCCAATTCGGCGTCCAGCTGTTCTTCATGGTGAGCGCGTTCACGCTGCTCAACTCCATGAACTCGCGCAAAACCGAGGCGCACCCAACCTTGAACTACTTCATTCGGCGCTTCTTCCGAATCGCGCCGCTGTTCTGGGTTGGCATCGCCTTCTACACGTTCTACAAACTGCGCTTCCCGAGGCTGTCGGTCCAGCCCGCGCCGGGTCTTGATTCCATTCTCGCCACCCTCACCTTCACCCACGGGTTCTTCAAACAGTTCATCAACGACGTAGTGCCGGGCGGCTGGTCGATCGCAGTCGAATTTGAGTTCTACGCCCTGGTGCCGCTTTTGGCCAAATGGATCAATACCCTCAGCCGCGCGCTGATGTTCGTGGCCGTCGGCTTGGCGCTCTCGTTTGGCTTGTTTCTCTGGCTTGGGTCGCCCGCCTACGAATCGGTCCCCGATTTCTACTTCTATTGGCTTCCCAATCAATTGGTCGTCTTCGCTATCGGCTTCGTGCTGTATCACAGTCTCAAGGGCCGCGTGGGCGGGGCGCACCGCCAGCCCTGGGCACCATTCCTGTTTTTCGGCTCGGCGGTTGCCCTGGCCGCCATGGGCGCCGTTTTCCATCCCCATCTGCTGTGGCACATCCCATTCGCCCTGGGTTTCTTCGGCTTGACCTTTGCTCTTGGCAAAGGCGGCGCGCCCTGGTTCGAGACCAAGTGGCTGCGACAACTCGGCGTCACGAGCTTTAGCGCCTACATTTGGCACTTCGTCTGCCGAGACGTGGTCAATACGATCGCCATCAAGATCGGTCTCAAGCAGGACATGCTCCACCTGATCTTTCTTTTCACCGGCACGGTCCTGCTCACGATGGTGCTAGCCGAGGCATCCCGGCGGCTCATCGAGGATCCCGGCCAGAAACTGGGCAAAGCGCTCATCGCCTGGATCGAATCGCGCCGATCGTCCCCGGAACACGCGCGGCCGGCATGAGAGAGACCAGCAAGACCAAAGCCGTCGTCTTCCTGAGCGGCGCGCGCTTGATGAGCATGGTGGTCACCCTGCTCGCCGTTCGCATCTATACGGGTCGGCTCAGCGAGGAGGGCTATGGCGCCGCGCTGTTCGCCCTCACCTGCGGGCTCTATATGACCGCACTCGATTTCGGCTACGCAGACGGGGCGCGGCTCCTATTGCTGCGTGCCTTTGCGCCGGATTCGACCGACGATCCCCGGCCGATTTGGAAGGTGTCGTCGGTCATGGCGGCGCTCGTCGGACTGGGCGGAATCGCGGTAATGATCGCGGTCGGCTATGCAACGCACGGCGGGCACGATCCGTGGTGGAATGCGCAGTTGTTCCTGCTCGCGGGTATCAATTTCGCGGCTCAGAATCTGATGCTCAGCCACGTCACGTATTTCGCGGCGCGGCGGCAGTTCGGGCATGTGGCGACGAACAACCTGATCGTGGCCCTCGGCGGATCATGTCTCGGCATCCTCTTCGTGATCCTCACGCGCTCGCCGATGTCGGTCGTGGCGGGTCCAGCCTGCTCATCGATCGTGGCGACCTATGTCAGCTACCGCGCCATTCGCCGCGAATTCCAAGGGCCGACACCGTTTCGCCGGGATATCGCTCGCGACTGTCTAAAGCAGGGAAGAAAGAACTACCTGACCCGAACTGTGGCGCTGCTTTCGAACAGCGACCAAGTGCTTATTGGTTCGGATGTGGGTAAAGCCGCGCTTGCAAACTATAACAATTCGGTCCGGCTTCCGCTCGCGCTTTTCGATCTGTCGGGATCGGTGACCCAGGCGATCCAGCCCGATCTCGCGCGGAGCCACATGAAGAGCGAGACGGCGTTTGCCCGGTCGGTCGATCGCAACGGTCTCATCGCTTTTGCGACTGGCGCCTGCTTCATTTTTGTGCCGTGCGCGTTTGGGGCCGCGATTCTGCCCGTGTGGCTGGACGGCCGCGCGTACGCCCTCGGGGCGACGATCATGCTGTGCATTGGCGCGTACCGGATGCTCGAACTGTATTACTCCTGCCTGGGTCAGGCGATGTTCGCAGCCGGGAAGCCTCAGCTCACCCTGCCATTCGTCGTTTGGAACGGACTTTGTACCGCGCTGCTGACCGTGCCAGCGGCGCGATGGAACGGCCTGGTGGGCGTCGCGATCATGAACATCTCGATCCATGTGGCCCAGTTCTTTCCGCTCACGCTGCTCATCAAACGCAAGGTGGTGCCGGAACTGGCGTACATTCAGCATGTCGGCCGGATCGGCCTCATGGTGGGGACGGTGGTGCTCATCGCCATGGGGGGCAGCGCCCTGTGCCACACGGATTGGATCACTCACCACCCGCTCGTCGGTGTCGCTCTGACGCCGTTCGCGATGCTGCTCGCCAGTGCCCTCGTCTTTGGGCTGCGGATGGCTCCGCTCCCCACGCCGATCGCAAAGCGGCTCCCGGCCCGATTCAGCTCCGCATCAGAGTCTTCAGAGCTTTGATGCCGGACTTGCTGACGAGCGCGGCGGGATCTTTGCGGATGATGCCCCAGAACACTTTGCTGGCGGCCGCCTTGCCCTCGCTTTTGAGCAGGGCATCGAAATCTTTGAACTTCTGCCAGCGCTGCACGCCCTGTAGCCGTGTGTAGCGGCTCATCTCGGCCGACGTCAGCTGGGGAACGTACTTGTCCCGAATGACCTTCTCGTCCGCGCGGAATTTCTCTTGGGCCGTAACCGTCTTGCTCGCGTCATGGTAGCGGAATCCAAACAAGGGCCGCTCGATTTGCTTGAGCTTGACGCCGGCAAAGATCATGCGCACCCAGTACTCGTAGTCGAACGCAAAATGCATGTTCTCGAGCATCGGGCCGACGCGCTCGTAAACCGAGCGACGGAAGAAGGTTGCTGGGGCGACCATCCAATTGCCGATGAGCCATTCCTCGCGCGGGGGCATCCGGCCCTTGTCGAAGGCATCCAGGCGGACGAACTTCTCGCCGAACTTCAGCGCGGTTCCGGAGACCCATTCGAGCGACGGATCCTGCAGGAATTCGAACGCGACGTGGTTCAGCGCGCCGGGCAGGAAGGTGTCGTCGCTATTGAGCCAGGTGATGATGTCGCCGGTGGCTCGCTCGAATCCCTTGTTGATCGCCTGCGCCTGACCGCCATCTTTCTCGCTGACCCAATAGGCCAGGCTGTCTTCGTACTGGCGAATGACGTCCACCGAGCCATCGGTGCTTCCGCCATCCATCACGATGTGCTCGACGTTGGGGTAGCGCTGGAATTTGACGCTCAGGATCGCCTCTTCCAAGAACGACGCTTGGTTATAAGAGGGCGTGATGACCGAAATCTTGGGGAATTCGGTGAGTATGGGATTACGGGCGTCGTCGGACATATTCGAATCTGATTCTCGGAGGATACCAGTCGCAAGAAAAGGGCCCCGGCGTGGGGCCGGGGCCGAAGTGAACAGCAATCGAGCGGGCGCTTTAAAGTCGGCTGGCCGAAACGATATCCTGGAAGGGCTTGACAACCGGGCGATAGGCATTCTTGAAGAGGCCGATCGTGGAGCCGTCGATGCCGCCGAACCCGATCAGTTCGGCATTGGAGCCCGGCAGAGCGCGGAGATCGTTGTTGGCCAGGTTCACGAACCCAGGAGCGAGGCCATTGTAGTTGTTGGTGGTAATCACCGCTGCGTTGGCGCTGAAGCTGGGTGCCGCGGTCAGGTTGTCGAGGAGGTCCAGGAACTGACCGTTGGCGACGGATATGTTCTTGGAAAGGACGTTGCGCTTCGGCTTCATCGGCTCGTCGTTCATCAGGTTCGCCAAATACGGGTACTGGCTGTAGACCTGGCCCGTGTAGGGAACTTGATTGAGCTTCACGCCAAGCTGGAATTCACCCCACTTGTCGGCGGCCCAACCGGTGCCCCGGGAGTCGACGTGGATTCCCTTGTTGCAGTCGGTCATGACGTTGCCCGTGAGCGTGTTGTCGCGACCACCGCCCACTTGGATGGCTTCATCGCTGTTCTTGACGATGTTGCCCTGGACGAGGGTGCCGCTGCCGAAGTCGTCGAGATAGATCGCCCAGACGGTATCCGGCTGACCATTGACGTTATTGACCTGGTAGCCCTTGATCTGGGTGAGATAGTTGTTGCGGATGATGTTGCCCTGCTCGGTGAAATCACGGCCGAGATAGATGGCACCGGCGTCACCCGTCTCCAAGCAGGCCCGGGCGATTTCGTTATTCGCAACGAGCTGATTGTTGCCGTGGATCCAAACGGCCTGGTGAGGCAGATCGGAGAATCGGCTGTTCGAGACCTCGTTGCCGACGCCAAACAGCTCGACGGCGGCGCGTGTCATGACGTTTTGTCCGACCGTCTTGAAGGAGCAGTTCCTTACGTAGTTGTTGGCTGCGGTCAAGGTCTGGCGATCGCCGCCCCAAACCCGCACGCCGCATTCACCCGTGTTGTAGATGTCGCACGAGTCGAGACCCGAGTTCGAGCCATTGACGACGAGAGCGCCGTCCACACCGGTATTGCGGAACACACAGCCGTTGAACGAGCAGTTGACGCCGTAGTAGATTTCGCCGGCGTGCTGCCGAACGTTCTGCAGGACGAATCCTTCAAACCGAATGTACTCTGTGCCCTGCATCTTGACCAGCGGCTGGTCGAGCACGCTGAGGACGGCCCGTCGAGCCAGCGACTTCGTCGGCGGGTAGTAATACAGCATCTGTTTGGCGGTGTCGATGTAGTACTCGCCGGGAGCGTCGAGCTCTTCAGGGACATTCACAAATCGGAAGCGCTGGTTGTTGCGCACACCGTAGGTCGGCTGCTGAGACAGCGCCACGGTGAGCGAGCTGTCATCAATCGATGAAACTTGCTCTTGGCTGTCCGCCCAGTTCCAATTGAGAAAGCCTTTGGTCCAGATTTCGGACCGGTTGTACTTCCAGTTCCGGGGCCGGGGGTCGTCGACCTTGAATGATTTGCCGTCGTTGCCCGCGTTCTTAACCCTTAAGTAGGTCTTGTTCGGATATCCCGACAGCTCTTGGCGCGTGTCATCAAAGAACAGCTCAGCCGGGAACTCACCGTCGAGTCGAATCGAGAAGCCGCGCTGCTTGCGTTTGCCGAGACCGGCCAGTCGGAGCACCTTCAGGTTGGACTGCTTGATCTCGTTCACGTACGAGGGGTTGAAGACCGATTTCGCAGCGCCCGTGACTTTCGACCAACTCGTGACGGGGCGTCCGCCATCGAGAATCGCCTTCTGCATCACTTCCGATTTCCAAACGATCGGTCCTTCGGCGGTGCCATTGTCCTGAAGATCGAGAACGAACGACTCGGTCAGCGTGTACGTTCCGGCTTTGACGATGATCGTGGCGCCCTTCGGATCCATCTGGCCGAGCTTGCGGAGCTTTCGCATCGCGTCGCGCGCTCCGACCATCGTTTTGAACGGACCGTCCGTTCGATTCTTATTGGCAATCTTGAGCTTGCCCGTCCACTTGTCATTCCCACTCGGAGAGACATAAAACGTTGTTTGCGCTTGCGCCGCCAGATTGCCCAATACCAGCGTCGCCGCGAAAAATCCCAACCGTGCGTTATATCGTTCCTTCATTATTTCTGCACCTGCTCCAACGATCTTGATTCCACCGCACCCGGGACTAAGGCTTACTGAAAACTACGGGATGGGGTTGGTCGACGAGGAGTCGGGCAATTGGGCTGGCTGGCAACCTGGCGGGCCCGTCATGTATCCAGTTCTAGCGTCCTTGCCGGGTCGGTAGTTCCGCGTGGATTTACTTTCGTCCCAAGTGACGCCAATGGTGACGCCGCGTCACCCGCACGTGGTCGGGCGCACTGGGATCGAGCCGGATGACGCTGACGCTGCCGTCGATTTCCATGACCGCGAGGTCCACGTCCTCGATCTTGGACACCTCGTGCTGGCGGAGCGCTTCCTCGACCTCATCGATCGTGATGCCCACCTTCTTGATGTTCTCCTCGTTCAACTGACCGCGTTCGACGAGTACCACCGGGACGCCCTCGACAATTTTACGGAAGGGTTTGAAGTGCGCCGAGAGCACGGACGTGAGGTAGTTGAGAGTGATGAGGGTGGCCGCGCTCATCATGCCGCCTTGAAGGGTGGTGTCGGGACCCGTCATCGCGTTCTGAACGGAGTTCGACAGCAGGAGGAGGACGATTAGATCGAACGGGGTGAACTGCCCCATCTGTCGTTTGCCGCTCAACCTCACAAGGGCCAGGAGGAAAAGATAAACGGCAGCGGTTCGTAGGACGATTTGCACGTTGGCGTGCTTAAGGACGCTTGCCAGAGCAGGAAAGTGGCGGGAGCTTCCGTGCTCCGTCCTCCGTTACCACCAGTCCATGGTGACTGCCACAAGGGACAGTTAACCCCCATTTCGGCCGGATTGTCAACCTTGCTCGCAATCCTACAGGGCGCGTTGGACGATCGCCAAAAATCGATCCGCGTGTGTTGCGAGCGTGTGCCGTTCCGCGATTTTCGCGGCCGCGGTCGCGGCGATGCTGTCAAGATTGGCAGGCATTTGCAGTGCATTCGCGATTTCGTTTCCGAGGTTTTCCTCCGACCCAAAATACAGCGCGGAATAGCGATCTTCTGCCATTTCCGACAAGCCTCCCACGTTTCGCATCAGCACGGGCGTGCCCAAACTCATCGCCTCCATGGCGGCCATCGACCAGCCTGCCGAGCGGCTCGGAACGACGAGCAGGTCGAGCATACCAATGAAGGCGAGCGGATTCTCCAGTCTGAGCGCCAATCGAACGCGTTCGTTGCGGTTGTAGCCGGAATCGAGGAGCGCAACCGCGAACTGGGTGTCGGGGAGTCGGGCGAGTACGGCATCGGTTACCGTCTCGTCATCGAGAAGTGAGAACAGGCCGCGTTCCGGGGTCAGCCTGCCTAAAGCGCCAACGACGGGGCGCTCGGGATCGAATTTCCAGCGCATCTTTTCCGCCGCGCGATCGATGGGTTGGGGGACCGCGATGCCCGGATACGCGACCGCCAAATGACCGGCCAGCGCTTCGTCAAGGACCCGAACGACCGCTTGGGAGACGCAGATGCCCATGCGCGAATCGGTTAGGTGCGCGATCAGTTCGGGATGCAGCGTCTTGGGCAAGTCATAAGCCATGTAGATCCACGGCCGTTTGTGGCGAAACGCCTCGGCGCAGGCCCACGCACATCGATATCCCCACGCCACCACGAGGTCGGCGTTGGCACCCAGGGACCGGACGCGTTCGGTGACCGGTTTCTGGAGATGCGGCTGCGTTTCCGGCATCATCCATGGTTCGGCGTCTTCGATGTCGACGGTGTGGCCGCGACCGCGCAACTCTTGGGCGAGGTGGTGGGCCCAAGCCGAGATGCCGCCGATGGACTGTCGCTTGAGGAAAAGAAACTTCACGGTTAGCGAGGTACGACCTGAAGGTCGAGGATCCCAGCCAACACCCGCTCCACCGTGAGGCCCTCGATCTCGGCCTCGGGCCGGAGAATGAGCCGGTGCCGCAGCACCGCAGGAGCGAGCGCCTTGATATCGTCCGGCGTCACGTAGTTGCGGCCGTAAAGGGCGGCGTGCGCCTTGGACGCCCGAACCAAAGCGATGCCGGCTCGCGGGGAGGCACCATGAAGCACGTCGCGGGAAGTCCGGGTTTGGGACACGATGCCATAGATATAGCGGAGCATGTCGTCTTGCACGTCGATGTCCTGGACCTGGGAGCGCAGGTCGGCCAGTTCACTGCCGGCGAGGATGCGGGGCAGACCCATTGCGCCGAGATTCTGGGCGCTGAAGCCCGTATTGGTTCGGCGCAGCACCTCGATCTCGCTGTCGGGCTCGGGGTAGTCCACCTGGACCTTGAGGAGAAAGCGGTCTTGCTGAGCCTCGGGAAGCGGGTACGTGCCCTCGAATTCGATCGGGTTCTGGGTGGCGAAGACGATAAACGGGTTCGGCAGCGCATACCGTTCGCCGTCGATCGTCACCTGCCGCTCTTCCATCGCTTCGAGCAGCGCGGCCTGCGTTTTCGGCGGCGTACGATTGATTTCGTCCGCAAGCAGAACGTTAGTGAATACGGGGCCCTGACGCAGCTTGAATTCGCTCGATTTCGGGTCGTAGACGTTGGTGCCGATCAAGTCGGAAGGCATCAGGTCGGGCGTAAATTGAACGCGCGAATAATGCAGATCGAGGAGCGCCGCCGTCGTGCGAACCGCGAGGGTTTTCGCCACACCGGGGACGCCTTCTAACAGAATGTGGCCATCGGCAAGGATGCCAACAAGCAGCTGCTCGACGACATCTTGTTGACCAACAATTGCGCGCGCAACCTCATCCCGAAACCGCTGCGCAAACTCGCTCACGAGAGGCATGACGTGAACGCTACCCCGAACGCGCGGACGGCTGCGGTGGCTAACGGTGCAAAATAGTATCGATGCTCGAAATTGTCCGCCTCGTGAAAGAGTACAAAAGCTTTCGGGCCGTCGACGATCTCTCCTTTCGCATCGAGCGCGGAGAAATCGTCGGACTTTTGGGCCAGAACGGTGCGGGCAAGACCACGACCCTTCGCTGCATTGCGGGCATCCTTCGCTCGACTACGGGGCGCATCCTGATCAACGGCCACGACTTGGAACGCGACCAAGCCAAGGCCAAGAAGGGCCTGGCGTTCGTTCCCGAGCTGCCGTCGCTTTATGAACTGCTGACCGTCGATGAACATCTCAAGTTCGTGGCGATGTGCTTCGATTCACTCGCCGTCTATAAGAAGCATGGAACAGGCCTTCTCGAGCGATACGACCTCATCGAGAAAAAGGATGAGTTGGTTGCGACGCTGAGCAAGGGCATGCGCCAAAAGCTATCGGTGGCATGTGCCATGGTCCACGAAGCGAACGTCCTCCTCTTCGACGAGCCGCTGATCGGTATTGATCCTCAAGGTGTCCACGAAGTGAAGCAAGACATCCAGATGGCCAAGCAGGCTGGCTGTTCGGTCCTGATCTCCACTCACTTGCTGGACACGGCTGAAAAACTGTGCGACCGCGTGATCATCTTGTCGCGCGGCAAAATGCTCGCCTCGGGCACTTTGGAAGAGCTGCGATCGGCCGCGAACATGTCGGGTGCTGGGCTCGAAGACATCTTCCTCCGCCTCACCGATGAGTCTCAGGACGCGCGATGAAGCCGCTGATCTTCCTTTATGTCCGCAGCATCATCAACGGCATCAAACGCGCCGTTTCCTCGTCGCGGCGCCTGATCGGACTCCTGTTCTTCTTCGGCTACTACCTCTGGATTTTTCGCCCGTTCTGGCGTGGTGACAGCCGCGCGACCGCCCTTCCTCCCGACATTTTTGGGACCGAGTTCCCGCCCCTTCAAGTCATCGATGCGCTGGTGTTCGCGGGGTTCTGCGCCGTCTCGCTATTCTTCTACCTCGGCATTTTCAACAACAAAGGCATGTTCAAACCGCCCGATGTGGACGTGCTTTTTCCGACCCCGATCTCGCCGAGGTTGGTTCTGGGCTTCCGAGTCGCGCGCGATTCACTGTTGACGCTGATCGTGCCGTTCTTCCTGCTCCTTTTCGCGCGGCCGATGACGACCGCTTTCTACGGCCTGTTCAAGCAGCTGCCCAACCCGGCCATGGCCGCGTATTTTAACCGGGCCGCCTTCGGCGGTTGGCTGCTGCTCTCCATCGCCTTCACCACGATTTCGATCTCGGCCAGTCTGTATTACAATCGCCCAACCAAGGAGATGGACCGGGTTCGCCGAGTCCTGAACTGGACTCTCGTTCTCGTGCTGGCGATCATCGCCATGTACGCGGCGCGGCTGGTGGTGAATGTGGGTGCGCTCGGGGCGGCCCGCGACCCGATCTTGCGCGGAATCATGTTCCTGTCGACGGCCGCGACCCGAGTGGCGATGGCGCCGCTCGAAGGCAGCTGGGCAGGGGCGATCTTGGGTTCGGGAATTCTGATCACCTTTGCCGGCCTGGGACTCTGGACCGCGATGAACCAATCTGGTTGGTTCTACGAGCAAGCCGCTCTGGTGGCGGATACATTCGCCAAGATTCGTACCCAAGCCCGCTCGGGCGATGTCTACGGCCAACTGGGTTCGATGGCGCGAGCAGGGAAGTTCAAGGCGAAAGGCAAGGCTTGGTACACCCGAATTGAGACCACGGGTATCCGGGCCCTGCTCTGGAAAGAAGCGGCGCTTCAGACGCGCCTTCGCTCCGCCACCGTCGTCTTTGTCCTGTTCGTGGGACTGATTTCCTGGGCATCGATCATGGTCGTCAGGTCGTCGATGAAGGATCCCGCTCCTGCCTTTCTCGGCTTCCAAGCTCTGAATGCGTTTATGGTCTCGACGGGCTCCCAGATGGCGTTTCTGGAGATGCTTCGGCGAGTCGACCTCCAAAAGCCGCTCCCGTTCACGCCCAGCAAGATCGTTTTTGTCGAAGTTTTGGGCCGTTCGCTGGTCGGCGCAGGGCTGGTCGTGCTCAGCGGGTTGGCCCTCATCCCGTTCATGCCGCGCCTCTGGCTGGTCGGGATCGCCTCCGCCATTGCCATGCCGACGTTGGTCGTGCTGCTCTGCTCGGTCTACTGTCTGATCACGATCATGTTTCCCGATGTGGACGACCCGACTCAGCGTGGATTTCGGTCGCTCATGACCATTTTGAGCCTGGTTCTGTTCTGCGGTCCGCCGGTCGGCCTGTTCATCGCCCTCATGGGATTTCTGCACCTGCCGGCCGTCGTCGCCGCAATGATTGTCGCGGCCGTTACGATCGGAATCGCGTACTTTGCCTGTACAATTGCGGGGAACTTCTACGCATCGTTTAACCCTTCTGAATAGTTAGACAAATTCTAGACAAATCGGATACAATCTTGACAAGTCTGGAACTATTCCTGGTCCCCCAGGGTTGAGATAGACATAACGAACCGGAGGAGAACAGATGACGACCGCTATTCAGCATGACGAATCACGCTTTAACGACCTGATGAAAGGTAGCTATAAGAAGGTCTACAACCTGGCCTTCCGGCTTTCTGGCAATCGCGCGGACGCCGAGGATCTCACCCAAGAAGCGTTCTATCGAGCCTATCGTGGATTCAATGAGTACGAAGGGGATCGCCCGTTCGAGAACTGGATTTTCCGCATCGTGACCCGGCTGTTCCTCGACCTCGTCCGCTCGCGCAAGCGCCGCGTTTCGACGGTGTCTTACGACGCCCCGGTGCGAACGAACGGCAACGACGACATGCTCGCGATTCAGACGCCCGACCCGACCCCGGGCCCGGATGTCCAGTTCGTCGAGAGCACGATGTCGGAAGAGATGCAGAAAGCGCTCATGATGCTCAAGCCCGACCAGCGCTCCTTGGTGATGCTGGCCGACGTCGAAGGCGCGAGCTACCAGGAGATCGCGGCGATGATCGACGCGCCGGTGGGAACCGTGCGCTCGAGGCTGCACCGGGCTCACAAGCGGCTGAAAGCGGCTCTGGAGCACCAGAAAAACTGCCTCTTGCCCACCTGCGGCCCGAATTGTCTTTGCGCCAGCTAATCTAACCCTGCCCTCCCCAACGGCCCCGGCGAATTACCCCGCTGGGGCCATTTTTATTGGCAATGCCCGGCCCGCATCGGGTAGGAGTAGGGCGTGACTACGCTCGCGCTCGCTGTACTCATGGTCGCCCAGACCGACCAGCCGTCGTTTATCGGCCAGACCGTGTTCAAGCGATTGATCGCGGAATCGCGAAGCGAGCACTGGGATCGACTGCCCATCGGCGAGCGGATGAAGCACATCGGGCTCGAACTGCTCGACACGCCGTACGTGGGCTGGACGTTGGAGCGCGATCCCGATCGTGAATTTCCGTTCTGCACGCTGGAGGGTCTCGACTGCGTGACCTTCTTCGAGAGCACGTTCAATCTGGCCCGAATTCTGCCGCGCAAAGATCCCAAGCCGGAAGACTTGGTGGAGGCGATTCGCCAAACCCGCTACCGGGGAAGCAAGGTGGACGGATACCTGTCGCGACTGCACTACACCTCGGAATGGATGGCCGACAACGTCCGCAAGGGCTTTGTGACCGACCTGACGAAATCGCTCCCTGGCAATGAGCCGTTCGACAAACCCATCGACTTCATGACCCGCCACCGCGAAGTTTACGTCCAGCTGAAGAAGCATCCGGAGCTAATGCCCGCGATTGGCGAGATGGAACGCCGCGTCACATCGATGCCCAAGCGCTACATTCCGAAAGAGCGAATCGCCGGCATCGAGGACCGGTTGCGATCGGGTGACATCGTCGGCATCACCACGGATACGCCTGGCATGGACTGTTCCCACACCGGCTTGATCATGGTTCTCGAGGGGCGCGCGCGCTTCGTCCACGCCTCGTCGGTGGATATGAAGGTGATCATCGGTCCGACGATCAGCGAGTACGTGGCGGGACGGAAGGGAGCCACGGGCGTCATGTTCGTCCGGCCCCGCTAACTCATGATTGGCGCTCTCGGTTTGGTGATCACACTCTTGGCCACGCAATCATTGGCTCCGCTCAACCCAGTCCCTAGCCGCGCTCAACGGGCGTGGCAAGAGATGGAATTAAATGCTTTCGTCCATTTCGGCCCCAACACGTTTACGGACAAAGAGTGGGGAGGTGGGGACGAGGATCCCAATCTGTTCGCGCCCACCGATCTGGACTGCCGCCAATGGGCGCGCGTGTTCAAAGACGCCGGGTTTAAAGGCGTGATCATCACCGCCAAGCACCATGACGGGTTCAGCTTGTGGCCGACCCTTTACTCTGGACACTCGGTCAAGGCAACCAAGTGGAAGCAAGGCAAGGGCGATGTCTTGCGTGAGCTGAGCGATGCCTGCAAGGAAGTCGGACTCAAGTTCGGCGTCTACGTATCGCCGTGGGACCGCAACCATCCCTCGTATGGCACCGAGCAGTACAACGCGACCTTTGCCGCGATGCTGAGGGAAGTGCTCACTCAGTACGGACCCATTTTCGAAGTCTGGTTCGACGGCGCGAACGGGGAAGGGCCGAATGGCAAGAAACAGGTTTACGATTGGGCTCTGTTCCACCAGGTGGTCCGCGAGTGTCAGCCTGGCGCGGTCATCTTCAGCGACGCGGGCCCCGGCTGTAGATGGGTTGGCAATGAGGCGGGCATCGCCTCCGAGACCTCGTGGTCGATGATCCCTTCCGGTCGCTACGGGCCGGGAACACCGCTGCATGCGGAACTAGGCGAAGGCCGACTCGATGGCGACCAATGGACCCCACCGGAGTGCGACGTCTCGATTCGGCCGGGCTGGTTTTATCATGCCGACCAGGATGACAAGGTTCGCTCGGGCTCCAACCTGCTCGACTTGTATGAAAAATCCGTGGGAAGAAACGGTCTGCTGCTGCTCAACGTGCCGCCTGATCGACGGGGCCGAATTGCGGAGCCGGATATTCGGAGCCTGATGGAGTTCAAGCGTCTTCGGGAGGCGCGTTACGGGGCAGACTCGCGCCGAGCCTCGATGCGCAGTCGCTGGATCACTCCTGAGTCCGTTGCGGAGCCTTCGGTGGAAGTGGCCGTCAAGGGATCCGACCCAATCGATCGCGTGGTTTTGGGCGAGCCGATCGAGTGGGGCCAGCGTGTCGCGAAGTTTCGGCTGGAAGGCTCGCTCGCAGACACATGGGAGACGCTGGCCACGGGCACTACGATCGGTCGTAAGCGAATCCTGCCGGTGCGCTCTGGCCGGTGGAAGCGCTTGCGGCTCACCGTACTCGATACGCGCGCTCGGGCCGCGATCTCTCGATTTGAAGCCTTTGCAGCGCCCACGGATTGACGCCGGCGCCATCGATCAGTCACAATCCTCGTTCGATCCCTTTCGGGGGTATTTCAGATGACGGCGCGACACCAACGACCCAGTTCCCATCAGTCCCGCAGCGGCATAGACCGCGGCTGGACCGTCTGGTCGCGCACCTAGTCGTCGTCTTCTCGACAATTCGATTTGTGGGCTCGTCCAGGCAATGGACGGGCCTCATTTACTTTTGCGGCGTCCCTTTGCCTTGCGTGCTCCAAGTCCAGGACTAAAGGAAACACATTCATGAAATTCGTAGAAAACGTTCCGGTTTGGGGCGATCCGGTTTTGCCGGATGCTCTCGGCCAGATCAAAATGGTTGCCGCATACGGCGCCGAGCACGTGGCGTTGATGGCGGACCACCACGTCGGCTATTCGATGCCGATTGGAGGCGTCGCCGCCTACCGGGAGCACCTGAGCCCGAGCGGGGTCGGCTACGACATCGCGTGCGGCAACAAGGCGGTCCTCACCGACATGCCGGGTGTCGAACTCCGTCGCCGGATCCACAAGATCATGGACGACGTGTTCGCCAAGATCAGCTTCGGAATCGGGCGCGTGAACCAGGAAGACGTCGACCACGAACTGTTCGACGATCCCGCTTGGTCGCTCTATCCCGCGATCGAAAAGAAGGACTCGGCCCGAAATCAGCTCGGGACGGTGGGCAGCGGCAACCACTATGTCGACCTCTTCACCGACGAGGAGGACCGGGTTTGGATCGGCGTCCACTTCGGGTCACGCGGTCTCGGCCATGCGATTGCCACCCACTTTATCCAAGCGGCAGGCGGCGAGAACGGCATGAACTCCAAGCCCGTCCTGCTCCACCAGGAAAGCGCTTTGGGGCAGGACTATCTGCCGCAGATGGAGTTGGCCGGACGTTACGCCTATGCCGGACGCGACTGGGTCTGCGGCAAGGTGGCGCGGATCATCGGCGCTAAGATCAAGGACGAGGTGCACAACCACCACAACTTCACGTGGCGCGAACAGCACGGCGGGGTCGAGTATTGGGTGGTTAGGAAAGGCGCTACGCCAGCCTTTCCTGGTCAGAAGGGCTTTGTGGGCGGATCCATGGGCGATCTGTCCGTGATCATCGAAGGCGTGGATGCACCCGAGGCGGCGTACTCGCTGAATTCGACGGTGCACGGCGCAGGACGTGTGCTCAGCCGAACTCAGGCGGCAGGTCGTCGACGCGGACGCAAGCGCGAAGGCGGAATGATCACGCCCCGAATGATGGAGGCGTGGCTCAAAGAAGCTGGCGTCGAACTGCGCGGCGGAGGTACCGACGAGTCTCCGCACTGCTACAAGCGGTTGCCCGAAGTACTCGAGCAGCACGCAGGGACCATTCGGGTCCTGCACACGCTCAAGCCGGTCGGCGTCGCGATGGCAGGCGGGGAGATTCATGACCCCTATAAGGACTGAGGCGACCCGAATGATGGGGTGGGCAAGCTAGTGTCCGCCCCGCATTCCGTTATACTGGGCCCATGATTGATTCCAAACTCAGCGAGCTCCGTTCTCAGGTCGAAGCGGCCAAGAAAGCCGTCAACGACTATCGGCAGACCATGCCGCCCGAGCCGGTTCGCGGCGACTACACGTTCCAAATGTCCGAGGGATCGATCACGCTCGCGGCTCTTTTTGAGGGTCGAGACGACCTGCTGCTGATTCACAACATGGGCGGGAGCTGTGCCTACTGCACGATGTGGGCGGACGGCTACTCCGGCTACCTCCCGCACCTGACGGCCCGCGCCGCGTTCGTCGTCATTTCGCCGGATACGCCCGAGCAACAGGCCAAGCTGGCGACCGCACGCGGGTGGAAATTCAACATGGCCCAAGATGCGACCCGCGAATTCACCGGCGATATGGGCTTTTGGACCGAACAGGAAGGTTGGTGGCCGGGAGTGAGCGCGTTCCACAAGAATCCCGATGGGTCGATCGTTCGGACTGGCTACGATATCTTTGGTCCGGGGGACGATTACTGCCTGCCGTGGCCAATGTTCGACCTCCTTTCCGGTGGCGCCGCCGACTTCGAACCACACTAGACGCGGAAATTGGCGCGAATCGTGCCATCATGATCGGTAGAGTCCATGGCGAACCTGGCGGAGCTTGCGCTCCATGATCAACCCGCGCATTTGACGGCCGCGACCAAAGATTTTAGCGAGGCCGATATCAAATGGATTGTCAGCCGTTTTGATATCGACGGCTGGGTGGAAGTCGCTCCATTTCCCGGGCGCGGCAACATCAATATTCACACGTACGACGTGCGGATCGGCGGTCAAAACTACCTGCTCCAGAAGGTGAACTGCGACGTTTTCACGGTGCCCGAGCGCGTGATGACCTCGATGACCGCCGTCATCGAATCACAGCGGGTGCGTCTTGCAGAAGGCTACAACGCGCCGCATTGGGTCCCGATCGAGCTCATTCCCACCCGTCGAGGCGTCTCGTACCTGGATCTCACCGATTCCCACGGCCGGAATGTCTGGCGGCTGATGGTACGCATCCCCGACGTCGCCACCTATAAAAGCCTGAGCGAAGTTAAACAGCGCAAGCGTCAATTGCAACTGGCCGAAGAAGTGGGACGCGGACTCGCGGTTTATGCCGACCTCACGGACGCGATCGCGGTCGACCAGATCGAGGGGTCGCTGCCCGGCTACCGCGATACCGCCTTGTACTATCGCCAGTTCCACGCGATCGTGGACGGCACCGAGAAGCTGGCCGATAACGATCCGATTTTGCCCGCCCACCCCGAGCTTCGGGAAGCCACTCGCAGCCTATTCCGCTTGGCCCATTCGCGCGAAGAACTCGAGCGACGTCTAGCCGATGACGATGTCCGTCCGTTTGTGGAACTGGTCCGCGCGCAAGAGCCGTTCGCGATGGACTTGTGGGAGGGCCTCAATGCGGGCCGTATCCGCAAGACCCTCATTCACGGCGACACCAAGATCGAAAACTTTCTGTTCTGCCCGCGCACCAGCGTGGCGAAATCGCTGGTCGATCTCGATACGATCATGCCGTTCACTTGGCTTGCGGATTGGGGCGACATGGTGCGTTCGCTTTGCAACGTCGCCGGCGAGCGCGAGCAGGATTTGACCAAGATTATGGTCGATACTGATATTTATCTGGCGGTCGCGAAAGGGTTTATCCAAACTGCGCAGAGCGTGCCGGAGGCCGAGATCGAACTGATGCCGCGAGCGGTGCAGATCATCGCGCTGGAGCTCGGTATGCGGTTCCTGACGGACTACCTTCGGGGTGACAACTACTTCCAGCTCGGGCCCGGCGATCCGCCCGATCTGAACAAAACGCGGGCTCGCGTTCAGCTGACCCTGTTCCGGCGACTGGTGGAACTCGGCGATGAGTTCGCGGAAAAGCTGCTCGCCCACCGCGCGGCCAAGATGCTTTAACTTAGGAAGTAGCGAACGCTCGAGACGATGATGTTCTTGCGCGAGCCCAGCGCTAGCTTGAGCTGAAGCGCGACGCTCTCTTGGAGCAATCGGTGAATCAGCCGCACCGAAACCGCTTCCGCGACCACGACCGTCACCAAACGATTCGGATCCTCGAGCACCATCTGGTCGACGTAGTCGAGCACGGGTTCAATGAGCGAGCGATACGGCGAGTTCAGCATCACGAGGGGCATATCGATGCCAAACCTCGCCCATTCCTCCGCCAATTGGTGGCTCGATTTCTGATCGAACGAGATGTGCAGGGCACGGACCTCGCCCGCCAGTTTCTGACCGTATTCGACCGCCTTCATCGTCCCTCGATGGAGGCGAGGGACGAGCACGATCACGGTGTGGTTCTTCGGCAGCGTCGCGTTACCGGGATCGAGCACCAACTGCTTCGCCATTTGATCGTAGCGCTTGTGGATCATCGAGAGCAGAAGGACGAGCGCCGCAACTAGCACCAACACGATCCAGGCGCCTTCCGCAAATTTGGTCACGAGGATGATCAGCGCGACGATGCCGGTGACCACCGCTCCAAACCCGTTGATCGCGGCCTTGATCGCCCAGCCTTTGTCCTTGAGCTTGAACCAATGCCGTACCATGCCGGATTGACTCAGCGTGAAGGCGGTGAAAACACCGACGGCGTAAAGCGGCAAGAGCAGGTCGAGTTCGCCGTGGAAGATCCAGATCAGAAGGCCCGCAAAGAAGGCGAGCATGATGATGCCGTTCTGGAAAACGAGCCGGTCGCCCTGGCGTTGGAGCGAACGCGGAAGGAAACCGTCGCGCGCCATGAAACTCGCCAAGCGAGGAAAGTCGGCAAAGGCTGTGTTCGCCGCGAGCACCAAGATCGCTGCGGTCGAGAACTGGATCGCCGTGCGCATAAACGAATGTTCACCAAAGGTGAACGCGGCGATCTGCGACATGACCGTGGTGTAGTTCGGATTCTTGGTCGCAAAGAGCGACAGATGCGGCAGGTGAATCGCGATATAGCCGGTGCCCACGAAGAGCAACGTCAAAAGCACGACCATGAGCCCTAGCGTTTGAGTAGCGTGCTTCGCCGGGGGATCGCGGAACGCGGGCACACCGTCACTGACGGCCTCGATGCCGGTGAGGGCGGTGCATCCGGCTGCAAAGGCACGCAGTACAACGAAGAGAATAGGTAAGTGGCTTTCGGAGCCGAGCACCCCGGGTTCCGCTTGAACGACGGGAACGACTCCGCCCTGGATTTTCGTGAGGGCCACGACGATCATGAGGAGCGTCAGCCCGACGAACGTGTAAGTTGGAATCGCGAACGCCGCCCCTGACTCGCGAACGCCGCGGAGGTTCGCCCACATGACCACCAGCACACAAAGCAGACTGATCTGTGTGAGGTGGGGGTGGAGCACCGGATACAAGGATGTGATGGCGACCACGCCAGCCGCGACGCTGACCGAGACGGTCAGGATGTAGTCGATGAGCAGAGCCGCACCGCCAATCAAACCAATTCTCTGGCCCAGATTCTCGCTGGCGACGATATAAGTGCCTCCGCCAGCCGGGTACGCGATGATGGTTTGGCGATACGAGAAGCCGACCACGATGATCAGGCAGCAGATGGCAATCGTGATGGGCCACGTCATGCCCAGCCCGTTGATGCCAATAAAGATGAGGATGCTCAGGATCGCTTCCGTCGCGTAAGCCACCGAGGATAGCGCATCGGAAGAGAAGACGGGCAATCCGATCAGAACGCCGAGCTTCTCGTGATGAGCGTGCTTGCTGTGGATCGGGCGACCAAAAATGGTATGCCGCATCCGCGACCATATCGATTTGGTGGGCTCCGGCGAGTTCGAAGCGAAGGCGGCAAAGGCCAGAGCGCAAAGAAGGAATACGGTCATACGACGAACCCGCAGGTCATAGCAAATCGACGATTCAAGCGCCCTAAGGGCCAACGCATCGAAATTATCATCGGGCTCGAACGGGGATTGTATCCGAAATCAGCGGCCGATACCTGCCATTTCCCCCGTTTGAACCCGCCAGAGGGCGGAATACAGCCCGTCTCGCCCCAACAGCTCATCGTGCGTTCCCGCCTCGATCACCCGGCCCCCTTCGAGCACCCAGATGCGGTGCGCGTCCCGGACGGTGGAAAGTCGATGGGCAACGACGATGGACGTGCGCCCCTGCGTCACGTGCGCCATTGACCGCTGGATCGCCGCTTCGGTCTCGTTGTCGACGGCCGAGGTCGCTTCGTCGAGAAGGAGAATGGCGGGATCTCGAACGATCGCGCGGGCGAGCGAGAGGCGTTGGCGCTGGCCGCCCGAGAGCTTTTGGCCGCGATCGCCGACCACTGTGTCGTACCCGTTTGGCAGGCCGAGAATAAACTCGTGCGCTTCGGCTTGTCGGGCTGCGCGCTCGATCTCTTCATCGGTCGCGCCCGGTTTGCCAAAGGCGATGTTCTCGCGCACCGTACCGTGAAACAGGAACACATCCTGGCTGACGTAACCAAAATGACGCCGCAGCTCCGCCATCGCGAGGTTCTGGACCGAGTGGCCATCAATGGTGATGTCGCCCGAGCGAGCGTCGCTGAAGCGAAGCAGCAGGCGCAGGATCGTTGATTTGCCAGCCCCCGTCGCCCCAACGATGCCATGGGTCTCGCCCGCAGGTATTCGGAGATCGAGTCCACTGACGACATCCGGGCCATCCCCGTAGCCGAAATTCACGTTCTTCAGTTCGATATCTCCTCGAATTGGCTCGGGCAGTCGGGCGGTGCCATCGACCATCTGCGGCTGGGTATCCATCAATCGAAAGATGCGGCGGGTAGAAGCCATCGCGCGCTGATACTGGTCGAGCGTATCGCCCAATGAAACCATGGGCCAGAGGAGTCGCTGGGTCATGAAGACGAGAACGGAATAGATGCCCACCTGCATCCGCTGGTGAAGCACCATCCAGCCGCCCACGACCAAGGTGCACGTGAAGCCGGTGAGAATGGCCATTCGGATCACCTGGCCAAAGGCGGAGGAAACCCGGATCGCCTCGCGATTCGCGAGCAGGTAGTCGTGGGACACTCGTTCCACTCTGGCGGCCTCGGAGCTTTCGGCTGTAAACGCCTTGATCGTCGTGATCCCGCTCAAATTGCGCGAGATCGTGGTGCTCATCTCGCCGACGGCCTCTCGTACGGCCGCGTAACGTGGCCCCAGCGTGCGTTGAAACCGCAGCGAGCCCCAGACGATGACCGGGATCGGCACGATCGCGAGGAGCATGATCAGCCACGAACTTGCCGCGAAAACGGCACCGACGAAGACAATGTTCCAGAACAGATTGAGGATCGTCGCCGCGCCCGTATCCAGAAACCGCTCGAGCTGGTTGACGTCGTCGTTGAGCACGCTGAGAATTCCACCGCTCGACGTGTCTTCGAAATAGCCAACTTCAAGGCCTTGAACATGGCGATATAAGTCCGTGCGAATCTGGTGCTCGATCGTTTGCGACAGGTTGCGCCACCCCACCGCACTGAGGTAGCCGAACACCGACTCGAAGATCCAGATGATCGCGTTCAGCCCGGCGAGAATCAGGAGCTGATGCCACCGGTCATGGATGCCGAAGGTGTTGGCGAAAAACGAGTTCTCGCCCCGAACCACTACGTCGACCACCACGCCGATCAGGATCTCGGGGGCCACGTCCATCAACTTCCCCAAAGTTGTGGCGGTCGCCGAGCCAATAACGGCCATCCGGTGGCCTCTGGCGTAATGCCAGAGCCGGCGTAGGCCGGATTCTGGGTGGAGACTGACGTCGGGATTCAGGTTCGTCATGGGCTCGGGTAAGTCGCAAAGGTATTGCAATTCATGCGGTTGGCAGTTTCATTTCAGGCTCTGTTCAGAAACGGGGCGGATGATGCATGGGTGGGGTGCAACCCAACTACTTGTACGGACTTTTAACATGAAAAGAACAATAACGATCAGCCTCCTTTTGCTCACCTCCCTCGGCGCCTTTGCCCAGGAAACCGTTTATGCGCTCACCGAAAGTAACGCCCTAGTTTCCTTCAAAACGAACGCGACTGGCACGCTTCTTTCCAACGTGATGATCTCCGGCATGCCGACGGGCGTGAAGATGGTGGGCATCGACATTCGGCCGGACGGCGGTGGCCTCTACGGTGCGGGAACGGATAGCCGCATCTACACGATCAACCGCTTGACCGGGGCCGCAAGCGCGGTGGGAACCGGGTTTGGCGCGATCAGCGGGAATTCGTTTGGCTTCGACTTCAATCCGACCGTCGACCGAATTCGACTCGTGAGCGATGCCGACCAGAATCTGCGACTGAACCCCATCACGGGCGGCCTGGCCGCAACCGACATGGCCCTGAAGTATAAGGCCGGCGACGCCAATTTCGGCGTGAATCCGATGGTGGGAGGCGCGGCCTACACGAACAATTTCAAGGGGGCAACCACGACCAGCCTCTACGGCATCGACGCGATGACCGATTCGCTCGTGCTCCAAGCACCGCCTAACGACGGCACGCTCACGACGATCGGCGCGCTGGGCAGCGATACCAACGAATGGATTGGATTCGACATCTCCGGCTTCACGGGCAACGCCTACTGCTCGCTGACGACTCCCGGCGTGAACGTTCAGTCGTCGAACTTCTTCCGAATGAACCTCGCTACGGGCGCGGCCTCGTTCGTCGGAACCATCGGCAGCGGCGACTGCGACCGAATCCTCGGCCTGACCGTCGTGCCGGAGCCCGGCTCGATCATCGGCCTTGGCCTTTCGCTGGTGCTCTGCCTGCGTCGACGCTCGCGCTGACGGTCAATCGGTGCAGGTCTGGTCCAAAGGATCGGGCCTGCACTTCTTTCAGGCCCGGGGCTAACATGAGCCATGTTCCGGCACCTGCTGATCCTCGCCGCTCTCGTCGGCACTTGGGCTCACGCCAAGACCTATCCCACCGAGGGGGCCGCGCCGAAGCGACTTGTCGTTTTGGATATGCGCGGGGAGACCGATTTTGAAACGCGGTGCCTCGCTGCCAGCGCTCAGGGGCTCGTCAATTCGGCGGATCGGACGGGGACGAAGGTTTATCTGATCTGGGAGACCGCCGATGCGAACTGGGCTCAGTGGCTCGTCCGCACCAAGCGGGTTCAGTCGGCAAAGCCGCTCGGGTCGCTTCAGGAACTGATCCGTCTGACAGGGACCAAGCGCGCCGTCTGCTTCGACGCCAAGCCGTTCCACCTTTGCGATATCGCGACCGTGGCTGCCGGTTGCGAGCGGATGCTGCTCGTGGGGGACGAGCCGCTGCTCGCCCGCTTTGGACTCACCGCCGCGATCGATTTGCGCAATAAATTTTCAAGTAATGCTCAGGCGTATCGCTGGGTGTGGGATCGGTACCACTCCCGGATCAAACGGAACATCGCCTCGATCACCGTGCCGTTCCACAGTCCGACCCACAATCCTGCGAACACGCGGGACTATCTGGTGGCCAACCGGGTCTTCACGTTTTGGATTTCGGGCGATAAAGAAAAGCAGATGAAAGGCGCCAATCGCGCCGATGAGGAGAGGGCGGTGGGCGACATCCTGAAATCGATGACGCCGGATACGCCGGTTCTGGGCTATCCGTGGTCGGGCGATGGCTATGGTCCTGGCGAATGGGACGGCGTGACCTATCTTTCGCAGCACGCCCGGTATCTCATCCCGACCGACACCTACAGCAACCTGAGCGTTTGGACCTGCTTTCCACCCTCTCAGCGCAAACTGCCCGCCCCGAAGCCGCCGGTTCGCGATGACGGCCATTCAACTTATGCGTCGTTCGTGATGTCGGACGGCGACAACCTGTGCACCTTCCAGAGTTTCTTTCCCGACTACTGGGCTCGGCTCGCCGATCGGAGCTTCCCGGTCGGATGGACGATGGGGCCGACGCTGCGCGAGTTGGCCCCGCCGCTTTATGACTACGCCCTCGATGCGATCCCGGCCGGGCACTCGGTGGGTTCCGGCGTCTCCGGTGTGGGCTATGTCGCGATGGAGGAGTACGGCAAAGCCTACGGCGCCGCCCGCCTGAAGCATGTCCGTGCGTTTATGGCAGCCACCGGCCGCGCGTGCCAGTCCGTCGGGGAGCGGTGGCTCTGGATCATGCGCTACGGCGGATACCGGAGCCCGTGGCTGGCGGAATACGCCAAGATTCCGGGCATTCACGCCGCGATCGGTGGCTACGGCCGCGCGGTCCCGCGCCTCGATCAGACTTTCGAACGCATCGGCGCGCTCTCGGTGGTCCACAGCTACTTCGACTGCTCAAATTCGGTTGAATTCGGCAAACGTCTGAAGGAGTTCCTCGCCACTCCCGGCCGGCCCCGATTCTTCAGCGTGTTCATCCTGAACTGGAACTACTCGCCGGATCAACTTGCGGCGGCTGCGGCGGAGTTGCGCGAGCAAGGGGTCACGATCGTGCGGCCGGAGGACCTGGCGGCGATGGCTCGATGATTCGGGACGCGGGTTATTGAGGCGGTGGATACCGCAGACGGGGACGTCTGCGGGCCGGGATGCGGACGAGGACGTCCGCGCTCCAACTACGGATGGACTTCCATGTCCTCGCGGGCATTCTTGCTCATGCGCGCCCACCCACCCGGGCGGGGCGGGAGAGGCAGGTCAGGTGCCATGGGACTTGAACTGCAATCGACGAGACCACCACCAAAGAGTTCGACTACCCCGGCCTGGACCTTCCTCACATGACGGACAGAAAAGCCGAGTTTGGCTTTTGCACGATGATCGATGTGAAAGAGCAGGTCTAGTGACCTCTTCCAAGATCCTTCTTGGCGACTAGAAAATCCGCCTTCAAGAATCTCCGCAAGTTCGCCGTCCGAACACCACCGGCAAAACGTTCTGAAGCTTGGCATCGATTCTGTCCAGCCCGCCAGCACAATCCGTCGTAGCAAGGTTACGATCCTCTTTCGTTGGGTGGCAGAAACTTCCATCTTGGCGAGCTGGCAAATTACGGCCGGTTTAGCATAGCTTGAGCCGTGGTACCTTTCATTCTTCTCGAGGTACTGGAGAATTGCCTCGGGATCGTCGATATCCAGGTTAGGTGTCCTAAAGATCCATGCAGGATAGCCCTCAGGAATAGGCCACCCACCGCGGTAGATTCTTCCCACCGGGGGAGTTTAGCAGATGAACATGTCCGCGATCGACCGGAGCGCGGACGTCCCGTCCGCATCCCGGCAAGCAGACGTCTCGTCTGCTTTCTCTTTGTTTCAATACAGTCCATGCATTCGCCAGAGGGCTGGCATTCTCGGGGCTACCTGCCCCATATCGATCGAGGTGAGCCGCAGTTCATCACCTGGCGGCTGGCCGATGCGATGCCCGCTCCTCTTATCGAACAGTGGCGACAAGAGCTCAAAGATCTTCCGGAATCCGAGCGAAAGCGCGACCTCTATCGGCGCGCAGAACAATATCTCGACGGTGGTCATGGCGAGTGCGTTCTAAACCAGCCAGGGGTGGGTCGGATTGTCGTCGAGGCGATTCTCTTTTATCAGGATTCTCACTATGAACTAGGTGCGTTTGCGGTGATGCCGAATCACGTTCACCTTCTCATTTCTCCTGCCCAAGAGCTCCGCGTGAGCAAGATCGTGCAGTCCATCAAATCGTACAGCGCGCACCGGATCGTGCGGATGCTGGGACGGGAGGGGCGCCTATGGCAGCCCGACTACTTCGATCGGTTCATTCGCGACGACGAGCACTGGGAGAAAGTGACTCACTACATCGAATGGAATCCGGTCAAGGCGGGCCTTTGCGCGGACCCGAAACATTGGCCGTATAGCTCGGCTTCGATTTTAAAGAAGGTTTGAGCCCGCAGACGGGGACGTCTGCGGGCCGGGGTGCGGACGGGGACGTCCGCGCTCCGCTTCCTCGAGCTTTCTCCGGTTTCGTAGCACACTCGCCGTGATTACCACCCACGTCCGGTGATGCGACGCGCCCGGTAAGTATCCGAAGTGGCTGGCTCTGAAGGTAGGGCGTGAACCGGAGCGCGGACGTCCCGTCCGCACCCCGGCCTTGAGACGTCCCCGTCTCAAGCAGTCTTAGTAACGATACTGATCCGTCTTATAAGGACCTTCCACCGTGACGCCGATGTAATCGGCCTGCTTCGGCGTAAGCTCCGTCAGTTTCGCATCGAGCTTCTTCAATTGCAGCCGTGCGACCTTCTCGTCGAGATGCTTCGGCAAGACATAAACGCCCGGCGCGTATTCGCCCGCCTTGGTCCACAGCTCGACCTGCGCCATCACCTGGTTGGTAAACGACGAAGACATCACGAATGATGGGTGGCCGGTGCCGCAGCCGAGATTGATCAATCGGCCCTTGGCGAGCAGAATAATCCGCTTGCCGTCCGGGAAGATGACGTGATCGACCTGGGGCTTGATCTCCTCCCACTGGTATTTCTCGAGCGAGGCGCAATCGATTTCGTTGTCGAAGTGACCGATATTGCACACGATGGCGTTGTTCTTCATCTTGGCCATGTGCTCGTGGGTGATGACGTGGTAGTTGCCCGTCGCCGTGACGAAGATGTCGGCCTTGTCGGCGACCTCATCCATGGTCACCACGCGGTAGCCCTCCATCGCGGCCTGCAGCGCGCAGATCGGATCGATCTCGGTCACCCAGACCTGGGCGCTGAGCGCGCGCAGCGCCTGAGCCGAGCCCTTGCCCACATCGCCGTAGCCGCAAACGACCGCGATCTTGCCCGCGATCATCACGTCGGTGGCGCGCTTGATGCCGTCGACGAGCGATTCGCGGCAACCGTACAGGTTGTCGAACTTCGACTTGGTCACCGAGTCGTTCACGTTGAAGCAGGCGAAGGGAAGTTCGCCCTTTTTCTGAAGCTCGTACAAGCGGTGAACGCCCGTCGTGGTCTCTTCGCTCACGCCTTTGATGTTGGCCTTGATGCGGCTATAGAACATCGGATCGACGGCGAGCTTCGCCTTGATCGAGTTGAACAGGCAGATCTCTTCTTCCGAACCTGGGTTCGCGAGGACGCTGGGATCATTCTCGGCCTTCGAGCCAAGCAGGATGAGCAGCGTGGCGTCGCCACCGTCGTCGAGGATCATGTTCGGGGTGCCCCCGTCGGCCCATTCGAAGATCTTGTGGGTGAACGCCCAGTACTCGTCCAGGTTCTCGCCCTTGAAGGCAAAGACCGGGGTCCCACCGGCAGCGATCGCGGCTGCGGCGTGATCCTGGGTGCTGAAGATGTTGCAGCTGGCCCATCGCACCTCGGCGCCCAGAGCTTCGAGGGTTTGGATGAGGACCGCCGTCTGGATCGTCATGTGGAGCGATCCCGCGATTCGGGCGCCCTTCAGAGGCTGCGTTTTTGCGTATTCATCACGGATCGCCATGAGTCCGGGCATCTCGGTCTCGGCGATGGCGATCTCTTTATTGCCCCACTCGGCGAGGCTTAAGTCGGCGACGTGGAAGTCAGTTTTGATCGGATTATCGACGGTTTGCATGGTGTTCCTATATTGTCGGCGGTTGGAAGGCCATCGTACAAAGAAAAAGCCTGCCAACCTCCGTGAGGTTCGCAGGCGCCGTTTTACTGCTGAGCCTGGTCCCCCGCGGGGATCGCAGCGCCTCTCAGCACGTTCCTATTATAGCATGGCGCTCCCCGTGGCTTAGGGTCAAATTTGCCGTTTTGGCCGCTCGGTCGCCTGCTCCAAAAGCGTAAACTCCTCCTCATGAACTGGCTCTGCCTTGCTCCCTTGATCCTTTCCGCTTTGGGCCCGAACCAGGGCGCACCCCGCAATGCGCCGGGGCTGACCGACGCCGAAGCGAAGAAGCTTGAGCAATTGGGCAGGACTACCGCCTCCATCGGACTCCGCGTGACCAGCCAACTTCTGGCGGACGATCCCGAAGGCAATGCGTGCTTCTCTCCGGCCAGCGCAACCATGGCCTTGGCCCTCCTGGCCCGCTCGACTTCGGGCCCGGTGCAAGCTCAACTGAAGAAAGCGCTGGGCGGAGATCTCGGAGCCTACAATGTCGCGGCGCGCACCTGGAAGGTCAGCCCCACGATCAGCTTCGGAAACGCAATTTGGGCCAAGGGCTCGGTCAATGCGGCAGTTGCGAACCCCATCTCTCGCGATTTGAGCGCCGAAATCCGGCCGTTCAAGTCCCCGGGGCAGGCGCTGGCAGAAATCAACGGCTGGGTGGCCAAGGCGACCAAGAACCGGATCCCGCGACTCTTCGACCAACTGGAAGATCAGGTGCGGCTCGTCTTGGCGAACGCGATCTGGTTCAAGGATGACTGGGTGGTCGCGTTCGACCCCGGAGTGACCCGGAATGCCACGTTCCATCTGCCGCGCGGTCGAGCTGCCGAGACGCCCATGATGCACAAGATGCTCTACACGCCCTATTTTCGGGGGGCGAAGTTCGAGGCGGTGCAGCTCAACTACAAGTCGGGTGGCTCGATGACGTTCATCCTGCCCACTGGCAAGACCACTTTGGGCGAACTCGCCAAGGACGCAGGCCTGGCCGAGTTCCTCCAGCACGGGATGGCGCCGACCATGAACGAAGGCTTTCTCACGATTCCGCGGTTCAATATCGGCCAAACGATCGACCTCACCGAGAGTCTGAAGACCTTGGGCCTCGCCAGCGTATTCAATGCCCAGCCCTATCCGATTCTGCGGGGGGCGCCACGGCTCGCGGTGGGTGCGGCCATCCAGAAGACGTGGCTGGCGGTGAATGAGAAGGGAACCGAGGGAGCGGCGGCCACGGGGATCGCATCGGTGGGTTCGGCCCCCTCGCCCGGGAAAACGTTCAACTTCGTAGCGGATCGCCCGTTCCTCTACGTCGTTCGGGACACCTACGGGCTCGTGCTGTTTGTCGGCACGGTGAGCGATCCTCGGGAATAAAATCGAGGGCGCGGTTCCTTACCGCGCCCTCGAATCAAGACGAGCTCGAATTACTCGTGCTTGCCGATGGTGCCGTCCTTGTTCAGGTCGCGGTGGGTGATCTCCTCGGCCTTTTCCACGGCGGCATGCATCGCGTCTTCCGCCTTGTCTTTGAGATTCGAGGCGACTTCGCCGATTTTCTGGAATACACCGCTGTGCTTGACGGCGTCGACCGCGTCCTCTGCTTTGTCTTTCAGATTCTCATAGACGTCTTCGGCTTTGTCCTTCAGGTTCTCAGCCTGATCCGCGGCGGCATCCTTGATCTCTTCAACTTTCTGCTCAGTGGATTCGTTCTCGTGATTCATTGACACTCCAAAGTCGCAGGCCGCGACCGCGCCATCATACCTCTCGGCCATTTTCACCAGATTGTCTTGACATCAAGTGGTAAGCCGAGTATGATATGCAGCTAAGAGGTTGCATAATGACATCCACACGAACTGAAGACACGATTGAAGTTTCCGTCTTGCTGAAGGCGAGCCGGGAGAAAGTCTGGAACGCTTTGACGACTCGGGAGGGCTGGAGCGCCTGGTTTAGCGCCGACGTCCTGGGGAAGTTCCAGCCGGGTGAAATCCTCCAGTTGGACTTCGGACCCTACGGCCAGTGCTACGCCGTGGTCGACGAGCGCCGAGACCAAGACGTATTCGCCTACCGGTGGCATCCGGGCGAAGATTGTTCGCTGGACAAATATCCGGAAGCCGAAATGACCAAGGTGCGATTTGAACTCAGCGATCACCCCGAAGGCATCTCTTTGAAGATGATCGAAAGCGGCTTCTCGAACCTGCCCGAATCTCGCCGCCTTGGCGCACTTTCGATGAACGAGAGCGGATGGGGATCGGAACTCCAAGAGCTGGCCGACTGGGTGGAGCAGGGAAAGGTCCAGGACCTGGGCCCAGAACGCATCCTTCGCATTCGGATCGTGCAGGCCAGCCGCGAAAAGGTGTGGCAGGCGGTCGCGACCCCGGAAGGTTTCGGCGAATGGTTCAATGCGACCATCGAAGGCAAGCCGGCTGCCGGTGAGCTTTGGCGCATGACGTTCCAAAATGGAGTCGTCGGCGAGTTCAAGATCGAGACTTACGAGCCGATGACCAAGTTCGCGTTCCGCTGGCATCCGGGTCAGCGAAATGGCGTCCTTTGGGGACAGTTCCCGGATGAGGAGGCGACCTTGGTGACGATCACGCTCGAAGATGACGAGGCCGGAATTCTAATTCGCATTCTTGAGACGGGCTTCGAAAACGTTCCAGAGAGCCGCCGCAAGGACGTTCAAGATCTTAACGCGGTGGGATGGACGATGCAGTCTGATTCGGTTGCCAAATGGTTGCGTGGAGGATAATGTCGGCTCTTCACGCGATTTATCACGCGCTCGGCGATCCCACCCGCTTGGAGATCGTTGAGCGACTGGGCGAGCGCGGGCCCCAGACAACCTTGACGCTGGTCGAAGGGCTCGGCATGAGCCGGCAGGCAGCCACGAAGCACCTGCTCGTTTTGGAGCAGGCGGGGCTCGTCGAAAGTGAAGTGCAAGGGCGGCGCGTCGTACGTCGTCTCCGCATGGAGCCGCTCACGGAGGCCCACGAGTGGCTGGATCGACGGGCCAGTGCTTGGGAAGCCAAACTCGACGCCCTCAAGCGGTTCGTGGAATCCGACTAGCGGGCCAGATAGAAGGATTCCGCGTACCGCGAGCCGGTTCGCCATCCATTGGCGCGATCTCGGCTCTCGATCATCGACCTAATTCGGCCGGGGACCACGAACTGACTGCGGTGGGTCCATAGAGCGTCCCAGCGCCGATCCCATACGCGGTCGACGTCGATGAAGCAGTTCGGTCGGGCAGTGGAAAAGTAGGCGGTGCGGAGCTCCAATCGCCGCGCCGCCTCGGCCGCGGCGACCCCCGACTTTCGATGATCGCCATGCGCCAACCGAGGCGGATATTCGGGGTCGAAGCAGAGGACGATATCGGGCTTTGCGCGTTCGAGTTCGCGCTGCACAGCTTGGATCAATTCGTCCGTGGGCTCATAGCGTCCGTCCTTGAAGCCAAGATAGACGGGCTCCCGGCCGTGCCATTTTCGCGCCGCTTCGGATTGCTCCTGGCGACGAATTCGGATGTTGCGCTGCCAGTTTTCAAACGGGTAGTACGACTTGTCGCCGTCTGTGCAGACGATCAGTTGAATGTCAGCCGCCGCGTCTCCCAACTGCAGCAACGTCCCTGCGACATAGAATTCGGCGTCGTCGGGATGGGCCGTGACCACCGCCACACGCTTGGCCTTCAAGATCGCATCGGCATCTCGGCGGGGGAGGTTCTTCAGCTCGCGGAACGGAACCCGGATCTCCCAGGGCACCCACCAGTAAAATAGGGCCAGCGAAAGTAGGAAGCCGCCCGATAACCACGCCACCCGGCGAGCCCACTTTCGGCGAATTCTCAACGGAAGACGGCCTCCAGTTCAGATACGGGGTGCGAGCCGGCCTTCGGGTCGATGGATGTTCGACGGCGGTTGAGCTCGGCGATTCGTTCGGGATGGGTGATGCGGACGATGGACACGGCGCGGATCCGGCTGAGCGGAGCGAAGGTGTCGGCCATGCCGTTCGTGCCCGCCTGGCTACTCCAATAGCAAACTCCGGGGCCCTCCTTGGGGTCCGTCGCGTAACCCAAAAAGACGACGGAATGGCCGATCCCCGACGTCCAGCCAATGTTCATGAAGTCACCGGGCCGCGCATCTTTCGGCGCGATTTCGGTCCCGATCTGGCTATATTGGACGGCGGCAAAGTGGCAGCCGTTGCCATCCGCGTTCCACCATCCCCAGAACTTGACGCCGTCTTCGCGGCGACCGCCGTTCGGCTCCTGCATGCGGAGATCTTCGATCACATCCGCTCCGAGCTCGACGCGCCCGGAGCGATTCCAAAGATCGAGAGCTTCGATGAAAGCCGTGAAGCTGGCTCCGCTGCAATAGCTCGTACACCTTGGCGGATCGAGCAGCCGATTCTTGCCGAGGGAAAGTGGATAGCCGACGGGCGATTCGGTGGGCACCGCCTTGATGCCGATGAAGTATCCGCCGCCCGCGCCCGCATGGGCCTGGGCGATGTCCGCGCCGCGCAGCACCAGCCGGTTGAACTCGGGCAGGTCGGCGGTGGCATAGCGCAGGTGTTCGATCTGATACGGATTCGCTCGGAGGAGAGCGAGGTCGACCCGCTCGATTGTCGGTATCTCAAAGATCATCGTTTGCTCCACTCGATTTTAAGATTCAGAATCTGCCAGGGGCTGGCGTTTAGGCGGCCCATCTGCGGCGCGTTGGCGTCCGGCTTCCACGGCTCTTCCAAAAAGTCGACCCAACTGAGGCGCTCCGGACGATTGGTCCACAGCAGCACGGACTGGGTGGACTGACCCGCCGATTCATAAAAACGCGCGATGGTTGCATCGGAGTCTTCCGACTGCTTGATGGCGGTCGGGATGAGGGAAGTGCGACCCGGATCGAACAGCCCCATCGAGCGTGGCGCGGTGCCTTTAGCGTCGGGCGGAACCGTGATCGCGAGGAGGGGCTGTTGCAGTTCGAAGCTGCCGCGGATGGTCTGACTGTTGGAAAGGCGTGGTCCGAAGCGAACGTTCCACTCATGAGGTCCGGTAGATGGTTCGGGGTCCGGATTATATGGTGAACGAACCAGCGATAGCCGCAGTCCATCGGTGCCCGCCGAAACACCGTGGACCGAGTCGTTCAAGACTTCCAGGTTTCCGATGATGGCCCACTTGAGCATCGGCTTCTCCCGACCGTCGGACGGCGAAGTCCGTTGGGCGAACGGGGTCTCGTAGGTGAAATTCGGTGCGGACTGGGGGAAGATGGCGCGAAGCAACTCGCCTCCAGTTTGTTCGGTACCCCGCATGTGCCAGTCGCAGAAGATGCGCTGCTCGATAAGCCTACTTTGGGCGGGGACCGTCAGTTCGACTCGGGCCGTGGTGGGTTGGGGCCGCCCGAGGGACGGAATCGAATATTCGAAGACCCAAGTCGGTCGAACCGGATCGGGCAAGAACGTGGACCGGACCGGTTTCCACGGGACTTTCTTGGAAATCGGCCCCAACGTCCAGGCACTCATTTCGCCCGGATCTTCATGATGCAGTTCCAGCGCGCCGAGGCCGCGTCCCACCGATTGGCCCGTCTTGAGGTCGATAAGATTGCTCACGCAGCCTGATTCGGGATCAATCTCCACCTTGATATATGGCGTCTGAAGCGTCTTGCCGTTACTGGTCGAGACAACTGGCTGCGCTGCCACCTCACCAGGCCGAATGCTGTACACGGCATAGCCGAAAGCCGGTACCGATGGCGCAAAGAACCGCGCCGTCTTCGTCGGACGGTCAACAATTTGGACCTCGCCGAGCGCGTTTCCTCCGCCCTCGGCGACCAGGGGCTTGGTGAGTGACACTTGCTCCAGCCGGGTTTCGATCCATCCACTTCGGACCCAGCCCGTGGGGTTGAAGACAAGGACATCCTGACCGCCGGAGCGATGGCGCACACGAACAGAAAGAATCTGCAGGGCACGTCGTGTTTGATCCTCGGCGCTTGCGAGAACTTTCCGCAGCGCGATCTTGGTGGTGTCGTAGGTCGAATGGATCCCGCTGCCTCCCATCGTGTCGTGGTGGTGGTTGTTCAGGATCGACTCCCAATTGGAGCGATACTCCTCTTTCGGATAATGGAAGCCCATTCGCCCAGCCACGACGCCTGCCGCTTCCGCCGAATTCATTGCGGCTTCAGCCAAACGGTTGAGGCGCTTGGTTTCGTTGTGGGTCGTGTAGCAGCCCTCGAAGACGGTGTTCAGGTCATCCTGGATCTCCGGAATCGCCTGGTCGCTGGTCCGGCGGGCGGCATCGAAGAAGTTGCGTGCCGTCGAATAAGTCGCGTTCGGGGTGAGCGGATTTTTCTTCCATTGCTCGGCGACGGCGATGTGCTCGCGCGACGGGCCGCCACCGTGGTTGCCGACGCCATACACCCACAGCATCTCCGGACGTCCCGTCTTCGCCTGAAAATCAAGCGCCTCCTCGAAGTTGCGCGACGTGAGGTCGGAGTTGTACCAACCTCCGGTCGCGCTCTCGTCGAACGCCATCACGCGGCTTCCGTCTGGGGCCAGCCACCAAAAGAGCGGCTGGTTCTTGCCGCCGCGGCAGAAGTAGTAGCTGTCGCAGCCGCCGAGTTGGACGATCTGTGGCATTTGGGCGGTGTGCCCAAACGTATCGGGTTCCCAGGCGACGGTGGCACGTTTGCCCGTCAAAGCTTTGAGCAGGCGCTGGCCATAGAGGAAATGGCGCGCGTGCGATTCACCCGAGATGCAGTTGGTGTCGCCCTCGCACATCCGGCCTCCGACCACCTCCCACTGGCCCTGGCTCACGCGCTTGCGGATGGCGCGTATCAGATCGGGGTCGGTTTCCGCGATCGACTGGTAGAGGCCCGCGCTGCTTTGCGTAAAGGTTAGCCCCGGGTGTTCGTCCATGAATCGCAGAACTTGGCGGAAGGTGTCGGTCGCGGCTTGCCGGCCCTCCTGCCACTCCCATAGCCATTGAAAGTCGATGTGGGCGTGGCTGACGAGGTGGCCTTTGAGTTTCTTCAAGGTCGCATGGCCGGGTGCCAGCGCCTTCCTCGCTTCGGCCGTCTTAGCCGCGATGGCGGTCTCGCTGGTCGTCGTCTCGAGGTCGCGCTCGATGGCGTGGAACCGGTCGAGAGCGGCGGTCACCTTCGGGTCGGGTTGATTGGCCAAAATCCGCTCGATGAGGCGGGCTCGGGACCGAAGGTCGCGCAACGCCCGGAGTTGGCGGCTCCGCTGGGTCATTTCACCTGCCAAGGCCGCAATCGACGCGGAATCCACTCGGCTGCGGTCCACCGTCGCGAGGGCGGGTTCCAGGGCGTATCCGTCATTGGACACCATCTCATCGACGGGCGCCGGGCCGTTGTCGTAGATGGTCACCAATGAGCCGTCGGTGCGCCGCACGCGAACGTTATCGATGAACTGGGTGTATCGCCCAGGCCGATCCCCTTCAAACTGTAGGTTCCAAGAACGCGTGGTTCGGCCCCCGTGCTTTTCCAACTGGAATTCGCGGTGAAGCCAAGCCCCGGAGGCGGCGGGCAGGCGGGCGTCGCCGTGAGCGGTGATGCCGTGATCGTCCAGCGTCTCCGAATCCCGCAGCGAGGATCCGCTGTCGTCGAAGTCCACATCGATGCCGCCACCCGAGACGGGATTGGCGGGATCCAGGAACACGTCGTATTCGAGGACGTCGCCGGGCCGGACTTGCAGCCGCTGGGCCGAGAATCGGTAGTAGACGAACCGGTTGCCCGAAGCTCCCGCCTCATTGACGGTGGTGAATCCAAGGCACGAGTCGGCCGCGAGGGCAGCGAGTAAGGGGAGGGCGGTCATTCGGCTCTATTGTGCCGCAGATCAGCCCTGACTCAAGTACTTTTCGTGAACCCAATGGGACGCCTCGCGCTCCGATGTTTCCAGGCAACGGATTGCGCGCTGGACCACCTGAGGGGCCTCGGAGGTTGCGCAGCGCTCGACCTCAAGGCAGAGCAGCGCGATTTCGCGGAATCCGAGCGTGCTGGCCGATCCCTTGAGTGTATGGGCCACCGCTTTGACGCCCGCCAGGTCGCCGTGCTCGAGACACGTCTGCGCTTGCCGAATACGGGCGGCGGAATCGCGGAAGAAGGTCGAGAGCAGGACCTGCCCAAATGCGTCGTCGCCCCCCGTCGCATCGTGGAAGATGCGCAGATCGAGATACGGGCTATCGGAAGACTCAGCGTTTCGCGACTCGGACATGGCTCCAGTTCTATATTCGGCACATAGACGGGCGAACAAGGAGCAAGAAACCTGAATTTCGCTGAGGACGACTGGATAAACGGCAAAGTTCCCAACAATTTTCGCCTCAAACGAGCGCGAAGAGCACCATATGAAGATTTCGCCGCAAGATGCGGCCAGCGGGAACCTGGATAGGCGTGACAAGGGAAATACAAGGCTAATTTTCGCGCCTTACTCTTATTCCTTTTCTATAGCAAAGCACGCGAATTTCATTCCTTTACACACTTGTCCTTTTTGCACCTATTTAACGGAGATGGCTTCTTTTCGACATTGGAAGTTAGCGGAACGCAGCCGTACAATTATCGCATCAGGGTCAGGAACGACCCGGGAGAGAAATGGATGAACAGGATTGCAACATTCGAAGCTTATCTCGACGATTCTCGCGCTCGACATCTGAATTACGCCAAGCGACTGACGCGAAACTCTGATGATGCTGAGGACCTTCTGCAGGAAGCGAAAATTCGCGCTCTGCGAGCACTCGATGGCCTTTCTGGGGAAGGGATTCCGGAAGCATGGTTTCGACAAATCGTAAAGAACTGCTTCTTGGATATCAAGCGGTATCGCAGCCGACGCCCAGTCACAACGTCACTGGACGCCATTCAGGATGCGAATCCCAACTTTGATATTCCGGATGGCCCGCTTAATTCCTCCGACTTCCAGTTGATGGACGAGGAGTACAGCGCCGTGATGAAGAGCGCCTTGGCCCGCCTGACCGCGCAGCAGCGTGCCCTCGTTTTGGGCGCCCTCAGCGGTCTGACGTGCCTGGAGCTCAGCAAGATGTTCCAGTGCGGTGCCACCACGGTTCGAACCCGGTTGCATCGAGCTCACCGCTCGCTTCGCCGTCACCTCCTTTCTTCGCAGCTGGCCCCGACAGCTTAGCCAACGTCATCTTTCCAATCTGGGACAACTCACAAACAAGCACACCCCGCCTTCGGGCGGGGTGTTTGATTTGGCTTATGGGGACCACAGGGTGAGTGGAGTCAGTAGTAAGCGGGCTGTTCCACGTGCAGGTCCTGCTCGGTCGACTGACCAGCAATCCCCACCAAGGTGGACCCGTTCTCATGGAGCCAGTTCAGCATCTTGGTCTTGGTGGTGGTCGCCAGAGCGATGCAGGTATCGGCCGCCCCGTAATACAGGTTGATCGTGTCGTCATCATCGCCTACGGTGAACCCGCAAGGGAACACGACCTTACCCACGTCGCCTTCCATCTCGTAGAGCTCCTCAGGGCCGAACACCCAGGGTTGACCGCGCAAGATGACCGTCTCGGGATGGTTCAAGTCGAGCAGTGCCAGCCCAACGCGGTAAAGCGCGCCAGCCGCTGCGACCCTTACGCCGTGATAGACCAACAACCAGCCTTCTTTGGTCTCGATTGGCGGGCAGCACAGGCCCAGCTTGTTCGCATCCCACCAGGCGCCGCGGCGAGCCGGAAGCATGACCTGATGCGATCCCCAGTTCGTGAGATCGGGCGACCGGGACGTCCACATGTTGCCTGTGTGACCGGTCATGGGACGGTGGATGAGGATGTAGTTGCCGTCGAACTTGCGCGGAAAAACGGCGGCGTCCTTGTCATCGGGCTGCATCACCAGGCCGTGACGCTCGAATTTGCGGAAGTCCTGGGTGCTCGCGAGCGCCACACCCGGGCCGTTGCGCGAATAGGCCGTGTATGCGATCAGATACCGACTTTCCTCGGGCAGGTAAGTGATCCGAGCATCCTCGATGCCCCAGAGCTCCTCGGGATACACATCCGGAGTCGGGACCATCGTCGGTTCAGGATCGATAACCCAACCGTCCACGCCGTTCGCAGAACGCGCCGCCGTGAGGTGAGAGATCCCGCGGTGATCCTCGACTCGGCACAACAGCAACGTGGAACCATCTTCAAGCCGGGTTGCGCCCGGATTGAAGATGGTGTGGGCCGGATAAGGCCAGTCGTCGGCGGTAAGGATCGGATTTTTTTTAGAACGTTCAAAGATGAGAGGTCGAATCGGCATAAAAGTTTAGACTTGTGACGGGACGATTTCCTTGACCGGATTCCGGGTGAGCGACACCGTGTTGCGCGCACGGAGTTCTTCTTGGGCCAATAGGAAAGAAAGTGTCGATTCAGCGCCTTGATTTCGGTTCACGCCATCGACGTGAAGACCGTCGTAACAAGCTCCGATCTCCGGTAGACCGATGCTTACCCCGAGATGGTTGCCTCCCAAGAACCAATTATAGGCCAGTTCTGCTCGTCGCTTCCAAATCGGCTCTTGCGTCTGGTCATAGGCGGTTAAACAAGCGCTCAACATCGAGTACGTTTCCACCGGCTGCTGGTCGTAGAGGGGCTTTTCGCCCCCTCGCTCATAGGGAACGAAGGATCCGATCGGCTGGAAGTGGCCAGCGGCGGAGACCTGCTCGCTCCAGAGCCAATCGAGCGCTTCCAGAGCCCGGGTTCTTCGCGCCCGGTTTCCGTCCCAAGTCGACGAGACCAGCAGGGCCTGCGGCAGACGCGCATTGCAATAGCTCAGCGAGTCTTCGCACCAGGGCCAATCGGAGTTGCCCACGCGTTGGAACGCCTCATCGAGCCGACCTGCGAGAACCTCTCCCGCCTCGCGCAGTCCGCTCGTGAGAAGTCCGACGCTGAGCATGGCATCGAGACCAAGAATCGAATACGCCCACGATCGCGGCGATTTGATTTCCGTCAAGTGAGTCGAGGCGCGCTGGAAGAGTCCGAGAGCGACTTCCATATGGCTGGTCGAGCGCGTATGCGCGGCAAAGACACCGAGACACCAGAGTCCACGGGCCTGGCTGTCTTCTGATCCGATGTCCTCCTGCCATTCACGCGAGTAGCTCATGAAGTTGCGGAGCTTGCCCTCACCTGGATTGAACGCGTGGGCGATGAATGCGAGGTAACGCGAGGTCAAGCTGCGCACGATCTTCGGGCACGCGGTCTCGTTGCTTTCGAGCCAGCTCATCAGGAGCAAGGCGCGTGCGTTGTCATCGACGCAGTAACCCTCGTCGTACCGCGGGATCGGGCCCAAGGCGTGCTGGATCAGTCCCACGTCGTCGGTCAGGGCGAGCAGGTGATCCAGGGCCACCGGTGCGATCGGCGTTGCGGATGGCGCGGGCGTCGTGTGGACGACCACGGCGTGGCCGTTCGCTTCGGAGGCCGACTTGAAAATCTCCATGTATTGACCAGCGACTGAGTGCCACGACATCGTGATGCCGAGTTCGAGCGCGCGGCCTTCCATGGCCTGGCGTGCATTGTCGTCGGTCAAGAGCTTGATTGCAGCGTCGGCGATCGCATCCGAATCACGAGTGGGAACCAGGATGCCACGGTCATCGGCGAGCAACTCTTCAGCGTGCCAGTAAGGCGTCGATATGATTGCGCGGCCGCAGCCGACCGCATAGGCCAGCGTTCCCGAAGTGATCTGCTCCATCTTGAGATAGGGCGTGATGTAGATATCGGTTTGGCGGAGAAAGACGAGCAGCTCGCGCAGGCTCACGAAGCGATTCATGAACAGCACGCGATCGCTGACTCCGAGTTCGGCGGCGAGGTCGCAGAGCGAATCGCGGTAGGCCTCGCCGCTGTGGGCGCGGACGTGCGGGTGGGTCGCTCCGACGATCATATAGCGCGCATCAGGTCGGTGCTCCAGGATTCGCGGCATCGCGCGGATCACATTCTCGATCCCTTTATCGGGAGAGAGCAGGCCGAACGTCATCAATGTCTTTCCTCTGCGGACGGCAACCTGGCGGCGAGGCTCATAAACCTCATCGGGTACGCCGTGATGGATCATTTGGATCTTGGCGGGGTCGACACGGTACACGTCTTGGAGCATCTGTTTGCCGCGCTGGCTCATCGTGATGAGTCGGTTGGCTCGCTTGGCCAGGGCACAGAGGACGCGGCGCTGGTCGTCGTTCGGTGCCTTCAGAATCGTGTGAAGCGTCGCCGTGACCGGCTTGCGAAGCTCTTCGAGGAAATCGAGCAGATAATCGCCGGCGACACCGCCGAAGATGCCGTACTCGTGCTGGATGCAGACCACATCGACGTCGCTTTCATTGAGCAACCGAGCGGCGCGTCGGTAGGAGGCGCGGTCGTTCTGGTCGATCGTTGCGAACACTTCGGGGCCGTAGGTGTATTCCTCTCCCGGATCGTTCATGGCGACGACGACGGGCTCTCGGGTGGCATATTGAGCTAAACCGCCGCGTAAGTGGTCGGTGAACGTGGCAATGCCGCACTGGCGCGGCGTAAAGCTGCCCACCAGGGCAACCTTGGGAAAAGACTGTGCGGTGAGTTCAAAGACCATCAAATCCTCCTGATATGCAGCGCCTCGTCCGTGCACCGCTGGTTTAGTAAACGCCACGATCAGGGCCGGATGGAAGGGCTTTTACGGCATTTTGAGTGCGCCACGGGAGGGCGCCGGAAAATTTCTACTGGTCGTTTACAGAGTCTAGCTGATTCTCCAGCTGCTCGATCACTTCTTTCACATCTGTGTTCGTTTTCAACACGGCCGCTTCCATCGATTCTTGACCCGAATCCGGAATATGAAGGTGATCGCGAATTTGGATCAATAATCCCAACATCTGACTCGTTTCTTGCTCAGCCAGCATGTTAATTTGGAGATCCAAGTGTGAGCGTTCGGTAAATAGCGCTTGCTGGCGATTCTGACTTATAAGAATAAAAGTAGAAAGGAAGATAGCCTCTAAGGAAACGATAAGAGTGAGGTTGCCGAAGGGCGGTCGATCAAATTGCCACTTATGGGGGACCATCGGCAAGGAATTGAATGCGAGCCAAAGGGCAAACCAGATCAAGTGCACCCAGAGGAAAAACGTGCTCCCGCAGAAGGCAGCGATGTTGTCGGAGATGATCTGGGGCTTCGTGCGCCTGCGATTGGCGGCCTCCTCGATGTCGCGGATCATCGAGACATTCCGGGCAACGATGTCGCTCAGACTCTGGATGGTTGAGCTCATATCGCAAACGGATGAGGCTGGGGCATGAGGGGCTGGAGGATCGGCTCGATCGCAGGATCCGGGACTTCGTGCGACTCACGACGGCGCGCCATCGCCACTTCGGAAGCGTCATCCCAGAACCATTGATCCTGATACTTGGCCAGGATGGTGCGGGCCATCTCCACCGTCACCTCGCCGCTCGGCAACGTGACGCTGACCAGAGCTCCGCCGAGGGCGACCTGCTCTTGCACGGCGAGCGCGAACTGCTCATCCACGCCTTGATCGCAAAGGTAGCCATAAACCGCGCCGGTCAAGGCTCCGGCTGCTCCGCTGGCGAGCATGGCGCCTAATCCGACGGCGAGCGCGCCGCCTCCCAGAACGATGCCCACGCCAGGAATGGTGAGGGCAGCGGCCGCGGCGAGTGTGCCTAATCCTATTCCGATCCCTGCGCCCTTGACCGCACCTTTGGCCGCATCTTGGGCGGTGGTTACGGTAATGCCTTGCGAGGCTTGAGCCACAATCTGCTCGTCCACATACGCTTCCTGGCCAAGATTGGGAAGTTTGCTGACCATAACAGAAACATCTCGTGGAGAAATGCCGTGATCGAGAAGTGCGGCAGTTGCCCGAATTGCGACAGCCGGATCGGGAAACATCGCGTGAACAACAACGCGGGCTACGTTTTCTTGCGCAAGTTCCGGACTTTCAGACCGAGTTTCATCAAAGGACATAACGTTCTCACCAAGGCGTTGCGCCAAATATAGAAAGGGCGCCACAGCACAGATAGCGAAATTTGCTCGTCAAGGTTGTACAATAGAAAGAAGCGATCCGGTAAGAAAGTTGCGAGCCTTGGCCGGCTTGCATCAAAACGAGTCCCAGACCCCAATGATCAAACCAGGAGAAAGCACAACCCCGATCACGGTGATTGCCATCGAGGATGATCAGGCAGTCCGCCGTCTTTTGCGTGTCGCCTTCGAAGACACCCCGTATCGGCTTATTGAAGCCGAGACCGCGCGGGAGGGCGTCGACATGATCGTCAAACGCCGTCCGGAGATCATCCTGCTGGATCTTGGGCTCCCCGACAGCAACGGTTTGGAAGTGATCAAGACCGTGCGCGGATGGACCGCCACTCCCATCATCGTGGTGAGCGGCGATGGCCAGGAAGATTTGAAAGTCGAGGCGCTGGAGCACGGTGCCGACGACTATTTGACCAAGCCGTTTGGTGTGAACGAGTTGCTCGCGCGCATGGGCGTGGCCCTGCGCCACTCCACCGGCGCGATCAGCCAGGCCGCCGATGCCGTGTTCGAAAGCGGCGACCTCAAGATCGACCGATCGGCTCGCGAGGTCACGGTTCGTGGTGACCGCGTTCGGCTCACCCCCATCGAGTACAAGCTGCTCGTGACGCTCGCCAAGCACGCGGGTAAGGTGGTCACCCACCGCCAACTGCTCAGCGAGGTGTGGGGACCGGAATATGCCGAAGAGGCCCAGTACCTGCGCGTCTACATGGGATACCTGCGGAAAAAGATCGAGACGAACCCAGATAAGCCCGAGATGCTGCTGAATGAGCCGCGCGTGGGCTATCGACTTGCGGTCTGATTAACGCATTTTCTATTACGACAGCCTCTCTTCTTGCGCATGACCTTGCGTGAGTTGCCGTTTCCTGAGTTGTCAGAGCGAGTGAAGTGCCCTTAGGGGCAGCTCCCCCGGTCCGATGAAACCAAGTCACAAAGCGACAGGCATGGAGGTTCGCAAATGCTATATTGGGCAGCTGTATTTTTCGTCATCGCGTTGGTAGCCGCCGTCTTCGGATTCGGAGGCATCGCTGGCGCTTCCGCTGGGATTGCACAGCTTCTGTTCGTGCTTTTCCTCGTTTTATTCGTTGTCTCGCTCATCGTTCGGGGCCGCCCGAACGCTGGCTAAAAGCGCAGACCCATCCCTCCCAAAAACAGACCAAAGCCCGGGCTAGTTTCTAGCCTGGGCTTCATTTTGTAAGTCTTTGGCCAAGAGCGAGGCGATGGTCGAGACCAGCTGCCGACTGTCCACGGGCTTGGCGAGGTAGTCGTCAAACCCGGCTTCGATGGCCTTGCGGCGGTCGTCGGCGGTGGCGAACGCGGTCAGCGCCAAGGCGTGCTTGGGCGCCGCTGGACCCAGAGTCGTGCGGACGCGCCGCATGAACTGGTAGCCGTCCATCTCCGGCATGCCGATATCGCTGATCAAGACGTTGGGCGTGTGCTTGCCCAGCCACTGGAGGCCCTCGGCCGCGGATGGGACCGCCTTGACGTTGGCACCGGCCTCGAGCAGGATCATCTGCAGGACGGTGCGCGTGCCCTCGTCGTCTTCCACGATCAAGATCGAGGCGTCGAACAGGCTCTCCACCGGCATCGACCGCGAGTCTTTCCGGTTGAATTCGGTCTCGAGCTGGACGGCCTGCAGCGTGACGCGGAACGTGCTGCCTTTGCCCTTGCCCGGGCTGTCCGCTTCGATCCGTCCACCGTGCAGCTCGACGAGCTCGCGGGCGATGGCCAGACCCAGCCCCAGGCCGCCATGCTTGCGCGAGAGACTGGCGTTGGCTTGGCGGAACCGTTGGAAGATTGAGTCGAGCAGCGGAGCGTCGATACCTTCGCCGGTGTCGGTGATGGAAATTGAGACCTGGCGGTCGTCCTCGACGCGAACGTCGACCATGATCTTGCCCTCGGCAGGCGTGAACTTGATCGCGTTTGAGATAATGTTCGAGAAAATCTGCGACAGCCGCTCGGGGTCTGCGCGAAGCACATACTCATCGTTGCTCGGCTCAAAAACGATCGTGACGCCTTTCTTTGTGGCTTCAGGAGTGTTTGCGCGGACCACGTCGGTCAGAAGCTCGTGAACCTCGACCAGCTGCATGTTCAGCTTCATCTTGCCGGTCGCGATGCGGCTCATGTCGAGCAAGTCGTCGATGAGCTGGACCTGGAGGCGCGTACTTCGGTCGATAGCGGCCAGGCCCTCTTTAAGGTCGTCTTGCTGATTGCGCCGAAGCAGGATTTCGGTCCAGCCGAGAATCGTGCTGAGGGGCGTTCGCAGCTCGTGCGAGGTGGTCGCCACGAATTCGTCTTTGAGCCGATTCGCTTCTTCGGCGTTGCTTCGTAGCTTTCTTTCCTCGGCGAGGATGCGCTCCCGGTTCAATTCCACCTGCTTGCGGCTGGTCACGTCGAGGACAAAGATCGAGGTCTCGCCGTAGTCGGGAAACGCCCGTAGCTGGAACCATCGATCCCCGCTGGGTTGCTTGACGTCGGTGGCGATCGGGCGCTGAGCGGTGGCGAGGTCCTTGACGACACTCCAATCCAGCGGCCCCGCGGACACCTCGACCAGCCTGTCGATGCTGATGCCGTGCTCGGACGACCATTCCTCACCAATCAGGTCGAGAAAGGCTTGATTGACGTGGGTGAGGTTGCCTCGGCGGTCGACCGTGAAGTACGCGTCGGAGATGCGGTCGAGAACCTGTTCGAGGTCGGCCCGCGTTTCGTCCCGCTCTTTGGAGGCTCGCTCGAGGTCGAACGCGGCCTTGCGCATGAGGTCGCACACCACGCAGATGAATATCCAGATGCAGACGAGAATCAGCGCAGACTGCAGCTGAATATCGTACGGCGGCATATTGGACGCGTTCTGTTGCGCGTTCGGCACCAGCCAGAACATGCCGATCACAAAGGACAGCATCGTCGCGACGATGCCGGGCCAAAGCCCACCAAAGAACGCGGCAAGCGCGATGGGCACGGTGAAGAGCATGAACAGGAAGCGTTCCTGTAGGTAGGGCTGGAGCGACGCCCGGACCATGCCGACAAACAGCGGTCCACCCAGACCGATCAGGTATTGAGCCCAAATAGGACCCGACCAGATGCGGTACAGGGCCTTGCCAATAGATTTCGACTGCTCAACGTGGGATCGCATGGAAGCCCAACTTGAATCCTACTGAAAGCCGGATAAGAAAGATGTCAAAAGGCGCAATTTCTACACATTCGCTATGCCGTTCTTATTTATCGCCCAGTTCCTCACGATTCTTTACATATGGCTGGATTCGTGGGAACCAGGTGGAGGTTGCTAATGAAAACGGAAAAAGTGATCAAACCTATGCACGAAGCGATCCATTCAGCCGGTGAAATGATTCAGTCGGCCTATACGGCGGGGCGAGATGCCCTCGATCGCCGGATCCATCCGCGCAGCCATGCGCTCGATCCGATGAAGAAACACGCCGTCCTGTGGGTCGGTGCCAGCGTTTCCGCCCTCGCGTTGGGCTGGCTGGCCATGCGCTCATTCAATCGCATGATGCGTGCGGCCGATGAGCATCGGTCATGGAAGACCGAAGACCGAAAGCTCGACCGGGCGATCGAAGACACCTTCGATGCAAGCGATCCGATCGCCAAATACTAAGGAGGATTTCAGAATGACTCAACGATGGTGGTATCCAGTCGCCGTGCTCGCTCTCTTGACGGCGTCGTCCGTCGCGGCCGAACGAGTACGGGTGGAGCAGGGAACCAATGTTCCCTTGCAGTTCGTCCAAGCCGTTTCTTCCAAGACGATTAAGGTGGGCGACCCCGTGAAGTTTCGGGTCGCACGCGATGTTGTGGTGGACCGCAACACGATTCTCAAACGTGGCCAAACCGTGACCGGCGTGGTGAGCAAGGTGGACAAGCGAAAGCGGTATGGCATCAATGCTCAGCTGCGTATCGCACTCAATCCGGTGAAGACGAGCGGCGGCATGCTGAAGCTCGAACCGCGCCAAAAGGGCGCGATCGTGGGCGGCAAGAAGAGCGCTGAAGCCGGTGCGGCTACCGCAGGTGGCGCGCTGGTGCTCGGCCCGATCGGATTGGTGGGCGGCTACTTCGTCGTGGGCAAGGAAGTCAACATCAAGCCGGGCGACCCGCTTGAAACCGAAGTCTCCGAATCGACGACCCTGCGCATGTAGCGCTGTTCGGACTCAGGTATTAACGCCCTCGGCTTCGCCGGGGGCTTTTCTTTTTGGAGAGGCCCGACATCTCGTCGAGCAACCGGTGCGTCTCTTCGGTCACGGGTCGGCGAGCCGCGTCAAGGCCCGACCAAGGATCCTCGCCGGTCGGCAGCCAGCGGTTGACGTTGAGCAGCGTGTATTCACGGGCGCTTTCCACCGAGCGAATATCCTCCCAGGCGATCGGAACCGACGCGGGAGCCTCCGGATGGGTTCGGAGCGAGTAGGGCGCGACGCTCGTTGCGCCTCGGCCGTTGCGCAGGTAATCGATGAAGATCCTGCCCGTCCGCTTGCTCTTGGTCATCACGGTGACGAAGTGGTTGGGCACCATAAGGTCAAGTGCCTCTGCAACCTGAAGGGCGAAGCCCTTGAACTCCTTCCAATCCAGCGTGCCCGGCTCGATGGGGACGGCCAAGTGGAAACCCTTTCCACCAGAAAGCTTCAGGAAGCACTCGAGGCCAAGCTCCTTGAGGAGCGCTCGCATCACTTCGGCTGCTTGGATGACCTCTCGCCACTGGACGCCGGGACCGGTGTCGAGGTCGAACACCATCAGGTCGGGCTTTTCGACGTCTGGGAAGCGCGAGCCCCAGGTATGGATTTCGATGACGCCAAACTGGATGAGCGTAAACAGGTCGTCTTCATTCTCGATGACGAGGACTTCTTCATCTTCGTGGCCGGTTTTTCGCATCATCGCTGCCGGCATGCCCGCGGTGGCGTGCTTTTGGAAGAAGCATTCATGCGCGACGCCTTCCGGGCAGCGGACCAGCGCGAGGGGGCGACCCACAACGAACGGCAGCATCAGCGGGGCCACCAGCGCGGCGTAGTCGGCCAATTGCTGCTTCGTGACGCCGACCTCGGGGTAGACAACGCGTTCGGGGTGGGTGATCTGGATGTTAGGCACGACGATGGGTCTCTCCACTCGGACTTCGCCGGCCGACTTGTCGTCGCGCAGGCCGAGAAAAACGGGATGCCGAAGCGTCCCCGAGGGCGTTCGTTCCGTATAGCGCACTTGCGCCACCATGGTGGGTTCGACGAACGTGGCGCCTTTGGGCAGAGGCTCTTCCCGCTCGGCAAAAGGGCATCGGGCCACCTCCAGCTCTTTGAGCCGCTTGGTGAGGTCGCGGAGCATGGCGTCGTTGAAGCCCGAGCCAACTTTGCCGTGGTACACGAGCGCGCCCTTCTGGTCGTACTGTCCCACGAGCACGGCACCCAGCCCAGATCGCTCGCCCGATGGTTTTGTATAACCTCCGATGAGAAACTCTTCTTGTTTCTGGCTCTTGCACTTCAGCCAACACTTGTTTCGCGTTTGGCTGTAGCGGGAATCCGCGCGCTTCGAGACGATGCCCTCCAAACCTGCTTTCGCAACCTCTTTGAAGAACGCGGGACCTTCACCGGCGAGGTGCTCCGAGTAGCGAATGAGGGGGTGATCGCGGGGGATGAGGGTCGCGAGTTTGGCCTTGCGGGTGAGCAGACCCGCACTACCCATGAGTTGCCCATCGAGGGCCACAAGATCGAACGCGAAATAAACCGGGGCAAACCCTTTGCCCGTTTTGAGCCAGTTCTGTAGTCCAGAAAAACTGCTCAGGCCGTCATCGCCGAGTACGACGATTTCGCCATCGATCGCCGAGTCCGTAGGCAAGGTCTCTTCCAGGGCTTCGGCGAGAGCAGGGAATCGGTCCGTCCAGTCGTTCCCGTTCCGGGTGACGAGCTGGATCTCGCCATCCAGATTCCAGGCGAGCATGCGATATCCGTCAAACTTGACCTCGTGTACCCACTGCTTGCCAGCGGGAGGCTCATCGACGAGCTCGGCGAGTTGGGGGCGGAACGCGAGCGGATCGAGTGCGTTTCGGGGTGGGCCCTCGGTCAGGACGCTGCCGACCAGCCGCTGAATGACGCCATCGTTGTCGCCAAACACGGCATGGACATCACGCTCCTTAAAGAAAATCCAGTTCTTCTCGTCGTCTTTGAGCCGGATCATGGCCCAGTCGCCGCGGAGACGCTCGCCATGGATGGCGAATTTCATCTCGCCCTTCTTCATCATCTCGTCGACGTCGCCGTACGGTTCCCAGGCCCCCCGATCCCAAATAACGACGGTACCGCCGCCGTATTCGCCCTTGGGAATCTCGCCTTCGAACCCACCGTACTCGACCGGGTGGTCTTCGACATGGACCGCGAGCCGCTTCTGATCGGGATCCAAGCTGGGTCCTTTGGGGACCGCCCAGCTGAGGAGAACGCCGTCGTGCTCCAGGCGCAGGTCGTAATGGAGCCGAGTCGCGTGGTGCTTCTGGATCACATAGCTGCGGCCACTGTCGTCGCGCGGTTCGACGCCTTCCGGCTCGGGAGTCTTTTCAAAGCTGCGCTTGCGATGATAAGGTCCGAGCTTCCGGCTCATGATGAGGCTCGCTTATCCTCGTCCTCAGTGTCCTCACCTTCCTTGGTGGACCCACCACGATTGCGTTCCATGCTCTTTTTGAGCAGCGACATCATGTCGATGACGTTAGCGGGCGCTTCCGCTTCATCGTCATCCGTGGCACCCACGCTGACCAATCCGCCCTCGGCCTTCTTTTCGATGAAGGACAGCAGTTTGTCGCGGTATTCGTCTTGGTACTCCTCGGGCGCCCATTCTTTCGCCATCGCGTCGATGAGCTGCTCGGCGAGCTGAAGTTCCTTGTCGCTGATTTTCAGCTTTTCAAGATCCTCCCCGGGCAACTTGTCGGCCGGGACTTCGCGGAGTTCGTGGTGGAAGCGGAGCAGGTCCAGGACGAGCGCGGAATCCTTGGACGAAATAGCGGCGAGGTACTGCCGGGTTCGGATGACCACGCGCGCGATGCCCAGGCGGCCCGAGGTGCGAAGGGCCTCGCGCAGCAACGCGTACGCCTTGTCGGCATTCTTTCCCGGCACCAAATAGTACGGCTTGTCGAAATACTGAGGAGCGATCGCATCGGTCGGCACGAACGATTCGATCTCGATCGTCTGGGTCTTTTCGGGGGCGGCCGCTTTCAGATCTTCATCGGTAAGCAGCACGAAGCGCCCGTCCTCATACTCGTAGCCCTTGACGATTTCGTCCCAAGGCACCTCTTCGCCGGTGAGGTCGTTGACGCGCTCATAGCGGATCGCTGCGTTATTGCGCCCGTCGATCATCTTGAGCGAGAACTCGTTCCTTTGCTCAGCAGAATAGAGGGTGACCGGAATATTGACCAGTCCAAACGAAATGTGTCCCTTCCAAATCGGTCGTGCCATTTCTCTTAAGGATACGAGAGAATCGCTTTTTTGAGTGGAGTGACCGCCGGACCCTGGATCACTTCGCCGTCCGGAGTGAAGCGCGAGCCGTGGCAAGGGCAGTCCCATGTCTTCATGGCGCAGTTCCACCGAACCTGGCAGCCCATGTGGGAACAGGCGGCATTGACGGCGTGCAGGACCCCTGCCGAATCACGAAACGCGGCGATGCGGTCGCGGTCCAATTGGATGACGTCGGCCTCGCCTCGCTTGAGCAGTTCGGCGGCCGAATCGTGCGCCCGTCGAAACTTTCCGCCGATCATCTCCTTGGCCACCTGGGCGTTGTGCGAGACCATCGGTCCCACCGCGCGAAACTCCATGCGAGTGGGCTTGTATGTCTCCTCCCAGTCGTTCTCTTTGCCCTGGATCAAATCGGAGATCAGCTTGCCCGCAACGATGCCGTTGGTCATGCCCCAGCCGTCGAAGCCAGTCCCGACGAAGAGGGACCCTTTCCCCGGGCATCGACCGATATAGGGCAGCCGGTCCGGAGTCTCGTTGTCCTGCGTTCCCCATCGAAATAGGGGCTGGGCCGATGGGTAGTGATTCTGCGCGAAATCGTCGATCTGCCAGAAGAATTCGCGCGTATCGACATCTTCGCCGACATGGTGATTGCCGCCGCCGACAATCAGTACATCGCTGCCCTCGTATGATTCGCGCCGCAACGATCGTTCGTCGTCGTCGACCGAGATGTACATGCCGGTAGGCAGTGGGTCCGCGACATCGTAGGCCACCGCGTACGACATGTAGGGATAAAGCTTGGCGATGAAGAACGCTTGGTCGAGGATCGGATAGTGAGTGGCGATCACGACATGAGTCGCGGTCACCTCGCCTTGCGCGGTCTTGAGCGTGGTGTGGGGCTCGTCGGGCTGCACTTCGGTCACCCGCGTATGCTCGAAGATGCGAACACCGTGCGACTCCATTTCATCCACGAGCTCGCCCAAGAAAATGATCGGATGGAACCGCGCCTGGTCGAGAAACCGCAATGTGCAGGCGGGTGAAAAGGGAAGAGTCGTCGGAGTTATGAGCTCGGCCGGTAGACCGATTTTCACGCATGTGTCGAGCTCTGCCTCGAACTCTTCGCGCCGTTTCGGATCCATCGTATAAACGTGCGCGGATTCACGCGCCCAATGGCAGTCGATATGGAGCTTGCGCACGATATCTTCAGCCCATTCGAGGGCCCATTGATTGGATCGGGCGTACGTTTCGGCCTGAGAGGCGCCCACGCGTTTGAAGATGTCTGCATAGCGCAGATCATGCTGAGAAGTCAGCTTGGCCGTCGTGTTTCCCGTCACCGCCGAAAGGAGAGCCCCCGCTTCAAACAGCGCCACGCTTAGACCGGTTCCTGAAAGCAGATAAGCCGTCACCACACCGACGATGCCGCCGCCGACGATCGCGACGTCGACCGACAAAGATTCCGACAGAATTTCGTGGTGGGGAAGAGCGGAAGTAGCTAGCCAAATGGACTCAGGTTTTCCCGGTAAGGGTCGCTCATTCTGTCGATTTGGCATATTGATTCCTGCTTGAAAGAGGACCATACCGCAGACCCAAGGTTGAAAGCCTGCGGTATGGGGGAAGCGTCTTACTGAGGGGCCGTGACGGTGAGCTCGTTGGACAACTTATCGGTGGATTTGTTGTCGTCGAGAACCTTTTGGGCGACTTGGCTGGCGAGTTCTTTCATCTCGGCCGTGGCCACGTGACCTTTGAGATGCACCGTGCCATCCGCGGAGTCCACGTCGATGAGATTGCGCGAATCATTGAGCGTAGAATTGCTCGTGATCGCTGACTTCACCATCGGCGTCACTTCGGTTGCAGCGACGGTGTTCTTCGCGGCGTCCTTCATGGCATCTTTGGTGTCATCCATCTTCGGTTTCGCACTTTCCGCCGCATTATTCGTATCCTCTTTCATACCTTCGGCGGTATTCGAGCATCCGATGAGCAACATTCCGAATGTGGCCATGAGGGCCATGTTGATGAATAGTTTCATGATTGTCTCCTAGGTTTGCGTTTGATTGGGAAGAATTCGTGGGCGCTCATTGTTGGCCACGCCACGCGGGCCGAGGATCGTCTTCTGCTTTCTCTTCGAACTTCTCGGTGGCGACGTCGTAGCCTTTTTCAAGCGCGGCGAGGCGACTGACGAGCGCTGGTTCCAGCTTCTCCCAGTCCTGGTCGGCGTTTTGAAGGGCAGCAAGAAGCTGCTCGACTTCTGCGCTGTTGGGGGCGATCGAGGTGACCGCGCTCTCCCAGCCGTCTTTGTCGACGATGTGCATATCGGATCGGGCACCTTTCCCTCGAGTGCGAAGCGTTTCGAGACGCTCCTTCAGATGGTTCAATCGAATCTGTCTTTCATCCATGGTTCGTTGGTGCGCGGCGGGTCCGCATAGCGCTATGCGCCGAGAACGGTAAGAGGAATCTCAGATTTCGCCGGATTTAGATCAGAAAACCGTATGGGCCAGAAGCGACCTTGCAAGTCTCTTACGGTCGCGCGGGTGGGCTCCAACACCAATTTGAGGCTTGAGAACGTGGCTAGCGGTAAGGGATGCCTGCATCCCAAGGAGACGAGAACCACATGAAAACGATAAATAAACTGCTGATTTCTTCGCTCGTGCTGCTCCCTAGCGCATTTGCGATGGGCCAACAGGATCCGATTCGGCAACCCACCGTTTGGGGCAACGATGCGAAATTCCTTCAGGAAGCGGTCAACGGTCAGCTGCGCGAAATTCAGTTTGGTCGGATGGCCATGGAGAAGGGCTCGGACGACTTCACCCGCCAGTACGGCGATATGCTGGTCAAGGAGCACAGTCTCATGCTCAGCGATCTGCGCGACATCGCGATGAAGAAGCATGTTTCGGTTCCGCAAGACGTGATGGAAAAGGACCGAAACGACTGGAAGAGCATGGACGACAAGAGCGGCGCGGATTGGGACAGCTCATTCCGCAATATGATGATCATGGATCATCAGAAGGACTTGGAGTCATTTGAAATGGCGGCCAAGAAGTCGAGCGACTCGGATATTCGAGCTTTCGTTCGTAAATACACTCCGCACATCAAGATGCACTTGAAGGCAGCTCAGGATAAGCGCATTCCGACCGTGAGCGAACTTCGAGAAATGACCCGAAAAGAGGAGATGGGCGAGTCGAGCAAGGACCATATGATGGACGGGCGCGACGAGATGGATAACCGACGTTCCAACTGGAATGATGCCGGCTCCATCATGCCGTAATGCCGAAAGCCTACGCTTTGAAATCTGGGCTCCGCGCACACCGCGCGGGGCCATTGTTTTGTTGGGATCCGGAGACCCTTGGGGCAAAAAGCAAAAGGCCCCACCTGAATGCTCAGGGGGACCCAGTCAGGGATGAATCGCAGCCGCAGTTAACGGCTCTTCGACGCGGGCTTGGACGAAGCAGTAGCGGACTTGGCGCCCGACTTTTCCGACCCGGACGACTTCGACTCGCTTGCGCTCGCCGACTTCTCCGATCCCGAGGACTTCGAGTCGCCGGAGCTACCCGACTTCTTCGAGCTGCCGTTCGACTTGCCCGAGGAACCGGCGGCACCGTTGACCGAGCTCATCGCGATCTCGGTGAGCTTCTTGTCGGCCGCGCCTTCTTCATCGAGCGTCATTTGAAGGACGTCGATATGGTCGTCGTGGCCAAGCTGGGCGGCAAGCGCCCGCGCATTGCCATAGCCGGCGATTTCGTAGTGCTCGATGCGCTGAGCTGATCCGATCAGCGCCGCGTCGAGAACGGGACCCGGTTCGACTTCCTTGAGCGCTTCCGAGCCTTCGGCGATCAGGCCCTTCATCGCCTTGCACACGACGTCGCCTTTGTCCTCGCCCATCGAATCCAGCAGCTCTTCGAGCCGCGTCTTCTGCTCCTCGGTCTCTTCCAAGTGGGACGAGAACGCCTGAGCGAGATTGGGGTCGGTGCTCGCCTCGATCATCTTCGGCAGAGCCTGGATAATCTGGGTTTCGGCGCTCAACAAATCCTGCAATTCATGCACATACAGTTCGGGTAATTCTTTGATCTTCAAAATGAGTTCCTCCTCATACACACCAGTGAATGCCTGAACGCATGTGGAGGCCGATCAAGGACGCGGGGGGCGCGTTAAGAAACTGACAAAGTGCAGACGGCCGACCCTCCCGAAGGAAAGTCGGCCGTTGGTCAGATGGTTCAGGCGGCGTTAGCGACCTGAGCCAGAGCGGCTGTAAGACCGGCCTCGATCGCGATCATCGTCATCGCTGGTGAAGCGACCTTGATCGTCTCGGTGACGATTCTGCGAGCTCGAGCCTCGTCGATCGTCATCATCGTCGCGACCACGACCCCGGCTGCTGCCGCGTCCGCGATCATCGTCATCGCTGGTGAAACGACCTTGATCGTCTCGGTGGCGATTCTGCGAGTTTGAGCCTCGTCGGTCGTCATCGTCTCGGCTGGAGCCTCGGCTGCTTCCGCGTCCGCGGTCATCGTCGTCCGTGAATCGACCGTATTCGTCTCTCGACTGAGATCGGGCGTTGGACCCGCGTCGATCATCGTCATCGTCGCGTCCACGGCCCCGGCTGCTACTGCGGCCTCGGTCGTCGTCATCGCTCGTGAAGCGACCCTGATCATCTCGGTGGCGATTTTGCGAGTTCGAGCCTCGCCGGTCGTCGTCATCATCGCGTCCACGGCCTCGGCTGCTGCTGCGTCCGCGGTCATCGTCGTCCGTGAATCGACCGTATTCGTCCCTTGACTGAGATCGGGCGTTGGACCCTCGTCGGTCGTCGTCATCATCGCGACCACGTCCGCCGCCTCGGCTTCCGCTTCGGCCCCGGTCATCGTCCTCGCTCGTGAAGCGACCTTGGTCGTCCCGTTGCCGATTTTGCGAACCGGACCCTCGTCGGTCGTCGTCATCATCGCGACCACGTCCGCCGCCTCGGCTTCCGCTTCGGCCTCGGTCATCGTCGTCGCTCGTGAAGCGACCCTGGTCGTCCCGTTGCCGATTCTGCGAACCCGAACCTCGTCGGTCGTCATCGTCATCGCGACCACGTCCGCCGCCTCGGCTTCGGCCTCTGTCGTCATCGTCGCTGGTGAAGCGACCTTGCTCGTCTCGTTCTCGATCCTGCGATGCGCGTGATCGGGACGAGCTTCGTTCGTCATCCATTGTTCGTGGCATGTCTGATTCCTCCTGTGATGGTCTCTGAGTCAGAGATTCCGCCGACATTTCGGCACTGGGAACTCCGTTGGTCGGCCGGGTACTGGTCTCCGGCGTATTGCCCTCGTTAAGGGAAGGCGTGACCACGGAAGCGATTTGCGTGAGCTTTTCGTCGGTGCTGCGCTCCTCATCGAGGGTTTGCTGCAGCACCTGAATGTGCTCGTCATGACCCAGCGCCTGGGCCAGAGTTCGCGCCGTTCCGTAAGCGGAAATCTCGTAGTGTTCAATCCGCTGGGCTGCCCCGATCAGGGCGCAATCCAGCACAGTTCCTTTTTCGATCGATTTGATCAGCTCGGAGCCTTCTTCGATCAGGCCCTTCATCGCTTTGCACGGCTTATCGCCCTCGGACTGCCCCAGTTGGCCGAGCAGTTGCTCGATCCGTTTTCGTTGCTGTTCCGTTTGCGACCGATGCTGGACAAAAGCCTCAGCGAGTTGGGATGTCGAGCTCGCCTTTTCCATCTTGGGTAAGGCCTCGATGATCTGCTCTTCGGCGCTAAGCAGATCCTGCAGTTCGTGAATGTACAGATCCGAAAGTTCTTTGACTTTCACGCGGTTTCCTCCACAAGGGAGGCACACGGCTTGGACCGTAATAGCCCCGGCAAGAAGGCGGGGCACCCCGCAAGATCGGAATTAGTGGTTGCAGATGCAACGAAAACGTATTCAATCTGCGGTCGGGGCAGCAGGAATCAGGAGCGGTTCAGGATCCAGAACGGCAGCACGGTTCGGATTTCGAAACCGAGTTTTCTGTACATGTCCTGAGCTTTGAGATTATCGAATTCGGTGTGCAGGTAGCAGATCTCGCCCATCGATTGCACGCTTTGAATCACGTGCTGGCAAAGCCGGCGGGCCAGTCCGCGGCCCCGGTAATCCGGGTGGGTGCACACGGCGCTGATCTCTTGGAAGCCGGGCATTTGACCGCGAATTCCCGCCATCGAGACCAATTGGCCCTGATCGAATATTCCGTAATAAGGTCCGAGGTCCGCCGTTCGCGGTCGAAAGTAGGCGGGATAGACGAGTGCCGTGAGGTCCAGCATCGCCTCGCGGTGGCGGTCGTCGAGCGAGATGATGTCTGAATCGGGCGCAGATGCGGGTGGGTTTGCGCACGTCATCTGATACAGATCGAGCTGGTGAACGACTTCCCAGCCGGGACCGATAGTCGGTGAAACCGCGAGAATACACACCCGTTCCCCTGGGCGCACGAGTTCTCCGAGTGCCCGCATCGATTCCTCGGTCGGGGCGGGCACCGCAATGAACGGGGCGGCGTCGGGTGGATATCGCCGAGCCAGCGCGTCTCCGATGGCAAACGCTTCGTGGTCAGTGGTGAGAGCCGACCAAAAGGGGTTATCCAGGAGATGTCCAGCCACCGCTGGATCATACCGAGGGCGTTAGGCGGCGGGTTGATCGGGCACGGAGCCGCGTTTCAGGTTCAAGCTGAGCGTGAATTGGTCGGGCGTCAGCGGCTTGTCATAGAGGTAGCCCTGCCCAAAGTGACATTCGAGCTTGCGCAGGATTTCTTCTTGCTCCAGGGTTTCGACGCCTTCGCCCGTGACCTCCATCTTCATGGTCCGTGCGAGCACCAATATCGCCTCGACGATCGCCATGGCGTCATGGTCTTGGCCGAGCTTGTTGATGAAGACGCGGTCGATTTTGAGCGTGTTGATGGGGAACGTCCGCAGTGTGGACAGCGACGAGTATCCGGTTCCAAAGTCGTCGAGCGCGAGCTTCACACCCAGCTCTTTCAGGCCGAACATCTTCTCGACAACGTCGGACTTGTCTTCCAAGAGCACCGATTCGGTGATCTCCAGCTTCAAGTGCTCGGGCGGAAGCCCGGTGGATTCGAGAATCTCTCGAACTCGCTGGACGACGTCGCTATGCTGGATTTGGCGTCCGGAGAGGTTGACGCTCATGACGAAATTGGGATCGACGAGGTCGCTGAGCCACTCCACCGCCTGTTTGCACGCCTGTTCAAGTACCCAATAGCCAATCGTGATGATGAGGCCGGTGTCTTCCGCGATCGGGATGAAATCGGCGGGCGAGATAAACCCTCGACTGGGGTGGGTCCAACGGGCCAGGGCCTCGCAGCCGAGGAGGCGATTGGTCTGGATATCCACGATCGGCTGATACTCGATCGAGAGCTCCTCGCGGTCGAGCGCCTTGCGGAGCTCGGTCTCGATCTCGAGTCGTTCGATCGCGTGGCCTGCCATCCAGTCCTCGAAAATCACGTAGCTGGACTTGCCCTCGGCCTTGGCCCGGTACATGGCCGTGTCGGCGTTCTTCAGCAAGTCGGTGGCCGAGTGCCGGGGATCTTCGGCATAGGCGATGCCGATGCTGGCGCAGGCGAACACTTCGCTCGATCCGAGCAGCACGGGCGCGGCTAGAGAGCTGATGATTCGCTGAGCGACGATTTCGGCGTCCGCAATTTCAGTCAGTTCTTCGAGCAGGATGGTGAATTCATCGCCACCCAATCGGGCGACGGTATCGCCCGGGCGGACGGCCTGTTTCAGTCGCGAGGCCACGCCAATGATGAGGTCGTCGCCAGCCGCGTGACCCAAACTGTCGTTGATCAGTTTGAAGTTGTCGAGGTCGATGAAGAGAACGGCCAGACCACTCGTCTCGCGACGAATCTTGTCGAGCGCGAACTGAACGCGGTCCATGAACAAAGCGCGGTTCGGCAGGCTGGTCAGCTTGTCGTGCATCGCCTGATAGGCGATCTCTTCCGTTCGCTCCTTGACCGAATCTTCCAACCGCTCGTTGTGAAGGCGCAGTTCTTCCTCGCGTTCGCGAAGGCTCTGGGCGTTGGCGTCCAGCTTCTCGAGCATCCGGTTGATTTCCGACCCGAGAACTGCGATTTCGTCCGAACCAGAGAGATCGATGCGTCGACGCCGGTCGGGAAGATCGTTGACGGCCACGACCTGCTGGGTGAGCCGCAGGAGGCGGGAAAGGACGTGGTGCTCAAAGAGGAGCAGAGAGCCGAGAATGAACGCGGCCGCCACGCCCGCGAGCGATTTGATCAGGAGGAATGCGCTTCGTCGGCCTTGGGCGAAGGTCTCGCGTGGCTCCTCGGTTTTGACCAGCAGCGCCGGCTTGTCGTGAATGTCGGTGAGAAGACAGTAGCCTTCCACGGTCTCGCCGTTCACGGGCCGCACCACTTGTCCCGCCCCGAGCGTGAGATCATGGACGACCTCCTCGACGCCGGGAGGGGTGTGGCTCAGCAGGGAGATATTCATCCTCAAATGCGTCTGAGTGGACAAGCTGCTGATGATTTCTGAATCGAGGTAGCGGGCGAACACGATCCAACCTGCGACCGGGCCGCTGCGGTCCGACTTGCGGATGGGCAAGACGCTGCACAGCATGGGATACCGTCCTTGGTGGATCACAATGCCGCGCCTCTCTTCGGAATAGTGGTATTCCGCCAAGGCGCTTCTCGCCGGCCCAATTTCCTTTAAGAGCGCATCGCAATTTGGCGGAACCGAACTGGCTAACCGGCGAAACTGTTTCGAATAGAAGAGCTTGCCTGACCGATCCAAATAGAGGATGGCGTCGATGGGCAATTCAGACGTCATCAGATTGGAATTGATGTAGGCGGGGTTTCGATCCTGGACGAACTGATACGTGTCGTCCCAGTAGGCCCAGTCTCGGGCTTTTTCGCTCAGATCGGCGACTTTGGATAGGATGACCCCCTTGGCCCGGGAGATGTTTTTGGACACCTCGTTGCGCTCCAGGTCCGAGTAGCTTGCGCTGAGCAGGCCCAAAGACAGCCAGCTGATCGCGCCGATGAGCATCGTGGCCGCCAAGCCTTGGATGAGGAGCAGCCGGTTGCGAAGCCGCGTGCGGCGGATCCGTTGTCCCGACGATTCTGACCGGCCCGCGGGAGCCTTCTCGCTATGGTTCGCCTTCGACATGCACACCCTGAGAAAGGAACAGGGCCCACACTTTTGTGCGGCTCCACCCTTGGCCCCTGAGAACGTTATTCCATGAATAACCGGCAGGACCTGAACATATGGGCGGAATGTCTGAAGGGGATGGTGCCCAGGAGAGGACTCGAACCTCCACGGCCGTGAAGCCACTAGTACCTGAAACTAGCGCGTCTACCAATTTCGCCACCTGGGCAGTGGAGCGCTATTTTACCTCTGCCTGCGTCGGCCTGCCCGAGGGTGTCCTGTAATCGGCCCGTATCTTTACTTGGCGTTGGCCAATTGCCATAACGATTAATCGGTATTGGGCCGATTGTAACTGTGGGAACGAATTGTCGGGATGCTTACAGGCGACGTCTTTGTCGACGAAGGGCTGATTACTCCAGACCAACTCCGCGGTGCCGTTGAAAAGCAGCGCGAGTTGGGAGGGAATGAGCCCATCGCGAAGGTGCTGGTATCCATGGGTCTTGTCAGCGAGCGCGACCGGGTGCGCTGTTTGGGCAAGGTCTGGGGCATTCCGTTCGTGGATCTCCAAGACGCCGTTCCCAGCCCCGAAGCCCTCGAGATCGTCTCGCACCAGCTTGCCAAGCGCTTCAAAACCGTTCCCCTTCAGGTTAATGGCAACAAGCTGATCGTCGCGATGTCGAACCCTCTCGACGTCTTCCTCGTCGACGAGCTTCGGTTGGCCACCGGCTACGAAATCGACGCGATGATCGCGGTCGAGGACGATGTCGAGTCGGCCCTCAACAGCAGCTACAAAACCGAGCACATGATCTCCGAGTCCCTGAACTCGGTGATGGCCGACTTCGACGGTCAGCTCGAACTCGCGAATGCCACGGAAGAGGAGCTAAGCGAGGCCGAGCTCAAGCAGCTCGGTGAAGACGCCCCGATCATTCGGCTCGCAAGTCTGATCGTCAACCAGGCGATTACGGACAAAGCGAGCGACATCCACATCGAACCCCGCAAGACGGGGATCATCGTCCGGTACCGGGTGGATGGCGTCATGCGTGAGGTGATGAATCTTCCCAAGAAGGTCGTGGCGCCGCTCACCAGCCGCTTCAAGATCATGGCCAACATGGACATCGCGGAGAAGCGGGTTCCTCAGGATAACCGTATCAGTGCCGTCATCAACGGCCGTCCGTACGACTTCCGCGTCTCGACCCTGCCCACCGTTTACGGTGAAAAGATCGTTATGCGCGTCCTCGATAAGGGCTCGATTTCGGTCGGCTTGAACAAGCTGGGCTTCCTCGACCACAACCTCAAGCTGATCGAGGATATGGCGGCTCGAAGCTACGGCATCATTTTGGTCACGGGTCCGACCGGTTCCGGTAAGTCGACGACCCTGTACTCGCTGCTCAATAAGATCATGACGGGTGATACCAACATCATCACCATCGAGGATCCGGTCGAGTACGAGTTGGAAGGCATCAACCAGTGCCAAGTGAACGTGCGTGCCGGCATGACGTTCGCGGCGGGCCTCCGCGCCATGCTCCGCCAAGACCCGGACGTGATCATGGTCGGTGAAATGCGCGACAATGAGACGGCGACGATCGCGATGGAAGCGGCGCTTACGGGTCACTTGGTCCTTAGCACCCTCCACACGAACGATGCTCCGTCGGCACCGACTCGACTGATCGATATGGAAGTCGAGCCGTTCCTCATCGCTTCCTCGATCGTGGGTGTGCTTGCCCAGCGGCTTGTCCGGCAGATTTGCCCCAATTGCAAGGAGCCGTACACAACCCAGCGGGAGAATCTGCTGCGCTACGGATTCCCGGTGCCGGAAGAGCTCGGCGCCGAGACGGGCGGAGAAATCCACCTGTTCAAGGGCAAGGGCTGCGATAAGTGCAAGGGTTCAGGCTACAAGGGCCGAACCGGCGTCCACGAATTGATGATGGTCACGGACGACATCCGCGACGAGATTCTCAAGAGCCAGCCCAGCCACGTGATCCGCAAGATCGCCTCGGTTCACGGCATGAAGTCGCTCCAAGAAGACGCGTTCATGAAGATTCTGATGGGCGTGACGACCGTTGACGAGGTGTTGCGTGTCATCTACGCTTAGTCCCCATTTTCAGGTGAAAATGACCCTGATTTACCACCCTGTGTTTGCCAACCATTTGAATTGGTCCTTCGCGGCTGGCGCGCGAAGGAAAGGAGCGTCCATTGTCTGAAGCAATCGACTTCGAAATTTCTCCTGCAGTGCAGTGCATCGTCGAAAAGGTGAATGACGTCGCGGTTTTGCCGCAGGTCGTCTTCAAAATCGTCGAATCCACCGCGAACCTGGACACGACGGGGGATGAACTCGAGCGGACCATCCGCGTCGATCCTGGCTTCAGCGCCAAGGTGCTCACCCTCGCCAACTCCGCGCTTTTTGCCCTGCCGCGCAAGATCACGAGCATCAAGGACGCCGTTCTGATGCTGGGCTTCAAGCAGGTGCGCCAGCTCGCCATGCAAGCGGGACTGTTCGATCTCTTCGCCGGAAAGACGGATAAGGAGAGCCTACGCCGCCGCACATGGTGGCGCCACTCGCTGGACACGGCGCTTTGCGCGAAGTGGCTCGCCGAGCGGTATCGCGAGGTCAACCCGGACGAGGCGTATACGTGCGGCTTGATCCACTATCTCGGCAAAACGATCATGGATCGCTTTGATTCGGCTCAGTACGACAAAGTGATGGCGTTCGTGGAGCAGGGTGGTGACGATTTTGAAGCTGAGTGCGCGGTCTTTGGCTGCGACCATGTCGACGTCTTGCTTGCGGTAGCCGGTCGCTGGGGATTCCCGCCCGTCATTATTCGCGGTTTGGACTACATGGCTCCCTCGAAGCCGGATGCGACCGAAGAACACTTGCGCGCCGTAGTATCGGTCAGCGACCATATCGCCCATCTGGCGGTATCGGGCGCGTCGCAATTGGCCTCATCCCGACTCCTCTTGCCCATGTGGGCACTCGATGTTCTTGCGATTTCTCCGTTTGAGCAGCAAGAAATCATCGATGGAGGTATTGCTGCCATCGCCGATTCCCGACAATCTCAGTAACGACTGAGAATCGGGTTTCGAAAGATGAGCAACGGATTTAGCTGGGATAAAGTTCTGGGCAGTTCGCCCGATGCCGATAGCCAGGAGGCAACCAGTCCGGCGCCAAGCGCACCGGAACAAGCCGCCCCGGCACCGAGCTTTGCGGACGCGGTCGAAATCGATCCGCGAAACGGCCTGCCGATGGTTAACCCCATCGCTTCCGCCGAACCGACGCCGCCGCCCGTGGATGCACCCGCGGCGCAGGACGCTCCGCCGGCCCCGGCTGTGCCGCCGGTTGCCCCCGCATATGAAGCTCCTGCACCCGCTCCCGTCGCTCCTCCGGCGCCGTCAGCGCCCCAGTTTTCTGCGACGCCCGAGCCTCCGGTGGTACCCACGGCATCCCCAGCGGCGCCCGAGCCTCCGGTGACGCCTCCCGCGATGTCGATCACGGGCAACCTTCCCGATTTCCTGATGGCCGGCCCCGACCTGACTCCCGAAGAACAGGTTCCGGTGGTGGAGATCGAAGTGCCGCCGACGCTCAGTCTTGACGATATCCTCAGCCAGATTCCGGAAGAGAAACCGGCTCGGAGCTCGTTCGCGACGATCGCTGAATCCCAAGCAGCCGCCCCGAAAGCGGAAGAGCAGGCTCCAGTTGCGCCTCCGGCGACCGCCGGCAGCGTCCCGCCTCCGGCGACGCCCGCAGGTACTCCGCCAGTCCAGGTGAGTGGCCATGCGCCCCCGGTCTCCGAATCGCCGGTTCCATTTCACGTCCTTCGGAACGAATCGAGCATTAATCCGCTCGACCGCCGGGACGAGGAAGAGCGACAGGACATCCTCGGCGCTCGCAGCAAAGTCGATGAAGACGTCAAGGACCTGACCGATGCCCATATCGACGACCTGCTTCGGCTTGCCGTCGAGCGACGAGCCAGCGACATCCACATCACGGTCGGTTTGCCGCCCATGATGCGACTGGACGGCGAGGTCGTGCCGCTTCCTTGGTCGGAAGTCACGCCCCTCGATGCGCGCCGCCTGATTTACGACACGCTGAACGACGATCAGCTCCAGAAATTTGAGCAGACCCACGAACTCGACTTTGGCTACATGGTCAAGGGGCTGGGCCGATTCCGTTTCAACGTCTATATGCAGCGGGGAAGTGTGGCGGGCGCGATGCGTGCGATCCCGACCAAGATTCCTTCGTTCGAGCAGCTTGAACTGCCCTTGATCATCAAGGAGCTCAGCAAACGCGCATCTGGCCTCGTTCTCGTGACAGGACCGACGGGTTCGGGTAAGTCGACGACCATCGCTACGATGATCGACGATATTAACGAGACACGCCAGGGCCACATCATCACGATCGAGGACCCGATCGAGTATCTCCACACGCACAAGAAGTGCATGGTGAACCAACGCGAGCTGCACGCCGACACCTACACGTTCCACAACGCCTTGCGTGCGGTCCTCCGCGAAGACCCCGATATCATCCTGGTCGGTGAGCTGCGCGACCTCGAGACGATCGAAGCAGCGCTCACATTGGCGGAAACGGGTCACTTGGTTTTCGGCACACTTCACACCCGAAACGCCCCGGCAACGATGGACCGAATTATCGACGTGTTCCCGAGCGACCAACAGGATCAGATCCGCGTTCTGCTCGGCAACACGATCGAAGCCGTCGTCTCGCAACAGCTCCTGCCGCGAGTGGGCGGCGGACGAAAGGCCGCCTTGGAGATCATGGTCGGCACGCCCGCCATCAAGAACTTGATTCGCGAAGGAAAGACGCACCAGATGTACTCGGTCATCGAGACCAGCCGTCAGCAGGGCATGTTGACCATGGACTCGTCACTGGCGGACATCTACCGCGCGGGCATTTCGACTTACGAAGAGTGCTTGATGCGGTCGGTGGACAAAGAGAACTTTGCCCGAATGGCCAAAGGCACTTCGGCTAAGTCGGCGTAACGCTCGTTCCCGGTTTGACGATAGGGATGCCCGCCAGCGCGGGGGGCAGATCATCGGGCGCGTAGCTGGTCGCGGAAATGCGGCAGGCCGCAAACGTGGGAGCTGGGAACGGAATATCTGCTTCGCTGCGATCAATCAATACGCCAACACCGGCGATCGTGGCACCCGCTGCGGTCAGGGCGTCCATCGTTTCGAGCACCGACTTGCCGGTGGTCAGCACATCGTCGACCACGAGCACTCGCGCGCCCGGCGGGATGGTCGCGCCGCGCCGAAGCTTGCGTTCGCCGTTTTCGGATTCCACATAGACGGCGTGGCACCCGAGTTGCCGGGCGACTTCGAACGCGATGATGATGCCGCCGGTGGTCGGTCCGGCCACCATATCGACGCCCGTCGGCGAGAAATGCTCGGCAATCTGACGGCAGAGCACGGTCAGCACCTCGGGCTTTTCGAGGATGCGAAACTTCTCGATGTAGGTATCGCTATGCCGCCCGCTCGCCAACAGAAAATGACCGCGCAGGACGGCACCAGACTCTTCGAGAAAGCGGACCAGATCGAGAGCAGGCATCGCCACGATTGTGACAGACACCCCTAGTCGCCCGTGAGGTCGAAGTGGTCGCTGAGGATGCCGTAATCGAAGACCGAGATCTCGCCATCGCCATCGAAATCGGCGCACGACGGCGTGGTTAGGTCGTCGTCGATCGCTTGGTTCCAGTTCGGCTCGGCGCTGGTGAGATCAAAGTAGTCGGAGAGCAGCCCATAGTCGAACACCGTCACGGCATTGTCGCCATCGGCGTCGCCTCCCAGCAGGGTGATGTTGGGCATATCAGGACTGCCGATCACGATCGGAATTTGGCGATCCAGGAAGCGCCGTGTGCGGATACGAAGAGTCGCGGCCCCCGCCGCGACATTGCAGGTCGTCGCGAACCGGCCTTGGCTGTCCAAGACCGGACGGAGCGTCTGGACGACGGAGCCTGACCGAATGATGTCCATTTGCACGTTCAGCGTTCGGTAGTCGCCCCAATATTGGGCGATGAACTGGCCGCGCAGCGGCGGGCCGCTGTTTTGGACTGTAAAGTTCACGGGAGCGCTGATCGCCTCGGTTTGATTCCAAAGGTCGTATGCCTTCGCCACAAATTGGTGGGTGCCGTTAGCGATCCCCCGTGTATCGAAATCGCACCAGAACGGCGAGAGGCTATCGGTGCCCACGAACACGCCGTCCACATAGAAATCGACGCGCCCGAGCGGACCGTCGCTTGACGCAGTAGCGTTGAGTCGAATCTTGCCGCCATAGGTGGCCTCGGTCAACGGTGTCGCGACTACGGTGGGGATTCCGGTGATGAAGTGGAGGTTGCCCTGGGTCTTGAACTGATCGACGTCGATGAGATAACGCCACCAGTTGCTCAAGATATCGTCGGGGGCGATTCCCGGCGCTTGGGGCATGTGGAAGTACCACCAGTCCAGATACTCGCGCTGGGGATCGGCTCCTTGGGGCGACCATTCGCCTCGCCCGAGCATCCGTCGGGATCCGGTCATGTTGGGATAGTTCAGCCAATCGTCGGCGCTGCTCGACACCACTCCCGAGTTGTAATAGTCGTAGTCGGAGGTCCCGTTCACGGGGAAGTGAACATTTCCGATGCCGCCTTGGCCCGGGCTTTCTTGGTCGGTGAGCGCAAATCGGCTCCACGCGGTGGATCCATCGTGCGGCCAGCCTCCATACTTCTTCACCATGATGCTCTCGCTGCGGTGGCCGAACGAATGGATGGCTTCGCCGATGCCGCGTTCGTAGTTCAGCCCCATGATCACGAACAAGCGGTTATTCGTCGCGCCATCGACCGGGCCGGAATTGCACCAGTAGGCTCCCGCGCCCGCCATGGTGGATTCCCACATGCCACTTCCCGGGAACGCATAAACCCAGACCTCGTCGATATCACCCGATTCGACCCGGCTGGCGAGATTGAACTTGTTCATCAAGTCCAGATAATCCATTCCGGAATCGTGCCAGTTATGGGCGTTGGTATCGGCAATGTATTCGGCGTCCGTGTATCTATAGCCGTCCAGATGCAATGGATAGTCGTCGGACCGGACGATATCCACGATTTCGGGCAGGTAGCGGTAGTGACTGCTGCGGCGCAAATCGGCGAGCGCGTTTTGCAGCAGCGGCACGGGATCGTTCCAGCCAAAGTATTCGTGGACCCGCTGATCGCGCTGGGTCGACATTAAAGGATCGATAATCAGCGCGAGCACACGTTGGCGCACGGCGTTCGGATCCACTCTGAACGGAGGCGGTGGACCGGCCGGCGGTGGTGTGCTGCGGTCAAAGTGGATGAACCGGACGCGGTCGATGTAAAGCGAGAATCCGTAATCCCAAGTATCGAACGCCAGCCGAAAACTCTGGACCTGCGCGAGGTTGGGGGTGCCCGTCGTGGTTCGCGTCCAGCCTTGGCCACCGGCGAGCGGGATGTAAATGCGGTTCCAGACATGGTTGGCCAGAAGCTGATCGCTCGGGGTCAGCGTGATCGTGCCCGTAGAGGTGGTGACGGTGAGGATCGGCTGAGGGCCCTGGAAGCCGTACGTCGTGTTGTTGTCGGGCCACACATCGAACAGGAAATAGTTCTTCGCGCTCGCGTCGAGGCCCAGGCTCCCGGTTTTGGGATAGGTCACGCCCGTCTCAAATCCGCTGGCGGTAATGAACTTTAGGGCGCTCACGCCCTCACGCACATGGGTGGCGTCATTGACGACCGAAGTGGCACCGCCATCGACGGTGGAATAGGATCCCCAAGCCGAGGCGTTGTTTTCAGCGTAGTCTTGGGCTTGCGCGAACGTAGCCCCAAAGATGACGAAACCGATCCAAAGCGATCGCATGTTCATGAGGGTGCTCCCAGGCAGAGTATACGACGCCTTACGATACAGATTCCTTATCGAATCAATAAAGATGACTAATCGCTAGATTCAACACGACGAGGACATCCCAAACCTGACTTTTTTTCCCTGTATCAGGTTGATAGCGGGTTGGTACGTTTCATTATCGACCTTGCAAAAGGTCACGGAGAAATGACCCATGCCTTATTCATCTCGCTCACCGTCGTGGCTGATTCAAACGTCAGTCCTGGTTTGCTCGCTTGTTTGCATCATGTGCTTGGTCGACTGCGCGGGGAGCGGGATCGATCCGGTCGAATCTACCGGCGATTCTGCTTCCTCCCGCGCTCCCAGCGATCTCGTGGTGATCGCATTCAACGAACTCGGCATGCACTGCATGAACGAGGACTTTGCCGATCTATGTATCCTTCCGCCCTTCAATTCGCTCCGGGCGCAGGTCATTCGGCGCGGCGACAACCCCGACATTATCCGCACGGGAGCCCAAGTCACGTACTCGTTCCCGGGCAATACCACGAGCAGCAACAAGACCAATTTCTGGCAGTACGCTCAGGCGCTTTTCGGCGCGCAACTGCCGAACGACACCGGGCTCACGGGGGCTCGGCTCGCGGGAAATCTCGTGGCAACGCCCGCCGGCTATTTCGAGCAGCGCGGCATTCCCATCACTCCGATCATGGACAGTGGGCAGCTTGACGCCTACCCGCTGGCGACGGTCATCGCGCGCTACGACGGCATCACCCAGACGACCCAAGCGGTAGTCCCCGTTTCTTGGGAAATCAGCTGTAATTTGTGCCACGGGCCAAAGCAGGTGAGCGAAGGTCAGATCACCACGAACGCGACGCGGTTGCGTACGGATAAGTCCCTCGTAAGCTACACGGTTTCGATGGACATCTTGGCCGATCACGATCGCCTCCACGGAACGAATCTGAAAAACCAGCGGCCTGTCCTCTGCGCCAAGTGCCACGCGGATCCCGCCCTCGGCACGACCGGCGTCACCGGCGTTAAGAGCATGTCGGCGGCGATGCATACGGCCCATGCTTCTCGCATGGCGCAGGCGAACCTCGCCAATCCATGCTATGCCTGCCATCCTGGCGTCAAAACCAACTGCCAGCGCGACAACCACGTTGCCAAAGGCATCGTGTGTACCAACTGCCACGGCGACATGGTGGCGGTGGGGTCGAGCAACCGGACCCCTTGGGTGGACGAGCCCAAGTGCTCCAGCTGCCACCACGTGGCGAATCACAACTATGAGGAGCCGGGCAAACTGTTCAAGGAATCTCGTGGCCATGGCGGTGTGTTCTGTGTCACCTGCCATAACTCGCCTCACGCGATCACGCCAGCGGCGACTCCGAGGGACAATGCTCAGACCCTGATCTATCAAGATCACGTGGGCACGATCAACACATGCTCGGTTTGCCACACACGCCAGCCGAGCGAGGCGTTCTTCCACAAGATCGACGATTAGCTATCCGCAAAAACGAGAAAGACCCGGCAGAAATCTGCCGGGTCTTTCTTGTGGGCCTCGTTTAGCTGATCTTTTCGACCGCTGCGATCACATCCTGCTCGTTCGGGATGCACTGGAGTTCCAGGTTGCGCGTGTAAGGCATCGGAACATTGAGTCCGCCCACACGGCCCACCGGGGCATCCAAATCGTCGAAGCAGTCTTCGCCAACTCGGGCTGCGATTTCCGCGCCGAATCCGCCGCTCTTCCAGTCTTCGTAGACCACCACAGCCCGGTTCGTTTTGCGGACCGACTGGTAGATCGTTTCGGTGTCCAGCGGCAACAGGGAACGCACATCGACGACTTCCGCGTCGATGCCGCGCTCGGCGAGCAACTCGGCCGCCTTCAAGCTCACGTGCACCATTCGGCTGTAGGCGATGAGGGAGAGGTCTTTGCCTTCCTTGACCACCTTCGCCTTGCCAAAAGGCACCATGAACTCCTTGTCCTCGGGGATATCGGCCTTCAGACCGTACAGACCGGGGTTTTCGGTGAAGATGACGGGGTTGTCATCGCGGATGGCGGTGCGCAGCATGCCGGCGGCGTCCTCGGGCGTCGACGGTGCGACAACCTTCAGACCCGGAACATGGGCGTACCAACCTTCCAGCGAGTGGCTGTGCTGAGCCGAAAGCTGATTGGCGGCGCCACCCGGTCCACGGATGACCATCGGAACTTTGGCCTGGCCGCCCGTCATGTAGTGAATCTTGGCGGCGTGGTTGATGATCTGGTCGAGAGCCAGGATCGAGAACGACATGGTCATCATCTCGACCACGGGCCGCAGGCCAGTCATCGCGGCACCAATGCTGATGCCGACGATTCCGGGTTCGGAGATGGGCGTATCCAGCACGCGGCTCTCTTTAAAGCGGTCGAAGAGGCCCTGCGTGACGCGGAACGTGCCTTGGTAGCGGCCAATGTCCTCGCCCATGAGGAAGACGTTGGAGTCGCGCTCCATCTCATCGATCAAGGTCTGGCGAATTGCCTCGCGATAGGTGAGCGTTGGCATTAGTGTCCCTTCTCCGGTTCCATGTCGGTGTACACATCGTCGTAGACTTCCTCGACATCGGGGAAGGGTGATGCGTCGGCTTCTTCATAGATGCGCTCGACTTCGTTCTGAATCTCTTCGTCGATCGCCTCCATCTTCTCCTCGGTCATGATGTTGTAGTCGAGGAATAGCTTTTCCAGCAGCTTGATCGGGTCGCGCAAACGGGCCTTTTCGACCTCTTCAGGCGTTCGATACAGCGACTGATCGTTATCGGCCGCGCCGTGGCCGGCAAAGCGGTAGTTCATGACTTCGACCAGGTACGGCTTCTGCTCCTTGCGGACGTAGTCGATGATGCGCTTGGCGTCTTGGCGAACCTGAATCAGGTCCATGCCGTCCACTCGCTCGTGCTTCATCGCGAACGGGAAGCCGCGCTTGTGAAGTTCGGTGTCGGCTGCGTGGTATTCGAGCCGCGTACCCATCGCGAACTCGTTGTTCTCGATGATGAAGATGACGGGCAGGTCCCACAGGGCGGCCATGTTCAGGGTCTCGAAGAAGACGCCCGCGTTCGCCGCGCCATCACCCAGGAAACAAAGGGTCACGCGGTCTTCGCCGCGGTATTTGGAGCCGAAGGCGAGGCCCGCGCCGAGCGCCGTGTGGCCTCCGACGATGCCCCATCCGCCAAAGAATCCGCGCTCGATATCGTAAAGGTGCATCGAGCCGCCCTTGCCCTTGCTGAGGCCACCCTTTCGTCCCATGATTTCGGCCATGGTCGCCACGGGATCGGTGCCAAGAATCAGCGGCTGGGCGTGGTCGCGGTAAGCGGTGATAATGTAGTCCGTCTTTTGGAGCTGGCTGAGCCAGCCGACGGCCGTCGCTTCCATCCCGATATAGACGTGAAGGTATCCGCCTGCCTTACCGGATCGGTAGAGCTGGTTGCACTTCTCTTCGAAGTGCCGGATGAGGACCATCTGACGATAATATTTTTCGAGCTCGGCGGGCGACTCTTTGAGTTGGGGTTTGGCTTGTTTAGACAACGAACGCTCCTGGTCTCGGGATGTTCGGCAAGATCCCTCGCGAAAGCGCGCAAGGAAGCGTGCCACCGTCCAGCTCTGCGTCGTTGGAGTGCCGTCGGGCCAATGGGAAAGTATACCGTGGGAGGCTCCCGGAGTTACCGGTATCCTCACCGGCTGGAATGAACCTGGGCGACATCAAAGACGTGAGCATCGTGATTGCCGGCGTGATCGCCGTCGTCACATTCATCAGCGGCATGCTCCAATTCCGGGGACTGACTCGGCAGCAGCGTGCTGCCCACTTTATCGAGATGCGGCGCCGATTCCTGGAGACGGAGGAGTTCCGCACGATCCTGGAACGGATGTCCAGCGACCCCGAAAGCCTGAGTCACTTTCCAATCCAGGCTAAACGCAATTTTGTTGGGTTCCTCGAGGAGATCGCGCTGCTCGTGAACTCCAAGTTCATCCGCCGCGAAGTGGCCCACTACATGTTCGGCTATTACGTGCTGAAAACCGACGAGTGCGCGCCGCTTTGGGAGGGGCTGGAGAAGGACAGTCAGTACTGGCAACTCTTTAATGGGTTCGCCACACAAATGCGTGCCATGGCGCAAAAAGCCAAGTTCGACGTCCTGCATTTGTAGTACGCATCCCCAAATAGAAGCCTGGAGTTAGGTCAGGTGTGTAAGATAGAAATATGGATATGGCCGCTGGACTCCAGCTTCAGACCCGTGTCGAGGAGGTGCCACCATGGCATGTCCTTTCCCTTCGCCATCGCGGTGCCTATCCCCAAATAGGCCGGACCTTTGGCGAATTAATGGGCCACCTTTCACGCTTACATCTGCCGCCCAACACCTGCATGGCGGTTTATTACGACGATCCGGCGACTACAGAAGAGAGCGAGCTGACCTCGGACGCATGCGTCATCTTTGACGGCGACGTTCCCGAGCATGTTGAACCCCTGATCGAAAAAACCATCGATGGGGGCCGATACCTAGTGGGCCGCTATCAGGGCAGTTATTTGGGCTTGGGCGAGGCCTGGCAGTGGATGTTTGAGCAGGGACTTAAATTCACGGGCTGCACCATGGATATGCGACTTCCATACGAGGTCTACGTCTTGCACGACGAACAGGACCCGGGCAAATGCGTGACGGACATCTACGTTCCCGTTAAATAGTCCAAGCGAGTCAAGCATTTTTGGCCCTTCTGCCATACTTGCTTGACTCGACGATGGACTACTCCCAGCCGCCCAGCTTGCCTCGACAAGTCCGCTTTAAAGAGCATCTCGCCATCAGCACGTTTTGGGCGGCGAGCAACTTCGTCTGGGGCGCCCTGATCATCATCGTGATCCAGAGCCAGGTCAAGCACATGGCTCCGCTCCAGAAGGGCTTGATTTCCGGCCTCACCGTGAGCGTCGGCGCGATTGCTGCGCTGATTATTCCGCTGCTCATCGGTCCGCTCAGCGACCGATCGCTTCACCCGATGGGGCGGCGTCGCCCCTACATGTTTTGGGGCGTCCTCATCAACCTGTTCGGTCTCGGAATTCTGTACTTGGCCGGCAACGTCGCGTCGATCCCGTGGTACATGTTCGCCTATTTCATCATGACGATCGGCAACAACATCGCCACCGCAGCGTATAGCGGCGTAATTCCCGATCTCATCCCAGAGGACCAGCGGGGAACTGCGAGCGGTTACATGGCGGTGATGTCGCAGGTCGGCACACTCATCGGCATCTACCTCTGCGGCATTTATGCGTCGAAGCAGCAGTTCGGCGTGTGTTACGCCATCCTTGCCGGCGCCCTCATCCTTGGCCTCATCGTGAGCATGCGGGGCATCAAAGAGACGCCGATCAAGACCTCGGAGCCCCTGCCCCAACTGCCCGAATTTCTCTCCAGCCTCATCGAGCCGCTGCGTCACCGCGACTTTATGTGGGTCTGGCTCACCCGGGCGCTCGTCATGTTTGGCTTTTACTGTTTCGTCCCGCTCGTGCAGTACTACTTCAGCGACGTGATCGGAGTTGAGAATCCGGAGACGGCAACGTCGGAACTGATTGGCATCGTCATCTTCTGCGCGGCCCTGAGCGGCTATGTGGGAGGCTGGCTATCTGACCGAGTGGGTCGAAAAAAGATCGTCTATTTCGCCAACTCGTTTATGGCCATCATGTGCCTGGCCTTCATCTTCTGCACCACGTTGTCGCAGGTCCTCATTGTAGGAGTGTTGTTTGGAATCGGCTACGGTGCCTATGTCAGCGTCGACTGGGCACTGGGGACCGACGTGCTGCCCAGCAAGGAAGATGCCGCCAAAGACATGGCCGTTTGGCACATCTCGATGACCTTGCCGCAGGCGATTGCGGCGGCACCCGCGGGTTATCTGGTTGGTGCGTTTGGTCGCACCTATCACATAGTAAACGGCGAGTCGGTCCCGCGATACACGCACATGGGATTCGCCGCGCTGTTCATTGTTGCGGCGATTTTCCTCGGGCTCGGTGCGCTGCTCCTCCGCAACGTCAAAGGCGCGCGTTAGTCTTTCGCGAAGATTACGACCGAATACGGCGCGATCGTGACGGTGCCGCTGAAATTCAACCCGTCTGCGGCCGGTGTCGTCGCATTAACATTCGGGCAATTCGTGTTACCAAACAGAGACGAATAGCCGTTCCAGTCGCTGTTGAACACCACGCTCCACGATCCGCTACGCGGGAACCCGATGCGGTAGTTCGTCCACGTCGTGTTCTTGAAGTTCGCCACGACGATAACGTCGTCGTTCGTGCCGCCATTTTTCCAACGGTGGAAGGCGAGCATCTTGTTCGTGTTGTTCACGTGGAACGCATTGACGTTCTGGCCCTTCAGGCCCAGCGTGCGGTTGGTGAGGTTGCGGCGCAGCGAGATCAAATCCGTATAGAGCTGCTTGATGCCCGCGTAAGTCGTCGCCTTGGTCCAATCGACAGGGTCGGTGTCGGCAAACCAGCCGTCCTCCAGAATCTCCTGGCCTTGGAACAGCATCGGGATGCCAGGCGAGGTCATGACAAGCGCAGCGCCGAGGGTGGAACGCTTCTGCGCCCAGTAGCTGCCGGGAGTCGCCGAGTCGATTTCGCTTGGAAGCCGCTGCTTGCCGTTCGCGTCTTCGTCGTGATTCTCGGTGTAAATGACCCGCTGGAACGCGTCGTTATTGAACTTTTCGGTGATCGCGTCGCGCACCGAATTCATGTTGCGCGAGTTATCGTCGGAAGGCGTCAGAGCGCCGCGCACGGTATGGACGAAGTTGGACCATTGCGTGTCAAAGCCAGCGCCCCCCGACGAGGTCGGCTGAGTGACCCAACTGTAGTTCTGCAGATCCTCGGCGATGTTGATCTTGTAAGGGAACGAAGCGTTTTTGTCGTTGTTCAGCGCCTGCAGAAGTGTTTTGCCTTCGGGATTGTCGCCCAGGTTCGTGGTCCGCATGTTCACGGTCGAGTCCCACCGCAGGCCGCTGCACCGGAACTCGCTAAGCCACTGCATCTGGTTGTCGCGGATGTACTGGCGGACCTCGTCGCGCCCGTAATTCGGACGGTCGCCCCAAGGCGTGGTTGCCCGCCCGTCGTTATAGAAGAAGATGCCGCCGTAGGAGCCGCTGTACCAACCGTCGTAGCGCCACAGGTCCAGGTCGCTCGGTCCCCAGTGGTTGTGGATGACGTCCAGGATGACGGCGATGCCGCGCTTGTTGGCTTCGTCGATAAACTTCTTGAAGTTGTCCGGCCCACCGTACGCGGATTCGACGGCGAACGGGAACGACAGGTTATAGCCCCAGGAGAAATCGGTTGGATATTCCATGACGGGCATGACCTCGACCGCGTTGATCCCGAGGGACTGCAGGTGATCGAGCTTGTTGATGGCGGACAGGAACGTGCCCGGCGAGCCGCCCGCCGTGTCGTTGAAGCTGCCGATATGCATCTCGTACAGCACCAGATCGTCCCAGGTGGGCGTCTGGAAGTTGTTCGTCTGCCAGGCATATCCGTTGGGGTTGTAGACGTACGAATTGCCGGTCGAGCTGACCATCCGGCGCGCCCATGGATCGTTCTTCCAGAACGTATTGGTGCCGTTCTTCAGGATGAATTTGTACTGCTTTCCGGCGGCAATGTTGCGGATATCGGTCGACCACCAGCCGTTGCCTTCGGAGACCAGCGGCAGACTGGTTGCGCTCCAGCTGTTGAATTCGCCTGCGACCCAAGCGGCGGAAGCGTTTGGAGCCCAGATCTTGAACGAGCACCCACCGGTGAAGGGAACCGCGCCCTTGATGTTGAACGATGTTTTGACCTTATTGACGGCAGCAGAGAGGCCGATCCCGGTGGGTTTGGTGGCGACGGCGCCTGCGTACCAAACCGAGCTCGTCAGGGGCACCGAGGAGGCGTTCGTGACCGTGATCGTCTTCACGCTGGCCGAACCCGTAACCTTGTAGTCGTACTGGGTGGTCGTCGGAGCGGCCCCTTTTCGAACGTAAAGATCGGCGCCTGCACCGTTCAAGGTGATCTTGAGTTCACCCTGCGCATCGGTCGGGGTGCGAGAGAGTCGAACCCAATTGCCAGGCATGTAGATGCGCTGCGACCCCTCGTTCCCGATCACGGGATTGGCTTGGATTTGACCAAACGAGGGCATGGCTGATGGCAAAAACATCAGCCCTACGGCAGTCCGCATCGACAGTCGCATAAAGCAATTATAGTTCAAGAATACGAATTCTCAGCCTGAAATTTCACCGCACTTCTAAGGCTTTTTCGATGAGGGGAGCCCAGAGGCGATAGCCTTCCTCATTCATGTGAAGCTCGTCGTCCACGAAAAGTTCCCGGCGCGGCCGCCCGTCCGAGCCCAGCATGGAGGGCCAAACGTCGATAAATGCCGTGTTGGGCTGCTTGGCCAAGTAACTCTCGATGAAGTGATTGCCGGCGCGGAACTTCGCGCGGAGCGACCAACGGCTCGGGCTCGGCTTCATCGAAACGTAGACGATTCGTGCGTTGGGCAGATCTTTTCGGATCATGCCGAAAAGCTGGCGGAACCGCTGCTCCACGGCATAGGCCGAAAGTTTGGCGTCGCCGGCCAAGTCGTTCTCGCCGCAGTAGATGACGACCGTTTTGGGGCGGTATTTCAAGATGACGTCGTTGGCGTACCGGATGACGTCCAGCAGGGACGAACCACCGAACCCGCGATTGATGATGGAGCGGGCGGGGAAGTAGCTGGCCACGTCTGTCCACCGCGTGAAGCTGGAGCTTCCCGCGAAGACGATCTGACCAGGCTCGGGCATCTTCTTCCGATCGAGCTCGCGAAACTTGGCGATATCATCGGCGAAGGGCGCGGTTTGAAGAGCGATGAGGGCGGCAAGCACGGCGGCAACCATACGCTGAGCTTATCTCCTGCCGCCTAGAGAAAGGGCTCGAGCGAGGTGCTCGAGCCCGGGATTGGAGTGGAAATGGAGGGAAATTACTTGGTTTCGCCGCCCATGGCCTGGGGATTGAACGGCTTGCCGTCCATCGTCATCGTCTGCTTGCCCCACGACATGGTGGCCATGCGCCACTTGCCGCCTTCCTTGCGCATGTCGCTGGTGGACGTGCCATCGAAGACCATCGTGTGCTTCTTCTTGTCCGGACCCATCATGATGCCAGCCGAGTGGTGGCGCATCACGACGACGGCCTTGTCGCCCATCTCCTTCAGGCTGACCACTTTCGTCGAGGCTGCGGTCACCTTGTGGAGCTGGCCCATGCCATCGCGCATGTTCTTGACCATCTGGTCGAAAGTCATGGTCTGACCGCCTTCCGAGTACTTAAAGTCTTTGGTGATCCAGGGCTTCACGATCTTGACGAAACCTTCGATGTCCTTCTTCATCATGCATGCTTCGATCTTCTTGTTGGTCGAATCGATCGTCGCACGAAGAGAGGAATCGGCATGGCTCGCCATCGCGAGTCCGACAGCCAAGATCGCAAACGAAATCTTTTTCATCCCGGGATTATTGCCATAGTTCCGATGCGCAAAGTCAAGCTTTTCCTAACAATTGTCAGCCGGCGTTCGCCTTTCGGTAGTCCCAGCTAATCCACGCATCGCTGTCTTTGGTGGGCCGCCAATTGCGGATCGTGGTCGAGACCTTGCGTCCTTTCAGCGTCGGATTTCCCGGCAAACGAACGAGGACCAGTCCGGGCGGCTTCGGCATCGATGGGAAACGCTTGGCTTCGTCCTCGCTCCATGCGAAGGGTACGACCTTGGTGGGTGTGAAACCTGAAGAGGGCAGCCACTCGATCGAAAAATCGGATCGCCCGATTCGGTTGTGCCAGGAGCTTCCAGTGCGGAACACGTAGCCGGTCTCAGACATGACGCCATGGCCGTCGGGCGTAATGGCGCTCCCCAGTTCTGTCTCGTAGGTGTCGCGCACCTCGACCCGGGCATTGCGGCCGAATTTCACAAGCTTCGCGTGATAAATTTCGCCCACACCTTTGCCCTTCACCAACTCACACCGGGCCGATTTGCCGTTGACCCAACTCTTGAAGTTCTTGAGGACGGGGATGATCTTGGCCTTGGGCCAGTCTTCGTCGGCGGTTTCTTCGTAGGGACTGTCCGCTCCCCATCCCTCGTCGGGAAACCCCATCCGTACGGTGCAGGCAGCGCCGCGATTTCGGAAAACGAATCGACAGTCCGCGACGACGCCGTGCGGACCGACTTTGAGCGAGATGACTTCCGATTCCATGGTCACGCTGGGGTGGGAGCTGAGCAGAGAAGGCGAACCCCCTACGGTCAAACCACCGTCGTTCATCGTCAACGCGCAGACCCATGCCATTAGGACCATGGCTTTATCTTGACCCCAAACGGTCGGCGAGCATCCGGTGGAAATGGTGGGTTCCGCGCTCTTTGGTCGGTGAGAACCGGCCCTTTGTATAGTGCCGGCTGCGCATCCCCTGCATCACGCGTTCCACGACTTCCTCGTCCTCGCGTTCGACCCGGTCCAGCGCTCCCCCTGCGCCGCGACCCATCTTCGATTCATCCCAGACGTACCAGATGAAGCTGACTTTGGTGGTGTCGATGCCAAGCGGGCGGACGACATTGATGGAAAGCCCCCATGGATAGAAGTTGAGCATCAGATTCGGAAAGATCCAAAAGTAGTACGCGCTGATCTGCTTGCCGAAGTCGGGGGAATCGGCAGGAAGGTCGAAGACGTCTTCCGCGCCCTTGGCCTCGGCGAGTTGGAGGACGCCATGTTCGAAGAGGTGGACGGAGTACTTCTCGTAGTCGAGCAGTTCGTGCAATCCCGCGTGGATGAATGGGATGTGAAACTCTTCGAGGTAGTTATCGCAGTAGAGCGCCCAGTGGGTTCGCACGAGGTAGTCCCGCGAGCCAGCCGCGTCGTACTTGAATTCATTCAGCGGGAGCCAGCCGACGCGCTCCAAAACCGGAGCGAAAACCTGCTCGAACGGGGCCACTGGTGAGAGCGACGTGAAGATCATGTTCTTCCAAATCGCCAGGGGAATCTTGGACAAATCGTCTTCGGCGGTCGGGAAGTTTTCCGCCTTCTCGAATTCGGGCATGTGCTGAAAACTCCCGTCTAGCCCGAAGCGCCGACCATGATATCGGCATCGTAGGAAACGCTCGTTTCCGGAGCCGTCGCACAGAATCATGCCGCGGTGGGTGCAGACGTTACTGAGGCAGTGAATCCTGTCTTGCATGTCCCGCGTCAGGACAAGCGGCTCATCGAGACACCCTGGCAAGAGCGTGAATGGGTGGACTTCTCCCGGTACGCGGACGAGGTTCGTATCGCCCACGAATTGCCAGCTATTTGCAAAGTACGCATCGCGACCGTGGTCGTAGGCCTCCGCATCGACATAGTACGCTCGAGGCAAGGTCGAGGCGCGCTCGATCGCGGGGTCGACTGAGTAGCGGTTCATGGCAACACCAGTTTAGCCGCAAGCCGAATGGGGGCCGAAACGGGTGAAATAGAGGCAATCATGAGCCGCCTCGACCACCAAGATATTCGCATTGGAACGCTCGCCGGAATGAACGGCTGCGTCGACTACGTGTCCCAGATTGTGGACCACGGTTTCGAGTCATTCGAACTCACGAATTGGGCCAAGTTAGGCGACCAAGACTTACAGAAAACCGGCCAGGAAGTCCAAGCCGCGATTGCGGGGAAGGCGATCATCAGCAGCGTGGGCCTGTATGGCAATCCGCTGACCGACGAGACCACCGAAAAGGACTTCGCGACCCTGATCGAGAACGCTCACCACTTCGGCTGCAGCATCGTTTGCGGCTTTGCGGGCGCGCAAGAGGACCGGTCGGTCGAGGAGAACATGCCCCGCTACAAGGAAGTGTGGGGACGGCTGGCGAAGATTGCGGAAGATCATAACGTCAAGATCGCTTTTGAAAACTGCGACATGGGCGGCTATTGGGAGCGCCCGGCTTGGAACATCGCCCACAGCCCGCGCGCGTGGGAAATGATGTTCAACGAGGTGCCGAGCGAAGCTATCGGCCTGGAGTGGGAGCCGTGCCATCAGATGGTGAGCTTCATCGAGCCCATCGGGCAGCTCCGCAAGTGGGCGCCGCGCGTGTATCACGTGCACGGCAAGGACGCCACCGTCAACCATGACATTGTTCGCAACTACGGGACCCGCAGCGGTCTGCCGGCGGTTTATCACCGAACTCCTGGTTTTGGCGATACGAACTGGCACGACGTCTTTACGATCCTGCGCCAGAACGGTTTTCATGGTGCGGTGGACATCGAGGGTTGGCACGATCCCGTTTATCGCGACGACCTCGAGATGACCGGTCAGGTCTATGGACTCGAATATCTGAAGCGGTGCCGAGGCGGCGCGTTCGTCCCGAATCCGGTTTCCAAGTGAAACCGGCACGCTGAGTCGCGGGTAACAGAAAATGATGACGGGACGATGGATTTTGGGTGTGGCCGTCGCGGCGGTTGCCGCGCAAGGCTACGCATTTGACGTCAAGGAGCTCGACGCACGCGTCGAGCGGTTGTTTAAGGGTGACCGGGCTCCGAGCATGGTCGTGGCCATCTCGGTCGGAGGCAAGACGGTCTACGAGAAGGCGCTCGGCTACGCCAGCCTCGATTGGAGTATCAAGGCCACCCCGGATACGGTGTACGAAATCGGATCGGTGACCAAGCAGTTCACGGCCACGCTGATCATGAAGCTGGTGGAAGAGGGCAAGGTCAAACTCGACGACCGAATCAGCACTTACATCGCGAACACGCCCGAAGTTTGGAAAGACGTCACGGTGCGGCACTGTCTGACGCACACCTCAGGAATCGAGGATTACCTCGGACTCGGGTTCAGCCCGCGTAAGGACTACACCAACGAAGGCTTGCTCGACATTGTTCGCAAGCAGAAGATGTCGTTTCCGCCGGGCGATTCCTGGAGCTACACGAACTCGGGCTTTCTCATCTGCGGGATGATTGCCGAGAAAGTCACGGGCAAGAAGTACGCCACGCTGCTCAACGAGATGATTTTCACGCCGCTGGGGATGACCCACACGCGAACGATCAGCCAGACCGATATCATTCCGAAGCGGGCGGTTGGCTACCGGGTCGACCCCAAGCAGAACTTTCTCGCCGAGCCGCTCCGCGAAGCTTCGGGCGGTCCCGCGGGCAATATCATCAGCACGGTCGGCGATATGCTCAAGTGGTCGAACGCCTGGCTCACGGGCCGCATTCTGAAGCCCGAATCGATCGAGCAGTGCTGGAAACCGGTCGAACTCAACTGGCACCGGCCCTACGACTACGGCTTCGGCTGGTTCGTCCATGTCGATCCAAAGGCCACCGCGATTGAGCATGGTGGCAACACGTTTGGTCAGTCGGCGGAGCATTACTTGGTGCCCAGCAAGAAGCTGGCGATCGTGATCATGACCAACAAGTACGGCGGCAACTATGTGCGCGCGGCGGCGGACCTCGCAAGCATCGTATTTCCCGAGCTCAAGCCGGACAAGATCGTGGTTTCGCCCGATCCCAAGCCAGAGCTCGCTCGGCGCATCCGAGACACGATGAACCGCGTCATGGTCAACAAGGAGCAGCCCGACGACCTCGCACCGGAACTGAGGGCTCGGCTCTACACCGCGCGGGGACGCGCGACGGCCCCCGGGCTCAAGTCGCAGTTCGGTCGGTTCTTGAACCTGAAGTACGTTTCGACCCAGCCGCGCGAAGGCTTTGAGACCAGGACTTACGTCGTCGTCAGCGACCAATTGCGCGTGACGATGAGCTTTGAAGTCCTGCCCGATGGGGCTCTCCGCGACTTTCACGTCGTCGGGCCAGCGCCTTAGGTTCCACCTTGGACTAAAATACGGACTGCATGAAGCTTCCGTATTCGATGCTGCTCGACTTTGTTCAGACTCGGCTGACGGCCGAAGAAGCCGGCGATCTACTTACGATGGCCGGCTTCGAGCTGGAAGGCATCGAGGAGGTCGAAGGTGACTCCGTCCTCGACATCAAGGTGATGGCGAACCGGGGCGACGGACTCTCCGCCTTCGGTCTCGCGCGCGAGATCTTGGCCAAAGACCCCGAGTCCCAGCCGACCGATCTCTATCGGGCGGCCGACGCACGGTTTCCATCGGAATCAATCCCGGGGGCGGATATCGTGCGGATCGAATCCGAAAACTGCACGCGGTTTGCCTGCCGGGCGTTCGACACCGTCCAGAACGGCAGCTCGCCGGAATGGCTTCAGAGGCGCCTTCGACAAGCCGGTCAACGACCGATTTCGCTGCTGGTCGACTTAACCAACTACGTGCTGTTCGAACTGGGGCAGCCGCTGCACGCGTACGATACCGACAAGCTGCGCGGCCCGCGCTTTATCGTCCGCGAGGCCAAAACCGGCGAGAAGATCACGACGCTCGATGAGGTGGAGCGCGAGCTCCAGCCCAACCATTTGATGATTTGCGACGAGGGCGGTCCGGTCGGTGTGGCCGGCGTCATGGGCGGCCTTGCGACCGAAGTCGGTCCTCAGACGAAGCGGATGCTGCTCGAGGCGGCCCACTTCGTGAACACCAGCGTTCGCAAGACCCGAAAACAGCTGGGCCTCAACACGGAGGCCAGCTACCGATTCGAGCGGAGCGTAGACCCTGATGGCGTTGTGGCGGCGCTTGCTCGATTTGCCGCGCTCTACGAGGCGTGCACGCAGGGCGTCGAGCCGAAGCGGGGCGAGGCGCTGCCGGTCCCCGCGGGCGTCGTGACCGACGTGTACCCGCGGCCCTATCAACCCGGCGAACTGAAACTCAGAACCAGTCGCACGCAACGGCTTCTGGGCATGCCCGTGACTTCGGACGAGATCGTTCGGTACCTGAGCCGGCTCGGATTCCGAGTCGAGGGAGAAGGCGAAGAAATCCGGACATGGATTCCCAGCTGGCGCCCCGACCTCGTTCGAGAAGACGATCTGATCGAGGAAGTCGGCCGGGTCCACGGGTACGAAAAGATTCCGGAAGTGCTGCCTCAAGGAACCACGCCGCGCGGCGGTGTTTTTGGCCTGCCCGCGCTCCTCGATTCCGTTCGTGAGGCGGTTCTGAGGTGCGGATTGGACCAGGCCTGGTGCCATTCGATGCGCGACGCGCATCCGCTCGATTTCCATCCCGAATGGCGCGTGGGACCGCGCAATCCGCACTCCGTCGAACTATCTCTGCTGCGCGACAGTCTCCTGCCCGGACTGGCCGAAGTGGCCGTGCGCAACGGCTCTCGCAACTTGCATCTGTTTGAAATCGGGCGCGTGTTTCTGAAGGGCGAATACCAGATTGACGAGAGCCCAGAGCTGGCCATTCTTTCGACCGGTCAGCTTTACGCCAATCACTGGAACGATGCCCCGACGGCGTCGGCCGATTTCTACAGCGTGAAGGGCGTGATCGAGGCGGTCGCGAAGGCCGTTCACGTCCCGATCGTGTTCGACCATCCGCGCGATCCCGATCCGCGCTTCCACCCGACCCGTCAAAGCGGCGTCTTGGTCGACGAGGGCCGGCTGTGGGTGGGGACGATCGGCCAGATTCATCCTGACGTCGCGAGCAGCATCGGCCTTCCCGCCGAGACCGTGATGGCGGAGCTCGACCTGCTTGTGCTCGCCGTCGCCAAGCGAATTGAGCAGCCGATGCGACCGCTCAGCCGAAACCCGGCCGTGCGCCGCGATATCGCGGTGCTGATCGACCGAGAGGTTCCCTGGGCTCAGGTGGAGTCGGCAATCCGCTCCGCTTGCGGCGACGATCTTGAGCGCGTGTGGCTATTCGATGTCTATCGCGGCGTGGGCATCCCCGAAGGCAAGCATTCGCTCGCGATCGGGATGCAGTACCGCCGGATGGGCGAGAACCTGACGGACGACGCCGCGAACGCGATCCGCGATCGCGCGATCGCCGCGCTCGAAGCGCTCGGCGGAGCCCTTCGCTAGTCGCCGTCGATTCCGAAGTTCTGGCTAAGAATGCTGTAGTCGAACACGGAGACCGATCCGTCGCCGTCGATATCGGCGTCGATGGGCCGGAAGCCGTTCGGGCCAATCGTCAACCAATCCAAGTCCGCTTCGGTGGCTCCGAAGTAGTCGGAGATCACCGAGTAGTCGAACACGGAGATGGTGTTGTCTTGGTCGATGTCGGCATTGATCAGCGAGAAGTTCAAGCCGGTCAAGCCCGAACCCGTCACGATCACGTTCGACTGTCGGCGTTTGAGCCAATGCCGTCCGTAACTGACGACGTCCATGGTGCCTCGCGACTGGACTTTCAGCAAGTAGCTGCCGTCGGCCGCAGGGTTGACCTGCTTCGACTCGACGAGAATGCCCGCCTTGTAGAAATCGAACGTGACGAGTTCGGTGCTCGGGCTGGGAATGAAGTCACCCAACGTCACCATGCCGCTCACGACGGCCGGCCCCTGGATGGCCCGCTTCGCCTTGATGTCGACGAAGTTGGTTCCGTAGATGATCTGCCAGTCGTTCGGATCGGGGACGATGGAGAACGTGCCCGTCCGCGTGCCGCTGCATGACACGACGCGGAATGTGTCGTTGACCTGGATATCGAATCCCGGTTCCTGCTCCACCGCCAATGCCCCATCGAGCGTTGCGTTGACGCAGGCCATCCGGCCATACGATCCCGAGACCAGTCCGTTCAATCCGACCAGGAGGTTGCCGCCGGCACCTTGCGTGTAGTTGCCACTCACGGTCAAGATCGCGGCGGGATTTCCGGGCTTGATGATGCCGCCCGTATTGGTCAGGCTCGACGAGATCGTGCCTTTGCCCTTCAGCTGCCCGCCCGATACGGTGGCGTTGGTCGTGGTCAAGAGGCCGTCGATCGTGCTCGAGCCATTGGTCTGGGTGTACGTTCCCGTGCCTGTGGTGAGGGCGGAAGTCGGGTCGACGACCAACTGGCCACTCGTCGCAAAGTTGGACCCGACCGTAAGCGAACGATCGAATAACTCAATATTGCCCTTGTTACTTGTGCAAGTTCCGAGCGCGGAAATGCCGGTGCTTTCCAGGAAGTTGCTCCCCGCACCGTTCAGGACGATGCGCGCCGCGTTGGTTTGGATGGTGCCGAGCGAGTTGCGGTACTGAAGCGTGCACCCGGGATTGACGATGTAGGTGCCGCCCGTCAGCGTCTTCGTCGCGCTGTCGTAGTTGGTCAGCGTGCCGTCGATGAAGAGCCGACCCTGTTGGACTTCGATCGTGCCGTTGTTGGTGCAGGTACGAACGCCGCCTGCGTTATTTGCGGAGACGTAGCCATCGCCGCTATTGAGTTTGGTCAAGGCTCCGTTGATGGTATAAGCACCGTCATACATGACCAGTGAACCCATGTTTAGGGTGCCATCAAAGGTCACGTTGAATCCTGGTGCCGTAACCTGGCCGCCGGTATAGTTCACGGCTCCAGCGAACGTCAGGTCTCCTTGGAGGTTCTTGCCGCCCGACGTCCAGTTCATCGTGCCGCCACTCAGCGTTCCCGTGCCTTTGAAGACGCCGTTATTCCATGTCACAACTCCTGTGACATTGACCACGTCGTTGAATTCCGCGGTCGCTCCTCCAAAACTCACGCCGTTACCGAGCGAAGCGCCATCGTTGAACTTCTGCGAAGCCGTGTTGAACGTGATTTGGCCGGTACCGGTCGCGGCGAACTGGCCGGTGTGAATTCCGTCGGCATTGAAGGCCAGCGTGCCCGAAGAGCACGTGACCGTACCGGAATTATTGAACGCGCGAACGCCGCCCACGTTCAGGGTATTAACGCCTGCGGTGCCGGGGCCACCCGTCTTTTTGAATATGCCCGAGTTGTTGATGACGCCGTCGTAAAAATTGACGTCGGCTTGAATGTCGACCACTCCGCCGGAATTGAGTGTGAGGCCGTTCCCGATAATTTGCCCCGACTTATAGTTGATCGTCCCCGAGTTGAACAGCGGCCGGTCGATCCTCATCGTGCCGCCGATCAGATTGGTTGTCCCGGACAAGGTCGTGGACCCCGTTCCGGTCAGCGTGCCCCCGGCCATATCGAATGCGCCCGAGAGGTTGAACGACTGGGTGCCCGTGACCGTCCCTGATTCCAAGCGCAGGTTATTGGTTGTGATTAAGGAGTCGGCGGTCAGGGTCGCTCCATCCACGATCAGATTTCCCGGTCCGAGCACGGTGCCCGCATTCAGATGATAGTTACCTTCGGTGAACCGAAGGATGCCGGTGCCGGTGGTCGTAAACGTGCCTGATTCGTTACCTCCCGCCATGAGGCGAAGCGTCCCCGAATCGCATGCGATCGTGCCGGCATTATTGATTTGGCGGACGCCTCCGACGTTGGCCTGACATAAGGCACCGGCGCCGGCTCCCGCCGACTTCCTCAGGGTGCCCTGGTTGTTGAAGATCCCGTCGTAGATGATCAGGTCTCCTTTGATGTCGAGCAGACCTTTGTTCGTCAGGACATTGTTGGCCGTGAGCAGCTGGCCAGAAACGAAGTCGATGCCCGAGTTGAACGTGAAGTTGCCAGCCATCGTCACCGAGCCGCCCTCAACTTTCAGCTTCCCGCCGGTAAAGGTGCTCGTTCCATTGAACGTGCCTGCCGTCCAGTGCGGAGCGCCCGACAGCGTGCTCGTCCCATTAAACGTGGCCGCCGCGCCATTAAAGAAGACCTCGTTGTTGAACGTGCAACTGTTAAAGGTTTGCAGGCCCGTGGGGAACACAATCGATCCGCCGGTCCCCGTGAAGATGCCTGAGTGAGTGCCGTTCGCCTGAATGTTCAACGTACCGGCACTCGATAGGAAGGTGCCGTTGTTGTTGACGGCGCGCGTGCCGCCCGCGTTGGCTAAGCTCAGATGCGCAGTGCCGGCACCACCGGACTTCTTAATCGTTCCTGTGTTCTGAATCACGCCGTCGTAGATCGGGTGATCGCCGCCGATGTCGAGGGTCCCGGCGTTGTTGAACGTGCCGCCGGGCAGGAGTATCCGTCCGGAAGGGAAGTTCACGGTGCCACTGGCGTCAACCGTAGTCGAGATGGTTTTGTCGCCGGTCGAGAACGTGCCACCCAGCGGAAGACTGAGCTTCCCGGGCCCGCTAATCGTGCCGTTGGCGAAGAGGCCGGCGTTGGTCGTCAGCGTAAAGTTTTGGGCGAGCGAGAGCTGACCGGCATTGAGGGTGTAGCGCGGAGCGGACAATGGGGTCTCGACCGAAACGGTCGCGCCATTCTGGCCAACGTTGCCCATGAGCGTGGTTCCGACAAGGAGGTGCCACGTGCCTTCGACAAAACTGAGGATGCCGGTGCCGGCTGTAGAAAAGATTCCCGTGTTGTTGCCGCCGCCATAAAGCGAGAATGTTCCGGACTCGGACGTTACGGTTCCGCCATTATTTAGTCCCCGCACGCCGCCATTGTTGACCAGGCCGAACTGAGCCGCTCCGGCACCGGCCGACTTGCGAATCGTGCCCGTATTTGTGTAGAGGCCGTCATAGCATGCAAAGTCGCCCGCAATGGACAGCACTCCTTGAATCTGAGGCGTCGCATTCGGGGCGAAGAGGCGCCCGCCCAACAAATCGATATTGCAGGCGAAGGTGGGACTATTATTGATGTTGTGGTCGCTGACGGTGAGCTTCAGGGGTTGGCCGGAGAGTTGGCCCGAGCCCTTCAACGTACCCACTTGCCACTCCGGCGACCCGATCAAGGAAACATTGCCCACCACATTTAACGTGGCACCGCTAAAGATGACCCCCGAACCCAACTTGGTTCCCGTCTGGAAATCGTGCTGGCCGATGGGCATCGAAATCGTTCCGGTTCCGGAGCCCAGGAACGTGCCCGAGTGAGATCCACCCACGTCCAGCCGAATCACGCCGGTGTTGCTCGTCACCGTGCCCGCATTGTTAAAGGCTCGCGGGCCACCGGCGTTCTGCCCCGACATAAAGGCGACGCCACCGCCTGCTGTTTTGGTGAGTGAGGCCCCGTTCAGCACGTTGATCACGCCATCGTAGAAGCCCAGATCGCCTCCGATGGTCACTGGACCCGCGAAATTGACGACGGCGCTGGGGAAGAAGACGCGTCCAGCCGTGTAGTTCAGCGAGTTCAAGGTGCTGGTGGAGACGCCCAGCGTTCGGTCTAGATTCGCGCTGAAGGTGGTCGCGCCGTTGACGGTTAAAGTGCCCGCGCCGACGATGGAGCCAGCCTGGAAATCGAAGTTGCCGTCGAGGACCGACGCGCCGTTCAGAGTCAGCGTGTTGGATGCCATCGTGAATGCCGCGCGGCTGAACAACCGGTTGATCGTCGCGTTCGCGCTCGAGGTTGTCGTGAAGCTATTGGCGCCTCCCGTGAGCTGGTACGGCGCGTAGTCGATATAGACATCGCGACTGCCGGTGGTTGTACTCGGGCCGGAGGAGGCAAACCATTTGGACGCATCCGTCCAGTTGCCGCTCCCGTTCACGATCCAGCGGATGTCCTGCGAATAGGCGGCTCCCGCCGACGCCAGCAAACCAAGTACCCAAAGCCTTTTCATCAGATGCACCAACACAACATCGTATCACGAGTTGCGGTTTCGGCCAACAAAATTGGCTCTATAGCTACTCCTGCAAATTTGTGACGTTCTTGTGACGGCCTGGGGGCTAGCTTATTTCCGCACAGCTCGAAGATCGAGCTGAGGGAAAACAGGATGAAATTTAGAAGCCTCCATAAAATTGCCAGCGGTATCTCCGCTCTGATGCTCACGGGATTGGGCTATGCCGACATTACGGTGTCGCTTGACCAAGACTTTAAGTCGGTGGAGGTCCCCACGTTTGGAAGCACGGACGTCATCTTTTCCGGCAAGTGCAACGTGAACGTGCGCTTTAACGGCGCGTGGGCCCTCCCCATGTATCCGTATCGATATCGAACGTTCGCGTTTGCCGATCATTTGGACGCTGAAATCCACCCTAATTTCGTTTCGTTCCTTTCTGATCTGGGGGTGCATGCCAACGGTGGGGTCTACCACGGCGCCCTGTTCAAAGTAACGGTTAACTCCACGAACAAAGGCGGATACTACAACCATAGCGGCGCCAGCGCCACGTATCCTCCCGTGTTCTATGTTCACGTGGATGGCCCAGATGGGACATTTGAATCCAACCGCGTCACGTTCACGCTCGGTCTTGTTGGAAATGAAAAGCAGATCGACTGCCAAATGTTGGATGCGGGTTATGCCGGCGTTTGGTATAGCTGGCCGTTCGATGTGCAGATCTATCAGGGGCCCAATTTGGTCGGCACCGATACGGCCATTCCCGATCCGGACGGCACGTTCCACCTGGACCAGAATCTGCCCTCAGGCGATTTGAGCCTGCTGATTCACGGCGGACACTGGCTTTCGAAGCGGAAGACCGTGACCGTTGCGAACGGCTTCTCGATGGGCAACACGGTCGCCATGTTGAACGGTGATATCGACAAAGATAACGTGATTACCGTTTTCGATTACGGCGTACTGAGCACCTATTTCGACCGTTCGGTCGACGATGGAATCACCCCGGATTATTGGACACCAGGACCCGATGGATTTGCTCCCATCGATGCGGACCTCGATGAAGATGGCGCCGTGACCGTATTTGACTACGGATACATCAACGACAACTTCGATAAGGCCGGCGACGAATAAGGAGAGAAAATAAGAAGCGGCGCCTCAGTCGTCGGGCGCCGCTTCTGTTGTTTTTGCCGAGCTGTTTGCTTTAGTTCAGCGATTCCGGATCAGCTTCCGAGGGATCGGCATCGATCGGCTCGGCATCCGTAATGCCTTCGATATCGCCCTCGTCGGCTTCCTGAACGACCCGCGCGATGCTCCTCACCTGATCGCCATCGGCGAGGTTGATCAGCTTAACCCCTTGGGCGACACGTCCGACCATGCGGATGTCTTTCACCTTCATGCGGATCGCCTTGCCGTTGATCGTCATCACGATCAGCTTGTCGTCGGGCTCAACGATCACGGCGCCGACGATCTTGCCCGTCTTATCGGTGACGTTCATCGTCAGGATGCCGCTGCCACCACGGCCTTGGACGCGGTAGTCGGAAAGCAGCGTTCGCTTGCCGAAGCCGTTCTCACCCACGACCAGGAGCGAGTCGTCGGGTCGCACGACATCGGCGCTGACGATAATGTCGTCGCCCCGTAATGTCATCGCCTTGATACCACCCGCCGTGCGGGAACGGTCACGAACGCCCTGCTCGCTGAAGCGGATGCTCTGGCCCTCTCTGGTGACGATGATGATGTCGTCGTTGCCGCGAGACTTCAGCACCCAGCCCAGCTCATCGTCTTCTTCGATGTCGAATGCGATAAGTCCGTTCGCGCGGATATTGGAGAACTTTCCGAGCTCGGTGCGCTTGATTTCGCCCTTGCGGGTGATCATCGTGAGGTAGCCGTCGCCCTTGATATCGCGGACGCTGACGGTCGCGGTGACCCGCTCCTCGCTCTCGATCGCGATGTAATTGATGACGGGCATGCCCTTAGCGTATCGACCCGTTTCGGGTAGGTCGTAAGCGCGAAGCTTATACACACGACCACGGTTGGTGAAGAAGAGGATGAAGTTGTGCGTGTTCACCTGGAAGAGGTGAGCCGGCTCATCGTCCATCTTCATCGTGTTGTTGACGCCCTTTCCGCCGCGCTTCTGCTGGCGATAGGCATCAATGCTCACCCGCTTGATATAGCCATCGCGCGAGATGCTGATGATCGCTTCTTCTTCGGGGATGAGATCCTCATCGCTGAAGTCGCCGGCCTCGCGCGCCACGATCTTCGTGCGCCGCTCATCGCCGTACTTGTCGCGGAGCGTGGTCACTTCGTCGCGAAGAACCTGCGTGAGGCGGATCGGATCGTTTAGGATGTCCATCAGATTTTGAACGTCCTTCAGGATCTTCTTGTAAGCCTCTTCCAGCTGCGACTGCTCGAACTGAGTGAGGCGGCGCAGCGGCATGTTGAGGATGGCCTGCGCCTGGAACGGCGTCATATCGAAGCGCCGGACCAATGCCTGTAAGGCGACGCCGAAGTCGGCACTCTCGCGGATCGTCTTGATGACGTCGTCGAGGTTGCGCCGGGCGATCTGGAAACCTTCGTTGAGGTGGACCTGTTCGAGAGCGCGATACAGTTCGTAGCGCGTTCTGCGGTCGATGACTTCGCGTCGGTGGCGGATGTACTCATCGATGATCGCGACGAGACCGGATGTGCGGGGCACGCCATCGACGAGGCTGAGCATGATCGCGCCGAACGTCGTTCGGAGGGCGGTGTGCTTCAGCAGATAGTTGAGAGCCTTGTTCGGATTGACGTCGCGGCGCAGCTCGATTTCGATGCGCATGCCGCGCTTGTCCGAATAGTCGTCCACGCGGAGGATGCCGTCGAACTTGCGATCCTTGATGATCAGCGCAATCGATTTGATCAGGTTTTCTTTGTTAACCTGATACGGAATCTCGGTGACGACGATGAACGATTTGCCCATCTCGCCGGGCTCGATCATCGTCTTGGCCTGCATGATGATGCTGCCGCGACCGGTTTCGTAGGCGCTGCGCACGCCCTTGTTGCCCATGACGATGCCGTACGTGGGGAAGTCCGGTCCGGGGATGTGGACCATCAGATCATCGAGGTTGCTGTCCGGATGGTCGATCCGGTGAAGGATGCCGTTACAGACTTCGGTGAGATTGTGGGGCGGCAGGTTGGTTGCCATACCCACCGCGATGCCCGTACCGCCGTTACAAAGGAGGTTCGGGAAGCGGCCCGGCAGCACGATCGGCTCGGGCTTGTCTTGCGAGTAGTTCAGGATCCAGTCGACGGTCTCTTTGTCGAGATCCTCGAGAAGCTCCATCGCCAGCGGCATGAGGCGGCATTCCGTGTACCGCATGGCGGCAGGGGCGTCGCCGTCGATGTTGCCAAAGTTGCCTTGACCATCGATCAGCGGATACCGCATCGACCACGGCTGAGCCATGCGGGCCAGGGTCGGGTAGATGATGGCTTCGCCGTGGGGGTGATAGTCACCCGACGTCGTACCGCAGACCTTCGCGCACTTGATGTAGCTGCTGGTCGGCGAAAGATTCAGCTGGCGCATCGTAAACAGGATGCGGCGCTGAACGGGCTTCAGTCCGTCGTGAACGTTGGGCAGAGCCCGCGCGATGATGACGGACATCGCATAGTTGACATAGCTTCGTGAAAGCTCGTCTTCGACGTTTATCGCGTCGTCGTTTGGAAGGTTCGGATCGTCTGGCACGGCGGTTGGTTTTTTCCCCGAATAGAGGACGTGTGGAAGGCTCCAAATGGAGCACTTTGAACCTAAATGATACCCGATTGGGCGGGAACCCAACCCGAACGACTACACTCTAACTCTTATGGCCGATAAACACGCGGATGTCGAAGGCACCAAGCTGTTGCGACGGGAGTTCAACAAACGACAACTCGACACGTCCATGTGCGACATGCGCGTTTCTCACGGCGTCGCCTACGTTCGCGGCACGATCAAAGCCATGCCAGGGGCAGGAAGCGATGTGCGCGAAATGGTGGAGCACGCCGCCCGCGCGCTGCGAACCCGTCCCGAGATTCGCGACATCGTGATCGACGTTACGTACCGCTCTTAGGCGTGAGCGTTACGTGATCGGTGGTGGGCTGGATTCGGGCCCACCCGTCCTTCCGCTCCAATGTCGCGGCGCCCGTTATCTTGGACTTGCCGACGGGGATCCACTGGGCCTTGCCCTTTTCGACCTTTACTTCGACCGGACCCTCTTCGATGGCGTCGTTGAGCGCCGTGAGATAGCCCTTGGCCGAGAGGTCCGCATTGAGAACCAGCGACCTCGCGAACACCTTGCGGGGCAGCACTTGCTCAGCCGCCAGTACGACGCCCATGTAATGGTCCATCGCCGCTTTCGTGTCTTTGCCCAATAGGGCTGCATTCGGACCGGAAGCCTGAACTTTGCTCACGAGCGGCGTCACTTGCCGGGCAATATAGGCGTCGAGCCCGGCCGGGGTTGCGCCAGCGGCGTCGTCGGGCTTGAGTTCGCCTGCTCGCATCGCCTCACGCAGCCAGACCAGGTAAAGCCGTTCGCCAAGAAAGCCGTTCGACCACTCTTCGGGTTCTTTGAATCCGCCCACAGGCGGCAACGTGGCGTGCCCATATTCGTGGGCGATTTCGCGTGCGCGCTCGACCGGGTCCGTGAAGCTCTCCACGTCGTAGATGTAAATGACGTTCGCGGGATTGGTGCCGTCCACGCCGGTGAACTGTTCGCCGCCCGCCTTGCCTTCCTGAGCCAAGTAAACGTCGACGCGTCGACCGGTCGCCATTGCGTGCTCGATCCGCAGGGAGAAAACGTTGAACTCCCACAACCGCATGAGCATGCGCGCGACCGGCGTGCAGAGTGCTTCGGCCGTCCTACCATCTTGGGCGTAGACCCTAAACCGGAGTCCGAGACCCTCTTGGGGATCGTTCTGGCCGTAGCCAGCGACCAGATAGGGGAACTCCCATCCCGTGCGAGGTCCAATTTTGGGAGGCTCAAGCGCGTCGCCCGGCTTGCGCAGCATCAGACGCGGCTTTTCGATGCCCGCAGAAGGCAGCGGCATCAGGGCCGCCGGCTGGCCTTGCAGGATCGTGGCAGCCAAGCAGAGCGAGACGAGCATCAGTGGCCCTGCGCTTCCAGAAATCGCTCGGCGTCGATTGCAGCCATACACCCAGTGCCCGCCGCGCTCACGGCCTGTCGGTAGATGCTGTCAGCGACGTCACCGGCCGCAAAGACACCCGGAATCTTGGTGCGGGTGCTGAACGGCTGGACCTTGAGGTAGCCGACTTCGTCCATATCGAGCACACCTTGGAACAGCTGGCTGTTAGGCTGGTGGCCGATGGCCACAAAGACGCCATCGATCGCCATTTCCGATGCTTCGAGAGTTTGCACGTTCTTCAGTCGGACGCCTGTGACCTTCTTCGGGTTATCGTTTCCGAGAATTTCCTCGATGACGGTGTTGTAGATCACCTCGACCTTCGGGTTCTCCAGGACGCGCTGCTGCATGATTTGGCTGGCGCGGAAGGAGTCACGGCGATGGATGAGATACACCTTGGCGGCGTGGCGGGTGAGGTAGTTGGCTTCTTCCATAGCCGTATCACCCCCGCCGACGACAATGACGTTCTTGCCCCGGAAGAAGAATCCGTCGCACGTGGCGCATGCGCTCACGCCAAAACCGCCGAACGTCTGCTCGCCTTCAAGGCCCAGCCATTTGGCGCTGGCGCCGGTGCTGATGATGACGCTTGCAGCGGAATACTCGTTCTCGCCCGCCCAGAGCCGGAACGGATGGCCACTGAAATCGATGCGATCGATGACTTCGTGCTTGACCTGGGCGCCGAATCGCTCCGCTTGCCGCTTGAACAGCTCCATCATCTCGGGGCCGAGAATGCCATCGGGAAATCCCGGATAGTTCTCGACTTCGGTGGTGATCATGAGTTGCCCACCTGGCTGGAGGCCCGCGAACACGACCGGCTCGAGGTTGGCGCGGGCCGCGTAAAGTGCGGCGGTATATCCGGCAGGTCCGGAGCCGATGATTGCGACGCGATGAGTCATTCTTGACTTTCTACGGTACCCGCCTGGTCCACATTCGGGCCGGAGAGGTCCTCGCAAAAAGGGGCGCGGCGCCCACCCCGATTTGGGATGAACGCCGCTCGCGAGAGGAACGGATGAACGACGGTTAGCGGACGCGCCAGATCAGACCGGTACCGGTGCTCTTGATCGCATTCGCCGAATAGATGCGGGCGTGGGTGTCGCCGAAGATGACCGGCGTTTGACCCTGACCGTTGCCCGTTCTGCCATAGCGCGCCCAAATCGGCTTCATCTGTGCAGCGGTCTTGCTGTTGTAGGCCGCGACCGTGAAGAGATCGACGTCGGACACGAGCGGCACGCCCTTATCGAGGCTGGCGAGCGGCTTGGTGCTGCCGTTGTCGGGGCTGAACGAATAGCCGCGTCGGCGCTCGCCGGCCGTGGTCGGATTGCCATCCGGCGTCGAGGCGAACAGTCCGAAGTTGGCGGGCTGATCGACTTGGCTATGGCTGACCACCGAGGCCCAGCCTTCGCAGTTGTCGGTCGTCAGGTCGCCGTCTTTGCATCCAGCCGTGCTGGTGTCCAAGTTCGTGTTGCCGTTCATGCCCACGCTCTGCTGATGGCGGGTGGACCAGCCTTCCGCGTACTTGGACTGGTTGGCATCGGGAAGGATAAAAATGTTTTTGCTCTTCACATACGGGAAGAGGGGCACCGTCCAAATTCGGCTGGGCGAATCGGTGGCGGCGTCGTAGTTCGTGCAGGGCACGTAGACGTCATCGGAATCGTTCGAGTACATCTCGACGGCGAGACCGAGCTGCTTCATCTGAGCGAGAGCCTGCGTCTTCTTCGCGGCTACCTTCGCTTGGGCGAAGACAGGGAAGAGGATCGCGGCGAGAATGGCGATGATGGCGATCACGACGAGAAGCTCGATGAGCGTAAATGCCTGACGACGGGAGCGCAACAACATATTCATGGCTTTAGGATTGGAGTGCTACAAATACAACAATTGACTAGCCAAACGCCCAATTTCGTTCGACATCCCGTAAAAATACGGAGTGTTTTCCTCTAGTTTGCGGCTGGTGGCTCGTCGGAGATGACCGTTCCGCCCCGGTTGGGCGCGACTTCGATTTCGGGGGCTCTTGGATCCGTTGCGGGAATGATCAGCACGGAGTGATCCGTCTGTTCCAGCGCCGTAAATCCAATGGTCGCCCCCATATCTCGGAGGATCGTTCGCGCGGACGCTCCGCGGTAGGTCACCGAGATTTCGAGATTCGGCGTTTGCGGCGCGATCTCGATTCCGATTCCCGCCGCCATGGCCAGTTGATTCAGAGCGTCGATCAGGGTCGTGCGTGATGCCACGAGGTCGACGGGACGATCCAGAGGCGCGAGCGCTACCGGGCGCTGCTCCTGGGATGCATCGTTGGGCCGATACGGCTTCGGAGTACGCAACGAATCATCGATGGGAGGGTCGGCTTTAATCGACGGGGCGCCGTAGGGGCCGCGCCGTTCTGGCTCGTTCCGAACCATAGCTGGACTGGTCTTTTCGGGTCGGTCCACCAGATTTTTGGTGGCGACGTAGGAGGCGTAGCCCAGAGTGAGGACGCCAAATGCGGCCGCGGCCATGATCGCCGGTCGGGGCATGCGAAACGGCTCGCGAATCCCCGTCTTGGGTTCAAAGACGGGCACGGTGTCGACCGGCTTCTTCGGGCCGACCAGACCCTTCAGCCCGCGCACCATGTCGATTCGGCGCACAAGCTCCTGATGGAATTCAGGGTACCGACGCTCGAATGACTGAATCGAAGCGGGATCGCCTTGCTCGGCAAGGAACCACATCAGCTCGTCGACATCAGGAGGGAAACGGTTCATCGTCGCTCCTCCTCATAGAGGCTCTTAAAACGTTCGCGAGCACGGAATAGACGGGTTTTGGCCGCGTTCACGCCGCAGCCGACGCTGTCCGCGATCTCCTGCAGGCTGAGTTCATCCCAGTAAAATAGCGTCAGCAAGGCGCGATCGGCGGGGTTCAGCCGCTCCATGGCGCGCTGCACGAGGGGATCGCTGTAGTGCTCAGCGACGGGCGATTCCTTCTCATTCGCCTCGACCAAGGCGACCTGGCGGTTGCGATAGCGCAGGCTGCGGCTTTGCTGAATGCTTCGGTTGACGGCGATTCGGAACAGCCACGTGCTCAGCTTGCTGCGCCGGTCGAAGCGGGGCAGGTGCCGATAGACCAGGGTGAAAATCTCCTGGACGGTATCGAGGGCGTCATCCAGGTCGAGGAGGATGCCACGGGCAATGACCAGGACCTTGTCGTAGTATTTGTGATAAATCTGCTGAAACGCGCTTTCATCACCGGCAAGAAAACGCTCGACGAGGCGAATATCCTCGTCGTAGCCACCTTGCAGGGAGTGAAGGGTTCCTGACACCACTAACCTCTAGACGGTAGACAGATGGTGCAGGTTACCGCGTCGTCCTAGGGATTCGGCGCCGGAGCTTCGACCGGAACCGCACCTTCTGGGTCTCGGTTGACCTCAAGCTGAGCCTGCATGGCACGTCGTGCCCTCTGAAGGAAATCGGCGGGGAGCTGCTCCACGGTGTACTGCCGAGTGTCCGCATAGTCGTCATCTGACAGCGCTTGTTCGATCTTCAGCTTGGGTCCGAAATCGATCCGGATCGTGCAAGTCCGCCGGACACCGAGCCGAAATTTCATGTCGGCCTTCTTGGCTTCTGGGGGGCCGATTTCGCGCTCGGCCAGCAGGACTCCCAGTCCTTCTGCATCCATCGAACTGCCTTTGAAAAAGGCGTTGGGATTCGCGCCGACCGGCATGATCACAGGGCTCCCTTCGATTTTCATGCGAACGGGTGAATCGGGCAGGATGCCGCGTGGCAACTGCTCGGTAATTTCGGTCCCATAATTGGCGACCAGATCCTCAAGCCTAGGTACGGTGATCTCTTCCGGAGCAGCAGGAGGCGCGGCACTGCCATTTCTCGGATCCGCTGTTTGTTCGGTGCCCACGAGGGTGTTAGGTCCGAACACCATTTCGACGACGGCGGCCTGCTGCTGCGGCGTGAGCTGGGAAAAGGTGAGGGTGCCGCCGCGCGCCAACAGATCGCGCTGACCCGGTCCCAAAAGCCCGTAGAACCGCAGGATCGAGTCCCCATTCCCGACATCTTGGGGGCCACCGGTTTCGGTGAACGACATCATCATCAACATCGCCGCGATGCTGGCAAAGTTCTCGCCGTAATCGAGGCGTGAGGTGGTGGCGTACCAGGCAAAAAGATCCAGGCCGAGTCGCTTCGCCTTCACGCTCTGATCGATCATCTGGCGCATTGCGGCGCGGTTACCATCCAGCGGTAGTTCTTCGGTGTATTCGCGGCTACGGGCGACGTACCATCCCTGGAGATCTCCGGTAAGGTCGTCGACGAGCTTCGACTGCATCAAATGAAACTGATCGATCGGGAATTTGTTTTGGCCCGAGCCGAAGTCGAACAAGGTGAACTCGAGCATCGACATCGCATCGGTGAGGGCGATCACCATCTGCTTGGTCCGGGCCCCAGCATAGGCGCGATAGGCGTCGGTCGTGAAGTGACCAAACGGATCGGATGCCTCCTGACCGAAGACGGTCTTCGCGATTTGGACGATTTTTTCCGGAGCCGGCTGCCTTCCCGCAAAGGTGGCGATTTCTTTTGCCAAAGCCTCGGTGTCGGGGCTGAAGGTCACCATGTCCGTACTGGCCTTGGGATCAGTCTGACCCTGGGGCATCCCCTCGTAGATGCTGGCGCGCGTGCCCATGCCGGGCAACTGAGTGGAATAGCGGTAACCGACGGTTCGATCGGGATTGAGGGCGATGATTTCGGCGTTCCAGGTGCCACGAACACGGGTGACCACAAGCAGAATTTTCGCGGGACGCTCCACCATCGGCATGCCCATCGGTCGGGCCGGCGAGTCGAACTCGTCGCGTGGCGGACTGGTTTGCTCCAGCTCAGGAGGCGCTATTTTCGTGTAGGCCTGCAGCATCAGCTGGCTCTGGTTTCTGAGCTGCTGGTAGATCGCAAATGCAGCATTGCCCATCGGACGCTGGACCATGTTCGCGCTTGTGCTGAACACCGTCCGAGACTGGGCCGGGAGTGCGGCGATGACGTTCGGGCCCACCAATTGGAGGAGTTGGCAAATCGCGTTGGTCTCGGGCATAACGACCAGCCCCATCTGCTCAAATGGGCTCGGCTCGGCGCCGGAATCATTGGCGAACCCTCGGGCGATTCGGTCGGCATCAGCCTGTCCAAACGACTTGGGAAACTTCTTCTGGTTTGCTTCGATGATCGATTGCAGCTGCTTTTGACGCCGCGCGATCTGCTCCGCGACATACGCTTTTTCCTTCGTTGGGGAAGGGTGGAAGGTCCATTTGCCGTCGCTTTGGCGGCAGTCGGTGAGGGTCGCGCGCTCGATCTGCTCGATGACCGTGCCCAGGCGGGCGTCGGTGACATCCACTAAGATGGTGCGCTCGGCAACCCGGGGATGGGCGCGAAGCTCGATGCCCCCCGCCGTGCCAAGAATCTGACAAATCTTTCGCAGCGGGCCGACCGGCGCATGCGCGGTGACCTTTTGATCCAGCGGAATGTCGTCGGCAAAAGCGAGGCCGGATAACGCGAGAACGGGAAGCAGCAACCAGCGTTTCATGAACGTGCTACTAGCATGGACCGTTTTCGGTGGCGCGAACGTTCCTTTTCGCCATTTTCTTTCGGGAATGCGACAAAGCCACTAGGGTGCCGTGCGCGCCGCCGCCATCCGCATGCCGAATTCAGCGGGCAAGACGGACAACACATAGCCGTTCAACGCAATCGCGAAAATCAGCGCGAGCGCAAACGAGACGGCCGGCTTTCGGACAAGTGTACAGAGCCCGAGTCCAAAACCCGCCGCAATGGGGGCGACCGCGGGATACAGATAGCGGGCTTGCGCCTGGAAGTAGGTCCAGTTGAACTGGAGATAGCTCAAGAAGACGCCGACAAGCAGGACCGCTGCGAGCACGTGAAATCGACCGGCGCGCGCCCGTTCTTCGGGCTCGTCCGAAGGCCGAATGCCGCGCGACCATCCGAGGACCACCACCGCGCTCAGGAGCGATAGCACGCCATAGACGGGGTTCGGCAGGAAGATGTCCATCTGGCTGAAGGCGCCGAAGAACGATCGCAGCGTCCACCAGCCGAACCATTGCGACCAGTACTCCATGGTCGCCCCGCCCGGATCGAGGCCCTTGGCTTGGCGCATCGCGGCAATGTTCTCGATGAACTGCTCCCGATACGCGGTGCCGACGAACGCTTCTTTGAACGCCCGGATCGCTAGCGGATCGCCATAAATCTGGGTGTTGCGGATCCACCACGGCGCCACGATGACCAGCGCGATCCCCACCGCGGCGGCGGCTTTGGCCATCCAGCGTGGGTCGATGTGGCGGACGAGAAAGGGCGTCGCCACGATGAGCGGCAGCGTCACCACCGCTGTGGTTTTAGTGACGAGGGCGAGACCCGCGAGGGCGCCCATGAGCACGGTCCGTTTCCAGGTCAGCCCGCCGCTTGCACCGAGGCACGCCATCGCAAACGTCCACGTGATCAGACAGTAGGCCAGAGAGTCGTTGGTGACGGCGCTGTTCAACGAGATAAACATCGGCATCAGACCGATGAGGGCCATGCCCGCGAGGGCGACATCGGTACGCCCCAGCCCCCAGCGAATGGCGTAATAGATTCCGGCAAGCGTGGCGAGCCCGGTCAGGGTGTTGAGATACCGGAGCTTGATGCCGCGTTCCGGATCGGTGGGGTCGATGGCGAAGACTTTACAAAAGCCGACGCCAATCAGATAGTAAAGCGGCGGCTGGTGGGATTGGTACGATTCGTACAAGTTTGGATCGCCGGGCTTGAGCACAGGAAACCCTTTGCCATCCATTAGGTGCCGGACATAATTGGCGTGCTGGCGCTCATCGGGAGCGCCGACATCCTGCACGACCGCGCGCTGATACACCAAGCGGCCTGCCTCGCGATAAGGCGTCACCGAGATCATCCAGCCACTCAGGATCGCGAAGAGGGCGAGCACCGCTCCGAATGCGTACCGTTGCCACATCGGCGAGAGTATAGACGGACTGGATCGGGTAACAAGGGGCCATGACCCAAAGGGAAGTGATCGAGCAGGCGCTCCGCGTTTTCGACAGCAATATGGCGATTGCCGACCTGTTCCTGGATCGACCCATCGCCGATCTCAATCGCGCGCCGCTTTACAAGACGTGGACTGCGGCCCAGTGCTTGGATCACTTGGTCAAATCGAACCGGCCCTACATCGAGAGAGTGAGGGCGGCGGGTGCGTCGACCAAACCCTCGGGCGGCACGTATAGCCCGTCCCTTTTCGTTCGCGTTTTCACGTGGATGGCCGGTCCGAAAAACACGTGGGTATACGTGCCCGTCCCCGATCCGTTCGAACCTGGCGCAGGTCCTTTTGAGGCTTCGATCGTTGAGGAGTTTCGTCAGGTGCAGCGCGATTGGCGCGAAACGATCGAGGCGTGCCGCGATTTCGACGTGGTCAAATCCAAGCTCTCATCGCCCGTCAACGATCGCTTGAAGTTCAGCATCGCAGACGTGCTGACGGCCTTACCGAACCACGACACGCGGCACTTACTGCAAGCCAAGCGCGCCCTCGGAATCGACTAAAGCGCGAGAATCGCGTCCATCGCTTGGCTGGCGTTGCGGGGCCGGACCTCGGGGCAGTGCCGATAACCGGGAATCAGTTCCGCGACCACCGGTCCGGTATAGCCGATCGCTCGAAGCGCCGCCATCACCGCAGGCCATTCCACGTCTCCTTCCAAGAGATCCACAAATCCGTCGGCAGTGCCGACCGAGCGGCGGAAGTCCTTGAAGTGAATGCCCTTGATGCGCGGCCCGAGATATTCGATCCAGTCCTCGGGATAGCCGAACGGCAGGACATTGCCGACATCGAAGTAAGCACCGACCGCGTTCGACTCGAACTGGTCGATAAAGCTGGCCATCTCCGCCGGGCTCATCAGAATGCGGTTCCACACGTTCTCAAACCCGAGCGCGATTCCGCGTTCTTCGGCGAGGGGAACCATCGGCCTCAGACCCTCAACCGCGTAGCGCATCACTTCTTCGTAGGGCTGCCGCGGTCGCTCGGGCAAGAAGAACACGTCGACCGAGCCTGGGATGGTGAGCAGCGTTTTGGCGCCCAGCCACGCGGTGCGTTCGATCATCCGCTCGAGTTGGTGAGCGGCGGTCGCTCGCGCAGCGCTATCGGAATCGCCCAGGGCATTGGACCAATACAGGCCGCTCGCCGCCGTCAGTACGGGCACGCCGTTTTCGGCCGCGAATCCGGCGAGGTCGGCGCACTCCTGCTCCGTCGCGCTCAACGAGACGCCACCTTCTTCGAAGAAGCACAGTTCGACGGCCTGGTAACCATCGCGGGCCGCCTGCTGAATCATGGCGCGCGGGTCGAGAGAACCCTGCAATCCGCCGGGATACGACCAGTAGTTGATGCTTTTGATCATCGCGCTTGTTTCACCAAATCGATTTCTCGCTCCACGGTTTCGAGCGATCGCAGGGCCGACTGGGGCGTGCACCGATCGCACGGCAGACCTCGGTTCAGGCAGTCATAGAAATACGCGAGCTCGAAGTAGTAGCCGCCCAGATTGGAGATGTTTCCTCCGACATTCCCTGCGTCCATGCTTGCCACCTCGGGTTGGACTGGCCCTTGGCCCGGACGATAGATCGTGAGTGGCCCACCATCGAAAATCGCGGCACCGTTTTCGAATATCGCGCGGAAGCTCATCTTGAATGGCGTGTGCGACGGCAGGTTCCAGCCGCCTTCGGCGTGGACCACGGTTGGACCGAATTTCATGGTCGTGAAAATCTGGCTGACGCCGCGCCCATCCACCGTGCCGTGGCTGACGATGCTGGACGGTTCGCCCAGAAGCGACAAAGCGTAATCGGTGTCGTGGATGTGCATATCCATCGCGGCACCACCCGAAAGCGGCTCTTCGCCCAGCCAGCCGTCCGTGCTCCAGTGGGGGAACTCGCCGTAGCGGGTCAGATTTAGCGATTGCAACTGGCCGAGTTCGCCGGAGTGGACCAGATTGGCCAGCGTTTCGTATTCCGGCCAAAACCGGATGCAGTGCCCGATCATGAGCGCTCGGCCATGCCGCTCCGCAGCTTCGATCATAGACCTCGCTTCCGCCGACGTTCGCGCCATCGGCTTTTCACAGAACACGTCCTTGTCCGCCTCGATGGCTCGAATAGCGAGATCGGCGTGGGACGGTGTCGGGGTGCAAATGTCGACGACTTGGATGCTCGAATCGGCGAGAATCTCGTCGAACGAATCCGCTACGCGGGCCTGGTGCGACTCGGCGACCGAGCGTGCCTTTTCAGGATTGGGATCATAAACGGTGACGAGGTTCGCATTGGGGAGCGCCTGATAAACGGCGCCATGCATACGACCCATGAATCCGGCGCCGACAAGCGCAACGGTGGTTGACATGAATGAACTGTATCACGGTGGGGCCGCGATTTTCTGGTGACTACTGCGGTTGATTTCGACCACGCCGCGTCATCGCATTCCAGGACGCGCGCACGGCCCAGGTCATCATGATGAGGCTGATGACGACCCACGTGACGGCCCAGACGGGCGCCGGCAGCAGGCTCACCCGCTCCAGGATCCGGGCGTCGGTTTCCACGCCTGGATGGAGGCTGAGCGACCAGAGGTCGCGCAGCGAACCGAAGCTGTGGATGCACTGTTGGATGCCGATGAATTGGGCGGTGAACAGGAGCGCCTCGCCTTTCAGCTTGGTTGCGGCCAGAAGGAGGAGCCCCGTCCAGAGCGCGCCCGCACCGAAACCCACCAGATCGCCGCGCACGAACAGCACCATCGACGCGGCGATGGCGCCGCCCAAGACAAGCAATGCGAGGCGCGCGCCTTTCTGCGTCGCACTCGCCACGATCACGAGGCAACCGGCCAGGGTCGCGCCGAGATATCCGGCGGAAGCCGAGACGAGGGTGGACCCGCCAGAAATGGAAGTCACGCCGCTGCCGTCCGAGAACACGTGGATGCTGCCTACCGAACCGCCCGTGACGATCCCAGCCAACGCATGGCTGAGTTCATGCAGGTGGGTGTTCAGATAGTCCAGCGGAAGGAGGACCAAGCTGAGCGGGCCAACCGCGGCGCAGATCGCGGAAACGATCGCCGCGATGACCAAAAGCTGGCGGTGCCGTCGGAGGGTGGTGTCGGCCATTCAGTGCATTCTACGCACCGGCGGAGCCGATGGTTGTTCTTCAAGATTCTTCTTCGTGAACCTCGGTTTCTTCCTGATCTTCGCGCTGCTTGCGCCGCCACGCCAAGATGAGGTGGGCTTCCTGCTCTTCTGGGGACATATTCACTTCCTTGTCCTTCTTCAGGTTTGGATCGTGCATAGCGAACTTCCTGATACGACCCTTATTCCATGCCCACGGTTCGCAAAATCCGGGTCCCCGTAGGTCTTTTGGGCTCGGCCGTCGAGGTGCCGAATCCGGCTGACCCGCTGGCCTACCGGCTTTTGAATTGGCGGACAGAACCCGATCATTTACCTGGTGGTTTTTGCCGCCGAAGATCCTGAGGTCAAAGCAGGTACAACCAAAACGATCGTTCTATGAACTGCCTCAAACGCTACGATTCGATCCTCGACACCATCGGCAACACGCCACTTGTTAAGCTCAACCGGATCGGCAGCGGGCTTCCCGGCCAAATCTGGGCGAAGTGCGAGTTCATGAATCCAGGCGGCTCGATCAAAGATCGAATTGGGGCCCGGATGGTGCTCGAGGCCGAGCGCGAAGGACGAATCAAGCCCGGCGACATCTTGGTCGAGCCGACCAGCGGAAACACGGGCGTCGGTATCGCGATGGCGGGGGCGGCCCGAGGGTATCGCGTGGTCATCGTCATGCCCGAGAAGATGTCCATGGAGAAGCAGGTCGCGCTAGAACGCTTGGGCGCACAGATCATTCGCACTCCGACCGCCCTAGCCCACGATCACCCCGATTCGCTTTTCGGAGTCGCGAAGAAAATCGTCGACACTGTGCCGAACGCGGTCATGCTCGATCAGTACAAGAATCCCAATAACCCGGATGCTCATTACGAGGGCACAGCCGCCGAAATCCTGATCCAAATGGAGGGTCGTGTCGACGTCTTTGTGGCCTCGGTCGGCACGGGCGGCACGATCACTGGATGCGCCCGCCGACTGAAGGAAGCGCTTCCGAATGTGCGCATCGTCGGCGCGGACCCGGTGGGATCGATCCTCGGTGGAGGAGAACCGGGCGGACCCTACTTCGTCGAGGGTATTGGCTATGATTTCTTCCCCGAAGTTCTCGATAACACGCTGGTCGATGAGTATGTGAAGACGGAAGATGGCCCCAGCTTCGAGCTCGCCCGCCGATTGCTTCGAGAAGAAGGGATGCTCGTGGGCGGATCCTGCGGCTCGGCCATGTTTGCCGCGCTCGATGTCGCGAAGCGATGCGAGCCAGGCACCCAAATCGTGGTCATTCTCGCCGACGGCAGCCGCAACTATATGACCAAGTTTATGGCGGATTCCTGGATGGAAGCAAACGGCTTTCCGCCCGGGCCCAAGGCTCAGCACGTCGCCTGGCCGATGTAGCGCACCGTACCGGATCGCCCGTTCGTCTGTTTGGCCAGACCGTGCTGACCGCGCTTGCCGCTTTGCCCCTTGCCGCCTCCTGGACTTTGGTCGCGGGTGGCGACGTCATGCTCTACCACGTTTCGCCCAAGAAGTCTCCGTTTCTGGCCGTGGAAGCTCTCTTTCGAAAAGCGGATGTCGCGTATGCCAACCTAGAAATCCCGCTGACCAGCGCGAAGAAGCCGACCGCGCGCAAGACGGCCGCCGAACTCAAGGCGAAGCAGCAGTTCATTCTCAAGGCCGACCCCGCTCATATCAAGCACCTCGTCTCGCTCGGCCTCGACCTGGTGAGTCTCGGCAATAACCACGCGATGGACTACCGGGCCGAAGGTCTCGCGCAAATGACGCGGTTGCTCGATCGCAGCGGGATCGGCTGGACAGGCGCCGGAACCAATCGCGCGCGCGCCCATCAGGTGGTGGTGAAGGAGTTGCCGGACGGATTGCGCGTGGGCATGATCAGCGTGCTCGCGTTCATGTCGACGGGCGGTTTGAGTAAGTGCACGCCAGCGCTGGCCCATTCGGCTGGCGTGGCCGCGCTCGATTTGGGCGGATCGGTCGATCGCCGCGCCCGCGCCACGCTCAAGACGATGATTCAGCGGGCCAAGGCCGACTGCGATGTACTGATCGTCGCCCCGCACTGGGGCATCGAGCGGCAGACCAAGCCTACGGGCTACCAGGTCGCGCTCGGGCGGGCGATGATCGACGCGGGAGCCGATGCGGTGCTGGGCGCCCATCCCCATGTGCTCCAGACCAAAGAGCTCTACAAAGGCAAACCGATTGTGTATTCGATGGGGAATCTGATCTCTCCGCGTCCCGCGTCCTCGGCCGTCTTCCAACTGCGTTTTCAGGGACGCAAATTCGTGTCGTGGACGGAAGTCCCGATCCTGAATTCGGGCGGCAAGATCGTCCTGGCGCAAAAACGAAAGGGCCCTTCCCGGCCAAAGGCAGGGAAGGGCACTGGTTCGCGCAGCGGTTAGGCTTTCTTCTTGCAGGAACAGGAACCGCCCTTGCAGCAATTGGCCTTATCGCCCTTGCAGCACGAGCACTTGCCGTCCTTGCAACAGCCGCCCTTCTTGCAGCACGCCATGGACTTGCACGACGCACAGGTCTTGCAGTGCGTGCAGCACTTGTCGGGGGCTGCCGAAGCGCCCAGAATCGAGATCGCCATCAAGCCGGCGAGTAAAAGTGATTTCAGCATGAGTGTTCCTCCTTGGAACGGTCGTTTGAGTTACGCAGTGAGGTCGGAGACGCTCAGGCGCAAGGAGGAGCGCGGGCGGGGTGGAGGCGACGAATCCCGGAAGGGGGACCGCGCGTCGAATCCGGTATCTCGGGTCGCGACCGGCAGATCTCTTGGGTTTCGACGTAAGGCAGAGTAGCCGGAAGGTCCGCGACGATGAACTGAATCGAAACGATTTTCGCCAGCGCAAGTGAGCCCTTCTGTTGGGCGATTTTCTGCTGGGCGATGCATTTCGGGCAAGCGTGAGCTTTCGAGACGGTGGACTTGGCGCAGCAAGACTTCTGTTTGAACTCTTGGACGCAGCAGGAGCCTCGGAATCCGGACTGGCAGAGGGCCGCGCAGATGCTCGGCGAGATCGCGCTGAGAAAGACCGCCAGCGCGAGAATCAAGCTATACCGAGATCGTCCGGTTATTCGCATGCCTCTGATATTCATTGTGCCACGGAACGTGCCCGTGTTCATCAACTGTCCGTGGAAACAAGGGCAATCGATTCCCTCGTTCCCAAATCGGTCGGGTACGGTACCGAAAATGTCAAACCCGGTTGGTCGACCAGGTTGATCACGGTCGCCGTTCGAGCTCCGGTGGGGGGCGGCAAGTCCAGTCTGCTCGCTGAACTGGTCGATCGGCTGCAGCTGGCCGGCACCAGCGCCGAGGGATTCATCCAGGTTGCGGTAAATCGCGGCGAGGCGGGCCGCGGCGCGGGACAGTACGATTTGCGGTTCCTGCCCGGTTCACAAACGGTCACTTGGGCGGTTCGGGACGAATCGCTCCAGCCACCTTATCGGTTCTCGCCGGAGGCGGCGGAGCGGGCTCTGACCTGGGCCAAGGACTTATCGACGCGCCGTCCGTCCGTGGTCGTCCTCGACGAGTTTGGCCGTGTGGAGATGGGCGGCGGTGGACATCGCCCAGTATGGGATCTCGTCACGAGGGCAGAACCGGACGTGGTCGTCGTCGGAGTACGCGACGAATTCGTCGCTGAACTGGGCGAGGCGCTCGGAATCGAGTGGGATGCGGTGGTCGATGCCCGGTCGACACGGGCGTTGCCGCAACTCCTCCGCTTGTGCGACCAAGCCCGGGATTGGGAGTGGGTGGGCCGTTTTGGAGCCGCGACGGGAGCAGTCGAGATGAGCTTCGGGACCGCCCTTCATGCCGGATTGATTCCCGGACGCGGATTGATGCTCTCCACGCTCCAGGCGGTGATGCTCACGGCGGCGGCGGAGGGCCTGGCCAAGCGACGCCGCGTTTCGTGGGTGGCCCAGGTCGCGGCTGGCCTGAAGGCGCTGAGTCCAGCCGGCAGCCGGCTGCGACCAATGCTCGCGATCTCCATCCAAGGCGTGCTCTTTGGACTGCCGACAGCCGTCTTGCCTTGGAGCGCGGCTACGGCGGGCCTGGGCGGTGCGCTCGTTGGCGCATGGTCGGCGGCCCAAGGCTTGCTGCTCCAGTACCTTGCCGTCGGGAGCGATCAGTCGAAGGCGTACGACATCGTGGTGCGGTGGATCGCCGCTCAGCTTGGCGTGGCAAGCCCGGGTCTTCCGGCGGTGCTGGCGGGGTTCATCGGGATCTGCGGGCTCATCTCGGGCACGGCCACATTTTTTTACTGGCGTCACCGCCATCGGTTTCTGGAGCGCATCACGGCAGCGGGTGCTGGGGCGGGTGCCCGTCTCTCGAAACCGGCTTGGCGGGAGCTGACGTCCTTCGCGTTCTGGCTTCCGGTGGCGCTGATCGGCGCGGTATTGCTGGCGAATGGAACGCCAGCCGCATCCATCGGATGGATGCTCCTCCGCGCCATCGCGGTGAGTTTTGCCCTGTTTGCACTGGTGCGCTTGCTGCCGATTCGGCGAACGCCCGAGCTGTTGCGCCGTTGGGGCTGGCTCGGACCCGCGACCGCGTTGTCGCGCGCCTTTCGCGATTTATGATGGGATCGGGTAAACGGAGGATTGAATGACGCGACGTCAGTTTCTGCTTGGAGCTACCACGACTGCTATGACTGCAAAATCCGCTCTGACCTCGACGCCGCGGAGACGGTCGATCATCGCTCCGCCCAAAATCAGTCCTGGCGCGCACCTGCGGCTCATCGCTCCATCGGGCGCGCTCGAGGCGTCCGCCAACCTGGATCGCGCCATCGAATCCATCGAGCGGGCGGGCTTCAAGGCGAGCGTGGGCGATTCGGTCCATCGCCGGTTCAGCTATCTAGCCGGCACCGATGAGGAGCGGGCCAAAGACCTGATGGCGGCCGTCCGCGATCCGCGAGTCGACGGCATTTTGTGCGTGCGAGGAGGCTACGGGGCGGCGCGAATCTTGCCCTGGCTCGATTACGAAGCGATTCGCACCCACCCCAAGCCGCTTATTGGCTATAGCGACATTACGGCGCTCCACCTCGCCTACCTCGCCAAAGCGGGACTGCAGAGTTTTCATGGACCGGTCGCAATCTCGACATGGTCCGAGTTTTCGCAGGGCCATCTGCTGGACGCATTGGCAGGGAAGTCATTCGGCTGGCCCGACCTCGGCACGCCGAAGGTACTCAAGGCGGGCCGGGGCAAAGGGCGCTTGGTCGGCGGAAACCTGGCTGTGTTCTGCTCGCTGTACGGAACGCCTTATATGCCGTCGCTGGACGGCGCGATCCTCTTCTTCGAAGATATCGGCGAAGAGCCGTACCGCATCGATCGGATGCTGACGACGCTGCTCATCGGCGGGGTGTTCAAGGCCGCGAAGGGGCTGATTTTCGGCCAGTTCACCGATTGGCAGCCGAAGGAGGTGCCACGCGAACAGACATGGACTCCCGACGAGGTGATCGCGGATCGGGTTCAAAATCTGAAGATTCCGGTCGTGAGCAACGTGAAATTCGGCCATGTCGCGGACAAGCTCACGCTGACTCAGGGCCGCATGGCGGTGCTGGATACCAAGGCCCAGTCGCTGAGCCTGGTTTAGACTCGCGATCGGTGGAAGAAATAGCTGGCGTAGCCGAAGAACGCAGCGACGAGGTTGCTCCACGCGATGATGCCAAAAGCCATCCAAAAACGGGCGTCGATGCTATCGCGGATCGCGAGCGTCGAGACGGGTACAGCGCTCAGGCTGCTAAGGATGACGATGCCGAGGACCTGCAGGCCGCTTGCGCGCGTCTGGCCTTTGTCGCAGACCATCTTCGCGTAGCTCCAAGTGAAGTAATAGATGGTCGCCTCGTAAAGGAGGGCGAGGCCGATCGCGGCCGCCACCAGCATCGCGACGCAAACCGCGAGCACCAGGTAGCAGGTGCGCAGAAGAAGCGGCTCGGCCATGATGGCCAGGGTGAGGACGATCCCGAAACCGGTGGCCCATTGACGACGCAAGCGCTGCGCGCGTTCACGGGTCTTTGACCACTCCTGCAAGAGGTCGCGGTCGCTTCCGAGCGATCCTAGTCCACCGAGATCGTCAGGCTGTTCCATTCCCGTACATTGTATAGACGACGGCTCGGGAGCCGAGGGCACGTTCAATGAAAAGAGCCCTTCACGCATGGCGTGAAGGGCTCGGGAGTTTGGGTTTAGCTGCGTCGCCGTCGAAGGAGCAGCGCAGCGCCGACCAAGAGCGCCGTGACCGAACCCGGCTCAGGGACAGCGAGGTTAAACGCCTGGATTCCCTGGTTGGAGCTCATGGCATAGAGCGTGGCCTGGTTGCCGGCGATTTTGCCAAACTTCACCTGACCGGTGCCGTTGGAGTTACTCGTGAGCGTACCAAACGTGGTCGTCGCCTCAGCTCGCAGTTTCGGAGCGAACGGATTCGTCATGTCGTAGACGCGAACCTTGGAGTTGTTCGTGTCGAGCGTAGCGAGGAGGCCGTGGCCATCGACCACCGCATAATCCATCGGTCGCTCAGCGGCCGACGTCGTCGGGCTGTTGCCGAGGAGGCTGTTCGCCGTGATATCGACGTATCGGAACGGACCGCCGCCTGCCTGACCGCTGTACATCGTCGTGCTGGTCAGATAGGTCAGACCCAAGCGGAAATCGCCTGTTGCGGTGCTCGGCGGATTCTTGACGCTCAGAACTCCGCCGTTGATCGAAGCGAAACCGACCGAACCGGTGCCCGAGGCAATAATATTGCCGGTGGGGCCATCGACATCGAACGAGTCGCCTGTTCGAGCGATGCCTGTGGCGGCGTTATAGATCGCGGTCGAGACGCCAACTTCACTGGTCCACTTGTAGACCTTGAAAATAGCCGTCGCGCCCACGGCGAGGTTCGCCGCGTAAATGTTGCCCGCATCGTCGCAGCCCATCATGCTGGCTGCGAACGTACCGCCGGAGATTCCCGTCGCGTCCAGGTTGCCGAGGTCAGCACCGGTCTGACCGTCGAGCTTTCGGACGTTGACGCCACCGTTGCGGCTCAAGAGATAAAGTCGGTCGTTCGTCGGGTTGTAGGCGATACCGCGCTCGTTGTTCGCGGTGCCCAAGAACGTATAACCACCTTCACCGGGCGCGAACCAGCCGTCGCCCATAAAGCTTGTTTTTGGCGTCAGCACGACGCCGACCTGCGCGTGGGCGGCACCAGCTAGCGCGACACCCAGAGCAGCCATCAATACTGTCTTCTTCATTGAATTCTCCTTTCTCACACGGGGCGGCCGGACTCGACTCGCAACATCCCAATAGACTATTGGTATCAAGCGCGCCAAAATGCGTCACGCGGGCATCAATCACAGTAACTTTCGGGCAATTTTTGCCGCTGCACTGGGAATCACGGCCTCATCATCGCCGAATCCGCGGGTGAAAACCGCAATGACCCAGCGCTCGCTCAAGGGCGATTCGAGCAACGCGACATCGTGGCGCACTTCGCTCATCCAGCCGGCTTTGCTCCAGATCTGCCACTCCGCGAACGCTGAACCCACGTAAAGCTTGCGCTGCCGATCGTCCGGATCAGGGCGGTGCAGTCGATCCAGCATCTCCGCGCACGCGGCCGGGGTGACGATACGTCCGAGTGCGATCAGCGTCATCATTGCCGCCGCATCCAGCGCCGAGCAGCGATTTCGTCGGCCGCGGCCAAACTCCCGTTCGCGGCCGTACGGGCCCTCGTGGTATGTCTTTTGGCAGGCGACCACGTTCTCGAAGCCCTGAGATTCGAGCCACCGATCGATCGCTTCCCGCCGCTCCACGTACGCGTGCCAAAGGTCGCCGTCGAGTTCCTCGCCTCCGGTCGTGCCGGTCGTGGCATCCACCACAAATTGGGTCGCCTCGTTGCCGGATGCTCGAATCATGTCGTCGAGGGCTCGATTCAACTCGGAGGAGCGGGGACGAGCCCGTTCGTGATGAAGTTGGGCTTCGTAAGCCAGCCAGAACAGCTTGACCACGCTCGCCGGATAGAACGATTCCGCGCCGCGATCATGCCCAAACTGAACCTGATCACCATGGAGCTGCACGATGACGGCGGCGGTATCGCCCGCGGGGCGGCAGGTCGCTGCGATCTCATCGAGCTTACGGTCGCGCTGAGCATGGAGCGCTGGTCCAGGAAGGTGATCCGGATTCATTTGTGGAGTTCTGGCACAGTTGCGAGCATCGTGGCGAGAGCGGGTGGGGAAGAATCGGCGTTGAGTCTAACTCTTTGGGGTAGTTGGAACGTCCAATCGAAAGACAATGCGCGATTTTCTCTCGCTCTCAGGCCCGTGGATGGGATGGTCCATACAAGACGGCATTCGCATTACCGAGCGAATGCGACTGAGCATTACACCCACGATGATCACGGGTGAGGGCTCCGACATGGACGGCGAATTTGAATTGACGGGCAGCTACGACGCGCGATCGAACGCCTTGTTCCTCACGCGCCGCTATACCGTCACCGCGCACCCGTCCCAAGCGGGTGTCGGCATTCCTTATATGTACGTGGGCACGTGGGACGGCTCGATCGCCTCGGGGCGGTGGTCGCCGCGGGCCGACCCTGCATACGGCGGACCGTTTGAAATGTGGCCCGCCGGCGAAGAGGATCTCAAAGCGCTCGCGATCGAAATCTCCGACGTCGCGGTTCACGCCTAGGGTTTGTCGATCGATCGGACCTCGCCAATTACGGTCGCCCCGCCTTCCTTGTGGATGACCTGCTTGACGGAAACGACGCGCCACTTGCCGCCCGATTCTCCGGCCAGGACGTCTTCGCCGATCTCGGGGACGCGGCTCACGTCGACCATCTTGTTCACGCCCTCGGCGACGACTTGCACCCGAATCTTGGGGGCGGTGGTTTCCAAACTGCCGACGACGGGCACGGGGTTGTTGGCGTCAAAGCTCAGTTTGAGCGCGTTTTCCGGCAGCGATACGGGGACGCGAATATCGCGGCCGACGCGGGCGATTTCAACGGGAGTCGGAATCGAAATCGGTTGTCCCTGGCCCCGTGCGCTCGCCCACTGGAGGCTCCCGATCCAAAAACTAGCAATGAGCGCACCCGTGATGTAGGGAACTATTCGGAATGGTTGGCGACTATCCATATGGGCTAAGACGTGCGACAGCCCCGACATCGATGGTGGCGCGGAAAAATACCGGGCTTATCATTAATTGAACATGAATCGAACGTTTTTGGCCCGTCTCCCGCTACCATAATGGGTTACTCCATGAATCGACCGTTTTGGCGTGCACTTCCGGCGGCTGGGGCACTCGCACTGATTGCGAGCGCGCCTGCGGATGTACTCTTCCAAACCGGGTTCGAAGAACCGACCTACACCGTCGGCGATTTGGCAAGCGGTGATGCTGCAACGCCAGGCCAAGACGGATGGGTGGCCGAATCGTACGGCATCTCCGGACTGGCGACTCCACTATTCAAGGTAACCCAGGCTAAAGCCAACAACGGCCTCCAATCGGTCCGCTTCGATGCCGGGAATGGGCAGAACGCTCTGAACTGGGCTTATCACCCGCTCAATCTGGAGCCGAATGACCAACTCGTCACAGGCGAGGTGAGTTTCCTGATCGAGACCAGCACCGGGGGCGTGGCCAACCAGTCCTACGGCCTCGACTGCTTCGGGATGGCTCCCGGCGACTTCTTCGTGACGCCGATCATGACGGTCCGCGTTCGATACGACGGCAACGTCGAAATTTACAGCCAGCAGGGACAGTTTCCGGACCTCATGTTTCCCTTGGTCGAGCGAGACACCTGGCACAAACTCGTGGTCCAGCTTGATTTTTCGACCATGACGGCGACGGCCGCTATCGACAGTCAGCCGATTCTCGATTCGAGCACCGGTCTGCCTTATGTCGCCCCGTTCACGAAGCCGATCCTCACCGACATCGACCTCTACGCTCGCAACCGCGCGGGATCGAGCGAGAGGGCCAGTGGCTACTTCGACGACTTCAAGGTGGAATCCGAGGCGGCCCGCAACGGCACCACGGTTTCCGGCCACGTTGATTTGGGTCCCGAATTTGTTGGAGATCCAACGACCATCGCCGTAACGTTCAAGATGTTCGATTCGAACGGCACGCTGGTGGATACCGTCATCAAGAATCTGAACGCGGATGGCACGTATAGCGTGATGACTCCGGCGACGAATGTGGCGTCTGTCTCGGCCAAAGCCTCGCACTGGCTCACCCAAAAGCAGGCTCTGCTTTCGCCCCAGAATTTCGTCCTCACGAATGGCGACATCGATGGCGACAACAGCATCACGGTCTTCGACTACGGCGTGCTGAGCGACTACTTCGACAAGAGCAGCGCCGATGCCAACTGGAGCACGGTTGGCCCGAACGGGTTCGCGCCACAAGACGCCGACTTGGATGCGGACGGGTCCATCTCCGTTTTTGACTACTCGATCCTGAGCGATCATTTCGATCTCAACGGAGATTAAGCGACCGTAAACAGACCGCGGGTTCAGTACACTGGCGGCATGTTAAGATTCGGGTGGAAGGTTTTCGTCGCGGGAATTTTGGCGACGACGGTGGGTTCGAGCATGGCTCACGCGCCGCTCGTCCGCTCTTACGGCAACGCGGTGTCCTTCGCGAATATCACGGACGCCCGCATCACGGAAAGCTCGGGCATCGCCGCCTCGCGCGCTTTCCCCGGCGAATACTTGACTCACAACGACTCGGGCGATTCGGCCCGCTTTTTCCGGTTCAACAGCTCGGGCAACGTGACCGGGGTCTTCAATCTCCGCAACGCGGGCGCGACGGATTGGGAAGACATGTGCTCGGCCCGCATCCGCGGCAAGAACTTCGTGTTCCTCGGCGATATCGGCGACAACAACAGCGTGCGATCGAGCATCACGATCTACCGAGTTGAGGAACCGACCACGTCCGGTGAATCGACGCTTAACACGTACGACGTCTTCAGCGTGACGTATCCCGACGGAGCGCACAACTGCGAGTCGATGATTTGCGACCCGAATTCGGGCGATCTCTACCTCATCATCAAGGCCAGCAATGGCACGTGCCCGATCTACCGCGTTCCCTACAAGGCGCAAAGCAGCGCGATTTCGGCGGTGCTGGTTGGGACCATTTTCTTGAACGACACCGCGCTGGGCGGCAAGCTGACGACGGGCGCGGACGCCTCACCGGACGGTCGGTTTGTCGTGCTGCGCACCTATGCGCGCGCCTACGAATACGACGTACCGCGCGAATTCAAAAACTGGTTCCAGTCGACTCCGCGCCAAGTCAAGCTTCGCTCGGAAACGCAGGGTGAGGCGATCTGCTACTCCTTGGACGGCCTGAAGATGCTCACCTCGAGCGAGGGCAATCCGTGCCCGGTGAGCGTGCTGAACATCACACCTTAAGGTGATGCGGGCTCGTCGTCGGATTGGGCTTGCGTTGACTCGGGCGGCCGAACGTATCGCAAGTCGATACGACCTGTTTGCGTCACGCCTTCGCTGTACAACTCGTAGCTATCGGGTCCGATGGGTTTGTAGACGAACTTCTTGCCCGTGAGCGGATCGTCCCAGAGGGAAGCCGGGGTGATTGCAGATTCGGTTGGCAGCTGGCCGTCCTCCCAGCGATAGGATTGGATCCGGGCGTGGAGTCGCAGCAGTCGGGCCTGAGTACGGGTCCGCGCCACGACCCACGTAGTTCCCTCAAATAGAGGCAGCGTATCATCGAGAATCATGTCGAGCTCGGATTGGCTCTCCGGCAAGATTGCCTGCCATTGGGACTCGGGTTTCTCGATTTGGGCCGTTAGGCGATCAACGTAGTCCGTGATTCTGCGTTGAAGCCGGGCTCGCAGTTCCGTCTGCTCGTTGGGCGCCAGGCTTCGAATTAACTCAATCTGAGCCTTCGAGGCCTCGTCCTCCAGCAACTCCCGATAAGCATCGCTTAAAGGCGGTTGCCCCTTGGCCGCCGCGAAAAGCTGGTCCAAGACGTGATTCATAAAGCCGAACTCGGCGCGCAGCGAACTCTGCACCGATTTGATGTCCAGCCCCAACTCGGCGACCGTTTCCAGTCGCACCAGATCCGGAATCTTCAAGCGGGGAAGCGATCGCTCGATCTCGGCGTAGACGATGGTGTCACAGGCGGTTCCCACCAAGTACCCGATGAGGGGGCCCTTCTTGATTGCGGAACTCATTCGGACGATGCTTTCGCAAAGCTCCGCTCCTTTGCCCGTCGTACCCTCGGCGAACTCCGCATGGGCGACGAGCATCGCCAGCTTGGCCATGCTCTTGAAATAGGCGTACTCGGGAAAGAGTTCGAGTAAGCCGTCGCCGAGCATGATGCGCTCGCCGCCTTTTCGGTTTCCGGACTGGATCAGCGCGAGCACGGGGCCAAATTCGGCCCGTGCTTTTCGGCCTTTGACGAGTGTGGAGCCGGGCTCTTCGGGACGCAGGAAGCGCTCCAGTTTCAGTTGGCGTACCTTAAGGGCCGCGTCCATGTAGTCGCGATAGCCGCTGGTCACGGGCTGGGCCGCCCTGATCTTCTCAAATTCGGCGCCGAGTAACTGCCGGTTGTCCTGGGGCGCACCGAGAACGGCCAGAGTCGCTGCTGCCAGTAGGGTGATCATATGGTTCTCTCAATGGTCTGGAGTGCCGACATCGCTGTGCTCTCCATCGACTTCAAAAATCCTGGCCGCGTCCGCCGGGCCCATGGTGGTCGCAAGATCTCGAAGCGAGTCGAGCTTCAGATGCCCTTCGCGCTCGCGCTCCTCGGCTGTTCGACCGTCGCCACTTTGCCGTTCGTTCGCCCTTTGCTGAAATTGATCCGCTTGTTCTCGCTTTCGCGCCGATCCTATTCCCGTCGCAATGCGACAATTGGGTCGAGCTTCGCCGCGCTCGCGGCCGGATAAAACCCGAACAGCATGCCGATCATTGCCGAGAACGCCGATGCCGCGAGGGCGGCGGGAAGCGGGAAGGGCGTGGCCAGGCCGCCCTTGGACGGCCACTCGCGGGCGGCGGTCAGGAAGGTCACGATCGAGCCCAACGAGTACGCGATGCCCATGCCGATAAGGCCGCCGACGAGCGAGATCACTCCCGCCTCGACCAGGAACTGCACCAAGATCGAGGTCCGCTTCGCACCAATCGCCTTGCGCAAACCGATCTCCTTGGTCCGTTCGGTCACCGAAACCAGCATGATATTCATAATGCCGATGCCGCCCACCAAGAGCGACAGCGCGGCGATCCCGGCGAGCACGGTGCCGGCCGCACCAACCACGCCGGTGAAGACCTTAAGAATGTTCTCGCTCGATTCCAGGCGATAGATCGGCTTGTTGCCGGAGCGGACCATCATCGCCTCCCAAACTTCCTGCATGGCATCGTCGATCTTGATGCCTGGCTTGGCGCGCATGACGATCAGGTCGATCTGGTCGCCGCCGATCCATTTGCTGTTCGCGGTGGTCAGCGGCACCATGAGTGCCTTGGTTTGGCGCTCGCCCATCATCTCTTGCGGATCGGTTTCCCCGATGATCTCCAGCGTGAGCCCCTGGATTTTGACCACCTTGCCGATCGGATCCTGGGCTCCGAACAGCTCCTTTGCCGCGTCCTTCGAGATCATCGCGACGCTTCGGCGCTCGTCCTGATCGGCGCCGTTGATCGTTCGACCCTTCAGCAGCTCGATTCGGTTCAGCTGGAGGAAGCGGTGGTCGATCGCTCGGATCGAGACATTCTTCGTCTCCTTTTCGCCATAGAACACCGACTGCCGTCCGCCTTCGCGATAACCGCACGCGATATCGATCTTGGGACATCGCTCCGTGACGTAGTCGATATCGGCAAGTTCGAGGCTCTTGATGTTGCCCGCAACTTCGCCTTTGCGAAGGCTCGATCCATCGAAGAACAGATAGATCGTGTCCGAGCCGATCTTCGCGAACTCCTTGCTGAGGTAGGTTTTGAACCCCTGCGAGAGCATGACGATGATCGTCACGCTCATGACACCGATGATCACGCCGAACATCGTGAGGAATGCTCGTAGCTTGTGCAGCCGGAGCATATCGAGCGCGATGAGAATGCTGCGCGTGATCATCGAAACTTAGTCTCCATCCGGTCCGAACTGAGCGCCTTGGCGCTTCGGACCCGTGTAATCCGGCTTGGTCAGCTTTTGACCTTCCTTCACCCCGTCCAAGATCTCGGCCAGCGAGCCCGTCTGCGCGCCAACTTTCACCCGGGTCTTGGTCGGTTTGTCGCTCGGCTTGTCCGCCGCGACGTTCACAAAGTAGCCCGTGTCGTCCTTACCCAGATACGCCAGCGGGACCGCGATCGCTTTGGGTCGCTTCAACGCGAGAACCGTGCATTTGGCGCTCATGCCCGTTTTCAGCCGCGACGGTGCATTATCGATCCGAATCTCCACCTGGTACCGCACGACCGTTGCTTGGTCGGAGCCGCCTGCGGAGCCCGAGGCAGCGGCGACACTGGTCGGTGCAAGTTTTGTCACCCGGCCCTTGAATGAATCTTTGGGCAGAGCATCGACCTGCACGGTCGCTTCCATGCCGAGCTCCAGCTTCGCAACATCGATTTCGTTGATGTTCAGCCGCACGATCATCGCGGAGCGGTCCTCGATCTTGACGATCGGAGTGCCCGCGCTAAAGCTGCTCAAGTTGGCGACGAGTTCGCCTTCTTGCACGAGCTTCTGGGTGACGATGCCCTGGAGCGGCGCGCGGATTTCGGTCTCCCGCAACTGGCGGCGTGAATCGTTCAGCGAGCTGCGCAACTGGTCGACGCTCGCTTGCCCCTGAGCGCGCCCTGCCGCCAGCGCTTCGACGTCGCGCAATCCGGCGCGCGCATCGGACACGCTCGTGAGCGCCGATTGATACTCGCGGCGCTTGACTTCGTCCTGAATTCGGTTGGCGAGCGCTCGGTCGAGTTCGGCCCGCGCGGATTTCACTTTCTCGTCCGCTTGCGCTCGCTCGTTGGACTGCTGAGCCTGGAGCTGATCCAGTTTCGTCTGCGCCGTATTCAGCCGCGCCTTCGCCACCTCGACCTGCAGCTTCGCATCGTCCAGTTCGCGCCCGCTGACGTAGCCCTTGTCATAGAGCCCCTGCTTTCGGACCAGCTCGTTGCGTGCGTTCGTCAGCGTGGCATTGGCTTCGTCCACCGCATCCTTCGTGCTCGCGCGCTCGTTCGTCTGCTGCGATCGGACGAGCAGATCGCGCGCCTGCACCGCCTGGTTGTAATTCGTTTGCGCGGCCTGGATGCTGGAATTCGTGAGCGTGGGCTGAACCCGCAGCTCTTGTTCCAGCTGCTTCAGCCGATGGATCGCGCGATCGTAGGCCGCGCGCGCCGTGATCCGCCGCTGGCCCATCTCGATCGACGTGCGCGAGACCGCCGCCTGCGCGCCCCTCAGCTGCGCTTCGTCCTGCTTGACCCGGAGTTCGGTCTCCTGCGGATCGATCACCGCGATCAGGTCGCCCTTATTCACGACCTGCGATTCTTCGACAAGCAGACGCGACACTCGACCCGCCACCCGGCTCTTCACTTCGACCGTCTTGACCGCCTCGATCTTTCCCGTCTCCACCACGTTCACGGTCAGATCCTGCCGCGTGACGGTCGCCGTTTCGACCGGCTTTTGCTGGGCCGCCGCCGCATCTTTCAGCCCCTTCAGCGCCACGCCGCCCACCCCACAGACGACCAGCAGCACAATCCCAATTCCCCACCACAGCTTCTTCTTCATGTCTCGTCCAGAATCAGTTACTGCGATTGTGGCCGAAAGGATGCTCCCCCGCCCAAAGATCGGTGGCGGTTGCACGCGCCCGGCCCGGTGGGGTAGATTTTCCGGACGCGTGGATCGTTAGCTCAGTTGGTAGAGCAGCTGACTCTTAATCAGCGGGTCGTAGGTTCGAGCCCTACACGGTCCACCAAGATTTAGGTTCAAAATCGAGGAAATCGCTCTCCAAGTCGGAGGGCGTTTTTCGTTTCTGCAGTTTATCCGCAGTTTATTTTCCTCGAAGATGCGCGTCAAGTTATTTCCCTCCTCCGTCTCATGTGGTAAGCGACTCTCTTGCGGTAGCATCGAAAACCGAAACTTTTCAGGCGCAGCAGACGTCTGTCTACTAAGTATGGCTTCCGCGTCAAAATCTACAGGTGAGCAAGGAAGGGACTTCATCATTGGGTGGGTCGCTCCGATTGGCGTGGAGTTGGATTGTGAAGGAGAAGCCGATTCTCCAATGAAGTGTGTTAGGTCCTTTTTTGGCGGAGATGCCTTCCACCACACCATCAAAGTTGTCGAGGCGATTAAAAACCTAACCCCGTCTGAAGACGTTCTCCGTGACTTTGATTCCACAGATTATCACGCCAAGACTAGAGCACGCCAACAAGCCGGTAACTTGTTAAGGTCGAGCACGGAACTGGATTCCATACTCTCTTATCACTGCGTTTTTGAAATATCTGAAAACAGGAAAGTAAACGTGGATAAGCTCCGAGTGACGCAAATTCGGTCTTTAAAACACCCTGATGAAGCTCGCTTACTCAGAGCGATTTACGGCGACTCCTTTTTTCTCATTGGTGTTCATGAGTCTTTTCAGGATCGTAAAGAGCGTCTGAAAGCCAAGTGTAAGAGTGAAGATAACGCTCAAGATTTGATCACTCATGATGCATTTGAAAGTGACGACTCAGGTCAGAACACCAGAGATCTTTTTGAGCTTTGTGATGCCTTTATATCGAAGACCCAACAAGAAACTGGCAGCCTAACTTGGAAGAATGACCTTGAGAGAATTTTGAGGCTATGCACCTCCCACTTCAACGAGGTGCCGCGACACGATGAATTCGGTATGCAGGTAGCCTACAATGCTTCATTCCGATCGGGAGATTTATCTCGTCAGGTTGGTGCAGCATTGTTCGATAAAAAAGGTCGGATGATTGCTGTTGGTAGAAATGATGCTCCCATGCCGGGAGGTGGACTGTACCAGGTAGGTCAACCTCACGATGTTTCTGACTATGCTTTGAAGTATGATCCTGGCCAGAGGTTTCGACAAGGATTGGTTGATGAGGCTGCAAAGCGAGTGGTAGAAGCACTTAAAGGCATTCACGAAATAATCGAGGCTAAAATCGACGTTGAAGCGGTGTGTTCCGCTCAAATACAATCAGCACTTGCCGCTTCACCAGTGAAGGATATTATTGAATTTGGCAGATCAGTTCATGCTGAGATGGATGCAATCATTTCCGCTGCCTCAAAAGGATTTTCGGTTGCTGAATCGACTTTATACACAACCACATTTCCTTGCCACACGTGTGCGAGGCATATTATTGCAGCAGGTATTGATCGGGTGGTGTACGTCCAGCCTTATCCAAAGAGCCATGCATTGAAACTTCATGGAGACGCACTGAAAAGTGAGTATTTGGACATTCCTCCCCAGAAAGACATCGACGATAACATCCTTCGTGGTCTAGAGAAAAAGGTTGACATTGTTCCATTAATAGGAATTGCACCAAGAAGATATGATTCTCTATTTGCGATGTGGACGCAGACAGGTATAAGGCATGAGCGGAAAGATGGTGAGCGAGCATTAACGAAAGGCTCATCTACTTCACACCAGTTTAGATTTCCATTCGACACAAAAGCAGTTTTACAACTGGAAGCACCTGTGCTAGAAAAGTACAGTGAGGTGTTTCCAAAGGGTAACACAGGTGACAGACCATGAGATTCGAAAGAAACTACGGAACAGCGGAAAGCAAGAGTTACTGGGACAGGCTAGACAGAGCTGTCGATGAGATTAGGGAGAAGCGGGAGCAGTCAATGCTTGCACCATCTAATTCACGAGGTGTTGAAGGGCAGACTCGGGACAGTCCTAGAACACCATCTGATGAGCCTAAGCAAAGTAGCTAGGTTTTTCCAAATGTTTCAGGGCATGGAGTAATGTCTCCATGCCCTTTTTCTCGATCATATCTCATCTGTCCCATAGTTAGACCCTCCGATTCTTGCAGATATTTCACTAACTGAATACTGGTGATGCAGTGGGTGGTATGCTCCCCAGGAAGTAGGCCATTCTATCATCTAGGCCCGTACGTCTTTTTAAGGTGAGACTTCCAGGGTGGTCGGTTCGGGTTCTGCCCCAGTTTGAGAATGGAAAGAGGGCGTGGCCCGCCAAGAGGTTCCCAGTATGGGCGGTACGTGTGGGTGAGCGGGTACTCCCACTGGAGCAAGGGCGAGCTTCGTTGTTCCAGCGTCGCCAAATGACGGTTTTCACCTGAGCAACGGCCACATTGGCAAGGACTTCGACATGCAGATGCTCACGACGCGGAGTCGAGTGGAACGATTCCACAAAGCCATTCATCCAAGCCGAACCAGGGACGGATGAAGTGGCCCTCGAGGCGGATTCTGACAAGCATAGAGTCAGGAAGCGGGCCAAAACTCAGGACCATTGTCGCTGCGGATGTAACTTGACACCCCGCGCTAAGCAAAGAGCGGGACCAAAGCATTTCCGCACACTCCTAGAACCCAGGCGCGTGTCCACCTCCATCGCGAGGCATTCGCGGGTGAACTCGTTGCCGACCGAAAGAATTTTGAGTCTTGACCCATTGAGGCAGGCACCGTGTATGAAATCCACGCACCGGACCTGGTTCGGGCCCTCCGCGCGTTGGACTTTCCCGTGGAAGCACTGTTCGGGACGCTGATTAGGCGTCGAAAGGGCATCTGGGGTGGCATTGTGTTTCGGCTGCACGCTGTTCGATTAAAATCAGTCGGTCATGATTTAGTACTTTTCGCTTAAGCCATTCCTTAAGTTTCCCGAACTCGTCCATCCGTACTGATCGTCGCCTGCGAACATCATGGAATGGCCAACATCCACCCAACCGAGCGCCTCGCCTATACGGTCGCTGAAGCAGCAAAACTCCTTTCGCTTTCACGTTCGCGGCTATATGAATTGATCCACGCGAGAAAAATCGAGTCCCTTAAAATCGGGCGATCACGGCGCATATCATCAGAGCAACTGATGAATTTCCTTCGAGAATGTGAGTTTGAATGAATCTGAGGAGCTACTTTGTGGCCTCACCAGGATCCTCGCCAATGTCAGCGACGAGATCGATAAAATCGGACTTGCACTCTTGTGCGCTTTCTTCCGGTCCGGAAAGCAAGACAGCGACCAATCGATCGTCGCTGAGCTTAAAGAGAACATCTTGCTTGTATAGCCAAGCACCTTTGGATAACTGGGAAAAGGTCCACGCCCGTGCATTTCGGCTCCCATACGGAGCCTCATGCGTCGCGATGAGGCGGTACTTATCTTTGTACGCTAACCGGAAGTTGTGATCAAAGGATGCGGCAATGTCCTTGGGTGTCCGAGCTTCTGGTTTCTTTGAGACCTCTACGAGTATTTCGACGCCTGGAGTTGTTTCGCTCTTCAACAGCAACGAGTATCGATCATCGAGTTGCCGAAAGCTGGACAGGTAAATCCAGCCACGAAGGACAGCAATGCTGACTCCAGGTGGGTCGAACCACTTCCCCGGATTAGGCATGGCTGCTGGTCCATCCTGCTTGGAGTCCAACCGAGGAACTGGCGCTTCTTGAACTCCTGTGGGTGTTGGTGACGACGAGACCGGCGTGCTCCGACTACAGGACAACAATATAATCACCCAGAGCGTGAGGCCAATCCAGAATACGGCGACACCTACGTCTTTGATCGTGACGGTGTAATGCCGGAATTGATTCGTATCCACAACCACGGGCTCCGACCTGTAGTGCGATGCGTGCTCGTGAGGTCGGGCCGCTTGGAAACCGCTGAAACATGAAGCAGTGACGCCGTCTGCGGCTTGACTTGGGGGCGACTCGGGCGGCGGCGCGGGGCTGACATCCGCCGGCACTGCCATGCCATTTCCCAAGAACTGGGCTCGTTGCGATAGGAGACTTGCAAGTCGCTCATCACCTTGCATGAGCGCTAAGTCCGCAAGGCCCTGCCAAGGCCACGCATGGAGCGGATACTCCTCTGAAAGCCAGACGAAATAGCGAACGGCCCCCTCAAATCCGTAGTGCTCAACAGCCTCGCGCGCAGACAGTGTCATCCGTTACGGTCCTGCGATCGGCCGTCTGAACACGGCAAGGTGCATGCGAAAGACGCTATCGCCCTTGTTGCCAAAGATATAAGCAAGGCAACCCGCGCGTTGAGACACCTGAATCTCTTCCACGCGGACAAAGTCCCATCCCTCGGAGCTCATCGAATTGAGTGCGTTTTGGAGGTCGGCGGCTACCTTGCCAACCCCGTCGTCGCTAAACACAAAGCGGCGCAATTGCCCATGGAACGGGACGATATTATATTCGAATCTCATAGTTCTTACTCGTGTTTTGTTCTTTTCGTGGAGCCGAGCGCGACCCGCAGTTGATGCAATGGTATGGTCAAAATCCCAACCAGCACCCTGAAAAGCGCGGACCAGAATTCACCGAGTCGCCTACTGCCTCGCTCGCCCATGAACGGCGTTAGTATCACGCTTACAAAGATGATCGTGACGAGGGGCGGCAAGATCACAGTAAGGACCCATACCCACAGATTGGAAAGACCGGTTTCAATGGCTTGGAAGAGGGCCCGAGCAACCACCCAGCCCAGACAGGTCATTCCAATCCACGTCAGAAATCGCAGGTTGACGCAAGGCGTTCCGCGAGTCAATCGGGGGTCACCGCACACTGTACAGCAGCAGGCGGAAAGCAAGTTGACATGCCCCTCCGGGCAGAGGCGTTTCCCGAGAGTAGCCCTGCAGATACCGCAGTAATTCGAACCGTGCGGCCAGAATCTCTTACATTCCAAACAGAGAATCAACTCCAGCCGTCCGGCTGCATGAGACCAAGTTCCTTGAAAGTCACTACGCGAACCATGTTAGCATCAAAACTCGCAAGGATGGCACGCATATGTTGCTTTCTTGCCGAGCCAGTAGTCACCACGAGCGCATGCATTCTTCGGCCGGGGTACACCGATTGAAAGCGTCCAAGCTGGTAGTAGAGTTGCAGGCTGCGAAATTTCTCCCTGATCTTGCTTGCGCTCGCGTTTCCAAGATCGGCCTCGACGAATGTCACGTCTTCCCCACAAATGACCGCGCCGTCTGGGCGGAATTCATGAGCTGCAGACCGGACCACGTACATATCACGAAGCTGCTGCTCGAAGCGCCAGCTCGAACCATCCGTGGTCAGAGAGATTCGAATATCAGTTAGAGCAAGCGCGTGCCGAATGAAGCGTGGTGATGGCGCTCGGCCCGAAAGGATCCGGGCGACCCTTTCGCCGACGATGTCTTTGGCGCGGGAGCCTGTAACATACAGATGCTGGGCGTAAAACGGTGTTGAAAGAACCCTCAAGAAGCCCGCAGCGACTAGTTCTCGCAGCCGATTATTAGCTCTCGGAATCGAACCAAAATATGCTAGCTTCAAAATCTGGTCTCGGCTCAGGAGGTGACTCAGCGCTGTGTCCCGAGTCAACGCGATGTCTCGTTCTGTAACTCTCACAGCCAGTCACCCGTATCCACCGTCGGTACTATTGAGTGTGCCGAAGGCTTTGGTTGAACCGGACCGCTGGGCAGCTTGATGCGCGCGAGCACACCTTGGCGATACGTTTCAATCGCCTCCGCAGTTATCGGCGATTTTGGCCCGCAAAACTGGACCAACCTGGCTGATCCCGTCCTCTCAACCACGAACGCGTGGCCGACCGGCAAGTCTCGAAGACCGAAAGGGCTTTTCTCGGTTTCGAGCTCACGCGAAATGATGGTCGCATCCTCAAAACCGCATTGGAACAATATCTGTAACCCAGCGTTGTTTCGCACGACGGACCGGAGCTTCGAGGACAATTGCGCGAGAGTCTGGTGAGATAGGACGAGCGTCAATTTGAAGCGTCTGCCTTCGGCGATGAGCCCGTTAAACGACTCACTTGCCATGTTCTCGAATTCGTCCACATAGAGCCTGACGGGGTTTCGTCGGTTTTCAGGCACGTTGACGCGCGCCATGACTTCTCGGGCAATTGCGGAGACGACCAGGCTTCCGACCATCCGGCTCGAGCGATGCAACTCGTCCACCGCAAGCGAAACCAGAAAAATCTGACCCGGAGTGTTCAGCAGTGCACCCAGGTCCATGGGATCGTCACCGGAGAACAGCTGACGCAGACTTGGCACAGCCAATAGTGAGGTCACTTTATTCAGCACCGGTGTGGCAAATGACTGCTTCTTTTCGGCGTTGAGGTTATCGTAACGCTCCCAAAATCCCTGTAAAGAGTCATCCGATACAAAGCCCAAGCACCGGTGGCGGTACTCGTTGTCGAAGAAAATCTGCTCTAGGCCGGTGAGCGGCTCGTTGGCCTGTGCAAGGAGTAGTAGCGCGCAGCGAAGGGTTTCTTCAAGTTGCACCCCCCAAGATTCCGCTTCATTCGCAACGACGTCAAGCACGTGCAGAGCGCGAATGAACGGCTCGCCGCTACCTTGTAATGGATTAAACGCCTGAACCCGTCTCTTCTCTCTGAGGTCGATCATCGTCACGCGCTCGTGCGCAATGCCTTGGCGCAGACAAATCGACAGCACGCCCGTAACGAGATCGCCTCGCAGGTCCACGATCACAATCGTCTGCCCGTTAGAGATGTCCTGCTCGATCATCGTGCTAATGAGCGTCGTCTTTCCGCAGCCAGTCGCCCCAAGGATGTAGCAGTGGCGCTCCAGGTCGGTTGGATCCAGATTTACCGGCGCGCCAGTTCCAAATTCTGATCCCATCGGTTGTGGTTGCTCTGGGGCGGCGGTCTTTGTTCTGCGACAAGCGTGGGAAGCCCAAATCAGGGGAGCCTCTAAGAGAGTCAGGAAAGTATCCATCGTGCGATAAACTAATAGTGAGGGCACCAATGAGAGATTCAGTTGCCACCGACCCAAATATAGGAAATCCTAAATCAGCGTCGTTCGGATCGGCACTCAGGGGCGCGATCAGAGCGGTGTATGGGACCAACCAGCGGTTTGCGGTGGAACTGGGTGTTTCCGAAGGAAGAGTGAGTCAGCTCATTCGCGGGCCTGAGTCCATCCGATCTCAGACCCTTAAGAGGATCCTTGCTGTATTCGAGGACTCAACCGTGCGCGAGCAAATCCACCGGGCCTGGGTTGCAGAGTTTGCCTCGCCATCAGATGCCATGTCGGAGAGTCAAACGACGCTTTCAGTCCTAGAGCGGGTTGAACGAGTGGGACTGGGCATATCCGCTCGCCGCGCCCTTGAGCTCTCCGTGCGGCAGCGCCGAATTGAGCAAGATCCAAGGCTGAAGCATCAGCTTCTTGCGAAAGTCGTGCAGCTCTACCTGAGGCTTGACCATTCAGCGCATGCGCTACGGGCGGTGCAGCAGCTTGAGCGCGAAGCCCGTGCGGACGGCGATCCCTTGGACATTATGGCCGCGATGTGGCTCCGCGGCAACGCGCTGCGGACAGTCGAGCCGACACGGGTTAGCGACATCATTGAGAGTCACGTGGCCGCGATTACCTATGCGGATGCGGTTAAACCAAGTGGCGGCGAGAGGCTGAGGATTTGGAAGCGCCTCCGGTCCGAGCTCGAGCGGGATTTTGCGCTGCATGTTGTGAAGATCCAAGCGGTAGCCAGGGTCAACGAGTCAAAGCTGCAGGCTGCCTACACTGCCGCCAACCACGCTATTGCTGAGGCGATGGACGAGAGCGCGGTGTGGATCGGACTTGAAGTGCGGGCACGAGTCGAAATAACTCTGGGCCGACTCAGCGATGCCGAAGATACGCTCGAAGAAATCAAGCAAATGCGGGGCATCAAACCGGCCGAGTTGGACGAAAAAGCTGCTCTGACACAGGCACGTCTACTACTGGCCCAAGGCGAAACAACGCATGCCGAAGCATTGCTCCGGCGGATTGCTGCAAAGTGCCTTGAAGTGGAAGACCTGCACCATTTTCGAATAGCCGACCAGCACCTCGTTGAAATTCTCCTTGGCAGGTAATCCGGTCGGGAAGCACTTGTGTATCCCGTCCGCCCGGCCCTGTCCGTTGGCTGGATCGGCCTCCTGAAACCCGATCAAAGCCCCGAGTCAAGCTGATCGGGGTTTTTGTTGCTCGCCTGAGTTCAAGGCAGAACCTGACCTTCCTTGTCCACAAGTCCAAGGAATACCATTTGTCCCGTAACGGGTCTAGCATTCAACGACTTACGAACTGTCTCCCTCAGGGTTCCTCCGTACCGTGGACTATCAACGGATCAATATCTGGGGAGCGAGAAACTTGGTAGGCAAGGAGCCGAACATGCTCGTACTCAAATTGAGTTCATTCGAGTATAACGCGTACTACGGACCGCGGCGTAGCCACGGCCGAGCAAGTGGTATTGCGAGCAATGCTTCCAAAATGGTTTCTTGACTTCTCTGGACGTTCGCGCATCACGTTGGGCTCGCTAACTAGTGATGATAGGGAAGAACTCCTTCGGCTTCACGCGTCGTCTTTGGAGCAGTCTGGGCTTTTCAAGACATTTCTAGAGGCTCGAGGCCAACATCCCATGGGATTACAAGGTGAGACCGTTGCGCCTAAAGGAGCATGGTCACGATCTCGGTCCGATCCGCAATTTCGGGACTGGTTACAACGAATCTTAGATCCAAAATACGTTCTGACGCACCCGATAATTCAGCCGTATCGCAGAATGGCGCTGAGGTGCTTGGCGGGGCGAGATCCTCTAAGGAAAATACCTGTCGCACTTCTCCCGTCGGCTGTGCAGGCCACAAGCTACACAAGCATACTACCAAGTGGACTGCCCTACGTGGCCATTGATGCGACCCCCGTTCTATTGTTGCCGCTGCTGTTTGCCTTTCAGTCTGCTCGCTCCTCGGTCTTGTCAGTTCCGGATAGGTTTTTGGCTTACGTCACGGCAAATCAAGGCTTGATGCTCGTTAGTCTGGCAATGGTGACCGGTGATTTTGGTTGGTTTGATCTGGCCTACCAAAGATGCTCCGAGCTTGGCTCGACACCCTCTGGGCTCAGAAAAGCCTATCAAATGGCTAACCTGACTGCTGGCGTATTCTTGTTGTTGCACGAGTATGGTCATATTGCCATGGGTCATCTTGAGAAAAACTCACTCGACCCAAAGTCGGCGGAGTTGGAGGCGGATAAGTTTGCCCTTGACGCCCTGCGAGACCGAGCACAAAATTTTGGTGGGCCATCTGACCAGATGATTTTTGGGCCAATGGCACTCCTAACCGCCTTTGAGCAAGGACGGCGGGTCATCGGCATCCCAGAAGATCCCACATATCCTGTCTTCGAGGACAGGCTTCAACAAATCGCGTCCGTGCTTGGCGGGAAAGGCAGTTATTCGCAGGAGGCCGTGACTGGATTGATCCAGAAAGTAAACGAGTCATGTGAAGAACAGAGTGGCTATATGGGTGACACTTGGGAATTCCAAGTGAGTGAATTACGAGAGTGGCATACTTGACGCCTGGCAGATTTCATTGAGCAGCGACCGTTTGATCTTGCAAAGGCGAAGTTCCTGAGAGTCGGGACTAACCTGTGCAAAGAACGCTTCTATCCTTTCGGCAGCGGTCGGATACTCACTATCGGCGGAGATATCTGCTAACCGCTCCGCCACGGCCATAGGAATCAAAGCAGAGCCAGCTTGGATCGCCGTGTAATGCCTCACATTACTAGTTGCTCTCACTTGTGGTGTTATTTTTCTTCCCAATATCTGCCACGCCCACCTATCAGCACGAAACTCTTGCTCGCTCACGGAAGCACGAGAGGATTCTATTGGGCGAGCCTCACCGCGTTCGTCCGCCAAAACGCCCGCCAAAGCCACACGGATCAAGTCTGAGTACCGTTCGGCTCCCCGATGGTCGTCGTGCCAGATATGCCCGTATTCATGTAGTAGTACGAATCGTAGGTACATTCGGGTAACCGCGCCAGTGCCCGGTGGCACGAAATTGTGGTCATCCGCAATGAAGCGCGCGGTTTGTTCATTGAGTGGCTTGCTGGAGAAGAAATCAGACGCAAGTCTTCCCATGATTCGCAAAAGGTGCTCCACCTTTTGATGATTCCTAGGGTCGGACCACATCTGGAGAACCCTCAACTCCAAGTTCGCCCAGAGTGCGTAAAATTCAATCAACCTGGTGCTAAGAATGAGCCACCAGCCAGATTCATTGTGGCAAACCGCACGAGCACCTTCCACTCCACCACGAACGACGATGATCGGTACTCCGAGAAGGGGTCTAAGGTCGTGCGAGCCTTCAAAGATGATCTCCGCTCTGAAGGTGTCCTGAAACTTCTTGTATGAAGCTAGTTGGTCAGGATTGAATCCATTCAAGCCAATACGTAGTATTTCGGACACATAGTCACTCCCATAGTCGGTTAACGACTTCGTAGTTAGGATTTGACAGTGCTCTGCGAATGGTCCGACGTTGACTTCCTCGTCCAGGTGCGAAAGTAGATGGGCTAGGTCGCCTTGATACCAATTGAGTTCAGCTTGCATGATGACTAGTCTGAGAGATGCCAAGGATAATGTGATTTGCCTCTAGCTTTTTCCCAGTTGCATTATTGATGAGGCGGCCAGTTTCTGTTTCGAGCCGAACGTCGGTGAGTTTGAAATCAATATTGTCTTTGGGGATCTGGATGATGACGTAGCTACCTTCTGCCAACTTTAAGGCGAGATCATCCGACGTAAAAGAGAGTCCGAACAAGAAGTCTTGGACGAGTCTATTCTCATTTCGACGCAAAAGAAATTTGAAAATGCCAGTTGTGAGTGCAACGAGTGGTCCCAGAACAGGCTGTGCGGTCGAGAGAAACTCCAGGCCTTTTGAATATGCTGGATCATTCAGCATGCTCATGAGGGCTTGGTCCTCTTGGTTGCTGACGTTGACAGTCTTACAATCGATTGTAAGGCCTGAAGAGTCAATAGTGTAGCCTTCGAACAATGTAATGTTCTGTGCGCCTAGGTTCTCTTCGTCACTAGCTGACTTGGCAATCAAGAACTCTGGGGACAAATCACCCAAGGTCGCTCCTAACCGGAATCGGAAAACGATGTTATGGATACCACGTCCCGGATATCGATGGATGTAAACTCGTGACATGGATACCCGTACCGCTCGACCGGTTAGGTCGGTTTGCGGGTCAATGGAACCTGGGTGGATGAGACGTTTATCTTCCGAGTTGGCAGGCAAAAAGCCGCAGATGTTTTCGCCTAGAAAAGCGGGCCGCCTCTTCCTGAAGGAAAAGATTCCTGATCCACCGCTGCGTTTAAGGACGGCTGCGTAAGGGTCATTAACGGAAAGAAGGTAAGCCCTTAACGCAGGATCGTCCAGTTGCATTTGTGAAAGCGCGGCTCCTTCAGAGAGTGGCTCACCCGGCCTTAATTCGGAAATCCAGTCCATTCAGCAATTATAACCGCTCTAGACCCTAGCTAGACATTTACCGTCATGCTGGACACTGAACGGCATATGATCATTATGGCTTTAGGAGAGCTTGGAGTGGCCGCGCCGAACTCCCGGTCTGCACGCCGAGTTATTCCACATAGTGGGGATAGATGAAGCGGGCCCAGAGCATGCAAGCGGTGGCGCGCGGGCCGTATGGTAGCCCTCCCGCCCAGCCCTGTCTGTTCGTTGGATCGAGGACTAGCCTCGATCAACCTCCTGCGGGGAGCCGCAGGAGGTTTGCCGTCTGGCCGTCGCCTGGGGATAACCTCCTCACCGCCGCTGTTCTTTATTCTTCTTTCTGTTTATTGTTGCGCTTCGCTTTCCGAACCGCCTGCCTTCGGAATCCGGAACTTCAAGGGCGTTTTCGGGCGAGACGTGTGGATAAGTCGACGAGCATGAAGGGACTTCAGCGCAGCTGAGATCGCCTCACTCGCTCTTCCGGTACGGTGCATCAGCGCCTTATACGGCAGAACCACCGGCCGTTCCGGGCGATTCCACCCCACGGTTTGGCGGAGAAGCACCAGGAGGAGACGAAGCTCCGTGTCCTTGAGCGTCGGGAGCAACTCGTCGATCAGATGGTTTGGCACCTTGGTCCACGGCTTCATCGAGCCGAGAATGTTGAGTTTGATACGAGGCATAGATTTCTTTAGGGGCTGAGTATCGACGGCGAATGGCTTCGATCACGAACGCACCGGGACGCTTGGCTTTGCGGTACGGCAGCCAATCGAGCTGGCGCTCAATCTCATCCATCGGGAAGTTCGTGATGAGTTGGACCACGGCAATGTGGGTGACGCCGAGTTGCAGAAGCCGTGCCGCAACCTGCACGGCGCGGTCACCGGGACCGGACACGGTCTATATAGCACGCGAGTAAGGTTTCGGCTTCTTCCTCCAGGTACTGGAGATGGTGGAAGTCGGGGTCGCCGTTTGGGCGGACGGCAATGCGGTACTGGAAGAGCATGTCGGCTAGGAGCGCCCCATCGAGGATTTCGAGGTGGTTCCGGCGGTAGGTGGCTTGCAGTTTCCGCCCGGTTTCGTTAAGGTCATGCAGCGTGACCAAAATTCCGAAATCCGATGCGGTCCGGTCAATCGCCCCCGACAGCTCGTCTAGCATACGGGTCCTTACAGAATCATTAATTACCTTTACAATGACCTTGACGGGCGTCGGCCCGATCGAGGATTGGCACAACAACTCGCACCCGCCGACACTGGACCGTTGCCGGTTGTGTCTGCGGTTTAGTATTTGGACATCACCGTATCCGCTACGGGCGAGAACCTGAGACAGGAGAATGAGGTGGACGTGGAGGGAGCAATTCCTCAGGAGCCGCTTCAGCTCTTCCTTTTGGTTCATTCCGCTCCTTTCGCTGGATCTGTGACGCTGAATTTGGGCCGTCCGAATTCGTCCCGGGGCGTGAGGCTGCAACCTCGACACCCGACTAAGCCGCAGACAGAATCGGCAAAGATGCCGTTCTCGGAGATGAGCTCCCGTGGATCGATCCGGTATCCGATTTCTTTCTCAACCGCCGCCGTAAGGCGAGCCACCAGCGCAAACGAGGGGTTAATCTTGTTATTCAGGAGCCGCGAGAGGGAAGAAGGGTGCACGCCGGCCTCGCGGGCGAGGCGGCTGACACCCTTTGAGCTGAACCGACTGGTGTGCTGGAGCACATCGCTGAACCTGTTCACAACCGGACCGAATGCCTTGAGTTGGGGTGGATGTTTCATGCATCCATTGCATCACGCCATTTCCCGCAGGCAAATGCTTTGGCATGCGCGCAACGCGGTCGTTCGTTGCGCAGCAACCGCAAAATCACGAATCATGTTAAAAGTGCGCCTGATATGGCAATTGACTAGATGCATGTGATACTATCCGACCCTGGTCTACCTAGCGAAATAGCGGGGTAGGCCAACTCCGGGGGCAAGAACCGCGTGCGGGATGTCGACGATTCGTCTTCTAGCCCCGACAGTCAGGACGTACGAATGAATATTCAATCCTACATGAAGACCAATCTTGGGGCAATGCTGCTCCCACTGCCAACAGAGGGTCACGTACCCGGTGCACTTTTGAACCGCTCGAACCTAATGGTCGAGGGTGATATACGGGCGGAATTACCGGACCATACACCACCCTTTGCAATCGCGAACGGCGCGGCAACGCTTCCAACGGTGAACCTCAGCGATAAGTCCAAACTGGTCGCCAATGCGACGGTTCTCGGATTGGTGGATGTCTCAGCAACAGTGGCCAATGAAATCGCCATTTCATATAACGTAAAGGACATGGCTTACCGGTACATGCCCGAGTACGGCAAAATTGCGCTCAACAGACTTCTGCTCGAACTGAGAAAGTCTCAGCCAAGCCTGGCCCGGGAATTTCTTCACCACTATCTGGTCGTTTCGACCTTTTATGCTCGTGAATTCACCGTCACATACAAGTCAAGCGGTCAGTTCCTTTCGGAAGCTGAAATTACCGCGAAGACGAGCCTGAAGGCGGGAGTAAACTCGACGTTCGAAGGGAGCGGAACCGTCACGTACAGTGGTGACGCCAATATCCCCTTTGCATTCGCCGGCTGGATTCCTCAGTTCTGACAGATAGCTATCTACTACCGACCGGGCACTTGACCAAAACTCGGTGCTCGGTCTCACAAGCCGCTACCGGCCCAGAATGGACGTGGTCGGGCCAGAGACCTGTCCGTCCAAACCCGGTCTAGAACGGACTACCGAGTTGATTCAGTTCCCGGATGGCCCACGACATCTCATTCTTAACCGTCATTCTTGCGAAGGCGAAAGCACACTGGTCAAGTGTTCTGGTTGTATGTTCGTCAAGAGCAACGGCTATCAATTTCCTCAGCTCACTAGGAGCTAAATGCCATGTTGTGGCAACGTGATCCGTGCTCTTACTTCCGGCGCGAGCTACAAAAAGCCCCCAATCAAAACCATTCACACCCGCGTTCCCGCCTGCACCAACGGAGCAGTGGCCGTACACATAGTCAGTTGTCCCCAATCTTACAGGTGGCTTCTTTGCATATCTTTGTAAATCTGCCAAATAGCCCGCATACATCATTGCATCGCGCAACCGCGCCGCGCGCCACATGGCCTGCCAGGTTCCGCTTAGATTATCGAAGAGTGGATTTCCGTCATTTGAGTCAACTGCAACTTCCGAACTATCGAAAGCAAGGATCAGACAGCCCAACCTCCCCAGCCTACTTTTATTCCAAATACCTCCTGCCTGTGGAACTTTGCTGGAACTCCTCTCATTCCTAGCCTCGCCGCCCTCTTCAGGGTTTTCCGAACCAACTGCTAGAGCCCGAATCATAGATAGAGGTAGATCTAGCCCCGTATTATCAATAACGCCCCCATCCAAACTCGACCAATCACGCACGTCTTTGAACCTCTGTCTGGAGAATCCAAACGGAAAGTCTGAACTCGCCCATACAACATCCGCGAGCAGTGGATCCCATTGTGTCCCAAAGTCTCGATGCATAATTGGCAGACCCGGAATGGCCCTCACGTCTGAAGAATTGAACGGCCGCTTATGAAGATCCTCGATGTCTTGGTTGCCCCAGGTCGGTAATCGCCGGAACAGCTGCTCCCGCTTCTCAAAATTTAGGTTTGAAAATACGAGTCGCTCACCTGTATTTGCAAGTGTAGTCCCAAACAACTCGATCGGTAAGGTGCCCGTACGTTCATTGCGCGAAAATGACGATAAGTAAATGTTCTGCCAATCAAATGCGTGATTCCAATATTCCGTTATCATCTGACGTCGGCCTCTGCTTATCATAAAGGCTCCGTTAACGACGGCGGATAAGAAATGGCCGTTCAAGCTATGGATAAATGGATCGCGCTCGATAGTGATTGCGTAGCTTTCAGCTTTAGGTGAGGAGCTGTCAATAACGGGTGACGAAAAGGCTTCTTGGATATCTTCGTTCGTGTTATCAGGAAGTTGTTCCCGAACGCTCCTGAAGAATTGGTCGAAGGCATGCATTCGGGTAATAAGCACTGATCGGGCACCACCGTCCGGGATCGCGCGATTCAGCCCTGACTGTAGTACGGCAGAAGTTAAGGAACCCCCGGAAATTGATGATATGGTGCTGCAGTAAAGAAGAAGCAGTCGACCAGGATAAGCATAGTAATGGCCATTTTCCGAAGGAAATAGCCAGGACTCGAGTTCTGGTAAATGTTGGCATCCTGATCTAATCCGGAGCAGTGCTTCAGTCGAAGCCAGATCAATTTCAGATTTAGGACTAGGCCCTCTTTCGGACTCCGATGAATCGTACGCCTTCTGATTGTCCGAAAGCTCAATTCGCCTAAAATAGAGTCGCTTCAGGCATAGGCCCGAGAAAATCGCGGCCCGGGAGCCTCCGCCAGCAAAACTCAGCGATACGAGTGGCGCTGTAAAGCGGGGATTCAACTGCGGAAGGGCTGGAACGCCGTCGACCGGATAGAACTGTGGCTGTGTATCAGCTCCGTGGTGCGGTTCTACTGTCGAGTGAGAGGCAGAGCCTATTGTTGTCTTGTTTGAAATCCTCGAGCTATCATCAAAGTCGGCGTTAAACACAAGGTAAATACATAAGAGGGAGCTAGCCGCGACGGCGACGTGCCTGTAGGCTCGGGGGGTTTTCGATAACCAGGTTAGGACCATTTCAAGCTGTGGTTGAAGGAGCAAGGCTTCAGAATCCGCTGTTAATGGGCGCAGAAGTACGGCGAGACCGTAACCTATGAGGCCTATCCATGTTATTGTAACCATTCCAGAGATAGAACCAGCGAAATATGAGACTGCAAATAGGGTCGTGCCAACATAGAATTGACGAATATCGAGGTAGGTATGCGGAGTGTCTCCGGCCGTGTCTCTCTTATACTCGAAGAAGCTTACGGACAAAGCATGCAAAATTCCGACGACGAGGCCGAATCCTCGCTTGGGCTCTCCACCGGGAAAAAGCCCCAGTGAAACGATAAGTAGCGTACCTATGGAAATCCACGCAGACACAATTCGACCAGTACGTAGGGCCGCCCAGGACATTACGGCAATGAAGCCAAGAAGAGTAAATAGGTTGGCTGTAAGTACCATGGAGCCGAGAGGAAGGCCGGCGGGCAGGGTTGTTCTGTAGAGGGTTTCCAAGAGGAGAACGGTGGTGCCGACTAGGAAGATATTGTAGAGGGATGCGATCTTTTTTAGTTTCTCTCCTATAACAGGACTCTGGTGTGAGCTTGCGCTATGGACCAAATATCCCACTTGCCCCGCGATCACGGCCGTGAGGAGCATCACCATGAGGGAGAGGGCTGCACCGATAGGGAAGGAGTAGGGCCAGAGGCTGTTGACAGACTCGACTAGTAGAAGGTCCTGAACCTGGATATAGTGGCGGTAAGCGACGACCAAGAAGCCCGGGCCGCAGATTGTGAAAATTAGGACAGCTTTCCACATTGATGCTGTATACCTCGCAATGGTTATGTTCTATAGGGGCCTTCAATGGCGGCTGACGGGTTCCCCCAGATTACAGTCTGGTGCAACACATACGACGGGCCGGCTGAATCAGTACTGGTTGCGCATACTGGGTGAAATTTTCGTCGACACAAGTTGTTCCGCAGGATTGACTCATGAAAAGATTGCGTCAATCGCTGCGAACGGCTGCGCTCCCTCCTGAATCGCCGCTTACGGTGCTTCGTCGCCATGTCGATGCCGAGCCCACACCGTTCCTCGTTCGGTTTCCTAACCTTGCCAATTCAGCCGGAAACGGAGACACTGGACGTGAGCAACTGGAGATCCTTGCTGACTTAATCCTCGATAACTACTGCGGATGGAACGAGCCATAGGCTATATTCGCGTGTCTGATCAGCGCCAGGTTGACGAAGGCGGTTCCTTGAATACCCAGGCAAAGCAGGTCCATGCCTACGCCGCGGCCTCAAATTTCGACCTCGTGAGACTGTTCACCGAAGAAGGGGAGAGCGCAAAGTCCGATGCCCGACCACAACTTCAGTCCATGTTGCGGTACTGCAAGGATCACAAGGGGCGCATTTCTGTCCTCATTGTCCCGAAGATAGACAGACTGGCTCGCCACGCTCACGACTACGCCAATATCAAACTGGCCCTGGCGAGGTGTGGAGTCCAGATTCATTCGGTGGGTGAGCGTATCGAAGACACCCCGGTCGGTCGATTCACCGAAAGCATAATGGCTTCCGTTGCGCAGTTCGACAACGAGGTTCGGGCGGAGCGCAGTCGGGGCGGCATGGTGGAGGCCGTCCAGCAAGGCAGGTGGGTATGGAAAGCACCGAAGGGATACCGAAACATTCGCCACAACGGCAAGGGAACGATTGAGCCGGACCCGGTAGAGTCTTCGCTCGTTCAGAAAGCTTTCGAACTGCTTGCCAGCGGTAGCTTTTCGGTCGAATGGGTGCGGTCCTGGCTCGCCAATAACGGCATGCCACTAGGTCGTACCGCGTTCTATGACCTCATCCGCAACCGCGCGTATGTCGGCATCATCGACCAATTTGGCGGTCCTCACGCGGCGCAACCCCCGTTCGTACCGCTCGTTTCAATGCAGATGTTTCGTGCCGCCGGCGCTGCCATTCAGGCTAAGGCGCCAGCCGAAGTCTTTCAGCCCAACAATCCCGAGTTCGTCCTCCGTGGAACTATCCGCTGCCGATGCGGAGCGTATCTTACGGGCGCGTGGTCGCGGGGCCGGTCGAACCGCTATCCCTATTACCGTTGCACGTCGTGTAGACGGGTCAATTACCGCCGCGAAACCGTTCACGACCACTTCGGACAAGAACTATCTTCCTATCAGCTCGCCCCCGGCGCCGCCGAAAACCTGAAATCAATCCTGAAGGCTAAGTGGGAGAAGCGCAGCCAATGCGCCCAGAAGAAGCAATCTGAAGCCGAAAAAAAGATCCAGAAGCTCCTTAGCCTTCAAAGCGCGATTGTAATGAAGAATGTAGAGGGCATCATTCCAGACGACGTGGCCAAAGCTCAACTGAGGGACCTCGGTTCTCAGATCGAGAATCTGGCGGCCGCCGGGAATGCCGCTCAACCCGAGAAATCCTTGGCGGATGTACTCGCCTTCGTTGAAGCGTTCTTGCGTGACTTACCCCAAGCATGGTCCTCGATGCCTTTTGAAAACAAAAAGAACCTCTTGAGGTTCATGTTTCCGAACGGCTTGATGTACGACCCTAGGAAGGGATTTGGAACCGCCGATTCTCCGCTCCAGGAGCAAGTAAAAGCAGTGGTCCGCGACCCAGTTTTCGCTTTGGAGCACCTAAGTTTTGAAGATACGAACCGAATCGAGAAGTGGTTGCTCGGTCTGTGGGCCGTTGCTGCTGGCACATCCGATCCGAATGAGATGATTCCCTTAGGCGCGGAGTCAGGGTGACGTCCACCACTCTAGCGGAGTATGCCGAATATTGATCTGATCGTCAAGATAGAGAGCGCGCGCCCAAAAGGTAAATTCCCTGGCCCGCCGCAACCAGAATCAACATGTCCCTAGGAGTTCCATTTGCCCAACCGAGCCCCAGGACGATACGGATTGACCGCAGCTACTGGTCACCGGCTCGGATGGTATTGGCGTCCTGTGAGGATGGCCCTCGCCCCCAGGTGGGGGAGAGGGTTTGAAAGGCCGACTGCTCAGGTTACAATTTCAAGTGCCCAGCGGCAGGCCGCTAAGAAGAGTAGTCGTGACGCGAATGATGTTGCATCGGAGCCTTGGGGAGCCGAGCTTACGTACGCGACCCGCCCACCGATCGGTGGCCAATAGACAAACGCGAGCCCCTTGTCCGTTGTTAGCCCAATGGCGTCCGCCGCAACTGGAGAAATGGTGTTGCCGCCCGCGGTATCTCTTCCCAGGAGCGATGCGTTTAACGGTACACCAACTGGCCTCGTCGATACGACCGTTCCTTGGTTGATCGAGAACGACGATGAAGTACCACCCGCAAGCCAACTCCCTATCGAGGAGATGTCCGAATCGGTGGTTGTGCCGTTGGCCAGCTTCTGCGCGGCGCCCCCAATGATTACAACCCGACCGCCGGCCGCGAGGTATGCGGTCACGATCGCTTGGTCCGAAGGCGTGACCGCTGAACTACTGCCAATAATGAGCAGGTCGGCTGAAATGATGGTCGGCATGGTGAGCGAAGTCGTCACGGGAAGGGACGTGAGGGCTTGGATTTCGCTGGTTACCTGCGGGACACCCGCCACCGACTGATCGGCGAGCAGTAGGATTTTCTTGGTGGAGGGATTCACGGTGACGGATACCGACTTGGATATCTCGGACCCGTCAAGACCAACCGCCGTCACGGTATATGTTGTGCTGGAACTGGGGGTATCCACCAGACTCCCGCTCGTTTGCGTGCTCCCCACGGGGAAGGACGTCTGCGTGGTGCTCAGGGCAGCCACGTTCGTGGTGGTCCACGATACGGATACGGTTTGCCCGTAGTCTACGGCCTGCGCAGAACTCGTGAGTTCCAGAGTTGGCGCGGTGGAGGCGACACCGCCTCCACCACCGCATCCCGCGGTGAGGCTGGCGACGACAATGAAAAGGGCAAATTGAGATGAACGATTCCGCATACAAACTCCTTTGGTTCGCCTCTCGGCTACATCGGTGCTAGTTTAGCACCGATACCTTGGCTAGTTTCAAGGGATGCGTGCGTCCGTGCGTCCAGACCGTGAACCGAAGTCGAGAAACTCCGTTCTTTCTTCGCGGCCGGAGTATCTGCTTCTCGGAGAATGGATTGCCCGGCAGCGTGAAGCGCAGGGCTTAGGACAGAAACCGCTCTCGCGCGCCCTCGGCAAACCCGAGCAGTTTCTCAACAAAGTGGAGCGGGGGCGGCAAAGATTGGACCTAGTCGAGTTCTTCGACCTCATGAATCGATTGAATCCGTCGGGATCGAAGACCTTTCTCGAATTCCTTGACAAGGTGGGGGCCGTCACCGAGTAACCAGGAACGTCATTACGTCTAGCACCGCGAAGGGCAGAGTAGTAGGTCTAACCAAGTGTCGTCAGTCCGGGGCCAATAAGGCTTCTTGAATGCTGCTCACCTCGAGTGTCGCCTGAACCTACCTTGGCAGGCTAGTGTATTCTTCGGTGGTATTGGTGGTTGCTACTTCGGACGATGGGATTAAGGGAGTTGCTTTGAATCGCATTTATCAGGCGAGAGGGTCGGGTCGTCCTTTATGCGCTCACGCTGGGCTACATCTTAATCGATTAGACGGTGGCCCCAGCTCCTCAGGTAGCTTTGCCCGCATGCCGACCATGTCATGATTAGCGTTCCGGCGGGTGGTTCACCGAGGATTCACTTACTTGTGAAGAGCGAATGAAGTCTGCAAAGGCTGCTATAGAATGCAAGCTGGAGATGCGTCTGTCGCGAGCTACGGCAAATCATTTGCCGATCGTCTTCTTTCTGCGGATACGACGGGTCTTTGGTTCTGTTATCGGCATCCCAAGTGCGTTTATGTACTCGTCCCTTTTTACTGCCAGCTCCTTCAAAATGACCTTGACCTTGGCAACCAGCTCGTTCTCCGTGAGCCCCATAAGCACTGGCGCTTCTGCCAATCCCAGGGAACGCATGGGTGACCTCAAGCTCTCCTGTCGCGCTAATAAGGCTGTAATGAGACTTATTTCCTCGGAAGAAAGTTGATCTCGATGTTGTGCCAGTAATTCTGCTCCGGTCGAAAGATCGAAATTCGCTATCTCCGCGCTGAGGCAAAGATCCAATTCTTTCATCGCCAAATCCCTAAGAGAATTCCGTAACGGCAGAAATGATCTTTCGCAAGGATCACTGTAATGAGCGTGGCTCTCAGTCTCTTGGGATAAAACTCCAACAATGTCCGACAATTTACCTGTGAACCCCTTCCGAGGCCATTGATTACGTAGTGTCCAAAGTTTGAGAATTAGTTCCTGACATTCTGATTCCATCTCTTCCCGTTTCATGCTATTTGCAGAACATTTGGCAGACTCGATAAGTTCTGCAATACGATAGGCTATCCAGCGAGGAAGAGTCTTCGCTCCTCGTTCGTTTTCGAATTCTGAGACGATTAGTTTTCCGAGTGCCACTATTCGGTCATGGTATGTGGATGGTTCCATTGTGCTTGATTATGATTGCCCGGCCCTTGCCAAGATTGTACTCCTCTCCTCCCCGATAGTCCCGATGTCTGTTTCGAGCTATCTCGGTTACGATCACCAAGTCTTTCTTGGCCTGCTTTAGCATTATGAGAAGGTCGGCGACGTTGATCCAGATTCGATGACCGTGCGTCCCGCGCTCCTCTCCCTGCCTGTCCCGGATGCTGTTGCCCCACCACTCGACTTCAGAGACCAGCCGTCCGCTCCGGTCTGTGTGGCGCTGCCAGAGATCATCGACCGTGAGCTCGAGACTAGCCAAGACATCGTCTGCGAGTCGAGCGTTGGTTGGCTGGTGGCCAGAGACGCGGGGGTCGAATTCGTCTAGGCACTGGCGTGACTCTCGGGTACGGATCAGAGGTTCAAGCGTGAAGGGGATAGGTGACTCTTCGTCGTTCTCACGGCCGTCCTCTGTCGGCACGATGTAATCCCAGCGCTTCGTGCCCTTGACCATCAGGGCAAAGGACAGCGCCGTTTTCGGGGAGACCAAGGTGGAGCGGACTTCAAATGAGGCGCTCTGGCTATAGTCGCTGACGCTGTAGTCGGCGTGGATGACGACCCGATCTCCGAGGCCGCTCTCAAGGCCCGCGACCTGGAGGTAGTCCGCCAGTTTTGAGTCGGGGTTCCACGTCAGAGTGTCTGGCAGGGCCCCCCAGACCTCGCGAACCAATGGGAGGGTGCCTCTTGTATCCCCCACCCACCCAAGGCTGCTGAAGGGCAAATGCTCGGCCAACAGCTGGTGCCATGGGTCGTCGGGATCGTCCCACGTGCCGACCGCGATGGGAACGCCAGCATCCACCGCTTCGCCAAGGGCGCACATGAGAGCGTGAAACTCCAGGTAGGAGCTGAGACTCTCCGCCTTTGGTACTGTTCCGTGGCTAGAGTTGAAATCCTGCCAGTCGTTGCCGTGACCCCTGCGTGACTCCCTCGCTTCCTCGTAGGTGCGTTTCCACACGTTTGAAATCCACTTATCAGCCCGTTCAATGATTGCTGGCTCAGGGAAGGCGAAGACACGTTCGGCCCGTTCGTAGACGTAAGGGATCGTATCGACGGGGTCGAAGTCGTACTTCGTCTTCTTCTCGCCCTGCTTCTTCCTCGTGCGGTAATAGTCCCTTTCCCTCGGGAACACGCAACTGCGTGGACGATTCGTGAGCGTAAGGTCATCAGACCCAAGAGCGATATGCCCGGAGCGGCGAAGGGACTCTACTGTCATGCGGGCTAGCTCCCGGATTTGAGCGTGAGGAAAGTCGCGGCTCGTGGCGATCCCAATGACAGCCTGGCGGTGCGGCGCAACGAGTTCGGGGGCCTCTTCGGCCAACCTTTGCACCGTCAACATGAGTGAGGCCCTCGCTGACATCCAGAGAAAGCCATCGGCCTCGGCCAGCCAGCTACCACCCTCGGTGCTTTGGAGTAGATCGACGAGAGCTTTGACAAACGACCCGTCCTTTGACCTAAAAGCGATGTCACGAGCGGCGCAACAGGCTCGCCATCGGTCTCGCCGGTACGAGACGCCCATACGGACGAACAGCATCTGGGCTAGAGCGGCCTGCCAGCCCTCGACCGTGCAATACCTTACCGGGTCGTAAATCTCGGAGCTTTCACCGAGTTCGCCATCGATCTTGGCGACAACCCACTCATAGATCTTTAACCAATCGGTGTCCGGCAACGTCGTCCACAGCGCCATCGACAAGGCATACAGGTAACGGAGACCCATGTCGCCGTTCGCATCAAGGACGGGCACGACCAAGGCATCCATGACCGGTAGTCCTGGCAACGAGAGCTTCAAAAGCTCCGCAAGATGATTCCAGCCGGAGGGTTCGTAGAGAGACAAGGACGCCATGTGGCGACGGAGAAAGTTGGCCACAAGCGTCGGCAGTCGGTTGGCAAGCCGACTTCGGGCGCTACTCGTATGCCAGGTCTTGGCGAGATCAATGAAAAGTCTAAAGACCCGATCCGAAAGATACCGGGCCATTTCCAGATCGGCGAACGACTCCAAGACTCTCTCCCGACTGCCGTAGCTGACCGCCTTCGCAATTGTTGCCAGCGCAATCCAGTCGGAGTCCTCGTAACTGTCCTCGGTAAGCTCCACTGCAATAGCGGCCAGTTGGTCAGGTGCAGCCGTTCTGGCCCGATCTAGTGTTGCCCGTGCCTTCTCATTTCGCTCCTTTCGCCACTCGCCTGGATCTGAGCTGTACCCTTTCTTTGGCAGGGTGGCGGCGAAAGCTTCGGCTCGGAGGAGTTCTTGGGCGCCGGGAACGTTGGCTAAGCCCAGCCCCATGATGCGCTCTGCCGGCTCTTTCAAAACCGATCCCGGCTCATCGTTTGGCAGATTCGACAGGACGTCCGAGATCAAAATCTGGGCAACACGTTCGATGTCGGACGAACCTCCCCGTTCGTGCCGCGAATCAAGGACTTCAAGGCCAGCTCGGGTTCTCCAGTAAAAAGAATCCGATAGGTGAGACAGCAGGACGGCGTCCGGGGCGGCCATGAAAGATCTTTCGGCGAGGACTGGGCAGATTTCGCCGATCGCGGAGTCCAGGCGCTCGAGATCCATCGAGTCCCAGCGCGACGCTGTGACTAAGCTCGCTTCCGGCCAGAGCTTGGCAATAGAAGTAATGACCTGGGAATCTGGGCGGTACTTCTTCTCTCTCGCATACGGTTCATGAAGTTCAAGGAGAGCGGCAAGTCTCACCGCTACCTGCCGTCGAGCACCAGCCACTCCCAGGCGGTCGGCGGCCAGACCACAGGCTCGTGCCATCGAGTCAAGGAGGTACAGGCTGTCAGTGTCAATGCCGAATGCAGTTTGGATTGCCTCCTCGTATAGATCCTCAGCAAGCCGCAAGTCGAGCAACTGAGCTACGTTCGCAAGGTCGAGGAGACATTCGCGCTTCTCCGACGCGGGCATTTTTGTCTCCAGCAGCATGCTCCGAGCCCTTTCGATGAACGTGGTCGCGAGGGCGCCCTTGTCGAACCAGATGAGGCGTTCCGCCAAACGGACGGTCAAGGCAAAGGCAGGCTCACCGATCACCGACTTTGCCCGCTGCTGGATCGTCTCCAGGAGATCAAGCTGGGGGGAATCTCTCAGGAGAATGGCATCGTAAATGTTGAGTGCCCAATCCCAGTAGCCCCAGTTTGGGTTCCAATACCGGTGTTTCCAGCCGTCCTCGACGCTGGATGTCCTTGATTCGATTTCAGCACGGAAGTCGAAGGGCGGATGGCCGGCAAGAGCATCTGCTCGCGGCTGGAAGTCTGGGAGCATCTTGGAGGCCGTCTCCAGGAATTGCTCGCGATCGCTTTGGCTCGGGCCAGCTTTGCGGTGCCCTTCCTCAGGATCCTCCTCGAACTTCTTAGGAAGGATATCTTCAGCGCTTAGTGAGCGACCCTCCAAAGTTGCTCGAAGACAGAGGGCCCGAAAGGTCGGTGCATGACCTCTGATGAACCTCGCCTCGCGCACGAGGTCAACAGGTAGATCCTCAGTCCGCCGGCGAAGGATCTCAAGGGTCAAGTCCCGGTCACGACCCGCCCGGCACCTCGCCTCACACAGGTCGACGAAGCCATAAGGACGGTTACGATAATCGTCGCGCTTGGGCAGCCGTTGGAACGCGGCGCGCGCGGCTCGGTCGAGGACTTCTCCGGAAGCAACCTTGAAGCGACGCCACAACGACGAGGCCAAGAGTAGATCAGCCCATGCCGGGTGCTGAATCGACATGAGGTCAGCCGACAGCCGATCTGCATCCAGGTACTTCGCGAGGGACTCGAAGAGCGCCTCAGCCGTATCAACGACAAACCCCAGCGGTCGCCATTGAGCTAGTTCCTTGGCTGCGGCGTCGGGGCCAAACATGAGGTAGACGGCCTCAATCTGGTAGGCGAGATCGCTTGCATTGAACTCCCAGGAGATGCGGTTGTCCCCAGGCATGGCGAACCACCGGCGTACCCATGCGTTCCCCATTCGGAGGTGCTCTTTGGCTGCCTCATCCTTGCCTTCTCTCGCACACAGCGCGGCGAGCTTATAGTGGGCGGGCCCATTCCATTTCTCGTTCGACGGGTGCAACAGGATCTTGGACAGCGCCTCTGGGTCACCGAACATGCCCGCAAGCTCAGGGTCGGCTCGAATAGTTTCCTCCTGAGCGAACTCGGCTTTGGACAGCATTCCCAGGGAGAACATCACTTTCGTCGCGGCCGCCGTGTCGTTGAGATTCATTGCTGAGCGCAGTGCGAGGAGAAGCCTCGGACGCTGAATCTGGGCACGTAACAGCGGATCAGGCACGCCTTCCAGGTGACTTTCTTCAAGGGCCACCTTGACGACTTCTTCAAATCGATCGGCGGCAGTCAAGTGGTCACACAAACTTCGAGCTGCGTATTCGCCCGTTGGGCTCTGCGACAGCAAGAATGTCGCTATTCGGTCGTGTGTTTGACGTGCTTCAGCTGGCGGAACTTTGGCGCGAAGGAAAGTGTCGAAGTCTTCGTCGCGGATCGACACTGTGCCATCGACAACTTCGACGCCGTGCGAGAGGGCAGCGACAAATGCTTCGGCCGCCTCCTCGGACACCGAACTACAGTGGGCGAAGTCCGATATTGAGAACGGCCGGGTAACACACACAAGGGTCGCCAGAAGCCGCCTACTTTCTTCGCCATCCCCAATTTGGTCAAAGCTGTCCTTGAGATACTTGTCGAACAGTTGACCGAGACTCGCGATCCCCGGCTGGAGCACCCGCGGTAAGGCGCCGCGCACAGGAGGCTTCGAGGCTTTGATTTTGTACGCTTGGAATCGAGGGACGCCCTTGGTTACGGCATGGAATGAGCGTACGTCCTCATTCGAGGCACTCTTGAAGTGCGAGCGAAGGTGCTGCGCGGATTCAGGCTCGGAGAACCCCGTCAGCATGAGCTCCTCCACCCCATCGTGCCGGATCATTGAAAGCCGTTCGGTACGGGCAGACTGCACCAACCGACAATTCGCGGGCAAGTCCAATGTCCATAGTCGCTGCGAAAATGACTGGCCCTGGTGCGCCTGGGATGCTGCCTTCTGCAGGTTGTCCGCAGCATCGACAGCGATGACCAGTAATCGACCCTCCTTACGGAGCAAGTCTGCGGCTTCCCGAATCATGTCCGCCAACTTCTGCTCTAGTTGCGGGAGAGGCAGGGGCGCGACCAACGGGAGCTGGCCAAGCTTGGTGGTCAGCTCGTTGTAAACCTGACGACAGGCTTGCATACCGTCATGTCTATTTCCACCAAACGAGAAGCACTGGCCCCCGGCCCAGCCGTCGTACAGGACGAAGACAGAGCCCTCCGGTAGCCGCTCCAAGCCCGCAGCAAGTGCGGTCGTCTTGCCGATGCCTGGGCCACCATGGACGATAAGCTTCCTTGTCGCCGGGTCAGTGAGCTTCGACCTGATATTCTCAACGTCCTGGCAGTCGACGAGGGTCTCCGGCCGCTCGATGAGACTTGGCATTGGCAGGATGTCCTTTGGGCTCGAAGCACCAAGGCAGACAATGGCGTCATTCTTGTCAAAGCCCCTGTGGTTTGCGTTCTCCGGAAGCATCGCGTCCCGCACTGCGCCCTTCAGCAACTCAAGGGCTTTACCCGGAGAGCTTCCGACAAGTGGCCCAGCCTCTCGTATCAGTAGCTTGTCTTGCTCTGCGAGGCCGGACTCACCGCAGCCAGACAAATCAAGAACCCTCAAGAAAGCTAAGAAAGTAGCCGCATCGAGCTCGCAAGCTTTGACGAACGCATTCAACGTCTTTACAGAGTCGGCGCTTACCGCAGAGGACAGTTGCTCGAGACTTCGAATGTCCTTCGTGTCGTCTGCAAGCGCTCGGCTGATCTCGACCCACTGCTGAGCAAATGTCGGGTTCAACGATTCATTGCTGATCAGCCGAATCGTTAGGGACGACAATAGCTTGTCGTTCTTTACGTACTTTCCGAAATCATCAAAGCTTTTCGCTAGACCTCGGACGACCGAGGTGCCTGGCCCCCTCCTGTTGCTGACCAAGGATTTTGCCGTCCATCGGCGTCGTGCTCCGTGCGCCCGATGCTTGAGCTGACTCGCTACCACGAGCTTCGCGTCCCGGAGGGTCCTGCCTCCGTAGTACTCCGTCAGATCGATCGAGAGGAAGTCATTGTCATCTAAAACCGGTAGCTCTGCATTCTCAACGCGGACAAGCTCCAGCGTAGTTGTTGGATCAAGGAGCCTTATGATCCGTCGTGCTGCATAGCGAACGTGAAATTCATCGCCGGCGTTTGAAGCTCGTGCGCCTACAGAGCGCCGCATTAATTCCTCCCTTGACCGGGAAGCTAGGACCGATCTGACTGTACATGACCCAGCCACTTATACCTCGATTTACATCGATACGACCTCAGGTCCGTCCGAGAATTCCAAGTGCCGCTATCCCTTTTTTGCCAGGAAGAACTGACCGCATATACTCCGGGGTATCCGCTGCTTTCGCTCTGGCGAGTGATTGATCCAGGTCCGCCTGCCGCGTAGATACGCCGGCCGGGCGCCATCGGAATGTAAAGAAAGCGAAATTCGGAAAAAAGCCCGATCTGGTGACCGGGCTTGGCAATTTGTGGAGCGAGAACCAGTTGACGTCACAACCCTAGGACCGGACAATTTTGTGTGTGTTGAGCGATATGGCCGAGTTCTTGGAGCGAGCAGTAGGTGCTGCCGGAGCCGACGATGATGTGGTCGAGGACTGGGATATCAAGTAGCGACCCCGACCGTACCAACATTCTGGTGACCGTGATGTCTTCCGGCGAGGGTGATGGATCTCCCGACGGATGGTTGTGTCCAACGATGATGCTGGCGCTGTTCGCGAGAATGGCAGCCTTGAACACTTCGCGGGCCGTGACAAGACTCATCGTCAAGGATCCAACGCTCACCGTGTGCACTCCGAGCAAGCCGTTCTTGGCGTCGAGCAGTAGCACCGCAACGTGTTCTCGGTCTTCTTCGCCCATGTGCTGGCGGAAAACCGCGGCCGCTTCTTTTGCTGACGCGATCGTCGCAGAAATCTCGGTCCCACTGGTTTCGCGCACGAGCTTTACGCGAATTACAGGGAACTCAGTAGTGCACTGCGAGAGTTGGCCATTTTCTTGGGGGATGGAACGAGCCTGCTGTTGCTGGAACATCCGTCTTGCCCTAGCGCGGGCTTTGGGCTTCGTCGGATACGGAGTGTTGTCAACGTTCGAATCGGAGCGGTCATGGTCAAGCATGCCTCCATCGTCCGGTGGTTCCCTTGATAGCCACGAAAAGTGAAACGAAGGTGCATCGGCGTAAGCCAGCGACCAAGCTCACGAGGGCGTTGCGCGGATGCGGCACTATTGACGGCTCGATAAACCGCTGCTAGACGATGAAGTGTGCAGGACCACCTGCGGACTTTACAAGGAGGCACGCGTTGCCATGCTCGTCTCATTTCCTACGAGAGGGTGCCCATGAGCGCCCGCATCTATGAAGCCGTTACCTCGACCATTCTTGCGTCCCTACGCCGGGGCGTCGTTCCCTGGAAGAAGCCGTGGCACACCGCGGCGTCACTTCCCATGAATATCGCCACGCGCAAGCCCTACCGTGGGGTCAACGTTTTTCTGCTCGCGCTCGCGCCCTACACCGATCATCGTTGGCTCAGCTTCAAGCAAGCCGAAGAACTCGGTGGTCGCGTTCGACGCGGCGAGCGCGCCACGATGGTGATCTTCTGGAAGCAGTGGGAGAAGCCGGAAGACGAAGACGACAAAGAAGGGAAGCGCACCGTGATTCCCGTACTCCGTTATTACTGTGTGTGGAACGTCGAGCAGTGCGAGGGACTTCCTGTCTCGAAGGTGGAGCCACTCCCGCCCCGGCCTGAACACGAGCGTTCCCGTCAAGCGGAAGCGCTTATCCAATCCATGATCGACCCACCGCGGATCGAAGAGAAAGGTGATTCGGCATGGTATCACCCTGGTCGGGACCTGGTACGTGTTCCACCGCTCTCGTCATTCCACTCGGCCGATCAGTACTACGGAACGCTGTTTCATGAATTGGCCCACGCGGTCGGACATCCCAAGCGACTCAATCGTCCTGGCGTTGCCGACCGGCAGCAATTTGACGCCGGTGAATACAGCCGAGAAGAACTCGTCGCTGAACTTACCAGCGCGTTCTGTTGCGCCACGGTGGGACTCGACAACAGCCTCACCGAAGATGCTGCGTCGTATATCGGTGGCTGGCTCCAGGTTCTTGGCAACGATCCCAAGGCCGTCGTGGTGGCAGCAGCTCAAGCTCAACGGTCCGCCGACTGGATCAAGGGCATTCGGTACGCCGAATAAATCTCGCCCCCTTCAACCTTGAAGGGGGCTTTTTACCGCGCCAGCAAGAGGACAAGCAGTGCCACAAGCAGCGCGGTCAGTATATACGCATTCTCGGCGGACATAATTCGACCTTCGCGCAAGTCGATCATATGCGCGCACCGCCGGCAGACGATTCGGAAACCATATCTCTTGGTCTGCCGTTCGATGCCGCCCGGATATCGTCGCCGCTCGTCACCGCCCGTTGGCACGCGACGCCGTAGCTTCAAATTTGTATCGGCAATATGCCTGCCGCATCGGTAGCAGTTCGCCATAGCTTTATGATAGTCTTCAACGTACGTCCGTGAAATGCCGCACCGTCCGTGCATCGGATTTAATGGGGTGAAGGCTGATTTACCACCTTGGGAGCGAGCGCAGTGCTCTCAGTGTCGCCATACGATGGTACGACACCTTGCGGTTCAATCAACGGCAGTCTCTACGCTCAAGAAATTGCGTATGATATTGCACGATGAGCACCTTTACCTTGCCAGTCTGCATACACGTGCATGATGATTATTGGTTCCTCGAGCACGTCATTGAACGGTTTTCGACCTGTGGACCAATTCACGTGGTGATCAGCAAAGTGGCCTGGGACGGTAGCGTGGGAAACTGGGAGCGTTCTGTTGAGGTAGCGAAAGCTTGTGGTGCGGACGCCATCGTGGGTGAGTGGTCGTCTGAGCATGACCATCGGGTTGCCGCACTGGACTTCATGCGCAGACAGAACTATGGGCCGATCCTGATACCCGACAGTGACGAGATTCCCGACGACAATCTCCTGCAGTCCCTACAGCGGATCGCAGAAACGCGGGTGGCTGAACGAGTGCGCGTCACACTCGAAACCTACTGGAAGTCAACTGAGTACATCATCCGACCTAGAGAGCAGTTCCGGCCGCTCCTCATGGTCAACGTACAGTCGGTAGCGCATGACACGTTGCGAGAGTACGCAGGGGGCCGCGAGCTTCTATTGGGTTCTGATTACGGCATCTTGCATCACTTGTCCTATGCCGGCCCCGATGAACGCATCCAACGCAAAGTGGCTACGTGGGGACATCGGGACGAGCTTGTAGCAGGTTGGTTCGAGACGGTGTGGAAAGCATGGGACTACGATAAAACCCGCGGCCAGTTGCATCCGACCCACCCCGCGGCCTACGGGTGGGCGGAGCGCATACCCGTGCCCCAGGTGCTCGCTGGTATTGATTCGACAACCCGAGCAACCGAGATGAACCGGCCGTCCAACTGGCCCACCATTTCGGTAGTTATCCCCCTTTACGGCGGCGAGGACGAGATTAGGCTTTGCTTACGCAGTCTTGAGTCTTGCGCCGATCTTTTGTCGGAGGTCATCGTCGTCGATGACCGCTCTCCGGACAATGCAGCTGCTATCGTTGGAGGGTCTCCTTTCGCAACGCTCCATGTAAATCCCGAGAACCTAGGGTTTGCTGGAACCTGTAATGTGGGATTGGACGCCTCGTCTGGAGACATAGTGCTGTTCTTGAATTCCGACACGGTCGTACCGCGCATCGCGCTACTGAAATTGATCGAGAGCCTGATGGAGTCGACATCGGTGGCGGCCGTGGGGCCGTGCTCCAACGCCGCCGCGTATCACCAAGGCGTAAATACGACGTACACGTCGTTGGAAACGCTGGACCTCTTTGCGGAGGACTTTTCGAAAGGTGCCGTCACCGATGACGATGTCGATATCCTTGTGGGTATGTGCTTAGCCGTTCGCAGGTCGGTGCTTCAGGAAGTCGGTGGGTTTGATCAAGCATTTGGAATTGGATTTTTTGAGGACAACGATCTGTCTTATAGAATGCGACGTGCAGGCTTTCGGCTGAAGGTCGCCCGGCGGAGCTTTATTCACCACTTTGGCTCGCGGTCCATGGTTCGGCACGATTCCTCGGCCCGGATGCGGCTCCTAGCGAATCAAGCGATTTTTGAGGGGAAATGGAAATCCGATCTGGAAAGCGGCTTTGCGTCTCACCTTTCGGGGATGGGCGCGGCGCCCATACAATTCGATCATTCCCGTCATCCAGACCGAATGGCGAGGCAACTCGCCAAAGATGTGGAGCGTGCCCAAATCTCGCTGTGCATGATTGTTCGGAATGAAGAGAGGGTGCTCGACGCTTGCCTCGCCAGTGCGAAGCCGTATTTCACCCAGATTGTCGTTGTTGACACGGGTTCGTCGGACCGGACCCTGGAAATCGCCCGGGCACATGACGTAGATCTGGTCCAGATCGAGTGGCCAGATAGCTTCGCGGAAGCAAGAAATGCATCACTAAGTCACGCGAAGGGTAACTGGGTGTTTTGGATGGACGCGGACGATACTCTTCCCGTAACGACAGGACGTCAGATCGTTTCCGCCGCGCTAAACGCTCCCGACAGCGTGGGCGCGTTCGTTGTACCCGTCCAGTTTATCGATCAGGGACCCAACGCGGGTACTCGAGTTGACCACGTAAAGCTTCTCAGAAACCACAGGAGCCTGCATTTCGAGGGCCGCATTCACGAACAAATCCTGGGGTCCGTACGGGAACTGGGGTGGGGAATAGGTCGGATCGATTCTCCTGTCCTCCATTCCGGATACGACACCTCTGACGCCGGGCAGAAGCGGAAGCGTCAGCGGGATTGGCATTTGCTCAACCTGGATTTGGAAGAGCGACCCGACCACCCCTTTGTCTTGTTCAACTGCGGGATGACTGCTCACTTTGAGGGAAATCATGATCAGGCTATCCAGTGGCTGAGGGCCAGCATCCAGAAGGCTTCTGGAGCGGAATCTCACCTACGCAAAGCATTCGCCCTGATGGGAATGTCGTACGCTGCTCAGGGTGATCATGAGGCGGCGCTCAGCGCATTTTCGGAAGGACTAGTCGCGGTTGGCTACGATCCGGAGCTTCACTTTCAGCGGGCTCTTGTACAGTCCCGACTTGGCCACCTGGAGGGGAGTCGGGATGACTATCTCGCGATTCAAGAGGAGCCACCGCAATTCTTCTCTAGCTACGATGTGGGAATCCAGGCACACAAGAAATGGCACAACCTCGCAGCAGTGCTGCTTGAACTCGGCGATTATCCTGGAGCTAAGTACTGGTGGACCCGAGCGCTCGTGGTGCAGCCGCCGGCCATACCTTCAGCACACGCCTTCCTTGCCGCAGCGATGAAATTTGGGGATGCGAATGGAGCTTTGCAGGCAATTGAGGCCGTTAGAGCCTTCGATCCGGGTTCTGAGACGTTAGGGGCTCTGCTGTGCGACTATGCCAAGTGGCTTGGCAGCTCTGAGGCAGATATTTTGAATCGCGAGATCCAAAGCGCACCGCCGGCAGTTGGATGCAAGCTTGTGCTTGCGCGGCACTATTTGAACTCGGAGCAACTCGAGCAAGCCAGGCCCTTGCTGATCGAGCTGGCCGACTGGGGAGTTGCAGAAGCTGCATTTCACCTTGGCATGATGCATGCTGCTTGGGGGCAGCACCCTGAAGCAATCCGTTGGATGGAGTGCGCAGATGCTCTAAATCCCATGCACGACCAGACCCGCCAGCAACTGAGCGCGTTAAAATCTGCGGCACATTGATCAAATTTTTCTTAAAAAGCCTTGACAGGCCGTTTGTCGCTTCTGTAATACTGCGAGGAACAAGGGAAGAAAATGCTCAGTGACATCGCAAGTCGCTTTGTGAATGACGCTCGGTACGCAGGTCCGCTGCCGAAGGCATCCGTGGCAGGCACGGTCGGGGAAGTCGGTGGCGGCCCGTATATGATTCTTGAGCTTGACATTTCGGACGATGGCCGCGTCCGAGGGGCCGCCTACCAAACCTTTGGTTGCCCGTCGGCCATGGCATGCGGCTCGCTGGTCTGCCACATCGCACAGGGAAAGCACGTCGAGCATCTTGACTGCATCACCAAATCCGACATCTTGATAGTCCTTGGTGGCTTGCCTGAGGGCAAGGACTACTGCGCCGACCTTGCGATCGGCTCCCTTCAACTAGCAATCAAGCAATATAAACTTCAAAGAGAACCAGACAATGGCAAGTGAAACAGGTAGTTGCTCGTGTGAGATTGGTACAGCCTCTGGATCTGGAGGATCTGCTCCAGGTGCGGCAGCAGCCGATGGCTGCGGTGCGGGCGGCGCCTGCCAGGCAGGAGTATCTGCGCCTCTGCCTTCTGGCAACTCACCTGGTGTCCAAAGGCCAGCGACTCAGTGCAAATGCTTGGAGGCAAGCACGATCCTTTCGATCGTTAACGGTGATTGTAAACAAGCCAGAGCATTGGTCGTCGGAGACGCTCTGCTTGGGCCCGACGGCTCGGCCCAGAACGTCACGGCTGTAAGCCACAGTCGGGCGGAATGTATCCAGATCCTGTGTGACGGCGCCTCCATAGTGTGCTCGCTCAGTCATCTGTTGATGGCTTCTGACGGCACATTTGTCGAAGCAAGCACTGTCGAGCCAGGCGTAACGAGTCTGCGGAGCGCCTCTGGCGGCGAGATCGCGGTACTAACCTTCAACAGGGTGGGTGAGCGGGACGTGGTCGATGTTACTTGTGAGCCCAATCACATATATACGGCGTGCGGCCTTATTCACCACAACAAGCCCGTCGCTCTTTCAAGGGAGGCTATGGAACTGTGAGCTCGTTTGAACGAAAGACAGAAGATGTGCGAGTTGACGGATCCGGTCGAATAGCGACTGCAACGGGGCTGGGGGTAGTCATCGATCCTGTACGGCAACACCCTCACCGACCTCTGCCTCAGCATGCCACTGGCGCGCTGGTTATTGATCCAGAAATCGCGATCAAGGCCAAAAAGTATGGCGTAAAGCTTTCTTTCTTTTACAGTTCAGTTTCCGCCACAAATGCTGAGTTGGGGTATGGGCGATCGGGCAATTGGCGCGGTTACGTGGTTTCATACCCGGATGACTTCGGTGCTAACACCTGTATGGCCGTTCGCGGAGATTTTACGGCGATACCCCTTCAGTCGTCCGGCGGCGTATTTTTTCCTCAGTCCAATACGGGCGGCAACACGACGTTCTCTTTCGATGGCACGACGTGGATTGAATTCTATCCCGACGGTAGTCAGATTCACTACGCCGAAAAAACGACGGGCACGATTATAGTGACAACTCCGTACGACAAATATTCGATATCAAAAGTCCTTGACGAATCGGGCAATGTCCAGACGTACACATATGGTGCCGGTTCTGAGGCGCATCTGCTAAAGAGCATACAGGTTCCTGGCGGCGACCTCGTCACGTTTAACTATGCTCCGGGACACTCCGTTTCACTTCTTTCCTCCATCGAAGACTGGGGCGGACGCAAATGGACTTTTACCTATGATTCTGCGCCAAGACTGACATCATTCACGACGCCGTTGGGCTGCTCGACAAAATACGGTTATACTGCCAGCCTCGGCGGACCTTACTCGGTCGTGTACTACATCGAGGATCCGCGCGGCTACCGGACCACGTACGGCTATGACGCGTCTGACCGTGTGGCTAGCATGGCAGTTGGAACGGCAGCATGGACCTACGATTTCTCAACACCAGGCATGCAGGTGATGACCGCTCCTTCTGGTGCCGTTACAACGTACGAGTACGACAACACGGGAAATACCACGACCGAGATTCGGCCTGAAGGCTACACCATCACTCGGGTGTTCGACTCATCCGACTCCAAGTTCCTTGCCGGACAGATGATCGGGAACCGTTGGGTGGTCAGTCAGACTTATACAGACCCGGTCAGTCATTTCAGGGCCCTGTCGGCGACCTATGATCCTCTTGGTAACGCGACCGTCTACCAATATGACGCGAGTGGCAACCTGACAACGCTCACCCTGCCTAACGGCGCGACGTATACGACGACCTATAACGCAAGTAAGCTGCCAACGTCCAAGACGGACCCTCTTGGCCGCACCTCTCAGTTCATCTGGAATGCGGACGGTACGCTGCAGGCGACCGTGGATCCCCGGGGTCTCCGGACGACTATGGCATACGATGCCAAAGGGAACCTTGCGAGTACGCTGTACCCGGATGGTGGGGTGGTCACGAACACCTACGATTCGCTTAATAGGCTGATTACGACGAAGGATCAACTGGGCAGGGTAACCACCTTTGAATACGATGCAGGTGACCACGTCGTGTCCGTGACCAATCCGGCAGGGGAGGTGCGGCGGTCCGTATACGACGGATGCCTGAAGGTCGCGGACGTCGATCCATTAGGGAACCGAACGACGTTCGCGTACGACCGCTTCGGCAACATCGTCACCATCATGAATGCGTTGCAGCAGATCACGACCTTCAATTACGATAACATGGGTTATCGTACCGAGGTCATCGATCCGCTCGGGAGAATTTCGACAACAGTCTACAATGCGGCCAAGCAAGTCATTGCCCAGATCGATCCACTTGGTTTTCGGACGACATATGGATACGACGCTACCGGGCGTCCGGAAACCGTAAAGGACGCCAGAGGATACGTCACGACAAGCGTCTATGACGCCCGTGATATGATCGCAACGGTGGACGCCTTGTCCAATCGGACGACGTACGGGTTCGACGTGAACGACCGGCAGATTTCAGTCAAAAATCCTCTCGGCCAGATCACGACGACCAACTACGACGCAGCAAATCAGGTCGTATCGATCCAAGATGCGCTTGGCGCAATCACGGCGTTTGAGTACGACGCGAACGGAAACCGCACCACGACTACGGATGCCAACGGACACACAACCGTCTCTGTTTATTTCGGGAATTCGAATCGTGTGCAAGCAAGCGTCGATGGGCTAGGAAACCGCACCACGTACCAGTTCGATCTGGCTGGCGAAAACACCGGGATTCAGAATGCGTTGGGTAACTGGGTGACCATGGTCTATGACAGCGCTAGCCGCATGAAGTCCATCCAGAACGAGCTGGGCAAGCTGACGACGTACAGCTATGACGCAAACGGGCGTCCGGTAACCGTGATGGACGCCAAAGGGCAGATCAAGACGATCACGTACGATGCGCTAGGTCGCACCGTGTCGATTCTCTATGCGGACAATACGCGTGTCACGTTCAACTATGACGCGAGCGGACAGCGCACGACGATGCAGGACTCGGGCGGGACAACCACGTACACGTTTTCCGCCCGGGGCGAGCTGACCGGGAAAACGGACCCCGGAGCGTATGTTCAGGCGTACGGCTACGATGCTGTAGGAAACCGGACGACGCTGGTTGATCCTGACGGAGGAGTCTTCACGTACTCTTTTGACGCGCTCGGTCGTGTAGTGAGTCTCATGGATCCGGACGGCAAGGTTGAGACGATTGCTTACGATGCTGCCAGTCGTCAAACGACCATTCAGTTCGACAACGGTAGTACCAGAAAGTCTGCGTACGACGCGGTGGGCAGATTGACGACGCAACTTGACGTCAAAAACACGGGGGACGTCCTCTCGACGATTATCGATACGTATGATGCGGTCGGCAACCGAATCGGCCGGACCCGAGACGGTGCTCTGACGACGTGGACCTACGACGCAGCCGACAGATTGACTGGGCAACAAGAGTCTGGTGCCTGGGCGACATTTGCCTATGATGCCGTCGGGAACACAACGGTAAAGGCCCATCAGGGTTCGAATCCTATGACCTTTATGTACAACGCCGCAAACCAGATGACGACGATGCAGCAGGGTACGTTGAGGACTACCTTCACCTTTGACGCCAATGGCAATCTCGTGACGGAAGTCTCGAAGCCAGCGGCAACAGTTGTGACCGAGACGTATCTTTACGACTGTGAGAATCGCCTGAAATCGTATACGCGAAAGGTCGGCTTACCTCAGACAACCGAGTCGTACAGCTACGACGGGGACGGGCTAAGGCGGTCGTGGACCAAATCAGATGCAGCAACCGTCGTGACGTTCATTTGGGACGGGGCTGATTACCTGATGGAAAAACAAGACGACGGCGGGCCTTAAGCCTATGGCAATAACCACAACTCGGTATTCGAACGCAGATGGAGTTCCGCTGACACAGAAGGTGGGAGCGACAGCCAGCGTGTTACTTCCCGATCCTCAAGGGAATGTCATCGGCAGAATCGACTCCACCCAAGCCGTGGTAGGAAAAACCTGGTACTGGCCCTACGGGGAACTACGAACTGGCACGCTGGGATCTAGCCTAGGCTATGGTGGCACGTGGGGCTACTACACGGACAATACTTCCAATCGGATATACATTCGAGCTCGGTACTTAAAGCCCAACTACACTAAGTGGCTCACTGTCGATCCGTTGTGGCCGGAGGAAGACAAATATATATATGGTGCTAGCTCCCCGGTATCCACTATCGATCCAACAGGTACTCAATGGTTAGAGCCATGCAACGAGAGCCAGATGGCTGTATGTGCGAGGCAGGCGGCAAAGCGCGGCGCGAAATCATATAAATGCACTGTCATAAGTGTTCTGATCTGCCAAGGAGTAATACTAGGAAAAGCAGTGTGCTTCTATTATGGACTAGGAAAGAAAAAGCCCGGTGAGCCGCCAAGACCATTGCCCGGCAAGAAGTTGCGACCACCGCCACCATCACCGCTCAACTGCAGAGTATTTTGCAGTTTGGTTTGTGCTTTCGTAAGTGTAAAGGATAGCCTTGACTACGAACAGTGTGTACACGCATGTGTACCATTTTGCGAGGCCGGTGGTCAAATGCTGCGCTAATGAAGGTGTATTTTAAGCCGATAAATTTTATGTCACTTTACGAGGGCTGTTTTATTTTCGGGTCCGTGCCGCATATCTTGATGGTGATAACCGTGGGAGCATGCTCCATATATTCTTGGCGTAAAGGGGGGGATATTATGGTCGCAGCGTCGTTCGCCGATCTCGTGCTTGGGTTGTTCACGGGCTATTTAGAAAGATCTAGAGCATTGGCTAAGGTTGTCCAAGGAACATTTCTGCCCGAAGCAAGCCGTAATAGAGTTTTTGGTACACTGTCGATGGTCATAACAATTTGGTTAACCCGCGGCATTATCCCGCTAGTGCCTCTGGGAATTGCATACCTGCTGAGTCCAAGCCTACGGGCAATCGTAACTATTCCGGTATATTACTACTATATTTGGCTGTTCGCCAGGACTGTCGCATTAGCGATAACATCTAACTGGAAAATCTATGACTAATTATGACAAGAAGCATGCAAAATGCGTCCCGGTATTCGATGGCAGGCTTCACGGACTGCGCATTTGTCAAGGGCTTCTGCCTAACCGTCTGCCGCTATTTTTGTCGTCCCCATTCTTTCTGCCCCACGCTTTTGAGCTGATCTCATCTGGGGCAGCAATCACCGGCACGACGATTCATGAATTACTTGTGCACACAACATTTCAGAATATGAAAGGTGCCTAGAGCGTCTCGTGTGATTCAAAAGGAGAGCTGGGTCCAGTTTCATGGCGGTAACAACAACTCGATATTCAAATGCAGCGGGAATTCCACTCACTCAGAAGGTGGGGGCGACAGCCAGCGTATTACTTCCCGATCCCCAAGGGAATGTCATCGGTAGAATCGACTCCAATCAGGTCATATTAGGAAAGACCTGGTATTGGCCCTACGGGGAACTACGCACCGGCGCGCTTGGATCTAGCCTCGGTTACGGTGGAATGTGGGGCTACTATACCGACAATACTTCCAATCGGATATATATTCGGGCTCGGTACTTGAAGCCGAACTACACCAGATGGCTCACTGTGGATCCGGTGTGGCCAAACACTTCCGCCTACGTATACGTTGCAGATCGTCCAATTGTAGATGTCGATCCGACTGGTAAATTACCGCTTCTTTGCGCCGTTCCGTGCATTGCGGTGTCGGTATGTATTGTTGATATTATTGCTGCTTGTGCAGATAGCAAGGGCTTTAACAGCTTCATGGATTGTGCATGGAGCGTTTTCGATAACTTGCCCTCGTGGACAAAGGCCCTTTGCGGGGGCGGGTTAATGGGTTGTCTCGTGTGTTTGAGTAAGGCCCTAGATAAGGAACAAAAGTGTCTCGCACTCCAGCGCGCATACCATGTGGCCTGCCCTGGCTACAAAAGGAGTTGTATGCCGGATGCTAGCCGGTGCAACATGAGTGATAATTGTGGCGCTTTGGCTGTAAAGACAAGGGTGTGGGAGAGTTGTTGCGCGGCAAGACTAGCGCTGGATGCCCTAGATTGCCCCGACAATTCGGGCTCGGCTGATGCACATGAAAAAGATTTGGTGAGCGCATGTACATTTGCGATAGAGTGCGCTCAATATTATCTAACTAAGTGCGGCGGATGGTGACCCTAGGGTAATGCCGAAAAAATATAATATCGCTTCTTGGTTTACTCCCGATTATGAGCGGAAGATGGAGCGGACATTGGCACTGATATTGAAGGCCTTTCCCGCTGAATGGGAAACGGTCCCCATCCCAGACATAAGAATAGATACTAATGATAAAATAGAGGACCGGGACATTGAACCATTCTTTCGATCGGCAGACGCACCTGTTTGGTCGGGTCTAAGGCGAAACGTGCCCCCACACGTCATAAGTATTCGCAATAACGACGTGTTCCGAAGAGTTATCGGCAGCTATCTGCGAAACTCAATCGTAGTATTTGACAAGGGAGAGTCCGAAGCAGAAAGAGGGGAGTTGCCGCTTTTACTGGCCGAACGCTTCCTGCCGCCCAGGGCGTGTCACGGCACCATTCTAGAAGCTTTTCCAGAACTTGGTTGGCTTAGTGCTATCCAACTAACGGCTATCGCGCACACACTGGAACTTGTCGGCGACAGAGGAGACGCAGCGGGAAGAGCAAGTGAAAAAGCTCTCGACAGGCTGTGGCGTAAGCATCTGTAACTTCGGTGTTTGATCTACGCGCACTCTCATCGCTCGGTCCAGAACGTATCCATACAGATTCGAAGTCAGTGCGATCTGAGGATGTCCGAGGGCGCGGCGGACCTGGTGAAGGTGCAGTGCAGCCATTGATATTGAAAGGCAACAGGAATTCCACTCCCTCAGAATGTGGGAGCAACGGCCAGCATGTTACTTCTTGAACCACAAAGGTAATGTCATCGGTGGGATTGACTGCACCCAGGCCGTGGTAGAAAGACTTGGTACTGGCCCTACGGGGAATTCCGCCCCGGAACGCTAGAATCAAGCCTAGGCTATGACGGCATTCGGGTTACTACACCGACAATATGTCCGACATCAGCGCATTGAAATGGTGCAACGGCGCCCGCATCGGGCTGCCACTCTGTATAGCTAAATGTCAGTCGGGACCGGAACCTCTAAGACTTACACCGATAACCCGCAAGATAATAGGATCCGCATAAGCTATAGGTAGGGATTATTGAACGCCAGTAGTTAGGTCGGAAAGTGTTTATCCAGCGCAGGCTGGAACAGCAGTGTACCCCACAATTCTGCACTCGATGGAATATTGCCCGTACCGTAGTGTTCCTCCAGAAGGGCACATATTGCGCGGGTCGACTGATCCTCATATGTGTCAGTGGCAGCTTTAGCGACACCCTTAAAGCTTTCACCACCTTTATGATATACAAAAACGTCCCTAGCGATGACCAACTCCAAGCCCATGGTTCTTAAGCGCCAGGAGAACTCCAAGTCGTCACCCCCCATGATTATTGTGGGGTGGAGCAGCCCGTACCTCTGGAATACGGTCCTCGGAACTATTACGCAAAAGCCCACCAAAAGCTTAGCGATCTCCACCGTCGAGCTGTTGAACACGGACACGATTTCAAAGATTTCCTGATAGCTCAACGTTCGGGTAACGGGTGGTAAATGAAATTCTATGTATTGCCGACCTGTAACGTAATTCGTAAGTGGGCCGACTGCTCCAACAGATGGTCGGTCTAAGCATCGAAGCATTCGCTCTCTCCACCCTGGAAAGAGGATCGTGTCAGGATTGAGCAAGAGGCAGTATTCGCCAGTGGTCGATTCTATGCCCTGGTTGCATGCTGCCGTATAGAATACGTTCGTTGGATTAAGATGAACACTGATACGCGGGTCTTCGGTACGTAGAAGCATCAAGAGGGAAGCGGTGCCATCTTGTGACGCGTTATCCACGACGAGCACATGATCGTCCGGCTCTATAGTAGTCAGGACGGACCGAATGCAAGCCTCAATGGTCTCCTTCGAGTTGTACGTGACTATGATAACGCTAATCGATGGCACAGGAACCGTATCTCCCGGTGCAGATTAGCACAGAAATGCTGATTGCGTGTGTCCAGTCGGCTTGTATTGAGCGACTGGCCGCGCGAGTCGACGCCTGGTGACCCAAACATGCTATGACTAGAATCAGCCTGAAGTGCATCGTTCGCGGGCGCGAGGCCTTCATCGGACGGGGCATACGTAGCGGAAGTACGAAGTAATCGCTAGCAGGGCCACTAAAATGAAGGGCTCCATAGTGATTTTCTAGTGTACACTCGGGTTGCGAATAAAATTCTGGTGATCGGGAACGTTCCGCACCCTCGAAGCGGAGAGTTCGTGCTTCACTGAGGTCGGGCATGGTGACCTGGGCGCAGCTTGCATCGTCCCACGGTAGAAGTATTTTTCGATATCATGGCAATAACCACGACTCGGTATTCGAACGCAGGTGGAGTTCCGCTGACGCAGAAGGTGGGAGCGACAGCCAGCGTGTTACTTCCCGATCCCCAAGGGAATGTCATCGGTAGAATTGACTCCACCCAAGCCGTGGTAGGAAAGACCTGGTATTGGCCCTACGGGGAACTACGCACCGGCGCGCTTGGATCTAGCCTAGGCTATGGTGGCACGTGGGGCTACTACACCGACAATACCTCCAATCGGATCTACATTCGAGCGCGCTACTTGAAGCCAAATTACACCAGGTGGCTCACCGTCGATCCCCTGTGGCCGGAGGAAAGGGCGTACGTGTATGTTGACAGTGAGGCTGCAACGCTGGTCGACTCTTCTGGGTTGAAGGCTGCCACTGTGTTCAACGATGTTGGGTGTGGTCTTTGCGCTCTAGCAATCTATTTTGCGTGGGCGGGGAGGAACCCCGTTCACGATAATAATCACGGTTATGCGCACTGCATGGCATGCTGCTACCTTGCTCATTCATTCGGCCCATCTTGTGCTTCGACCGCACAAGCATTACAAAACGAGCTTAGGCCTGTTGATAATCCGGGGGTCCGATTAGCCGAATGTCAAGCAGGAATTAATCTTGGCCTGCAATCTCCCGGAAGCGACCCGTTGCAGAAATGCCACGCAGGTTGTCTCAAGAAATACAAGCCCAGCGATCCTGCCGCGGGTCATAAGCCCTTCCCGCCCGGAGGATACCCCTCTGCGCCATTTCCTTGCCCGGCACCCGATCACTTTCCCGCAACACCGTTTGATCCTTGGGAAGGCTTGCCCAGGCCGGGAATGAATGACGCTCCTCGTGGCTGCGCGCCGAGATATAATTGAACATGAAGGTCAGGCCGAAGTTTATTGCATTGGTCGTTCTCCTAGCGTGCTGCTTTGCGACGCCTGCTTGGCTACCGTGGATTTACGAACTGAAGTTGGCTAAGGATTATCACCCTGATGGCACGTTGCGCCAGGCCGTCGCATGTTTGGAGTGCGATCGTATCGCAGGCGGTGCGTATAGTGAAACTGATAAAAGAAACGTTCCTGCCTTGGCCAACAAAGCAGCCATCTGCTATCGGAAGCTTGAGCAACTCTACCCTGACTGGGAGGAGCCCAAACGCCGCCTAGCTTCACTACACGATTTCCTAGGACACCCGGATTTAGCGGTTAGATTGCTTGAGCCGATCCAGAGAGGGGGACATGCAACGACCGAGCTCGTATCCGACTTGATTTACTACTATTATCGCGCTGGCCAAATTAAGAAGTGTGGTGAGCTGATTGAAGCGACTCATGGATTCAGGGGAAAGGAACTCGAAAAATACTTGCGGGACCTAAAGAGGCGGTCGTTATCTGGTCAGCCAAGATATGGTGACTACCCGAGTTAGTCGCGGCAACGTCAAGTCGCTAGAAGATGGATTACTTATGCGAGCTTGACGGTTCTGGTCGTTCTCGGCTATCGCATAGCATCATAATCTCCGCGGGAAACCAGCCCCTACTCGGGTCCATAGCGAAGGCAATCTACCCAAAATAATAATGGACCGTATCCCGTCGGATCCAATTTAGCGGCTTGCCGTCCTGGACGGGGCCCACCGACCGTAACACCTAATCAGTTCAGACTGTGTCCTTCTTGAAGCCCTGGCTCATGGACAACTGCAAGTGCCCCCGACGCGCACGCACGGGAGTGCTTCATGGGATGGAGTGGGTTTCATTTGTGGCTGGTGCTCGATGATCCAGAGTGGCTCGGTTACGGGGACGCTAAAGGCGCCGCGCCGGAGGGCTGTTCACGTAAGACGAGTTGGCCCACCTCCGCAGCATCGTCCAACGCTTCGCTGCATTGCACATCCTCCACTTGCAGCTCAACGCTCTTTACGAAAGGATCGGCTCCGACCCTTTCACTGCCGAGGAATTAGGACTCCGATGGCATTCAGCTGCAGTCGACAAAAATATGATGGATTCGAATCGTTACACCTGACTGCCGGATGTGGGTCGAGGTGTGTTCACATTCAAACGCCGGAGTAGCGGAAGGCGCGAGGTCTTCAATTAGGCCGAGTTCGTCCTTGTCTTCACCCACCTTCCTTCTCAGTTCTGCCAGCCAGTATATATCGTTGTTCGTCTGGAGGTATCCAAGCATTGCGGCCTCGGGTTCACTACCTGCATAAGCGCCTTTGACAAAGCACATCATTCCATCCTCGCCAGTGTATAAGCCTATCGTATGAGTCCACTGTCTGAGGCACTTCGCCTCGACGCTAAAAACGGGGCGGGACTTACCGTGCGACTCCACCTCGATGTCGATTCGCTTCCGCCGCTTACCAAAGCGAAAATCGCTCTCCACTTTCACGTCGTCGCGCACGGACATCCGCTGCAACGGTCGGTCAATGTCGCCACTCTTGTGCCTTGCCCGAATCGCTCGGACGATCAGGTCCGTCACCACTTCTTCTGCAGTTGAGGAACTTATCGTGGGTCGAGCATCATCAAACCCAATCCGAATCAGCTGCCGCGCTCGCAACGCAAAAGCTGAATAGTGCCGTTCGGCAATTGTCCCGGAGCTCAACGCGGGCCCTTTCCTTCCGAGACCAGCTCGGCTATCACATCATCGCTGTCTAAGAGCGCCTGGGACTGCGTCCAGTCCACAACGCGATTGGGCTTAACCAATAACGCGGTGTGGCGATCAAACACTCGAAGGCTGCGCTGAACGTAGGCCCATTGACTATGCTCCTGCATGAGCTCCGACCAAAGGAGATCCAGACTGCTGTCGCTTGCGTGGACGGACACAGCGCCGCTTGGTGACTCTGTCAACGCAATCCGACAACACACATAGGATGGCTTTGTGAAGAGTTCAATCTGGTGGCTGCACTGAGCGAACTCATCGAGCTCTGCTTTCAGTTGGCGTCCATATTGGGATAACATTTCAGGGGCAACTTGGCCAACTGCCTCCTTGGGCGTCTTCCCCTTATTGAGCAGGTATCGGACCCCCATGAAGTCCCTAGCCATTATCTGCAGATCACCCGGTATTTCAAGGATTTCCCCGACCGAATCGTCAATAAGGCCTTGTAATTCTGAGCTTCCTATGGGCTCGGTATCATCGCCTTCGTATAGGCCCCGCTGAACCGACTGGCGCTCCAAAGCAGCCAGCTCCCGATGCTTTGATGAAAGAAGATATACAAGCCTCTGGTCTAGCGCCGGCACGGGGGTTCGTTCTACAGCGCGCAATCCAACAGTGCTAGTGAAGATGCCCCACGAGGGCGAATCGAAGAAAAGCAAATACCTGACGAAACTCGAAGCAAATAGCAAGGATATTGACCGCAAATAATCAGCATCGCCAGCGGGTCCCGACAGACCAACTTGCGGGTGTGGAAGCACGAAATCTAGATCCGAATAAACGGCAAAAGTGGTCGAAAGGTAAACATGCGGAGCCCTTGCAACAGCCAAACCCGCACGACCGCCCCTGACCCGAATGAAGTTGCGCTCGGTAGGAATTGCAACTACTGAGTCTTTGGGCACTTCGAGGAGTCGGCCAAGCTCGCGGAACTTGCGGAGGTCAAGCAGAGGCAACTTAGAAAGTTCGCTAACTCCCTCCTTCTTATCTGCGCTGCTCTTGTCTCTCAGCTGGATTCCAAGCTGGAGCGTCCATTCTCTTGTCTTAATGAAATCCTTCAGCGATAGCGGGAAACACCTTCGAAGTGAGGTAAGAGCTTGTTGATCTCTGTAGGAGCCCCAAAGTGCGAGCTTCCACACATTGCCTGACCCAGTCCGTGCATCCGCAGGATCAATGGACTGTATATCGGATTCATACATCGTCAGCACAGGAGTCCCTTGCTTCGGCTTCAAGGCGCTTACGAACATCTGGTTGGCAACGAATGGGCCGTAGTGAGTTATTGACCGAGACGGCTCGTCATTTGCCGGCTGGAAGACGAGCGTTGCAGCAGGGGCCTGAGAGGATGGAAACAGGCGATAGGCAAAATTGGAAAAATTTGTGATCCTTGCCACACTATTCCGCTCAAAGAAGGCCCGCCGATAGCTTTCACTTTCCTCATTAGTTAGCGAGGTGGCCTGAATGATGAGTGCAACCCACCCGCGTTGGTCCAAGAAGTCGGTTGCTCTCCACGTGAATGCTTCGTGCACGCGGTAGCGAGCTACAACCTTACCTTCGAGTGCAGCTCTGTCCATGTAAGTTGTAGCTGCCCAGTTATCTTGGTCCTTCGGATCGAGCTCATTCCACGGAGGGTTTCCGACAACCCAATGGAACTTGAGCTGTTGTTTCGCGAATTCAGAGTGGTCATCAAAGAAGTCGCCGTGAAAGATGTTGCTTTGGTGAAGAGGAGGAAACTTGAAGCCCCCATTCTTTTCGAGTTCGGGTGGCTTAACGTAGCTCAGCAGGGTCAGGAGGAGACTGAACTCGGTCACGTAGCATGCTTCAACATTCTTCTCGACCCCGAAGACAGTTTCCGTCAGAAGCCTTTTTAGGACTTGTGCCGATGGACTCCGGCCATTGTTTTGGGCGATCTTGCGCTCCACCAATTGCCTATAGGCGACAACGAGGAAGATCCCTGAACCACAAGATGGGTCCAGGAGGCGCATCTTGTCGACCGGAGGCGCGACCGTGGTGAGTTCCGCTAGTACGTACTCGGCAACCTGCTCCGGCGTATAGTAGGCGCCAGTTGCTCGCTGTTCCCCACGTTCGTCCAAGAACTGCTCATAGATCATGGACAGCGTCTCCACGGGGATGTAGCCGAAATCGTAAAGGTTGAAGTCGAAAACAGCTTGGTCAGACCAGGGTTCTTGACCAAGGATCGCTTTGGCAACAAAACCAATCGCTTCGTCCGTGGGCGCATCGGGTCCGACCAGAGGTAGCGGGAATATACTCCCGTTAAACCGAGCTTCAATAGCCATCACAAAAGATTTCAAGCCAGATAAAGTGGCACCCTCACCCAGGACCGAGGCTGGGTCAAGCGAGTTCTGCACCATCCACTTTTGCGTCAAAATCTTTCTATCGAGTAGATACCGCAGGTAGATGTACTTGCCGATCAAGGAATGGGCGATATCTACTCGCAAATCCATAGACCCGATCAAGTGGGAGCTCAGTTTCCGCAGGTTACGTAACAAATGGAGGTCAACGCGATCTTCCGTTCGAATCTCCTGCCCATAAGCCTGCCAAATTCGGCCAGAGTCGATCTCATTTTTGTTGAATCGCGCAAGTTGGCTACGTATAGCCTCACTAGTAGACGACGCCGATGCCAGCAATCCTACCCTGTCGTCCGTGGCGCTGAAGCGCGCCGATGTGTAGACCCTTACCTGTCCCGGCAGGACGATGATTAGAAACGGCGCCTGACCGAGGCACCAAACGAGACGCCTGATCTCTCGGGCCCTCTCCGCAGAGTCCGCCTTAGCCACGAACACCACGGGGCTGGGTGGGAGTTGTTGCGAATCGACCGATGTTGCAACACTGTAGAAATCGATGACACCGGCATCGCGAGCCAGTCGATAAATGTGGCCGACGCGCGGATCTGGACTTGCTGCCGTTGAACCCGACCCGTACCCGAGTTCTTCTTGCAGGCGCCCAAGTGAAGCTTCGAGATCTTCCGGTTCCACCGGAAACATAGTCATAATTCTACTAGTTTCTACTGTACATCAGTATTTCGCGACTTGGGTAATGTTCTCGCGCCAACCCAGGCAGGCGAGGCGGAGCCGATCGACCCCGCCTCGGCACCCGCCTAGATTATCGCAGCCTCCTCGTCAAAGACACCGTCCCGCTCGTCATCGAACTCGTCCTCGACCAATGCCGACACGGTTTTCGCCGTGGGTTGACCGTGTCTCTTTCGGAAGGTTCGGTCCCAGAAAGCCAGTTCCTGCTCAACGTCACGCAACTTCTCTTGCCAGGAAGCGCAAAGGTCGCTGCTAACGCCAACGCTTTCTACCAGAGACAGTCCATCGAGTCCTTGAACGGCCTGAACGGCTTCAAACGCTCTCGAAAGATGCTCGACGGCGTTCCCGAATTCGTGAACCCGGTTCTGCAGTCGATCTTCGGGTGTGTCGTCACTCTTGGCTGGTCGTGCCTTGCCCTGAGCAGGGTACTCGCACCGCAAGTAAATGTCGTTCACATAAAGAGGAGCCCCTTCTTCGGAAGATTGCACGTTACCTTGCTCGTCCACGCGACGAATTGGCGACTCGTTCGCTTGGTCTAGCAGTGCCCTCCCCAGCTGCTGCACGCCCTGAAAGGACCTACGCATCGCATCCAGAACTTCGCCTGGCGTTCGCCGATCAGGCTGTTCGTTGTTCGCAGTTCCCCTATCCGCATTCAGGGCACCCGAGGAGACCAGCGGATAGGCCGCTCGCACCGCAAGTTCCAGCGCGCTCGGCCCAGGATCCCCTGCTTGACCGTCGGCGAACCACCTATTTAGGTCTTGAATGGCCGCATCGACGAGCGAGGGCCCGAGGCGGTTCGTCGCCTCCCATCGTTCACGGTGCGAGGCCTTCCCATACGCTTCCTTGAGGTAGCGCCGAACCTGGTCCGTCTTGTCGCGATCTTCGGCCATCGCCCTGAGGATCAGAGCGGTCGCAAGTTCATCGCACAGTTTCGTCGAAATCCTCTTACGGGTGCTCTGACTGGTCACAGCAACGCGAATCGCGTACGCGATCTCAGGATCCGTGCTGGTGAAGAGCCTTACGATTTCCGCCGCTCGGATGGCAGGGTCATCTGACAGGTGGGCGGCGACCGCCTCGGTCCTAGTGCACGAGCCAGCGTAATAAGCCTTTTGCGTTTCCGATATCAGACCTCGGCGCGCAAGCTCATCGAGAACTTCATCTGCAAGGGCCTCGTTTTCCGGTCCGGCACCCCAAGGCTTCGGCGGATCGACGTGCCGCAAGGCGACCAGCGATCGGACCGCCGTGGGAAATGTCGTACCGGAGTCGCCATGCTCACGGAACCCTACGATGAACAGTGCAGGGACCCGTTCGCACCGGAGGTGAACGGCTTGTTGAGGGTCGGCACCGCGGAGAAACGCTTCGTTGAGCTTCTTCAGATGTGCGCGCAGTCGGGCATCGTTATCCTCGCACGGAATGTCTGCCGATCGAACCTCTAGAAGGTTGTGAACCGCAGTCATTCGCGAGGAGCCCTCGGCTGATACGGCAACGGTTACAGGCGGCGTGCCGTCGGCATACTGGTATGTCGTGGCGACCACCCAAACGTGCTCCATAACTCCTTGAGACGCAATGGACTTGCGCCAGTCATTCTCGGCTAACACGTAACGTGATGCCTGGAGCGATGCCCAAGTTAGATGGTGGTGGCTCTCCACATCAACGATAAGTTGAGCCTTGAGAGGGTCGTCGTCGAACGCCCGAGGCTCCCGAACGGGGCGGAACCGCGAATCCTCGCCGCTCGTTCCCGGGTCAACCGCGAACGGATGTCTCCGCGCCGGGCCGATCCTGGGATTTCGCGGGTCCGGCATCAGTTTGCGAGACCATGCCTCCGTTCGGATCCCGAGAAGAGTTCCGCCTGGAACCCGGATCTCTTCCACGTTGGGAGACAGGGGGTCGCCGATGCTCTTCCGAACAGCGGAAGGATCGACAACTGCGCTGGCGATCGCGGTCGACGCCTCGTCGGAAAGGCCGAACGCTTCGACGAGTTTCTCGGCCAGAGTGGATCGGGACTTCGCGTGAGCGTAGTCGGGGAGCCGGTCGACAGGACGCGGCAAAATGTGTTCTTCGATGTTGATATTCATAACTCGATCTTCGAGTGCTGCCTTCTGAGCAAGCACGGGTCATTCGTAGCGATGTCGAAAGACCGAGGTTGTTGAGCACTGCGTGCTCGGCGCATCCTCCTTCCGCTTCCCATGAGTCTCATGGCGTCACCGAAGGCGGCAACATTTACTCTGCAGGCTCCAAGGCGTATCGAACTCCGAATTCCGTCGGTTGATTCAACGTAACCTCCCGTCACGCCGAGCGAAACGGTGAACCAGCGTCGCAACTGCGTCGCGGTCATTAAAGTTATACCTCCATCCTGTTCCGTTGCCTCGACTTTCGCCCGCAAACTCGTGTCTGCGGCGGGCTGAGAAAGCTCGCTCGACTGGAGGGGCAACGAACAGAAGTTTCCGGGTTGATGACGCACGTAAAGACGACCTCCCCCTGGATTGACAATGACCATTCGGAGCTGGTTTGATTCCATGACACTATTGAGGTTCATCCGGGTGGGATGGCATAGGAGGCCTGAACTCTCTCGGCAGCGTCCGCATTGCACCATCCAGAAGATGCCCATATAGGTTCGAAGTAAGGGCAATCTGGGAGTGCCCAAGATAACGGCTGACCTGGTGAAGGTTGAGCCCGGCCATCAGCATGAACGTAGCCGCTGAGTGCCGGAGTGAGTGCATCCCGGTGCGGGGAAGTCCTGC
>JBGAHK010000001.1:0-1534291 GCA_044226215.1 Fimbriimonadaceae bacterium | reverse complement strand
GCCGCTGAGTGCCGGAGTGAGTGCATCCCGGTGCGGGGAAGTCCTGCCTTCTCCAGCGCGATGTGGAGGTAGTCGTTGACGTACTTCGGATCGAAGGGGCGGCCCCACGGGTTCAGGAACATGAGGTCGAGTTCATTCTCATAGCCCTCATCTTCTTGCCGGTTACGCTCGAATCGAACCACGTCGAGCGAGTGGCGACGAGGGGCATGGTCCGCATGCTCTTCTCCGTCTTGAGCGGCTTGAGCACCAGCTTATTGCCCATTCGCTGGATAATAGCATCGGCCAACTATAGTAGACGTCTGACTGTATTTGCAGTCCCAGGTCCAGCGGAGTGCTTTTGGAGTCCTCGAGCGGGTAATCTGCCGGTCCTGCCAATATGCCGATTTGTGCGATCAGGCTGAAATGGATTCGAACATGACTTTGGACGAGTTGATCTCGGAGGCGCGCAAGGCAGCTAGAATGGCCTATTGCCCGTACAGCAACTTTACGGTCGGTGCATCCGTCCTTACGTCAGATGGAATGATTTACTCAGGTGCGAACATCGAAAACGCGTCGTACGGGCTTACAATCTGTGCAGAGCGAGTAGCTGTCTTTAAGTCCGTCAGCGCAGGATCAAGAGATATCGTAAGACTCGTAGTATTCACACCGACGTTGTCCCCTACCGCGCCGTGCGGCGCGTGCCGCCAAGTGCTTAGTGAGTTCGGTCCCCGATGCACTATTCATTCGATCTGTAATTCGAGTGAACACCTTACCTGGGACATGCACCAGCTACTTCCAAGTTCCTTCGGCCCATCGCATTTGCAGCAGCCTGATGAGCGATAATAGCAAGTGGATTAGCAGCATAATCGGCTCGATCCCTGCAAGGGTGATGGCAATTCTCATTGTTGCTGTAATTTTTGTCTATATTTTCGCATATGTCCTGATAACCGTCGAACGGCCGCCGCCCGCAATCGTCTACTGGTCCATAGGTGGACTCTTGGTCGTAGCCTGGATCGTCCTATCTTTGTTTGTATGGCGGATGATGACACCGGCCGCTACAAGGGGAACTCGGTCAAGTCATCCCGATATGATGAGCGACGTCTTCATAACTTGGAGAACGGAGGTTCTCGCTAATAGAATTCCTGACGGTCCAATGTCGGAGCTAGAGGAGCTTCTGGAGAAGGCGCGGCAAGACTGTCTTGCGGCCGTTAGGTTATACGATGCGCCCAAAATCGCCAGCCACGAGGTGCGAGCAAATGTGTTTCTATTTAAGCACCGCACCGAGGGCTTTAGTAACCACAAAAAGCTTCAAGATGATGACGAGATATGGAAAGGGGAAATTGGAATTTTTTTGATGCCTTCGGAACTTCGGCTGAAAATGGACCATCATTCAGACGAGAAGCTGAGGCTGCGCCCCTACAATGGTGCGACGGGAAACTCGTTCATGACGTGCGATGCTTATGTCACAACCCCGAAGGGCCGCTCTCGCTCTGCAACGTCTTGGGGTGTGGACCAGCGGTTAACAAATGATCAACTCCTTTGCTTGCATGAGGATCTTAGATGGATAATCACGGCCCCCGTCAAGGTGCCGTCGAGCGAGACTCTTGTAACCGGCAAGCCTCACTGGATTGTATTAGCAGTTGTTAATATCGACGGCCTGGCGTACGATGTAAATGATAGGACTTTGCAAGAAATGAAGGCCATAGTGATTAACTACGCCCTTCAGATGAGGCCTATTCTAGAGAAGTTACCTAGGAGGAAATTAGTAATTGGATACTGTGAAAGTTGAATGTGATATTCCTGAATCGAGGTTTCGAGTTGACCGTATTGAATTCAATGAAAAAGAATTCCGATCTGCTTTGTCAAAGCGTCCGGATTTGGTTTTACAGACTCTTGAGGCACTAGGAATAGACGTTCCGACTCATCTTGGCGACAAGGCAAACGAGGAGCGGTTGAAGATTAACCTCAAGCTCATAAAGGAGTATTGTTCTCCGCTATAATTGTAGTACACCGCAGCTCTCTTAGAGGACCGCCACTTTGAGTGGCGATCCTCTTTTCGGAATAATGTGAGGGTTTTCTCTGCAGCCACATTATCTCTTAGCTATTGAAAGAACAAACAGATCGCACGGGCGGCTGACTGTTGGACAGTGAGTATGTCAGGCAGAGGGCTTACCCGTCGCTGGAGGTTAGCTCAAACAGCGTAGGATGGGAGTATGTTTCCACCAAGTCGCCTGAGCTCGTGTTCAGGGATTCATCGACCTGGCCGGACGATAACGCTTCTGCCGCGTAGAGTCATGTTTGTGCCCATGTGGAATATTACGGAATGGATCGCATAGTCTTGGGCTGGGCGCTCCCTTTGAGCGGGAATCGCGTTCGGTATCCGGACCGCCCTAACTTAACCGCAGTTCCTCAGGAGCCGCTTCAGCTCTTCCTTTTGGTTCATTCCGCTCCTTTCGCTGGATCCTTGACGCTGAATTTGGGCCGACCGAATTCGTCCCGGCGTGTGAGGCTGAAACCTCGACACCCGACTAAGCCGCAGACGGATTTGCCAATGATATTCCTCCTTGCCGACAAACTTTAGGAACTAGCGGCAGCTCATTCCTCCCCAGGAGCCAGAATGGGTCCTTTCAATTAGCAGTATCATTCCTCTTTCCGGGCCCTCTTCAACATGCTCGGAATCGATCTGGGCCGCTTCGATGCATCGCCAGAATACTTACCCGATAACTGCATTAGTAAAATCGCCATTAGGAGCCTCCGCTCTAATGAGGTCAGGAGACTAAAACCTTTGTCGAGCGCGAGCGTATAAAAGCGCATCCGAGCGTAGGTAGTGCTTGATGCTCATGCGGATGGAGGATGGTTCGATTGCGATTTGGCGACCTCATCAAACGCAACAGTGCGTCCGATTACAGTCAAGATGCATATTCCAGATGAGTCGATCAAAATCTGAGGCCATGCAGGCCATTGTTTGTCAATGGTCACAAAGACCATCATCGAGGCGCTGGGAGCGGCGTTGTGCCCTGGAAAAGCCTTGGCATCAAATGCAGTCCGCAAGTCAGTGCGACGTCAAACCGGCCGTATCGAGGGGTAAACACGTTTCTCCTGTCGATCCATCCGTACACCGATCATCGGTGGCTGACCGTCAAGCAAGCGAATGAAATCGGTGGAGCAGTGAAGCCAGGCGAGAAGGCGACGACCGTGGTCTTCTGGAAACGGTGGATGCCAAACGTGCCAGAGGACGAGCAAGAGCCAGGCGTCACCTGAGAAGTTCCACTTCTTCGCTGCTTTCAAGTATTCAACGCTGAGCAGTGCGTTGGACTATTACTTCCGGAACTCTATAGACCTGGGGAGTACAAGGAGCACGAACGGATTGATCGCCCCGAACTCTTGGTCCGGCACATGCCGAACCCTCCGACTATTGCCGAAGGGGGTAACGCCGCGTGGTATCGCCCAAGCGACGACCATGTCCAGATTCCCGAGCTCAACCGATTCCACAGCCCCGACGCTTACTACGCCACTCTGTTCCACGAGCTTGGCCGCGCCACGGGCCACGAGTCCAGGCTCAACCGATCTAAGGTCATGGGGCAGATTCGCTTCGGCTCGGGCGAGTACGGCAAGGAGGAGTTGGTCGCCGAGCTCACTTCACCGTTCTGTGCCGCCACTGTCTCGCTCGATGACCGCCTTTTCGGTGACTCAGCTTCCGATATCGATGGATGGCTCAGCGTCCTAAGGGCAGATCCTAAAGCCGTCGTCTTGCCGCAGCTCAGGCTCAACGAGCAGCGGACCTCATCCGGGGTGTCGAGTACGCATATTGAGCACATACTCAGCCTCACGGTTCGCCTGTGAGGATTTTTTCTTTGACAAAGAAAAAGCAGTCCGATATTTCGGACTGCAGGATGGTTGGCTACCTCAGTTCGAAGAGGGCGCCGGGACAAGTCGAGCGGTGATCCTTTCGATGAGACGATCAACCGTTGGGTTGAACTGGGCAAAGGTCGGCAACTTGTCTGGCGCACGGCGTGAGATCGCCAGGTCAGTCCGGGCATCGAACTGGTATCGCCAGAGCCGAGCCGCTCGAAACGGTTCTTCCTTGAGGTCTGGCCCCAGGTGGTGGCAGAACCCACCCGAGAACACGAGGATTCGAGGGGCTCCCCAGCGGAGGGGGACAATGGCCACCCGTTGGTGGGCTGGATTATGGATGCCAGTGACGACGGTTCTTCCGTCTAAAACGCGCCGTTCGGTTTCCAACTCGATGAGTTCGAGATCATTTGGAGTTTGGTGAGGCTGACCGAGCGCTCTGGGAATGGAGACCAATGCTGTCCCGAGTAGGCGAGCGTTGCCGTATAGCCAAAGCCCAGAGTCAGGATAGAAGCTAGGATCAACATCGAAAGGTTCAGGTGCAAGGCGAGTAGGCATGCGCCCAAGGTCTCAAGGAATTACACTAGCAGGAAATCGCAGCAACTTGGTGCAATGTTCCTTATTTTGAAATTGAGGAGTGCAAGGTAGAATCACGTCTGCTAGAGTGACGAGGTAATCCTCCTTACTCATAGTATCAGCCATGTCTTCTTGGGAATCTGAAGCGCAGACTCGACGCAAACGTATCGATCCCAAGCTAGCTGCTCAGGGTTGGCAGCTGGCCGATTTTGATGCACATCAGTCGATTTCCAGTCTCGACGCACAGGCAATCGCCGAGTTCCCAACCGACAACGGCCCAGCGGACTACGCGCTCTGCCTTGATGGCAAGGTCGCCGGGGTTGTTGAAGCCAAGAAGGTGTCGGTAGGACCACAGAACGTCCTGACTCAAGCAGCTCGATACTCACAGGGCGTCAGAGAGCGCCGAGCCGAGTATGGAGAAGGGTTCAAGGCTCCGTTCCTCTATTCGACCAACGGTGAGATCATTTGGTTTCAGGATGTCCGGGACCCACTGAACCGGTCTCGTAAGGTCAAGGCATTCCACACACCTGCGGCACTTCGAGAAATGCTAAGGAAAGATGATAAGGCCGCGTGGGCGGCACTCTACAGCATGCCGTTTCGCGAAGATTCAGTTCGACCGTATCAGGAAGATGCCATCAGGGCGGTCGAGCAAGCAATACGCGAGCGCAAACGACAGATGATGGTCGTCATGGCAACGGGAACCGGCAAGACAAGGACAACGATCCAGCAAGCCTATCGGCTCATGAAGTCAGGGGCAGCCAAACGCATTCTTTTTCTAGTGGACCGCCGCGCCCTTGCAGCTCAAACAGTCCGCGCTTTCGCGTCTTTAGAATGCGAGCCTGGGCTCAAGTTCGACAAGACCTACGAGGTCTACAGCCAGCGATTCCAGCAGGCGGACCTCGACGACGACTCGGGCGAGAAGTTTGACCCCAAAATTCTTCCCAACCGCTACCTTACGGATCCCCAGGAAGGTGACGCGTTCGTCTACGTCTGCACCATCCAGCGGATGGCGATCAATCTCTTTGGCCGCCAAGGCATGTTGGAGGGGCTCGGTGAGTCCGAAGAGGATGCAGAACAACTCAGCATCCCGATCCACGCCTTCGACCTGATTATTGCCGACGAGTGCCACCGTGGCTATTCACGCAAGGAAGAAGCGATCTGGCGCGATACCCTGGACCACTTCGATGCGATCAAGGTTGGCCTGACCGCGACACCAGCTGCCCATACCGTCGCCTACTTCGGCGATCCGGTCTATCGCTACACCTACAAACAGGCGGTTGATGACGGCTACCTTGTTGACTTCGATGTCGTACGAGTCCGCTCCGACGTGCGGATCAAAGGGGTGACGCTCAAGGAAGGTGAGCGGATCGAGGTTGTGGACACCGAGGTTGGCACGACCAAGAACATCGACTACCTGGAAGATGAGGTCAGCTACGACGCGAGCGCCATCGAGGCGAAGATCACCGCCCCGGACTCTAATCGAAAGATCGTCGAGGAACTAAGGAAACACGCCGAGGCTCATGAAGCCGAGTTCGGCAGGTTCCCTAAGACCCTCATCTTCGCCGCGAATGATTTACCCCACACAAGCCACGCGAACCAACTCGTCTCTCTCTGCCGAGAGGTCTTCGGTCGTGGAGACAGCTTTGTCGCCAAGATCACCGGAGCCAAGGACGTAGACCGCCCGCTGCAGCGGATCAAGGAGTTCCGCAACCGACCCGAGCCCAAGATCGTGGTCACCGTAGACCTTCTGACCACTGGTGTTGACGTTCCCTCCATAGAGTTCATCGTCTTCCTGAGACCGGTCAAGAGCCGTATTCTCTTTGAGCAGATGCTGGGTCGCGGTACACGCCTCTGCGCCGAGTTCGAAGGCCCCGCGAAGTCTCACTTCGTCGTCTTTGACTGCTTCGACGGAAGCCTCATCGATAGTTTCCGGCAAGCCAGCGGTATGGCGGTCGAAGCCCCCGTCTCAGACCCAATCCCCCTCGAAGACGTCATCGAGAACATCTGGAACAACGAGCGGCGCGAATATCACGTCAAGGTACTCGCGAAGCGTCTGCGCAGGATCGACAAAGAGATCACTGGCGAGGGCCGGATCAAGTTCCTTGAGTTCACCACCAACCTCGACTTGGGCCAGTTCGCCGAGAAGCTTGACTCGCTCCTTGCCGCAAACTTCACCGGCACGATGGAGTTGCTGCGAAACCGAGACTTCCAGCAGTTCCTGAAGCAATACCCGCGTCCGAACCGCGAGTTTGTGATCGCCACCGGCGTCCAAGACAACGTTTCTTCCGAGCGCTTGATCCGCTACAAGGACCGTGACCTCAAGCCAGCGGACTACCTGGAGGAGTTCAGCCGCTTCGTGGAAGCGAACCGAAGCCAGATTGAGGCTCTCCGCATCCTCTTGGACAAACCTGAAGGGTGGAGCACTGAAGCGCTCCGAGAGCTTCGAGTTGCCCTACGGCAAGCCCAATTCCCTGAAGAGCGTGTCCGTGAAGCAGTATCCATCGCCAAGCACAAGGCCCTCGCCGACGTCATCTCGATGGTCAAGAACGCCGCTGATGAAGCCAAACCACTTCTCACTGCGGAGGAGCGTGTCAACGCTGCGATCAGCCAGGTCACGGGTGGAATGGAGCTGAACCCAGAGCAGCACGGTTGGCTCGAATCCATTCGTCAACGCCTGGTGGCAGACCTTGCAATCGAACCAGAAGATTTCGAGCTGCATCCGCTAGACGAGCGCGGCGGATTTGCTCGGGCAAACAAAGCCTTCGGTGGTAGCCTGCGTGATCTCCTATCTCAACTCAATTGGGCAGTCGCTCACGCAGCCTGAATTGGAAAGTGATGTCATGAGAACGATGAACTGGAAGTTGTTAGCTGGTCGCAAGATGAATGAGCGCCACATCCTGGGGGAGTTCCTTGGTAGTGGTGCCTACGGCTACGTATACGAGTTGCATGATTCAAGTCAGGGATCTGATGCGAGCCTCGCAATAAAGCTGGTTCCGGCTACCCAGAGAGAGGACATTCTCTTCCAACTTGCTCGTGAAGGGTTTTATGGCTTAGTTTTAAATCATCCAAGGGTAATGAGGCTTCATGAATTTGAACGTGATACGCTTATTGATGGAGATCAGCAATTCGCGTATTACTACCACATAATGGACAGAGCGATCACTTCGCTGGACAAGGTCGCTTCGACTCTAAATGATGAAACTAAATTAGAAGTGATTGGCTCGGTGATTGAGGCGACCCACTATCTGCACACCGTCGCCAACAAAAGGCACGGCGACATAAAGCCTAAGAATATACTTCTTTTCGAGCGGATATGGAAACTCTCAGATTTCGGGCTGATCCGTGATACGACTAGGGGCACAAAGAAGACTGGTCAAATATTAGGCTCTAGCGGTTGGGTTGATCCATATGCAGTCGCTTCGCGCTCCCTCACGACGTCTTCCGACATGTATGCTTGTGGCATTTTGATCTTCTACCTTCTTCGAAATCGTTTGCCAGAGGACGCCGACGAGGTATCGCGCGAATGTAAGCGATCTCCAGCAAAAGAGCAATTGCTTATGCAACTCGCGTCCGATTTGGTGGTTGAACGTGGAAAGAGGATATCGTCTGGTGATGCCCTTGTAGCAATGCGTTCTTGTGGGTATGTGCCTCTTATGGAAGGCGGAACTCTTGCCATTACTTCACCTAAGGTTTTGAGAACAGATTCACTATTGAAAAGCTCTTCAATATCAATCTATGGGACCAGTTTTGATGAAGAGGATATTTTTTCAGCAGTCGCTCCTGCAATTCACGGCGAACGCGTTGATGCCCTTTCGGGGACCATTTTTCGTTCCTTGATTGAAGTGCTTCCAACGGATCTGGGCAATCAATGCGTTGCCGAACACCAGTACAACCACGAAGTTGGTACACCGCGTTTGCCGTCTTGGTGTGGACGTTGGTGTATCAAAGGCTGGTGTGAAATTACGAGTGAGGATTTCGGCCCGAAGACAGCAAGACTAACGCGGGAGGGACAGAATATTGTTAAGAAACGAATGCCATGACTGACGTTGTATCCAAACTCTGGGGCTTCTGCCACACCCTTCGCCACGACGGGATCGACTATGGCGACTACATCGAGCAGATCACCTATCTGCTCTTCCTCAAAATGGCCGACGAGCGCGGAGTCGAGATTCCGCAGAAGTGCGATTGGGCGTACCTCAAGACCCTGAGTGGGACCAACCTCACGGATGAATATCCTCGTATGCTCCGAGACCTCGGCAAGCAAAGCGGCATCCTCGGAGACATTTTCGCCGGGGCTCAGTCTCGATTTACCAATCCAGTCAACTTGCGGAAGCTCATCACCCTCATCGATGAGACCGAGTGGACGAGCCTCGAAGTGGACGTAAAAGCAGAGGCGTTCGAGGGCCTTCTCGAAAAAGCCGCCAGCGAAGGCAAAAAGGGAGCCGGACAATACTTCACGCCTCGACTTCTCATCCAGAGCATGATGCGGTGCATCAAACCGGATCCCCGCACCAAGGCAGACTTCAAGATCGGCGACCCTGCGTGTGGGACCGGCGGGTTCTTGGTCGCAGCGTACGAATGGCTCAAAGAAGATTTGAAGGCGAGCGGGCACGCTCTTGACCGCGATACGGACCGAAGAATAAAGCGCAATACCTACTACGGTCAGGAGCTTGTTCCTCGACCGCGTCGCCTTGCGCTCATGAACCTCTACCTGCACAACGTTCAGCCTGAGATCGCCCTCGGAGACTCGATCTATGAGGTTTATGGCGGGCCGAAGTTCGACGTGGTGATCACCAACCCACCGTTCGGCAACCGTGGAGCGAACCAAGCCCCCGAACGTGAAGACTTCACGGTCACCACCAGTAACAAGCAGCTCAACTTCATCCAGCACATCCTAACGATCCTCAAGCCTGGAGGCCGTGCAGCAGTCGTTGTCCCAGACAACGTCCTCTTTGCCGACCAAGCCGGAGAGGTATTCAAAATCCTGATGCAGGATTGCGACCTGCATACGGTGCTCAGGCTCCCGCGCGGAACCTTCACGCCCTACACCCCAGGGACCAAAACCTACGTCATCTACTTCACGAAAGGCTGGCCGACGAAGCAGGTCTGGCTCTACGATGGTCGAGCGAATGTCCCTGGAATCACCAAGAAAGACCGTCCACTCACCAAAGCGCATTTCGAAGACTTCGAGAGGTGCTTTGGCGACGATCCGAACGGTCAGTCCCCACGAGCAGAAACAGAGCGGTTCCGCTGCTTCGGGATCGAAGAGATCAAGAAGCGCGAATACAAACTCGACGGCTTCAAATGGATCAAAGATGAGTCCCTGGATGACGCCGATGACCTCGGCGAGCCCGAGGAGATCATCAGTGAGGCCGTCACCCAGCTCAGTGCTGCCATCGACGAACTGAACCAAGTTCTGACGCTGCTAGAAAAGCCGCAGAAGGCGGAAGCATGAACATTGTCTGGGCACTCGACGAACTTACAAGGTTCATCGAAGAAACTACGATGAGTTATCCGCCTAGTACCCCCGGATTCATAGACATGACCGGACGAAAGAGAACGCGGGCCGATGAAGACACGGTTACGAAGCGCGCCCAAATTGTGGAGCAGATTCTTGATCGAGTCATTCCAGATTGGAGGACAATCGATTCTGAAGTAGAGGTCAACCGCTGGATGAGGCACAGGGATGCGGCCATAAGGGCCAAGGCCGCGCTTGAGCGTCAAGAAGAAGTCGAGGCTCAATTGGGCGAGAACGCCCCTAAGTTATCCGCCGCCGAACTTCATCCGTGGGTTTGGAGTGGTGCAAAGTCGCTTTGGCAGTCTGGTCATTTTCGTTCAGCAGTTGAAGATGCGCTGAAGAAAGTCAATGCCGAAGTTCAAAACAAGGTTCGGCGAAGAGACCTTAGTGAAACTAAGCTCTTTCAGGAATCCTTCAGCGAGAATGCCCCTCTTCAAGGAAAACCTCGACTGCGCCGGATGGCGAATGACGGAAGCGACACCTACAGGTCTCTCCAACGAGGCGCAATGGCCTTGGCTGAGGGTATCTACGCAGGAATCCGAAACCCGCTTAACCATGAAGCACCTGCCGACTTGAGCGAACAAGTTGCCCTTGAGTATTTGGCGGCCCTCAGCGTTCTTGCACGGTGGGTTGACGAAGCGACAGTTGAGGAGGCTCCATGAACGAGATCATCCTGTACACCTCCCCGGACGGCGCGACCAAGGTCGAGGTCCACTTCGAGGAGGAAACGTTCTGGCTGACCCAGCGGCGCATCGCCGAGCTTTTTGGTGTCTCAGTTCCGACGATCAGCGAGCACCTGACCGCGATCTTCGATTCCGGTGAGCTCGACCGCGAGTCAACTCTTCGGAAATTCCGAAGAGTTCAAATCGAGGGCGGACGCGGGGTCGAGCGCGACCTTGATCATTACTCACTCGACGCCATCATCGCCGTCGGCTACCGGGTGAACTCGAAGCAAGCAACCCAGTTCCGCATCTGGGCAACCAACACGCTCAAGGAGTTCGTGATCAAAGGCTTCGTTCTGGATGACGAACGGCTCAAACTCAACAAGCGGTTCGGCAAAGACTACTTCGACGAGCTCATCGAGCGCATTCGCGAGATTCGAGCCAGCGAACGCCGGTTCTATCTCAAGATCACCGACCTCTACGAGCAGGCGAGCATCGACTACGACCCCAAAGCCGAGATCACCAAGACTTTCTTTGCCACCGTCCAAAACAAGCTGCACTGGGCGGTGAGCGGCAAAACCGCCGCCGAGATCATCGCCGAGCGAGCCGACGCCAGCAAGCCAAGTATGGGCCTCACCACATGGAAGAACGCGCCTCACGGCAAGGTGCTCAAGGGCGACATCACGACCGCCAAGAACTACCTGATCGAGAAGGAAATCAAAGATCTGGAGCGGATCGTCACGATGTACCTCGACTACGCCGAACTCCAAGCCTCCCGCCAGGTTCCGATGAAGATGGCCGACTGGGTGGAGCGGCTGAACGCCTTCCTCCAGTTCAACGGCTTTGAAGTGCTCGACAATCCCGGCAAGGTGTCGGCGGAGGTCGCAAAGAGACTCGCCGAGGAGCAGTATGAGAAGTTCCGCGTGAAGCAGGACGAGGCGTTCGAAAGCGACTTTGAGCGTGAAGCCAAGCGACTTGTCGGGAGGCAGACGTGAGCCGCGACGTTTCAGCTGAAATGATCGACGTGAGCGACCTTCCCAAGGGATGGAGACTCAAGCCACTCAAGCAGGTGACTCGTCCATCAAAGGTAAAGGTTGATCCGCGTCAATGCCCGGACAAACCCTATCTCAGCTTGGAACATATCGAATCAGAAACAACAAAGATTTTGGGGCGAGGCACTGCGTCCGACGTTCGATCGACCAAGGCAGTGTTCAAGGCTGGAGATGTGCTCTATGGGCGGCTCCGTCCCTATCTGAACAAAGTCGCACGGCCAGACTTTGATGGTGTGGCATCGACAGACATTCTTGTTTTTCCACCGCAGCAGGAACTGGATCAGCGATATCTGCTTCGCTTCCTAAACTCAACGACGGTAGTAGACCACGCACATCATCATTCGATGGGTCTGCAGATGCCTCGCATCGGGTTTGAAGTGCTCGGAGATATTCCCATTCCTCTCCCACCAATCGATGTACAGCGACAGATCGCCGATATCTTGGAGGACCTGATTGACCAAGTCGATTCGGCGAAGGATCGCCTCGCTTCGATCCCTGCGCTCCTCAAGAAGTTCCGCCAATCCGTCCTCGCCGCCGCCTGCTCCGGCCAACTCACCGCCGACATTGCGGAAGGCGAGTCTCCGTGGCACCTCACATCGGTTAAGGACCATACAGAGCTCACAGTCGGTTTCGCCTTCAGCAGCAAGCGATTCGTATCAAGTGGCATTCGACTGCTTCGGGGGGAGAACATTGAGCCAGGTCGCGCACGGTGGATTGATACCCGCTACTGGGATCAATCGGACGTTAAGGCATACCAGCACCTGATGCTTGAAGCGGGAGACCTAGTTCTGGCAATGGATCGCCCCATCATTTCGACGGGCCTAAAGCTAGCGAAAATTGAACAGAGCGATCTCCCAGCCTTGCTCGTTCAACGTGTGAGCCGTCTTAGAGCTAAGGAGGGCTTGTTGCAGCAGTTTCTCGGTCTCCGCCTTTTCTGCCAGGATTTCATGCAGCACTTAACTGATGGGGAAACAGGATCTCACCTGCCGCATGTAAGCGGGAAGACCATCCAAGCTTTCGAATTCGAGCTGCCCTCGATGCGTGAACAAGCCGAGATCGTCCGCCGCGTCGAATCCCTTTTCGCCCTGGCGGACTCCATCGAATCCCGCCTCGCCGACGCAACCGCACAAGTCGAGCGCACCACCCAAGCCATCCTCGCCAAGGCATTTCGCGGCGAACTGGACATTGATCTTTCTGAGCTGCCCGAGCCCAAGCGAGTCACAACCTCGACTGATGCGCCTTTCACCCATGAGCAGTCTACCAAGCAAGCAGTAATCACAGGCAAAATGAAGACCTCACTCAAGGAAATCGTCCAGACATCCAACCAATCCCGGTTTGATCCTGAGCAGCTTCGTACGCTCTTCAGCGGTGACTATGATTCGTTCCGCGACGAACTCTTTGCGCTCTTGAGCGAGCCGAGCCCGATCCTGCGGCAACATTTCGACGAATCGACCCAGCGAATCCAGTTGGTGAAGGAGTGAAATGGAGTTAGTCCGATTCAAAATCGTCAGCACCAAGCTCTGCGGCGGACTTTTGAGCGGCGTCGAAGTTTCGTTCAGCCCACAATCGTTGGATCCGAAACGTCCGACCTGCTTGGTCGGACCCAATGGCTCTGGTAAGTCCCAGTTTCTCCAATCCTTAGCGGAGGCTCTCCAGACCGCCTATGTTGATCTTGCGCCAGCAGACAACAAGGAAGAGCGAGTCACCGCCAACACGGACCTCGAGTTCGAGCTTGAGTACAGGACATCCAATCATGATGGTCAACCGGTTCATGTTCAGCTAACCAACGTAGTGGAAACCTCCGGGAAGCGAAAGCAAGTGAAGACGAGGGCCACAAAGCTTGAAGGGCGTGAGCAAGCCCCGCTTGAGGAACACAATGCGTTCAACTTGCTGCCCAAAGGCGTCGTGGGTTACACGAGCGGCGGCAATGAGACCCTCAGCACACCCTTTATGGTGAGCCGTGCCGCATATGCTGAAGCCGTCCGATCCGCAGCTTTCAGTGATGGCAATCCGCCTGCCCAGCCTCGACTAACGCTTGTCGATACTGAAACTCACGAACTGGTTCTGCTTTCCATTTTGACTGCCGCTGCTCCCGAGGTTCGCTCTGCAGTTCTAGACGGAAGCCGAATGGCCGATCTCCACTCGTTTCGCCTCATTATCCAATTCGCGCATGGTGCGGCGAAGAAGGGAAAACCTAGGCCAGCACGAGAACTGGCACATAACGGGCTGACGTTCCAAGCCCCAAAGAGGACCAAGACCCAGCTGACAAGCGAGCTTGAAGCCTACGTCGAGATGCTAAAGCGGAGTTCCACTTGCTGGGAATATGACCCCTTGACCGAGACCTACACCTTAGATTTTCTTTGCGATGAAGCGGTAAGGCGAGCAGCGTCCCACTTTTGGAAGGAGCCAGTCGAGCTCTACAGCTCGCTGAGGAAGCTTGCGATGTTGAATGACCTCGTTATAAACAAGTCAGCGCGCAAACGATACGAAAGCGACTTGAAGCAAGGCAAGCTCTCCGCGCGGGTCTCTGAAGCTCAAGAGATGGACAAGATATTTCGGGCGACAGAGATCAAACTCAAAGACTCGAAAGATGCTGAGGTTGACTACATTGGCCTGTCGGACGGTGAGCACCAGAACGCACAGATCCTCGGAATGTTCGCCATGTACGACCAGCCTGACGTTCTATTTCTGCTAGATGAGCCGGAATCCCACTTTAACCCAGAGTGGAGAGTCCAGTTTGTGACGCGGGTCTTGAATATTCCCGATCCCAACGAAGTCCGCGGGAAGCAGGAGTGCTTACTCACGACTCACTCTCCATTTGTTCCTTCAGATGTGGATCGCGAGCAAGTTCTGATCTTCGATCGAGGTGAGACTTCCATAGAAGTCTTGAGACCTGACCGGCAGACGTTCGGAGCCTCCTTTGATAGCATCGTGCAGAGCTGTTTTAAGGTCTATCCACCCTTCGGCCAGCAGGCCCGCGACCGCGTGGATAAGCTTATGAATAGCACGGATAGAAAGGACTTGCAGCAAGGACTTGAGGAGATCGGGGACTCTGTGAACCGAGCATTCATCGCTGCACGGCTTAATGAAATCACCAATGAGCAATAGGTATGTTCTTCCGCTATCCCATTGAGGCCATCGCAGACAACTGGTTACATGACTGTCTGGCGGAGATGATTCACTCGGTTAAGTGTGCAGTGACTGCGAGTGCAACCCCAACAGCATGGCCAGACATTATTCCAGCAGCGCGTAGAAATGAGCTAGAGGCGAGGCATGGATTGCGGGATCGATGGAAGACATTTGTTGAGAAGTTGGTTGCTCTCCCAAAAGTGGATGCTTTGGATGTGCTTACTACTTTTGACAGTCAAAATGCGATTGCTGCTCTGCTCGATGGAACCAGGACTTGCAAGCGAACAAGAGACCTCCCAGAGACCATTCAAGCGGCTGTGAAGGACCTATTCACCTTTGCATACGAGCTCGTTCGTGATGGAGAAATTCGGGCGGCTGCATACAAGATCATCGACGAGAAACGACCTCAGAAAATGTGTCCTTTCTGTGGCTACGAACCTATGTCTGCGGTAGGACTTCCCAAAGACGCCCTAGACCATTATCTCTGCAAAGAGCATTACTCGTTTGCGGCTGCAAACCTGCGAAATCTCGCTCCGATTGGCCACAAATGCAATTCTTCGTATAAGTTGGCCAAGGACGTGATTGTGAAAGATGATGGAACCCCTAGACGAGCATTTGATCCGTTCAAATGCAACCCTGTGCAAGTCCAGGAAGTGCTCGATCAGTTAGATCCAGCCTCCAGAACAGCGACATGGGACGTGCAGTTTGACCAGATCTCCGAAGAGGTCGATACTTGGAACGACGTTTTTTCAATCAAGTTGCGTTTTGAAGCTGAAGTTCTTACCGAGTACGAGCAGTGGCTCAGATGGTTTGGTGATTGGGCGAGGCAAGAGAACGCGCGATCAGGCACGACTGACCCCAAGCAACTCCTGGTTTCATACGCAACCACCTGGGCTCGAGATGATTACTCTGGGCGTGGTTTCGTCCGGCGCCCGTTTTTTGATCGAATAGCAGTTCTTTATGACAGCACTCCCTCCGTCAGGAAGTATGTCGAGGACTTGGTTCGATTCAGCTTGCTTTCGCCCGCCTAACCACATCTTCGCCTCTCTGAACTACCGCAGCCGGGTTGAACAGGCTTGAGAGTATGATTCCTTCTTTTGTTCGTTGTCCCGATGAGTGATTCTTCGGTAGGAAAGGTCAGCCAACTCGAAAGGCGTTTCCAGGTCAGTTGTTGGCAGACAAATGCGACGACTGCTAAAAATTAGGAGGAACCCGCATCGAAAAACGAGTGTGCCTCGTCATGAAGAATGGCGGCATTGGCCGAAGCTCAGACGAGTTGTCGTTCCCTTTGCGAGCTCCGTCACATATCCAAAGTACGGACGGATCGAACTCACCATTCGGTTCAAAGACCTCCAGGGGCGCGCCTGCTCCACGAGCCAAAGCCTTGCCGACTACTCATAAAGGAGGCAATATGGCAAAGAACACTGGCAACGGGTTCCGACGCGGATCGGTGGACAATCGCACACAGTTCCAGACCCCACAAGGTAACTGGGCGAAGCGCGACACCGAGACTGGCCGCATCATGGACCAAAAGCAAGATGGCAAGCCCTTCAAAGGCGTAGCCAAAGAAGTCGACGACCGACGAGACTAACTCGCCATAGACTAGCAGAGGGCGGGCTGCCCTCTGCCCAAACTGCCCTGAATCGTCCCACGACACATGCCCAATATCCTCACATTTGAACAGGCTTTAGAGAAAGCACCCTCATCCGGAAGAAAGCACCTGCTCCTTGGGAACGGCTTCAGTATCTCGTGCCGGCCTGACATCTTCAGGTACGGAAAGCTGTTCGAGCAGGCGGATTTTGCCAATCTATCACCGAAGGCAAAGAAGGCCTTCGAGCGTCTTGGAACGATGGACTTTGAGCAGGTGATCCGGACCCTTCGCGACGGAGCCGCATTGGCTGATCTCTATGGGGCAGAAAAGGATGTGACTGGCCAAATGTCAAGGGATGCCGACGCCCTTAAGGAGGTGCTCGTCAAGACAATCGCGGCCAGCCACCCGGAGCGTCCGGGCGACATCAGCGATGCCGAGTACGACGCCTGCAAAGGCTTCCTCAACAACTTTGATGACGTGTACACCTTCAACTACGACCTCCTTGTTTACTGGGCGAAGATGCACACCGAAGGACAGCCCACGTCAACGTCTGATGATGGCTTCCGCACATCTCAGCACGACATTGACTCAGGCATCGAATCTGACTATGTCGTCTGGGAATCAAGTCAAAGCCACGACCAGAATCTCTACTATCTTCACGGCGCGTTGCACATCTTCGACTCGGGCACAGAAATACACAAGTACACCTGGAAGCGGACCGGTGTTCGGCTGATTGATCAAGTGCGAGCCGCGCTGGAACAGGACTACTTCCCCCTGTTCGTCGCTGAGGGAACAAGCAATGAGAAGTTGGAGCGTATTCGCCACAGCGATTACCTGGCGAAGGCGTATCGAAGTTTCGAAAATATCCAGGGGACGGTCTTTATCTACGGGCACTCACTGGCGGAAAATGACGAGCACTATCTGCGTGTCCTGGAGAACGGAAAGGTCTCGACTCTCTTTGTCGGCCTGTTCGGTGATGACAGCAGTGCTTCGAACAAGCGGATAATCGCGCGGGCAGAGGCTATGGTGCTGAAGCGTGGACCAAAGCGCCCTCTGGCCGTCCGCTTCTTCCAAAGTGAAACAGCAAAGGTCTGGGGAAGATGAACCACAGGGACTTGCAGGCCAAGCAGCAGATTGATGCCCTCAACCGTGGCGAAACTGAGCTGGCGGTCAATCTGGCTTTGGCAAGCCAGTCGGGCTCATTCGTCGCCGACACCTACTCATACAATTCATCGGGCATTCTGATCAATGTAGGCAACCATCAAGCGGATCAAGAGCTCATTCGGCAAGGAATGCAGATTACTGAAGCCTTCTTGGCCGAAGCCCGCGTAACACTGGAGTATCAGGTTCGGGCTCGATACAACCTGTCCAACGGATTTGCTGCCCTAGCCTTCGTCTGCGAAAGAAATGGCGATCACGAACGGCGCTTGGCAAACTGGAGGCTCCAGCGTGACGAGCTGCAAAAACTTGTCCTTGATCGGAAATCGATCCCGCCCGATCTGGTCACCGAAGTGCTGACCAACTTTGGCAACGTGATGGATGAGCTGGGGAGAACGGTCGAAGCGATTGATCTATGGAACCAAGTGCTTGTCCTCGACCCAGACCATCCCGTCGCCCTCGGAAGCAAGGGCCAAGCCTATCTACGACTCTTGGGCATCCAGCCAAGGCACAATCTTCGCTTGGTAGAGGCAGCCCGGGCTAGCCTTGAACATTGTCTTTCCGAGCCCGAGCGCATTGCACGCCACGCCGATTACGGTGCAACGGCAAGCTATGAGAAGAGTTATGAGGAGGTCAAGAGGATCGCCGTTCAGCTCGCAGGCCAGTTTGATGAGTTTCTGGTCAAGGTGCAAAAGCTTCGGATTCAACACGAAGGATGGAATCCAGATCCGAGACAGCGAGCTTGGGCTAAATCTGGTCTCTTGTTGACTGTAAACCCATTTCCAGAGTGGTGTCCGGACACGCTCAAGGATGACCTCTTCTTCGATGGACTCAGCACGGAAGCAAACGAGAGCGGAGAGCTACGATTTGCGAAGCTTGCTCACACACTGAACCAAATCAAGGAAGATTTCTCCTTGGCCAGGTACTTACTCACCGTGGCTGCCCAGCCCGAGGCTATCGCAGGAATGAGTTCTCTGACTCAGTATGCCGACACACTCGACTACGCGGACTTTGGTCTAGCGAGCGCGATGATAAAGGCATCCATACGAACATCTGTGGACATCTTCGACAAGATCGCCAATTTTATGAATCGCTATTTTGAGCTAGGGATTCCGGATCGGAGGGTGAGCTTTGCCAGCGTCTGGTATGAGAGCGGAATCACCGACGAGAAGAAACGTGTCGAGAGCCAGATTCTTGCTCAGTTACTGCAAAGGAGTGGGTGGCTCCGAGGGATACGGGATGTCGCTGAGAACTTGAACTTTTACCCCGCGCCATCCAAGGATGTGCGGAACAAGGCGACCCATGATTACCTGATCATCGAGAACGCAGTACGCCCCTCGGCGATCCTTCATGGCCAGGTCGTCTCGGCAGATGCACATGAGTACGCGCGGCAGTTACTGATGATGGTTAAGGGCGCTGTAGTGAACCTTGTTGCGGTCGTACAACGTGAAGAAGGCATGAGAAAGAAGCCGAGCATTCCAATCGAGTTCCGCTTTACCAAAGGGATTTCTGATGAACTCGCCGAAGGATGCTGACTTTCTGGGATGAACCCTTGCTTGTTCCTTTAGGCCTCAATCCAGTTCACTATTCGCCAACGCTGAGCTGAGACCTCACACGTTTTCAAGGGCCGCTATATGAAGCTTGTAATCGCTCCGCCGCTTCCCGCATCGCCCCGTCCAGCACGTGCCCATATAGGTTCGAAGTAAGGGCAATCTGGGAGTGCCCAAGATAACGGCTGACCTGGTGAAGGTTGAGCCCGGCCATCAGCATGAACGTAGCCGCTGAGTGCCGGAGTGAGTGCATCCCGGTGCGGGGAAGTCCTGCGGCCATCAGCATGAACGTAGCCGCTGAGTGCCGGAGTGAGTGCATCCCGGTGCGGGGAAGTCCTGCCTTCTCCAGCGCGATGTGGAGGTAGTCGTTGACGTACTTCGGATCGAAGGGGCGGCCCCACGGGTTCAGGAACACGAGGTCGAGTTCATTCTCATAGCCCTCATCTTCTTGCCGGTTACGCTCGAATCGAACCACGTCGAGCGAGTGGCCCACGAGGGGCATGGTACGCATGCTCTTCTCGGTCTTGAGCGGCTTGAGCACGAGCTTCTTGCCCGTTCGCTGGAGTTGCGAAGAGACGAGGATCGTCTTCTGCTTGAGGTCCACGCCGTCCCATGTGAGACCCGTGACCTCTCCGATCCGCATTCCAGTAGCCAAGGTGAACTTGACCAGGTTTTCGATGGGTGAACCCTCCAGCGCGGTCAGGAGCTTCTGAACCTGTTCAGCATCAAAGTAGACCTTCACGTTTCGCTTCAACTTGGGGGCGAAGGTCTTGGACACCGGGTTGTCGTGAGCTTCTCCAAACTTCATCGCGACGCCGTACGCGGCCCGGAGGGTGCGCCGGGCTGCCGCGATGGTGTTCGCAGTCGCGCCGTCGTCTTCGAGGGTCTTAAAGAGCCTTGTGACGTCCATCGGCGTTACCCGTTGGAGCTCCGCTCGACCGAGGTACGGCTTGATCCGTCGTTCGCACATGAGCCGATAAAACTCGTACGTCTTGATCTCCCGGTTTGGCTTGACGTGTTCCTCCAGCCAGACATCGAGCCAAGAGCAAACGGTGTGGCCGCGTCGGTCGGGAATGCTCCTCCCAGCGACGAGCAGCGCATTCAGCTCGTTGAGCGCCTTGACCGCTTCGGCCTGCGTTCGGCAGCTCACTTGGCGATACTTCGGGCGACCCTCGGCGGTGAAGCCATCCTGCACCTGCGCGATGTACTTCTTACCGCGCTTGAAGATGCTTCCAGAGCCTTTCTCTCGTCTTCCTGCTCGGGGCATTTCTGCAGTTTATCCTAAAGCGATCTGCAGTTTATCCGCAGTTTACGGAGCGGAAATGGGTGGTCGAAAGTGGCCTTCCGTGGATTTTATAGGTTTAAATAGTGAACCTGAGCGGACGATTCTGGACGCTTCTGGATTTGACATTCTGATTCTCTTAATCAGCGGGTCGTAGGTTCGAGCCCTACACGGTCCACCAAGATTTTCAGTTCGACACCTTCGCCTGCCGAGGGTGTTTTTGTTTTAAGCGGCCAGCAAACGCACCGCCCATGGCACCCAAAAGCAACACGGCCCCCGAGCGTGACGCCCGAGAAGCCGTGTGCCATCTAAAGTAAGGAGGCAGAAAGTCGTTAGGCGGCTTTGCGCTTCTTGCCGACGTGCGTCGAGCTCGAGCTGTTCGAACCGCTGCCCGCGAGCGGAATGGGCGTCACGTTCAGGACTCCCGCCAGATAAAGCGGGGAAGTCTCCTGGCCGGTGGCCGCGTTCACAAAGCGGTAGCCGACCGCATACGAGCCCTGCGGCAGACCGATATCCTTCGAGAGCGTGCCGCTCACAAAGCCGAAAAAGCCTTTGCTGCGATAGCACTTGGCGCTCGGCGTGCGGTTGCTGTTCTTCAGCGGCTGAATCAAGAACTCGGTCTTGACGTTGGCGCTGTTGGCGCCGCTGGCTGTAAAGCGAATGGCGCCACTGGCGCTGGGAGCGGTGGCGAGGATGGTGATGGCATCGCCCGCAAAGCCTCTGCTGGGCGGCGTGGTGGGAATGGTGCCCGCCGGCGTCACCTGCAGAAATTTGGTGGTGAGGGCCACGAATTCGTTAAAGCCCGTGGGGGAATAGGTCTTGCCCGTGATCGGGTTGGTCTTGGTGATGGTGGCGGCAAAGGCGTTCCAGGTCTGCACCTGTCCGGTCGTAAAGGTTCGCCACGTACTGGCCGCTTTGCCAAAGGCGCTGCGGATGCTGGTCTGGGCGCCGGATTAGGGGTTGCGCGGTCGGGAAAGCGGTCGGAGCATGAGGCCCGTCCGCCCCTTCGAGATGACGACGTTCCCGTCCTTGCCCCGAAGGTCTTCGAATGCCATGGAAAGCTTGACTTTCATGTGCTTTTGTTCCTTTTGGGAGCAAGATTAGGCGACCCTGCGGGTGCACCGACTCCCAAGGGGGATGGTTGGCAATCCTGGTAAAGATGCTTAGGGTGGTGCGGTCGGGTCTGGAGTCGATTGTTAGGTTTTGAGTCTGAGTAGAGCACGATCTCTCGGCGTGCGCGCGGCTCACCCTTGAAGCTTCACGTTTGAATTTATCTGCTCGATAATTTTGAGGATCGATCCCGCCTGTTCAGGAAAGATGCCATCGATCCCTAGATCATGTAAGTGGGTAAAGGGAGGCTCAAACAAGAGGCCCGGATTCATCACCCCGTTCGTACAAAGGAAATCCACGAGATGGTTCATGAATAGGAGCTGCTTTGCCGTCATATGCACCTTGTCAAAGATATCGGAGAAGGCCAACTTGGCAGCTACCTTATCTAGTCCGACGGTCTTACGGACAAAAAGAGCTAAAGGCCCGTCGGGGCCGATTACAGCTTCCAGCTTTCCCGGGTCCACCACCTGGTCCCCAAAGAGCATCTCCTCGATCGCCCTCACGTCCTTCCGGTTCAGGGGGACATTCTCCCGCACCTTGCGTACCGCAGGATGGGTCAGATGGTCCCGCAGATAGTGCCGAAGCTTTTCACGGTACTGGAGCAGTGATGGGTCGGATGCCGTGATGATGTGCTCAACGCCATCACCAATCGCATCTTCAAAGTTCACGAACACGCGCTGCCGGCCCTCTGCCGCATCGGCGAACTTGACCAAGGCTCGCAAGCGGATGCGCGTCGATTCCAACTGGGGCAAGGTCACGTCTTGCCAAAACTCATCGTTGAGAACCGCCAGGATATGTTCCATCTGGACGGCGACCGCTGGTACCGAACTCTTCTCCGACAGATTCTGAGCCAGATCCTTCAGTCTGGAGACCAGGCCCTCCTGATCCTTCGACTTGCGCAGTATCGCCAACTCCAGCCGGAGCATCATCAAGTCGAAGCGGCGCATCCCCTCGTCGTCCATCTCTGTCGACGGGATCGGTGAAATCTTGGACTCAATGGCGCTCAAATCTTGCTCTTCGAGCGTGTCCCAGCGAGCCCGATCTCGGTACGGCTCGATGAGCTCTTCATGGGGGCGGACGACGAAGCTCTCCTTGTTCAGTGCCTGCACTTGGGCGAACAGGTCGTCGACAATGCCGATCCTGAATTGGTCCAGTTCTGCGATTCCCGACGTTGAGCGGATCAGTTCCACCCGGGCTCGTATCGTATTCTCTCGAACGGAGCGAGGAACATTGCCCTCAACCCCCCTCGGGTTAAGGCTGAAGTACTCCAGGTTCTGGCAATAGTCAAATATCACGAAGTGGGTCTTATCCTGGCCTGGGCCGTACAGATTCGAGCACAGCCGGGTTCCTCGGCCAACCATTTGCCAGAACTTTGTCTTCGAGCGGATGAGCTTGAAGAACACCAAATTTACGACCTCGGGAACGTCGATGCCCGTGTCCATCATGTCCACAGAGACGGCAATAGTGGGCTCGTTGGCGGGAACACTGAAATTGTCGATGAGGTCTTGGGCGTACGGCTGGTTGTAGATCGTTTGGCAGAAATGACCCGCCAAATGCGGGTAAGCATGGTCGAACCGTTGCACGATGAAGTCGGCGTGCTTCTTACTCTTGGCGAAGATGATCGTCTTGCCAAGCTTGTCCCCTCCGCTGACCTTCAGCCCGTTTTGCATCAGGTCCTGAAGGACTTTGTCCACCGTGTCCGCGTTGAAGAGCCACGCGTTCAGGGCGGCGCTGTCTTGGTCCTTGACCAACTCGCCGTTCTCATCATAGAACTCCGGAGTTTGCTCGTAGGCTTGCTTCTCGGCTTCCGGAAGCTCCTCATATTTGATGCCTTCCCGCAGGAACTTCATCGGAACCGATACCGCTCGCGGGGGAACAAGATAGCCTTGTTCCACTGCCTCATCCAGCTCATAGGCGTGGGTGGGAACGCCAGGCTCAAGCCCGAACAACTCGTAGGTGTTGCGGTCCACTTCGGTCTTCGGGGTTGCCGTCAGACCGAGGAGTAGGGCGTCGAAGTACTCAAAAATTGCCCGGTACTTCTGATACACCGACCGATGCGCTTCGTCGATGATGATCAAGTCGAAGTGCCCCGGCCCGAACCTACGGGTCCCGTCCTCTCGCCAGCTATCGATGGCGTTCATCATCGTCGGGTAAGTCGAAAATACGATCCGGCAAGCGTCCGGCACCTCTCCGTCCAGCAGCGAGCCTCGGCTCGTCTCGGGCAGAAACTTCTTGTACGCTCGTTTGGCTTGGGTTAATAGGGCTCGGCGGTCGGCGAGGAAGAGCGTGCGCCGCACCCAGTTCTGCTTCATAAGCATCTCAACCAAAGCCACGCTCACGCGCGTCTTGCCGGTCCCGGTGGCCATGACGAGCAATGCACCGCGTCCCCGTTCAGTCTGGTACCGCTCTGCCGTTCGCCCGATCGCTACTTCTTGGTATTGGCGCTCTACGGTCTGCTTGTTGATCTTCGCCTTGAGCAGGTCGCCGCTGTCCTGCCGCCGCTTCAGGATAAGCTGCAGTTCGTCCTGACTGTGGAACCCTCCGACTTGACGAGGCGGATACTTCAGATCGTCCCAGAACCACGTCCGGTAGCCGTTCGTGAAGTAGATTAGCGGGCGGCGGCCGCTCATCTTCTCCAGGCAGTCCGCGTAGAGCTTTGCCTGGTGCTTGCCGACCTCAGGATCGATCTGCGTCTTTTTGGCCTCTACCACCGCCACGGGTAAGCCGTCTGAGCCCCAAAGAACGTAGTCCACAAAACCCTGGTCTTTGGCATTGGGCATCCCGATGACTTCGAACTCACGAACGTTTACAGCCTCAGGATCCCACCCCGATTCCCGAAGCATAGGATCAACCAGGTGCGCGCGGTTCTGCGCTTCGCTGAAAGTGATCGGCTTGGACTTGGCCGCGTTCTCCGCCTTGATCTTTTGAATCTCCTCGCGGAGCTTTGCGAGTTCAGCTTCGCTGGCGGCATGTTTGGCTTCCGCTTCCGTCTTGGCCTCGTCTTTTTCCCGCAAACTCGCCTCCAGCATCTGGATTTGCTGGAGGGACTCGGCAGTCTTTGTTTGTTGCTGCTCCTTGATTTTCTTTGGGTCTGGGATTTGGGTGTCGTCGAATGCCGGTACCGATAGCCCGCCCGGTGTATAGGTGCTTCCCAACCAGTTCATGAAGTTGTGGACCGATCGGAGCGCCTCGACTGACTCATTCTTTTGAATCGCCTTCGTCTCGTGCGCCGCCCGATTTCCGAGCTTCCAAACGTACTTGATATGATCCCAAAGCCCGGGTGGGAGTTGGCTCTGAAAGGCCTGCCCGTGGATGCGAGCGCTCAGGTTGTCTTCATAGGGTTCCGACATAGTCGAGTCGTTCGCATAGACCCACTTCACACCAAGTTCCAGCAGCCGCCGAGAGTGAAACGCGCTTGTACGGGGCATGCTCAGGGCCAACCGCTCCGCCGCCCGGGCGTCTTCCAGAAACGGAGTCCAGTTCGGGTGAAGGAAAGCGAAGTTACTCATGCGCTTGGTTCCCTTGCCCTCACCGGCTTTGGTCCAAACGATGTGCCGTGGTGAAGTCCTAAAATCGTTTCGACTTGGCCCGCTGCCCTCATAACCGAATAGAGATCGAGTGCGCCGACCACTTCTTGGTTTTCGACGTAGTTGCTCAAATACTTTTCTGACTTAGATTCGATGCCGGCTCGAACGGCGACCAGATAAGCGACCGATTCGGCTTCTAACTCTACTTGGTCATGAGACAAGCCCGCGCGATCCGGTATTTTGAGCACCTCATCCTGGCCCATATGGCCCAGGAACAGGTGTCCAAGTTCGTGTGCCAACGTAACCAGTTGGGTCGCAGGTAGGTGGTTCCGATTGACCATCACCTTGTAACGGCCATGTGGCTTCGGCGTGTCGACGCGGTTGATAACCTTGATGCTCCCAGCCGAGTGATCTCCGGCGTCAAAAAACTCAACGCAGATATTTTTCTTGGGTAAGCGCTGAATTAGAGTCAACAACGTCGATGCCGTGATATCCCCCCGCGCCCAGAAGGCAGACACATCGTCGGGCAATGGGTAGCCTTCCGTGTCCATGACGTCGTAGACGAATGCAACCGGCCCGAATGGCCACAGGATAAGGAGCGGGCGAGCACCGTCCTTGGGAAAGCGTCCAAATCGGGTCTTCCAATCGTAAGCGGAAGCTGCAAACGATAGCCCCGGCTTTTGGATGTGGAGCAGCATTGCATTGAAGGGCGCAAAGCTCTTCAGCTTGGAAGTGAATTGCAGAAGCTCCATGTACGACTCGGTCGTCGTGTACAGTCGGGAATCTTCAAGGAGTTGGTCGATCAAGGACCGAGCTTCCAACTCATCAAACAAGGAAATCTGGCTACGGGGATTCATAGCCGTGCGCCCACCCCAGGAAGTGTGTTGAGTCCCGAAGGATGGCTCCCAGCCCATCGCCCCGCCGCCTGGGCGTCTTGCTTGGATCGGCACCTGTTCGGATGAAGGAAGGCGAGGACACCCATGGTATCTAACCCAGCCCTGCCTTTAAACTAATGAATTTATTCATGCGATCGGCGAGAGCTTGTCTTCTCATCTCCAGGAACTCTCGGTAGCGGACGGTCTGCCAAAGATCACGATCAAGCGGCACGCACTGGCTCTCGAGGGCGCTTTCGCCTTGCTGCCTCAGCACAGATTCCAAGTACTCCATCGGGTTCTTGTTCGAGATGCGCTGATTCGTCTGGCCCGTAATGAAGGCCATGTTGGCGATTTCGTTGATTTCGGTCGTCTCGTACGAATTCTTGAGCAGTGACTTAGGAATGACATGGTGCCATTGGATAAAGTGCAATCGTCCCTGGTGGGTCAAGGACAATCCTAAGCCGCTGTACCAATCCTTGGCTCCAGCTTGCTTGAGTGCCAGATAGGCCAACGAAAACAGCGGGCTAGTGACTCCACGGCCGGCAAGGTCGCCGGGTTCGATATGGAGCCGTCCAAACTGCCGCTTGACAGGTTCCATCAGAGCACTAATGTCACCCGATCGGAATACGATGTTAAGATCCTCGTTCAGTAGGGTTTCGCTAGAGCCACGAGAATAACGACCACGGGCATTCGCCACCAAGAGCCAGTGGATAAGGGCTCGCTGCTCGTCCCCGCTAAGTTTGTTTCCCTTGACTTTGCTGATTGCCGCCAGGGTATGGATGAACATGGGCGAGGACAGCAGGGATTCGTCCTCGATCCCCACGTTGCTGCGGAGAAAGTTGATCGCAAACCGCAAACCGTCCTTGGCTTCCTTCCAGGCGGCCTCGAGTGTCGGAACCGGAATCGTGGCCACACCGCGGAAGAGGCACTGCTGTGTCGCGAAGACCACGATGGCCCGGACAAGGTGGCCAATGTCGATCGTGAACCAGCTATCCTCGCTTTCCTCCTGAAACTCCTCCAGTTTCTCCAGCAAATTGGGCCAGCGCGAGGACATTTGCGCTAGCGCCAAGTCCGAAGACCGGAGTTTGGCCCCTAGTGAGTTCACCCGCACGAAGATCTCCGTTACTTCTTCGTAGCTCATCGTCCGCTCAAGCACATGCACGACGTAGTGGTACTGCTTGATTTCCCTTAGTTTCTTGAGCCGCTCGGAATACTTTTGGAAGCGAGTATCGTCGAATCCCGTGACTCCGGCCTTCTGAAGAATAATCGCATCGTTCTCGGTCTGGAATACGTCGCTGACAGAGACCCAGTTGGGCTGCTGCTTGAGCGATTGGCTGCCGACAACGAAAGTTCGTCTTCGTAATTCCTCCTGCAGGTTCCGGTCGCCTACGGATTCGTCTTCGGATTCAACCGACTCCTCCTCGGAATGAAGGAGAGATTGCTCGTCGCTTTCGACCTCAGCGAAATCTGTAGGCGGTCCCTCGGGGTGCTCCAGGTTGAACAGGATCTCGATGGGTCGCTTTCGACCGCGAACCTTCACCAGCTCCCCATTAAGCACGGCGGTCAAGGATGTCAGGCGCTGCTGGCCGTCCAGGAGAAGCTTGCGACCAGCAAACGCGGTCGTTTCCTGTTCAATCGCAAAATCTCTCGTGGGCACTGGTTCGTCGGTTTCCCACATGAGGATCGAGCCGCTTGGGTATTTGCGATAGAGCGAATCGAATAGGTCGCGCACTCGCGGTCCTTGCCACACGTAGTGCCGCTGAATTTCGGGTAACCGCAGTTCGCCGCGCTTGTACATGTCCACGAGGGTGCCGATGGGAATATTCTGCTGAGTCATGGTGTAGTTGGGAAGGCTTGCATCAGAAGGTCGGTAACAAACGCTCCGCCGCCCGGGCGTCTTCCAGGAGCGGAGTCCAGTTGGGGTGAAGGAAGACGAAGTTAGTCATCCAGATCAATCATCTCCGCGTCGTGGAACCGCGCATTCGCTCTCATCGTCGCAAGGTAGAATCTTCTAGCCCACTTGCCGTCCTCGGTCAGTAAGCTCTCGTCGAGAGATTCGATCCCCCTAAAGAACGGCATATCGGTTTGGCCTCCCCAGCCCGAAAAGCCATCTTCTCTCCGCTTTAGTGCCATGACCTTGTTGACGTACTTCGCCAGACGCTCTGGGGTCTTCGACATGTCATCAAACCACTCCGAGTGGGCCTCCTGACCGCATACCCAGTGGTGGGCCAAGAGGAACTCATCCGGAGCCGCGTGGTCAAAGACCTCATCGGTCATCACCACCTGGCTTAACATGGGAGCCAGCACCTCTTGAAGCTTCTCGAAGTTCTCGCGATTACTCCAGTCACCGCCCGGTCTCCCCTTGTCGAAGAGGTCCTTCTCTCCTCCAGCAATGTAACCGATACAGCCTAGTGCCTTTGTCGCTTCAAGTGTTTCCAGCACAAATGGAACTGCATCTTCAGACTTGGCGATCCTAACTAGGCACGCATCGCCAATCAGACGTGCCGCGCTCATCGGATCCAAGAGGCTGGAATACAATCTCTCCGGGCCAGAAGACTGCTTTTCTCCCCAGACTACAATTTCCTTAAAGAGAACTTTCGCCTCTCCGACCGTCAGTTCGTCAGCTCGGTCGGCTGCAGCACGCGCAAAAAGCGTGCGACTCTCCGCCTCCGATAGCCGCTCCAGCCAAACCCTCGGTTTCGTCTCGTCAGCGAGGGTCTCTCTCAGCCTGCCCCAGTCCTCGTCCTTTAGCGCTGCCCGCCCGGAATCAAACCCCAAATAGACAGGTTTCCAGTGCTCCGACGCAAATCGCCGCTCTTTGTGTTGACAAAGGGTCCATACGCGCCGATTCCCTGCGTAATTCTCAACGTCGTCGCTCAGGATTGCTAGCGCCTCAGCGGCCAGAGTCTTCAGAGGCTCGCCCGCTGGGGTCGCCGCCTCTTTCGCAGCGTTTTGTCGCTTTAGTTGCTCTTCCGTTGGGGCAAATTCACGCAGAACTCCACCTGGCACAGGGTTCTCCTCTTCGCGTAGAAAGTAATAGAGATTGGGAACGTATTGGCGCAGGAACTCCAGGGCAAGAAAGTCCGCTGGATCGACATTTCGGTAGTTATCAACAATCACGTTCGGGAGGAGCGACGCGACGATGCCAATGAATCTTTTGACGTGACGGACCGTAGGTAAACCGGGAAGTAACACGTTTCGAAAGACCTCTTGGTACCGGGCAAGCGGCTTCTCATCCAACTCAGGAATTTGAAGCATGTCCAAATGTTTTGCCAATAGTTGCTCGCGCTGCCTCTTAGTCGAGAGTGGCATGTCAAACACTTGGCCGACAATCTTCTCCAAAAATGCGTCCGCATCGTGGACCGAGTCGCTCAAGGCATGCTTAACTTGCTCTCGGTCGTAAAGCAGCAGATATCTTATATTGGGTAAGTCTGCGCACGCCTTGATGATCTGGAAAACCGTGCGGACTTCTTCCTTGTTGAGTCTATCAATGTCATCAATAACGACGATGACTGGCTTATTTAGCTTTCTGAGTGCCTCGCTCAAAGCATCCCTTGCCTCGCGCAAAGTCGGCTGATTGGCTTGAGCCTCAAGTCCCTTTGCCGCAAGCTCTATTGCCTTGCTGCTACCCTTAAGCCCCTTAGTGGCCAGGGTTGCAAATGGGACCCCCAAAGTCCCCACAGCCGAAGTTCCTAAGGCGAGGGCATCCAAAGTTAGCGCGGAATACTTATAGAATCTGGCCCGGTTCTCCTTGGACTCCTTGGAGTCATCTTTCGGTAGGGCCGCCCGACCCAACTCCTTGAAAAACTCTCTAACAAGGGCTTCCGACGTGCTGACCATCCAGGGCTCAAACCGTATGATGGGGATGCCCTTATCCTCCGCTTCAATCCGTTTGAGGATGAAGTTGGCTACGGTGCTCTTGCCCGTTCCCCAGCTACCGGTCAGCCCAATGATGGTCGCCCGTTGCTTATTCTCGGCGAGCAGCGCAGCCGCGATTAATCGGGCCAAAGGACCGCGGTCAAGCTCATCCTGGTCTTCATCATCCAAAGGGTAGTCGGTCCACTGGCTCAAGCTCTAACCTCCTCAGCGGCTCCCCATCTCATCGATGTACTTGAGGTCGAAAGGAAGAGTATAGGGCCAAGCTTGGTGCCACACTTTCTCCAACATCGGTACTCGCTCCTTCAGCCGTGCTTTTACATCATCCAGGGAGCTACCGCCTAACGCGACCATTACCTCCTCGGCCACCGTTCTTTGTCGACTCTCGGCGATGAATCGCGGCACCCCACGGTAGTAGATTGAAGTCTCTGGAACCCAGTACACCCAGTGGTCCTTCTTTTCCTTGACTATTTCGCCCCGCATGAACAGGAAAAGCTCGGCCTCTTGGAACCCTTCGAGAGGAACACAATCGACCGGGCCGCCCTTTTCGTGACGCTCCTTGAGAATCTGACCGTGAAGCGTGATCCAGTTGATGTTCAAACGTTGCTTGCGGTGGGCGAGTACTTTTAAATTTTGCTGCAGATAAGCAAAAGACTTCAGCGGTGGGTGCCCAAGTTCTTGGGCCCTTGCCGAATGGAGGTCACGACCTAGAAGAGTTGCCAACAAAGCCCAGCGCCGCTCTTCGAGCATAAACTGCACACAGGTCACCATAAGTTCATGTCCCATGAACTTCCAGAAATCGAACTGCCATTCATTGTAGCTGCCCTGGAAGCCCTTGGGGACGTCGTATCGCTCTAGGAGCTTTTCAAAGAACCGGTGGAGTTCATTGACGCACTGATGATCGTCAACTTGGGCAACAGCCTGGCAGAGTCTGCCAAAGTCGCACACTAAGGGTGGTGTCTTCTCCAGCGATGCTATGAGCTGAGGATCATATTCGTATTGCTCATCCCATTTGGGAGCAATGGCTCCTAGCTCTTGAAGGAGTCCGTCTAAGTAGTTACGCACATTTGATGTGCGCGCAGGTTGCTGCGCCCCGATTGCGTTTGCTGCTATTTCCAAAGCCGTCGGCGGCACCGGCGCGGCCGGACGTTGGTGCTCTTGGTCGATCATCTGGCGAATGGCGTCTTCCATCGTGCCCATAAGATGCTTCTTTGCTTCGGAGCGGTCCGTCTCGTTGGGTTCAGCCCGGTATTCGATCCGACGCCTTGGCCTCAAATCAAATGGCAAGTCAACGGTGGGGTCGCCAGTGGCCGTGTTGAAGACGAGAACCACCCGACCCCAGCCAAGCGCCTTTGCGGCAAAGCCGAGCTCAAGCAAGACGTTAGGATTCGGCGTCTTCCTGCCGTCTGCCCCCTGATTGACGATCGATACGTCGGCCACGAACGCTTGAGCACCTTCGATCTTCTCAAAGATCGCATGGTCAATTGCTGGCGAACCCGTCAATCCCTTTGTGTCTCGGTCAACGACGGGCTCGACCTCAACCGTGTCATCCTTTGCGACATTCCTTGAAGCGCGCTCAAGGGCATCCTGAATGAACCCTCTGTTCGTGTTGTTGGGTAAGTCGGATTGCCACGAATAAAAGATGCGGAAGTCCACCTATGCGCCGCCCTTCCTGAGCAAACCGTCGACAAGCGATGCACTCAATGACTGAGTCTCGACAACTGCTGACGTCAGGCTGTGTCGGACGGCCCTGATGGCTCCGACCGCCTGGGAGTAAGCACGTATGCTCTCATCACTCGGAACTGGGATCGGAAGTTGTCGCAAGTCGCCCAGGTTGAGCCCCTTGACGGCTGCCCCTCTGACCCGCTTTTGCATCCAACGTTGCGTTTCGGCCGACAGCAATGCACCAACCACGAACTCCCGATAAGTCGGGTCCTTCAAAGCGATTCGGGCAGTATCTTGGGTGATGTTGGCACCATCGAGCTCGGCGGGAATCACGACAACTCGCCCGACGTGGCCACGAATGGAAATGAGGATATCACCCTGCGCCAAGATGGAGCGCTTGTATTCGAGGTGAATCTTCCTCGTGGTCCGCTTGACATCGGACAAATCGACCGTCCCATCCTTCATTTCCGCTACCCTGATGTAGGGGACGCCGTCTGGCACGTCGGGACCGGGCATTAGGATGCCGTAGGTTAGCGGACGATCAGGATCGATCAGAGAGCCAAGGGTTGTGTGGCCGGAGCACTTCAAAGGGTCTCCGAAGTGGTGGTCGAAGATGGAACCGATGAATTTGTCGGCGAGTTGAAGGGCTTGTTGGCGTTTGCGCTTGAGGGCGTCGGCTCGGTCGAGGATGTCGGCGATGCGGCGTTGCTCGGGCAGGGGAGGAATCCCCACTCGAACTCCTCTAACCAGGTCGCTATTGAGGTTTTTGACCGTTGTCCCGGATGCCAGCCTCGCAAACTGTGTCTTGACCGAATCCGATCCTAGTACGTAGTAGAAATACTCTGGATCTATCTCGCCTGTTCTTGGTCGAAGCAGTAACCAACCGTCGTGAATGCAGCCTCGAATCCTAGAAATGTACGGGTGGCCGAAGCTCATCGAGTTTGTCAATAGGAAGTCTCCGGGTTCGACAGTTCTTGACAGTGATTCGCTGCTCGAATGAATTCTCTTCTTGGTACCGGAGATGTATTTCGATGTGGACGAGGCGTCCCCGATCATGATCCAGGGGACGCCCGACGGGTCATCGGTAATGTGTTCGTCGATAGGGCGGGGTGACGCTCCCCTGGCGATCTCGAATACCTCGTCCAAAGTAGCAGTCTTCAAAGCATCCCCCTCAGCGCCTTCAGGTCGTCCATGATCTCGCACTCCAGCTGGATCAGCCGGTCTAGAATCACTTTGGGGTCATCGTGCACGACCTCCTCATGCACCCCTTCCTTGTAGCGGTTGATTGAGAGATCGTGGCCTTGGGCCCGAATCTCCTCAACCGGCACGAAGAACGACTTGGCCGTCCGGTCGGATGCCCCTTTGGGGTCGCGATTTCGCCACTGCGTCAGAACATCGGGGATGTCGTCATCTTTGATCTCGTTCCGCTTGTCGTCTAGGCTGAAGCCGTCGGCCTGCATATCATAGAACCAAACGTTATCAGTTCCGCCCGAATCGGTGCGCGTGAAGATGAGCACCGCGGTCGAGACTCCGGCGTAGGGCTTGAACACTCCCGACGGCATGCTGACGATGCCTTCCAGCTTGTTGCCGTCGATCAGCAATTCCCGCACCTGGCGGTGGGCCTTGCTGGAGCCGAAAAGCACCCCATCCGGAACAATGCACGCGCACCTGCCCCCAACCCTAAGCTGCTTGAGGAACAGGGCAATAAACAAGAGCTCGGTCTTCTTGGTTTTGACGGTGGCATGCAAATCCTTGGCGATCTCGGCCTCGTTGATCGCGCCCTTGAACGGCGGGTTGGCAAGGATGAGCGTGTACTTGTCCCGCAGGTGGATCGACTCCTCACCAAGCGAGTCCGCATACACCAGGTCCGGGTCTTCGATACCGTGCATCATCAAGTTCATCGCCCCGATGCGTATCATGGTCGGGTCGAATTCGCCGCCGTGGAACATCCCTTCCGAGAAGTGCCGCCGGAGCTTTTCGTCCATCATGACTTCCGGGTGCCTTTCCAAAAGGTATTCCCCCGCCACCACCAAGAAGCCTGCCGTACCCGCCGCCGGATCACCGATCACGTCTTTGGGCTTGGGTTCGACCATCTCCACCATCATGCGGATGATGTGGCGCGGAGTGCGGAACTGGCCATTGACCCCTGCCTGGGCAAGCTTGCTGAGCAAGTACTCGTAAAGGTCACCCTTGGTATCCCGGTCGTGCATCGGAATCTCGCTGAGTAGGGTCACCACCTGTTCCAGCACCGACGGTTTGGGGATCAGGAACACCGCGTCCTTCATGAACTTGGCGTACACGCTGTCCTTGTTAGTATTCAAGGTTCGCAGGAACGCGAACACCTCATCCCGCACGGTCTGGAACATGCGCTCCGAATCGAAATCCTTGAAGCGAGACCACCGGAGGTGTTGCTGCTTGTCGTTGAACAGCCGCCGGGCCATCGGTTGGCCCGTTCGGTTGGCTTTCCGCTCTTCGGCTTCCTCCAGTTCGTCTAGTCGTTTCATGAACAGCAGGTAGCTGATCTGCTCGATGACGGCCAGCGGGTTGGATAACCCGTTCGACCAGAAGTGGTCCCAAATGCGGTCGACCTTTGACTTCAATTCCCCAGTTATCATATTTCTTACTCTTAGTTTACAAACTTCACGCGTCTCACGGAGGGCCTGCCATCCAGAAGGCCCTCCGAGTGCTCCTCTATCCCTGGTCCGAATCCTCCCCAAAAAACCCGTCCGACTTCTTACGGTTGGCTCCGGCCATATCTTCTCGGTACTTACGGGTGCTGTCCGACATCCGCTTGAAATTGGCGCGCATGTTCTTGTTGTCCCCATGGGCGACTGCGCTGGGGGCCACGCCCAGCGATTGCCCCTGGTCCCAGGCGTCCAGGTGGGCGCCCATATAGGCAAAGGTCCAGTTCTCCCGTGCACCGAGTTCTGCGATGAGGTCGGTGACCTGCTTCCAGTTCGCCTTGCGGCTGGAATTCTCGGCACCATCCGTGAAGATGAGGACCAGGACCGGCGGATCACCCTGTCCTTCGAGCTCGCGGGCGTAGCGCCCGACGTGCTCGTGGATCGCGTCCAGCAGAGCGGTCGAATGGTCGGGACGGTACGTCTTCGTCGTTAGCCGTGGAACCTCTTCCACCGGCAACTTCCAAAACGCCGTACTGCTGTACGTGTGGAACTTGACGAGACTGACGACCGAGTCCCAGCCGTTTCGGCGACCGTCGGCCGCGAGATCCAGAATGTATTCGTTGAATCCGGCGATGACATCCGTTTGAGATGACTGCATCGATCCCGATTCGTCCAGGATAAAGAGAATGTGGTGCGGTTGAGTTTGCATTTCGCTCGACCTCCTATTACGTGGGGAGCGGACGAGGCCCGTCTCAGCCGCGCATGGCGAGCCGGGACGGGCCATGGGAATTATTCGGCGCTTTCGTTCTCCGGTTCCAAGGCCAGCATCTCAATTTCCGAGAGCTCGTCCAGATCGGAACCGGCCAGGCCTTGCAGGTCGCCCTTCAGTCCCATAACCCCTTCGAGCACGGTCTCGATCTGCTTTTCGCGCCGATTCCACCTCGTGGTCATGACGCGCTTTTCGGACGCCAGGTCCGACTGCATCCTCCGGAATGGCTCTGCGATTCCACTGAGACGGGCTCGAAACTCGGGACCCACCAAATAGGTGTAAATCCGCTCGGACTTCGTCTTCGCACCGGCCATTGCCCGGTGCGCCTCCGCCGTCAGCAGAATCTGCTCCCGCAGTGCGACGGCCAACGCCCGGGCGAATTCGGGCTTCACCACCCAAACACCGTCGATCACGTCGAAGGTGTCGATCCCCGGCGCCACGTCGGTCACGAGAACGCAAACCTCTGCCTTGGCTTCGCGGGCGTCGTTCTTGAGCTTGTCGAGCCACGCCGCGCTCCAGTTCGCCGCGTTCTTGGTCTCCCACAGGATGCGGCCCGCCACGGCCCCGCTTCGCGAATAAACAGTGTGGAGCGCGTCGCCTCCGCGCTGTCCCTTCTTCACGCTCTCGACGTTGTCGGTGGGGAACCGCAGTTGGAGCGACATCGCGATCTCCTGCTGGAACGCCTCGCCAGCGAGCTCTTGCGACGGCTTTTGTTCGAGCTGTCGCTTGAGTTCGGCCGCTTGGTCCTGCGCTCGCTTCAGCTGCAGGTCCTTCTCGCGCAGTTGCTGATCGAAGTTCGCCTTCACTTTCGCTTCCGCGTCTTCCGTCGCATTACCGATGGCTTCATTCACGGCGCGCTGCTTCTGGAGCTCGAATTCACGCTCCTTTTCGGCAAACTCTCGCTCCTTCCTCAGCAGATCCGTTTCCCGCTGAGTCGATTCCCGCAGCTTTTCCCGTAAGGCTTCCGTCTCTGCAGCGGCCGCCTTGCGTTCCATCATGAAGCGAGCTTCTGCGTCCTTCTTGACTTCACCGATAATGCGCTCGGTCGCTTCGGCGGCCAGAGCCCGCGCCCGTTCTTGAGCAAGTTGTTCGATCCCGGCTTCACGCTCGGCAAGTTCACGCTCTCGCTCGGCCAGCTTGCCCCGCATTTCAACCTCACGGCGCTGGAACTCGGCTCGTACTCGCCCCGCAAGCGCATCTCCGATGCCGAACTCGTGCGAGCAGCTGGGACAGGTGACGACGAGGTTATTGAAATCGTCGCCGGAAACTTCAGAATAGATATTTGTAACGGCCATTTTGGCTCCTCACTTCTGGAAGGAGGTCAGGCCAAAATCTTGCTAATAGTACGTTGTTTGCCTTCTTTCCACATGTCCATGTGGACAAAATGCAAACTTAACCGTATAATGATAGTAGCGTCGTATTTTGGCTTGACCGAAATTAGGCGTGGTTCTGATTGGCGTCAGAACAAAACGAAGAACGAGATTTCGGCTCACGACCCGCTTGGGCGTGGGCCAAATCATTATAGTCTGTAAGCTCGGTCCGAGCAAAGTCAAGACCTCGCGCGACTTTTTTCAAAATTTTCTAGCCACGCACCTTTTGGAGGGCGGCGAGGACTAGGGGCTCCCAGTTCCTGGGATCACTTTGCAGTTCTTCCATGAGCCCCGAATCCCGGAAAAACGACACCGCGGCATTGACCTTGTAGTGCGGCAACTCCGGCATATGGCGGTGGACCATCGTGCCAGCGATTCTGGTTTCACCGGCCAAATACATCTGCGCCACACGATCAGCAACCTTTTGCAGCACCGTAAGCTCCACCGACTGCTCGTACTTGCCCATACCGTCACCACGCGTGCCCTGCCGTACCAACTGCCTGCCATCGAATCGATAGGTAAACGACTCCGCCGGGGCATCTAACCGTGTACGCGAGGCGAAGAGCTTTCCTGACTCCCGCATCATGTCCCCCGGAGCTAGCTGTGCGGCGAGACTCCGGACCTCGTTAAGCGATCGTGTCATTCGAAACAGGATCTCGCGCCGGTCCATATCTTTGGTACCAACGTATAGCTGATCGACCTGATCGAGCAAATTTTCAAGTCCGACGAGAAGCATTTGCTCCATGATTCGTCCGTTATACCCGTGATATACGATATTTATTGTATTTTGCGAAGAATTATTGAAATTCTGTGAACGAAGCTAGCGACCGCCTCCAGTTAACCCAGCTTTTGAACCCACCAACGGCCGCAGCGGGTCAGGGCCCGCGCCGCAGGGAAGGGGAGCCCGCGCCCGGGCGGCCGCCACTGGACCCCCAACGGTTCATCAACGGTTCATCAACGGTTCCTGAACGGTTCCTCAACGGTTGTTCGGGTTGTGCAACCGTTGATGATCTGTTGATGAACGGCTCCAGAACCGTTGGTGGTCCGCCGATCATCCATAGCAGAATGGCCAAAGCGACCTTGAGCGCGAGGTTGTCCGAGCTGAGTGGGGGATTGGGCGAATTCGCCATCGTCCCGACGTCGTCGGGCTCCGTGTTCCGGCACAAGCCGCGCTACCGGCGGCCGGTGAGCTCGGCTCAGCGCGAGGCGCTCGATCGGCTCGGCCAGGCCAATGCGCTGTGGGCGGGTTTCGACCAGGCTCACGCCGACGCCTGGCGCCGTTATGCCCAGAGTCTTTCCGCCGCGTCTGGCTCCGACCGCACGCCGCGCGCGACCATCGGCTACCGCGCCTTTGTGGGGCTCGCCACCAAGTTCATGCAGGTGAACCCCGGCGCGCCCGTGCCCACGGTTCCGCCCAGCACCGTCTTCATCCCCGAAATGCCGCTCATCCAGGCGGCGGTGGTGGCGGGCGGCATCCGGTTCACGGCTTCCAGTTGGAATGCGCCGGGCCAGACCACCGAGCTGCTCATCCAGCCGCTGGCCAATGTGCGTCGCCAGCCCGGCACGCGCTATACCTCGGCGGGCTTCCACGTCTTCGCGCCCGGTTCGCCGACGTTCGTGCTGGGGCTGGGGCGGGGGGTCTATGCCTGCGCCATCCGTCCCGTGGAGAGGGCGACCGGTCGGCAGGGACTGGTCATGCCGGTGGGTGTGGTCTTGGTGGGTTAGGTTTTTTGGGAGTGCGCGAACGTGTTCGCGCTTTGTTCGTTTGGACTCGATGGATGTGGAGTTAGGCGAATTTTGGGAGTGCGCGAACACGTTCGTGCCTTGGCCGATTCAAAAGAACTCTTCGCGTCGACGGCCGATATCCGAAAGTTGGAATTTCGGAGTGAGCCAGTTCCTGCAATCGCGGGCGCCCTTCAGATCGCCGACCTTTTCAAAGAGCAGACGCGCCCGATCGCCATATTGCCCGGCGAGCGAGTCATGCCCCGCGGTGGCGTAAACGGTCGCCATCTGAAAGAGGGTGGTCGCCATCCACCGTTCATGCCCGCGCTTCTTCCAATCGTCCAGGCATTCCTGGAGATGAGCGAGGGCTCGATCGTATTGTCCTTCATCGCGGTCGAGCAGGGCGGTGAGGGCTTTGATGTCGGTATGCATCGCTTCCGTTGGGCGATCCGCGATGACCTGTTTGGCCTCGACGTACCGCTTGCGAGCGGTCTCCAGATCACCCTGAACGGCGGCGAGCGATCCCAGATCGCGAAGCAGGCCCGCTTCAACACCCGGGTCGTTGATGCCCCGCCGATGCCGCAAGGCTTCTTGAAAATGGCTCTTCGCGTCTGCCAATCGCCCCAGTCGGGCTTCGGCAATGCCCAAGGACTCGAGCAGACTGCCATAACCATGGTCCTTCTCCAAGACGCTCCACACGGGGAGGGCTTTCTTGTAGCACACGACCGCTTCTTCCAATCTTCCTTTGGCGGCCAAGATGTCGCCCTGAAGGCTGAGCGAGTCTGCTAGCTTGTCCGCGACGCTGCCATTTCGGGCCAGCTTGACCGAGCTTGCCGCATAGCTCTCCGCCGTCTCAAAATCCGCTTTTCGGAAGGCTTCGCGGCTGCGATCGAGACGCTGATTCAACAAGTCATGCGGCGACTGAGGGCTCCGCGAACCTCGCAGGAGGAGCGATCCGCCGAGCACGATCGCTAGCGCCATCGCAATCGTTGGTGCCCTCCCGGGTGTCCACCTTTGATGCGGCGTGAGAGTTGGCTCCGGTGGTGGTGACTTCGCATCAGCTTCGAAGGGAATGAGCTCGCAGAATTCGTCCCGCCACGTGATGCCCAAGGCGCGAAAGGCGTCGATCAGAACGGATTTGTCGTTTCCGGATCGGGCAAGAATGCGGGCCGCGGTCACCATACTGACGCCCAGGAGTTCGGCCCTTTGCATCCGGGTGAACCGCCCGTCCGGTCGCATGCGCGCTGCTTCTTCAAGCTTGCTCAGCAACAAACGATGTCCACTTTCGGTCAGCCTGGCCGCGCGCTGCCGTCGCATTCTCCGGTCTCGGTCCATCGCCCAGAAAAAAGTCTACACGATCCGGACTTGGCCGGCAAGCTATTCAAATAACTTAGTTATCTTGAGCGATTCTGAACAGCCAAAGTCGACCGGCTGCGTTATGCTGCCCTTACCTCCAAGGAGACGTCTCGGGCCTACAAGCACGAGCCTTGGAACGCTACAAGCCAATGGGTCACTCTATGCATTTCAAGACGATCGTTTGCTGTCTGGTTTCGATGTTAGCGGCTATGACGAGGGCGGCTGAGACGTTCCTGCCCGTCAACCCCGCTGCCACGTACTTGCGAACCAATCAAGACGTCGCGCTCCAGCCGATCGTGATCGATCTCGCCTTAATGGGGATCGATCCGGGGGACGCGATTGGCCTTCGACAAGTCGGCTCGTTCCAATGGAACTCCTCCCTGGGAAGCGGAGGCGGCGTGATGCTCGGTTGTTTCAGTGCCACCAGCACGGTACGCGACAGTGCATTCTTGGTTCGGATTCCAGACGCGATCGATTACGGTGCCAACTTCGTCACCGCCGCCACATTTCATGGGGGTCTTTCGACCGATATTGCAGAGGACTTCTTGATTTCTTCTGCGGGTATGGACGTCGTGGTCCCAGAAGGAGCGCGATATCTCTTCCTCACTGGGCACGATGTGTACTACGGAGACAACATTGATCCGGACGGGGACTATGGCGTCATGCTGGACGGGCCGACCGTCATTGCAACGAACACCACGATTGCCAGTGCGGACGATTCTTATGACAACTTGCGCCTGAAAATCCGGAATTGTACGGTGATCATGAACGGCAGTCATATGTTCAAGTCGCTCGTTCTTCAATCCAATGCTCGTGTGACGTGTGCAGGAAATGCCACGACCAAACTCAATATCACCACCGGCTCGATGCGAATCGACTTGAGCAGCGCCCTCGACCTCGACGGCCGAGGCTACGGCAAGAACTCGGGGCCGGGCAAGGGCACCACGGATCCTGCGGGATTTGGTTCTGGCGGCAGCTACGGCGGGAGTGGGGGCGTCAGTAACAGCCGCTATTTGGGCGGGGCGACTTACGGATCGTACCGGCAGCCGGCCGACTTTGGCAGCGGCGGAGGCGGTGGTTCGGCCAGTGCGGGAGGTGGGGTCCTCAAGCTCGTGGTCTCGGGCAGTCTGGCGGTGGATGGTTCGATTCAGTGCAACGGCGGCGTCGCCGGTGGCAACAGCGGTGCGGGTTCGGGTGGCAGTATCTGGGTGCAGGCGTCGTCGTTGGTGGGAACCGGGCGTATCTGGGCTCGCGGAGGATATGGACCCGTTAACGGATATGCCGGGCAAGGTGGTGGCGGACGGGTGGCTCTCTACCTGGGCGCGAACAACTTCGAAGGCGATATCTCGGCGGCGACCAATTACAATCAGGGGAACTATCCGGGAGGCGCTGGCTCGGTGTACATCAAGCTCGATTCATCAGCGCTCGGCGATCTTATCTTCGACAATAATGGCTACACGTACAACAACCCTGCAGCGACGGATCTTTCCAGCATGGATGTCCCGGACAACCTAATCATTCGTGGCAACGCTAGGGTCACTCATCCGGCGGGGCTTGGGCTAACGCTGAAGATCGCGGGCTCGTGTTTCATCGACTTCGATTCAGGTTTCGATCTCTCGGGCCGAGGCTACGGCAAGAACTCGGGGCCGGGCAAGGGCACCACGGATCCTGCAGGGTATGGTTCTGGCGGCAGCTACGGCGGGAGTGGGGGCGTTAGTAACAGCCGCTATTTGGGCGGGGCGACGTACGGATCGTATCGGCAGCCGGTCCACTTTGGCAGTGGTGGAGGCGGTGGTTCGGCCAGTGCGGGAGGCGGAGCCCTCAAGCTGTTGGTTTCGGGCAGTCTGGCTGTGGATGGTTCGATTCAGTGCAACGGCGGCGTCGCCGGTGGGAGCAGCGGTGCGGGTTCGGGTGGCAGTATCTGGGTGCAGGCGTCATCGTTGGTGGGAACCGGGCATATCTGGGCTTTTGGAGGACATGGACCCGTAAACGGATATGCCGGGCAAGGCGGTGGGGGACGGGTGGCTCTCTACCTGGGCGCGAACAACTTCGAAGGCGATATCTCGGCGGCGACCAATTACAATCAGGGGAACTATCCCGGAGGCGCTGGCTCGGTGTACATCAAGCTCGATTCATCAGCGCTCGGCGATCTTATCTTCGACAATAATGGCTACACGTACAACAACCCTGCAGCGACGGATCTGTCCAGCATGGACGTCCCGGACAATCTGATCATTCGTGGCAACGCGAAGGTCACTCATCCGGCGGGGCTTGGGCTAACGCTGAAGATCGCGGGCTCGTGTTTCATCGACTTCGATTCAGGTTTAGAAATTTCTGGCCGGGGCTACGGCAAGAACACGGGGCCCGGCAAGGGACTCATCGATGTCAATCAGAGAGGAAGCGGGGCCGGATACGGGGGGAGAGGAGGGCGCACGTCGGGATTTAGCGACAATGGCGGTTTAACCTACGGAAGTGAGCTTTATCCGAGCGACCTGGGAAGTGGTGGCGGTGGTGCCAACGGAGGTAGCGGAGGCGGATTGCTCCGCGTGACGGTGGGTAAAGCCCTGTCGCTCTACGGATTCATGGTCTCGGACGGCACCGTCGGATCTGGTAGCGGCGGCGGCTCGGGCGGGAGCATCTCTCTGAGCTGCAATACGTTCGAGGGAACCGGAATTGTTCGTGCCAATGGGGGCTCGACCACAGACGGGGCGATGGGCTCCGGTGGCGGCGGACGGATCGCCGTCTATTCTCGATTCGACACATTCACGGGCGCCATTCTGGTGGATCCCGGCACGATTGGTTTCCCAGGTAATACGGGGACCATCGTGCGCAACGTCACGCACACGGTGGCTGGATCCCTGAGCCTGAACGACTTCATCGTGGGCAGTGACAGCCGGCCGAACTCGGTGCTCGTCGAATTCTTGGAGGAGGCATCCCCGGTTGTCTTGAGTTCCGCGCTTGTTCCCCTTGGCGAAGACGGCAGCTTCATCGCCACTTCTCCAGGCTCCACCAAGTACCGAATTCGCATCAAAGCGAGTCACTGGCTGGCGAAGGTCCTTCCAGTCAATCTCACGAGCACCGATGTCTCCGGAATCTCGATGAGCCTGATCAACGGGGACATCGATGGAGACAATGCCATCACCGTCTTCGACTACAGCGTCCTGAGCGATTACTTCGACAAGACGAGCGCGGATACGGACTGGAATACGGTCGGCGCTAATGGTGCGCGTCCTTCGGACGCGGACTTGGACGGTGACGGGGCGATTACCGTCTTCGACTATTCCATCTTAAGCGACCACTTCGACATGGTGGGAGACGAATAGATCCCACGCCCTCCTCATCCCGGCGTGCCGAGATGAGGAGGGGTGAAGCGGTGGAGACTCACCTACGCCCGACCGCGTGCGGCGGCGAGCCAAGCCGAGGACCAGGGCGCCAAGACCCCAACCGGCCAGGCTGGTCGGCTCGGGAGCGATGACGGTCACGACCGCGACAGGATCGGTGATGCCACCGCCGGATAGCGTGGTCTGCGGGACCAAGCCGACGGCCATGCCCAGATTGAACGCCGCCGCGTAAGTTTGGATGAGCGGAGCGCCTGCGGAGTTCTTGCCCACCACGATCATTCCGCTGTGCAGACCTGCCAGTCCGAGCGGGGTCCCGAAGTTGGTGAGCACGCCGCTGGTGCCTTGGATTCCATTGCTTTGGGTGGCCACAAAGGACACTTGTCCGTTGGCCAACAGGACGGAGGAAAGCCGCGCTCCCGCTCCCGTGACCATGCCGGTCACGGCGATATCCTTGATTGGGGAACCAAAGGTCAGGGTCGAGAGGATCGTGCCCGACGTGTAGTCACCGTAATAGACCTTGTTTGACGCATCCGCCACCAGAAAACGGTTGGACTCCAGGGCCGTGACGGAAGAGGTCAGGGCCGAGCCGATGGGAATGGTGCGAAGAAAGCCCTGACTCGGCGTGTATTCCTGAATCACCGTAGAAAACGAGACCATGTAGTTGGTACCCGCTGGCGTGCGGCTCACCTTGGTGACCCCTGAATTCCACAAGACCGCGCTGGTCAAGATGCCCGTGCTGTAGTTGTAGTTGTACTGGGTGCCACTGTCGTAAACGATGACCTCGCCCCGCGCGGCGTCGAGCGCCATGGTGGACGCGCCCGAAGAGACGGTCCCGAACGAGCCGAAATAGGCACCGCTCACGGCATCGAAGCGGTGAATCTTCTTGGTCCCGCGGTCGAGGACAAGAGCCAATTCGTAGGAGCCGAGCGCAGGCGCGCACGCGCAGACCAAAGCAGCAAGCAATGTAATTCGAACCATATTCCTCTCCAACTGGGCCACCGGCCCGAGTCATTAGTGTAACAGGGATTTGCGGATTCAGTGCAAATTTGTTAGAACTGAAAGTTCTTGAGGGGCTACGCGCGTCGTCGTCGCCGCCGACCCAACTGCATCGCCAATCCCGCTCCCGCGAGCGCGAGCAGGGAACCGGGTTCGGGAGCCGCGATCAGGGCCATGCCGCGAGCGTTGCCGGCTGTGATTCCGGGCAACGCGAACGAACTGAGGGCTGTACCCGTCGGGGCGTGCACGATGTTAACTGTTTCGTTGTTCAGCAGGTAGATCATGTCGCCATGCCCGGTGGCGAGGCTCACCCGATTGCCGAACGTGCCGAACGTCGCGCTGAGATCGGCGGGGAAGGTCAGGGTCGACCCGGAAATCGTGAAGTTACGCAGCCGCACATCGCCGTTGCCGTCGACATAGGTCGCCCAAAGCTTGCCCGCCGCGCCTGTCATATCACGATACGACTGCGTAAACCCGACGGCCAGTGTGCTCGTATGCGCCCGAGTGGCGACGGTCCCGTTAGGAGCGAACGAATCGATGACGGGGATACTCGAGCTACTCGACGAGGCAAGATACTGCAGACCTTGATACTCGACGAGGGTGGTCGTGGTAAAGACCGTACCGACGCCCGTCAAAAACGTACCGTTGGAATATCGACGTGCGGGAGTGACATTGCTCGGTCCAAAACCACCCACGGTCACATCACCGGTGGTGGGAGAGAGGTCAATACTATGAAAAAGACTCGAGACTGAATAGGCTTGGACAAAGTCGCCCGTGTTGTAGTTGAACTCGCTGATTAAGCTGTTCCCGAGTACGTAGCATCGGCCGAGCGACCGGTTGACGGCGATGTCTCTGACCGTGCCGGCAATCTTGCCGAGGCCGAACGAGCCGAGATTGGTGCGCGATTCGGGGTCGATCCGGACGACGCGCCCGCCTGCGGCGGTTTGCTCGGCGACGAGCATCAACTCAAACGAGGCGTGGGCGGTGGCTCCACACAGGCCAGTCGTAACGACGAGGGCAAAGAATCGGGTTCGCATTTTCCTCTCCAGATCGAGCGCATGCGCGCCCAGCAGAATCCCATTCTACAGCACACCCGTTGGAGTTTAGACTCCCAACCGTAAACCTGGTAACCACCAGACTATCACTCAATCGGCTCAAACCCGGTATGGCATCCCGACAAAGTTGCCGTACACTAAGTCACGATGTTGATTTTTCCATCTAGTTTGCGAATGGCGTTAGGAGTGGCAGCGATCGGAGTGGCAGGAGCCCATGGCAGCTTTACGGGCCGGGCTTTCGGCGATGCGAGCAATGTCAGTGCGGTCACCAAGCTTTCAAACAACCCGGGTTTTGGTCTAACTGCGAAGGCCGAAAACCTGATCGGAGGCGACGGTGCCGGGCGCGCCAACATGGATTTCTTGGGCGGAACGTACGGCACGCGCAACCATGCATGCGTCGGGCCGAGCAATGCCAACTTCGTGCAGAGCGATATCGCCAATGGCGAAGCGACCTCGCGCGTGACGAACGAGCTGTTCACCGTGACGTCCGCGACGCTGGCGGTGGGCACCATCGTCAAAATCGGCTTCTGCGTCGATATCACCAGCTTGCTGCAGGCTTCGTACGAAAATGCCTCGTATATGATCAATGCGAACGGAGCAACGAACGCCGTCAGCTGGTTCTTTCGGAATACCGACCAAACGGTGGTAGGTGGCGGCGGCGTGCACGAGTTCACGAACCACTTCGGCACGACGATCGGGACGGGGGAATTCGCGCCATTCGCGGGCAGCCGCAACGCGCATCTCACGCGCCAGTTCACGTTCAACGCGAAGGTGGGTGGCAACATCACGTTCAGCATGGATCTGGGCTCCACGGCGGTGACGACGGCACGGTCATCGGCGGTCGGTGGCAATACGGTGGAAGCGAGCTCCGGGCTCGGCGCGACGGTGGGCATCACGAGCATCGATCCTGAGGTCAAGCTGATGAGCGTGAGCCAGAACGCCTCGTTCTCGGGAACGTGTGGCGATTCGGGCGGCTATATCCCCGACAATCCGGTTCCCGAGCCGGCCAGCCTGGTGGCGCTGGTGGGCGGATTGATCTTGCTCCGCCGGCGCGGGCGATAAGAGCGGTTTGGTGGGCGATGCTTAATCGCCCATTCGAACGCCCGTGCCCGGCATGATGCGCGCGCCGTTGGCGGCGCCTTTGCCTCCTGCCTTGGGCTTCGGGCCCCAAAAGCCGACGCCCTCGATGGTGGCGGGCTGGTTGATGGGAATCTCCTTGTCGCCGGGCTTGTAGCTTGCGAGCGCGGAACGAGCGCTGGAGATCTCTTTCTCGACGGCGCTGCCTTTGCACAGACTGGGATCGGGCACTTCGACCACGGTGGTCGCGCCGCTTTTGCCGCTGACCACCAGGAAGAAATCGCCGTCCTTGCGCCGAATGATGCTCTTCACCTGGCAGCGCAGCCGCCAAACCTGGCGCTCGAAGGCGTCGATCCGCCGGTCTTGGTATTCGGGCGAGGAGATGTCGTCGGCAAGGGCGGTGGGCCGGTCCATTGCGATGAGTTCTTCCACGGTGATGTCGCGCGGGCTCATGTTGACCCGTTTCATGTCGGGATCCATGCCCCGCTTGACCGCCAGGCGTGATGGCTTCTGGCCCTGCTGCTTCTGCTCGGCGGCTGTCGTCGGGGCGCTGGGCGGTGCTTGGTGGCATCCGGCCAGCCCGAGGGCGAGCATGGCGAGGAACGCGGCCGTCTTGGTGGGTGTGTTCATGCGGTGAGTTCTCATTGTAATCCGTGTGGGCGCGGAATGACACGAAACACAGCGCCAACGGGAAGCGTTGTTGCCGTAACATATCTAACGTGAGGACTCGCCACGCGTTCACGATGATCGAACTGCTCGTCGTGATTGCGATCATCGCGATCTTGGCCGCGCTCCTCTTTCCGGTCTTCAATCGGGCCAAACAAGAGGCCAAGCGCACGAGTTGCGAATCGAACATCCGGCAGGTCGGTGTCGCCGCTCTGCTCTATGCGGCCGATCATGACGACCGGCTCTTCGGACCCGACTCGGGCGATGAGAAGCCGCGCTATTGGGGCGATCTCGCCCAGCCGTATCTGAAGAGCAAGGCGGTCCTGAACTGCCCGATGGAGCCGCAGCCCATCACCTTTTCGGCCTCGACCAGCGACCCGTGGAGCTACAACTACGCCTTCAACGACGTTCGCAATGATGCCGAGGAGCCGGTCGGCGCCGCGTGGGCAGCCCTCGCCGAAGCGGCCCAACCCGCCGGGCTCATTCTGTTTGTCGATGGCTGGCCGCTGCCGCGCGACCCCGGCGCAGGGAATGGGCGGGACCGGCATGTCATCGATTGGGTGGATGGCGAGCGCGACCGATTCCGCCAGAGTGTCGACGATGGCAACCCACGGCACGGGGATCGATTCATGGCGTTCTTTGCCGATTCCCACGTCGTGTCGCGACCCCGCAAGCGAGCGTCGAACGGCACCTTCTCGGGCGGTACCGCCGACGAAGAGTGGCTACTTGCTCCAGGAAAGCCATAATTAGATTGATTTGTTGCGCTCCGAACCGACTCCGAACCCATCCTCGGAGATCCTGCTTCCCAAACTAGCGACCGCTCTTCGAACCTATTCGTGGTCGAAGTTCCAGTCGGACTTGATTGCTGGCATCACGGTCGGCTTGGTCGCCCTGCCGCTCGCAATGGCGTTCGCGATCTCGTCCGGCGTCTTGCCCCAGTCGGGAATCTACTGCGCCATCGTCGCCGGATTCATCGTCTCGGCGCTGGGCGGATCCATGACCCAGATCGCGGGGCCGACGGGCGCATTCGTGGTCGTGGTCTCGGGAATCGTCCAAAAGCACGGGGTGGACGGGCTGTATATGGTCACGCTCATCGCGGGCGTGATGCTGATGCTGCTTGGGCTGACGGGGCTGGGGACCGCCGTCAAATACATTCCGCGGCCGGTCGTGATCGGCTTTACGAACGGCATCGCGGTCCTGATCGCGAGCACGCAGATCAAGGATTTCTTCGGTCTGCGTATCGACAAGATGCCGGGCGACTTCTTGGGCCGCATGCAGTCGATCGTGACGCACTGGTCGACCCTGTCCCCTTCCGCCACGCTGCTTGCGGCGGGTTCGCTGGCCGTTTTGATTCTGGTCTTTCGGTTTTGGCGTCAAGTGCCAGGCGCGATTTTGGCGATGACGCTGGGCACGGCCGCAGCCATCCTTTTGCGGTTGCCGGTGGAGACGATTGGGACTCGATTTGGCGGCATCCCGAGCGGTCTGCCTGCCCTCCATTTTCCCGCCTTCCGCAGCGAACTCATCCTCCCGCTGCTGTCTCCCGCGCTCACCGTGACCATGCTCGGCGCGATCGAATCGCTGCTCTCGGCGGTCGTGGCAGACCGAGCCAGCGGCGACCGACACCGACCCAACATGGAGCTCGTGGCCCAGGGCGCGGCCAACGTGATCTCCCCGATTTTCGGGGGCTTGCCCGCGACGGGCGCCATCGCGCGCACGGCCACCAATATCCGCAGCGGGGCCAAGACGCCGGTGGCCGGCATGATCCACGCGCTGACGCTGCTCGCGATCATCCTGTTCTTCGCGCCCACCGCTAAGCTGGTGCCGCTGCCCGTGCTTGCCGCCATCCTCATGATGGTGAGCTACAACATGGGCGAGTGGCGGGAGATACCGGAAATCCTGAAGCTCAGCTCAGCCGACGTCGCGGTTTGGGTGCTCACTTTTGCGCTGACCGTACTCGCCGATTTGACCGTTGCGGTGGAAGCGGGCATGATCCTCGCGATGCTGCTGTTTGTGCGCAAAGTCAATGCGACCACTACCGTGAGCGAGGTGACCTCCGAGTACGTGGACGCGGGTCATCGCCACAGCCTGCAAACCAACGAACTGCCCGAAGGCGCGGTCATCTTCCGAATTCACGGACCGTTTCTGTTCGGAGCCACCGACAAGCTGGACGCGATCTTGGACCAGATCGACGAGCTGCCCAAGGTCGTCATGCTGCGGTTGCGCAATATGAATGCGATCGACGCGACCGGGCTCCACGCCCTCGGCGATCTCTCCGCGCGGCTGCGGGCGACGGGCAGGCACCTCATTCTGTGCGGAGCGCGCGAGCAGCCGGCCCGGCTGATGTCGCAAGCGGAGTTTCACCGGCAGATCGGACCCGACAATATTCAGCCCGATCTGGCGTCGGCGGTCGCTCGCGCTCGGCAAATTCTGGACGGTCTGGACGAGATGCCCACCGAGCCCGAGACCCGCTAAGCCTTATCGAGCATTAATCAGGCGTTAGTTAGCGGCAGCCGGCTCCTGATCCTGGTAATTCTGCGTCAAAGGCTGCCTTTCGGTCGGCGATCTGTCTCGTAGACTCTTGGCGTGATCCGTTTTTCGGGTCCAAGTTTTTCCTTAAGGAGATTCACAACAGTGCAATATCGAAACCTTTTTGTCTTCGCCGGACTCATCGTCACGTCGGCCGCCTTTGCTGATTCGCTCGTCTTCACCTCGCCCAATTTTGCAGGCAATACCACCGCCCGCAACAACTGGTTGAGCGCGATCGGAATCACGACTCCGACCCAGTCCTGCCCATTCGACGAACTGCCCAATGGCAACATCAGCGGAGTGGTGAACATCTATCCCGGTCTGACCATTACGGCTTCGACGGGCGGCGCCACCGTGACCGACAGCCCGGCGTTGATGGGTAACTCCAACCCGATCGGGCTCAAGGCGGTCGCAGTCCGCGAAGGCGCTCTGATCACGCTGGCATTTGGAACACCTGTCGATTATTTCAGCGTAATCCACATGGATCTGTCGACGCTGTTCGTGACCGCAAATTACACGGACGGCACCACGGGCGCTTATTCGGGTTCGGGCTCCGGTTCTTCGGGCAACACCGGCGTGTTCTTTGGCCTGTATAAGAATGACCGACCATCGATCGCCTCAATCGTCCTTCGCGGAACCGGAGGAGATGGCGAAGGAGGGCTCGATAACGTCGAATTCGGTCGTGTGGTGCCCGAGCCGGTATCGGCCGTGGCCCTCGGTCTTGGTGCGGCTTTGCTGATTCGCCGCAAGCGCGTGTAAACGACCGTCAGCTCGATAGGCTCCGCGCAATCAGGGCGCGGAGCCTTTTCATCGTTTGGTTGCCGACTTCATTGGGCTCGCCCGCGAGCGGGGAAGTGGATGGTGCCTCCAGGATGTCGGTGAGCAACCCAAGCTCGGCTTCACTTCGCGGCGCGCGGATGCGGTCCCGCCACGCCGAAGTCCAGTCCGCCAGGGACCGCGCGAAAGCCCGATCGCCCAAGCCGTCGATGGCAACGGCGGCCAGTTCGAATGTGAACTGTTGAGTTCGGTCGGAGTCGGAGGCGAACGCGTCCAGAAACGCCAGCCGCATCAAAGACCCCACGCCGTCGTACCGGTGGAGATGCACCATGGCGACCGCCATCGCCGCTTGGAGAACGCCCATCTGGAGCGGGGAGCCGTCCATGGTCCGCGCCTTGATGCCCGCGTCGAGGCGGGCGAATGCCTTGTCCCAATCGCGCTGAAATACGGAGATGAGAGCGGAGTTGCCGCGTGCGATCGCCAGTTCGAACCGCGCTTGCGGCGTATCGATTTCGGTCAAACGGGCAAAGGTTGTCGCATAGTCGGCCTCGGCCTCCTCGAATCGTGCCTGTTGCATTTTGAAGAAGGCCCGGTTGCCGACGGTCGTGATCTGATACATCGCGCTGTCCAGCTTCCGCGCGTATTCGTGGGTTCGGTCCAGCGCCTCGTAGGCTTTGTCCCAGTCGCGGTTGAGCGAATGCGCGACGGCGCATCCATTCCACACCGCGCGAAGGATCGTATCGTTCTCGCTGATCGCCAAGACTTTCTCGGCGTGCTGGAGGACGCCATCGGCATCTCCGAGCCACGCTTTCAGGCCGATCAATCGCGCGGCGCTTCGCTCCCACACCAGGTCCCGGTTTTCGACGTCGAGGGGCGTCGCCTTTTCGAGCGCGTCGTGCATGAGGCGCGGCTGTTTGCCGGAAACGGCGAGAGCCTCCGGCGCGGAGAGGATCTGGCGCATCAGATCGGGACGACTATTTTCCAAGCTGACCAGCACTTCCGTCCAGAAGTTTTGGCGGTCGCTCGTCACGCGGTCGCGCTGCCTCGGTGCGGGCGTTCTCGCTTGTTTCAGCGCATCCTGAACCTTGCCGTCCGAGTGAACTCGTTTAGGCGCGCGGGCGGAGGCGTCTTCGATTGCGGCAGCCCCAGAGCCGAGCATCCAGTTCGTATGGAGATAAGCCGCCCAGGCTTCCACCGAATCGGGCCAGTAGAAGGTCGCCGCTCGTGCACCGTAAGCGGCGTCCTCGACGAGCGACATCTCCATCGAAAGCTCGTGCACGCGCAGGGCCGAGCGGGCGATGCTCTCCCCGAACGAGGCTGCCCCGGGCATGTCGGTTTCAAACGTCTTGGGATCTCCTAGCGTGGCAAGAACCCGCATGAGCTCGTTGCGTTCCTCGGCCAGCGTCACGTGGTTTTGGGCTTGTGCGAGTGCGTGGCGTACCGCGGTCGCATCGACCGAAATCACGTCCGGGTCCAAGCTCAAACCGTGATGGGATTCGACGATCGCGCCCGGCATCAGGCTGCGCAGTTTGGCCAAAGCCACGCGCAGACGATTCCGAGCAACGCTGGCTGGTGTGTCCGGCCAAACCTTCGCGACCAGTTCTTCGCGGCTGATCGCACGTTCGGCGTACCCGAGCGCCGAAAGAATGCCCCGATACGTGCGAAGCGGAATCGGACTTCCCGTGGCGACGGTCACGACGCGAACGCCGTGGACGAGCTCAAGTTGGAAATCCACGACCGAAGGTTACCTAGCTCGCTGCTGTTGCAAGACGATTTAGGCTTTCACACGTGTCATGACGTAAAGCATTTCCGTCGCGATCTGTCGCGAGCGCTCGTCGTAGGCGGCTGGCTCTTGCGGAGTGTCGTCTGCCGATTTCGGGTCGTCGTAATGAAGCGGAATTCGGCCGTTGGCGCCCACCGCCGCCGGACACGCTTCATCTGCTTCGCTGCAACACATCATCGCGATGAACCCCGAGGTCGGATTGCCCGAACCCGCATAGAGTTTTGAGAACGCCTGGATCGACGGTTTGGATTCTGAATACTGTGCCCAGTAGACGGGATTTTCGGCGTCCTCGAGTCGGGCGACCGAGAGTCCTGCCCGGCGCAACGCCCGCACGGTGCGCACGTTGCACGCGCTGATTTCCGTTCCACCCGAATACGTTTCGATTCGGTCCAGCCCGCACACGTGGGCGGCGACCGCGGCCCAAACCTGGCCCAAGTGACTCCGGCGCGAGTTCGCCGTGCAAATGAAGGTGAGCTGGATGGGGCCGGGCAGGTCCAACCGAGCCCGGATGGCGCGAACCGCTTCGTCCAACACCGCGCGCCGCGCAGGCGGGATTTCGTAGATCTCGCGGTGGCGCGATTCGACGTAGGGACGGAGCGGTTCGATCAGATCCTCGAGATTCAAGGTCATGCCTTCTTCGCCCGGATGAAGGCCCCCATGATCTTGCCGTCGATGGACTGCTTTTCCTCTTCGGTCATCCCGTCGACGCCCTTGGGTGCCCACGCACCTTCGAGGTGAGAGAATTGGTAGCGGCGGTGCGGCTCGATGGCGGCATCGGTAAAGCCGGCGGCACGGAGCTTGGCCAGGTACTCGTCGATCTCCAAGGCGCCCGCGACGCATCCCACGTAAAGCTCCATGTTTCGGCGGACCGCGTCGGGTAGATCGCCTTCGACGACGACATCGGACACGGCAAACCGGCCGCCGGGTTTCAGAACGCGGAAGGCTTCGCCCAGAACCTGATCTTTGTCGGCGGAAAGGTTGATCACGCAATTGCTGATGATCACGTCGACGGAGGCGTCGGGGAGCGGAATCGACTCGATCTGGCCCTTGAGAAACGTCACGTTCTCGGCACCCGCCTCGATTCGATTCCTTTCGGCGAGCTCGAGCATTTCATCCGTCATGTCGAGGCCGTAGGCAAAGCCCGTGGGGCCAACGCGCTTGGCGGAAAGAAGCACGTCGATCCCGCCTCCGCTGCCCAGGTCGAGAACGGTTTCGCCTGCCTCGAGTTCTGCCAGCGCGGTGGGGTTGCCGCAACCGAGCGAAGCGAGAATGGCTGCCTCGGGAATCTCGGCGATCTGCGCGTCGGCATAGAGATTGCTCGTGATCGGATCCTCGACGTTTGAACAGCAGCCGTCCGCTTGGGGCGCATCGCTGCAGCAAGTCGTGCCGGATTCCGCGGCGCCGCCGCAACAGGACGACGATTGGTTCTGCATCACTCGCAACGCGGCCTGGCCGTAGTTGGACTTGATGTGCTCCAGCACATCGTTTCTGTCGAGCAGGTTGTCTTGGTTCATGGTTTTTCTCCGTTGGGTCCCGAGCAGCACGAAGTCGAAATCTGGGTGAGGTGCTCGGCGAGCCGGGCGACGACCTCGCCGCGAATGGCGCACAGCATGTGCTGGCCACGGCGATCCATCGTGATCAACCCCGCCTCTCGCAGCTCCTTCAGATGGAAGCTGATGGTGGAGGTGACCCGGTCGATCCCTGTGACTTCACAGCAGACTTCGCCCACCGTCGGGCCACACACGGGCCTCACGGTGCCGTCGTCATCGAGCGCGACCCGTTCCTGGCAGCACGCCAGAAACTGGAAGATCTTGGCTCGGGTCGGGTCCGCGAGCGCCTTGCACAGTCTCGCGAGCTCTTCGGGTTGCATAACGACAGTATACTCGATATTTCGAGAAATATCGAAATAATGGCATTAGTGCAGAAACGGCTACCGCAATCAGGTGAGAATCGTCGAAGTCACGCTGTAGAGCAGACATAATTCGAGGGATGCCTCGGGACCGAGACGTGCTCATCCGGCTGGAAACCGCACGCGATTTCATCGCGGCGGAATATGCGCGGCGGCTCACGCTCGACGAAGTCGCGCGACAGGCGTACTGGTCCCCGTATCACTTTCACCGGCTGTACACGGCCGTTTACGGGCAGACGCCGCAGGCGTTTCTCACCGAGCGACGACTGGACGAGGCGAAGCGTAGGCTCGTCGCGGGGGAAGCGGTCAGCGACGTGTGTCTCGAGATCGGTTACGAGAGCCTGACGAGCTTTTCGGCCAAATTTCGGGCCGAAACCGGACTGAGCCCAATTGACTTCCGCCGCCGCGCGCGGAGGTTTTGGGAAATCGGCGCCTTGTGGACGCACAAGCGCGTTCCGAACTGCTTCCTGCGCAGCGGAATGAGCAAGATTCGATAAGTGGCGCGGGGCGATCCTGCGCCAGACTTCTCGTCATCATGATCAAGACCTACTCTCACGCGCCCATCTTCGTCACCGACCAGAACGTCGCCTACGATTTCTATGTGAACAAGCTTGGACTCGAGGTGCGCACGGATGCCACGATGGATAGCGGCTTTCGGTGGCTCACGGTTGGCCCGAAATCCCAGCCGAACTTTGAGATCATCTTGTTCCTCATTCAGGAAAGCGAAGAGATGTCGAAGGAGAACGTCGAGCATGTACTTGCGCTTCAGAAGGCCGGAGTGCTGGGCGCGGGTGTGTTCGAAGTCGACCACTGCCGAGCCACCTATCAGGAGCTTCTGGCCAAGGGCGTGGAGTTCAAGGGCGAGCCGGAGGATCAGTTTTATGGGGTCGAGGCGATCCTCGTCGATCCGTTTGGCAACTGGTTCAGCATGAATCAGCGCAAAGCTCACTAGGAACCGGATGCCAGTCGACTCGGTTCACTTCCATGAGAATTGCTCAAGGCTATGATCGAGTAAAGCGAGCAGCCACCAGGTCCGTGGAGTACGCGGTCGACGCGGTCATTATGCTATGGCCAGTAACTATAATTTTGCGCCTTTGGCATTTTGTTGGCGGCGTTCTTTCTAAGAAGGGTCGGAGCAAAATCAACCTGAGGTCCGCCAGAACTCACTCGCGACTGGGATCGAATTGATCGACGACATGGTCGCCCGAGAACAGGACGCTAAAGGCCGCGCGCCGCGCGTGGCCATCCACAAAGACGTAATGCGCTTGGTCTGTGTGTAGGGTTCGCTGGAGCTCCTGCTGTGGAGTCGCCACGTTTTTCAAGTACCAGAAGGCGGGGTGGAAGTGCTCCTGAACACTGTTCCTGGCCAGTTCCGCGATGTAGACGGCTTGGGCTGGGGCCGCGACGCGCGAGGCGTTGTTGTAACCGGACGCGTTCGGATAGACCGGGTCGAACGGCGTGAAATAGTAGTTGGTCCCAAAAGAGGCGAGTCGGGCTTTCGTCGAGTTCCCGATCGGGCGCTCCCAGTTTGCGCTCAGGTCGACGGGGCACCGCCACACGAGCCTGGTCCGAGAATATTGGGTCAGTGTCGTATACCACGAGCTTCCCATGCCCGAATGAGAATCGAGCGGAAAGGTGTCGTCGTTATCGTTGAGATAAAGGGCTGCCGCCACCCCCATTTGGCGGCAGTTGGATAGGCAAACCGTCCCCTTGGCGGTTGCCTGGGCGCGGGCGAAGACGGGGAAGAGCACTGCGGCGAGGATGGCGATGATCGCGACGACCACCAGCAACTCGATGAGGGTGAAGGCTTTGCGGCTCAACCGGTTCGTCCTTAGTCCTGACCTACTTGGTCGAAGTGGTTGCTCAAGATGCTGTAGTCGAACACCGTGATCGCGCCATCGCCATCCAGGTCGGCGCGTTCTGGGGCGATGCCGCTGCCGTTCTCCACGTTCCAGTTTGCGCTTTCGCTCGTCAGGTCGAACGAATCGCTGAGCACGCTGTAGTCAAAGACCGTCACCGCGTTGTCGCCATCGATGTCGCCGTTGACGAGGCTGACTTGGCCAGCCCACGCCCCGTCTTCGCCGAGGACGATGCCGGGCTTCACCCGGCGGAGGTGAGTTTGGCCCTTGATGGCGATGTCATAGCTGCCTTGGAGACGGGTCAAGAGGGCAAATTCACCATCTGGCGCCAAGACCGTCGTGATTGTCTCAAGCGCGGTGGTGGTTCCTGGTTCACGCAGCTCGACCGTAACGGGACGGCGGTTCGCTTCGCCGGTGTAGCCCTTCAACTCGACCCGACCGCGGAGCACGACGAGATCGGATAGGGTGTCGACGGCACGGTCGATCACTTCGTCGTGCACGGTATCGGATTCACCCTGATTGAAGACGATAAAGAATGGCTGGCTCGCCTGCAGGCCGTGCGAAAGATCGTGCATCTGCAGCGCGACGACGTAAACCCCCTGGCCTTGGCCTTCGTCCAGGCCTTCCAGGCTGTAATCGATGTGCATGTGGTCGGCGATCGGAACGGTCAACGTGGGGCTCTCGACCAAGCCAGCCGCGCTGCTCCATCCGCCCCATTGCGAGTTGAAACGGACCGTTTGATTGGATTCGACCAGTTCATTCCCGGTCCATTTCCAGAGGCGTCCGATCACATCGGCCCGCCATTGGTCGCCGGAAGTAAAGGCCGTGCTCCAGGTGAAGCCGGGTACTTCGGTGGCGTATTGCGATCCCGTCCAGTCGAAATCGCCGCCAAACACTCGCGCCGGAGTGACTTCACCGGTGATGGCATTTTCGAGTCCGGTGCGCATCTTCAACCCGTCGGAGGCGATTTGAATGGTGTCGCCGTGGGCCAGCGCCCATGTTGCAGCAAATAGGCCCCAGGCCAAGATGGCCGCGAGCCGGGCGGTTGTTTGGTTCATGAATGCGTTCTCCTGTTGGAAGCCGTCTCCGGCCGTAGCCGGAGACCAGGCGGGCAACTTACAGGCTGCAGCCTGACTTGCGCTGAGCGGGGTATGAGGCTAGGTCGAGCTTGACCTTGGGTCCGCCGTGCTCGGGCAGGCTCGCGGTCATCTCTTTGAAGAACGCAGCGCTATAGCCGTCCCACAGCTTGGCGAGGCGCTTATCCTTTGCACAAATCAGACCGAAGTCCAGGCTGTGGTTGGCATTGAACGCCTGGGTGATCGACTTGTCCGCATCGGCGATCACGGGAAAGCTTACGCTGAACTGCTTGACCAACTGACCTACTTTCGTCGCATCGCCTGTGGCGATTCCCACGAACTGAACCTTATCGCCGAGGGCTTTGTGGAGCCGGTTGAAATCCTTCATCCCCTGGGGGTTGTGGGGGCATCCGGGCTTGATGAAGACAAGAACGGTTGGCTTGGCGGTCAGGACCTCTTTTGTATAGGTCTTGCCATCGCTGGCCTTGGCCGTAAACGTTGGCATTGCCTTGCACGAACAGGTTTCTTGGGCGTTGACGAGAGCCGCGGCAAGCGCCGCGATGATTGCGAATTTGAATTTCATCTGTTTCCTAAGTTCCGAAGGGTCGAGTCGCGCCGGCGCACGCGCCAGCCGCGACGAACGGCGGATTAGGAAAGGTAGTCCGGCGGCGGCGTAGCCGGGGTGCCGGGCGGAGAAGGGAAGGCGCTAGCGGCCAGCGGCGGTTCGCTCCATGCGTAGATCGAGCCGTGCGCGACTTGGAAAGCCGGTTCGGGAAGGATCCAGGTGAAGGAAACCACCCCGCTCTTGAGGCACTCGCTGCGGTCGTTGGCCTTGCGCTCTTCGCACTGGCACTGAAGGAAGCCCTTTTCGCCCAGTTTGGGTGCTCGGAGCTCGGTCTTGAGTCGAACCTTGCCGCAGCAGTCGCGGGTTGCGACGGTGACCGCGACCTTCTGGACAGGAGCGGTCGGGCACTGCTTGCCGACCTCCGTCCGGGGCCAATAGGCGCCCAAGCTGATCACGAGCAAGGCAAAGCTCACGAGCAGGCAAACAAATGGGCGGAGCCGCGGGCTCATCGCGCTCATGGTACCAGTTCAGGGCGCGAGACCTGCCCGAGCCGCCCTGCGATAACATAGCGGTGATGGCCGCTCAAAAGCACGTCTGGCTCGACGCGACAAAATCCGAAAACGAACGAATTCAAGCGCTGCTCGGCGCCATGACCCTCGACGAAAAGATCGCGTGCTTCGGACGTGAGTCGGGCGTGCCAAGGCTTGGCGTGAAAGGCTCTCCGAGTGTCGAGGGACTTCACGGGCTGGCCCAAGACGGTTGGGCGGATTGGTTGCCCAAAAACCGGGAGAAAACCACCACGTTTCCGCAGTCGTACGGCATGGGGCAGACCTGGGATCCGGATCTGCTGCGGCGGTGCGCGGAGGCCCAGGCCAAGGAGTGCCGGCACTTGTTCCATCGCAAGAACAAGCCTCAGGCCGGGCTCATCGTTTTTGCGCCCAACGCCGATATCGGCCGGGACCCACGGTGGGGGCGAACCGAGGAGTGTTTTGGGGAATGCCCGCACCTGGTGGGTGAGCTCTCGCTCGCCGTGGTCGAGGGCCTGCAAGGCGACGATCCCGACGAGTGGCTGTGCTGCTCGCTCATGAAGCATTTCCTCGCAAACAGCAACGAAAACGATCGAGAGAAGTCCAGCTCGGACTTCGATGAGCGGCTTTGGCGTGAGTATTACTCGGTCGGATTTCGGCGGGGGATGTGCGAGGGTAAAGCAGGAGCGTTCATGGCTGCGTATAACGCCCACAATGGCACCCCTTGCCATATCCATCCGATGCTTCAACAGATCGTGCGCGATGAGTGGGGCTTTGACGGCCAGATCGTCACGGACGGCGGCGGCTATCGCCTCCTGCGAACCCACCACCGCGCGGCGAAAACCGAAGCGGAAGCCGCCGCGAAGATCATCAAGGCGGGCATTTCACGGTTCCTCGACAACTATGAAAAAGGGCTGCGCCAGGCGATCGCCAAAGGGCTGCTGACTGAGGCCGACCTTGACCGCGTTCTCGCCGCGAACTTCCGAATCTTGATCCGGCTGGGACTGATGAATCCGGATCGGCCCTCGCGCTATGCGTCGCTTGGCGAATCCACTCCGCCGTGGGAGTCGGCCGAGCATCGCGAGCTTGCGCTGGAAGCCACCCGCAAAAGCATCGTCCTCCTGAAAAACGACGCCGACCTGCTGCCGCTTCAGGCGGACGCGGGCCAAACGATTGCGGTGGTGGGTCCCTATGCGAACCGCGTCGAAACCGATTGGTATAGCGGCGTGCCTCCCTATTTCGTGACGCCGCTGGAGGGCATCCGCCGAGCCGTCGGCCACCGGGGAACGGTGCTCCATTCGGAGGATCCCGCCGACTGGCCCGCTCTTGCCGCTCAAGCGGATGTCGTGGTCGCCGTAACCGGCAATATGCCGGTCGGCCATTTTCCATGGGCCAAAGTCGGGCGTGCGAGCGATGGCCGGGAAGCGGTCGACCGCGAATCGATCGAACTCGAGGACGAGGCGTGGCTGCGCGATCTGCACAAGATCAACCCAAAAATGGTGCTCGTTTTGACCTCCAGCTTTCCGTTCGCGATCCATTGGAGCCAGGCCCATCTGCCCGCCATCGTTCACATGGCGCACAACAGCCAGGAGCAGGGAAGCGCGCTCGCCGATGTGCTGTTTGGCACCTACAATCCCGCCGGCCGGCTCATCCAGACGTGGGTTAAGAGCGCCGACGATCTGCCACCGATGATGGACTACGACATTCGGAACGGCCGGACCTACCTCTATTTCCAAGGTGAGCCGCTCTATCCGTTTGGCCACGGCCTGAGCTATTCGAGATTCGCGTACCGCACGGTTTCCGCCTTGCTCGCCGGGGACCGCATCGAAGTCACGGTCGAGTTGGAGAATGAGTCCGCGGTCTTCGGTGAAGAAGTCGTACAGGTCTACGCTCGATTTCCAACCTCCGCGGTACCGCGACCGCGCCAAGCCCTCTGCGCATTTCGCCGCGTGCCGGTGTGGGCTCACACCAAGCAAGCCGTGCGGCTCGACGTTCGTCTCGAGGATCTGCGCTACTGGGATGCCGATCACCAGAAATGGGTCCTGGAATCGGGCCCGGTCGAGCTCCACGTGGGGGGCAGTTCGGCGTCGCTGCCGCTCAGCGCGACCGTGAAGATCCCCTAGGGCAAACCGATCATGGACACCTCACCTCTGGTCGGTTGCTGGACGCCGTATGAAGTCACGCTTGAGCTGGCGGAACCCGCGCCGGGCAATCCGTTCGAGCATCGCATCAAGGCTGTCCTCTTCACGCCGACCCAGCAACGCACGATCGACGGATTCTGCGACGACCCATCGGGCCGGATCTACCGGGTGCGGTTCATGCCGACCGAGCCTGGCCCCCACACCTACGAGATCGACGGCAAAACGGGTGCTTTCACCGCGCGCGATGAGGGCAATCCGGGAATGCTGCGCCCGCGAGGTGCCCATTTCGAGTGGAGTGGCACGGGCGAGCCGTTCTTTTGGAACTCGACCACCGCGTACATGCTCAACGGTCTTTCCGAGCCTCGCGCGTTCGAGGCGCTCGACCGTCTCGCGCGGTATGGCATCAATCGTGTGCGGGTGGCCCTGTGCCCGTCGCGGCAGAAGGACGCCTCGCGATGGTGCGAGCCGACCGTGACCGAGCGCGACGACTTCACGTTTCGCTGTGCGCCGTGGCCCGCCCAGAATCCCGAGAGCTTTGACGATCCCCAGTACGATACGTCGAGGTTCGAAGTCGAAACCTGGCAGAAGCTGGAACGCATCGTCGATCATGCTCGCCACTTGGGGATCGTCGTTCAGATCATCTTCGTGATGGACGCTCAGGAGCCCCAGAATTACCCGTTCGACCGGGAATCACTGGACGATCCGCGCGAGAGGGCTTACTATCGATACGCGATTGCCCGTCTCGCCAGCCGCGCAAATATCGAGTGGTGCATCGCAAACGAGTGGGCCCTCTTTCGCGCGGACGAATGGGTCGACGCGATCGGTCCGTTCATCGCGGAGACTGATCCGTACGGCCATCTTCTCACCGTCCACGGGCACGGACATTTCCCGTTTGCGGGCCGCGACTGGTGCACGCACGCGCAGTTCCAGGTGTGGGATGAACACGGCGGTCACGAATGGGCGCTGAAGACCCGTGCCGCGATGCCGCGCCCGATCCCGGTGGTCAACGAAGAGTTCGGCTACGAAGATCACTATCCTTATCCATGGGGCGAGGGCAGGCTGGCGCCGTGTCGTAATCCCCAAGACCGCGCGCGCATTGCCTGGGGTCTGGCGATGGCGGGCTGTTGGGCCACCACCGGTGAATATTCCGGCGACGGCGTGGGGGGATGGATCAACGGCCTGGGCACGCGCGATTCGGAACTCCTGCGACTGCACCAGCACATGCGCACGTTCTTCGAATCGTTTGAATGGTGGAAATGCGAGCCCGCGGACGAACTCGTTTCGGGATACGCGTTCTGCCTGGCCGAGCCGGGGCGACAGGTCGCGGTCTATTTGCCGAGTGGCGGCTGCACATCGGTCACTTTGCCCGAGGGAGGACGCTGGACGGTGGAGTCGTTCGATCCGATCACGGGAGCGCGCGAGACCCTGGCAACCGATGCCGAGCTCATTCGCGATCCCGGCATGGGCGCGGGTTACATCACGCCGTACCAGGATTGGGGCCGAAGCTGGGCCTTCCTGATTCGCCGCGCGGAGTCAAATTCACCCGATTAACTGCGAATTCACACCGTTCGCCCTGAATCTCATTTAGAATAGTCAGCGTGACGAAGCACATCGCCGTGTTCTGCGCGCTCGCGCTCCCCCTCCTCTCCTTGGCCCAGTACCGGGAGACGAGACCCGTTCGCGGCGCCTGGCTCCGCCCGCCCGGCTCGATCAGCGGACTGGAGACCGCGCTGCAGCAGATGGCCTCGGGCGGCATCACCGACCTGTATCTCGAAACCTTTTATTGGGGCGTCTCGACGGGGAAGCAGGGCGTCTTCAATTCGCGTTTCGGCTATGACTATCTCGCCCAGGCGATTCCGCTGGCGGCCAAGTACGGCATCCGCGTCTCGGCGTGGATCGAATCCGGATATTGGGCCTTCGGCTCGACCGGTACCTACAATTTCGCCGGGCATCCGGAGTATCAGGTCGTGAACGTCAGCACGGGAACGACCGGCGGCGACCAAGCGTCCCAGATCTTCGTCAATCTGTGCCTTGCTGGAGTCCAGCAGAAGCTGCGCAACTACACGGCCGAGCTCGCGGGCTATGCCGGCCTTTGGGGCGTGCAGACCGATTATCACCGGTACCCGATCGACAACAACACCTCCGACGCGTACCCGACGCCGTGGACCTACGAGCACACGACCAACACGCTGTTCCAAGCCTCGTACCCCTCGGCCGATATCACCGTCAACGCGGCCAAGAAGGGCCAAACCTACTACAACCAGTTCGTCGCGTGGCGAAAGGCGGGAATCGGCGAGGCCGCGAACCAGGAGCATCTCGGCATTCTCGGGGTCTCGAACGACGTCACCTATTCGGCGGCGGTCTTCTCGAACCCGAACAGCAGCGCCGAAGCCTCCAAGTGCCAAGACTGGCCGAGCTGGGCGTCCAACGGCTACGTCGACTGGATCGTGCCCATGGCCTACGACAGCACGACCTCGTCGATCGTCAGCTCGCTGAACACGGCGAAGAGCCTCGCGGGTCCGGCGCGATTGGTGGCCGGTCTGGCCATCACGGGCTCGAGCACGCACCCTGCGCTTTCGGCCCAGATGGGTGCGCTGAAGCCGGCCGGCTATGAAGACTTCGTGATCTTCGACGGAACCGCGTTCGCGACGACCTCCAACCAAACCGATCTGAAGAACTGGCTGAACGCGAACGCCACCCCCATGCGCGCCGACTTCAACAGCGACGGCGTGATCGACATGAAGGACTGGAAACAGTTCTGGACCGTTTTCCGGGGCACGCCGATTTCGTCAGGTTCGGTCAGCGCTCGGTACAACTTCGACGGCAGTTCGTTGATCGATTCCACCGACCACGCGAAGTTCCGCGCGGCGTTCCGCAAGTACCGCGTGGGCGAGAATGGCATCCTCACCACGAGCGATCGCACCGCCTTTCAAGCCGCGTACACGGGGCCGGGCTCGGGCGGCGGCTGGACCACCTATAACAACCTGTACGACTTCGACGGCGACGGCGACGTGGACGAGGCGGATCGCACGATCATGGAGATGGTCGGCAATACGAACCCGATGGTGTTCCTCGATCTCGATCTCCGCGATACGACGGCTGCGCTCGGCCGGTGGGTGCCGGTGGAAATCCGCGAACCCGGCTCCACCACCGCCATCGCTACGTGGACGCTGGAGCTCGATAACGCCGGCCACCTCACCGTGCCCGTGCCCCACACGGGCAATCTGGACATCAGCATCAAGCCCAGCCACTGGTTGCGCCGCACCATCCCTGTGAACGTAGGCAGCATCGACGTGCCGGCGGGAATGGTGACCTTCGCCAATGGCGACATCGACGGCGATAACGCCGTGACCGTATTCGATTACGGCGTACTCAGCGACTACTTCGACAAGAATTCAGGCGACAGTGATTGGAACACGGTGGGCGGCAATGGCGCGCGACCATCCGACGCGGACCTCGATGAGGATGGCACCGTGTCGGTGTTCGATTACGGCGTGCTGAGCTCGAATTTCGATCTCGCCGGGGATGCTTGATCTGGGCTCCTGATCTCCACCCCCTCACTGGTTTTCTCCTCTCGCTCATCACGCTTCGCTTCCAGGCAAAGGAGGGGGGAAACATCTTCTCCCCTCCCTCGTGTGCAGCGAAGCGAACATGAGGGAGGGGCCGGGGGAGGGAGATCCGGAACGGTTCGGAAACTAATTTCGCGATCGGTCTTGACACCGTTTCAAGAGTGCCTCAATCACCGACCCATAGATAGTGGGATCGAAGACTTGAAGGGAAGGAATTCGAAAGGTCTCGATCCCTTGGTCCAGGAGGCACCGGTCTCGAACCTGGTCGCGGGTCTGCTCATGCTGCTCACCGTCCACCTCGACCGCAAGCGAAGCTTCAGGGCAGTAGAAATCAAGCACGTACGGACCGATCGGAACTTGACGCTTGAACATGAAGCCGCCCAACCGGCGCAGGCGCACCTCGTTCCAAAACCATCGCTCGGCTACGGAAGGCTCGCGGCGCATCCTGCGCGCCCTTTCTCGGGGTTTGCTTCCTTTGTTGCGGCTGCCCCATTTCATGGCCCTATGCTCTGATTTTAATCGAGGACGGGATTGTTTTCAGATCTCCACCCCCTAACCCCCTCCTCATGTTCGCTTCGCTGCACACGAGGAGGGGGAGATATTTTTTCACCCCGGGCCGGGGGAGGGAGATCCGGAAGTCGGTCAGCTCATCCACCCCAAGTCCGCCACGACCGGGAAGTGGTCGGACGGGAAGGTGGCGGCGCCGGGGCGGGAATCGATCCACGACCGCTCGACCCGCCACTCGGGGCTGACCCAGATCGAATCGATGCGCTCCGTCGGCGTGGCCCCGGGGACGAACGCGTTCCAGGTGCCCTCCTGGCGACCCGCGAGCGTGTCCGTCCCGCGGGCGCGGAGCGGCGCGAACGCCTTGTGCGCGGCGTCGAGATTGAAATCGCCCGCCACGAGCCATGGCATGGTGGTGGGGAGGTGGTCGGCGATCTGGAGCAGGCCCACACGCCGCGCGTCTTGGGATTCGTGGTCGAGGTGGGTGCCATAGCACCGGAAGGGCCGTGGGCCGCCGCATTCGGCCCAGGTGACGAGGCGAGGCAGATGCGCGCCGTAACCGATCGAGCCGGGCACGTCCGGCGTCTCGCTGATCCACCACGTGCCCGTGGCGGTCACTGGGATTGTGCGGCGCACCATGAGCGGGGAGAATTCGCCGCCGCGCTGACCGTCATCGCGACCCACGCCGATCAGCATCCAGTCGGGCAGCATGCGCAGGAGGTCGTCGACCTGATGGGCGCGCGGCTCCTGAAACGCGTAGATATCCGCGTCGATTTCGGCTAGGCGTTCCGCTACGGCCGCCTTGCGCATGGACCACCGATTGGGGCCATCGCCCTCAAAATCGCAGCGCAGGTTCCACGAGCAGATCCGCAGCATGGCTCAGTCGCGGGCGAGAGCTTCCTTCACGGGTTGGCCAAACGAGAATGTGGGCGTGTATTTCCAATCCGAGATGAGGGTCGGCCCGGCGGCGGGATGGAGGTCCCAGGCGATCCAGTTCATCCGGCGCTTTTCGATGCCGGCCAGGAAGGCCGAGAGCCACGGGTTCGGCTGGTCGTCTTTCCATGCGTTTCGGTCGGTCCCGCGTGGGGGACTGTTATGCGCGCCGAACTCGCTCACGATGATCGGGATGTGGGGCAGCGCGCGGTCGAGCTTGGCGAACGCTTGGTCCAGCGTGTCGCCTTTGAATGGGTACGCATGGCAGGCGTAGATGACGCCGTTTCCGCGCGGGTCGGTCAGGCGGTAGTCGCCGACAAACCCGGTGAGGTCGTAGGCCCAGTCGAGCCCGCCCGCCACCACAACGTTGCGCGCGCCTGTGCCGCGGACCACGTTGAGCAGCTTCTGCATGCCCGGAGTGCGGTACTTGACCGGCTTGAATGCGCCTTGCCGCGCGCCGGGTCCACGTGTTTCGTCGACTTCGCCGCCGTACTTCCAGACGTCCCACGAGATGTCGTGCGGCTCGTTGTAGAGGTCGAAGAGGACGCCCGGCTCGTTCTTGTATTCGCTCGCGCAGCTCCGCCAGAACGTGGCGGAATGCTCGTCCGGCATCTGGTGCTGGCCGATGTTCCTGCCCCATTCGCCGACGTTGTTCCAGTGAAGATCGAGCAGGATGTAGGCGCCATCACGGACAACCTGGTCCACGGCGCGGCGGATGAGCGCACGGTACGACTTGCCGCCGTCCTTCTGCTCGGGGGCTTTACCAAACCAGCGGTCCTGGCTCATGGGCAGCCGCACGATGTTCGATCGCCAGTCGCGGGTCGCCACGCGCAAGCTCGTGAGCAGGTGGCCTTCGCCATCCGAACTCCATTCCATACACGCCACGTTCACGCCGCGCAGGCGAATCGCCTGACCCGCGGAATTGCGAATGGCGGTGCCATCGACGTGCAGTTCGGGCGGCTGGGCGGCGAGTGTCGTGACGAGGAGAGCGAGCAGCATCATGACTGCGGGAATGTTAGCACCCATGCGCAAGCATAATGGAGGGTGATGCCCCTACCTACGCCTTGCTATGCTGCGCCCAGCGCCAACGCCGCGCTCACTCCCTGGTCGATGGATCGCCGCGACCCAGGTCCGAACGACGTGCTCATCGAAATCCTGTTCTGCGGAATTTGCCACTCCGACATTCACCAAGCCCGCGAAGAGTGGGGTTCGGCGATCTTCCCGATGGTGCCCGGCCACGAGATCGTGGGCATCGTTCGCCGCGTGGGCAGCAGCGTCGCCAGATGGAAGGAAGGCGATCAGGTCGGCGTAGGCGTGTTCATCGATTCCTGCCGCACCTGCGCGTCGTGCCGAGGGGGCGAGGAGCAGTACTGCGACGAAGGCATGACGGCGACTTATAACGCTCTGGAGCGCGACGGCAAAACGCCAACTTACGGCGGCTACTCGACTCAGATCACGGTCGACGAGAACTATGTCGTGCGGATCCCGGCCGGACTGTCGGCGGCAGGCGCCGCCCCCCTGCTTTGCGCGGGGATCACGACCTATTCGCCGCTGCGCCACTTTGGGGTCAAAGCGGGTGACGAAGTGGGTGTCGTCGGCTTGGGCGGACTGGGACACTTGGGCGTGAAGTTCGCGGTCGCCTTGGGGGCCAAGGTCACCGTGATCAGCCACTCGCCGAACAAGCAGGAAGACGCCAAGAAGCTCGGCGCGCATGACTTCATTGCGACGCGCGATCCCGAGGTGTTCAAGGCGAACGCGAATCGATTCGATTTCATTCTCAATACGATCTCGGCCGACCACGAGTACAACGACTACTTGGGCATGCTCCGCCTGAACGGAACGATGTGCCTGGTGGGCCTGCCCAACCCTTCCATGGTGGGCGCGTTTCCGCTCGTGGGTCGTCGCCGCCGGCTGGCGGGCTCGATGGTCGGCGGAATCAAAGAGACTCAGGAGATGCTCGACTTCTGCGCCGAGCACGGCATCGAAGCCGATATCGAGATGATCGAGCCCGGCCAGGTGAACGAGGCGTACGAGCGCATGATTCGCAGCGATGTCCGCTACCGGTTCGTGATGGACGTGGCTGGACTGAAGTAGAAAGTCAGGGGTTCGGCGAGGGGAAGTTGCGGGTGTTGGATCAGCGATCCGGCACCCCAAATCAGGTACAACCGAACCCAGATGCGCGACCGATACGAGCCTTCTGAGTTTGAGGCAAAATGGCGCGCTCGGTGGAAAGACTCCGACCTTTTTAAGACCCGCGAAGAACCGGACCGCCCGAAGTTCTACGGACTGGATTTCTTTCCGTATCCGAGCGGCGCGGGCCTTAGCGTCGGCCATTGCCGCAATTTCATTCCGACCGATGTCATCTGCCGCATGAAGTTCATGCAGGGCTATAACGTCCTGCACCCGATGGGCTTCGACGCGTTTGGTCTGCCCGCAGAAAACGAGGCGATCAAGCGGAAGCGCAACCCCGCGGAAATGATCGACGAATATGCCGCGACGTACCAGCGGCAGATGGAACTCGTCGGCATCAGCTACGACTGGTCGCGCGAATTCAAGTCGTGCGATCCCAGCTACTACAAGTGGACCCAGTGGATCTTCGAGCAGTTCTACAAGAAGGGACTGGCGTATCGCAAATTGGCGGACGTCAACTGGTGCCCCAAAGATAAGACCGCCCTCGCGAATGAGGAAGTGGTTGGTGGGCTTTGCGAGCGATGCGGGACGCCCGTCGAGAAGAAAGCGATTCCGCAGTGGTACTTCCGCATCACGGCGTACGCCCAGCGGCTTCTGGACGATCTCGACACGATCGATTGGCCGGAAGGCATCAAGGCGCAGCAGCGCAACTGGATCGGCCGCAGCGAAGGCGTCGAGTTCGAGATGAAAATCCAGGCGCCCGGTGAGAGCGGCACGGCCGGACGGTACGACCTGAGCTCCGCTTCGGCTGCGGCAAAGCCGCTCACCATGCGCGTCTTCACGACTCGCATCGACACCATTTTTGGCATGACCTTCTGCGTGATCGCGCCCGAGCACCCGCTCGTCGAAGAGATGCTCGCTCGCGTTTCCGAGGCGAAGCGTGCCGAGATCGAGGCGTATCGGGCGGAAGCGCGGCGCACCGACGAGGCCACCCGCACAGCCGTCGACCGACCGAAAACCGGCTGCGACACGGGCTTTGTCGCGATCAACCCGGCGACAGGCCATCCCGTGCCGGTATTCGTGGCCGACTACGTTCTGATGGGTTACGGAACGGGCGCGATCATGGCCGTGCCTGCCGGCGATCAGCGCGACTTTGAGTTCGCGCAGCAGTTCGGCATCCCGGTGGTGCCCATCCAGAACCCCACGAACGAGTGGCTCCGCTCCCAAGGTCGCGACGACACGGACCAGGCGCGACAGGATTATCTTCAAGACCCCAAGCGATTCCGCAACGCCTTTGTGAGCAAAGACGAACCGCTCATCAACGCGGGCGAATACACGGGCATGGCGTTCGAGGATGCGGCCAAGGCGCTCGGAGAATGGATCGAAGGGCTGGGCATTGGCGAGCGCAAGGTGAACTTCCGCCTGCGCGACTGGCTCATTTCGCGACAGCGCTATTGGGGCTGCCCGATCCCGGTCGTGCACACTAAAGATGGCGAGGAAGAACTGGTGCCCGAAAGCCAGCTGCCGGTCTATCTGCCGACCGTCGATCACTACGAGCCGGCGGACGACGGAAGCTCGCCGCTGTCGCTCATCCAAGATTTCGTCAACGTCACCACGTCGGAAGGCACACTGGGGCGGCGAGAGACGGATACCATGGGCGGCTTCGCGTGCTCGTCGTGGTACTTCCTCCGCTTTGCCGATCCTCACAACGACGACGCGCCATGGGATCAAGACAAGGTCGACTACTGGCTGCCCGTGGATTGCTACGTGGGCGGTGCCGAACACGCCGTCATGCACCTGCTTTACGCACGGTTCTGGACGAAGGTGTTCTACGACCTGGGCCTGGTCAAGTTCCAAGAACCGTTTGCACGGCTGCAGAACCAGGGTCAAGTCCTCGCGATGACGCCGTACCGCAAACCTCACGAGAATGAAACGCTGGGTGTGGGAGAAGACGGCGTTTTGATCAGCTTCGAAGAAGCGGAACAACTGCCGAAGGACGACCTGATGTGGCGTTGGGCGCGCATGAGCAAGTCTAAAGGCAACGTGGTCACGCCCGACGAAGCGGTCGAAGCCTTCGGCGCCGACGCTTTGCGTCTGTACGAGCTGTTTGTCGCGCCATTCGACAGCGAGGTTCAGTGGACGAACGAGGGCATGAACGGCATGGTTCGGTTCCTCAGCCGGATCTTCAAGCTGTCGGCCGAGTGCGCGTCCCACTTCGAGTCGGACTGGCGCGCGCGCATCGAGTCCACGCCCATGGACGGCGCGGCCAAGCGCATTCGCGCCGCGACCCACAAGGCGATTCTCAAGGTCAGCGACGATATCGAAAAGTTTGCGTTCAACACCGCGGTCTCGACGCTGATGATCTTCGCGAACACCCTGGCCGATGAGCTCAAGGCCGTGCAAGGGAACGATGCCGAGCGTCTGGCGCTCAGCGAAGCGATCGAGACGATGATTCTTCTGCTCGCCCCGATGGCGCCCCACTCCGCGGACGAAATGTGGGAGTCGTTAGGCCGCGCGGGGAGCACGTACCAGGCCGTTTGGCCGACCGCGATCCCTGAACTCGCCGTGGATGACGTGATCACGATTGCGGTGCAGGTCAACGGCAAACTGCGCGATACGATCGAAGTGGCGGCGGGACTTCCGCAGGCCGAACTCGAGCAGATCGCTCTCGCCTCGGAGAAGGTGAAGGCGCAGCTCGATGGCAAGACTGTCCGCAAGGTGATTGTCGTGCCGGACCGGCTGGTCAACGTGGTGGTGGGATGAAACGTGGGTTGCTCGCTTGGCTGATTCCTCTCGCGCTGATCGGATGTCAGCCGAACAGCGGGGAAACGGTGCCCGTTTATCAGAGCGCGGATCAGTATCAGTCGGGCGTGAATCAAGCGCGCGCGCTGAGCAAAGAGCATCTGGAGGCTTATCAGCGCGGCGAAGAACTGAGCGAATCGGCCAAAGCCGATCTTGTGCGCGCCGAGCAGATCTTCGAAGGACTGATCGTCTACAACCCGACCAATTACGGCCCGTTTGTGGGAGCGGGAAAGATCGCGCGGGCGCTCGGCGACAACAAGACGGCTCGCGAGCGATTGTCACAGGCGCTGAAGATCATCCAGGCCCGGGAAAACGATAGCGACGATAACCAGAAACTCACGGCGGCGGAGTGCTACTTCGATATCGCCAGCATCGACATCGAGACGGGCAATCTGGAGGAAGCGGGTTCGTTGGCGTCGCTGGCTCTCGCACTCTTTCCCAAGAATCCCGACTATCTGGCGTTGAAGGCGTCCGTCCTGATTCAGCAGAAGCAGGTGACCGAAGCCACGCGATTCCTGCGCGAAGCCCAGTCCTTGGCACCCAACCACCGGCGAACGCTCCAGCTTCTGGAACTCATCAAGCAGCGAGAGGCCGAGAAGTGATCGAGGGCGAGAGCCCACATCGTCGGGTTTCGACGGCTGGTCTGGAGACCGCCAATTCCATCGACTTACTGGCGGTGGCGCTCAGCGCCAAGCCGGAAGAGAGTGCGGCGCGGCAGGGCATCGCCCGAGAGATCATCCAGCGCTATCGACTGCATCACCTGCGTCACCTGACCAAGGCGACATTGGCGGAACTGGCCGGCATCGACGAGTGGTTCGCCGAGCGGCTGCTTTGCACGTTGGAACTCGGACGACGGACCGCGATCGCGGGGCGCGGCGAGATCATCTCCGTGAACTCCCCGTCCGATGTGTTCGAGCGGCTCGCTTATATGCGCGACCTGCGCATCGAACAGGTTGTGCTCCTGTGTCTGGACACGCAGAACGGCATCATCGCGGAGCGGGTGATCCATATCGGGACGCTCAACCGGTCGCTGGTCGGACTGCGCGAAATCTTTCATGAGGCGATCACCGAGCGCGCGGCTCAGATCATTCTCGTCCACAATCATCCAAGCGGGAACACGGAGCCAAGTCCCGAAGATATCTCGATCACGCGAAAGATCAAGGAAACGGGTGATATGTTGGACATACCGTTGGTCGACCATATCATTATCGGACATCTGGGCTGGTGCAGCCTGCGCGAAAAAGGAGTGCTGTGAACATGGAGAATTGGGACGGAATCGTCGAATCGTTACGGCCGCGAATGGAGAGCCTGCACAAGGTTCGGGAGGCCGCTTTGCAGCAATCGCGTCTGCTCATCCAGACCTGCTCCAAGTGCATCCGCCACGTCCATCGGAACCAGTTTCCGGAGGCGGAAGCGCTTCTGGAAGAAGCGCGGGGCCTTGCCCGTCGGGCACGCAGCGATGCGGGCGAATATCCTGAAATCCTCTACCACGGCTATCTGCAGGATGCGGAGAAGGAGATGGTCGAGGCGGCAGCGGTGCTCGCCATCGTTCAAGGTAAGCCGTTGCCAAGCCCCAGCGAACTCGGCGTTCAGACGGCCAGCTACCTGAACGGCATGGGCGAAGCAGCCTCCGAGTGCCGCCGGTACTTGCTCGATGAGCTGCGCAAGGGCAACCACGAGCAAGCGAGCCGAATGCTGGCGACGATGGAGATGATCTACGACGACCTGATCAGCTTCGACTACCCCGACTCGCTGACGGGCGGCCTGCGCCGCACCTGCGACGCTCTGCGGGCGGTGATCGAGCGCACGCGAAGCGACTTGACGATGACGCTGACCCAGATGGATCTGCTCGCCGCTCTGGAGCGGACACGCGCCGATCTGGGCCATTCGTCGTAAGGTTGAGGTTTTGCTACAGAACTTAGCGATTTTCCGTCAATAATGTTTGTTAACTCATTACAATGCCCAAGCGCCGCCAAAAAAGGATAGTCCGCAGAAAACGCCGCGAGATTCAGTGGCGGCCCGTTCTGTGGATGGCGGTGGCGCTGAACAGCCTGCTGGGTATCTGCTTCAGCCCGATCACGGCGGCGGCCAAGGTCCGGGTGGTGGGCTGCCCCGAGTCGGAGAAGGCGCGGATCGTGCAATCGCTGCAGGCGCTGAGCGGCGTACCCGCCGCGTTTTCGAATCGGGCCCAGGTGGAGGCGGAGGCGCTCTCCGGCGATGCGGTCGAAACCGCGAATTTTAAGCAGAACCTGTTTGGCCGAGGGCTCCTCACCATCCAGCCGAAGCGTCCGGTCGCCCAGGTGTTCGCGAAGACCCCAATGGCGCTCAGTTCGACGGGGTCGGTTTATGGGCTCGCCGAGTCCATCAAGCTTCCGCTTTTGGTCCTTCCCGGTGACGCGCTGACTCCGTCGCTCACGCTCGGTGGGGCATGGGATTGCCAGCGGATCGCCATGATCTGTTCAAGACTGGATAAAGATTTTCCCCAAATCGACTGGACCGTAAAAATTGACCCTCGCGGAATAGTATCCTTATACAGTAGCGCCACCAACAAAGTCGTTCTCGGCTCCACCGACCGATTCAACGAAAAGCTCGACCAGTTGGCCAAAGCGCTGCAAGCCCAGCCCGATCTTCTCGCTCGCGTGCGCGAGCTGAATTTGACCGTTCCAGAATCCCCAGCCATCATCACCGAACCATCCCAATGACCAATCCGTTTCAGCAACGATTTTCGAGCAACCCGACCATCTTGATGGCCAGCGGCATCGCGTTGCTGATGGGGTTCATGCTGAGCTTGGCTTGGATCACCAACGATGCCCGCAACGACCGGATCCGAGAACTCGATCCGGCGCAGCAGGTTCGACTCGGGATGGGCCCGCTCGATATTCAGGACGAATTGAAGAAGCTCCGCGAAGAGGTGGGCAAGCTCCGCAGCGAGAACGACAAGCTTCAGAATGCGATGTCGCGCGAGAGCGGCCAAACCCGTCTCCTCAACGACTCGCTCAAGGAGATCAAGCGATTTGCGGGACTGACCGAGGTGGTCGGCCCTGGCCTGATCATCACACTGCGAGACACCAATCCGAAGCCAGGCGAGCTCGTCAACGACTCCATCATCCATGACACGGACGTGGTCAAAGTCGTGAACGAGCTTTGGAATGCGGGCGCGGAAGCGATCGCGGTGAACAACATCCGGGTCGTGATCGGCACCAACTTTCGGTGCGTGGGGTCGACGATTTTGGTCGACAGCCAGAAGATCGCCTCTCCGGTGGTGGTCCAGGCGATTGGCGAGCCCAAGACCCTGAACGGCGCGATGGAACTGCCCGGCGGCATTCTCGCGGAGATTCGGTCGACCGATCCCAAGATGGTCGAACTGCAGCAGATGAAAGAGATGAAGCTGCCCGCATACAGCGGCTCGACCACCAAGCGGTACCTGACCGAACCGAAGGAGAAGGACTCCAAGTGATCCTTTTCCCCATCCTGTTTTTCATCGTCGGGATCGCCGTCGGGATTCTCGTGCGCTCTCCGATTCGGGGCGAGTGGGGCATGTACATCGGCGTGGCCGTCCTCGCGGGACTGGATTCGATCTGCGGAGGCATCCGAGCGAGCCTGGAAAGCAAGTTCCACAACGACGTGTTCGTCAGCGGTTTTCTCGCCAACGTGGTCATCGCCGGGTTCATGGCGTGGCTGGGCGACCGGATCGGCATCAACATTTTTCTCGTGTGCGCCTTGATATTTGGCACGCGAATCTTTAACAATCTGAGCTTGCTCCGACGCTTCATGCTCAACCGGTGGCAAGACAATCGAGCCAAGAAGCGAATTCAGGAAGAGCAGGCTCAGCAAGGACAGGCGAACATCGCCAGCTCCTAAGAAATCATTACGCGGTTAGACATGATCTACACGTTGGACATTGGCTCGTCGAAAGTTTGCTGTGTGGCTGCCGAGGCCGGACCAGAAGGGGAAGTTCTGATCGCCGCCATCGCGGAGAGTCCGTGCAAGGGCGTCACTAAAGGCATCGTTTCCGATTTGGACCTGACTTCTGAGGCGATTGGGGCGGCCGTGCGCGGTGCTCGGACCAAGACCGGTCAGCAGGTCGACAAGCTCTTCGTCAGCGTGAGCGGCGCCCACCTGGAAGGCCGCAACGCCCAAGGCTACGTGCCGATCGTGCCGAAATCCCGGCCGATCTCTCGCGAGGATGTCCTCAGCGTCATCAACCACAGCCGCCAGATGATCGAAACGACCGACCGCGAGCAGCTTCAGGCGATTCCTCGGGAATTCCGGGTCGATGGCCAGCGCGGCATCGGCAAGCCGATCGGGCTCAACGGCTCTCGACTGGAGGTCGTGACCCACATCATTAGCGGGCAGACGGCCCACCTGCAGAACATCGACCGCGCGGTGACGATGGCGGGATTCAAGGTGACCGAACTCGTCAGCGGACCTCTGGCGAGCGGCCTCGGAGTCGCGAACGAAGACGACGCCGGGCATGGCGTTGCCGTCGTCGATCTCGGAGCCCAGACCACTTCAGTCGCGATTTTCGTCGACGGCGCGATCGCCCATTCCGCGGTGATCCCGCTTGGCGGCGCCCATGTGACGGCGGACCTTCACAAACTACTCAAGACTTCGCCCGAAGAAGCCGAGCGGCTGAAGAAGCAGCACGGCGGCGCGCTCAGCAACCGCGTCCCGACCGGAGACAGCATCGAAGTGCTCCAACTCGGACAGACCAAGCACCGTTTCATGGAGCGGAGAGTGCTCTGCGAGATCATCGAATGCCGCATGAAAGAGATCGCGGCGCTGGTTCAGGCCGAAATCGACAAGGGCGGCTACCAGGGCCTACTTCCCGCGGGCATCCTGCTCACGGGCGGAGGCAGCCAGCTGGGGGATGTCCCCGCGCTGTTCGAATCGGTGATGAAGCACGTCAAAGTCCGAACCGCGCCCGCGCGCGCCTTCGGCCCCGCGATGCTCGAAGCTTGCCGTCCGGAGGCCGCTGTGGCGGTTGGCCTGGCCAACTTTGCGCTCGAGCCGGACGATGAGGAGTTCGCACCTGCCTCGGGGTTCGAATCGCTACGGGTCAAGATTCGGTCTCTCAAAGCGATATTCAGCACGAAGATCTAGGCCATTCGTGCCGATCATTTGAACCAGGGCGACGCCAAAAGGGTATGCTTTGCGTTCGCCGCCGAAATCTGCGACCGACTACGGACGGCACCCGGAGAACACCGCTTTGACACCGACTGCGACTTCTGCCCAAGGCGCCTCAGCGCCCGCTTCCCAAATCGAACCACGGCCCCAAGATCGCCTCACTCGCGAGGACGGTCTCGAGCTGCTCCGCCAGCTGTACCTGGCTCGATATTTCGACGTTCGCCTCATCAAGGAGAAGAAGCGCGGTCGACTGCGTGGCACGCTCTATTCCAGCCACAACCAGGAGGCGGTGATCGTCGGCTCGCTTTACGGTCTGAAGTCCAACGACTGGATCAGCCCAATTCACCGCGACATGCCGGCCTTCTTTATGAAGGACATGCGCGCGGGCAACTGGCGCGACGCTTCGCGAATGGCGATGTCGGTCGAGGCCGTTTGTAGCCAGGTTTGGTGCAAGGAAGATTCTCCCGGCCGGGCGCGCGATAACTGGTCGCATATCGGTTCGCGCGAGAAGCACATCATCCACTCGACGTCGATGCTGGCGGGGACGATTCCGGTCGCCGCGGGCGTGGTCTATGCCGACCGCCTGAACGGCGGAGACGCGGTGGTGCTTACATATAACGGCGAAGGCTCGACGGCCCAGGGCGTCTTCCACGAAGCCATCAACTTTGCCGCCGTCCACAAGCTGCCGGTCATCACGATCATCGAGAACAACCAGTGGGCGTACGGCACGCCGACCGAACTTGAGTACTCGCTTCCCGATTTCGCCCGACGCGCGGATGGCTACGGTATCCCCGGACTGATCGCCGACGGTCAAGACGTATTCGACGTTTACGACAAGGTCATGCAGGCGGTCGAGTTCTCTCGCTCCGGCAACGGACCGAGCATCGTCGAGTGCAAGACGTTCCGAGCTTATGGCCACGGCGACCACGATGACGATCGCGCCGCGAAGTATCGCCCGATCGACAACGTGAGCGGTGGTCGCAGCCGCGATCCGATCGCTGTCGCCAAGGCCGCGCTCGTCGCCCGCGGATTCCTGTCGGCGGACGAAGCGAAGCAGTACATGGCCGAAGGCAAAGCCGCGAGCGACACGACGGACGAGGATTTCCCGCCTGAAGTGGTCCAGTACCTGAAGGAAGGCGTTGAATTCGCCGTTGCCAGCGGAGTTCCCGCCGCCGAAGAAGGCGGTATGTGGGTCTACCGAGAAGCCTGATCGCCCAAACGAAGATTTGTCCATGACTACCACCAGCACGAAGACCAACTACCTGACCGCTATCAAGGAAGCGATCGCCGAAGAGATGGCGCGCAACGCAGACATGATCTGTTTGGGCGAAGACATCGGATTGCTCGGCGGCGCGTTTGGCGTCACCGAGGGCCTGCGCGATCAGTTCGGCAACAAGCGCGTGATCGACATGCCGATCAGCGAAGCCGCGATCATCGGCTCGGCCGTCGGCATGGCCCTGAACGGCAAGACCGTCATGGCCGAGATGCAGTTCATCGACTTCATCTCATGCGGATTCGACCAGATCGTCAACAACATGGCGACTTATCACTACCGAACCGCGGGCGAAGTGAACATGCCCATCGTGGTTCGTGGTCCGGCCGGTGGCTATGGTGGCGGCGCCCTGTATCACAGCCAGATGAACGAGGCGTGGTTCTGCCACTCACCGGGTCTGAAAGTCGTGTGCCCCAGCACCCCGTACGACGCGAAGGGTTTGATGAAGGCAGCACTACGCGATCCGAATCCGGTGCTGTTCTTTGAAATCAAAGAGCTTTATCGCAGCAGCAAGCTGGAGGAAGAACTGCCGACCGAGGACTACATCGTCCCGCTCGGCCAAGCCAAGGTCCGGCGCGAGGGCAAGGATTTGACGATGATCACCTATGGCCAGAACGTCTATCACTGCCTCGCGGCGGCCGACGAACTCGCCAAGAGCGGCTACGACGTCGAAGTGATCGACCTCCGCTCGCTGGTGCCGCTCGACGAAGCCACGATTCTGGAATCGGTCAAGAAAACGAACCGAGTCATGGTGGTCAACGAGGCTCCGAAGACCTGCGGCTTTGCCGGAGAAGTGGTCGCTCGGATCAACGAGTTTGCGTTCGAGTTCTTGGACGCTCCTGCCCTGCGCGTGACCCGACTGGACACGCCGGTGCCCTGGGCCAAGCCGCTCGAATCGTTCGTGCTCCCGAGCCCGGAGAAGATCGTCGATACCGCGCTGCGCCTTCTGCGCTTCTAAGGTCTCAACCGATCTTCGACCATTCCATCGCTTTCTTGCGATCGTCGCCGTAGACTTTGAGGACGGTGGCGGTGCCTTGCTGCACGATCTCGTACGTGAACACTTCGCAGGATCCATCCTCGAAGTTCAGGCGGAGTTCGTTGCCCGATGCCGTCCACGTGCCGCCCCAACCGGACCCGCTTCGCGAGTACACGCCGCCCGACCAGAGGTCGTTGCCGCCCGAGTCCTTGCCGGAGAGGTTGCTCGAGCGCTCAGAATCGGACTGATAGCTGAACGTGCCGTCTGCACGCAGGGTCGCCTTGGCGGTGGTCGACGCGCCGGAGACTTGGCTGTACGTGAAGTATTGCCACGTGCCGACGAGCGAGGCATTTACCTTGCCTTGGCCCCAGCCAAAGGTCATGAAGATTTCGCGAAGCAGCTTGTCGCGTTGGGCGAGCATTTCGGGCGGCGCGACGGCCACGAGCGATACGCCGTAGTTTTTCAGGATGGTGACGTACGCCCGGACGTTGGCCTTCTTGCCCTCGATATCGCCTTCCCAGGTGTAAATGGCGCCCGGCCCACCGCCCGCGTTGGCCTTTTCGACCGATCCCTTGCGGCGCATCCCCGGAAAATAGGTTTGAACCTGGCTGTCCAGATAGTCGCCGATTTCTCGGGAGGCAGGATTGGTTTGGCCCTCGGCGCTTTCGGCGAGAACGAAGTAGCGCTCGCCGCCCTGCGGCTGAGGAGGCGCCAGTTCGATCCCTTCCTCCATTTCGGTCAGCTTCCAATCGGACGGGTAGCGCAACTTGCCGCCGGAGGCGTGCTCGTACGTTTTGCCGTTCTTGAGAACGTCCGACTTGGTCTTACTGAAGGTCGGCGCTCCTTCTGGGCGGCTGGAACCCTTTTCGGTTGCCGACCCACCGCGCTTTTGAAATGTGATTTCGGTCGCATCGCTCCATTCGGCGGAGGCTTCCGTTTCGCCATCGGCGATTTTCACGACGAGCTTGTCGCCGGACTTACTCATTCGGAAATAGCCGATGGTCATGCCCGAGAAGCTCACGGAACCCTTGGCCGAATCGCCAGATACGGTGCCCTTGAAGGTCACCTTTTGACCCTCATATGTGGCTTCACCCGTGAGCGTGGAGCCGCTTTGCTGCAGCGTGAGCTCGACCTTATCCCCTTCATCGTCTCCGAGGTAGGTGCCCGAAAAGTCGGCCAGCGGCGAGATCAGAGCCGGCAGCAGGGCGAGTACGAATCTTGCGGCGGTCATGTGCGGCATTCTACTTACATCAGCCCCGCAACTTCAACAGAATGATCGGCGGGTATCTTGGAGGTCGCTCCGATGCCAGAAGAATACGACGATGAGCCAGAAGGACTGGACAAGCCGCCCTCCTTCTTCCCATATGATGAAGAGAATCCCGAGCGTACGCCCGGGAACTTAGGCGAGCCTGTCGAGGTGACGGTCGAGGGTGTCTTCGTCGCCACGAGTAACGGGATCGTCCAGCGCTTTGTCCTGCTTGCCAACGGCGATCGCAAGGTCCCCATCCTGATCGGGCCATTCGAGGCCACGTCGATCAGCATGTGCCTGGAAGGTTCAACGCCCGATCGGCCGATCACGCATGACCTCATGAAGACGATCATCGATCGCCTCGGCGCCGATGTCGACCGCATTGTGATCGACGATCTGTGGAGCACGACCTACTACGCCAAGATCTACCTGCGCAAGGACGAGGAAGAGATGGAGATCGATAGCCGTCCTTCTGATGCGATCGCGATCGCGGTCCGGTGCGAGGCGCCCATCTTCGTCGCCGAGGGCATCCTCGAGCAAGGATTCGAAGCCTAACCGCCATGGCGGCCGATCGCATTCTCGTCGTACCGCCCCGGTATTTCGAGGTGGCCTGCGCGATCAACCCGTGGATGAGTGCGGATGCGAGCGTCGAACCCGACGCCGCTCAGCGCCAATGGGATGGGCTCGTCGAAGCGATCGAGCGGGCGGGAGCCGAGCCCGTGGTCGGCGATCCCCAGCCAGGGCTTCCCGACATGGTTTTCGCCGCGAATTGCGGTGTGGCCGTCGGGGATCGGTTTCTCTGCGCCCAGTTTCGTCACCCCGAGCGCCAGCCTGAAGCAAGCCACTTTGCCGCCTGGTTTGCCGAGCATGGCTTTACAGTCGAGCAGCCCACGGCCACATTCGAGGGACAGGGCGACCTCATCTTCGACCTCGAGCGTCCGATCGCCTGGTTCGGTTCAGGATTCCGGTCCGATCCGGCCATGGCCGATCCGATCGCCGCATTCACAGGAAGGGAAGTGATCGCCCTCGACCTCGTCGATCCCCGGTTCTATCACCTCGACACGTGCTTCTGTTCGCTTCCGGGCGGGGCCGTCCTCTATGTGCCCGAGGCGTTCACCCGTGATTCCCGAGCGGCGATCCAGGCGATCGTGCCCAAGGACCAGCTGCTCGCAGTCTCGCCTGAGGATGCCGCCCGATTCGTCTGCAATGCCGTCTCCATCGGCGACCGCGTTCTGCTCGGCTCGGCTAGCGAGGACCTCGACGCTTGGCTGCGACGCCAGAACCTGGAGCCCGTCCACCTCGATGTCTCCGAGTTCATGAAGGCGGGCGGCAGCGTCTTTTGCCTCTGCATGCGCTTCTTCTGAGGCCACCCGGCGGGAAATTCGCGAAAATTCTGAAAATTCCGGCAACTCCTGCGAAAAAATTCGCGTATAACCTTCAAAGCGCTGTCACAGGTGCCAAAAAATTAGCAGATGGGCAAAAAGAATTTAAGAATTGGGAGTTTGAGCCGGCGCGAGCGCCAGATCATGGACATCGTCTATGCCACGGGCTCATCCAGCGCCCAAGATGTTCAGGACAAGATGGATGACGCACCCAGCTACTCCTCGGTGCGCACCCTCCTGAACATCCTCGTCGATAAGGGTCACCTCCGACGGGAAAAGGACGGTCTCCAATTTATCTATTCTCCGACGGCCGATCAGCAGCAGGTCGCTCGCCTGGAAATGCGCCGGGTGCTCGATACATTTTTTGGTGGCTCGCTTGAGTCCGCCGTTCAGACCCTCATTCAAGACCATGAAGGGCAGGTCTCGAACGATGAATTGGGCAAGCTGCAGCGCTTGATTGAAGAAGCCAAGAAGTCAGGACGTTAACAGAGGTCGACGCAAATGCAACAGTGGGTGGAGTCTGGTTGGTTTAACTTGGGGTTGATCGTCGCAAAGGTCACCCTTTTGATGCTCCTCGTGAGCGGGGTCTATCGTTTGCTGCGCCGCGCATCGGCGGCCTATCGCCATGGGGTCCTTGCCGCTGGCCTGGTCGGCGCGCTGCTCATCCCGGTTTTGGCGGTGGTCTTGCCTCCGATCAAGGCACCGCTGCCGACGAAGGCTCAGCCCGCGAAAGCGACGCGTCGGGCGACGATGACGATGCAGATCGTGCCGATGCCATCGGCGCTCTTTGGGCTCGTTCCCGTCGACCCCCGGCCGCTCGCCGCTCAGGTGATGGATAAGCCGCAGCCGACCCCGATTGCGGTGCCCGTCAAGGCCCCAGCGGCTCCCGCCTGGGATGCGGCGGCGACGATTCGGCTGGTCGTGATCGCTTGGCTGATCGGTGCGGCCGCGCTCAGCGTCCGATATCTGCGGGCGGCCACTCGCCTCGTGCAGGTTCGCAAGCGGTCTTGCTCTTCGATTCCTTATCCCACGCGCGGCCTCGTCGCGGATGTCGAGGACAAACTTCGCCTGACCCGAAAGGTCTCGGTCCGCTTTGCCCACTCGGGCGATCGGATCTATCCGATGACCTGGTCGGCTTTGCGCCCCGTCATCCTGTTCCCAAGCGATTTCGCGGACTGGCCGAGTGAGCGCCAGTACGCCACGATCGAACACGAGTTCGCTCATATCCGCCGCTGCGACTGGCTGTGGCAGCTGTTCGCCAACTTCGCCTGCGTCGCCTTCTGGTTCCACCCGATGGTGTGGTGGGCGGCTCAGCGCTTGCGCTTGGAAGCCGAGCACGCCTGCGACGATCTGGTGATCGAGAGCGGCCTGCGTCCTTCGACTTATGCATCACAACTCCTGGAGGTTGTTCAACATATGAATCCTAATCGTCTCAAAATTCGAAATGCGGTCTCCATGGCCGAAGAAGGTCAACTGGAAGCCCGAGTCAAGGCCATCCTGGCTCCCAATCGGTCTCGAAAGGGCCTCGCCGCGTGGACCGTTCTCGTCTCCGCCGCGGCCGCCCTCGGCCTCATCGCACCGTTCGCGGCGCTGAAGTTCAAGGGTCATGACGCCAACGGCGATGCGGCGCCACTGCCGCCCCGCGTGAACTTCCTGACCGAAACGGCTGCGGTCGCGCCCGCCGTTACGTTCAGCGAACCCGCTGTGATCGAAGCCACCGCGGTCGCCCTCAACTGCAACACGGCGGATGGCGTCCAGGAGAAGAAGATCAAGACGAGCGACGCGAAGGCCAAACTTCGCAAGAAGATTGCCGAGCTTGATTCGAAGCTTGAGCGCGCTTCCGAGAAGAATAAGGAGAGCGCTGAACTCGAAATCCTCCGTTCCGTGCGCGACATCCTCAGCGAAGTCCTGGAGAACCTTCCCGAACTGGGCGAACTCGCCATCACCGAAGGCGGCCTAACCGTGCTGCCTCCGTCGGCGCCTCAAGCTCTTGGCACCATGCCCGGGCGGAAATTCATCGCTCCAAAGTCGCCCAAGCCATTCATCGTCGAGAAGGGCAAGGATGGCAAGTCCAAGGTCCGCGAGATGTCGCCTGCCGAGCAAGCTGAATTCGAAAAGAAGATGGAAGCTTGGGGCGAAGAGTTCGGTAAGCAGATGGAAGACTGGGGCGAGAAGTACGGCGATGAAATGGCCAAGTGGGGCGAGAAGCTCGGCGACCACTTCAAAGAGCTCCGCATCGAGCCGCATTCTTGGAAGATCGATGGCAAAGAGATGACGCCCGAGCAGCGCGCCAAATTCGAGAAGGATATGGCCGAGCGGATGAAGGGCCTTCGCGAGAAGATTCACCTGAACATCAAGGACCTTCCCCCGCTGCGCGAATTGCGCGTGGCTCCGCCTGGCGTGATGGTTCCGGGTGAGCCGGCCATGCCGCTCTTCGATCAGAGGGCCGCGCTGGAAGGCCTCGCCGAGGCCAAGAAGGAGCTCGACAAGGCGCTCAAGCAAGGCGACATGAGCAAAGCGGAGCACGAGCGGGCCATGAAGGCTCTCGACCGAGCGCGCCAAACGCTCGACCGAAAGCGAGTTCGTTTCCGAACGTTCTCGCCAGCTCAGCCGGGCACGCCGGCACCCGCGGCACCGGCCAGGCCCAAGGTCTCGCCCGAAGATCCTCTGATCTAACCAACTTTTATCAGTCAGCGAGTGCGACAGGTGGCTCCCCGTTTGCGAGGCGGGGGCCACCCCCTTTTTTGCTTAGAGTAAGCTTTCGCCTCCCATGGGCAGCCTAAGGCAATTGATCGCGGTTTTTCTCATCTATCTCCGCGAAGCGCTGATTTACCCCGCCCAGGGCTTTATCTGGATTCTCACCGATGGCATCAACGCGGTGACCATGCCGCTCGTTTTTGTTGCGGCGGTGGGGAACGGCAATATCCACGGGTTCGCCCGGAACGACTTCGTCCTCTACTATCTGTGCATGCTCATGGTCGGGAGCTTCGTGACCTGCCACTTCATGTGGGACATCGCGTTCGAGATCAAGGAAGGACAGTTCACCAACCAGCTACTGCGGCCGATCAAGTGGCTACCGTTCATGCTGGCCAGAAACCTGAGCTGGCGATGCTTCCGGATTCTTCTCACGAGTCCGCTTGCGCTGCTGCTCATTTTCTGCTACCGCTCCTTCCTCACCGGAGCACATGTGTATCTGGGCTGGGAATTCTGGGTTGCGCTGATTCTCGGGCATTTGGTGAGCGCGATGTTCGTGTTGGCGCTCGCGCTCGTCGCGCTTTTCGTCCAGGAAGCGACCGCGATCTTTGAGCTGTACTACGTTCCGATGCTGTTCCTCTCGGGACAGCTGTTTCCCGTGGCGATCTTGCCGCCATGGGCCTCGACCTTAGCCAAGTTCTTTCCCTTCTATTACACGAGCGGGCTGCCGACCGAGATCGCCGTCGGGCGGGTCACGCCGGCCCAGGCCATTCCGCAATACGGGATTCAGCTGGCGTGGATCGTCGGGAGTTATGTCGCGCACAAGGTGCTGTGGCACCGGGGTGTGCGGCACTATTCCGGCGTTGGGATGTGAAACATTAAGAACCGCCCGGCTGAGTCAGCCGGGCGGTCGAGGGGGACCGAAGCGAAGAGCCGCTTATCGCTTGCGGCGACGACCGAACAAGGCCGCCGCGCCGGCGACGATCGCGCCAAGTGTCCCCGGCTCGGGCACGGCTGAGGTTGTGATCACTCGGATGCGATCACCGGGATCGCTCGCCGTGAACTTGAAGCCGATCCGCTTGCGACCTCCCGCGATCTCGAATCGTTCGTCATTCGCGGAAAGCTCCAAGCCGTAAGCACCCGATGCCGTTCCGTAGATGTTGGTCGGGATGCCGAGGATCGGGGTGGAGGCGTTGAAGTTGTTGTTGTCGATAATGACGCCGATGATTTCCTGATCGAACTCCGCGTAGCCTTCTCGCGACTTCGTCCCGGTCGGATCGAAGTGGATGAAGAAGCTGTCGACCGTCACGCCCTCCGGGACGAAGCCCGGGACGAGATCCGAGTTCTGGTCGACCAGTCCGGTCTTCACGTGGTCGAGGATCAAGCGATCGGCCAGCTTGATGCCGTCCTTTTCTGCGAAGACATTTACGAAGTTGGACTGCACGACACCCGGCGTGACGTTGATGGGGTTAAAGATGCGGACATCAGCCCCACCCACCGCGAGGAGGGCAGCATACGACGAAGCGGTGCAGGCAGCCGCGAAGGCCGCCGTAGCGATGCGTAGATTCATTTTAAGTCTCCTTAACGAGAAATCAAACTAGATGACCGTAATGCCGACCATCTGCTACAAGAATAACGCCAAATGGCTGCAATTGTTTAGTCCTGCGCAATATCACGTATTTTTACTGGTCACATTTGCCTTACGTCGGGACGTTTGGCCTTTCGGTCTTCGCAGCTGGTAGTGAAGCGCGTGGGGTGATCACCGAGCGGTAGTATTTCAACTGTGAGGCTTCAAGACCAGCTTGTCCGAATGACCCAGAAGTCGCTGGGTGACGTCCTCCGTGCGGTGGATGCACTCCCCGAAGATCGGCTCGAGTGGGCGCCGAGCGACACGTCGCGCAGCGTCCTGAGCCAAATGCAGGAGATCGCGATCTCGGCTTCGTGGTTCTTGGCGTTCATCGAGCGCAAGCGCGCCCCATCGGGTGAGGATCATGAGGTCAAGAAGTCGCAGATGAATGGGGCGCCGACGACGATCGATGCCTGTAAAGAGCTCGCCCAGGCAAGCACGGCAGCGCTGTGCGAAGCAATTTCCGATTTTCCGGACGAGGCGCTGGAGGACGAGGTGACGTTGCCGTTCGGCGGCGGGCTGACCTGCACGATGGCGGACGTCCTGGGTTTGCAGGCGTGGAATCTGACGTATCACCTCGGCCAGATCAATTACCTGCAGACGATGCTCGGCGATCGCGTCATGCATTGAGGTCCGTGCCCGTCCGCGGCCGCCAGGTTAAATTTTGGGTCACGGGAGCACCAATTGCGGCTCGTGAGGCGTCCCCTCGATAAATATCCAAAAAAATTGCGGTGGGTGGTGCCGACCTCCTTCCTTGGAAGTTTGAGGCGGGGAACCTGCACACAGGCGGGGTGCCAGCGGTGTCCATCCTTGCGTTTTGGCGCTCAAGCGCCGAAAATTGGCCGGGGGGCCTTGACAAGCCATCGACCCCCTGGTATCATTCCTCTTTGCCGGTCGGGGTTGACTCCGAAAACGAGCGAAGCACTTTGACAGTTGCATATGGATGAGTGGAACACGCATTGAACGCACAGTTTATAAGATAATGCTACGAAACTAAGAACAAGCTACGTAGGGTGTGTGGTGAATGCCTAGGGACAAATTGCCGAAGAAGGACGCGTAAGCTGCGATAAGCCACGGGGAGCTGCACAGAAGCTTTGATCCGTGGATTTCCGAATGGGGAAACCCGGCCAGGGTAACGCCTGGTCACCTTCGCCTGAACACATAGGGCGTTGGAGGGAACCTGGTGAACTGAAACATCTAAGTAACCAGAGGAAGAGAACTCGAAGAGACTCCGTAAGTAGCGGCGAGCGAAAGCGGAAGAGCCTAAACCAGTCGGCTTGCCGGCTGGGGTCGTGGGGCATCCACTAAGCTCTCTAAATATAGGGGTGACCTTATATTTAGCGAGTTTAGAAAAGAAGATCGAGATTCGGTTAGAAGAACAAGATTGGAACGTCTGGCCATAGAGGGTGACAGCCCCGTATTTCAAAAACCGAACCGAATTCAGGATGTACCCGAGTAGCGCGGAGCACGAGGAACCCCGCGTGAATCTGTCCGGACCACCGGATAAGGCTAAGTACGATTTGTCACCGATAGTGCATCCAGTACCGTGAGGGAAAGGTGAAAAGAACCCCGGGAGGGGAGTGAAATAGAACCTGAAACCGCACGACCCGCAAACAGTCAGAGCACCATGTGCGGAGCAATCCGTCCAAGTGTGATGGCGTGCCTTTTGCAGAATGAGTCTGCGAGTTACTAGTGCCGGCAAGGTTAAGTGTTTAAGACACGGAGCCGGAGGGAAACCGAGTCCGAATAGGGCGTCAAGTCGGTATTAGTAGACCCGAAACTGCGTGATCTAGCCATGGCCAGGTTGAAGTGTTGGTAACACAACATGGAGGACCGAACTCATTGATGTTGAAAAATCTCGGGATGAGCTGTGGTTAGTCCGGTGAAATGCCAATCGAACGCAGAGATAGCTGGTTCTCCCCGAAATGCATTGAGGTGCAGCGTTATGTGTTTCGTTCTGGGGGTAGAGCACTGAATGGGCTAGGGGGCCTACCAGCTTACTGAACCCAACCAAACTCCGAATACCAGAACGTGAAGCATAGCAGTGAGACTGCGAGGGATAAGCCCCGTGGTCAAAAGGAAAACAGTCCAGATCGACAGCTAAGGGCCCTAATCAATAACTAAGTGTGAAACGATGTGAAGACGCGTAAACAGCCAGGAGGTTGGCTTGGAAGCAGCCATCCTTTAAAAAGTGCGTAACAGCTTACTGGCCGAATGTGTCTTTGCGCGGAAAATGTAAGGGGGCTAAAGTTATTACCCGAAGCTTCGGGATCCCGCAAGAGCGGTGATCGGTAGGGGAGCGTCGGACGTGCAGTGAAGCTTGAGCGGAAGCACAGGTGGAGCGCGTTCGAGTGAGAATGCAGACATTAGTAGCGATAACACAGGTGAGAATCCTGTGCGCCGAAAACCTAAGGGTTCTCCGGCTATGTTCGTCAGACGGAGGTAAGGCGGACCTAAGGCGAGGCCAGAAGGCGTAGCCGATGGACAGCAGGTTGATATTCCTGCCCCAGCTATAGTGCGATGGATGACGCCGCTCAAAGCTTGCGACAGACCGTTGGTTGTTCTGAGCTGCGCCCTTCGGGGCAAAGCACTGCAGGTGGCGAGGGGCCGAGAAAAACTCCTAAGCTTCAGCTATAGTTGACCGTACTGTAAACCGACACAGGTAGGTGAGTCGAGGAGACTAAGGCGTTCGGAAGAACTCTCGTTAAGGAACTAGGCAAATTGACCCCGTAACTTTGGAAGAAGGGGTGCCCCGCAAGGGGCCGCAGCAAAGCAGCCCGGGCGACTGTTTACCAAAAACACAGGTCTCTGCTAAGGTGAAAACCGATGTATAGGGGCTGACGCCTGCCCAATGCCAGTAGATTAACAGGAGATGTTAGGGGCAACCCAAAGCATTGAATCGAAGTCCTGGTGAATGGCGGCCGTAACTCTAACGGTCCTAAGGTAGCGAAATTCCTTGTCGGCTAAATACCGACCCGCATGAAAGGCGTAACGACTTGGGCACTGTCTCAACGAGAAATCCGGTGAAGTTGTAGCACCCGTGAAGATGCGGGTTCCGCGCAGTAGGACGGAAAGACCCCGTGGAGCTTTACTACAGCTTCAGATTGTTGATTGGATGTAGATGTAGAGCGTAGGTGGGAGCTTAGGCACCAATGGAACACCACCCTTCTATATCTGGTTAACTAACCTGCACCGTTATCCGGTGTGGAGACAGTCTGTGGCGGGTAGTTTGACTGGGGCGGTCGCCTCCCAAAAAGTAACGGAGGCGTACAAAGTTGCACTCAGCCTGGTCGGAAATCAGGCGTCGAGCGTATAGGTATATAGTGCAATTGACAGTGAGACATACAAGTCGAGCTGGGACGAAAGTCGGTCTAAGTGACCCTCTGATTGTGCGTGGGCACGTCAGGGTTCAACGGATAAAAGCTACCCCGGGGATAACAGGCTGATCTTGCCCGAGCGCTCACAGCGACGGCATGGTTTGGCACCTCGATGTCGGCTCGTCGCATCCTGGGGCTGTACACGGTCCCAAGGGTTCCGGAGTTCACGGATTAAAGCGGCACGCGAGCTGGGTTCAGAACGGCGTGAGCCAGTTCGGTCCCTATCCACTGCGCGCGTAGGAAATTTGAGAGGAGACGCTCCTAGTACGAGAGGACCGGAGTGTACTGACCTCTGGTGTACCAGTTGTTCCGCCAGGAGCACACGCTGGGTAGCCACGTCGGGCAGCGATAAGCGCTGAAAGCATCTAAGCGCCAAGCGCACCTCAAGATGAGATTTCCCACATTGGTAAGGCCTCTTCAAGATCAGGAGATGATAGGTCGCAGGTGTAAACATGGCAACATGCAGCTGAGCGATACTAATTGGCCGAGGGCTTGAACTTTCAAGCTTTATCCTCTGTGCGTTCAACGCCTCCACTCATACGTATGCAACTGTCAGGGTCGCTTCGGCGCCCGGCAACAATTTGTATTCGCGTGGTCATGGCGAGAGGGCAACACCCGTTCCCATCCCGAACACGGCAGTTAAGCCTCTCAGCGGCGGAAGTACTTGGAGGGTGACCTCCCGGGAGATAAGCACGTCGCGCGGATACATAACTTTTGGAAAAGCCCCACCTCGGTGGGGTTTTTCGTTTTTGCGACCACTTCAGCCACCCTCTCCGCGGCGGTTGCGTCCATGGAGGGTGACCTCCCGGGAGATAAGCACGTCGCGCGGAACCATAACTTTTGGAAAAGCCCCACTTCTGTGGGGTTTTTTCGCTTTTGCCCAGCCCTGCGCTCCCGGGGAGTCGTATCGGACATGATCCAAGGCATGGAATCCATAGCCGTACTGCTCGATACGGATCCCGGTAACGACATCGACGATGCGCTTGCCATCAGCTATCTGCTGTCCGAGCCGCTATGCGATCTCGTCGGGATCACGACCGTGACCGGGGAGACGATGAAGCGATCCGCGATTGCGGAGGTGCTGGTGCGGGCGGCGGGGAAGACCGTTCCGATTCACTCGGGACAGGAGCGGGCGCTCGGTCATGGACCGGGTCAGCCCGGCTGCGCCCAATATGACGCCATCGCTGATCTGCCTCATGAACGCGAGCGTCCTCGCCACACGGCGGTTGATTTCATGCGCCGGACGATCCGCGAGCGGCCGGGCGAAATCGTGCTCCTCAGCATCGGCATGTTCGGCAATATCGGCTTGTTGTTCCACCTCGATCCGGAGATTCCGGGCCTATTGCGAGGATTCTTCAGCATGGCGGGCAGCTTCTGGCGCGATAGCCACCACGAGCACAACTGCATCTGCGATCCGACCGCGCTGAGCATGGTCCTGGCCGCACCGCGAATCCAACATCGATGGTCCGGCCTCGACGTGACGATGCAGTGCCATCAGCCGCCGAACGACGTGCGGTCGCAGTTCAGGGGGCCACTCTTGGGCGATCTGTGTCTGCCAATGGCCGAAAACTGGTTCCAGCACGCGGACCGAATCACGTTTCACGACCCGCTGGCCGCGGTGAGCATCTTCCATCCCAACGTCTGCACGTTTAAGTCCGGGACGGTAACTAGTGACCCAGTGTCCGGCGAGACGTTCTTCGCGGAGGGCCCGGGTTCCGATCTCGTGGCGCATTCCGTCCAAGCGGATCGGTTTTTCGAGATCTTCTACGAAACGGTGTTGCGGCCCTAGAACTGCGCTAAACTTGGCGTCATGATGACACGGACTGTCGCCATCGTTGCGGGAATGCTCTTGCTAAGCCCGGTATTCGCTCAGTACGGACCGGAGGTCATGGCTTGGCGAACCTGCTCCAGGGCCCGTTGGATCGATTTGGACCGGGATGGTTCGCATGTACTCACCTCAGGTTCCGAGACGGACCTCTGGTCGATTTCCAACGGAAGCAGCGAGGTTGTCGGGCGCTGGTCATCGCGCGCGGCGATCTCGGCGACGGGCGATTCGTATTACGACGCGGCCATTTCCACGATCGTCCGCACTGACCTTGCAACTCGTTCGCGGTTCATTCGTTCTCGGCTGCCGTGGCGGACCGACGAATTAGACATGGGTCCGAGCGGACAGCAACTCGTGGCTCGGGACGAATTCCACGGCCGTACCTACCTGGCGGCTGCGGATCGATTCGCCGATTGGAACGCCCTATACGAGCCGAACCTGCTTGCCAACGACCTTTTCGCAACATGGCAAGGCAATACCGTCGTCGTGAGGAAGCTAACCACCGGCGAACTGATTAAGGAGATTCCTTCGCCGATTCAGGGAAAGCAGGTCGCCGCCAGCTCGGACTTCTCGATGGTGGCCGTCCACAGCTTGGGTAACACGATCGCCCTGATCGATGGCAACGGCGCGCTGCTTCGCAATCAATTCTTCTCTCCCTCGATCGTCTCAGTGCTGGCGAATCCCCAACTCCCGATCTTTGCCCTCGAGTTCTCGGACGGCACGTTCGGGATTTACGATGCTTCCGCGGGCACGCTGGCCCCATTCGCTCTCCCCAAACCAGGAGGAGGATACTCCTATGATTGGAGTTTGGACGGGCGTCATCTCGGTCTAGCCACGTGGTTCACGCCTTGGCAGATTCGGGGGCTCGACGGCAAATTGGAGTATACGCCGGCGCATTCTGCACTGGTACAACCAGGGCTGCAGCCATCGGGGCAAGTTGCCGCCGCAACGGACACCGATCAGATCGAACTCTTCGACTTGCCGACTTTGACCTATCAGGGCTCTCGCCGAGGACCACGTTACGAGGATGCCGGGTTGAGCGTCTCGTTGACCTACTCCCGGGATTTCTCGGTGGGGCTGGGTAGGAGGTCCGACGGAAAGGTGGTGCTTGCATTCGCCGACGAAACAAAGCCGCCGATCTTATTCCCGGATACGCCGCCAATCGATGATTTTGCGTTCACCCCGGACGGCTCTCGATTGTGCACCCGAGATGATGTAAACCGACGAGTCTACGTCTGGAGAACGGCCGACCGCAGTCTCATCTGGAGTGCTCCCACGAGAAGTGGATGGGGCGCCCTCGCTTTCTCCGATGACGGAACGCTGGTCCTGGCGAACGGAACCGTTTATCGGGTGGGGACGTCCCAAACCTCGTACTTGACGAACGATCGCATCCGGTATGCCCAGTTTTCGCAGGATGGCAGCTCGATCGTTTTCAGCACCGATCGCATATGGAAGCATGACCTCCGCACCCATCAAACGGTTGCCTTGACCAACTCGTCCTGGGGAGTCGAATTCGATGTCGACGAATCGCGGGGAATTATCGCCGTGATCGCCAATTTTGCGATTCGCCTAATCCGGCTGGACGATGGAAACGAGTTGGGCCGCATTGGACCGCAATCAGGCTTTCCGATACGGGACGTCGAGTTTGGTCCTGGTGGCGATATTCTCTTGGCACGTAGTTCCATGGGATCGCTCTTGGCCATCAAGAATCCTTTATCGCTGCCACGCCACGTCCTTTTGAACGCGGAGCTCCCCGCTGTCGATTCGCTGTCCCCGTGGCGATACGGCTTGGCTGAAGTGATCAGATCGGGTTCGGTGGTCGAGAGCGTCGGACTTGCCGTGACGGACGGCCAGAGCCCGGTGCACCTGAGCACCGTGGGGGCAATCCAATTGCGACTGAAAATTCCGGGCTGGCTGACGGCGACGGTCGTTCCGGCTGGCGATGACACGGCATCCGTCCGTTTGTATGGTGGCGATTTCAACGGGGACAACCGAGTGGACCAAGCCGACTACCTGGTGTTCGCGCAACTGTACGAATTAGCCCAATCCCCGGACGCCGACGTCCAAAGCACGGGAGCGACTGGACATGCGGCTCTGGACGCCGATTTCGACGGCGATCAGCAAGTCACGGTGTTCGATTACGCCGTGATTTGCGACGCTTTTGGTCGCACGGGAACCTAATTTGAACCTAAAACCCCCGTGACAACGGCGTGACAACCGTTGTTGCGCCGATGTAACCAACCCGGCCATCTGTTGTCACGGCCCCCGCAGATAATTCTTTCGTAGCCCGCCGAAAGGGCAACACGGAGGAAAATGAAAACAATGTCTGCAACCAAGAAAACCGCTCTCGTCGTCCTTGCTCTCGCCGCTGCCCTCTCGTCCGAGGCGGCTACGCCCAAGTACCGATTGCAGCTCCTGCCGACCGCGGGCCTGCTCACGTCGCGAGCCACGGCGCTCAATAACAACGGCCACGTGGTCGGAACCGCTACCACGTCGAGCAGCGTTAACGTGGCGTTCCATTACGGTCCGTCGATGAGCGCGATGCCGGTCCCGACGGGGTTCGCGACGCCGATCCCGACCGCGATCAACGACAACGGCGACATTGTCGGCTACGGCACGAAGACGATTTCGGGTGGCACGCGGCTCCGCGGCTTCTACTGGTCGGATTACTTCAGCACGCCAGTCGAGATCATGCCGTTCAACGCCTATGCTCAAGGCAAGAGCTGGCTGAACGATATCAACGACTATGGACTGACGGCTGGTGCGGCCAACGGCTGGATCTTCAACGGCGGCATGACCGAACCGATGAAGGGCATGTATTACAACGCCCCCGCCAACGTGAAGTATTACGGTGACACGCTGACCCAAACCGAAGCCGCGATCTCGGAATTCCGGGGCATGAATAACGACGGCATGCTCGTGGGTGTCAGCACTGGTGCCGATGGCAAGCTTCACGGGGTGAAGAAATACGGTTCGCTGACGATGATCGCCGACCCGGCCGGCACGACCAATGGCGTCTACCTCAATGCGGTCAACAACTATCACACGATGGTGGGCGAATATTGGGTCAGCGTAAGCCAGAGCAAGGCGTTCTACCGCACCGAGTTCGGCACCGCAATCGACATTCCGCGATTGACGGGCGCCTCGAGCGACGACGCCAACAATGCCGTCTCGATCAACTCGCGAAATGAGATCGTCGGCAGCTGCGAAATCGGCAACACGAACCAGCGCGGATACTACTTCGCGGACGGCGTCTCGACCAATTTGAACTCGGTCACGTCGGACCTCGGTGCCTACACGATCACGGATGCCGCCGAAATCAACGATAAGTCGCAAATCGCGGCCACCGTCAAGAATGCGTCGGGCGTCCAGTTCGCCGCGCTCCTCATCCCGCAGCAGACCATCCAGGGTTCGATCGTCTATGAAGATTGGTCGACCTATCCGAGCTACCCGGTCGTCTCGTACCAGATCTTTGACGAGCAGGGCCAGGTCGTGCAGAGCAGCACGTTCAAGACGAATATTCTGGGCACGTTCAGCCTGAACACGGACATCGAGAAGGGCGAAATCGTCATGAAGGCATCGCACTGGCTCAGCCGCCGCATCGCCTTCGATCTGACGACGTTCGGCACGAAGACGATCAACACGAGCTTCGTCAACGGCGACTGCGATGGCGACAACTCGGTGACCGTTTTCGATTACGGCATCTTGAACGACTCGTGGGACAAGAGCCTCGGTGACGCCGCGTTCGACGCCCGCGCCGACCTCGATGGCGACAACTCCGTGACCGTCTTCGACTACGGCATTCTCAGCACCAACTTTGACAAGTCGGGCGAATAACCTCCACATCGCCCCTCCCCACGATGCCCCGCCACGTTGCGGGGCATCGTGACACTTTCTGCATCGCCAGCGTGACAAATGCGACGAAAAGACACACCGAAACCTGGTGACGAGGCATAACTAAGATGGAATCAAGCAGCACCATGACCGCTCACGATTGGCCCAACGATCAGGAGAAGGCGCACCTTCGCAATTCATTTGGACGGTTGATCTTTCAATCGGATGTGGCGGTGGAGCGATTCTATGCGACGATTTTCGAACGCGCTCCTGCGGTTCGGTCGCTCTTTCCCGAAGACCTGTCCGGACTGAAAGAGAAGTTCATGCTCATGCTCGCCTGGTTTCTCGACCACGCCGACAAGCCTGAAGAAGCGCTCGCCGAAGCACGGCGGCTGGGCCGGCGCCATCGGGAGTATGGCGCGCTCGACGCCCACTATCCCGTGGTGGGTCAAGCTCTGATCGAGGCCTTGATCGAAACGTGCGAACCGCCTCTCACCGAGGAAGAGCAGTCCGCCTGGAGCCGGTTCTACGGCATCATCGCCACTGCGATGACGGCTTGAGCAGGTCGAACAACCGGAGCGCGCGGTCGGGATTGGTCGTTTCCCCTAATGCGGCGATGGTCCCTCCCACTTCCTTCGAGATCCGCTCGCGGTAAAGCTGTTCTTCCTGCACCAGCGTGAGCTCGCAATCTCGCTCCAGCGTCAAAGCTTCGCAAAGGACGGCTCGGGCCTCTTCGACGCTTCCTCGCACCAATAGAATCCGGGCCAGGGAAGTCATCGACTGGCAAAGCCCGCCAAAGTCGCTCACCTTGTACCAGAGACGGGCTGACTGATCAAGCTCTTGGCTGGCCTCCTCGATTCGATCTTGATCGAGCAACGCGCGGGCAATCGAAAGCCGCTGGTCCGCCTCTTGAAATTCGTTGTCCAGGACTTTCCATTCATGCAGCGCTCGCCGGAACGAGCTTTCTGCCTCGGACGGTTTGCCCAATTCGAGGTAGTTGCGTCCTTCGGTTTCGCTCAGGAACGCGACCAGCGTCGGATCGCCGAGCTCGAAGACGGGGCTACTTAGACGGTCGAGCAGTTGAATCGACGCATCGTGCTGGCCCGCCCCGAACAGGTGGCTGGCGTACCGCAATCCCGCGCTCAGCCGCAGCAGATCGTCGTCATGATCGCTGAAGATCTCGAACGCGCGTCGATACAGCTCTCCGGATCGAGCCCGCTGATTGGCGAACATTTGCAGGATCGCGACCACGCCGCACGCCATGCCGGTGGCAAACGAGTTGCCCATCGCTTCGATCTGGATCAACAGCTCTTCGGCTCGCTGGACGCATGTCGCGAGCGAGTCGAGCTTACGCCGCACGAGCGTGTCGGTGACCGAGGTCACGAGGGCGGCGACCTTTTGGCCCTCGGCCACGTAAGACTCGGCCGCGGACCGAAGCAGCGCGGAGGTGACCGCCTCGTCGCTCCTCGCGCCCGCCAAGGACGCCCGGGCGATAAAAAGCGCTGCAGACTTGGCCTCCGGCCAGTCGGCGGTCGCGTCGATCAGTTCGGTGCAGAGGTGGTACCGGCCCCTCGCCAGCAGGTAACGCCAGACCAGCTCCAGCAGATGGACGGCCCGAGTTCGGACCTTGGTCTTCGCCAGTTGGAAGGCGGCCAGCGCGTTGTCGATTTCCGCGTCCGCATTGCTCAGGGTCTGCAGTGAGACGGGCTGCATAAACCCGATCTCGTACGCGGCAAAGGTCTGAGCCATCGATTCCAGAAACGCCTGTTCAAGGCGATCGATCGATTCCTCAGATGGAAGATGGCGCACGGTCTGCCGAACCAGTTCGAGCGTCGAAAAACGGAGTTCGTCGTCCTCGCGGAGGGTCACGAGCGAGGCGTCGACGAGTTGCTCCAGCATCTCGCAGGCGGAAGGTCCCAGGAGCTCGGAGGCTTGATCCAGGGTGCATCCTCCTCGGAAGAGCGACACCACAAACACGGCTTCCCGTAGCGGTTCGGCTCGGTCGAGCAAGCTCGATTCGATGAGCCGCGTCAGGTCGTGATGCCGCTCGGGCAAATCGGGCGCGGTGCTGACCAGACGCTCTTGGCCGGCTTCGAGGCGTTTGCGCACATCGGCGGGCGTGAGCACCTTCAACCGCGCCGCGGCGAGGCGTATGGCCAAGGGCACGCCGTCGAGAAACTCAAGCAGGGCCTCCAGGCCCTTTTCGTTTTCGGGAGTGAGTCGCACGTCGGGACGCAACGCGCGCCAGTGGTCGATAAGCATGGCCCGCGCGTCGGATTGGACGTCCAGAGGATTGAGCCGCAAGACGCGCTCACCTCGGATTTCGGTTGGCACGCGTGAGGTGGTGACGATCTTGACCTGCGGACACTGGGCCAAGATGTCGTGGAGGTCGGCCAGGATCGCGGGCAGCAGATGCTCCAAATTGTCGAGCGCGATGAGAACGGGGGAGTCGGGCAGAACCGCCGCGAGCGCCTTGATCGCGGACCTGGTATCGCCGCCACGATGCTCAAGCTGGAAGAGGATTTGCTCCGCCAGGTTGTCGCAATGGCTATGTTCAGCCAGAGGTACGTACAGGATTTGGCCCTGAAAGCGTTCAGGCAATCGATGGAGCGCCTCAGCGAGCAGCCGCGTTTTGCCCATGCCCCCTGTGCCGACGATCGTCAGCAGCCGAGCGGCTGAGTCTTCGAAAAATTCACGCAGCTGGACGAGCTCCCGCTGTCGACCGAAGAAGGTATCAACCGGATGGGGCGGACCTTTCCAGAGGAGTCCGGACGGTTCCGTTTTCGCTGGCGCAGTGGCGGGACCCTGGCTGAGATTCGCCATGAGTTCGGCGGTTTCTTCCGATGGATCGCGGCTCTCTCGTTCGCGCAGGTTCCGTTTCAGATTCTGAAATTCGGTAAGGGCCAGGGTGAGACTTCCCAACTGGGCGTGGGCTTGAATGGCCGATCGCCGCAACGGTTCATCGCACGGATCGCGCTCGATCGCGCTGCGCACGATGTCGAGTGCGGCCACGGCGTTGCCTTCGGCCAGAAGCTGTTCTCCGCGCGTTGCGGCCGCCCGGTTCGCGAGGGCGTGGGCCTGTTTCCGCTCGCCATAAACCCAGTCGTCGTGCCAACCAGGCAGAAACTCACCGTCCGTGCCCCTCAGTGCGTTGCCCAACACGTCCGGACGGGAGATTCCGCGCTCCAGTAACTCGAGCTCCGTGACCACCATCTCCTGGTTCAGCGAAACGGTTTGAGCATCGACGGCGAGAAGGTCGACCCACTCGCCCAGGGCCCGCCGGAGACGGCTCAGCTCTTGGCGAAGGCGCAAACGGGTGGCGTCGGGGAAGTCGTCGGGCCACAGCAGATCGGAGATCTCGGAGCGGAGCATCGACCGTCGCCGCGACAGGGCGACGAGGGCGAGGAGCTTGGCCGCGCGCTGGGTGTCAAAGGCGTCGATGGTCGTGCCGTCGGCCAGCTCGACACGGAATTTCCCAAAAAACCGGATCGTAGCCCTGGACTGCACAAGTTCTATTTTCCCCCACACCAAGCCGGGAGGACCGGCGGGCGGGCAAGATTATCGAGCGAACCGAAGAGACCTGCTATACAATGCCTTCATGACATTAAGGACTTCCTTTGGGCTGGCGGCGATTGGTGTGGTCGGGCTGGCCCACGCATGGACCTCCTACGACTTCGAATCGAGTTTCGGAGCGACCTCACCTTCTCACGGGCCGTTTTCGTACGGGCTGAAGGCCACCTACCTAGATTCCGCCTTGCAGCTCTTTACGACGAAGGGGTCGCAGTCGATCTCGGGGAACACCCTCGAATTCTGGTGGAACAACGACGGCTCCTTCTCGCGAATTTATCGCAATCCGAGCGACACCAACTTTGATTTCCTTGAGGGCACCATCCTTCCCGCCAAGCACACCATGCTTCACCCGGACAACAACAAGCTGACGTGCGTCCGGTTCACGGGGACGGCGGGCAAGGATTATCAGGCGGTTTACCGCTGGACTCGGTGGGGAGCGTCGGGCGACGTTCGCACCTACGTCGTCGCCAATCAGATTTTGGTGGGCTCCGCTTTAGTCAACGCGATCCACACTCCCGGCGATTGGAAATACGCCAGTCTTCAGTCCGCCGCTTCGAACGTGATCGACTTCTCGGTCGACCAAAACGGCCCCACCGGTTGGGACTCGACCGGTCTCGAACTTTACGTTTACGAACTGGACACCGCTCCGATCACGATTCAGGTGTCGCAGCCGGATTTCGTCGGAGATCTGACGGGACGGCCGACGGAGATGAAGGTGATAGCGGGCAAGTTTCCGATCGCGCCGGCTACCGTTGCCGTGACGGGGGCAGGCAACGCCACCTATGCTTGTCCCTATCGTGGAGCCGGATCCATTTGGGTCAAGCCGAAGTACTGCCTGGCACGTGTGTTTGACACCGTGGTGACGGATTCAGGCGCCAGCCTAGGCACCCAGGTTTTCACGAGCGGCGACATCGACAACGATAATGCGATCACTGTCTTCGATTACTCGGTCCTCTCGGAATATTTCGATTTTTCCGACGGAAGCGCCAATTGGACCGTGGTGGGGTCGAACGGCTTTGCTCCACGCGATGCGGACATCGACGGGGACGGCGCAGTGACCGTGTTCGACTATTCGATCCTTAGCGATAACTTCGATTTGGTGGGTGAGTAGCCGTCTGGGATCGATGGGAGTCGAGCACCGCGACGCGTGAAAGCTTTCAAGCCGAATACACTCCAGTCCGTGCCCAACCCCCTTCGTATCCTCTTCGTCTGCACCGGAAACATCTGCCGCAGCCCAATGGCCGAATCCATCGCGCGTCACTGGGTGAGCGTGCACGGTTACTCCGGGCAGATTGAGATCGACGGCGCCGGGACGGGCGGTTGGCATGTCGGGGAAGAAGCCGATGCCCGCACGGTGGCGGTACTCGACCGCCACGGTATGCCGCGCCCCAGCCGGGCGCGCAAGGTCAGTCCTCAGGACTTTGAGCGGTTCGACCACATCATCGCCATGGATCACAGCCACCTTTCCGACCTTCGTCACGTGCCGGGCCATCGGCCCGAGTTGGTCAGCCTTCTGTTGAACTGGGACAACGACACGGACCTCACCGAAGTGGCTGACCCTTATTACGGTGGGCCGGAAGGATTCGAAACGATGTATCGACTCATCGAGAGAGCGGTCGATAAGCTACTCACCCAACTCGTGGACGAATACGCGCTGGTGCCGGCCTAGCGGGTGGCGAGGTCGGGCACTTCGAGCATCTGTTCGGCGTAGTCGCGGAGCATCCGCGTGGTCGAGAATTGGTACACGCTGCTGGCGATGGACTCCTTCATCACCTCGATCCAAGCGGTGGGCACGCCTTTGGCGTCACGCGAGAAGAAGCAGGGAACAACCTCTTCCTCCAGCACGCGGTAGAGCGCGTTGGCGTCTGCGCGGTCGCCTTTGGCATCGTCCGTCGCGTTCCGCCGGCCGCCGATCGCCCAGCCATTTCGTGGGTCCTCGGTATAGGCTTCGTCCCACCATCCGTCCAGCGTGGACAGGTTGGGAATCCCATTCGCGGCCGCCTTCATGCCGCTGGTGCCGCTGGCCTCGAGGGGGCGACGCGGATTGTTCAGCCAAACATCCACGCCTTGGACCAGCATGCGACCGACGTCCATCGCGTAGTCCTCCAAAAAGAACACTCGGCCCGCGAACGGCGGCTCGATCGTGGCGCGGAAAATCGTGGAGATCAGCGCTTGGCCCTCACTGTCGGCGGGATGGGCTTTTCCTGCGAAGATGATTTGGACGGGCAGGTCGGTTCGGCTCATGAGCCGCATCAGGCGCTTGACCTGCGAGAAGATGAGGTCCGCACGCTTATAGGTGGCGAACCGGCGCGCGAATCCGATCAAGAGCGCGTTCGGATCGAGTCGGCCTTCCAGCGCCCGTAGATCGCTGGGACCCATACCATGGCGCGCGCGCTGTTCGAAAATCCGTTCTTCGGCGAAGGCGATCAAGCGTGCCTTTTGAGTCTGGTGCGCCTTCCAAAGTTTTGCGCCATCGACCGCGCGCACCTCGTTGGCGGTGCGGGGAAGTCCGGTCAGCGCCTTCACTTCCGGACCCAGCCAGGTGGGCATGTGGACGCCGTTCGTCAGGCCGATCACCTCGCGGCCGGCCACGTCTCTCCACGTGCCATCTGCCGTTCGACCATGCAACAGGCTGACTCCGTTTTGGAGACGGGACAGTCGCAGCGCGAACGCGGTCATGTCGAAGACGCCCCGCGTCCGCTCGGAGTCCAGCCCCAACCGCAGCAGACGATCGATCGTGAGCGAGCCGCCCGCCAGTTCTGGACCCAAAATTCGGGTGACCATCTTGGCGTCGAACCGTTCGTTACCGGCGGCCACGGGGGTGTGGATAGTCAGAATCGAATTCGCTTTCACGGAAGCGAGGTCGCCGCCCGAATTGCGAATCCGCTCCACGAGGAGCAGGGCCGAGTGCCCTTCATTCATGTGCCAGACGGCGGGTCGAATGCCAAGTTGGGACAAGGCACGGGCTCCGCCGATGCCCAGCACCATCTCTTGATAGAGGCGCATTTCGCGGCCGCTCGTGTAAAGCTGGCTGGTGATCTTTCGGTCGGCGGGCGAATTGGCTTCGACGTCGGTATCGAGCAGGAGGAGCGAGATACGGCCGACCGCGGCTCGCCAAACCTGAGCGTGGATCTCCCGCCCCGGTGCCTGGATCGTCACGGTAAGGGGGCGGGTTGTGCCGGGCTCCACCACCAGTTCGACCGGCTGGTCGGCGGGGTCCAGTTCCAGCGGCATGTGTTCTTGGCGACCAGCTCCCGTGACCAACTGCCGGAAGAAGCCATTGCGATAGAAGAGCCCCACGGCGACGAACGGCCAGTTCAGGTCGGAGGCCTCTTTGCAGTGGTCGCCGGCCAAGATGCCGAGCCCGCCGCTATAGATGGGAAAACTCTCGTGGAGGCCGTATTCAGCGCAGAAATACGCCACCGCGCCCTCGCGCACGTCATGATTTTCGAGGACAGAGGCGCGAAGTTGCTCGGCGGCGCCGGCAAACTCTCCCGCCGCCTCCGGAGCGTGTCGCCGCAGAATGCCGACCGGTCCATAGCGTTGCTTCCAAAGTCCCGGATTTAGGTTCGCGAAACGCTCTTGGAGTTCGGAATTCCAGGTCCATTGAAGGTTCATGGCCAAGGCTTCGAGGGAAGCGAAAGGGCCCCTCGTGGTCAGGCCATGGACGGGGATCGAATCAATGCCGTTGAGTTTCATAGTGTGACTGGCGCCAAAAAGACCATACCCGGGGGCTTTTCCGACGGTTAGGGAGCACTAATGCTTCGCCTGCAACCTTCCAACAATTTTGGAAAGTTGCGCCCAGATTTGGGGCGGAGGTTTTATGAGGGTTCAGCAATTTGGTCTTGATCGTCAGGCACAGCAACACCAGCTGGCACTTTATCGAATCGGCGAAGCCGATCGCGCCAATCTTCGGGCTCTGAAGAAAGTCATCGAGCCGAAGCTTAGCGAGATTACCGACGCCTTTTACGCCCACCTGGGCAATTTCCCGGAAGCCATTTCGATCATTCAGCGCGCAGGTGCTACGATCGAGGGTCTGAAGAAAACGAATCCGGCCTACATCGCAGAGATGCTGCGGGCCGAGTTCGACGACCAGTATTTCGAGAGCCGGCTGAAAATCGGTGAAATTCACGCTCGAATCGGTCTGACCCCCGAATGGTTCTTCGGGGCGATGAGCACCTATTACGACTTCTTGTTCCCCCTCTTGGCGGGGGCGTTCAAGTTCAGCCCGGCCAAGGCGGGCCACATCATGGCGTCGCTTCAAAAGACGTTCAACCTCGATCAACAGGTCATCATCGCGGCTTACATCGAGTACGGATTCATCGAAGAGATCCGCGTGGCGAGCGAAAAGATTCAGGAGACGGTGGAGCACCTGAGCCAGAGCTCGAACGAGATGCGCTTGGCCGCCGAGCAGTCGGGCCAAGCCAGTCAGGAAGTTGCCAATGCCTCCCAGACGGTCGCGATGGCGGCTACGAATCAGGCCCATGCCGCAAACAGCGGCGCGGAGTCGGCACGGCTCCTCCTCGATCACCAGCAGAAGATGCAGTCGGGTGCTACCCAGCAGACTCAGTCGCTGAACGACGCGACCGAGGCGGTGACGCAGGTTCAGCAGCAGCTCCAGCTCATCGACGAGCAAGCCAGCCTCTGGGCTCAGATCCGGGAGCGCATCGACGTGATGAGCCGCCTGCGCCAGACGGTCGAATCGACGGGGGAAAAGGTTCAGGAAGTGAGCGCCCGGTCCGCCGAGATCGGCAACATTATCAAGACGATCGACGACATCGCCTCGCAGACGAACCTGCTTGCCCTCAATGCCGCGATCGAAGCGGCCCGAGCCGGTGAGCATGGCCGAGGATTCGCGGTCGTCGCCGAGGAAGTTCGCAAACTCGCGGAAAGCTCCTCGACGGCCACCAAGGAGATCGCGGTCCTCATCGAGGCGATCCAGCAGGGCAGCACCGAGATGACGAGCGCGATGGCGCGAACCACGGACGACGTCGCCTTGGCGCTCGAAGTGTCCTCGGAGGCAGCCGCTTGTCTTGAGCAGATCGCGAAGTCGGCCAGCGCCACAGCGAAGCTCAATGCTCGGCTGACGAGCACGATGGACGAGGCGAACGACGTCGCGTCGAACAACATCTCGATTCTCGGCGAGATCGAGCGCGAAGTGGGCGCGGTATCGGGCTCTATTCGCTCGATCGCTGGCTCAACGGAAGAGAATGCGGCGAGCAGCGAAGAGATGAGCGCCTCGGCCGAAGAGATGAGCGCGCAAGTCGAAGAGCTTCTCGCGACATGCAGCATGATCGACGAGCAAGTGCAGGTCCTTGTGGGCGTTGCGCGTCAAGCGAAGCAGGCGGTGGACAAGGGAAGCCGCACGGCGCAGTCGCCGGTCACGATCAAGCGAGCCGCGTAAAAACTCAAAGAGATGTGGCCCGGCTGAATTCCGGGCCACACCTCAGCTGACTTCAGCCAAATTGCCGCGAGCTACCCAGCCACCAACCGCGCCCAAAAGGACGGCGGTTCCGCCGACGGCAAGGGCGGTCGACAATCCGAATCGCAGGGCGAGCCAGCCAAAAATCGGAAGGGTGATGGGTCCCATCCCCGAGAGCGCCCAGATATGCATTGAGATCACCCGGCCGCGCAAGCGGTCGGGTGATAGCATTTGGAAGAGGGTGTTCGTCACGTTGAACTGCATGACGCCCGCCATGCCCGTCAGGAAGAACAACGGAAACGCCACGGCGGCGGACCGGGTGAGCGCCATCGCGATGAGCGAGCCCCCCATGATGAACATCGCGAATCCGGCCAAGACGGGTCGGCGGACTTTGCCGTTGAGATAGAGCAGCGCGGCCAGGCCCGAAATCGATCCAAGGCCGATCATACTCATCGACCATCCGAGACCCGCCTTATCCAGTCCCAACATGTCTTTGGCGATGGCGGGCATCAGCGAGAGGTACATCACGCCAAACGCGCTGACTACACACTCCATGAGGAAGAGCGTGCGCAGGCGGAGGTCGCGCCACGTGTAGAGCGCTCCTTCTAGCAGAAGGTCCTTGATCGGCTGCGGCTCGCGTTCGCGCGGAGAGAGATCGCTCTTGATCGCGAGGGCGGCGAATACGAGAAAGAGGAAGCTGAGGCTGTTCGCAAAGTAGCAGGTCTCGGCACCGAAGCGAGCTAACAAGACACCGCCGATAGCGGGTCCCATGACGCGAGCTAGGTTAAACGTCATGGCGTTGAGCGGTACTGCGTCGGGCACGACGTCGGCGGGAACCACGCGGCTCACGATCGACTGGCGGGTCGGCATTTCCACCGCACCGGTCGCGCCGCCAATCAGCGCAATGACGAGGATGTGCCAGTACTGAATGAAGTGAAAGTGCGTGGCGGCGGCGAGAAAGATCGCGCCAAACGCGTAGGACAGCTGCGTGATGACCATGAGCGTTCGCTTATGGAACATGTCCGTGATCGCGCCCGCGAAGATGCCGAATAGCGCGATAGGCAGCTGGCTGAGCGTGGAGATAAGCGTCAGTTTCTGGGGGTCGCGGGTGAGCTCGTAAACCAGCCACCCCTGCGCCACATTCTGAATCCAACTGCCGACAAAGCTGAGAAAGGCCCCCGCCCAAAGGAGCCTAAAGTCGGGGTAGTTGAAGGGTTTGAATTGGCCGGAGCGCAGACGTTGGACGACCGCTCCGACCGCTGCACTCATAACATAGTATTACGCTTTTCGGCGGACGGTCGTGGCCAGGCAGGTGTGCGGTATGATCTCCGTTCTATGGACCGAGTTGCCGAGTTGAATGCCGTTGTTGCTCAATATGATCTCAACCAGCACCCGTTTTATCAGGAATGGCGCATGGGAACGTTGAGTCAGGAGAAGCTCGCCGATTACAGCGCCGAATACGGTGGATTCGTCGGCACGATCGCGGAAGGTTGGGACACGATCGGCTATCCGCACTATGCTGAAGAAGAGCGCGTCCACGAGGTGCTGTGGGGCGATTTCAAGTCCGAACTGGGCGTCTCCGCCGGGCCGAGCCGCCCGCAGACCAAGACGCTTGTCGGTGCCGCCCACGAGCTGTTCTCGCTCGAGCCGGAAGCGGTCGGCGCGCTGTATGCGTTCGAAGCTCAGCAGCCGAACACGTCCCAGTCCAAGCTGGACGGCCTGAACGAGCACTATAGCTTTACCGACAAGGGCAAGGAGTACTTTGTGGTGCATGCCAGTGACTTCAATGAAGTCGAGGATCTCCGCAAGGTCGTTGCTCGCATGTCCGATGCCGAATTCCTCCGCGCCAAGAGCGCCTGCAGCGTGATCTGCGCGGCAATGTGGAGCGCGTTGGACGGCGTCTATTACGCAAACTGAAATCCGTACGTTCGATCCCGCGCCATGTGTAGGGCGCGGCGCATCGGCGCAGGCATTGGGTAGCTGGCCAAATCGGGGCTAGCTACCCATTCGAATTCTTGGGGAGCGGTTTCGAACTGGGCGTGAAACACTTCCGCCGTGACGCGATGCCGGGTCACCGTGTATGTGAGGCTGCCCACGCGCGCCAGCGCGGTCCCCACCTGGGCCTCGACCTCATCCGCGATCGTGGTCTCAAATCGCCAGAACTCCCACATGCCTTGCCACCACCGTCCTGAGGGCACTTGGCGAATTCCGAATCGATCTTGCCATTGGGGCACGACGATCGCTTGCTCGATGTGAATGGGCTCGGGTTTTGGAGCCGGGCGGGGAAGGGTTGCGACCAAATCGTTTTGCCGCGCGACGCAGTTAGTCGCGAACGGGCATGAGCTGCACAGGGCTTGGCGAGGCATGCACACCCGGGCACCGAGTTCCATCACCGCCTGATTCCACTGTCCGGGATGATCTGCGACGATGCTGGCTTGGGCCCACTCGCGTGCGGCCGCGGTCAGCGCAGATCCAGACCGATCGCAACCGGTGAACCGGGCGAAAACGCGTTCGACGTTGCCATCGACCACCGCCGCAGGTTCGTCCGCACAGATCGAGGCGATCGCGGCCGCGGTGTAGCGTCCGATGCCGGGGAGCCGGATCCAGTCGTCGGCACGCGTCGGAAGGCCGCCCTTTCGCACGTGCCGCACCCCTTCCAGGAGCTGACGGCAACGCCGGTAGTAACCGAGACCTTGCCAGAGGGCGAGCGCTTCCGACTCGTCAGCGTCCGCGAGGGCTTCGGCGGTGGGAAAACGCGCCATCCAACGCTCGTAGTAAGGGATGACCGTGGCGACTTGGGTCTGCTGGCACATGATCTCGCTCACCCATATCGCATAGGGATCGCGGGTGCGCCGCCAAGGCAGATCCCGGTGGTGCTCGGCGTACCAGTCGAGCAGCCGCGCGGACTCCGAGGCGCTCAGCGAAGTTGAACTAACGTCCAGCTCCGACATTCAATCCCATGTCGGTCAGCGCCTGCTCGGGGTCCTTCTGGTTCACCAGCGTGCGGCCGATGACGACGTAGTTGGCACCATCGGTCAAAGCCGATTGCGCGGTGCCCACCCGGCGCTGGTCATGCGTCTGCGCGCCTTCGATGCGAATCCCCGGCACGACGATGATGCTTTCGTGGCCGATGGCGGTTCGTATGGCCGCGACTTCTTGAGGGGAGGAGACGACGCCGTCAAGCCGGCACTGCGTGCCCAGCTTCGAGAGCTCGACCATCTGGTCTTCGACCGTGCGCTGCACGCCCAGATGGTCGCGGAGCGTGTGGTCGTCGATGGATGTCAGGACCGAAACACCGATGAGGATTGGGCGCTCTTCTTCTCGGAGCATCCGGGCTTCTTCGACTGCGGCGGAGATCATCGCGGGGCCGCCGGCGATGTGGAGCGTCATCATCCACACCTTGTAGCGAGCCGCTTCGCGGACAGCGAGCGCCACTGAGTTCGGGATGTCGTGGAACTTGAGGTCGAGGAAGATTCGGCTGATGCCGATGTCTTGAAATCGCTCCAGGACCTGGAGTCCGTGGGGAAGGGTCAGGGCGTGGCCGATTTTGAATGCGCCCACAAATGGGGCCAGCCGCTTGGCGGTGGCGAGCGCCTCTTCAAGATCGGGCGTATCCAGCGCGCAGATGACTTTTCGTTCCATAGTGCCTCCCTTCCGGTGCCGCGTCGCGGCTTTACAGGCAGTATGCACGAAAATAAAATAGAGGCCCGTAAGTTCGGGCCTCCAATATGCACGCTTGTGAAAGGGTCGGTGGGATTATCGAGTGCGGCGCCGTCGAGCAGCGAGCAGACCGATACCGCCAAGGATGATTGCGCCCGATGCAGGCTCCGGAACCGCGCGGAGACCGAGGATGCCATTGATCTCATCGTCGCCGTCGTTCTGGAACGCGCCGGGGCCACCGTAGACCACGCTGGCGTAGCGGAACAGACCACCGTTCGGCGTCGTGACCACGTAGGTGAAACCGTCCCACTTGATGCCGAGGTTCGTGTGGAAGCCTTCCAGCCAGACACGCACAAAGCTCGCCTGAACCCACGATGCCGGATCGGCCGGGTTATTGCTCAGGTAGACCGTGGCTTCGATCGCTTCCTGGGGAAGCGGGCCGTGGTCGATAGTCGGGAACACAGCCGCGAAGCTGGACGGTGCGCCTAGATCCCAAACCGACTGACCGACGGTGCCACCGGTCTGAACCCAGGTGTTATCGATCGTGTCGCCGTGGGGCAGACCCACGCCATCGGTGAAATAGTCGTACGAGCCGGTGCCGGTCAGGTCCGTCGAAACGCCCGAGTTAAACGCGCCGGAAATCATCTTGGCAGCGCTGAAGCCGGTCGGGTCGAAGATGCTGTCATCCAGCAGCTTGTTGTCGATGACCTGCTGGCGGTTGACCAACGTATCCGCGCCGTAAATCAGCTGGGCAAACGTGCCAACGGAGGCACCTTGCCAGTTGCGGGGATCGTTCGGATCGGTGAGCAGAGAAGCATGAGATGCAGCAGCAGCTGCAGCCAAAAAGCTGATAACGAGAATTTTGCTGTGGTTCACCACGTTGTCACTCCTATTTCAAGAAAATGGGGCCAATGCAGACCCACTAACTTGGATCAAGACAATGCAAATTGTCCAAGGAGCATTGTAGCCCAACTTTTCGCAATTTGTGAAAAAACTTTCTGGGCGTGTCACAAAATCAGATCTTTCCCGTCACAAATGCCTCGATAGGAGCGGCATCGAACTCGTATCGCGGTATGTCGCCGGGCCCAAAGTTGGCTTCGACGAGCGGCCGCACGATCTGCTCGGTCAGGACCGATTCGGCGAGTTCACGTCGCAGCGCGGCCGTTTGAAGCATCAACACCTGCAAATGAACGCGTCCGAGCGCCAGCGAGCCGACCCGGCGACCTTCGTCGGTCGTGAGGGTTTGGCCGAGGATCGAGCGCGCGATTTCCCGGTTATGGAAATCGATGGCGTCCAGAAATCCTCCCGCACTTTCGCGAGCCCCGCCCAGCAGGGCAATATCGACCTCGCTCGGAAACACGATGGCCGTGCTGTCCTGCAGATTATTGAGCGCGCCAAGAATCGCGCCCTGTTCGTCCGGCGGGAGTCCGCGCTCGTACTTGCCTAGCACGGTCGGTGAGGCAAACCGCTCCAGGTGCAGCTTCCACGCCCCTAGCAAGGCCTGTTTCTGCTGATAATGCCGGTAGGCGGCGTCGAGATCGCTTGCCCCGCGCGGCCGTCCGTAGGTCGCCCGGTTTCGATAGATGACGAACTTCGAGCGGGGCAGATCGACCGCGTTCTCCCCCGGCAGCTGCAGGTGGAGTCCGGTGATCGTGCCGAACGGGTCGAGGCTTAGGCCGAACGCGGTGGGGTCTTTCGGTTTGATCGCGTCCAGCCAGAGCCGCCCTTCAGCTTCCTTCCAGACCAGTTCCTGCACGCTCCAGCCCATCGCGAACGCATCCATCGACGCATACAGGGCTTCTTGGATCGTGCCCTGCAGTCGCAGCATGGCGGCTTCGACAAACTCGTGGTTTCGTTTCGCATCCGCACTGTCCGAAGCGGGCTTGAGCGCCAGGGGCGCTGCGAGGACCGCCAGCTTCTTGACGGTCAGGCTGGTCTGGACCATTGCATCGAGCTGCATCTGGTGATAGACCGCGCCTGGCAAGCCGCCCGAGGCAAGGCCAATCGCTTCCTCGGCTCGGCGCTGATACGCCGTGTATTGGCGGGCGGATTCCCCGGTCTTCGGAGCGCGGTTCTTAAGTTTCTGAAGCAAATTTTTCATGATCGTGGGAGGGAGGTGCGTCGTAAAAGCGCCGCTCATCGGCAAGCCGGATCGGCGCATGATAGGCGCGCGGAACGAGACTCGCGGCCAGGCTCAGCGCAATGACCAGGTCGTCGTGGTAGCCCTGTCGGGCGCCGTAGATCGTCCGGCCGGAATCGCTTTGGCGCGCCGTGAAGTGATGAAGCTCGCGCAGGAGTTCCTGGTGAGGTGGAATCGCGAGCTCGGCCGTCTCGATCGCGAACGCCAGCCCGTCGATGAGTTCCGCTTTCACGGTGTTCGTAAACACAACCGCCTTGATGCGCGCGTTCGGCAACTGATCGCGAAGGAGCTCCAGCGCCGGGTCGCCGACGCCGGTAGCGTCGCTGGCGATCTGCGCACCCGGATAATCGCGAACGATCTCGGCGACACGGGCGACTTGCTCGCGCCATCCGAGTCCGTTCCAGCGTTCGAGCGCGACCAGCCGCGCATTCGGCCATGTGCCGGCGATAAGGGCCACCGCCGTGTAATCCGTATAGCGCGCCCAATCGATGCCGACCGAGATCGGTTGGTTTTCGCACGAGTCGACCGAGCGCGTTTGGCACGCATCGATGCTCGAGGCTTTGAACACCTGTCCAGCGACATCGATGAATTCGGCCAGGTACTCGGTTCGAAACGCGCGGTCGCTGATCAGTTCGCGCTGCATGTCGAGGAAGCTGGGGGCGACCATCGGGTTCTCCGACGTGGGGCCCGCCCGGCTCCAAATGCCGTGCTCGCCATCCTGGCCCCATTTGAAGAACTTCCAGAAATGGTTTTGGCCGCGGGGCGTGCTGAGCAGCGTCAGCGTTCCATTCGTCGTCGCGAGCATCGGCATCGCGACCTCCGTGATGAGCGCCTCCGGAACATAGGCCGCTTCGTCGATGATGATGTCGGTCGCCTCATCGCCCCGCAGGTGGCTTCCGACGAAGCCGGATCGAGCCGCGATCCGGCTCTCGCCGACGTGGGCGACCGGGTGGGGCGTCGTCTTGGCGCGAACGTCGATGCCCAGCGCCCCGATCAGGTCGAGACAGCGGTCAAAGAGCAGGCGTGACTGCGCTTGAGTCGGCGCGGCGATGAGGACACGGCGGCGCTCGCCGAGCAACGCATTCAGGGCCTGCACGGCGCAGGCATCGGTCTTGCCCCATCGCCGGCCACAGGCAAGGACTTTGAAGAGATGAGGTGCGAGAAGAAACTCGCGCTGCCCCGGGTGCGGTGACCAGTGGGGCGAGAGTAGGTCGAGCGTTTGCTCCACGCTTCAGTTGGAAGCGGAGAAGGGGTTTGGCAACTGATTCCTAAGCCAATCCACATTCATGCTTCCAAGTTCAAGCGAACTCCTTTGCCATACCATCGGCTGGGACGAAAGCCTGGGGAGACGAGCCGCGCTGATGTACAGTAGAGCATCGCAGCAAAAACTGCGCTTTGGCTTTTCAAGAGGATGGGATTATGAAACGAACTTTGATTACGGCCGCCTTGGTGGCGGCAACCGCCCCGCCTGTTTGGGCGTCGTTCGAACTGGTCATGGTCGTTGACCAGGGCGATGCGAATAACGTGGCACGCATTCACCGCTTCGACGGAGTGACCGGCTCCGCCTTCGGTACTTTCGGGACGGGCGATTCGATTGGGGCCTCCAACATCGCGCTGGACCAGAACGCCGGCCGCGCCTTCGTCAATTCTTACAGCACTCAGGACACGAAGACTTGGAACTACAATACCGGTCTCCTCGTCGACGCCTGCGATAATCCGGGACCGGGCCAGGGCTTGGTCTACGATTCGAAAACCAAGCGGCTGGGCTATGCCAATGCCGATGGAATCGATCACTATGCCACGAGCGGCAGTGCTCTGACGAGTGTCAATTCCATCAATGGTGGCCTACTGTGGCTGACCCAAGCGACCGACGGTACGTTTTATGGCGGCGCCGGCAACGGCAGTATCTATCGCGTGAATAGCTTCACATCGTCGGCTCCCCTCATTGGCAGTGTTAGTGCCAATGCTGTGCCCCTAAGCTGGGGCCACGCGGCTTACGGTCGAAACTTGAGCGGGAATGGCATGATCTTGGCGTCCGATCCTGCCGGGTCCTCGAACAAGCTGCGCGTCATCACGCTCTCGGGGCCCAACGCCGTTCTGGGTGGGACTTCGCTGACTTTTCCTGGGTTTACGACGATCATCAGTGTCGCGCCCGCACACGTTGGGTTCTACGTTTTGGGCAAGAACGTGCAAGCGGTCGCCACGCTCCAATACCTCACGCCGAATCTGCAACTGGGCCGAAGCTTCTCGCTGCCTAATGTCAAAGGGCCCGCCGACTTGGCCGTCGTGAACGCTCCCGAGCCGGCAGGTCTCGTCGCCTTGGGCATCGGCGCGGCAGCTTTGATTCGACGTCGCCGGCGCTGACCTCACAAAAACGACCCGGCTTCTGTCACTCGTGTCGGAACTTCGTTCGCGCCGCTTTTGAAGACCGTGCGCGCGTTTGATGACTTCAGCGGCAGCCCTTGTTTACCGGCAAGAGCTGCCGCCAAAAGGAGAGCTACTGCGGCTGGCTGCGGCGCCGGCGCATCAAAGCCACGCCGGCGATGCCGAACGCGAGAAGACTGGACGGTTCAGGGGCGACCACGACGGCCATCGACGACAGGGTTGTCCCGGGGACCGACGCGATGACGGTCGATACCCCCGTCGACAGACTGTAGCGAATCACCTTTCCGTTGGCGCTCGCATCCATCCCGCATACATACATCGTGTTGCCGTGGCCGAAGCCAAGCCCATCCAGTTCCGAGCCGAGTTGTAGGTTGAAACTGTAGGTCGGGCCGATGGTGAGCGTGCCTGCGGTGAAGGACACGACTTTGCCCGAGGAACCTGTTGCCGCGTAAATCCTATTGCCGTGAGCTCGAACTTCGCCGCCGTTCGAAGAAAACTGGGAATTGCCCAGGAAGTCGGTGTACGAGCCGCCGCTGGTCGAGGCGTAGCGCAAGGCGAATTTTCCGTTCCCGTCGATCGTGTAAATCCCTCCGTCCGAGCCTTCGGCGAGGCCGAAAGACGCTTGGCCCGAATAGGTTTGCCAAAATGAAACGAACGTGCCTGTGTTGGTATAGCGGCTCAAAATGCTTGGACCGAACGACGACTCCGAAGAGCCGAGAAGGATGTCCCCGTTCGATGCGGTCGAGATCCAGCCGAACGGTTTCGCGGCCACACTAAAGTCGTTCAGGTACTCACCCGTGTTGTAGTTGAAGGTAAAGATACGGCCCGCCTGTCGGTCGTAAACATACGCGTGGCCCAAGGACTGGTTGATCGTGATGGCACTGGCCCGGGACATGCGGCCGCCACCAAACGTGCCGAAGCTCGCGCCGGTTTCGCCATCGAAGCGGCGCACCAAGCTGTTCGTAAAGTCCACAGCCAGCACCATTTCGAACGACGCTTGGCTCGTCAAAGGGGTCACAACGCCGGCTAGCACGGCAACGCAAATCAAACTTTTATTCATAACTCCGCTCCTCAAAAAAGCACGAAAAGAGATTTGAGTGTACACCGGCTTAGCCAAATCGACGACGCCAAGTTTGCGGGGGTTGGGGGTCCCAGCATCGTCAATCCATGCAATTCATCTTGGGGTTGGGCGGTCATCCCGTTATAATGGGGTTCGTGGCGGGCGATCACCCGCCTTCGATGGAGAGGAATCATGAATATTCGGTTTGCGCTTTCAACGATCGCAGTGGGTCTCTCTGGGCTGAGCCACGCCTCTTATGAGCTGCTGATGCAGATCGATTTGGCTGCCTCCGGTGGACCCATGGTCCGCCGATTCGACCCGGTCAGCGGAAGCAGCTTTGGAAGCTTTGGTCAGGGGTACTTGCACAATCCCCAAAGCATCGCCTACCGAAATGGCGTGCTTTACGTGCTGGACTATTTCGGAACCGGAAACGGTGCGGGAAGAATCGTGCGGTTCAATCCCTCGACCGGTGAGCCCTTAGGCGCGTTCTCGCTGGGCTCCGTTTGGGGCAAGGTGAGTTCGGGATCGGGAATGACGATCACGCCCTCAGGAACCTTTCTGATTTCCGACGCCACGAACAGCTCCACCTTCTCCTACGTGAACGAATATGCAGTCGATGGGTCCTACCTATTCAACCGGTATTGGTTCCTGTCAAACAATCATGTGTCGCGCGCCGTGGCCTTTAACGCGGCGGCCAACCGAGTTTATCTGTCCGATGTGACCGGCGGCACGGTGGAGGTCTTCAACTACAGCTCGGGGACCTCGGTGAGCATTCAATCGGTGGGTGCCCCGAACTGGGCGCTGTTCAGCACCATCATCGGAAACTATCTTTACTACTCCTCGGATGTCCAATCGGGCAATATTTACCGATACCAGATCAATGGTGACGGCTCGCTGGGTGGAGTCAGCTCGTTCAACCCGTCGAACTTCGCGATGGTGAATACGCTCGGAATCGGAGGCGGCCACTCGCCGTTTGCCTACGCGGCCCAGATGAATGGCAGCGGGGCCTGGTCCTACTCCCGCTTTAACTCGATCACGGGCGAACCATACGGATCGTTTGGCTCGGGAGTCATGGCCAAACCGTGGGGCAACATCGAAGTGATCACCGCGCCCGAGCCCGCTTCCGCGCTGGGTCTGGTGCTGGGCGTCGCCGCGATCGCCGCTCGTCGTCGCCGACGCTGACCCACAAAATAGCCCCGGTCGAGGCAAACCATCGACCGGGGCGCGCGAAAAGGGAAGTTAGGCGACCGAGAGCATCGGTGCGTAAATCGCCGCCTCGTTCGAATAGCCGCTCTGCAGGTCGCGAATCGAAGCCGTGACGCGGTAGATCGCAAAGCGGCCCGGCGTCTGGCCCTCGTGCTGGAACTTCGTTCGCGTGGTCACGCCGATCAGCTGCCACGGCCCGGTGGCTCCGTATCGCACTTCGATATTGAAGATCGTGCGGGGGGCGTTGCCATTGCGCTTCCAGCTCAGCACGTTCACACCGGGCGAGCCCGGATTCGCGACCAGATCGGTCGGCACTTGCGGCGCGCTGCCGCCCGTGTGGCCCGAAGGAATCGTCATGCCGAATGCAGAAAGAATCTCGTCCGTGGTGTTCGGACTCACGCGGACCTTCGCGCCGACTTGCTGCATCGTCCGGATCATCGCCGCGCGTGCGTTATCGAAATCGGCCTGAGCGGCGCGCAGTGCGTCCTTCGCCACCTGGAGATTGTCGCGCGTGGTCACCCACGTGTTATAGCCGTCGTCCACCCGTTCGATCTCGGTCGCCGTGAGCGGAATCGTCGGGCCCCAATAGTCAGCGCCTTGCATAAAGGAAAAGGCGTGAGCCTCTTGCTCGGCGATTGTCGATCCATACCAAGGTTTAAGTGACATAAGCTTTTCAGGTTCCTTGGTTCGGATAGTCGGCAGAGTTGAGGCAACGCTTTAGGGTTGGCGCGGTGGGCGCGTTTCGGAAAGATGCACGTGCCGAGGAGCGGGCGGATGGCCGCGCGGCGCTGGCGCAAGCCGCCGAAGCCGGATGGTCACAAAGCGAGACGTTTCAGACGACTACACTCAGAGGATTTACCCAATGATGTCTCGCTGCACACCCATTCGTCTCGCCATCCTGACCGCGGCCGTCGTCGCCTCCCCATACTCCCTCGCCCAGATCAACGTCCAAAGCGACGGGTCGGACGGAGCCTTGACCATTGGGTGGGAGTCTCGTGTCCTTGATTTGTCTCTAGCACCGACCGGCAGTTGGTCCAGCCCGGCACCGATTCCCGGAAGGGGCGTGTATGACCCCACTATCTGGGCTGTTGTTTACAAATTCTCCACGGCAAGCATGGACTCGCACGGCGTATTGAGCTTCATTCCTCATCCGAGCGGCTGTCCGGTCGTCTTTTTGGTCGACGGCAACGCCGACATGGCGGGGAGCATCAGTCTCAATGGCGGAAACGGCAACGGCATATCCCAGAGCCTGCCGGGGCCCGGAGGCTTTCGGGGCGGCGCCGGTCGGGCCGGTGTGGGTGTGGACGGGTCCGCTGGTTTTGGGCCGGGCGGAGGCGGTTATCAAAACGGGAACTACGGTTCTTCTGGGTCCTTTGCCGAGGCAGGCACGGGCCCTCTGTTTGGTGCACTTTACGGCAATCCAAAGTGCATTCCGCTCATTGGTGGATCGGGTGGGTCAGGACGCGGCGATAGCGCCGTTGGCGCAGGCGCTGGCGGAGGAGCCATTCTCATCGCATGTAAAAACAGGCTCACGATCGGACACATCGGTGCTCGCGGAGGAAGTGGGAATGACGGCAACGCTGGTAGCGGGTCGGGCGGCGCTATCCGACTGGTTGCAGACCAAATCGTGATGCCCGGAAGCCTCGACGCGGGGACAGCCGGAGGAGGCGGAGTTGGCCGAATCAGAATCGAGGCCAATACGACCAATATCACAGGGGAAATCGTTCCCCTGCCAAGCGTTGCCGTCGCTGGCACCACGCCCCAGTTATTCCAGGACAGCACGACGCCGAAGCTCCAGATTCTGAGCGTCGGCGGGACAAATGCGCCCGTCGATCCTCGTTCCAACCTGTATTCTCCGGATATCGACCTCACATCAAGCGGCACCAAGACAATTCAGGTCGCGGCCTACAATGTGCCTACTGACAACAGTTGGAGCGTGCAGGTTCGAATGACACCAAAGAATGGCGCACAATCCGTCGGCACGTGTACCTACGTGAGTGGCAACCAGGGCTACTCAGTTTGGCAGTGTCAAATGAGCGTGGGCACGGGAACGGCTGCCCTCATTGCCCGCGCCTACAAGAACTGACTTCGTCTTTTCTGAAACCAATGGAAAGACGAAGATGAAGAAGAAGAGATTGAAGGAGCTTGCCTGTTGCGTGGTCCTGCTCGGCCCGATCGGGAGCGTCCAGGCTGGTCCGATCCAGACCATTCCCACCAGGGACGCGGTGAGGATGACGCTCATCGGACTGCGCGCGGCGACCGTCCTGACCGGCGTCCTCCCGGGCCGATTGTTCGACCCGCCCAACGATGACGCGGTATCGCGAGAACTAACCATCGGCGTCGCGCAAACAGACGTGCCCAATAGTGACGGCTGGTCGCGTGAGCTCACCATTGGCTACGAACCTGACAAGCCGTTTTACGCCGAATCGAGAGAACTCGCGATTGGAGGCCAGCGGACCTACACCGCCCACCTTCATTGGGGCGACGTTGATCCGTCGATCATCCCCGCTCACCTGACGATCGAAATTCGGGACCCCGCGAATGGGATTCCCATCGAGACCCGAACGGTGGATGTGGTGAACAACACGTTCACCCTGACCCTTCCTACTCGAATCGTGCAGCTCTCCTTCCAGACCGGCAAGTACCTCCGCTATTCGCCGTACGCCGACTGCCGGGCGGGAGACACCACAGCCGACCTAACCCCGATCAACGGGGATATCGATAACGACAACGCGATCACCGTTTTCGACTACGGAGTGCTGAGCGACTACTTCGACCGGAACAGTGGCGAGCCGGATTGGTTCGACATCGGCCCCAACGGCTTCGCTCCGTGGGATGCGGATCTGGATGGCGATGGCGCCGTGACCGTCTTCGACTACGGGATTCTCAGCGACAACTTCGATAAGAACGGCGACGAGTGATGCGGCGAGGGGCGAGTGCACGGCCCCAGCCATGCCTCAACCCGACGTCATCGGTATCGGGTTGAGGCCCGGTGCGTGGCGGAGTGGCCGCGCTCTGGCTGAGCATCCTGTGGTGCGCGCTCGCGATGTACGCCATCGACCCCTGGGCGGGCTACCTGCTCGCGCCGTATCTGCTGTGGGTGACGTACGCGTTCTCGCTCAACGCCGGGTTCTGGGTGCTGAATCGCGGCCGCCAGACCGCTTACTGAGCGTTCCACTTCGACCAGAACATCGCCCGCCCCTGCTTCCATTCGGTGTTCGTCGTCGACACCACAACACCCACGAGATCGCGCCGAGAAGGAAGGGACTTAACAATCAGAACGCCCGACCGGCCGCCGATCGAGGGCTCGCTCCGAAATTCGAACGGAACGCCAGGCTTGATCGGCAACGCCGTCGCCAGCTTGCCCTCAAAGATGATCGCGTTGAAATCGCGATTGAGATAGCGAATCCGGTCAACGTGGGCGACAAGCCCAACCGCCGCGAGTCGCCGCTCCTCTTGGCGTGGATCGAGTCGAGCGACGTCGGGCTCGTTGGCCGATCTTGAAAGCGACCCGACCTGCCAAACCGCAACGCCGAACACCATCAGCCCGCTTACCAGTCCGGCCCTTTGCCTCGAAGCGCTCATCGGTTCGTTCTTCAGACGCCCGCCGCAAGAAGGTTGGTTCAGTGGGAGTGGGAGGGCGGCGGCAGCGCGCATCCTTCTCCCTCCCTCTGAGAAGCGAGACAAACGCGAGTCCATTTGGGAGTGCGCGGACGTGTCCGCGCTTTGTCCGTGGAGTTCCTGTCCCACCACAGTAGAGCGAGGAGATCGTTTCTCCCCTCCCTCGTGTGCAGCGAAGCGAACATGAGGGAGGGGCCGGGGGAGGGAGATCCGGAAATCAAGCGGCCGGAAGCGCCCCAAATTCGGGATTACTAGGTTAAACGCCTGCCGCCGCACGGGGCATAGGAACCGGGCGCGGTCCGTTCGGTTGAATAGAAATAGGGAACCGTACCGGTAAGAGGCGCCGAATGATACTCCTCCCCATCCTGACGATGCTGGCCACGGTGGTCTGCGTGATGTGGACGCTGTGGGTGTCGGCCAGCGCCTTCTTCTCCAAGCGGGGCGACCCTTTCTCCGCCCGGAGCCTGAGCGCGGCGGCCGTCGTCTCCGGTGCGGGATGGCTGATCGCTCTAGCCAAGCTCGCCCTGCGCTACTATGGTGGCTGGAGCGTCCCTGCCGACTGGGGGCCCTGGCCGCCGCCGACTGAGCACGGCTCGAACGCCATTCAGCGATTCTTTGAGGTGGTCGCCCTCCAACTGGCCACCTTTGGCCTGTTGCTCGGCATCAGCTCGTTCATCACGTTTCCGCTGGCTTGCGCGGCGCTGGTCTGGCACCGGTTTTGGCGCGTGCTCATCCATTCGAGCGCCCTGTTCCTCATCGGGCTGAGCCTGATGGTGGTGCCCGGCCTGCGGGATTGGAGCGGATCGCTATACAATTGGTGGCTGGATTAGCTTACGGCTTTGGGTCGGGACGCTGTGTTCGGCGCGTGTACGTGTTGTGATGCCTCGTCGTGCAGGCGACATAGTTAGGCTGGAAAGAAGAGCCTCAACGCAAACCGAGAGGGCTGGGTTGAGGCATCAAAATATGGGTGCGATGGCGGAAGTTTGTAGGTGTATACTTTTTCCGTGGTGACCATCGTCGCTTTTGCAATCCTGGCTACACCTTGGACAATTGAAGCCACCAGGCCAATGCTTGCGCCAAAAAAGCTTCTTGCTTGGGACAAAGCTGCGTCTCTTGATTATGCGGCCCGATGGTGTAGCGGGGGCAACGACTGCCCCAGTGGTCAATACAGCGGCATCGATTCCGATTGTACACACTTTGCCTGTCATGTCCTGGCCGCGGGCAAGGTGATCGTCACAGGGCAGCCGCCGGCGCAGTGTGCAAAGGGTTTATGTTATCGGGTCAAGGATCTCGACGCATGGTGCCAAGGCGCTTCAGCAACATATGCGAACGTTAGCCAGATCACGAGCGTTCAAGCTGACAAAGGGGATTTAGTTTTTCTGACCGGGTTTCGCTGGCGTGATTTTGAATTCAACACCACCCACGTTATGATGGTCGCAGGTCCCGTGAGTTCTCAAGGATCGGCAGTCTTTGCGCATACGAATCAGCGTTGCGGAAACGAAGCGGTCGAGTACAAAGTGGCCGACGCGAAGTTCTTCCGCATTGATCCTGCCTTTGCCGACGGCACGTGGCGGTCGACGGACCCGGGCCAACGGTTTGAGCTTAAAATCGCCGGGCCGAAGGTACGAATGACGGAATTCCGAGCTGGCGGTGGGGCTTCCGCCTCGCGCGACCTGGAACTCCAAAATGACGCGGCGGCTGGGGCGACGCTCAGTCGGAAGGTGGACGATGAAGTGCTAAGGGTGCAAGATTTCTCGAACGCGGGTCTGCGGGCCGCGATTCTTGCCGCCCAACCCGCGGACTCGACTTTGTCGCTGGAATTCGAATCTGGCGCGATTGTCGCGAAATGGACTGGGCTTCTTGTTAAAAAGAAGCCAGATGGCAGTTTCCAAGAAATCGTTCCAAGGGCACAAACTCCCGTAAAACTTTTCTCCTTCAAGCGCGTTTGAGCTCGAAACGCCCCATAAGATCATCGCTGGTTTGCCGCTACCGGGCTATGGATCTGCTTAAGGCTGGTGCTCGGATAGCCGGGGCAGAGATGAGCCAAAGCGGTGGAAACGTTACCCAGTTCGGGGGCCGAGAGGGGGAATCAGCCGACTTTCGTGAATACGATTACGACCCCGAATTGGAAGGCACGCGGCAAACGGGCAAGAAGGACGCGGAACTGTGGAGCTTTCTGGATGCGCGATATCCTGCCACGCCCGCTCAGGCGGCCCCTGATGCTGGCGAGACCGACAAAATGCCTAATCCGGGTGATGGCTTTGCGGATTAATGCTAGCCGGTTCCACAATATGGCTTAAGAATATGGCGACTTACAGAGAGATCGATCAGTATGTTCGGGCTACGTATCAGCGAAGCGTGAAAACGTGCTGGATCGCTGACGTCAAGAATGCCCATGGACTCGTCTCGCGCCAGTCCCCCAATCGGCATCACCCAGATTTACGGACTCACCCGTGCCCACCGGATAAGCGCCCGTGGATCGAAGATGCCCTGCGACACTTTGGCATGATCCGGTAGTACGCGCGGACCGCAGATTCGGCTGGCCCGTCTCGGCCCGCCGCTCGGGAGTGAGCACTGCCGCTGATGATACGCCGCCCGCGGTTCTGAGTCGCTACAGGCGCGCTTCACGCCGCTGGCGCGATGAGGGGCGGGAAACCCTGTGTTTTTTCGGCAAAAACTCCCCATTTAACTGAGTTTTTGTCGCCAAAAACTGAATTCTTGTCGCCAAGAAATGATTTCTACTGCCATTTCTCGGCAAAAACTCCCCATTTAACTGAGTTTTTGTCGCCAAAAACTGAATTCTTGTCGCCAAGAAGTGATTTCTTTTGCCATTTCTCGGCGAAAACTCCCCATTTAACTGAGTTTTCGTCGCCAAGAAATGAGTTCTGTGGCCATTCCGCCGCGAAGGCTCCCAGGGAGATTCCTAGGTCCGGGCGCGGCTGGCGCGCCGCGCCCGGATGGTCTTGGGCTCGCGATCTGGTCCTGGCGGATTGAAGCACCAAGGCGACGGCGGCATCGCTCCGGCCCAGGGGCTCCTATTTGACGGCTGCCCAAGCTTTCGTCGGCTTAAGACAAGACTCGCTCGCCCGTAGGGGTTTCACGGCTCCCGTTTCGCTTAGCTCGCTGCGCGAGCCGAGGATTCTGAGACATCTTGGACCCCAATGATAATTGGGATGAAGAACCGTTCGATGTCCTTCACCGCCTTGTTGAGCGCCATGACAGCGCGGATGCCGAGGCTTGCGTGCAGAGCCGTGATGTCGCGCGAGATGATCGCCAACCCGTAGTATTGGTTTCGATCCGTCGTTACCTTCAGGGTCGCCTCGGCTCGGAGCGAGAGACGAACTGAAAGCCCCTCACAGCGGGTTGGGTCCTCGACCAGGTAAATCGAGGCCGAGGCTTGTTCGGCCAGCAGTCCGATTGTTGAGATTCCCGTTCCCCGCTTTAAGTGCAGCCAGCCTGAAGTTCCGTTTGCGGTGAAATGCAGGTCCGCAAACTCAAATGTTGAGCGCTCATGCGAGGGCCGCATTGAAGCTTCGTCGAGACAGCGGCCATGCGGAAGAAGCGGCGCAATGCGGTTCGTGTATGCGTTCTCGTCCAGGTTGACTTTCCCCTTGGCCGTCAGGGAAGTATCGGTGCTGGCAAATGTCGGCAGCGGCAGCACAGCCTGGAGGTAACGTTGGCTCGCATCAATGGTCTGCTTGAGTGCTTCACGCTCTCGTCGGGCTCGTTCTTGCGAAACGCGGTACCAGCGACCGTCGGCGCGATAGTACTCAATCCCCGCATCGTCCTTGAAGTGCCACTCAATGGCTTCCAGCAGGGGGATTGAACGTGGCGGCACCTGTGCTGTATCCTTCAGCGAGTACTGGTTGGGGTCCTCCCCGCGTTCGGCGCTTTGGAGAGCGTAGAACAAGATGGCGTCCTCTGTTGCGGGCTGTTCAATGGGCGCGGCACCTCGGCCGAAGCTGCGGTACACAACCCATGTATCCTCGTCGCTCGGCGGCACAATCGCTAAGAGGTTGGCTTCGCCGTTCTTGAGAGCCGCCAAGAAACGGGATTCGAGCGCTGTGGTGTCGGCCTTCTCCACGGGGCAGCAGCCGATACTCATACGGAGGGTCTCGTTCTCGATGTACCCGTCTTGCCAGAACTCGAGCAGCTTCCGCGCTCGTGAGAATGTGTCAGGACCTAGCTCAAGTTGTGTCCGATACGCGTCGGTTCCGAAGGCTCGTCCAACGCTCTCATTAGCGCGCGCAGAAAGGCGGACGAAGATATCGGTGTGGTCGAGCACCACAAACTCGCGCAACGAGCGTGGATTGCGGATCCATTGCCCAGTACGCGACCGGCTCGCATGGAGCGCCTCCGAGACGATCTCCTCGATGTCCGCTGGTCGCTCGTTCGCAAGGGCGACGAGACCAAAATTGTCCTCGACCGTCATGTACGAGGAAATGTGGTGCGCAGTCCCGACGGTGGCGACGAGGATCCGTCCACCGACTTCGAAAAGCACCGCCCCGTGCGCGGCGAGCGTTCGGTCATCGGCAAACGCGGGGTCGCCGAAGTATTCGGAAAGGGCGATTTCCCGGGGAGTTGCTGTGTGCTGCAGTTGCCGGCTTGCTGTTAGGGCGGGCCCGTCACCCAGCCGGCCCCGTGGATCTGTGCCGAAAACTCCGTCCTGGAAGTAGTGCCGGAACTCTGTTTCGGCTGTCTTCGGCGTATAGTTACGAGTGAGTAGGTAGATTCCAATTTGGTTCTTCATAAGATTTCTCGGAAAGAAATCGCTTCGGAAGACCAGTTCTAGTTTTTGCGGGAAATCTAAATATCTATTTCTATTTTCCAAGAATTGTGATATCATTATTTCGGTAACACAACTGGTCCACTAAAGAGATCGGTATGTAGTGCGGGCTCTCCTCCTTTGAACTAAGAGAGACCGCACCCCTGTTTATACCCGGCGCATCCCTCGCTATTGCGCTGGCACCCCCACTGTTAACGAAATCTTAATCTGGTCCCTCCATTGAGGGCCGCTGTCGCTCGGGTGCTATTTGTGCACCTGGCCACCCTAAAGACCACAGAACGCCCTGCCAATACTCCCAGTAACACAAAATCCGCCCGGAAGGGCACGAGGAGAAGCAGAGATGCCCGACAATTCGACAAGACTCATCACCGAGGGGATGCCAGATTCGATTTATAAGGAACTGGCGACCGAATTTGCAACCACCTGCGCGGCATCGGCCAGCCAGCTTGGTCTGACGCCTGCGAACGTATCTGAAATCTCGAACGCGGCGAGCGCCTTTTCGACCAGCTACACCACGCTCGTCACTTCGCAGACCGTGGCCGCCGCGAACCGCCGCGCCAAGGATATTCAGCTGGCTTCGACCCGCGCCGTGATCAACAAGTGGGCGAAGATGTTCCGCGCGAACCCCGCCATTTCCGACCAGCTTTTGGGCACGCTCCACGTGGCGCCGCACAAGACCAGCGGCAGCAAGACGCCGCCGACCCAGCCGCTCGACCTGATCGCGACGGCCAGCGGTACCGGCACCATCAGCCTGAAGTGGAAGCGCAACGGCAACCGAACCGGCACCGTCTTCGTGATCGAATCGCAGGGCGCGAGCGGCGGCGAGTGGCTGAACATCGGTTCGACCACGAAGTCGAAGTTCGAAACCCAGGCGACGATCGGCCAATACGTGGCTTACCGCGTGACCGCCATCCGCAACGATTTGACCAGCCAGCCTTCGGCGCCCGTTACCCTTTGGGGAACCTCGGGTTCGAACGCTGCGCCGACCTTGAAAGTCGCGTAACTCAACGCGCGGCTCAGTATGTACATGCAGCACGCCTCGGGAGCTTCGGCTCTTGGGGCGTTGTTGTTTTTTGCGGTTGCCGTCGGCAGCGAAAAGCCCCGGGCGGTGGGGCACCCGAGGCGGGGAGTAGGGAAGGCGTGATTAGCCGTTGCGGTGGCGGCCGCGGCGCTCCCAGTTATAGCTGAGCTTGGTGAAGTCGAAGACGCTGACGCGGCCATCGCCGTCCAGGTCGCAATCGTGGCCGCTGACGCCGTCGCTGCCCTTGTCGTCCCAGTGCGCATCATCGTCGCTTTCGTCCCAGTGGTCCGACATGCACGAATAGTCGAAGATGTTCACGTCGTCGTCGTCATCGATATCGCCAGCGCCATCGAGATTAAAGGTGAGCCCAGCCAGGCCGGCATCGGTGACCTTGAGATGCTTTTCTTTCGCATCGTCGTCGATAAATCCATCGGCCTTAATCCATACGTCGACGCTGCCGCGGATCTCGGTCATGACGGTGAACTGGCCGTTCTCGTCGAGGGTGGTATTGATGTTGTCGACGGTGGCGGAGTTTTCTTTTTGGATGCTGACGGTGACGGCGCGACCGGCGGTGCTTCCGACGAAATCTTCCAGCGTGACGGTTCCCGAAACGGGGACCGGCGATGCCGCATAAGCGGCGAGAGCGAGCATGCCCAGGGTCAGGGTTCCGACGAACAGTTTCTTAAACGATTTGTTTGAATTGGGATTGATCATTTGTTTGCGTACCTCGCAGGAAGCAAGTGATTCGCCCGTGGAGAGTTGATACATGAATTCCGCCGCGTCGGCGTTTTGTTCATTTTCGGTGGGGGCGCCAGCCAGGGACCTGCGTTTCGCGGCACAATCGCTGCATGACCCGTTCGTTCGATGAAAACCTGCAACTGTACGCCGAGCTTGCGATCCGCGAGGGCGTGAACCTTCAGCCGGGCCAAGAGCTGATCCTGGCGGCCGATATCGGCGATGCGCCGTTCGTGCGGATGGTCGTGCGCGAGGCGTATCGGGCGGGCGCGAAGAACGTTTTCGTGGCTTGGGGCGATGAGCAGGTTGCACTGACTCGGTTCAAGGAAGGCACCGACGAGGCGATCGGCACGGTCTCGCAGTGGTTCATCGATGGCGTCGAGCGGGCGCTCCAAGACGGCGCGGCACGGCTGGGCATCATCAGCAGCAATCCGTCGCTCCTGCGCGATGTCGATCCCGATCGGGTGGCGACTTCGAGCAAGGCGCACGGGATCGCGAGCAAGAAGGTCGGTGACCTGATCACGGGTTTTCACATCAACTGGTCGTTGGTGGGCGCGGCCTCGCCGGGTTGGGCGAAGCAGGTGTTCCCGGGCGAATCGGAGAGCGTGGCGGTCGCGAAACTGTGGGAGGCGATCCTGCTCACGGCGCGGATTTTCGAAGAGGATCCGATCAAAGCGTGGCAGACCCATGCCGAGCAGCTGGAAGCACGCGTCGAGTGGCTGAACGCGATGCAGCTGACGGGCTTGCGCTTTCGGGGGCCGGGGACCGATCTGCAGGTCGGGCTGGCCGAGGGCCATACGTGGGCCGGCGGTCGGGGACGGGCCAAGAACGGCGTGCTGTGCGCGCCGAACGTGCCGACAGAAGAAGTGTTCACGATGCCGCATCGCGCGAATGTGAACGGATTTGTCTCGAGCACGAAGCCGCTCAGCCTGCGCGGCCAGATGGTCGATGGCATCCGAATGGAGTTCAAGGACGGCGCGGCCGTTTCGGTCACGGCTCGGGACGGCGAAAGCACGCTGCGCAAACTGATCGAGACCGACGAAGGAGCGTGCCGGCTGGGCGAGGTTGCGCTCGTGCCGCACAGCGCGAAGGTCTCGCAGGCGGGGATTCTGTTCCTCAACACGCTCTACGATGAGAACGCGGCGTCGCACATCGCGATGGGGCAGTGCTACGAGGAGAACATGGAGGGCCACTTTGCGATGAGCGAGCAGGATCGACTCGCGCGGGGGGCCAATGAAAGTGTCGTCCACGTCGACTGGATGATCGGTTCGGATCAGGTCGACGTGGACGGCGTCAAGTCGGACGGCTCGACGGTGCCGCTCATGCGGTCCGGCGAGTGGGTGTCCTAAGGCTTACTTGTCGAGAACGATGGCCTTGGGGGCGCCGGCTTTGGCCTGCGCCTTCGCCGCGTACTTGGCCGGGTTCTTGGCGAACGTGCCGACGCAGCCCGGGCAGCACATAAAGTAGCGCACGCCCTTGTAATCCATGGCTCCACCGGCGGAGGCATAGCCCTCGATCTTCTCGCCCGTCACGGGGCAGGAAAGGGCCGATTTCGCGCCCGGCGTCCAGGTCGACTTCACCTTGTCGAACGCGGCCATGTTGGCCTTCGACGAGAAGTAGTAGCGAACGCCCTTGAAATCTTCGCTGGCGACCGAGTCGTCGGAGCTGATGCGCTTGTGGGTGATCGGCTCGAACAGGTACACGCCGATGGTCTTGCCGGGGAACTTGTTGGCGTACTTGGTCGGGTTCTTGGCGAACTCCTGCGGGCAGCCGTCGCAGCAGAAGCTGTAGCGGACGCCGTTGTAGTCGACGCGGGCGGTCTCCTTGGAAGCAACTTCGCCGTTGACGGGACAGTAGGTCGGCTGGTCGAGCGCGACCATCGCGGTGAGAGAAAGGGCAGCGAGCAAGGTCATGGTGTGAAAAAACTCCTTGCCCCCTAGTTTACCGTCCGCCGAACGCCCGACTGGCCGTTCGGCGGAGGAATTCAGGACACGATTAGTCGCAGGAGTAGTACCAGCTCTGGTTCTGCGCGGTGTCGATCTCGCTTGATTTGTGGCCCTCGGGGTCGACGCGGGTCGCATCGAACTGGCCGGCAGAGGTCAGGTGCTTGGCGTGAGTATCGGCGAAGATGACGCGTCCACCGCCCCAATCCCAGCGCGAGTAGTAGTTGTAGGGCGGGTCGCAGTCGTAGCCGTACTTGGCGCAGCCGACGTCATATCGCCGGTAGAACCACGGCAGAATCTCGAGTCGCATCAGGCGCGTCTCGGTCGGATACTGCACGGCGCTGGCCGATACGTTCTGCGATTCGGTCGTTTGGAGGACGTTGTTGCTGCTGGATTCGCCCTTTACGGTGGTGAACATGCAGCGCGTGAACCGGTACGAGCTGCCGTAGGCTCCGTAATAGGTGCTTTCGCCAGGGACGTCGGTTCCCACGTAGGGGCCGCCGCGATCGTACGGGCTTTTGAAGATCTCTTTGCTCTTGGTGTACGGGGCCAGCTGCACTTCCACGCCTTTGTGGCCGGGCTTGCCGGCGGCGGGCTTGCTCATATAGGCATAGAAGATCGGCAACATATCATCGTTGTCGTTCAGATACATCTGGGTGGAGATGCCGATCTGCCGGGCGTTGGAGAGACACGTCGTGCGCTTGGCCGACTCTTTTGCCTGGGCGAAAACGGGGAACAGGATGGCGGCCAAGATCGCAATGATAGCGATCACGACCAACAGTTCGATCAGCGTAAAGCCGAAAGCTCGTTTGGATTGGTTCATTCAGGTTGTCCTCAAAGTCCAAGGCTGCCTTCGTCCATTCTGCGAAGACAGTCCGGCGTCGTCGCCGGAACATCCTCCGCACTTCCTACGCCGGTACTAACCGGATCAGGTTTCAGGGTAGCGACGGAATTCCACCGTCTTTCTCAGCCTTTTTGGCTCCCCTAGCGGGCAACACTTGTCCAATTGATTATACGGCAAGACCAGGCAAAATCCGCGCCAAAAACCGTTCGATTGCATCATCCAGGCGAGGCATCGGGGGCAGCGCCGCCACATCCGCCCGCTCGGACGCGAGCACCGAGTAGGCCGGACGGGGGGCGGGAGTCGGCCATTCGGCGGTGGAGATCGGCGTCACTTCGGCGTCCGGGCCGGCTTGTTTGAGCAGTCGGCGGGCGAATTCGTACCAGCTCATCGATACCGGTCCCGGGAAATGCGCGAGCCCTCCGGCCGGCTTGGCCTCGATCCACGTCAACAACCTTTCCGCGAGGTCGGGCGTGTACGTCGGTGTGCCGACTTGGTCGTCGACCACGCGAAGCGCTTTGCCTGCTTTCCAAGCCCGCAGGATGGCGAGAGGGAAGCACGGGCCCCCCGAGGGGCCAAAGAGCCACGCGACACGGGCCACTGCATGATTCGGGAAGTTCAAGACGGCGATCTCCCCGGCCCGCTTGGTGCGACCATAGGCTCCCAGCGGATTGGGCTCGCTCGACTCAAGGTACGGCTGGTTGGCCTTGCCGTCGAATACAAAATCGGTCGATACGTGGAGCAAGCGGGTTCCCGCTTGGTGGCAGGCGTCGGCCAGCCGGGCCGGACCGTCGGCGTTGATTTCGGCCGCGATCGCCTCCTCGGATTCCGATCGGTCGACCGCCGTGTAAGCCGCGCTGTTGATGCACCAATCGAAGCCGGTCAAGAGATCGGGCGAGATGTCGCGCGTGAGGTCGAGTTCGGTGTGGGACGGAGCGGTCACCCTCCATCCACGAGCCTGCCCGGCCGCGACGATTTCCGAACCCAGCAGCCCAGTTCCACCCGTGACGAGCAGCCTCATCGAACCTATTATGCCGTGCGCCCGGGTAGATTACGGGCGTGCAGCAGGTGATCGCGGTGATTGGACCGACCGAATGCGAGCCATTCATGGCGACGATGGCGGAGGAAGTGGGCGTGGGCGTGGCCAATATGGGCTGCGCGCTCGTGACCGGAGGTCGAGGTGGTGTGATGGAAGCCGCTTCCAAAGGCGCCAAGAAAACCGGCGGACTGACGATGGGCTTTCTGCCCGCGAATAACCTCGCCGACGCCAACGCCTATCTGGATATCGCGATCCCGACAGGACTCGGGCAGGCACGCAATGTACTCATCTGCCGGGCCGCGCATGTCGTCATCGCGGTGGGCGGCGGATATGGCACCCTGAGCGAAATCGCGCATGCGCTCAAGATGGGCAAGATGGTGGTCGGACTCGCGACCTGGGATGTCCCCGGCGTCCACGGTGTGGAATCGCCGGATCAGGCCCTGCAAGCGGCTGCCGAATACCTCGCCCGGATGATCTAAGTTCCGGAGTCGACCACAACGACCCCGATGATGTTGTCGCCCGCCAGGGCGATCCCCCGAACGTAGCGCGTGGCCCCTTGATAAGCAGCGGTGGTCGTTTTGATCGGTATCTTGCCGCCGAGTTCGATCTTGGTGCCCTCGTTCGCCGCGTTGGTGCTCACGATCACGGTGCCATCCGGCCGCGTGATCGAAACTTCACGGAATGCGCCCGCGCTTCGAACATCGAGGCAGAGCTTGCGCAGTTTTTCCGGCTTGACCCCGCGCGCTTCCGCCGACATCGCATCGAGGACGGCTGGCGTCAGGGCGACGCCCAAGGCATCGACACATTGCATCGTGGTGTTTCGCGCGACCGTCTCAGCGCGGATATTGCTCGACCACTGCATCACGAGAAAAAGGACCAGAAGTAAAGCGACGGCCGCAATAATCGGCACAATCGGGGGCTTGCCGTGAGGCGTGTGGTCTTTGGTGTCCGGCGCTTGGTCCATGGTTCATTATGACGCCGAGGGGAGCGGGGACTGGGCGTGGCAATCCAAATCGATGTCGTCGCGCTGGCCCGCCGCCAGCCGCCACGAGCCCGCAATGCCGATCATCGCCGCGTTGTCGGTGCAGTATTTGAAGTCGGGCGCGAAGAACGGCAAGCCGCGTCGCTCGGTCTCGGTTTCGAGCCGCGTACGAAGCGCCTTGTTTGCCGCCACACCGCCGACGAGAGTGAGCGCACGGCATTCGCTCCAGCGATCGAACGCCAACTCGATCTTGTGCGAAAGACTATCGACGATGGCGGCTTGCAGGCTCGCCGCAGCCGACGCCGGCTCGAGCCGTTCGCCCTCCGTCTCCACGAGCTTCAGCATCGCCGTCTTCAGACCGCTGAAACTGAAGTGATCGGGATCTCGGGCGAGCGCGCGGGGCAGCGCATATCGCTTGGGGTCGCCTTGTTCGGCGAGTTCCTGCACCGCGCGGCCGCCGGGATAGCCCAATCCGAGCAACCGCGCGCCCTTATCGAACGCTTCGCCGGCCGCGTCATCCAGCGTCTCCACGACGATCTCGTAATCGCCGAACTGACGCACGAGCACCAGTTCGGTGTGGCCCCCGGAAGCGACCAGGGAGAGATGAGGGAAGGGAACATCGTGCTCGATAAACGGGCTGAGCAGATGGCCTTCCAGGTGGTGAACACCCAGAAACGGCATATGGCCCGCCCACGCGAGTCCCTTCGCGGCCGTGAGTCCGACGCTCAGGGCGCCGATCAGTCCGGGCCGGTTGGTGACGCAAACGCCTCCGATTTCGGGAATCCCCAAACCGGCCGAATCGAGTGCTTCGTGAAGCACTGCGATGATCGACTCGACATGGGCGCGGGCGGCCGCTTCGGGCACGACGCCGCCCCATTTTTGGTGCAAATCGATCTGAGTCGCGATGATCGAGGAAAGCACGGTACGGCCGCGGAGCACGGCCACGCTGGTCTCATCGCAGCTGGTTTCGATGGCGAGTAGCGGCGCTTCGAACCAGGACATCACGCGGGTGCCTTCCATTCATCGAGGCGATAGAGCCACATGATCAGCGCGTCCTCCTGGTTGTCGGGATAGTAACGCTTCCGGATCGCCGCTTCTTCGAAGCCGATCTTGCGGTAGAGCTCGATCGCGCCGATGTTGCTCGCCCGAACTTCCAGCGTCGCGCACAGCATGCCGCGATCGCGCGCAGTCTGGAGCAGCTCGACCGTCAGTCGCTCGGCGATCCCTTTCCGCCGGTGTTCGGGGTCGACGGCAAGGGTCGTGATGTGCGCCTCGTCGACGAGCATCCAGAGGCCCCCAAAACCGACGACCACGCCCTGCAGAAGGGCAACCCGAAAGATGCCGTGGGCGTGGTCGAGTTCGGCGCGAAATGATCGTTCCGACCAAGGCGCGGTTTGGGACGCCGCTTCGATCTCCAGAACGCGGGCGATGTGGCCCTCGTTCAGCGGTTCCAGTCGAAGCGTCGAATCCGTGCGCGGAACGGCTAGGCCCCCTGTTTGGCTAGGAACGCGTCGTACTCTTCCTTGGTCGCCGGTGCCTTCATTTCGCCGCTGGAGATTTTGGCCTTCAGTTCTTCGACCTTCTTGAGCGTCTCCTCGCCGATCTTCTCCTTGGTGTACTTCATCTCGGAAAGGCCCACGCCGTTGGCAGCGAGATCGTAGATTTTCTCGCCGGCTTGGAACTTGTTCTCTTGGATGTCCTTGATCGTAGAGTACACGGCCTCATCGACACGCTTGACCATCGAAGTGAGAATGACGCCTGGCTCGAGGTAGTCCTGATCGCTGTCGACGCCGATGGCGAGTTTGCCCGACTCCTTTGCCGCCTTGATGACGCCCAGTCCGGCTCGGCCAGCGGCTGCGTAAACGATATCAGCGCCGGATTGGAACAGCAGTTGGGCCGCGGCCTTGGCCTTGTCCACGTTGTTCCAGTCGCCTGTATAGTTGGCGGGAAGTACCTCGACTTCCTTGCCGGCGAGTTTGGCACCCGCGCAGTAGCCGTAGTAAAACTTCTTGATGAGGTCGATTTCCATGCCGCCCACGAATCCGAGCTTCTTGGACTTGCTGGTCAGGCCCGCGAGATAGCCCGCGAGCATCGATCCTTCTTCCTCTTTGAACTTCAAGCTGCGAACGTTCTCGGCTTTGACATCGCCGTCCACGATCGCGAATTTGACGTCCTTGTATTTCGGCGCGACCGTGTTGAGCGCCACCGTCTCGTTGAGGCCAATCGCGATGATGAACTCACAACCCTTCTCGGCGAGGCCGGTTAGGTTGGTTTCGTAATCCTTTTCGCTCTTGCTCTCGATCGGGGAGACTTCGATGCCGAATTCTTTCTCGGCTCGCTTGATGCCCTCATAAGCGCTGTCGTTGAACGACTTGTCGCCGAGTCCGCCGCTGTCGAACACGACACCCACCTTGAGCTTCTTGCCGGCCGTACCCGACTTGTTTTCGCCGCCGTTAGCAGGCGGATTGGATGCATTGTTTTGGTCTTGGCCTGAGTTGCATCCGACGACGACGAGAGCGAGGGCGCACAGGCCCAAGGAGAGCAGCGACTTGCGGTTCGACAATTTGAATTAACCTTCCTGACCGGGTAGAATAGCGGATTATGGCCCATCCACGGGCCACGGGGCCGAGCCGCCCTTCCCAGGAGATTTCCCGCTTTGATCGTTTGCAACCTCACGAAACCCGAATCCACGCTCGACCAGGTCAAGAAGTCGTATCCGAAGCTGAACCAGACGGATGCCGCCTTGATCGCGACCGCCTTGGTGATCAGCGGCCGATATGCCCAAGCCGTCTACGACGGCTCCACCTATAGCTGGCCCGACGACTACGACAAGCTCACGGTTGGCCTCCAGTCGCAGCTCCGCCAGATCGCGGTTTCTGAACCCACGACCAAGAAAAAGGCGAGCGCCGACGAAGAGCCGGTCGAGGTCAAAATCGGACTCGTTTCGAATTACACCAACGCGGAAACCATTCTCGGGGACCGAGGCGACCTGAAGACGCTGTTGAGCGACATTCTTTCGAAGGGCGTCGAGTACCAGTACGCTTCCACCGATATCGGCTGGCAGTGGGCGCTCGACCGAGCCAATTGGAGCACGCTTTCGGACGGAGAACTGACCCGGCACGTGAAGCTCAAAGCTGTGTTCCAGGGCGAAGCGGTCGGCACCGAAATGGGCACGACCGGTCCGAAGAAAAAGGCTGCCAAGAAGGTCGCCGCTCCTGTCGCTGAGGCCGAAGTTGAAGCCGAAGGCGATTCCGAAGACGAAGCCGAAACCGCATAAATGTCCGCCCCCTCCGCGCTCCGAACTTATCTGGAAATGATCAAGTTCGAGCACTCGATCTTCGCGCTACCGTTCGCGATGATCGGGATGATGTGGGGATCCATCGCGGCTCGAGGATCAGCCTGGCCGGGAGCCACCGTGTTCTGGCTCGTCATCATTGCGATGGTGTCGTGCCGCTCAGCGGCGATGGCCTTCAACCGGATCGCGGATCGCGACATCGATGCCATCAATCCCCGAACGGCGACGCGGGCCATCCCCGCCGGACTGCTGACCTTAAGCCAAGCCCACCTCTATTTCGGCCTGAGCGTGATGATTTTTCTCGTCGCTTCGTGGCTGTTGGGGCCGCTTTGTCTGTATTTGAGCCCCGTTGCGCTGCTCACGACGCTGGGCTATAGCCGGACCAAGCGGTTCACGAGTCTTTGCCACTTCGTTCTCGGCCTCAGTCTCGGCATCGCGCCCACCGCGGCATGGATTGCGAGCACGGGCAGCCTCGACATTCGAATCGTTTTGCTCACACTCGCCGTGCTGGGTTGGACCGCGGGCTTCGACATCATCTACAGCCTGCAGGACGACCAGTTCGACCGCGAGCAGGGTCTGCACAGCGTGCCGGTTCGCTTGGGACGATCGCGGGCGTTGCTGGTCAGCCGAATCTGCCACGTCGCCGCGGTCGCATTCCTGGCCGCAGCGGGTCGCGCGGTGGGGGCGGGTGTCCTCTATTTTGTGGGTGTCGTCTTTGCGGGCGCACTCCTCATCTATGAACAGTCGCTGGTGAAGCCAGACGACCTGCGCAAGGTCAACATGGCGTTCTTCACCCTGAACGGTTTTGTCAGCATCGGCGTTTTCCTCTTCACGCTCGCCGATGTGGCCACGCGGGTGCGCGGGTAACCTCCATTTCGATGGATGGCCGAGTATTTGGTCGGACCAATCGCCCAGTACCGCCGGTATGGCTGCGACTGGGATTTTCGCCGTCCGAAACCGCTCGGGCTGAGCTGATCGAAGCCGCCCTCGAGACCCGTACCGTACTCGACCCCAGTTCGCATCTCGCCCTGTGGGGACATGCGCTGAGGAGCGTCGACGTGCCCCTCATGATCGTGGGCGGCACCGATGTCGCGAAAGGCACGAGCGACCATCATGCCGCCGACCTGCTGCAGGGCGAGATGCTCCAGATCATGAGCTCGCTCGGCCGCACGCACGTCGACTTCTTCTTCTGGGCGATTGCGCGGCCACTGACTGAGTTCCAAATCGAAGGCGCCCTCAATGTGCTCGAGTACGCGCGGCAAGAAGGCGTGATGGCTCACCTCGGAATCGCCGCACTCGACGAAGCAGCCGCGATGGGCTTGTGGCAGTTCCATGATGCGTTTGAATGCGCGTTTCTACCCACGCGATCCGACTCTCTCGAATCGATGGCTCGTGAGCGCCGAGTCGGACTCGTCGTTCTCGGTGAAGACGCGCCCGAGGATGCCGTTCGGTTGCGTGTCGCCAACACCGCATCCGACGTCGAATCGCTCCGCGCCGTGGAGGCGTTACGGTGAACCCGGAACAGATCCAACTCGCGCTTTCGGGGGGCATGATGATCTGCGCGGTGATGATCCCCGTGGTCATCTTGCGGTCCGTCATTTCCAAACGCAATCTGTTAGCCCTCGCGGCCGCATTCGCTTTCTTGGGTGGATGGTTTTACTACAGCAAACAGGGCGCAAGCTCCGCGCTGCGCAACGTGATGATGGTGGGAGTCATTCTGTGTCTGGTGATCGATTTGGTGGTTCGGAGCAAGGGACCGTCGCACGAGGTGACGCCGTGAAGGTCGGCATTGTTGGCCTGGGATTCGCGGGACTGCGCGCGGCGATGCTCCTGCAGCGCCGAGGCATCGAGCCGCTGTTGTTCGAAGCGCGCGACCGCGTCGGCGGCCGGGCTCACACCATTCGCGGTGTGAGCGGTTACTACGATGCGGGCGGCGAATGGATCGACGCTGACCACGTGCGCGTGCTGGCGTTGCTAGACGAACTCGGCTTGGTTCCCGAAAAGCCGGATCAATGGCCTGGCCGCGTGATCTATCAAGGTGAAGAGTGCAACGAGCGAGATCTCTGGGCCGATGTCGCCGAATCCTCCCAGCGTCTGCAGGATGCCAGCGACGAACTGTGCCTCGACCTCGAACCCGTGCCTTGGGACAACGTCATTTACTCCCACCTGGACCAGCAGTCGCTGGAAGAGTTCGTTCGGGCCAAGGCGACGACGCCTCGCGCGATGTGGGCGCTGCAGGCGATGCTGCGAAGCGACGAGGGGGAAGAACTCGACCGGATTAGCCTGCTGAGCCGGCTATGCTCGGACATTCTCACCGCCAATCGTGAATCGGGTGATATGAGCGCGTTTCGTTTTCCGGGCGGAGCCCAGAGCGTGGCTGAGGCGATGCTTCGCCGGACGAATCTCACGCCTCGCCTCGAGATGCCGCTGAGCGCGATCGAGCGCGAGGACGGCCGGCTCCGGCTGGTCTTCCCGAATGATAGTGAAGTCGTCGACGCGGTCATTCTCACTCTGCCGCCGCCCGCCCTCGCTTCGGTGCGGTTCGACCCGCCCTTGTCCGTCTCCAAGGAAGTCGCGATCGAGGGCAGTCAAATGGCACGGGCGATCAAGATTTCACTCCGCTTTCGCGAGCCGTTCTGGCAAGAGCAGGGCTGGAGCGGGCGCATGCTTTGTGACCTGCCCATCCAGCAAACCTGGGATAGCAGTCACGACGGGCTTTGCGTGTTGAACTGCTACGTCTGCGGCGATGAGGCCGAGCGCTTCTTGGCTTCCTCCGATCCCGTCGGACGGGCCGTTCGCTGCTTGGCGGAACTGGCCAGCGGCGTCGATGACCTGTTTATCGAAGGCGCCGTCCACGACTGGATCGGCGATCCCTATTGCGGTGGCGCGTTTTCCTATGTTCCGCCCGGATTTGCTCTGTCGGGCTTGAGTGAGCTCCACCGGCCAGAAGGGAATATCCACTTCGCGGGCGAGCACACGAGCGCGTGGATCGGCTTTTATGAGGGGGCGCTGGAAAGCGCGGAACGCGTCGCGGAGGAAGTAGCGCTTGCCCGGGTTTAAAAACGCGCGCCTCGTCGGACGAGCCGGGCTTTGGGATGTCGCGGTCGAGAGCGGTGTCATCACTGCCGTCACCCGGAACGGTGCGCTGCTCGATGGAGAGGATTTGGAGGGGCGAGTGCTCGCCCCCGGTTTCATCGATGCCCACTGCCACATTCTTCCGATGGGGCTGGACCTGCAGAAGCTCGACCTGAGTACGGCTCAGACTCCGTCGGCGATCCTCGATGCTGTCGCCGATTACGAGCGAACTCTTTCCGAAAACGAATGGCTGCTCGCGGTGCAATACGACCAGAACCGCTGGGAAGGGGCCACGCATCTGACCCGATCGCAGCTGGATCAGATTTCACCGTCGCGGCCCATTCTCTTGCGTCACAGTAACGGCCACGCCAGCATCGCTAATTCGGCCGCGCTCACGGCGGCGGGGGTCACGCGTGATACGCCTGATCCGAGTGGGGGTGTTTATGTCCGCGATGATGCGGGCGACCTGAACGGCGTGCTGCTCGAAGCGGCGCATGAATTCGTGACGAGTACAGCTCCCAAGCCGGATATCGACAAGATAACCCGTGCGATCTTGGACGCCGGTGCCCTCATGCGGGAGCTGGGGATCACGTCTGCGACGGACATGATGACCGGCCGCTGGAACCTCGCAGAAGAGCTGGAGGCGTACCGGCGGGCGAGCGAGCAGGGATGCGGGGTCCGGCTTCGGCTTTTCCTCCAGTGGGGAGCGGTGTTCGGATCGCGCGCCCTCGAACCATCTCAGCTGTCGGAACTCACCGGGGCGATGCGTCCCGACCGCTGCCGGGCGGAAGGCATCAAGATTTTCGCGGACGGGGCGATTGCTTCGGCGACCGCCGCCATCTACGGTGGCTTTCTGACCGAACCGGGATCGGCCACTTCGGACGCGGATCGCCATCTGATCTACCGTCCCGAGAAGCTGAAGGGCATGGTGCAGCGCGCCGACGATTCGGGCTGGCGAGTGGCCATCCATACGATCGGCGATCGGTCGACGGACTTGGTGATGGACGCGTACGAGCAGACCGCTGATCCGCGGCGGCATCGGATCGAGCACGCGATGTTGCTGAGCGATGACCAGATCGAACGGATCGCGCGGCTGGGGTCGCACGTCACGATGCAGCCCGAATTTCTGTTGCGGTTTGGCCCGGCTTACGCGCGCCAACTTGGACCCGAGCGGGCGTCGCAGCTCAAGCGAGCGCGGTCGTTGATCGAAGCGGGTGTCCCTTTGAGCCTGAGTTCGGATCGGCCGATCGTGCCGGGAAATCCGTGGGACGGAATCCGGGCCGCGACCCACCGCCCCGAGGCGTTCGATCCTCGAGAAAATCTCACAGAGGGCGAGGCATTTGATGCCTACACCCGGATGGGAGCCATCGCGAACGGCGATGGAGGAAAGGTGGGCGAAATCGAGGCTGGCCAGTGGGCGGATTTCCAGATTCTGGACACGGATCCGTGCGCAGTCGTGAGCTGATCAATCCTCAATGGCGAAGGTGATGCGCAGTCGCGCGGCGCGGCGACCGCCCAGCTGGTCGGGCATCGCTTCCAGCACCCAGCCAAATACGGTCCGGTCCAAGCTTGGGATGCGAATCGTCACTCCGTCTCCGTTGGCGAACTCGCCCTCAGACACCACCATCGCGCCCCCTTTTGAAAGGTTTTGGATTTCGGCGGCCTCGCCGTTGATACTCGCCGTAAGACCTCGAGTGGCCCGATCGCGAGGTTCCGTGCGGCGCTCGATCCGGTGCAGGGCGCCGCAGGGCTCGAGTTCGTAGGTGTGGGGGTCGGTCGTTCGGGCCATGACTTGGGCTCGAAACAGAAGCGCGCCCCCGGTCATCGGGGCCTCCACCATCAGGTGGTCGCCTTCCCGGAAAGGGACGTACCGGTTGTACTGGACGGGGGCTTCGATAACCCAGCTGTGGGGTGCGGCTTGGACGAGCCGCGCGCGGTACATGCCGTCGACCGATCGAATCTTCACGGTGCAGCCAGGTTCGGGCAACGCTTGGGCGGGGACACGGCGTCGCCACTTCGCGACGGTCAGCGCGACCAAAAGCGAGACCGCGAAAACGGTCATCGAAAGACCCAGCAAAGTCAGCAGTTGAAACGCTTGTGGCATCGCGGCGACCTCAAGGGCGGCGCGATTCGAGTTCGTAAGCCTTCACGGCTTCAGCCAGGGCCTTGGTGGCCTCGCCGAGGTTCAACCGTGCGTCCTCTCCGACATCGGCGTTCCCCTTTTGGGCGAATTCGAGCGCGTCGCTCGCTGCCTGAGCCAGCAATTTATAGGCCAAATCGCGGCGCTGCTGCGATTCGAGGTGACCCGGAGGGCAGGGAAGCCCGCTCAGAAACGTACTGATGGCGGTCGCCACTTGGCTGGCGTGGCGGCCCTTCTCTAGCGAATTCGCCGATCCCGGCTGGGTCGCCCCGAGTTGAAGGGTCAGACGAAGCTCATCCACCACGTCGCGGACGATCGGCGCCAGAAGCGTCATCATGCGGCTGTAGCTGTCGGCAACCTCGCCTTCCGAGCCTTTGTCCAGGGTTCGCAGGTCCGCGATGCTCTCTTCCAGCTTGCCGGTGATGGCATAAGCCAGAGCCCGGCCGACCCGCGCGTCGTACCGCTCGATCACGGTCAGGGCCTTCGAATAGCTTTCGATGGCGTCCTCGGGGTGGAATTTAGCGACCAGAATATCGCCGGAAAGTACCAGCGTGGAACTGTTGGTGGGGTCGTGGGCGATGGCTTCTTGAAGATCGACTTGAGCCTCATCGATATTGCCGAGCCTCAGCCACGCACGAGCGGCAAGAAGCCGGAGTTCGATCGGTTCGCTCGTCAGCCGGAGGCCCCGGCGAGCTTCCATGGCGGCGTCCTCGATCAGGTTCGCCGCAAGGAGAGCTTGAATGAGAGCCGCACGGGGACGATGATCGCGCGGTGCCTGGTCGACCGCTTCTCGCAGAAGTCCGATCGCTTCGGGGAATTCGCCTTTGGCCATGGCGTTCATTGCCCGCTTCAACAGCGTCTCGTCGTAAGTTGCGGCCTTGGGTGCGGGAGCGGCGTCCAGAGTCGGGTCGACCTTTCCGGGCAGCGGATCCGGACTTGGAATCGGCTTGGCCACCTGACTTGATTTGAGCGCCCCGCTGCTGATGAGCTGGAGCCACGTGTGGGCGAGGGTCAGGCCCGCGCTATCCCAGTCGGTTTTATCCGCCACGGATACGCTGAGCGTCTTGTCGTCCTTCCAGATCGAGTTGCCCGACGAGCCGCGGAACAGTTCGCCGTGCGCGACCAGCGAGCCTCCCGATTTCACAGCCGAAAAGACGAGCACATAACCCACCTTGAGCTTGGCCGCGACCTCTTGGATTTCGCGAGGAGTCAGGGCTTCTTTAAACTTAATTGAGCCGGATTCGGAGGCGCTCCGCACAATCGCATCGCTCAGCGACCAGACGATCGGAACGAGCAGCCCGCTGGAGTCGAATTCGTCGGCGATGCGGGACGCCACGGGCAAGGAGACGGCGTTCTCCGGGGTCTTGGGCGCGACTTGAACAATCAGAATTTCACGGCTGGCGGCCCACGCATGAGCCGAAAGGGAGGCCCCAACGGCCAGGATCAAACCCCGTTTCATCCTTGCAGGACCTTGAGCGCTTGGCGGCACGATTCGAGGGCGCTGCGATTTCGTTCCGTGTTGCCCTGCGGCGTGGCGACGAGTGCCTGGTAGCGATCGACGGCGCGTTGATAGGCCGCAATCGCCTCGGCCTTGCGACCCATGCGCTCATACGATTGGGCCAGGCGTTGATGAACGGTGCCATTGCCATCATTACCGGAGCGCAGCGACTTTTCAAAGGCGTCGGCTGCAGCGGAATAGTTGCCGGATTGGAAATGCTGTCGTCCCGCGCGGTTGAGTGCCTCGCCGCGTGTGGCGTCGTCTCCCACCGTCTCGCTTCCGCCAATCACTCGTCCGGTGCCTTTGCTGGGCTTGATTTCGATCACGCCCGGACCCGGTTTGGTCACTTTCGGCTTGGCGTCCGGCACTTTGACCGCGGGTGCGCCACTGTTGGCGGCGATGGAAGTTGACGGGTCGGGATCGCCGCTGGCGTTCGGACGCGGACCGGAAATCGAGGGCGTATCTTCCGGTCGCACCGTCATGGTTTCGTTGACGGGCGGCCGCATCGGCGAAATCGGATTGCCTGCTGACTGACCATTGGACTCCGCGCGTGGCAATTGGCCACCGATCGAAGGCATCGGGTTGTTTCGCGCCACGACGGTTCCTGTGCGCGGATTGGTGGCGACGGTACCGCCCGCCGGATTCGTTGCGTTGCCGGCGTTGGTCGGGCCCGACTTGGTCGGATCGCCCACTCGCTCGGGATAACTGCTGCCGGTCGATGTGGTGGGGTCCGAGATCGGATCTCGCTGGGCGCGGGTGTTCAAATTCTGGTCGTCAGAGGATCGATTAATGAGGGCAATGGCAGCGCCCACACAACCGACGAGAACGACGGCGGCAATGCCAGCCGCGAGAGCAAATCGTTGACGGCGCGGCGCGGCGGTGGCCAAGGCGGTCGCGTCCATGGCTTCGCGCAGGTGCCCCACCCGCAGGCGGTCGATGGGCGAATCGGGCGTGAGCTCCACGACGCGCTCGTACTGCTCCAGCGCGCCCCGCAGGTCGCCAAGCGTCTCCTTGCAGTCCCCGCGCAGCGCGTACGCTTTGGCGCAGTCGGCGTCCAAGGAAAGGGCGATCTCGCTTTTGAGCAAGGCTTCCTGCACCAGGTGATTGCGAAGGAGTTCATATCCCTCGAGCACGATGGCCTCGACCTCAGCCTTGGCGTTAGCAATCGCGCTCGGATCGAACGGCCGGCCGCAGCTTCGACAGAAATTGCTGTCGAGTCCGTTTTCCTTTTGACAATGAGAGCAAACCAACATGGGAGCGTCGCCCGGGGAAGTACGGAAGAGTCTACCTTTTGGCGCCCAAACTTATAGCTCGTGAAACTTCCTGGCGGTAAACATCCGCCAAACCGGTGTACCGATAGACGGATCGAGCACGCGAAATCTTCTTAAGGGCTTGTAAAAAAATATTCTGAGCCCCCTGCTTGGAGTGGCCGCGCTTCCGTCCGATGGACTCGAAGGTCCATCCGGAGGCCCGGAGAAGAAACACCTGCTCCTGGTGGGCGGTCAGCTGGGCGATCTGAAGGACATCGATCCACTCGGCGATCAAGAGTTCCCGGTATCCCGCCTCGTTTGGAGGAGGATGCAGGCGCGTCTGGGCCATGCGGTTCGAATGGTCGAGCTTCTTGGCGAAGGTCGCATCGCGGTAATGCGGCGCCTCGGGATCGCGAGCGATCCCAGCCAGGAGCGAGTCGGCAATTTTCTGGAGTGCTTGTTGGCGAATCATCGACTGACCTCAATAGTAGTCATATGTATACTACTAGTAGATTGGCCAGTCTCGGGTCAACCGAAACTAGTAGACAAAATACTACATAAATTTAGGAATGAGGCGCCGTTCGCGCTCCGTCCGCCTCTTTACCTTCAGGCCCGCAAAAAAGTCAGGTGGCAATCGTCCAAAGGTGTGATATCATGGATGAGAATACGTATTCTGAACGTCAGCAGGCGGTTCGGCCCGCGTCGTGCAGATGCTTTCAGGATGAGTCTGGAGTTTGTCGGCGATGCGTCGGACTGCGCCTCGACCGTCGCCCCACACGAGAAGAATCTGTTGCGTCTTGTAGGCCGGGAAGCGGCCGACTGTAAATATTGAAAAACCGGGGCCTTGGCCCATTCGTTTCAGGAGAACTACGATGAAGTGCAATCCTAAATCGCTCACTGTCTTGAGCCTATTCGCCATTGCTGGCGCGTCCTTTGCCGATCCCACGATCGATGGCCACTACGATGCCGAGTACGGCGCGGTCGCAGCCGCTCAGCTGAACCAGACCAACTTCGGCAAGGCTTCCAACGGCACCAACTTCGCCGACGGCAACCAGATGGACGGTATGTACGTGCGCCGCACGGCAACTGACCTCTATGTCTTCTTGCCGGGCAACTACTCGACCGACTACACGCCGCTCGTCGTCTTCTTCGACACGCTGACCGGCGGCCAGAACCGAATGCTGAACAACCAGACTCCCTGGAGCTTTGGCAAATGGCAGGCCATGGGCGAGAGCGGTGCCAACGTCGGCGACGGTCTGACGTTCGCCAAGGGCTTCAACGCTGACTGGGGCTTCCTGTACAACAACGGCGACTCGGGCAGCCAGGTCTTCAACGGTTACTTCGACTTCGTGCCCATCGGAGATCCCGACACGGCGCACAGCTACTACCTGGGCAACATTTCGAGCCCGGCTGGTCCTGATCTTACGGGCGGCGACAAGGGCACCGACCTCGGCGTGAAGGGCGCGATCGACAACACCAACACGGTCGGCGTCGAAGGCGGCAGCGGTCTCGCCGCAAACACGACCCCGAACCTCGGCGCCAACGCGAAGGGCTTCGAAGTGAAGATCCCGCTGTCGACGCTCGGTCTCACCGGCAACGACGCGCTCGTTTCCCCGGTTCGCGTGTTCTCGATGATCGGCGCGACCTACATTTCGAACCAAACCCTCCCGAGCCTTGGCGGCGTCGATAACCTCGGCGACCCGCGCTTGGTTAACTTCCAGAACCTGATCAGTGGCCAGGGCTACGTTCTGGTTCCGGGTGCGAACGGCGTCCGCAAGGTCTCCGGAAAGATCAACTTTGGCGGCGGTCTCGTGGCCCGCCAGCTCGACGCTCAGTTCCGCGACACAAGCGGCACGAACGTTGGTCAGGCTCAAGCGATGGAACTGACCGACAACGGCGACGGCTCCGCGAACTTCACTGTGTGGGCTCCGGGCAGCGCCAACTTCCAGATGTGCGTCAAGCCGAAGGGCTTCCTCTCGCGGATGGCGATGGTCAACACGTCCGGCGGTGACGTCTCCGGCGTCAACATGACGCTGATGCTCGGCGACATCGACGGCGACGACACGGTGACCGTGTTCGACTACGGCGTGCTCTCCGACTACTTCGACAAGTCGAATTCGGATGCCGACTGGTACACCGTGGGCGGCAACGGCTTCGCTCCGGCGGATGCTGATCTCGACGGCGACGGCGCGATCACGGTCTTCGACTACGGCTACATCTCGGACAACTTCGACAAGAACGGCGACTGCGCATAAGCGTTCGCTGATCTAAAGGACCTCCTTAAGGCCCCGCGCCCACTCTGGGCGCGGGGCTTTTTCGTGCCGTATACTCGCCCCATGACAGAAGCGTTGCTTCGAACTCCCCTTCATGCCGATCATCTTTCCGCGGGTGGCCGCATGGTGCCGTACGCGGGTTATGAGATGCCCGTCCAGTACCAGGGCATCATCGCCGAGGCGAAGGCCGTCCGCGAATCGGCCGGCATGTTCGATGTGAGCCACATGGCCCGGCTAGAGTTCACAGGGAGCCGGACCGCCGAATTTCTGGACTGGATCACGACGAACGACGTCGCCGCACTCAGCGATGGCGGAGGCCACTATTCGCTTCTCCCCAACGATCAGGGCGGATGCGTCGACGACATCATCGTCTACCGGCTGACGAGCGACCGGTTCAAGATGGTGGTCAACGCCGCCAACCACGCCAAAGACGTTGCCTGGATCGAGAGCCAGAATCGATTCGACGTTGAGATGCGCGATGACACCGCGTCGACGACCATGATTGCCGTGCAAGGACCAGCCGCCGTCGACCGACTCGCCGCGATCTGCTCGGCTCCGAACGCCCTCCAAAGCGCACCCCTCTTTGGGGTGGTCGAGGCAGAGTTTGGTGGGGTCGCGTGCTTCGCCGCCCGCTCCGGCTATACGGGTGAAGACGGATTCGAACTCGTCTGCTCGGATCAGGATGGCCCGAAGCTGTGGAGCGTCCTGCTTGAACTCGGCGTGGTCCCATGCGGGCTTGGATCTCGAGATGTGCTCCGCGTCGAGGCCGGGCTCCCCCTCTACGGCCACGAGCTCGGCGATGACATCAGCCCGATCGAGGCTGGCCTCGGCTGGGTCGTCAGCAAGACCAAGAGTTTTGTGGGCAGCGAGCTCATCAACCAGGTTCGCGCGGAAGGTCCCCGCCGCAAGCTGCACGGAATTGTCATGGAGACGAAACGAATTCCGAACCCGGGAGCCCAGGTTGGCGTCAATGGAAAATGTGCTGGTGAGGTGTCGAGCGGAGTGTATTCGCCCGCCCTCGATCGTGGAATCGGTTTTGCATTCGTCGACGCGGCTCTGAAAATAGGGCAGCCCGCCGAAATTGAACTGAGGGGCAAATTAGAGCCATGCACGATTGCCAGCAAGCGGTTCTTGAAGCGTGGTTGATGCGAGTTTTAGGGAAAGATTCATCTAGGCCCTACTTGACGTTCACCTCTGGCCGATAACATAGAGCGGAAACCTATGGTCGAAACACAACTGCAGCCGGTACTGGGCATCGAGGAAACCTTCCCCGATCGACTCTATCTGCTCTATCACCCTACCACGCAAAAGTACGGGTGCTATCGGTATGAGGGGATCGACGGCTTGGCCTGTTTTAGTACAGAAAGCGCCGCGTTCCGCTTTGCCGAGTGGATCGATTTGAGCGGTCTGGTCACCTGCGAGGTGGACTTCGACGAGGCTCGGGAGATCGCGAAGGCGAGGCCGTTGCCGGTCGTCTCGCTGATGCTGCTCGACAGCCTGCAGAGTCCGCGCATCCACTTCGTCCGCTAGTCACCACGATTTGAAATTGAGGGCCGCCTCCAACAGGAGAGCGGCCCTTTTTCTTTGTTTGGGGTGTTCTCGGGGCTCTTAGGCTGCCTTTTTCTCGCCCTTAGCCGCCTTCAAGACGTGCTTCTTCATGAACTTGCCGCACTTCGGGCAGTTGCTCGCTTTGGAAGCGGTCTCTTTGCATGCCTCGCATGCGTAGGTAACGATGCCGTCTTTAGTCTTGACGGCGTTGACCGCGACCATCTTGCCGCCGCACATCGGGCACTTGCCAGCGGTCTTGCTGGCCACTTCACACTTCGTACAGGCATAGGCCTTCATGGTCTTGCCCGCGACGGCCACCTTTTTGCCTTCCATGTGCGGCTTCTTCGCGTCCTGCGCGAACCCACAAACGAGCAGCGCGAGGCTGGCAACCATCACCAAAACGAGTCGAATTGATTTCATCTTTGATCCTCCAACAGCTGGTGCCTGAACAAGCCATGTTCCAGCCAATATCCAGAACCGTGGGGCGAGCTCAAACGAACCAAGCATCCGCCACGAGCCCCGTAGAATCATCATGAGAGTCACTCGCTCAACAAGCCAGTCAAAAACTGGACTAATCCGCCCCGTATATTCTCGGGTACCGCGTAAGATAATCGTTATTTATCGTTATAAAATTTGGCGATTCAGATTATTGCGGTTATACTGATGGTGTCATTCGAGCACTTGCTCGCAATTTGAACATAGGAGAATTCGATTGAAAGATAGGAGAATTTGGGGCGCGTTGCTTGCGCTCGCATTTAGCAACATCGGCTTTGCTCAGGCGCTGAACGACAACGGCTATTCTGGCGGCGTCTACGTCAACGGCGGGAGTTATGGCGGAGGCGGATTTAACTACGGTGATAGCATCGAGTTGCGCGCCGGTGACCCGGACGGAATGTCGGCGACCATCGGCCTTAAGCCTAGCGAGTCCATCATCGACCCGTTCCGGACCATGATGCGATTCAAGGCGGAGGGAACCGGCTCGTTCCAGTTGCCCAGCAATCGACAGGGCGGGACTTCGGCGGCCAGCAATGGAGACTCCGTGGTTCATTCGACGTGGTCGGCCAATTACTGGCCCCACCCCGATGGTGACCACTTGTTCAACGCGAGCGTCGATGTTAGTGACTCCGCCGACTTTGCCATGATCGGAGTCCAGGTTATGCCGGCTCCGCAACTTCAGACGACTCGTCTGAACAATTCAACGTTCCAGCACGACTACCTCGACAACGGAGCCTTCGATCAGGATCCTACCGTGGGCCAGGTGCTGTTGAATCCGTATCTCACTCCGAACATCACCTTGAATTACAAGGCGCCGGACTACCGTTTCAGCCGACCGGACGTGACTTGGCAAGACGGTTCGACCACGCCTTCGATGTTCTCGGACGGCGCGACATCTGGCATGTGGCTCTTGATCGGCGACTCGATCTTCGGCTCGCAGTTCAATAGCCAGGAAGCCCTGTTCGCGAATAACGAGTCAGGAACGACCAAGGATATTTTGGGCGAGGCCTCGTCCTACACTTTCGATATCACAATGCTCAAGCCGGGAACCTACACGGGTCGATACTGGTCCATCCCCTGGGATCACCTGGGCTATGACAACAACGAACTAGGCAACACCTGGGGCGGCTTTATCGAAGAAGAGCACACCGAACTCAACATCCGCGTCGTGCCTGAGCCCGGTTCGATTGCCGCGCTGGCATTGGGTGGCCTGATGCTGTTGCGACGCCGCTCGCGCTAACTCCGCTTGACTGCAAATCAGTTCTCGGCTTCCATCCCGATATTCGGGGGGAAGCCGAGATGCTTTTGGGTTGACAGAAGGGGCATCAATCGGCTAGAATTGGCAATCAAGGCGCGAGAGTGCCAACAGATGGAGTGATAACAAAATGCCTGTAGAACTCAAACCCCTCGGTGATAAAGTCGTTGTTCAAGTGAGCGAACTGGAAGAGAAGACCGCCAGCGGCATCTATCTTCCCGACAGCGCCAAGAAGAAGCCGACCGAAGGCGAAGTCGTCGCGATCGGAACGGGCCGCGTGCTCGATAATGGCGAGCGCAACACGCTGACCGTCAAGGTGGGCGATAAGGTGCTCTTCAGCAAGTACGGCGGGAACGAGGTCACCCTCGACGGTCAGGAGTACACGATCCTGGACGAGGATCAGATCTACGCCATCGTCAAGAACTGATCGTCCAAAGCAAAAGAAGAAGGCCCAGCCGGTTTCGGCTGGGCCTTCTTTGTTTTGGCCAGGCAGGATCTCAGCGACGTCGGCGCCGGGTGACGAGCAACCCAATTCCCGCCGCAAGAGCGAGTGTCGACGTGGGCTCGGGCGCCACCACCACCCCCATTCCGATGGGATTTTTCAAGATTCCCGTTCCAAAACTGCCTCGATTCGCCGCGCTGATGCCGTCCATCCGCGCAACGATGCCTTGATTGGCGTTCGCCGGATTGAGGCCCGTCCAATAGGTCATCGAACCATGGCCCGGGGCACAACCCGAAACCTTGTTGACCAGCCCTATTTGGTAAGTGATGGCACCGCCTATCCTCGCAGTGGAAACGGTGAAGCCATCCACCGTTCCGGTGAGCAGGCTGTTTCCACTCGCGACGCACGTGCGTGTCCCCGCACCCGTGAGCCAGTAAAAGCCGCTCAAATCCGTTGAGTTAAGAACATTGTAGATGCGCGACTCCGCGGCAGCCGCATTGTAGGCGAGAAGGTTGAAGTCTCCGTAGGCAGAATTGCCCGACGAATCGATCCATACGAATCCCGAGGGAGGGGTCCACGACCCGATCGGGGTTCCAGCGGCATTGAATCGAGTGATCTTGCTGGAGGAAACGAGGGCGTACGAGCCGTCGGTATAAGCAGCCACACGGCTGTACACGGTGCCAAGGGCCCGAGTGCTCACATATTCGCCGGTGTTATAGTTCCAAGTCGATAAGGTGCTGCCGTTGTCTTCGAGCACAAAGGCCGTGTTCTGGTTCTGGTTGATCGACATCGAACGGATGTTGTTCAACAATCCGCTCCCAAAGGAGCCGAAGTAGGTCCCGGTCAGGCCGTCAAAACGGTGAATCGAACCTGTCCCGGCATCGGCGACAACGACGAGTTCGAAGCTGGCGTGGGCGGCTACGCTTGCAAAACAGAGGGCCAATAAGGCGATACGCGGCATTCTTCCTCTCCAAGAGCCGAGATGGCTCCCCTTCATTGTACGATGCCTGATCGCCAAATGCCAACTTTCCGCCTAGCGGTCGTCGGGCTTCATCATGGGGAAGAGCAGCACTTCGCGGATGTGGTCGGCGCCCGTGAGCATCATCGCCATGCGGTCGATACCAATCCCGCAGCCACCCGTCGGTGGCATGCCGCCTTCCAGGGCAAATAGGAAATCCTCGTCCATCGGATGCGCTTCGTCGTCACCTTTGGCCCGCTCTTTGACCTGCTGCTCGAACCGCTCGCGCTGGTCGATCGGGTCGTTGATCTCGCTGAACGCATTACAAACCTCGCGGCCGCGAATGTAGCCTTCAAATCGACGCGTAAAGCCGGGCCGCTGGAAATCCTTCTTCGCTAGCGGACTGGTCTCGATCGGGTAGCCGATGAGGAACGTCGGCTGGATGAGCGTCGGCTCGACGAACACTTCGAGCAGCTTCTCGATGAAACCGCCCAGGTTGTTCTCCTTCTTCAAATCGACCCACGCATTGAGCGCCTTGGCCTGGCCTGGAATGTCCTTGGCCTCCGCCGCAGCGAGCGCCTTCTCGATGGTGGCGAAATCGTCGAGGGCCATCCCGGTTCGCTCGCAAATCGCGCCCATCAAGTCAACTCTCGCCCAAGGCTTGCCGAAGTCCAACTTCAGAGATTCGCCCTCGGTGAGCGGCACCGAAACTTCCGTCGAGCCAAACACGTCGAGCGCCACCTGGCGAAACACGCCTTCGACGCGCTCCATCATCGTCTCCAGATTGCCGTAGGCCTCATAGAACTCAAGAAGCGTGAACTCAGGGTTGTGGCGATTCGAAAGACCCTCGTTACGGAAGACCCGACCGATTTCATACACGCGCGGAACGTCACCGCAGAGCACCCGCTTCAGATAGAGCTCAAGCGAGATGCGCAGTTTGACTTCCATCTCATAGGCGTTGTAATAGGTCGAGAAGGTGCGCGCCGCGGCGCCGCCCGCCTCGATCTGGAGCATCGGCGTTTCGACCTCGAGGTAACCCACCGAATCGAAATAGTGCCGCACCGCGCGGACGATCTTCATCCGGTCGAGCAACAGTTTTCTCGCGTCCGGATTGCAGATGAGATCAAGATGGCGGTGGCGATAGCGCTGCTCGGTATCAGATAGGCCGTACCAGTGATGGCCGTCTTTTTCCTTGCCCAGCGGCAGTACCTGCAGGCTCTTGCTCAGCGGCGTCAGCTGCCGCACGTGGATCGACTTCTCGCCGGTCTTCGTGACGAAAAGCTCGCCTTCGACGCCCACATGGTCCCCGATATCCAGCAGTTGGGCGAGTTCCCAGGCCGTATCGCCCAAGTCGTCCTTCTTGAGATAGATCTGGATCTTGGCGTCGCCGTCGCTCAGGTGGCAGAAGCTGGCCTTGCCCATCAACCGCTGTCCGATGAGTCGACCGGCAAATCGCACCGCCTCGCCCTCGACGAAACCTTCCAGCAGTTGGGTCGCGGATTTGTCGAATTCGAATTTCTCGACCTGATATGGGTCGTGGCCCAGCTCGCGCATGCGAGCGAGCTTCTGAAGTCGAATCTCGCGAATGGACTGCTCTTCGGACATGAACAGGCAGTTTACTTGGTTCGAGTGACTCTGCCCGGTGACGAAAAACTGCGAAAAGACTTGCTGCAATAAAGTTTATATGATAAGCTTCGAGTGGCTCTGATTTTCAGGGGGAGGAAAAATGCATCGTAATGACTCACGCGCCCGTCTGGCGATTTTAGCGGCATGTGCCGTAGGCAGCTATACTCGGGCCTTCGCCGCGGACTACTACTGGCTTCTCCCTCAAGGAGGGATTTGGAGCGGAATCGGCGGATGGTCACAAACGAGCGCGCTGCCAAGCTTTATAGATGATGTCTACATTGGCTTTGATTCCGGCGTAACCCATTTCGACGATCCCGCGAGCACACTCTTAACAATCGACACCGATGCGCGCGCCAGATCAGTTTTTAACCGCAGCCACATCCTAGTAGCCGACAAAAAGTCCCTCACGCTTGCCGGCAATCTGACGTCAGAAATGGGGGGAGCGGTCGAGCTCATTGGGGCGTCAAAACTGACATTCACCAATGCTGCCTCCCTAACCGGTCGAGTGCAAATGCAAGGAACTACCGGTATTGGCCCAACGGTGAGTGCGGGATCCCAAAGAGTGACCTTCGAGTCCGGTGCGCTCTTCGAATGCATGCAATACGGAACCCTCACCGGGTCTTGGAGAAACATTGGAAGCCTTCGCAACTACGGAATCCTAAACCTAAGCAGCAGCAGCGCTATAAATACTGGCGATGCACGCCTTTATACCGGAGCGACGATATATTCAACACTAGGCGAATATCAAAATACTGGGACGACGACACTAGATCCGTACGCGACTTTTAGTACAAGTGGCCAGCTGTCAAACTCGGGCACGATAAATATTGGTCAAGGTGCGTCACTGACTTGTTCGAATTTCAGTAGCCAGACGGGAAGTACAATTACAGCCCTCGAAAATTCCACTCTTCAGCTTGGAACAACCAACGAGAAATTTAAGAATAACGGGCAAATTTTGGCCAAAGGGAAGCTGAAACTCTCGTTTTCACAACAGAGGTTAAATGAATTTACAGGGTTAGAACTCGGTCCGGACACACAGATAACTTATTTTGGAGTAATAGATAATCGAGAAAACGTCCTCGACTTTGACGCAATCAGTACATTAAAACGCGCTGTTGCCACGGGGATTTTAGGGGGTACTGTTAGGAATATTCGCTCCTCAGAAGTGAATGGCGCATATTTGAATGATGTCGTAATGGATTCCGACGCCACCTGCCGATCGCTTTGGATAGTGGACAGCTTAGCAGTTACTCCAGGTCATTCGCTGACGCTCGGAAGCGATGCTGGGTCCGGTACCTTGTCAATTGAATCGACAAGCGCCTTGCTCGAAGGTGACTTCAAGGCGCTTAAAGGGCTGTCGATTACAGGTGGTACAGCTGTCGTCGGGAGGTATTCGAGATTCAACGGTACAAGTTACGGTTTCAGCGGACTTAAGAATTCCGGTGAGATATCCTGGAACGGCTTTGCGGGAGTAGGTGATTTCGACAATACGAGCACCGGCATTATCTCTCAGACCGGGGGAACCATCGCGTTCCGCGGATATTTAAGGAACGAGGGCTTGTGCAAGCTCTCAAATGGGTCGAAGGCCTCGCTTCAGGGCACACCGCTTCTGGGAGCACTTGGCTCCTGGGAGATCCGTGATACCAGTTTACTGGAACTGTCCACCGGCGTGAACGATAATACTGGAAATATCCTTGATCCATCAAAGTACGGTGCGGGCAAGAATATTTCGAACAGAGGGACGATAAAGGGCGGAGTCATAGTAGGCTTGAACCAATTCCAAAATCTCGGGACTTTCGACTCAGTGTCCTTGCTCGACGGAAGCAATATAACAAGTAGGGTCAAGTTCGCTAACAGCCTCACAGTTTTGGGTTCAAAGTCACTGGGCATTAACAGCGGGGCAATGTTCGTGAACCTGGGTGCTACGGACATCAATATTACGAATTCAGGAACCGGAAGTGTTGGTATTGTCGGCAATTACACTGTTCAACCTGGCAACACAATCAACACATCTGGGCAGTTTTCGATTTCGGGAAACCTGGATTTTCAAGGATCATTAGTCGCGGATGGCGGTTCAGTCGACTTTACTGATGGTGTGTTGTCCACGACGGGCGGTAGCATGATTGGCCGTAATGGAGCCGCACTGACGCTGAGTAATCCCGCGGTAATCTTTGGTACGACGACATTCGAAGTTCAAGGTAGCGGCACGACCATATCTGTGTCGAGCGCGATAAAATCAGAGAACCTTTCCAAGTTCAAGTTCGTGGAGGGCGCTAAGGGAATCTTTGGGAGTATTGATAATTCGGGTCGAAACCTGGATATTACTGCTAGCGCCGGAACAGGACAACTTACTGTAAAAGGCGTTCTAAGTGGAGGTTCGGTTAGAAACCTAGATGCGCTGGGCGAGGACTCGTCCATCACACTCCATAAAATCGACGTACGCGATTCGTTTATTTGGTCAAGGAGCGGTTTGTTAACGCTACTGGATGGCGCGTCCATTGCCGATGGAAATGGTGCAATTAGAATCGGCAATAATACTCTCGTATCACTACAGACGACCACTCAGGATAGTAGAGCAATGGGTACTATTTCAGTGGAAGCAGGCAGGCTTGGGCGCGTAATGGGCATGGGTGCCACGATAACTGGTCGTCACTACGCCTTCGATGTTGCGGGAACCATGTACTTGACGCAGATGCTGAATGTCAATGACGTGGTCGTGCAACCGGGCGGCATGCTAAGCGTTGATTCTACTTATATACAATATGGTGGCAACCTCAGTAATAGCGGTTTGTTGAGGTCGACAGCGACTTTCAACTTGAAGAATGCATTCATGATCGGCGACGGGTCGTTCGAGCCGGCCGTTGAGAATCATGGCGTAATTAGCCCCGGAAAGGCGATTGGTCAAATGACTATGCTCAACCGGTACATTTCGGGCGCGGATGGTGTGCTGAAAATTGAGGTGGGTTTGGAAAGCGGAGCATTGGCTGCAGACAAGCTCATCGTGCAGGGCAACGTTTCGCTTGCGGGAACATTGGAGGTGGCCTGCTTGTCAGGGGTAGTGCCCGTTGGCACGCAATTCAAAATTATGGAGCATGGCGGGGGAATCAAAGGTACTTTCGCCAAATTGGTCTCCACCCAACAATGGCAGATCATTTACGGCGAACGTGACGTAACAATTCGGGCCGTTCCTGAGCCCTCGACGATTTGTGGTCTTACCGGGTTCCTGCTCGCTTGTCTTCGCAAAAGGCGACCTAGCTAGATAAGCCGCTACTTCGCCATGGCTAACTGAATCAGATCGCGGGGCGGGCGGAAGTTCACATCTTCACGGACGGTCTCCAGGACCTCGATCGGAACATGAGCTTGATTTTCCAGCAAGCCACCGATCACGTCTTGGACCAGTTCCTCAGGCGTGGAGGCGCCGCTCGTGATTCCGACGGTTCGGTAAGCCGTGCGCCATTCCGGCCGGATTTCCGCAGGAGACAGAATCAAATGCGATTCGCAGCCCATCGATTCGGCGACCTCGCGCAGCCGATTGCTGTTCGATGACGTCTGCGATCCGACCACGATCACGAGATCGCACTGCGGGGCGAGCGCACGTACCGCGCTTTGGCGATTGGTTGTCGCGTAACAGATATCGTCCTTGGGGGGCGTCGTGAGCTGCGGGAATCGACGCTTCAGCACCGCCATCGTCGCCTGCACTTCGTCGACGCTGAGCGTCGTCTGGGTGAGGACCGCCAGTCGCTCGTAATAGGGAAGTTCAAGAGCCTCTGCGTCCTCGGGCGTCTCGACCAAAGTCATCCGTCCGGGAGCTTCGCCCATGGTGCCTTCGGCTTCCACATGCCCGCGGTGGCCGATGTAAATGAAGTGATAGTCCTTGGCCGCAAAATGCTTGGCCTCGTTGTGCACCTTGGTGACCAAAGGACACGTCGCGTCGATCACGGTGAGGCCGCGCGCTTCGGACTCGGCCCGTATCTGCGGGGACACGCCGTGCGCGCTGTAGACCACGACGCTGCCCGTCGGTATCGCTTCGATCTCCTCGACAAAGATCACGCCGCGCTGTTCGAAGCTGCGTACCACCCATTCGTTGTGGACAATGGCATGGCGCACGTAAACCGGAGGGCCGTGAATCTTGAGGGCGAGGTCGACAACCTCGATAGCGTAAGCAACTCCAGCGCAGAATCCGCGCGGAGCGGCGAGAATAATCTTCTCCACGGCCCTTATTGTACTTGCCGGCAGACCAATTCCAGACCCTTTCGCGCATTCGCGGTCTAAACTGCTCCTTATGTTGAATTTGATCGTTGGACTGATCGCCCGCGATGACGCCCTGATCGCCCAGCTCGACAGTCTCGCCCAAAAACGCGATGTGGCCTCGATTGCCGCGCTCAGTTCGCCCGAACTGAAGAACGTCCAGAAGCCGTTCAATTTCATCAAGGCTGGCGGTGTGTTCGGGGCGGGCAGCCGCGGATGGAATGTGGTGCCCCTGCGATCGCTCGACGGGAAGACTTACGCCGTCTTCACCACTCCGTACGACACGGAAGATCTCGGCAGCCAGATCTATTCCATCGACGGTGGCAAGCTCGGCAAGTTGATTCCGGAGCTCGAGACCAACGGCTATTCCATCCGGCACCACCAGTTCGACATCGACTTTGACTCCAAAGCGCTCCAAGCGAATTTCAAGGACCGGATCGAAGTGGAGCGCCAGAGTTCGCACGGCCCCCTGTGGGTACGAATGGCACCGATGTTTCAGGTCAAGAGCGTGAAAGATGACGAGGGCAAGCCCGTCGAGTTCGTCAGCGCGGGCGGCATCATCGAACTCGCCGCACCGGATCGCGACAAGTTTTTCCTGACGATCGAATACACCGGTCCCACCATCGAAAATCGCCGACGAAGCGACCTGCTCGAAAAGGAACGCGTCCTGAGCGGTCGCGCGTGGTGGCCGACCGTCGCCCGAGGAGCCTCCAGCTACGAAGCGACACTGCACATGCCAAAGGCGTGGACGGGAATCGCCCAGGGCGAAGTGGTGTCGGACCGGGTTGATGGTGACCAACGCACCATGACCTTCAAATGCGACTTGCCGAATTGCGTGTTCAGCGCGGCAGCAGGGGCTTATAAGGTCGCGACGCTACAGGCAGGCGGCTTGACGTACGCGACGATGTCGCTCGGCATGACCGACGAGGAGATGCAGCGTCAAAACGAGTTCAACCGCGTGATCCTCGAATTCTATAGCCGCAAGTTGGTGCCTTATCCCTTCAAGCGGTGGACGACCCTCGTCAGTGGAACCTACACGGACGGCGCGCTCGAGGCCTACTCTTTTGCGACGTACGGCGAGGGATGGCTGCCCGACGAAGACGGCCACGAGACCGGACATATCTGGTTCGGAGGCGTCGTCCCGAACACCTACCTGCGAAGCTTGTGGAACGAATCGTTCGCGAGCTACGTGGACGGGTGGCAGAAGCGGGAAGGGAGCGTGGGGAACAAGGAGGAGACTCGGCTGGCTCACGTTTCCGTTCCGTTCGTCGACAGCACGTTTAACCAAGTGTCGTGCGCCGAAGGCTCGGCCGAGGCCGGTCCCGCCGCGAGTTCCGTGGGCTATGGCAAAGGCGCCTACGTGCTCCAGATGCTGGAGTTCGAACTTGGCACGCCGATGATGGAGCGGGCCATGAGTGACTTCTGCCGCTCGCACAAGCCGTACACGACGGGGGAATGGGAGCAGTTCGAGCAAGCCGTCAACCGGACGACCGGGAAGGATTACCGCTGGTTCTTCGACCAATGGGTTCGTCGTCCCGGATACGCCGACTTCACGCTCGATGCGCTGCAATGGACCCCGGGAGGCATCACCGGGAAGGTCGCTTGGAAGAGTCAGCCTTACCGCATCAGCTTCGACGCCTTGTGTATCGATGCCAAGGGCGGCCAAGAACTGGTCCGGGGAGAGATTGGCGTGGATGGCACCATCCGGCTGAGCCCCAAGAAGAAGCCTGAGCGAGTCTCGATCGATCCGTATCTGCGCATCATTCGGCCCATTCAGGGCAACGAGCGGTCGGGCATGGATATCGGCTCCAAGGTGTGGGTCGAAAAGGGCCGCGAGAATACTGTGGCCGGTTTGCTCGGTCGACGGTCGACGAAGCCGCTTCCGGAGTTTCCGAAAGATCTCGCGGGCACGATTTTGGTGGGCACGCCGGTAAAAACCCCTGCTCTCGCTCCGCTATTCAAGAAGGTCGGCTTTGCCGTACAAGGGGATAAGCTCACCTGGAAGGGAACAACCATCGACCTGCGATCGCAAGGAGCGTACGCTAGCGTCGAACTGCCCGGCGGAAAGCGGTGCGTGATTGCATGTGGGGCGCCCGTCGGGCATCCCATGTTCGGCTCCGCCTCGACCGCGCTGACGGATCGCTATGGCCGGCTCCTGCGAGCGTGGACGCGCCCGAAGACGAGCGGCAACCTGGTCGTACCCGTCAAATAGGCTCGAATTTGGGCGGTCCCGCCAGCTTACGGGCGGGGCCAGCCTCGGCGAAGGGAATAGGCAAACCGGGATGATTTGGTTTGCCTATTTTTTTGTGGGTTGGGCAGGAGTCATGGGGGCGGCACGCATCGCCCAAGATGCCGTGAGTCCGCCTCAGGACGAGCTACTCGCGAGCCAAGAGCTGCTGGGCGATAGCTGACCCCTGAACCCGAACCGCAGTTTTTGCTAGGACCGTGAGGGTCCGCGACTGCCACGCGACGCTATCTCCGACTGCGGTCGGATCGTCGTGGGCGGTCACGATCAACCAGAGCGGCCGCGGACTCGCGCTGAGCGTGGGATCGTCGATCCACGTCCGAGCTTGGCCGGGCGTCACCGGCTGAATCAGGCCGCGGCGCGTGGCCGCGCCCACCACAAAGGAGTCTCCTGCCGTCGCAATGGCACGAGACATCCGAAGCGCGGAGACGCTCACGAATCTTCCTCTCCGCGCTTGCCCGTGGCGACGCCGACTGATGCCGTCACGGCCGGTACATAACCCGACTTCAGATAGGGTGCCAGCCGTTGAAGCCCCTGCGCCTTCAAGATCGCGGGATCGGACGCGGCAATCCGGGGCCGGATCGTGACACCAGCCGCCGAGACTTCATCCACAAATCCCGGCGCACGCCAAAGCTGCCCGAGGAATTCACCGGCCACAATCTCCGTTGCGGCCAAGTTCAGGGTCGCCATGATGCCTGCGGACGGGTTCGTGAGCCACCCGTCGGCCAGGGTCGTCTCGATCGCGGGAATCATGGCGGTGATGAGGGAATCGATGGCTGAATCGAATTCCGTGAGCGCGGCAATCCCGCAGCGGTCCTTGATGGCCGACCGGCTAATCGTCAAACTCATGACCACCTCCTCGTGGGGCCTTCAACGATTCCGCCACGGAACGAATGAGAAGCGTATTCTCCCGGACACCCGTCCCGAGCGCATCGACGGCTTGCGTGAGCCGCCGATTGTTGTCGAGAATCTCGCGTGAGCTCTGCTCGAGATACGCCACGAATCGTTCCGTCACTGATTTCTGCTGGCCCAGGCTGGCCCGAATCAGGGCCAGCGCCGAACCAAACAAGGCGACGATGGCAAGCGCCAGCTGCTCGCCGCTCATCACCGCCATTTCAGCACCGCGCGCAGACGCTGCCATGCCGACAGCGCCTCGCGAATGTCACTACGCAGCGCCTCAAAGGCGACTTTGATGGGATCGATTTCCGGGCTCGACCCCGCCGAACGCAGCAGGTCCGAAAAGCGGGCAAGGTCCGATTCGACCCGTGAAACCGCCCGCACCATCGAGGCCATGGCGCCGGCGATTCCGCCGACACCCAGGGCCAGGGCCAATTTGGCCCAATCATCCAGATTCATGGTCTGCCTCCTTTCGGTTAGCTGACTTGGGCTCCATACGCGGTCTGCCAAAGACCGAAGCCGGCGTTGTACCGCGCGCGGACGCCATAGTAGTAGCGGTCCCGCATCCAAGCCGCTTCGGAGCCGGTGGTCGACTCCAGCGCGGAAAACTCGACGGGAACGTCGCTCCGCTGCTGCAAGATGACCGACCGGATCGGCCGCTTCGTATCGAGCAGGAACCAGAAGTCGTCGGAATTCCCCTGAATGAACGGGCTGACGACCAGCTTCAGCTTGCCGTGGAGCGCGTTGACATAGGGTGTCGAAGGCGCGGTGTCGTCGGGATTGCCTTTGTAAACCACCACCGGGCTCTCCAGCAGTTCCGTCGCCAGCCACATCAGCTTTGGTCCGACCACGAGCGTGTCCGGCACCACGCCGAGTGGCGCGCCCGCGTCATCGGCCACGCCCATCATCGTCGAGATGCCTTCGGCCAGCGATGCCTCGCTCAAGGCCGACGTCGTCTTGTTCGAAAGTACCGTGCCGAGATATCCGGGGTGGTTCGCGGCAAAGAACGGCACGCCGTCGTAGGTATTGGTCGCAAACCCCGCCATCAGCGTGTCCACGATGAGTTGGTGCCGATGCTGCGCAATGCGGAACGCGAGGTCCTTGATCCGCAGACGAATGAGATCGAGCTGATCGTCCTCGACCGCTTTGCGGTCCACTGCCACGCTGGATTCGAACACCTTGTCCTCGATCTGCATGGTGTACGCGGCCATGCCACCCGGACGGCGTTCGTCGATGAGCTCGCGCATCGGCGGCGTCGAACCGATCCATGCGTACTTTTGGATCGGCAAAGTTGTATTGATGGTCGTCGCCAGTTGTTCAGCGATGCTGTTCTCCATCTGGCTGCGATAGGCGAGTTCGAATTCGGTCTTGAGACCGGGCAAAAGCAAATTGGGGATGTCGCTTCGAGTGAGCGCCATGGGGCCTCCTTAAAGGCATGAGAGCAAGAACCTCTCTTGTTCTGGATAGGAATCAGAGCGAATAGTTGTCGACGCGAATCCGCGGTCCGACCGTGCCGGTCGAAGACGGTTCGAGCGCGACAATCGTGCCGACTTTGTAGGCGTTCGTCAGTCCGCTGGACGAGGTGTGGACCTCCCAGTCGCTCACCGCATAGACCTCTTTGCCGAGGTCGGCCTGCACGGGGCTGAACGTTCCGCCCGGTTTGAAGATGAACGAGCCCGTTTTGGTCACGCTGATCGATTTGTCTCCCGCGTTACCGGCTGAGTTGTCGACGGTTTCGTTGGCCACACCGACAAACTTGAGCGATGCAGACGCGGGATCCATCCTCACGGCGTATCCGCTCGCATTGACGCCGACTAGGGCGCCCTTGTACAAGTTGACGTTGCTCATCTTGTACGCCACGACGATTCCGGGGCGTTCGTAGGCCTCGTAGGCCTGGGTCAAAGATGCCATGGATAAAAGTTCCTCCTGGGACGGCTCACGCCTGGCGGCGCTGAGCGATTTCGGCAAGGTCGACACCGGGGAAGTGGCGACGATAAAATTCGGCTTCTTCGGGCAGCATCAGATGCGCCGCGGCTTGCTCCACCGCTTGCATCCGCCCGACCTCTTCCGTCAAACGGTGGGAGGGCTGCCGATCGAAGATCGTCTCGACCAACTGGCCCACGGAAACGGCCGAGCCGTCGAACTCCACCAGTTCGCAGCGGCTGAGCAGCGTCTCCACCATCGAAGCCTGGGAAGGCAGCAGCTTGCCAAGGCGAACAAACTCGGCGACGCGTCGTTCGGCCCGCTCGCGCGCCATTTCAGCCCGCATCTCGGCGAGGCGATCCGGAAGATCGTCATCGAGCCGCCCGCCTTCCATGTGGGTGCAGCCGGTGAACAATCGCGCCGAGCGGACACGTGGGTTCTGGACGAGGCTCACCTCACGAATCCGGCGCATCTCGCGGTCGAGGCCGATCGAGAGCGATTTCGCACCAGATTGACGAAGCAGCGTGTCGGCCTCTTGCGTCAGCGCGATGACGCCAAATAGCTCTTGGCCCCGCATCTCGACATGGGTGAGAAATCCGAGTTCAAGCGGAGAAGTCGTGTGCTCGACGAGCACCGGCACGGGCAGGTCGAAATTCGCCGCGATGCTCGCAAGGTCCTCCTGCGAAATCGTCACCCCCTTGTCCGGGTAGTCGCCGGCCTCGAACAGCTTGGCGCTGCGGTCGATCCAGCGCCGCTCTTCGGCCAAATAGGGCGGCACCAATTGGCCCGTGGACTGCCACAGCTGGGCAAACTCGGCGCGCTCGGTCGCTGTTGCCGTGGTGCGTTGCCCGCGATACCCGGGACCGATCGCCGCCGCGCGCCTTTGAAGCTCGAGGGTTGGCCCCGCCCTCTGAGCACGAGAATCTTCTTGAAGACGTTTCATCGTCCTATTAGTAGACGAATATATACTATGTCAACTCGGAGCCGCCTGGGATTCTGATCATCGTCGAAGTGAGCGCAAAGAGTCGTGACAGGATGGCAAAACAACGCCGAGTGTTGAACCCCAGGACGGTACAATCCGCTCAATGCGCATTGCCGATTGGGCGCGCCAACTCAACGAAAATCCGGGACTGAGCGAATCGCTCGCCACACTTGCCAACCTCGATTCCCAAGACAGCGCGACCTGGTCGCCCATTGCGGTCGAGGCGCGTCCCGTCGTGCTCGCCGCCCTGCACCATCAGCAACCGCGCAAGACGCTCATCGTCACCCCGACCTACGAGCGCGCACTGCATTGGCAGGCGAAACTCCAGCTGTGCGGCGTGCCCGCAAGCGACATTCGGCAGCTGCCCAGCGGACTCGTCGGGCTCTTTCAAGACTCTGCGCCAGAATCCGTAGCTCTTTCGGACCGAATCGGCGCTCTGCAATTTCTGATCGAGCCGGGTCCTGGGTTCGTCATCTCCACACCTCAATCCGTACTCGAGCGAACGATTCCGCGCGAGGTGATGGAGCTGGCTCATCTCGATCTGACGGTGGGCGAATCCGTCGACGTCGAGGGACTGCGTCGGACGCTGCAAATGCTCGGTTATGAACTCTCCGACCCCGTGCGCACGCCCGGCCAGGTCAGCATCCGAGGCGGCATCGTCGATATCTTCGCCATGGGTCACGAAGTGCCCGTCCGTATCGAATTGTTCGGCGACGAAATCGAGAGCATTCGCCAGTTCGACCCGTTGAGCCAGCGCAGCATCGGACCCGTCAAGTTTTTCCGGCTGATGCTCAGCCGAGAAACGATCTATCCGCTCGGACCTGCCCAACATCCCGATGACGACCGCACCGACGCGGAGATTCTCGGCCAGTACAGTGAGATGATCCGCCGGGCGATGGAGCAGGAAGGAGCGAACCTCACCGATGCCGCCGCCGCCACGCTCGAAGAGACAATCACCGGCGATGCTCGAAACCTGGAAGCAGGCGTCTTCTTTGATCGGCTCGATCTTTATCGGCCGCTCCTCCATCCCGAATCGGGCTGCGCTGTCGATCTCCTCGGCGAAGACGGGCGCGTCGTGCTCGACGACGCTAACGAAATCGAGATGATCGCGCACCGCGCGGAGGAAGAACTGGGCGACGCCCTCGGGTCGCGGGCCCAGCGCGGCGAAATCCTCCACAGCACGCCCCACGACTTTGTCCAGGGCGTGGAACGATTGGGCGCCCACGGGCGGCTGATCGTCTTCACGTCAATCCAAACCGTCCCTCGATGGATCGAGGCACCCGCCCAGATCGAGTTTGAAATCGACTCGCTCGAGTCGTATCGTGGTCGCCCCGAAGTGCTGGCGACGACCCTCAAAGGATGGATCGCGGACGGCTATCAGGTCGCCCTCGGTACCGATCAGCCCAACCGAGCCAAATCCGTGCTCTCCCAGATCGAAGTCTTCGAATCCGAGGGCTTCCAGGTCGTGCAAGGCAACTTGGCAGGCGGCTTCATTGCTCAGAAAGCCAAAGTCGCGCTGATCACCGACCACGAGCTGTTCGGAGTGGGACGCCTCAAGCTACCGCAGCGCCGCTTTAACGAAGGCATTCCTGTCGAGACCGTCCTCGACCTCAAACCGGGCGACTACGTTGTCCACATCAATTTTGGAATCGGGGTGTACCAGGGCCTGGTCAAACGCGCCATCGACGGCGTCGAGAAGGAATTCCTCTTTGTCCAGTACGCCGCGCCCGACAAGCTGTACGTTCCGGCCGACCAGCTGGACCGCATCCAAAAGTATCTGAATCCCGGCGAGACCGATCCCAAGCTCAATCGCCTGACCGGAGGTGAGTGGCAGCGTGCCGTGGGAAAAGCCAGGGAGGAGGCCCGGGAGTTCGCTCGGGACCTCATCAAACTGTACGCCCAGCGCCGCCAAGTCCAGCGCCCCAGCTTCGGCCCCGACAGCCCATGGCAGGCGGAGATGGAGACGACATTTCCCTGGGTGGAAACGCCCAGCCAGATGCAGGCGATTCGGGACACGAAAGCTGACCTCAAGCTCGACTATCCGATGGATCGGCTTATCTGCGGCGACGTCGGCTTCGGTAAGACCGAGGTCGCGATCCGCGCCGCATTCAAAGTCGCCCAGGCCGGTCGGCAGGTCGCTGTCCTCTGTCCGACCACGATCTTGTCGGAGCAGCACTACAGGAACTTCGCCGAGCGCCTCGCCGCATTTCCGACCCGGGTTGAACTGATCAACCGATTTCGTTCCGCCGCCGATCGACGCGAGGTGCTCAATGCGGTCGAGCATGGGGAAGTCGACATCCTCATCGGCACCCACGCGTTGCTGAGTCAGCAGGTCAAATTCAAGGATCTCGGGATCGTCATCATCGACGAAGAGCAGAAGTTCGGGGTCAAGCAGAAGGAGGCGTTAAAGACCCTCAGAGTGAACGTGGACGTGCTGAGCATGTCGGCCACGCCCATTCCCCGTACGCTGAGCATGGCGTTGATGGACGTCCGCCAAATGTCCCTCATCAACGACCCTCCTCCGGGGCGGCTCCCGATCCGAACGTACGTGCGTCCTCACAGCGACGAAGTCGTCCGCGAGGCGATCCTGCGGGAGCTCAATCGCGGCGGTCAGGTGTACTACGTGTACAACCGCGTCCAGGGCATCTATCACATCGCCGAAAAGCTCCGCAAGCTGATTCCACAAGCCCGAATCGGCGTCGGTCACGGCCAAATGACCGAGAAAGAGCTCGAACCGATCATGATCGGCTTCATCAAGGGCGAGATCGATGTGCTGCTGTCAACGACCATCATCGAGAACGGCCTCGATATCCCGAACGCCAACACGATGATCGTGGACCACGCGGACCGACTGGGCATGTCGCAGCTCTATCAGTTGCGCGGCCGTGTCGGCCGGAGCGATCGCCAGGCCTATGCCTACTTCATGTACGCGGGGCAGGGCAGTCTCACCGAAAACGCGATGGCTCGGCTCGAGGCACTCCAGGACTTTTCGCACCTCGGCTCGGGCTATTCGCTCGCCTTCCGCGACCTTCAGATCCGCGGCGCGGGCGAACTGCTCGGCGCTCGTCAAAGCGGCACGATGGCAAGCGTTGGCTACGAGCTGTTCACCCAAATCATCAACGAGGAAATCCACTTCCTCAAGACCCATGCCGAAGGCGGGGAAGCCGAGTACCGCGATCCCTTGGAGCGACTCACGCCGCTCCCCACCGTCGATCTCCCGACCAATGCGCTCATCCCTGAGGCGTACATCATCGACCAAGGTCAGCGGCTTTACTACTACCAGCAGATCATGTCGAGCCGAACCGTCGAGCGGCTCACCGAGATCGAGGTCGAAATGTCGGACCGCTATGGACGACCGCCCGAAGAGGTCGCCCGCATCTTTCAGGTCATGCGCGTTCGGCTGGTCGCCGACGCCGTGCAGATGGAAAAGGTCGATGGTCATGGCGGACGACTTGCCGTCTCGTTCCGCGAAAGCGCCGAGCTGCCACCGCGCCTCTGGACCCTCCTCAACAAGCGCAACCGCGAGTGCTACCTCAGCCGACAGCAGTTCATCTGGCCGTTCACGGGCGATGTGCTCACCGCTTGCGAGCGGATGATCGCGGCCGTGCGTGAGACCCTGGAGCAGATCGAAGCGGAACGGGCCGCGCTCTCCGGGTAGCCTTGACGCCTCATGGAGGCGATCCTCGGTTTTCGTATAGAAGAGCCCAGCCCGCAAGACTCGGCGCACGTCGCGCGGCTGACCAATCTCTGGGCACTCGAACCCGTCACTCCCGAGGAGGTGCTGAGGCGCTGGGATACCCACCCCAAGGAAGACCCGTACTGGCGACGAGGAGTCTACGATGCCGACCGGATGGTCGCGTACCTGAACTGCCTCTGGACGGTCATGGCGGATACGAAGTACTTCATGTTGCGGATGGTGGTCGATCCCGAGTACCGAGCCCGGGGTATCGGTGCCGAACTCCTCGCCGCATGCGAGCAGTTCGCGACCGCAACGCTCCCGAACTCGCCCATTCGGACTCTGGTTCGCGACGACGACCAGCGCAGCATTCAGTTTGCCGAGCGCAGCGGTTACCATCAGCGGCAGCACCTCATCGACAACGTGCTCCAGATCAGCGACTATGTGCCCGAGAAGCACCAGGCAACGGTCGAGAAGGCGCTCCAGTCGGTAAAAATCACCACCTTGGCCGAGCTCGGCGACACCGCGGAAAACCGCAGGCGACTCCACGTGATCACGCGCGCGGCCGATGAGGACACGCCGTTCGTGGCGGATTGGGGGCTGATGGACTACGCTCAGTACGAGCGGTTCATTCTCGACGCGAAATGGTTCCGGCCCGAAGGCACGTTCATCGCGCTCGACGGCGAGGAGTGGGTCGGTGCGCACACGCTTGGCCCAACGGCTGATCCCAAGCAGTATTCAACGGACTTCACCGGCGTTCTTCGATCCCACCGGGGAAAGGGAATCGCGCTGGCCCTCAAAGTACGGGGCATCGAGTGGGCTCAGTCGAACGGCGCGACCTCGATTTCCACCCAAAACGACCTGACCAATGCGCCCATGCGCAAGATAAATGTCGACCTCGGGTTCGTCCAACACCCCGGCTTCTACACCTATCAAAAGATGTCTTAGCTACGGCTCAGCGAAAAATTGCGTCGCCCCGAGTTCCTTCCCAATGGGTTGGCCGGTGCAACGCCAGTTCTACGCTGCTAGGCAGCCCGAATCTCGGCCGGTCGGAATCCGGTGTACCGTCGAATGGCTTGGCGCAACGCTTGGGTGGAACCAAACGAGTATTTCTTTGCCAAGGCGTCCAGCGGTGTGTCTTGATCGAGCATCTCGACCAAAGCGGCTTCCGTTCGCACTCGCTCCGTGAACTCACGGAATCCATAGCCGACCAACTGCTTGAAGGTGCGGCAGAAGTGGAAGACGGAATAACCCATCTTCTGCGCGGTGTCGGTGAGCCGACGTTGCTCAGTCGGGTTCATCCGAATGTCTTCGATGAGCTTGAGCATGTGGGGAGGCAGGCTCGTCGGAATCGGAGTCAATTTGAACGCTCGCGCGTCCAAGACCACGCCCCGCACTACTTCCCACATCGCCGACATCAGCAGCGGCTCAGCCGCGACGGAGGTCGACTCCTTCGCCGATTCCAGATTGGAAATCGCGTGAGGGATCTGCTCGAAAAGGATGGTGCCCAAGATCAACGGCTTCTTTCGAGGACCGTTGGCTTGAATCCATTTCGTCAGCGCCGGCAGATCAGTGCCCTGCCAGCTCAGTGCGTCGGTACGCCGGGCACCTTCGCTCGAAAGCACGTTCATACGCACCGGTCCGCTCAGGAAGCAGATGCAATGCGGGGGAACGAGGTACCGCTGGCCCGTCTCGGACGAAGACATGAGAAACGTGCCTTCGTAGTTGATGAGAAGGGTGTTGATGTTCTCGCGGCAGCTGATGATGCTGCTCGCCACACCCGTGTTCTTTCCGCTATAGCTGCAAAAGTCCAATGCCGTGAACGGCCCGAACTGCTCCAGCCCATAGTCTTGTGGTGGGGTGATCCACGTAAAGTCCACGAGTCCGACATTCATGTCCTTGGTGACCCGGGATTCGTTTTGAGGTGTTTCAATCGTCATTCGCTTTTGTTCGTCCAATGGGCTCTGAAATTCAAATTCCTAGGTTGCGGACTTTAAATTGGCAACTTTATTCAACGAAACCTGAATAAAATCCATTTCTTGCGAGCCCCTATGTCAGACTCCTCATCTTTTGCTTACCGACTATTTCCGTAAGGAAAATGCGTGTAAAGCGGCAATTCTGCAAACTCACCATCAAATTGTCCTCTTACGACCAATCCGTGAAGGCAAAAACGGCATCCCCAATATAAACCGTATCGTCTTCTTTGGCTCCCAGTTCCCTTAGTCGATCGATAACCCCCATCCGGTTGAGACGCCGGTGCAGATACCGGACGGCGTCCTTGTTGTTCAGATCCGTCATGGCCGTCATGCGCAACACCTTACGCCCGACCACCTCATAGCCGTCCTCAGCCTCGACCACATCCCACGAATCGTCGACCTCGACCGTTTTTGCGGGCATCAGCGTTGGCATGGGCGCCTCGGCTTCGGCCGCGACCAGCATCTCGGCCATCCTATACAGTAGCGGCTCAATCCCCTGGCGGGTGGCCCCTGAAATCTGGAACACGGGCACCCCGAGGTTCGCAAAGCGCGCCGCCCGCTCAGCGACCGCTTCGGCCGGACCCAAGTCGATCTTGTTCAGCGCCACGATCCGCGGCCGAGCCGCGATATCCTGCGAATAGTCCGCGATCTCCCGCTCGATCAACTCGTAATTCGCGTACGGGTCCGATTCGTCGATGGGGAAGAGATCGACGATGTGGACGAGAACCTTCGTGCGTTCGATGTGCTTGAGGAACTGGTGGCCAAGCCCCTTGCCCAGGCTCGCACCCTCAATCAGTCCTGGCATATCGGCGACCACAAAACTCTGATCGGCGACCTGGGCCACGCCCAGATTCGGCACGATCGTCGTGAACGGATAGCTGGCGATCTTCGGCTTGGCCGCGCTGATCTGGCTGATGAGCGTGCTTTTGCCCGCATTCGGCAAGCCGATCAGCCCGATGTCGGCCAAAAGCTTGAGTTCCAAACGCCCGCGGATGGTTTCGCCCGGCTCACCCTTTTCGGCAAAGTTCGGCACCTGTCGGACGCTGCTCACATAGTGCAGGTTGCCATGGCCTCCGCGTCCACCCCGGCAGAGGACGACCTTCATGCCGTGGATGCTCAGATCGGCGAGCTGGTCGCCGAGAACGTCATCGTAAACCACCGTGCCCACCGGCACCTTGACCGAGATGTCCTTTCCGTTGGACCCGCGCTTGTTGCCGAGGGCATGGGTGCCATTCTCGGCTTCCACGTGGCGGCGCAGGTGGAGGTCGTACAGGGTACGGCAGCCCCGATCGGCAATCAGGATCACGCCACCGCCTCGGCCACCGTCTGCGCCGTTTGGACCGCCGCGCGGCACGTGCTTTTCACGGTGGAACGACACCGCGCCGGACCCGCCGTTGCCGGAAGTGAATTCAACCACGACCTCGTCAATAAACATCAGTTCTCCTCTTCGAAAAGCCCATCCACAGCCCGAACCACGATGGTTCGGCGCTCGCGATCGATTTCGAGGACGAATTCGTGGACGATGGGAATCAGCACGCCTCCCACCGATAACAGGTCGTTGGCCGCCCCAAATAGAATGTTGTCGACTTGGCCACGCTCGCGGCCCGAGTCATCGACGACCGTCATTCCGAGCAGCTCTGACGAGTAAAACTCGTCCTCGTCGAGCTCAGGCCGGTCTTCAGCCCGGATCCGCAGCCACTGCCCGATCAATGCCTCTGAAGCTTCCGGCGATTCGTAACCCTGAAGGTGCAGCCGGACTTGGGTCTTGTGCCAATTCGATTCCAGGACTTGAATCGGCTCGCCTTCGAGAAGCAGGAAAGATCCCGGGTCGAACCGTTCGGGGAAATCGGTGTGCACTTCCACCTTCACCCAGCCCTTGATGCCGTACAGCGCCACGATGCGCCCGACATCGACCAGATCGTGACAAGAAGACGCGGCCAGAGTCGAGGACTCTGACCGCGCAGGAGTGGAGCGATGGAAACTATTCGGTGACGACTTTGACAAAGGCTTTTTGGCGGCTCTTAGCGGCGGCCGCGCTGACGAGATAGCGAATCGCGGTAACGACTCGGCCACTCTTACCGATGACTTTTCCCACATCGTTGGGCGAAACCCGAACGTAGTACGTGAGGCCGTCTCGATCACGTCCTTCCTTCACCGAAACGGTCTCGGGCTCATTGACCACGCTCTGCACGAGGTGGGCGACCAATTGACTCAGTCCGCCGTCTTTCATGCTTGTTCAGCCGAGGTCTCGGCTGCTTCCGTTACGGGACCCTCGACGGCTTCCTCATCGGTCGCCATGGTTCCCGAGTTCTGCACCGTCTCCTCAGGCTGAGGAGCGGCCGCAGCCGGCTCAGGGGCCGGTTCGGGAGCCGCAGTGGCCTCGACCTTGGCGGCGGGCACGGGCTCGACAACCGATTTCTGGCTCATCGACGCCGTGCGCTTGTCCAAACTCTTGAATTTGCCCTTCGCAGCCGGTCGCTCAGCAAAGTATTTGTCGAGCACGCCCGCTTCCTTGAGCATGTAAGCCACCGTCTCGGTGGGCTGGGCGCCGCTCATCAGCCAGTGGAGAGCTCGGTCCTCTTTGATCTCCACGCGCCGCGGCTTCGCCACTGGGTTGCAGGTGCCGATCACCTCGATGAAGGCCCCATCTCGGCCGGCCGAACTCTTGGCCACCACCACCCGGTAAAACGGCCGGTGACTGTTGCCCATACGTCGTAATCGAATCTTTACCACTCGCTTTTTGTTTCTCCTGCTTGCTTCCCGATTTCGCTCTCAGCGCACTCAGCGGCGTTTGCCGTACTTCTTCATGCGCTTCTCCATCTTGGCGAACTGCTTCATGCCTTTTCGCATCTCGTAGAGCTGGGCGACCAGTCGATTAACTTCCTCGACCGAGGTGCCCGAACCCATTGCGATTCGCCGGCGTCGGGAGCCATTGATTATATCCGGATTCGACCGTTCTTTGATAGTCATGGAAAGCATAATCGCCTCCAGCCGGTCGATATGGCCATCGTTGATCTGGTTCAGGGCTTCCTCGGGGACCGCGGAGCTCAGACCCGGAATCATCTTCATCAGGTTCTGAATCGAGCCCATCTTCCGCATGGTCTTCATCTGCATCAGCATCGTATTGAAGTCGATTTGACCCTGACGAACCTGCTTTTCCAGCGCTTCCGCCTGCCCTTTGTCGATCGCTTGCTCGGCTCGCTCGATGATGCCGAGGATGTCGCCCATGCCCAAAATACGGGACGCCATCCGGTCCGGATAAAACTGATCGAGGGCCTCCGTCTGCTCGCCGACACCCACAAATCGAACCGGCACGCCGGTCGCCTGCCTCACACTGAGGACCGCACCGCCCCGGGCGTCGCCGTCCAGCTTGGTGAAGATCGCGCCCGTCAGTTCCAGCCGTTCGTGGAAGGCCTGGGCCACGTTCACGGCTTCTTGGCCGGTCGTGGAATCGAGCACCAGGAGCGTCTCGTTCGGTTCGACGACCGCCGCGATCTGCTTGAGCTCGTCCATGAGCGGCTCGTCGATGCTGAGCCGGCCCGCGGTGTCCACGATCAACACGTCGAGCATCAGGTACCGGCATCGCTCCAGCGCCTCGCGCGCGATCGCCACCGGACTGGTTCCGTCCAGCTTGGCGTAGACGGGGACGCCGACCTGCTCACCCAGAACTTCGAGCTGTTTGACGGCGGCTGGCCGCTGGATATCGCACGCGGCGAGCATCGGCTTCTTGCCTTGCTTGAGCAGCCAGCGCGCCAATTTGGCGGAGGTCGTGGTCTTTCCCGAGCCCTGAAGACCGCACAGCAGAATCACCGTCGGCGGGCGCGATCCCCAGTTGAAGCGAACTTCCTGGCCACCCAACGTTTGGATCAGCTCATCCCGGACAATCCGGATGAGGGTCTGATCGGCGGACAGGCTGCCGTATAGCTCTTCGCCGACCGCCTGCTCCTTGATCCGGGCGACAAAATCCTTGGCGACCTGGTAGTTGACGTCGGCTTCCAACAGCGCCACCCGAATCTCGCGCATCATCTCGGCGACGTCGGATTCGGTGAGCCGACCTTTCCGCCGCAGGTTGACGAAGACGGAGGTCACGCGCTTGGTGAGGGCATCGAACATGCGTTCTTGTTGTACCCCCCGGGCGAAAAAAAACCCGGCGGGGTTTGCCGGGTGTGTCATGTTCGAAGGTCTTACACATTGCGAACTCTTTTGGCTCGCCTCTGGCGAAGCCCAAATCGTTGTTGGACTTTCGGTAAGTGTAGCCACCTCGCTCTGAGATTTTTAGGCACTTCAGTTCGAGCTGTGGCAACTCTTACAGATGGGATTACGGAGCCTATTCGTTCGCAGGTTCCACGATTTTCGTTATTTAATAACCTTCGCGGCGACTCGATTGCACGAGAAGATCGTGTCCAAGATAAAAGTGCTGGGAAACTTTGCCCGGCTTAAGCCAAATAAGCGCGGGAGGAACCCCGGCCAGTACAAAGCCCGCGGCAGCCTGCGCGTCTTCTGGTGTCAGCTCCGCCCCGTCGCACCGCGCGACAATCAGGTGGAGCAGATCTTCCTCGCCCTCGAACTGGTACCAGTAGTCGCCAACGGTGCCCGAAAAGGCGTTCGGCTCCCGCTTGAGCGCTAAGAGCGCAGCCTCCAATTCGCCCCCCAGCGCGGCGCTGCCGTCGAAGGCAGGAAGACGGATGGTCTCTCCACGCACGGTGTAGTCCACGATGCGGGCCACGACTTCATCGCGGCGCGCCGTTTCGGATTCAGACGGAGTGAGCGTGGGGAGCACGGATTAATGCGGGTGTCCAGCCCTGGCGGAGCGGGTGGGATTCGAACCCACGATACGTTGCCGTATACGCGATTTCCAATCGCGCTCCTTCGACCACTCGGACACCACTCCACCAGGGCCAAGGGACATTATGGCCGGTCTGCAAAAAGAACGTTGGCCGCCGGAAAACCGGCGGCCAACGAGAATTCGACGAGCGTCAGATTCCGTAGCTGACTTTCTTGAGCCACGCCTTGGGAATCGGCTTGAGGCCGCTGCAGACTGCGGCAAACTCAGCGCTCTTCAGCACCGAAGTTGCAACCGTCAGTCGAACACGACCCGTCGGGGTCTTGATGGTAACCGTTTGCAGATTCGGGCTTTGTCGGCGCGGCTTGTGGGGCGCCTTGAACTTCCACGCCGAGTGTCGGTGACGACAGTGCTGGGCGCTATTGCCTTTCTTTCCGCTTACTTGACAAATTCGAGCCATGACTTTCCTCTGGCCAGCCGCAGGGGCGGGCGCGAACGGTAACTATACCTCATATTCGGCGGTCTGCTCACCCTAGGCGAGCCCGCCAAACTTGCGCGTGCGGCGCTGGAACGATTCGATCGCGTCCAGCAGTTCCGAGGCGCCAAATTCGGGCCAGGAGCCCGGCGTGACAAAGAGTTCGGCATAAGCCGCCTGCCAGATGAGGAAATTGCTCCATCGCATCTCGCCGGCGGTCCGGATCATCAAATCGGGCTCAGGCGTATCGGGCAGATACAAGTGCCGGGCGATCGCCTCTTCATCGATCTGGTCGGCCGGCACGCCCTCGCGGACGATGGCCTGGACCGCATCCACGATCTCGGCCCGACCGCCGTAGTTGATCGCCAGCGTGAAGGTGAGCCCGGTGTTATCCGCCGTTTCCTCGATGCCCCGTTCCAGCGCCTCGCGCAGGGAAGCGGGCACCTCGTGGATGCGGCCCGCGACTCGGGCGCGCACATTGCTCGACTTGAGGTTCTCGATCTGCTCCAGCATCGCCCGCTCGATCAACTGCATCAGACCCGAAACTTCCGTCTCCGGCCGTCGCCAGTTTTCCGCGGAGAAGGCATAGACCGTTAGGTAACGCAGACCGAGCTCGCCCGACATCCTCACCACTTCTCGCAAGGTTTGATAGCCCTGCCGGTGACCGATCAAGCGTCCCAGGCCCTTGCCGCTGGCCCAGCGACCGTTGCCATCCATGATGATGGCGATGTGCTGCGGCAGGCGGGCTAAATCGATGCCGCGCTCACGGGCCTGCCCCTCGATCGTGGTGGCGCGCTTGGCCATGAGGGAGCCCATCACACTTCCATCAGTTCGACGTCTTTCTTCTTCTGCATCTCGTGCGCGTCGGCGATGAACTTGTCCGTCAGTTTTTGGATTTTCTGCTCGAACGTCTTCAGATCGTCTTCGCTGAGATGCTCGGTCTTCGTTTGCGCCTTTGCGTGCTCGATCGCATCGCGCCGCACATTGCGAATGGCGACACAGGCATGCTCGGTACGCGCGTTCACCTGTTTGACGAGGTCTTTGCGTCGATCCTCCGTCATGGCAGGGAAGTTGAGCCGAACGCACACACCATCGTTCATCGGCGTGATTCCCAGGTCGCTTTTCAGCACGGCCTTCTCGATCACGCTCAACATGCTCTTCTCATAGGGCGTGATCTGGAGCTGCCTCGGCTCCGGAATCGAAATCGTCGCAATCTGATTCACCGGGGTCTCGACGCCGTAATACTCGACGTGGACCCGCTCGAGAACCGCCGGAGAGGCGCGTCCGGTTCGGTATGTTGAAAAGTCGTGCACCATGGCCTCGACCGCCTGCTTCATCCGCCGCTCTGCGTCCTGCAGAAATTCATCCATTTATTCGCCTCCAACTAGAGTGCCCACGGTCTCGCCCCGAATGGCGTTCACCATAGCATCCTTCTGGTTCAAGTCTAACACGATGACGGGCATCTGGTGTTCCCGGCACAAGGTGAAGGCAGTCTGGTCCATGACCTCGAGCCGCTGGTCGATCGCCTCCGTAAAACTGATCGTGGCGTACCGGACCGCGTCGCCAAACTTCTTGGGGTCCTTATCGTAGACGCCGTCCACCTTGGTCGCCTTCAAGATCACGCTGGCGCCGATCTCCAGCGCGCGCAGCACGCTTGCGGTGTCGGTGGAGAAGTACGGATTGCCCGTGCCTGCCGCAAAGATCACGACCCGGCCCTTTTCCAGATGCCGGATCGCGCGCCGCTGAATGAACGACTCGGCGACTTGATTCACCTGGATCGCGCTCTGAACGCGAACGAAAACGCCGTGCTTTTCGATCGCGCTTTGGAGCGCAAGGGCGTTGATCACGGTGCCCATCATGCCCATCTGGTCGGCAGCGGTACGGTCGATGCCGCCTTTCTCGCTGAACATGCCGCCCCGAATGAAGTTGCCGCCTCCCACGACGACCGCGACTTCGGAACCGCTCTCGCGGACTTTGACAATCTCCTCCGCGATGTAGTTCAGGGTATCGGGCTCGATGCCGAATCCGGCTTTTCCGGCCAAGGCTTCGCCACTAATTTTCAGGAGAACGCGGGGATATCGGGGAGCTGGATTGGGCACGGTGAACCTCTTAATATTGGCGAAGAATTGTAGCATGACGGGGCTCAAAATCGGGCGCATCTTCGTGCCCGCGCGTCGCGTCGGTATGGATGTATGTCAGAAGGTCAAGGCGAACCGATTGCCGTCGAGTCGATGCTCTCCATCGTGCTGGAGCAGTTTGCATCGCTGGCTTGGTCCAAACTCGGACTGCAGCCGGACCCCGTGACCAACCGCATCGCCAAAGATTTGGACCAGGCTCGGCTGGCCATCGACGTGGTCGCCGACTTGGTGAAGCACCTGGAGCCGAGACTCGATGAGGACGACCGCCGCCAGCTCCAGTCAATGCTTCGCGACCTTCGTGTGAATTTCGTCCAACAGGGGCAAGGCTCATGACCATCACCACGATTCTCAAGCGTGTTCGTTTGCCCCACCGCGCGGCCCCAAGCCCGGCTCCGCCGCTCCGCAAGTCGCCCGAGCGCCAGCCCGCTCCGATCGAAGCACTCGCCCAGTTCAGCGAAGACTACGAAGCGTTTATCGAGGTCGTATGTGATGCCGCCCAATATGGACCGGGTCCCCGGCTCCAGTCCCAGTTCGAAAAGCTCGGGACCCAGCTAGAGCTCGCCTACCAAGATCTGCGTCCCTTGCTCACGCCCCATCTGGAGAGCAGCGCCTCGGACGCCAGCCGCTCGCTGGAGCGACTGGGGCCCGCCGAGGATGCGTTCGACCGACTCTTTGGCTCGGCCCGATTGGAGGATCTGCTCCTCAACGATGACGGAACATTGCTGTCCCGAATCGTCCGAACTCGGCGATCCATCGCCCTCTGCGCGGAAGGTCTCCTCAAACTGAAGCATAATTGAGGCATGCGCCGAGGCTTTGACGCGGTCGACTTCGCCCGGCTAGCCGATCTTTGGGCCAGCTTCTACCCGACCCGCTACCACGTTTCACCTGAATTGCTGCGCGCGAACACCGTCGATTCCGAGCTTTTCGATTGGGGCGCGTCGGTGGTGGAATACGATGGAGACCGGCCGATTGGGTTTGTCGCGGTCAAGAAGTCGGCCAACCCGCACTTCTTCATCGGTCCTGATCCCGACCAGGCCCACATCACCGCGCTGGCCTTCGCGGATCCCGTGGTCGGAGTCGAAATGATGTCCGATACCAAGCGAACCCTCCGTAATCGCGGGCTTTTCCGACTCGTGTTCGGCCAAGATTCCGGCCACTTCTTCCCGGGTTGCCCGGTGGACCATGCTTCGCTGCGGAGCTTCTTGACCGTCGAGGGATTCGAAGAGAAAGGAACCGCGGTCGATCTGGAGCGAGACATGACGGACTATGAGCCGCCCGCCGGCATGATCGAGCGGCTTGCGCCTGCCCGTGTGGAGCCATGCCGTGCGGAGACACTCCCCGCCCTCAGCGAATTTCTCAAACGGACGTTCCCCGGTCGCTGGACCTTCGACGTCTTGCACAAAGTGGTGGCCGAGCCTGATCCCGCGTGCGTGATGCTGCTCATGAATGGAGACCATTGCGAAGGCATGGCGCTGCTCCAATGGGAAGGCTGCGCGCGCCCGATTGGTGGTGCCGTCTGGCACCGCGACCTTGGGCCAAGCTGGGGCAGCCTCGGACCAATCGGCGTCTCCGCAGACCAACGCGGCAAAGGCTGGGGCCACGGGCTCCTTGCGGCCAGTCTGCAGGAATTGAGGAACCGGGGCGCACGTCGAACCATTATCGACTGGACCACGCTGGTGGACTTTTATGGTGCCCATGGCTTCCAAGTCGCTCGCGAGTACGTGCCGATGTCGCTTTCACTTTGAGGCGCGGCACCCACGTTGCCTGAGTCGGGTCGATCGTAAACAAAACAGCCCTTCCCGACCAAGTCGAGAAGGGCTGAATTCCCAAAATGGGAGTGCTCGCTTTAGCGGGCGTAGAATTCGACGACGGCGTTCTCTTGGAAGAACTTCGGGAAGTCCTCACGCTCAGGAAGCGCGATGACCTTGCCTGTCATGTTCTGGACGTCTGCATCCAGGTAGGCAGGAACCGGGGCGCCTTCGTAATGGTTCATGCGAGCGATCTTCTTGCTCGAATCGCGATCGCGCACGCCGATCACATCGCCAACCTTCAGGTTGTAGCTCGGCACGTTGACCATCTGGCCGTTGACCGTGATGTGGCAGTGCGTCACCATCTGCCGGGCCTGGAACGGGGTCTTGGCGTAGCCGAGTCGCCAAACGACCGTTGCGAGCCGCAGCTCGAGAAGCCGCAGGAAGTTCAAAGCGGTGTTGCCGCGCATGTGGGTCGCGCGCTCAAACGTGTTGCGGAACTGCTTCTCCATCACGTGATAGTAGCGACGGATGACCTGCTTGGCCAAAAGCTGCTCGCCGTATTCGGAGGTGCGGCGATCGCGCTGGTTAGGACCATGCTGACCGGCCGGATAGCCTCGCTTGTTGCTCGGGCACTTGGCATTGCCCCAAATGTTGAAGCCGACGCGTCGGCAGATGTCTGTTTTTCTTCCTCGATATGTTGCCATTCAGATTCCTCATCGGACCGGTCGCCTGGGTTCCCCAAGGGAAGGCGCCGCGGCGCATGTGGAGCGATATTCGCCCCGCGCCTGCCGCACGACTGAGTCGAGTCGGCATCGTTGTAAAGGCCCCACGATCGGGGCCGAACTCCTATTATGGCCCATCCTGGCGGCCAAGTACAATCCCTCTCGTGAGCGTCGAAACCCGCGAATACTCGAACGGCGAGATCACCGTCCTGTGGCGACCCAGCATCTGCATCCATAGCGGACGGTGCGCCCGTGGATTGCCCCAAGTGTTCGATCCCAAGCGACGGCCTTGGATCGAACTCACACAGGCCAGTTCCGAGGCGATCGTCGCCCAGGTTCGGAAATGCCCCAGCGGGGCACTCAGCCTGAAAGAGGAGCCCGCCTAGGTTCAGTTGTGCCGCAGGGCGCTGGCAGGCACCTCGACCAGCTTTTCGCCGGCCTTGGCCCACAGAAGCCGGAGTTCCGCGCCGCCCGTTCGGTTGAACCAGTCGATTCGGATCGGATGGAGCCCCTTCTCCAAGGCAACGTCACCGGCCTTCTCCAGGTACGAATGCAACCCGTCGTTCAGGACCGTCAGCCGCCCCGGCAAGGTGAGTCGGCTGCCGTCGTCTGAACCGACCGCGATCCGATAAATCCCCGTCTCCGGCACGTCCAAATAGCCAGTCAGAACCATCCCGACGTGATCCTTGCGCTCGGCATCGCTCAGAACTGCCTGACCCCGGGCCGATTGGGTCACGCCTTCCAGCGCGTCGAAATTCGGCACCGTCTCCCAGTCGCCCGTGAAGGTCCGACAGGCCAGCCCCGCCGTGGTGGAGGCCACCATTTCCGCGCGGTGCGGCGTGGCCTTGGTGAATTCCGCCTTGGCGGAGCCGCTCACGCGATCCGACCCGACGAACTGAGCCACCGTCACCGTCGCCTCGTTCATCAGGCGAAGCGAACCGTGGACCTCCGGCGATAGAGCCGTTGGCTCGGTGCCGTCCAGGGTGTAGCGGATCACGCCACCAGGAGCGGGCGCGCTCACGTTCACTTCGACCTGATCGATGAAAATCGGACTGCTCGCGGAGATCGTGGGGGTGGTGTAGACGACCGGCTGGCCCTCGACCTGCACCGCGATTACGCGAGGCATGGGATTCGAGTCGTCTTGGGGAAATTCGAAATACACCTGGGAGCGGCTTTGGCGGAACCGCACCGCAGAGCCGCCCAGCACCCGCGCCGACCGAATCTTGCTTCCCAAACCGTTGAGCAGAATCGGAGTCTGGGGTTTCGGGAACACATGGAAATAGAGCGTCGAGCCCTTCTGAGTGCATCGTCCCCACGGCAGCGATCCGAACGGAGCAGCAGTCGTCTCGTAAATCGCCTCGCCGTTCACCTTCATCCAGGCGCCGACCCGAGCGAGCGCATCGACGCTCTCTTTCGGCACCACGCCATCCGCATCGGGTCCGACGTTAAGCAGGTAGTTGCCCCCCTTGCTCGCAATGTCGCAGAGCATCTCCACGATTTGGGGCGCGGATTTGAAATTCTTGTCGACCGCGTTGAATCCCCAATGGTCGTTCATCGTCATGCAGGTTTCCCAAACCTGACCGGGCAGTCCCGTCGCGGGGATCTCCTGCTCGGGCGTGCCGTAGTCTCCTGCCCGGGTGCCGAATCCGCTCAAGCCTTCACGACCGACATCGCACCGGTTGTTGACGATCACCGACGGTTGAAGCCGGCGGCAAAGGTCGTACAGCTTCTGACCTTCTTCGTGGTTCCACGTGCTTTCCCATTCGCCATCGAACCACATGATCCCGATCGGACCATAGTTGGTTAGCAGCTCGGTCACTTGGCGGTGAAGGTAATCGACAAATCGACTGAAATCCGCACCGTCGGCGGGTCGCTGGCCCACTTCCCATGTACGCCGGGGCAAGTAGTCGGGATGGTGCCAGTCCATGATGCTGTGGTACCAGCACATTTTCAGTCCTTCCGCCTTGCATGCCTCCGCCATCTGCCGCATGATGTCCTTCGCATAGGGCGAGTTCATCACGTCCCAGTCGGTCGCGGCGGAATCGAACAGGCAGAATCCATCGTGGTGCTTGGTGGTGATAACCACATATTTCATGCCCGCGTCTTTGGCCATCTTCACGATCTTGCGCGGGTCGAACTGCTTCGGATTGAACTGATCGCGGAACTTCTCGTGTTCACCGACCGGAATCTGCGCGGTCTCGCGAATCCATTCGCCGTGGCCGTCCTGGTTGCCCCATTTTCCGGCCGGAATCGCATAAAGACCCCAATGGATGAACAACCCGAACTTAGCGTCCGTGAACCATTTCATCCGCTCCGCTTTTTGAGCCGGAGTTTCCTGGGCCATGGCGGCCATGGCCATCAAGACAAGCCAGCAGACGAGCAAGACCTTAATCACGCCTGCAGTTTATCCTCACCGAACGGCGGGAGGCGAACTCCTCGCGTGGATGAATGAAATTAGTTCTTTAGCGTCCTTCGGCGCAGGTTGTTTTGAATTGACCGCTAATGCAGCCGATGCAGCCGAATAATCGTCATAATCAAGCAAGAGAACCCGATGAGCACCACCACCGAGAACCAGCCCCTTAGCTTTGAAACGATCGCCCTTCACGGAGCCCATTCGGGAGATCCGCACACCAAGAGCCGCGCCGTCCCGATTTACCAGACCACCAGCTATTTGTTCGATGACACCAGCCATGCCGCGCGGCTGTTCGGTCTCGAAGAGTTCGGCAACATTTACACGCGTATCGGCAATCCGACCACCGACGTACTCGAACAGCGGGTTGCCGCCCTGGAGGGCGGAACGATGGCCGTAGCGACCAGCTCGGGCCAGGCCGCCGAAACTCTCGCCTTCACGACCGTGGCGCAGGCGGGCGACGAGATCGTCGCCTCCACGTCGCTTTACGGCGGAACCTACAACCTGCTTCACTACACGCTGCCCAAGCTCGGCATCACGGTGAAATTCGTCGATCCCAGCGATCCCGAGAACTTCCGCCGCGCCGTCACCGACAACACCAAGCTGTTCTTTGGCGAATCGGTGGGCAATCCGAAGCTAGACACATTTCCGATCGGAGAAGTGTCCGCAATCGGCCGCGAGTACGGCATCCCGACCATGATCGACAACACCCTGCCGACGCCATACCTCTTGCGACCGTTCGAGCATGGCGCCGCGATCGTGATCCACTCACTGACCAAATTCATCGGGGGCCACGGCACGTCGATCGGAGGCATCGTCGTGGACGGCGGCAACTTCGATTACGGCTCGGGTCGCTTTGCAAACTTCAGCGAACCGGACCCCAGCTATCACGGCCTGAAGATCTGGGATGTCTTTGCGAATTTCCCAGGACTTGGCAATGTCGCGTTTGCGATCAAAGCCCGGATCCAGGGACTTCGCGATCAAGGACAGGCCATCTCGCCGTTCAACGCGTGGCAGATTCTACAAGGCTTGGAAACGCTGCACGTGCGCATGGATCGGCATAGCGAAAACGCAGCCGCGATCGTCCAGTTTCTCCAGTCCCATCCGGCCGTCGCATGGGTCAACTATCCGGGATTGGAAACCAGCAACGAGTACGCACGGGCCAAGCAGTACCATGCGCGAGGCAAGTTCGGCGCGATCCTCGGTTTCGGGGTCAAGGGCGGCTACGATGCTGCCGTCGCGTTTATCAACCGGCTCAAGATCTTTTCGTTGCTAGCGAACGTGGGCGACGCCAAGTCGCTGGTGATCCACCCCGCTTCCACCACGCACTCGCAGCTCACTCCCGAGGAGCAACTGACGACCGGCGTCACCGCCGACTTCATTCGCTTGTCGGTCGGATTGGAGAATGTCGAGGACCTGATCCGCGATTTGGACCAAGCCCTGCGTGCGTAGCTGCCGGCGCGCGGACGTCAACCGGAGCGCGGACGTCCACGTCCGCATCGCGGCAAGCAGACGTCTCGTCTGCTTAACGTCATCCACTCCGCGAGTCGTCATTCTGCCCGGGAGCCGCATCTCGATCAAAGACTTAGGTCGTCGTGTCGCAACCGGAGCGCGGATGTCCACGTCCGCACCCCGGAAAGCAGACGTCTCGTCTGCTTAACGTCATCCACTCCGCGAGTCATCGATCTGCCCGGGAGCCGCATCTCGATCAAAGACTTAGGTCGTCGTGTCGCAACCGGAGCGCGGATGTCCACGTCCGCACCCCGGCAAGCAGACGTCTCGTCTGCTTAACGTCTTCCACTTCGCGAGTCGTCAGCCTTTGCCTGGAATGCCCGGCTCTGTCAGCAGAGCCGGGTCCAGAGCTCTCGCGAGTGTGGCGTCGTCGAGCAGCCCCTTCTCGCGAACGACCTGAGGAATCGACTTCTTCTCGCGGAGCGCCGTTTTCACCACGTCCGCAGCCGCCTGGTAGCCCACAAACGTGTTGAGCGCGGTCGCCAGAGACGGCGACGTCTCCGCATAGTGGCGACATCGCTCTTCATCCGCCTGAATGCCCACCACACAGTGCGTGGTAAACGTCTCCAGCGTATTCGTCAGGATCTGGAGCGCGAACTGGGCCGCGAACGCCATGCCCGGCATCATCACATTCAGCTCAAGCTGTCCGGCCTGCACACAAAGATCGATGTTTGCGCACTGGCCGAGCACTTGGTACAGCACGATGTTGAGGTTCTCGGCCATCGACGGATTCACCTTGCCCGGCATGATCGAGCTTCCAGGCTGAACCGCGGGAAGGATGATCTCGGCCATGCCCGTCAGCGGACCGCTGCACAACAATCGCAAGTCGTTGGAAATCCGCGTCAGCTCCTGAGCGAAGATGCGCAGGCCGGCTGCGAGCGAGGCCATCGCCAGGTTGCTCTGCATCGCCTCGCGCATGTCGGGGGCCGCGCGGAACGGAATGCCGGTCTCCGACGCCAGATTCGCCACCACTTTGCCGCGATAGTCGGGATGCGTGTTGAGCCCGGTGCCCGCCGCACTGCCGCCGATGCCAAGTTCTTCCAGTTCATTGGCGGCAAATTCGAGATACCGCTTGGACTTCTTCAGAGCGACCGCATAAGCCGTAAATTCTTGTCCGAGCCGGATCGGCACGGCGTCCTGAAGGTGAGTCCGGCCGCTCTTGAGAATCGAATCGAACTCTCGCCCTTTCGCCGTAAAGGCTTCGATCAGCCGATCGACAGCAGGGAAGAGGCCTTCCAGCATGCGCCGGGCCATGATCCGCATCGCACTCGGAAACGTGTCGTTCGTGCTCTGACCGAAGTTCGGGTGGTCATTGGGGTTGACGATTTTGTATTCGCCCTTGCGACCGCCCAGCAGTTCTTCGGCTTGATTCGCGAGCACCTCGTTCACGTTCATGTGAAAGCTTGTGCCCGCCCCCATGTGAAATACATCGACGGGGAACTGGTCGCGCAGCTGGCCCCCGAGCACCTCGTCACACGCCTGAACGATCGCGCGCCCGATCTTGTCGTCGAGGAGACCGAGATCGAGGTTCGCCTGCGCGCATGCCTTCTTCAGGAGCACGTACGCATCGATCATTTGGGGATGCTCGGTCAGCCCACTGATTTGAAACAGTTGGCGGCTACGCTCGGCCTGACTGCCCCAATAAGCTTCGGTGGGGACGGAAACTTCGCCCAGAGAATCCTTTTCAATGCGGGTGGACATACCCAGGAGGGTACCCACGCGAAGTTACTTCTGGGTTTTCCAGCCGTACGGGATGTACTTGCTCTCGAACGAGCCGTCGTCGTAAAGCTCGACCATCGCGTAGCCGTACGTGCAGTCCTCGTGATCGCCCAGCCACCATCCGCCGCACACCGCTCCCTGGCAAAGATAGGAAACGCCGCTCAAGGTGACGAGATCGAGCAGATGCTCGTGACCGCTGAGGCACAGCTTCACATTAGGATATTTGGCGAACAGCGTTCGAATGCGGCGCGCGTCGATGTGCATCAGTCCTGGCGAAACGACCCAAGAGCCGGTTTTTTCCGATCCGCTCATGATCGCACAGGCGCTGATGATGGGCATGTGGCTCACGACCATCACATGCTGGGTGGTCGGGGTCTTTTTCAGGTCGTCGGCGAGCCACTCAAACTGCTCGTCGTCCAAGCGTCCCATATAGCCATCGGCGCCATCCGGAACAGCGTGGATGCTGTCGAGGATCACAAAATGCCACTTGCCGTAATCGAAGCTGTAGTAGGTGCTCTTGAGCTCGAGCTCTTCCTTGACCCAAGTCTTCCCAAATTTGGTCTCGCTGCCGTACGTCTTCCGGTCCGCCCAGCCGCGAACATCGTGGTTGCCGATGGTGTGGTGCACGGGGACTTTGCAGTTGGCCGCGAGCACCGATTTGAACAAGTTCCACTGGGCCTGAACGCGCTCGGGGCTGCCGCCCAACGAATCCATGATCAGGTCGCCGCCCGTGATGATGAAGTCCGGCTTGTCCTTCTGGCTCTGGGCGTGAACGAACGCTCGCTCCATACCGACGCCCGCGCCGCGCTCCGGCTGTACGTGGATATCGGTGAGGTGGGCAAATCGGGCCACCCGCTTGCGCGCGGGATCGGGAACTCCTGGCGACGACCAAGAGAATCTTGGGAGCAGCAAGCCAGCGGCCGAAGCGGCCAGAACGTCGCGGCGAGATAAGGTGCCCATGCGGGCCATCTTACCGCCGAGGTGAAGGACCTCGGCGGTACAGCGTTAACTAGCGCTTAAGAACGAATTTGCGCTTGCTCTTGTCGAATCCTTGATCGACCTTCTTGGCATCGTAGTGCCAAACCGGCGATCCGGACCGCTGATAGAAGCAGACGTAGCTGGAAAGCAGAGAAGCGACCAAGCGCCGCGTGACGCGTCGGACGACGTTGACTTCCCAGAGGATTGTGAGGAAGTCGGCACCCTTGGGCCAGTGCGCCATCACTTCCTGGAGAATCTGGAGCGTGCTCATCTCCTCGCTGCGGGCCTGGAGGTCGCGAAGCTCTTCCATGCGCTGGCTGGTGATGAACACAACCGGGTCGGTCTGATCCAGCCACGCAAACTCAAAAACGTTCGGCTTGTGGGTCTTGCTGAGGCTGAAGACGGCGCCCGATTCAACCGGCTGCTCATAGAACCAGTCGATCAAGTTAAACAGCAGGCGAGCATCGAGGTTCGCCCACACCGAAAGCGATCGGCCCGTCGGATCATTGAAAACGAGTTCCTGCACGGTCGGATCGGTATCCAGCCAACCCGTCGGGAGCTGAGCCATCGGGAAGGTGCCGAGTTCGCGGTGAATCGGCTTGAGTACGAGCCGAATCTGCTCCTGCTGCTGCTTCGGAATCGGCAGCATCTCTTCGTCGAGGACGTCGGTAGCAAGCGGGTGGCTCAGCAGCTTGCGGAGCGTGCTGCTCAGACCTTCATCGCTCAGTTCCACATCGATGAGCTCGCCTTCGGCGTCGACATACTCGGTGTTCACGAACTGGAACAGATCGGGAACGCCGTAAACGAAGTCGGGTGCCGAGTTCGGCTTGCGGAATCGGTCGCCGCCAACCCACCACACCTTGCCGCTGTCCGCCAGCGCCTGCTTGACGTTAGCCAGGTCATCCGGGAACGTCTTGACGCTCGGCGTGATTTCGTAAAACTGTTCGAGAAGCTCGGTGGCGGTCGTCGACTCATCGCTGGCAAGAATCTTGTCGATCATCTTGTTGATGTCGCTCGACTTCACCTCGATCGGCTGCGCATCTTCGATATCGACCGTCGGAGCGATCCTGTCCGCCAGCTTCACGGCCGCGCTGATCCACTTCTTCGCTTCCTCTTCCGGAGTGAGCACGCCATCCGCGCCGTAAACGTAGCCGGGTTGGCTCAGCAGTTCGCTGTTGAATTCGCGCCAATCGAAAAGGAGCACCGATCGCGGGTCTTGCGGATTCAGGGCCTTCCAAGCAGCCGCGCCCAGCGCCTTGACGTGGACGGTCTTCACGGTATCGAGAGCCTTGCGGATCGCACCGTCTTGGTGCCAGTCGAAGGAGCCCAGTTTCTTCTCGACTTCCTCGACGGCGGACTCTTCGATATGGTTGAGTCCGTAAGCGCGCTCGATCGACTCATCCAGAGCGCGGAACACCCACGAACCGAGCACCAGATCGTCATTCGCGGTAATCAAAAGGTTGGGGTCGCTGGCGACCATGCGCCGGATCAGCGGTTCGACCGCATCGACGGCCTCGCCTTGGGTGTGGGCGACTTCTTTGGCCACCAGAGCGATCGGCATCGGTCCACCAAAGCGGTCCACCAGCAGGCGGACGATCTCGTTAAACGGTCGGCCTTCACTTTCCAGGCGAGCGGCGGGAATCCAGCGTCGCTCTGAGTAGGCAAAACGCTCGGGGTTCGAAGCGAGCAGCGAGCGAACCGCGGCCAGCCCGATTCCTTGGCTCTGGAGGGCCTCCGAGATTTCACTCAGCTTGACCACGGCATGGAGCTCGGTCAGCTTCTGGAGGATAAGTCGGTCGGCGTAGGCACGCGCAGAAAGTTCTTCGGGTTTAAGTTGAATCGTTTTCGCCAAGTGGTGCACCTCGCGCCGTGGAGTCGTATGGCGCGAACTTTAATTTTGGCACAATCCAGCCCCCGAGGGCTACCCGAAACACACGAATTTGCGTTCGGTCGTGCCGAAATCAGCCGATTCGAGCCTTCGCCTCGAGGAAGTCCAGGCAGGTCGCGAGGAACTCCGCGTGCGACCAGGTGAGCGGGGAAACCGACAGCGCCTGGCCGGTATCGGGATGAATCTGCTCGCTCAGGACCCCCGTCGGAGTCGCATGGCGCCGCGTCCACTCCAGCCACTGGGCGGCCTGTTCGAGCTCCGCGCGGGTGCTGGCCCGGCGAATCTTGAGCTGCGCGACCCACATCGTGCAAATGATCCATGGGTTGCCCGCATAGGCGTCGGTCTGCCGGAAATAGTAGTCGTCCTGATAGCGGGCGTAGCCGCCGACGTGGCTTCGGATGCGCAGGTCTCGCTCGATCGCCTCCAGACTGCTCGTAACTTCAGGCGCGTCCCCGGGCAGGATCCCGAGCAAGGCGACCGCAAGAACGGACGAATCGGTGGTGGTATCCGGAACCAGATCGCCGTTCACGCATCGCAGGCAGCGAAGGAAACACCCGAGCTCTCGGCTGTACAGGTGTTCGCGCAGTCCGGCCGTCATCGCTTCTGCCGCCTGGGCCCACATCGGCCCGTTTTCATCGGCGAAGAGATCGGCCATCTCGGCGGCGGCGCGAAACGCCGCAATGACGGCCGCCACCGTATTCGTGTGCACGCCCCGGCGTTCTTCCCACAGATCCCAGCTGGGCAGCGGCAGGTCGGTCGCTGGATCACGGTGGTCGATCATGAACGCCATCGCCGGCTTGACGAACGAGTCGTACATGTCGAGCAGGAATTCCAGATCGGCATAGCGCCGGTAATGCTCCCAAAGCGCATAGATGACGAGCGCCGTTTCGTCTTGCTGGAAAGGGAAGTCGGGCTGGCCGTCGACCACCCACGGATGCCAACTCGATCCGAGCGTGCCGTCTGGCGCGTATTTGTGGAGGAGCATGGGCCGGTCTTCGGGAAGGATGCGCTGGCAAAAACGGAAGAACCGCCGGCCCAACTGCTGGTAGCCCAATCGGTCGAGCACCGTGGTCACGAACGCACCGTCGCGCGGCCACATGAAGCTGTAGGTCGCCCGGTTGGTCTTCATGATGTCGCTGTCGTTCGCGGCGAGAATCGCTCCGTTGTTGTCGATCTGCGTCCTGACGATGAACAGACTCCGCTCGAACAGTTCCCTCAGTTCCGGCCCCAAGTTCGCCAGGTCTGGCTCATGGCGCTTGATCCAAGACTGGTGGAATCGCCCCGTGTCTTCGAGGATGTTCGCCGCTCCGGACGTTCTGAGCAGGTCGAGCAGCATGGCCGCATCGCTTCGATCCCGACCGCAAACCAACCAATAGCTGGCCATCGCCTCGCCGTTGGCAGCGACGTCGAGCTCCAGTCCCAGCGTCGAATCGACCGATCCTTGCGAGATCGGATTGCCTTCGAGCGATCCATCCTCGGCATCGAGATAGGTGCCGACATGATGCTGAAAATCCTTCAGGCCGGTGGTGTATTGGGCGATGCCGCGTCCGCCCGCTTCGCCGCCGAAGAGCAGCCAGTGCGGACCCTTGTAGTGGATGACCGCATCGAGAAAAGCATCATAGTAGGCGGTGTCGCCAATGTCCGTTTCGGCCAGCCGCAGATCGTGCGAGAAGAACAGTCGAACGCGCCGATCATGGCCACTCAGGTCACGCACCGCCATCTGCCGAACGTAAATCGGATGGAGCGGGCTGACGGATTCCCGAATCGTCAGTTCCAGGCCAAGTCCGTCGTGGCGCAGGGTGGTGTGGCCGATCAAGGAGCCCGCTTCGTACCGCATCTCGGTCGACCATTCCGGACCCACCCAAGCATACCGCCCGTCGACCCAAACGCCGAACCGGATGGCGTGACCCGCGAGGTGATTGAACATCCCGACATAGGGATAGAACAGGTCCCGGATCACATAATGCTCGTCGATTCCGACGAGGAGACTCCCATTTCCGAAGACCAAGTGCCGTGGCATGAACGTCGGTAATTTTAGCCGCGAACCCGCCACCGGGATAAGCCGGGGAAAACCCTGTGGGATTCTTATAATTTTCTCACCGACCCCGTCTGAAGCCCCCAAGACGCGGCGTCCTCATGCAAACTGGAAGTCCTCCAATGGCCATCCTCCCCAAAGCCGTCGCGAGAATTGAAGATCTCACTCCTGCCTATAGCCAGGAAGCGGAAATGTGCGCGCTCGGGACGATGTTCTATTCGGAGCGGGCCACGGAAGAGGTCTTTGGGGTCATCAAGGACGACGACTTCTATATCCCCGCCCACCGCGAAATTTTCAAGGCGGCACGCCAACTGGTCATCAGCTCCAAACCCGTGAATCTCGTCACGATGAAACAGGAGCTTTCCGACCGGGGGCTGCTGGCCCAGGTGGGTGGGACCGACTACCTCATCCAAATCGCCGACTCCGTGCCGAGCGCGAGCCACGCCAAGGTCTACGCCGAAATCGTGCTCGCCAAGGCCACCTTGCGGCGGTTGGGTGAGGCCGGTCACAACATCGTCGCGCTCAGCATGGAGCAAGAAGGCGAAGCCGAAGAAAAGGTCGATCAAGCCGAACAGATGATCTTTGAGATCGGCCGCCAGCGACTGGGCAAGGAGATGATTCCGGTTCGCTCGCTGGCTAAGGACTTCTTTACCGAAGTCGACAACTTCTTCGAGACCGGCCAGCCAATCGTGGGCTTGGCCAGCGGTTTTTACGACCTCGATGGGATGACGGGCGGCTTTTATGGGGGCGATTTCACGATCGTCGCCGCCCGCCCCTCGATGGGCAAGACGTCGCTCGTCCTGAACTTCGCGCTCAACGTCGCGCGCCGCGGCGCGGGCAATGTGGCCGTGTTCAGTCTCGAAATGAGCGGCCAGCAGCTCGTCCGCCGAATGCTCTCGATGATCAGCGGAGTCAGCATGGGCGTGCTCAAAAAGAGCCGGCTGCCAGACGAGGACTATCACAAACTCGCCGACGCTTGCGAAACGCTTTACTCCCTTCCGATCTACATCGACGACTCGAGCGATGTATCGCCGCTTGAGATGCGCGGTAAATGTCGGCGTCTCCGCGCGGACGGTGGACTCTCGCTGGTCGTGGTGGACTATCTCCAGCTCATGCGGTCCTCTCGCAAAACCGAAAACCGCACCCAAGAGATCAGCGAAATCGCTCGCGGGCTCAAGGCCATCGCCAAAGAAATGAACGTGCCGGTTCTCGCGCTATCGCAGCTGAATCGCGGCGTCGAGCAGCGCGAAGACAAGCGGCCGATGCTCAGCGATATCCGCGAATCCGGCTCGATCGAAGCCGAAGCCGACTTGGTCATGTTCATCTACCGCGACGCTTATTATAAGGCGAAGGAACTCGCCGAAGATCAGGCGTTTGAGCCCGACCGAGTCGAGGAAGCCGAGATCATCATCGCCAAGCACCGAAACGGTCCCACGGGCAAGGTGATTCTTGGTTTCCAGCCCAACTACGCCCGCTTCCGCAACTTGCAGCAGGGCTAAAAAAAGAGCCACGGCCCCCGAAAGGGACCGTGGCTCCGGTTGTTTCGCGCTTATCTCAGAGCGAGCGAGGGATAGTCGATATAGCCCTTTTCGCCGCCCTGATAGAAGGTGGCGGAATCGGCCGGAGTGAGCTCCGCGTTGTGGCGCAGGCGCTCGACCAAATCGGGGTTGCTGATGAACGGAACACCGAAGCTGACGAGGTCGGCAAGCCCCTTTTCGAGCGCCGCTTCCGCCGTCTCGCGGCGATACCCGCCGTTGACGATGACGATGCCCTTGTATGCGTCGCGCAGCGATCCAACTTCCGCATCAAAGACCGCCTGACTCTTGTCGTTCGGCTCGATGATATGGAGATAGGAGACGGGATAATCGTTCAGCTTCTTGGCCACATAGGTGAACAGCGCGCCCGGATTGCTGTCGCTCATGCTGTTGAACGGATTCCACGGCGAAATGCGAACTCCGACCTTGCGTGGACCCGCCGCACCGATCATCGCCTCGAGCACTTCAAAGAAGAAGCGGGCTCGATTCTCGATGCTGCCGCCGTACTCGTCGGTTCGCTGATTCACGCCGTCGCGCAGAAACTGGTCGACGAGATAGCCGTTCGCGGCGTGAAGTTCGACGCCATCAAAGCCAGCCTTCATCGCATTCGCCGCAGCGGTTGCGAACTCCTGTACCACGCGCTGGATATCGTCCAGCGACGTCTCGCGAGGCGTCTCCGCGTCGTGCATCGCAAAGTCCGCGCCCATCAGCTGGCCGGCGGGAGCGATGGCACTCGAGGACTCCGTGTAGCCGTCCTGCAGCGAGCTGTGACCGATGCGGCCCGTGTGGAAAAGCTGCATGATCACGCGGCCGCCGGCGGCGTGGACTGAACTCGCGACACCGCGCCAGGCTGCAACCTGGGTGTCGTTCCAAATGCCGGGGATGGCAGGATAGCCGCGGCCCTTGATCGAAACGGCCGTCGCTTCCGTGATGAGTAGCCCTGCCGAAGCGCGCTGCTCGTAATACGTCGCGGCGATTGGCGCCTGATTGCCTTCCATGTCCGCGCGGGACCGGGTCATCGGGGCCATCACGATGCGGTTGGGCACCGTCAAGGCGCCGACTTCAATCGATTCAAATAACTGACTCATGTTGTTCTTCCTTGCCCTCAAGCGAACCACGAAGCGCATGGGCGAACGCCTCGTTGTGTTGGCGCAGCAGGCGACCGGCGCCTTCGGCGTCGCCCACTGTCAAAGCGTCAAAAATCAGGTCATGTTCACGGGAAATGCGGTCGCCATCGTAAATTCCGCCCTCCAGCATAGCCCCCACCAGACATACGCTCTCACGGTGAAGCGCATCCCAGGAATTGAGCAGAGTTTGATTGCCCGTCGCCTCGACGATGCCCCGGTGGAATGCGAAGTTGGCTTCGACCAGCCGTACCGGGTCGCGATCGCCCCACGCCTCGCGGAAGGCGTCTCTCGCTTGCTCGATCGCCTCGAGCGCGGGAGGATGGGAAGGAGACAAGCGACCCGCGAGCTCCTCGAGCACGGCACGCACCTGGAATACCTCCGCGTATTCGTGCGGACACGGGCCCTTGACCCACGTGCCGCTGTGCGGCTTTGTGATGACCAAGTGCTGCGTCTCCAAGGCGCGAATCGCATCGCGAATCGGCCCCTGGCTTGTACCGAACTCATCCGCGAGCGTCCGCTCGACCAGCCGGTGGCCGGCCGGGTATTCGCCCGACACGATCCGCTCCCGCAGAATCTCCGTGATTTGCTCGCCTAGCATCGATTTCGTGAACATAACTTCGGTTCTCAATGATTAATCATCGAGGCCATGTCCTTCCACGCCAGGGAGTGGCCGCCGGTTCCCGATCGCGAAATGTTTGGCGAAACGGGTGTCACCGGATACAATGGGTGCAGGGTGGAGCCAGGAGACAGCAGGAGAGCACGAAGAGTATTTTGGATCACCTTAGGCACCACTTACGGGGTGGCGCATATCGTGCTGTGTGCCGTCTTCGCGCTGTGCCAGGGATTGCTCACTCCAGGCAAGCATTGGGGCTGGTTTATCATTTTCATTTTCCCCATCGCTTTCCCGGTGGCTCTTTGGGTTGCGGGGAAGAAGCTGCAGAGGGCGGGCTTATCTCTCGTTTCCCGTCATCGTCTTGTTTTTTCAACCTTGCGTTTGGTGCCGACGGCCAATCATGAGTTCCGCGTCATTTCGCGTCGCGGGGCGGTGATCACTTCATCAATCCTTTTGGCGACCGTCTGCGGATGCGCCTGGGCGATATCACGATCTACGCACTTGAACGAGAAACTGATATTGGGGGTTGGATGCCTCATACCGCTCTACTTTCTTGTTGTAACGTCTCGATTTCACGTATTCCTGAATTGGCCGTCGCTTGGCTTTGGTCCGCAGGGCTTTGTATGCGTCGAAGGGTGGGGTAACCAGATGAGGCTCGACGAGGTGGGTCGTATTGAACTGACTCACGGTCGGACCCTAATAGGCGATCCCGTCATCTACCGCCTCGACGTTTTCGATCAGCGCTTACGCCGGATCATTCACGCGAGCACGGTTGGTGCTGGCAAGCCCACCCAAGTGCTAGCCTTGATCGACGCGCTCCAAGCGTCCTTCATCCTCGAAAGCTCGACCACACCCCCTTCAGGCCGACTGTAACCCGGCAAAGCAAGTAAGATTGAGACCATGCTTGCGACGTCGCTCGCTTTCGCCCTCGCCATGACGCCCGCTCCGACCGACTACAAAGCCCGCGCAGCCGATTGGCGCAATGGGGCCGTCGTCTATCAGATCTTCGTGGATCGCTTCGTGCCAAGCGCTAACCTCGACGCCAAACGCGGGGAATATGCCGCCCCTCGCAAGCTGATGAAGTGGAGCGACACCCCCAAGCCAGGCACACGGGACGACAAGGCCGGGGTCTATAGCCACGAACTCGAATTCTGGGGCGGCGATCTGGCCAGTGCCCAAACGAAGCTCGGCTATGTCGCCGACTTGGGCGTCGATGTCGTCTCCTCAATCCGATTTTCGCCTCGCTGACCAACCACAAATACGACGCGCAGGATTACATGAAGATCGCTCCCGAGTACGGCACCGCGCGCGACTTCAAGGCGTTCGTGCAGGCCGTGCACGGGCGCAAGATGAAGGTCATGCTCGATGGCGTATTCAACCACATGGGCGCCAGCGCGCCGATGTTCCAAGACGCCAAAGCCAATCCAAGCTCGAAGTACCACGACTGGTTCTTCTTCGATTCCAAGTACCAAGGCGGATACAAAGGCTGGTTCAACGTGGCGAACCTGCCTGCCCTCAAGCTCGAAAACCCGGCCGTCCGCGACTACCTGTGGGCCAAGCCCAACTCGGTCGTGCAGAAATACCTGCGGCAAGACGGCATCGACGGCTGGCGTCTCGACGTCGCATTCGAACTCGGGCCCGACTTTCTCCACCAGCTGACCGAAGCCGCCCACGCCGCCAAGCCCGGAAGTGTGGTGATTGGGGAGATCGCCGGATATCCCGCCGATTGGGCACCCGCGATCGACGGCGTCTTCAATGCCACCGGACCCAGAATCGGCAGCCTGGCCTTCCAAGGCAAGATTTCCGGTGGAGTCGCCGGCCGCATGCTCCAGGACATGGTCGAGGACGCCGGTCTCGACTTTCTCCTTCGCTCATGGCTGCTGCTCGATAACCACGACACGCCGCGCATCGCCGACGTGATCCCGAACATCACCGACCGTAACCTGGCCCGGGTTCTCCAAATGACCCTGCCCGGTTCTCCGTGCCTCTATTACGGCAGCGAGCTCGGCATGAAAGGCTACAACGATCCTGCGAACCGCGCGCCGATGCGATGGGATCTGGTCGACGACAAAAATGAGGATTACGCCTGGACCAAGAAGCTGCTCGCGATCCGCCGGGAGTACCCAGCCTTGAAGTGGGGCGACTTCCGCGCGCTTGCGACCAATCAATTGCTGGGCTACATCCGCACCACCGATCTGCTGAGCCAAGCCGTGATGGTCCTCATCAACCCGACCGAGAAGGTGGTCCGCGAGCCGATTGTCACGCGCCTCGGCAAAGTGATGAGCTGGGGCGGGTTCAAGGACCTCCTCGGCTCCCGCCCACTGACTAGCGTCAACGGGATGATCGAGGTGGAGCTCAAGCCGAAGCAGACCATGCTTCTCGTTGCCGATATGGGCAAGGAGAACGTGATCTCGCCCTACGAACGGATCAAGTAGGCGGGTTCTCGGCAAAGGAACTCGCCGAGAACCCATTCACCGGAATCAGACCGTCTTACGTCGCCGCATCACCGCCAAAGCGCCCAGACCGAGCGCCAGCAGAGACGCCGGCTCGGGGGCGATGATGCTCGCCATGCCGGTTGGGGTCTTGATGATGTTGTTCCCAAACATCGTTCCGAGGACCATCGAGTTGCGGTCCCACCGCATGATGCCACCCGTGGTCGGCGCCGCGCGAACTTGGCCGACGACGTAGGTCAAGCCGCCGTGCCCGCCCGCTACGCCTGCCGGATTAGTCAGCGTGTTATCGGAAAAGTTCGCAAACGAATTGGGCCCCGCCCCCTGAACTCGGTGCTTTTCGTAAATAAGGCTCGTGGTCGATTCAAACACGTTCACCGTGTTATAGATGCCGCTGGATAGATTGGCCACACGCTGCTGCGCCCACGACGTTAAGCGACCAACGCTTGCGCCGGTGGCGTAGTTAAACCACTCGTAGGAGTCTTGGCCGGGACCGTCGTAGGAGCTTGTATAAAAGAGTCCGTCCGCGAGCTGAATGCCTTGATACAGCTTGTTCGTGCCTTGCCGGACATAGGTCGCTAGTGTAGTGCCCGTCGTCGAATAGCGGATCACACGGTCCGAAAGGGCCACATTGAGTGTCCCATCGCCGTTGCGCGTAAGGGAAGTGCCGCCGCTGACCAGATCGAACGACGTGATGTACTCGCCCGTGCTCGAATTCCAGACCGAAAGCCGCCGGTTCGCATCGTAGATGTATGCGTTGCCGGAGCCATCTGCAACGACGCCGACCGGATCCCTGAGGAACCCTCCGCCGAACGAGCCGAAATAGCTTCCCGTGATCGGATCGAACCGGTGAATCGAGTCGGTTCCCGAATCCGAGACCATCAAAACTTCAAAAGAGCCGAACGCATGAAATGCGCCCGCCAGCACAAAAGCCGATAGCAGAACTTTCATTTCCTCTCCAAGACGGAAAACGCCGTCCCTTCCATGGTACATCAGATTCCTGGCCCCGGCGGCGCAATTGTCAGGAAATCCAGGCACGACTGACGGGCGGAAATGCTTTGGAAGAGCGTCGAAGCTATGTTAAAATGAGCGTTGTAACGGGCGTCCGTCGCCCGCATTGGAGAGGATATGAAGCGTTGTTTCTTGGTTTCGACTGTTTTGCTGCTGGCCGCCCCCGGATTTGCCAGCTTTGAACTGCTCCTCGTGGCCGATAACGGCAACGGCACCGCCGGATCAGCCCGTGTCCACCGAATCGACGGCACCACGGGCGCGTACTTTGGGTCGTTCGGAGGAGGCGTCCTCAGAAGTGCGGCGGGCATCACGATCGACGAAGCCACGGGCCGCGCGTATGTCCATGAGCCTTCAAGCGGCGCCTATCTCGTCTTCGATTACAACGTCGGGACCTACTTTGGACGCTTGGACCCAGGCACCTTTTACGATCGATACCCAGTCATCTCGAACGGCTTCCTCTTTGGTACGGGGCTATCGCTGAACAAGGTGAATCTGACGACGGGCGCTCAGTCGACGGTCGCGCTACCCGACGGCGGCGCTCCGGTGTGGGTGGCAAAAGAGAATAGCACGAACCTGATCATCGACTCGTACATCAACACCGCGACATCGCATCTCTTTCGCTATAACACGGTGTCCGGTCTTTTTACGGCTTTGGGATCTGGATTTGCCGATAACAGTGCTTTCTTCGCCGACAGCCAATACTTCCCATCGCTCGGGACGGTGACGAATCCGTTGGTCATCGCGGGTTTGGGGGGAGGCGGCGATCTTCGCCGATACCTTTTGGACGCCGCGGGCAACTACACCTCCTCTGGGAGCGTCACTTCCACGTTCCTGAATAACTGTTACGGCGTGACCCCCAGTCACAGCGGGTTCTTCACGTGCGGGAGGCTGGCGACGGACGGCACCCACGGTGGCGTCGCGGGCTTCGATAACTTCTTGACCGAGCGCGAGACCTACTCCTACAGCAACATGTACGATCCGCGCGGGATGGCCTCGGTCATTGCTCCCGAACCGGGTTCGGCGCTGGCCCTGCTCGGCGGTTTGGCTCTGCTCGTGCGGCGCCGCCGCTGATTTCTGCGCAGATCTCCCTGACCGGTCCCCTCCCTCGTCTTCGGTTCGCCGAAGATGAGGGAGGGGAGCAAACATTTCCACCAAAACCGCCCGCACCTGCCCCAAAACCCCGCTGCGCGAAGAAAAAAGCGCGAACTCCCGGCCAAAAACGTCGACGTTTTCGCCAAAGTCGTCGACGTTTTGCCCAAAACATTCGAAACAAAACGCTCGCGCTACGAACACTTTGCAAAAATCGTCGACGTTTTCGCCCAAGTCGTCGACGTTTTGCGCAAAACATTCGAAACAAAACTCTCGCGCTACGAATACTCTGCAAAAATCGTTGACGTTTTCGCCAAAGTCGTCGACGTTTTTGGCAAAACCATCGAAACAAAATGCTCGCGATTCGGGCTTTGAACCTAAAAAACCTCAAGTGCCGAGGAAAAATGATTTTGCACGGAAAGGCATCCTCAATCGATTTAACCGCCGCTTAACCTCCTCCTAACGTTCTCATAAAGGTCGCAGGGAATGCTCTTCAGTGTTCCGGACTCTGTCCGGCAACGCGAAAGGAGATAGATCTATGAAGAATTGGAAACTCGCGGCCGCTCTGGCCGGGCTGATGTGCGCTGGCGCATCGCATGCCCTCTTGGTGGGCGATATCGCGTTCATTGGCTTTAACGCCGATGGCACCGATGGCTACTCGTTCGTTGCTCTGAACAACATCGCTGGCTCCGAAGTCATCCGCTTTACGGACGACGAGTGGAACGGCTCCGGCTGGGTCGATGCCAACGAAGCCGAATGGACGTGGACGGCGCCCGTGAGCGGTGTCACCGCCGGCTCGGTCATCAACGTCGTCGACATCAACAACCTGTATTCGGGCTCTCCGGTCACCTCGGCGAACGTCGGTTCGATCGCGGCCGTTAGCGACGCGAACAACAACCCGGGCTTCTCCACGACGTCCGATACGGTCTATGCCTACACGGGCACGCGCGCGAGTGGAACGCTGATTGCCGCGATCTCGAGCGATACGGCCGTGAACTTCGGCGGCCTCACGGGCGCGTCCGCGATCGCCCTCGCCTCCTCCTCCGACGGCGCCAAGTACGTCGGCGCGCGATCGGGCCAGTCGCTCTTCTCGGGCTACAAGCCGCTCATCGCGAACGTGGCGGGGAACTGGACCGACGTCGGAAACGGCACGGGCGATAACAACTTCAGCTCGACCCCGTTCACGATCGTTCCGGAACCGTCGAGCTTCGTCGCGCTCGCTCTGGCGGGCACGCTGGCGATCCGCCGACGCGGCCGCAAGTAAGAATCGACCGACCGCTCAGTTCGTCCGAGAGCCGGCCCGCAATGCGGTCCGGCTCTCTCTTTGTGTCGGTCGCCAAGCTAAAAATATGGGCCGGCCCGAAGGCCGGCCCGTGTTGGGTTGTTCAGGATGTCCGAGGAGAGATGCTTAATCCCCAGACTTGTCGAAGTTGTCGCTGACGATGCCGTAGTCGAAGACCGTGACCGCCTCGTCGCCATCCAGATCGGCATCCTTCGGCGCAAAGCCATTCGCGCCGACCGTGCTCCAGTCGCCGTCGCTCGAAGACTTGTCGAAGTAGTCGCTCAGCACGCCGTAGTCGAACACCGTCACCGAGTTATCACCGTCGATGTCGCCATTCGTCAGGCTGAAGTCCGCGTTATTACCCGCGACCGACTTCAGCTGGGCCAGCCAGTGAACGCCCTTGGCGCGCAGCTGGTAGGGGCCCTGGACCGAGGTGAGGAGCGAGAATCGACCGGCGCCGTCGAGCGTGGCCGTCTTCGTTTCAGCCAGGTTGCCGCCCGAGTAGATGTCGAACGTGATCACCTGGCCGGCCGGGCTTGCGAAGTCGCGGAGCTCGACCGTGCCCGAGAACTGGGTCTCGCTGACCGGCGTGATCGACACGCCCTTCAGGTTGTAGTTCGCGTCCGAGGTCGTGATGTCGATGATCTTGTTCCAGGTGAATCCGGTACCCGTGTCCACGATCTCGTAAACCTTGGTGCCGGCCTGGTTGCCCGCATAGAATTTGCCGTTGACGATCGCCATGCCGCTGAGCGAACCGAGGCTTGCGCCTGCGCTGTAGACGTTGGTCCACGCGGTGCCGTTGAACTTCCACTTCGTCAAGCTGGCCGCGGAAGTGGTGCATGCCACGTAAACCGTGTCGTCCGCCGTGCGATAAACCGTTCGCGGGCTCGGATTCAGACCGAACAAGGCTTGAGCCTGCACTTGAGTCGTCGGATAGCCGGAGATCTTATAGATCGTGTTGCTGAGGAACGTACCGCCTCCGTTCGGAAAGTCGTCCGAGCTGGAGTAGTACAGATCGCCGTTGTACTCGGTCAGCACGCGGGCGCTCGAAACGCTGGCCGTGATGTCCGTGCTCTGGACGACCTGGGTGCTGCCCAACGTCGCGCCGAACGGGATCGTGACGATGCCGCCGCTGCCGCTCGCCAGATAGAGGAGCGAGCCCGTATCCGTCCAGACGGTTCGCACACTGTCGCAGCCGAGCGGGAATTCCGAGAGCGGGATACCGGTCGAAGTGTCGACGGTGCCATCGGCGGCGATGCGAGCGATCGTGCGATCCTGCGTCGTGCCCGGGTTGGTCGTACCGGCCGGGCAGTTATAGCCACTCACGAACAGGTAGCGGCCGTCCTTCGAGCGGGTGATCATGTGCTCGCTGGCTTCGGTTGCGCTGTCCTGGCCCGTGATGGCGCGCTGGGCGCCGCTGGCCGACGTGGGGAGCAGAATGTCGCTACCAACCTGCACACCCGCGGTCGTGTATTCACGAACCTTGATCGGATAGGCGCGGTTGGTCGTCGTGAGCGTGCCGTCTCCGATCAGGGTGACGACAATGTTGTTTTGACCGAAATTCGCGTTGGCAGCTCCGCAGGCGAGCGCGAACGCAAGAACGTTGAGCTTCTTCATAGATTTCCTCCAGACTTTCAGGCAGTGGATTGAAAAATGGTGGTTACTTGGGAACGCAGTAGCCTTGCGCGTTGCGGACGTCGGCATCGGGCGTCCACGCGCCGCAATCGGCCTGATAGGGCACCGAATTGTCGCTCGTGTTGCTTCCGACCGCCATCGACGGAGTCGTCCAGTTCCAATTCTCAGCCTTGGACGAACTGGTCGGTGTATAGGCGTAATTTGTGAACTTCACGTGGCCATCGAGAAAGATGATGTTGCCGCCCTTCTTGTGAGGAGGCAGGTGGCCGTGGTCGTCGCCCACGTTCGCGGCAAAGTCGGGGGTCTCTCCCGCGCCGCGAAGAAGAATCTCGTCGAGCTCGTCGCCCTCGATATCGGGGTCGCCCCCTTCGAGAATCATGTACGAGTCGGCCGGCTCGGCCCAGCGCGATGCTTGCGGGGCCTGGTCCGTGATGTGCTCGTTCAACGCGTAATTCAGCCAGTAGGTGTAGTTGCCCGTGGAATCCTTGAAAAGTCCCCACGCCGCCATCTGGGCGTTAAAGGCGGCCACACCGCAGGCGTTCCAATCTTTGATGCCGTTTAGTTTCTGCTTGATCGGATTGACTGGGCAGGTGAAGATGTCGCTTTTTCGGCCCGTCGAGTTCGCCGGTTGACTCTTGGTGTACGGCTTGAGAATGAACATCCAGTACGCCTGGCCCCAGGTCTGCTGCTCTTGGCGCCACGGCTCGAGTTCGCACGTTCGGCCCGTCATATAGCCGTCGTCGTTGTCGTTGATGTACATCATCATCGCCGTGCTGAGCTGTTTCTGATTGCTCAGACACGTCGTTTGGAGCGCGGACTCCTTCGCCTGCGCAAAAACGGGGAAGAGAATCGCCGCGAGAATCGCGATGATCGCAATCACGACAAGCAGTTCGATGAGCGTAAATGCACGCACAAGACGGTTACCCACGACCGGAAATTGGCACGGCTCTGTTAACGGATGACTAACCGTAAATTAAGGAAAGAATAGGTCTTAATCCGACGAGCAACGTCCTTTAACAATCGCGCGAAATCGATCAGATCCGTCAAGCGTCCTCGGAGGAACCGGCTTATACTCTAGATGTTGCTGCTCCCTTAAGGGAGCCCTTTGGTTTCGCAGGAGGGAACCACTATGAAGCGCTTAAGCCTTGTTGCCGCGCTCGTCTTCGCCGGATCCGCACATGCTGATCTGATCGGCGTCACCTGGTCGGGCAGTGTCTACGACATCAACTCAGCCACTGGCGTGGGCGTCTTTCTCGCTTTGAGCGGATACACGAATCTTAATTCGCTGGCGTCCAGCCCCGACGGCATCTATACGGTCGGCGGATCTTCAAGCCAGACACTCCTCAAAATCAATCCCGACACGGGGCTCGCCACTGCGCTGTTCTCGATCGGGGCTTCCGATATTCGCGGCCTCGCGTTTGTTGGCTCCGATCTGTACGCCATCCAACAAGGCGCGACCGACCAGCTCATCAAAATCAACCCGACGAACGGGGTGGTCACGCCCATCGGGAGCACGAACTACGTCTCGGTGCAGTCGTTGGAATATGACGGCACGACGCTCTTTGCATGGGACATCGACAACGGCCTGCTCTCGATCAATCCCGCCACCGGTGCGGCGACATACATCGGAGGCTTCGCGAACCAGGACATCCAAGGATTGGTCAGCCTGCCGGGTGGACGCTTGCTCGGCGGCCGCGACCGCCTTTACGAAATCGATAAGACGACGGGCAACCTGTCGCTGATCGGCTCCGGTAACTACACCGACGTGCGCGGCCTCGCGCGCCGCGCCGTTCCCGAACCCATGTCCGTCGCCGCGCTCGCTATCGGCATCAGCTTGGCGCTGAGTCGCCGCCGGCGCTAAACCGGCAAATAGCCCCACCCATCCGATGTACGAGTCGGATGGGTGGTTTCTTATCTTAACCCGCCACGGGCCGGTCCAGAGTCGCCGCCAACTTCGCTGCCCGGTCCCGAATCGGGGCGGGGAGCTTGCCGTTTGCGTTCAGCACAAACCAAAGCTGAGCACGGTCGGGCGCGGATTCCATCGCCTTGATCGCGGTATCGGCGGCCTTCGCATCCGATCCGAACAGAGCCGTCCCGAGAAGGTCCCATCCGCCTTGCTTGGCGAATTCGCCTTTCGGGAGTTTGCGCGAGCGCTCGGCCAGAAGATTCGCCGTCGCCGCGGGATCGGCGTGCATGCCTTCCGCAAAGAAGGCGCGCGCTGCGGGTTCGGCTAGGCCCGGCTGTTGGCGAAGCCAGTTCCGGCAGCGCTCGGGATCGGCGGTCCAAGCCTTCTGAACGTAGCTGGCCCGCTCGGTATCGGTGAGGGCCGCGTTCTTCGCGAATTCGGGGTCGAAGACCGCCTTCATCTTTGGATTCGAGGGCGAAAGCCGCATGTTGCCCAGGGTTTCGAGTTCTTTCACGAATCGGCCCGGCGTGATCATCGGGCGCAGCAGCCGCGCGATCTGATCGTAGCTCGCGCCATCGGTGACCATCCACGTTCGCGCCTGGTCCCACGGTCCGCTGATGCGCGTGTTCGCGTGATAGAGCGCAAGGGGCACCAACTCCGGCGAGGGCGCGGCGACCGGTTTGAATGAGGTCGCCATCGTCGGCTCCGATTTCTTCATTTCCAGACACGCGGCGCGGCCCTTGCCCGTGATGGTCCCGCTGCGCGGAGCCAGCTTCACCCCGCCGCAGATCATCAGGTCTTGGACCTTTGGGTCCGAGCTATCGAGCGCGAAACCCGGCACGATGATGATCCCGACCGGCATCTCGTCGCCCTTGCGGCACGAGACTTGGTAGGACGTCATGCCGTCCGATCGAAACTCGATGCCGAATCGGCTCGCATCGGCGAGCGCGATCTGGACGTACGAGCCGTCCCCATCGTCATCGGTCCAGATGCCCGCGTATTCCGGGCTCGTCGGATCGCTCGTCGAATTGGGAAACGTCAGCGCCGTCTCGCGCACCGGCTTGTCCGGGATGGTGGTCGGATCGCACTTGCAATAAAGGTTACGCCGCAGATAGCCGCGGCCCACCGTCTTCAGACTTCCCACGTGGCACGAATCCTCTTGGTAGATATAGCCCAGCGTGGCTGCGCGCAGGCGATAGGTTAGCGTGCATTCCGAACGGACATAGTCCATCCACCGATCCACCCCTTCGCACGAATTGGCGAAGTGTTCGCCAAGATACGGGCTGTACTCTCGCACCTTGCTCATCTCGCCGAGCACGCTCTCGCGAAAATCGCGTACGACCGGGGCCATCGAGACCGAATCATAAAGAATCGCGCCGAGCATGCCGTTGCTCTTGTCGAGCGCCTGCGCCCACTTCTTCATCGAATCGGCAAACCCCGGGTCTTCCTCGATCACCACGTCGTAGTCGTGACCGTAAGCGTTATGCGTCCGCGAGCATTCCTGGTGACACGTGCCATCGGTGCAGGCCAGGTGCGAGGCGTGGACTTTGCGTACGCCCACGTGGTTGCAATAGTCCATGCCGCTACCGCCGTCCTGCTTCCATTCCGACCAGGAGTACGTGCACTCCAGGACAAACCCGCCCCCGATCTGAAAGTCTTTCTTCGTGGTGGGAGGCACGGGCGGGGGCTCGCGAAATACGGTCGGCGATGCCAGGTGCATCGCGCCCGCCAAGAGCAGCGCGGTGAGCATGCATTACTATATCCACCTTCGTGCAACAAAACCGGACTTAGTCCCTAGGATCGGCCGGAGTTCACGGGCATAAATGCCAGCGCGATCGCCAGAAATCTGCTGTACACTAAGCAAGGGGCGATGCCCCGTTTGGAGAGGAATCAGGATGCTTTTTAGAAGGTTAAAGCTTGTTGCCGTCGGCTGCGCCATGCTTGGCGCCGGGGTCGCGTTTGCAGAATCGCCCGAGCTGCTTTTCGTCATCGATGGCGGCATGGTGAAGCGGTTCGACCCGATCTCGGGAACCTATTTCGGGAGTTTTGGGGGCCTCCAGTTAACCTTTCCTCTGGGCATCGAGGTCAGCGCCAAAGGCATTGTCTTCGTCTCGGACTATCTGGGCGGGAACCGGACCGCCGTACGAATGTTCAATGGCTTTACCGGAAACTATCTGGGCCAGCTCGGGGCGACCACCGCGAACAAACTCATCACGGGTCTCACGCTGGGCCCGGACGGCTTTCTCTACGGTGCCTACACCTCGGACGCCAGCGGATCCGGAGGACTAGCCAAAATCGACCTGACGACGGGAGGGCAGACCTTTACAGCTGCGCCAGGCGCGAACTTTCCCACCGACGTCGCTTACGGCCTATCGGCAATTTTCCTCCAGGATGGGACTAAATACCACAACTTCTCGCAAGCAGGCGCTTACAACGCCACATTCCCGAACTCTGGACCCACCACCGGTTCCGAATGGCTCTGCTTCCGGCAGGATCGTAGCGGCTGGTTCCAAGGCGCGAGCAACCCGGTCTATGGCGTCGTGACGGCCATTTCAAACGGGATTTATGGGTCCTCGACGACCAAACTCGTGACCACGTCGTTGTCGAGCATCAGCGACATGGACCTCGGTCACTCAAACTACTACGTGTCGGGATTGAATGCGGCCGGTACGGCCGGTCTGCTCCAGACGATCGACCTCGCGAATAACACCCCGCTCGGGACCTTCGGCGCGGGCAACCTAACTAGCCCGGGCGCGATGGCCGTTTGGACGGCGCCCGAACCGACTTCACTCCTGGCCCTCGGTGGAGCCGCCCTCGTGCTGGCTCGTCGCCGCCGGGCGAAGTAGTCAGGGAGCGGAGCAAGGGCGGGCAGCGTTCGGGATCGGAATGAGCGTTCAAGCGACAACGAGAAGAAACGTGAACTTAACCGTGTCGGTCGCCTTGCTGGCAACCGCGGCTTGCCCGTTTGCCTCGGCTCTGGTGATCGATTTTGACCACATGACCAAGTGGGGACGCGGACCCTGTTCGAGATCCCGAGCGGCTTGATAGGGCGCGATCTGCTCTGGTACGTGGAGCGGGGAAGCGTCTCCGCCACCATCCCCGAAGGCGCCTGGAAGGCCGCCGGTGGGTTCGCCGTTCGCAACGGTCCATCCCGCCCCGTGCGAAGCTCGAACGCCGACCCCGCCACGGAATTGCGCGCCCACGACGCGCCGCGAACGGCGTCGATGGGGCCAAAAAGCCCGTAGCGCGAAGAAAAAACCACGAACTCCCGGCCAAAAACGTCGACGTTTTCGCCAAAGTCGTCGACGTTTTGCCCAAAACATTTGAAACAAAACGCTCGCGCTACGAACACTTTGCAAAAATCGTCGACGTTTTCGCCCAAATCGTCGACGTTTTGCGCAAAACATTCGAGACAAAATGCTCGCGCTACGAATACTTTGCAAAAATCGTTGACGTTTTCGCCAAAGTCGTCGACGTTTTTGGCAAAACCATCGCAAGGGGAAGCCTGGTCCACCGACCGCCTCACATTTACGGATCCTTTCCAAGATGCTGGCAAGCCGATTCGCGTTCGTTTCTCCATCACCGCTCATCTTTCCGCTGACACATCGCCCTTGGATCCAGATGGAGCCGAAAATGGATCGTCAAATGGTTGGGTGGCGCTCGTTACTCCCGGAGCGACATTGGAAGTCAATCCAAGGCACGGCGAGTTTGGCCTTTACGGATCATTCGGAACGTACGCGGACGTTGTGGTTCCCAATAAAGTCGATCTGGGCATCTCTTTATACGGACGGCTGAAGGCAGTTGCCGGTGAAGGCTCGCTCGAAGAAGGAACACTTTCAGCGCTCTATGGGGTGACGCCGCTCGATCCGGGGGTGATGGTAACTTCAGAATGCGGGACGACCTTAAAGGACGCAGCAGGCACGGCCGTGGGCGGATTTTTTCGATCAAGCGGGTACTCGGGAACGGGTCCGCTGCCCGCTCAATTCCTCCTCTTGGACGAAAATGGTGCGTTCATTGATTCGTGGAGGTCCAATGCCACTCCGGTTGAATATCTGACTCACCCTTTGATCAATAAATCCATCACCGGACCTGGATACCGTCTCTACGTCACGATGCGAAACTGTTTGCGTAAGCTCGTTACCGTGAGTCCGCTCGTCGCGGATACGCTTAACGTCGAACTGACCTGTGGCGACATCGACCGGGACAATGCGATCTCTGTATTTGACTACTCGATCCTGAGTGATTACTTCGACAGGTCTTCCACAGATGCCAGCTGGAACGTGGTGGGCGCGAATGGATTCCGACCCTCTGATGCAGATTTGGACGGAGATTCGGCAGTCACTGTCTTCGATTACAGCATCCTCTCAACAAACTTTGACCAAGTCGGTGACTAGCCGTTATCAAGAGACGCGGTGATTGTCCGCCAAGGCCGGCACTGGTTGCCCATCATCGTGGGCGGCATGGTCTTCGGAATGATGCTGCTCGGCTACCAGTGGCTGGGCTATGCCATGACCAACGTCCCGAAACCGCCCTCGGGCGGAAAACCGGGTGGTCCGCCGGAGCCTTCGATCAGCGCGGGATCTGCACCCGGTGGTGTTGACCGGCAGACGATCCCGGGCGATCGACGCCGCGTCGTCACCGACGCCAATCCTCAAGGCCGTCTCGGTTCTGAATCGTCACCCTCGACGGTTCGGATTCACACGCCCAACGGAACGGAGATCGAAATCCGGGATCGTCGCGAAACCGATCAAGCCGAACCCGGTGTCGGCCGGTTGATGCAAGAGTAATCGCCTGCATCCAGCGCACCCGCCCCGGTATCCACCGGGGCGGGTGATGCGACGCCTTAGCTGCGTCGGCGTCGGATCAGCAGTGCGGCACCGAGCATCGTGGCAAGGAGCGAGCCAGGCTCGGGGACGGCTGCAAGTCCGGTGATCGTGCCCAGGCTGCCGTCGCTATTGACGATCCCATAACTTCCCACCGAAGTGATGGAAGTGCTGAGCGAGTTCACCGTCGAAAGGCTTGTGCCTTGGGTGAGGAAGAGCCGACCTTCGTCGCCCTTCCAGGCCAGGTCCGAATCGGTGGCGCTAAACATGTTCGAGCCGTAGCCGACCGTCGTATTCAGGCCGAACGGGCTGAAGATCTTGTTTCGCATGAAACCGCCCGTTGGGTTATTGGTATCGAGCACGTTGAGGTCGCCCGAACCATCCATGAAGACCGTGTCTGCATCGGCCAGGATCATGCCCGTGGTATTGAGGAGACCGTAGCCGACGGGATTCAGCAGCCCCAGCTGTCCCGTATAAAACCCGCCGATACCGTGAGAAACGACAAGGCCGCCCAGCGAAGCCATGTATTCCAGGCCCTCGAAATACGGCGTGCCGCTGCTATTGTTCGGAATGCCGGTCGAAACGACGGTGCCCGTTTGCGCACCCAAGTCGAGCTCGACCAGCTTCGAGCTGAACGCCGAAACCTGGGCCGTGGTCACAAAGCGATTCGTGGTCGGAATGTAGGTCAGTGCGACCACGTTGGTCGTGTTGGGAACGCTGAAATTGAAGATGTTGGTTGCAGCCCCGTTCGAGGTGTTGATCGAATAAAAGTGGTAGTTACCGTTCGTGCCCCCGACTCCGTAAAGCTGAGCCTGAGAAAGTGCCGCGGTTGCGAGTAGCGAAAGCGTTACGAAAGTTTTCATGACAATCCGAATTGCATGAATATCGACAATTCGTGACAAAAGGGTGTAGGTTGCGCCAAAGGGCCCATCAAGGCTGGCTAGTAACTTCGCGGGAGTCCGCGCGCGAATCGAGCCGATGAGCGCACGAGAGCGGCTTTTGTTGGTACGCGCCCGGTACAGCGTCGATGTCATCTGGGGTGTTGCAAATTGCGGCGAGTTGAAGTTAAATTAGTCCTCCCGACGGCCGTCGTCTTGGGCTTTGCTACCTCCTCGGTTGAAAGTTCAGCGGGGCCGGCCGGGCTCTCCCGGAACGGTCATAGGAACGCTATCTGAACCAGACCGCTTTCGTCTTTTAACCCTCAACCATGTGGCAATAATGAACGTGACGGCTCTTGTCGAGGTTGCCCACATTCTCCCCCGGGCGTACATTCGGCGGGGTCGTCTTGACAACGAAATGGGGGCACCCCGCGTCGGGAAGAGGGAACTCACGACGGCGGTCTCCCGCTAGGCGTTTCCGGGCCGAATCTCGCCCCACTGCAGCTCGCCGCACACACGAAATCCCGCCTTGAGCAGCGTCTTCTGCGAGGCGAGGTTATCGGGGTCACAGCGCGCGGCGGGGACTTTGCCCAGTTCGCGGCAAACCGCCTTCAGCTCTTGCAGCAGAAAGCTGCCATAGCCCTGGCCGCGGTCGGGCGCGTTCACTTCCATGAACAGATCGACATAGGGAGGATTGTAGTGGCCCAGAAATCCGCCCGTCGCCACGATTCGCCCCTCGACCTCGATCACATAGGGGCCCACCGGCTCCCGGTGATGCGCAAAGATCCGGCCCGCATCGCGGGGCGTCGCCGCGCGAAACTGGGCGTTGCCGCCGTCCAGCTGGGTCGTCCCCGCGTCTTCGAACAGCTGGCTCGTCACGCGAATCTCGCTCGCGCACGCCACCAGCAGCTCATGCATCAGCGGCATATTGGTCTGAGCTTCCATCGTGGTGGCGCCGCTGGCCGCGATGAGGGCCCGGATCATCGGCAGGGCCAGGCTCCGCGATTCGGGCTCGGCGTGGAATTCGACCAGCATCCCCGGATCGTGCATGCGCCGGACGGCGCCATATCCGGCCACCCTCCCCTCGATCGTGATCTCGTACGCCTCGGCAAAGCCCCGCGCCAGGCAGGAATCGCGGACGATCTGGCACCCCGCCTCTTGGCGATACCGCTCACGCAGGGGCATCACCGCCTCCGCCGGGACTGATCGAGCTTCCACACGCATGTCGTTCTCCATCATGCCACCGGAGATGGATAGTCGCACACAAACGAATCAAGAATATAGTGCTCGCTCGTCTTATCACGATGGAGTTCGGCAACATGGGATACGGATGTATACTGGTTCGTAAACTAGAGTGAGCATGGTCGACCAGCCTGAAAAGACGCGAATGCAAACCCACTGGCCACTGCGATATGCCCCGATAACGGACCCGGCACCCCAGCATCTGGCTGAAAAGAATGGTGTGGTCTACACGAAGAACTGGGTCGTGGAGTTGCTCCTTGATCTGGCGGGTTACCTTCCTGAACTTCCGCTAGCCAGAAAGCTGTTTGTAGAACCTGCCGCAGGCGATGGATCATTTTTGATCGGCGCAGTGGGCCGACTGATCGCGAGTTGTCGCCTCCACAACGTGCATCCTCTCGATGCGCGTCGATCCATCGTCGCATATGAGTTGGATTCCAAGAGTGCGGACCGGGCCCGAGCGGCCTTGGCTGCTCTGCTCGCAGACGCAGGAGTCAGACCTGAAGACGCGGAACTGCTTGCTGATGGCTGGGTCAGGACTGGGGACTACCTACTTGAAAACCAGGGCCGGGAACGGGAGGCGGACTTTGTGGTTGGAAATCCACCCTATATCCGGCTCGAGGATTTGGAGGATGGGGGCCAACTCTACCGCTCAGCCTATCCTACAATGAAGGGGCGAGCAGACATATATGTCGCATTTTTTGAGGCAGCGCTCCGGCAACTCTCTCCCGGCGGAGTCTGCGGATATATTTGCGCCGATCGGTGGATGTTCAACCAGTATGGCGCGGAGCTCAGGAAACTGGTTACCGCCGAATTTTGCGTGGAGATAGTGGCCCAAATGCACCACGCGGATGCCTTTGAGAACCAAGTCAGCGCGTACCCCGCGGTGACAGTCATTCGACGGGCGCCACAGGGCTCGGTCGTTGTTGCCAGTCTTGCTCCGGGCGCGGAGAGACGCGGTGCCGAGGCGCTGGTCCGGGAGCTCACGGGCGAATCGGAGCCTAGCGGCGCAACCAATGCCGCGCGGCTGGATCAATGGTTCAAGGGCCCAGGTCCATGGTCGCTAATCGAGCCGAGCAAGCAAGCGCTCCTCCGTCGTCTCGAGGCGGAATTTCCGACGCTCGAATCCACGAGCGCCAGAGTGGGCATTGGCGTGGCGACCGGGGCGGACAAGGTTTTCGTGACAACTGAAGCCGGAGCGGCCGAACCGGAACGGATGCTTCCACTTGCCCTTGCTCAGGATGTGCGGGGAGGCAGGGTCGAATGGTCAGGAAAATACCTCGTGAATCCCTGGGAAGGTAAACGGTTGGTCGATCTTTCGCGCTACCCACTGCTCCGAGTGCACTTTGAAAATCATCGCGACAAGCTTGAAGCCCGTCACGTGGGCAAAAAGAATCCGGACGGGTGGTACCGGACAATCGACCGCGTTGATTACTCCTTGCTCCGCGCGCACAAGCTGTACATCCCCGACATGGCGGCCCGGATCGCACCGGTGTTGGATGAAGGTCAAACCTATCCCCACCACAACCTCTATTACATCACACCGGGCCTTTGGGATCCGCGTGTCCTTGGTGGTCTTTTACTCTCCGATATTGCCCAGTTCATCATCGAGGCCTACAGCCTTCGCATGCGAGGTGGATATCTTCGCTTCCAAGCCCAGTACCTCAGACGGATCATGCTGCCCCGCGTCAGTGACCTTACAGACGCTGACGCTGAGGCCCTGAAAGACGCCTTTGAGTCTCGAAACGTGCGAGCGGCAAATGCAACTGCCATGAAACTTTACGGGCTGACAGAGGCCGAACGGAGGCTGCTTGGATATTGAAAAGCGGCTTCAGGAGGCCGTGCAAAGCTTTTGGGAAGCACGGGACCGCCAGAAGCAAAAACAGATCGAAGGTGGAAAGATCGACGCCGGAACACGAGGTGCCGTAACCGGCGGCTCGCAAATGGGTGCGCTGGAAGTGCTCGTTTCCGACATTCTTTGCGACGCCGGCCTGGAAAACATCTCGATCAAGAGGAAGCTTGGACTGGAGCTCCCGGGCTACTTTCGCGCCGAGAAAAAATGGGATCTAATCGTGGTGAGCAGGAATCAGCTCGTGTGTGCGCTAGAGTTTAAGTCCCAAGTTGGCTCCATTGGCAATAATTTTAATAACCGTACTGAAGAGGCCATCGGCAACGCGGTCGATATCTGGACAGCCTACCGCGAGGGCCGGTTCCACCCCTCTCCTCGCCCATTCATCGGATACTTCTTTTTGCTCGAAGATACTCCGCGAATCCATCGGCCGGTTAGGCTGCAGCAGCCGCATTTCAAAGCTGATCCGATATTCCACGGAGCGTCGTATGCGAAGCGATACGAGATTCTCTGTAGACGGCTGGTATTGGAGCGGCATTACGATGCAGCATGCCTCACGCTGGCGACAGCCGCGACACCAACTGCGATCTCACATCCTTGCCCTGACCTCAGCTTCGACCGATTCGTCCGCGAGCTCCGGGCGGTGGCGACAAGATTCTAGTGTGCTGTGATTGCCATGAAAAAATATGTCTCAGTGAAACATGGCCATTGGGAGGCAAAGTTGTGCCCACAGCCTCGCATTAGTTGAATTTTTGTGCCAATATTATTCTGGAAAGATGGTCCGTAACTTAGGACGAGAAGGGATTTCTGGTCAGTCGATGGTGAGGCCCTGCGTTGGAAGAATAATCTGCAGTGCGTACCCGCTATATTGGTCGGGGACTAATGGCGACAGATCCGGCTTTCCAAGTCGCAAGCCTACCTTCGGACCAGAGGAAGATCTTGTTCGGAGCTTCATTGAAAGACTTGAGATCCGCGCCCCGAAAGGCCACGAGGTTGTCCTATTCAAGGAGCCGCGGCTACCATCCGGGGCTCCCGATTTGGTAGCGGTAGTGTGGCAACCACAGAAAGCAGCCGATTGGCGGCCGGAGCGCACGGCACTCAATGACCTTGACTTACGTATCCTGCACTGGCTCGGAAGCAGAGTGGCATCCACTCGGTTCGAGATGGCCCGATTGTTTGGTCGAGAAATTGACGAAAACCTGGGGCGATTGCGTGCCGCCGATATGATTCGAACGAACACCTCAGCCATTCGGGCGAGACCCATCTCGCGGCTCTTTGCGGTTAAGCGAATCTACGCGATCGAAGCGAAGGTCAGCCAAATACCTCTGGGGCTAGAGCAGGCTGGCCGTAATCGGTGGTTCGCCCAGAAGTCGTTCGTCCTTATTCCCAAGATGCCTCGGGGGACCGTTCTGTTAGACAGAGCGGCGGATCTTGGCGTCGGAATATGGTCTGTGGAAGATGCGCGACTGGACGTGAGGCAGCCCGACCTCCAGGATGGGCTGCCAGTCTCCTACGCGTCATGGCTGTTCAACGAGTGGGTGTGGCGCGCGAAGCTAGGGTGCGGGAGATGTTAGACGCTTTACAACTGAAGGAAATGTTTCCTGATCTCGAACGTATTACAGAAATTGGGCGAGGTGGTCAAAAACAAGTCTTCGCCGCAGAGCATCCTTCCAATGGCCCCGTGGTGGTGAAAATATTCAAGCCTGGGACAAATACGGAATCAGTCGCGAGAGAAATCCTTGCCGCCAGCAACGTCGGATCACCGCGGGTTCCACAGATATACGATGCTGGGTCGGTGGAAACAGAGTATGGTCGCTGCTCCTGGCTTAGAGAACAAAAAATCACGGGCGTGACACTTCGAGCGTTTTTAGATAAAAATGGTCCGCTTCCGAATACAATGGTTTTAAAACTCGCGCTTCAGATGACCGCAGCGTTAAGAGATTCAGAATCGAATTCTATTGTGCATCGGGACGTGAAGCCGGACAACATTATGCTTGACGACAACGGGGATTTTTGGCTTCTGGATTTCGGAATCGCCCGGCACCTTGAACTATGTTCTCTCACAGCAGATGCCCCGTTTGGCAAATTTACGCTTGGGTATGCGCCACCGGAGCAAATACGCAATGAAAAGCGGCATATTGATTGTAGGGCGGACATGTTTGCGTTGGGTATTACCCTCATTGAGGCTGGAACAGGCCGCAATCCATTTACCGACGGTGCGCGAGATCAGCAAGAAATTGTCCGCAGAACGGAGAACATGAATCTAACCAAAGACAATTTTCACGTCACGTGTTCGAGTTCGCTAGCGGACCTCTTAGTGGCCCTGACTAAGAAAAGGCGAGACCACAGGCCTAAAACGATGCGCTTTGTGCTTGAGTGGCTGGAGGAGATAATGGAGGACGAGTCGTGAAATGGACTTGGTTCTGTATGACGGGGTTACACCTAGCGAAAAGCACTACCGTCGCTACTTCCGGGCGGGGCGGACTGTTGTGAGACTGCATTTGCAGTTTGGTTTTGGAATGATGGAGCATTCCAAGTCGCTGGTGCGGGAATGGAGCGGTGGGGAAGTGATTCTTAGTCCACGTGACCTCACCGACGAGCAGTTGCGACGGTTGGCTTCCGGAATTACCTGTCTTGCGGGAGGAAGCGTCTTGCTGGATCCCCAGTTTTACCTTCCTCATGCCGACCATGAGCGCCTTAGGGACCACCGATATTGGCCAAAAGAGTATGCAACCGGGTCTTTCTTCAATGGCTCTGAAGTGCGAATGCTGTTACGAGAGTTGGCGGCATTAAATGAGCGGCTCGATACGAGGGCATTCGTGTTGCCCGGCCTCCTGGCATCGAATGTGAATGCGGATTGGTGGGAAACCCAGAGAATAGTCTTGGAAGAATGCCGTGCATTGTCACTGTCCAAGCCCCTAATTCAAACACTTGCCTTGTCGGACGACGCGGGAAGGTCGACGGCGTCCATCTGTAGTTTGCTGGAATTCTGCGCAGAAAATCCGGCCGAGGCTTACTATATTGTCGCGGAACACCCACGGGGTGACTACCTAGTTGACGACCCAAGCTGGTTGGCGAACATAATCGATCTTTGTGCGGGACTCAAGCTGCAAGGCGCTTCGGTGATACTGGGATATTCCAATCAACAAATGCTATTAGCGGCCTTAGCCAAGGTGGATGCGGTGGCCTCCGGAACTTGGATGAACGTTCGAGCTTTTCCCCCGGAAAAGTTCAAATCCGCTTCCGATGACCCGAAACAGAGAGCAACATGGTGTTATTGTCCTAGATCCCTGTCTGAGTACAAACTGCCATACCTGGACATCGCCTACCGTCAGGGTCTGCTCGGCGAAATGTTCCCAGATCCAGAACATAGCCCTTACATCAGCAATCTACTTACGGGTGGGCAACCCACCGCGATTGGACTGACCGAACAGTCGGCGTTTCGGCATTACCTCCACTGCCTGAGAAGTCAGGCTTTGGCCCTGCGACACGAGACATTTGAAGCCACGGTCCGGGCTTACGAAGAATTGTTGGGGACAGCAGGAGCACTTCTGGCCCGATTGAATAAGGACGGTGTAAGGGGCCAAAACCGCGATTTCAGCGACATTCTCGATGTGAACCGAGCCGCAATGGCCGTGCTCCTCGCTGACCGCGGCTCTATCCTACGAAGGCTGTGGGCCAAGCTCTGATCTGTTTCGAGCAAACCCCAAGCTTATTCGTGCGTGGAGCGGAAAAGGCCGCGACAGCACGGTCGCGAAAAGGATTTTTGGATTATTCAATGCGATGACCTAAAGGAAATACCACCCAATTCCAACTCTTTAGACATACGTAAGCCAGTCGTGCTCACGAAACAAATCTAAAAGCAAGGAGGCATGTTGTCATGCCATTCATCGGTAAATATTTGACCCAACTGAAGTCAGCCCGGAGCTCATTGCGGCGCTCAATTCGGTGCTGCCCATTATCAGCAGTCAGAAGACCGTGCTCGGCCTCTCGGCGCAGCAGGTGACCGACCTGACCAACCTCTGCAACGCGTACACCACCCAGTTCAATGTCGCCACGAGCGCGCGGCTGAATGCCAAATCGCAGGACGAGAGCAAAGACCTGATGAAGAAGAATGCCCTCATCAGCCTGCTCGGCTACGTCAAGATTTGGCGCGCGAACAATGCGATTCCGGATTCGCTGCTCGAACAGCTCATGGTCGCGCCGCACAAAGTTTCGGGAACCAAAACACCGCCCGTTACTCCCGGCGATCCGCAGCTCAGCAGCAACGCGCAGGGCGTGGTCAAGATCAAGTGGGCCAAGAACGGCAACAAGTCGGGCACGCTTTATATGGTGCAGACGCGAACCTCGACCAGCGCCGAGTGGTCGCAAGTCGCGGTCACCACAGAAACGAAGTTCGAGCTGAACTGGACGCCGGGCGACTACCTGGGCGTACGGCTCATCGCGCAGCGCAACAAGCAGCAGAGCCAGCCGACCGCCGAGATCGCCCTGTGGATCGCGGGCAGCAATCCGGGTGAACCGGCGCTGAAGATCGCGGCCTAACCGGCGGCGGGGAAGCACCATGAAACCTTTCTATAGGCTCACCGATTCGGACCTGCGCAGCTGGATGGCGAACTTCGTCACCCAATGCAACTACCTCGGCGGTTCGCTCGGGCTGAACGCGAGCGATCTGGCCGCGATCCAGGCGGCGGCCGACGATTTTGGCGCCCAGCTGGAAGCGCTGGAAGTCGCGCGGACCTTGGCCAAATCGACCACGATCGATAAAGACGTGCAGCGCGATTCGACGGAGACCACCGTGCGCAAATACGCGAACCGGTTCCGCGCGAATCCGAACGTCACCGATTCCATGCTCGTCGCGCTCGGTCTGCCCGATCGCAACACGGCAAGCACGGTCCCGCTTTATGTGCCGACATCGCTCGAGGCCGTCAGCGCGGCGACGGGACGCAACGTGCTGAAATGGAAACGCGCGGGGAACAAGCCCGGCGCGACGTTTGTGGTCGAGGTGCGTTTCGGAAACGGCGATTGGGTCCTGGCGGGCGCGACGCCATCGGCGATCTTCGAGAGCGAAGGGAATCCGGTCGGCACACCGACCTTTTACCGCGTCTATGCTCAGCGCGACGGACGGCGCAGCGACTACTCGGAAGTGGTCGCCCTCTATGCCCAATCGGTCACGCTTGCAGCTTAGTGTTGACTGGCGTTTAAATGAGAATCAGGCGGAAAGTTCGCTTTCCGCCTCTTCTCTTTTTGCGCGCCGCGCCGGAGCCTCCGGCGGACGCCTTGAGGCGGCAGTCGCGGGTCGTGCAAAGCCACCGTATCACGCCCGCGATGATCTTGGTCGTGCGATTGATCGACTTTATTCCCGGTAGTCCGCCTTCACGGAACCTGTTGTACACTCCCTCGTGCGGCGTTCACCGCACTCGTGGAGGGGATATTGAAGAAGTCATTTCTACTGCTGGCTCTGGCCGCGTCGCTGAGCGCGCGTGCCCTCGTTCGAACTGGGCATTGTGCTCGACATCGGCGGCCCGTCACCTTTGCTCAAGCGGTTCGACATGGTGACCGGTACGTACTTCGGGAGCTTTGGCGCGGGCTATCTGAGCACCGGCGCGCAGAGCTTGGTCATGGACCAGTCGACGAACTCGGTCTTCGTTCTGACCAACGTAGGGCCGATCCAGAGGTTTAACTACAACACGGGCGAGTACTTGGGCGAGTTTTCGCCGCCGTATTCCAGCACGGGATGTCTTGGCCACGCGAACAAAGCCTTGCTCGCGCCATTGAACGGCAATCTATCCGTGGTCGGGGCCACGGACTATTTCGGTCGACTTTTGGGTGTCTACGCCGGCAACAGCGGCGACATTTTCTATTCGGGCTGCCTGGCGGGGAACGGTAAGGTCTACAGCCTTTCGGGCAATTCGCCGCGTCGGCTGAAGTGGTGGAACGAAGGAGCATATGGCACGACGCCCCTGGGAGAATCCGATGTTCCAGACTTGGCGCCCGGACTCCCTTGGCAGATGGCGGTGAACGGGAGCAATATCGTTTTCACCGACCGAGGGCAGAACATGTTCAATACATTCGTGGATACCTCGGGGCCGGTTTTGGTCCAAGAAAAGGTTAACCTGGGGGCGTACCTCTCCGCGAGTTACGGCACTGCGTTCGGGCACAATTCGCTGGTGTTCATCGCCGGGCAGTCGGGGTCAACCGGACAGATCGTGCGTTATAACACGACGACGCGGCAGTTCCGAGGCGCGTTTGGTTCCTCCAACCTGACGTTCCCCGTCGCGCTCCAAGTCGTGACGGCACCGGAGCCGGGAAGCCTAATCGGGATCGGCATCGCGCTGAGCGCCCTGTTCTTACGCCGCCGGCGAGCCTGACTCGGGTTGATTTAGCGGATGGAACGCCGGAGTAGTAGTAGCTCCGGCAGGCCCATCTCACGCACGGTGCGAATCGTGTCGTAGCAATAGGCATAGACGCCAGCCGCGGCCGGGGCGGGCAGCTCCTTCGAGACCGCGACGACTTCGTTCCACTCGTTCTGCGCGCCGGCCAGATTCTTCTTGATCGATTCGTAGCTGTAATTCTCGTTGCCCAAGGAGTCGAAGTCGGCCTTCTTCGCATCGACTTTCGTCGCGAGGGCGGTGAGCTGGTCGACGACGTCCGTTTCTTTCGTCTTGCTCATCGTGCCCGAGTTCGAAATCACGGCGTAGAGCGCTTCTTCAGCATCGGCCGCGTTGCTCGAATAAACCGGAATCCACATCGTGCCGCCGCCCGACATGCCCTCGCCCGCGGCCAGCATCTTCTCGCCAAACGCGCGAAGCTTGACGCGCAGATCGTGCATGCGCTTTCGCTCGGCGAACGATCGCTTCAGGGCGAGGCGGTCGTTGCGTCGCTTGAGCACGCGCGCAAAGATCTGGTGCGCTTCCGACATGCCCGCCGTCGATTCGCCGTTCTTGGCGACGAACTTTTCGTACCATCGCTGCTTGCCCAGTTTGATGATCTGGTCGTCGCTCATGCCGAGTTGATCGTCGGACTGCGCGACGGCACAGGTCAGGGCGAGCAGGGCGAGCCAAGCCGGAGAGAACCGCTTCATGCCGGTTAGTTTATCAGGCTCGGGGATTTGATGCGCCACCTGCGAGCGTTCGGACTTCGGTGGGCGGTCGGAACCCGCATTCCGACCCTGATATCCCCGCTGGGGTACAGTTTCCCCCGGCCATGGCCCAGCTTCTTGCCGAATCGCTCATCCGAGACGTTCCCGATTTTCCCAAGCCGGGCATCCTGTTCAAGGACATCACCCCCGTCATGCAGAATCCGGCCGCGCTGCGCGAATCCGTCCATCTGATGGCCGAGCAGGCCCGCGCATGCGAACCGGACGTGATCATCGGTATCGAATCGCGCGGCTTCCTCTTTGGCGTGCCGATCGCGATGGAATTGGGCGTCCCGTTTTCCATGGCGCGGAAACTGGGCAAGCTCCCGTACGATCGCATCAGCGAGGAGTACGCGCTCGAATACGGCACCAACACGATCGAGATGCACGTCGACGCCGTCAATCCGGGGCAGCGCGCCTACGTGATCGACGACCTGCTCGCGACCGGCGGGACCGCAGCCGCCGCAGCGCGCCTCATCGAGCGTCTGAACGCTCAAGTATGCGGATTCGGCTTTCTCGTCGAGCTCTCCTTCTTGGGTGGCCGCGAGAACTTGCTCGAGTACACGATCAACGCCCTCATCGAATATTGAGCGGGTACCTTTTTCAGAACAGACCATGAAACGCTTTTTCCTGCCTCTCGTTTTCGCTCTTTCCGCCGCCAGCTTTGCCGCCGACACGCTTCAGGTCGACCAGGTTCTCAAGGACCTGAAGAAGTACGACAAGAAGACGATATCGGTGAAAGGCATGGTCGATGGCTTCGATGCTCGCACCAGCAAGAAGGGTAACGAATACACGGTCTTTAAGCTGAAGGACAAAGCGGGGAAGACGATCTCGGTTTATTCGCGCGGCCATTTGAAGACGGCGCCCAAGAACGCGGACTGGGTCGTGGTCACCGGCTTCTTCCAGGTCGAGAAAAAGGTCGGCAGTCAGACCTTCAAGAACGAAATCGATTGCTCGCCCAAGGTTGGCCAGAAGAACGGCGTCGTGAAGGCGGCACCGGCCATTGCCGAGCGCAAGCCGAACAAGCTGGCGCCGAAGCACTAGGGTCGCTTTGACCAACACGCCGTGGCTGATCGCGGTGATGGGGCCGACCGCTTCCGGCAAATCGGAAGTGGCCGAACGGCTGGCGGATCGACTCGATGCGCAGCTCATCAACGCGGACGCGTTCCAAATCTATCGCGGATTCGACATCGGCACCAACAAGCCGGATCGGCGCGAGGCGTACGCGCTCCTCGATATCAAGGATCCGCACGAGCCGTTCGGTGTCGGGGAATGGATTGCCGGTGCAATCGAAGTTCTGAACGCCTGCTATACGGTCGGCCGACACGCGGTGATCGTCGGCGGTACGGGCTACTACATCCGGGCGCTCATGGACGAGTGGCAGGATCTGGCTGCGGCTCCCGATCCCGCTCTGCGCGACGAATTGGAACGGCTGCGTGAGGAGCAGGGATTGGAAGCACTCGCCCAGCGCCTTGTCGAGCTCGATCCCGGCCGCGCGGCATCCATCGACCTGCAAAACCCCCATCGTGTGCGCCGTGCACTCGAGCGGGCGCTCGCACCCACCGAGCCGATTCGTTTCGTTCTGCCGCCGTTTCGGAAATTGAAATGGGGGCTGTCCACGGATGTCGAAACGCTCAATGAACGGATCGATGCGCGGGTCGAAGAGATGGTGACGCGGGGCTGGCTGGAAGAGGTGGAACGACTGTTGCGTTCTGGAGTTGCAGAAAGTGACGCGGCCATGCGAGCAATCGGGTATCGTTCTCTCGCTCAAGTTGTGGAGAACGATGTCTCGATCGAGGAAGCGATCGAGATCATCAAACGCGAAACGAGACAATACGCCAAACGGCAGCGAACGTGGTTGCGCAGTGAGCGCGTCTTGCATTGGGCAGTTCGCGAAGAATGGCTTGAGCAATTGAATGACAAAAGGATTCTCGAGGTGAACCTCGAGGCACTCCTTCGTGGAGTGACGATTACCAATGGCTAAAACAATTAATCTGCAAGACATGTTCTTGAACCAGGTGCGCAAAGAAGGCATCGGGGTCACGATCTATCTCATGGGTGGAGTTCAACTGCGCGGTCAGGTCCGCGGCTTTGATGCATTTACCGTCATGCTCGATTCGCCGGGCAAGCCGACTCAGCTGGTTTACAAACACGCGATCACGAGCGTTGTGCCCAGCAAGCCGATCGGTAGCCAGCGCCCAGAAGGCGGCGGCGAATACGGAGGACACGCCGAAGAGGAGTGATCCCCTTCACAAAGATGCACGGAATCGGCAACGATTTCGTGATGGTCAACGCCATGTCGTCCGATTGGGACGATGAGCAATGGTCGCGCTTGGCCCAGTCCGTCGGTGACCGCCGTCTGGGCATTGGCAGCGACGGCCTCATCATCGCCAAACCCGGCTCGCAAAGTCCGTTCCGGATGAGGATGTTCAATCCCGACGGGTCGGAAAGCGAAATGTGCGGTAACGGCATCCGCTGCTTTGCGATCTTTCTGAAAGAACAGCGTCTTTGGGTGCAGAACGAAGTCGACGTCGACACCGGCGCCGGCGTGCTGCACCTCGAGATCCTCGATCAGTCGCGGGTGCGCGTGGACATGGGACCCGCGCGGCTCGAGCGCGAGCAGATCCCGATGATGGGTCCGCATCACGACCCGTTTATCGACGAGCCGATCGAGGCTTCGGGCTTGGCGTTTCACGGCACCGCGGTATCGATGGGCAACCCCCACCTGGTGATCTTCCTGCCCGAGGTCGCCAGTCTCGATCTCGCCACGATCGGGCCTATTTTCGAGCATCATCCGCTCTTCCCAAAGCGGACCAACGTCCATTTCGTGCAAGTGATCGATTCCAAGCGGATCATCCAGCGAACGTGGGAGCGAGGCGCAGGCATCACCCTTGCCTGCGGCACCGGAGCTTGTGCCTCCGCCGTCGCCGCGCACCTCAACGGCCATACGGGTAGGGAAGTCACGGTACGTCTGCCCGGCGGCGAACTGGAGATCGACTACCGACCCGACGGAAACGTCTTCATGACCGGTCCTGCCCACACCGTATTCCGGGGCGAATGGGACCTTCCGGCGCTATAATAACGGTGCGGTGAAACCATTCACGTTGCGTGTGATCAGCACGCTCGGCAGCATCGGAATCGCAGCGTGCGGCGTCACGTTGGCCATTCTCGCCAGAAACGTACCGGTCGAAACGACCGAACCCCGCCACCCCATCACCAGCCTCATGCTCACGGAAGCAGAGCAGAAGGCGACGAAGCCCGCTCCCGAGTTTGCCGTCCCCGACGATCGGGGAAAGGTGCAGACGCTGGCGTCGTTCTCCAAGAATGGTCCCGTCTTCATGCTGTTTATCCTGGATGGATGCCCATGCTCGATCGAGGCCCAGCCGGTGTTTTCCGACCTGTGGCGCGCCTACGGCCAGCGTGTCCAGTTTGTCGGCGTCAGCAACAGCACGGTCCCGAAGGCGGCCCTGCTTCGCAAGGACCTCGAAGTGCCATTCCCGGTGCTCGCCGACCAGAAGCTCGACATCATGCGCTCCTATGGTGGCCAGCGGTCCGTTTATAGCGCGCTCATCGTGGAAGGCAAGGTCGTGAAGCTCTGGCCCGGCTACAACCGCGCAATGGTCGGCGAGATCAATGACAAGCTGGCTCGCCTCGCCGGGACCTGGCCCAAGAGCGTCAACTTCACCGGCGTCCCCGAAAAACCCACCTCCGGCTGCTCCTTTTTTGGGAATTGACCTCCACTGGGCCCCCAAGCGTGGCCCCATGACGCCTGTTTGACCGAGTGGCGGACGTGTGGCGTCTAGTCGATAATCGACGCGCGTCTACTACAAATGTTTACTATTCTCACTTTCAGTAGACGGTGTTCTGTATTACGCTGTTTTGAACCTATTTTTCCCATAAAATTCCCAAATTCTTAAGCGATATTCGATAAGTCGTGTTATAATTCCCATACCAGTGGATGGCCAAGACCAGGATGGCTGACCAAACAGTGGGAGGGCAGGGCGGGGTGCTCTGACCTGAAATCTTCCCAAAGCCGGCTGCACGGACGATGAAACAGCCGGCTTTTACTCAAGCCAATGACGGGGGATCGACAGGAACTGGGGTTCAAGCCGTTGATGGGGCACGATGAGGCCACCATCGACGATAAAGGCCGCATCCTGTTCGGTCGAAAACGACGTGAGCGGCTCGGCGATGAATTCGTTCTCGTGCTCGGCACCGTCGGCAACCTCGTCGCCTATTCCCAGGAAGTTTGGAATCAGCGGATGGCCGAGATCTTCGCTTATCCCTCGATCTCCCAGGGCCGCGAAGCCTATAGCCGCCTCGTCTTCGGATTTGCCGACGACGAAGTCCGGTTCGATGGCCAGAACCGCGCCGTCATTCCCATGAAGCTCCGCGACCTCGCCAAGCTCAAGGATCGCGTTCTCCTCATCGGGATGGGTGACCGCCTGGAGATTTGGGCCGCGGAAGAGTGGGAGAAATTCAACCAGTTCCCGAAGGAGTACGGCAAAGACCGCCGCGAGGCGATCGAGAAGGCGTACCAGGAGATGGTGGGAGGGAGCGCCGGGGCGGCCTAAATGGCAACGCACGTCCCCGTCATGCTCGACGAAGTGATGACCACTCTCGCTCTGCGCCCTGGAGAGACTGTTGTGGATGGAACCCTGGGTCTTGCCGGCCACGCCACCGAGATGGCGGCCGCAGTCGCTCCCGGCGGCGCCATCATCGGCTTCGACTGGGACGAGTCGATGCTGGCGATCGCGCAGCAGCGTCTAGCCGACGCATCAAGCGTCACCGTGATCACTCACCATGCCGACTACCGCGAAATCCCCGAGCGTCTTGCCGGAGATGTCGATGCCATCTTCCTCGATTTGGGCCTTAATAACGCTCAGATCGAAGACGCCGATCGCGGGATCAGCTTCCGTCAGGATGGTCCGCTCGATATGCGCATGGACCGCAGCCGAGGTGAGCCTGCCGCGGCTTGGCTCAACCGGGCCTCGGGGGCCGAGATCGAGCGCGTTCTGCGCGAGTTTGGCGACGAGAATTGGGCGAAGAAGATCGCCGAGATTACGGTCGATCGACGGCGCGCGAAGCCGCTCAAGACCACGAACGATCTCGTCGACATTGTGATGGCGGCCATCCCGCCTTCCAAGCGCGAAAAGCGGCTTCACCCGGCCACCCGAACCTTCCAAGCAATTCGGATTTACATCAATCGCGAGCTGGACGATTTGGAAGACGCGCTGGTGAGCATCGGTCAATGCCTGGCTCCGGGTGGGCGAATGGTGGCCCTCAGCTACCACTCGGGCGAAGATCGCGCGGTCAAGCGCGCGTTCCGCCGCCTCCATGACGATAACGATTTCGAGGAGCTTGTGAAAAAGCCCCTCGTGCCCTCGGCTGAAGAAGTCGAGCGCAACCCCAAAAGTCGCAGTGCCAAGCTGCGAGCCATTAAGCGGCCACGGACGGCCGCAGGAGAAACAGCATGAGCGCAGTACTTCTGCCTGAAAAGGATGTCATCGTTCGATCGGGTAAATCCGATGTGCAGGTCATTCGGCGGCGCCGCCGCGAGGAGGCTCGACCGGTCGAAACGGTCCGGCCGACGCGCGTTGCGGCACGGCCCTCCGCTCGCCGATTTTCGCTGCCCGCCATCACGGTTCGCGTGGTCGCTTTCGGTCTTCTCATGGCCGTTAGCTACGGCGCGAGCATGCTGGCCGGTCAGACGATGATGGAAAGCGCTCGACGCGATGGCTTGCGTGCGACGGAGCGAATCCGACGCGCCCGAACCGAGCTGAATTTCCTCAGTGCCGAAGTGCAGCGCCTGCGCGCCCCGAAGTCGGTTTATCGATGGGCCTCCCTCAATCAGTTCAGCCAAGATTTCGGCATCGACCGAGTCGAGGTAAAGCCGATGCGAGTCGCCCAGCGCTAACGTCCTTTCCACATCGATGAGTGAATCGAAACCGGCTCGGGATTACCGGGCTCCGGTCACGGCATGGGCATTGCTGGCCCTGTTCGTGGGTGCCGGAGTCAGTCAGGCGCGCGTCCAACTGTTCAAACGCGATGAGATTCTGGCGCTTGCCGCCAAGACTCATCGGTGGGAGATCGTGCGCATGGAGCCCGCGCGGCGAGGCGCGATCTTGGCATCCGATGGCACCGTGCTCGCCGAAAGTACGACCCAATTTCGGCTCGGCCTCGATTCCGCCAATATCCCGAACTCGCCCGGCTTTTACATGGCCCTGTCGGCCGCCAGCGGCATCAGCGTCACCGACCTCAAGATGCTCTGCCGATCGCCGGGAACGCGCGAATGGCCGCAGCCTATTTCAAAGCCAATCGCGGATGCCATTCAGGCCGTGAAAGAGGACTGGCGCGCCAACGGCGTCTCCATTTTCAAAGCCCCGGGCCGCGACTATCCGCTTGGCGAAGCCGTCAGCGGAATCGTCGGCCAGTTCCGCGACGGTAAGGCCGAGAGCGGGCTCGAGAAGAGTCAGAACGCGTTGCTTGAGGGCGTGGACGGCATGCGCAAAGGCCTCATCGATCGCACCGGCGCGTTCTTGCCGATGCGCATGTCGGGCGCCGCCAAGCCGGCCGTCGATGGCAAGGTGATCACCCTCACCCTCGTGCCAAGTCTCCAGCAGACCGCGACCAGCTTGGTGCGACGCGCGGTCGAAGCTCATCATGCCGATAGCGGTGTCGCCCTCGTCATGGATCCCAAGACCGGCGATCTTCTCGCGATGTCTCAATGGCCCAGCGCGGACCCGGAGACTCCTGCGCTCGATGCGGGCACCAATCGAGCCACCATGTTTGCCTTCGAGCCCGGCTCGACCTTCAAAATCCTCACGCTCGCGAAAGCGCTCGACACCGGCCGCGTCGCCCTTCACGATGTCGTTGCCTGCAGCGGCGCCCTGGCTTACAACAGCTACTGGAAAATCCGATGCGACGACCACCATGGCAACCGCGCGCACGGCACGATCGATTGCGAACGCGCCATCGCGAAAAGCTGTAACGTTAGCGCCGCATCGTGGGCCCTGAAGGTGGGTTATGCGGACTTCGTGCAGTACCTCGATCAGCTGGGGCTAACCTCCAAGCCGGGTCTCGGGCTGCCGATGGAGTCCCGCGGGCGCTTCAATCGCAACGAGTATGCCAAGCCCCTGCAGCTCATGACCGTTGGCTTCGGCCAATCAGTTTCCGCGACTCCGGTCGCGCTTATTTCCGCTTTCTCGATGCTCGCCAACGATGGCGTTCGCATGCCGGCCCGGCTGGTCAAGGGCGTCGGCACGCGCGAATCGGCGCTCGCTCCGGGCGAACAGGTGGTCAAGCCCGAAACCGCCCACGAAGTCATGAAGGTGATGGAGTCGGTGATCGAGAGCGACGCGGGCACGGGCAAGTCGCTTCGAATTCCGGGCTATCGCTTGGCAGGCAAGACGGGTACTGCGCAGAAAGTCGGGTCGCTGAAGAAAGGCGAAAAGGGTTACGTCTCCAGCTTTGTGGGGTTCGTTCCAGCCGGAGATCCGAAGGCGGTCGTGCTCGTCATGATCGACAATCCTAAGGGCATCGAATATTACGGCGCCGCCGTCGCAGGGCCGGTATTTCACGATCTCGCTGAGGAATTGATCCGGCTCTACCAACTTCCGCCCACCGAATCTCGCTCCCTTCGGCTCACGACTTCGAGCGTAGCTCACGCGAAAGAGAAGATCACCCCGAAAGCGGAGAAGTCTAAGTCCACGAAGCGTGTCTCTGCAACTAAAAAGGCGACGCCCAAGCCGTTGACGACGAAGGCCAAGAAGTCCGCGCTCGCGGTCAAGCCGGTCAAGAAGACCAAAGTCGCTGCGCACGCCAAAAAGCCGAAGGTCGCTGCGAAATCCAAGCCCTCGAAGCTTGCCACGAAGATCAAAACGTCGCCCAAGAAGGGGGCGAAAAAGCCGGCGAGTAAAATCCGTAAGCGTCCATGACCTTCCACGATCTCCTCCGCGCTGCCTGCCTGCCGTTGCCTTCCGGGGCGAACCCGGCCGTCGCGCGCGTAATTGCCGATTCGCGGCGAATCGAGAAGGGCGATCTTTTTGTTCAGATGCCGAGCGCCCAGACGGCGACCGCGGAGTTCGTCACGGCAGCGGCCGGCAAGGGCGCAGTGGCCGCTCTCGTTTCAGATGAGGCCGGTCGTCAAGCGGCGCACGCGGCGGGTTTGCCTCACGCCGAACTGCCCATCTCTGGAACGAACACCATGCCGGCGATGGTCGCCCTGGGACGGATCTGCCGCGCGGCATGGTCCGATCCAACTGCGACGATGAGAGTTGTCGGGGTGACCGGCACGAACGGCAAGACGACGACGGCGTGGATGATTGCGGGAGCATTGCGGGCGATCGGCCGGAAGGCGGCGTACCTCGGCACACTCGGATTTAGCACCGGCGACGGAGTTGAAGAGATCGCCAACACGACCCCTTTCCCGGTCGAACTCTGGGAATTGATTGCGCGCGCAAAGGCGTCCGGTGCCGATACGCTCGTCATGGAAACGAGCAGCCACGCGCTGGAACAACGCCGTTTGGCCGCCGTGCGGTTCGACGTCGGTGTATTTACGAACCTCACGCAGGATCATCTCGATTTCCACGGCACGATGGAAGCCTACGCGGCGGCCAAGGAACTCCTCTTTACTGAGATGGCGCTCGCTAGCGAGAAGCCCTTCGTCGGCGCGATCAACCGCGACGATGAGGCGGGGCGAACCTATTTAGCCCACGCGCTTTGCCCGACCCTTGCCTACGACGAGCACTTGCTCGCAGCCGAGCGGGTCGAAGTCGATCGCATCCACGCGCGGCTCGACGACGGTGAACTGCTCACGCTGCCCGTCGGTGGCAACTTCAACGTCCAAAATGCGCGAAGCGCCGCCGCTGGACTCCGAGCCCTCGGGTTATCCAACGCGGAAATCCGCCAGGGTCTCGAACGGATCACGCCCGTGCCCGGGCGATTCGAAGCGGTGCCCAATGAGCGCGGCATCGGAATCATTGTCGATTACGCTCACACGCCCGACGCGCTGCTTAAACTGCTCGAATCGGCGAGGGCTCTCCATCCTTCTCGCATCATCACCGTCTTTGGTTGCGGCGGCGACCGCGATCGAACCAAGCGGCCGAAGATGGCGCGCGCGGCCAGCGAGCACAGCGACATCACGGTGGTCACCAGCGACAACCCTCGTACGGAGGATCCTGCCGCCATCATCGCCGAGATCATCGGTGGGCTCGTGCCGGGAAGGGCATCTCAAACCATCGTCGACCGGAGGGAAGCGGTGGCCTGGGCGGTGGCCGAGGCCAACCCTGGCGATATGGTCGTCATTGCTGGCAAGGGCCACGAGAACTATCAGATCATCGGTCGCGAGAAGATTCACATGGACGATCGTGAATTGGCGCGCGAGGCACTTGGCGAGAAGGTGACCGCGTGACGCTGGGCGAATGGGCGCGCCGCCTTCATGGCGAACTGCAAGGCGCTTCACCCGATCAGGCTGTCGCGGGATTTTCCTTTGACCAGCGCGAAGACGTGACGGGTCGACTCTATATCGCCGTCCGAGGCGAGCGCGCTGACGGACACGATTTCGCGCTCGAGGCCATCCAAAAGGGCGCCGTCGCCGCCCTCGTCGAGCGTCCGATCGACGGTCCACATGTGCTCGTGACGAACGTCGTGGAGGCGCTCGCCGAACTCGGCCGGTCGTTCCGGGCGGAGTTCAGCGGCCCCGTGGTCGGCATCACGGGCAGTAACGGGAAAACCAGCGCGAAAGAATTCACCGCCGCGGCGATGGGCTCGCTCGGCAACGTGCTCAAGAACGAGGGAAATCAGAACACCGAACTGACCTCGCCCCTCGTTTGGACCCGACTCACCGAGCAAACCCGCGTTGCCGTGATCGAAATGGGGATGCGCGGACCGGGGCAGATCGCGCACCTTGCCAAAATCAGCCAGCCCACGACGGGTCTCGTCACGATGATCGGCACCGCCCACCTCGAAAAGGTCGGCACGCGAGAGGGCATCGCCCGCGCGAAATCCGAGCTCCTTCAAGCCCTGCCCGCGAACGGACACGCGGTGATCTGGGCCGAGGACGACTACTTCGATCTTCTGAGCGGGGCGGCACCCTGTCCGGTGGCCACGTTCGGATTCTCACCCGACGCCCATAACCGAATCGAAGGATGCCGGGCACTGGATTGGCGGTCCACCCTCGTCCGTGGGCGACTTAATGGCGAGGCCTGGGAGACCACGATTCCTGCGCTCGGTCGGCATCAGGCGCTGAACGCCGCCGCCGCCATCTTGGTCGCCGCGTTAAACGGCGTCCCGATCGAGGCCGCGGCCGCCGGATGTGCCCACGCCGAGATCCCCGCCATGCGGATGGAGATCATCGAACGGCAAGGCGTGACGATTGTCCTGGACACCTACAACGCCAGCCCGGATTCGACCGTTGCCGCCCTCCAGACCCTCGCCGAGCAACCCGTCGAAGGCAGGCGTGTCGTCGTGCTCGGTGAGATGAAGGAACTCGGAGACTACAGCGAGTCGGGCCATCGCTCAGTGGGACGGGCCTTGGCCAAATTGCTGCCCGACGAGGCGCTGCTTTACGGTGAGACGGTTCGCTGGATCGCAGAAGACGCCATCGCCGCTGGCTATCCTGCTGCCCAAATCAGCACCGCTTTGACCCTCGACGACATCGCCGCGTTCGTCCTTGCCCTGCAGCCAGGCGACGCCGTGCTCATCAAGGGTAGCCGCGCCCTCGGGATGGAAAAGGCGCTGGACGCGCTGGAGCCCGCGAGCCGATGAATCCCATCCTCGCGCCGTTGGTCGCGCTGCTGGTTTCGGCGATATTTGCCGCGCCTATCCTCAATCTCCTGCGTCGTCTGAAATCCAGGCAAACGATCAGCGAATACGTCCCCGAGCACGCCCAAAAACAAGGCACGCCAACCATGGGCGGTCTGATCATTTTGGTCGGACTCGTGGCGGGACTTCTGGTCGAGCGTGGCCCCTTCATGGTTCCGGCGCTGCTGTTGCTGTTCGGCTTTGGGGGAATCGGTTTTGTCGACGATTACGTCGTCCCGCGCCTGATGCCTGGCAAGCGCGGGCTGGGCTGGAAACAGAAGTTCGCGTTGGAGATCGCGCTCGCGGTCGTCGCCGTTTATGCGGGCGGAATGAGAGATTGGACGCTCATTGCGGTAGCGACCTTCGTGATCCTCTTCCTCACCAACGCTTACAACTTTGTGGACGGTATGGATTCGATGGCCGCACAGGTCGCGATCTACTTCGTCCTCGGCTTGGTGCCGTTGGCCCTTTGGTCGTCGAGTCCGCTCATTGTCCTTTCACTGCTCGGCGCGGTCCTCCCGTTCTGGCTGATCAATGCCCACCCCGCGAAAGTCTTTATGGGCGATGTGGGCGCCTTGCCGATCGGAGCGCTGCTGGGTTTGCAACTCGTGGCGATGCACCAGCCCGCATTCCCAGATCAGCCCAGCTTGTCCAGCTCGGCCTACCATTTTTGGCCCATGGCCATCGCTCAAGCCGTCCTCTGCGGCGTGATGTTTGCCGAACTGGTTCCGGTCCCGCTCCAAGTGCTCAGCGTAAAGCTGACGAAGAAGCGCCTGTTTCCCCGCACGCCCATCCACCACGCGTTTCAGCACGCGGGCTGGGACGAGATGCGCGTCGTTACGCTGTTCGTGATCGCTCAGGTCGTCTGTTCCATTGGAGCGGCAGCTCTCTACTTGGAGTGGGTGGGGCGCCAGCCGTGAGCCGCATCGCCGTGATTGGCCTCGGGGTCTCTGGCTACGCCGCCGCTCAAGCCGCTGCGAAGCGCGGTGATACCGTCACCGTGTTCGACGAGAAGCCCCTGGATAGCGCCGATCGCATCGAGCGCGCGGATCGACTGGTCGGAGAGGGAATCGAGGTTGTGGCGGGGTGGCACGGCCATTTCGACGACGGCGCATTCGATCAGCTCATCACCTCGCCGGGGTTGCGCCGTGAGCATCCCATCCTTCTCGACGCCCAGCGAAAGGGTATCGAGATCTGGGGCGAAATCGAGTACGCCTACCGTATCAGCCGCGCCCCGATCATCGCGATCACGGGCACCAACGGCAAAAGCACCACGACTGTGCTCACGCAACTGCTCCTGAAGGCGTTAGGACTTGAGGCCGTGCTTTGCGGCAACATCAGCGGCTCCGGTCAGGCCGAAAAACCGCTCACCGAAGCCGCTGCGGAATCGACGCCGAGTCAAACTTTGGTCGCCGAAGTGTCGAGCTTTCAACTTGAATGGGTACAAGAATTCCGGCCGAAAGTTGCTACCATCACGAACATCACGCCGGATCATTTAGACCGCCATCCGAGCTATGAGGATTACGCCCAAACCAAGCTGCGAATCTTCGATGCGATGGGAGAGAGGGATACGGTCGTGCTCAATGCGAGCGATGCACAACTCCGCGACAAAATCCTGAACAGAGTGGCTTCGCGACCGGTCCGAATCGTGGAATTCGATGCAACAAATTCGCCGGTGCAAGATCTCGCCACGGGCAACCTCTCGCTGGCGGGGGAGCACAACCGGATCAATCTCGCCCAGGCTTGGGCTCTCGCCTCTGCTCTGGTCCTGGACGCGAACGCCACGTCTCCACGCGTCCGGCAGGCGCTGACCGAATTTCGCGGACTCGCGCACCGAATGGAAATCGTGGGGTCCAAGAACGGGATCACCATCGTCAATAATTCGATGTGCACGAATCCCGCCGCCGTGGTTGCCAGCAGCCGAGCTCTTGAGCTGCCGCACACGCTGCTCATGGGCGGGGTGGATAAAGACCTCGATTTCGCGCCTGTGCGTGCGTTTCTGGCGGAGACGAATCGCAAGGTGGTCTTGTTTGGCCCGAACTGGAGCACATTCGGAGCGAAAATCGGACGCGAGGGTCCGGGATTCGAGCGCCTCGACGATGCGTTTCGGTACGCGCTGGACCATGCCGCAAGCGGGGAAGCGGTGATGCTCGCACCAGGCTGCGCCAGCGCCTACCCGTACACCAATTTTCGCGAGCGCGGCGACGATTTTCGCCGCATAGCCCAGGAGTGGATTCGATCATGAAACGACTGACGATCATGTCCGATCCGATCCTGCTGGGCCTCGCCCTGCTCGCGACGTTCATGGGGCTCTTCCTGATCTTCGACGCCGGCTACGCGCGCTCGATCCTCCAGAACGCAGGTCTCCTGCCCCGCGAGTTTCGCACCCAATGCCTCTTTGTCGGGATTGCGGCGAGCGCTGGGCTGATCGCTTCCACGATTCGCCCTGATCGGATCAAACGGTGGACGCCGACGATCGCGATCTTAGCTTTCGTTGCCGTCGTTCTCGTCGAAATTCCGCACGTGGGAATCACCAAGAACGGGGCCACCCGGTGGATCGGAGTCGAACCGATTCAGATTCAGCCGGCTGAGTTCGCCAAGCTGGCGGCTGTCCTGTTTCTCGCGTGGGTGTTCGCATTCCGGCCGCGCTTTAAGCCCCGGGCCCAGCGATCGGTGCCGATGTGGCTGGACAACGTCCTAATACCGCGCCTCAAGCGATCCTGGCCGTTCTGGCTCGTCCTCGCTACGGCCTATCTCATCGAGCGCGAACCCGATCTCGGCACCGCTGCCGTTCTCGTGGCGATCTTGCTCGGGATGATGTGGTACGCGGGCGTTTCGCGCCTCTCGCTCGGTCTGGCCGTCGCGTTCCTCGCCCTCGGGGTTGGAATCGTGACCGTTAAGCAGCCGTACCGCATGGAGCGGATTCTGGCTCACGGTCAGCGATGGGACCCCAAGCACGTCGACGATATCGGCTATCAGACCACGCAATCCGAAATGGCGCTGGCGAGCGGCGGATTGACCGGTGTGGGCATCGGATCCGGCCGGGCGAAACACATGATGCCGGCGGCGACGACCGACTTTATCCTCGCGACGGTCGGTGAGGAATTCGGGCTAGTCGGCAGCCTGATGTTGCCCCTTGTCCTCGGTCTCCTCACGTTCCGATTGCTGTTGCTCAGCCGCATGGCGACGAACCTGCAGGCGAAATACTATTTCGGGGGCTGTGCGATCTGGATCGGGGTGCAGACGTGCGTGAACATCATGATGGCGAACGGCACGCTGCCTCCCATCGGAATCCCATTGCCCTTCATCAGCTCAGGCGGCTCCAGTTTGGTGGCGTTGTGGCTCATGATCGGTCTCGGTCAATCGTTTGCGGCATCCATCATGGAAAAGGAGGTGGCAGGCGTTGCGACTGGTCGTGACCGGTGGCGGGACCGGCGGACACGTTTTTCCCGCGCTTGAAATCGCCAAGACGGCGCGCGAGCGCGGCGATGAAGTGCTCTATATCGGCTCCCAGCGGGGCCAAGAGCGTCGCGCCTGCGAAGGAGCCGGCCTTGAAATCCGGACGCTTCCCAGCGAACCGCTGTACCGGATCACCAGTCTTCGGGGCATGAAAGGCGCGCTCAATCTTGCCCGCGCCACCGTCAGCGCGCGCAAGCTGCTCGCCGAGATTCGGCCTTCGGTCGTGTTCTCTTCGGGAGGATACGCCTCTGCGCCCGTCGTGACGGCGGCGCGGCGACTGAAGATTCCGTACGTCATCCACGAGCAGAACACGGTGCCAGGAAGAACGAACCGGCTCTGGAGCCGCGACGCATATGCGATCGCGACGGTCTTCAGGTCCGGCGCCGAGTACTTTCCGGGATGCCGGGTCGAGCGAACGGGAATGCCCATTCGGCAGGAATTTCGTCATCAGGCCGAGCTTCCATTCCAGCATCAATTTCCCCACAATAAGTCGCTGATCCTCGTGATGGGAGGATCGCAAGGAGCGCAGGCACTCAATGAGGCTGCGCTCGCGACCGCGATCCGGATGACCAATGCCGACGTGCAATGGCTGCACGTGACGGGTGTGTCCCACTTCGAGCGGATGCAGCAGTCTCGCGAGCGGATGGGCGTCGACGGCGAATACGATATCCGCGCTTATCTCGAGGCTCCCGAGATGGCGGGCGCTATCTTCTCCTGCGAACTCGCCTGCTGCCGCAGTGGGGCAGGCACGCTATCGGAACTGGCCGCGCTCCGCAAACCCTCGATCCTGGTGCCGTACCCTCAGGCCTTTGCCGATCATCAACGGCTCAACGCATTGGAGTTCGAGCAGATGGGAGCGGCGTCCGTTCTCGACCAGGCTGGTCTCCAACCCAGCGATCTGGATGGCCGAATCCGCCTGTGGCTGCACGACGCGGATATGCGCGCGCGAGCCAGTCAGGCGCTCGCCGACTGGGATATCCCCAATTCGTCCGCCCGAATTATGGCGCTGCTCGATGGCGCAGCGTCTGCATGATGAGGTCGACCGAGGCCTCCGGCCGATCGACCTGATCGATCACCAGCCACTCGCTCAAATCGGCCGCCAGATATTCCCGGTGGAGACCGGTGATGACAGGCTCCAGCACAGATGTGTCGAACTCTTTGTTGGTGCGCGTGCGATTGCGTTCCAAGACCTCCTCAAGCGGCGGGAGTAGGGCCACGCGCAATGGGTCGAGGTCGGTGAGGCTCCGCTTGACCCACGCGTCGATGTTCGTGGATAGTCGGCAGTGATCGAGGATGACCGCGAAACCGCTCGCCTGGTAGCGACGCGCCAAATCGCCCGCACCGTCTTCGGCGAGGGCAAACTGGCGACTGGTTTCCTCTGTCCACTCCGGAACGGGATGCGCCACGCCGGCGCGTACCCACTCGCGTAAATCGTCGACCGGTACCACGAGCGTTCGCTTCCACTGCTGCGCGAGCATGGTCGAGAGCGTCGTTTTCCCCGCACCCGGAGGGCCCGAAATGATAATGACGGGATTCACGGGCAGTAATTATGTCGCGTGGAAAGCTAGTTGATCGACGCCGCGACTTCGTGGGGAAGGTGGTAGCCGGTTTCGCCGTGATAGGCGATGTCCAAGCCGCGATCCTCCGTCCGCTCGCTGCTGCGCAATCGAATGAACATGCCGATCAGACGGGCCAGTCCCCAAGAGCCGAGGAAGGCGAACGCGCCGATCGACACGACCGAAAGGGCCTGCACGCCAATGAGTCCCATGCGTCCATGTTTGAGCGATTCTGCAACCGCCGGATTGATCGAGGCCGACGCGAAGACTCCCGTCAGGAGCGCACCCACCGTTCCGCCGACGCCGTGAATACCCACGACATCCAACGCGTCGTCATAGCCAAATTTGTGCTTGAGCTCGATGCCGTAATAGCAGGCGCCAGCCGCCACCGCTCCGATCGCGATCGCAGGCAGAATCCCGACATAGCCCGAGGCGGGCGTGATCGCCACCAATCCGGCCACGAGTCCGGACGCGCCGCCAATCGCACTCGCCTTACCGCGCTTGTTGAATTCGAGAATCATCCAAACGAGCATGGCGCTGGCGGCGGCGAGGTGGGTCGTGAGGAAGGCGTTGATCCCGATCGAATTCAGCGCCAGCGACGAACCTGCGTTAAAGCCGAACCACCCGAACCAGAGCAAACCCGCGCCGAGCAGCGTGAGTGTGATGTTGTTCGGCGCGAAAACCTGTGCGGACCGTTTGCCCAAGACCAAGCAGAGCGCCAACGCGCTCGCCCCGCTCGCCAGGTGAACGACGGTGCCGCCCGCAAAGTCCAGCGCGCCCATTTTGAACAACCATCCATCTCCGTTCCACACCCAGCACGCCACGGGAACGTAAATCAGGATCGACCAGATCAGCATGAAGACCAAGTAGGCCTTGAACCGAATGCGCTCCGCCACCGCGCCGCTGATCAGGGCGGGCGTGATGATCGCGAACTTCATCTGGAAAAGCATGAAAAGCGCCGCCGGGATGGTCTGCGTGCCAAACGGGGTGTCCAGCGAGATGTTCTGGCCCCACAAGTACTCCAGACTCCCGATGGTTCCGTTCGAGCTCTTGCCGAAGGCGAGGGAATAGCCGATTAGCACCCACGAGAGGGAGACCACGCTCATCATCGCGAAGCTGAGGAGCATCGTGTTGAGCACGTTCTTCTTTTGGACCATGCCGCCATAGAAAAGGGCCAGGGCCGGGGTCATGAGAAGGACGAGGGCAGTGGCGACGATCATCCAGACACTGTCGCCCTTGTCGACGGCGGGCGCCGCGTTTTGACCAAATGCGGCTCCGGCAAGCAGGGAAATGAACGCGGCAACAAAGTTGAAACGGCGCATAGTCATGGATTTAATCTTTGAAGCGATCATTCTAACATAAAAACTGAAACAATAATCCATCGCAAGTCAAAATTTAGCGTTAAGCGCTGAATTTGCCTGGAATGCCCAGCGCAGGGACAAAAGTCACAGGATTCAAACTTCTGCGCTCACAACGCCAAAAAATGTGCGTGTTTTCGTTAACAGTATGTTAAGATAACGGGACCAGGTGACCCCCAACGGCGAGGGAGCCGTTAGGATGTTTCCGGGGTTAGAGGAGGAAAATTATGTTGAGTTGGCTTGAGCGCGAATTCGCGCCACGAGCACTGGCCCGGTGGGGTTTGGTGGCCTTGCTCGTGTTCGTCTCGGCACTGACTGCCTTCGCGCAGTCAGGGGGCACCATCCAAGGTGCCGTATATGAGGATTACAACCATAACGGTCGTCAAGACACGGGAGAACCCGGTCTGGCGGGCGAATCCATCGGCTTTGTCAACGGTGTCGGAGGCGGCACGTTCGAGGCCCAGACCGATGACAACGGGCACTTTATCGCCCGCAACCTGCCCGCCGGCCCAACCGCCGTTCTGGGTCCGGTCCGCGAAGGGTTGCAAGCCCTGGGCGAAGGCGCCGTCCAGTTGGTGCAGCTGAACAACGGTGGCGTGATCAATATCGACTTGCCCTACGACCGCGTTTGCGTCAAGGTCAAGGTCGACAAGATTCTCTGGAAGGTCGATGGCTCCGGCTGTTTCGACATGACCTTCACGATCACCAACATGAGCGGGTTCCCGATCGGACACCTGTTCAGCCATAACGCGCCGCCGATCGTCATCCAAAGTCCGTTGACGCTCAGCCCGAACTACATTCCGATCAATCCGCCGCTGGCCAATGGTGCGTCTCAGACGTTCACGGTCACGGTGTGCGGTGTGCCACCCGGATCCAGCTTCAACTGGGACATCTCGGTGCATCACCCCGATCTCGATCCTTGTTGCACGGCGTCGATCCCGATTCAAACGCCCAAGTGCGACTGCTTCCAGATCCTGGACCAGACCATCGAGTGCGATGCCGCCGGCAATGTCGTGTGGTGCTTCACCGGCCAAGTCTTGGTTTCCGGATCGTCGGTCTCGTCGCTGATGTTCCCGACTCCGGCTGGCCTGAGCATCAACCCGAACATCATCACGTTCAACCCGCCGAAGAACTTCGGCGAGACGTTCACTGCATGCGTGACCATTACGGGCGCGACAGCGGGGTCGACTTTGAACCTGCCGTTCATCATGTTGGACAGTCAGGGCAAGAAGTGCTGCTCGGGAACGATACCGCTCACGATTCCGGCCTGCAGCTGCGCGCTGCCGGGTCAATGCTGGGCTCTGAAGCCCGACTATAACGACAAGGTGCAGACGTCGACCGGAGCTTCGGTTCCGTTCAATGTGGCGTTCCCGGGAACGGTTGCCGCCATCACCTGCTGGGCCGATCCCACGTTCATGAGCACGGACTCGCCCGTCGTTTCGCTCCAGAACATCAACAACTATCAGACCACGACGCCTCCGGCGCTGGCTTCTACGGCCGCGACCGACTGGGTGCCGCCCGCATTGCCGCGCGGCTACCACGGTCCGATCGACGGTGCTCATCCGATGGGTCTGTGGAATCTTCGCGAACTCGGTTCGGTCTTCGGCCTGACCATCGACAAGTACGGGAATATTTTCGTGACGCACACGAGCTGCTACACGAATGACTTCCTGGGCGCCGCCGGCGGAAACGTGCCGGGCGTCGTCTACATGATCAAGAACGTGACGGGCCAGATCTACAAGTACTGCGTTCTGCCGCAGCAGAATCCGGTTGCGGGCGTCGATCCTGAGCTCTGGCCGGGTCTGGGCAATATCACGTACAACGGCATCAACGACCAGCTGTATGTGACGAACCTGGAAGACGGCAAGATCTATCGGATCGCCGGTACCGGCGGCGCGGCCACGACGGGTGCGGTGCTGAGCAGCTATGACCCGACCAACGCCGCCGACGGCTGGACCCCAGACGACGGAAGCAAGGGCATGGTCAACATCGGCGACCGACTGTGGGGCGTTCAGTACCACCAGGGTCGCGTTTACTTTGCTCGCTGGCGCTGCGACAACGGCCAGCAGACGGGCAAGAACAACGAGATCTGGTCGATCGGCACGAACGCGGCGGGCGACTTCGCAGGCAATCCTGCCCTCGAAATCGTCGTTCCGTTCCTACCGAACTCCAACTACAGCGCACCCGTCTCTGACATCAGCTTCTCCAAGAACGGAAAGATGATGATCGCCGAGCGCGGCGTGGGCATCTTTGGTGGCGCCACGAACTGGACGACCAATCCGCAATACACCGCGCACTCGAGCCGAGACCTCGAATACGAGTGCCAGCACATGAAATGGGTGCCGAGCGCTTACACGTACAACGTGGGCCAATACGGCAGCCAGATCAACTCGGCGGGCGGCGTCGACTACGACTACGCGACTCAGGTGGGTAATCCCAACTTCAAGCCGCGCGTCTGGTTCACCGGCAACGCCCTGTATAACATCGCGATCTACGGCATCCAAGGATCCGTGATCGACGTGAACGGTAACTACACCAATAGCTTCCTCCAGGATGCTGATGGCATGTACACCAGCGCCCAAAAGGCTTCGCTGGGTGACGTGGAAATCCCATGTCCTCCGCAGGGCCCGATCGTCGTCGGACGAGCGACTCTACTGGGTCGTACGGGCGGAGCGCCGGGCCGCGAAATCAAGGTGGAGCTCTACCGAGCTGGCACCTCGACGCTGCTCGACACCGCGACGGGCGTGCTCGACGGACTGGGCAATTTCTCGTTCGCGACGAACGTGACCGGTCAGGTCGACATGAAGTTCTTGGTCAAGTGCTACTTGGTGAAGAAGCTGTCGAACATCAATGTCAATGGCGGCCAGATCCTCACGATGGACCTGGTTCCCGGCGACATCGACGGCGATAACGTGGTCTCCGTATTCGACTACGGCATCTTCTCCGACTACTTCGACTGGAACAGCTCGATGCCCGGTTGGGAAACCGTGGGTTCGAACGGATTCGCGCCGGTCGTCGCCGATCTCGATGGCGACGGTGCCGTGACCGTGTTCGACTACGGCATCCTGAGCGACTACTTCGACGCCTTCGGCGACTAAGTTCGTTGGATCAGGTGGGGCCCCCACCCCGTGGGGATGGGGGCCGGTTTGGTAATTAGGGGGGGCGCACGCGGTCGACTCACTTCTTGCCGACGAAGGCGAATGGGCGATCATTGTCGAAGAAGGGGGGCGGGTCGTCGGGGTCACCGGCATCGAAACCATGCCGAGCTACCGGGGCATGGGCGAATTCAGCTGCGCCGGAATTGGGGGCGTCGCCGTACTCCCCGAGGCGAGGATCGGCGGCGCGGGCCGGGCGATGATGGAATGGTCACTCGCCCATATGCGCGAAAGCGGATTCGCAGCGGCCGCGCTCTACGCCTTCCGAGAGGACTATTACCGCCGCTACGGCTACGAGTTCTGCGGCTACCGACTTCAAATCAAATGCCCGCAGGCTCGATTCCCGAAGCTCGAAACGGACCTCCCTGTGCGGCGACTTTCACCCGATGACGTGATCCTGCTCGATCCTGTCTACGACGCCTTCGCGCGCAAGCTGAGCGGCTCCGTGCGCCGGAATCAGGCCCGCTGGAAGAACCGGATGGGATCCAAGCCGCCCATGATCTACGCGGTAGGGGATCCGATCGAGGCGTACTGCTGGACTTCGATGGAAGGGTTTTTCTGGGAAGAGCTCAAGTTCGGCGAAGTCGCATGGAATTCTCGTCGAGGGTACGAGGGCCTGCTCGCCGTGATGGGTGGACTGGGGATCAACCGCAGCGATCTCACGTGGAACGAGCCTTCTCGCAGCCCATTCCTGATGAGGTTCAAGCATCAGGGCGTCCAAACCACGATCGATCGGCCGGTCATGTGGCGCATCCTGAACGTGGAAGCCGCGCTCCAGGGATTGAAACCCGACGATTCGGGCGAATTCACGTTCTCCGTGCGCGACGAGTATTTGGCTGAGAATCAGGGGCCGTGGACGGTGCGTTACCGGCCCGAGGGCGTGGAAGTCGAACAAGGAGGCGATCCTGACTTTTCACTCGACATCCGCCAGTTTGCGCAGGCGTATCTCGGCGAGCCTGGCCTGAAGTGGCTCGCCGAGGAAGGACTGGTCGACGTTCGCCGGGAGCGAGGACTTCAGGAGGCGACCCGCCTGCTGACTCCGATGCCCACCGTGTGCACCGAGTTCTTCTGATCGGGCCAGCAACCCATAATAAAGTCAAATGTCACATGAATTTGAGACTTTGGCGGTCCATGCAGGGGTTGAACCTGATCCTTTGACCGGCGCCGTCATGACGCCGATTTACCAAACCAGCACCTACGCTCAAGCCGCACCGGGCGATCACCGTGGCTATGAGTACTCCCGGACCGATAACCCCACCCGAACACCCTTGCAGAAGGCGCTGGCCGAGCTCGAGGGCGGCCGCCATGGGCTCGTTTTCAGTTCAGGAATGGCCGCCTGTGATGCCGTTCTGAACCTTCTCCAAGCCGGCGATCACGTCGTGGCCGGGGACGACCTCTACGGCGGCACCTACCGGCTGTTCACGAAAGTGGCCGTCCACCGGGGCATCCAATTTGATTTTGTCGATCTCACCGACGAAGGGAAGTTGCGGGCGGCCATGCGGCCTTCGACGAAACTCGTCTGGTTCGAGACCCCCACAAATCCGATGCTGAACCTCATCGATATCGAGATGGTCGCAAAGGTTGCCCACGCCAGCGGCGCGATCGTGGCCGTCGACAACACGTTCATGTCCCCCTACAACCAGCGTCCGCTCGCATTGGGCGCAGATATCGTGATGCACAGCATGACGAAGTATCTGAACGGACACTCCGACGTCGTCATGGGCTGCCTCGTGCTGAACGACGACGAGCGCTTCGGCCGGCTCAAATTCATTCAGAACGCGATCGGTGCCGTCTCAGCTCCGATGGACTGCTTTCTTGCCCTGCGCGGGCTCAAAACACTCGCGGTAAGAATGGAGCGTCACAACCAGAACGCGATGCGCCTTGCGGAATTCCTCAGTGCGCACGGCCAAGTCGAGCGGGTGATCTACCCTGGACTCGCCAGTCACCCCCAACACCAGCTCGCCCAGAGGCAGATGCGCGGTTTCGGCGGCATGATGACCTTCTTTGTCAAGGGCGGACTCGAGGCCGCGCGTCGCGTCCTCTCGAGCGTCCAGCTCTTCACCCTCGCCGAGTCGCTCGGCGGCGTGGAAAGCCTCATCGAGCACCCCGCGATCATGACCCACGCCTCGATCCCACCTGAAGTACGGGCGGAGATTGGAATTCACGACAACCTGATTCGCGTTTCGGTCGGCATCGAATCCGCGAACGACCTCATTGCCGACTTGGATCAAGCCCTCAAGGCATGACGAGGGCGACCGGGCCCGAGAATATGGCGCTCGATGTCGAGCTGTTGGAAGCAGCCGAAGCCGGGCACTCGGGCTGGCGGGTCTATGGCTGGGATGGCCTCTGGGTCTCGTTGGGGCGATTTCAGTCGCCCGAGCGGGCGCTCCAAACGCTGGCGACGCCCCACGTGATGCGCCCAACCGGGGGCAGGGCCGTCATCCACGGCCACGATGTTACGGTGTCGGCGGCTCGGCCGCTCAACACCCTCCCCTCGGGTGCTCAAACCGTGCGGTCCGTGTTTCCCCATCTGGTCGCGCCCATCGTGGACGGGCTGATGGCCGCGGGTGTCGAGTGCCGCACGGGCGTGTCGGGTGCTAGCGGTCCCGGCGAGGACTGCTTCGCCCATGTCGCGCCGTGCGACATCGTTGGGCCCCGGGGAGAAAAGGTGTGCGGTTGCGCGCTTCGGCTGACGGCAACCGCCGTGCTCCTCCAGGCGAGCATTCCCGTCGGCGAGCCGCTCGCAGCCCCAGATTCCGTTCTCCAAGGAACGACCGCGATGCATCGACCGCTGGAGTTCGAACCCGAACGGCTTGCCGACCTCCTCGCTTTGCATCTCGAACGCTCAATTTTGCGTCTGGTAAATTAGCACCTTGGCAAAATTTGCATTCGTCGTTCATCCGATCACGGCCCGCGATGCCGCCAAAAAGTATCCCATCGCGCGATTCTTTCCAGATAGCTGGATCGAAGCGTTCTTGATTCGCAAGAAGCCCGTCATCGTCAGCGAGATCAAGGGCTTGCGCTCGAGCACGGGTGACACTGCCCAGGGATGGTTCATCGGATGCCCACTGACGCCGTCCATGATGATCGACCGGCTTCCCCTTGAAACGGTTTACCAGCGAATCGTCGAGTGCACCGAAATCGCGGCCGATCTGGGGGCAGAAATCATCGGGCTCGGTGCGTTCACCAGCGTGGTCGGTGATGGTGGCGTGACGGTGGCCCAGCGATCCAAGATCGCCGTGACGACGGGGAACAGCTACACCACGGCGACCGCCATCGAGGGCGCGCTCAAAGCAGCCACTCTGGTTGGCGTCCAACCGTCTCGCGCGGTCCTTGCCGTGGTCGGGGCGACCGGCTCCATCGGCAAGACATGCGCGACGATGCTGGCTCCCGAATTTGATCGGACCATCGTGGTCGGACGTGACTTAGGCCGGACCGAAGCCGTGGCGCAAGGCTTGCCCCGGGCGATAGCAACGACCGACGCGGCTTCCATTCGAGATGCCGATGTGATCATCACGGTCACCAGTTCGGATGCGGCCGTGATTCTGCCCGAGTATCTCAAAACCGGCGCGGTGGTTTGCGACGTGGCCCGTCCACGCGATGTCTCCGTGCGCGTCGCGAAAGAGCGGCCCGATGTACTCGTCGTGGAAGGCGGAGTCGTCCGGGTTCCCGGCGAGGTTGATTTTGGAATCACGTTTGGCTTCCCGCCTCGAACCGCTTATGCGTGCATGAGTGAGACGATGATGCTGGCGCTCGAAAACCGGATCGAGAATTTCACGCTTGGAAAAGAGGTGAGCGTGGCGCAGGTCGAGGAGACCCAGCGTTTGGCCGCCAAACATGGCTTTGCCCTCGATGGCTTCCGGGCGTTTGAGCATTCGGTCGGCGAGCAAGAGATCGAACGGGTGCGGCAGGCCCGCATGCGGTTCGCTTGAGCCCTATGCTGAGCGTCCAAAGCGTTTCTCACGCTTACGAGTCCAAACCCGTCCTCCGCGACATCTCGTTCGATGTGGATGCGGGCCAGATCGTGGCGATCATGGGCACGAGCGGCGGCGGCAAGACAACCCTGCTTCGATGCATCGGCGCCCTCTTGAAACCAACCGAGGGCAAAATTCTGGTGGACGGCATCGACGTGGTCAGCGAGCCGGAGAAGGCGCGCGCGAAGATCGGCATGGTCTTCCAAAGCGCGGCGCTCTTCGATTATCTGAACGTCGAGGAGAACATCCTCTTCGGGGCCAAACGGCAGCGGCGCTACACCGGCCCGCAACTGCGAGAAAAGCTGGACATGCTGCTGGAGCAGCTCAGCTTGGGCGACATCAAGAATCAGATGCCCAGCGAACTCAGCGGAGGCATGCAAAAGCGCGTCGGCCTGGCCCGGGCACTCGCGATGGAACCGCAGTTGATCCTCTACGATGAGCCCACAAGCGGTCTCGACCCCGTTATCGCCTACTCGATCGATCACCTGATCCGGGAGACGCGCGACCGTCTGGGGGTCACCAGCCTCGTGGTGAGCCATGACGTCACCAACGTATTCCGAATCGCCGATCGCGTCGCCTTTCTTGAAAAAGGCGAAATCACCTTCTACGGGTCGATCGATGAGTTCAAAAAGGCCCCGACGGACGGAATCTCGGAGCTTCTCGAGAAGTCCAATTGAAGCCGGTACTGAACCTTTTGAGTCATGATCCGTATGGTCTATTGATTGGCTCTCAAGAGGCACCACAAAGTTATGAAGAATTTGCTCAAATTGATCGTCGTTGCTTGCGCCATGGGCGCGCTGACCTTCGCAATGGCCCAGGACCCGGGTCCCGGCCGCAAAGCGGGCGGACCTCAGGGCGGTGGACGTCCCGGTGGCGAGCGCCGCATGGGCATGATGGGCGGGCGCCAGCAGGCCGTGCTGGAGAAACTCAACCTCACGGCTGATCAGAAGAAGAAGATCGAAGCCCTTCGCAAGAAGCAGGCCGAGGAGATGCGCGGCGCGTTTGCAAAGAACCGACCCGAGCCCGGTCAGAAGCCGGATCCGGCCATGCGCGAGAAGATGAAGGCCGCTCGCGACAAGTACGAGAAGGAACTGATGGCCATTCTCACGCCGGATCAGCAGAAGAAATTCAAGGCGCTGATGAAGGAAGAGATGGAGAAGATGCGAACGCAGCGCGGCCAGGGCGGACCGGCCGGTGCGGGCGGAAGCAAGAAGCCGAAGGCGTAACGGCCTTCGACTCCGTAAAGGGAGATTCAACGGCCCCTCCTGATTCAGGAGGGGCTCATTTCGTTAGCGCGGAACGCTATCGCCAAACCAAGCGTCGGCGGCGAGTACGGTCGTGGTTTCGCCGTCCACGGCCGCGATCAGTTCGCCTTCTGGCCCAAGCCCGATACCCACCGCGATCTCACCATTGGCGAGCGTGTACCGCTTGCCCGGCGTGGTATCGAAAAGATGCCATACCGGCCGAAGCGCGGCCCACGACTCCGGTTCTGGCATGGAGAGCAGACGCTCGAGCAGCGCGTCCAGGATCTCTTTCGCACTCAGCGAGTGGTGGTGGATGTCGCAAAGGTTGACGGCGATCTCGTCGAGTTCGGCGGGGAAGTCTTTGACGCTCAAATTGATGCCCACTCCGACCACGGGAATCCGCCGCCCTTTGGGGTCGGTCACCAGTTCGGTGATCACACCGCCCAGCTTCTTGCCGCCGTACACCAAATCGTTGGGCCACGACACGCGGCAATGCAAGGCACTCGCAGCAGCCACGGCGACGCTCATCCCAACCAGCCACGGCTTCGGGTGGTTGGCGTACTCCCAAAACACCATCGACGCCGTGAACGAGGCGTCGGGCTGGCTGTGCCACGTCCGGCCATGGCGCCCAATCCCTTGAGTCTGTTCGCGGGCGAGAATAATGCCGACCGGGTCGCGATTTCCCTCGACGGCGGCACGCGCCACGTTCTGAGTCGAATCGACGGAGTCGAGTTGGAGGAGAGGCGCACGGTCCAAGGGCGAATGCATAAGTGCACCCGGATTATATCTATTCGATTTCGGGATCGATTTGGCAGCGCGCCGAGAGCTCTTCCACCAGCAGTTCGTAGGGAACTTCCAGCCCGTTCCGGCGCCACCCGATCGGAGCCTTGACGCGGCCCGCCACGATGTGCGCGTACGGGGCGATCACAAGCTTGCCCTTGTCAAAAGTGAAAATGGCCCGGTCCCCATCGATCTTAATGCCCGTCACCGAATCGTAGGCGTATCGCTTGGCGCCCGTCGGCTTGATAACTTCGAAATCGGTCTCTCCGAGCACGTACTCGATGGCAGACGCCTGAACGTGCTTCAGATCGGCCCACGCGCTCTTGCCCACGCCAAACAGCGCGCTGGCGGCTTCGGAGATGTCTTTGCGAATGGTACGGTCGCCTTCGCGCCGGACAAGGCGCTGGCTTTGCCGCTCGGCTTCCTTGCGCATCGACCGGGCACCCTGCTGGAGCCAGCGGATCGCTTCTCCCGGCTGATAACGAATCAGGACTTCGCTCACACCTCTATTATGGGGATGAGCGAAGCCCGGTTTCGTTGTATTCCGATTTACAGCTTCGGAGCGACTTCGTAGAAGGCGATTTCTCCGCCCTGACCGGCCACCGTCGAATCGGTGATGCCGCTGACCAAGGCGATGTAGATCCTTCCGGGAAGGAAAGTGAATGTCTTCTGAGCAAGGACCGTCACGCTGTTCGAGCCATCGCCGGCCGGCTCGCGGGCCTGGAAGGTCTGGGTTCCACTGTCGATGGTGAGCGTGTTGGCGTCGCCGCCGAATTGGCCGTAGCCGATATTCTGCTTCTGGAAAAGCGGGGTGCTTTGGGAGAGCGGGTTGCTCGGATCGACCGTCTGGAAATCGAACGGTCCGTTCTCGATGCCCTCGTCGCGTACCAGGGCGTTGAAAATCAGAAGCTTGGCTTTGTTGCCGACGGGTGCCGTCCGGTCGATGGTGAGAAGCGCCAGTTGAGGTCGCTTGTCGATCTCATCCCCGTAATTGTACTTGCCGTAGCTAATGATGAAGGTGGACGTGTCGCGCGGGAAAACCGTATTGATGCGCTCCAGCTCTTCGCCGTCCACGGTCGAGACGGAGATGTCATATCCGCCGTCGGCATCTTCGAGGAACGGAAGCGATTTGAAGTCGACAACGGTGTCCCTGTAAGCAAGGTTGCTGGCGGCCGGTTCGTCGTTCGCGAGGAAATCGACGTTGGCTGAATCCGCGACACCCGCGATGAAGCGGACCAAGGGATCAGGCTGAAGCGTGGTATTCGTACTCGATCCACCGCACCCGATCAGTGCGCTTGCCGAGAGCGCTGCGATCAACCCGAACAACCATCCGTGTTTCTTCATCGTCATTGAAGCCTCAAGATACCAAAGTTACGCTTCTCCTGCCGACTTCCGTGCGTACTTCTGTGCGATCGATTCAAACACGGTGTAGCAGAGGGGGCAGCCTAAGCGGTCGGTGGCGAGAATCTTCTCCTCGGTCCATCCGCAAAAGGGGCAGACGCTCGCCCGGGGCGCTTGTTTCATGAGTTCGGCGACTTGACGCGCAAACGCAATCGTTTGTCGACTCGCCGAGGCCGAACTGTCGCGAAGCATTTAGGCCTGAATGGGCATGCCGTTTGCGGTCGATGCGCGGAATCGCTGCATGATATCCAGAGTCACTTCGCCTGGCTTCCCGCAGCCGATCGGCTGACTATCCAGCCCGATCATCGGAATGACTTCGCAAGCCGTACCGGTCAGGAAGGCCTCATCGGCGCGAGCGACGTCAAACAGCGTCAGGAAGTCTTCGACGACCTCATAGCCCGCTTCGCGTCCCAGTTTGATCACCTGATTGCGTGTGCAGCCTTCGAGAATGCCGCACGAGGGGTGCGGGGTGCGAATCGTGCGGCCAAACACAAAAAAGATGTTATCGCCCGTGCATTCCGCGATGTAGCCCTGATGGTTGAGCATCAAGCCCTCGCCAGCACCGACGCGGTTCGCGTGCATCTTCGCCAGGATGTTGCCCGCATAGCGACCGATGCACTTCACGCGCGGGTCGAGCGCGTCCGGCGCAATCACGCGGACCGGGGTCGTCACCACCTGCAGGCCCGTTTCGTACGCCTCGGGGGGATACAGCGCCAAGGTGGAAACCATGATCATCACGTTCGGCTGGCGGTTGATGTTCTTCGGGTCGAGTCCCAATCCGGTGCCACGCGTGACGTTGAGGCGGATGTAGCCGTTGTCGATCTCGGCCTGGCGGCAAACCTCGAGAATGGTTTGCTTCATCTCGGCCTTGGTCATCGTCATCTCGAACTTGAGATACGTCGTGCCGTGATAGAGCCGGTCGATGTGCTCGTCGAACAAGTAGATCTTGCCGCCGTAGATTCGAATTCCTTCGAAAAGCCCATCTCCGTAGAGGTGCGCATGATCGCCGACGCTTGTGACCGCCGATTCGAGCGGCATGACGTTACCGTTGAGCCAGACCAGCTTGGGCATGCCGATATTGTACCAATCCTCGTTCCTACCGCAATCTTGCGCTTGAATTTGAACCTGAAGCGTCTATAATGGTGAGTGATTTTTCTAGATTCGGTTTGAATCTGGCCTTTAGGTATTTTTCGTGTTCAAGAAAATAGCGATCGTTGTATTGGTGGTGGTTCTCCTGACGGGCAGTTGCCTGTCGATCATGGCGTCTCGATTTGAGTCGGTCATCCGGCCCAACGTTTTCATTGGTCCTGTCCCGGTGGGCGGGCTCAGGGCAGAAGAAGCCAAGAAGAAGCTTCGATTGTGGTGGGAGGCGGAAAAGGCGACGCCCATTCGGCTCGACACCGGGCGACTGAAGCTGGCCAAGCTACCCAGCACGATGGCTGAGTTCGGTTTCGCGCTCGATGACAATCGGAGCGTAAGCCAGATTCCGACTGATAACTTCTGGGAAGACCTCCAGCGCATGGCGAGCGGCACCCCTCCGGCGGCGCACTTCGAGCCCGTTTTCAAGTTCGACGAAGAGCCGATGGTGAAGCTCCGCGCCTTGGTCGCCAAGAACTCGCGACCCGGCCAGCCCGCGCGCGTGTTCTATCGCGATGGCAAGATTGAGCGAACCTACGAAGGGACTTCGTATCGGCTGGATGAACCGAAGTTCAAGCAGGCCGTGCTCGACGCATTCGCGAATGGCGGGGACGGCGAGCTGCCGATCGTCCAGGGGCCGAAATCCAAGCCCGACGAGGCGCTCGACTCCATCACCGAAGTTGTCTCGACTTTTACGACCCACTTCAACTCGGGTCAGACCAGCCGCAGCAGCAACATCCAGTTGGCGAGCAGCAAGATCGACGGCGTGGTCCTCATGCCGGGCGAACGATTCAGCTTCAACGACACGGTGGGACGCCGAACGGTCGGCGCCGGCTTCCGTCTCGCCCCCGTCTACAAAAACGGCGAGCACGACGTGGGAATTGGCGGTGGTATCTGCCAGGTCAGCACGACGTTGTACAACGCGGCTCTGTTCAGCAACCTCAAAATTCACCAGCGCCAAAACCACAGCTTGCCGGTGCCGTACGTCCCGCTTGGGCGAGATGCAACGGTCGACTTCGGCTCGATCGACCTCGCCTTCGAAAACACGACGGGTCATCCGATCGCGATCTGCCGGTCGTGGAAGCCGGGCACGCTCACCTTCACAATCCTCGGCAAGAAAGATCCTTCGCTCAGCGTCAAGATCATCTCCGGAGGCGTGCGCGCCTACGGCGGTGGGACCAAGGTCGTTGTCGACCGAAGCCTCCCCGCCGGCAAGACGCGCGTCATCGAGCGCGGCTCCGCGGGCCGAGCGGTGACGACCTGGCGACTGGTTTACAAAGACGGCAAGCAAGTGGCCAAAGATGGTCTGGGCACCAGCATCTATCGGGGCAGCCAACGTGTGATCGTTCGTGGTGGTGGTGCTGCTCCGAAACCGGCCACGACCCCGCCCGCAGCGCCCGCGCCTGCCGCCCCTGCGCCGAGTGCCACCGGGCTTTAGCGCCGGGTGAACTCGATCAGTTGGAACTGGGTGCCGGGAACGACGACTCGTCCCAACGGACTCAGATCAACCAGCTGAATTTGCGGATACGCCTCGGGCACGGGAGCCACAACGTAGTCAGCCCCGATGCGCTCCAAGAACGCACGCCGCTCCTCGAGTGAATCAGTTCCCACGTAGAGCCGAGTCAGCTCGCTGCGCCGCCGGTTGTACTGCGGAGTCTCGCTCCAATGGCCCGCGTAGGTGTACGCACCGGTCAAGCCCGTCAAGATCGGATTGAGATCGGGAATGTACGGCGTTTGGAACGATTGGGGTTGATCGGGCTGCGAATACGGCACCCCTGGCATCGCCACGATCACTTTGCGCGTTTTTCCAAGCCCCTCCAAATGAGCGATGATCCGGTTGGCGTCGCGCGAGACGAAGACCGAGTGCACCGTCGTGTTGCTCACGTTCAGGCGAATCAGATTGACTTCGCGGATGATCCAGCGGATGCTCGTGGCCGAGATGAGGAGGATGAACAGGGTGGAGACCATGTTCCGGGCGCCACGGTCGACCTTGGCGAGGACACGCTCGAGCCCAATGGCGGCCAAGATCGCCCAAGGGATCACCATGCCCATCATCAATTTGCGCTGGAACAGCTCGGGCAGAAAGGGAAGGATGAGCGTCGCGCAGGCCCATCCGCTAACCAGCATGACATTGGGCCTCACTTGAGCCACCAGCGCCGCTACGCCTAGGGCTGCCGCCGTCGCGCCGGCCCAGGCGGCCCACGATAGCCAGTACTTGTCGCCCTGAGCGGCCGAAAACACCGCGAATACCACCACCAGGCCAGCGAGGGCAAGCGTGCCCGTCCAATGTCGCCCGCCCGAACCACGCTTGGGCGCGAGCGCAAGCAGTCCGAGACCCAAACAGGGAAGGACGCCCATCAGCATCGCGCGAAAGGTCGGACTATAGGTCAGAGTGGCGGCTCGAGCCTGAAAAACGGGATCAGATTGCAGCACGTGGACGAACCAAAGTGCCGACGGAATCGCTCCGGCCCCGATCACGGCCACTCGACCCGCCCAAGCCCATGTCGCTTGCCTGGTGGCCAGAGCTCCTGCGAGCAGGAACCCGGCGATCGCAGTCCAAATCACCACATCGTAGCTGTGGATGTTCATCAGCGCGAGCATCGCCACCGCGCCACCCGCGACCGGTTTCCAGCTGTCTCGGGCCAGCCACACGCACTCCAGCGCATAGAGCAGCAGGCACAGGCTCGCCATAAAGAGCGAATTGGTCAGCATCGACGGAAACACAAAGGCTTCCGGCTGCCACACGTCCACCGGCAAGTGGCCAAAGCTGAGCGCCTGCCACAAACTGCCGCCTCCTCCATCGATATCGACCCCGAAATTTTGCCAAACCAGGAAGCCGAAGCCGCCGCCGACGACAGTTAGGGTGACCGCCAGCTTGGAGCTGTAGGTGGTGAGCTTGAACCGCTGGATGAGACGCCCGAGCAGCAGTACGAAAAGCCCGCTCAGCAGGGCTCTGGCCACCGTCGCCACCACGCTGATGGGCAGGATGCGCCCAAATTGGCCCAGGGTCCAAAAGTAGAGGTGCGCGGTCAGACCCGGCTGCGGATCCGTCGTGAATCGATCTTCAAAAAGAAAACGACCATCCATGGCCTGCCGCATCCAAGCGGAATAGACCATGTGGTCGTCCAAGTTATATTGATAGCCGAGATACCGCGAGCCCGGCGGTGGGGACACGTAACCCAACACGGCCGGAATCAAAACGATGATTACGGTCGCAAGTGCAAACAGTCGGACGTATTTGCTAAAACTGCCTTCGGATGGAAGTAACTCTTCGTCGAGCTGGGTCATCCCAAATAATTGCTATCCCTTGGGTATGGGACGGTTCATGCTGCGGTAAATGTTCTCGATCTGCTGCTTCCATTTCAAAGCTTCCGCATTCTTTGCATCGACCTTAAGCACTTCCCGGTAAAGGTTCAGGGCTAAAGGATACTTTTGCCGTGGTCCAAGCACAGGAGACTCCATCGCGACCATCGCATAATCGAGCGTGGAACGGACGTAGCCCTTTTTCGCAGCTGAATCGCCCTTTGCATTGGTGTACTTTTTCTTGCTTGTCGTGTAGGCCAACTCCGCTTTTTTCAGAACTTGCTTGTCTTTTGCGGTCGGGGTCGAAGACTGAGCCAGGGTGAGCAGGGGCAGGGCCAGCAGCCCAACGATGAAAAGCGAACGAGCGCGCATAGAACTGACTATATCCGAATCCGTGGCTTAGGTAGGATGAGAACATGGGCGCGTTTCAGGGACCAAAGGATTGGGGCCGGCTCCTCACCGCGATGGTGACCCCATTCGATACGGACGGAGCGGTCGATTACGACGAGGCGCAGAGGATTGCGGCCTATCTGGTGGATGAGCAACAGAACGATGGGCTCGTGATCTCCGGAACGACGGGGGAGTCTCCCACCCTCACCGAGTCGGAGAAACTGAACTTGCTTCGAGTCACGAAAGAAGCGGTCGGTGATCGCGCCGCCGTGCTCTTCGGAGCGGGCAGCTACGACACCGCCGAGAGCATGGCTCTGGCTCGTAAGGCCGAGGCGGCTGGTGCCGATGGCATCATGCTCGTGAATCCGTACTATTCACGACCCGGCCAAGCAGGACTGTTCGCCCACTTCGCGGCGATTTCGCAGTCGATCGGGCTCCCGGTGATGCTGTACAACATCCAGGGTCGTTCCGCGATCAACCTCGAAACGCCGACGCTGCTGCGTCTGGCCGAGATCTCTAACATCGTCGCGGTGAAGGAAGCAAGCGGCCTGATGAGCCAGATCAGTGATGTGTGCGCGCAGGCGCCCACCGGTTTCCGGGTCTACAGTGGCGACGACGCTCTGGCCCAGCCGATCATGGCGGTCGGAGGCTACGGACTCGTGAGCGTTGCCGCTCATATCTCCGGGCGCGACTTCAAGAAGATCGTGACGGACTGGCGCAACGCCGTGGACACCCACCAGCGACTGATTCCCGTGATCAAGGCGATCTTCTCCGCGCCGAGCCCAGTACCGGTCAAGTACGCCTTGAGTCTGCGCGGATTCGACTGCGAGACGGTGCGACTTCCGCTGGTGCCGCTCACCGAGGATGAGAAGGCCGTCGTCCAAAAGGGAATACCCACCCCATTGGCCGCGGTTCACCGGTAAGAGTTACTTGATCGCGAAGACTTCTTGAGCCCGGACGACCTCGTCCACGACGGTGGCTCGGATATCGTCAAAGTGGTCGGCGCCGATGCCCACCGATTCCATGACCAGGGAATCGGGCTCTTCCCACGCGCAGCCATCGTTGTTGCCCAGTCCCGCCGTATGAGCAAGGTAGTTGGCCAGCGTGATGATGCACGTCAGGTCGAACGTGCTCGTGTCCATCGTCGGCTCGTGGTGGAAGCGAATGCCGTTCCGCATGAGGCTAGGCAGTGCCCACTTCTCAGCGAGAATGCCGCCGACCTCGGCGTGGTCGAACCCGAGGACCTGTCGCTCGGCCTGAACCAGCGACATGTGCTGCGACTTGGCCAAATCGACCGCCACATCGAATTCGTTGGGGCAGAACTTGTCCATGACCAGGTAGCCAATATCGTGCATCATGCCGATACCGAAGGCGTCTTCGGCGCGCTCCGGCATGCGCATTTTGGCGAGCAGCTTGGACGCGGCGGCCACGCCTAGGCTGTGGCGCCAGAATTCGGTCTTGTCAAAATTGATGGCCTGCTGCTTGCCCGAGATGATCTGCTGGTACGCGACGCCGATGACGAGCGAGCGCATCAGGCTCACTCCGAGCAGACTGATGGCGCGTGCGATCGTCGTGACGTTGCCCATTCCGTAGTGGGCCGAGTTCGAAACACGTAGGATCTTGCCCGAGATGGCCGGATCCCGTTCGATCACCCGCTCCATGTCCTTCGGACCAGCTGACGGGTCATCCGCGAGCTTCAAAACCGCCGTAACGACTTGAGGCAGGACGGGAAGATTTTCACTCCGCGCGATTTTGATGGCAAGGCTTCCAAGGTCCATAGACGCGGAAATTATCGGCCCTTTTTGCGACTTCCTTATGATTCGGGTGTCGGGAAATTCAAGGTCATAATGGGCCATGTCTGAGTTCAGCGCCCTGCAGTTCGCCCTTGACCAGTCCGGAAAGCAAATTGCGGCTGTGTTCTCCGGTCTTGACCGCGAGGCGCTCCAGTCCAAGCCGATCCCGCAATTGATGTCCCCGTATGAGCAACTGGAGCACCTGTGCGAGTGCTACCAGGCGTATGAAACCGTGGCAAAGGGTGGCGAATACTCGGCATGGGGAAGCTACCGAATTCCCGTAGACGGACAGGCCGATCCGATAGAATTTTTATTAAAGGCGCGGGCCTCTGCCGCGATCATCGCCGCTGCCGATCAATCCGAAGAAGGAGTGCGGCATGCCTTCGACTACCTGGTTCTCCACGAGGCGTACCATGTTGGACAGATGTGCCCGATCCGTTTGGCCCTCGATCCGAGTTGGAACGCTTACTCGATCTACTAAAAACAAAGGGTCCTTCGCTCGGTGAGCGAAGGACCCTTGAACGATTTTCGTTTCCGAATTAGGCCTTGCGGCGGCGGGCGATCAGCATCGCACCACCGGCGACGAGCGCGAGCATCGCGCCCGGCTCAGGAACCGGAGTCAGCTGGATCTGACCATAGCCGCCCGGGAGCGGGAGGTAAGCCGTGGCAACACCAGAACCGTTCTTGTAGGTGTTGTAGTAGCTCGTGGCCAGGTTGATGACGTTCGCCGGACCACCATTGACCTTGAACAGGCCATTGTTGAAGTCAGGAGTTGCGCCGAAGTCGTAGAAGAGCTCCCAGATCGCGACGTTCAGGGCGGCGGCTTGGTCGTTGGTCGTGAGCGTCGGGAAGACGTTCGCGATCAGATGGCCGGCGGCCTGGTACTGCGGGCTCAGGGTGTTCGTGGTGGTCTGCGTGCAAAGCCACTGGTCGAGCGGGTTGACGACCTGGGTGATGTCACCGCACATCGCCTTGAACTGAACGTTCGTGTTCAGGTTCAAAATTCGAAGCTGACCGCACCAGATGTTGCGCGTCGTCGACGGGTAAGTCAAGTTGAGTTCTTGACCGAGGGACGTTCCCAGCAGTTGGATATTGGCTTGGGATGCCGTCACAGAAGCAAGCAGGGCTGCGCCCAGCAGGGTTTTCAAGTTCATATCAGTCACCTTTCGCAAACATTTCTGCAAGCGTGTACTCGCAGACCCTTGTACTTTACTTCATGTTTCGTCAAAAGGCTAGGCTGTTGCCTTAAAAATTCATTTTAGGTTCGGCGGCGGAGGACCAAACAGCAAAAATCCCCGGGACCAAAGTCCCCGGGGATTCTTCGCAAATCGGCTTCAGCGGCCTATCGGCCCGGCTCTTCCTGGACCTGCACGCTCTTGGCGGGCTCGGCAGAAGCGTAGTCCCAGTTGTCGCAATCGAGCCGCTTGCAGTAAATCATCTGCTGAAGCGAGCCGTCGTTCAATTCCACCTCGGCCCGCTGCCCAAACCGGCACTCCAGGCAGATCTCGGGTTCGAGCAATTTCACCACGCGCAACTGTCTCTTCGCCATAACGCATATCCTCGTCGGTCAGCCGAATGGCTCTTTCCGTGTTCGTGCGCGCAGGGGCTAGCGTTTATTGCGAGGATTCGTCGGCGCGGCAATGAACGATCAGTTCTTTTGGGTGGTCTTGAGGCGAGTCACCGACTCCGGCAGCGCCTTTTGCGGACCGTAGCTCTTTCCCGATTTGGCGGTCATCTCCTCTAGCCGCTTGACCCGCTTTTTGTCGTCGGGGTGATCGCTCATGAACTCGGGAGGCTTGCTGCCCGACGACTCCGAGAGCATCTTGAAGACGTCGACCATGCCCTGCGGGTTATAACCGGCTCCGACCACCAGCTTGAATCCGCCTTCATCCGCCCGGGTTTCGAACTTGCGGGAGTAGGGCAGTCCGACCGCGAAGGTGTCGACCAGACTCGCCAGATTGGTGAGCGTTCGGTTGGCGCCGAGAAGAGACAGGAGAAGTCCGACCCCAACCTGCCGCTTCATGTCGTCGTTGTACTGGGTCGCCCAGTGCTCCTCGCGTACGTGGGTCAGCTCATGGGCCATGACCCCGGCGATCGCGTCCTCGGTTTTCAGCTTATCCAGCAGCCCGGTATAGAAGAAGACCGGTCCGCCGGGCAGGGCGAAGGCGTTGATCTCCTTGCTGTCGATCACGTCGAAGCTCCAGGCCCAAGGCTTCTTTTTGCGCTCGGCCTCCGGAATTTCTTCCGACAAGCGGGTGCCCAGCTTCCGGATGAGCTGAACCCGCGGATCGGTGCCAGGCAACACCTTCTCCTTCTTGCGCAGATCCGCGGCCACGCGTTGTCCCAGTTCAACTTGGTCTTTGAAGCCAGGCTTGAACTGTGCTGCGCTGGGAAGTGCCAGCGAGGCGACCAGAACGGTCGCCGTCCAGGATCGGGTGATCATGGTGTAAGAGACGCGATTTAGGGGCGGCTTGTTTCGAGTTAAGACACCCGTTCATACAGCCGGATTTCGTAGAACGACCCACGCGGCACCGATTCCTGGAACGCTTCGCGCGACTTCCAGAACACGATGCCGACGACCTCCTCCTCGACCGCTAGATTGGTCCCGATCGCCGAGCCCAAATAGCCATCGATGTATTTGATCGACTCGAAAATATCGCGCAGCTCGGCCCGCAGATCGTCCGAGTGGCCGGGGTCCGCCTTACGCTTCGATACCGACATAAACTGCCCGACTTGAATCTGACCCGGCGCGGCCGCGTGCAGGTGGTCGAGCAGGATCTGGTGGCTGTCCAGGGAGCCACCAAGGGAAGTCGCCAGCGTTTCCATCTCGACCGCGGCCGAGCCCAATCCGCCCTGGCCCGGTTCGTTGGAATCGGAGTGAGTATGGAAAACAAAAGCGTATTGCTCGGGAAAGTCGAGGTCTCGCCAAAACGATAGCGAGATGTAATCCGGGCTTAACCCTAACGCGGACTGGATGCGAAATTGGGCCTCGGAGATGGATTCCAAGGACCGGTCGGGGGTCCACAGGAGGGCCAGGTGGAGGAATTGAGCCATTTATTTGAGGACTCGAATTCGGCCTAAAAGGACTCTGCGCAAGTTCAAAAGCCGTGCCGAAAATACCCGTATGAGTGCTTACGTGATGGCGATGCTGCCCGTGGAAAGCAACTTGCGAGGGGCGTCGTGCCCAGTTTTTGAAGATCGGAGGATCACACGTAAATGAAGCGAATTCGAAAAATGAAGGGCTTTACGCTCGTCGAAATCATGATTGTCGTGCTCATCATCGGCATCCTGCTTGCGATCGCCGTGCCTAACTTTGTGAAAGCACGCGAAACGAGCCGGGCTCGAACCTGTACGGGCAACCTGAAGCAGATCGACTCGGCCAAGGAGCAGTACGCGATGGAGAACCAGCTCGCCGAAGGCGACTCGGTCGATGAGACCGCGCTTTGGGGAGATGGCAGCGCGCCGGGCGACTATATGAAGAAGCCGCCGGCATGCCCGTCGGGTGGCACCTACTCGGTGAACGCGGTCGGTACGGATCCGGCTTGCGACTACGGTAACGGCCACGCCCTCTAAAGGCCTAAATTCGACAACCCCGCAGGGGCAGGCGCTGGCCGTGCCTGCCCCTGCAGGTGATTTTCAGTCACCGCGAACCAACCGCGAGGAGAGAGCAACCATGAAGAACAGATCGTCTCGCCGCTCGGCGTTTTCGCTGCTCGAAGTGCTCTTCGGCGTGCTGCTGGCCGGCACATGCGCCGCGATTCTCGCCGCAACGATGCCCGTCGCCACCAACAGTCGGATCAAAGCCGACTTCAATAACAAGGCGACGAGCTTGGCCCAAAAGGAACTCGAAGAGATTCGAGGTAAGGGTTATGCCAACCTGACCGCGAACAGCCTCCTGAATTACGGGTTGATCGATAGCGCCACGGCTCTTAAAATCGAGGGCCAGGACGCGGGGATCACCTCTTACTCGTTTACTAACGTCGATTCCGGTGTTTCCGACAATCCTGCCCGGCTGCTGCCGGAAGGCATTGGCATTGTGAGCCTGGAACAAGTGGATACCGACCTTCGGCGGGTCACCGTCGAAGTGTCCTGGACCGATCGTGGACGCGAGCGCTTTGTCCGCGTGGCGACCTTGCTCGCCAATCTATGACCATGCACCTGCGATCGCTTTCCCGAACGAGCCCGCATCGGCGCCATAGCAAGCGTCGAGGTGTGACTTTGCTCGAGGTCTTGACCGCGTCGCTCTTGACGACGATGGTTCTGTTCTCGGTCGTAATGGCTTTGCTGTCGGGCACCAAGAGTTGGGCCGTGGGGCAAGGGAAGATCGATGCGGATATTCGCTCCCAGCAGTGCATTCGCTTGATCAGCAATGAGCTCCAGAAGGCGATGGTCGTCAACGTGGCGTCGAGCGGCAAGAAAGTCGATTACTACCTGCCCAAATTGGACGACACCGGGGCTGTCAAGATGCCCACCGAATCCGACGGTGTCCTTCGGACGATCCGCGTCGTGGACGGTAACGACGGCTATAGCACGCTCGAAATGGGCGTCGATGGCGACTACCGGATGCTGGCCGACCACATCATTCTCGAGGACCCCCTGAACAAGGACAAGCCCTACAAACCCTTTATCGCCGGTCCCGGCACGATCACCCGCCAGTGCGAGGTGATGCTGATTATCGAACAGATCGGCGCGGGGAAAGAGACGGTGTACAGCCGCATTCGCGAAAAGCTTTATCTGAGGAACATTCCCTCGACCACTCAATGAAAGGAGGTGCACACCGATGCAGCCAGTTACGATAAGACCGCGGTGGAACCGAAAGAAAGGAACAGCCCTGATCGCCAGCTTCATGGTGATGGCCCTGCTTTCGATTGCGGCATCGAGCTATATCAATAGCGCGACGCACAGCATTCGCATTTCGACCCGCGAAATGCAGGACGTCCAGGCGACCCACATGTGCGAGGCCGGCATCCAGGCCGTGCTCCGCAATCTGTGGCGCCCATTCAAGGTCGACCAGACATTCGTCCAGATGGAGGACGAGTGCTCGGGGGCCTCGGACACTCAACCTAAGGCGACAACGCTGGAAGATCTCCCCGGCGTCGGCAAGGTTTCTGCAGGAGTCATTGGATTCTCGAGTCCGAACAACGACACATACAAGCGCGAAGTCAAAGTTCGCGCAGTTGCCTGGTTTGACAAAAATGGCAACAACGTCCTGGACGAGAATGAAAGCCGCAAAACGGTTGACGTGATCGCCAATTTTGAGCTTGCCCGCAGCCAGGTATTTGACTACACCTACTTCGTCAATAACTACGGTTGGATGGACGGCTTCGGCGCGAAGGACCTCATCATCAACGGCGACGTGCGTGCGAACGGCAACTTTGCGTTCTTGAATGGCTCGCCGACCGTCAACGGTTCGGTGATCGCGGCGATCAACGAGAAGCTCGAGACGCCTGCGGCCGGACTCGTCAACGCGTTCCCGGTCAAAGACAGCAACTCCACTTACGTCAAGGCCGCGAAGAACGATTCACGGATGCGCCAAGGCTACGACTCCACGGTCCAAGGCGACCGAACGTCGAGCGACTACGCGAACTGGAAAGACGACATCTTCGATTCCGAGGGCACGGTTGTCGGAGGCAAAATCGCAGGTGCTGCCGTGATGGATGCCACCGGGGCACGTGCTTGGACGCGAGAAGCCGTGACCTCCTCGGCAACGACAAGTCTGCTCGACAGCGCGGCCACGAAAGAGATCGTGATGCCTGACTTGAACGATATCAATACGTACAAGTCGATGAGCACGTCCTACGTGGACTCGCGGGCCACATTTGCCGACGGCACTTCCAATCCGGATTACAACGCGGGCGCCTACGTCAAGGTCTGGAACTCCTCGTCGAACTCCTACCAAACGATCAGCACGAACGGCGTTGTGACCGGTTCGGCTCTGATGGTGGGCAGTTCCGACAAGCCGATCCTGATCCACGGACCTGTGACCTTTACCCAGGACGTTGCTCTCAAGGGCTATGTCAAGGGCCAAGGCACACTTTACGCGGGTCGTAACGTCCACATCGTCGGCTCGATCAAGTACAAGGACGGCCCTGATTTCCGCGGCAACAACCGGTCGTCGATCGACAACGCCAACGAGAATAAGGATATGTTGGGTCTCGCTGCGCGCGGCTCGGTGATCATGGGCAACCCGAAATCATTCGGAAACCCCTATCCGCTGTACTACATGATGCCGCCCTTTACGAAGGGTCGCTACGATGAGGCAGGGAACTGGATTCCCGCGTTCAACGCGATGGAGAAGGATTCCACGGGCAAGTATCGCTATCAAAGCGTGCTCGGTGACGACGCCCTAAACGCAGTCGCCGAAGGCGTCAACCAGATCGATGCGGTGATGTATACGAACTTCGTCGGCGGAGGCAACATCGGCACCGCCGGTGGCGGTGTCACGATCAACGGTTCGTTGATCAGCCGCGACGAAGCGATGGTCGTCTGGTCGTTGCCGATCAAGATGAACTACGACACCCGCATTCGCGAGCGTCAACTCACCAAGCTGCCCCTGATCGACTTGAAGCTGCCGCGCAGCCCCGTTCTCCTGCGATCCGCCTGGCAAGACCGAGGTTTCGACTTCCGCAGTGCGGGTGGCGACTCGACCGCAAGCACAACGACGGCTGCCAAAGCGAAAGGCGGCAAGAGTGGCGGTGGCGCCAGTGCCAGTGTTGCAGAGGTTGCTGAGGGTGCGGTCAATAACATCACCTCCGTGGCCGGCAAGGTGTTGAACAAAGGTAAGAGCCTCGGTGGGGCTTCCTCCTCGGAATCGTCTTCCTCCAGCGGTAAGGACTCGGGCACGTCGAGCGTGAGCGGAGAGAAAGTCAAGAAGGATTAGTCAAGAGGAGGATTGGAGATGCACATGAAACGATGGATCAAAGTCAGTCTGACCGCGGTGATCTTCGCGATCGCAGCTTCGAGTTGGGCGTTCCACGAGGACAAGCCGTCCGGTGCGGAATTCCACCCTGAGCAGTCGCAAGATCAAGTTCGGCAGCAGCAGAACTACCAGATGACCAAGGACGAAATGGGTCAGGACGAGCGGGAGCAAAAGGCCGAGGTCAATCTCAGCGATTCGTCCGACGAAGGAGCTACCGCCATCGCTCGCAACGAGCAGGATCGAGCGGCGAAGGACGTTCTCAAAGAAGCCAAGAACGATCTCGATCACCGTGGCAGTTCGTCGGGGGTCTGGTTCGCAGGCTTCCTGGTTATCGCCGGATTTGGCGGCGTAATGGCAGCCAGGACGTGGGCCAACAAACGGATTCCGTACCAAGAACGGAAGTTCTAGCCTTGGCGTCAAGGCAAGAATCAGGCAGGCTCGCTGGTCTCCGGCGAGCCTGCTTTCGTTCTTCGCCTAGTACAATGTGAGTTCGAATGATTTCCCGCCCAGATTCGCAAGGACGGTTTGGCGCTTTTGGTGGGCGCTACGTCCCCGAGACCCTGATCCCCGCCCTCGACGAGCTGGAGTCGGTATTCGAACAAGCCTGGGCGGATCCCGATTTTCGGGCTGAATACGACCGGCTTCAGGCCGAGTTCGTCGGGCGTCCGAATCCGATCACCGAGGCTCGCAGGATCAGCGAAGAGCTCGGGCTCAAGGTGTTCGTCAAGCGCGAAGATCTGAATCACACCGGCGCCCACAAGATCAATAATGCGTTGGGACAGGCGCTTCTGGCGCGGCGCATGGGCAAGCAGCGGATCATCGCCGAGACGGGCGCGGGCCAGCACGGCGTGGCGACGGCCACCGTCTGCGCACTGTTCGGGCTCGAATGCGTGGTCTACATGGGCGAAGAGGACTGTGCCCGGCAGCAACTCAACGTCTTCCGTATGAAACTTCTCGGGGCTGAGGTCGTACCTGTTTCCAGCGGGACCAAAACCCTGAAGGACGCCCTGAACGAGGCGATGCGCGACTGGGTGACCAACGTTCGCGACACGCACTACATCATCGGGACCGTGGCGGGACCCCACCCGTACCCATGGATGGTGCGAGAATTCCAGGCCATTATCGGCCGCGAAGCCCGAGAACAGATTCTTGCCCGGTGCGGACGGCTGCCCGATGCCGCCGTGGCCTGCGTGGGCGGGGGGTCCAATGCGATCGGATTTTTCCACGCGTTTGTGCCCGATGAAGGTGTGCGCTTGGTCGGCGTCGAGGCGGGCGGCAAGGGGCTGGATACCGCAGACCATGCCGCGCCGCTATCCGCCGGCTCGCCCGGAGTTCTGCACGGAAGCTTTAGCTATCTGATGCAGGATGAGCACGGACAGGTGCTGGGAACCCACTCCGTTTCCGCTGGCCTCGATTATCCCGGCGTCGGGGCGGAACTCTCGTTCTTGAAGGATGCGGGACGGATGGAAGTCCTCGCCTGTACGGATGACGACGCCCTCGATGCTTTTCGGTGGGTGGCACGCAAGGAAGGCCTGATTCCTGCATTTGAGTCCGCCCACGCTTTCGCCGCCCTCCGCCGAGAAGGACTGTTTGAACCTGGCTCGATGGTTCTCGTGAACATGAGCGGCCGAGGCGACAAGGATATGGAATCGGCAGCGCGGATACTGGAACTCTAAGACGCTTGGTGCATTCGGCGCGGCTGGCTCGTCCGTAGGGACAAGACCATGCTAGTGCTTAGCCTTCTTGCCGCGACCCTTGTTCAAGACCCTGCCGCGAACCAGGATCAGCCGCTTTCGAACGAAACGAATCGTTCCGTGCAGCTCCAGCCTGCCACGATGGAAGCCTCATTCCTGAAGCCGTTCGCCGTGACCGAACCGAACCGTCTGGCCGCCACTCCCGTGCTGGACGGAAAGATCGAGGAAGACGAATGGGACTTTCTTAGCTCGTCGGCAAGCGATGTCTTTATGCAGTGGGAGCCGGGCATGCTGTACCTGGCCGGCAAGGCTCCCGTCGGCCAGGAAGTCTGCTATAGCCTCGACCTGGCTGGCGACGGCTGGCTCGTGGGCTCCGACAACGTCGAGGTTCGGCTCAAGTGGCACAACGGCGGCGTGGTGCCCCATCTGCGGCGGCTGGACGCTAGCAACCGGAACATGCCGGTCTGGACGGAGATTCCGGCGGTCGACAAGATCCTTGCCGTTGCGGGAACCGAATCGGGCAGTGTTTGGACGCACGAACTTCGCCTCGCCAGCATCGGATTGCCGACATTCGAGGCGGGTCGCGATCTCGGCGTTCGCACCGACCTGGTACCCGCCGGGGCCAAGGACGCACCCGACTATGCGCCGCGCCTGACCAGCCTCACCACCTTGCGCTGGGAGCGAAGCGCGGGCTTGCCGTCGGGCATGAATTGGAATCCCGAATACAAGGCGCGCACGGTCGTGCCGGGCGACTCGATCAAGATTCGGTATTCGTTCAGCAACCCCGGCGAGAAGAAGTTCGATCGCATTGATCTGCAGACCGAGGGACTGGCCAAGAACAAGACGAAGTCGGTCGGCATGCCTTTCCCGAAGTTCGACACCAAGGGCCGGGCATTCGTCGACTACGAGACGCTGGTTCAGCCGGATGCCATCCAGGGTTACCGGATCCTGAGCGGGCGGCTCATCAGCCAGACGGGCGACGCGATTCGCGTTCAATCGAGCTACGAGATCAGCGACACGATCTCCTTCGAATGGAACTTCCCGGAGACGATCACTTCGAGCCCGGACAGCCAGATCGTCAAAGGTTGGGTTGCCATCCGGTCGAACACGGAGAAGCGTGTTTCCGGCGTTCTGACGGTGGAATCACCGAGCACGTGGACCGTGAACCTCAACAAGACGAAGAACTTTTCGATCTATCAATCGCGCGGGGTGAGCCGGGTCAACGTGCAATTCATCGCCCCGCAAGGCGCCAGCGGGCTGATTCCCGTGACTCTGAAGGCGACGACCAACGATCGGACGGTCCAGAAAACCTTCTACTTGAACATTAAGTAGGACCTTCAATTGCCCGTTTCGACCGATTCAGGGGCCCAAGTTGGGCCCCTGATGGGCATTGCGCCAGAATTTCGGTCCCTTAAGCCAGTAATTCGAGCAACCTAAGATACAATAGTGCATCTATGACAAAACCGCATTTCCGAGGTGAGTGGCTATAAAGGGCTTCCGACGTCCCCCCCAGCGAGAAGAGGGACCTCCCATGAACGAACGGGTACTTCGGTACCGCGATCTCCGAGTCATCGGCGCCGACGGCGAACAAGTTGGAATTCTGCAAAGCCGCCAGGCCCTGGCGATGGCGAAGGAATCTGGGCTCGATCTCGTCGTCGTCTCTCCGCAAGCTCAGCCGCCTGTTGCCAAGATCATCGATTACGGCAAGTTCAAGTACCAGACCGAGAAGCGGGAAAAGGAATCCAAAAGAAAACAGCAGGACGTTAAGGGTATAAAGATGCGTCCGGGTACGGCTGCGCACGACTTTGAGGTCCTGGTCAAGAACGCGACCAAGTTCTTGAACGAAGGGGACAAAGTCCGCGTGGTGTGCCAATTTCGGGCTAGGGAAGTCACCCACCCCGAGATCGGACAACGAAAACTGCTTGCTCTCGCCGAGCGCTTGGCAGACATCTCCACCGTGGAGCGAACGCCGACTTTGGACGGCAAGGCCATGGTGATGGTGCTTCTCCCCAAGGCCCCGCGACAGCCTCAAGCAAAGAAAAACAATGCCAAAGATTCGAACGAACAAGACAGCGGCCAAGCGGTTCAAGATAACGGGGTCGGGCAAGATCACTCGGCGGAAGTCGGGGAATAGCCACATGTTCTTTCACAAGAGCGGCAGCCAAAAGCGCCGCTTGGAAGGAGAACCCGTGCTCTTCAAGGGCGAGCGCAAGCGCGTCCGCCGCATGCTGGTCATCTAAATCGAAATCGAGGGCAGAGCCCCTACCGCTACCTCCCCCTGGGATGGGAACCGGTATCTGCCCCTCCAGAGCAATCTGGAGCGACACCAAATGGAGGAAATGAACAATGGCACGCGTTAAACGCGGACTGATGCGCCACAAGCGCCACAAAAAGACTATCGAGCGCGCGTCCGGCTATTTCGGACGTAAGAAGAACGTTTTCAAGCGCGCTCACGAGCAGGTCATGAAGTCGGGGCAGTATGCCTTCCGTGACCGACGAGCCAAGAAGCGCGATTTCCGCCGACAGTGGATCGTTCGTATCAGCGCCGCCTGCGGCCTGTGCGGCATCAAGTACAGCCAGCTGATCGACGGCATGACCAAGAAAGGCATGGACGTCAACCGCAAAATGCTCAGCGAGCTCGCGATTGCTGACATGGAAGCCTTCAAGGCGCTCGCACAGCAAGCCGTCGCTTAAACCGAAACAATTCAAGCTCAGGCGCGGATCGGTGTAACCGATCCGCGCCTTTTGCGTCCTAGACTTCATGAAAGCGTTTGCCATCGCATTGCTGGTGGTCTCTGCGAGCATCTGCTCGCCCACCCTGGCCCCCAAGCCCGTTACCGTGGCGGGAACGCCGTGGCTCTCGAACTGGGCCGACGCCAAGGAGGAGGCCAGGAAGCGTAGCAAGCCGATCCTGATGCTCCAGATGATGGGGCAGCTCGATGACGTCTTCTGCTGAACCAATGCGCGAACACTGAGGGCCGTGCTGCTCTCCAACCCCGCGACCAGCGCCTATATCCGCGACCACTTTGTTCCCGTCTGGCAGAAGGTTCGCGACGTCCCCGTCGTTCAGATCGACTTCAAGAACGGCAAGAAACTCACGCGCACGCTCGCGGGCAACACCGTGATGAGCATCTGTAACGTCGATGGGACGGTAATCGACGCTTTACCCGGAGTCGTCACACCGGAGGATTTCAAGTCGGTCAGCAAGAGCGCCCTCGACGAATTCCACAAGCTTCAACCGCTGGCCCCGGGCGCCCGGACCGCCGAACTCGTGCGCTACCACCGCAGCAAGATGGTGGACCTGCTGACGGAAGACTACCGGCGTGTCACCGTCGGCAAGGCGGTCGTCGAAGCCCCGTTGCTTAGCCGGCTGGGGTTCTCCTACCGACCGATGGTCGTGCAAGGCTCCGCCGTTTCGCCCTCGATCGACCAGGCCGCGCCGCTCGAGGTGTACCGAAGGATTTCGAAAGAGGTAGACGATCTCAGTAAATCGCCGTTCAAAGCTCAGGCTTATCTGGCGTCCGTCAAAACCGCCCAACAGAAAATGACCGAGGAGGAACTCGCCGCGTTCATCGTCGCCGACGATTCGAGACGAGGACTCAAGGTTTTCCAGCCGGCGATCCACGATCTGCTCAGCTCCATGAAGAAGCCACCGACTCCGATGGAACTGTCGCCCCGAATCTACAAGGAACTCCTTCACATCGATATCGACGATCCGTATCTGGGTCTCGCCGAAATTCCGATCCCTGGCAGTCCGCGTAACTGAGCCGATACACTGAGCCGATGTTTGACCGCGTCTTTGAGCGGCTGACGCAGCGGCTGGTGAATCTCGTCACGGCGGTACCGGAGTTCTTGCTCGGCATCGTCGTCTTCTATCTGTTCTACCGAGCCGCCACGCTTCTCGGGCGAAAAGTCGCCGCCTTGATCGAGACCCGAACGGGCGACGCCACCTCCGGCTATGTCGCGGGACGACTGGTGCGCATCACGCTCGCGGTGGTCGGAGCGCTGATCGCGGCAACCGTGGCCGTGCCCAGCTTCAATTTCACGACCCTGGTGACCACGCTTGGTTTGACCAGCGTCGCTATCGGCTTTGCGTTCAAAGACATTTTCGAGAACCTGATCGCGGGCCTGATGCTGCTGCTATCGCGACCGTTCCGCATTGGTGACACGGTCGACACGCGAAACTATCGGGGAATTGTGCTGCGCGTCGATTCCCGGGTCACCCAACTCGATCTGATGAACGGCGAGATCGCGGTCGTGCCGAACCGTGCCCTCTATTTGGAGCCTCTGGTCGTGATTCCCGCGCGTGGTCTTCGTCGGCTCGAGAGTTCCGTACGGATCGACGCCGGCTACGATGTCGCGGCGGCACGGGAAGCGGCGCTTTCAGCGATCGAGGCGATTCCCGAGGTGGCCAAAGATCCCGCTCCCGTTGTGCAACTCGAATTTGCGGTCGAGTCGTTCGTTTTTGTTCGAGCCCAATGGTGGACCGATACGTCCGAACACGACTTTCGAGACGTTTCGACCAAAGTGGTCGCGGCCATAAATCAGCGCCTGATCGATCTGGGATTGCGACCAAAACTTGTTCCTAGCGTATAAAGACCTATGGCTTCTGTGGACCAATCGGTCATGGACCGTCTCATCGAACTCCGGATGCAGTGTCCATTTCCGGCTGGGTTGCGATTCGCCGCCGACCAGTGGACCGAGTCTCTGCTGGGTCTCTTGTTTCCTCACCTCGCGCGAACCGAGTCGTCTGCCCGCGAAGCCTGCCAGCAAGCGGATGACCTGCTGAAAGATCTTGCACCGGAGACGGATCTGACGCCGTTTTGGAACGACCTGCCCGAGATTCTGCGCAAGCTGCAGTTGGACGCGCGTGCGATTCACTACGGCGATCCCGCGTCGACCGGCATCGACGAGGTCATTCTCACTTATCCCGGCTTCTACGCCACTGCCGTCTATCGACTGGCTCACCGCATCTTCGAATTGGGGGTGCCGATCCTTCCTCGGCTGATGACGGAACACGCTCATCGCGAAACCGGAGTCGACATTCACCCGGGCGCGACCATCGGCCACTCGTTCTGCATCGATCACGGCACCGGCGTGGTGATTGGCGGCACGGCCCTGGTTGGCAACGGCGTGAAGATTTATCAGGGCGTCACGCTCGGCGCCAAGGCGGTCGCGCGCAGCTTTGCCGGACAGAAGCGCCATCCCACGATTCAAGACCATGTGGTCATTTATGCGAACGCCACCATCCTCGGTGGCGAAACCGTGATCGGACACGACGCCATCATCGGCGGCAGTGCCTGGATCACCCATTCCGTTCCTCCGTTTTCGATGGTCGGCCGCGACAGCGAGGTCCGTTCGCGACCATCCGAGCCAGACAATCTGGAGTTTCATATCTGATGATCATCAACACCATTCTCGATTCCATTGGGGGCACTCCCCATGTTCGCTTGCATAAGCTTTTCGACCCCCGTGTCAACGTCTACATGAAGCTCGAACGGGCGAATCCCGGCGGGAGCATCAAGGACCGCATTGCGCTCGCCATGATCGAAGACGCCGAGCGGCGCGGCATCCTGAAGCCGGACACCGTTATTGTCGAGCCGACGAGCGGAAACACCGGCATCGGGCTGGCAATGGTGGCCGCGGTGAAAGGCTATCGCCTGATCCTGGTCATGCCCGAATCGATGTCGGTAGAGCGTCGCCGCGTGATGGCGGCCTACGGCGCCACGTTCGATCTCACCCCGAAGGAACAGGGCATGAAGGGCGCGATCGCCCGGGCCCATGAGATCTTGGAAGAGCACCCCAATTCGTGGATGCCGCAGCAGTTCGAGAACCCGGCCAATATCGAGGTCCACCACCGAACCACCGCACAGGAGATCCTCGCCGACTTTCCCAATGGGATCGATCACTTGATCACGGGTGTCGGCACGGGTGGGCATATTACGGGCGTCGCGGACATCCTCAAGCCCAAGTTTCCCAACTTGAAGGTTTGGGCCGTGGAGCCAGAGAAGAGCCCCGTCATTTCGGGCGGAGAACATTCGCCCCATAAGCTTCAAGGCATTGGCGCTGGCTTTATCCCCGCCAACCTCCACACAGAAGTGCTCGACGGCACGATCCAGGTTTCCGAGGAATCGGCATTTGAGTTCACCCGGCGTGCGGCGAGCGAAGAGGGCATCTTCGTGGGCGGCTCGAGCGGGGCGGCGCTTGCGGCAGTGAGCAAAAAGCTTCCCGAGATTGCCGACGGCAGTACGGTGCTGACCTTCTGCTACGACACGGGCGAGCGCTACCTCTCCATCGAAGGACTGTTCTAAGAGGGAGAGGGGGCAGGGGTGTTGAAACCCCTGCCAGCGATCCTGGTGCCCCTCGACCCACCGTGAGAGGCTGCTTGCAGGCTAGTCGCGGACCGTGGCTAGCGGTTGTCCCCGTGACGTCTCCCCCTGGATGATCGCGTGGACTTTTCGGTACCGCGAACGGAATCGCCAGAAAACAAGTCTAAATCAGGTGCGGTCCTGAACGCAATGCAAGAAAGGGAAAGATATTCAGATTCCCGGACCAATCACGGAGGAATGTGTGTTGTTAGCTTTCGACAGTGTCTGTGGGGGACTTGGTGCCAGGCAAAAAACGAAAGAAGCGGTCGGTTGAACTGAGCCCGGCCGCGCGAGACCTCTTGCGTGCCCGGCTTCTGGTGATCATCGAGCAGTCGAGGCGTCAAAGGCCCAAGATCCGCCTGACGCGCGAAGTCGCCGCCGAGTTCATGGGGGTGAGCATCCGCACGGCGGATCGCATCCTGAAACTGGAAGCGGTCGATCCCAGCAGCTTGGAGATCGCCTTCCAAAGCGTCGGACTCGACTGGAACCCGGACTACATTGCGTCGGCCGAGTGGCAGTCCAAGCGCGCGATCCCGGAGCCCGCGATCGAGCCCCGGGCAGAGGCTGCGCCTGAGTCCAGTCCGGTACCAGCACCGGCGCTCGAAGCACCCCTTGCATCCGAGCGCACTCGCCCTCGAACGTGGTGGAACCGCGCCCTCAACGCGACGGTCGCGGCGGCGCTCGCCGTGGTCGTTCTCGGTGCGGTGGCCCGCGTGGAAGTGCAAGGGCCCAAGCCGGTCGAGTGGCAGCAACAGTACGACCTCATGACTGAGCGGGCTTCCACGTGTTACCGCATCGCCGATTACGACGGAGCTTGGTCAGCCGCCTCCTTGGCCCAGGAAATCGCCGTCAAAAATCATAACGCGGTCGCGCTGGCTAACTCCCTTCGTCTGCAAGGCGACATCCTGTGCGCCCAGGGTGATCCCGCCAAGGGATTGGGCCTTTATCGCCAATCGCTGTATTTCCAACGCGCCATCGATCTGCGCGAAGAGCTGTATTCGACGCTCGAAGTCGCTGGAGACGCGTGCGTCAGCCTCAAGCACTTTGCAGAAGCCAAGCGCGACTACCAAGAGTGTGTGGCCCACGCCAAGTCCACTGGGAACCTCCATGCTCTTGCGACCGCCCTGAGGGGGTTGGGCCGCGTGGCATGCGAGCAGGGGGACCACGAAGAAGCGATTGCAAAATTCGAGGAGGCCATGAATCTCGTCGGGACAAAGCTCCAGCCGGATACAGCGGCCGATCTGAAGGGGCTGCGCGCTGTCGCGATGGGGATGAGCGGGCAGTCCGACGAGGCGATCGAAGAACTCATGACCTGCCTCGAACACTGGAAAGCGCGCCGCCACGAACGGTGGATCGCCACGACCCACTTTCAGCTCGCCCAGGTTTATGTCGCCCGCGGCTATTTGACCGAGGCCGAGCGGTGCTGGCTCCTCGCCGAAGACGGCTATTCCCGTGTTGGCGATCAGGCGGGTAAAAAGCGGTGCGAAGAGCACCTGGGCCGGTTGGGCTGCGCTGGCGCGAAGATGTAATCTTAGGCCTGTGACGTATTACAGTGCCTCGCGACTGCGCAACTTCCTCGCCAAGCAACCTCTATTGGATTGGCTCGACCGATTCGGCCCCGAAAAGGGCTTCATCCGCGACCTCGATTTGCCCGGATACGATCCCAATATCGAGTTCGTCGAGTTCAATTTTCGGCAGGGGCGGGAATTCGAAGCGCGGGTGATGGAGCTGATCGGCGAGAAGGTCGATATCGTCCACGCCATGCGATCGGGGACCAATGCCGACGAAGATTTGGAATGGACCAAGCGCCAGATGGACCAAGGCGTGGAGGCGATCGCGCAAGGTCTCGTCCGCTCCGACCGGCTGCGCATCTTCGGTCATCCCGACCTCATCATTCGCGGTGACGCCTTAGCCCGTGTGATCTGCACCATGCCGGTGGAGATCCCGCCTGACCGCTACGTGGTCGTCGACATCAAGTTCAAGTCCCTCGAGCTGAACAAGAGGGGAGACATGAGCTCGAAACACGCGAAGGAGGCGACCCAAGTCATTGCCTACGAGCACGGTCTACGCGAGATGCTTGGCGAAGCGGTTGGACCGGCCTTTATTCTCGGGCGTGGGCTCAAAAGCGCAGAGGAATCGGGCTGCTTCGATCATTTGGGATTCGTCGATGCCTCCGACCCTTCACGCATTGCGAAGATCGACGAAGCGGTGGCCTGGCTCGATGAGCTCGAGGCGAATGGTCGGGATTGGGACCCCTATCTCCCCAGCGATCCTCGGCTTTTGGTGGGTGGGGGACTGAAGCAGGACTATCCGTGGCATCAGGCGGTCAAGGAGATCGCCGAACGTCAGGCTCCGGGCGATCCCAACGCGGGGATCACGCCGGCCTGCTTCGAGAAGAATCGGGAGGGATGGTGTGAGCCCGCCCCGTTCGAATTCTTTGTCGACTACGAGACTGTTTCCAACCTCCACGACGATTTCTCGCTACTGCCTGCACAAAGCGGCCGGGCGATGATCTTCATGATCGGCTGTGGGCACCGGGAAAATGGCGACTTCGCGTTTCGCGTGTTTACGGCCGAAGAGGAGACCTACGAAGCCGAGAGGGCGATGATCCAGGCCTGGCTGGCGCACATGGATGAGGTGGTCAGTCGGTTGGCCCCGGGCGTTCGACCGCGCCTGTTCCATTGGGCTGAACATGAAGTGACCGAAATCCGCCGCGCCACCGAGCGCTACACCGACCTTCCGCTTGCCGATCTCGACTGGTACAACCTGTTCGCCAAAATGGCGCGGGACAACGGAGCCAAGTTTGGCAATGCCCGTGGCCTGGGGCTCAAACCCATCTCACGCGAACTGCACCGAATGGGGCACATCCGCACGCTGTGGGGCGATTCGGCGGTCGCGGGCGGCCTCGCCGCAACCACCGCTGCGTGGCACGTTTATGACCGCGCCCGTGCGGAACGGATATCCATCCGGGACGTCCTCGATGGATCTGGACGCTCGCTCATGGCCCAGATCGAGGAATACAACCGGGTCGATTGCCAAGTGATGCAGGAGATTTTGGACTACTGCCGCCGGTGCCACTAGACACCGAGTGGTGATAGACTGATAAAACGTTTTATGCTACTGATTCCGAGTGTGTTGGCGGTTCTAGGAACGTTTTCAGGGATGGCGAGTGATCTCCCCGCGCTCCACGTTCGCGGCAAACAGATGGTGGGTGCGGACGGTAAACCCGTCGTGCTGGCCGGCTGCAATCTGGGCAACTGGCTGATGATCGAACTCTGGATGCTCGGCCTCGATGGCGTAGCGGGCGTAACCGATCAGGCCGACCTGTTCCGAACCCTCGACCAGCGATTCGGGCGGGCCGAACGCGATCGGTTGATGAACGTTTACCGAGCGAACTGGATCACGGACTCCGACTTCGCCAAGATCAAGTCGCTGGGTTTCAATCTCGTGCGGTTGCCGATGGACTATCGCCTGTTCGAGGACGACGAGCGACCGAGAAAGCTGCGTGCGGACGCGTTTCGGTGGATCGACTGGTGCGTCGACCACGCCGCCAAGCACGGCATCTATGTGATTCTCGACATGCACGGGATTCAAGGCGGCCAAAGTCCCTATGAGCACACCGGGGCGTCCGACCAGAATCAGTTCTGGACCTCCGAGCCCAGCCAGCGACGTGCAGCTTGGCTCTGGGAGCAGATCGCGGCCCGCTACCGCCAGCGCGGGACCGTCGTCGCATACGACCTCATGAATGAGCCCTATGGCGGCACCCACGATCAGCAAAGCCGGCTGAGCGACATGCTGCACAAAGCGGTTCGCCGAGGCGACCCCGAGAAGCTGATTTTGGTGCACGGGCATTACGACGGCTTCGCCCACTATGGTGACCCGCGACAGCGGGGCTGGACCAACACCGGATTCCAGATGCACTACTATCCGGGCCTGTTCGGCAACGGTCAGCCCACGATGGTGACCCAGGCGCGCCATCTGGCCAATCTTGCCGGCGTCGCCAAGCAGATCGACGCCCTGAATGTTCCGTTCCTGGTCGGCGAGATGAATCCCGTTTTCAAATCGGCGGGCGGCGCGGAGACACTTCGTCGCACCTACGATCTCCATCGACAATACGGGTGGATGACCACGATGTGGAGTTACAAGGCGGTGTCCAAAGAAGGGGGCTTCGGCGACGCCTATTGGGGCGTGGTCACCAATCCCAAGCCGCTGCCGAGTCTGAATTTCAGAACGGATTCGAAGGCCGCCATCGAGAACTGGTTCAAGACACTCGGATCCACCGATTGGCAGATCAGCCCCGAAATCAAGACATGGATGACGGCTTCGCGTCCGAAATTTTCACCGTTGCCCGAGGTGCCCAAGCCGCGGACCGATATCCCGAGGGTGGGCAACATCGAAGGGTGGTCGTCAGCCGAAATCGGATCGGCGAAGCGCGGTGGCCCAGTCGGCAAGGCCGAAGCGTTCGAGCTCTATGGCTCAGGGTCGGATATCTGGGGCGCGGAAGACTCCTTCCAGTTCCTGCACCAGAGCATCGAGGGCGATTTCGTTCTTGGTGTGACCGTCGATGGGCAGGACGACATCGAGCAGTATGCGAAGGCGGGCTTGATGATTCGGGCCGACGAAAAGCCGGGCGCGGCCTTCGCCCTGCTCAGCGTCTTTCCCAGCGGCGAGCTGCAGTTCGCGATTCGGACCGGGGCGGGCGAAGGCGCCAAGGGAGTGGCGTCCGCCGAGTCCAAGATGCCGAATCTTGAGCTTCGTCTTTCGCGCCGCGGCAGCAAGGTCAAGTCGGAGTACCGCCAAGGCGGGGAATGGAAGTCGCTTGGGGAGCAGGACGTCCCCGCGCTGTCCAGAGCGGTCCTCGTTGGTCCGGTCGCCCTCAGCCACGATGCCCAGACATACAACCGGGTCCGGTATCGGCATCTCTACCTTAGTCGCGGATAGTGTCCACATTTTTTCGGTCAAGGCCTTGCAAATCGCCGCTCTGCATCGTAATATGAGAACGTAACGCCATGATAAAACCTTTTATCCAGCCAAAAACCGTCCGGTGTTGCTTCGCTTTGGTTCTGCTTGCCCTCCTCGTCGGGTGCGGCAGCGGAACCGACGAACGGCGCGTCACCCAGTCCGACCTCGACTCCTATAAGGCCGAGCAAAAGAGGAAGATCGACGCCGACCCCAACCTCAGTCCCGAACAAAGACAGAACCAAAAGGACTGGCTGGACGGCAAGCGTCCGATGGACAACGCGCGGAAGTAGGACCAAACCCATGGCACGCCGGAAATCCACCGCCACGACGATCACGGAAGTTGCCGCAGAAGCGGGCGTCTCCATCACGTCCGTTTCGAAAGTGCTTCACGGGAGCCAGGCGAGCATTCGGGTTTCTGAAGCGACCGCTAACCACATTCGCCAAGTCGCCCAGCGCCTCAATTACGTTCCCAACGCAAACGCCCGGAGCTTACGGACCCGCAAGTCGGAAACGATTGGCCTGGTGTTCGAAAACCTCGGCCATATCTCGGACGGACCCCAGTTCAACGTGATGTTGCTCGACGGCATCGGAAGGGCCGTCTTCGATCAGCATTACCGACTCACCATCCTCACCGAGATCGATTACCAAGATTCGGTCCGCCAACTGGGCGACGGTCGCTTGGATGGATTGGTCTGGTGCAAACTTCGCCCCGAACCCGAGATTCTTCGCCAGTTGGAAGCCGCCCATATTCCGTGTGTCGTCATGTGCGCTCCGCCTCCCAGTGGGCTTCACAGCCTTTCATTCTTCGGCTGCGACAACCAGGGTGGAGCCAAAGCGCTGACCAAGCGCATGATCGAGCTCGGGCACCGACGCATCCTGTTCGTGCTAGAGGAAAGGGAAGAGGACACGCCCGACGCATTGGCTCGTCTTGCTGGCGTACGGGAAGCCCTGGAAGAAGCGGATTTGTCGCTCGAGGCCGAGGATGTGGTGGTGTGGTCTTATGCCGCCGACGAATTCGAGTCATGGTGGCGGTCCAAGCCACCACAGACGGCCGTTTTCGCATGGAACGAAGGCGTGGCCGGTAATGTGCTCCTCCAAGCCGCGCGATGCGGAGTCGATGTCCCCGGCCAGCTGAGCGTGGTGGGTTTTGACAGCACGCAGTATTGCGATTCCACTCGACCCCGGCTGACCGCCGTGCGTCAGCCCGTGCTTCAGATGGCGACCGCTGCCGCTAGCCACCTCTTCAAGCTCATCCAGGGCGAACCCTTGTTGCCCACCGACACCGTTTTCCCCTGTTCGATCGACGAACGGGAATCTCTCGGGCCAGTTCCGGCTGGCTCACGCTCCATCCCTCAGTGACGAGGCCAATTCTATGAAGAAATCATCTGCGTTTACCCTCATCGAACTCCTGGTGGTTATCGCGATCATCGCGATCCTCGCCGCGATCCTGTTCCCGGTTTTTGCCCAGGCCAAGGTTGCGGCGAAGAAGACTCAGTCCCTCAGCAACATCAAGCAGATCGGTCTGGGCATCACGATGTATCTCAATGACTCCGACGACACGTACCCTCAAAGCGAGACCGGCGAATGCGACGCCAACCATCCGCTGGTGCAGTGGTATTCGACGGTCTATCAGTACATCAAGTCCGGTGACAAGACGACGGTAGCGGGCCAGCAAGTGAGCTATGGCAAAGACGGCATCTTCCGCGCGCCGGGCTACCCCAAGGCACCGGGGACGGGACAGTCGGGCGGCCAATCCTACGGCGTGAGCATCGGCATCTTCACATCGAACTACGGCCATGGCTGCCAAGCGAACGTGCTGCCCAACGGCGTCGCCGGCCAGAGCATGATCGAAACGCCCGCATCCAAATTCATGATCGCGGAGAAGGGTGCTAATAACGCCGACTGGAGCTACCCCTGGTTCCACGACTGGAAAGACCAGTGGCTGAAGCGCTCGATCTGCACCAAGAAGGATGACGCGAGCAGCTGCGACGCAAGCAAGGACGGCGTCGACGTCTATTCCGACGCGGCGGGCAATCCGTTCGACAGCGATTGTGGCTCGGCCAATTCGGGTGCCTGGGAGTGCGCTGCTCACCCGCGCTACCGCTACAACAAGACCGCTCCGTTCGCTTACATGGATGGTCATGCCGCCGCGATCGGCCGTGGCCGCGTGAAGTGGATGGAGAACGTTTGGTTTGATCGCCGAAGCCTATACAACGGCTATTCCTGGACCTACGATTACACGAAAGGGGGCTGGGGCGGCGGCTACATCTATTAATCGACCAAAATGCTGAGGGATAAGCCCCGGGTCGGACTGCACCTCCGATTCCGGGGCTCTATCCTGTTGGGCTACTTCAGCGCTTCCGCGCGGCGCCGCTCCATCTCCTCGCTTTCGATCTGAAGTTGAGCGATGGTCGAGCGCGATTCATGAACCAGCAGCACCGCGGCCGCGACCATGCTGATCACGGCGACGATGCCGATGACGATCGCGATGATTTGGAACGCGAGTTCCAACAGATAGGGCCCCGATGTGGCGAGCGCGCCAAACACCGAAACACAGGCGGCACCCGCGAAACCGCCCAGCGCGCCATAGGCCAACCGCAGCGCTTTCGCGAGGATAATGGCCCGATTCTCTGCGGCACGTTGGGACTGGATGTAATGCGCGACTGTTTCTGGCGGCGCTTTCTCGGTTTGCCCCACGAGTTCGCGAGCGCGATCGACGGCACGCGCCATCCGATTGCTCGTGCTCAGAATCAGGACCGAACAGGCGTTGGTGAGGATCGCGGGCGCGGCGATCAGGGTGAGCGCGGCGAAAGGTGTTGTTTCGGGAGACATCGCAATAAGTAAAGGACGTGCGCGGATCGCTTCACGCACGAACCAGTCTAAATCGGTCCCTGATAAGTTTTCGGTCGCGCGAATGCACGTTCTGAATTGTGAATCGCGATGATTGGCTGGTCCCATGAGCGGGTCCGGCCCATCGCACCGCGTTTTGTTGCCGTATTGCAAAAAGCGTGTTATCATGTTTGGACGGCTCATACGAGTTGGAGGAGAGGATTCACATGCACTGCACCGTTTCGCATACCTGGCGATTAGCCCTAAGTTTTATCAGCGTTGGCACCGTTTCCACCCTTTGTGCGTCGCCGCTTTACAACCTGGAATCCCATGCATTCGGCAATCAACCCAGCCAAGTCTTTGATAGCAAGGTTTACAATCGGACCGAATGGTTGGCTCTCGGCCAAAAGGGAAGCGCGTCAGCCTCGGCGCCTGCCGATAGTTGGGATCCTCCGTTCAGCGAAACCAAAGCTTCGATCAGCTTCGATCAATCTCAGCCGGAAGATGGAATTCTCAAGGCAAGCGCGCTGCTGCGCCAGCCTTACCGAGGCCGATACAAAAACCAGGTCGAGGCATCCACCGAAGTGACTCTACTGTATGATCTGGAAATTGAGAATCTGTCGAGCGCCTCTCGTACCATTTCGTTCGGGAATATGCTCCACGGCACGATCGGCGCCGATGATGGCGGATTCGTGACAATCGACGAGAGAACAAACATCCCGGGCGTGACATCAGGGGTTTTGAAGGGCCGGATTGATTTTAATAAAAGCAGCTACAGTGCCTCCGGCCTTCTCAATGGGTTCGCCCAAGACACAACGGTCGGAGACGTCGTTTACACGAACGCTCCCGGGAAGACCATTACCACTTTGGAGGTTTACGGCCAACTATTATTCGCTCCGGGCGAGAAAAAGACGCTTTCCGTCTCCACGTTTTTTAAGTTCTCGGCGTACCTCGACGAACCGTTCACCGGCTCCGGTTTTGCCTTGGCGGACTTTGCCAACACCGGGCATCTGCTCGTGCGGGCTTATGATCCGAACACGGGCAATGAGACGCCCAGTGATCTGTCCGTAAAGCTCGCGGTGCCAGAGCCGGGCAGCATTTTGGCGATGGGTGTGGCTACTGCCCTGCTATTGAAGCGTCGCCGACTGGCCTAAGCCGAGTGCCGCGCCGGAATCGGTTCCGGCGCGGCACAAGCCCTAAGGGCTGATCTTCTTGACCGCAAATGCGCCGGCTGCAAACGCCAGAACGGCCATCGCGATAAAGAGGAAGAACAGGATCTTCGCGATGCCAGCCGCGGCTCCAGCAATTCCACCGAAGCCAAGTGCCGCCGCGATGATCGCCACCACGAGAAAGATTAAAGCCCAGCGTAACATGCTTTCACCGACGAAAGCCGTCATCAAAATCTGGACGCGAATGATCGGCGGGAACTATGAAATCAATGTGAGTTCGCCATGAGGGCCACCGCCTCGTCGCCGAACTCGTTCGAGCGGCGGTACTTGGTCAGGATCATTTTCGTGGCCAGAAGCTGGTGAGCCTTGGTGGTGGGGTGTAGCCCGTCCCAGAACGCGTAAGTGGCGGGATCGGCACTGGTGCCCATCGCCGAATTCGTCGCGTTCACGAACCCATAGGTCGACGGCTCGTTTTGGATGCTCGTGAACAGGCCCTGGATATCCATCGTGTAAAAGGTGATCGCCGGATAGGTGCTCTTGAGGCTCGCTAGCTTGTTCTTCAGAGCCGTGTTGTGGTTTGCGCTGAGCGTATTGAGGCTCGCCTGAGAGGACGTACCGCGGTTCTGAGGCACATTGCCGAGCAGGGGCAGATTTGGAACCAAGAACTGGCGGGCGCCAGCGTTATACAGCGTGGTGACCATGGTGCCGAGATTGTTGACCGGCGTGTTGATGTTGGTCTGGCCGTTGAGGTAATCGTTGCCGCCGCCCCACAGCACGATGAGGGTGCTGGCCGTCGGGGTTTTGGCAGACAGGTACTGGGTGACCTGGCTCCGCATGTTCGGGATGACGAAGCTCGTGTTGCCCGTGCCTGTTTCGGCTCCGCCGTACGCGTAGTCGGTGCCTCCGGCCTTGCTGTGCTTCAGAGTGAAACCGTACTTCGCGGCAAACGGTTCTGCCCACACCGGACCGTTTGAAAATCGTCCGTTCCAATAGCCCGAGCCGGGCCGGATGCCAAAGGTCACCACATTGGTGTTGCCGATGTCGCTCAGGCTGTCGCCAAACACGACGACGGAATCGAACGCGTGGGCCCAGCCCGCGAGAGAAAGGGTGACGAGCAGAGACAATCGGCGAAGCATTACGCCTATTATCCAACACCCTCGGATGAAAACCACTACAGGATGTAGCCAGCCTTCCGCAAATTACGAGTGAGCGTCAGACCCTGGAAAATTCGATAGCACGCGTACAGGTGGAATCCGATGCTGATGACGGTGTCCGTGTCGAGGGCGATCAAGTAGAGCATCGTATCGAGAACGAGGACCACGAGTCCGACGACGAAGGCGACCACGTTGCCTCGAGCGGCAAAATATCCCAGCGGCAGATACATGGCGGCCAGGACGGTGCCCACCCCCACACCCCCGAACCGGACGACCATTAATTTGGATTTCCACAACGCCGCGCCAATCTCGGAGGTAGCCAGGCCCACCGGGAAGTGGATCTGGGCATTGGTCAGGAGGAGCACCATATTGATGAGCGACAGGATCCCGACCGCATAGAGCCAACTCGCGGGACCTCGAAGCGGGGGGACCAGCGATCCGCGTGGCAACGGCTGAACCGGCTCGGTCGCGGCCTGTTCGATCGGTGCGACGGTGGGTGGCGGCCCGGATAACGGAGACGGTGTGGGCTCATCGATCACCGGACTGAACAGTTCGGACATCTCGCCCGCAACCCCCCATGTTCCGTGCTCGTCGCGTAGGCGAGTTGTCGGAATAACCCGGCCCTCACTCACCCAGCGCTGAAGCGTACTCAAGTCAATGGGACCGTACTCTTTACGGTCTGCGCCCTCAACCCACCACTGCATGCGCGCGTTTTACCTAATCTTGCTCCAGTAGACACAGTTCGGGTAGAATTAGGGCATGCCCAAGAACTCTTTACCCGTAATGGCGTTCGTGGGCTGCGCCCTGATCTGGGGCACCACATTCCTTGCGATCCGCGTCGGGAATGGCGTTTTGCCTCCCATGTGGGCGCTCTCGCTGCGGTTTGCCTTGGCCAGCGTGCTGCTCCTGGCGCTGACCTATGCGACCGGCAACCGCCTGCCTCGCCAGCCCGAGGCCGTCCGTGCCGCGGTCCTTTACGGCGTACTTGAGTTCGGCATCAGCATGCCGTTGCTTTATGCGGCGGAAGGGACGGTATCCAGCGGAGTCGCGGCCGTGGTTTATGCCATCTGCCCGCTGGTGGCCATGCTTGGCGCGCGGGTCCTCGGCATGGAAACCCTCAACCCGCTCCGGATGATCGCGGCGCTCGTGGCCCTCGGCGGTCTCGCCACGTTGTTCTGGGGTGAGCTCACCCGCGGCGCGCCGCTGCTCGGCTTGATCTTTGCCCTGCTCGCTGCCGTATCCGCGCCGATGGCGGGCCTGTTTCTCGAGCGCGGACCGATTCAGAACTCATTCGCCGTGAATGCGGTGGGCAGCATGATCGGCTTTGTCGCCGCGATCGTCCTCAGCTTCATTTTGGGCGAGCCCCACGCGGTGCCCCGTACGGCCCAGGCCATCTGGCCCGTGATCTATTTGGCCGTGATGGGCTCGGTCGGCGCGTTTGTCCTCTTCGGCTGGCTGGTGCAGCGATGGCGAGCCACCGATGCGTCGTTCCTCGGTGTGGTGGTGCCCGTGGTCGCTGTTTCGGCGGGAGCGATCGCGCTCGGCGAGCGGCTGGATCCGCGCAGTTGGATTGGCGCGGCCGTCGTTCTCGTCAGCGTTTCGACCGCGCTGATCGTCAGCCGGATGCGCGCACCGGTGCGAACAGCGATTGTGGAGCCCATCGAGATCAATCGCCCGGAGACAGTCGCTTCAGCGCGGACTCCATCGTCGCCTGATACCGACGCCGCGATTCCCGTGCAGTCAGCGCGATAAAACCCGCCAGGCTGGCCCATGGGAACCAGTCGCCCAAGTAGCGCACGGGCGCAAACTGCGAGGACATCGGCGCGGCCGGTTCGGAGACCGCCTCACCCAGTCCCAACTCGCTGACAATCCTGCCTCGCGCATCGGTGATCATCGAGTAGCCGGTCGCGTCGCACCGGATGATGGGAACGCCCAGCTCAGCCGAGCGAAATGGGGTGTACGCGGCGTGAATGGCTTGGACGATGCCGTGGGGAGTGTGCGGATCCAGAGTCGGAAGCGCGATGGCGACGGCCCCTGCTTGGCGGACCGTCTCGCGCAGGATCGAGGGACAGCAGGAATCAAAGCAGATGTTGAGCCCCAATCGAAGCGCGCGGCTCACCGCCTGGCGTTCTCCCGCGTCGTGAGCGAACGACTTGACCATAGCGTTCGTGGATACGGGCAGTCGCCCGGCTGTGTGGATAAAACTCTCGCCGGCGAAGAGGCACCGCTTGTCGTAGAGTCCCGCTTCTTCGCCGCCGGCGAACAGGCTGGCCCGGTTCGTCGGACGCCCGGGTCCACTCGCCTCATAGGACGAGATAAACGGCCCGCGTGCGTGAGACAGGGCTAAACGCTCGTCGCTCGCCAAGCCGTTGGCGGCCAGCTCTGGCCACACAGAGAAGCTGACGAGCGGATCGCGGCGGATGCTATCGACCGCCGCGCGAATATCGTCCGTTTGGATCAAGCGCACCCGGATCAGCGGCTCGGCAAGGGGCAACCGCGACATCCCAAGCTGAAGTACACCGATCGAAGCCACTGCGCCGCCCAACCAAGCAAGCGCACGGGGGCGATTGCCGGTCATCAGCTGGTCGGCGATCCAGAAATTTGCCGCCCAAACCAACCCGGACACGCCCCACACGCCAATGACCGCCGCGAGCCATACGGTCGGCTGGCAGCGAAACTGGGTGAGAGCCAGGTGGGCCGGTAAATAAGCGAGCGTCGCCCATTCCAGGAGCACGGCAAAGCAGGCGAGTCGCAACCAAGCCGAGCGATCCTGCGTCTGCGCGGTTGCGCTGAGCGCCAGCACCGTGCCGAGCAGGACGCCGAACACGGCATAAGCCATCCAGACCCAGCCCGGATCGCCATCCGCCAGCCCGCGCGGGATGAACAGCCCCCAAAGAGCCAGTCGAGCCGCTAACAAGCTGGATCCGACCCCCGCCGCAAACGCAAGGGCGCCAGAGCCGAGTCTGGTCGCGACGATGAGCGGAACCAAGGCGACCCAGCCGAAGACCCACCGTCCACTCGGTGGCAACGCCAGTTCGAGGAGGAGGGAAGTGAGGGCCATCGCGCCCAAGACCGCCAGCATCCGTCGGATCACATGGCGAGGACGATGCAGAGGCTGTTGTTCGTTCAGGCCGGGGCGTTGCTCACTTCGTCGCAACCCGTCTATTTTCAGATACGGTACTGCTATCCAACTGTCGTAAATTAAGGGATGCGTCGTGCGTTTACTCTGATCGAGCTGCTGGTCGTGATCGCCATTATCGCGATCCTGGCGGCGATTCTGTTTCCCGTCTTCGCCCAAGCCAAGCAGGCAGCCAAGAAGACCCAGTGTCTGAGTAACGAGAAACAGGTCGGCACCGCCGTCTACCTCTATCTCAACGACGCCGACGACACTTTGCCGATGGCCAACCTGCCTGCCCCCGCGGCCTATCCCGCCGTGCCAAGCACGAAGTTCGCCTTCCATGGCGGCGAAGGTGTGGGCGAGCAGTCGTGGGCTGACTTGATTCAGCCCTATGCCAAGAGCCTGGCGATCTTCACGTGCCCGAGCGACTCTTCCGGGGTGCCTTCCGGTACGCCAACCACGGGCGCCTGGAAGGGGCAGCCGCTCTCCCTGGCCCTGAACTACTATTTCTATAAGCTGCCCGGCGGCGTCAGCCGGTTCGCGCTTTCGGGCGGAACGCTCAGCGAATTGGCCAACACATCGAACAAGATCTTCATCGCCGAGTCCTCCTCCAAGGTGGTGACGTCGGCAGCGCCCAACGGAACGAACCAAGAAATCGTTCGACCCGATCGCTTCACGGGCTTCGAGCGGCATGGCGGCGGTTCGACTTACGTGATGGCCGACACTCACGCGAAGTACCACGCGATGCCGCAATGGTGGAAAACGGTGCCCTCCGCGACATGGGGCAATCCGGAGAACGCGAGCCTGCAGCCCTGTCCGCAGTGGTTCCCGTGGGTCGATGACAGTACTGAAAAGTGGTGATAAGTTAGAGTGCGCCGCTCGCCCAGGTGCACGGATGGCACCCGCGCCGATTCTAGATTCGGTGCGGGCACTTGTCTTGATTGCCCTTCCGTCAAAAGTGCTGCCCAAAAGCTTGACACCCGTGAATGAGCCTGGTATCATTCACTCTCGGACGTGTACGCCCTCCTCTCTCCACCTGCGCATCCTGCAAGTCTGCGCTTGGCTGCGTCCATTTGAGCTCAAATCATGGCAGAAAGCACCCTTTTCGACAAGATTCGCATCGGCATTGCCAGCCCCGAAGACATCCGTAGCTGGTCGTATCGCAAGGACGCGAACGGACAGAACATCTACTACGAGGTCAAGAAGCCGGAGACCATCAACTACCGAACGTTCAAGCCTGAGCGCGACGGTCTCTTCTGCGAGCGTATTTTCGGTCCCGTCAAGGACTGGGAGTGCTCGTGCGGCCGCTACAAGAAAGTCAAATACAAAGGCATCATCTGTGAGCGCTGCGGCGTGGAAGTCACGCGCAGCAAGGTTCGACGCGAGCGAATGGGCATCGTCGAACTCGCCGCTCCGGTCTGCCACATCTGGTACCTGAAGGGCGTTCCGTCGCCCCTTTCGCTCATTCTCGACATCTCGCCGCGCCAGCTCGAGAAGGTCATCTATTTCGCCAGCTTCATCATCATCGATATCGATGCTGAGAAGATTGCCGAACTCCTCCCCAAGATCCGCGAGGATGTGGAGAAGGAGAAGGTCGCCATCCAGCAGAGCATGCAGGAACTCGAAATGGAAAGCATCACCCGGCTGACCAACGAGTTTCTCAACAACCCCGACGAGTACAGCGACGAGTCGTTCGTGCGCGATCGCATGAAGGCGAACTTCGACCGAATTCGAGCCGAATATCGCGACGCCGACGACCGCATCAAGGACCTCGATATCGCCATCGAGCTCCTCGGCAAACTGGAACTCAATCAGCTCATCGACGAAGACAAGTGGCGCGCCATCAGCAAGATGCTGAGCTCGGTCGGTCGCCGCATGCGCAAGGACCTCAGCGAAATCGTCCGCGCCAACATCGGCGCCGAAGCGGTTCGCGAGCTTCTCAAGCGCGTCGACCTCGAGCGATTGGCCCGTGAGCTTCGCCAAGAAATCGTCGTCACGACCTCCACGCGTCGCGCCCGTGCAATCAAGCGCCTTGAACTGATCGAGGCTCTGATCAACTCGAAGAGCCGGCCGGATTGGATGATTCTCGAAGTCGTCCCCGTGATCAGCCCCGAACTGCGCCCGATGGTGCAGCTCGACGGCGGTCGCTTCGCGACATCGGACCTGAACGATCTCTATCGCCGCATCATCAACCGCAATAACCGCCTAAAGAAGATCATGGAGATCCAGGCGCCGGAATCGATCATCAACCACGAAAAGCGGCTCTTGCAGGAAGCCGTGGACGCGTTGATCGATAATGGCCGCCGCTCGCGACCCGTGGTCGGTTCGAACGCGCGCCCGCTCAAGTCGCTCAGCGACATGCTCAAGGGTAAGGAAGGCCGGTTCCGAAAGAACCTGCTCGGTAAGCGCGTCGACTACTCGGGACGATCGGTTATCGTCGTCGGTCCGCACCTGAAACTCCACCAGTGCGGTCTCCCCAAGGAGATGGCCCTCGAACTGTTCAAGCCGTTCGTGATGAAGACGCTCGTCGAGCGCAAGATCACGCAGAACATCAAGACGGCCAAGCGCATGATCGACCGGATGCACCCCGCGATCTGGGACGGTCTCGAGGAGGTCATCAAGGAGCATCCGGTTCTTCTGAACCGCGCTCCGACGCTGCACCGACTGGGTATTCAGGCATTCGAGCCGATCCTGGTCGAAGGCAAGGCGATCCAGGTTCACCCGCTCGTTTGTCACGCTTACAACGCGGACTTCGATGGTGACCAGATGGCCGTTCACGTGCCGCTGAGCACCCAAGCCCAGGCCGAAGCCCGGGTTCTCATGCTCAGCACGCAGAACCTGTTCTCGCCTGCGGACGGTCGACCGACCCTGTCGCCGATTCAGGACCCGGTTCTTGGCAACTACGCTTTGACCTTTGTCAGCGACGAAGGCCGAAAGCGGCTCCAAGATCAGGATGCTCAGCACAAGGCGGACCCGGAGAAGAACGCAGCACCGTACATTTACAGCTCGCGTGAGGAAGTCATGTTCCTCCTCGAGTCGCCTGCCACCTCGCGACCGTTCGGCCTCAACGATCCCATTCGCGTCCGACTCACTCGCCCGGTGTTCAGCGCCGACGGTGACGTGGACTATCGCGACCCGATCGACGGCACCGAGTATCGCTATGAGCTCGTGACGAACGAGGATGGCGACGAAGTCCGCGAGTTGAAGCCGCTCCCTCAGGAGTTCGAGACGGTGGTCGTCACCGCGACTCCAGGCCAGCTCATCTTCAACTCCGTGCTGCCGTATCCGATGCGCGACAGCGACAAGTTCCTCGCGACTGAGCTCAGCAAGAAGGCGATCGCCGAAGTCATCGTCCACTGCCACAAGACGGTGGGTGTCGAAGGCACGATCAAGCTGCTCGACGACATGAAGGACCTCGGCTTCAAGTGGGCCACCAAGTACGGATTGAGCATCGCGCTCACCGACATGGACCCGCCCGCTCAGCGCGAAGAGATCCTGAAGGAAGCAGACGGCAAGTCGACTCGTATCAGCGAGCAGTATCGACGCGGCCTGCTCACCTTTAACGAGATGCAGCAGAGTCTGATCCGGCTTTGGACCGATACCTACGACACGATCGGTAAGGCCATCGTGGGCGGCATGGACCAGATGAATCCGCTTTCGATCATCACGGTCTCCGGTGCTCGTGGTTCGGTTAAGCAGCTCGCTCAGCTCTCTGGAATGCGCGGCCTCATGTTTAACCAGTTCAACGAGGTTATCTATGAGCTGCCGGTTAAGAACTCGTTCCACCGCGGTCTCTCGATGCTTGAGTACTTCGTGACCACGCACGGTGCCCGTAAGGGTCTGGCCGATACCGCTCTTCGAACGGCTGACGCCGGCTACCTGACGCGACGTCTTTGCGACGTCGCCCAGGACGTGATCATCAAGCGGATCGACTGCGAGACCACGAACGGCATCATCGTCCACCGCATCGTCCATGAGGGCGAAGCGATCGAAGGCATCGCCGACCGCTTGGCGGGACGCGTCAGCCTCGCGACGATTACGCTCGACGGGGACACCGAGCCGACGATCACGTTCGGCGAGATGATCCGCAGCGAAGAAGCGAGCCGAGTCGGCAAGGCGGAAATCGCCTTCGCCGAGGAGTACGCCAGCGCCGAAACCGAAGAAGAGAAGAAGTCGATCGCGGACCGCTACGAGGCGATGGGATTCGTGCTCAACGAGCACGGCTACCTCAGCGTCGCGATCCGCAGCCCGCTGACTTGCGAACTCGAGCAAGGCATCTGCGCCAAGTGCTACGGCATCGACCTCTCGTCGAAGAAACTCGTCGAAGTCGGCGTTGCCGTTGGCATCATCTCCGCACAGTCGATCGGTGAACCGGGAACGCAGCTCACGATGCGTACGTTCCACACCGGAGGCGTTGCCGGATCGGCCACGATCGCTCGTACGAACCAGTATAAAACGGGCAAGTTCATCAAGCAGTTCTTGGAGGACTTCAGCACCGCAACCCAGACCGACTTGAAGGACTTCGATCCGACCAAGCTTCTGGAATCCCAGGAGGGCGTCGTCAAGGGGCTCTTCAGCAAGAAGGACGAGAAGGAAGAAGCCGAGACCGGCGACAAGCCGAAGACGGCTCGCCAGACCAAGGCCGCGGCCAAGGCGGCCGAGCGAATCGACCGCGACAGCCAAAAGCTGTGGGACCGCTCGCGAAAAACCTTCTTTGCCACTTGGACGGGTGAATCGAGCGGTATCGTCCGCGTCGAAGAGATCTTCGAAGCGCGGCGCCAGCCTCGTGGTAAGGCGATCATCTGCCCGGTGACGGGTACGGTCGTCGAGATCCAGGAGTCCAGCTATGGTCGATGGGTCATCGTCGAAGCGGAGGTCCCGACCACGGGCCCGCTGCGCGACGCTTACATCAGCGACAAGCAGAACTGGAACCCGAACGATGATGGTTACAGCAACCTGGAGCGTCTGATTGGCCAGAAGATGGTTGCGCTGACGGTTCAAGGTCTCCGCAAGTACGGGGTCGAGACGGTCAACGTGTACTATCCGATCCTCGTCCCGCCGCTCGGCAAACTCCCGGTCGGAAAGGGAAGCAAGGTCATCAAGGGCGACCCCCTCACGGAAGGTCCTCTCGATCCGCACGAGGTCCTCGACCTCGCCGGAGCGTCCGCCGTCTACGACTACTTCATCCAGAACCTGCAGGCCGTTTATAAAGCCCAGGGCGTCGACATCAACGACAAGCACATCGAGGTCATCATCCGACAGATGCTGCGAAAGCGTCAGGTGAAGGAGCCCGGCGATACGCCGTTCCTGCCTGGACAGATCGTCGACCGGTTCCGCTTCACGCGCGAAAACGACAAGGTCCGAAAGCTCCTCGCCGAGGACAAGAAGATCAAGTACGTCGATCCGATCACCGGGGAAGACGTCGAGCGCGACCCGAAGGAAGCGACCGCCAACTGGATCCTCTTGGGTATCACGGAAGCCTCGCTGGCGACGGACTCGTTCCTCTCGGCCGCATCGTTCCAAAAGACGACGCGTGTCTTGACGGAGGCGGCGGTCCGCGGCAAGAAGGACTTCTTGGTCGGCCTCAAGGAGAACGTCATCATCGGTCGTCTGATCCCGACCGGTACGGGCGTGCAGTCCTATCGAAACGTCAGCATCGAAGTCGATCGCAGCGCACCGCAATGGGCGCAGCAGTCGCTGAAGGCGCTGGTGGAAGAGGACGACTTTGGCGGCGTCGACGAGTTGGAACTCGATTTCCCGAGCCTGGCGGAAATGGCCAGCTCACCGGAGTTCGAACTCGACGAAGAAGGCTAGGTTCTCCGTTCCAAAACCGAACGAGGGTACGGACTTTCGGTCCGTACCCTCGCTTTTTTATTTGAGAACGTTTAGGTTAGGCTTTGCCGCGCTTGTTTGCGCGAGAGTTGTTGCGAGCTTTCTTGGTGGATGATTTCATTTTCGGCGCCCGAGGCGTCTTGTTCGTTGACTTAGCCATGTAACCAAGGAGTATAGCCGAACAGCCTCCCTCGACTAGCACTGAGCGCGATACCGTCGTAGACGCGCTGCCGCGACCAGTCCGACCACCCCAAAGGCGACAAGGCTTGACGGCTCGGGGGCGATCACGCTCGCCATACCCGTCGGGCTGACCAAGACGCCGTTTCCAAATGAGCTGTAAACGGTGCCCGAGAGTGCGTACGAATCAGTCCGCACGATAATACCTTTGGTGGAATCGCTCGCCCAGGTGCCACACGCGTAGCCCCACGCATCATGTCCAACCGCGTTGCCCGTGATGGTCTTCATGACGGTGTTCACGTACGTATAGCCAAAGGTCTGGAAATTCCCGTTGCCGTTGGTGTGAAGCCAATCCGTAAGGGGCCCGCCTGCAGCATCATTCGTGATAATGCCCGCATGGCCCTTCGCTCCGCCGACCGTTCGTGCCGTTGTTCCGTAACCAGACGAAGCGAGATTCTCGAAGACAGCCGACTGACCAAATTTGAACGTCAGCGTATTTTGGACAGCACCCGTATACGCGAACGTGCTGACATAGTTGTCGTCGAGCGCGGCGACGCCGTTGTAGGTCGTTCCGGAAGGGGCCGTCCATCGTTCGATGAACGAGCCCGAGGCGGTGAAGTGGGCGATCGAGCCGGTCGATTCCCAAACCACGAGTGATCCGTCTCCCGCCACGTCGACATCCTGCCCCGGGATGCCGAGCTTGGGCCCGGGTAATCCGGTGCTGTAATTGAACACCCGGATCGTGTTCGGGTTCTCGCGAACGTACGCCAGACCGTTGTTCTTGTTGACGGCCACATCCATTGCGCCCGTTAGGTACCCGTTGCCGAAGCTGCCGAAGTAGGCGCCCGTTACGGCATCAAAGCGGTGGACCGAGCGGGTCGCAGAGTCGGAAACCAGCAGCAACTCGTAACTGGCATGGGCTGCGTGCAGGCAGGCGGTCGCCAAGGCGAAAACAGCGATTCTCTTCATCTTAATCCTCTCCTGGCAAAGCCAGACAGCATATTGTACGATATGCAACAAGAGGAGTCCAACTCTTCCCATTTCGTCCTGTATATTTTCGGGACTATCCGCCCATGAGCCGCGAGCCTGAATCCACCGAAATGCGCTATCCCGTCGTTCGCACCGACTGGATGACCTTAACAATGCGTGGTCCGACCGAATGGGTCCCCCTGCATATCCCGGTCGAAGAGCAGGCCTTCGAGCTCATTCGGCTCGGGCTCCTGCCGCTGCAGATGGAGGACAAGTGGTTTATCTTTTTCGAAGACCCGGTGCTCCATCTGCACCGCAGTTGGACGGGCTACGAGACGTTCCGAATCCTGGTCTCGCCCTCGCCTGAGGGCCGGTGCATCCAGGGCGTGCTCGTCAGTCGCGACGAGCGCGAATGCAAGTATCCCGAAGGGGCCGCCGCCGCGCATATCGCCCTGGACACCGTTGCCGCACTCCTTTTGGGCAACTCTTATGAGGCGTCCGACGACGTCGTGAACAAGTGGCACGGCATCGGCCGAGCTCTTCTTGGAGAAGGCCCCGTCGCTGGCGTCTCCGCCGCCGAGCGGAAACGACTCGACGACAAGTGGCTCGCCTCCACCCAGCCGGATCGTTCGGAACTGTTCCACCCGTTCTTGTAGGCTAGGATGAGAGTCGCTTTGGGCGGTCCTTACGTGTGGGAAGTCCGCGAAAGCTGGCCCTCATTGGCAAAGGCGTGAACTTGCTAGCGGTTTAAGCTCGACGAAAGCCGCGCCAGCTTCGGACAAACCGATCTAAACGCCGCCGACTTCACCGACAACGCTAACGTTTGCCCCCATGGGTTCAAAGAAGAACCCTCGCGCATCGAACAAACGGCGCAAAACGCCGCCGATTTCACTGAAAACGTCAACGATTTTCGGAATTTGATCGAGGAAAAACTCTCGCGCTACGAACACTTGGCGCAAAACGTCGACGTTTTCGCGCAAAACGTCAACGATTTTCCCAAAGTATTCGAAGCATAACCGCTGTGCTAGGACGATGGCGTGCGAATCGGCGCCGATCGCGCCGTCATTTGCGCCGACGGTGACGCCGTCGGCACGGAAAAATCGTTTCGCCTCCGTTCGTTGAACCTAAAAGGCCCCAAATGGCTCGGAGAAACGCTCGCGCGCCGTGCACGCCGACTAATCCCGTCCCCAGCCGACCAAGATCAGGTGGGGACGGCGAGCGACTACTCCTTACCGACCACGAAGTCGATCTTGTGGTTGGCGCGATTCGCATCCAGGGCCGCGATTGCAGCAGCCTTGGACGGATAATCGCCGCCCGTTCCATACGTCACGGGCGTGCCTTCATGGAAGTCGATGTACACGTAGTCGCCGCGGCGATAGGGCGCGGAATGGCGCTGGATGCCGATGGTCGTCGTGGTAAACGGCACATGGAATCCGCGCACCCAAAGAGGGACGTCGTCTGGCGTGACCTGACCAAAGTTGGACGTGCTGATGGTCAGGTCCTCGACGCGCGGGACGTCGGTCTTCTCGACCACATTGAAGTAGTAGAACTTGTCGCCGGGCTTGGTCTGGAACCGCCAGAACCACCCGACGCTGCGTGGCTCCGTGCTGGATGCCGAAGGGTTCAGATCCTTGGCCGACCAGTCCTCGTAAACGATCTCGGTCTCGACGTTGATCGGCACGATCGTCAAGTTCACTTCTTTGAACTTGCGGGTCCCGGTCAGTCGGGCGGTGATGTTGGCAAAGCCGACCTTTTCCGCCGTCACCAAGCCCGTTGCGCTGACCGTGGCGCGGGGATCATCCGATTCCCACGTGACGCTCCCGTCGGGAAGCGGATAGGTGATGCCGCCGACGTTCTTGCCGTACGCCTTGAGCTGGACGGTGTCGTGGACGGTGACATTAAAGGCGCCGCCAGGAATGACCTCGATGGAAGCGAGCTCATTGCGGGCGATGGTGATGGTCGAGGTGCCGAGTTTCGTTTCCGGGCCCGAAGTTTGCGGGATCGTGGCGGTGCAGGTCACGACGATTGCAGCCGCTGAGGTCGACGGCGACGTGGTCAGGGTGACTCGACCGGAAGAACCCGTGAACGAGGCGCCGGTATGGGTTCCGTCGGTGAACAAGATGTTGCTGTCGCCGCTCGCCGACCACTGGTAAACGATGCCCGGCGTTTCTGCGCTGTCCGCTTCGATTTTGATCTCGGATCCGCTCGGTTCGTAGGCGGCAGGCTTGGCCGAAAGCCGAATGACCGATTTATCGACGAAGCCCCGACCCACATAGACCATGGTCGACGTTTCTCTGGCGCGCATCAGCGCCTCCGCTTCCCACCCCTTCAGCGTTTGCGGGTCGAGAACATTGAAGAAGTAGAACGTGCTCATCTCGCTGGCCAGTCGGCGATAAACGCGGGTGGCGACCTCATCGCTGGAAAGGCCATCGATTCCGCCCATGTAGCCAAGCGCCGTGACCGCCGATATCTGATCGGCCACCACCGCTTGCAGGAAGGTGTAGATACAGTCGGGCAGATTCTTGCCCAGCGCAGCCTTGTCGAGCGCGGGGATGAATCGGGCGTCCGCGGCAAACTTCGGGGTGACTTCGTGCAGGTAAGCCGTGCTCGGCTTGCCCGAACGAATGCCGATGAGCTCATACATCGTCTCATAGGCGATGCCCAGAACAGCGCGGCGCCGGAGTTCGCCCAATTCGGTCCGGAAGAGGGGCACGTAGGCGGCATACCGCGGATCGGAGAAAATCTCGGGATCTGGACGATCAAAGTGCCCGGTGAGGCCGATCAAGACGATTTCTTCGGAGTTGTGGCTGGCGTCGTAGGGAAGCTTAGGGGTAACCACGACGTCCTTGCTCGAGCCAGTCCCGATCGTTTGAATGCGCTCTGACGTGATGCCCGAGAGCAGGGGCACGATCGGGTCGACATCGGTGGATTCGCCGCGCTGATGCTGCTCCTCGGTCGCGGTGCGAACCAGGAACGAGTAGCAGGTGGTCTCCTTGTAGGTTCCATAGTTGCCGTGGATGAAGACCTGCTGAGCCTGATCTTGGGTGAAACCCAATCCCGTGTTGTCGGTGTTCAGGATGTAATCCGACGAGCCCGAATCGCGCGTGGACGCGGCTTGAGCTGCCGTCCGTTGCGCGCTCGTTCCTTCCTCGGGCGGCGTAAAGCGCACGGCGACCGTGGCGATCGCGTTCTTGACCGCGGCGACGAGGGCGGGATCTTGATGTGCGAGAGCGAATTTATCGGCCGAAAGGGCCGTTTTCAGGGCTTGGCCCAGAATGCGGGTGGCGGGATCGGCAAGAACCTGAGCAAAGCTCGTGGCGCGCGCGTCGGCCGGGAGCTGCGCCCCGCCCAGCGCGATGTACAGAAGGCTCGCCGCCATCTGATCCTGCGTGACTTGAAGGGAAGGATGGGCAGGATCGACGAATATCGAGCCGAGATACGTGTCTGTGGCCTGATCGAAAATCGGAAGGGTCGAGGGGGCCGTCTCCACGGAGACGACGGCGCTTCCGGATGCGACGGGTTGCCCCGAAGCACCTTGCATGATCTCGGCGCCGGTGCTGGGGAGAAGATCGGCGTCAAATGCAATGCTGACCCCGTTGGACCCCAACGAGCCGGCTCCGCTGCCGCCACAACTCGCCATCATAAGGCAGCTCATCACCGCCAAGCCCGCCCACGTCGATCGAATCCAATTCGTCTTCATCATGCTGCACCGCTACGTGTCTTAAACCGGTCGAAACTCAAACTTGGTCTTGCTGCGGAATTCCGCTAACTTGTCGTCCATCAACTGTTGGCGGAACGCGATTCGAGCGGCGAGATCCGCCTCGTTCGAGCCCTTGAATCCATACAGGAATCCCGCCAGTGCGCCGACGCCGGGATGGTATCGAATGAAACTGGTGTTGCCATAGATCGCGGTCGGCTGCGGGAATTCCCATCCGCCCTGGTCGTTGATCGTCGACTGGGTGACATCGGTCGTACCGTTAACGTTCTTGAATCCGCTCGCGGCGAACGTCTGCTGCTGGCCGTTGGAATATGTCACCACCAGATCGGTCTTCCCGCTTTCGTCCGTGTTCACGAAATAGAACAGGTAGTACAGCGCCCAGATCGAGCCATCGGTCATGGTGCGACGAATCTGGACGTAGTCAGCCGACCAGCCGACCTCGGCATTGTCCGTTTTCAGCAGAGACTTGGTGGCGGTGCCCAGCGAGACGCGGCCGCCGTCGGTGGCGTCGAACACTTCCACGTCGACCCGCAGATCGCCAACCGTGGACGGCGTGGTCGAAAGCGTGACCTGGTTCTTCTGGCTCTCGAAGTCGAGCTTGTCGAACGTGATGCCGTCGTCGAGGACGATGAGGTTGCTGCCCGATGCCTTCCAGCGATACACGAGCGGGGCTTTGGTCGGGGGTACTTGAGCGGTGAAGCCCACCTGACCACCCGCGACGTACGTCTCGGACGTGGAGGTCAGCGCGATCGTGGGCTGGAAGATCAGGCCCGACCACTTGTTCGCCTCGTTTCCGGTGAGCGTGTCCTTGGCAATCGCGATAATGTCGGCGAGCTCGATCAGCCCGAGCGCGACGAGCGCCACCAGGGCGGCTCGGGCGGCTATCAGCCGTGGGCGAAGGAACGCGTTTCGGACCGTGTTCGCCGCGATGTCCCCTTTGATCTTGATCGTGAGCGTTTCCAAGAGCGGCAATTCCGCCAGGAAGATCTCCTCAAAGGACATCTCGGTGGCGTATTCGCGAATGACCTGGCTATAGAAGACGTTGCCGAGATACGCCGCCGTCATCGAGTTTCGGATGACCTGGGAGGTGGTCAGCAATCCCGCGATCGCGCCCTGAACGGTCGCGTAACCCATGGTGGATCCGCCAAGACCGAGGATCTCGAGCACGATCTCCATGATGCCGGCGAGCACCACCGACTGGCGCAGCGTGCCGCACTCGTCCTTCCATTTCGGGACTTCGGCCGCATAGCGCGGATCGGAATAGATCGGTGCTTCGGCCGCCCCAAAGACTGGGGTCAGGGCGATCATTTCGTACTTGGTCTTCTTGTCAGCCCCGACGATCTTCAGCGGCGCGACCGCGGACGTGACCTGTGCCCAGCCTTGACCAGAAGTATTGAGCAGTCCGACCGTCAGCGGGATATCGAGCGGGTCGCCGGTCAGCAGGGGCGGGGTTTCCGCGGTCTCGCCGTTGTTCGCGTCGACGTGGCCGGTGACGTAGGTGAAGACCCGTCCAAAGCGACGGCGTGTGTTCTGGACTTGGAATCCAGCCGTGTCCGACGCCTGGACGAAGGTCAGGCCGTCCACTTCCGTAGTCGGTTCGATCTGGACGAGGGGCGGGAATCCCGCATCGCGCGTCTGAAGAAAACTTCGGGCCCCGAAAGCCGATAGGCCTGCGGCACCCGTGCTCAGTCCATCGACCGCCCCCTTGATCGCGTCTTTCAGCGATTGGGGTGCCTGGGTCACCGCGTACGGGTCGGCGGCGAGGGCATTGCCGAGTTCGGTGGTCAGAGCCGTCTGCTGGGCGCTGCCCTCGATGCGGCGGATGAGCCCGCGGCGATCGTCCTTGTTCAGCGACATGCCGCCGAGGCCAAGGAAGATCAGGGCGGTCGCGGTGCTGGCCGCATCGATTCGATTCGAGCTGCTGTCGGGATCCAGGATCGCGAGCAGCACCACCCGCTGGCTGGCCGAATCCCAGATGGTCGCCAGACTGGGAATCGCCGCCTGCATTTCCACCGAGAACGCGGAACTGGTGACGGCGCCGAAGCTGCCCGTACCGACTGCCTGCAGGTTCGCGGGGTCCAGGCCGGCCGGCAGGGTGGTCTGGCCATTGACCATCGAGAGGTCGAACGAGCCCGGGTCATCGCCCATGCTGCTTCCACCGAAGAGGCCGCCGCATCCGCTCAGGGCGAGCGAGGCGCCTCCGAGCATGGAGACGGAGAGGACGTTGAATTGACGACGCGTGTAGGTTCGATTCGTGCCGTTCAGCATGGCTGAATCGATCCTACCAACGGTGCCGTTATCAACCCGTTATCAAGTCGCGGGGAAGGTGTTCCGGACTCGGGTCGGAATGTTGGGGACCCTTCTAACTCCCTCTTTCTTAGGATCCGTTCGTGCCGACAGATCCGTCCGATTTTTCGTGGACGTTCTCTACTGCTCCTCGTCCACAACGGCGGCGAAGCGCAAGACAGCCAGCCGCGAGGGCAAGTCCGGTCGCGGCCGCTGGTTCTGGCACAGGAGTGACATTGATGCTGTCGAGCTTTCGGTATCGGCCTTCCTCCTGGTACATGGTTATCGATAGCGCATCGATCTGATCTGTATATTTGCAAAGTCGCGTGCCAAATGCGTCGCCAAAGTCGCGTGTGAGATGGAACACCTCTGCACCACTTCGAAATCCATCAAATGAGTATGTGCCCGGGTGATCGAAATAGAGCCAGACGCTTTGAAAGGAGAAACACCCGCCGCCAGACCGGCTGACCTCAATCGATGCTGTTGGCACCACGCGGAAAAATGGGACCGCGATGCAGGGAAGCGGGTCGCCGTCCGCGAGATTGTACATCCAGTCCCCCAGGGCGGGTTTGATCTCGAAACCATTTTCGGTGTGTCCAAAGTACGGGTCGTACTGGGCTCCTTGGATGTTATCAAACCCGATCACGACCGCGTGGGCAGCTGATAGGGTTGCTAGGGCGGCAAGGCCTGCAAAGAGTGCTCGTCTCGGGTTCAAATTCCTTCTCCTGGTCGGCGGCGAAGCGCAAGACAGCCAGCGGCGATGACCAGTACGGTCGTAGCCGCTGGCTCGGGCACAGGAGTGACATTGATGCTGTCGACATTTCGATACTGGGCATCATTGTCATAAAGCGTGATGGTGGCGAAGTCGACGGGCGTGGCGAACGGGCACGGGCGCGTATCCCTCGCAAGAGCCATCGGGTGTCGGTAGGTGTATTGGAGAGCCCCATCTAGAAACCCTTCGAAGCGATAATCCCCTCTGTGGTCGAACGAAAACCACGAACTGTTGAGAGCAAAGAGGCCTCCATCAACGCGCCGAATCGAGACTTCGAGGATGTAGTCCGCCTTAAAGAGGCTCCCACCGACACAGGGGTACGGATTACCGTCGGGGGGTACAAACATCCAATCGCCAACAACTGGTTCCACCTGGAATCCTTGCTCGACATGGCCGAAGTACGGATCGAATTCGCCGCCTACGACAGCGTCAAACCCAATCACGACCGCCTGGGCAGCGGATAGGGTTGCTAGGGCGGCAAGGCCTGCATAGAATGCTCGTCTCGGGTTCACATTCCTTCTCCTGGTGGCTGGGAGTCCGGCATTCCCGGACTAGCAGATGGAGATATTGTACAGCAACCGACCTCCGCCCCCAAGCGCAGCACCGAGGAACTGGCCCGTTCAGCATAATATCGGTCGTTGATTTCTCTGTGCTGAGCGACTACTTTGACCGGAGCTATGACGACGGAAGGCAAGACCCATATTGGAGTTACGAGGCGGCAATGGTTTCGCACCACTGAACGCAGACCTTGATGGCGACGGGGCAGTTACCGTCTTCGACTACAGCATCCTCAGCAGCAAGTTCGACGCAAACGGCGACCCGGACCCAGTCGATGATGGATTCTTTATGCAGCCACTGCTCTAAAGCGCCGGCGCAGGGCCAAAAATCCGACAACCGCGAAGGTTATAGTCTCGGTGGTCGGTTCAGGGACAGGTGATACGTCTATGGTATCCAGTCGGCGAAACGCGTTCTCTTGCTGATACATTGTGATTGTTAATGAGTCGATCTGGTTTGGGCTGGGTGAAAATCGTGTTCCAAAGGCATCGGAGAAATCACGTGTGATGTGCAGCGCAAGCGTCCCGTTTCGGTAGCCATCAAAAGAATATGTGCCGTATTTGCCGAAGTAGAACCAGACACTCTGGAACGTAAATAAACCGCCACCAGACCTGCGCACCCCGACCGATGCGGTTAGCGAAATATTCAAGAAGCTGACGTCGATGCACGGGACCGGGTTGCCATCATAGGGATCAAACACCCAATTCCCCAGTATTGGTTCAATCGCAAAACCCTTTTCCGTATGACCCGAATACGGGTCGAGCGGTGCGCTTGTAATATTGTCAAACCCAATCACGACCGCCTGGGCAACTGATAGGGTTGCTAGGGCGGCAGCGCCTGCAAAGAGTGCTCGTCTCGGGCTCAAATTCCTTCTCCTGGTCGGCGGCGAAGCGCAAGACAGCCAGCGGCGATGACCAGGACGGTCGCGGCCGCTGGTTCTGGTGCAGGAGTGACATTGATACTGTCGATTTGCCTGATGTAGCCGTGCGCTTGAAACATCGTTATCTTGACGGTATCGATCTGGGCTGAATACGGACAAGTCCTAGTACCAAAAGCATCTGCGAAGTCGCGCGTAAGGTGAAAAGCTTGCTCGCCATTCCGGTATCCATCGAACGAATAGCTGCCATATGACTCAAAATAGAACCAAGCGCTATTAAGTGAGAATAGTCCTCCGTTTGACCTTTGAATGTTCAGCGATACCGTGATTGTCGAATTAAAGAAACTGGCGATTATGTCGGGAAACGGATCACCGTCGTACGGATTGTATTGCCAATACCCAAGTACTGGAGTGACTTCAAACCCTTTTTCGGTGTGCCCAGAATAGGGGTCATTCGGTGCACTGATAATATTATCAAACCCAATCACGACCGCGTGGGCAGCGGATAGGGTTGCCAGGGCGGCAAGGCCTGCAAAGAATGCTCGTCTTGGGTTCAAGTTCCTTCTCCTCATGGTCGAAGTCCGGCAATCCCGGACTAGCAGGCGAAGATATTGTACAGCAACCCGCTTCCGCGGCCAAACAGAACCCCGAGGAAGTTGCCGGTTCTGACAACAATACGGGCAATCGCCTGCATACGCCAGAACACCGTCTGAAGTCGGACTAAGATAAGGCGGACGAGGCGGAATTTCTGCGAGTTACTCGCCGAAGATGCCGAGCTTACGGAACTTGTCGTACCGGTTCTTGCGCAGCTTGTCCCCGCTCAGCTTGGTCAGCTTGTCGAGCGATTTCACGATCGCGGATTTCACCTGATCGGCGGCTTCCATCGGGTTGCGGTGCGCGCCCCCGAACGGCTCCGGGACGATCGAGTCCACGAGTCCGAGATCTTTCGCGCTCGATGCGGTGAGACGCAAGGCTTCGGCCGCTTCGGGGCCCTTTTCGGGCTGGCGCCAAAGAATCGCGGCGCAGCCTTCGGGCGGGATGACGCTGTAAATCGCGTGCTCCTGCATGAGCACGGTGTTGCCGACTCCGATGCCGATCGCGCCGCCGCTTCCGCCTTCGCCGATGATCGTCGCCACGACGGGAACCCGGAGCTCGAACATCGCGAGAATCGCGGCCGCGATGGCCTCGCTGATGCCGCGCGCTTCACTCTCCACGCCAGGATCGGCGGCGGGGGTGTCGATGAAGGTCAGCACGGGGAGGCCGAATCGGTCCGCCATCTCCATCAGGCGAATCGCTTTGCGGTAGCCCTCGGGCTTGCTCATCGCGAAGTTGCGATGCTGTCGCTCCTGGATGTTGCGTCCCTTTTGGTGGCCGATGACCATCACGGGGCGGCCATCCAAGCGCGCCGGCCCGCCGATGATCGCGTTGTCCGCGCCAAATCGCCGGTCGCCCTGGAGCTCGGTGAAATCGGTGAGGATCGCGCTGATGTAGTCGAGCGTGTACGGCCGAGGTTCGGCTCTCGCCACGAGGACCTTCTCCCACGGGTCCAGATTCGAGTATTTGTTCGCGATGTAGCGGTCGCGGCGCTTGGCGTAATCCTTGATCTTGCCCTCGATTTCCCCGCGCCGCGTCTGATCATTCACGGTCGGCAGCAGCCGCTCGAGCATGTCGAGCGCTTCTTCGAGTTCGAGGAGGGGCTTCTCCCATTCCTTCCACGTCTTCGGCCTCACGCGGTCACCGCTGCCTTTTGGGGAGTGAGCATCGAAACCAGGTTCTCAAGCGTATCGCGCATTTCGCGGCGCGGGACGATGCGGTCGATCATGCCGCTGCGCAGCGCCGCTTCCGCCGTTTGGAAATCGTCGGGGGCCTTCGTGACTTGGGCCTGTTTGCTCACGCGGGCACCCGCGAATCCGACGAGTGCTTTCGGCTCGGCCAAGATGACATCCGCGACGCTGGCGTAGCTCGCAAGCACGCCCGCCATCGTGGGATCGGTGAATACGGCGATGTAGGGAACTCGCGCCTCGCGAATCCGGCTGACGGCGCCGCAGGTTTTGGCCATCTGCATCAGGCTGAGCAGGCCTTCTTGCATGCGGGCGCCGCCCGAAGCGCAGAAGATGATCGCGGGAAGCTGCCGGTCGGCGGCTCGTTCGAGGGTGCGCGAGACTTTTTCACCCGCCACAGAGCCCATCGAGCCACCCATGAAGGTGAAATCGCTGACGGCGACGGCGACCTCGCGACCGCCGAGCAGGGCCACTCCACTCACCATGCCATCGTTGCGGCCCGATTTCGCGACGGCCTGACCCAGCTTGTCGGCGTAATCCGGAAAGGCCAGCGTGTCCTTCGAAACCAGCTGGGCGTCGATCTCTTTGAAGCTGTTCTCGTCAAAAGTGATCTCGATGCGCTGATAGGCGGTCAGCCGGTGATGGTGGCTGCAATGGGGACAAACGTGGAGGTTCTGCTCGAACTCGCGCTTGAACAAGGTCTTGCGACAGTTCGTGCATTGAATGAAAGCGTCGCTCGGTGCGGATTGTGCTCGACTACCCAGCCGCATAGGGCCAGAAGGATACCCGTCGCGGGTTGCGAGGCGTAGAATAAGGCATATGCCGCCACGCCGAACCGATCGCATCTTTGGAGTCGAGACGGAGTTCGGGTGTTTGGTCGCAGACGAAACCCTGGGATCGCCGGAAAACGCGGTCGAGGCGATCAAGGATTACATCTTCTACGAGCTTCGTCTCGGCGCAATCGACCTGCATTCCCGCGACGAAGTATTCGAGCCTGCCCAGTCCGGCGGCTTCCTCATCAATGGCGGTCGGCTGTATATCGATGCGGTCGGCTCGCACCTGGAATACGCCACGGCCGAATGCCGCACGCTGAAAGACGTGGTGGCCCATGATCGCGCCGGCCAGCGCATCATCGTTCGCGCGCTGAAAGAGCTCGGCCTGGACGACGTGATCAGCGTCTATAACAACTCGGTCGACCACTTCGGGGGCCACACGTTTGGCTGCCACGAGAACTATCTCGCCCACATCGACGAAGATTTCTATGGCCAGAGGGCGCAGGGCCTGTATCCATTTCTCGTCACGCGCCAGATCTTCGCCGGCGTCGGTCGCGTGGGAGGCCACGTCCTCACGACCACGAACCACCGCCCCACCTACGAAGAGGTCGCCGAGAATCCGATCGACTACGTCTGGGTCAGCCAGGTGTACGGCGTGCATCCCGACGACTCCGTGCCGTTCCAGCTGAGCCAACGCGCAGATCACATCCTCAAGACCGTCGCCAGCCGCGTGCGCTTTAACCGGGCGATGATCAATCCCAAATGGGAACACTTCTATTCGCACGACAGCATGCAGCGGCTCCACCTGCTGTTCGGCGAGAGCAACCAGAGCGAATACGCGTACGCGCTCAAGGTCGGCACGACTTCGCTCGTCCTGCGGCTCTTGGAAGACAATCTCGTGCCCGACGATATCGCACTCGCCTCACCGCTCATCGCGCTGCGGCAGGTCAGCCGCGATCAGACGTATCGATGGCGCGTCGAAATGCTGGACGGCAGCTACATGGGCGCTGTCGATCTGCAGCGTCGCTACCTCACGCTCGCCGAGCGTTACCGCGACGATTCGCCGGATACGAACTGGGTGCTCGACCAATGGGCCGCCACGCTCGATGGGCTCGAAACGGATCCGATGTCGCTGGCGGACCGGCTGGACTGGGTGGCCAAGCGCAAGATGGTCGAGCAGTACATGGCCGAAGAAGGTCTGGATTGGACCGCCGACGCGCTCCACTCGATCGACCTCGAATATCACAACATCCACCCCGAGCAGTCGCTATTCCACGCGCTGCAAGAGATGGGGGAGACCACCCGATTGATCCTTGATCTCGACATCACGCTCGCGATGACGGATCCTCCCGAGAACACGCGTGCCTTTGGCCGCGCTCAGCTCGTCCGCCAAGTGATCGCGCGCAAATCGCCGCGGTTTTACGTGTTCGATTGGAATGGCGCGAGCTTGGATCGCCACCACTTTGTCGAGATGTCGGACCCGTTCGAGCGGTACGACAATTCCGGTCCCGCGACCGAATCCGGCGGGTGATCAGGGCTAACGCCTCGCCCTTGCGTTAGCGCCATACTTACTCGCTATGGAATGGCTTTCCGACCCGCAAGTGTGGATCGGCTTCGCGACGCTGACGCTTCTCGAGATCGTCCTCGGTGTCGACAACATCGTCTTCATCTCGATCTTGGCGGGACGGCTCCCACCCGAAGAGCGAAAGAAGGCGTGGAACGCCGGACTGCTGAGCGCGCTCGTCACCCGAATCATCCTGCTGCTCGGAATTTCCGCGGTGCTGCGGCTGAATCGACCGCTGTTCCAAATCAGCGACATGCAGCTTTCCGGGCGCGACCTCGTGCTCGTCGTGGGCGGACTGTTCCTCGTGTGGAAGGCGGTCAAGGAGATCCACATGAAGCTGGAGGGCGAGGAAGAAGGTCACGGGGCGGGAAGCGGCTCGAACTTTGGCGCGCTGCTCATCCAACTCACACTGCTCAACTTCATCTTCTCCATCGATTCCGTCCTGACCGCGATCGGCATGTCGAAGATCCTCGGCGTCATGATCGCCGCCGTTGTCGTGTCGACTGCGTTCATGCTCCTCTTCGCCCGCGCCGTTGGCGATTTCGTCGAGCGTCATCCAACCGTCAAGATGCTCGGCCTTTCGTTCCTCATCCTCATCGGCTTTAACCTGATTGCCGAGGGAACCCACTTCGAGATTCCGAAGGCGTACACCTACTTTGCGATGGGGTTCGCGCTGATCGTCGAGATGCTCAACCTGCGCGTCCGCGCCAAGTCGAAGCCGGTCCAACTGCACGAACCCGACATGACGCCATGAAGTGCGAGGTCGCGGTTGTCGGCGCGGGCATTGCCGGGCTCGCCGTCGCCCACGAGCTGACCCATCGCCGGGGCGTCCGCGATGTCGTTGTCTTTGATCCGCTGCCGCCGCTCTCGCTGACGAGCGACAAAAGCACCGAGTGCTACCGCAACTGGTGGCCGGATGCCCCCATGCGCGCCTTCATGGATCGCAGCATCGATCACCTGGAGCAACTCGCCCGAGAGACCGACAACTTGATCCACCTCAATCGGCGCGGCTACCTTTATGCCACCGGCGATCCTGAGGCCGCCGAAGCGATGCGTCGTGATGCGGAGAGCTATGGTGAGGTCCGCGAAGGCAGCTACCAACGGGCCGAGCCGTGGGGTTACGATTCGCCGATCACCGGAGCGGATTGGCTCAAGGGGGCCGCGCTTCGGGAGGCGTTTCCCGCCGTGACCGAGCGTGCCATCGCCGCGCTCCACGTGCGCCGGGCGGGATGGCTCAGCGCGCAGCAGCTCGGCATGACGCTACTCGATCGATTCCGCGAGCGGGGCGGATCGTTGGTGCGCCAGCGTGTTACCGCGGCGAGCGAAGGTCGGCTCGAACTCGAAAGCGGGGAAGTCGTGGACGCGCAAGCGGTCGTCTTCTGTCCCGGGCCGCTGCTCGGCTCGGTGTGGACCATGCTCGGCATCGACGGCCCCGCGATCAAAAACGAGCTGCACCGGAAGATCTCCCTCGCCGACACCGTAGGCGGGGTTCCGCGCGACGCGCCGCTCATGATTTGGAACGATCCCGTCGAGCTGCCATGGTCCGACGACGAGCGCGCCTGGCTCGCGAGCGAGCGCCCCGAGATGCTGCAGCCGTTCGCGAGCGGCGTTCACTGCCGGCCCGATGGACCGATCTCCGGCCAAACGCTCCTCATCCTCTGGACCTACGATGTCGAGCCGGTGACGCCGGTCTGGCCGATTCCGCTCGACGACGACCTGCCCGAGATCGCCGTGCGTGGCATGTCGGTCATGATCCCGGGTCTCGCGCGACTGGTCGGCGCGATGAGTCGGCCGTTTCAGGACGGCGGCTACTATGCCAAGACCGCCGATAACCGCCCGCTCATCGGACCGATCGCCCCGGGCGCGTACGTCTTGGGCGCGCTATCCGGCTACGGCATCATGGCGTCGCTTGCGGGGGCCGAGCTCGTCGCCGACGATCTCCTTGGCGCGACGTTGCCCGACTACGCCGCGCACTTCTCGCCGTCGCGACCGATCGACGAGCGCGGAGCGTCCCTGTCCGGCCAGCTTTAATCGCGGGGGCTATTGCGCGAAGAGTTCGACGCCGCCCTCGCTCTTGCCGTCGCTGATCTTGCCCTTGAACAACTCGTCCATCACGACTTCGTAAGTGCCCGGCTTCAGGTACCGGGCCGTGATCTCGACCGTGTTGTCGGCATAGAACCGGACGCGCACATAGTTGTAAAGGTAGCTGCCGCGCGGGCTAGAGATGAGCACGGTTTCGCTCGTGCTGAGGAACTCGCGGTCATTGCGCACCGCGCCTTTGGCGAACCGCTCCCACGTCTTGATCTCGGTCCCGCCGACGGCGTCCGGCCCGGCTTCCTCTTTGCCATCCGCGACCAACTTCATCTTGCCGTAGCGATAGATCGCCTTCACGGACCGGCCGGAATCGAGCGCCTTCACCAAATCGGCATAAGACGTGACGCGCTTGGCGTCGGCGCTGGCGAGGGCGGCGATCGCGAGAAGGATGAGAACGAGGCACTTTCGCAACATGGGCAAAATTGTGACCCGCCGAGCCCAGAGAAGTGCGGGGTACGTCGGACCACCGTTCCACAAAGGAAAAAAATGCCCGTAAAAGTACGTGATCTGCGGATTAAGCCATTGAATAGAGTGCGTTCTGTGATAACGTTATTTCATCTGTCCAGATGATGCGTCGTTCAAAGGCCATTGAGGGGCTTGGGAGGTGAATGTTATGAATCGAATAAATCGTCTTGTGCTTGCGGCCACGATTGCCGCGTTTTCTTCCACCGTTTGGGCTCAGCCGGTGGTCACTTATAACTCCAGTGCGAGTGTCACGTTGCCGAACTTCAGCAAGGATGGCTCCATTGGGGTTTGGCAGAACTGGAACTGGTACAACGCCTCGATCCAGCTCGTGACCCAATTCCACACTCAGCCAACGGGCACAACGGCTGGCTCGCCGGCATCATCCTCGCCCGGCGGCAGCTTCCGGGGCATTCGGGTTGCCTCCGACAACAATACGATTTACACAGACGGTGCCGATCCTGCCGTCTTGACCAACGCGACGACACCGAAAGCGGTCAATACATTGGCCAAGTACGACCGAGCCACCAACACCTGGACTCAGATCGGTAACGGTCCTTTCGGCCTCATCTATTCGGGTACGGCGGGCACGCTGATGACAAACATGTCCTCCGACGGCAAGTGGATCGTTGGCAAGGGGTGGAGAACCGCTGGCGCGACGCAAGGCTTTATCTACAACTCGATTACGAACACGTGGCACCTGCTCAGCTACCCGACCGGTTACACCTCGGGCGGTCCGGACGCAGTCTCGGAGGATGGCAAGACCCTTTACGGCTGGGTGCAGCCGAATGCCGTCCCGGTCGTTTGGAAATACGATCCCGACACCGACACCGATACGGTCACGATCCTGAACACGAGCGTGAACATCAACCTCGGCGCGGTCAGCCCGGATGGACAGCTGAAGGCGGGAGCCACCTCCAACAGCGTGGCCTGCTTCACGATCTACGATGCAGCGAACGTGATGACGCAGTACAACGCGGTCAACGGAAGCCTGGGTTCGCCCGCGCCGATCACCCACATCGCCATGATTGGGAACGATGGCTTCTCGATTGGCGCGGTCGGCAATATCGTCACCGGTCCGGCCGCTTACATTCGGTTCCCGAATCAGCAGCCGAAGAACTTCACGACGTATCTCGCCACTCGCGGCGTTGGACTTGGCACGGGATCGATCACGGGTCTCTCGTGGGTCAGCGAGGATCGCGATACCATGATCGGACAAGGAACGCCTCCGGGCGGAGCGGGCGCGCGACTCGTGACCATCACGAAGCTGCTGCCGCGAATTAAGGGCACGATCACCCTGAGCGAGTACATCCCGACTCCGGACAACCAAAAGGTGACGGTCCGGGTCACCGACCTGAGCGATACTCTCGTCGCGACGTACCCGAACGTTTCGCTCTCGACGACGGGCGCGTACGAAATCAAGACGAGCCTGCCCGACGACACGTACAACGTCACGATCCAGGGCAAACATTGGTTGGCTAAGAAAGTCGCGGGCGTTGCGTACGATGGCAACTTCTATATCGCAGACGCAACCCTGACGAACGGCGATATCGATGGCGACAATATTGTTTCCGTCTTCGACTACGGCATTCTCAGCGACTACTTCGACAAGTCCAGCGCAGACAGCGACTGGACAACCGTCGGGGCCAACAACTTCGCCCCGGTTGATGCCGATCTCGATGGCGACAACACCGTCTCCGTTTTCGATTACGGCATCCTCAGCAATAGCTTCGATCAGTCTGGCGATTAACCCTCCAAGTGGCCCCGCTCCTGAGGCGGGGCCTTATCCTTTCTTGTTTCAGTTCCGCTCATGAAGCTTTCTTTTTCGCTCCGCTCGTCGACTGCGCTCGCCGTTTTGGCAGGCGCCGCGCTGACCGCTAACGCCCAAGCTCCGAGCTACATTTGGTTACGGGGCGGCCACGCCGGAGCCGTCAACAAGGCGCTTTATATGCCCGCGGGGGATCGGATCATCTCGGGCGGAGCCGATGATCTCAAGATCTGGCGAGCCAGCGACGGGCAGCTTCTGGAGACCTTCACCAACCACGCGGGCGGCGTGAACGACATCAATTTCAGCGCCGACAACAAGAACATGATCTCGTGTTCGGGGTCAGGCGGCATCTCCGTCTGGGATCTCGCTGACCTGCAGTATCACACGGCGCTGCCCGGACACAACGCCACATGCTTCGCCGCAGCACTGAGTCCCGATGGTACGGTGGCCGTATCGGGATCGGCGGACTGGACGGTCGGCATTTGGGACGCGCTCAACGCCTACGAAACCAATTCGATCCACGAGTACAACGGCTCCATCCTTGGCGTCAACTTCAGCCCCGATGGCTCGATGTTTGCCAGCTGCGGCGCCGATACGAACGTCTGGCTCTACGATTCATCGACGCTTGGGTTGATCCGCAAGATCCCCGGCAACCTCTATTACGTCGACGATGTCGAGTTCAGCCCGAACGGCGCACGTATCGCCACCGCGGGTTGGGACGCCAAGGTTCGCATCTTTAACGTCGCCGATGGCAGCGCGTACAAGACGCTGAATGGGCACACCGATATCGTCCAGACCGTGGCCTGGAGCCACGACGGGTCGATGCTCGCCTCCGGCTCAGTCGACCTCAAAGCCAAGCTTTGGAAATCCGACGGAACCCTGTTGCGAAACCTGACGGGTACCACCGGCGCGCCGAAGACGGTCGCGTTCTCGCCCGACAACACCAAGGTGCTGGTCGGGGGCGACGACGGTTCACTCCGTTTGCACAACGTCGCCAACGGCGCCGCTGCGCAGTCGTTCACGTATCTGGGAGGTGCCATCTACGGCATGGCCACCACCGCCGATAAGCAGACGTTCGTCACGATCTCGACCGAGAAGAAGATTCGGCTGTGGCACACCGCCGATGGCACTGTGACCCGAACCATCGACGGGCCGAGCCAAACCATGTACGCCGTCGATATCTCGCGCGACGGTCAGTACGTCGTGACCGGCGCCGCCGACCGCCTGGTGCGTCTGTACCGTTCGAGTGACGGCGCGCTGGTGCGAACCCTGACCGGTCACGGCTACATCATCACGAGCGTCGCGATCAGCCCCGATAACACGATGATCGCCTCGTCGTCGACCGATGGCATCGTGAAGATTTGGCGACTCTCGGACGGGGCGTTGCTCCGCACAATCGCCGCCCATCAGTACTCCGTCCCGCGGATGATCTTCTCGAAAAACTCCCAGCTCCTCTACACCTGCAGCCAGGACCACGGGATCAAATCGTGGAATGTATCGACCGGCGCGCTCGTGCAGTCCTTCGTCGGCCACACGAATTCCGTCACCGACATCGCGTTGAACGCCGACGAGACCGAGATCGCCTCCGGCTCGTACGATAAGACGATCCGCGTCTGGAACACCTCGACCGGCACCGTCGACTATCTGCTCGCCAACGCCGGCATCATCCCCCGGCAGCTCGAGTTCACGCCAGACGGCACGGGCATGCTCGCCACCTTCGAAGACCGCACCGTCAAGATGATCGACCTCGTCACCGATACCGTCCAGTGGATGTTTGACGAGAATCTCGGCACGGGACCCGCGGAAGCGTTTTATGGACCGGGAGGTACGAGTGTCATTCTTGCCCGAGCCGACGCCACGATCGGGATGGTCGCCAACCCCGCCAACGCCCCCCAGATCGCGGGCACCGTCCAACTGAGCGATTACTCGGGCGACATCGCTGGGCTCACCTTCCACATGGTCCTGAAAGACGCATCGAACACGATGGTCGAGCAGTGGGATCAGCACCTGAGCGCAAGCGGTAGCTTCTCGCACCCCCTGAGCAGCGCCCTCGACGAGGGCCAGACGTATTCGCTCACGGTCACCGGCACGCACTGGCTCCGCAAGATCCAGTCGCTGACCAGCATCAACGCCAGCAACCAGACGATCATCCCCGTCAACGGCGACATCGATGGCGATAACGCGATTACCGTGTTCGACTATTCGATCCTGAGCAACTATTTCGATCGCTCGTCCTCGGATTCGAACTGGAATACGGTCGGCGGGAACGGCTTCGCGCCTTCGGCCGCCGATCTGGACGGCGACGGCGCGATCACCGTATTCGACTATTCGATCCTGAGTACGAACTTCGACCGCTCGGGCGATTGAGTCCCGCGCGAAAGAGTCCCGGCTCTTGTTCAACCCTCGCCGCTCTGGGGGCGAGGGTTGGTGAGTTTGAGAACATAAGTAAGGGGGCGTTAGCCCCTAGTCACCAGTCGGCCCGTAGCTTATTTGGGGTGGACGTCCGATAACGCCTTTTCTTGGCCCAGAGGTTGCGCCGTGATAGACTGACTCCATGAGCCGTGAGGCGCCCGCGTCGGGGAGCTTAGCCTCAACGCAACCCGAGTGGGTTGGGTTGACGCATCAAACCGTGCTGAGGCATGATAAAAAACAGACCGACTTGTGATGTACGGATTCATACTTTCAGTGCTTACGGCCGGAACTCCCCTAGCCTGCGGGCTTACTGCGCTACTCGATGCGAGAAGGGCACCCCGAAAATACCGATGGATCATGTTTTGTGTGGGTATATCGGTGCTTAGCTGTGGCTTTAGGAATTTAGTCTTTTTCATCGACCTGCATGTAATTTCGGTCTACTCTGGGACCCTAGTGGTTGCGTTTAGCGCAATCATGGCGCGAATTCTCGTTCGCCCCATGATAGTGCGACTGCTGGATATGAATCAAAGAAGCCGTCCCGTCGAATTCTTGCCTCGTAAGAGGGTTGCGAAACGGAATGACGGTGGTTAATGAGGTAATCGGTTCGGGATGTCGGTGGAAATCTATCACCGTTTTTGATGCCTCAACCCAATCCTCTGGATTGCATTGGGGCTACGCTTCCGTGCGGCGCTCTGTCCATACAGCAAGTCTATTGGAGTTCGATCGCCCTCCCGGGCGTCGCGAAGAGGAGATCCACCCGCGATCACCCTCGCCTCTCGGGAGGGGGCGTCGTTGCATCCGGTAACCGGGGTGGGGAGCCGCGCAGAACGTCGCGACGTTTGCTTGGCCCAGAGCCTGGGCCGTGATAGACTGATGGCACATGGGCCGTGAGGCGCCCGCGTCGGGGAGCTTAGCCGCAACGCAACCCGAGAGGGTTGGGTTGAGGCAACAAAAGGAAATAGCTACTTGATGGTATCTTCAATTCCCACATTTGTCACCGTCTATCAGCTATTTCCCGTCGACGGCGTCAGTTACTGCTGCGAGAATGCGGAATATGAGTCGGGCCAATCAACTTGCACCATTCATAAGCTTTCTGGCAACCAATTGGATGAGTTTGCGAGCATCTTGCTCCATCAGGGGCAGAGCGCGCTTAGCAGAGCTGAATTTGAACAGTTTGTCCAAGATCACTTGCGACGCGTAGACGGCGAGGGCCCCGGCTCGTCTCGATCAGAGGTCTCGACCCACACAGAATCTCGCGCCAATTTGCTTGGCCCAGAGCCCGGGCCGTGATAGACTGATGGCATTGGCCGTGAGGCGCACGTATTGGGGAGGCATCTGGAGACATCCTGCAAATGAGCATCAAGATAACTGCCAACGATGCAAATTCCACGATCGGTTGGGCGTGGATAGGGCTCGTACTCACAATGAGCCTCTTCGTCTTGTCATTCCGCCAACATGACGATGTTAGGATGTTCTGCGTCATGTTTCTCGCCTACAGTGTATACCTATTGGTTACACGTTTTCCGGGAGTAAGGCCTAGAGAAGTTGGACGATTGCATGCGCGCCAGTGGCGAATGTCACTGATTAGCACGCTCATGTATCTTTGGTTGAGAAAAAACTTTGGCCCGATTCCGTATGTCTTGCTAAGCTGTGGCTGCGCCATTGCGCTCTTCGGACTGTTGCCGGTTCTGCGATACCGCGACGATCTTTCGATCTGTGACTTAGCGATTAGTGCATTACCACTATTTCTGTTTTACCCAGCTTAAGAGTTGCCGATGTTAACAAAAACGCCGTCTTCACTGTTGGTTTCTCCGGGCCCATGGTGGGATTGCTTCTCAATGCCTCAACCCAATCCTCCGGATCGCGTCGAGGCTTCAAGCCGTGCTCGGAAGGTATCATAGCCAGCCCTACGACCTTCTCTTGGTCTTGGCAACGATTTCATCGATGAGAGAGCTATGCAAATCCAGCTCACCGATCACCTGTTTCGTTGCTTCCTTTTCGGCCTTCGCGTCAGGCAGGATGCTCTCCGAAGGCGCTGGCGGTGGAGCGAGCGATTCCTCGTTCAGCGACCGGCCCTCTTCGAGTGTCTTCAGCATGTCGGCAGTGCTCTCACGAAGCTTCTCTCGCAAGCGTTCCAGTTTTTGGCGATGTACTTCGTCCACCGGTTCGATTTTCTCGAAGGCCGACTCAAAAAACTGTGCGAAATCTTCCGAGCTCACGAGACTTCCTCCAGCCACTTTCGCAGCGCGTCCGTTCGTCGTCTTGTTGCGGAAAGCGATCTCGACATGAGCTCGGTTGCATCTTCCAGTTCCGAACTGCTACGGCTAAGCAAAGCCTCTAAATTAGCTGTCGATCTGCGAACTCGCGACTCTGGGCCAGCAAGTAGTTGAGGAATGAACTGCGTCGTGAGCGTCTGCATTTGCTGGCGAAAGGCATCCATGAGAGGCGCATTTCGTTGCCGAATCTCGATCTTTCGGAGCCTGTCTCTCAGCACCTCGCATAGTTGTTCGAGCCGTTCTCGATCCAAAGTCGTCATGACCCTAATATTTCGGCGATCTTCCGTAGGAGTTCGCTTTGCGTCCTTAATTCCGAAAGAACATCTTGACGGTAGCGCTCCTGGGCCTCTTGAACGTCTTTTATGCGCGCTTCGGTCTGGGCGCGTACGTCGTTGGATCTCCTCTCCCACTCGGCGGAGTCTCCAGCGGTCAACTCATCGGGCAGGCCTCTCCCCCAAAGTTCGCTCCTCATTCGAGACTCTCTCGCTGCAATTTGCTCCTGTTGAGCTTCTTTCAAGGCCTGCAAACTAGCCTCTGCCGCTTGCTTTTGCTTTTGGTCGGCCTCCATAAACTCGCGCAGCAATCTGTTGGTTTCCGCCAGCAGTTCTTGATCGCTCATGTTTTCATGCTACCTATACCCACCGCCGGGCGGTGTTAAAGTCTTTCCTCGCAGGTGCCACTGGACGCCCGCTTGACGTAGCCTGTTTTGGCCAATGGAATGCCACCGCTGGATCGCCGATTCGGTCCTGCATCCAACCCTCGAACTGGGTTCTCGCATGGGCAGCGCGGAGAGTTCAGCGCCCGTCGCCCCTCGGTTCTTGCAGTGAGTCGAACCGGTACGGGATATCAAGGGATCTTCTTGGCCCGGAACCCGGACCGTGATAGACTGATGGCATGAGCCGAGCGGCGTCCATGTCGGGAAGCTTAGCCGCAACGCAACCCGAGAGGGTTGGCTTGAGGTATCAAAGTTAAGATGAGGAGCGTACCAAGAGAGTCGAAGGCGCGCTAAAAGGGGGCGGGAAGTCGGAATTTCGGAAGTTCAGCTTCGTGCTAAAATTGAGGCCATGATAGTTGCCATCGCCACGCTACTCTTGGGTCCTGCCCAAGCCACGGCTGACTACTCAAGCCTGCCGTACCAAAAGAGGGTGACTGGAATGGCCGAAGGGTGGCGAGCGAAATATCATGTGCCCGGAGTCTGGTGCGCCTTTATCAAGGATGGAAAGGTCATCGCGTGCGTCGCGGCCGGGATTAGGAATTCGGATGCCCGAACCCCCGCGAGCGTAAATGACCTGTTAAATATTGGAAGCGTTTCAAAAGTATTAACCGGCATGTTAATTGCCGAATTCATCGCGAAGGGTGTCATTGCCTTTGACACCACTGTAGGTCAGATGTTTCCGGAGTTGGTTCAGCGATACCCGCGGTGCCCTTTGAGCAAGGCAACTCTTCGCCAGGTACTATCTCATGCGGCCGGGTTGCCGAGAAACATCTCGGACGTTGTGCCGGAGAGCTACCGGAGCGCGATCGAATGGCGGTACGCCCTTGTGGAACGCGCATTCACAAGCACAGAACTGAAGGAGCCTGGTATCAACGGCCCTTATTCGAACTTTGGCGCTACCCTTGCTACGGCAATGTTGGAAAGAGCCCTCAAGGGAGTCGGGTCGTTTGAGCAGTGGATTAATGGCCCAGAGGGTCTAGCGATTGGATTGTCAAATTCGAAGTCTTTAGATTGGCGGAGGGCGCCTGCAAAGGGCGACGTCTTTGGGCATTTTATTGCGACCGACGGGACTGTCTCTGTGAACGGCAAGCCAGTGCCCGGCAAGCGCTTGTCGTCTGAGGAATTCTTTAATCCCGGAGGGTCTGTTCGCACATCACTCGTTACCTTGGCCTCATTCGTGCAATCCGTATGCATCAATCGAGCCAACCTTCCATCGGCGGTCGAACGCGAATGTCTGCTGGTGCCTACAATGGTCGGCGGTCACACGTCCGTCGGTTTTAGCATGGGCGGTAACTCGGGATTCGTTGACAAGGACGGTGACACCGGTCTGGGTGAATTCTGCTACATCAGGTTGCATCCGAAGAAAAGGCTGGGATTTGCGCTATACGTAAATGCCTCCCCCCAAGACGCCGAACCGAGGAAGATCTTCCGAAACGGTCTGGCTGGGGAAGCTCTAATGTTCCTGAATGAGTTTCGGTGAAGAATGTCAATCATCATTAAGATGATTGTGTTCAAGTACCGCTGCGCAACCCGTCTCACCATGCGGACACCAGAGCTCAGCGCTCCGCTTACCCTCGACTTTTGATGCCTCAACGCAATCCTTTGGGATTGGGTCGAGGCATCAAAGTTGAATCATGCGATGGCACCATTGGGGCATCATTTGGAAGTAGTCGCCTGGCTCAGCATTCTTGAAGAGGAAGAATGAACGTAAACGTTACACTGCTTCTCATGAGTAGTGTTCTAGCAGTGGTTGTCGGAACTTTATTGCCAGCAGTTATTATAAATTCAATGGCTAATCGTTGGGAAGGGAAGATAACTGGCTTCCAATGCGCTGTAGTAATAGGACCTCCAGCGATAGTGTGGTTTGTTATAGGAGGGATGATTGTACTGATGGGCTTGTATTGGTCGGCGGGGATCCAACTGTGCGCGACCATAGGAACTGTTGGGGCCATTGCGGTTCGCCGGCCGAAGCGAGGTAATTAAACAGGGATAGCTTCCGACAAAGAGATGGGCCACAGTTAGGAGATTTATAGTGAGCTATTTTACCGAGCCCTGGCCACCGTACTTTGTTTATGTATGGAGCTACTGTGTTGTGGGGCCCCAAATTTATGGTCGCACTTAGGCTTGTCAATCCAAGTCTGCTGAGAGTAGCTTCGAAAGCAAGGATGGTATTTGGAATCCTATTGATCGCTTTGAGCCTGTATTTTCAATTTGGCTATTTCCGGCTTAGAAGTGAGAATGATATCTGGTTCACTTGCCGAAGCATTTATCTTGTCGTAATTACATGGTCAGCCAGCGCGGCCCTTCTATTTGTGCTTCGCTTGATCAGATCGAAAAAGCATTAATGTGTCGCTCCTTCTGACTTTGTAAATGATTTGACGCAATCCTCTCGGGCGGATCGAGGGATCAAACCTAGAAAACGCCCAACGACTAGAGGCCGGGCAATCGCGAGGCTTCGATGGCCGTGGGATACCTTAAGTCCATGAAGTCGTACTATTCGTTCGCCGAGACTCACCGCCATTTGGTCGACGAAAAAGCGAATCGGGTTCTTTGGAACAAATCTGACCAAGCCGCGGCGAATAAGCATGTGAATGAAATTGAACAGTTTGAAACGAGAGTGACGTCCGAGAGTGAGGAGATTGGACGGCTGCTCACGAAGGACCTGAGGGAACTAACTGACGGCATGTATTGACCTGGCTTCAACGACTTGCCGACTAGGTGGCGGCTTCCTTAGATCCCAGCCAGGCATTCGCGTAATGCCGCAAGACCCTTCGCCTTGTCCCGGATCGTGGGATCGAGCTCGACGGCGCTGGGAAGGGCCCCTTCCTCGCCCCCTATGAAATCGGCGATTGCCTCCGTGAGCGCGACCGCGCGCTGCGCAAAGGGAAGGCACGGCTCGGGCAGCGATTGCGCGACGAGCGCGGCTCCGTCAGCGGTGACCTGCGCGGGCGCTTCCACGACGGCGGCGTTCGGCAGTTCGGGGATGGCGCCCGCGTTGGGCAGGTTGAGGGTGGGCTGGTAGGTGGCGGGGCCGCCCGTGAGCGCTTCGATGATCGGGATCGGCTCTTCCCAACTCGGGTGCTCGTCCAGTGTTTCGAACTCCGCCTCGCCGCGCGCGATCGCCCGCAGATGCTCCAGCCGCTGGGCTCGCGCGGCCGGATTGCCATGGCTGGGCTCGGTGAGTCCGGGCTCGATGCCTTCCGGCTCCAGGAAATCCTGGGTGTGATCATCGCCTGGCGCGAGCAGGAAGCCGGTGCGCGCGAGCATGCGAAGGGTCTTCGACGGCGATTGGACGTCCCCGAACGGGGGCAGTCGGGGCAGCAGGTCCTCGCCGGTGCGCCGATCGGTCAGCCGCACGATCCAGCTGAGGTGATTGGTACCCGCGGTCTGGAGGTCGAGGGCCCCGCGCGCGGCCGTGAACGGGTAGTCCAGCCACTCGCCCGTCAGCAGGTGCCAGGCGGTGCGGTAGCCGACCAAAGCGACGGAGCACATTCCGATCGTGGAGATGCCTTCGCGCTGGGCCACGGTACACACGCGCGGAAGCGGATTCGTCGAGACGAGCAGCCTCGCCTGGGGACATGCCCCGCGCATCTCCGCGGCGAGTTCGCGCATGAACCGGCCCTGGGTCACCGAATAGGCGATGCCGTGAACGCCGCCGAACTCGGTGAGCAGATGGCTGGGATCGTGGCGCTGGACGATCTCGCGGTCCCGCGCGAACTGGCTGAGCATCCCGGGCGCGGCGGAATGGATGACGAAGTCGACTCCGGTCAACGCCCCCACGTGCGAGGCATGGCCGCTGACCTCGAACCACTTGCCCCGCCCGGTCGCGGCGGTTCGGAATGCGTCGCACAGCAGGGCAATCGTCTCTTCGGCGGGATCGATCAGGCGCAGCTCGACATCGTGAAGGCCCGACCGGAGGAGTTGGACGAGAACGCTCGGGCCGAAGACGTAGCTGCCCGCACCGACAAAGGCGATCCGCATGTCTTGGGGATACCCGGTTCGGACACGGAATGTGGACCTCGGCGGCGCAATCCTGAAATGGACGCCGGGCAGGTTACGGGGTATCGTAAATCATGCTCCCCAGGCAACCGTGGCCCGGCGTCGTCACGCACTATCGCGCGCGGCTGGATGGTCCCTTCGATGGGCCCGTCGTCACGTTGCTGGAAGGGAACACGCCGCTGATTCCGGCCCCTCGCTTGGCGGGCGAGATCGCGGATGGCCTCGAGCTTTTTCTGAAATACGAAGGGCTGAATCCCACGGGCTCATTCAAGGATCGCGGCATGACCGCCGCCGTCACCGCTGCCGTGGCCGAGGGGTCTCGCGCCGTGATCTGTGCAAGCACGGGGAATACGGCCGCCTCCGCCGCCGCGTACGCCGCCCGGGCGGGGCTCACCGCGATCGTCGTCATTCCCGAAGGCAAGATCGCGATGGGCAAGCTGGCCGGGGCCGTTGCCTATGGCGCGCGGGTGATCCAGATTCGCGGCTCATTCGATGACGCCTTGCGCCTCGTGCGAACCGCGGGGGAAACCGCGCCCGTCAGCGTCGTGAACTCCGTTCATCCGACACGGCTCCAGGGACAGAAGACGGCCTCGTTCGAGATCGTGGAGACGCTCGGCCGCTTGCCGGATTGGCTGGCGCTGCCGGTCGGGAACGCGGGGAACATCACGAGCTACTGGCTCGGATTCAAAGAGTGCGGCATGCCGGGTCGCGCGCCCAGCCTGCTCGGTGCGCAGGCGGCGGGTTCGGCTCCGCTCCTCGCGGGGCATCCGATTGAACAGCCGGAGACGCTCGCCACCGCGATTCGGATCGGCGCCCCCGCCCGCGGCGACCAGGCCGTGACCGCGCTCGAGGAATCGGCCGGGCAACTGTGGAGCGTGACCGACGACGAGATCATGGAAGCCTATCAATTGCTCGCGCGGCGCGAGGGCGTTTTCTGCGAGCCGAGTTCGGCAGCGGGGGTCGCGGGGCTACTGAAATCGGTCCGGCACGGCCGAATCGACCTGCGCGGGAAGACGGTTGTGGCCGTTCTCACGGGCCACGGACTGAAGGATCCGGACTCCGCCGTCCGAAACTTTCCTTCGGAGCACGTCATCGAGCCGTATATCGAGGCGCTCTTGGAACTGTTATGATCCGCCTTCAACTCCCCGCGACCTCGGCCAACCTCGGGCCCGGATTCGACTGCATGGGGCTCGCGCTCGACCTGTGGAACACCTTCGAACTGCATGTCCGTGGGACGCCGGGCACGGTGCGAGTCGAGAATCATGGGGAAGGGGCGGATTGGCTCCCGACCGGGCACGAGAACCTGATTCTCACGACGATGCTTTCGAAGCTGGACGAGAACGACCTGCCCCAGGACGCGGGCATCGAGGTGGTCTGCCACAACCAGATTCCGTGTGCTAGCGGCTTGGGTTCGAGCTCGACGGCGACGCTCGCCGGACTCATCTTTGCCTCGGCGCTGAAGGCGCGCGCCGACCTCACCGGATCGCGGGGCGGGATTTCGGCTCTGCCGCTCGTTCGGGACAAGGTGAACCTGGACGCCGTGCTGAAGCAGGCGATCGAGATCGAAGGGCATGGCGACAACGTCGCTCCCGCGCTTCTCGGCGGGCTGATCTTGGTGGTGCCGAACGGCGACGAACCGATTGTCCACCGTGCCGACTTGCCCCCGCTGCGGGTTTCCGTCTGTGTGCCCGAGTACAACTTCCTGACGACGACCGCCCGCGAAGCCCTGCCCCAGGCATATGCGAAAGCGGATACGATTTTCAACATCGGCCGTGCGCTCTTGGTGCTGGAAGCGCTGGGGCGCGGTGACGACGCTCTGCTTCGCGCAGCGATGGTCGACCGCGTCCACGAACCGTATCGACTGCCACTGATTCCAGGCGCGGTTCAGGCGAAAGAAGCCGCGCTCGCGGCGGGAGCGACGGCCGCCACGCTTTCGGGCGCAGGTCCGGGCATCATCGCTTTTGCTCGCCAGCAACACGAGGCCATTGGCCAGGCGATGGTGGATGCGTTCGCCCAGCACAACCTCCGCGCGCGCCACTGGACGCTCGATTCGGTGAGCTGCGGGGCCAAGATCGAATCGATCAGCTAGAGCCAGCGGCGTTTGCGGAAGATGGCGAGCGCCACCACACTGCCCACGACCATCAGCCCAATCGCCATCGGATAGCCGAGCTTCCAATCCAGTTCCGGCATGTGCTTGAAGTTCATGCCGTAGATGCCGGCGATCAGCGACGAAATCATGAGCATGGTTGAGACCACCGTCAGCGTCCGCATCACTTCATTCAGTCGGTTGCTGATGATGCTCAGCTGCGCATCCATGATCGATGACAGGATGTCGCGTCCCAAGTCGATGTTCTCGGCCAACCGCAGGCAGTGATTGTAGAGGTCGGTGAAATCGAGTATCTTGTTCTGCGGAATGAGGGGCGCGCCGTAGCGCACCAGAGAGTTGATGTTGTCCCGGATCGGCGACAGCTGCTTACGCATCTGCAAGAGCTCCCTTTTCAGCGTGATGAACGCTTCCGCGTTGACGCGCGACGCCAAGTAGATCTGATCCTCGAGCTCTTCGATCTTGTCGTGGACGCGATCGAGGGCGGGGAAGTAGTCGTCCAAAATCGCGTCGAGGATCGAGTGGAGCAACGTCGCCGCGTCGGGTCCGATATCGGGTGGATCGCGCACCCACTCTTTGAACACGATCTCCAAAGCAGGCGCACCCTCCGGGGCGTAGGTGATGAGGTGGTTTGGGCGGATGAAAAAGCCGATAGGCAGGTAGTGGTCGGGCTGGTCGCCATTCTGGACTGCCACGACGAGGAAACCGATCGTATCGCCGCGCTGTTCGATCCCGCTACGGAGATAGCCCTTCGACACGTCTTCCAGCGTGAGCGGGCACTCATCCGCGACCCAAAGCTCGAAGCCGGGCAGATGGGCGATTCGGCCGATGACCACATCCCAGCGAAGAACGGACGTCTCGTCCGGGATCTGCTTTGGATCGGTAAAGGTTTGGACCTCGACGCGCTCGCCCTGCAGTTCGCCGCTCGTGATCTGCGCGTCCATCGTCGGGATTATGACGCCACAATGTTCGTCGATGACGCCTATTCGCGTCGGCTTGATTCGCGGGATCAATGTCGGCGGCCAGCGACGGCTGCCGATGGCCGATCTGCGTCAGCTGCTCGAACAGGCTGGTGCCGAATGGTGCAAGACGCTGTTGCAGAGCGGCAACTTCGTGATGCGAGGCGGTCCCGAGACGGCGGAAGAGATCGAGCTGTTGATCCACGCTCAATTCGGGTTCCGACCGATTGTGGTGCTGCTTTCGCCCGAGACCCTCGACCAAATTATCGGCGCGAACCCGATGCCCGCCGAAGCCGAGCAGGACCCCGCGCACTTGGTGGTCCACGTCTCGCCCAAGCCGTTCAGCCGGGAACTGATCGAGAGCGTGCGCGCGACAAATCGTGGCCGTGAGCGGCTCGAGCTGATCGAGCCCGCCCTGTATGTTTGGTGTCCTGATGGCATCGGCACCTCGTCGCTGCCCACCGCAAAAGGGTGGAACAAGCTGGTCTCTTCAGCGACCGGACGGAACTGGAACACCCTGCTCAAGATACGGGAATTGGCCCAATCGTGACAAGTATTTTTACTTGAAATGCCCTGGAATGGGCGCTGTTCATTTTGTTAAGTACACGCATTGGTATAGAATTTGCTTGCTTGCGGAAGCACAGTTTGCTCCCGCAGTTGGAATCCCCAAAGGAGATCTTAAATATGAACCGATTTTTCGCACTCTGCGGCGTAGCCGCGTTCGCTTCGTCCTGCGTCTTTGCGCAGTCGATCAGCTCGTTCCAGAACGTCACGTCCATGGACGGCATCAACGTGACGAAGCTGACTTCGACGTCCGTCAAGCTCAGCTTGGCCGCTGGCGCTTCGTTCGTTTACCTCGGCAACACCTACACGGTCGACCGCGTTTTCGGACTCTGGGCGCTCGACATGAACGATGATATGACCGCTTCGGGCTCGGCCCAGAACGCGTGGTCGTTCGATTCGAACTACGCTTCGACCGGCGGTATCGCAGGATGGAAGACCAACCCGAATCAGGGTCAGGCTCCTGCTTCGTCGCAGACCTTCAACTATGCTAGCCTGGCCGGCACCGTCGAAGGATTCGGCGCGCACATCCGCACGGTCCAGAACCTGCCGGGTGGCGGCAACACCGCTTACTTCAAGGTCGCCGCGCTGCCTGAGCCGTCGAGCGCCGCGCTGATCGCGATCGGTGGCATCGGCATGCTTATCCGCCGCCGCAAAGCCTAACCGTCCATCAGTCCCCTTTCAAAGAAGCGCCGACCCTTCGCGGTCGGCGCTTCGCTTTGTGGCGGGCGCGCCCCTGAACGCGGTTGCGGAATACTAGCCTCGTGGCCCGGATTCAGCTCTCGTACTTCTCGGATGCATTGCAAAAATCGACCTCAGCCGTCCTGTTTGTGCCGGAGTCGATCGAACCGCCTTACCACGTGCTGTTTCAGCTTCACGGTCTGAGCGACAACGAAACCGCGTGGTCGCGGCGAACGAGTTTGGAGCGATACGTCGAGCGGTTACCCGTGATCGTGGTGATGCCCGACGGCGGCCGCGGTTTCTATTGCGACGCCGAGCAGGGCTATGCCTTCGGGCGCGCGATCGGGGAAGAGCTGCCCCAACTCATCGAGCGATGGTTCCCGACCCGGCCGGGTTGGGCGATCGGCGGGCTGAGCATGGGCGGCTATGGTTCATTCCGACTGGCATTGACGTATCCCGAGCGGTTCGTGTCGGCCGTCTCGCATTCCGGCGCGCTGGCGTTTGGCCATTTCCCCCTCGAGGCTGACGAAGACTTTGCCGTGGAATTTCGCCGCGTGATCGGCGCGGACCCGGTCGGCGGACCCAACGATCTCCTGCATCTGGCTGGTCAGGCGAAGCCGCGTCCTCGGCTCCGTTTCGACTGTGGTCTCGACGATTTTCTCCTCCCGGCCAACCGGTTGTTCCACTCCCACCTCACCGAGATCCGCTACGACCACGAGTACGCCGAATTTCCCGGCGACCACGAGTGGGGGTATTGGGACGAGCATGTGCGCGAAGCGCTCAGCTTCCACTGGCCCAGCGCATCGTCTCCTCGGTCCGAGTCGATTTAGGTCTTCTCGTGCGCGCCCCGGCGATGAGACCCATGGAGAGCAAGGCAAACGGGCTCGGCTCGGGGACGGCGGTGACGAGGATGTTATCGACTCCCATCGAAGTCGATCCGCCTTCGCGAAACATTTCAATCGTCAACTGGTCGATCTGCGCATTCGGAAGGGGTGACTTACTCTCCGGCCTTGTCGAAATTAGCCGAAAGGATTTCGTAGTCCCGAAACCCCACCGTTCCATCTTCATCCAAGTCTGCGTCCACCGGGGCGAATCCCTCTGAATTCTTGACCGTCCATTCTGCGTTCGACTCCTTTTCGCCGTAGAAGTCGGACAGCAGGGAATAGTCGAAGACCGTGATGGCATTATCGCCATCGACATCCCCATTGACGAGCGCATAAACCTGGTCGCCGTTCTTGGTGGGCAACGAGGCTGAGCGGAGCATCTTGCTCAGGAAGTGCTTGACCGTTATGCGAACGTCGTAGAGTCCATCTTCAATCCCCGGATTTACTGCCACCTTTCCATTCGAGAACAGCCGCGATGATACGGCTTTTGACAGCTGACCGGTTTTTGGGTCGAAGAATTCAACAGACACCGCCTTTCCCGCTGGATCGGACTTCGATTCCGACAACTTCACGATCCCCCCGAAGCTTCCCGGACCGCGGAAAATTGCGATAGTATCGTCGTCGTATTGCCCCAAAAGCGCACCGCCTGCAATGGGTGATAAATATTTGCCATGGGCACCACCGGTCGTTAGGTAACGATAGTCCGAGTAGTACGCGAAGTCTGCCTTTCCACCGAACAAACTGCCCCCGTTCACTTGGCCGGACAGAAAGTCTGGATACACGAAGTTCCCTTGGGGCTTGCTTGGCCGTGAAAAGAAGTGACGACTGTCTGCTGAAAAAAGGATTTGGCGAGAGTCTATCGTCGTGCTCGTGTCGGGGTTGGCGAGGCTGACAAAACCGCCGTGAAAGTCGATTCCCCAGCCGGTCGGATAGCGGCTCGTGTACGCATATGTCTTTCCATTGGGAGATAGCACTTGCCATTCCAAAGTCATTGGCGGAACCACCGGTACCTGAAATTGCTGCCTCACTGATCCGGTCTCCAAACTGCAAATAAGCACCGTTTGGTAAAAGGAGTCGGTCGGGTTGGGTCGCGAGATGACAAAGCTTGCGCCGTCAGCTGAGAACGATAAGGCATTCCCGACGTATGACTGCCTGGTACCAAGATTGCTCAGGCGATAGATCCTGCTCGTTCTGTCACCAGTTATCTCCGTAGAGCCTTGGGTGAGGGCGAAGTGATCACCATCTGGACTGAATTCTATGCGAATCTTCTCTCGGTAATCCTCAGTATTTTCAAAGATCACCTTGTCGGCGGCAATGTCGTAAATGATCCAGGCGTAAGGCAGATTGCTGTTGAGGTCAAAACATACGCCCAAGTAACGCTCGTCATTACTCAGTGAAATGTTAACTGGAGTTCCTTGGAAGGTTTCGCGGTGTGCCTTAACTTTTCCTGTGAATGGATCGTAGATATTTAGGCCGTGGACATCGTCGTATGTGGCGTAAGCCGTGCCAGTAACATTTGCACTCACCAGGAGCGGAGAATTTCGAGGCGTGCTTAGCGATCTAATTTCGTCACCGGTTTCCGCTGATCTTAGACGCAGATAGCCACCTTCGACTGTCGCCAATAGGGATCCATCATAGCTAAGGGATGCCGCGCTAGCGAAATTGGTGGGAATGTCTCGAATGTGCGCACCCGTTGCCAGGCTATACAAAGAAATGGAACCTGTCGCATAGGAAGCGGCAAGGACTCGGGTGGAGTCAATGAGCTGAAATGATCCCGGCGGCTTCGGCAAGCTGCACACTGTCTTGGAGTTCTGGAGGTCAACCACAAGGTACTTCGTTGGATCAAACGAACTCATACCCAAAACCAGGCCATTGTCGTCTAGCCCTGCAACGAGCGTGTCGAGACTAAATGGGAGCTTTCGCACCAAAGCACGATCGGAGGCGTTTCGCTGTTCGATCCAGCCGAAGGGCCAGGTACGGTGAACCTCATAAACGGATTGGCCAGAGGAAGAGAATGTCGCCTCGGTAATCTGCTCGCTATCTTCTCGGTCCGGAATCAGACGGTAAAGCTCGGCACCTGTCGTGTATTCCAGCAGACTGTAAACGCGGAGAGATCCAAATTCGGTCTTCCTATTGACAGTAAACATTCGGTTTCCGCTGACATTGACTTCGAAGTCCGCGTCGGGCGAAGCTTCAAAATCAGCGAGCCCTGGACTGAACAGATTGGACCGAAAAATAGTTGGGTGGCCGCCACTAAAACTCTCGTAATGCCAAGCACGCTTAAACGTAGCGGAAAAGTCGGGAGTTGGGGCTCCCCCCGAGACTAGGCCCCGATATGCCCCGGTCTGCAGGTCAAGAACACTTCGGCCGTCGAACAACTTGGTTCCGTCGGAAGAAAAGTAGATATCCGTTGGCTGCGAAGTGTGATACACACGATTGACGAAGAGCAGGTCCGGGCTCGAATCAAACGAGGCGAAACAGGTGCTCTGCATCAGCAGGCATGCTCCGACTGATGCGAGTCGACGAAGGTTAGATCTGGTCTGCGACGACTCCACGTATTCATCATATCACTGAACACCAGGATCGAGACAAAAAACTCGTGGTGCCGACCGTACATTGGCGATCTTCGGGCCTGAGTGCCAGCAAAAGGTTGACTCCGCCCTCTTCACCGGAGTAGAATTAGCAGTCAGAGGGCGGGACTGCTAACGCGTCCCCTCGGGCGCGAGGTGCGCCTGAGACTCCCGGCTTGCCGGGACCACTCAAGCAAGGAGATTAATCAGAAGCATGGCAGCAAAAAACCTACTTTACGATGAGAACGCTCGCCGCGCCCTGGAGCGCGGAGTCAACAAGGTCGCCGATGCGGTGAAGGTCACCCTCGGGCCCAAGGGTCGCAACGTCGTCCTCGACAAGAAGTGGGGAAGCCCCACCATCACCAAGGACGGCGTCACCGTCGCCAAGGAGATTGAGCTGGAAGACCCGTACGAAAACATGGGCGCCCAGCTGTGCAAGGAAGTCGCCAGCAAGACGAATGACGTCGCCGGCGACGGCACCACCACCGCCACCGTGCTCGCCCAGGCCATCGTGAGCGAGGGCCTGCGCTATGTGGCCGCCGGCGGTAACCCGATTGCGGTGAAGCGCGGCATCGATAAGGCCGTCGCCGCCGTGATCGAAGAGGTCAAGAAGGCCAGCAACCCGATCAAGGACAAGGAGCAGGTCGAATTCGTCGCGACGATCGCCGGCAATGATCCGGAAGTCGGCAAGCACGTCGCCGAGGCGATGGACAAGGTCGGCAAGGACGGCGTCATCACCGTCGAAGAGAGCAAGGGCCGCGACACCACGCTCGAAGTGGTCGAGGGCATGCAGTTCGACCGCGGCTATATCTCGCCGTACTTCGTCACCGATCCGGAGCGCATGGAAGCGGTGCTCGAGAACCCGCTGATCCTCCTCCACGAAAAGAAGATCAGCTCGGCTCAGGACCTGCTGCCGTTCCTCGAGAAGGCCGCCGCCGCTCGCCGACCGATCCTGCTCATCGCGGAAGATATCGAAGCCGACGCGCTCGCCACGGTCGTCTTGAACAAGATCCGCGGCGTGCTTCAGATCGCAGCCGTCAAGGCGCCGGGCTTCGGCGATCGACGCAAGGCCATGCTCGAAGATATCGCGACGCTTACCGCGGGTCGATTCATCAGCGAGGACCTCGGCACCAAGCTTGAGAACGTGACGATCGACATGCTCGGTACGGCCAAGAAGGTCGTCATCAGCAAGGAAGAGACCACGATCATCGAAGGCGCGGGCACGAAGGATGCCGTCATGGGCCGCATCGCCCAGATCAAGGCTCAGATCGAAAAGACCGACAGCAACTACGATCGCGAGAAACTCCAAGAGCGACTGGCGAAGCTTTCGGGCGGCGTGGCCGTGATCAAGGTCGGCGCCAGCACCGAGACCGAGCTGAAGGAAAAGAAGCACCGCTACGAGGACGCGCTCTCGGCGACTCGTGCTGCGGTCGAAGAGGGCATCGTCCCGGGTGGCGGCGTCACGCTGCTGCGCGCGGCGGCTGGCCTCGACAATCTGTCTGCCGAGGGCGATGAGCTCACGGGCGTCCAGATCGTTCGACGCGCTCTCGAAGCTCCGCTCCGCACCATCGCCGAGAACGCCGGCCTCGAAGGCAGCGTCATCGTCGAGAAGGTTCGCAACGCGGCTCCGGGCAGCGGCCTGAACGCCGCGACGGGCGAGATTGTCGACCTCGTGAAGGCGGGCATCGTCGATCCGGCCAAGGTCACACGCAGCACGATCCAGAACGCGGCATCGATCGCGGGTCTGGTCCTGACCACGGAAGCGCTCGTGGTCGAAAAGCCTGAGCCCAAGAAGGCTGCCCCGATGCCGGGCGGTGGAATGGGCATGGGCGACATGGACTATTGATCGAAAGATCAGTCCCGTCAAGGGCTCCGAGCTGTTCAAGCTCGGGGCCCATTTTTGTGAGCGGCTGAACCGGGCCGTAACGTGCGCTTCGAGTCCTTTGAGCCGGGCGGAACGATATTTCAGTGTCACATATTGGGTGTTAGGCGACAAATAAAGTTGTTGGGCTCAACGTTGGGCTCGTCAGTTTTTTGACTGAAAGGATTGACCCTATGAAAATTACACTCGTTTTCGCCAGCCTGGCGATGGTCGGCGCTTCCTACTCCCAGGTTCTTTACCAGACGGGCTTCGAAGCCCCGTTTTCGGCCGGAACCAACGGTTCGAACATCAACGGCCAGCAGACCTGGACCGGATTCGGAACATCCGCTAACCTGAAGGTGGCTGCCAATGGTCAGGTTATCGCTGGCGGCGTCACCGCGGCGGCCGGAACCCAGATGCTCGCACTGACTACGCCGACTTCGTCCTCCAACAGCGGTTGGGCCGGCAAGGATATCACGGCAGCATGGGCGGGGCGTACTGCAGGAAACAACAACTTCCACACGTCGATGCAGGTCTTCGTGCCGACCGGCAACGTGCGCAGCACCATCTTTGGAATTCAGATTTATAACACGGCGCTCAAGGTGATCGGCGAGTGGTATCTGCGCCCGAGAGATTCGAGCGGAAACTTCTACTTCCAGTTCGACACGATCGATGCCGCTCAGACGGCGCTTGTCGACGGTTTCGCGTACAACTTGAACCCTTCGCTGAAGGGCAAGTGGAACACGATCGACCTGTATCTGAACCAGGACACGCTGAAAATGTCGTGCTATATGAACGGTTCTTCGTTGGGCACGGCCAACGTCGACCCCGTCCTTGGTATCACTCCGCTTCAGTTCACGCTTGCCACGGCCCAGAACGCGGGCACGACGCAAGTCGGAACAACCGCGCCCAACGCCTATGTCTACATGGACAACTACCTTGCGGAAGCGGTCCCCGAACCGGGCTCGCTCATCGCGATCGGTGCCGCGCTGACTGCGCTCATCGCTCGTCGACGAAAGTAAGTCGTCCCTGTTGATCAGGCGATCAGACTCCGGCGTTCCGCCGGGGTCTGATTTGTTTTTGGGCAGATAGTTAAAGCCAAGCGTTGTCGATGACGCCCGCGCATAAGCACAGGGCCACGAAGGCTAGGAAGATTTGATAAAGGACGCAAACGATCGGAATGATCCGACGAACGGACCTCGCGAGAGCGAAGATGTTCCAAATCGCGAGAGCAAGCCCCAGCGCCTTGATGACGATCCATCCAGCGGCGCTACAAGGGTGTCGACGGTAATGCTCCGAGTCAAAGGGAGTCAGCATGGCTGCGACCAGCATGAGCCCGATCAAAGCAAAGCCCCCGAAGCTGAGCGCCAGATCTCGCGGCGAGGCAAGCCATCCCGGCTTCAACATGGTGATCAAGCACGCTGCGAAAGCGAGCCCCGTGGCGAACTGCGCTGATAGCGTCTGACCCGCTGCAGTCCTGCAAATCCACAGAAGGCCGACGAGACCCACGGCCACGATCCACCACCAGCTCCGTGAATCTTCCCACTGAGTCTCGTCGGCCACAACCATATTTGGTACTTTCAAGGAGAATCGGGGACGCTCTGGTTCCGATCCTACTTCCAGCCTAAAACAAACTCGCGCCAAAGCGCGTCCGCATCCTTGCCCGTGACCTTCTGGAAAACGGGCATGGGATCCTCGTGATTTCTCAGCGCCGAATCCAGAGCAGGGACGAGTCGACGGTCATATTTCTGCGTGCACCAGGCAAGCCAGACGGCGGTGATGCGATACGCGTCGGTGTATTTGGATTTCTCGGGATCGATCTTGGTGCGGCCCTGTGTCGCGTGGAGCTCCGGCTCGTAGCGCCACCACCGAATGTAGTCGGCGATACCTTCCACCAGCCAGCCAGCGTCGGTGTCGGGATAAGACTGCACGACATGGGTCAGCTCATGGACCATCATGCCCAGGTCGTCCGGATGCGCCGTGATCCATTTCCCGTTGATCGTGATCGTTCCGTCGCTCGCATACGCGGGCACGTTCAGGTCACGCTTGATGACCAGCCGGATCACCTTGGGCGCGCGGTAGGCGCTTCCTTTCTTGGCATTCGTCCACGGATCGCGTCCATCGGTGGCGAGCAGCTCGCAGATGCGCGGATACCAAGCGCGGACCAAGCTCTGGGCGGCGGCGCCCCACGCTTGGCCCGCGGGATAGTCCGAGGCATCCACTTCGACCGGCGGACACTTGCGGCTCGGGGCCAACGGGTAGACAAAGCGAGAGAGGTCGGAAGCAGGATCCGCGAGCGGTGCAGTGGCCAGCGCCCAGCCCAAGGCGAGGTGGAGCATGCCCCATTATCGCACCACGTTGCGGATCCGGTCAGCGCGCGGAATGACCGAAGCGGGTGTAATAGGGGGCGATGTCATCCACCGCATTTGAAGAAATCAAACCCGCGTTAAAGGGCCAGTACCATGCCGCCATGGACATGTTGCGGGGCGCGATCGATAGCTGCCCGCCCGACGTTTGGATTGGCGGCAATCCTCCGCGCAGCTTTTGGCGCCTGGCTTATCACACGCTCTACTTCACGCATTTGTATCTCGAACAGACCATGGAGACTTTTGTGAAGTGGGAGCATCATCGCGATGAGGTGGAAAGCGATCAGGAGCACGAGCGCGACGACGCGACCCCCTACACGAAAGAGGAGATCCTGGCGTATTGGCAGATCGTGGACGATGGCATCGACGGGCAGATTGATCGGCTGGATCTCACCTCGATGGAAGCCGGCTTCTATTGGTACAAAATTCCGAAGCTCGATCACGTGATATTGAATCTGCGCCACATATCGGAGCATGCCGGCCAGCTGCGAGACCGTGTGATGGAAGCTGGCGTGGATCAGAAGTGGTACACCAAGCGGTAGATGACCCCCGAAGAAGCGAAGAACAATCTCCTGCAAGCAAAGGCTCGGCTTGAGCGTGCGTTCGAGCACGTGCCAGAAGACCGCTTGAATTGGTCTCCCTCACCCACCTCACGAACGCCGATCGAACAGGTGGTTCACGCCGCAGACGCGATCGGGAACATCCACGGCTGGCTCACCGGATCTCCGTTTGGCCCAAAGAATTCGACCGAAGCGGACCGGCATTTCCGCGAAGTTGAGAGCAGGATCAAGACAAGGGAAGAGGCGCTCGCGTTGCTTGAGGACAAATCGCAAGCGTTCACGAATTGGCTCGATGCGGCGACTCAAGAAGACTTGGATCGAATGGCGACGGCGCCGTTCGGATTGGGCCAATTTCCCGTCTCGTTTGCGATCCAGTTTCCGGCCCTGCACACCACCGATCACGCCGCCCAAATGGAGTATATGCACACCATTTATGGCGACCGAGATTGGCACATGGGGTTTTAAACCTTGCGGTGAGCCCGCTACAATAGTCCATGAGCCGGGCCACCCATTGTTCACTCGTCCTTGCGCGTTTTGACGACCTGCGCGCTACGGGACCGGTCGAATCGCCCAACCATCCAGAATCGCTGTTTCTGCGAGCCGGCGCGGACGTGCGCGCCTCCAACAGCGACGCCATGTCTCAGCAGGCCTACAAGTTCGTGATCTTCGGTCTCCACGCGTCCGAATCCGCCGCGCGTCAGGCCGTCGACCGCAAGCTGGAGAGCGCGGGCTGGCTGAGCGACGCGCGTGAGACGTGGTCAGCAGTGCTTGTTCCGTTCCGGCACTTCGGTGAATCCAACTTCCTGAATCCAGAATCGCCCGGACCGCTCTACGACGTGTCTCAGCCGGAGCCATCTGCAGAAACGCCCATCGTGGTGATGACTTCCGTTGGCTGGACCCCGTCGTCGATCGAATCGGATATGGATCGCATCGCCGATTTCAGCCGAGGCGTCGCGGCCGTCCGAATCGGCATGACGGCAGTGGACGGGTTGCATTCGCAGCAGACGTTCAGCTTTCCCGGAGGACTCGAGCTCGACGGGATCACGGTGACGATGTGGCGCAATTTCGCCGCGATGCGCGACTTCGCCTACGGACCGGGACTCCATCGGCACCAAGTCAAGCGGCAAAGGGAAGAGTTACTCGGTGATCGCTCATCGTTCACGCGCTTTACGGTGTTGCATTCCGAGGGGACGTGGCACGGCAGTTGCCCGCTCACCTTTCCCCAGCCTCAAAGCTCGGCCAACGCGTAGTAGACGTCGGTGCGAATCTGGGAGGGGTCGCTGGCCCAAGCAGGGTCCCAGTGGCCATAGATCTCCCAGTTCGGTCCTGCCAGCTTTCCATTGCTTTGGCTTGACCACTCGCGTACGGCTTCATGCGCTCGCCCCAACAGGGCATAAGGACCGAGGTGCACCACGTGTGCGACTTCGCCGCTCGGTGTCTCTCGGGAGATGAGGTCCCCGGTGCCTTCGATTCCTGACTCCACTTCGATCCCCACGATGGCCTCCGCCGCACTGATGTAAATCGCGATCATTCGGCCGCCCGCGATGCCCAGTTCTTTGACCAAGTTCCAAGCTCGACCGCACGCCGCCGGTACCGCGTCGCCAAAGCCATTTTCGTCCGCTTGAACATGCAGAGCGAGCATCGGGATCGGTTCAACCGTTTCACGTAGCACCTGGTGCATGGAGATTAACCCTCGCTTTCGTCGAACGCCCGATCGACGGTCTTGACGCACAACCAGCGTCCGCCTATCTTTTGCCACGTATCGATGCCCATCTCGTGGATGCGCTGCGGCTTCTTGCCCTCGAACACCACGACCCAGTGCGCATCGTAGCCGATCTCCACTTTGTTGCCGACCTTCTTCACGGAGGTGACCTTTTCGCCGCCGGTGATGGAGCGGGCCGCAAAAATAGTTTTGAAGGATTCCATTGCCTGCGCGCGGTTGAGCCGCTTTCCGTTCGGGTCCACCCATACGTAGTTCTTCGCGATCATGCTTTGGAAGGCGGGGAAGTCGCGAGTAGCAAAGGTTCGGCTGAGTTTGTCGTAGCGCGCCTGCCACTCTTTCATTTGGGCATGGCACGCGCCAACCGTGAACAGCAGTACGACAGAGGCGAGGGCGGCAGATCGCATGGCGACACGTTACCCAACAAGGAATGCGATCCCGCTATAAAATACGCGTTCGGATGGAGTTCGAATTTACGGCGTTGGTGTGGACTTGGCGCGGACCGGCTCCCTTTTTCTTCGTCACCGTTCCGGCCGAGGTCGCCAAACAATTGAAAGACCTCGAGCGACTGGTCACCTACGGTTGGGGCATGATTCCTGCCACTGTGACCATTGGACGCACCCGCTGGACCACCGCGCTGTGGCCGAAGGATGGGGCATACGTGGTTCCGCTCAAGACCGCCGTGCGCCGGGCCGAGCAGATCGAAGAAGACGACAGCGTCACCCTCAGTCTGCGCATCGATCTGGAAGCTAAGAACTAGGCCGCCTTCGGGGTATCCGAGTTTTCTTCCGCGCCGGTCACCCGGTTGCGGCCACCTTCTTTCGAATGATAGAGTCCACGGTCCGCGGCGGCAACGAGTTCGGCCGCGGTGCGGAAGGCGGCGCACTTGGTGGCGACGCCGATACTGGCCGTGACCGGCCGCAAGGGCCAATCCGAGCCCGCGATCTGCGCGCGAATGCGCTCGGCCGCAAGCAATGCCTCTGCGTGGCCCACTCCGGGCAAGATCACAGCGAACTCCTCGCCGCCATAGCGGGCGACGATGTCATCCTGACGAGCGCAAACGCTGAGCGCGCCCGCGACTTGCTTCAGAACCGCGTCGCCGGCCGGGTGGCCAAACGTGTCGTTGAATTTCTTGAAGTTATCGACGTCCAGCAGGACGAGCGACACCTCGTCGCCGTTGTCGAAATGCGTGAGCAACCGCTCTTGGAAGAAGCGGTGGTTGCGCAGGCCGGTCAGACCGTCGCACGTCGCGAGTTCTTCGAGTCGACGGTTGGCATCCTCCAACTGCTGTCGCTGGATTTCGAGCTGGACGTTGGCGTCCCCGATCATCTGCATGTGCTGCTGGATCTGGTTCTGCAGCGCGATGCGGTCGGAGATATCGCTGAACGTCGTCACTACGGACTCCGGGTCGGTGGCGCCGGGCAAGAACAGAGGCTCGGCATTCATCGATATCCAGCACGGCCGGTCGCTGCCCGTCGCCACGCCGATGACCACCTCGCGTTGCGGCTCTCCGGTCTGGAGCGCGATTGAGGCTGGGTCTTCATTGGACGCAAGCGGTTCGCCCATCTCGTTCACCATCGAGAGGTTGAATTCGCCGGGATGCCCTTCGTCGGCAGGCGGGCAAAGACCGAGGATTCGGTACGCGCTCGCGTTGGCGTGGAGGATTTTGCCCCACGCGTCACGGACGACCAATCCCTCCTGCATCGCCTGCACGGCCGAGGCACATCGCTCGTACGATTCGCGTTCGCTTGCCGCACGTCGCCAATGCTCGGTGACGTCCTGGGCCATGCCCACCATCTTCAGGGCCCGGCCTACCGTATCGCGGTCTGTAATCTTGCCGCCCCATCGGACCCAAATCACTCCGCCGTGCCGTCGAGCCACGCGAAAGTCGGTCTCGAAGATCGACTGCGGCGAGCAGAGAATCGTCTCCAGTCGGTGCTGATCGGGGCCATAGATCTGCTCCTTCCAACCGGAAAAGGTCTTCGGGAATGTGCCGGGCTCATAGCCCAGCAGCCGTTCCCAAGCCGGGTCGAATACGGCACGGTCCTCGCGGACATCGAGTTCGATCACCGTTGCCCGGTTCGCGTCGAGCGCGAGCAGCGTCTGTTTTTGGAATCGCCGGTCCGCCCTGGAAGAGGACGCCAGCTTGATCGTCTGGGCGCGCTGCTCGAAGAGTTCGTTAATGTGGCCCGTTAGAATTTCGAGAAGACGCTGCTGGGGAACCGTGAGCTTTCGGCTCCGGCGATCCATCACGCAAAGCGCGCCGATGGGAACTTGTCCGGGACCCACCAGGCGGTGGGCGGCGAAGAACCGGATATTCGGCTCTTCCTTGACCCAAGACCGGTCGGCAAGCCGTTCATCTTGGGTGGCGTCGGCAACGATCAGCTGCTCGGAAGACAAGGCGAAGCCGGCCATCGCCTCCGCGATCGGCGTCTCACCGGCGTCGAAGCCGAACTGGGCCAACTGCCACTGTTGTCGTTCGTCGAGAAGCGCGATGGCAGCCATCGGCACCCCAAGCGCCTGGGCGGCCATCTCCACAATCGAGTCAAAAATCGCCTCCGTCGGGGCGTCGATCAGACCGATTTGGCGCAAGAGCTGGGTTCGCTCTGGGACTGGTGTTCGCTCTCTAAGGACAACAGGCATAAGACAACCCAATTTTTGGCAAGTCAGGGCCAAGTTCCAGTGCGAAAAGACTGGGTTTGAACTGCAGAGGCCCCATGCCGAGCCCGTTTCCTCTTATAAATACGGTGTTATTTTCGGCGGTCGAAGCCAAGGCTTGAGGCCACCCGCGTATAATTCCGGTTCATGATCTCCCTTTTATTGGCCGCGCTGACCGGCGGGTATTCGGTCGAACGCGACATTGTCTATCGAGAGGTCTATGGCGAAAAGCTGACCATGACGGTCATGAGCCCGGAATTGCCTGAGGGGCAGCCGTGGCCCTGCGTCGTCGTGCTCCACGGCGGCTCCTGGATGATGGGGCGCAAAGAGGATATGCACGAGATCTGCGCCATGATCGCCAGCAAGGGCATGGTGGCCGCGACCGTCCAGTACCGGCTCGCCCCCAAGTCCAAATACCCGGCTATGCTCGAAGACGCCCAAGCCGCCGTGCGCTATCTGCGCGCCAATAGCGGCCGGTATCACATCGACCCGATGCGGATGGGTGCCTGCGGCGCGAGCGCGGGCGGACAGCTCGCGCTCATGCTCGGCTTCACCGACGCCAAAGACCCCAAGGCCGAGAACGGCCGCTGGTCTTCACAAGTTTCGAGCGTTCTCGACCTGTTCGGACCCACCGACATGTCCAAGGACTACGGCGCCAAGTTCGACATCGTCTATACCATGGTGCTGGGGAAGCCGAAGGAGCAGGCGAGCAAGGAGATTGCGGCGGCCAGCCCGGTGAATCACGTGACCACGGGCGGGACCAGCGTATTCATCGTGCACGGCGACCAAGACGACATCGTGCCACCAATGCAGTCGAAGCGACTGATGTCCAAGCTGGACGAAACGAAGTCGGAGTACGAATTTGTCTCCATTCCGGGGATGGGTCACGGACCGAATGCCCCGACCATGAAGGCGTTCAAGGAGGCGGTCAGCAAGGGTATCGACTTCTTAGCCCGGAAGCTGAAGAAGCCAGTGCCTGAAGTGAAACAGCGCGATCCCGATCCTGTGGGCCCGATGCCGCTCAGCGGTCGGCAGTAAAGAAAAACAGGCTCGGCGAAAATGGCCGAGCCTGTTTTGTTATCGAAGACGGTTCGATTAGAATCGGACGCCAACGAAGACGCCGAAGCCGTTGAGCTTCGTGCGGCTGGAGCCAACATACTTGGCTTCGAGGAAGACCGGAGTCTGCGTCGAGGAACCAAAGTCGTAGCCCACGCCTGCCTGGTAGGCCAGAGCCGTCTTGGTCTGGGTGCCCGTTCGGGTACCGGCTGCATTGAAAATGGTCTCGCGAGTGAAGCCAACGCCAACGCCACCGAAGTAGTAGAACTCCTTCGTTCGGCCGATGTAGTTGATCAGGACCGGAATGTTGCGATAGTCGCTCTTCTCGTACCAATCGGCCGAGATGCTGTACTGGGCGCTGTAGTCCGTAGCCGAGTTCGCAAACTTCAGGTCGCCGAGCTTGTACTCGATGCCGCCGCCGAACCAGGTCTTGCCTGCGTTCTTCGTGACCGAATCCGTCGGCCAGAAAATGCCTGCGCGCAACGAGATGCCCGCCGGCTTCGTTCCTTGTGCCATAGCAACCGTGCCGAGAGCGGCGACAAGCGAAGCCACCAAAATCGATTTATTCATCCGTGTTATTCCTCCTAGGTTCACAGGGATTGTCCCTTCGCTATTTTAGCACCATTTGATGCCGTACCCAGGGAGCAATTTGTGTATCGTCAAGAGCTTTTACGATTCAAACCCCCCGAAATGTTTCGACTTAAGACCTTGGTCCCGGCAAACGCGTGTCCCATGGGGCGCCCAAATCGCCCCGTGGAATGAGCCAAGTCCGTGGATAAACCAGGTAGACCGTGTTGCCCGAATGCCCCCACGCCGCCTGAAAATCGTCCCGCTTGTAGATCTGCCTAACCTCGCTGCTTCGGCCCGGATCGTTGAAAACAGGATCGCCGGATTCGGTGAAACCGACGCAGACCACGAGGTGGCCATCATTGGGTTCCACCTTGCCTTTGCCCTTGAGCAAGCCGTAAGAAACGCTGGTGGCAACCGGGACGCCAGCTCCAACCCAAGCTTCCAAGTCGTCGATGCCCCGGAACCGGGACACATATGCTCGCAACCCGGGTCGATTCGCCGCGAACGCCATGTTGAACGCCCAATTGCCCGTGCCATTCCAGACCGCGTCGAACACGCCTTGCTGAACGATCGGCACGTCCGCATCAAGTTCGGGGCGAGACAGGCTCTGCGACCAGTAGCACAGCAACATCGAAACGCTGGTCGGGCTGCACAGCACGTTGCCGCCCGGATAGCTCATCTGAGATCGCTTTGGAACATCGATGGTCGTCCCCCAGACGGCTGGGCGCTGGGATGGGAGGGGCTGGGCGGTGGCCACGCCATTGGAGAGGGCGAGTGAGAAGTTCTTAACGCGAGGCCATTGACCCGCCGCGTTGGGCCGCATGTCGATTTCGACCGTGATCGGGTCCTTGCTGGCGTCGGCTCGCGCGAGAGTGTCGGTTTGAACCTCGAAGCCGCCTGCCTTTTGGTCGGCGACACTCGCTCGCGGAGCCAAAGCTCGGTCGCTCGTCCACCGGCCGAGGCAGTAGCGCTTACCGTTGGCTGGGACTAAATAGACGGTGGCGATGGATCCGCCGGGGGCGTCGATCGTCCAGCTGGGCACGGCCTCGTTCCATTCGATGGAAGGGCGCAGGGGTTCGGACCGCCATGTCAGCACACCACGTGCTTCGGTGGGCTGCTTCCACGCTTGAACCGCGAGCCATTCGCGGGCGGGCATCGCCTGGACCGCGGCAAGGACTATCATCCCGATCATTCCCGGATTGTAGCGCCGATCAGGCGGATTCGAGGTCGAATCGTTGGTGAAAACGAATGGAGCCGAGCAGAACCTGGGCAGCCTGGATATCGGACTTCAAGGGCTCGACATCGCCAAGTTGGGCCCATTCCACCTGTTGAGCCAGGCTTTCCAGCAGCATGTGCAGACGGGGAGCGGCAGCCATCAACCGGCCCGCGAAGCGTTGCTCGGAATTCTTGACGGGCACCTCCGCGACGAGTTGGCCGCAATCGTCGGTGATGCGGCCCGTAGCTTCGTCAAAGTTCCAGCGCGTTGGAAATGGAATCACGTGAGTACCCAATCGATAAACGTGCACCAGGCGTGCCACCCGCGGACCTTCTCACTCGAACCGGTGCGAATACGGGGCGCCGCGCGTCTTTTGAAGGAGCATGCGCCATACCGTACGAGAGACGACCGAGAGGCTCGAATCTGAGATCCTTTCGCCCTACGCGGCGCGTGCCAGCGAATCGGCCGGACGTCGTCGGGATGAGGATCTGGACCCGGTTCGCACCGCTTTTCAGCGCGACCGGGATCGGCTGATTCACAGCAAGGCCTTTCGCCGGCTCAAACACAAGACCCAAGTCTTCATCGATCCGGCGGATCATTATCGCACGCGGATGACCCACACGCTCGAGGTCTCCCAGGTCTCGCGAACGATTGGGCGGGCCCTTCGCCTCAATGAGGACTTGATCGAGGCGATCGCGCTCGGGCACGACGTCGGCCATCCGCCCTTCGGACATGCCGGAGAAGCGGCGCTTGATGCGGCGATCGCCAAGGCGGCGAGCACCGATCCTGATGCTCCGACCGAGTTTCGCCATTACGACCAGTCGCTGCGCGTGGTCGATGTGCTTGAAGATTTGAATCTGACGGACGAGGTGCGACGGGGGATCGGCGGCCACAGCAAGGGCCGCGCGGACCTGAGCGATGCGGACGGTGAGCCGGTGAGCACCCTGGAAGCCGCCGTCGTCCGGATCAGCGATCGCATCGCGTATCTCAATCACGATCTCGACGATGCGCTCCGAAGCGGCATCATCGACCAAGTGCCGGGCGCCTTTGCCCATTTGGGCTCAAGCCACGGCAAACGGATTGGGCGCATGGTGGAAGACTGCATCACGGAGAGCTTCGAGAAGCCGGGCGTCTTTCTTTCCAGCCAGATGCTCCGAGATCTGAACGCTCTGAAGGAGTATCTCTTTGAGAACGTGTACTTGCGGTATCCGCAGATTTATCCGGACATTCCGAAAGCGAAGCGGCTCGTTGAAGACCTTTTTCTTCACTTTATGCAACCAAATGCATTGCCTGTGGGGTTTAACGGTGTGCAGGGGGCTGTCGACTACGTCGCAGGCATGACGGATCGGTTCGCAATTCGTCTTTACACGGAATTGCGGCTTCCGGCCGGTTTTCGCTAAAATCGTCTGGCCCACCGAGCGATTGCTGCGATCGTACTGAACCAGCCGTAAGGCCGAGCGCGTCTACACCTGAATGATCCGTACTTGCCCATGAGACGTCCACTGTGAAGCTAGCGATCATCGGTACCGGCCATATCGGGGGATCGGTTGGGGCGGGTTCGATTGAATCCGGAATGTTTGAGTCTGTCTGCGGATACGACCGCAGCCAGGCGAGCGCTGCCTTGGCCGTCGAAAAAGGCTGCGTCCACAAAGCCGCTTCCTCCCTCGCTGAGATGGGCGACGCCGATCTTTGGCTCCTCGCCGTGCCGCCGCCGTCGATGCCGGGCTGCCTATCCGAAATCGCCCCGTACGTCAAGGCGGACGCCGCGATCAGCGACTGTGCGGGAGTCAAGCTTGAAATACTCGCTGCGGTCCCGGAAGCTCTTCGGTCGCGATTCGTGGGCGGACACCCGATCGCCGGAACCGAGCACCAAGGGATCGCATTTGCCCAGCCCGATCTGTTTCGCGATCGCCTTTGGGTGCTCACCCCGATGGCGGAGTCGGAGCCGTGGGCGATTCGGCGTGTGGAGCAACTCGTATATGCACTCGATGCTCGGCCGCTGGCGATGGACCCCGAAGAGCACGACCGCCAGATCGCGCTGTTCAGTCAATTGCCTCATGTGTTGGCGGCGGCATTGGTTCGGCTGGGAAGTCAGTTCACGGAAGGCACCATCGCCGGGACCTCATGGCGGGACCTCACTCGGGTGGCGGGGAGCAATCCTCCGCTGTGGGCGAGCCTCGTGATGCTTAATCGACCTGAGATCCTCAGCGCGCTCGAAGCCCTCCAAATCGAACTGGACGGGGTCCGCGCCCTGGTTGAAAGCGCGCGGTCGGAGCGCCTGGAAGCGTATTTTGCGGATGCCGCGCTCTTGAAGCCAGCGGTCGTAGATCCCGAGAATCAGTAAAATGTCGCCGATGCAGATCGAGCTATCGCGCTCGGGGAGACTGAGCGGCTCGATTCGACCGCCCAGCGATAAGTCGCTGACCCACCGCGCCCTCATGTTTGGAGCGCTCGCGCGTACGCCCTCGGTCGTGCGCCAAGCCTTGGAAGGCGAAGACTGCCAAGCCACGATGAGGTGCCTGCGGAAGCTCGGTCATGGGTTCGAGCAGGCAGGCCCTCAGGAGATCCGTATCAGTCCGTCGGCCCAGTGGATCGAGAACCCGGGAACACTGGATTGCGGCAACAGCGGTACGACGATCCGGTTGCTGTCGGGCATCATCGCGGGGCGATGGATCAAGGCCCAGCTGACCGGTGACGCGAGCCTGACGCGGCGCCCGATGCGCCGAATCATCGATCCGTTGCGCCAAATGGGAGCCACGATCACGGGCGACACCCCGCCAATAGAGATATTCGGAGGCGGACTCACAGGCATCAGCTACCAATCGCCCATCGCCAGTGCCCAGGTGAAGAGCTGCCTGCTCCTGGCTGGATTGGAGGCGAGTGGCCGCACCGAAGTGACGGAGCCCGCCCTCAGCCGCGACCATACCGAGCAGATGCTGGCCGCACTGGGCGTTCCGATTCAGCGCAGTCATCACGAGGACGGGCCGCACACGGTCAGCGTCCCGGGCGGCGCCGAGTTTGATGGATTTGAATTTACGGTTCCGGGCGATATCTCGAGCGCGGCCTTCTGGATGGTCGCCGCAGCTCTGGTTCCGGGAAGCGAAGTGGAACTGCTCGATGTCGGCATCAATCCGACCCGCACCGGAATTTTCCACCCCCTGCGCCAGTGCCGGGCTTCGTTCGAATTCGACGAATTGGGCACGCCTCGGCTCGGCGAGCCGGTGGCTCACGTCCGCTGCCGTGCGACGAAAGACGCCCTTCAGCCGTTCCGAATCGGCGGTCCGACCATTCCCAAGCTGATCGATGAGATTCCGATCTTGGCCGTGCTCGCGACGCAGTGCGAAGGGACGTCGGTGATCGAGAATGCGGAGGACTTGCGGGCCAAGGAGTCCGATCGCCTGAAGACGATGGCGGCGGGGCTCAGTCAGATGGGTGCGAATATCGAAGAAACCGAGGATGGGCTCCGCATCACCGGCCCCACCCGGTTGAAGGGCATCACGATCGATGCGCACGGCGACCACCGCATCGCGATGTCGTTTGCCATCGCCGCGCTCATCGCGGAAGGGCCGACGACGATAACCGGCGCCGAAACGATCGCTACGAGCTATCCCACGTTCTTGGAGGATTTGAAATCCCTGACCTCCTGATCGCCATCGACGGTCCGGCCGGAGCAGGAAAGAGTACGGTGGCCAAGATGCTGGCGGCGCGCTTGGGCCTGCGGTATCTCGACACGGGCGCGATGTATCGCGCCGTCGCTCTGGCCGCCTCACGAGCGGGAATCGATGTCGGGGAAGTGGACCGACTCACGGAGTTGGCCGCGCACATCGAAATTGGGTTCGCCGACGGCGAGCCAGGTCAGCCTCAGCGGATTCTTCTGAACGGGGAAGACGTCACCGAGGCGATTCGGCGGCCCGAAATCAGTGAATTGGCGAGCGCCATCAGCGCCCACAGTCCGGTTAGAGCCGTCCTGGTCGACCAGCAAAAGGCGATCGTGCGCAATGGCGGCTATACGCTCGAGGGTCGGGACACGACCACCGTCGTCGCACCCCACGCCCAAATTCGGGTGTTCCTCACCGCGAGCCTGGAAGAGCGAGCCAAGCGACGTCACCGGGAATTGATCGAGAAGGGAACTGATATCGCCTACGACGACTTGCTTAAGCAGATGATGGAACGAGATCACCGGGATTACACGCGCGATGACAGCCCCCTGACGGTCGCCGACGGGGCGATTGTGCTGGAGAGCTTTGGCATCCCGCCGGAAGTCATTGCCGACCAGATTGTAGCCGCCGTCCAGGAGCTCGCTCACCAATGATTCTGGTAATCGGCGGCGCAGGCTATGTGGGTTCGCATACCTGCAAGGCCCTCGCCGATTCGGGCGAGCCGTTCGTCGTCTTCGACGATCTCAGCAAGGGTCACCGCGCGGCGGTCCTCGGTCCGTTCGAACAAGGCAATTTGGCCGACCCCGATGCACTTCGCCGCGTGTTCTCGAAGTACGAAATCGATGCCGTCATGCATTTCGCGGCTTACAGCCTGGTAGGCGAGAGTGCGAAAATGCCCAGCGAGTACTGGCGCAACAACGTGGTCGCCGTCCTCGGGTTGCTCGACGTCATGCGCGAGCGCGGCGTTGGGAAGATCGTGTTCAGCAGCAGCGCGGCGACGTTCGGTGAGCCGATCCGGATTCCGATCGACGAGAGCCATCCGCAAAAGCCGACGAGCACCTATGGAGAGACCAAGTTGGCCGTCGAATTGATGCTCCGCGGCTACGACGAGGCGTACGGTCTGCGCCACGTCGCGCTCCGATACTTCAATGCGGCGGGCTCGGATCCCGACGGCAAGCTCGGCGAAGATCACACGCCCGAGACTCACCTGATTCCGGCCGCGATCCTGAGCGGCATGGGGAAGACGCCGGGCCTCAACATTTTCGGCACCGACTACGACACTCCGGATGGGACGTGCGTCCGCGACTACATCCACGTCATGGATCTGGCCCGGGCCCATCTGCTCGCGATCCGACACCTCAGAGACGGGGGAACGAGCCGCCAGTACAACCTGGGCATTGGCCGCGGCTTCTCGGTCCGCGAGGTGATCGAAACCGTCGAGCAGGTCATGGATCGATCGCTCCATGCGCAGGTCGGACCACGCCGGCCCGGCGATCCGGCCCAACTGGTCGCGTCATCCGAGCTGATCCGGTCGGAACTCGGCTGGAGCCCCGAAGTGACTGACTTGAGGACGATGGTGGAACACGCCTGGCGTTGGCGAAGCCAGCACCCGGACGGCTACTAGGCTCCTTCCCCGAATGGCACGATTCTTGCGGTGTTAACTCCCGAAACCTGGTAAGGCGAGTGTCACAAACACGCTCGGCCCGGACCGATTTCTCTTGAGCCAGAGCGCGCGTTCCGATCTGTTGCTCGTGAGAATACGTATTCACGGCATGCTGTGAGGTGTGCTGACAAAGGAGTCATGATGAAGAAATCTTTGCTGATGTCGCTTGCGGTTGCTGCTCTTGCTGGCAGCGCCTCGGCGACCCTTTACACCGATGCTACGAATGAAGTCACGGTGCCGGGCGGTCCCTTCCCCCACCTCGACATCGTTTCGGTCGACGTCACCAACACGGCTTCGACGATCACGTTCGACTTCCGATTGAACGGTGATATCCAGTCGACCAGCTGGGGCAAGTACTGCTTGCTCATCGATACCAAGGCCGGCGGCGACACCGCAGGCAACCCGTGGGGACCCCGCCACGTCGACATGCCGACCGGCGCCGACTACTGGGTCGGTTCGTGGGTTGATGGCGGCGGCGGAGCTCAACTTTGGAGCTACGGCGGATCGTGGAGCCAGACGGCCAGCCCGTCCGGCACGATCAGCCAGTTCAACCGAAGCCTGACCATGAACCTGAGCGACCTCGGTCTGAACCTTGGCGACACGTTCTGCTTCGACGCCCTCTCGACGGGCGGCGGTGGCGGCGACACGGCCACCGACCTGCTGTCGCAGGCTTCGAGCAGCGCCTCCAACTGGGGCGATTGGGCCCACGCGGGCTGCCTCAGCTACCGAGTCGTGCCGGAGCCGGCATCGGTGGTGGCTATGATGGCGGGCCTCGGCCTGACCCTCATTCGACGCAAGCGCGCCTAACTCAAAAAGCCGCTAGCTTGCAATACGAACGGGCTCAGTTCACGGAACTGGGCCCGTTCTTGTTGGACCGCGAGGTTGGCACGAAACCTGCGGTAAAGTTACTCACGACCGACGAAATCGCTTATGGACTTCACACTCGTTCAGAATCTCTTGGCCGAACCCGGCAAAACGCAGGCAGGCGAATTGGCCGTTATGATGTTGATTCCCCTCGCCCTTGGATTTGGCCTCTTCGGGTTCGGAGTGAGCAAGGAGAAAGAGGGCGGCAGTCCGGGCGTCAAGTACCTCAGCGCCATCCCGTTCATCATCGCGGTCTTCATGGGGCTTCCGTACTTCAATTTCGCGCGGGACCCCATTAATAAGTCCCTCCAGGCGATCGGTGGACGCAGCGAGCAGATGTACTACATCGCGTTCATCCTGCCCGTCCTGTGCCTTGTCGGAATCGTGGTCTACAGCGTCATCGAGCGCACTCGCCGCACGAACGACGCGGATTTTTAGCGTACACTCGGCGTCATTACATCACGGAGGAGCAAAGTGGCTCAACCTAACATGACGTTCGACGTCTCGCAGGTCCCTGTCGGACTCACCACGACCGAGGCACCCTTTATCGAAGCGGCCAATGCCGCCGGCCAGTTGTACATCGCGCAACCCTACGACCTCTACTCCCAGGAGAATCACGAGGCGTGGGCCCGGCTCTATGCCCGCATGCTCGATCGATGGCAGCGTTATGCCAATGAGCATTTCCTTAAGGGCATTGACAATTTGTGCCTCAACCCTCAGGCCGTGCCACGGCTGGACGACGTCAACCAGTTCCTTTGCCCGCTCACCGGTTTTCGGGCCAAAGCAGTCGCGGGCTACGTGCCGGCTTATTTGTTTTTCGATTGCCTGCGTAACCGGGAATTTCCGACCACGATCACGGTCCGGCGCGGCGACCAACTCGACTACTTGCCTGAGCCCGACATCTTCCACGATATCGCCGGTCACGTGCCGATGCACACGGACAAGGCGTTCGCCGATACGCTGGTCCGGTTCGGAGAATGCGCCCAAACCGCAGCCGAAATCGTGCGGTCGATCCAAGATCCGCACGAGAAAGTCCGGCGCTTGGAGAGCGTGCTCAAGGCGATGGCGCGCTTCTTCTGGTTCACCATCGAATTCGGCCTGATGCGGGGCGGCAAGGCGGGCGAACTCAAGGTTTACGGGAGCGGACTGCTCAGCTCATACGGCGAGATCGAACACTGCATCGAATCTCCCGACGTCCAGCGGTATCCGATCCAACTCGAGTGGGTCGTCAACCAGTATTTCGAAATCGACCACTACCAGCCGCTGCTCTTCATCGTCGACTCTTTCGACCACCTATTCTCGCTGGTCGGCGACCTTGAGCAGTGGATGAAGGATGGCAAACTGAACAACGTTGCGCCGGGCGAGCCCATCATGAGCGAGGCCGATTTGACGAGCTTCCTCGAAGCGGGGACCAGCTAAGGTACAATTCCGGGTCCACGCGCGCTCGTAGCTCAGTGGATAGAGCATCAGCTTGCGGAGCTGAGGGTCGGAGGTTCGAGTCCTCTCGAGCGCGCCATCGATTTTTGCAGGGTTCACCGATTCGACGGATCTTTTTCAACGTCTGAGTTGGCATCCTCGCTTCTCTTGTCGTAGATTAAAAGGGTGGAGTCAGTATGATGAATCGGATTCATTGGGTTCGGTCACTTCTTGGATTTGCTTGTCTCGTGTCGCTCAGCTCGTCGGGGTATTCGGTCGTGCGTCGAACCGTTGCGGATTCCGCCGCCGATGCGTTGCTTACAGCCCGGTACCTTGCCTTGGCCGACCAGTTCCCGCAGGTCGCTTGGATGCAGTTCAATCCGGTCACGAGCAAACCGTCGTGCATCTTGATCGGCGACAAGTGGATCCTCACCGCGGGGCACAACTATCCCGGCGCGACGTACGCCGCTCCTGTTAATTTTGTGGTGCCTGGCCCAAGGGCGGGAACCTACGATAAGAAGACTTACACCACGGTCGCGTGGTATCGGCACCCGGGCTATCCCGGAATCAACAACCTGGAAAAGGGCTTTGACTTTGCCGTCGCCAAGCTCGACCGCCGCGTTCTGAACGTCGCGCCGGCCCAGCTTCTCCAACAGAGCATCGTTCCTGGGGCACCGCCGAATGGCTACGTTGGCTGGGGCTACATCGTGGGAACCGGCGACCAGGGAACGGGACTCACCGGCGGCGTTGGTCCCCAAGGGAACCGCATGGCGGGCGTCAATACGCTCGAATACTACTATCCGAACTACTTTTCGCAGAACATGACGGGCTGGCCCAACAGCTTCGCTTCCGATTTTGATTCGGGTACGACCGCAGATAACAATCTCTCCATCCTGCAGTCCACGCCTGCTCAGTGGGACTTGGAATGCCAGGTGGCGGGCGGCGACAGCGGTGGCGGCGTGTTTGTCACGATCAACGGCGTCAACAAACTCGTGGCGACCGTCAGCGGAGTCGGCAAGCTCGGCGCGACGAACCCGACCTACAAGCAACTGACCTCCTACGGGGCGTACAGCCTCTATTCGATCCTCTCTGCCCAATACCAGGGCGTCCCCGCTTACACGTGGATCCTCAACCAGCTGACCGAGCCGGGCCAAGTGTCGGGCACGATCACCTACAAGGACTACGTGGGTCCGGCCGAGGGACCCATCGATCAAGCGACCGGAAATCCGCAGAGTCCGATTTTCGCCAGCCCCGAATTCACGATCGAACTGCGCGACCCCGGCACGACCATCGTGCGCTATTCGGTGAAGCTGCAGGCGGACGTGACAAATCGTTTCAGCTTCAGCAGCACCTGGCGCGGCAAGTTCGATATTGCGGTGAAGGGCGGAACCTGGCTGCGAAAGGTTATTCGGAACGTCAACATTCTCGATTCCGGAGTCTCTAACCTGAACTTCGTTCTCGACAATGGCGATGTCGATGGCGACAATACGGTCTCGATCTTTGACTACGCGCGCTTGTCGGACACCTTCGATCGAAGCGTGGGTGACCCTAAATTCGATGCGGCCGCTGACCTCGACAAGGACGGCGCCGTGACCGTGTTCGACTACTCCATCTGCACCACGAATTTCGACCTGAGCGGCGACGAGTAGCTATACAAAGGTGCAACAAACGTGCGATAATAAGCACGACATGCCGTTCCGTCGCGTCGATTTAGATCGTCTGGGAACCGCCGCCAGCCTGATCTGCGCGGTGCATTGCGTGTTGACCAGTGTTGCCCTCACCGCGCTCGGCGTCATGGGGCTGGGATTCTTCGCCGACCATCGCGTCGACCTGCTGTTTGTATCGGCGGCCGTGCTCGTCGGCACTTTTGCGGTGGCCCAAGGCTATCGCCGTCACCGGTCATTCTGGCCCGCGACGCTGTTCGTGATCGGCTTGGCTATGGTGCTCAGCAGCCACACGCTGATTCCACACGGACATGGACAGCACCGCGTCCTCAGCGGCATGATCTCGGCTAGCGGCGGCCTGATGCTGGTGGGCTTCCACATCCTCAACGCTTATCTCCAGAAGCGTTGCTGCGACAAGCTGTTCTGCAGCCACGACGATCGCTGCGGCTCGATTCAACACAAGTTGCGTTAAGCCGGTATCTTCAGATCCTATGCCCCGCAAAGTGGTGCCTGAGGATCTATTCAGCCTTCGTTTCGTGAGCAGCGTCGTACCCGGCTTCGAGCCCGGCTCCGTGATCTGTTGCGTGAAAGAAGCTCGCTCTGCCGGCAAGTACCGCACGACTCTGTGGCAGTGCCAGCCGGACGCAGATCCCGTCGCCCTCACGCAAGGCGATGTGGCTGACACCGGGCCCGCGTTTTGCCCTGCAACCAAGACACTCGCCTTCATCTCAGACCGTGCGAAGCCTGGCGCCCAGATCTTTCTGCTGACAGGAAAGGGAAGCGAGCCGGAGCCGTTAACGAGTCTCGCCGAAGGAGCCATGGGCAGCCTGAAGTGGTCGCCCGACGGACGCTTCCTTGCGTTCACTTATGCCCCAACCGATCTCGACCGCACGGAAGCCGCCTCGACCGCGCGCAAGGAATCCGAGGCCTCGGATCCGCCTCAAGTGATCGAGCGGTGGCCCTACCGTCTGGACGGGGAAGGTCTTTACAACAACGCCCAGGTCGGGCTCTGGGTTTACGATCTGCAGAGCGGTGATTGCCGCATGGTCGTGCCCGATAACGCCTCCCGAGAGTACGATTTCGCCTGGTTTCCGGATTCGCGGCGGTTGCTCGTCGCCCGCGACGACCGCGTCGAGGCCTACCTGGAGCCATCCAACAACGAACTGAGCATCGTCGACATGGTCGACGGCACTGTGACCGAGATCTCGACGCCCAAGGGCACGTGCGAATCGCTCAGCATCGATCCCACGGGGAGTCGTGCGGTGGCCATCTTCAATGATCGCGAACGACTGCCTTACGGTCCGCTCGAGGATCGGTTCTTGGTGATCGAACTTGTGAATTGCTCGAGCGCCATGGTCGGGCCGCGAAACCTGTTCCTTGCCAGCCACGTGATCGGCGACGCCCGTGATCCCGCTTCCACGCAGCTCTTCTGGACCCGACATGGTCTGGTCGCGCATTACGGGTCGCACGGCCAGCAACACGTCGTTTTGATCGATCCCGAGACATTTGAGCTGGAAGATATCACCCCCGACTTCGCGGGTGAGATCCATGTGAGCTTCGTTCGAGAGGATGGCTCGTGGGCGGGCTATGCCACGGGCGTCGACACTTTGGCGGAGGTTTGCACCGGCGATGTCGCCGAGCGGAAATGGACGTTCATCAGCGATTTCAATGCGACGTTCCATGCGGAAACGTCGCGCAGTCGGCCCGAACCCTTCGCGATTCAAGCGGAAGACGGCTACCCCGTCGAGGGTTGGGTGCTTCGACCGCCAGAAGGTGTCGAACCCAATGGCCGCGCGGCTGTGGAAGTTCACGGCGGGCCGATGGCGATGTACACCAACGCCTTCTTCTTAGAGATGCAGTGTTTGGCTGCCGCCGGATTCACGGTCTATTTCTCGAACCCACGCGGATCGACCGGCGTCGATGAGCACCACGTGCGGTGCATCATGGGCGCCTGGGGCGACCTGGACTGGAAGGACGTTCAGGCGGTCACTCGATTGGCTCAGGCCAATCATGAATGGGTCGGCATCCTGGGCGGAAGCTACGGCGGGTTCATGGTGAATTGGGCGGTCAGCCACTCCCAAGAGTACGCCCGAGCGATCACCGACCGGTGCGTGAGCAACCTGCTTTCGAAGTGGGGGAATTCAGACTATTTGTTCGTGCCCGACGGCGCATGGCCCGGCACCGCATTTCGGGACTATTCGACGCTCTGGGAATGTTCACCGATCAAGCATTTCGCGAACGTCACCACACCGACCATGATCATCCACAGCGAAGGGGATCTCCGCTGCAATATCGAGCAAGGGGAACAGGTCTATGCGGCCCTGAAGATCTTGGGCGTGGAGACTCGATTTGTGCGCTATCCGGCGAGCACGAGTCACGGGATGTCGCGCGGCGGACCACCCGACTTGCGGGTGCACCGGCTGAATATGATCCTCGAATGGATGTCGATGTAGCTTCGGTCAAGTCCGCGGAACGATGATTCCGCGGACTTCAGACCGGCTGGGATTTATCCCAGTGCCATCGGCATGATCACGCAGAACCGGTGGTTATCTTCTTCCACCGGCCGGAAGACGGCCGGGCGGGAAGGCTCCGTCATCTCGGCGCGAATGCCATCGCCTTTGAGCGCTTGAAGCGCATCGAGGATGTAGCGACCATTGAAGGCGATCTCGATTTCGCCGTTTTTGCTGATCGTCGGGACTTCTTCTTTCGCCTCGCCTCTTTCTTCGCTGCGGGCGGTGATCACGACTTGGTCACCCTGACCGGCGAATCGGATTCGGTTCGCGTTGTCTCGGGCCAGGATCATCGTGCGGTTGACATAGTCGAGCAGTTCCTGCCGGTCCATGACCCACGTGCGGGTGAATTCGTTGGGAACCACGCGCTCCCAGTTGGGAAATTGACCGACCAGAAGCTGGGATACGACGCGAGCATTGCCCGCATCGACCCCGAGGCGAGTCTCGTCGAATTTGACCCTCACCTCTTCCGTATCTTCCATGGGAAGATTTTTGATCGCCTTAAGCGCCTTTTCGGGCACGATCGCGGTGACTTGGCTGCCGATCCCGTCCTTGTCCAGCTTGACGACCGCCAGCCGGTGGGTATCAGTCGCGACGAGAGTAAGGATCGCGCCGTCGTAGGTGAATAGCACGCCCGTCAGTACGGGCCGGGACGAATCGTCGGCGACCGCGTACGATACGCCGTCGACGCCATCGCGAAGCTCGCCCATTGGGAGACGAAGCTCGGCGGTGCCGCTGACCGAGGGCATGGGGGGAAATTCTTCGGCGGGCAGGGCGGGCATCCGCCATTCCGACTGGCCGAAGCGCAGGAAGACGTTGCTGCCGTCCAGCTCGAAAGCGACTTGGCCTTCGGGCAGCTTGATCACGAGTTCTTTGAGCAGTTGGAACGAAACGCAAACGGCTCCTGGCGTGGTCACATTGGCCAGGATTTTGCGCTCGGCCCACATCTCGCCGTCGCAGCCGAGAAGGGTCAGCCCGCTTTCGCCGGCCTCCAAACGGACGGTCTGCAAGATCGGCAGGGAAGTTCGGACGCTGGTTGCGAGCCCCACAAGGGAGATCGCATCCATCAGTTCTTTACGAGCGCATTCCAGTTTCAACGTTTCTTTCTCCGCAAAGGTCTTAGCCCATGATGGGCAGGCGGTACTGCAGGTGGCTCACCGCCGGTTCTCGAGGCTCGATATCGACGCCCCGGGTGTAAAGCTTCATCAGGATCCGCTGGAACGATTCCTCCGTGAAGGCAGGAGGTGGGCTTGTTTTCAGCAGATCGACGGTTTGTTTGAGCGTCGCCATGTCGTGCATCAGCTCGGGATCGATAAACGCAGCCGCTTCGAGCTCTTCCTTAAGCTCCTGCGGCAGCTCGTCGCCTGCATACAGGTCGACCAGCTTGCGATAGAGTTCCTTATTCATTTCACTTTCTCCATAGCTCCGATGAGCTTGTCGCGCAGGGCACGCCGACCCCGGTAGAGCCGGGATTTGAGGGCGGGCACACTGATGTCGAGTATTTCTGCCGCATCCTTGGCGGAAAACTCTTCCAGATCGCAGAGCTCGAGAGGTTCTCGATACTCCTTGGGCAACTCACCGAGCGCCTTGTGGACCGTGATCCGCAGGGCGGTTTTCTCCTCGCTGGCACCGTATTGAGCGTCAGCGGGGAGCTCGAGCAGCTTGTGCTGCCGCATCTTGTCGATGCACAAGTTCCGCGTGATTCGAAACAGCCACGTCCGGAATGCGCCATCCGCGCGCAATTCCGTCGAGCGGCGAAGCACCCGCAAAAAGGTTTCCGAAGTCGCGTCTTCGGCATCCGAACGATTCCCGAGCATGCGGTAGGCGTAGCGAAATATTCGCTCGCCGTACATGTCGTAAATCGCGCCGAGCGCAGCCGGGTCGCCGTTCGCCAGGGCGTTGAGCCACCGACGTTCAGCCAACGAGTCTTGCTGCTGTGCTTCACTCGACATAAAAGGACGATCCTGGCCCTGAAGGAGATTCAGGACCCAATATATACCGCATCCTTACTATCCTCTGAACTCATGCTTGCTTCAAAAAAAGCACTCAAGACGCCGAAACAAACCACGTGGATGTTCGGTAGAACTGTAGGATGTTCGTCGAGCCTGTGACCCTGAGCGGAACGGTTGTCCGATTGGAGCCCTTGGAGGTCCGCCACGCGGGGGCGCTCGCCCAGACCATCGACGACCAAACCTTTCGCTACTACGTCGTACAGCACCACCCCAAGAGCCGGAGCGTGGCCGACGTCGAGCAGTTCATCCGGGAACTCTCCGCGCCCAATAACCGAATCCAATTCGGCGTCTTTTGCCAGAACTCGAACGAGATGATTGGCTCGACATCGTACATGGACATCCGCCCGGAGGGCCGCGGGCTCGAAATCGGAATGACCTGGTACCGGGCTGATCGCCGCGGGACGAAAGTCAACCCCGAGTGCAAGCTATTGCTGTTGCAGCACGCGTTTGAAACGATCGGCTGCCTGCGCGTCCAACTCAAATGTGATGCCACAAACGAGCCCAGCAAGGCGGCGATTCGCAAACTGGGCGCCCAGTTCGAAGGCGTGCTCCGTCGCCACGGCATCCGGGTCGATGGCACCGTGCGAGACACCGCCATGTTCAGCATCGTCGACGAGGAGTGGCCGCAAGTGAAAACCAATCTCCTCCGGCGCTTGGAGAGTCTCGAGTGATTTTCCGCACCTATACGCACCGGGATTTCGAGCGTTGCTTGGAGATTTTCGAAAGCAACACCCCGCCGTACTTCGACGAAAGCGAGCGGCGAGAATTCGTCGCATTCTTGGCCGATCCGGTGCCGTATTTTGTGATCGAATCCGAAGACGGACTGGTGGTCGCGTGTGGCGGCCTGAAGTTCAGCGACGATCCGAGGCGGGCGCACCTGTGCTGGGGCATGGTCGATCGCATGATGCACCGGGCGGGACTGGGTCGCATGCTGCTCCAGCGCAGGTTGGAGTGGGTTCGCAAACACGAGCCGCTCGTCGCAGAGGTATGGACCCAAACCTCCCCCCACACGGCGGCTTTCTTTGAAAAGCACGGCTTTTCGATCGTGCGGGAAGAGCCCGACTTTTGGGCGCCTGGCTTGCATCTCGTCGAGATGCGAAAAACCGCCTAACCTGGGCAGCACGGCCGTCAGCGAGCGGCCGATTCGCCCGCGATAAATCCTGTGGACCATGCCGCCTGAAGGTTGTATCCCCCGACGGGACCAGCGATATCCAGAACTTCGCCTGCAAAGAACAGGCCGGGAATCGAGGGATAGGCCATGGTTTGGGGATCGACGGCGTCGAGCGACACGCCACCGGCCACCACCTCGCCTTTGGCAAAGACCACGTTCTTGACCCGACCGATATCACCCAACTTGAGGACCTCGACCAATCGATTGCGATCTTTCTTGCCCAAGGAGCGAAACTCGGCGGCCGGATCGATGGAGGCGAGTTGCCCAAGCCACGGCGCGAGCTTGGCCGGCACCCACTGCTCAAAAATGGACGCGGCCTGCTTGCGCCCCGAACTTTCTTGGAGGGAGGCCAGTCGCTCCGTCAAAGTCTCGAAGGAGTCGTCGGGAAAGAAGTCGATCGTCAGCCGAATTTCTCCGCGATCCATGCGCTCGGCGACTTCGCGGCTCACACCCAGAACCGTCGGCCCGCTCACGCCGTGATGGGTGAAGAGGAGGTCGCCTCGCCAGCGCGTGATCTCTTTGCCGCTTTGCCGAGCCTTGAGGACGATGTCGCGAAGAGCGACGCCTGCGAACTCGGGACGAGCGGGCTCGGTGAAAATCGGCGCGAGCGCCGCGCGGCGGTGAACGAGCGGAATGCCGAGATCCTTGGCCCACTGCCAGCCGTCGCCGGTCGTACCCGATTGCGGGTAGCTCGCTCCGCCGGTCGTCACAATCACCCGGTCATGCTCGAAGGTGCGACCGTCGATGACGACGCCCGTGATTCCCTCTGGGCCGCCGACCAGGCCCTGAGCAGGAGATTCATACCGCACGTCCACCCCCGTATCTCGAACAATCGCGGTCAGGATCGCCACGACATCCTTTGCCGTTTGGTCCACCGGGAAGATTCGCCCGTCGGGCCGCGTGTAAACGCGCAGCCCACGTTCGGTCAGCCACGAGACGATTTCGCTGGGTGGGAATCGGTAGAAGCCCGGACGCAAGAATCGGGCCTCATTCGGTCGAAAGGCGCGGAGGACGTCCTCGATCGGTCCGTCGTGAGTGATATTGCACTTGCCGCCTCCGCTGATCAGGATTTTCGTTCCCAGTCGCGTGGTCTTTTCGTAAATGGTGACGCGCGCGCCGGCACGTGCCGCAATCACGGCCGCTACGATGCCTGCCGCCCCACCTCCGATTACCGCGACCACGATTGGTATTGTAGAACGATGCAGATTTGGCGTCGATCCCCACGCATGCGATTGGTCGCCGTCGACCGGGAAATCTTGGTCGATCTCGTCGAAGACACCTTCGGTTCCAAGTACGGTGTGGAACTCGCGGAGGACTGGATCGAAGATCGCGACGCGCTGAAATGGATGCTCGGGCAGTTCGAATCGGGCGCTTGGCCCCTCGAGTGGCCCATGGTCCTGTTTCTGCTGGCCGAGGAGCCGGTCGTGATCGGCGCGGGCGGCTACAAGGGCGGACCCCACGACGGCACGGTGGAGATCGGCTACGGCGTCGCGACAGCGTATCGGGGCCAAGGCTTGGCGACCGAGGCCGCTCGGGAACTGGTCGCCTATGCCCTTGAGCAAGACCGCCAGATTGGGGTGACGGCCAAGACCCTGCCCGAGGAAAGTGCCTCGACGCATGTTTTGGAGAAGTGCGGATTTCGCCGGGATGGGGAGATGGTCGATCCGTCGGACGGACCGGTCTGGTGCTGGCGCTACGAAACCGGGCCCGTCAACTTTAATGGAATTTAGGTGTGCCTGAGCGGAATCGATCCTATACTGTTGAATCAGGAATGAAGCGCTATCTTCTAATTTTGGCGGCAACCGCGGGCAGCGCCGCCTGGAGCCAGGACGAGTATTTTCATACGCCGCCCTATAAGGACTTGGCGGATTTCTCGTTTCAGGACACCAATGGTGACGGCACCGATGGAACGTTGGTCGGACCGATCTTCGTCGCCAGTTGGGGCAACGATGTTTGGCCCGGGTCGCGCTTTTATCCGAAGAAGACGCTCAACGCAGCAACGATCGCGGCCTATGTGCTCGGTCGGAGCGAAATCTACATCAGTTCGGAAACGTTCACGACGGGACCGACCGTTGTCTTTCCCGGCCAGAGTCTGGTCAGTGGGTTCGACTCAAACTGGCGTCGGCAAACGTTTCTTCGCGCGACGCTGGCTCCGGCCACGAGCCTCACCAGCCTGGGCGTCCTCGCTCCCGAGGTCCGGCCCGGCGATCACTTTCTCAACTTTGATATCAACGCCCCCGGAGGGACGGCGGGAAGCGGAGAAAGCTCGATCGGCTTCATGGCGAAGTGGGCGATCCCCGGCACACCCATCGCCGTATGGAGTCGCAACCGTATCGTGACGGGCAACGGGGCGAGTGGCGCAACAGGGACCACGGGTGCGAACGGAACCCCGGGGGGCACCGGAGTTTTCGTCGGGGGCTTCGGCGATGATGGCAATTCGGGAGGCGGCGGAGGCGGCGGGGAGCGTCCCGTGGACCCGGTCGCCCACGCGGGGTTCACCGGTCTATACAATTTCGAAGCGTATGGTGGCGCGGGGGGAGCGCCCGGCACCGAATCCCACTGGAACGGCTACAACGGCGTGGATGGTACTTCCGGTGCGCACGGACTGCCAGCTCAGCCGCAGTCGGCTGAACTTGTCGTGAACGGAATTTCGGGCTCTAACGGCTTCTCGGGTCGGGGAGGCGGAGGTGGCGGAGGCAGCCGAGACAACAATAAGAGCGGCTCGGCGTACTATTCCGGCAGCAGCGGCGGCGGCGGCGGCGGTGGCGGCTCCAAAGGCCTTGGCGGCGGTGGCGGCCAAGCAGGCGGAAGCTCGGTCGGACTCCTGATTCAGAACTCGAATTCCGGCTATACGGGCCTTCTGGGCTACTTCGATGTGGTCACTGCCAACGGCGGGCAAGGCGGCTCGGGAGGTCATGGCGGTGACGGTGCGATCGGAGGCGCGGGCGGACCCGGCGATCAACACGGCGACGCAGGTCATTCCGGCGCGGGCGGACGCGGAGGAAACGGAGGCTCTGGCGCTGGAGGCAATGGCGGCGGCGGGGGCTGGTCCGCATGCGTTTTCAATGGTGGATACGGGAACCCATTTATCGGCACGCACACGTGGTCGCACGGTGCAGGCGCTCTTGGCGGTCCCGGAGGCTTTGGGGGGTCGGGTGCTGGCTCGGGCTCGGCGGGTCCCGCCGGTCAGGCTGCAGACGTGGTCACGGGCCAAGCCGCGCCGACCAACATCGTCTTCCGCGCGCCCGCTCTTTACGGCACGCATTTGGTCGCCGAAGCACTTGTCAATTCCACGAAGAACCGGCTGACCCCGATCGTCTTGCCGATCGAGCGCACGTTTTGGCTGATCTTCCTGACCAATCCCAGTCACGGCACGATCAAGTTCTTCACGAACCCCTATCAACCGTATTTCGAATACACGCCGACGCCGGGATATGTCGGTTACGACACCGTCACGTATGGGGCTCAGTCGGGCACCGCCTACATCGAGGGCGTGGCGTGCATTTATGTTTCGCCCTCGGTGCCGGTCCACATCGATCTTGGCGATTGGCAGGGCTCTCCCGCAGCTCAAAACTTCCAAGTCGAATTTACCGATCCAGCGTCCGGCGCGGTGATTCGTACGGAAACAGGTTCCACGGACAGTTCCGGGAATGGCTCGATCGGCGTGCCCAATTCGGCCCTGAAGGCCAATGTTCGAATCAAGCACTCACACTGGCTGTCCCAGGTTCGGCCCTACGATTCGGCGAACCCCCATACGCTCCAGTACAACCTGATCAATGGCGATTGCGATGGCGACGATTCGATCACGGTGTTCGACTACTCGATCCTGAGCGACAGCTTCGACAAAGCCTGGGGAACGAGTGGATATGACGACCGAGCCGACCTCGACGGCGATTTTGTCGTGACCGTGTTCGACTACTCCATTCTTAGCGATCACTTTGATCTGAGCGGACCTCGGGGCTAAGTCAGCCGTACTCCATAATAAGTAGAGATGGATTCGCAGCAGAGCCGAAGAGACCGGATTCTCCGCGCCGTCATTCTCGAGTATGTGGCCGCAGCGGAACCCGTGGGCAGCGAGATGCTGGCCCAGAAGTACGAGTTCGGCGTCCGTAGCGCCACCATTCGCAATGAACTCGCGGAACTGAGCGACTCCGGGCTCCTCGAACAGCCCCACACGAGCGCGGGGCGTGTGCCCAGCGATCTCGGCTACCGCTACTTTGTGGACCGGCTGATCCAGCAGCGGCTGCCGTCCGCCGATGAGCGCAAGCGCGTGCAGGACGTGACGGAAAGCGACGATGTGCTTCAATCGCTGCTCACGGATACCGCTCGCGCGTTGAGCCGAATCACACGCCTACTCACGGTGGCGACGACGCTGACCAACGGACAGGTCAAAGTGCGCCACGGCGTTGTGACCGCGCTCGGTGCGGATCGTGCGCTCTTGGTACTCGTGACAAGCACGGGCCACGTGGAGAACCGCCCGATCGAACTCCCTGCAGGGACCACGCTCCACGAAATCGGTCAGCTGAATGAACTGCTCCGCATTGCACTCGAGGGCCAGACGCTTCGCTCGCTTGTCCGCCTCAAGACCCCTGCATTCGATGGGACACCGGCCTTCGGCAAGTTCGGCACCGCCCTTTGGGCCATGCTCCGATCACTCGCTCGCGACCTGATGAAAGGCAAGTTGATCACTCAGGGGGAAGAGTTCATCTTCACGCAGCCGGAGTTCGAGCGAAGCACGTCGCCGGTACGCGCGCTTTTCGAAGCGCTTGAGCAGCCGGACACTTATCTCGCCTTGAGCAACCCCACCGACGATACCGTCCAGGTCGCAATTGGCCGGGAGAACTCAAACGAGTTGCTGCGAGGCTTCACGATCCTGCGGCGCTCGTTCTATGTGGGCGAAAACGAAGGGGGCACGATCGCGCTGATCGGGCCCACTCGGCTCGATTACGATGGCGCGATCCCGCTGCTCCAGTTCACCGCGCAAGCGATCAGCAACTCACTCACCAAGGTCTTTCACGACTAGCGGGCCTTGAACATGTCGTCGCTGATCCCCTGGTTCAGTTGGATGTTCTCGTATCGACTCACCCCCGCGACCACGTTGTCCGCATTGCGTACGACCAGCTTGGTGGGAATGTACAGGTTGCCGACCTTCTTGGGATCCTCATAGGTGAACGTCGCCATGAGACGACCATCGATCTGGCTGTACCACTCGCGTTTGCGCGTGAACTTCGTTTCGGGATCGATCCATACGCGCTGACGGGTGCCATCCTTCAGCGCGGGGAGATAGGTCAGGTCGAAAACGTAATCGCCGCTCGCGCGATCCTGTCGAACGTACTTGGCGTCATAAAGGCTCGAGAAGAGCGACGGCGCGATGAGCCCGAAATCGAGGATCGTCTGGCGCTTGCCGGGAGACTTTGAAAGGTCCTGGGGCACGTTCAGATTGGAGCGGGGAACTCGGATGAGCTTCTTAGTCCCGTTGATGATGAAGTAGATTTTGGAGTCATCCACTTCCGCTTCCAACCGCATCATGAACGGTTCTTTCAGTCGGACCGTCGTTGTTATGAATTTGTACGATTGGGCAAAGTCGCTATTGATCTTGGCGAGCTCCTTCTGCTTGCCACTCTCGATACGAACGACAAAGCTCAAATCGCGCAAACCAGACGGAGTGACCTGTTCGATGGTGGGTGCCGCAGGCACGACCAGACAGGACGCCAGAAGAAGGGATGTCATAGTTGAAGAGACGCTCAAGAAGGTCGCTTGAATTCCCGAATCTTGGGTAACGTCCCCATCAGGAGCTAAGAGTGCCCGATTTTGTCGCCCAAGAACTGAGAATAAAGGCTCGTGCGCTGATGCAGACCACGATGCTCAGTCCCATGAGCACCGCCGAGCTCCAAGATGGCGCCTTTACGGTGGTCCGGGAAGGGGGCTGGGCCATGCTGGCGGCCACGATGCCCGGGGCCATGGCGGCTTACCTCTGCCTCCAATTCGTGTACTCGTTCCTGCTGACCCGGCTCGCAGAAACCTCCAATCCAACCTCGATCTCGACGCAAGCCTTCGAAGTCTTCTGCGTGCTGTTGCTGACCTGGGCTCTGGCCGTCCCGCTCTTGATGGTCTTCGTAAGCGCGGTGTCGGCGCTGGTGACGCGGGTCGCCGGGAATGTCGTGTTGGGGCGGCCGGTGGATGTTCCCACTGCTGCGCGGCTCACTCAGGAGCGCTTGTTCCGGCTGGTCAAGGGAGGGTGGCTCACCGCGCTGACGACGTTCGTGCCCTGGGTCGTCACGACGGGGCTCCTCCTCGCGGGCGCGATGTTGCACGAGCACGGCACCGGCGACGAGATCACGGGCGCGCTTGCGATTTTGGTCGGTATCTTCGGCCTCATCTGGACGCCGCTGGTCGCCGCCCAATCCATGTTTGTGCCCTCGGCCATCATGTTCGAGGACCTGTCCGCCAAGGACGCGCTCAAGCGTTCTCGGACGCTCTACCGCGCGAGCAAACTGCCTCGATCGATGACCCAGCAGACGGACCTACTGCTGATCGGGACCGCCTTCATTGTCCTGTTCATTTTTCTCGGGGTCAACCTCATCTTGCAGTTCACGGATGTCAACGAGCAGATCACGGGAATGTTCGGCAGTGGGTTGTTGACCGATTTGATCGTCGGCGCCATTCGCATGGTGCCCGGGTTCGTCGCCTTGTGGTCGTGGTTGCTCCTCGGCTCCAGTGGCGCCGCCCTCGCCTATTTTGATCGCCGCATTCGGTGGGAGGGATTCGATGTCGACCAGCTCCAGATGGCTTCGCTGCGTCAGCGCCGTCGTACTCGCTTCTTGCTTTAGCGGCGCCATCGCGAGCGGTCGTTACACCGACTACTGGCGCGACGTCGGGCGGTCGCACGATCTGATCGACCGCCAGCTATTGCTCGGCAGGCTCAAGAGAGATGGCGACATCGACGATGAGATCCGTAGCATCGCGGAGATGATGGGGCCAAACGCGAATAACAGTCAGTGGAAGCGGCTACGTGACGAGCTGGAGTTGCGGTCGCTAGCCGAAAGCGGCTCCAGGGAACCCGTCCCAAGGCCTTCAACGGGAAACTTTTACGGAACGCAGGAGAACAAGCCGAGCGCCAACTGGATCGAGAAGGGATTGCAGGGATTTGGCGAATACATGAGGCGCCTGCTGGAGAATCGGCCCAAGCCTGCAGGCGCGCCAGCCCAGTTGGCGGGTCCGAGTGGGCGGTTTCCGATCCAACAAGTCATCTACAGCGCCCTCGGCATCTCGCTCATCATCGCCTTGGCGCTCTTGTTTCGGCATGTTCGCGACATTCGAATCGATCGCCGGCCGAAGGCGGCAACGAGCGAGGAGATCCTCGATTTTCGCTTGGCTGGTTCCAAAGAGTGGATGCAGAAGGCCGAGGCTTATCAAGCCGCCGGCGATTTTCGCCAAGCCGTTCGTTGCGCGTTTATGGCGACTCTGGCCCGCTGCGATGAGCTGAAACTCACGCCTTTCGTGGCCGCGGACACCAACTTTGAACACGTCAAGCGGGCCCTGCGTGCGAACGCGGAGCTGCAAAACCTGTCGGAGAGTGCGCGCATCTTCGATGACGTTTGGTACGGCGCACGTCCCGCCTCCGCCACCGACTTCACGACGACCCAGGAAGCCTGGGCCCAACTCGGGGTGAGCGCCAAGCCGTGAAGATCGTGCCAACCCTGGTTTGGGCGTTTCTTTTCTTGCTCGGGGCGTGTGCCGTCCTCCTCCACTTTTCAGATCAGGAGAAGCAGCCGTTTCCCAGTATCGAGAGTCAGCGACCTTCGGGACTGCGATCGTTCGCGGAAATCCTTCGCAAAGGAGGCTACGAAGTGGTGCTCGACCGCCGGTCGGAGCCGGTCTTCGAGCCCAACGACCTTGCCGTCATTTGCGATAATTATCGCTTCGACCGGATCGCGGAGGATGCACCTCCTCCTCGGCGCTTGCTGCGGCTCGAGTACACCCGGCCATCATCGGATCTAGAAAACTTTAAGGTCCTGAATCCGTACAACCCAAGTCATCCCTACCAGGCCGCCCTACCGAGTGACTTCTCCTCGGGGAGCCAAGAAGGGATTTCCGTCCTCGAATTCGCCACTGCACCCCGTGATGTCATCGCTCGCTTGGCTCGGGGCAATTCCGTCACCCTATCCGTTACCGGTCAGCTATTCGAAAACGCGAAAATTGGACGGGCCGAGAATGCCCAGGTGGCTGTCGATCTCGTGCGGATCTTGGCTCCAAAGGGAAGTCGGATCGTTTTTGCCGAGGCCAGCTTTGGCAATGTGGAGGACCCGAGTCTGACCGAGTCGCTGGGCCATCCCGCGCTCATTGCCTGGAGACAAGCCATGTTGGCCGGGCTCATCCTGGTTTGGGCGGTCGCCGCGCGGTTCGGCATGCCCCGGCCCGTGCGCATGAAGCTGGGATCAGGGCGTGATCTTCTCGACGCCTACGCCAACCTGATGCGGCGTCGCCGCCGAGCGGATGTGGCGCTTCAAATGATTCAAGAAACGGTGGAGGCGGACCTCCGGTCCCATTACTCTCCGGGCCGCTTGGACGACCTCCTTCGCCTCGACGTCCCCATTCCCCAGGAGCTTCGATCCGCGATGATTAATGCGAGGCTGGCCCAGACCTCGCAGGATCGCAAGCGACTCAAGTCGGCTGGAGAAGGGCTGATGCACGCTTACCAGGACTGGAAAGCCAGTCTCTAGGCAGGGCGCAGACTCGAAAACTGCTGCCATCGGGCTACAATACTAGTATGCCAGTCGAGATTCTCATGCCCGAATTGGGCGAATCGGTGCATGAAGGCACGGTCAGCCGTTGGCTCAAGCAAGTGGGCGATGCCGTCAAGGAAGACGAGCCCGTGGTCGAAATCATGACCGACAAGGTCAACACGGAACTCCAAGCCCCGGCCAGCGGGATCTTGACGCAGATTTTGATTCCAGAAGGCGGCACCGTCGAGGTGTTTCACGCCATGGGCCTGATCGAGCAGGATGCGGACGCCGCGAAAAAGGCGATTTCCGACGGTCCGGCTCCGGCTGCGGCCAAGCCCGAAACGGTAGCCGCTGCGCCTGCCGCTCCCTCGGCTCCTGCCTCACAGCCAGCCCCCGCCGCCAACGCGGGTGGCAAGCGATGGTATTCGCCGGTTGTTCGATCCATGGCCAAACAGCAGGGACTCGACGAAGGCACCTTGGCCGCGATTTCAGGCACGGGCGGCGGTGGCCGCGTCACCAAGAAGGACCTCGAAGCGTTTCTCAGCACCGGTCCCAAGACGGCGGCTCCGACGCCGATCCAAGTCAAGTCGGTCGAACCCACCGTGGCTGGACCTGACCAAGAGATCGTGCCGCTGACTGGCCTACGCAAGATGATCGCCGACGCGATGGTGCGCAGCGCGGCGGTACCGACCGTCAGCACGCTGGCCGAGGTCGACGTCACCCGGATGGTCGATTTCCGAAGCCGAAACAAAGACAGCTTCCAGGCTCAGTTCGGAGTCAAGCTCACCTACACCCCGTTCTTCATTAAGGCGATCACGGAAGCATTGCTCGAGTTCCCGCTGGCCAACGCCAGTCTGCGCGAAGACGGTCAAATCGTGATGAACAAGGGCGTGCACATGGGTGTAGCGGTCTCGCTCGGACCGAAGGGCGATCAAGGCCTGATCGTGCCCGTTATCAAGGACGCGCACCAGAAGACGCTCATTGATCTTGCCAAAGATCTCGAGGGCATTGCGGCGAAGGCCCGCGGCAATCAGCTCGGGGTCGCCGACGTCCAGGGCGGCACATTCACGCTCACGAATCCGGGCTCTTATGGCGCCGTGCTGGGAACGCCGATGATTAACGCTCCTCAGGCGGCGATCCTCGGTACCTACACGATCAAGCAGATGCCCGTGATCATCGATGGCATGATCGCCATCCGCTCGATCATGAATCTCGTTCTCACCTATGACCACCGCATCATCGACGGTGCGGTCGCGGGCAAGTTCCTGCAATCGGTGAAAGCGAAGCTCGAAAACTTCGAGTTCTTCAAGTAAGCGCGAATCGGGTTCCTCGGGTTAGCCTCGAGGAACCCACCACATCACCACTCCTCGGTGCGCCATTCGCCCCAGATATTGGGCTCTTCCCATTCCTCCGGCACTTCCTGTCCGGCCACCCGCAGCGCGAGCAGAATCATGCCGACATGCCAGCCCTCGTGCCAGACCATGTGCTGGAGATAGAGCACCGGGTTGTCGTACCAGCCGGATTTCGCGACGCCTTGCTCCAACGCGGCGCCGACGACTTCGGCGACGGCTTCGCCGCTTGCTTCCAGCGCAGCCCGAATGACCCCCATATCCTCGGTCGCGGGCGTATCCCATTGCTGGAACAGCACCGCCAATTCGACTTGTCGTTCGAGATTGAACTGACCGAGGAAGTATCGGCGGGTCGAATGCATGTGCGCGAGCTGCTGATAGATCGGCCACGAATCCGGGCTAGGCCGAAGATGCTTGTTCGATTCGTCGATCAAACCCGCCACCTTGTTGACGATGCGGGCCTGTCGCCGCCAGGAATCGAGAAGAGCATCGAGCACGGTCATGCGGGCGATCTTACCGCCGGAGCTTCGCTCCGCGAGGCACCGGACGCTTGAGTTTCGCAAAGTATCGCCGGACCCGGACGGGAATATGCGGTAGGGCCGTGACCCGATAAGCCGAGCAGTACTCCATGAACGCGAGCGTGGCAGGTTCGAGCGCGCCCCAGAACGCGGGGCCCGGATCGCCCGCTTCCTCGTGCCATTGCCGAATTTCCAGCATGCCTTGCCGTGCCCAAAACTCCACACGGGCGACCAGTCGGTCGCCGAATACGATCGGAAGAACGTAGTACCCCCACCGCCGTTTCGGCTCAGGTGTATAGATCTCCCAGATGTAGTCGAATTCAAAAATGTGCCGGATTGAGCGCCGGTCCCACATGAACTGGTCGAGGGGTGCGACGAATCGCACCTGAGGCTCCCCCGGGGGCTCGTCCAGCGTGGCCAGAAACTCCGGTGGAGCGTGAAACTTCATGCCCTCGACGACCACCGGGATCAGCCGATTTTGATCGACCAACTGCGCGATCGCTTCGTGCTTATAGGGCGAGAGCACCTTGAGCGACCAGATTTCGTAAGGAGCCCCCGGCCGCAAGAGTCCCATCGACACGTGGCGCTCATGCGCGAGTTCCACGATGGCTTCCGATTCGGGAATGGGGGGCGAATTATAGATTTCAGGCGGGACAACGCGTTCCGCCAAATCGTAGAGGTGCTGACCGCCTTTGCGGCCCGCCGTCATCACGAGTCCAGTGTGCCACAGGGCGCGAAGCGTTTGTTTCGTCACGCTGGGACCAAACCACGATCCCGTCCACTCGTCGCGACGCATCTGAAAATCGAAGTCGCGGGGAAGCAGCGGGCCCCGTTCGGCCAACTCTCGAAGGATGATCTCGACCACATCGGCATGATCGCGGAAAATCCGCTCCTCGAAATACTCGCGGTGCGCTCGGCTGTAAACCCGGCGGAGAGGCCACCCCGGAAATGGGATGAGCGAGGCCTGTTTGTCCCAGCCATCGTAGAGACGCCCCTCCTCGTAGGCCGTCTTCACCCAATCGCCGATGCGGTACCCCGGCACCCGGCTTTGAAAGACGAGATCGTGGTTGCATCCCGCCGGGGCGATCGGATCGAACTGGACGCAGCGCAGACGCGGGAAGCAGTCCATGATCGTCGCGCGAGGCCGAAAATGGTACGCGACGAGGGCACGCCGGGCGTCGGCACGAGTCAGCGCTACCGCAGCGGGCATCCCGCTATCTAACCCGATTCTTCGGCGACGCGGCGATAGGCGTCGCGGAACGAGATCCCCTCCGCTTGTACGAGCCGAAACGCGCGCTCGGCGGCGTGGAGTCCGGGCTGGGAGACCGCTGCGATCCGGTCTTGATCGAACTCGATGCGCGTGATCGCATGGGTGGCAATGGCTAGGCAAGCATGCGCCCGGTCGATGGCCCGGAACAGCGGCGCCTTGATCAACTGGAGGTCGCGATGATAGCCGCTGGTCATCTTGGCCGTCAGAGCGAGGATCGCGGTGAGGTCGCTCGTTGCAACCGCGCTGTGGCCCCGAAGCAGTTCGAAAACGTCGGGATTCCGCTTCTGGGGCATGATCGATGAGCCGGTGGAGATGTCGTCGGCAAGCCGAACGAACCCGAATTCGGAACTCGCGAACAGGCACAAGTCCGCGCCCAGACGGCCGATATCCTGAAGCAGATGCGTTAACGCGAAGGCGAGCGCAGACTCGGCTTTACCGCGGCTCAACTGACAAGCGGTCGAGGGCTGCTGCGTTTCGCGGAATCCGAGTTCGGCGGTCGTGCGGTCACGGTCGAGATCGAGGCCGGGCGTTCCGAATCCCGCGGCCGAGCCCAGCGGATTGAGACCGGCTAGCCATTCCGCCGATTCCAGAAGCTGAGCGCTGGCCCGAATTTCCGACGCGTACCCAAGCGCCCAATCTGCAATCGACGACGGCATCGCCTGCTGAAGATGGGTGTATCCCGGCAGGACAGCCCCGGGGGAAGCATCCGCGATACGGTGAAGCGCAGCAGCGAAAACTTCGGCTTCCACTTTGAAACTCGCGACTTCCGCGAGCAGATAGAGCCGAATCGCGGTGAGCACCTGATCGTTGCGCGAGCGGCCCAGATGTACCTTGCCGCCCAAATAGCCCAACTTCTCCGTCAGGCGGCGCTCGAGCGCGGTGTGACCGTCTTCGTCTTCAAGCTGGATGGTCCATTCTCCCGCTTCGTGCTCGCGGGCGCACGCCTCCAATGCGGCAACCAACTGCTCGGCTTCATCGGCAGGGAGCAGAGCTTGGGCCGCAAGCATCCGCACGTGGGCGATGCTCGCCCGCACGTCATGGGCGACCAATCGGGCGTCGAGCAGGTAGTCGTCGCCGACCGTGAACTCCAGAATCTGCCGGTCCATCGGCTTGCCCTTATCCCACAGTCGGCTCATCGCAAGAACTCCTGAGCGATCTCGGTATAGGCGTTAGCTCCTTCGATCAGTTCGGTTTCCATAAGGTATTCATCTGCGGTGTGGGACCGGGAGCTGTCGCCGGGGCCACATTTGATGGCAGCAACGCCCTCGAAGAAGACTTGGTCGGACATCGTTCGGCTCTCGAACGACTCTTGGCCAGTGATTTGGATGGCCACCTGTACCAGTCGTGCGTCAGGCGGGCAGCGATAGGGGCGAAGTCGTTCGGAAACCACACGAACATTGCAGTCGACGGCGGATCTCACGGCGTTGATGAGTTCGGCGTGATCTTGGTGGGGCATCGAGCGGATATCCAATAGCGCTTTGGCTTCCGAACCAACTTGGTTGCGACTGGGTGCACCCGAGAGGGTGGTCGGAACTGGCCGGTTTTGGCCGCCGGGCAGCTCCAGCGATTCGATGACAAGCAGGTTGCGGGCGAGGGAATAAATCGGATTGGTAGCGCCGAGCGCGTGGGCGTGCGCCGCATGGCAAGCCGTCCCGGAGGCGATCAGTTCCAGAACAAGGAGACCCCATTGCGAGATGCCGACGGCCAGTCCGGTGGGCTCGCCGACGATCACGCCCTCCGGCCTCCACCCCTCCCGGTCTCGCAATTCTGGCCATGCCATCTCGGTTCCTTCGCCTCCCGTCTCTTCTTCGACGACGAGCAGCAACGCGAGCCCCGGCAGATCGAGATGGCGGGCCATGCACGCCATCATGGCGGCGGCGCTCCCTTTCGCATCGTTGCTCCCCAGCCCGTAGATTCGCCCCGCTTCGCGGGTCACCCGCCACGGATCGCGCGTCCAGGTCGGGCTGTCGGGGACGGTGTCCAAATGCGTGTTGAGAAGGAGGCGCGGAGTTCCCGGCGTCTTCGCCAGCACGTTGCGGCCGATCCATCGCGTTTCGAGCCCAGCCTTTTCGAGCCACTCGTGCGCGAACGCCATGATTGCCTCCTCCTGGTGCGACACCGAACGGATTTCGACCAGGCTCGTATGCAGTTGGATCAGTTCGGCTTCGGTCAAGCGCCGTCACCTGCGACGATCATCGTGCCGCACCCCTCATTCGTAAAGATCTCCGTCAGCAACGCGTCGGGGTACGCAAAGGAGACCACGTGAACGCGCTCGACACCCCCCGCGAGGGCGCGCTTGATCGCGCCCGCCTTGGGCATCATGCCGGTCGCGACCACCCCCGTCTTTTCAAGGGTCTCCAGTTCGGGCACGGTCAGTTGGGAGATGAGGGTCTGCGGGTCGTCGACATCGCGCAAGATGCCCCGAGGTTTCGTGACCAGTATCAGTTTCGCTGCGCCGAGCGCGACCGCGAGGTGCGAAGCAACATCGTCGGCATTGATGTTGAGCGGCTGACCGTCGTTCGTGCACGCCAATGGACTGACCACGGGAATGATGTGTCCGTCCATAAGCAAGCCAAGCAAGTCGGGTTGGATGCTCTCGATCTGGCCCACAAATCCAAAATCGACCGAGCCTTCGCTGGTCGAAATAGGCGGGCGGCGCGTAGCCCGAATCAAACCGTCATCCATCCCCGAAAGCCCAACGGCGTCGATGCCGTGACTGCGGAACGCCCCGAGCAGGGTCGCGCGGGCGCTTCCGTTGAGCGCCATCACCATGGCGTCGATGGTTGACTCACTGGTGATCCGCCGTCCATCCACGAATCGCGACTCGCCGCCGAGCTTGGCTTCCAAATCGGTTGCCTGTTTGCCACCGCCGTGGACCAGCACGATGCGGACGCCAAGCTGTCCCAAGAGGCCGATCTGCTCGACCAAGCTGCTGAGATGGGCCGGCGACTCCAGTGCTTCGCCACCGACTTTAACGACGAACGTCGACCCCCGAAAGAGCCGCAAGTAGGGAAGCGCGCCGCGCAGCGCAGTGATCATCGGAACTGAATTCATCCTTGAGTCTCCAGCAGGTTGAGTAGCACGCTTTTTTGGGCGTGCATGCGGTTTTCGGCTTGGCGGCGCACCACCGAACGCGGCCCGTCGATGAGCCGGTCGGTGACCTTGACGTTGCGTCGAACGGGCAAACAGTGCATGAACTTTGCATCGGGCTGCGACGAGGCATACCACGGCTCGTCCACGCACCAGTCGTTGCGCAGTCCTCGGCGCATCTCCAATTCGCGATCGGGATCGCCGTAGTAGTGCGCATGGCCCCACGACTTGACGTACACGACGTGGGCACCGGCCATCGCGGTGGATCGGTCGTGAACAACCTGCGCTCCTGTGCCGGCTAGAATCGCTTCGGGCAGATCATATCCGGGCGGGCAGTGGACGACGACTTCCATGCCCCGCTGGGCGGCCATTCGAACGGCGGCGGCAGGCACGGCATAGGGAAGAGGTTTTGGGTGCCACGCCCAGCTCAACACAAACTTGCCGTGGGCCGGCACGTCGAGTTCGTCCAGGGTCATCCAATCCGCGAGGGCCTGGCACGGATGATCGCTCGCAGATTCCATGTTGATGACGGGTTTTGGACTGAGCGCAGCGAGCCGGCGCATGTCGGTATCGCGCAAGTCATCGTCTAGACACTGCTGGCGAGCGAAGCTTCGGATACCTAACAAGTCGCAATAGCTTGCCAGAACGGGAATCGCTTCCCGGATATGTTCGACTGCCGTACCATCCATCACCGCGCCATCGTTGAATTCGAGCGACCACGATCCCGCGCCAGGTTGGATCACCACGCTGGTCCCGCCCATCTGTCCGACCCCGGCCTGGAACGACGCAAGCGTTCTCAGGCTCGGGTTCATGAACAGGAGCCCGATGATTTTCTTCGCCAAGGCGTTATTGGTTGGGGCGGCCTTCAACTGCCGGGCATGGTCGACAAGCGCCTGCACTTCGTCTCGCGTGAAGTCTTGCAGGCTGAGGAAGTGTTTCAAGCGAGCACCTCGGTAAGGGCGGCCCCGAACTGCCGGATCTCGCTTTCGTTCAGGATGAGGGGGGGCAACAGCCGAATCACATCGGGCTTCTTGGCGTCTCCGGTGAGGAAACCTCTTTCGAGCAGGGCGGTGCGAATGGGGGCGGCGGGCACGCCCAAGTGGAGCCCGAGCATGAACCCCCGGCCCGTGATTTTTGAGATTCCCGCCGTATGGCACTCGTCTCGAAGCAACTGAGACCGCGCGCGCACGCCGGGCAGGAATGACGGTTCGGTCAAGGCGGACAACACCGCCGACATCGCCGCGCAGGCCATCGGCCCTCCGCCAAACGTGGTGCCCAGCTGACCAATCTTGAGCTGGTCGCCGATCGAGCCGCTCATGAGAACCGCCCCAAGCGGGAATCCGCCTCCCAGCGATTTGGCGGCAGTCAATAGATCGGGTTGCACCCCGAGCTGCTCGACCGTCCAGAGGGTTCCTGAGCGGCCGGCCCCGCATTGAACTTCGTCCGCGATGACCAGGGCACCGCGCTCGCGGCACAGTTCAACCGCGCGCTGAACAAACACAGGCGAGAGATCGATCGCACCGGCCACGCCTTGGACGGGCTCAAAAATAAGCGCAGCCGTATCGGCTCCAATGGCTTCATCGAGTCTGGCCACGTCGTCGACGTCCACCCAATCGACCTCGAACGGTGCTCGAGGAAAGCCGTACCAAGTTTGGCTGTGGTCGGTGACGGCGGCGCATGCCGCGCTACGCCCATGGAAGCTACCGCGAACAGCCGTGACGCGGGATCGGCCCGTAACGGTGAAGGCGAGCCGCAAGGCGTTCTCATTGGCTTCCGCGCCGCTGTTGACCATAAAGGCTTGGGCGTTTGCCATCGGCGCCGTCTCGACCAACTGCGTGATTGCGCGCTCGCGAACGGAGTTCTGGACCGCGTTGGTTTGGAAGGTCAGAGTACGGGCCTGCTCGGCGATCGCCGAGGTGAGGGCAGGATGGTTGTAACCCAATCCCGCGACGGCGTGCCCGCCATAGAGATCGAGGTAAGCCCGTCCTTCGGCGTCCCAGACCCAGCATCCATCGCCGCGCTCGATGCTGACGGGCAGGCGCGCGTAGACGGGGGCTTCGATCGGTTTAGATCCAGCCATGGACGGCACTGTTCAGCCCCTCCGTTTCGTCGAGTTCGAACATGCGGTTCATCCACTGGACGGCGCCGCCCGCCGCGCCCTTGACAAGGTTATCGATCACGGTCGTGACCACGAGTTGGGAGCCGTTCACCGCGTAGCCGATGTGACAGCGGTTTGACCCCACAACTTCCTTCAGCGTCGGCATGCTGGGCGCGACCTTGATAAAGGGCGAAGTTCCGTAGGCAGCGGCGAAGGCGGCGGCGACATCGTCGGCGTTCTTGCCCGGTGCCAGAGTCGCGAAAAGCGTGGAATGAATGCCGCGCGAAAATGGGCCGGAGTGAGGAACGAACGCGAGCTTGAATCCCGTGCCTTCGATGCCCGCCAACCGCTCGATCTCCGGCTGGTGGCGGTGGACCAGCGGCTGATAGGCCCACATCGAACTCTGTCGATGCGGATGGTGCGTGCCCGCTCCGGGCTGGCGCCCTGCGCCGGTGCTGCCCGTGACCGAGCTCACTTGGGCTTCGGGCTCGATCAGGCCTGCCTGAACGAGCGGCGCCAGGCCCAGCGTCACGCCCGTCGTAAAGCAGCCCGGATGGGCGATGAACTCGCCCTTGATCTCCGGAGTGAGATCCGGGAGTTGGCACTCGAACTGGTCCAGGAGCTCGGGCGCGGGATGATCCTTGCCATAAATGCGGCGATAGTTCTCGGGTGTTTTAAACCGGAAGTCGGCCGACATATCGACGACGCGCGCCGCAGTCTCGCCCGAGAACAGCTCTTTGAAGACGGGGGCCGTCTCGCCGTGGGGCATTGCGCTGAAGACCGCCACCTGTCGCCGCCCTTGAAGGAGAGGCACCGCCGCATTGAACTCCTCGAATGTGAGGTCCTCGATCGGGCCCGTCAGGTGGGGAAAGACGGCGTCGATGCGCGTCCCGTGGTTCGAACTGGAAACCACAGATTGAATCCGGAAGTACGGATGGTCGATGAGGAGCCGCAAAACTTCGGCCGCGACGTAGCCGCTGCCTCCGAGTACGACCGTGGGGATGGTTTTCTTATGCATGGTGCTGAAAGTGATCGAGAAGAGTGGTGCATATTTCGCCCGGATGGTGGCGCGCGTTGAGGCCACGAACCCCGGTTTCACGCTCGACGATCTGGATGCCGGCTTGGTTATCGGTGACGGGTCCTGTGACGATCAGCGGGCTGATGCCGTGGCGCGTGCGGAGCAGTTCCACCCCGCCCCACGCCGCGACAGGGTCCGATGCGGCCAGTACGACATTCCCCAGCACGGGCCGGAGATGAGGATCGTCCAAGATCGCGCTGACACCGTACTCGCCGATCAGTCCGTCGCCCAGCTCCATCACGATGACATCGGGGGAGCCCGCTCCGAGCTGATTGAGCATCGTGCGGGTGAGGGCGGGCGCATTCTTGGCTTGAGTGGTTACGACTCCCAGGTCGGTGAACACGCGGATTTCCGAGGCGCCTGCATCTTGCATGCCGAGGACATCGCGGCGAAGACTGACACCGGTGCTCTTGAGCGCGCTGACACGCAATCCCTGCCGGACCAACTGTTGAATGATCGTCAGGCACGCTTCGGTCTTGCCGCTGTTCATGCTCGTGCCCGCCACGGTGACGACTTTGGGGAGTCTCGGCGTCAGGACCGTGTCGAGCGTGGGCAACCCAGCGGCGATATTCGCGGCGACGCCTTTGCGGACGCCCAGCGACGGAAACGACTGGATCGCGCCGACGACCTCGCATTCGTGGGGCGGACCGACCAGAGGCGACCACGAGTGGCAGATGCCGAGCACCCCTCCCATATTCAGCAGATTGACCCGGTCGCCCGTCTTCAGTTGGGTCGGAATGGTGCCTGCGTAGCCTTGTACGGCGTTGCGATGACCGAGCGCGCCCGCGATGACGTCGCCCTGTTTGAGATTCGACATGCGGCCCGTTGCCAGCTCGAGGACGTTGTAGGTCGACTTATCCGTGAGCAAACGAACCGCGAGCACATCGCCCTCGCGGCACGGATACTCATCGTCGACGCGCACCTCGCGACGCAATTCGCATCGTAAGGTAACCGAAGCAATCTTGTCGAGCAGGATGGGCCTCATGACGGTGATCCTGCGCGGGCATGGAGGATGCCGGCCAGACCATACAGCCGGCCGAAACCCTTGGCGTCTTCCGGGGTCCATTCTCCGACCGCTTCGCCATAAACCGCGCGCGAAGCAGCGTGCAGCGAATGCGGCGATTCCACGCCGGTCACGAACGCCGAGCCGGGTCGCAGGTCGAGATGAACCGTCCCGGTGACGCGGTGCTGCGAGTCGGCCAGAAGGCACTCAGCTTGGCGCGAAGCGGGCTCGGTGAACAAGCCCTCATGAACCCATTCACCGTACACGGCCGAGACCGTATCCTTCAGAGCGATCTGGCGTTTGGTCAGCGTGAGCTTTTCGAGTTCGCGGTGGGCCTGCACGATCAGCGTCGCGGCGGGGGCCTCGAACGCCACACGACCCTTGATGCCGAGAATCGTCTCGCCGAGATGAATGCCCCGACCGATGCCAAAGCGGGCGGCAAGCGCGTCGATCTGACGAATCAGTTCCACCGGCGGCGCCATGTTGCCATCGAGGCTGATGGGCATGCCTCGTTCAAAGCCGATCGTATGGGATTCGGGAGCGGTCGGATGATCGAAAGCGCCGCGCGTGCGAAGCCAAGCTGATTCGGGAATCGAACGATCGGTCGTGCCCGTCTCGGCGCCGCCAATAGTTACGCCCCACAAGCCGCTGTTGATGCTATAGGTCGCCTTTTCGGCAGGAAAGTCCAGGCCGTTGCTCCGCAGAAGCGCGAGTTGGTCACTCCGCGCGGGGTTCAAGTCGCGAACGGGTGCGAGAATTTGGAGTTGAGGTGCGAGCGTCCTGAGAGCGACCTCAAACCGAATCTGGTCATTTCCGGCGGCGGTGCAGCCGTGCGCGACGGCTTCCGCGCCCAAGTTCCGGGCGACACGCCCGGCCTCGCGCGCCTGCAGCGCGCGCTCGGCGCCAACGCAGAGCGGATAAATACCACCGCGCATGACGTTGCCAAAAATCAAGTAGCGAACGACTTCGTCGAAGAACAGCTCTTGGGCGGGAACCACGACGTGATCGACCGCACCCAGTGCCGCACTCCGCGCCGCGATTTCGGCCGCTTCCTCTTGGGAAAATCCGCCAACATCGATGGTCGCGGTGATGACCTCGAATCCTTGCTCGCGCAGGACCGGAATGCACCAGCACGTATCGAGTCCGCCCGAAAAGGCGAGAATAACCTTCACGAGGCGAACCCCAGCGCGCGGCGAACGGAATTCTGGGCCGCGCTGGAGGGCGTGGCCAAAAAGATCGTGTCATCCCCCGCAATCGTGCCGAGGACTTCGGGCAGATCGAGCTGGTCGATCTGCACCGCCACGAGATTCGCGGCGCCGACCTCGGTGTGGAGGATGAGCAGGTTGGGACCCGCGCTCTGAACCCGCGCCACGGCGAGCTCACGGGCTACGCGCGCGGCGGGAAGCACGTAACGGCCACCCTCTTTGATCACGGCCAGTTCACGCAAGTCTCGGCTGACGCTGCTTTGGTCGCACTCGAACCCAGCGTCCCGAAGCGCACGCACGATTTCGTGCTGACTGCCGACCACCTGGGCAGACAGAATCTGCCGGATGGCCTGATGTCGCTCATTTCTCGTGATCACCATCCTATTATGCATATTTCTGCATAATTATGCATGGAGCAATTTAACCATGGAGCACGGAAGGTCGGGATAAACTGCGATCATGGGAACCGTAGACGCCGCTGTCGACCTTACTTCCGCCTATCCGCTCACGCCTGAATCCATTCAGGACTTCCAGACCCACGGATGGACCTTGCTGCGCAGCGTCTGCAGCGAGACCGAAATGGCCCATTACGGGGAGGCGATCAAGCGGGCAACCATCGCCCATAACCGGGAAACCCGCCCGCTCGAGGAGCGCGATACATACGGAAAGGCGTTTCTACAGACCATGAATTTGTGGCGACTCGATGAGGAGGTTGCCCGGTTCACGCTTGCGAAGCGGTTTGCGGGGATTGCGGCCCGACTGCTTGGTGTCGACCGCGTCCGCCTCTATCACGACCAGTCCCTTTTCAAGGAACCCGGCGGCGGTCATACACCGTGGCATCAAGACGGATTCTTCTGGCCGATCGATCAGTCCCAGACGATCACAATGTGGATGCCGCTGATCGACATCGACGCGACAATGGGATCGATGTCGTTCGCCGACGGCTCCCAAGATGCGGGCATCGTCGAGAACACTTTCGGCATTTCGGACGCGAGCGAGGCCTACTACATGGGCTACATCGATGGATCGGGCTATCCCATTCGTACCAGCGGCCCCATGCGAGCGGGCGACGCGACGTTCCATTCGGGTCTGACCTTCCATAAAGCGCCCGGCAATCCCACCGACCGGGTCCGCGCCGTGATGACGATCATCTACTTTGCGGATGGTCTGCGCGTCAAATCGCCGGCAAACGCGAACCAAGAAGTCGACTTGAAGACGTGGTTTCCCGGACTGAAGCCAGGCGATCTCGCCGCCTCGGAACTGAATCCTTTGCTGGGCTGAGATGGCATGGCTACAATCGCACGTCGGACGGTTCTCGCTCTGCTTGGGGTTTTGTGCACGATGAGCGCGGCTCTCGCGGCAAGTCGCGACGCTTGGCGGGACGAGATCATCTATCAGATCTTTCCGCGGAGCTTTCGCGATTCCAATGGCGACCGAATCGGCGACCTGAACGGGATTCGCGACGGCCTGCCGTATCTCAGCGAACTCGGGATCACCGCGATCCTGATCAATCCGATCGCGAAAGCACGGGTGTATCACAACTACTTCGCCGACGATCCGATGGATGTCGATCCGACCCTCGGAACGCTCGACGACTTCCGGGCCCTCGTGCGTGCGTGTCACGACCGGAAAATAAAAGTCATCCTCGATGTCGAGCCCCAATATGTGGCGGCTGGCTTTCCTTGGCTCGCAGAAGCGATGTCCGATCCTGATTCATCGCGCCGCCGACTTTTCCGGTCCATTCCCAAGACGGACCAGCCTTCGCACTGGTACAACGGCGCCAAGGTTCCTTTCGCGACGTTCGATTTCACTCAGCCCGAAACGCGGGAGTACATTCACCAGTTCGCCATGTTTTGGGCGGGGACGGGCATCGATGGAGTTCGGCTCGACCACTTCATGGATAACCTCGATTTCGACGACCGCAACCAGGGGCTCTACGCCAAGCTGTGGAATCCGGTCATGGCGGAGGTTCGCAAGAGTTATCCGAACTTCTTCTTCCTCGCTGAGCAAGCAGACTGGGAAGGGGTGATCAGTCTCATCGACCTATTCAAGAACTCGACGGTCGATGCGGCCTACAGTTTCCGGATGCGGCGCGCCATTCTCAGCTGGAACAAGATTGTGCTCGAGAAAGAACTGTCCTCGGACGCGGGTTTCCAAACCGACCATGTTCTTCTCCAGTTTCTGGAAAACCACGATATGGAGCGCTGGGCTTCCAGCCAAACGGATCCGCGCAAGCGGCTGCTCGGCGCAGCGCTGATGTTCACCGTTCGGGGCGCGCCGATTCTGTATTACGGTCAGGAACTGGGAATGACCGGAATCCAGGGCACGTGGGGAAGTGATGGCAACGACATCCCCGTGCGTCTGGCGTTTCGCTGGGGAGCCACGCTGGCCGAGCCGCACACGCCGACATGGTACAAGGGCACCGGTCCGTGGGACGAGCAGGGATTCAGCAAGGACGGCGACGGAATCAGCCTGGACGAGCAGAAAGGCAAGCCCGATTCGACTTATGAGCTTTATCGACGTCTCATCGCGCTGCGCAAATCGCGACCCGTTTTTGGTCGTGGCACCCAAAAGGTGGTACCGGAACCGAATCCGGAGATCGTCCGGTTCGAGCGAGTGTTAGGCCAGGAGCGCGTAGTCGTGATCGCGAATCTCGGCGCGACAGAGCAGAAGATCTCTGTGGACGAAGCGCTGAAAACCGACCTCTGGACCGGCAAAGCGCTTTCCGGCCAGGTCGTGCTGGCGCCTTACGGTTTTGCGATCGCGGCCGCCCGCTAGTTGGTGCAGCCTTTGACGGTGACACGAATCGAATACACGGCCGTGCGCGCCGTGACATAGAGCGTGTGTCCATCTCGGCTGAACGTGAGGTTCGCGGGCACTTGGGGAAAGGCGATCACTTCGAGGATCTTGCCGCTGGGATCAATTACGTTCACCCCGTCATTGCTCGCAGACCACACACGTCCATCGTGGTCGACGCGGAGGCCATCAGGGTGCGGGGTCTTGGCCCATTCCGCTCCGCCCTTGAGTTCACCGTCGGGTTGGACCTCAAAACGACGAATGTGATTCTTGGTCGTGTCCGCTACATAAAGAAACTTCTCGTCCGGGCTGAGCACGACTCCGTTGGGACGATCGAAATCCTTGGCCAGCGCCACCAGTTTGCCTTTGCGGATCATGAACAGCGCGTTATAGGGCAGTTCCACGTCTTTCGGGTCGACGCCGTAGGGAGGATCGGTGAAGTAGATCACCCCCGCCTTGCTTTGGCAGATATCGTTCGGACTGTTCAGCCGCTTGCCTTCGTAGTGGGTGACCAGAACTTCAATTTTGCCGGTCGCATCGGTCCTCGTCACCTGACGGCTGCCATGCTCGCACGTAAGAATCGATCCATCCGGCGCGACATGGTTGCCGTTAGCTTGGTGGCTCTCGGAGCGCCATACCTCTCTCTTTCCGTCTTTCCAGCGATAGATTTTCGAGGCGGGGATGTCGCTGAAAATCAGCCATCCATCGCGCAGCACGGCTGGGCCCTCGGTGAACTGCAAGTCGGACGCAATGGTCTCGATTTTCGCGCCTGACTCCACGAATGACGACAGCGCGATGGGAACGACGAGACCGATGAGCAGAGCGGCGAGCATGGTTCACCAGTTTAGCTGGATGCGCCGAATCGGGGAGAATGCTGTTCGTGCCGACCGTCGATGAACTCCGCGAAGCGCTCGCCGTTCAGCTTCGGCGCATCGAAGCGCTGAGCCCGGCCGAAGCGAAGCCAGATGCCACGCTTTGCCAAGATTCTCGGCATCGAACCCTTGCCCATCTCATGCTGTGCCAGATGGTTTGGCTGCCTTTGCTGCGCGGATTGATCGAACGCCGAGCGCGCGGAGTGGTGAAGGTTCACCCGCTTCGGCTCCACGACCGCATGGGGATGGACGCAGTTCCCTGGGCGACCATGCTCGATCAATTTCGCCGCGAACGCGAAGAATGGTCCTCATTGCTGGGTCAGGTGGATCCCGTACAAACGATCATGTGGCGACTGCGTCCTTGGAACGCCGAGCAACTCACCACGACCATGCTTGTGCATGAATCGAAGCATCTGGACGCCTTGCGCGATTAGTAAACTAGGTCGATGGCGAGTTTGGAGCTGTTGGTCAAGGCCTTAGATACGGCCGTTTGGGAGATGGGCGAGGCATTCAAGGGCCTTGCCGATGAGGACGTTTGGAAGCGAGCCCATCCGAGACTTCTTAGCGTGGGCGAACTGGCCGCGCACGTCGTCTATTGGGAAGGCAGGTCTTTTCTGGGAGATGCGTTCGACAGCCCGCTGAACGTTGATCCGGCCCGCTACTATCCGGCGACCCGCGACGCATCGTTTCAACTCGACTTGGGAGCCGAGGCGGTCTATGAGGAAGTCAAGCGCGTTCACGACCTCTGCAAGGCCTCCTTCGCTGCGAATCCGAAAGATGGCGGCGACCCGAATCCCTATCGCGAGGGCTGGACGTGGGGATTCACTCTGGAATATCAGGTGTTCCACGTCGCCTACCACACCGGCCAGATGTACTCCGTGCGCCACCTGATGGGCCACGACACGGTCGATAACTAGGCTCGAGCGATCTTGATCTTTTCCTGACCTCGCTCGACGCTGGTCATGACGCGGGCTTGATTTGGGGCTCCCGCATCATGGCCATGTGAAATCAATCGCGTTCTGGCCGCTGATGTTGCCGCTGACGGCGGCAAGCCATGCTCAAGACGGCTTTCCCATTTCGACTGACCGGCCGAGTTTCTCGGACGGTACCGGCATCGTTCCTCATGGACGGGTGCAGATCGAATCGGGATACACCTGGACGAGGGTGGGCGGTCGGGAAGTTCAATCCATCGGCGAACTTCTGCTTCGCATTCCGCTCACGAGCCGCGTCGAATTTCGGTTCAGCAATGTCAACTGGCTTCGAGGTGGCGGCAGCGATGGTTGGGCAGATCCGTCCTTGGGCGTCAAGGTTCGACTTCAAGACGGAGTAACGGGCAAGCGACCCGACCTGGTACTCGTCGTTCAATCGACGGTCCCCGCGGGCAGCCGGGGGATCCGGGTGGCCCGCAGCCAGCCCACCCTCAAGATCGCCGGATACCAGCAGCTCGATGCCGCTAACGGTTGGGGGTGGAACGTGGTCTATTCCCATCTCGGGGCCAGCGTGGCCACCTTCGATCAATGGGCTTTCAGCGCTTTCTGGGCGAAATCCTTTTCCAGCCGAGCAGGAGGATTTGCGGAGGTTTACCATGTGACGCCGGTTTCCGCTGGTGGTTCCCAAGCCACCTTCGCCGATCTCGGCATCACCTATCTGGTCAACCCCGCCACCCAACTCGATCTGCGTGTGGGTTCGGGCTTTCATCAGCGCCGCGACGGGTGGTTCGCGGGCGCAGGCATCTCTTACCGCTTTTAGAGGACCGCTTATGCTCGACCTTGTTTATCTCTTGATGACCGCCGCCTTCTTTGGGCTCTGTGCGCTGTACGTGCGGGGTCTGCGGCACTTGCAGCCGGAGGAAGGCGATGAGTGAGTATTTGGTCATTGGACTCATTGCGCTCGCGCTCGGTGCCTACCTCCTCTACGCTCTGATCAAACCGGAGAAATTCTAAATGACTCCTCAAGCCGCCGCTCAAATCGGCCTGTTCTTCCTCATCGTTCTGGTCCTGGCCAAGCCCGTCGGCCTCTATTTGGCCCGCGTTTTCTCGGGTGAAAGGACGTTCGTTCATGGCCTGCTCGGATGGCTCGAGCGCGGCACGCTGCGGTTGCTGCGCGTCGATCCTGATGACGATCAGCCGTGGTGGAAGTACGCCCTTTCCATCCTCACGTTCAGCGCCATCTCGCTCATCGCCAGTTACGCGCTCTTACGGTTGCAGGGCGTTCTGCCGCTCAATCCGCAGCACTTCGGAGCGGCCCAGATGCCCCCACACCTTGCGTTTAACACGGCGTCGTCATTCGCGACGAATACCAACTGGCAGAGCTACTCGCCGGAAGTGACGCTGAGCTATTTCTCGAACATGGTGTCGCTTTCGATCCATAACTGGGCGTCGGCCGCAGTCGGCATGGCGATTGCCGTGGCATTGGTTCGGGGCTTCGCCCGGCGGTCCTCAGCAGGGATCGGCAATTTCTGGGTGGATACCGTTCGCGCCACCGTTTACGTGTTGCTTCCGATCAGCTTGATCGGAGCCATCCTCTACGTCGCGATGGGCGTACCTCAGAATTTCTCGCCGTACAAGACGGTCACGACGCTGGAGGGAGTCAAGCAGACGATCGCGATGGGGCCCGTGGCATCCCAGGAGATCATCAAGCAACTCGGAACCAACGGCGGCGGCTTCTTCAACGCGAACTCGGCGCACCCTTTTGAAAACCCCAGCGCTGTGGCCGACCTGTTCACGAAGGTGCTGATATTCCTCATTCCGGCCGGTTTGACGATCATGTTCGGCAAGATGGTCGGCAATCTAAAACAGGGATGGGCGGTCTTCGCGGCGATGTCGACGCTGTTTCTCGCGGGTGCCGTGGCGTGCACCGTGGCCGAGCAAGCCGGCAACCCCCATCTGGCCAAACTCGGCATCGAGGCCGCGAACATGGAAGGCAAAGAAGTTCGCTTTGGCGTTCCCGCCTCCGCGCTGTTCGCGACGGTGACCACCGACGCGAGTTGCGGGGCGGTGAACTCTCTGCACGATTCGTTCACGCCGCTGGGCGGGCTTGTCCCTCTGTTCAATATCCAAACGGGCGAGGTCATCTTTGGCGGGGTCGGTTCTGGACTGTACGGCATGCTGCTGTTTGCGATCCTCGCCGTGTTCATTGGCGGTCTCATGGTGGGGCGAACGCCGGAATACCTCGGCAAGAAAATCCAGCGATTCGAGGTGCAAATGGCGATGCTCGCGATCCTCGTCTGCGCGGCGAGCATCCTTGGCTTTTCCGCGCTCGCTTCCGTCGCATCGTTCCCCAAATCTGGTCCTGCGGCCAGCCTGAACACGTGGCCGGGATCGGCCTATGGTGCCACTGACGTCAGCTACGACGCCGCCGCGGCGAACTTGAACAACGGCGGCGCGCACGGATTCAGCGAAATTCTGTACGCCTACACGTCGGCCACGGGTAATAACGGCTCGGCCTTTGCCGGCCTGACCGCGAACACCGCCTTCTACAACCTCACGCTAGGTCTCGCCATGTTGGCCGGTCGATTCTTGATGATCTTGCCGGTTCTGGCGATCGCTGGAAATCTGGCTCGCAAAAGGGTCGTTCCTGAGTCGTCCGGGACCTTTCCGACGACGGGCGGGACGTTCGTCGCGCTTTTGATCGGCACCGTGATTCTCGTCGGTGCCCTGACCTTCCTCCCCGCGCTCGCGCTCGGACCGATCGTCGAGCACTTTCAAATGCACGGGCTGCAAACACGATGATTCGCACACCTTCTTCCAACCCTCGGACGGGCGAACCAAAAACGCACACGTCCCAGCACCAACCGGCAAAGCTGCTCGATCCTCAGATCGTTCGGCGAGCGGCCGGTGATGCGTTTCGCAAATTGGATCCGCGAGCGGTCGCTAAGAATCCAGTCATGTTCACCGTGCTCGTCGGCAGCGTGGTGTCCACCGTGTTCTTCGCGCGCGACCTCGTCACCCATGGCGATGCGCTGTTCTCGGGCCAGATCACGATTTGGCTTTGGTTCACCGTGCTCTTTGCCAATTTCGCGGAGGCGATGGCGGAGGGCCGCGGCAAAGCCCAGGCCGATGCGCTTCGCAAAGCGCGATCCACGATGATGGCGCGCCGGCTGCAAGGATCCGGAGAAGAGAGCGTTCCTGCCGCCGAGCTGCGCGGGGGCGATCACGTCGTCTGCGAGGCGGGCGACATGATCCCGGCCGATGGCGACGTGATCGACGGGGTCGCGAGCGTGGATGAATCGGCCATCACGGGCGAATCGGCACCTGTGATCCGCGAATCGGGCGGTGACCGCAGCGCGGTCACGGGCGGAACGCGCGTGCTCTCCGACCGTATCGTCGTGAAAGTCACCCAGGAACCGGGGTCATCGTTCCTGGATCGCATGATCGCGCTGGTGGAAGGAGCGGAGCGTCAGAAGACACCGAACGAGGTGGCGCTGTCGATCCTCCTCAGTGGACTGACAATCGTGTTTCTCCTCGCGACCGCGTCTTTGATCCCGTTTGCCTTGTACGCGGTCGGTGCGCAAGGCAAGGGCAGCGTGCCGTCGATTCCAGTGGCGGTGGCGTTGCTCGTCTGCCTCATCCCGACCACGATCGGCGGCCTGCTGAGTGCGATCGGCATCGCCGGAATGGACCGCGTAATGCAGCAGAACGTCCTCGCGATGAGCGGACGCTCGGTCGAGGCGGCCGGGGACGTCTCCACGCTTCTCCTCGACAAGACAGGCACGATCACGCTGGGCAATCGGCAGGCGACCGCATTCGTCCCTGCGCCTGGCGTGAGTGAAACGGAACTGGCGGAGGCGGCACAGCTCTCTTCGCTCGCCGATGAGACGCCTGAGGGGCGATCCATCGTGGCACTCGCCAGGGAGAAGTACGGCGTCCCCGAGCGTGACGCGGCTACGCTTGTCGCCGAATTCGTACCCTTCAGTGCGAGCACGAGAATGAGTGGCATCGACCTCGACGGCTGCGCAATCCGCAAAGGCGCAACGGACGCAATCCGGCGCTTCGTGGAAGAGCGGGGAAGACCGTTCCCGGTCGAAGTTCAGGACGCGGTCGAGACGATTTCCAAGCAGGGCGGCACCCCGCTCGTGGTGGCTTCGAAAGACCGCGTTCTCGGCGTGGTGCAACTCAAAGACATCGTGAAGGGCGGGATGAAGCAGCGATTCGCTCAGCTTCGCGAGATGGGCATCAAAACGGTGATGATCACCGGCGACAATCCGCTCACTGCGGCCGCCATTGCGGCCGAAGCCGGAGTCGACGACTTCTTGGCCGAAGCGACGCCCGAGCAAAAGCTCGCATACATTCGTCAGGAACAGGCGGGCGGCCGATTGGTGGCCATGACGGGGGATGGAACGAACGACGCCCCGGCTTTGGCTCAAGCCGACGTGGGTCTCGCGATGAACACGGGAACCCAAGCGGCCAAGGAGGCCGGCAATATGGTGGACCTCGATTCGAACCCGACCAAGTTGATCGAAGTGGTCGAGATCGGCAAGCAGCTGTTGATCACACGGGGCTCGCTCACCACGTTCTCGATCGCGAACGATGTGGCGAAGTATTTCGCGATTATTCCCGCGATGTTCATCGTGACCTACCCGGAGCTGCAGAAGATGAACTTCCTCAGCAATTCCAAGAGCGCGGTATTGGCCGCGGTCATCTTCAACGCCCTCATCATCGTCGCCCTGATTCCGCTCGCGCTCAGGGGCGTCAAGTATCGCCCGATGAACGCTGCGTCGATCTTGCGTCGCAACCTGCTGGTCTACGGACTCGTTGGCATCATCCTGCCATTTCCGTTCATCTGGCTCATCGATCGACTCCTCGTGCTTATGCACCTGGCTTAACGGAGGCACGGACTTATGAACAGCCATTCAAACTCGACCTTGCGACGCGGACCGTTCGTCTGGCCCGCGATTGCGCTCACGCTCTTCTTTGTCGTTGTGACCGGCTTGGTCTTTCCCGCCGTCGTGTTTGGGATCGCTCAAGTCGCTTTGCCTCACCAAGCCAACGGAAGCATGATCTCGGGACCTCGAGGTCAGGTTGTCGGTTCAGCGCTCCTGGGCCAAGGCTTCGTGAAACCAGAGTACTTTCACCCGCGGCCTTCCGCCGCGGGAAGTGGTTACGACGCGGGCAACTCGGGCGGAACGAACCTGGGGCCGACCAGCGACAAACTCATCCACGGGATCCCCGATGACCCCGCGACGGCGGGCACCGATGAATCGTACGCCGGCATCGAGCAGTTGGCGCGGGCGTATCGGGCGGAGAACGGATTGGCTCCTGAGACAATCATTCCCGCTGATGCCGTGACCCGTTCCGCCAGCGGTCTGGATCCCCATATCTCTCCCGCGAACGCGATGCTCCAAGCGCCGCGTGTGGCCCGTGCCCGTCGAATGAGCCTCGGCGCCGTCCACAGGCTCATCGGTGAGAACACCGATCAACGATTCTTGGGCATCTTCGGCGATCCGGGCGTCCATGTGCTGCGCCTGAACTTGGCGCTCGATGCGGTGAGGGTCCCATGATTGGCTCTCGGCCCTACCAAATGGTCGTGTTCGTAGGTCACTCACCTTCCATGGGGACCGTTGCCGAGAACGCGCTGCGCAAAGGATGCGAGTGCTGTTTTCTGTGCGTGCTCAAGCCGGAGGAGAGTTCCGAGCGGGTGAAAAGCACATGGATGTTCGCCGTCCAGCCGCTCGACCCCGCGCTTTGTCTCTTTATCATCCACGAGCCGCGCCATCGGACTTTTGACGGCGTTGCCGACTTCGCCCAACTCTGGTCGCGATCGCGCCGCGCGTCGTGCCCGGATTGGGGTGGGGAAATGGACGTGCTGTTTCTGTCGGATGAGGCGTCATGGCGCGGCTCCCGGCGACTCGCCAAGGAATTGGCCGCGCTTCAACTGAAACTGCAAAAGTCGGCGCTCAACTGCCTCGTACGGCGGGTGTAGACACGCGCCAAGAAGAATTGAGCTTTTCTTGAGGCCGACCTTCGCCACAATCAAGTTAACTGTGCCCGAGCGATCCCGACCCGATCCTGATGCTCTGCTTGCGCAAGCCAGCGCTCAATCAAATGGCCGCGGGCGTCTCAAGGTGTTCTTGGGGATGGCGGCGGGCGTGGGAAAAACGTACTCGATGCTGCAGGCGGCCCAAGAGGATCGCAAGCGCGGCATCGACGTGGTCATCGGCTATCTGGAGCCTCACGGCCGCGCAGAAACGGAATCCATGGCCGACGGTCTCGAGCGGCTTCCTCATCGCGCCGTCGAAGGAACCGCGATCAAGGAGTTCGATGTCGACGCCGCGTTGCTCCGCCATCCGGAGAAGATCCTGGTCGACGAACTCGCTCACTCCAACGCGCCAGGAAGTCGTCACGCCAAACGATGGCAAGACGTTCAGGAGCTGCTTCAGGCGGGAATCGATGTCGACACCTCCGTCAACGTCCAGCACCTGGAAAGCCTGAACGACGTCGTCGCGGAGATCACCGGGATTCGCGTGGCCGAGACCGTGCCCGACGCGATGTTCAACGAGGCGCACGAAATCGAGCTCGTCGACATCCCTCCCGATGAGCTCATATCGCGGCTCCGGGAAGGCAAGGTTTATGTTCAGGAAAAGGTCGAGCAAGCCCTGCAAGCCTTCTTCAAGAAGCGGAATCTCCTCGCGCTCCGCGAACTCGCCCTACGTCACGCGGCCCAACGGGTGGAAGAACAGGTCCGGACGGCTCGAGCGGCCGAGGGCACCCTGCATCCTTGGCACACCAACGAACGCATTCTCGTCTGTGTGGCCCCGAACCGCATGGCGAGCCGCGTCGTGCGAGCCGCCCAACGGTTGGCGAGCGCGGTCCATGCCCAGCTCATCGCCGTATTTGTCGAAAGCGTCCGGCAAAGCTCGGTTTCGGAAATCGACCGTGCGCGGGCTGCGGAAGCCCTTCGGTTGGCGGAATCGCTGGGCGCGAAGACCGTCACGCTCAGCGGGCAGGACATCGCGTCGGAACTGGTCCGCTATGCACAAGCGCACAACGTCACCACCATCGTTGTCGGCAAGCCTATTCGTTCCCGATGGCGTGAGATCGTTTTCGGTTCGGTGGTGGACGCGCTCGTTCGCATCAGCGGCGACATCGACGTCCATGTCATCACGGGCACCGATGATGTGGGCACGCCCTTGCGCCTGGTCGCCCGCGAGGAAGTCGAAGATACCGAGGGATACGTCGCCGCAGTCATCGTCACGGCTTTCTCGTGCCTGATCTGCTACGGCATGAGCCACTATTTCACTCCGACCAACTTGGTTATGGTCTATCTGCTCGGCGTTGCCTACATTTCGACGCGATATAGCCGCCGCGCCGCGCTCTTGACCTCCGTACTCAGCGTGGTCTGTTTCGATCTGTTCTTCGTGCCTCCGCGATTTACATTCTCGGTCGCGGACGTGCAGTACGCCTTCACGTTTGCCGTGATGCTGATCGTGGCTCTGCTGATCAGCACGCTGACCGCGCGCCTGCGCGATCAGTCGCTCGCCGCCTCGGACCGCGAACGACGAACAGCCGCGCTCTTCGACCTCAGCAAGAAGCTTTCGAGCACACGCTCGCGACGGGAAATCGGTGCTTTCGCGGCAGACAAGATTCGCGAAGTGTTCGGGTGCGATGTGGCCGTTCTTATCACGAGTCGAAAGACGGGAAAACTGTTCTCAGGTACTGAGTCTCGGACCAAATTCGAATCATCGGATCGTGAGCAAGCCGTCGCCGACTGGGTTAAAGATCATGGATTGAAGGCTGGCAACGGAACCGATACACTTCCTGCCGTGGACGGTGTGTATCTGCCCCTCAATGGTGAGCGCGACTGCGTCGGGGTACTCGCACTCAAGTGGGAAGGACCTCCGCCCAGCACACCCTCTCAGGTCCACCTGCTCGAAACCTTTGCGAACCAGCTGGCGGTTGCGATCGAGCGCACGAATCTGGCCAAAGATTCGCACGAGGCGTCGCTCGAAACCGAGCGGGAGCGGCTGCGGAACACGCTGCTCAGCTCCGTATCCCACGATTTGCGCACGCCCCTTTCGATCATCTCGGCGGGAACCGAACAGCTGCGCACTCGGCTGGCGAGCAGTCCTGGCGATGAAGCCGAACTCGCCGATTCGATCGCCACCGAAGCCCAGCGCCTGGAAGGTCAGGTGCGCAACCTGCTCGACATGAGCCGGGTCGAATCGGGTTCGCTCCACCTTCGTCAAGACTGGCAGTCGCTCGAGGAACTGATCGGGTCGGCCATCGCGCGAACGGAGCCGCTTCTGCTCGAGCACGACGTTTCGATCACCCTGCCCAGTGATCTGCCGCTGCTCTGGCTCGATCAGGTCCTCATGGAGCAGGTGATCGTCAACATCATGGAGAATGCGGCGCGGCACACTCCACCGACGACCAAGATCTGGATCTCGGCCCAAGCGGTCACGGGTGCTGTCGATATCCGGATCGAAAACGACGGACCTTCCATTCCCGCTCAAGACCTCGACCTGATTTTCGAGAAGTTCGAACGAGGCCAACGTTCGGCCGGCTCCGGTCTCGGGCTCGCCATTTGCCGAGCGATCGTGGTAGCGCACGGCGGAACGATTTGGGCCGAGCCGCGCGCTCCGCAGGGAGTGGGGTTTGTGATCCACCTCGCGAACACGGTCGATGCACCGGAGGTCAACGATGTCTGATCCAATCAAGATCGTCGTCATCGACGACGAACCCGCCATCTGCCGCCTCATTCGTTCGCTTTATGGCCGCGAGGAAGCCGAGGTGCTCGAGGCAGGAACGGGAGGCGAAGGAATCCAACTGATCGCCAAGTCCAATCCCGACGTCGTGCTGCTGGACTTGGGTCTGCCCGATATGGATGGGCAAGACGTCTGTCGTAGGCTCCGCGAGTGGACGGACGTGCCGATCATCGTGCTCAGTGCGCGCGGGCAAGACCAAGACAAGGTGCTGGCGCTCGATAACCAGGCCGATGATTACATCACGAAGCCGTTCAGCAGCGCCGAACTCCAGGCGCGAGTTCGGACCGCGCTCCGCCACCGGTCGCGAAAAACGGACGAGGCGGGTGATCCCACGTTTACGTCCGGGCCGCTCTTTGTGGATTTGCGCGCGCGTTTGGTTCGACTCCAAGACGTCGAAATCCACCTGACGCCCATCGAATACAAGCTGCTCGCCACCCTGATCCGACACGCGGGTATGGTCCTCACACATCGCCAGCTTCTTGAGGCCGTATGGGGGCCTGCTTACGTCGACGAACTCCATTATCTTCGTGTGTACATGGGTCAGTTGCGGCACAAACTGGAGGCGGATCCCGCCCGTCCGAAGCTGATCCGCACGGAAAGCGGTGTCGGCTATCGCCTGCTTGTCGATTGACGGGGCAAGTTTCTTCGGGTAGCGTACGATCCATGCTGATACCGGTTCTTGTCGGCCTCACGGCGGCTCTTTCGTGCTCCGCGATCGCGGAGAGTCGGGAGCATGGATTTCTCCAAAAGATGATTGGGAAGTGGGTCCTGACGGGAAAGATCGCCGGGAAAGACACGACCCATGACATCGACGCGCGCTGGATTCTCGAGCAGAGTTACGTTCAGATCCACGAAGTATCGCGGGAACGAGACGCCCGTGGCAAGCCGCTTTACGAAGCCGTGGTTCATGTTTCGTGGAACGACAAGCAAAAGGAGTTCGCCTGCTTGTGGTTGGACACCACTGAGGTCAGCTCTTTTGCGCCGGTCGGGCACGGCGCGCTGGCCGCAGACGGTAAGTCGGTGACCTTCCAGTTCGCCGACCGCGAGGACGGAATAGCCACCACCTTCGCGTTCGACGAAGCCCATGGCACTTGGGCTTGGAATATCGACAACTGGATCAAAGGGAAGTCCTCGCCCTTCGCGCGCCTGACTCTGGTGCGCGCCAAGTAAAGCGGTGAGCGACTTCACGACGCATATCGAATGGACCGGCGACCGCGGGCAGGGCACCCGCGAGTATCGCGGCTACGACCGTACGTGGAGGATCGCCAACCCGGGGCAGCCCGTGATCGAATGCTCGAACGATCCGGCGCTCGGCGGCGACCCCGCCAAGCCCAATCCCGAAGACCTTCTCCTTGCGAGTCTTGCCGCGTGCCACATGCTTTGGTATCTCCATCTGGCCAGCAGCGCGGGCATCGTGGTGCGAAGCTATGCGGATGATCCCATTGGCTATGGGGAGACCGGTTCGCGCGGAGAGGGTCGCTTCGTGCGGGCGGTCTTGCGACCCCGCATCTCGCTAGAACCAGGTTCTGATCTGGAACTTGCCGACTCTATCCACCAACGCGTCCACGAGTTCTGCTTTATCGCCCGGTCCGTCAATTTTCCGGTCACAACCGAAGCCACCTATGTGGTCGCGGATTAGGCCACGGGCTTGAATTCGATGCTCAGGATGTGAATCGGCTCTGCGCCCACATTCTCCAGGGTGTGGATGGGGAGCGGACCCGACCGAAACGCTTCGCCCACTGAAAAAGCAATGCCCTGCGCCTGCGAATCGACCATCACATTGCCGTGCTCATCTCGCCGGATAAATGGTGCGAATCCGAGGACGTAGTTCAGCGAGCTCCATTCGTGCGTGTGGGGCGGAACCGTTTCCCCGGGCATCACTTTGGTTTCCAAGACCCGCACTTGGCCGTCTTCAAAGACCAGGCGGTGGTGCTGCGGAGCCTTCACAAGGGCATCGTATTCGGACGGCATGATCCATTTAGTATGCCGACTCGCGCGTCCCACGATCCGAGGCATACTGCGCGATATGCCGTTCCGTATCATCGTTCGCGACAAGGACGAGGCCGTTGCCTGGTACCGCCATCTCGGCTTCGCAGTGAGGGAAGAATGGGGTCCCGCATTCGCCATCCTGGAGCGAAACGGGGAACTGGTATGGATCAGCGGCCCGCAGACCTCAGCCGCGCAGCCCATGCCCGATGGTCGAACGCCCGAGCCCGGTGGCTGGAATCGGGTCGTCGTCGAGACCGACGATCTGAGTCGGCTGGCGAACGAACTGCGCGAAGCCGGAACCGTGTTCCGCAACGAACCGATCACGGGACCGGGTGGCAGCCAAGTCTTGGTCGAAGACCCGAGCGGAAATCCGGTCGAGCTTTTCCAGGCCCGATCGTAACCTACGATGATGCTGAGTCCATCTGCCCGCGCAGGAATAGCTGGCAAACTCGCCGAAGTTACGGTCGCGTTTTGGGTCATCAAGATTGTGGCGACGACGCTGGGCGAAACCGGTGGCGATGCGTTATCCATGCCGCCGATCCACCTGGGTTACGATGTCGCCACGTACATCTATCTGGCGTTCTTCGTCGTTATGGTCACGGCGCAGATCGCCGCGCGGCGCTACCATCCATTTCTGTACTGGGGCGTGATCCTATCGACGACAACGCTGGGTACCACGGTGGCCGATTGGCTGACCCGCGATTTCCACGCCTTTGGACGAGTCGGCCTCGGCTACGGCGCGACGTCACTGACCTTGTTCATCGCACTGCTGGCCGTGCTCGCGATATGGCGCTCGGTCACGGGTTCTGTATCTATAAGTCAGATTGCAGATCGCCGGTCTGAACTCTTCTATTGGGTTTCGATTCTCATCTCCAACACCCTAGGCACCGCGCTCGGCGATTGGGTGGCCGATACAAATCAATTCGGCTTTGGAGGCGGGGCGATTCTCTTCAGTGCGCTTCTGGCGGTTGTAGGCGGGCTCTACTTATGGACAAAGACTTCTCGTCCGGGCCTCTTTTGGTCTGCGTTTATCCTGACCAGGCCTTTGGGCGCGACGCTCGGTGACATCCTCACCAAGCCGCGTCAATCGGGCGGATTGGACTTAAGCCGGCCCGCCAGCAGCGTGGTCCTTCTGGTCGTTATGATCCCGCTGGTGGCCTTACTCAGCCGGAGAGCGGAACGTCTGGAGTCAGCGACACAACCAGGATAATGCAATAGCGCTACGATGCGGCCCCCTTCGGCTACAATTGCGACCATGAAGCGCTGGTCCCTGTTCGGCATTCTTGTTGCTGTCGCGTTAACCGCCGGATGCGGATCGGGTCAGAAGGCGGAGGCGGTATCGGCAACGCCGAAAACCGAATCGCGCGCGAAAGTCGAGGGCGGATGGAAGCAAGTGGCGAGCCCAGATGGCCGTATCCAGTTCCTCGCTCCATCATCGTGGGTCGTGGCGAGTAAGGATGGAGCGGACTTCAAAGCGTTACGGGACAAGATGGACAAACGAAACCCCGGATCATCGAAGACCTTCGACATGTTCATCGACAACAAAACGTTTCCGCTTTTCGCAGTGGAATCCGATGAATCGAAGTACGTCGATGGATTCGCACAGAACCTCAATGTGGTAGTGATGCCAGGCCAACTGGATACGAGCGACAAGGGTTTGGCTGCCGCGATACCGGAGATTAAGAAGGCGCTCCATGCCGAGAAGCCATCGGAGGCGAAGATCATCGAACTTCCCGCTGGCAAGGGCATCGCCTATTCCGGTGAACTGGCAAACGGCCAAGGCGTTCATGTGACGGGATTCATCATCGGTCGCGGAGACGAGAACCTCACCTTCACGTTTTCGTGCAAGGTGGGCAGCCAGGATCAGATGAAGCCGATATTCACCAAAATGATGGAATCGGTCCAGTTAAAGTAGCGCTGGGCACGGTCCGACGCCGTTCACGGTTGTTGATTTCAGGGGGTGATCTACCCAGTGAAATCTTCAATCGCGACAGAACTCACCGTTCTCGCTGGCCCGCGGAACACCAAAGCGATCCATGGCCTCGGCTCGCAATACGCAGGGCGACAAGGCGGCATCGCTTGCGATGTCCTCGACGCCTGGTTCGATCCGAGTCCGCGCGTCCTACAAGCCGCCCAAGTGACCGCCGAGTCACTCCGCGCGAGCCCCGATGTGGAAGGGAGATCGCTCATAGAAGCGATTTCCACGTCACGCGGCATTCCCACCGCCCATCTTTCGTTAGGAGCCGGCTCGTCCGAAATCATCCACCGCGTACTTCCAACCGTTATCGGTTCCGGTGATGTCGTACTTCTGGATCCAAGCTACTCAGAATATCCGGCGCTACTCCACTGGCTTGGTCGCACCATTCGGCCATTGCGGCTTAAGCCAGAGGATGGTTTTGAAGTGAATCAGAAAGCCTTGGTCGAGTCGTGCCGCCGAGCCAGCGCATTGGTGTTGGTCAATCCCAATAACCCGACTGGGTTGTGGCTCGATTCTCAACGGATCCAAGAGTTAAGCGCGCTGCTGCCGCACCTCACGATTTGGGTCGACGAAGCCTATGTCGATTACGCTCCTCCTCAGGTCAGTGTTGAAGGATGGGCCTTTCGATCCGACCGCGTCTTTGTTCTTAAGTCGCTCTCAAAGGCGTACGCCCTAAGTGGAGCACGAGCCGCTTATCTGGTAGCACCGGAGCGTTTTGCCGTGACTGTCCAGGAATCGACTCCGCCATGGATCGTCAGCTCGACCGCCACGGTGGCCGCCATCTCCGCCTTGGAGGATCACGCTTACTACCGAGCGCGATGGGCGGAGACGCAATCTCGGATGCAAGGATTTGCGGCGGCGCTACGCGCGGCTGGGCTTCGCGTACACGCAGGGTGTTTGCCCGCCGTCCTCATTCATACGCCGGACGGGGCACGCCAGACGGCGGAAGCGCTGGCGGCCGCCGGGCTGTTCGTTCGGGTGCCTGAAGGGATGGGGGACGTGCTCGGCGACGAATGGATCCGGGTCGCCCTGCCGAGACCTTGCCACGAGTCAGCGGTGGTTCACACGCTGCTCGAGTTTGCTCGCTCATGACCACACAAGTGCGACCGCCGCACCGCTTTAACTGACTGGGGTGCACGAACGTTAGTGCTATGATCGCGCATGGCACTACGGTATGCGGTAGAACGGGTTTCCGGTTAGGACGCCGTATCGACCATAAGCGTTGGCAAATGGAAAATATCGTTCCGCTTGGACTTCTGGTCGGATGTGCCAAAGCGCCCTTCGCCGGGTCTTCGTCTCACGGCGCGGGATAGCCAAAAGCCCGATCCCGTGATCGATCGTTTCGTAAAGTACCGATGGGACGCCCAACGTGGCCTGGCAGACGATATCACCCGATGGCACTTGACGGTCCTTTAAAATGAGCTTGTCGTAGCACATGCGGTTGACGAACGCAATCAATTGCACGTTGTGGCCAGTGGCTTTGTGATAATTCAATTCGAGGTAAACAGCCGAAGAGGGACGATGGTCTTTGGCCCAATGAAGTTCTCCCTGACCGCTCCACGCGAAAAGCAAGAACCGGGCTTCTATTTCGAACTCGGCGACTCCGGTGAGCGCCCTGCGTTCGGAGTCGTATTCGAGAACGAAATCCGTGTCCGACATTGGGATAGCCTACTCCTTCCGCGCGCCAAGGCGAACAGCGCGCGGTGCTACATCAGAAAACAATTCCGCATCCGAAAACTGACGCGTGACCAGCAAGGTCATGCTATGATGCCGCATGGCATTCCGCCACGTACTCTTGATCGCCTTGGCCTGTTGTTCCGTCTCGAGTTTTGCCGACGATGAACCCGGCCACTCCAGCCACGGCTCGGCATTCGACTCCGGCATGCGCACCCGGCCGTGGGAGATGAAGGGAATTGGCGACGCGCCTTTTCCGATCACGACCAAGAACCCCGAGGTCCAGAAGTGGTTCAACCAAGGCAACGCTCTGCTTCATTCGTTCTGGTTCGAAGAGGCCGAGCGATCGTTCCGCTGGTGCCTGAAGCTCGATCCCGATTGTGCGATGGCGTACTGGAGCCTCGCCCGGTGCGGCTTCAACTGGTTTGCCACCTTCGGACCGAATCTGGACGACAAGTCGTTCGATCGCTACAAGACGTTTTTGAAGGAAGCCGTACGCCGCGAAGACACCGTCACCGATCGCGAGCGCATGTACATCGAGGCCTGGGCTCAGTCCACCGCTCCCGGCGTGAAGGAAGGACGCAAGCTCCTGGCGAAGTTGCTTCAAGAGATCGCGGTCAAGTACCCCGATGACATCGAAGCGAAAGCCCATTTGGCCTTGTTCAACATCGGCGAAGGAAGCGCCCTCGCCAACCAGATGCTGATCGATCAGGTCCTGGCCAAGAACCCCATGCATCCGGGCGCGCATCATGCGAGCATCCATAACTGGGACGGCGTCTCGTCGGCACAAGCGATCAAGAGCTGCGAGCTGTATGGAAAGTCGGCCCCCGACGTGGGTCATGCCCTCCACATGCCCGGCCACATCTACTCCAAGATCGGCATGTGGCACGAGGCAGCGATCGCCATGGATTCGGCCACTCGGATCGAGCTGCGGTACATGAACGACCGGCTCGCGCTCCCCTTCGAGACGTGGAACTATCCCCACAACCGAAACTACCTCTGTTACATTCAGGAGCAGCTCGGCATGGCGGAGGCGTCACTTCAGGGGGCGCGCGACATGCTCGCCGCGCCGCGAGATCCTGAGCTCAATTCCGAAGAGGGGGGTGGCGTCGTCTCCGAGGGTCGAACCGCGTTGATGCGCTGCCTGATCAAGTTCGAAAAGTGGGATGAGATCCTAACGCCCGGCGCCGTGACTTGGGATGACAAATCGGATTTCGGCAAAATGACGCATGCGTTCGCCGAACTGGTCGCCCTGAACGGGAAAGGGAAGACGCGCGACGCCCGCGAGAAGCTCCAAGAAGTCAAAGCGCTCGTCGCCAAGCTGGTGGCGAGCATGAAGGATGCTCCGCCCGAAGCCGTTGCGGGAGTTACGATGGTCGTCAGCTTCTGCGAAGGACTTCTCGACCTCAGCGAGGGGCATGTGTTGGATGGCCAGAAGGAACTCCTGAATGCGGCCGCTGAGGACGCGAAAAGCATCGGCGGCGATCCCCCCTTCATGCCTTGGCGGGTGATCCGCCTGCTGGGCGACGACTACCGCAAGCGCGGCGACTACCGTCTCGCGATCGAGTGCTATGAGCGCGGACTGAAGGAGGAGCCGAACGACGGATTCACGTTGTCGGGTCTGGCGCTCGCTCACCACGCGATGGGCGATATCGAGAAGGCCAAGCTCTACGCCGGCCGTCTGGAGTACGTCTGGTCGCAGGCGGACCCTCACTTGCGTTGGCTCGATGAAGTACGCAAGTTGAACTTATCGGCGTTGCCGATCAGCGAGACTCCGCGCCCCGAACGCATCTATCGACCGCAGGACCTGGATGCGCTTGGTCCCATGAATTGGCGACCGTTCGCAGCTCCCGCATTGAGTGTGCGCGACGTCAACGGCAAGGCTGTTCAGCTCAACGACTTTAAGGGCAAGAACGTAATCCTCGTGTTCTTCCTCGGTGAGGCCTGCGTTCACTGCGTGGGTCAGCTCAAATCGATCAACGACCGGATGTCCGATTTCACGGATCAGGATGCCGTCGTACTCGCCGTCTGCAGCGCTACCCCTGCCCAGCTGAAGCAGTCCGCGACACTCGGCAAGGTCAATATCAAGTTCCTTTCCGACAACGCTCATGAAAATGCGCGGCGGTTTTCCTCATATGATGACTTCGAGAATATCGAGCTTCACTCGACGATCCTGATCGATCGGCAGGGCAAAGTTCGCTGGAAGAAGACGGGCGGCGATCCGTTCACCAATATCGACTTCTTAGTCGGTGAGCTGAAGCGCGTGAACCAGACCAAATAAGCCTTCCCCCGGGCACGCCTGCGCCAGCGATGTTGGAATTGCGGCAAGTCCGTGATAGAATGAATGCGGTCGTCCGATGCTTCTTCGACCAAAGGAGAACTGAACTTGAATCGATTGCTATTGTTAAGCCTGGGAGCAGGACTTGTTTCGACGTCATTCGCGTTTTCGCCGATTGCTTACGACATGCCCAACGGCAACGGCCAAGCTTCCGGTGGAACGTTCAACTACTGGGATCGGCAATATAGTGGGCTGGGCAGCACCACCACGGATAACGCCTTTCTTTCGGGCGGACTGGGCGATCTGACCGACGGGGTCACCACCACGTCCAACTGGTTCGCGATCGAGAACGTTGCGGGTACGGGTCCTTACGTGGGCTGGCGGGATCAAGACCCGAAGATCCTCTTCCGATTTGGCGCGATTGTGCCGATCACCACGATCAGCGTGCACTTCGATGACTCGGACAGCACGGGGGGCGTGAGCGCGCCTCGCGGCGTCACGATCGATGGCACGTTTTACGCGGTCAGCGATCCGCTGGGTGCGACTCCGTTCTGGGTGACGTTCGATAACCTGAACATCACGGCCGACCACGTGACCGTCCAGTTCAATCGCAACAACACCTGGGTCTTTGCCGACGAGGTCTCGTTTAATCCGGTTCCTGAGCCGGGGACGATCCTCGCCCTTGCGGCCGCGTCCGGGATGCTGCTCATGCGTCGCCGCCGCTAATTCTGCTTTGAGAGTGCGCGAAGTCCACGCACTCTCAGTCGCGCCCTTTGGGAGTGCGCGAACGCGTTCGAGCTTTGTTCGTCCGGGTGACGCCCTGCAAGGAATAACATCCTCCGCGAACCCGCGAACACGTTCGCGCCTTGTCCGTTCAATCGACGCCCTGCTCTCGATCACGCTCTTTGGGAGTGCGCGAACGTGTTCGCGCTTTGTTCGTCCGGGTGACGCTCTGCTCGGAATAACATCCTCCGCGAACCCGCGAACGTGTTTGCGCTTTGTTCGTTTAATCGCGCATTCCCGTTAGTGCTCGGTAACCTATCGCCGTGAAGTCCTGGCCCCACGCACCATCGAAGCTGGTCACCGAGCCGGGGACCTACATCATCACCGCCGCGACTTATCGAAGGCTCCCACTCTTCGCCGGACCGGAACGACTCGAAATCCTCCACTCGCTGCTCCTGGAAACACTCGCCGAGAAGGAGTGGAACCCCATGGCGTGGGCCGTGTTTCCGAACCACTACCACGTGGTCGGCACCTCGCCGGACATCCCCGGCACAGTGCGCGAATTCACCGTGAAGCTGCACATGCGAGCGGCGAAAGCCCTGAACGAATGGGACCAGACTCCAGGTCGCCAGGTTTGGTACCGATGCTGGGACACGCGCATCACCTTTGAGAAATCCCTGTTGGCCCGGTTGGCCTATGTCCATCAAAACCCGGTGCATCACGGCCTGGTCCAGCGGGCCGAGGATTATCCATGGTGCTCGATGAAATGGTTCGTGGAACAGGGCGAGCTGCCGTTCGTACAATCGGTCTTGAGTTTCAAGACTGACCAAGTGAAGGTGCCCGACGACTTCTAGGTTCGGCGCGATTTCCACGAACAAAGCGCGAACACGTTCGCGCACTCCCAAAGTCGCTTGCGGAAGGCGTGACTTCCACGACCAAAGCGCGAACACGTTCGCGCACTCCCAAAGTCGCCATTCCCAATCCCCACCCGATCCGAACCCCTTCATCGCCCCTTCAAACCCGGCCGTGAAGGGGTGGGGAAGGGGCGGGGACGCGGTGCGGAATTGAGTCGTCCCGCCGATGATCCCCATATGGCGAAAATCAGACTCTCGGCCACGCTCCAGGATGCGGCGGGGCCGCTCGGCAGCTATGTGGTCGCGGTGGGCCGAAGCGGCCTCGTCCTCCGGCAGAAGCCGCGCTACCGGCGGCACCAGACTCCGGCCATGCAAGCCGCCGCCGACCGTATGCGCCGCGCCGCCGAACTCTACGCCACGCTGACCGAGGAGCAGGTCGACGCTTGGCGCGCTTATGCCGAGTCGCAGGTTCGCCATAACGAGGTGAACGGTCATGCGTACACGATGACAGGCAACACTGCCTTCATCCAGCTCACGACCAAGATGATGCAGGCGGTGCCGACCGCGACGGTCCCACTCTGGCCGCCCACTGGCGTCTTCACGGGCGATGTCATTTCGGTGACGGTCGGGGCAGGGCCGGCGGGCTCCGGCACCGCGATCTTCACCGCGTCCGGCCCGAACGCGGCGGGTGTCCTCACCGAGCTGATGGTCCAGAAGCTCGCCAGTCGCACGCGCAAACCCTCGACCCGCTTTACGTCGGCGGGGTTTGTCGGCTTCACGCCCGGGCATCTGACGCAGACGGTGGCGTTGGAGAAGGGGTTCTATGCGTGCGCGTTCCGGTTTGTCGAGGCATCGACGGGCCGTTCGACCCCGCCCATTCCGTGCGAGAAGGTGGAGGTGGTGTAGGCAGCCTTACCGCTTGCGGCTGCTGGATTCAAGTTTTCAATTCGTGACTCGCTTAAAGGGTTTCTATAGCACGAAGCCGAAAGATGTATGATTGTGGCGTGAACTGGAAACGCAGCGATTTGAAGGATGCTGTTTTGGCCGCCGTCCGTGCTCTCGGTGGCCGAGCTCATCTGATCCAGATTGCCAAGTACATTTGGGACAACCATAAAAACGAACTTGAGGCGTCGCCATTACTTTACACGTGGCAATACGACATGCGTTGGGCAGCAACGCGTTTGCGGCAAGAAAAGGTCTTGAAGTCGGCGGAAAGCTCCGACAAGGGAATTTGGGAACTAGCCTAACCGAACAGGATAGATGATCACGTGCCTGTTCATGAAAATTGGCCTTCAGCGGCTCATTACGGTCGTCGCGCCGCTAACGCCCTCGCTAGCGCATCCCGCACCTCAGCCGTAAACGCGCAGAACACCACGCGGGCGGGCAAATGCTGCTCCCGGAGCACCCGCTCCACCGTCTGCGTCGCAATCGCGCAGGCGGCGTCGAGAGGGAAGCCATAGATGCCGCAACTGATGGCAGGGAAGGCGAGCGAGCGGATCTGCTTCTCGGCGGCAAGGGCCAAGCACGACTCATAGCACTGCGCGAGGAGCTCGGCTTCACCGTGGTCGCCGCCTTGCCAAACGGGGCCGACGGTGTGGATGATCCAGTCGCAGCGAAGGCGATAGGCGGAAGTCAGCTTCGCTTGGCCCGTCTTGCAGCCGCCCAGCATGCGGCACTCGATGGCGAGCTCGGGACCGGCCGCGCGGTGGATCGCGCCATCGACGCCGCTACCGCCGAGCAGACTACTGTTCGCCGCGTTCACGATCGCCTCGACGTCCAGCGTCGTGATATCCCCCTGAACCACCTCGATGCGACCGGCCTGCACGGCCCGAATCGTACCGCGGCACACGCACGCGGTGACCTCAAGATCCTCGATCAGGCCGGCTTGTTGCAATATTCAGGCGATGCAGGTAGTTCTTTCAGCCTACTGGCAAAAGTAACGCATGTACAATGACCTTTCGTTACGGAGGTAGCAAGAAATGCGAGCAAAGTGGATTCGGGCAGCAGGTTTGGTGGGCGCTAGCGCGTTCTCGGTGGGTGCCTTCGCGGGGGTCATCAACTACGGCATGGCGCTCTACGAGGACCGAACTCAGGTCTCCAACGCGCTTCCGCCCTCTGTGATCACGTTCATCCAGGCCTCCATTTCGGCCGCCAATTCGGGCGAGCTGCTCACGGGGGATATCAGGACTCCCACCTCGCATGCCGATTCCCTGGGGCTCGCGGGGCCGACCCTGCTGCTGGGCGGGGGAAGCGAAACCTACACGTCGATCCCCGCCATGGCGGCCGGGGCCTATCCTGCCGGAACGTACTCTTTTCGCATCCTCACCGGGACCGCCGCACCCGCAACTGCGAAACTCACGTTTTCGTCCTACGACTTTCCGACCACGATTCCTTATCTGACGGGTACGTCGTACAGTTCGCTCCAACTCGCTCCAGCAGGGGTCAACCGTGCCATCACATGGACGCCCTTTACGAACTCGAGCTTTGCGACGACGACCGGCTACACCTTCCAGGTCGTCGGCTTTACCAACACGTCGCACTACGTGGGTGCCCTGCAGGGAGCAAGTTCGGCGACGGGCGACACCATTCCGGGGGCATGGCTGGTGAGCGGTCATGCGTACGCGTTCTACTTAACGTACTACTGCTCGTCGGGCACGCTTAACACGGGATTTGGCGGCGCGACCGGCGGCGTTTCATTTCTACGCCGCTGCTACGGAACGTTCAAAGTCAAGGCGAACCCGAAGACGGTTTCTGGGATTATCACGCTGGAGAACATTGGATACTACGCGTCGGAACCCATCCATATCGAAGTTCTCGACAGCGCGGGCGCGGTCGTTGAAAGTCACGATCTGAACACCGACTATCAGGGCTATTACGCTTTTGACTCGGCGCTGAGCGGTTCTCACCGCATCCGATTCAAAGGCCGCCACTGGCTTTCCAATGTCACGGCCCCCGTCAACTTTAACGTCGGTCAGGACGCGGTCAACATCTCGCTCAAGAATGGAGACATCGACGGCGACAACTCGGTCACCGTGTTCGACTACGGCATCCTCAGCGACTATTTCGACAAGTCGTATCTCGACGCCGACTGGGGCACGGTGGGTAGCAACGGCTTCCGGCCGGCCGATGCGGACATCGATAACGACTTTGCCGTTTCCGTGTTCGACTACGGCGTGATCAGCACGAACTTCGACCAGAGCGGAATCTGACGTCCCGGCAGGTCGCTAACCGAGCGCTTGAGTCAGGCGCTCGGCGAGCCAGAACGAGCCGATCATGCCGAGTCCAACACTTGCGGCGAATGAAAAGCGGGGGAGTGCGGACGGGCGATGTCGCGCGGCAAGCGCGATGACGGTCAAGGGCAGTGCCAACACGAGCAGCTGACCGAGCTCGATACCTGCGCTGAACGTGACGAGATTTCGGATGAGCGGGCCGCCGCTCGCGCCAAGTTCGACTAGGCCGCCTGCGAACCCCAATCCGTGCACCAAACCAAATCCGAACGCAATGGCGATTTGGTACTTGAGGTTCGTCTGATCGGGGGTGCGGCGCTCGCGAAGGCCTTCGACGGCCAGGGCAACGATCGATGCAGCGATCAGTGGCTCAACCAAACGCGGGTTCGCGTGAACGACGCCCATCGCGGTGCAGGCCAGCGTCAGGGCATGGGCGGCGGTAAAGGCGGTCAGAACCTTGAGCACGTTTTTCCAACCCCCGCCGAGCAGAGCGAGACCGATCACGAAGAGGACGTGGTCCAGACCCGTTAGGATGTGGCGAAACCCGGCGGCGATCATGCCGGGGATTGACGGGGCGGAGGCTTCTTGACCGAAGACGCGCTCACCCACCAGCCGACCGCTCTCATAAGTCGTCACGATGGTGCTCGCCGCGGGAGTCGAATCATCGAGTCGGTGCGCGATGAGGTTGGAGTTACTGGCCGTCGTGACCGACCAGGTCAGCATATCGGCCTGACTGTCGACATCGATCTGGGCGTGCCCGCCGAGCGGAACGTGCAGACGGGAACGCATCGCTCGATCTAGATCGATGGGCGCGGGCTGGCCGCCGAGCCCGGATGTTACGACGAATCGGCTGAGTGGCGTCCGCACCTCGATGCTCGATTGCGGGCCCTGGCGTCGCACCACGACGCGCGTGAGGTCCAAATCGTGGGCCGAAGCGAGTCGGAGGACGATCAGCAGGATCAGGAAGAGGAGTGGACACTTCAAAGCCGTGGTTTGATCTCCTGACTATCGACCACCTTTCGGTTGTCCTTGCCCGCCAGCGATTTGACGTACTCCAACTTGACGGCATCGGCAGAGACGGTCACGCGGATGTGGCCCGAACTGCCGAGCAGCTTGCCCGTCGTGTAGCCGTATTTCTCGGCGCTGTTGGTCTGGTCGCTACGCGCCATGCTTGGCTGGGGCACTTCCAGATAGACGATTCCGTCTTTCTCCTGCCGGACATAAAGATGGTCGTGCCCGTGGAACATCGCGGTTACGTGGTGGCGAACCATCAGGGCGTGAATCGGTTCGGCCCAGCCGGAGCGCTTGGTAGGAAACTCTTGCTTGCCGCCCCATTCAAAGCGGTCGGCCGCTTCAACGCCGCCGCGTGCCTCGCCGTTAAAGCCGCCTACCAGGTGGTGGATGAAGATGAACTTGTACCGGGCGGTAGATTTGCGCAGGGTTTCTTCGAGCCATTTGAACTGAGCCTCGCCGAGCGTCCAATTCCAGCCGTCTTCATCGGTGCGCGATTTCTGCGTTGTAGAAAGGAACGGATCGAGCACGACGAACGTGGCGTCGCCCCAGTTCCACGAGTAGTAGAGTCCTTTCTTCGGCGCGCCGCTATAGAATCCATCGGCGCGAATGATGGGGAAGTTCTCCTCTCGCTGCCGCTGGGCCCATTCGGTCATGCCGCGACCGCCTCGCGCGGGCCAGCCCACTTCGCCGTCATGGTTACCCAGGCTAGGAACACGGACATCTGAGAACCGACACGCGAAAACCAGTAGCGCTGCGCTTCGTACTGCTTGCGCGAATCCTCGTAGCTCTTGTACTTGTCGACCATGAACGTATCGCCCAAGTCCACCAAGAAATCGGGGCGATCTTCGATCATGTTGTTGAGCGTTCGTTCGTAAACCTTGAGGTCGCTGTTCCCGTCGAGGTGAGAATCCGCTTGGACGACAAACGTAAACGGGCTCTTGGGCAAACGAGCCGTGGTGAATCGGCCCATCACCCGCTCGTCGCCTTGGGCCAGCCGGTACGTGTAGGTGGTTCCGGGCTTGAGGTCGCGAATGGCGAACTCCTTTGGCTGAGCCGAAAGCGCAGGCTCCATGCTTCGGATCGAGCGACCCGTAGCATCCTCGATGGCAAGGGTCGCTTTGGGTTCGTTCCGACCGAGAATGCTGAGTGTGACGCTGTCCTGGGTGGGCGCTCCTGCGATCACGTTCAAGGCACTTAGGGGCACTTCGACACGATATACGGCGGGCGGTCCTCCTTTCTGCTGGGGCGAGCTTCGGTCACGGCCTTGCGCCCAAAGGCCTCCGGTGGCGGCAATCAGCGCGCCCGAAGCGACGACGAGAGGCCTCACGCTTCGAGTTCCTTGCCAGAAAGCTTCCCGTCGTGATTCTTGTCCTGCTTATCGAACATGCCAAGCATTGTCTCGATCGTTTCCGCCTCGGTGATCTTGCCATCGCCGTTGCGATCGAGCTCCTTGGCGTGGACCTTCATAAACCCACCCACCTCGTTGCGGACGGTGGGCTTGTTGGGCAAATCCGCGATCGAGATGGAGTCCAACCCACCCGAATACTGTTTGAACGCCTCTTTGCACTGGGTGGTCACTTCCGCCTTCGTGACTTCGCCATCGCCGTTTGCGTCGAGTCCTTTCGCATGGTCGACAAACCATGGCTTTCGCGGTCCCGGAGGCGGACCAAGTTCGCCTCCACCGCCACCAGGAGGACCCTGGTCTGGGCGGGGTCGACGCCCAGGACGGTCGCCGTCATCGCCACGCTCAGGCCGTCCGCGGTAGGTTTCGGACGTAACGCGCCCGCGACCATCCACGAAGTCGAATTTGACGCTTCCGTCGGCGTTGACCTGGTAGTTGACCTTGCGGGTTTCTCCATCGATCGTGTAAGTCAACGAATACGATTTGCCAACTTCCATGGCCTTGAAGTCCGTGATCTTTGCGCCGCGAAGGGGGGCCGTGGCTGGCCTCGGGCTGTTGGCACGAGGTTGGGGATCGACTTGACCGTCCCGCTCGGTCACCTCACCGTGGAATCCGCCGTTCAGATACGGATAGGTCTTCGTAGCGTGGTAGTGATAACCAAGAACTGGCGTGGTGTGGCCGTTGAACGAGTCGAGGTCTTTGGGGGACGAGCCGTCCGCCTCGGTCAGACCGTAAATGGCGTAGCCATCCAAGGCGTACGCGAGGGGCAACGATTTGCCGAGCTTTTCTTGAAGCACGAGGGGTGGGATGTGATAATGGTAGTCATCGCCGCGCCCGCTATGCCCGCCGTACTTGTCGAGTTCTCCGGCCAAGAAGGTGTCGGTGCGACCGTCGTTCTTGATCGGATTGAAGATCGGAATGCCGTTCGCGGCGATCGCGATCGCGCCCCGAAAGAAGTGGGTCTTGGCGCTGATCGGCTGCTTGGCCGGGACCGGGAAGAGGGGAAATTGCCACGCGTTGCTCCCGGTGTAGCGCTGCGGTAGAGGCACCTGCTGCTGCCAAGCCGTGATGCCCACCATCATCGGATGGTGAGCCATACCGTTCGATTCGACATAGAAGTTCTGGGAATCCGAGCGAGTCTTGACGTCGGGCGCGAATTTCTCAAAGGGCTTGGCGACTTCGGCCGCCCGAGCTTTGGCGTCCAGAGCATAGTAGCCCCCGGCCAAACCCGAAGCCGCGAACAGGCTCGCGACGATCACAACAGAGCTGAGTTTCATTTGGAGCCTCCTTTACCGGGCTTCACGGTGTACGAATAGGCGATCTCGCCGTGCTTGTGTGCTTCCGTCTCTGCCGACGGCTCGTAGGCTCGAACGTAGTCGACCTTGGCTTCAGACGGCCCGACGGTCACCCGCACAAGCCCCGCGCCGGGAACCTTGTCACCGCTGCGGTAGGCATCGCCGTTGATCAGACTGTTGGTCGGATCGGCCGGACACGGACACGTCTGGTAGATCACACCGTCGAGTTCTTGTTTGCAGAAGATATGGTCGTGTCCTTGGAAGAAGATCGACACGCCGGTCTTAACGAAGAGCTGGTGGATCGGCAGCGCCCATCCCGGACGCTTGGAGTCAAACAAGTTATCGCCACGAGGATCTTTCCCGCCCCACTCATAGAGGCCGGCGTTCTCGATACCGCCCCGTCCAGTTCCGTTAACGTGGTGCGCGAAGACGAACTTGTACTTGGCTTTGCTTTCGGTCAGCGTCTTCGCAAGCCACTGGTATTGCTTCTCGCCGAGTGTAATGTCCCATAGATTGCGGTTGCGCTTGCCGCCGCCCTCATTCTTGGGACCCTTGCCAACCGCGTTATCGACGGCGCTCGCGGAGTGCCAGTAAGGATCGATCGTCACAAACATGGCGTCTCCCCAAGTCCACGCGAAGTAATTCCGGAGTAAGCCGATGTGTTCGACGGGCTCGCTATTGCCCGTGTAGAAGCCATCGGGTGCCGGTTGAACGAAGTTTCGGTTTCGGGCGTTTTGGACCAATACTCCAAGGCTGCTTGCCGTCCCGTCCAGGTTGGCTTTCGCAGCCTGTTCGTGGTTGCCGTTCACCAGGAACAACGGAGCCGAGTTCGCCACCAAGCCAAGGTAGGGCACCTGCTTCGTGTAAACCGCCTCGATCGTCGATTTGGTTCGTTCACGTAACGTGTCAACGCTGAAATCGTCGCCCAGGCAGATGAAGAAGTCGGGCTTCTGATCGGCCGCCGTGAGCAGGGTCCGCTCATAGAGGCTGGGGATATGCATTTTGGGGGTCCGCTCGGGATGCGAATCTCCCTGGACCATGAACATGAAATCGCGGCCCGGCGCGCGCTGGGTTTGGAACCGATATTCGGGACTAGTCGTCGACTCAGGCTGCCCGGGTTTCTTGAAGTTCAGCTGGTAATGGTAGGCGGTGTCCTGCGACAGACCGGCGATCTTGGTTTGAAGCGGCACGCCAGCCTCCAGATGGAAACTCGGGGTAGAGAGCTTAGTTTTCGATTCCGCCTTCCAATACAGGATGGTCGCATCCGCATCCGATTTGAAGTGGATCGCCATCTGGATCGAGTTCGCGGTTGGGCATCCCAGGAGAATGCTGCCTTCGCTCCATGCCTTGCTCGCCGCCGGATAAGCGGCTTTGCCCCCCTGCTTCTGGCCGCCACCTTGCTGCCGTCCCCTGGGCTTCGCTTCCTGAAATCCGAATCCAAACAGGGCCAATCCGCTGAGTACGGCGACCGTAATAATTGTGCATCTTCCCACCATTTGCAGAAATGACGTCGACTCGTGCTTTTGGTTCAGCAAATGCCGTCCACAATTCTTACGACCTGTACCCGCCGAGTGAACCGAGGAACGCGTACAATGACTCCCGTCACGGCCGCTATCGGCTGGACGAGGATGACTGAGGAGACTTGAGTAGCGTGGACCTAATCGAACTGTCGAAGCAGCGTGCCATCAGCGGCATGGACTTCTTTCTGCGCAACTTTGCTCACGTACCCGATGACAAGCTCAATTGGACGCCGGTGCCAGGCGCGAAGTCCGCGCTTCGCATCGCCGTTCATACTGCCCAGCACGCGGGCAAATTCGCGAAAATGATCCGCGATCGAAGCGTGCCGCAGGTCGACGATCTCGAAGCGTTTCTCGCCGCACGGGACGCCGAAGAGATCGCCGTCACGGACCGGGCTGAAATGGAGCGAATCTTTCGTGCGGGAACCGAGGAATTTGTCGCCGCGCTCGACACCCTGACGCCCGAAGAGATCGAGATGGAACTCGACTCGGGACAGGGCTGGTCGATGCCCATGAAGCAGCTGATGGGCCTTGCCGGTTGGCACGCCACTCTGCACGCCGGGCAGATCGACTACCTCCAGACCTGCTGGGGCGATCACGAAATCTATGTAAGCTAAGTTCCAGCGTCTGGCCAGCCATACAAAGAACTCGCATGAGCGATCAGGGATGCAACCACACGCCTTCTGGGCAAACCGACGAAAGCTCGTCGTGGGAAATCCCGTCCACGTGGAGCTCAGCCCACTTTAGGGTGGGAATGCACAAAAGGGATTCGCAGGTTTGAAGCGTCCAAGCGACGTCTTCTGCGAAGATGTTTTCAAGTCCACCACGAGCGGCCAAGTGGCGTATCCCCGCATCGTTGATCTGGGTGTTTGCGATTCCTAGAGTCCTGATTTCTAATGCGTCACACAGCGCCATGAGGCACTCATCATCGACGTCGGTGTTGGATAGTTGGAGCGCCGATAAGCGGGGCGCCTGCGCCAGTTTCCGAAGGCCAGACTTCGACGCGCGCGTATTCGAAAGATCAATCTCTTCGAGCAGCGGCATGCCATCGAGCCAGTCGAAATCGTCGTCTTGCAACCCAAGGCCAGCCAGACAGAGCCGTCTCAAGTTGTGGAGATGTCTCAAATTCGCGAGATCACGCCCGTCGATCGCAGGGCCCGGATCTCGTCGATAGTGGATCCACGGATCGGCGTACTTTTGTCTGACCTCCAGATCGATTAATCCGGAGAGTTTCCCGATAGCGGCAAACCCTCCATCCTCGCAGTTGCGACCGCTCAGGGTTAATTTATTGAGGTGGCTTAAGTTTGCAAGGTGCGCTAACCCTTGAGCTGTGACTGCGGTACCCGTCAGATCGATATCGGTCAGATTCGGCGCGTAGCGGGTCACCGCAGCCATGCCCCGGTCAGTGATGCATGTATGCATCAGATAAAGCTTCTCAAGATTAATGTCCCTCTCTAGGAACATTACCAGGCCATCATCATTTAACCTTGTGCCCGCAAACGTCATGACGGACAGTGGAGTTCCGTCGTCCTTGCGACCTTCGATCGCCTTTTCGACGATTGTCGACTGTTCGTCGGCTGCCACGGATCAAGCCTACCTTGAGCCGGTATCCCAACCCTGATTAAAGATGCCGTCAGCCACGCCGCGCGGCATCGATCGCCGCGACATCGATCTTCTGCATCGTCATCATCGCTTCGAAGGCGCGCTTGGCTTCGTCGCCGCCTGCCATCATGGCCTCACTGAGCGTCCGGGGCGTGATCTGCCACGACAGACCCCACCGATCTTTGCACCAGCCGCATTCGCTGGGGGTGCCGCCAGTATCGATGATCGCATTCCAGTAGCGGTCGGTCTCTTCCTGATCGTCGGTCGCGATCTGGAACGAGAACGCCTCGCTGTGCTTGAAAACAGGTCCTCCGTTCAGGCCGATGCACGGAATCCCAACCACGGTGAATTCGACCGTGAGGACATCGCCGGCATGGCCGTCCGGGTAGTCGCTGGGGGCTTTGAAAACGCCCGTGACCTTGCTGTCGGGGAAAGTCGCCGCGTAGAACTCAGCGGCTTCTTGAGCGTCGTTGTCGAACCATAGGCAGATCTTGTTTTTGGGAATCATGGGTTTTGAATCGCGTGTTGCCGACCAGTAGGGAAGGACGGCAAACGGCGCCGGTATGTTCTTGTTCCGATCACCATAGCACGCGGGGCGCCATCGGTAGAATCCCTTTGATGATCCCAATCGAGCCCATCGGATTTGTCAGAAACCCACGGACGGAGCCGACCGACGACGGGTGGCTGTCGGTAGAATCGGTGATCGAGCTCTCGCCGGACTTCACGGCCGCTGCTCTCGCGGGGCTCGATGAGTTCTCCCACGCCGAAGTCCTCTTTCATTTCCACTTGGCGGACGAAGAACGCGTCGAAATGGGTGCCCGGCATCCACGGGGGAACCCCGACTGGCCCGAAGTCGGGATCTTTGCCCAGCGGGGAAAAGATCGCCCCAATCGCCTCGGGTCGACGATCGTTGAAGTCGCACGGGTCAGCGGGACAAGCCTGTTTGTACGCGGCCTCGACGCGATCGATGGTACACCCGTGATCGACATCAAGCCGGTCATGAAGGGCTTTCTCCCTCGCGGCGTACATCGCGAGCCCATGTGGTGCTCCGAACTGATGGCGCGCTATTGGATTTGAGAGCGGACCTTTCGGCCCGCTTCTCATCGTCTCTCTACGCTCCGACGCGATTCAGATTGAAACAGAACTCGCGGCCGAGTTTGCTGGCAAGGGTGATCCACAACCACGCCGTCGCTTCGGTCAGTGAGGACTTATCGATCCCGCCGACATCGAGCGGCGCGAAGCCGATGTCCTGAGCCATCAGTAACACGGTGTCTTTGGCCGCGGTATCGTCACCCGCGACGAGCAAGGTCGTGGGCTGACCGTTGAGCTGCGGATTCGCCATCACGTTGGCCCCGATCGTGTTAAACGCCTTCACCACGCGGGCTTTGCTGGCCCACCCGGCCACGAGTTGCCCGCCCGACTGTTTGTGGCCGACCGTGAGCCCGCTGAAGTCTGGCGCAATGGGGTTCGTGGTGTCGATCAGGATCTTTCCGGTCAGCTCCGGAGCTACCGACTGAATCGCAGCTTCCGTCATCGACCAAGGCGTGGCCAAGATGACCACCTGTCCGAAAGCCGCCGCTTCGCGCGGGGTGACGGCAGATAGCTCCTTGTACTTGTCCTGACTGGGGTCGGGGACGCCGACGCGGACTTCGTAGCCGGCGGCCAGCAGCGCACGGGCCAAGGTGCCGCCCACATGGCCACCCCCGATCGTGCCGATCCGCAAGGACCGCGCGCCGTTGGGGGCGCCGCTCACGAGAGATCCTCGAGCGCCTGAGCTAGCGCGTCGGGCTGGGCGAGCATCACTGCATGCCCACAGTTCAGCTCGATCGACGAGGTGGGCGTCTTCTCCAGCATCAGACTCTGTAACTGGGGGCTGACGATGCGATCTTGCGCGGTGCGAACGTATGCGCGCTCGACGGAGCCGAAGCGCTCGTCGGTGAGCGCGAGCGGCGTGCTGGGCGGGCGAACCGGCTCGGCTTTCCACGTCGACAAATACGGCGCCGCTACGGCGGGATCGACATCATGAAAGAACAGGTCACCACGCGCGCTTTCCTCGATGTCGAGCGTGCTCCAATCGGCGGCCGGACGCAGGTGCGGTCCCGCCTTCGAGGCACCATCGGCTTGTGCGAGATCGTTCAGAGACTGGCCGTTGGTGGGCAGATAAGCGGCGACGTAAATCAGTTTTTCAAACAGATCGGGGCGCGTTTCGGCCGACTGACAAAGGACGATGCCCGCCATGCTGTGCCCGACGAGAACAACGTCGCCGCCCAACGATTCCGCGTGTTCGACGACGCGCGATACATAGGCGTCGAGCGAGATTTCGCTCAGCGGGGTCGTGTCTTGGCCGTGGCCAGGCAGGTCGAATGAATCGATACGTCGACCTTCCATCCGCTCGAGAATGGGTTCCCAGCACCGTTTGTCCATCCATGCGCCGTGGACGAAGAGGATCGGGCTCATCGTCCCACCGCCTCGACGACCAACTGCGCCGTCTCCGCGCCCGAGAAGTTCTGCTGACCGGTCACGAGATTCCCGTCGCGGACCGCGAACGATTTCCAGAGTCCCGCTTGGACGTAGTTGGCGCCCAGCTTCTTCAGCTCGTCCTCGATTCGCCAGGGCATGACGTGCTTGTCGCGGGAGAGCAGGCCGTAGTCCCAAACGGCGTTATCCGCGAAATCTTCTTCCACGTTCGCAAAGCCGGTCACGGTTCGACCCGCGCACAGCAGCTCGCCGTTGCTGAGCTTGGCGTACCGGAGGATCGATGAGCCGTGGCAAAGGCACGCGGCGATCTTGCCCGCTTCGAAGAACTCCACTAATTTTTCCTGGAGCTCGACCGCTCGATCGAAGGTGAACATCGGCGCCTGGCCGCCCGCAACGACAATCGCGTCGAACTCAGCGAGATCAATGTCGGCGACCTTCTTCGTGTTTTCGATGAGGGCAGCATGCGTGGGACTCGAGATAAAGCCCAGGGTGATGAGGTCGCTGGCGGAGTAGCCGCTCGGATCGCGAGGGTCGCTCATCGCGTCGGCTTCACACTTGCCGCCGTCGGGACTGAAGATTTCGACTTCGTACCCCGCCTCGTGGAAGATGAAGTAGGGGTGAGTGAGTTCCGACCACCAGAAGCCGACAGGCCAGCCCGTGGTCGAGCTGATGGCGGGGTTGGAGATGACGATTGCAACGCGTTTCGGCGCCTTCGGATTAACAGAATTGGGATTTTGTAGGCTCATGTTGGGTGACGGTCGTCATTTTGGTAGAGTAGGGTCAATAATGTGAAGTAGGCACTTTATGGTGCCCAAGCCGCCAAGTCAAAATGCCGAAGAAAAAGACCGCCGTGCTCGGCGCGGAGCAGACGCTCACGCTCATCTCGAACCAGTGGTTCATCCTTGTCGTCCACGCTCTGATGGGCGGCAAGATGCGATACGCCGAGCTCCAGCGTGCCATCCCCAATATCTCCAAGAAGATGCTCACGCAGACGTTGAGAAGCATGGAGCGTGACGGCATCGTGGTGCGCACCGTGTTCCCGGTGGTGCCACCCCATACCGAGTACGAGCTGACGGTACTCGGCGCGAGTTTAGTAGCCCCGCTCCAGCAGCTATGCCGCTGGAGCAATGAGCATTTTGCCGAGGTCGAAGCGTCTCGGCGTAAGCACGACAAGCAGGTGGCGGCTCATCAGGTCGCCAACCTCTAACTTTTGATGAATCCGTGCATGCGGAGCCAGGAGGCAAACGCCTCGAACCAGCCCGTGCTGGTGGTCTCCTTCGGATACATCCCGAACCCGTGGCCGCCCTGCTCGAACAGGTGAAACTCGACCGGTCGCTTGGCCGTCTTCCAGCTTTCGATCAGCCCGAACCCACCATTGGCGAAGAACGGATCGTCGGCCGCAAGGGCGATGAAGAGCGGCGGGGCATTCTCGGGGACCTTCACGGCCGAAAGCGGTCCATAAATGTCGCCAATGAAGGCCGGTTGGGCGTCCTTGGCGTAGAGGGCGGTCGAAAGCGTGAGCATGGCGCCCGCGGAGAAGCCGACCATGCCGACCTTAGATGGATCGATATTCCATTCCTGAGCACGCGCGCGGATGAGCGCGAATGCGGCGGAGGTATCGGCCAACTGAGGCGCAAGCGCGGCGGCGGGATCGCTGTTCGCGGGCGGTCGGCGGGCCGCGCCGGAGAACATCTGCCGCATCGATTCTTCGAAGTCGGCCATGGCGGGCGGTGTCGGGTTGAGCCGGTACTTCAGGACGAATGCCGCCACCCCCTTCTTGGCCAGAGCGGTCGCCACGTTCCAGCCCTCGTTTTCCATCGAGAGCGTGCGGAAGCCTCCGCCGGGAGCGACAATCACGGCCGCGCCCGAGGCGATTGCCTTGTCGGGCAGGAAGGGCGTGAGCGTGGCGATCGTCACGTTCCGGGCGAATTTGCTCCCGTACTGCGAGTGCCAAGCTTCTTCGGCGGTGGCGCCGGGAAGCTTTCCCGTATCGAGCACGATCGCGTTCGGCTGATTCGGAATGGCGATGGGCGTCATCTTGTCGCTCTGGGCGTGAGCAATTGCGGTGGTTGCGAGAAGAGCCATGGCGGTCTTGACGGTTTTCATGGGTGCGGTCCGTACCGCTAAATCCTACCGGATATTTCGGTAAATCAGCCCATCACCAAGACTTCGATCCGAGAACGAAGACGGTGTTGCCATCCGGATCTTGGAATTCGAAGGTCCGCGCGCCCCACGGCTGGTCCACGACGCCAACCGTCGCGCCGACTTGATTGGCCCAGGCGGCATAGATCGAGTCGACATCGTCGACTTCCAGACTGACGCACGCGTTGCGTCCGTGCCCGTCCATCGGCGAATCGATATTGATCCTCATCCCATCGCGCTCGAGGCCAATTAGGCCCGACCGACCGTCTTCCGTAGATTCGAACACGGTTCGGAAGCCCAGCCGGTCTACATAGAAGGATTTCGAGGCGGCGAGATCGGAAACGGGAAGGTTGGGAACGGCAATGCTCATGCCGCCAGTTTGCCCCGGCGTCGCGCCAACATTCAAGTCTTGTAACTCTTGCCCGGCACCGCAATCAATGCATCCGCAGCCGCATAATTGAAAGCGATGGACGCAAAGGCAATCGCAGGGAAATGGGCATTGGTGACGGGCGCAAGCCGGGGAATTGGTAGGCAGATCGCGATGGGGCTGGCCGATCACGGCTGCAACGTCATCCTCCACAGCCGCGACCGCGCGCACACAGATTCCCTCGCCACCGAACTCCAAGCCAAGGGGGTGGAAGTCAAACAGATCGCGGGCGAACTCGCCGACCCCAAGCAAGTGACCCAATTGCTCGCGGCGCTGCAGCAGGGCCCGGCCATCGACATCGTGTACAACAACGCGGCGATCATGACGCCGTACCGCAACGAGTGGCTGATCACCCCGCCCGATGATCTTCGCCTCAGCTTCGAAGTCAACGTCACCGCTCTTGTCCAGATCTGCCACGCACTCTTGCCGGGCATGATCGAGCGCGGATGGGGACGGGTGATCAACGTGACGTCTGGCATCGCCGACCAACCCGAGCTGATCGCATACGCGATCTCCAAGGCGGCGGTCGACAAGTTCGTCCTCGATACCGCCAACAAGCTCCAGGGCACCGGCGTGACGATGAATCTCCTCGATCCGGGCTGGCTGCGCACGGATCTCGGCGGCCCCAACGCGCCCGGCGACGTCGAGTCCGTGCTTCCCGGCGCACTCGTTCCCGCGCTGCTCGACGACGGCGTTTCCGGCAAGCTGTTCCGCGCCCAAGACTACGCGGGGCAGACGATTTAGCCGGTGCTCGCACGAAGCGAACGCGGGCTTTGACCGTAAACATCGTGCATGAGCCGGTTGAACTGGCTCAAACGCGGTACGCCTACGGCCCGAGCGATCGCCTTGATCGGCATATTCGTCGAAGCGAGCAAGTGAGCGGCCTGCTCGGCTCGCCGACTTCGCACGTACTCGGAGACCGACACCCCCAGATGCTGACTGAAGAGCCGCGTGAGGTAGCCGTACGACACACCAACCTCCTCGCACAGCCGCTTGACGGAAAGCGATGAGGAAAGCTGCTGTTCGATGTGCTGGACGGCACTCCCGACCAACGGATGGCGAGTCTGGGGCCGAGCGTCCAATTTGCCCGTGCAGAGGTCGGCATACTCCCACAACAGGTTCCAGAACGCCGCCGTCGAATAACTTGGGTCGGTGCGGCCCCGCAGGACGGCCTGACGGGCACGGCGATCCATCGAATCGTACTGGCTGCCGAGGGACAAGACCATCGGAAGTTGCATTTCATGCTCGCCCGATGACAGCTTGAAGTGGCAATAGACGTGCTCACTCGGACCCTCATAGCGGTAGCCCATCCGCACGCCGGGCGGGATCAGACTCGCATCGCCGGGACGTAACTCGTGCGCGCAACCGTCGAGTTCCAACGTGCCCCGGTACGCGTAAATGTGAAAGCACCAATGCTCGGGCAGCAGGTAGCTGTCGGAGTTCGTCGACTCGCCGTGGCGCGGAATGCCCATCGCGCTAATCTTGGGCGGCGCATCCAAGGTGAGGCGGGCGAGCACTCGCGCAGTTTAGCGCGATCCGTAAAAAACTTTCCTCAATATGGACATCGGGAGCTCCAACCCAGACTAGCGAGTAGCCCCGCGCTACACTACAATCGACACGGACCTTTGGGGCAGGTGGGCAAGATATGGGGATGAAGTGTTTTCCGATGATGGCGGCGATTCTCGCCGCCCAGACATGTCTGTTCGTGGCTCACGGACAGATGCCAAACCCGACTTATGGATGGAACCTGGGTAACACGATGGAGCCACCCAGCGGAGTCGGGACGTGGGGCGGAACCGCGAGTCATTCGCTGATCAACGCGGCCGCCAACGCCGGATTCAACGCGGTGCGGATTCCATGCGCGTGGAACAGTAACGCCGATCCCGTCACTTACAAGATCAACCCGGCCTACATGACCCAAGTCAAACAGGTCGTCAATTGGTGCCTTGCCAAAAATATGCGGGTCGTGATCAACTGCCACTGGGACGGCGGATGGCTCGAGAATCATTTAACGGGGACGGTGAATCCGGTCATCGACGCCAAGATGAAGTCGTACTGGTCGCAGATTGCGACCGCATTCAGCGCAGTCGACAGTCGACTTCTTTTCGCGGCAGCCAACGAGCCAAACGTGGACAGTCCCGCGAAGATGGCCGAGCTGATGGTCTACTACCAAACTTTCGTCAGAGCGGTTCGACAGGCGAAAGGCAAGAACACTGACCGCTGGCTGGTCTTCCAAGGCCCCATCGAGTTCTGGACCGGTTTCCCCTCGGACTATGGGCGAGCAGCAGCCGACGGATTCGACAACGTCGCCATTCCCGGGGCGCCGCAGAAATTCGTTCCTGCCACATGGCGATTCGTTTATGAGGCGCACTGCTACACGCCGTCGCTGTTCACGATCATCCACGACGATCCCAGCTGGGGCCGATCGATCTACTACTGGGGCCAAGGCTATCACTCTGCGACCGATACCTCGCGAAACGCGACTTGGGGTGAGGAGACGACGCTTGACGCGGAATTTCAGGCCATCTACGACAAGTTCGTGGCCAAGGGCATCCCCGTCATCTTGGGCGAATTCGGCGCATACCAAACGCCCAACCTGACGGGAGAGAATGCCAGCCTGAACTTTGCGGCAACCACCTACTGGAACAAATATGTTCAGGAGGCTGCGCGCAGCCGCGGCATCGCTCCTTTTTATTGGAGTACGCCCGGATCGATATTCAATTGGGCGACGGGTGCCGTGACCAGCCAAGAAACCCTGAACTCCGTTTCGCCCGTCGGGACCGCCGTTCCTCCTCCGGGTGGCGACGGCGCTCAGTACTGTTTTGAACTGGGTGCTCAGAGCTGGGCGGGGACGGGCACGCCCATCGCAAGCGTCGCCAAGACATCGACCCAGGCATTCTCGGGCAGTTCGGCCTTGGCGGTCCCGTTCAGCGGCACAAGTGCGGGGACCGCGAGTGTCTACGTCGGCACACCGGCCGTGCCCCCCGGCAAATCGGTGACGTTCCGGATTTGGGTTCCTAGCAACCACAAGTTGAGTTGGATTCAGCCCTACGCGTTGGACCGCAAGTGGTCGTGGAGCGGCAGTTGGCGAGCGGGAACGTCGCTCGTGGGCAACGCTTGGAACTCGGTGACGCTCAACGTGCCGAATACGGCCGGTTTTCCATTGCAGCAGCTCGGGATTCAGTTCTCCACCAGCGGCGCCTGGACCGGCACATGCTATGTCGATTCGGTCGCTTGGTGACGACCAAACACCATCATGCTTCTCACAATCTTCAAGGTAATTCTCGCGATGACGACACCATCTGCCGACACCTCGCAGCAGTACGAACCCACCTGGGAAAGTCTCGCCGCCTACCAAGCGCCAGCCTGGTTCCGCGATGCCAAGTTTGGTATTTGGGCGCACTGGGGACCGCAAGCGGTTCCGATGCAAGGCGACTGGTACGCGCGGCACATGTACGAGGAGGGAAGTCCGGTTTATAAGCTCCATCTGGCCGAGTACGGCCATCCCTCCCAGCACGGCTACGTCGAGATTCTGGAGCGATGGAAAGCGGAGAAGTGGGATCCCGATCGGCTGATGCAGCTGTACAAGGACGCGGGCGCGAAGTACTTCGTGAGCATGGGCGCCCACCACGATAATTTCGACCTCTGGCATTCGAAGTTCCATCGGTGGAACGCGGTGGAGCACGGACCCCACAAGGACATCGTCGGGCTATGGCAGAAAGCCGCCCAGAAAGCAGGGCTCAAGTTCGGCGTGTCCGAGCATCTCGGCGCGAGCTACACCTGGTGGCGGGACAGTAAGGGCGCCGATAAGTCCGGGCCCATGGCTGGCGTCCCTTACGATGGCAACGATCCCAATCTGCATGACCTATACCATCCTCTTCCCGCAGCCGATGACACCGACTGGTACACCAAGAACGAGGCATGGCATTCGGAGTGGTATCTGCGCGTGAACGATCTCGTCTCGAACTATCATCCCGACCTGCTGTATTCGGATGGCGGCGTTCCGTTCGGCAAATACGGGCTCCAGACGGTCGCGAATCTGTACAACCAGAACCCGAGCGCGGTCTATCTGGCCAAAGGCAAGGAGACGAGCGCCTATGTCGAGGATCGCGAACGCGGCTCGGCCAAGGACATCGTTGCCCATCCATGGCAAACCGACACCTCCATCGGCGACTGGTTCTACAACAAGGCTTGGAGCTACCGCAAAGCCGACTGGGTGCTCAAGACCTTGGTCGACACGTGCAGCAAGAACGGCAACCTGCTCCTGAACATCGTTATGCGGCCGGATGGCAGTCTTGACCCTGAAGTCGAGACGCTGCTTCACGACCTCGCCGCCTGGATGAAGACGAACGGCGAATCGATCTTTGGGACGCGGCCCTGGGTCACCTTCGGCGAAGGGCCGACCCGGGTGATGAGCGGCAGCTTCCGCGAAGATTTCCCGTACACGAGCCAGGACGTGCGTTACGTGAGCAAGGGGAAGGAGACGCTGTACGTGACCTTTCTCGGTGAAGTCTCCGACCAAGCCGTCACGCTGAAATCGCTGCGCCAGGCGCCGAAGGCGACCGCCACCGTCCGCGCGATCCATCTGCTGGGTGATGGCGAGCCGCTCAAGTTCGAGCGCACCCCCGAGGGCCTGATCGTCCAAATTCCCCGGAACGCGAGCCGCTTCGTCACCGTGCTGCGCGTGGATTGCTCGGACGTTGGCGCGTTTGATCCGCCTGCCTATGTCCCGCCGCCGCTCAAGGTGTTCTCGTTCGAGGGCAAGGCGCTTTTTCTCGATCCGACAGAGGCTCATCTGGACGGCTCCGTTTCGTACGAAACGCGAGACGGCCAAACCGATATCGGGTACTGGTTCGACGACCGCGCCACCGTCACTTGGAAGCTCCGCCTCGAAAAGGCGGCCAAGGTCCGCATCCATAGTGAATGGGCGAGTATCGATCCCTCCGAGCTCCAGATGGAACTGGTGGGGAAGAGCCACCGCGCCGCGGTCACGCGCTCCCTCGCCTCGACGCAGGACTGGGGGCAGTTCAAGCCGCTCGATTTCGGCGAGTTCGAATTGGCCGCCGATACGTATGAGGTCGTCGTCCGTCCCGTGCCGGGTAAGTGGAAGCCGATCAACCTGCGCGGCCTCCGGATCGAATCGGCACGTTGAATGGCGGGGCTGTTTAATTGCTCCGTTTGCATCACGAGCCGCGATCTGTGCGTCATAAGGTTCAGTCGTGAAGCTATGGGCCGCAATGGGGGGACGTTTCGGGCGAGCTTGGCTCGTCTGCCTTCTCCTGCTCGCCCAACTGCATTTCTGCGAAGCGAGCTTTGTACGACCGACGGGCGACGCTTGCCGGGAGTGCGCGACCATCACCGATCACGCCGGAACGCGCGAGCAGTGGGCGGAGGATCACGGGGACTGCCACGACTGCTGCGAGATCCGAGAATGCAAGACACCCAATAGCGTCGACTCCCACGCACCCGCTCCCCAGGTGCCGCTCGAATCCCCGGCCCTACCGGCCGAGACCATCGTTGCCGTCTGGGGTGAGGTTTTCGATGGCGGCCACGAGTTCTCCTACTTTGCCGGTGCCCCACCGCCTGGTGCCCCGATCTTCGATTCGTCGCGAGGCCCCCCTTGCTCCACCGTATCTCGCTGTCCGCTGGACGCAAGGGTCATGAGCTTGGCGTAGCCCCGCTTATTGAACGTTGCTCCAGCCGCCTCGATGCACTGGAGCACCTATTTGAACAGACGAATCATCAGTTTCATCCTGTTGGCTTTGGCCGCTTGCCAAGCCTTGTCCCAAATTTCAGCCAACGACGCCCTACGATTGGCATCGGCGAAGCGGCCCGCCCTGGCTGCCGCCAGATTGCGAGTGGAAGAAGCGAGGGCCGCCGCCCGATCGCTCGGCGCATGGTCAGCACTCTCGATCGCCGCGGGCGCGTCGAGTCGCCCTGATATCGGAGCGACCGACCAAGATCTGAGCCTCACGCAAGTGATCGATGTTTTCGGCCGCAAGCGAGCGGCCCAAGGCATCGGGGAGGCAGGAGTGCGGCGGGCCCTGGCAGCCTATCGAGCGGCGGCGGGCGAACTTCAAGCGGAGGTCCTGACCGCGTTTGCCGAGGCAGTTTCCGCCAAGCACCAAAGCGAGGTCTCGGCTGAACTTCTTCAGGTCGCAGAAAGCCTGTACGGCGTCACGAAGCGTAGGTTCGATGAAGGAAAGGTGGCCGAACTTCAGGTCACGCGGGCGAACATCGAGTTGGAGCGCGCCAAGGAGTCGGCGGACCTGCGGCGTGCGGAGTCCGATGCCGCGATCCTGCGCTTGTCGGGTCTGCTGGGGACCGGGTCCGAACGCCTCGATATTGAGCCCGACGCGGTGCTCGAGCCGCTCGCGGCGCCATCGATCGATCAGCGGCCCGATCTCTTGGCGCTCAATGCCGATGTGGCGCACGCCGAAGCGGAAGCGCGGGGTGCGCAACTCGCGGGTCGTCCTGAATTCAGCCTGCAGCTCGTACGAAGTCCCTGGGGAGGAGGGCATGGCTCGTTTGGCGGCCGGGCTCAAGTGACGTGGGATCTCTTCGATCATGGCCGCACAAGAAACGAGGTCCGTGTGATTCGCTTCAAAGCCGAAGCCGCCCGCCAGCAGTTGCTCGATGCCACGGCAAGGGCGCAAAGCGAGCTCGAAGCAGCACGGGTCGTCATTCAGGCGCGCCAAGCTCGCATTCGGCGGTATGAGGCCATCATCGAAAGCGCCCGTGAGCTGGTCGCCAAATCCCAAAGAGGCTTTTCAGAAGGGTTCGGAACCCAGACCGACGTCTTGGAAGCCACTCGTGCGCTTCGCGAGGTCGAGCAGGAGCTTGTTCAAGCGAGAGAGCAGTTTTCGCTCGCCGTCATCAGACAGTACAAAGCGTCTGGCTTCCTCGCGGAGGTGTTCAAGTGAGGTCCGCACTGCTCTGTGCAGCGACCTGGGTGGGCATTGCGGCCCTGTGTGGTTGCGCCCATGAGCCCGAAGCCGCCCACGCTGATGAACATGCCCCTGAGCAGGCGGCTGGCAACGGTCAAGTCAAGCTGAGCCAAGATGCCCAAAAGACAGCGGGAATCGAGACCACCGTGGTCCGAGCAGAGATGATTCAGGCGTCGCTTCAAGTTCCCGGGACGGTGACGAGCACCGATCGCGGGAAGGCGGTCGTCACGCCGCCGGTGGCCGGTCGTGTGCTCTCCATTTCGGTGAGACTGGGCGTTCAGGTGCGCCAAGGCCAGACGCTGGCGATCATCGAATCACCAGAGCTGTCGCAAGCGTGGTCGACCATTGCGGAGGCGATGCGAATGCGAGATGCGGCGAGTGCCGATGTTCATCAGGCTCGCTCTGAAGTCGAGCTGGCGAAGGCGAAGCTGAACGCCGCGAGAATCAGTCTCTCCCGCCAGCGGGATCTCGCCAAGGCAGGCGCGTTCAGCCAAGCGCCCCTGCAGCAGGCTCAGAGCGATCTCAGCGAAGCCCAGAGCGAGCTTCTCAGTGTCCAGAAAGAACAGGCGAGTCATGCGGAGCAGCTGCGTCGGCTCGAGAATCTGTTTCGGGACGGCATCGTCTCCAAATCCGAACTCGAGGCAGCCCGCCTCGAACTCCAGCAAGATCAGATTCGCCTGGACCGGGCGAAAGCGAAGATCGAGAACGCGAAGGCGACCTACGAACGGGAGAAAAATATTGCGTCACGAGGTTTGCTGAACGCGAAGGAACTTCAAACCGCCGAGGCGGATGTCAAGTCCAGCGAATTGGAGCTCAACCGAGCCCGGATCCGCGTGCGGTCCGCCGAGTCGGCGCTGGCCAGCGCGCGTCGTGGCATCGCCAACGCTCAGGCGGTTTATCGATCCAACTCGGGTTCGGGCGAGTCGAGCGTGGGACGCGTCGCGTTAGTTGCCCCGATCTCGGGCACGATCACTCACCTCGACTTCACCAAAGGGCAAGCGGTGGACCGTACCCAAGTGCTGATGGAGGTGGAGGACCTTCGGTCGGTCTGGGTTTCCGCCAATGTGCCGGAGAAGGACTCGGCCAAGGTTCGGCGAGGGGCCAAAGTCCGCGTCACCGTCGCATCGTTGCCCGGCCAGGAGTTTGACGGAATCGTGCAAGTCGTGGGCACACGGGTGGATCCCAAGACGCGATCCATCCCGGCTCAATGTCTCGTGAGTCGAGCGGCGGGGAAGCTGAAGCCGCAGATGTTCGCCACGGTGCATCTGGGTATCGGTTCGATGCGGAAGCAGACCGTCATCCCGAGGTCCGCCGTCGTCAGCGAAGTAGGAAAGTCGTTTGTCTTCGTGAAGCAAGGGGAATCCTTCAGCAAGCTCGAGATCTTGCTGGGCGAACGCGGCGGGAGTCGCGTAGCCGTCGAGTCGGGCCTGGACGGGGGCGAGACGATCGCGACGCAGGGATCGTTCGTGCTCTCGAGCGAGCAGAAGAAAGACGACCTAAAGGGGCACGACCACTAGGTGCTGGAACGCGTATTGGAGTTCAGCCTCCGACAGAGGTTTCTCGTCATCGTCGCCACCGCTCTGGTCGTTGTTTTCGGTCTCGCTTCATGGCAGCGGCTTACGCTGGACGCGGTCCCGGACATCACCACCAACCAAGTGGCGATCAACACGGAAACCGGGGGGATGAGTCCGGAAGAGGTCGAGAAGCTGGTCACGTTCCCGATCGAGACCTCGATGGGTGGCATCCCAGGGGTGGAGCAGGTTCGGAGCCTCAGTCAATACGGCCTCTCGCAAGTGACGGTCACCTTTCGGGATGATGTGGACACGTACTTTGCCCGGAACTTGGTCAACGAGAGGCTCAACAGCGTCAAGGAAAGCCTGCCCGAAGGCATTGAGTCTCCCCAACTGGGGCCCGTTTCGACCGGACTTGGCGACATCTACATTTACGCCTTGGAGAGCGAAAAGAGAAGTCCCATGGAGCTTCGGACGCTCCAAGATTGGACCATCGCGCCACAGCTCCGCACGGTCGCTGGCGTTGCCGAAGTCAACTCGGCGGATGGGTCGGTCAAACAATATCAGGTCGTCGTGGAACCGCGCGCGCTGCTGGCACGCGGCATCGCCGTCGACGAGGTCGTCTCCGCGCTTCAGAAGAACAACCAGAACGCGGGCGGCGGCGTGCTCGAACGCAACGGCGAACGAGTTCTCATCCGAAGCGTCGGCCTGGCCACCAGCCTCAGCGATATCGAAAAGATCGTCGTCAAAACCGAACGCGGAATTCCCGTCCTGATTCGAGATGTGGCCAAAGTCCAATTGGGCATCCCCGTCCTGACCGGGATCAGCACCAAGGACGGAAAAGAGGCGATGACCGTGACCGTGATGATGCTCAAAGGAGCCAACGGGCGCACGGTCGCCAATGCCGTCGATGCAAAGATCAGAGAGATTCGCACCCAGCTTCCCGGCGATGTCACCCTGACCACCGTTTACAATCGGTCTCACTTGGTGGGGGAATCGGTTCGAACCGTCGAGAAGAGCTTGCTGGAAGGCGGCGTGCTGGTCATCGCCGTGCTTTTGCTTCTTTTGGGCAACTGGCGCGGCGCCTTGATCGTTGCGCTAACGATTCCCCTATGCATGCTGTTCGCCATCATCGGGATGAACCAATTTGGCATCTCTGGGAACCTGATGAGCCTCGGCGCGATTGACTTTGGGCTAATCGTGGACGGCGCTGTCGTGATGATCGAAAACGCGGTTCGCCGGTTGGCCGAGGCCAGGGAACACAAGGGTTCGACGCTCGACCGTCAGGAGGTCCGACACTCGGTCTGGGAATCGTGCCGAGAAGTCGCCAAGCCGACCGCTTTCGCGGTCGCCATCATCACCGTCGTTTATCTTCCGATTCTCGCCCTCCAAGGAACGGAGGGCAAGATGTTCAGACCGATGGCCTTCACGGTCGTGTTTGCCCTCATCGGCGCCTTGATCCTGACGATGACGCTCATTCCCGTGCTCGCGAGCATGTTTCTGTCTGGCGACACGAGAGAGGGCCGCAATCCCGTCATGGCCTTCCTCAGCCGCCTGTACGCACCCGTTCTGTCGTTCGCTTTGGAGCGTCGCGTCGTTGTGTTCGGTGGCGCCGTCGCGCTCCTCGGGCTCGCTGGAATCTTGTTCACGCGCCTCGGCTCGGAATTCATTCCGCAACTCGACGAAGGCTCGCTGGTGATCCAGCCCGTGAGAATGCGAACCGTGGATGCCGAGCAGACCGTCCGGCTGGTGACGGCATTCGAGAAAAAGGTGCGGGAGGTCCCCGAGGTGACCACCGTGTTTTCCCGAAGCGGAACGCCCGAAGTCGCGACCGACCCCATGCCGCTCAGCCTCACGGATACGTTCGTTATGCTAAAGCCGCGCGAGGAGTGGCGTCCGGGCCTCACCAAGCAAAAGCTCGTCGAGGAACTGACGAAGAAGGCAAATGAAGTTCCCGGTCAGGGCTATAACTTCTCCCAGCCTATCCAAATGCGGTTCGCGGAGCTAGTTTCCGGAGTCAAGGCCGACATTGGCATCAAGGTGTTTGGCGATGACCTTGCCGAACTCAAGACCAAGGCCGACGAAATCGCCGCCATCGTGCGGGACATTCCAGGGGCGCAGGATGTGGAAGTCGAGCAAGTCGATGAAGTCCCCGTCCTTCAGATCGAGATCGACCGGGATGCGATTTCGCGCGTGGGCGTCAGCGTCGACGATATCCAGGAGATGATCAAGGTCGCTTTGGGCGGAGAACCGGTCGGGCAGGTCCTCGAGGGAGACAAGCGGTTCGCATTGACGGTCAGCCTGCCGGACGACATCAGAAATGATGTCGAAGCGATCAAATCCATCCTGATCGAGACGCCTGAAGGCGGAGGGGTTCCCCTGTCCTCGCTCGCACACATCGATCAAATTTCGGCTCCCGCCCAGATCTCACGAGAAATGGGACGGCGTCGGGTCGTCGTGCAGATGAATGTTCGCGGCCGGGACATCGGCACGTTCGTGAGCGCCGCTCAGGACGCGATCCAAAAGCGGGTCCAGCTGAAAGAAGGCTACTACGTGGCTTGGGGCGGACAGTTCGAGAATCTCCAAAAGGCCTCGGCTCGCTTGCTCCTGGTCGTGCCCCTCGCGTTGTCGCTGATCTTCGTTTTGCTGTTTAGCACGTTTGGCTCGCTCAAGCAGGCCATTCTGATCTTCACGGGAGTGCCGCTCGCGATCACGGGTGGCATCATCGGGCTTTATTTACGGGGGATGCCGTTCAGCATCACCGCCGGCGTCGGATTCATCGCCCTTTCTGGCGTGGCGGTCCTGAATGGAGTCGTGATGGTTTCGGCGATTAATCGGCTTCGAGAAGACCCGCAGGTGACCACATGGGATGCCGTGCGCGAGGGTGCGACGCAACGCTTGCGCCCCGTGCTGATGACCGCGCTGGTTGCGGCATTGGGATTCATCCCCATGGCGATCAATACAGGCATCGGGGCAGAGGTTCAGCGGCCGCTCGCGACAGTCGTCATTGGCGGAATCGTTTCGGCTTCGCTCCTGACTCTCGTCGTGCTGCCCGCCCTTTACACCTGGTTCGAGCGCGACCGCGTGAAACAGGAGGTGCTTTGAGGCTCGCGGCTTTGGCCGAGGGCGAACAAAACTGTGCTTTCTCGCCGAAAACACCCGGTTTCTTCGAAATCTCCTCCGAGCGGAACGACATTTCCTCCGACCGGAATGAAAAAAACCGGGAGTTTTTGCCAAAAACACCCAACAAGAGCCATTCCTGTTCGTACGGGAATGATTTTCTTTCGAAGAAGAGTGAGAGAATGAGGGTGTTTTCGGCGAAAACTCCCAGGTTCTTCGGAAGAAATAGCTGTTGGCGGGGCGGGGCTCCGCCCCCGGAATCTTGCGCCCAGCATGATCCAAAATGGAATTGATGACGCTGGAAGAAGCGCTCAAGCCGATGGATTCGGCCATTTGGGAGATGGGTGAGGCCTTTGATGGGCTCCGAGACGAAGAGGTTTGGCTGCGCCCCCACCCGCGACTGCTGAGCGTCGGCGAATTAGCTGCTCATGTCGCATTCGGACTGGTGCGATGGCTGAATCCCGGATTCTCCAGCCCGCTGGCCGTGAGAGAAGCCGGCTACTACCCGGACTCGGTCGATCAACCGTTGCGCCTGGACCTCACTGCCGACGCGACCTATGCCGAGGTGAAGCGGGTCCACGAAGCGTGCAAAGCGCATCTCCTGGCTCTACAGCCGGACCTCGCCAGCCTACTGCCCGAACGCGACGATTGGACCTGGGGCTATACCCTCGAGTACATGGCGTTTCACATCGCCTACCACACGGGGCAAATGTATTCCGTGCGCCACTTGCTGGGGCACGTGACGGCGGACAACTGAATCGGTTGCGCCGCGGAGTCACCAGGACTCTGAGGGAGGGAAGGCAGAAGTCCGGCGATGGTCCCGCCCCTTTCTACCTTCCCGGCGGCTTATCGCCGCGAAAGCGCGGCACCCATAAAGACGCCGATGACCATTCCCAAGACGGCCCCCTGGGTGATGCCGATGCCCCAGCCCGTCACTCCGCCGCTGGCCGCGCCCATCGCGGTTCCTGCTGCCATTCCTGCCTGGGCTCCCTGGGAGGCGCCGGTGCCCCATCCCGCCACGGCTCCACCGGCTGCGCCCATCGCGCCGCCAGCGGCCATATCTTTCTGGCTCTCGCGCCCAGATCCGTCTTCACTGCGATTCTGATTCTTATCGGTTGATGTCATTTCAGGCATTGCTCAATCTCCAGTCGGGCCATGGGTCGCACTCGACTGTCCCGACGAAGGTCAAGGACGAACGGTCGCGTAAGAGCCTCGTAAGATTCGCGTGTCCCGTCTCAAGGCGGTGCCCCGATGACCATGCTTTTTGGTACCTGTAACCGCAACATTCACCCAACGGTTATCTTGGGTTCAGTGGTGTGAAAGGGGCGGCGTGAAGACTGCTCAGCATGAACAAGCGCGCGTTTACGCTGATCGAGCTTCTTGTCGTGATCGCGATCATCGCGATCCTCGCCGCCATTCTGTTTCCGGTCTTTGCAAGCGCGAAGGAGTCGGCCAAGAAGACCACCTGCCTCAGCAACGAAAAACAGCTGGGCGTGGGCGCGGCGCTTTATATGCAGGACAACGACGGGGCGCTATATCACCACCATGAAGACTGGGTGCTCGACGATGGGACGCTGACCCAGGACCTTCCAGCGACCGCCGACGACTGCGAGGGCGGGGGATATGGGAACAGCCAATCCGAAAAGCCGTGGGCGATCTTCTTTCAGCCTTATATGCGAAGCCGACAGGTGCTGTTCTGCCCGGGCGATGCCGTCCGACGACCCCAGTCCACGGCGACCACGATCGAGGCCTATAACGGCGCGATCGAGGCCATCGGCACGGAATGCAGCGTCGCGCCCAACGGAGAACAGTGCCAAGCCGGAAAGCAGAATACGACGATGTGGAGCTATCTGCTCAACTCCATCTTCACGCACAAATCGTGCCGCTATGCCAAAGAGGGCGTCCTGGCCGGATTCGCCACGGAGAGCCTCATGACGAGCCTTCCCGATCCCAACGTGATCATGTTCTCCGAGCGAAATTCGGAGGGACTTACGGATCCGGGTAGCGCGTTCTACTACGTGCCCCAAGACGATTACGACACCTGGGCCGGGGAAGCGGCGCTGATCAAATGGGGCTCGGGCAGCCGCCCGAAAGAGGGTTGGATCAAGCCGGATCGGCATAATAAGGGCTCGAATTATATCTACGCGGATGCGCACGCGAAATGGATGGCATGGGGCCGGGCCAGGATCGACCAGTATCCCGACCATGTCGTCCGCAAGCCGATCACGCCGTAGCGTCGAGATCACCCGCCGCGTTTTGCGGGTTGCTCGGGCTTGTACTCGAAGCGTCGAGGAGTGCCGCCAATGGTGAAGCCGATCGTGGCCGTGAGTCTGCCATCCGCCGACAGCTCGTACACGATCCGCTTTGGATAGTCGTGACGCGGGTTCTCAAACACGGCTTTCTTCGCCGAAAGCTCGGTCATGACGAATTCGGTTGGCGGCGCGCCATTGGGTTGCGCGATGTAGACCAATCCGCCGTTGCGCTCGACGATCCGCAGGAATTCGAACGCGAACATCTTGCCGCTCGCATTGACCGAGCGCGACACGGCGAGCATCGCACCGCCCTTCGGCGGGCTCCAACGCTCTTCGAGCGACGCCCCTGTGCTGCTTGCTCCTGTCCAATCGCCCGATAGCCACGCCAAGTCGCCTATCACGGCTTTGGCCGGTGTCGGGAGCGGGATATCCAGTGGGTGGCGGTAAAGGCCAACCGACCCGACGCCGGGCGTCAACTCCAGGTTGGATCGGACGACCAAACCATCTTTGGTCACTTGAAACTCCCGCTTGATCAGTCCCGCAGGAGCTTGCCCGGGTCCGCGCACGGACTCGATTTCATAGCTGAAGATGCCGTCTTTCCACGCGGCTCGGTAACGCGTGAATGCGCCGGCCGTGGCACCCGGAATCTCCGTCGTCGAGCCATCGAGTTTGACTCGGACATCGCGATTGCCCCCGCCGCCATGGCCCCAGGTCAGGACGATGGCGCCGTCCTCGACTTTGAAGATGAACCTCGCACTCATCGGTGGCCCCATCTGATCGAGAGCGCGGCCCGTGGTCCGGTCTTCAACATAGATCCACTCGCCATCCAGCGGGCGCAAATCGTCGGCCTTCTGCGAGGCTGAGGCAGAGATGGCCGATAGCCCGGCGAATAGAAGCATCACGAGGCGCTGCTTCTCCGAAGCGATTTTCATGTTGATCGTCACGACGTGTGAAAGCATTTGAAACTCGAGGACCGGCTGTCGCCGACTTCACGGACTCTACCTGCGCTCTGATCTGTGGGTGTCCAGATGGGTGATACCGCGCCCGAAGAAAGTCCGGTTCCTTTGTCGGAAGTCCCAACGAACGGCGGAGCGCCGAACGTTGGGACTTTTCGGGATCGCGCGGATGCGCATGCGAAATGGATGGCGTGGGCCGGGCAGTATCCCGACCATGTCGTTCGCAAGCCGATCACGCCGTAGTCAATGGGAGCACGTCGCGGTGCGCTGTATGCGCGGAGTTAGTGCGTGTTTCGACGGTATCGCACTTCACGGATCACGAAGACTTTAAGCGTTAATAACTGATATCGAGATGTGCGATTGTGTCGCGATCACGAGCTGGGAGTTTGTCTGTCCGCTCCTCGACCACATCATCGCGCGTCCGCATTCGTTCGTGCCAAGATAGGAGAAGGCATGAAACACTACCTTTTGCCCGTTTGGGTTGCGACCTTGTTCGTCCTGCCATGGTCTGCACCGGCGCAAGCAGAGCGGCCATCCAAACATCCTGAAGTCAAGATTTCCAGTGCCGAGCGCAAGCTGGCGGAAAACATTACGGCGGAGCAGTTGAAGGACTACCTCACCTTTATCTCTTCCGACGACATGGGGGGTAGAGACACGCCTTCTGCCGGACAGAATATCACGGCTCAATTTCTCGCTCTCAACCTCAAACGATGGGGGTTCAAGCCGGGCGGAGATAGCGGCACCTATTTCCAGAGGATTACCGTCAATCAAGACGTTATCGTCCCCGAAAAGACCACGCTCAAAGTCGGTGGCACGACGTTTGTCTATGGCCGCGACTACTACCGTCTTGCCGGAAACGCGTCCGTAGAAGGTCCATTCGTGTATGCACGCAATGGCTGGTTGGTCAAATCGAAAGGGATCGACGCTTATGCAGGCGTGGACGTTAAAGATAAGATCGTAGTCATCCACGCCAACCAAGGCTCGGTGATTTCGCTGCCACCCGTTGGGGTTACCGCAGAAGACACGAGCGGCCAAGAAGGAGAGAACTGGGCGAGCCCCTTGAAGTATGCAGCCCTGAAAGGGGCTAAAGCGCTCGTCGTGATCGCAGAACCCAACATCGAACAGCTCTGGAAAAGTATCGACGGAATGATCGGGCGTTCTGTAGACGGCCTCGAGACTCTATCACTCAAAATCGATGCTCCGATCCCGGTCGTGTTAGGGAAGGAAAAGGTCGCACGCGCGCTTTTCGCGGGCGAAGCGGGAGATGCCACCTCCACCAATTCATTCGAAATCAAGAAGTCCGGAATTGTGGCTGTGGAGGCGAAAGCCAAGAAAGTCCAGATCCAGAATGTCGTAGCGATCTGGGAGGGGCAAGATCGAAAGCTCAAGGACGAGTTCGTCGCAGTCGGAGCGCACTACGATCATATCGGCACCGGAATTCCGGAAGGGGATGAAGACGTTATTTACAATGGCGCGGACGACGACGGTTCGGGAACCGTTGCGCTCCTCTCGATGGCAGAGGCTCTGGGAAAGTCGAAGGTCCGTGCGAAGCGATCGTTATTGTTTGTTTGGCACACGGGCGAAGAAAAAGGACAGTGGGGTTCTAAGTACTTCACGAAATATCCGACCGTCGATCTAAATAAGATTGTGGCCCAACTGAATATCGACATGATCGGGCGCAGCAAGGCAGAAGGCGACACGAAACCGGCAAACAAAGATCTATCGAGAGCGACCGAAATCTACGTCATTGGCTCCAATATGATGAGTTCAACGCTTGATTGGATCACGCGTCAAACCAACCGAGCCTACACCGGGATGGACTATAACCATCGCTACGACGATCCGAACGACCCCAACAAGTTCTTCTTCCGCTCCGATCACTTTTACTACGCTCAGAATGGTATTCCCATTGTCTTCTGGTTCGACGGAGTTCACGAAGATTATCATCAACCGAGCGACGAGATCGCGAAGATCGATTTTGCGAAATATGAACGGGTTGCGCGAACAATCTTCCTGACCTTGCTTAAAGTCGCCGACCTTGACCAGCGACCAGCGGTCGATAGAAAACTTCCGCCGGAACTCACGGTGAAACATTGAAGAGAATCCAGATAATAGAGTCCGTGAAACCATGAGGCGCGCATTTACGCTGATCGAGCTTCTCGTCGTGATCGCGATCATCGCGATCTTGGCCGCGATTCTGTTCCCAGTCTTTGCCCAGGCGAAAGAGGCCGCAAAGAAGACAACCTGTCTTTCCAACATGAAGCAGATCGGACTCGGAGTCCAGCTCTATCTGGGCGACCAAGAGGACCGGATGTATTATCGCTCAGGGTCGGCAAACTCCCGGTCGGGACTGATTCCGACCGTCAACGAGAATCGTTGGTGGAACCTGCTTCTCCCGTATCTGAAGTCTTCGGACATCTTTCGATGCCCTTCGGATAGCGACCCTACTCCGAGCAAGGATCTGAAAAACGGGACCAGCATTCTTCGATCCTACATCTCGATTTTCCCCGCCGAAAGTCTGAATGCTGCGAACATCGAGAATCTGGTCGATACGCCAGTGATTACCGAGAAGTGGGGCCGCGATTACAATGGGTTAGTAACCGATTCGTGGATCGAGCCGACCGACGGAGATTTCTCGATCGATGCCCACGATCCCAAACGCACGTTCAAGGCCTCGGATCGTCATTCGCAGCAGATGAACATGGTCTTCTTTGATAGCCATGCCAAAGCTAAAACCGGCGCTGCCATTCGAGCCAGCAAGGACCTGACCGGATGCCAGCTGATCTATAGTTTTCCGTTCGGTGGGACGAATCCGCCGACGGTGACATCGGTCAGTAGCGCTACTGGCCAGCCCAACGTCTGCTCCAGTTTCGCTTGGCCGTAGAAAGGTGAGGTTGGTACTCCGGAGGGGCGCGCTTAGAACTACTCTGCTCCAATCCGGCCCTCAGTTGGTAGACTCAACGGATGGACTACGATGACGTCAAAGGCCTGCTTCGAAAGGACCTGACTGCGACTCAAGTAGGGGAAACTTCACGTCTCAGTGTTCCGCCACCACCCGCGCGATTCGTCCAGGCTCCGATGAGCGCCTCTCTTTCGCTCGCTGACCTAGGTGGATGCAATGTCCTACTGTTCGTGGCGTCGGGTGCGGTAGGCAAGACGACTCTTGCGAAAAAAATAGCTTCAGACGTTTCAGCACCTCTATGGGATCTGGCCACAACAAAGCTAGGCGACAATTCCTTCAAGGGGACATTGGTCAGCGCCTACGGGAATAGCTATCCATCGGTTGTCGACTCGCTGGCGAACGGCACGGGATGCCTGGTCATAGACGGGCTGGACGAAGCGGAAGCTGGGTCAGGTTGGTCTTCACTGGAGTCCTTCCTCAAGCAGTTGTCGTCGATGGTCGCCGTTTCGCCAAGGCCATCAGTTCTTCTTTTCTCACGAGTCCCAACTGCCGAGCTTGTGGAACTTGCTCTGGAAGAAGCTGGCATTCGCACTGGCCGCATCGACATTCAGTTCTTTGATCGCAATGCTTCGGTCGATTTCATCAGTCAGGTGCTGGACGATCAGGGTTCAAACAACCACCGTACTCAGCCTGCTGCCTACGCTGACCTGTTGGATTACATATTTTTCGAGACTGCGCGGAGTATTACCCCCGGCACAGACATCAACAACATTTGGTCTGACTCCCAGTTGCGAGCCTTTTTGGGGTACGCACCGGTTCTGGAGGCAATAGCGGCGCTGGTTGCCGCAACCAGAAACTTTGCGGAGCGCCCAAGGATTGGGCATGACAACCCAGCCGGGTCAGTTATTGGTCGAATAATGGAGTCGCTACTAAGTCGTGAATCCCAAAAACTAACCGAAGCTTTACGAAGCGGCGGTCGGATTTCGATCAGTAGCGAATCTGACCTGTACGGCCCCGAAGAGCAGCGAAAACTCGTTGTACGTCACCTATATCTGGGAGGCGCAGATAGTGTAGCCGTCCCCAGTGGACTTGGTTCTAGCGACGAAAGCGCGTATCGAGACGCCCGCCGCGATTTCTTACCTAACCATCCCTTCCTGCACAATGGGAGGTTCTCGGGCCCTGCGTTTCGCGACTACGTGCTCGCGTACATGCTGCTGGGCGACACCGAAAGTGAAACTCAAGCGCGTAAGATCATCGAGTCGGACGCGTTTCGTCTAACGAAGCTCTTTCTTGACTTTTACCTTGGTTTCGCGCGTGAGGTTGTGGAGGGGTCAGCGCTGTTCCCTTCGTCGTTGGAGCATCTTGGATATCTCTGGGAAGCTGATAGCGCTGCATTGCGTAAAGGTGACTGTGCCGTCCAAGAAGTACTGTCCGTCGCTGGAGGAACTGTCAAATGGACTTCAAGGAGAACTTCAACGGTTGTGGAATTCGAGCGGGGCAACAGCCTAGTCCGACTCCCGTTCAGCGTAGAGAATTCCGAGGTTGACGTTGATGGCGGCTTGGTACTGGGTTGCAGAAATAGACCATTTCGCGTCACGGATAGTTCGATAGAAGCGGATAGACTGACTATCGAGTCAAACCAACTTGAGGTTGTTTGCAACCGTGACCGCGGCGGAGTGAGGCTCGCCTCAAATGAATCAATACGAGCATCATTGTCCGGTCCACCGACTTTGTATGATAATGGCGGGCCCATCTTGTTCGAATGGCCCGGAGCAAGCGCGTGGCCGTTTAATGGAGTCGAGCCAATCGTTGAAGATGCCAATGATCAAACGGATCAGATTCTACAAATTCTTTATCGGTTCGTGAGCGTATTCAGAGCGGATGGTTACCAGCGCGAATACCGAAAACTAGCCGACCTGATTCGAAATCGGAAGGCTTCAACTCCGTTTGCCAAACAGGTCGTCCAGGCATTGGAGAACCTCGGCTTCTTTACGGTAAAGGGTGACTTCTTCGAGGTTGATCCAACCGATCTTGCGAATTATGGTATGACATGGAGCAACATTCAGCAAAGAATCTATCCGCCGGAAGTCAGGGCGTTCGCCGCTTTAATTCTCGAGAACATACAGCAAACCGCTAACGGCTTAAGTTCAAAAGGGGGAAGTTGAGTTGTGGCGTTCGAATCCCGTTCGGTGTCACGGCAATTCTAGGTTCAAAAATGAGGCTGGTACTCTGGACGGGATATGCCCTCCGGGCAGCTTTCGCTCGCTCCTCGAAGGTCGCGAGCTTCGCTACGAACCACGCTTCGCGGGTTCGACTTAATCTAAAAGTCAAAAAGGAAAACCTACCTTCGGCAGATTTTCCTTTTTGGTACACCGAAGTGGACGCACTTAGAACTTGGTTGGGTATGTGACTGCCGCGGTTAGAAAGACTTCCACGCCTCAACACGAGGCGGAGGGATCATACAAAGCCAAGCGTTGTTCGGGAACCTGCCAGTTGTGGTAATATCAATCAAAGGTTAGTGTGAGGCTCCTCGGACATTTCATTTTGGCAATCACACTGCTCATCTTTCAGATGGGCCTTGGAGCCGTCACGTGCGTCTGTCCGAAAAGTTCGGTTCCTCTCCCTGTGCACCAGGCGGTTCAGAAAGCCGTGTGCCCCGTGACTGGGGAGAAAGGCTGCGCCTGTTGTAAAACAGAGCCCAAGCCCCATCAGAAGCCGGACTCGTCAAAGCTGACCTCAAAGTCATCCGATTGCAAAATTTCTGTTTCTCAGGCTCCAGTTGCAGAGAAATGGTCTTTCGGTTCTGCGGATGAGTCTCCACTGGCTATATTGCCGGAAACGGTTGTTCTACCTAGACTTGGAACTTTGGTTCGGCCCACACCGGCAATCCACCTGATCGTCCCCAGAATCAGGCCACCCGACACCACCGCCCACGGCCTTCGTGCACCTCCTGCTCGCTAGTCTCCGACGTTTTGTCGCGCCCTTTGTCGCGCGGCCCGGATCGACTACGCGAGGTATGAATCATTTTCACAATCAAACATGAACGAAGCTGCGGCTCAGCTCAATGCGGATGCCATGGCAAAGCTAGGCTGTTCGGCCCTAGCACAATCGTCGCTCTCATCGGTGTTGTGGCAATCGTTGGCTACAGCCTTTCGGCGGCTCCACCGAAGGCACCCAAGGTCTCTCAGATACCTTCACCAGGAAGGCCGCTCCACAAGCCGGTTCCTGAGGACCTCCTCAAGCAGCCCAACCTATTTCTAACCCTTTCACAGCGGGAAAATGTAGTTGCATTGAGTAAAGAGTGGGAGCAAACAAAATCCGGCCTTGAGGCGGCCATGGCAGGGTATCAGCCGCGCCAAGGCAGGCTCGACCAGGTGCAGGGACAGTTGGCGTCTTACTCAGACCTGTCCAGGCAATTTGAGATTGCCAGGAAAATGGCCTGGGACAAAGCCCTCAAAGTTTTGAATCTTGAGCAGACCAAGAAGGTGGCGCGATGAGGGCCAGCCTCTTACTACTTATCGTCCTTTCAGCAGGGAATGCAATGGGTCAGTCCGGCCCGATGAGCCTTCAAGATGCACTCACATTTGCAAAAGCGAACAGTCCGATTCTTAAGGCGGCCCGGGCAGAATTCCTGGGAGTTCTTGCGACCGAGAAGGGAGCAACAGCGATGTTAGGCCCGCAGGTTTCGGTGAACGCTTTCACCACCACCGGAAACAACACGTCGATTCTTGGCTCCGTTCCAAAGACCGACCCAGCCGTTTCGATGCAGGTCCCCCCCGGGCAATTCACCGACGGGAACTTGATGCTCATGCTCCCGATACTTGCTGACGATGTGAGAGCAATGGCCGTCTCGGCCAAATGGCAGTCTCGGGCCGCCGCTGGGGAATACCGAGAAGCGGAGTTAGAGCTAGAGCTTTCCGTCCGTCAATCTTACTTTGTTGTGAAGTCGATGCACGAGGATGTCCTCGCCGCACAAGCAAGCTATGACGCTCTGCTCGAAATGCTCAAGACGACAACAGCTAGGTTTGAAGCAGGGAAAACCATTGAGGCGTCAGTCCAACGTGTTCAGGGAGAACTCAGCCGAGCGGAGCGAGACGTGAAGACGGCGAAGAACTCCGAAGCGAAGGCGAACCTCGACCTTTTGCAGGTCATTGGAGGGAAGCTTGACGCTCAGGTACAGCTTCTAGGAGTTACCGACCCTGAAGCAAAAACCTTCCAAATTGAGAGCCTGGTGAAGTCTGCGATGGCCAACCGAGGACTGGTCATCGCGGGAACCGCCAGAACAAAGGCTTCTGAAGCTGAGCTAAGGGCCGCCAAGGCTCAATCCAACCCAAGACTCTATGCAACGGGTATGGCGGACGCGACAAACCGACGAGACATGGGGGGCGTGACGATTGGACTCTCAATGAGCTTCCCTCTCTTCGACGGCGGCCGGGTGAGATCGGAAATCGAGAAGGCCAAGTCCATGAAGGCCCGGGCCGAAGCCGACCTTGCAAGCGCAAAGCTACAAGTGGAGAAGGAAGTCCGGCAGTCCCTTCTCGATTATGAGACGGCACTCGAAAACCTCAAGTCCGCCACTGCCTCCGCTCAAGCGGCTTCCAGTGCCTACGACGTCATCTCGGTCAGGGTCGAGGCGGGGAAAGCCATTCTTCTGGAGCAACTCGACGCGCTCGACTTGCTTACACGGGCCCGTACCGACGTAGCCAAGGCGCGGCTTGACCTGCTCACCGCCTTTGCCAGGCTCTCTCGCTCAACGGGAGGCGATTTATGAAACCCAGCAATTTAAGAACTTTCTTCGCCGTGTTGCTCTTCACGCTCTCGGCTCTTTGCTTTGCCGTTGACGGAATTGCCGGTCCTTTTCGGATATCATTGACCACGGATCCCGTGATGGTTCCAGTCGGCAAAGCGAAAGTCCAATTGAAGGTATCCGATTCCCAAGGGAAGCCCGTCTCTGGAGCGACGGTCAAAGTCTTCGCGAGAATGCCCAGCATGAACATGGGCGAGCGAGAAGAGGTGGCTATGCAAGGGTCTGAGCCTGGCAGCTACACCGCTCCGGCGACCTTCGCCATGGCCGGGCAATACGACGTCACGGTCTCGGTGAGCGCACCGTCCGGAAGCGGACAAACAGTCCTCCAAGTATCAACCGGCCAGTCTTCCGCAAGCGGATCAGGTTCGAACTCCATTTGGCTCTTTGGTCTGGCGGTTCTTGTGATTCTTGCTCTCATTGCATGGCGCATGGTGTCCACCGGCCAAAAGATTAGTCTTCGGGGTCTGTTCAGCAAGACCGTGTTGCTCTCGTTGGGTTTGCTTGCGATCGCGTTTGCGGCCGGCACTTGGGCCGTCCGGAACTTGCGCCGCGAAGGCTCTATGACACCACTCGAAGCGCAGGTGATGGAGATGAACACGCCCGCGCCTGAAGGTGCCCTTCCGGTCACTGTGGCAGAGGTCAAGTCCGAGCCCTTTGCTGCATCCGTGACTTATTCCGGACAGGTGCTTGGCTTCGTGGAGCAAGATGTCGTCCCTAGAGTGAGCGGCACCATCGTTGGTATGCCCGTCTACGTCGGTGACAAGGTGAAACGAGGTCAGCTCCTTGCCAAACTTGACACGAGCCAAATCGATCCCATGATCGCCGAAAAGGCGGCTGGAGTGAACAACGCGAGCCAGGGAGTCGGTGTTGCGGATGCAGAGTACCAGCAGGCCCTCAACATGGTCGAGCAATCGAGGGCAGAAGCCAAGATGGCCGAAACCGAGATATCTGAGGCGCGCTCAATGCTTGAGTCTGCTAAGGCTTCGAGGAGTTCATCGGCTTCAGCGGTCGAAGCCGCCAACTCAGAAGTAAGAAGCGCCCAGTCGGAAGTGGATGCGGCTAAAGCCGACCAAACATACCAAAGCCAAGAACTCGAACGCATGCGGCAACTCTTCGCCAAAGGAGCAGTCTCAAAAGACGAGTGGCAGCAGGCCGTTGCAACGGCTCAAAAGACGGGAGCCGCTCTTGCATCCGCGAACGAAAAACTGGCAAAAGCTGGTTCAATGGCCTCCGGAGCTCGCAGTGATCTGAAACGTTCGGACGCCGACGTTTCCGCCGCGGCGTCACGGGTGGCCAAGGCGGAAGCCAACTACCGAGCAAAACTGACTCAGGTCAAGACTGCGCTCTCAGGAGTTCAATCCGCAAGATCCAAAGTCGGTCAGTCGAGAGCGGCCGTATCGGAGGCAAGCGCAGGGCTTAAAGGGGCATCGACGCAAAAGGGATATTCCGAACTAAGAGCCGAAGTCGACGGCGTCGTCACTCAGCGGCTCGTCAGTCCGGGCGTCGTCGTGGCACCAGGTCAATCGGTGCTCAAGGTGGCTCAGGTTTCACCCGTGCGCATCCAAGCGAATGTGCCTCAGCAGGACCTCTCGAAGATCAAAGTTGGAGACGAGGTGCAAATCCTGGCAACTCCGCAAGCCGGACCTGCCCTAAAGTTGGAAGTCTCCAGCGTCTCGCCGTCCGTCGATCCCTCATCCCGAATGGGAGTTGTGGAGGCGGTCTATTCGAACCAAGACCACCGCTTTAGCCCCGGACAATTCGTCTCGCTGGCCATTTCTGTCGGTTCCAGTTCGTCAGCGCTTGTCATTCCATCCGACGCTCTTGTGACCGATTCCCATAACGGGGAAACGGTCCAGAAAGTCTGGGTTGTTGCCGCAAGTTCTCCTGGGCAGCTTGCCGTCTCTCTCAGGCAGGTGGAACTTCAGGGATTGGCCCATGGGAAGGCGGCCGTCAGGTCGGGACTGAAGCAAGGCGAACGGGTCGTGGTCGCCCCGTTTGGCCTCGCAGAAGGGATGCAGGTCCAAGTCTCTGCTGAACCGGCGGCAGTCAAGGGTGATTCGATCACAGTTGAGCTCACAAGCGCTGGTTACTCGCCAGAGGTCGTTCAAATCCCCGCGGGCAAGCCGACAAAGCTTATCTTTGTGAGAAAGGTACAAGACACCTGTGCGACCGCCGTCGATTTTCCAGAAATCGGGATACACGCTGAGACTCCTCTCAATAAGCCGACGACCGTCGAGATTCCTGCCCAACCGGCCGGAAAAGAACTCTCCTTCACTTGCCCAATGAACATGTACAAGGGCAAGGCGGTGGTCAAATGAGCAAGTCCGAGCCTTCGGAGGGCGGACACAAGCTCAACGCCCTCCACCTGATTCACAAGTGGTCTATCGAGCATGCTTACGCAGTGGTCGCCTTCTATGTGGCGATGCTGGCACTGGCCTATCTTGCCATCTCGCATATGCCACGCCGCTTTGCGCCTTACGTGCAAAGTCCGATGATGGGAGTGGTGACGATGATGCCCGGCCTCTCCGCCCAGGAGATGGAGCTCTATATCTCGAAACCGGTGGAAGAGCAACTCATCAATGTCAAAGGAGTGCGTTACGTCCGCTCCACATCACAGGACGGATTCAGCATCGTGACGTTGGAGTTCCCCTACGGAACCGACATGCAGAAGGCGCAGACTGACATTCAGGCGCTCATGAATGTCGTGCAGAGCACCTTGCCCTCGACCGGCGCAAACCTGAAACCGTCCTGGGTCATTCCGATTGACCCCCTCAATCTGCCGGTACTGACGCTCTCCGTCAAGGGAGACACCTCCCAAGGGTGGGATATGGCCAAGGTGCGGAAGTACGCCGACAACACTGTCGTCAGGAGGCTCAAGACCGTACCAGACGTCTATGCCGTCGTGCCGTTTGGCGGATACCGGCGACAACTCCAAGTCGTTGTGGACAGGGACAAACTCGCTTCATATGGTTTCTCCATCCTTGATGTGAGGAACGCCATCGACCGTGCGAACGTCAGCGCGTCGGGCGGTACGGTCACTAGCGGAGAGCGTGAAGGCATCGTCCGGGTGGACACCAGAGCGGCAAGTGCCCAAGACGTGCTGGCATATCCCATTTCGACCGTGGGGAGTCAACCGAAGGCGGTCGCCTCGACAGGTGGTGGAATGGGAATGGGCGGAGGTGCAGACTCTGGCCCTTCGCCAACTCCTAAAGCAACTTCGCAACCCAGCATCCCAAAGGTCGTCTACGTGAGGGATGTTGCACGGGTCGAGGACTCCCATTGGGAGAAACGGTCCGGCTATCGGTATCTGGACAACACAACCGGAGAGTCGAAAGACGCCATCGAAGTCAGTGTCATTCAGAACCCCGGGGCCAGCTCTGCCCAAGTCGTGCCCGCCGTCATGCAGGTGGTCAAACAGCTTGAATCGGAAAACCCGGGCCTCAAGTTTGAGACCTCGTACGACAACGCCCACTTTGTGGACATCTTGTTCGAGAACGTCTGGCATGAGCTCGCGGTCGCCATTGTCTTGACCGCGATCGCACTCGTTCTCTTCCTAGGTGAGTGGCGCGGGACCCTTATCGCCATTGTGACGTTGCCAACTTCGCTCGCCATCGCCGTTCTGCTCATGGTTCCGTTCGGCATGACGTTCAACAGCGGCACCCTCATCGGTCTGCTTCTGAGCATCGGCAGGCTCGTGGACGATTCGATCATCGATATCCACGCGGTCGAGCGACACCTGAGAATGGGCAAGACCCCGAAGCAGGCCACCATCGATGGCATTGCCGAGGTGCGACTTGCGGTCATTGCATCGACCCTGATGATCGTCCTTGCGCTTCTTCCTTTGATCTTCTCGGGCGGCATCGTGGGACTGATGTTTGTCGAACTGGTGTGGCCACTCATCTTCGGGCTGCTCGCCTCGATGCTGGTCTCGTTTACCCTCACCGCTCTACTTTGCGCGAACTTGCTTCGCCCTGACGCAGTCCGCGACAAGGAAAGGAAGCACCCAGTCCTTGGGATCCTCTATCGCCTGGTCGATCCGTTCCAGCGTGGCCTTGAACGAATGGAGAAAGGATACGGCAGGCTGATCTCGTGGCTCTTAGAGCACCGGTTCGCCAACTTCACTCGCGTCCTCGCGACGCTCATTCTTGGTTTCACCTTCTACTACTTCATTGGATCCGAAATGATGCCCCTTGCCGACACGGGTCAGGCGTCGGGCTTCTTGGAAATGAACCCAGGAACGTCTTATGCGGGTACTGAGCGAGCCGTAAAACAAATCGAGGAGATTGTCCGCAAGCATCCCGAGGTTGAAAAGGCGAGCATTGAACTGGGCGCTGAGTCCATGTTCGAAACGTGGTCGCCGTTCTTCACAGGCTATCAGATGCCCGCTGTGAACGGGGCTGCATTCATGCTGACCTTCAGCGACAAGGACAAACGCAAGAACGACATCTTCAAGGTCATCGACGCGATTCAAAGGGAAACCCTCCAAACGGTTCCAGGCGTCCGGCGGTTCCAAATCAAGGAGATGGGCTCGGACGTTATGGCGACTTCGGCCGCACCCATTCACGTGAACATCTACGGCCAGGACCTTGCCGTCCTGGACAAGTTGGGAGACCAGGTCTTGAAAGTGGGGGAGAAGATGCCCGAACTCTTCCAACCATCGCGCACTTGGGCATTGGGAGTGCCGGACTATCGCATCGACGTCAATTTGCAGAGGGCCCAAGAGGTGGGACTCAGCCCCGACCAGATCGCCCAACAGGCCTACTACGCGATGCGGGGCGGACTCACGAACGAGTACTACCGCTTGCCGAACATCCGTCAAGACACGATCCTTGTTCGGTATGAGAAGGACGCGAGGTCCAGTTCACAAGATCTTGAATCGGTGTATCTGACGACTCCGGACGGAAAGCAGATTCCATTGAGGTCGGTCGCTGACGTCGTTCCCAAGACATCTCCGACGGTCATCGAGCACGATGGTCTCCGAAGGGTCATCGGGGTCACCGGTTACTACCGAATCGGGAGCCTTCCCAGCATGGACGTGGTCATGAACCTCGTCTCGAACGCCTACGGTGGCAACAAGAAGCTTGGAATCCAGCCGGTCAACTTTCCGCCAGGGTACGGGATGGAGATGCGCGGCGATATGACGCAGATGATGGACAGTTTCCGGCGCCTTATCCAGGGGCTCGGTCTCTCCATTGCGATGATGTACCTCGTCCTGGTCGTCCAGTTCCGAGGGTTCCTCCAGCCGCTTCAAATGATCGCCTCCCTGCCGCTGGAACTCGCGGGTGTCTTCGTGGCCCTCTTCATCGCACACCAGTCGTTCTCGACGGTCTCGATCTTAGGAATCATCGTGCTGACCGGAATGGACATCACGACGGCGGTTCTCATGATCGACCTGATCATGAAATACCGCGATAAGGGAATCCCGAGAGATGAGGCGATTCGGACCGCGTGCCCAGACCGGCTTCGCCCGATTCTGATGACGGCTGGCATCACGCTTCTCGTCATGCTTCCGGTTGCGTTCGCTCCCAAAACCGGCCTCGATGCCTATCAACCACTGGCCACAGCGGTGGTCGGAGGACTCATCGTGGGCACCGTTCTTTCACTCTTCGACATCCCGATCATGCATACCTACGTGGACGACTTTGTCGTCTGGCTCAACAAGACTTTCCTCAAACGGGATTGGTCTTGGCCCGTTACGGAGCATGACCCGACACTCCCAGCCGTCTCCGACAGCCATGACGTCCGCAAGGAAGAAAACCTATGAAACAAAGTACAACCATTCTCGTCGTCGCCGTTCTTATGAGCACCACCGCTTTTGCTTTTCAGCACGAAGGGCACCACCAAGACGCTCCGGTCCCGGCCAAGACCGTGAAAGGAGTCCAGACCTTGACGGTCACGGTCGCCGAAGGCAAATACACCCCTTCGGCAATCTCCGTAAAAAAGAGAGTTCCTGTGGCCATCACCTTCAAGGGCGGAGCCAAGATGGGTTGCGGTGCGACCATTGAATTCAAGAGCCTGAAGCAGAAACAGACCGTAAAACAAGGTCAAACCGTGACGTTCAAGTTCACTCCAGACAAAGCTGGTGAGGTCGCGTTCGCCTGCCCGATGGGAATGTATAAGGGCAAAGTGTTGGTCAAATAGGGAGGAAGAAAAGCACTAAACATCAAGAAAAATCGGACAAACCATGGGATACCGCCCCCCGAAATTTCGAATCCCGTTCGGTTGTCGCAAAGTTTGAACTTGAGCAAACTCGCATTTTGAACCTAAAGCGTGGTGGTACACCGAAGTGGACGCACTTAGAACCTGCATTCGTCCTGCTTAGCGCGCCTGACTCTGTGGTTGAGCGGCCCGAACCGCTCGATGACCCACCGTTACGAATCGTCCGCATCGATCCGTTGGTATCCAGCGTCATACTATATTCTACCGTGAGTTTCTTGGACGCATTGAGAGGATTTGTTGGGCGAGCATTGCTCGCTTCGATTCTCGTGCTGACCCAAATGCACTTCTGCGTGTCGGACTACGTTCGACCGTCAGGTGAAACTTGCCTCGAATGCGCGATCATCACGCACCATCCCGAGCCAGTGGGATCACTGTCGACCTCGCATGGCGATTGCCACGATTGCTGCGAAATGCGTGAGTGCGAGACTCCCAAGAGCTTCGACTCCTTATCGCCCGCTCCCCAGGTAGCTCTGGAATTTGCGATCTTGCCGCCGCCGGTGGTTTTCCCCGAACTTGGCTTCGTTGCAGGGCCGCGGAACCAATTTGTCTTTAGAGAAGGTGCTCCGCCGACAGGACCGCCTTTGCTTCGTTCATCACGAGGACCACCCGCTCTGCATCGTGTTCAGCTATCCGCTGGGTGCGAGGTCATGAGTTTGGCGTAGCCGCTCGATCTTGCTCCAGCCTTAACAAGCTCTGGAGCAACCCTTGAACAAACAACTCACAATCTCTTTCCTCTTGGCAACCACTGTGTGCCAAGCCCAATCCCAAATATCCGCCCAAGACGCACTCAAGTTAGCGTCTCAAAACCGCCCTGCCCTCGCTGCCGCGAAACTTCGAGTAGAAGAGGCAAGAGCGACCGCCAAGTCCCTTGGTGCTCTCTCACCGCTCGAACTTGCCGTTGGCGCGTCGAGCCGTAATGACGTCGGCGCAACCGACCAAGACCTAGCACTCACCCAAGGAATCGACCTCTTTGGTCGTCAACGATCTGCCAAAGCCTTGGGGGCGGCAGGAGTCCAACGTGCTCTCGCGGCTTACCGAGCGGAGGCAAGCGAACTCCAAACCGAGGTTCTGACGGCGTTCGCCGAGGCTGTTTCAGCAAAACACCAAAGCGAAGTCTCAACCGAACTTCTGAACGTTGCTGAGGGGCTTTTCAATGCAACCAAACGAAGGTTTGACGAAGGCAAGGTCGCGGAACTTCAGGTCACCAGAGCCAACATCGAACTTGAACGCGCAAAGCAGGCCTCTGAGCTTCGCCGAGCCGACTTTGCCGCCGCGATCAAGCGGCTCTCCGGATTGGTTGGTTCAGGACCAGACACTCTTTCTGTTGAGCCGGATGCTTCCATTGAGGTGCTCACGAGTCCGACCGTGGATCAGCGACCCGACCTGCTTGAGCTCAAGGCCGAGGTCCTCATTGCGGAGGCGGAAGCCAAGGTTGCCAGTGTCTCCAACCGCCCTGAATTCAGCTTGCAGATTGTGAGGTCTCCCTGGGGAAGTGATCCTAGTTACTTTGTTGGACGTGCCCAAATCACCTGGGCGATTTTCGATCACGGCAGGGCAAAAAACGAGAGTCGCGCTGCAAGCCTGAAGGCAGAAGCAGCTCGCAAGCAACTCCTCGATGCGACGACGAAAGCGAATCTCGAACTCGAAGCTACGAAGATCGAAATTGATGCTCGGCAAGCCCGGATTCAACGCTATGAAGCGATTCTCGGATCAGCCCGTGACCTTGTCGCGAAGTCTCAGAAGGGCTTTTCTGAAGGATTCGGAACGCAGATTGACGTACTGGAAGCTACCCGCGCTCTGCGAGAGGTCGAGCAGGAACTCGTAGAAGCGAGGAAGCAACTATCAGTTGCGGTCATTGACCAGTACAAGGCTTCTGGATTCCTGGCGGAGGTGCTCAAGTGAGAAAACTCGGACCAATCGTTCTTGTTCTGGTGCTCATGGCTGGGTGCGGTAAATCCCCCGAAGCCCCTCATACGGACGAACACTCCAAAGAAGAGGAAGCGGGCCATGTCGAGGGGCAGGTCAAACTCACGGATGAAGCCCAGAAGATCGCGGGCATTGAGACGACCGTCGTTCGACGAGAGGAGATTCAGGAGTCCCTCCAAGTTCCTGGCACTGTCACAAGCACGGATCGCGGCAAGGCAGTCGTTACCCCGCCAGTAGCGGGAAGAGTCCTCTCGATTTCGGTACGGCTCGGCGACTCAGTTCGCCAAGGTCAGACACTGGCGATCATCGAATCTCCGGAACTCTCCCAAGCTTGGTCAACTATCGCGGAGGCAACCCGTGTGCGCGATGCGGCTAAATCAGATGTTCAACAATCACGCTCCGAGGTTGAACTTGCTGTCGCGAAATTGAATGCGGCAAAAACTAATCTCACCAGACAGCGTGACCTCGCGAAAGCTGGTGCGTTCAGCCAAGCCCCAGTTCAGCAAGCCCAGAACGAGCTAAACGAAGCGCAGAGTGAGCTTCTAAGCGTTCAGAAAGAGCAAGCGAGCCACGCAGAGCAACTCCGGCGATTAGAGAACTTGTACCGAGATGGGATTGTCTCCAAGTCTGAACTTGAGGCGGCTCGACTAGAGCTTCAACAAGACCAGATTCGGCTAGATCGCGCAAAAGCAAAAATCGAGAACGCCAAGGCGACATACGACCGCGAGAAAAACATCGCTTCGCGCGGCCTATTGAACGCGAAGGAGCTTCAAGTTGCCGAAGCAGAGGTGAAATCGAGCGAGCTCGAACTCAACCGGGCGCGAATCAGAGTGCGAGCGGCTGAGTCGGCTCTTTCGAGTGCCAATCGCAGCATCGCAAATGCCCAGGCGGTTTACCGATCCAATTCTGGCTCGGGTGGGGCATCGGTCGGAAGGGTTGCTCTCATTGCACCCATTTCAGGGACGGTCACTCACCTCGATGTCACCAAGGGTCAAGCAGTAGATCGAACCCAGGTGCTGATGGAAGTCGAGAACCTGCGGTCAGTTTGGGTATCCGCAAATGTTCCCGAACAGGACTCGGCAAAAGTGCGCAAAGGAGCCAAGGTGCGGATCACCGTTGCGTCGTTGCCCGGAAAAGAGTTCGAAGGTGTAGTGCAAGTCGTTGGGACTCGTGTTGATCCCAAGACCCGATCTATTCCGGCTCAATGTCTCATCGTAGGCTCTGCCGGGATGCTCAAGCCCGACATGTTTGCCACGGTCCATCTTGGAGTGGGATCGGCACGGGAAGAGCTAGTCATTCCGCTCTCGGCTGTGATCACGGAGGACAAGAAGTCTTTCGTCTTCGTGAAACACGAAGGGGCTTTCGAGAAGCACGAGATCGTGATCGGCGAGCGCGATGGTGACCGTGTTGCGGTTGAGTCCGGGCTTGAAGACGGCGAAGTCATTGCCTCCAAAGGTGCCTTTGTGCTTTCGAGCGAGCAAAAGAAGGACGAACTCAAGGAGCACGATCACTAATGCTGGAACGTGTATTAGAGTTCAGCCTCAAACAGAGGTTTCTTGTCATCATTGCAACCGCTCTGGTTGTCGTCTTTGGGCTGGTTTCGTGGCAACAACTTACGCTCGATGCCGTCCCCGACATCACCACCAACCAAGTGGCGATCAACACCGAAACGGGCGGAATGAGTCCCGAGGAAGTGGAAAAGCTCGTGACCTTCCCCATCGAGACCTCGATGGGCGGAATCCCTGGAGTCGAGCAAGTTCGGAGCCTCAGCCAATACGGTCTCTCTCAGGTCATCGTGACGTTCAAGGATGAAGTGGACACCTACTTCGCTCGAAACCTTGTCAACGAACGGCTCAACAGTGTTAAGGAGTCGCTTCCTTCGGGAATCGAAGCCCCCCAGATGGGGCCTGTCTCTACCGGACTTGGCGACATCTATATGTATGCTCTTGAGAGTGAGAAACGAAGCCCGATGGAGCTTCGTTCGCTCCAAGATTGGACCATTGCACCGCAGCTCCGAACAGTAGCGGGTGTTGCGGAGGTCAACTCGGCAGACGGATCGGTCAAGCAGTATCAGGTTGTTGTCGAGCCGCGTGCTCTTCTAGCTAGAGGCATCGCCGTTGATGAGGTGGTAACTGCCCTCGAAAAGAACAATCAGAACGCGGGCGGCGGCGTTCTGGAGCGCAATGGAGAGCGAGTCCTCATTAGAAGTGTCGGACTCGCCACGACCATTGCGGACATTGAAAAGATTGTCGTCAAGACAGAAAGCGGAATTCCGGTTCTTGTTCGCGATGTTGCCAAGGTGCAGCTCGGAATACCCGTGCTCACGGGGATCAGCACCAAGGACGGGAAAGAGGCCATGACCGTCACCGTCATGATGCTAAAAGGTGCAAACGGTCGCACCGTCGCCAATGCGGTGGATGCAAAGATCAAAGAAATCAAGTCGCAACTCCCTGAAGATGTGACTCTGACAACCGTCTACAACCGATCCGATCTGGTTGGAGAATCTGTTCACACCGTTGAAAAGAGCCTTCTTGAAGGCGGTATTTTGGTCATCGTCGTGTTGTTGCTGCTGCTTGGCAACTTGCGCGGCGCATTGATCGTTGCCCTCGCGATTCCGCTCTCGATGCTCTTTGCGATCATCGGGATGAACCGGTTTGGAATTTCCGGCAACCTGATGAGTCTTGGTGCGATTGACTTCGGATTGATCGTGGACGGCGCGGTCGTGATGATCGAAAACGCAGTTCGGCGATTGGCCGAAGCGAGAGAGCACAAGGGTTCAAAGCTCGACCGCCACGAGGTTCGGCACTCAGTGTGGGAGTCCTGCCGCGAGGTCGCTAAGCCAACCGCGTTCGCGGTGACCATCATCACTGTGGTCTACCTTCCGATTCTTGCCCTGGAGGGAACCGAAGGCAAGATGTTCAAGCCGATGGCATTCACGGTCGTGTTTGCTCTCATCGGTGCCCTGATCCTGACCATGACGCTGATTCCGGTTCTTGCGAGCATGTTCCTCTCCGGTGACACGAAGGAAGGCAGGAACCCAGTCATGGAGTTCTTCAGCCGGGTTTATGCCCCTGTCCTAAGGTTCGCGCTGAAGGGTCGTGCGGTTGTTGTCAGCGGGGCAGTTGCGATCCTGCTGCTGGCTGGATTCTTGTTCTCTCGCCTTGGCTCTGAATTCATTCCGCAGCTTGATGAAGGCTCGCTAGTCATTCAGCCCGTGAGAGTGCGAACTGTTGATGCTGAGCAGACGGTACGTCTTGTGACTGCCTTCGAGAAAAAGGTGCTGGAAGTCCCAGAAGTGACCACGGTTTTCTCTCGAAGTGGGACCCCCGAGGTGGCTACCGACCCAATGCCCTTGAGTCTCACCGACTCCTTTATCATGCTCAAGCCCCGCGAAAAATGGCGAGCAGGAATGACGAAAGAGAAGTTGATCGAAGAACTCACCGCGAAGGTGAATCAGGTTCCCGGTCAGGGCTACAATTTCTCCCAGCCGATCCAGATGCGCTTTGCCGAGCTTGTCTCCGGAGTCAAGGCTGACATTGGAATCAAGGTGTTCGGCGAAGACCTGACCGAGCTCAAGACGAAAGCCGACGAAATCGCGGCAGCGGTTCGGGATATTCCCGGAGCGCAGGACGTGGAGGTCGAGCAAGTCGATGAAGTACCCGTGCTCCAAATCGACATCGACCGTGACGCGATATCAAGAGTCGGCGTGAGCATTGACGACATTCAGGAGATGATCAAGGTCGCCCTTGGCGGAGAACCTGTTGGTCAGATCATCGAGGGTGACAAGCGGTTTGCGTTGACGGTGAAACTGCCTGATAGCATTCGCAACGACGTGGAGGCAATCAAGTCGATCTTGATTGAAACTCCAGAGGGAGGTGGTGTACCGCTTTCGTCTCTGGCGCACATCGATGACGCTCCAGCTCCCGCCCAAATCTCTCGGGAGATGGGCAAACGCCGCGTCGTCGTCCAGATGAACGTGAGAGGCAGCGACATCGGCACATTCGTGACGGCGGCGCAAAAGGCAATCAAGGAGAAAGTGAAGCTCAAGGAGGGCTATTACATCACCTGGGGAGGGCAGTTTGAGAACCTGCAGAAAGCATCGGCAAGGCTCATGCTCGTAGTGCCGCTTGCGCTCTCGCTCATCTTCCTCTTGCTCTTCTCAACGTTCGGCTCTTTGAAGCAAGCGATCCTCATCTTCACAGGTGTACCCCTTGCGATCACAGGTGGAATCGTAGGGCTGTTCCTTCGAGGGATGCCATTCAGTATCACAGCCGGGGTTGGGTTCATTGCCCTTTCCGGCGTCGCGGTGCTCAATGGAGTTGTCATGGTTTCCGCTATCAATAGGCTTCGTGAGGAAGGAAAGCTTGGCGTTATGGACGCCGTGCGCGAAGGTGCAACTCAGAGGTTGCGCCCGGTCCTGATGACTGCTCTTGTTGCGGCTCTAGGTTTCATTCCAATGGCATTGAATACGGGAATCGGAGCCGAAGTCCAGCGTCCTCTCGCGACGGTCGTCATTGGAGGAATTGCTTCGGCAACTTTGCTAACCCTTGTCGTGCTACCTGCGCTCTACACCTGGTTTGAAAGCGATAAACCGACTCCAACGGAGCTCTAAGGAAGCCCCTAGTTCCAAAAGATAGAAAGAACATGACAAATCAAACAACTAAACTCACTTCGGGGTTGCTCTTGCTCATGGTAGCAACAGTCGCAACCCCACAAACCAAGCCCAAATCACTTGGCGTCTTCGAACTCACAGCGTACGAGCGCAAGGAGACATTTGCTGGCAAGCTCGGCAATCGTGTGAGAGAGAAACTCACTCTTACACAAAGTGGTAAGACCTACACTCTTTCCTTCGGTGCGTTTCACACCCGGGTTGCCGGGCAGACGGTGAAACCATTCTGTCCCGGTTGTCCGGTGGAGGTGAAGAAGGGCAAGTTCGTCAAGAACACCATCGTCGCGGAGCGTAAAGACGTCGTTCAGCTCCATGAGAAGGAATCGCCCGGCCATAAGCCTGGATCGAAATGACGTCTAAATTCCTGATTCAGGGAATGGACTGCTCGGCTGAAGAACAGGTCATCAAGAACCGGTTTGGCAAAGTCGAGCAGGTGAGGGGCTTGGAGTTTGATCTGGTCAACCGGGTTCTCACTGTGAGTCACGACTTTGACTCTGATGTCCCGATCAGGACAATTCTAAATGAGATCGGTCTACCGCCTGAAGAGGACTGTGAAGTTGGATGCGCCCCTGAAAAGCGCGGTATCGGCAGGGCCGATTTCGCGCTCGGGGTTGCATTGGCACTCGCGGTCCTTGCCGAAGTGGTCGCCTATTCGACTGGAAATGAACGCTCGTTGCAAGTGCTGGGATTGTCCTTGGCAGCTATTGGGCTAGGTGGAGTTACAACCTTCAAGAAGGGCTTGGTTGCGGTAAAGACACTTACGCTCAACATCAACTTTCTGATGTGTATTGCGGTCGTTGGAGCGTTCGTCATCGGATCATATCCAGAGGCGGCGATGGTGACCGTTCTCTTCGCGATTGCAGAGAGAATCGAGTCGTTTGCTTTGGAGAGAGCCCGAAACGCAGTCAAGTCGCTCATGACGTTAGCTCCCGAGACAGCCTTTGTCTTTCGTGACGGAGTTTGGCTGGAAGTAGATGCCTCTATAGTCGCACTCGGAGAAAGACTCCGAGTGCGCCCTGGTGACCGAATTCCCCTCGACGGACTGGTTCTCTCCGGCGAGAGTTCCGTCGATCAGGCTCCGATCACGGGAGAAAGTGTCCCAGTTGAGAAAGCGTCTGGTGACCAGCTCTTTGCTGGGACCATTAACGGTGAGGGAATGCTTGAGTTCACGGTGACCGGGTCTAAGGGCAACACAACGCTTGATCGGATCATAAGGACGGTACAAGAGGCGCAAGGATCACGTGCGCCAACCCAGCGGTTTATCGACACGTTTGCTCGGTACTACACGCCCGCCGTCGTCCTGGTCGCCCTTCTCGTAGCCGTTGTGCCGAGCCTGTTTGGTCAACCGTTTCTGCCTTGGCTTTACAAGGCTCTTGTTCTGCTCGTGATTGCGTGTCCCTGCGCCCTAGTGATCTCGACCCCGGTGACGGTCGTAAGCGGACTCGCCGCCGCAGCACGTCGTGGAATCTTGATCAAAGGCGGGGCGCACCTGGAATCAGGAAAGAACCTCACACTCATTGCTCTCGATAAGACCGGAACCCTTACACACGGAGAACCCAAAGTCACTCAGGTGGTAACTCTGCACGATTACGAAGAGAACCTGGTTCGGCAAGCGGCAGCTACGCTCGATTCGACGAGCGCACACCCTATTGCAAAGGCTATCGTCGGTGCATGGGAGGGTGAGCTGCTCGCTCTTGAAAAGTTCGAATCGCTCACGGGACGCGGAGTCGCAGGCGAAGTCGGTGGCGCGAAGTATTACCTTGGGAACCACAGGCTCATTGAAGAAAAGGGCATCTGCTGTGACCACGTGCATGACGTGATCGGTCCGATAGAGCGCGACGGCAAATCGCTTGTCTTACTCGCCAATGAGAAGGAGGTTTTGGGAGTCTTCGCGGTCGCCGATACGGTACGCCAAGAGAGCATTGAGGCCGTGCGGAAGCTACATGAATTGGGTCTCAAGGTGATGATGCTCACAGGCGACAATGAAGCAACAGCGCAGGCAATCGGAGCACAAGTAGGTATCGACCAGATTCGAGCCGAGATGCTTCCTGAGCATAAGCTGGAGACGATTCAGGACGCGCTCGGTCGAGGTGAGCGGGTAGGAATGGTTGGCGACGGTGTAAACGACGCGCCAGCACTGGCGGCTTCTACGATAGGTTTCGCGATGGGAGCCGCTGGAACGGATACCGCCATCGAAACTGCCGACGTTGCCCTTATGGATGATGATCTTCGAAAATTGCCGGTGTACATTCAGCTGAGCCGCCGCACCTCAGCCATCCTGACCCAAAACATAGTCATGGCCCTGCTGATCAAGTTCGTGTTCTTAGGACTCGCCATGGCCGGGACAGCGACCCTCTGGATGGCCGTCTTTGCCGATATGGGCGCGAGCCTCTTAGTTGTGGGAAATGGACTGCGCCTGACCCATCCGTCTGCCGACTGATGTGGGTGTGCCCTCTGTAATGCAACATATCACGAAGCTAGTACAGACTCTTGGAGAGAGTGAGGGAGTCAGTCGGTATGTGGGCACGCCGGGGGGCATTTCTCGGGCAGCTTTCACATGTCTTCCAGCCAGCGACTATTGTGGTTTCGGGTGGGCTGACTGAGGCAAACTGGGTAGTCCTGCATGGGGCCTTGCTGGGTGAACTCCGAGCCGCTTGCCTGCAGTGGCTAGCACAACCTGTCGTAAAGCGGTCGCCTCACGGTTCACTGGCGGCACTTGTCGGCACGGCAAGAGTCGCAAGCTATCCGAAGTGTCTAGAGTGAACTTTCTTCGGGATAGAACCATTCCATTGGAAGCGGCCAGTCCATATGCCACAGTCGTTGAACAAACACGAGCAAGGCCACAAAGCCAAGGAAGATGAGGGCGACGTGGCCTGCAGCGCGGAGGACTCGCATAAACATGAGTTCATCGTAACTGGGCGAGCTCAATCCATCAAGCATGAAAAGGGCTCCAGCGGTATCGCCGGAGCCTAGTCAGGAGAGGATCAGCCGAGACAAGTCATCGACTGTCCCAAGTTCGCCGTGGAAGAACTCCACGGGTGAGATTCCGTCGTCGTACACGTCGTGGAACGACATGTCCGGCAAGTCTGAGATGCTGATGCCCCACGTACCGAAGCAAAGAGCGTCCAACTCTCGCATCCACTCGGCAAAGGTCATCATTGGTCACCGCCCGAATCAGCAAACCCACCACCGGGAAGCGGTGGTGAGAAGAGATCGAAGGGGTTGCCTTCGACCATGATGGCAAACGGAGTCAGGGTGAACTCCTCCGCATCCCGACCGACCGCAGAGAGGGCGGCTACCTCAGCACCATCACTTCGCCTCTTGACTTCGACAAGCGCGTCGTGCCCCTTCTCAAAGGCACTGCGCAGGGTCTCAAAGTTCGCAACGTCAGCGGGTCGGAGCATTTCGCACCTCCCCAAAAACAGAATTCTTGTCTTTCATGGCTTGACGATCTCATTCCAGCCGGTCGTGGAGCAAATCACGGTGCATCGATGCACAGAAATTTGAGCACCACCCAGCAGTTGGTTAGTATCGAGAGGCTCCAGTCGCCGCCTTCAACGGCCCGCTCACATTGGTGACGGGCCGTGCGAGGTGACGACGATGACAAACCAACTCTTTCCCCTTGGCAGGGTCGTGATTACGGCTAATGCCCACACCCGTCTTCGGGAGGATGCCGTTCAAACATCGCTCGCTCGCCATGCAAATGGCGACTGGGGCAACGTATGTGAAGAAGACCGCCTGGAGAATGAACTCTCCCTAGAGCGCGGCTTTCGACTGCTTTCTGTCTACGAAGACCAATCCGAACCCTTCTGGATCATCACGGAGGCTGACCGTTCGGTCACGACCATCCTGATGCCAGAAGACTACTAGACCCCGCCTTCGCTTTGTCGTTGGCGGGTCTTTTGATAGCCAACCCCAACCCCAGTAAGTTCCCGCCCAGCCCATCCCTGTCTTTTGTCTGCTTCTGCTGCTCTGTTTGCTGTTTGTAGGTAGCACAAGACCCCGCGTAACCCTACGCGGGGTCTCGAACCTGAGCTCAGGTTCAGGTTGTCTCAGACTCTTCTCGTTCCCACTCAAAGATTTGTGGATAACCGGCGATAGCTTGCTGTTCTTTCTCTAAATGTCTTTGTTTTGTTGCTGTTCGCTTTTGGCGGACCATTGGTTCGGAAACTCCGGGGGTGTGGTGCCGCGACGCACGGATTGTGTGGATAAGTCCACGCCTCTCCAAGCCCTTGAGCGCAGATGAAATTGCCTCACTGCGGCGACCAGTTTTCTGGATCAGCTGCTTGTACTTGAGGATCACGGGGCGACCCGTCCGGTTCCAACCCGCTGTCTGCCTTAGGATCACGAGGAGCGTCCGTAGCTCAGTGTCCTTGAGGGTTGGCATCAGAGTGTCCAGGATGTAGTTCGGAGTCTTGACCCAGCCGCCCAGGGGCGGGATGTTCAGCTTGAGTTTCGGCATAGAAGAATTCTTTAGGAGGTGAGTAGTTGCGCCGAACGGCCTCTATCAGGAAGGCTCCGGGACGCTTTGCTTTGCGGTGCGGCAAATAGAGGAGCTGCCGCTCGATCTCTTCGATTGGGGCCGAGGCCATGAGTTCTGCAGCCCCCGCTTGGCTGATCCCGAGGTGCATGAGCTCAAGGGCAAGGCGGTTGAGCTTCTCCTGATTCATACTGGGTTCTCCCGCATAAAGTGAGTCAGCCGCTCCGCCAGTTCTTCTAGACCACCGAAGAACGCATAGTCCACTCCGCCCTTGCCCCGAACGCCGATTTCATATTGTTTTAATAATTGAGCGAGAGCTTCGCCGTCCAGGACATTGATTCGAGTGCCTCGATAGTCGGAGACCACCTTCTTGGCCTTCCTGGTGATGTGAAAGGGCGATATGATGAGTCCGAGGTCTGCGCCAGTGCGCTGGATCACGCCAGCCATTTCATCGAGCATCCTGACCCGGATGCCATCGCGGATGACCTTGACAACGACCTTTCCAGGCAAGTTTCCTACAGAGGTGAAGCACTGCAATTCATGCCCGCCAAAGCGCGACTTCTGACGAGACTGCCTGCGATCTAGTATTTGGACGTCTCCGAACCCAGCTCTTGTGAGTCCTTTGCTGACCAGCATCAGCAAGGCATGGAGCGAGGTGTTCTGGAGGGCTCCGACGAATGGTTCGGTGATCATTGTGCTCCTTTCTTCGTGATTCCTTGTGGATAGCGAGAAGTGACCCATTTTCCTGGTTCTACTTTTTGGAAGGCTGCCTTCACATAGCCGAATTCATCGGTGGCGTTCTCGGGGTAGCAGCCCCGACAACCCACTAGATCGCAGACAAACTTGGTCAGAAACGTGCCGTTCTCGGCAACGAGGTCTCTTGGGTCGATCTTGAACCCGAGGGCCTTCTCCAGCGCAGTCGTCAGCCGCGCAACCAAAACAAAGCTCGGATTGAGCTTGCCATTGATGATCCTCGACACCGTGCTCGGACTGACCCGAGCGTCTTTGGCGAGCCGTGCCACGCCTTTGAAGGCGAACCTGTCTAGATGAGCCATCACGTCGGCGAACCGATTGATGGTCGGCCCGTAGGCCTGCGTTGGGGGTTTGTTGTACATGCACCTATTTGAACATACCGAACGGAAACCGAACAACTACGCGACCATCGATGCAACGTTTGCGCGAATTCGGCAGCATTTTTCGCTTCGATGAACCCGCCGCTACAGTGGCGGCATGCCACAAAGCCACCACGACCCAATCCCATCAACGCCACTACGGATTCTCAGGCCCAAAGCCAGTTTCCGTCAGGGCCCCTTCTACGTTCGTTTCGCGGAGCTTGACTGCGCAGCAGAGATCGTGGAAATTGCAGATGGCGAAGTCGAAGCTCTCGCTCAAATTATTTCTAACGCCTACCTCGAATGGAAAAAGCAATCGCCTACATCCGAGTCTCCAGCCAACGGCAAGTAGACGAGGGTGGATCGTTGGAGAGCCAGACCAAGCAGGTCAAGCAGTACGCCGCCAGTCACGACTATGAGTTGATACAGGTATTCCGCGAGGAAGGAGAGAGCGCGAAGTCCGAGCGGCGTCCAGAACTCCAGCGAATGCTAAAGTTCTGCGCCGACAAGAAGAACCGGGTTCAGATCGTGATCATCCCCAAAATTGACCGCTTATCCAGGAACGTCCACGACTACTTCAGCCTCAAGATGCAGCTCGCTCGCAAGGGCGTCAGGTTGGAGTCTCTGGGGGAGCGCATTGAAGACACCCCGTCTGGTCGATTGACCGAGGCGATGTTCGCCTCAATGGCCCAGTTCGACAATGAGATTCGCGCAGAGCGGAGCAAGGGCGGAATGACGGAGGCCGTGCTTGATGGACGCTGGGTGTGGAAGGCTCCGATTGGCTACCGGAATGTGCGACTCAATGGACGAGGAACCATTGAGCCAGACCCCCAGTTCGCTCCCATTGTTCGACAGGCGTTTAAGCTCTTCGCCAATGGTCATCAGAGTTCTAAGCTCGCACGGAAGTTCTTGGAGACGAACGGAATCCCGCTGAATCGTGCGTCGTTCTACAAGTTCATCCAGAACGAGGTCTACATCGGACGGATTCATGCCTTCGGCAAAGTGGTGGATGGGAAAGCTCCGTTCGTTCCTATCGTTGAGGAATCGCTCTTCTACCGCGCCCAGGCGTGCCTACGGCGAGTAGCCACACCACAGACCTACCAAAAGGACGTCGAGGAGTTCCCACTGCGAGGCTCGATGCGTTGCGACTGTGGCTCACTCTACACCGCGTACTGGGCAACGAGCGGCACAGGCAGGAAGTACCCCTATTACCGATGCATTCGCTGCGCCAAGCGCAACTTCCGGTTGCTGCAGGTCGAGTCTGACTTCATTGACTACCTCGCACAATATGAGTATGAGCCGAGCCGTTGGGAGTTTTTGAAGAAGAGACTTGTCGATTGGGAGCAGCAAGCAATGACCTTTCACGCGGCACAGATTGAAGCGGCATCTTCGAAGATCGCTGAACTGAAGAAACTCCGGGGCAACGTCATCATCAAGAACGCGAGCGGAGTGATCCCCGACGATCTCGCCAAAGAACAGATCGAAAAGATTTCGAACGAGATTGCCGAAGCTACAGTTGAAGAGGCTGATACTCGCCCAGAAACGTCCGTCGTGGAATTGGTGTCGTTTGCAGAACGATTTCTCTCAGACCTCCAGCAGACATGGCAGCATCTTGCGCTGGAAACAAAAAAGAACCTTCTCAGGTTCATGTTTCCCGACGGGATCGTCTACGTGCCAGAAAACGGATTTCGAACTCAGCCAATCGGGCTCCCAGAGCCGATGAAGTTTGCCCTTGCGGGTGATATGTCTGGTTTGGTGGACCCAAGGAACGAGATTTCGAACTCGTTGCACAGATGGATGAGCGACTTGCAGGCCATCGCTTCTGGAAAGTTAGAAGCTCCGGTTTCGCCTGACCAGAGCCTCGGGATCGCAAGCGATGTGGGCTCGAACTTAGAGTCATCCCGCGCAACGGAACTTGAGGAGTCTGCGGTTGGCCACGCTCTGTCCAGTTGAACGATAGATTCCAGATACGCAACTCGTGCGCCAACATTGCGATTCTTGTGCGCTTCGGCGACTTCCTAGATGGTGGTGTCACACGGCTTCAGCCGTGACAGAGGCCACTATGAACCTTACACAATCTAAGGTCGCAGCCACGCCTCGGGAAACCGAGGTTTGGCGATGCGACTGACAATCTATGAATCCGTCACCAACACGATCATCGCCGCGCTCAAGAAGGGCGTCGTGCCCTGGCGAAAGCCGTGGCAGTCCATCTCGGCAGTGCCCGTGAATGCCATCTCCAACCGACCGTACCGAGGAGTCAATGTGCTCCTGCTTGGCATGAGTCCCTACTCCGACAATCGCTGGCTGACCTTTAAGCAAGTTCAGGAGCGCGGTGGAACGGTCAAGCAAGGCATGAAGTCCACGATGGTCGTGTTCTGGAAGCGATGGGAGCCACCAACCGACCAAGAGGGCGACGAGCAAGCGGCAAGAAAGCAAGTTCCGCTCCTGCGCTACTTCAACGTCTTCAACGCCGAGCAGTGTGAAAACCACGGACTTCCCGCGCTCTATGAACCTACGCCGCTCAATGACCATCAACGGATCGAACGGGCTGACATGTTGGCGCGGTCAATGCCGTTGCCACCAAAGATCGCAGAGCAAGGAAATGCCGCTTGGTACAAGCCCAGTCAAGACCTTGTCCAAGTCCCTCCAATTGCGGCGTTCAAGACTGCCGATGCCTTCTATGCCACGCTCTACCACGAGCTGGGACATGCGACGGGGCACGAGTCGAGACTCAACCGCCCAGGGGTCATCAGCGAGATTCAGTTCGGATCGGGTGAATACTCAAAGGAGGAACTGGTGGCCGAGCTGACGTCGGCATTCTGTTGCGCGACGGTTGGACTCGACAACTCCCTCATCGGTGACGCCGCAAGCTACATCGACGGATGGCTCCGAGTGCTCAAGAACGATCCTAAAGCGGTGGTCATCGCCGCCGCTCAGGCTCAGAAAGCTGCTGACTACATTCGCGGTGTCACCTATCAGTGACTCCATTGCTAGCCCCACGCATTAACCGCGCGGGGCATTTTTGATAGTCCCGCTAGAAGGGGATCACTTCCTTTTGGATCGTTGACCTAGCTTGATGGCGTAAGCAGCAGTAAGCAAGAGGAGATCAAATGGGACTGCAAGCAGGAGCGAGTTTCCTGACACAGCGAGCCATGAAGTATCGATGCACTCTGGATTAGAGAGCGTATCGGGATAGCATGGTCCTCTTGGTTCAACGGCAGGCAATGGTGTCAATGCAGTTATTGAATACCAGGGTTCGTCTTGCTTGTGTTGCCAGAAAGCCTGTTGCGAAATGAAGAGGGACACCAGGATTGCAATCACGTGAATGATCCCAATGCCCCCGACCAGGAGTTTATTGGAAGCTAGCATGCAGTCATAATATGCCTGCATGCAGCCCATTGCAACAGATGGCTACGGTCTGACCCAGCAATCAGGAATGGTTTGTGTCCAGGGCAGCCAGCCTGTTACGTGCCCCGCAGCACCTTGACCTGAAATGTAGGGGTCGCTTTCAAGCACGGCACGGACGAACCAATCTCCCGTTGGAACATTGGGGAACTCGTACAATCGACCGCCGATGATTTTCACGTGCACATCAACTCGGGTAGGGTTCCGATCACCAACTCTGAAAAGTAGCAGTTTGTAGAACCCAAGAGGGGCGTGAACGTTGCATCGAACGGTGGCTGCTTGCGAGGCACCAGCCATTGCAACACAACTCAGGACAACGAGACTCAATTTGAGCGATTTGCTTTGCATTCGTTTCTCCATCTCATCCGTGAGTCAAGTTTGCGCGTCCGTCAATTGACGGACGTAGGCCTAGCGCAAATCGCTTCGTGCTCATATGAAAAAATTTCAAACCCACGTTGGTCAGCTTTCGGGTCGGTGCAATCTCCAGGGAGGTGATTGCAGGCGGGGACCAAATTTGAGGGGGTCAGGCATTCATAATGCAGGAAGTGGTTGGAAATAGCGGTCGAAGCGGCATAGAAACAAACTGGAGTCAAGATGAGTGACGCTGGATATGACTTCACGGTGACTTCGAACCCGAGTTTCTGCACTGTTTGGGCGGAAACGGATCGTGCCCGAGCTTGGTTCCTCGAATGGACCGAGGGAGAACTTCTGCCATCCGGTGAGGGACACGCAGTTGAATATCGGTACATCCGAGACCTCTGCAACGGCATGCTTGATGCCGGGTTCACGATCACCAAGGACGGCAAATCTATGGTGCGAGACAGCGAAGGCGAACTCGTGCTTGAATAACTTCTCGGGACTCTAGCGATGGCTGGAGTCCCTTTTCACGTCACCACGAGGTATCCCACGACCAGAGCCAGCAGCCCCAGAACGACCAAGTGGGCAATCAGCTCGCGGCTCATTTTTTGGCGGTCAAGGAAGCGGACGCACGGACCGCAGACGACACGCATGCCGTACGAGGTGTGGACAGCAGATACCTTCCCGCCACGGTAGCGGGTGCTCGTGTGTTCGCCAGTCTTGACCCGCCGACGCCAGTGGCGGTCCTCCGGCCTGAGTTCCGTTCCGCAGAGATAGCAGTGCATGAAACCACCTTCGGAGCAATTTTGTGCGTGGTCAACGTCCACAGCATCCACGCACTTTGGAAGGCTCTCTGCATCTAGTGCCAGGTAGACTCGTTTCTGCTAATGTGAACCCAAACAGCACCAATTGAACAAAGTTGTTGCATATGGTGTTCTTGAAATCAAATGCAAAAGCTATGCTAACTGGCGAACTCCGAAATCAAATCGACCGACTGTGGATGTCCTTTTATTCAGGCGGCATCTCAAATCCTCTCGAAACCATTGAGCAGATCACGTATCTGCTGTTTTTGCGTCGCCTCGACGAGCTCCAGCAGCTTGAGGAGAACAAAGCGAGCCGTTTGGGAAATCCCGTCGAGAAGCGGTTCTATCCTGAGGGCAAAGACACCAAGGGCCGAAACTTCGATCAACTCCGATGGAGCCGCTTCAAACACATGGCTCCCGCTGAGATGTATGAGGTCGTCAGCGAGAATGTCTTCCCGTTTCTGAGGACGCTCGGAGGCAACACGGGCCACGCCAAGCACATGAAGGATGCGCGGTTCACAATTCCGACCCCGGCACTTCTGGCCAAGGTTGTGGACATGGTGGACAAGGTTCCGATGGAGGACCGCGACACCAAAGGCGACCTCTACGAATACATGCTCGGCAAGATCGCGAGCGCGGGCCAGAATGGTCAGTTCCGAACTCCGAGGCACATCATCCGCCTGATGGTCGAGATGACCGCGCCGAAGCCAGACGATGTGATTTGTGACCCTGCCAGCGGTACGTGCGGGTTCCTTGTCGAAGCGGGTGAATTCCTCCGTCACAAGCACCCTGAATCTCTTCGCGACCCGAAGCTACGCGAGCACTTCCACTCGAACATGTTCCACGGGTTCGACTTCGACAACACCATGCTTCGCATCGGCAGCATGAACATGATGTTGCACGGCGTTGAAGACCCGGACGTGGTCTACAAGGATTCCCTGGCAGACGAGCACAGCAGCGATGCCAACAAGTACACGCTCGTTCTCGCCAACCCGCCATTCGCTGGATCGCTCGACTACGAAAACACCGCCAAAGACCTGCTCCAGATCGTCAAGACGAAGAAGACCGAACTGCTCTTCCTTGCTTTGTTCATCCGCATCATGAAGCCAGGCGGGCGAGCCGCCGTCATCGTGCCGGATGGGGTTCTGTTTGGCTCCAGCACGGCCCACAAGGCCCTTCGACAGATGATTGTGGAGGATCACAAACTCGACGCGGTGGTGAGCCTTCCTAGCGGTGCATTCAAGCCCTACGCCGGTGTCTCAACTGCGATCCTATTCTTCACAAAGACCAACTCAGGTGGAACCGATAATGTCTGGTTCTATGATGTGAGGGCCGATGGTTGGAGCCTCGACGACAAGCGTCAAATGCTTCTCAGCGAAGACAAGCTCGGACCCGTCGCTGAACTGACCGAAGAAGAGCACCTCAAGAACAATCTGCCGGATGTGCTCAAGAGGTGGACGAACCGTGCTGGAAGCGAAATGGAACGAACACGGACCGACCAGAGCTTCTGTGTCCCCAAAGCCGACATTGCCGCCGATGGCTATGACCTCAGCCTCAACCGGTACAAAGAGGTCGAGCACGAGGAAGTCGAGCATCGCGATCCTAAGGACATCCTGGCAGAGCTTTGGAAACTTGAAGATGAGATTCAGCGAGGCATGAAAGAACTGGAGGCAATGCTATGAGCGACGAGATGACACCTCAACCACCAAAAACAACGGTCTTTGAGCAGATCAAGCGACAAACGGCAGAAGGCAAGGAATTCTGGTCGAGCAGGGATTTGGCCCGAGTTCTGGATTACTCAGACTATCGAAACTTCGAGCAGGTCATGGCCAAGGCCAAACAAGCAAGCTTCAAGAGCGGGCAGAGGATCGAAGACCATTTCGTTGACATCACCGAAATGGTAGACATCGGGAGCGGAGCCCAACGCGCCATCGCCTCAACCTTCCTCTCCCGGTACGCCTGTTATCTGATTATCCAGAACGCAGACCCAAACAAGGAAGTCGTTGCCCTTGGGCAGACCTATTTTGCCGTCCAAACCCGCCGTCAAGAACTCTCAGACCAGGCGACCGAAGACGAGCGACGGCTCATGCTCCGAGAGGAGATGAAGCTCCACAACGTCAAGTTGGCTGGTGCGGCGAAAGACGCAGGTGTCATTGAGCCGATTGACTACGCCATCTTCCAAAACCACGGATACGAGGGATTGTATGGGGGGCTCGATCAGCGGGGCATTCACTCCAAGAAAGGGCTGAAAAAGAGCCAGCAAATACTCGATCACATGGGCAGCACAGAACTTGCGGCCAACCTCTTCCGAGCGACCCAAACAGAGGAGAAGCTTCGCCGTGAGGGCATCAAAGGCAAAGCCGCCGCAAACAAGACTCACCGCGAGGTGGGCGCAAAGGTGCGGCAGACCATCAAGGAGCTTGGCGGGACCATGCCCGAGAACCTTCCCGCTGAGGAGAGCATCAAGGCAGTCGAGCGAAGGATTAAGAAGACAAAAGAGATTGAGTCAGGCGAGGAGGAGTCATGAGCAACCAGCCCGAAGGACCATTCACTCCTAAGAATGTCTTGCGGTTCTTCGAGGAACTCACCGGCAACCAGTTCATTGACTCAGCCACTCAACGGCCCGTCTTGGATATGATCCAGGAAACCAAATCAACCGCACCGCGAAAGTCAGCTTACGAGCTCTGGCTCGAAGAGCAGGATGAGGAGACAAAGCTCGCCCATCGAATGGAGGCACTATGATGCCGAAGACGGACCTTCTTTCCCTCAAGACTCGCAACAAGTTTAGAGAGTGGATGACTGGCTGGGTGCTTCGCGAGATTGACGAAGAGTTCCAGAATGTCAGTCTGCATGTTTTGCCCGGACACGTTCCCTTGGTCAGCGGAGAAAGACGGACGTTGGTAGAGCAATATTACGCCGCCATTAATTTCTCTTCGTGGGAAGATGTTCAGAGGCTTTTGCGAGTTTACGAGAGCGTTCTAGATGCAGCTGAGAAGGCGAACAAAGACTATCATGATGACCTCCTCAAACTTCTCGATCGAGACGGGTTTGTTCTAGATAATCATCGGATTGTGCCAAAAGGTGGGAGATTGGCTCTCAACGGAATTGGTGTTTTGGCAGACGCTTTCGATGCCGGATACATGCGCACTCAGCTCTCAAGGATTGAATCTTCGATAGACTCCGACCCATCGCTCGCTATCGGCTCTGCAAAGGAGTTGATCGAGACCTGCTGCAAGACGATCCTGAGTGAACGGAGCGCAGTCATTGACTCAAATTGGGATGTGCCGCAGCTTGTGAAGGCCACAGTCAAGGAGCTCAAGCTTACTCCAGACGACATACCTGAGCCAGCTCAGGATACAGCCAACGCGAGGAAGGCAGTCGAAGCGATGAAAGTCATGCTCTTGAATCTCGCGGCTATTGCTGGAAACATGGCAACGCTTCGAAATGCCGTTGGTACAGGACATGGGCCGGACGGACGAGTTCGCGGCCCGAAGCCTAGGCACGCTCGTCTTGCCGTCAACGCGACTGCAGCCCTTGTGATGTTCTTGTTCGAAACCCATGTGGCACGAACGGAGAAGGAGAAGGTGGCGTCGCCATGAACGTGCGGCTAGATTCAATTTGTGACATCATCATGGGTCAAGCCCCGGCTGGAGAAGAATACAACGACAAGGGAGAGGGATTGCCTCTACTCGCTGGTGCGGGAGACTTCAAGAATGGACGTCCCGTCGCAAAGAAGTTCACAAGGGTGGTCACCAAACAGTGCATCGATGGCGATCTCGTAATCGGCATCCGTGCCTCTATAGGTGATAAGGTGATCGCTGACCGACCCTACTGTCTCGGGCGAGGAGTAGCTGTCATTCGACCGAGGGCCAAGGGCGTGGCTCCCCGCTACCTCTGGCATTGGATGACGGCGGTAAGGCCCGAACTTGAGCGAAAGGCAAAGGGAGCAACCTTCAAGCAAGTTAATCGAGCCGACATTGGCGAGTTAAAACTTGCGCTACCGACTCCGGAAGAGCAGCGGCGGATTGCGTCGATTTTGGATCAGGCTGAGGAACTTCGCGCCAAACGCCGCACCGCCATCGCCCTCCTCGACCAACTCCCCCAAGCCATCTTCCTCGATATGTTCGGCGATCCGGAAACAAATCCGATGAACTTGGCCAAACTGCCAATCGGGAGCCTCGCCAATATCAAAACAGGCGGAACGCCGTCCCGAACGAGAGAAGACAACTACGGTGGAGCCATACCATGGGTCAAAACGGGAGAGGTCACCGGTCACCCTATCAGAAGCACAGAGGAGAGCTTAACCGAGAAAGGACTCAAGAGCTCCAATTGCCAACTCTTTCCCGTCGGCTCGGTTGTCATTGCAATGTACGGACAGGGCAAGACGAGAGGGCGATGTTCTGTACTTGAAATCGAGGCGACCACAAATCAGGCCTGCGCAGTAGTCTTGCCGAGTAGTCAATTCTCTAGCACATTCCTCTTCGAGCAGCTATCCATGTCTTATGAACAGTTGCGGCAAATGGGACGGGGCGGAAACCAACCGAATCTTAACCTCAGCCTAGTTTCTGGCTTCGAAGTTTTAGTACCACCTAAAGAACAGCAAGACCATTTTGCCGTTCGAGTCGAGGCGATCCACCGCGCCAAAGCCGCCCAGCAAACCTCACTCACTGAACTCGACGCCCTCTTCACATCTCTGCAGGCTGGGGCATTTGGGCACGAACCTGCGAAACAGATTCCCACTTCTTCGAGAAAGACTGAGAAGGCAAACAGTGATAGTCCGTCCGGCTCCTCGGTAATTGATCGGCTGATCGAATCCTATCGAGATGTGAATATCGAAGCACTTGGAGCCGCCCGTAAAGCAATTGATTTTCCTGAGCTTGCTGGAATCAAGTTGGCAAGAGAGGGAATGGAATGGTCAACAGCACTTTCAGGAATGTTGGCCAAGCAAACCGAGATGTCCGCCCTGATGGCAAGTGTGATCACCCCACCCCGCCTACCCGCGTATGGTGAGTTATTCGCAAGTTTTGGAGCAGTGAACGGTATCGCAAAACTAATGGAGGACTCCTTGTTCCCGAGCCGGAAACTAACCAGTCTCATCGACTCAATTGCTGCTAGCCAACTCACCGGAATGGGAGGCGCACTCGAATCGATTCGACGCCTGACAGTGGCGAATTCGCTCGACACCTCTGTTGCTCACATGATGGCCGGGTTTGCGAAACATCAGACAGCAATTGATGTCATCACCCAGGGCTGGCGCAATTCGATGTGGGATGACATTCAAAAGTCGTCGTTGATGTTCGAGCGACTGCAGGCGTCCTCGATCCCCAGTGAAATTCTTGAAATCGGTTCGCTGGAGCGTTTCAATGCGGTCAGACTCCTACGTTCCACGACTCAAGATCGGATATGGGACGACGATCCTGAAGCAGACACTGCGATAGAGATCGTACGCACCGAGTACTTGGATTCCGTGGAAGCCGGATTGCTGGCGATAGACCCGCGACTGCTGAAGATGTTTCAGGGGGCGAAACTCGCTGGCAAGTCGCAAAACGTTGACCGTGCAAGGCACGTGGCCGTCTCGCTTCGAGAAATGACGACCCACCTGCTTCACATTCTTGCTCCAACTGCGGCTATCAAAAGCTGGTCAACATCCGATAGCGACTTCGCTAACGGAAAGCCAACTCGGGCGAGCCGCATTCGCTTCATTTACAGCCGCTACGGCACAGAGGTTTTAGACTTTTTCGACGGCGACATCAAAGAGGCAATCAAGTGGATAGACCGCATCAATGGCGAGACTCACACCCTCGATGGGTTCGAGAGCGATGGCGCGATTGAAGCGTTGATTGCCCGGTTTGAGGGGATCGCCCTCTCGTTGATTCGTGGCGCACGAGGATTTGAATGAGCGAGCACGAGCTTCCGAAGTCTGGCGACTGCCTGTTTCAAGGAGCGGAAGACTGGCACTACAACGCCTGCGTTGACTTTAAGTTTCACCATTCAGGGAAAGAGCATGCCTACATCAGCGGCTATAAGCTGGCAGGAGATGCGCTCTGCGAAAAAGTGGTCCAAGACCGGCACGTTGTTGATCTAGTTGTCTATCCGATGGTCTACAACTATCGGCACTATGTCGAACTGTCTCTGAAGTCCACCTTGCATTGGGGCAGTGCGGTGATGGAGCAGAACGTTGATAGCAAATTGAATCACAATCTAGTTGCTCTATGGAGCAAAGTGCGCCCGTTGTTGGAAAAGCGATGGCCGAATGAGGATATGGTGGTTCTTGATAACGTTGAGGCTCTGATCCTGGAACTTGCCGCTGTTGATCCACGATCAACTGCGTTCAGATACTACTTCCACGAGCCGTCCCAGAAGCATCCAGCAGTTACACCAGAAACTGAGTCAGTTACCCATATAAACATTCGTAACTTATATGAGGTGATGGGACGACTCTCAAACTTTTTCGACGGCGTTTCGACTCAGTTCCAAGTGGACTGGGATAACCTCTGTGAGTCAAGGCAGATCGAAGATGAGTTGCAGAGTGAATATGAAGCCGAGTGGCAGGCGATCATGGCGGAGGATTATTTAGGTTGCCAAGAAGACAATTACGCCTAGAATTAGAGAAGACCGCAATATGAGCCAATTCGCCTTCCTCCAACCCGAATTCCCCGAGGTGCACGATTCTGCGCACCGGGCGGAAGCGTTGGCGAATTCTGATCCCCGTGCAGCTTGTTTTTACGCTCGTCGAGCATTGGAGTTAGCGGTCACGTGGGCGTATGAACACGACGCCGGGCTTCAGCTTCCGTACAGAGAAGACCTGAGTGCCCTCATTCACGAAGCAACATTCCGAAACACCGTAGGCCAGGCGGTCTTCTACAAGTGCCGAGCGATCAAGGACCTCGGCAACCACGCTGTTCATAGCCAGAAACCCCTCACAGTTTCCGAATCCGTCTCGGCCGTCCGTGAACTCTTCCACGTTTGCTACTGGCTCGTGCGCACGTATGCCCAAGGCGTGAAGCCGGAATCAGGATCAACATTCGATCCTAATGCTCTCCCCGTCACCACGACCGTTCCGAAGCAGACCCTGGCTCAGCTTCAGCAGCTCAACGATCAGCTAGCGACCGAACGAGAAAAGCTCTTTGCCGCTCTAGCAGAAAAAGAAACGCTCGACGAGGAACTGAAGCGACTGCGGGCCGAAGTTGCCGCCGCGAAGGCAGCAAACGAAGCCACGCCCGACACCCACAACTACTCTGAGGCCGAGACCCGAGACCTCTTTATTGACCTCCTCCTACGAGAAGCCGGATGGCCTCTCGACAAGCCAGAAGACCGCGAATTCGAGGTTGCCGGGATGCCCAACAACCAGGAGAAGGGCTTCGTTGACTACGTTCTATGGGGTAACGACGGCAAACCGCTTGGGGTCGTCGAGGCAAAGAAAACCCGCCGAGACGCCCGTGTCGGTCAGCAGCAAGCCAAGCTTTACGCAGACTGCCTGGAGGCAAATTTCGGGCAACGGCCAATCATCTTCTACACCAACGGCTACGAGCACTGGATTTGGGATGACCAGATGTATCCCCCTCGCGCTGTCCAGGGCTTCTACAAGAAGGCCGAGCTTGAGCTGATGATCCAGCGTCGTCAGACCCGAAAGAGCCTCACCACCGCAAAGATCGACGACAAGATCGTCGAGCGTTACTATCAGACCCGTGCAATCAGGCGAATCGGCGAGTCCTTCGAGAAGGATCACTCTCGCAGAAGCCTTTTGGTGATGGCAACCGGAGCCGGCAAGACGCGCACGGTGATCGCTTTGGCCGACACACTCATGAAGGCGAACTGGGCGAAGCGCATCCTGTTCCTGGCCGACCGCACTGCCTTGGTGAATCAGGCCGTCAATGGCTTCAAACGCCATCTGCCCGATGCCGCTCCAGTCAACTTGGTCACCGAGAAGAACACCGAGGGCCGAGTCTACGTCTCGACCTATCCAACCATGCTTGGACTAATCGATGAGACAAAAGGCGAAGAGCGCAAGTTCGGCGTTGGACATTTCGACCTTGTCATCATCGACGAGGCGCACCGCTCGGTCTTCATGAAGTACGGTGCAATCTTCGACTACTTCGACAGCATGCTGGTTGGCCTTACGGCAACTCCAAAAGACGAGGTTGGCAGGAACACCTACAAGCTCTTTGAACTCGAAGACGGGGTTCCGACCGACGCCTACCCGCTGAACGAGGCTGTTGCCGACGGCTACTTGGTACGGGCAAAGTCGGTCTCCGTTCCGCTCAAACTGCCAACCCAGGGAATCACGTACGACCTACTCTCTGCTGAAGAGAAGGAGCAGTTCGAACTGACCGACTGGAAGGATCGAGCCGAGGACGTGCTCCTGAGCGGACGAGTTGAGCCAGCCGCCGTAAATCAATGGCTGTTCAACGAGGACACCGTGGACAAGGTGCTCAAGCACCTCATGGAGCGCGGCCAGAAGGTGGACGGCGGCGACATGCTTGGAAAGACAATCCTATTTGCCAAGAACCACGACCACGCCATTTTCATCGCCGAACGATTCAACAAGAACTATCCGAAGTACAAGGGCGAGTTCGCTCGGGTGATCGACTTCCAAGTCGAGTACGCCCAAGACCTGATCGACAAGTTCAGCAACTCCAAGAAGTTTCCTCAGATCGCAATCTCCGTGGACATGCTCGACACCGGAATTGACGTGCCCGAAGTCGTGAATCTGGTCTTCTTCAAGCAAGTCCGATCCAAGACGAAGTTCTGGCAGATGGTTGGCCGAGGAACGCGATTGTGCCCCGACCTCTTTGGCCCAGGTCTCGACAAGGAGTGCTTCTACATCTTCGATTACTGCGGCAATCTGGAGTTCTTCAGCCAAAACGTCGAAGGGACGGACGGGGCGTCAGGAGCCTCACTGAGCCAACGCCTCTTCGCCGCTCGACTGCGATTGCTTGCAACCATGTCCCACTCCAAAGAAGGCGCGAAAGCGATCAAGGAGCACATCGCGCAGTACGGGACAGAGCCCGAAACCGACGAGCAGGTTTTCCAAGCAATCATTGAACTTCTGAAAGCAGAAGTTGGCTCGATGAACACCGACAACTTCATCGTTCGAGCCAAGCGTCGCTTGGTCGAGAAGTACCAGAACGCCGACCAGTGGCTCACGCTGGATGAAGACAAGCTGACTGAGCTTGAGAACGAAATCGCGGGATTGCCAAGTGAAAAGGAGCCAGAGGCGGTTGAGTCGAAGCAGTTTGATCTGTTGATCCTTCGCTTGCAGTCGGCAATATTGAAGGCGTCGCCCGGCTACAAGCGTCTCAAGCAGCAAGTCCAGGACATTGCCGCCGCCCTTGAAGAGTCTTCCAATATTCCAGTCATCAAGGAACAGCTGAGCTTGATTCAAGACGTCCAGTCAGATGGCTGGTGGGATGACGTAACGCTACCGATGCTCGAAGTAGTTCGGCTTCGACTCCGAGCGTTAGTCAAGTTGATTGAGCACAAGAAGGGTAGCCCGGTCTATACGGACTTCACCGAGGAGATGGGCGAGGAGTCCGAAGTTCATTTGCCAGGCTTCGCGGCTTCGGTTAGTCTGGAGCGGTTCCGAGAGAAAGCCCGCGCGTTCCTGAGGCAACACCTGGATCTTGAAGCTGTCCAGAAGCTCCGCATGAATGAGCCGCTCAATGCAGAAGACCTCAAGGAGCTTGAGTTGATCCTGGTCGAGAGCGGTGCTGGTGACGAGCTCGCAATCCAGAAAGCGGCTGCAGTTGGACTTGGGCTGTTTGTACGGTCACTCGTTGGTCTTGACCGCGAGGCGGCAAAGGGTGCCCTAAATGAGTTTGTCGCGGGATCACAACTCACCGCAAATCAGATTGAATTCACCAACATGGTGATCGACTATCTGACGGAGCATGGCGTCATGGAGCCGAAAGCACTCTATGAATCGCCTTTCACGGACATCAATCCACTCGGTCCAGATGGACTCTTTTCGACCGAGGTTGTCGATCACTTGATTGGTTTCCTCCGCAGAGTCCGGCAGACGGCAATAGCCTGATTGTATGCCCAAGGCTCCGACAAATGGGTCGATTCGAATGTCACCACTTCGAGGGCCGATTTGAACTCACTCTACATGGTTTCTGAACCCGATTCTATGTCCAGTTTCTAAACTGAAGAAAGTTGGATTTCATGGGCACACAATACATCGATGTTCGAGCGATGTACTTTTGGATTACTTTCCCTAAACTGCGCCTAGCAGGCAGAGCTTCTTCACCTGCAAGGCGAAGCTATGGCACAAGACGAACAGAATCACCCTCTCTATGAGGAACATCAACAACTCACCAATGAGGAAGTCAACGACTTCTTCAGTACACTTGCGAAAAGCGTGATCGAAAGTGGCGGTATGACAAAAGCAGACCGCAACGCAATCATGCTCAACGAGAACGACGAGCTATCTAAGGAAACGCTGCTCGGCTGGTGGAAAGGAGCACTCAGTGAGTCCCGTGGCTACTACGATGGGACCACAGTTCCGCTCCGTAGCCTGAAATCGAGCAATTAGCTATCTCAACGTTTCGACTACCGTTGACTGATCACTTACTATTGGGGTCACCATGATCCGAACCCGTGCCAGCATTTGGCACGGGTTTTTTGAATCGTTCGATTCCGAGAGTCATTTCTATTAGGTGAAGCTGAAGATAGCGGAGGTGGTACTCGTCTCTGAGAATGGCTTCGTCACCAACCAGTTTAGTTGCGAGTTCGATAGCACTAGCTGATTCCCCCTTTGCTCGCAAGAGTATTACTTCCGCTATCTGAGCATGATATTCCCAAATTGTGCCCTTAGCTTCTTTGAGGCCAGCAGCAAGGAACTTCTCGGCAGATGCTATGTTGCCGAGGTAGGACTGAATTTGAGCGCACTTTAGATGAACGGTGGCCCTCTGTACTGCAGTACCCGCAAGCCTTTGCAATTCCATAAGAGCTGACAACAATCCATGCAACCGTTTTTCAAAATCTGGGTTAGGATGAGTGTATCGTTCACAAAAATAAGTCACTTGGTCCGAGATAATGACGATTCGAGCCACGACCACTTCTGAGCTGTTGTCCTTTATGCGATCCGGGTGCATTAGGATCAGTAGGGCTCGCGAGAGGATATCGAAAAGAACAGACTGATTTACACATCCAACCGCTGTCAACAATCTGTATCGTTTGTGGAGAGCAAAGACCTGCTTCAAAGGATCGGACTGTGTTGCAGGAAGCGATTCAATTTCGCTCAAATAGACTGACGCTGGTACAAAGCTTCGATTTAGAACGCTTGTGAAATACGCATCCACCGTAGCCTGTTCTGGACCAAACAGAATTGTCTCTTCAAGCAGTTGGGCAAATATCGTGTCTGGGTCCGACTTAACATAGTCAGGCCGCCGAGACTTAGGCCTGCGAACTGGTTCATCGTCTGCGCCAGCTTGCCGGACATTGAGTTGGTTCCACGTCTGAAATATCTGGGTCTGTACGGGGATTTTGAAGCAGGAGGCGATGCGAGTGACAGCCTTTTTGCCGAGTCGAGCCGGATCTTGGAGAAAGTCGCGGACACGAGGAGGCGAGCATCCAATCAGTTTTGCAATGTCAGTTTGCTTCGTGATCCCGTGATGTCGTTGAAACAGGTCCAAGCAGAAGCGACGCCAGGTTTGAACTCGAAGTTCAGCTTTTCCCACATTTTTTTGTTGCCTCTTGCCTGTCGCCATGCGTTCACCGTCAAGCTATTGTATGCCATAGACGCCAGCGAGGGCGTGCTGAACCGAGATTCAGGGCAGCGAAAATCGGAGGTGATGATAGACAACAAAAGCCGCGCAACTCGACGACTGCGGACTGACGGGAGGAGTGTGAATTGAGACCCACTTGCTCCTCCCCGGTTTGCCCTGACCCCGCGAACGGGAAGGCCCTTTCATGTTGGCACATCGCCAGTTTGGTAGAGCCTCCCGGCACTTCACACCAGACAAAAACATGAATTACTTGAAGAAATCGATGCTGTTGGCAGCCGGACTGGCTGCTGTCGGCCTTTTCACTTGGCAATACGTTGCGCCGAAGCGCACCGCACGCCCTGTCGCGTTCATCGGATCGCTTGACGCATCTGCGAGCAATCGCGAGCTTCTGCCTGCATCCCTTGTGGGGATGGCCGAACTTGCCGCTGAAATGCCTCCTGGCTCGACCACCACTCTTTTCCGGATCGATGTCCGCTGCCAGGAGATTTACAACGGAGCAGCCCCGAGCTTCACCGAAGAATTTGCGGCGCAGATGACGCCTCGACTCAAGGAGGTTGCCCGCGAGGACAACACCTATCTCCAAGTGCTTGCCCGCGCGGTCTCGAATCGCCTCAAAACCGCGACCGGACCTGTTGTGATCGTGATTGACACCGACTGGTTCGGCGAGGGCATGAAAGTCGCGGACCACGAAGAGCTCGTGTCCCGTGTAACAGCTTGGGCTCGCGACAGCCGCGTCGCGTGCATCATCGCCTGCCATGTCAACCCGAAGCGCATGGAATCTGCTCGCGCGGACCTGGCAGGTGCGGGAACGAAAGCCATCGTTACGCCTGACGAGGCACGCATCGAGACGATTGAACAAAAGCTGTCCGAGGTGTCCCACTAATGTACGAAGGATTTGAATTCCCGCAATGCAGCCTGGCTCGAGGTGTCCCTTTCAGCAGAAAGGTTGAATCTGTTGAGGAGGCCAAAAAATACGGAGTTGGCCCAACCAACCTTGTCCCATTCAAGGACACTGAATACCATGGCCTGAAAGACGCTTGCATGCAGGCTGATCCAGTTCTGTGGGCGCACACCGTGAGCATGTGGGACAACCGCTTGCTCCCGGCTGTGTTCGAAGTACAGCGGGTTGAAGCGGTCATTATCGGTAACGCGCGCAAGCGGTTTATGGAAGCCGAGAAGCGCAATGCTCCGCTGTTTTCTCGCCTCAGCGAGTTGGTTAAGGAGGAAGCAGACCTTCGTGGCAAAGTGCGGGTAGCGATTGTAGGCTCCTCCCAAGCAGTCCCCGATAAGGTTACGAAGCTTGCTGAGACACTCGGAGCATTCGGAGTCGAACTTCCAGACGATTTGGTGCTGCCGTTGCCAGACGAACGCCTTCTCCACTCTGACGCCGCCCATGCCGCCGAACTGGAGCTGCCCCATGACCCTGAGGAGTCGAAGCACTTCCTCAAAGGTTTGGTGTATTGGGGAGTGACCGCCGTTACTGGAGCCATTTTCGGCGTCAGTGCCCTTTCTATCCCTGGCATGGTGCACCCCGGAGCTCTTCTTAAGGACCCGGTTGTCATGGTGCTTTTTGCGGCTGCAACTGGCATCGGGTTCACCACGCTTGCCGGACGAGCGATGAAACTCACTTTTCGGTTTGCCGCAGAGACGTTCTACTTTTCCAAGAAGAAGTGGTTGGGATCAGTTCTGGTGGCGACCGGGACAAACTTGGCTCTTGCAGCTCTGTACACAGCCGTTGATGCAATCGGTTTGATGAAAGCTAGCGGCATGATGGCGCAAATTTCCGCTCTCAGCGGTGCCAAAGCGTCTGGTTCCTCGGTTGACCCTGTGTACATCCTGGCAGCAGGGGCCTTTTCGTTCTCGTACACAACATACAACTCCATCGCCGGATGGATGGAAGCTCGCAAGTCTGCGGCAAACCGCGTGACGAAGGCATGCGAAGACGAGGCCATCACTGCATTCAAGGAGGCTCGCGCGACTAACGGATATCTCGGGGCTGTGACCGCACTCAATGCACTTCGTGCTGATCGAGCTGCGGCTGGGCAAGTCGAGGAAATCTATGAACTGGCAATCAAACAGATAGATGCGGAGCGCGAGCAAGTTATCGCGAATCTTCTTGAGCCGCTGGAATGCACGGATGAGGAGGCCCTGATGCTTCAGCGAGCCAGAACTGAGGCAGAAGGCCGCCAGGCCGAGTTCGACGAGTTGGTGATGCAACTGCGTCAAGAACTTCTCGCGGCAACAGGTGACACGCCGAACGACAAACCTGTCCGCAAGGTGGATCGCAATGGTCGCGGAACCAGTGGTGTTGGTTCATTGCTCAAAGGGGCTATTGACCGACTCTCTGGAATCGGAGCGAGGTCGAAGTGAACTTCATCGAAGCACTGGAGTACCTTGCGGTTCGCCTGTCAAATCGGCGACGGCAAGCAACAAGTGAGACAGACTGTGCTCACAAATCAAAGGGATATCCGCTGGGGACTATTGCGGACGAGTCGGAGGAGTTCGCCCTCGACCTGTCTGGTCCCCAGCACCTCTATATGATTGGCAGCTCCGGAAGCGGAAAGACAACGCAACTCCGCAGACTTCTCGATGCTGACATCGCAGAGCAACGCGCAGTCGTTGTTCTCGACCTCCATGGCGACCTGTGCCCTCTGATCATAGCTTCGCTTGCGGGCAACAATATCGATCCTGCCAGAGTCCTTTACTGGAACCTGGCAGGTGAGGCTCTGCTGCCCGGTATCAACCCGCTCGCAAGCGGGGGCGAGGTACATCGTCGTGTGAACGGCATTGTCAATGCGATCAAGCGACGATCCGATTCATGGGGCGTTCAGCTTGATCAAACACTTCGCGCTGTCCTGGTGTCGTTGGCTGAGCAGAACTACTCGCTCGTGGAAGTGGACGTTGCCCTGTCACATGTGGCGTTTCGAGCCTTCCTCAAAGGACGCACAGCAGACCGATATGCACGCGAATTCTTGGAGCGGTTCGACACCCTTTCCAAGGAGCAGCAACAGACTCAACTCCTTGCGGTGAGCAACAAGCTCACTCCTTACACTGCCGACCCGCACATGCGCCGTCTCCTTGGCACGGGTGATCTTGGTGTACTGCGGAAGGCTTTGAATACTCCGAAGTCAATCACGCTGATCTCGCTCCCAGGCTATGCCCTGGGAGAAATGTCTGGGGTGATCGGCGAGATGATCATCAACTCGATCTGGAACACCATTCTCTCAAGAGCAAAAGTTCATGAGTCGCAGCGAACCCCTGTGCGCCTTGTAGTTGACGAGTTCCAGAACGCGATGTGCGACCAGTTTGGCTCGATGGTGACGGAAGGACGCAGATTTGGGCTGTCCCTTGTCCTTAGCCATCAATCTCAGGCCCAGCTTCCGAATTCGCTCCGGTCGCTCATCCGCAACAACTCTGCTGTACGGGTGCTGCTGGCTCCTGGAGTTGTCGATGCAGGAGAGTTGGCTACGGAGCTCGCGCCTCTTACTCATACTGAGGCCACTCAAGAGTTCCTAGACCTCATGGTTGGCGAGGCCTTTGTGGTTCGTCGAGGCGAACGGGCAGTAAAAGTCCAGCTTAGAAATGTTGAGGCCCCAAAGGTCTCTCAAGACGCGGTGAACTGCTTTGTGACCGACGTCACGTCTCGCTCCTCCAAGCAGATTGAAGAAATTGATGCTGAGCTCGCCAAGCGAATCAGCACGATTGAAGCGCTCTCAGTAGGAGCTTCCAACGCACAACCGGAGGTGCGCCATGGGCGACGTCCTTGGCGGTAGACGCTCGTATCGGTGTCGCGGGCAACGTCTCCCAGTCGGCGGGATGTGTCTGACCGACCGCGACCGAGCGATTTTGCGAACCGTCTTCCTGCAACGGGCGGTGACGCGCAAGCAGTTGATGAGCCTCGGATACTTTCATTCATTGACCGCAGCATCAGAGCGGCTTCGAATGCTCTTCGACCACGGGCTCTTGAACCGTCACTCGGTCAGCACCGACCTTGCCACCGTAGAGCTGGTGTACACCGTCGGAATGCGCGCGGTCCATGAACTGTCCAGCATGCTTGGCGTCGATGTTGTTGACGTGAGACGCTCGGTGTCAAGTGGAGCACCGTTCGCACTCTCCCACGCCATCGCCGTCACGGATGTTCGAATTGAGTTCCTCGCACATCCGGCAGAGTTTGAAAACATCGAGTGGCTAAGCGAAATCGAGGTGCGGCATGAGTTCACTGTAAACGGGGCTCAGTACGTTCTGAAGCCCGACGGTGCGATCCTATTCGACTACGACGGTAAGCGTCAGATCGCATTCCTTGAATTGGATCGTGGTCACGTCTCTCGCCCACAATTCAAGCGAAGCTGCCATACATACCGGACGTACTTCGACTTGCGCTTGGCTGAGGATGTCTACGGTGTTCAGTCAGCAACGCTCTTAGGGATCGTGCACTCCGGCGAACGCCGACTCCGCAGCCTCCTTGGGTTAGCGGGCAACGCTGGCCTGTTTGCGTCATTTGCGTCGTGGTCCGAAGTCACAGACCACGGTGTAAACGGGGCAGTCTGGCGAACTGCTCAAGAACAGGGCAACAAACACAAGCTCACAGAGGTCTTGCGATGATCTACTGCATAGCATGCAAGCGGTTCCTCGCGAAGGAATCGGTGTTTTGCCCCGGCTGCGGAGGTTCAGTTGGTGGCGTTCGCTGTAAGAACGGACATACCATCAGGGGCGCACAATCTGCTGAGTACTGCTCGGTATGCCGAAGCAGGAAGTTTGTTGGAGCCGCCCCAACTGTCAACTTGGGATGCATCAGCCGATTGCTGGCATGGCTCGCCGTGATTCTGGTGGTGAAGGCGGTTTTCTCCAACATAGAATCCGTCACAAGCATGGTCTGGAACTTCTTCATCTGGGTGGTGGGCTGCAAAGTTGTCACCTTGTTCCTCCAGCTGTTCGAGGTATTGCTTGCCATCCGAATCTTTGTTTGGTTTGTCTCATTTGGCTCAAAGGAGTTCGCGGCACAAATTGATCCATTTCCGAAAGTCGTTCCAGCTCTCTTTCGACTCTGTGGCAAGTTTCTGCTCTGGCTCCTCAGGGCATTGCTGTACCTGGTTGAAGGAAGGCAGTTACCGGCCAAGAACACCAAAAAACTGCGCAAGGAGACCCCGGAGAGATCGTAATGCCCCGTTCAGCTGGCGCAGGTGATAAGATGCTCACTGGCTCGCCCCGCGACCAGAGCGGCAACACCGATTCGTGCGCCACCGTGGTGGACAAATGCATCGCGTCAACGAGCGATCCTGCTTCGTCTCCAGAGTATCCTCAACAGAAACCCCTGACGCCGGAAGCACTTGGACGTTTGTCCCGACTGTTTCTCCTTCTAGCGTCTGTCACCTTGCCCGAGGAGTCTGCCCATGAAGAAAGCCTTAAAGACCCTAACGATAGCTCCGGCTAGGAGCTGTGCAATCTATGCTCGTGTGAGCACGGTCGAACAGAGAGAGGAAGGATTTTCGCTCGACGCCCAACTCGGCCTTTTGCGCGAGTATGCGGTGAAGAACGGATTTCAGATCATAGGTGAGTTCACGGATGCAGACAGCGGAGCCAAAACGGGGCGAAACGTGTTTGGACACATGATCGAAGTAGTTCGGTCGCAAGAGTCTTCATGCGTGATCGTGTGCGAGAAAACTGACCGACTCTATCGAAACTTCGCCGACATGGTCAAAGTGGACGAACTGGGAGTCGAGCTTCATTTCGTCAAGGAGAACATCGTCGTCGGGCCCGACAGCAGATCGAACGACAAGTTCATTCATTCGATCAAAGTCTGCCTCGCAAAGCACTTCAGCGACAACCTCCGCGAGGAAGTGAAGAAAGGAATGGCCGAAAAGGCCAAGCAGGGCATCTTCCCCAGCATGGCTCCTATTGGGTATCTGAACACGGTGGTAGGGCATCGCAAGGTCATTGCTCCCGATCCTCAAATGGCCCCGGTGGTCCGCCAGGTGTTCGAGGCATATGCTCGGAAGGAAGTTTCAATCGAAGGGGCGACTAAGCTCGCCAAGCAACTCGGCCTCAGAACACGGGCTGGCCGAAACTACGCCCGAAGTTCCATCTCCAGAATGCTGGAGAATCCCGTCTATATGGGTATCGTTAGATGGAGCGGCGAGGACTATCCAGGAGTCCATGAACCCATTGTTTCCGCCGAGCTCTTCTACGAGGTTCAGCGCGTTATGCATGGCAGGACAACCCGATCAGGATTCACGGTGGCACATGAGTTTGCCTACCGTGGTCTCATGACGTGCGCGTTCTGTGGGTGCAGCATCACTGCTGAGATCAAGAAAGGCAAGTACATCTACTATCGGTGCACGGGAATGCGGGACAAGCAGTGCCCTGGCATGCAAATGGTGCGCGAGGAAGCTCTGACAGATCAGTTCGCATCACTCCTGGAGGGCCTGGTGCTCTCAGGTGAAAATCTCGAATCTTTGAAGACTGCCTTGAAGGAGAGCTTGGCGGATGAAGCCGAAATGCGCCGAGCTAACATGGAACGTATTGCATCGGAGTCGGCGACGATTCGAGCCAAGCTGGAGCGCATGTACCTAGATCGAATGGACGACCGGGTCGGTGAAGAGGTCTACCAATCTCTTCGGATCAAGCTTCAATCTGAACTCGCCGGACTCGACGTTCAGATGCATGCCCTCGACAAGGCTGAGTGCTCCTACTACGATCTAGGGCTCCGACTATTAGAACTGGCTCAAACAGCCCCTCTCAGGTTCATTCACGCTGATGGGCCGACCCGCCACTCGATCTTATTAGAACTGCTGGATCGAGCCGAGCTCAAGGATCGAAAAGTGCAAGTTCGGCTGAAAGAACCGTTCGATACCTTGCTTCAACGCAACGTGGTAAGGCTCGCAAATGGGCCTGAAATGGCCCTAGAAGAAGATTGGTACTCCGGAGGGGATTCGAACCCCCGATCTTCGCCGTGAGAGGGCGATGTCCTAAACCGCTAGACGACCGGAGCACGCGTCGTGAGCCATAAAGATACCCGCAACCCGCGCCTGTGGGCTACCTGGCGAGGACCTTCGCGGTCGAACAAGCCGGCATGCCTTTGGCGTCCCGACCTGCGATCCGGACTTCGAGCGAGGTGCCATCGACCAGGGGCGGCAGCTGGTCCGCGTACAGCTTGATGCGGCGGAACATGGCCGGCATCGCGCCGTTCAGGGAACCCCGCCAGGCGATATAAATGAACCGCCGCTTGTCGCCGTAATAGTAGATCGCCTCGCCCTTGGGCACGCCCTCCACGAGATCGAACGTCACGTCGAACGCCACATCCGCGCCCGCTTGCTCGGCGGCGGGGATCATCTGCTTCTTGGTCTGCAAGAACGGCTGGACCCGCGTATAGTCGCCGCACGCGGTCGGGGCGTCCTCGAGCCAGATGCGCAGCCTTACCATGAGGCGGTCCGCTTGAAGCCCCACGAACGGACGAGCGGGGCGAGGTCGAGGCTGTGCGGTCCAGATTCGGCGACGCCGGGCCCGAAGACATTCCAGCCGGTGGGGCGATTTGCGAGCTCCAGAATCTGGATGTAGGTCCCGCGGTTGCCGTAGGGAACGAGTGGCTCCGACCCGTACCGAATGCCGCCCGCCTCGTACTGCCACAGCTCGGGATCGGGGCCAGACGATTTGGTGAGCGCTTCGCAGGCGGCACCAAACGCGGCGAGGCAAGCATCTTCGGGGCGGCGCTTGCCGAGATAGTCGTGCTTGGTCTCGCGGCGAAGGGCGTGATAGATCACCGACGGCTGCACGGCGGTGGCGAACGTGTTGGGATCGAGGAAGTTGCCGGTGACGTCGAGGAAGAGCATCTTGCGTAGCTCGCCGAGGGCAGCTCCGAAGATTCGTGCGCCCTGGTTGCCGGTCGTCAGTTCGCCGTTATAGGCGAGCAGGTAGCGGGCCGCGCGGGCCTGGCGCTCATCCAGCTTGGCTCCGCGCAAAGCGCGCACGAAGTAGGGGCCGATCGCGCTCCATTCGCCGCTGTCTCGGCGCGAGATGGCGCGAATCGCGTCTTGCAAATCGTCCGCGCCGATCTTGCCGCTGGGCAGGGAAGCGAGCAGCGACGCATTGCGAAAGATCGCGCCCCAAGCGGGCGTATCCATATTCGGCCACCACGATGCGGGCTTGTTGTTCCAGTTCGCGATGAGGCCACTTTTCGGGTTCTCGACATGCGGCATTTGGGCGAAGGGGATGGTGCCCCGCCATTCGTTTTGAGGTTTGCCCGCGATCGGGAATCGAGGGTCGATGCCCTCGGGTCGCTTGGGCGTCGCGCCGCAGTACCACCACGCCGCGTCTCCCTCGCTGGTGGCGCAGAAGAAATTGAATCCGAGCGCGATGCGGGGAAGGACTTGGTCGCGAATCTTGGGCCACGAGTTGACGCTGGGCACGTCGAAGATCGCCTCAAAACCGGCGAGTTCCTTGCCCGCGATCGCCGACCGCAGGCTGTAAACGGCCTGGCCAGCCTTGCTTTCCAGCAAGACGACGCCGAACCTGGTCCGCGCGGTGGTCACGGTTTGATCGGGCTCGCCCTTGACCTTGAGCGTGCGCGAGAATCGCTGGATCGGCAAGATTTGGTCTCCATAGCGATAAGAGTCCGCATTCGGCTGATGCGAATAGTAAACGTCTTGCGTATCGTTCACGGCGGTTGTCAGCCCCCATGCCAAGCGGTCCGTATAGCCCACCGGAATTCCCGGCACACCGGGCACGTTCATTCCCGCCACCCGATACCCCGGACAATCGATGACGACTTCGTGCACGATGCTCGGCATTGAATGGCCCATTTGAGGTCCGTTGAGGAGATAGGGACGGCCGGTTTTGCTCCGGTCTTTACCGACGACGACGGCGTAGCTGCCCCATTTGTACGGCAGTCCCTCCGCGAGCGCCACGCGAGTCGTCTCTTCCCGTGCCGAAAGGCGGAGCGTGGGCAGAAGTTCGAAGAGCGGCGTTTTGGGCAGATCGGCGAGGATCTTCTCGGTTTCGGCCCGGGTCGGATTCGGGAAGCTGGGATGATCTTTGGCGAGCGGATCGTCGGCGGGGGCCACGGTTGGGACCGAGGTCGGATCGTTCTGCCACATCAGATCGTCGAGCACATCGAGCGCCTTCGTCTTCGCGGGCTGGCTCAGCAGATACTGATACGCGAGCCAGTTACGAAGTTCGCCTTGACCGCCCCCGCCAAAAAGACGCGCCATCGAAATCGCGATCGCAGCCGAATCGAGGGGCACCCATGGCCGCGGTTCAAAGCCGTTCTTGGCGTAGCCATCGGGCAGAGCGTTGCGTGCTTTCATCGCCGCGATCGCATCGTTGACGCCGTCTGAATAGGACTGAAACGCGGCTCGGGCGGGAGCGGAGAGCTGATCGATTTGGAGCTGCATCTCCTCATCGGTGTAGCCCGTCTTGAGCGTCTCGGTGTCGGCGGCGGCGCGCGCTTTGCCGAAGACCTCGGCCATCTGCCCACGAGCGAGCCGCCGGCTGTTCTCCATCTGCCAAAGCCGGTCTTCCGCCACGGCGCGCCCCATCAGCCGAAACACCTCGGGCCGCGTCGCCGCTTTCACGGTGGGGATGCCGTACGCGTCGCGGGTGATGCCCGGCGTGGTTTGAGCGGCGAGGACGAGGGCCAGCACGATGGTCGTCATGGTCCTATTTTGACCATGATCCTCCCGACACGATGTTCATGGCGGCGAATCAAGATCAGTCGATCCCGTAGCAGCGAATGGTGGTCCGGACCGCATCCAGAACCACCATTCACCACAACACGACGGGACGACTACTTTCGGCGACGTCGCAAAAGAACCGAAGCCAGTCCCGCGCCGATCGCGAGGATCGACCCAGGCTCGGGAACCACTTCGAGGGCGCTAGCGGCACCATCGAGGTAGTAGGTTTCCTGGGCGACGTTACTTCCCGTACCGGCCGAGGTGACATAGAGTCGATCCGCGAGATCGTCGTACCATGCGTGGCTGATGTACGGGAAATTGGTGATGCCCGTTAAATTGATATTGACGCTCGTCATGTTTCCCGTCGCAAGGTCGATCCGCCGGTTGATCGTTGGGACGTAGAAGTCGTCACCCACGAACAACTGGCCGCGAACGTTGAAGGCGAAGCCCAACGGGGAATCGTTGGGATAGTCGCCGATGATAGCCGAGCTGAGAATGTTGAAGTTGTTGTCGATCTTCGTGACTCGCTGGTTGCCCGCGAGGTCACGGCCGATCATAAACAGGCCGGATGGATCGTCGAACATGTTGAATGCGGAGTAACCGCCCCAATCGAACGTGTCCGGACCGTTCACGCCTCCGTAGCCAGAGAAATTGCCGTAAGCTTCCACCATCCCGGTGGTGGCGTCAAAACGCGCGACCTGCGTTCCGTTCGGGTTCGAGCCGGACCGCATGAAATATTTGCCGTTTCGAACCACGCCGTAGGTTCCGTACCTAAAATCGCCCAAGCCGACGGTTGAGCCCGCCGTGTCGTTCGCAAAGTCGCTGAGATTGCCGTAGCTGGTCAGATCTTGTCCCACGTAATGAGCCGTCTTGTAGAACCGGCCCGTCGACCGATCACGACCGAAACCGTTGAACAGGTAGGACTGCTGATGCGCGTTTGAGAAGAACGTGAGCGGCAGGCTCGAGGCTTGGCTGAGCGCCACGCCTGCGACCAACGCGAGAGTCAAGGCAAATCGCTTCATAACCTAAATCGGCGGCCGGTAGGCTCCTTTGTGACTGCTTCGGCATCTTTACGGGAACCGGTCGCATCGGCAGGCACGAGGGAATTCACTTGGGAATTTGCGGATTCTCGGTTAGAATGACCTCATGTTTTGGAGAGGTTGGGCGCTTGCTGGCGCCTACACGAACTACGAGCTGACGGGAACCGGGGTTGGCGGTGCGTTTAGGTTGAGCTCGATCGTCGCTCCGGAACCCGGAAGCTTCCTCGCATTTGGCGCGGGGGCAATGGCGCTCGCCTTTCGGCGACGCCGCGCGTAAGTTTTGTCTTGATTGTTTGAGGAGGAATTATGATTTCGCGATTCACTGTTTTTGCTTTTCTCGCATCCGCTACGGTTTTTGCAAACGCCAGCTTTGATCTCATTCTTGTCACCCAGAACAACGGGAGCGCACCCCGTGTTCTGAGATTCGACGGTACCAGCGGTGCCTACTTTGGCTCGTTTGGCGATGGCATCCTTCCCGCGACCAATGTCATCCAGCCGATGGCGGTCGATTCCAGTAAAGGAATCGCGTATGTCGCCAACTATACGCCCACGGGCGGAGCCCTCCGGCTCTTTAGTTTCAATTACAGTACGGGAGCTCTCCTCAACGACGTGCTCATCGGTTCGACTGGCGGCAACTTCGCTTCGGGATTGACGCTGCTGCCGTCCGGCCAACTGCTCGTCTTTCGTTCGAATTCCACGGTGAGCCGGGTCGACCCCAATACGGGCGCGATCCTGGCTACCGGATCGTTTCAAAGCGGGGCGACTTACTACTCGGGAGGCTACACCAGTAGCGGATGGGGCTACGCGGAAGATTTCAGTCGCCACGAGCTGATTTTCTTCAACCCCCAGAGCATGGCTTTTGGCGGCGTGGTCCCATTGGCTGTCCAATCCGCCGATACGTTTCAGATGAATTCGAACGGGTCCCGTTTGGCGATCCCGGATTCGGGAGACAAGGTCATTCGCTGGTACCAGCCGGGCAGCAATGGCGCGCCCGGTGCAGAGACGACCCAGAGCACGGGTACCTTCGCTCCGACCGGTGCCGCATTTGGACACGGGAATCAACTGTACGTGTTGGGGACCACGTCTACTTCGACGACGGGCATCCTGCGGATTTCAAATTCCGGAGGGATTGGCGGCGTAATTTCGAACGCCGAGCTCAAGGAAACCTATGGCAATCTGGTCGTTGTCACCGCGCCGGAGCCTGGCTCGCTGGCGGCCTGGATCGCGGGCGGATTGGCGGGGTTCATCCTGAGGCGCCGGTCTCGTCAGGCGAGGGCCTGATCGGATCGTCAGAGCGTGACGGCGATGTCGTCCGAACCCTCGGCTTCCTTCCGCGATTTCCCATCGGAGTCCCGGTGATCCGGACCGATCGACCACACGCGTGCATGCTCGCCGTCGAGGTTAAGGCGGTCCGGCCTGGGTGTTTTCGCCAAGAACAGGCAAAACGAGCGATTTTGTTCTGGAACAAAATCGTTTTGTTCCGCTGACGAACGATTCGTTTTGCCTGAGATTGCCAAGAACAAGCAAAACGAACGATTTTGTTCCGCAGACGAACGATTTGTTTTGCTTGAGATTCCCAAGAACAAGCAAAAAAAATTTATTGATTTTGCCCCGAAAATATCGCCTTTAGGTTCAAAATCGCGAAAACCTGAGGGGCCGTGTGAGGTTTGGGCCCTTTGCGGCCGGGTCGGCCTCCGGCGGCGCAGATCTCCACCCCCTAACCCCTTCCTCATATTCGCTTCGCTGCACACGAGGAGGGGGAACCAGATTCTTTCTCGGTCCCTTCTCGCGGGGAGGGGCCGGGGGAGGGAGATCCGGTCCACGACCGCCGGGGCCGAGGCTTTAGAACAAGGAAGCCGCTCAGCCCCGTCGCCGACGGAACCAGGCGAGGGAAATGAGCCCCACACCAATGAGCGACGACGGTTCCGGGACCGGCGTCGCTTTGAACGAAACGTTCTTATATTGGCCGTCGGACTGAATGTAACCCCATCCGATGGCCACTCCCGAATCGTTGATGTCGCTGAGTGCCGTCGGAACGATCGTACTGGGATTGTCTCCAATCATCGTGTTGAAATCGTAGCTCTGGCCGCCCTGGCAGAACCACGGTACGTCGATTTTGTTGAGCGGATGGTAGCGACCCACTGCGGTTCCCGATGAGTTGACCCCCTGAAGAATGACCAGATCAATAGCCACGGGTGGGAGTGGGTAAAGCTGGCGCTTGCCGTTCCCGGCGACAAAGAAGCCCGATTGATGAAGCACGGCGTCCGAATAGATGCCGGCCACGGTGTCGTTGTTTGCGACCCCGCCGCCTGCGCCCAAAGATCCTTCATCTCCTCGAGCGGCTGGAAAATCCCGTTGCGCCACGTCGCCGCTCGAAGATTAAAGGTTGAAATGTTGTCGTAGCCCACCATCAGACCCGACTCGCCGACATCGAAAATCCCCGAACCGACCCCTCCATCGGGTAGCGACACAAATTGACCGTTGAGGATGGCGGCCACCTTTCCACCTTGCTTTCCGCCGACGTTACCAGCCGCGTCGATCCCACTGATGAAGCCGCCGTCAAACGCAGATAGACGGGTCACCGTGCCATTTTGGACGACCAAATTGATGTTCTGCGTCCTCGACATCTCGTGCACGGCGGCCCATCCACTCTCGGTCAGCCCAACGATATCCCGTTCGACGTCCCCGTCGCCATCATCCGGTAAGACCGGCTCGATGACGCGGGAGCTCGAAGGCCCCACGATAATGGCCCGCTGCCGATATCTGCCCGCACCATTCGTCCAACCTGCGTAGCCGCCGATGAGGCCGGAATTCGTAATACTGGTTGCCAGCACACCGGCACCCGGATCGGTTCCGGAAGGCGGTTCGATCACCTCCAGCCGGTACTTTGGCGGCTGGGCCACGGCGCCGGTTGCCAGGGCGGCCGTCACGAATGACGCAACATATTTCATGAAATCTCCTCTTCGGATTTGGCGAAGTGATCACTTCGAAAGACGTTCGAAGCGTACCCTTGAGTAGCGCCGGTATTTGCGTCCAGCTCCTCAACCCCAACCGATGGCGAAACTGGAGCGGGGCTCTCCATGGGGGTCGTGGCCAAGGCTCCACTGACAAAGCGCGGACGCGTCCGCGCACTCCCAAAATGAACCGCGGGAGAGAAGCGCGAGCCATCGCGACACGTTCTCGACACCACCGCCCGCCGCGAGACCGCCCAAAATCGGCCCAAAACCCCGTTTTGAACCTAAAACTCCGTTTACGGCATGATTTTGTCTCATCAACGGAGGCATTTCCGACCTCGACGAAGGAATTTCCGAGCTCGACGAAAGCATTTCCTATGAGACAAAATCGTGCCGTCTCATCAACGGAGGAATTTCCTATCTCGACGAAAGAATTTCCTATCTCGACGAAAGCATTTCCTATGAGACAAAATCGCGCCGTCTCATAGGAAATTCTTCCGTGTAGCACGCTTACGTGACAGTAGAGCCCGTTTTTGCCCCTGTTTTCGGTCTTTGAGTGCGTCGCTGCCGCCCCGCCACGACCGCACCAGAGCGCGGCGCGGTAACGTAATATCCTGCTATGGCAGAGACTTCGGTCACGCTCGATTTCGCCAGCGTTCCCCGGGGGCGGCTGTACGATCTGCTCGCCTCGGCCATCCAGCCCCGGCCGATCGCGCTGGTGAGCACCGTGAGCGCGGACGGCGTGCGCAACCTCGCCCCGTTCAGCTTCTTCAATCTGGGTGGGATCAATCCGCCGTGCGTCGTTTTCTGTCCCTCGAACAAGAGCGACGGGACCGAGAAGGATTCGCTGCGCAACTGCCGCGCGATGGGCGAATTCGTGGTGAACCTGGTCCACCGCGAAATCGTCCCCGCCATGAATCAGGCCGGGGTGGACGTCGCCGCTCACATCGAGGAGTGGCCGCTGACGGCGCTGACGCCGCTGGTCTCCGACTTGGTCCAGCCCCAGCGCGTGGCGGAGAGCCCGGTGCAGCTCGAGTGCCGCGTCGTCGAGATCGTCTCGCCGGGATTGGGGCCGAACGGCACCCACTTCGTCATCGGCGAGATTCTGCGCGCCCATGTGCATGAATCGCTCTGGCAGGGCGGAGAGTTCAGGCCTGCCGATTTTCGGATGGTGGGCCGGATGGGCGGGGCCGAGTACATCGACGCGGCCACGGGCGAAATCTTCGAACTCAAGCGACCATCTCCGGTATAACCTCGTCTTTAGCCTAGATGAACCTGGACGCACGCTCCTGCGTCCCGAAAGGAATTCACGCTGAGACTTAAGCGCGTCAAGATTTTTGGATTCAAGACGTTTGCCGACAAGACGGAATTCGACTTGGACGGCGATCTGATTGCGGTGGTCGGCCCGAACGGGTGCGGCAAATCCAACATCGTCGATGCGATTCTGTGGGGATTGGGCGAGCCGAACGCCCGGGCCCTTCGCGCCGCGACCAGCCAAGACGTCATCTTCGCCGGCTCCAGCGCGCGCAAGCCGCTCAGCTACGCCGAAGTCACCCTGCTTTTCGATAACGAGGACCGCTCGCTGGCGATCGATGCGAGCGAAGTCTCGATTTCGCGGCGCTTGGATCGGCAGGGGGAATCCACCTACCGGATCAATGGGCAGGAATGCCGCCTGAAAGACATCTTCGACCTGATGGCGGACAGCGGACTCGGTCGCGCCGGGTACGCGATCGTCGGCCAGAAGGAGATCGATGCCGCGCTCGCCGCGTCTCCCGAGGATCGCCGCGCGTGGATCGATGAAGCCGCGGGTGTTCAGCGCTATCGCAGCAAGCGAATCGAATCTTTGCGCCGCCTGAAAGCGGCGGAGGATCACCTGGCCCGCGTCGCGGACATCGTCCAAGAGATCGAGCGCCAGCGCGAGCCACTCCGCGAGGAGGCCGAACTGGCGCGGCAGTACAAGACGGCGATGAACTCGCTGCGGCAGATCGAATCGAGCCTGCTCATTCGTGAGATCTACGATCTGGTTCACTCGATTCGGGAGATCGAAGACCGCCAAGCCAAGCTCCAGGCGAACGCCGATTTGGAGGAGCGCACGCGCCAAGAAGCGGAGACGGAGGCAGGACTCCGGAGCGCGAGCCGCCGCGATATCGAGGCGATGATTGAGCGCGACCGCGACAAGCTCGCCGCCATGCGCCTTCAGCTCCAGAAGCATGCGGCTTCGCTCGAACTCGCGCGGCACAAGCTGGACGACCTCGCCCGGTTCGAAAGCAGCGTCCGTCAGGAGCAATCGAGTTCCGCCGAAAACGAGGAAGCCGCGCAGGCCGAGCGTGCAGAGATCGTTTCCGAACTCGAGCGCGCCAAAGCCGCATTCGAGAACCTCACCAGCCAGTACTCGATCGCCGAGGAGGAAGCCAAACAGATCGCGACCGAGCTCGCGGCGGTGGAATCGGAATTGGAACTCGCGCGGCTGGCCGAACTCGAAGCGATGCAGGCGGAGGCGGACGACCGTCATCGCCGCCAGCGCATTCGCTCGATTCAGGAAGAGATCGAGGGGATCGCCGCCGCGCTCCCGGATTTGGAGCGCGAGCTCGCGGCCCAGTCCGAGGAGTTCACGACCGCCGAGGAGACCGTCGCAACGGCGGCCGAGGCACTGGACGCGGCCCGAGTCGAGCTCGATGCCTCGGTTCAGAAGCTGGACCATCTGGAGCGGACACGCCGAGAAGTTGAAGCGACGCTCGCGCGATCCGAGGGGCGGCTGAAAGGATTGGAAGCGACCCTGGAGACGTTCGAGGGGATGCCGGGCGGGGCTAAGGCCGTGCTGGAAGCCGCCCAGCGCGGCGATTTGAGCGGGGAATATCGACCCGTCGCCCTGTCGCTTCATGTGCCCCAGCGACTCGCTTTAGCGATCGAGACCGCCCTGGGTGCCGCCGCCCACGATCTGATCGTTCCCGGCGAAGCCGAAGCCAAGGCCGCCGTCCGGTTCCTCAAGGATCGGCGGCTGGGCCGCGCTACTTTCCAGCCCATCTCCATGATGCGGCCGCAACGCTCCGGTCCCGAACTGGCCGAGTTGCTCCGGCGCCCGGGCGTGGTCGGTCTGGCCTCCGAACTCGTCGAGTGCGACCGCGCGGACCGCCCCGTGATCGAGAGCCTCCTCGGGCGCATCATCATCGTTCACGATTTGGATCAGGGCGTGGCGCTCGCTTCGACCCGTGGCTGGTCCCGCCTGGTGACCTTGGAAGGGGAAGTGATCCACGCGAGTGGCGCCGTCACTGGCGGCGTGGCCGCGCGTCCCACCACGGGCTTTGTCCAGCGCAAGGCGGAGCTGGAATCGGTCGAGGCGCTCATCGAATCCTCTCAGCGGCAACTGGCGGGCATCGGCGAGTCTCGCGATGAGGCGCTCGCCGCGATCGAGCAAGGCAAGGCGCGAGTCGTCGAGCGGGAAAAGGCGTTCGCGGCCGCTCGGGAGGCGCGCGACGAGGTCAAGCGCTGGATGGCAAGCCTCGATCACGAGCGTCAGCAAACCGCCAAGAGCCGCGAGAAGCTGGTTGCCGAAGCGGAGGCCCTCAGCGCAGCGGAAAAGCCCGTGATCGCCAAAATCGATCTCGGCGCGCTCCAAGCCAAACGAGAGGGCCTTCTGCGCTCCGCGGCGCGATGGGCGGGGAACACCGATGTGGCCGCGGAGCGGCTGGCCGAGGCCGACCGAGCGCGGATCAGCGCCGACCAGCGACTGCGGGAATTTGATCGTCGCCAAGAGACCGCGCGCGAGCAGCAGCTCCGCCGACTGCAGCGACTGGAAACCATCGGACAAGAACGCGAGGCGCTGCAAGCGTCGATCGCGACGCTGGATGAATCGGGCGACGTCAGCCGCGCGGAAATCGAAGCGCTGGAAACCGCGCTTGCCGGCCATCTGTCGCAACGCCAAGAGTTGGTGGGGCAGCTGGAAGAATTGGGCAAGGTTGCCGCCGACGCGGCCCGCAACCAGGCGCTCTGCCACGATCTCCTGCACCAAGCCGAGCTGGACCGGACCCGGATGGACAGCAAGCGCGCGGCGATTCAGGCCCGGCTGCTGGAAGAGTGGGGCATTACCGAGGACGAGGCCGTCGCTCAGGGCGGTGGAATCGAGATTCCGAGCGACGCCGCCGCGCTCGCGAACAAGCTGCGTCGTGAAGTCAAGGCAATGGGTGAGGTCAATCTTGGCGCGATCGACGCCTTCCAGCGCCTCACGGAGCGCTACGAGGAGTTCCAGGTCCAAATCGACGACATCTTGCGCGGCAAGGCGGAGATCGAAGCGGCAATGGCCGAGTTGGACCGACTGACGAGCCAGAACTTTGTTTCGACGCTCGAGCGCGTACAAGTCGAATTCGCCGCGATGTTCACGAAGATTTTCGGAGGCGGCGAAGGCGTGCTATCCCTTGACCAACCCAACGATCCGCTCCAAACGGGAGTGGTGATCGAGGTCACGATCCCGGGCAAGAAGCGCCAGCGCCTGGAGCTGCTTTCGGGAGGCGAGCGAGCCATGGCGGCCTCCGCGTTCCTGTTTGCGCTGCTCCGGGTGCGCCCCAGCCCGCTCGTAGTGCTGGACGAAGTCGATGCGCCCCTCGACGGCCGCAACGTGGAGCGGTTCTTGGAGTGCCTCCAAAGCTTCGCCAACCAGATTCAGTTCGTGCTCATCACGCACAATCCGGTAACCATCGAAGCGGCGCCGATCTGGTTCGGGGTGACCATGCAAGAGCCGGGCGTCACCGCCGTGGTCCCGTGCCGGGCGCCCGCAGCCAAGGCCGCAGAAGTCGCCCGAGAATCCGTCCCGATGGCGGCAGGAAGCTAAGTCCTATTCGTCGAGCAGCTCTTCGATGAACTCATCGAACCGGGCGGGGTCGCGAACTTCGCGAATCCCGAAGTAGGTTGCGCCCATGTTGAAGCGGACGCCACTGACGCCCGCGCGCCGCGCGTATTTGGCAATCTTGCCCGCGATGATCCAGTCCACCGCATTCTCCGTGTCGATGTCGGGCACCACGTAGTCGGCAAACATGCGAATCCACCGATCGATGGGCTGGATATAGAGCCGGTCCGCGTTGTCGAGCTTGTCCTCCAGGTCGTACAGAAGGACCATGTCGCGAAGGAAGGTCGACGTCGTCTTTGGGCCGACGCCCCGGATATCGACGATTCGGAGGAACTGCGGTTCGATGCGATCGGTCTTCAGCACTCCTCGCATGATCCATCCCGCAATGGAACCTTGGCCGTCGAGGTCGTAGATCTCTTGAGCGAGCTCGACCATCCCAGCGATCAGGCCCCGATTGAGCTGCTCGGAGTTCTTCCGCTTCCGTTCGGCACACACCTCAGTGAACGCCTCCCAAACCGAGTTGCCATCTTCTTCGAGCATGAGCTGCTCGAACTGCTCCTCGTTCGTGGTTCGCTTGAGCGCGATCGTGGCCATCTCGGCGAGGTCGTCGCGGTCTTTGCCTCGGCGCGCGAAGGCATAGTGCTCGTAAAACGAGAGGAGGGATCGGTACGGGACGGACATCGCGGTTCGCACGTCCCGTAACGTCGGAGAGTCGGCTCGGGTTGCCTTTTGAAGGGCAGGAAGCAGGATCTCCGAGATGTAACGGTCCGCGCGATCGCCCGCTATTTTGTGGACGATCGCGACCGCTCGAGGGTCAAGATCTGGCGTCATCACCGCGTGTTCACGGTCGATGCCGTCCTCCTATCCTTTGACGATCAAATGTCAAAACCGGGCGTCGGATGCCATGTTGGTGATCACCGGTAAGGTGGGCACCTGAATCGAACCGCCAGGCTGAGTCCCCGAGTCCGCACCACGAATCTTGTCGAATACCTGCCATGCAAACTCTAAGATTGGAATCTTGTTCGAATGAAAATCCATCAGGGCAGCGCCTACGGCATAGGAGAACAGTCCAAGATTCTGACCATTCACCACCACGCTGTTGACGTTGCTGCCGGGAATCGTGGCCTGCATCTGGCTGATCGCACCCACGAGCGGTACTTCCATACCGAAGTACCGACCCGCGACGATCGGCCGATTGGCCTGATAGAAGGCGAAAATGCGCGCGCCCTTCGCCATGAACATCTTGTAGATCTCGGCCTTTGCGATCATGGTCGAGGTATCGGTCGTGAGTTCCGTATCGACCCCCATCAGCCAGTCGGAGCCATCGATGTTGGTTCCAGCGCCTGCGAAGTAGATGAAGACGGTGGCGTCGGCGGTGAGCCGGTCGGCGAGTGCTTGAGCGCTCTTGCGCATCTGCTCAGCCGAGGCGTTGACCACCATATCGATGTTGGTTTCGATGTAGCCGCAGTTTTGGAGCAACTTCTCACGAATCAGCTGGGCATCGGCCGCGCCAAAAGCGGGCGTTGCATTTGCGACCCGTCCCTCACCGTTGCCGATGATCAGGGCGAATTTGGTCGGAACCGGCTCCACCTTGAGCGGATCCGTTGCGGGAGCCGTCGACGTCGGAGTCTTGATTCGGACGCCCTTCTTCGGATTGTTGGGGCCCGGATCCGTCACCGGATTGCGCTGCTGCGGAGGATTGGCATCCGCGGGCTGGTCCATGGCCGGGTTCTTGGTTGGCTTCGGATCCTGCTTTTTGGGAGCATCCTTCGTCGGGTTGTCCTGTTTCTTGGCAGGGGCATCTTTGGCCGGATTGTCTTGCGCCTTCTTGACGGATTTGGTCGGCGCGGCCTTCTCCGTCTTCGCGGACTTGGCAGAGGTCGACTTTGTCTTCAGCGCAACGGTCTCTCCGTTCTGCACCACGATTGGCTTGGCCGGTTCAACGTGAGCGACGCGGTCCGTCTGATCGGGGGTTTTCGGCTTCGGCTTGGCGTTCTTGCTCGAATTCGGTTCGACATCTCGCACGACCATGTCATCCCGCTTGGACTTGGTCACCGTCTTTTCGGGCTGGACGACGGGCTTCGTCACCGGAGGTTCGATCGCAACGGGCGGGGTCGGTGCGATGCCAGCCAGCGGTCCACGCTCGAAGGCGACGTTGTCGATTGCGGCGTGCTCTTCGGGAGTGAGAATATCGGGGTCGACGCGCCATGCCAAAGTCGTGCTGGCCAATCGCGATTCAAGTTCGGACTGAGCGTTCAGATCTCGCAGGATCGAGTAGATCGTGCTGAGGAAGTAAACGCTCTCGCGGGAAAGCTGCTTCTTTGCGAGCAGAAGCTGAAATTCACCGGCGGCGGTGCGGAGCCCGCTACTTCGCTCCAAGTCGTCCGCCGATTCGATGGACTGCTTGTAGCAGGCGTACGCGGCGGCGAAATTGGGCGAATAGGGAAGTCCGTTTCGCCATTTCTTGGGGTCGGTTACGCTGCCGGGTAGCAGGGTCGCATCCGAAAAGTCTTCCGTTCGAAGGGCAGCCGCTTTCTTGAATTCAACGCGCGCCGCGCTGAAGCGTCGTGCATGCAGCTGGTCCAGCCCGCGTTGATAGGCCTCGCTCCAGGATTGGCCGAAGGCCACTTGGGTCAGCGCCAAAACCGTCAGTAAGATCGTCCGTGATTTCATATTGTTTGAGGCTTATCGATTCGGTCGATAGGTGATTCCGAAGGCGAGATCTTTTCCACCGCCTCCTGAAGGAAATGCAACATTGACATCGAGTGCAAAGTTTCCAGCGGAAGGTCGGTAGCCAAGTCCCAACGTAAAGGCGTTCGTCGCTTTAAAGGAATTATTGGCGCTTTGGACCGCACGATAACCCATCCTGATTGGAATTCGTGTATCTCCGAGGGCATAGTTGTATTCAAACCCTCCGCCAATGGCCAGATGTTTCTTCTGTGCATAGGTGGCGTTGCTGTTGCCGCCCCAGAAGAGGTCTCCCTGCAAACCGTAAAGGAGATAGTCCGATCCGCCGCGCAGTCCGTCCCGCCGCATGGCGACACCGAGGCTGGCCCGGCCCGGAATTCGGTCGTAGTAGCCCGAGATGCTGGATCCGTGGAGACTGATCGGCGTGCGGATACTTGCACCGATGCTGGTGGTGGTGCCCTTCGGAATGATCTGCACGCCCGCGATGACGCCGAATCCGTTGGAGGTTCCGCTGAGATCGAGCGGCGGATTAGGAGTTTCGGTGCCGTTCGTCACCAGCGAGTAGGACTGGCGGTTCAGGATGTAGTTGGACGCATAGACGAAACCGATGCCCCACGCCACGTTGCCCGCCGGCGAGGTGTTGCCATATGCGAGCGTGAAAAAGTCGGTCTTCGATTTGAGCAGTTCGGCGTAGTTGCGAATGCTCGTGTTGGCATCCAAGGTCAGATCGCCGCTGCTGGTTCGCACGTCGCGGATGTAACCGCCGACGGTGTAATCCAGCGATAGCGTGCCGGATCGGCGTCCGTTCTTGCTCAGCGGCAAGACCACGGCCGCGTGCGAAATGCCCTGAGCGCCCGACTGGCCCTTGGTGTTTACGGTCGGATTCTTGAACGATCCCGACCAGCTGGACTGGGACTGAGACATCGTTCGGGAGACCAAGCCGAGAGTCACGGTATCGATGAAGCCAAGACCCGCCGGGTTGTAGTAACCCGAGAAGGTGTCGGCTCCCGCCGTGTAGATGCTGCCGCCCATACCCATGGCACGGCCACCGGCATCGAACGCCGTAAGTAGGTCAGGAATCTGGGCCGAAGCACCATATCCCACTGAAACGACCCCGATCACCGGGGTCAGCCGCTTCCATGCATGCCAAAAATTCAAACAAACTCCTCCAAGTTTCAGGACGGACCACGGGGCCGATTAGCCGCCGATGGTTACCGTCACTTCTTGATCGGCGGCTTTATTGCCAGCGCGATCTACCGCAGTCACGATTATTTTAAACTGTTTTAACGAGCTGTTGGGTTTTCGAACTCTACCCAGCCATCGCAAGGTATTGCCTGAATTCTGTGCGCTGCTTCGGGCAACGCGGGCGATGAATTGACCATCCAGCGTCTTCATCGTAACGATGACGCCCGTTGCCGACACCGAATTCTGATACTGATCATCGACGTTGATCGAGACCGGAATCGTCGCGCCAGGTCGGTAGGTGATCGAGGTCGGGCTCAGGATCGTGGTGGACGGGGCCACGCGATCGAGGGTGACGTTGATCGAGCGAGCGGTGGTGTTGTTCGCCTTGTCGGTTGCCCGGATGGTAATCGTCTGGGCGCCATCCTTTTCGATGAGCGACGTATCCCAAGTCACGTTGACCGTGTTACCGGTGCCCGTGTTATTCGGAATGTCCTTCGAGTTGACCTGCACGCGCCAAGTATCGAGAGCCACCTCCTCGAGCACGGTGCGGATCTTGACGATCTTGTTCACGAACGAATTCGTGGACGGGACCACGTTCTTGAACTTCGGGGCGCGAGTGTCGATCGTGATGTCGTTCAGTGTGACCGTCTGGAGCTTGACGCCCTTTTCGAAGTAGTCGACGGTGATCGTGTACTTGCCGGTCGGTGCCGTCTCATCGAAGTTCAGGTCAAGCGATGCGCTGATGTTGCGGCTCGTGTCGGGATCGAAGCGACCCTCGGCCGTGAAAATGATGTTGGCGTTGGTTTGGCTCGTTGTCGTGGCGACCACTCGTCCTTGGGCGTTCGCGCCACTGACGAGGAATTTGAGCTGGTTCGTCGAACCGAGGTAGTCACCGGACGTCGGTGTGGTGACCGTCAGGGTTTGAGTCCAAGCCAAGGCGGCGGTGGATGCCAAAAGCAGGACAAAGAAGGCGCGTTGAAGTCGGGATTGCATGGCCGTATTCAGAAAGTCTCTTCATTCTAGACGATTGAACCTGGCAATCGTCATCGGCGAACTCTTGCAAGTCAGCCCTTCAGGGAGCATTTTTACCTGCCAATACTCCTATTGGGTTGTACATCCAGGATTTGTTTTATGTCTAAGTCCACCAGCGAGCGCACTGTCGAGCAAACTGTCGTTTTCACGCTAGGCGAAGAATCGTACGGCATCGAGATATTTCGAGTAAACGAGATCATCCGGCTATGCGAGATCACGCCCATTCCCCAGACTCAACGCCATGTCAAGGGCCTCGTAAATTTGCGGGGCAAGACCGTGCCAGTCATCGATCTTCATGAACGGCTTGGGCTGGACGAGATGACCGAGGCGGATTCGGCCCGGATCATTGTGTTGGAAAGCGACCACGGCGACGTGGGCGTCATGGTCGACTCCGTTCGCGAGGTCGTGACCTTCGGACCCGATGATGTCGAGGATGCGCCCACGATCGGGAATGAGACGTCGGCTCAATTCGTGCGGGGAGTCGCCCGCCAAGGGGACCACCTGATCACCCTTCTTGATTTGGACCAGGCGTTGGCCGCCTAAGGAGATCGATTTAAATGAGCGCCGAACTCGATATGTCGGTCTACCTCGACCTTTTCCTGCAAGAGGCCGAGGAGCAACTGGAGGTGCTGGAGCGGGAAACGCTCGCATTGGAAGAGAACCCAACGGCCGAGCGCCTGCAAGTGATCTTCCGGGCCGCGCACACGCTCAAGGGCAGCAGCCGTGCGATGGGCTACTCGCACATGGCCGAGCTGACCCATGAGATGGAGAACGTCCTCGACCTTCTCCGCAATCAGGCGATCGAGCTGTCGTCGTCGATCACGGACGCTCTGCTCGCCGCCCAGGATGTCCTGGGCCAGATGCGCGATTCCATTACCAATGGCGAGGGCGACCAGATCGAATGCACGCCGCTCATCGAGAAGTTGCGTCAGTGCGCCAACGGCTCGGCTCCCGCGCCGATCTCGGCAGGCGGATCGGTGGCTCGGACCCTGCCCACAGAACTCACCGAACGACTGCGGGATGCTTCGCACGACGCAGCCGTGTTGGAGTTCCGGGTGGAGATCGCTACGGACTGCATCATGAAGTTTGCTCGCGCGATCATGTCGATGAACACGATCCGTGAGCGCGCAACGCTCATCGGCACTTTGCCCAGCGAAGAGGATCTCGAGGAAGAACGGTTCGATACCTCGTTCAGCCTGTTCGTGGTTCCTCAGGCCACGGAAGAGGAGATTCGAACCGCCCTGATGGGGATCGGCGAAATCAAAAGCGTCGAAGTGACGCCTTGGACCGATTCATCTCACGAAACGGAAACACCAGCGGCCACGACCAATGTCGTCGAGCTTTCGGGCGAGCCCGTCAACGCGAATGGCGCAACGCCGAACAAGCCGAAATCGGAAGCCTCGCAGACCGTGCGCGTGGACGTCGCTCGGCTGGACAACATGATGAACCTCGTGGGCGAACTGGTCATTGACCGTACCCGCCTCGCGAGTATCGAATCCAAGCTTTCTGAACAGCACATCGCCGGCATCGATGAATTGAGCGAAGCCGTCAGTCACATCCACCGTATCACGGCCGATCTGCAAGACCAGATCATGAAGGCGCGGATGTTGCCCGTCGATACCGTGTTCAACCGGTTTCCCCGCGTGGTCCGAGACCTGGCCCACAAGCTGGGGCGCGACGTCAAGCTGGTCATCGAAGGACGCGATACCGAACTCGATCGAAGCGTGATCGAAGTCATCGGCGATCCTTTGCTTCACATCTTGCGCAACAGTATCGACCACGGGATCGAGCCGCCCGAGGTGCGGGTGGCGGCAGGGAAGCCAGCTCAGGGCACCGTAACGGTCGCCGCGCGTCACGAAGAGAACCACATTGTCATCGAGATCTCGGACGATGGTAAGGGAATCGACGTGGAGCGGGTGAAGGCCAAGGCGATTGAGAACGGCCTGATCGATCGTTCGGTCGCGGCGGGCATGAGCGAAAAGGACGCGCTGAACCTGATTTTCGCCAGCGGCCTTTCGACCGCCACCGAAGTCAGCGAAGTCTCCGGTCGCGGCGTGGGCATGGATATCGTCCGCGCCAACATCCAGAAACTGGGTGGTTTGATCGATCTGGAATCCACGCCGGGCGCCGGGTCACGCTTCACGCTCAAGCTCCCGCTGACCCTCGCGATTTTGCGTGGTTTGTTGGTCGACGTGGCCGAACAGATGTTTGTGATTCCGATTAGCACGGTCGTCGAGACCCTGAGAATCCCGGAAGATGAGGTTCAAATTGTCCAAAGAAGCGACGTCGTCGTTGTACGAGGAGTAACGACGCCTCTCGTCCATCCAAAAGCCATTTTTAATTCAGGGCAGAAGCGGACAGGATTAGCCGATGATAAGAATGTTATCGTCGTGATTGTCGGTTTGGCGAATCACAGACTCGGACTTGTAGTCGATGGGCTCATCGGAGAGCAAGAGGTGGTCATCAAGCCGTTGAGCGCGTTCTGTGGGGATGCCCCCGGGGTGATGGGTGCGACGATTTTGGGTAACGGTCAGGTCGCTCTGATCATGGACGTGAGCGGACTCGTTGCGATGAGCCGAGAGGTGTCGAAGAATTGAGCCAACCAGCAAAGAAAGTCTTAACCACGATGGAGCAGGCCATGAAGGACCTGCCCACACTGCCGACGGTCATCACGAAGATTCTCGAGCTGACTGAAGACGACCACAGCTCGGCCTTGGAGATCGAGAAGTACGTGGGATCGGATCAGGCGATCTCGACCAAGCTGCTGCGGGTGGTGAACTCCCCGTATTTCGGCTTAGCTGGACAGATCTCGAGCGTCTCCCAAGCGGTGGTGATTCTGGGACTCAACCAGGTTCGGAACTTGACCCTGAGCATCAGCGCGTCGAGCATGTTTGGCGCCAAGACCCCTCGAGCCCGGGAGATCAGACTTTCTCTTTGGCAACAAGCATTCGGCGCCGCTGCGGCGGCGCAGGCCATCGCTCGCAAGAAGCGGCTGAACCCGAAGGACCAGGAGACCGTATTTGTCGCGGGACTGCTTCTGAACGTGGGCGCCCTGTTCATGCTGAGCGAATTCCCGATGCAGTACACGAACTTTGTGTACAGCCGGCTGGACCAGGGCGTGCCGATCGTCGAACTCGAGCGCAGCGCGTTGAAGTTCGACCACGCCGAAGTGGGCATGGAGCTGGCCAAGTTCTGGCGACTGCCCGAAAACCTCACCCTTCTCATCGGAAGGCACGAGGGCCCATTCGATGGTGAGCCCGTGCCGATTCTGTACGCCCTCCACGCAGCCGACCGGATTAGTTTGGCTCCGTACGATGCGGCCCTGAATGAAGGTGGCGCGCCGATCATCGAGCCGATCGTCGAGGAGTGGCTGGGATTCGACGAGCAAGACATCCTTTGGGTGCAGGGCGAGGTCGCCCAGAAGTTCCAAGCAGCGGCTGAGGCCCTCGGCGTCTTCCAATAACCAGGTTTTTCCCACGGACGCCTTCGAAGGTCGGTGTGGAACAAGTAGCAGGGAATCAATATGAGCCTTAGCAGCACCACAGGAATCTCTTTTGCGGGACTGGGAAGTGGAATCGATACCGATTCCATCGTTTCGCGCTTGATGCAGATCGAGGCGATCCCACTCCAGCGACTGCAGCAGCAGCAAGCGACCCTGCAGTCGAAGATGGACCTGTACGGGCAGTTCAAGAGTCAGCTTCAGCTGCTCTCCGGCGCTACGCTCAGCCTGAACAATCCCAGCACCTTCAACCCGATGAAGGCGACCTCCTCGACCGAGGCGACCGCCACCATCACCACGAGCGCTTCCGGCGGTGAAGGCACCTACGCGCTTTCCGTTTACCAGCTTGCCCAGGCGCAGAAGATTTCGTCCATTGCCCAGACCGACGCCACGACCCAGATCGGATCGGCCGGCTCGTTTACGGTGAACGGCAAAACGGTGACCTATGAAGCCACGGACACCATGACGTCCATCGCCTCCAAGATCAACGGACTCGATAGTGGCGTCACCGCGAGCATCATCAACGGTGGTTCTGGCCAGACCTACCTCACTATGACAGCGAAGAAGTCGGGCGTGAAGAACCAGATGGTTCTTGCGGATACGACAGGCACGCTTCTATCCAACATGGGCCTGACGACGACCTCGGTTCGATCCGCGATCACGAACGGGGCGAAGTCCTACAGCTTCGACAAGGCGGACGCGAAACTCACCGACCTGCTCGACTTCTCATCTCTCTCGTCGATGAACCTCAAGGTCAATGGCGTGGATGTCGCGATCGACCCAGCCACAGAAACGCTGACTTCGCTCGCCTCCAAGATCAGCGCGACCGTACCCGGCGTGACGGCCAGCGTCGTCTCCAGCACCGAGATGGGACGAACCACCTACCACCTGGAAGTAGCGGGAAGCTCGACGCCGACCTTCGGTACCGAGGGCGATGTTTTCACCAAGCTCGGCATTCTGAAGCACTCGGGAGAGATCGTTACCGCTCAGGACGCGAAGTTCAGCATCGATGGCGTGGGGCTTTCCAACTCCACGAACACGGTCACGGATGTCGTCGCGGGATCGACGATCACGCTGCTCAAAGCAAACGCATCGACCCCGGAGACCACGACGCTTTCGCTCAACCGGGACACGGACGCGGTTGCAGGTTCGGTAAAGGCTTTCGCGGACGCTTACAACAAAGTCATCGCCTTCATCCGCGACAACACGAAGTTCGACAAGGAGTCGTTCGCGGCGGGGCCGCTCTTCGGCGACAACTCGGTTTCGCAGGTCGAGTCTGCCATGGCTGGCATGGTCTTCCAGAATGTGTCGGGTCTGGCTACTTACAAGAACCTGAGCTCGCTCGGCTTTTCCTTCGGCTCCGACGGCACCCTGGCGGTCGATGAGGCGAAACTCAAGACCGCGCTCGCGGCCGATCCGACGCAGGTTGGCATGCTGTTCCGGGCGACGGGCACCACGTCCTCTTCGCTACTCACTTACGTTTCGTCCACGTCGAAAACGAAGTCGAGCGGCGCGGGTACGTACGGCATCGAGATCACGCAGGCGGCGACCTTGGGAGCCGCAATGGCGGCAGCGTCTCAATCCAGCACGAGCACGTCGATCGAGACGTTGACCTTCAACGGCAAGCTGTTCAACGACTCGCCCGTGACGCTGGCGCTGAACATCGGGAACGACCTCTCGGCGACGATCAACCAGATCAACAACGATTCCAAGCTGAAGGACTACGTCACCGCCAGTAACGTCGGCGGCAAATTGGTGCTGACTTCGAAGCGGTACGGCTCGACAGGGAACTTCACGGTCCAAAGCGACAAGGCGGCGGCCGCGGACAATTCCGGCGTCGGCACGACGAAGATCGACGCGACCGGCAAGGACGTGAAGGGGAAGATCAACAACAAAGATGCCACGGGATCCGGACAGTTCCTGACCGCACCGGCTGGTAGCGACGCCGAAGGGCTCTCGATCCAGTACACCGGATCTGCCGACTCCTACACGGGGACGGTCGCCTTCACGAAAGGTACGGCCTCGCTGATGCACGACCTCATGGATACGTTCGTGACCGGAAACGAGGGCTTGCTCAATGCGTCGACCACCTCGCTCCAGTCTCAGTACGACGACATCGGTCGCAACATCACGTCGTTGCAATCGCTCCTCGATGCCAAGCAACTCAGCCTAAAAACGAAGTTCGCAAATATGGAAGCGGCGATCTCGTCCGCTCAGTCCCAAGCCCAGCGGCTCACCGCGATGCTGGGCGCGCGCTAGATTCGGGCTAAGACCTTTTCCCGACGCATCATGTGCACGGCGAGGGCGAGCATCGCCGCCGCCAGGATCGAGATCGTCACGACGGTCAGGCCGATGTTCGTCCACTCGGGCTTGCCGAGCAAGATCGCGCGGATATTCGCAGCTGTCCCAAGAATCGGCGCGACGAAAATCCACGTTTGGCGACCCAGATCGGTCACGCCCAATACCTGGACGAAGATCGCGGGAATGAGGACCACGATATTGAGCAACGCGATGTACGTCTGAGCCTCGCGCATGTTCTTCGCGTAGGCGCTGATCGCCACGAGCAACGCGGCAAAGAACGCCACCAGCGGGACGAGAACCAGCGACATCATCCCGAACATCCCCATCGAGAACTTGACGCCTTCCGGGAACATCATCTCATGGCCCGGTAGCTTAAGCATGCCGATGAGCAGGATGCCGACCACGGTCATGAGCGAACTGACGAGACAGATCAGGGCCAGGCTGAGGAACTTGCCCATCGCGATGTCGGTGCGCGAAATGGGTGCGATGAGCAGCGTTTCCAAGGTGCCTCGCTCCTTCTCACCCGCCACGAGGTCGCTCGCCGTACCGAGTCCACCGTAAAACGCGTACAGGACCACGAGATACGGGATGAAGCTGATCAGGAAGCCGTTGCCGAGAGAATCCTTCTTGGCGGTATCCACCTTTTCCAGCACGATCGGTTCGGCAGCCGTCTTGGGCAGACCCGAAGCCGTGAGTGTGGTCTCGACAGCTTGCTTGTTGGCTTTGTCGAGAATCTGCTGGAAAGCGCCGAGCGAGATCTCCGACGTCTGCTCGCCGCTGTCGAACAGCGCCCGAATCTTGACCTGACCCTTCTGGAGATCCTCGTCGAAGTGGTCCGAGAATTTGAGGACGATCTTTGCTTTGCCGTCGGCGATCAGCTGGCGCGCCTCGTCCTCGTTCTTGACAAACTTGATGCGGTCTTTGCCGGTCTTCTCCAGCTCCCGCACGATCTGGTTGTCCGAGCCCTGCTGGATGACGTGCCAGGACTGGAGCTGCGTTTTGCGCACGCTGTGAGAGACGAACGCGATGAGCTGCGCCATCAAGATGATGATCGCCATCGGCACGATGACGGCATTCGTCACCACGCGGCGATCGCGAAGCATTTCAAGCGTTTCTTTGCGGAAAACGGTCACCCAGGGTCTCATGCGTTAGCCAACTCCGATCGATATTGCACGGCTTTCAAAAAGGCTTTTTCGAGCGTAGGCTCGCCGGCTCGAACGAGAAGATCATTGACCGAGCCAGTATCGGCAAGACGTCCCTCATGAATGATGCCGATGCGATCGCAGAGCCGCTCCGCCTCGCTCATGATGTGCGTGCTGAAGACGATCGCCTTGCCCTGCACCCGGGACTCCTCGATGAACTCCATGATCGTCTGGCTGGTCACGACGTCCAATCCAGCCGTGGGCTCATCGAAGAAAAGGACGGGGGGATCATGCAAGATCGCACGTGCGATGCTGACCCGCTGCTTCTGACCTGTGGATAGCTTGTCGCACAGCCTGTCCTTGAATTCATCCAGCTTGAGTTTGTCGATGACGAAGGCGAGCCGGTCGTTGAGCCTTGCGCCCGACATGCCGAACAGGTTGCCAAAGTAGCGTAAAACGTCGACGGCATTGAGCCGTCCGTAAAGGGCGGTCGAGGACGAGAGAAATCCGATCGACGCGCGGACGCGGTCGGCGTCCTTCACCACGTCATAGCCGCAGACCGAAGCGGAACCGGCGGTCGGGCGAATGACCGTCGACAGCATGCGGAGGCAGGTTGTCTTGCCGGCACCATTCACGCCAAGCAGTCCGAAGATCTCGCCTGGCTCCACATGGAAGGTCACGCCCTGACAGGCGCGCACAACCGCGCCCTTGGGACCGGGAAATTCTTTCGAGAGTCCGTTTGTATTGATCATCGCGGCCAAGCCAAGGTTAGTACGATGAAACCGGCCCGGTCGGCTTCAAAATTACTTATCTTCGGCGAGGAGGACTTTACTAAACGGGTTGCCGATCAGCAAATCCTGGGCTCGCCACGGTTTGCCGGTCGCGCTTCGCCGGACGTAAGTGCCATCGGTCGACATATCCCATGCGTTGCGATTGTCCTTCAAGTACGGATCGATGGCCCGCTCTTTCAGGAGTCGCACGAGCGTTGGGCTCGTGATTGGAGCCAGGGCTTCCACGCGCCGGTCGAGATTGCGACGCATGAGATCGGCGCTGCCGATGAGGGCCTCGGGCTTGCCGCCGTTCTGGAAGTAGTACACCCGGCTGTGCTCCAGGAACCGACCGACGATGCTGATCACGCGGATGCGACTGCTCATGCCGGGCACGCCCGGTCGAAGGCAGCAGATGCCGCGCACGATGAGGTCGATGGGAATCCCGGCCTCACTCGCCTCGTAGAGCGCATCGATGACTTCGGGATCGACCAGCGCGTTGAGCTTGAAAAGGATGCGACCCGAGCCTGTCTTCTCGAAATGTTTGATCTCCCGATAGATCCGCTCGACAATGCCTTCGCGAAGGTTGATCGGCGCCACGAGAAGCTTGCGGTAGTGGTCTTGCTTGGAGAATCCAGTGAGGAAGTTGAACAGCTCGCTGATGTCCTGGGTGATGTCGGGATCGTCGGTAAAGAATCCGAAATCGGTGTAAAAGCGGGCCGTCAACGGGTTGTAGTTGCCCGTGCCGATGTGGGCGTAGGTGTGCAGACCGTTGAGCTCACGACGCACGATCAGGCAGAGCTTGGCGTGGGTCTTCAGTTCCGTAAAGCCGTAAGTCACATGGACGCCCGCTCGCTCCAAAGCTCGCGCCCAAACGAGGTTGTTGCTCTCGTCAAATCGCGCCTTGAGCTCGACCATCACCGCGACTTGTTTGCCGTTTTCGGCCGCGTCGAGCAGGGCCTGAACGATCGGTGACTCCTCTCCGATGCGGTACAGCGTCTGCTTGATGCCCACCACGCTCGGATCGTCCGCCGCGGAGCGTATGAATTCGACCACCGTACGGAACGAGTCGTACGGGTGGTGAATCAGGATGTCGTTCTTTTGGATTTGGGTGAAAATCGAATCGGCCGTGCCGAGTTTCTCGCTCAGGTACGGCTGGTGCGGCTTGAATTTGTGCTCAGGCAGATCGAGCTTGGTCAGCTCCATCACCGACTCGAGGCCGACGAGACCGTCGATTTCGAATACGTCCTGCGGGTCGAGTAGCAGAAGCTGCATGAGCCGTTCTTTGACGGCAGCCGGCATCGATGATTCGACTTCGAGCAGCACCGGATCGCCGAATCGCCGCAAGCGAAGCGACTGCTCGATCATCGAAACGAGGTCGGCCGCTTCCAGTTCGCGAATTTCAATGTCCGCATCGCGGACGACCCGGAACAGATAGCTCCCGCGCACTTGAACGCCGGGGAAGAGCAGATCAAGATTGGTGCGAATGATCTGTTCCAACGGGACCAGGTCGTTCTTGCGCTGGTTCACCCGCACGAAGCGAGGGATGTTCGGCACCTTGACGCGCGCTAGCCGCGAACCGGACTCTTCATCGAACAGCTCCACCGCCAGATTGAGGCTGCGATTGGAGATGAACGGGAACGTGTGCGCCGGATACAAGATGAGCGGGGTGCAAAGAGGGAAGACCTCGCGCCGGAAGTAGGCGTTGAGTTGCTCCTGCTGTCGGGGGGAGAGGGCGCTGAAATCCTGGAGGGTGATGCCGGCAGCGGCGAGAGCAGGTCGGAGCTTGTCCGCGAACATGGCGCCAGCCCGAGCTCGTAACGGCTTCGCCACGTCAGCAATCATTTGGAGTTGTTGAGACGGAGTGAGGCCGTCGGGAGTGATCTCGTAGATCGCGCTCTCTTGTTGCTCGATGAGGCCAGAAACGCGGACCATGAAGAACTCATCGAGGTTCGATTCGAAGATGCTGAGGAACTTGAGACGTTCGAGGAGCGGATTGTCCGGATTTTCCGCCTCTTCGAGAACCCTCGAGTTGAAGTTCAGCCAGCTGAGCTCACGGTTGACGTACCGGTCGGGACTGATGACGAGCTTGCCCCGTCCGTTGCGATGGACGTCTTTCTCAACCGGCTCTTTGGCTTTCCGTTTTAGACGCGACACAGTTTGACCAAGCCTTCAAATGCTTCAAGGAGTGCGCCTTCGCGCACACCGAACTCACTGACCGTGAGGAAATCCGTCCCGAAACGCTGCATGAGCTTTCGGTAGAAGAGCCCCCCTGGAACGAGAGTCGACGCCCGCTTCACCTTGACCCCAAATCGCTTGACGATCTGGCTCAAGCTCAGCCGGCGCGCGGCCCACTCGATATATTCTAATTCTTGGATCGCGAGGACGGGATCTCCATCGGGGTGAAGCACCCGGAGTAGTCCTCGGGCCACCCCGCCGCTCGCGATCAGTCGGACGACGCTGACGGGGCTGATTCGGTCGAGGTGGCGGTCGATGACTGCATTGAGGGCTTCGAGCTGAGTTCTCGAGCACGGGTAGCTCAGCTGAGTCTCCGCAATGAGACGCCCGGTGCCCACCGGCAGCGAGGTGTCCTCGACCACGACACCGTCGGCGCAAATCGCAACCTGAGCGCTTCCGCCCCCCAGTTCGACCATGAGGGCCGGCCAAGCGTCGGGGGTGTCGATGCGGCAGCCGCGCAGGCAAAGCTCGGCCTCTCGACGCGGAGTGATCAATTCGGTGCGGACTTTCGCCTGTTTGTCGATCCGGCGCAGCACTTCCTCGTGGTTAGTCGCGCTCCGCATCGCCTCGGTCGCAAAAATGTAGATGCCTTCGGCCTGAGCGGACTGGGCCATCTGTCGGAAGGCCGACAACTCGAGAATCAGCCGATCGACCAGGGGCGGCGGGATCTCGCCTTGGCGACTGACCACCTCGCCCAGCGACAGCCACTCGCTTTCGTTGCGGATGCGGCGGATGTTGCGCCCATCCGTCTCTCCCACCAATAGGTGGGCCGTATTGCTCCCGATGTCGGCGGCGGCGAGGATACGGCCCATGTGTTCGGTTACCGCCCCGATTCGTTCTTCGCTTGGGGCGGTGGCGTGAGGAAATCACCCTCCGTTGGAGGCGTCGGTGGAGCCGACTCGGTCGCGCTGAGCTTGAGCAACGGATCGTCTTTCACGAGATAGTCGAGAGGCAAGGGACGTCCCGACTTCTTCAGCCTGAGCCGAAGGGTTGTTTCGTAACGGGGCCAGTCCTCAGCCGGTACGGCCTTGGCGTGGCCATCGGCAAAGGCGACCATGCGCTCGCCCGTCGGCCAGGGATTTCGCTCATAGAACATAACGGTCTCAGCGGGATTGGCAACTTCAGAGGAGTTGCTGCCGGCCAGCGCCAAATTGAACAGAATCTCTCCGCCCGAAGGATTGCCGGTTTGAAAGACGGCCGCGTTTTTGGTGTAAGGCACGATCAGTGCCCGCGCGGCAGCGCTGCCCTGAACGTAAGGAAACACATCGTCGTAATCGCCGACATACAGGAGCATGCCGAGTCCGACCTGCTTCATGTTGCTCAACGCGAGTGTCTTCTGCGCCGCGGTCTTGGCCTGCGGTTCCTCGGCGACCATCCGCATCATCGATTCCTTGGTGACGTCGGGCTTCGCCGTGAACGATACGATCGTGTCCATCTTCACCAGCGTCAACGCCAAATTTTGAAAGGCGTCCGCGATCGAGGGTGAATCGGGCCCGTTGGCGTTCGTCATGCCTCCCGAGCGGCTCGCCATCGCGCGACGGATATCCACGTCGGGTTTGTACGTGACCAAGTAGTCAGCACCGCTCAATCGAACCAGTTCTCCCTTGGTCCAGCTCGTTTCGAGGACGCCGAGCATGGACAGTCCTTGAGCTTCGCTGCTGTTGCCGGCCCCGCCGAAAAGCATCGCCATCGAGAAGAATGGCGTCATGATGTCCATCAGCCCGTCCGACTTGGCTGCTTTGAGGCTGATCGCCTTGTAGTCGGCAGGTAGATCGGCCAGCTTATAGCTCAGCTTGACTTTCTCGCCTTTGATGAGGTCCGCGACCGTCAAATCTTGGGCCCAAGCCGCGGCCGTCTGCGACACGAGCAATGCCACCGCACCGACCAGGTTGATGATAGAGCGCAAATTCATGAATTTCCCTCCGAACGAACGTCATTATCGCCGATCCGGCGCCTATTTGCGGTCGCTGAATTGAAGGCGGGTGGTCGCGGTCAAGAAGATCGACCCGGCTTCGATGCGGCAAGACTCCAGATCGAGGTCAAAGGGAAGGTCATTCGCGGTGAAAATCGGATTGATGGCGTCCATCTGGCTTTCGATCAGGCCCTTGATCGGTCCCGGCTTATCGACATCCACCAAGCGGACGTGAAGCGCGGACCGGTCGATGATGTCGAGCGCGCAGGTCGCGTTCGCTTTGACCTCGAACACGAGCTTGGCCGAGCCCCGCAGGGAAATCAGCCCGTGATCCAGGAAGAGCGCTTCGATGGTCATCTTGTTCGGCGCCTTCTTTTCGACGAAGGTCTTCACCGACAATTCTGAAATTTCGATCTCGATTTGCGCGGGTTCGGCCATCGCAAGCGCGAACGGATCCATGCGTCCACTTGCGGCCCCGGCTTGAATTCGAACCCGGTCGAGGGTGAGCCCGAACGGCAACACGAGTCCCTCGATCGTGCAAGACAGAGATCCAAGTTCCAGTTTCTTTTCCATGATTTACAGCGACGAGCTACGGCCAGGGTCCACGGTCGTGGATATTACTATATCGCCACGCCGGTTCCAGAGCCGACTGAATCACTTGGATTCGGCATGATGCTACTACTGGCGAGCTGGCGGAGAGCGTCAGCAATCAAGTGCGCCAAGAGGTGCTAACCGCTAAAATTGGGAAGGAACCATCCCTGGGATCCACCTGATACGGGTGTAAATTGTGGTTTTCTAAACTGCTCATTGGAGCGAAAGCGGTAGAGATACGCGTCGAAATCTAAATTTTTCTCTCTCGGGTCTCGACAGAATGCAGGCCCGGGGAAACACATAAATAAGTCGCCTTGACCGTCAAAGGTGGCATAAGGCTTAGAGTCCGAAAGCCAACTCCGCTGTGGCAAAGGATGTCTACCGCTACGAGTGATGACAACTTCTTGTTGGAGTCTACCCTTGGTCCCAGGCTCGAATCCCGAATACTCTAATCGGCCAGGTGTTCCCCAGCCCCGATCCAAAGATAACAGAATAAGGCTGCTGGGCCCCCTAGTGAATGTCATATCGTGATCGGAGACTTGGCGTAGCTCATTACTCGAAAGCCACCTGAGTAAGGGGTCTTTGCCAAGAAGTCGCTGCTGTTCTTGTCGAGATTCTTTGGAGCACTTCCATTTACGATTCCGAAATGTCAGCGATTGGTGACCTATCCCCCATGTCTCATAGAAGTTATCCGACCTCCAAATGCCCCCTGAAATGGCTCCCAGGTTGTAGGTCGAGCGCGTAGGCACGTGAATTACAACGGCTCTATATTGCTTACCCGCTGGAAGTACCTCTCGCACAACAATCATGGTGCTGTCAGGGCTCCAATCCAGCAACACGCCTTTAGCCTTTACAGTTGCGACGGTCTGCATGCGACTAAGATCCATCACTAACAGCTGTGTGCTGGTATCGCCACGGCGGCGCGTGAGCGATCCCAAAAATCGGTTATTCGGCGACAGCGCGGATCGAGATGGGTCACTAGTGCCTGTCAGATTGCCCTGCAGGTGTACAGTAGCTTGTACCTGTGCCCGGAGACTTGAGCCGATTGTTCCTACCATCTGGTGAAGAACTAGGCTGGCAGTTTGTGGTTGCCAAATTGCCAGCCTACCTGGTGTTAAAGCGAGCCCGAGCAGCGACGCAACGACCATCATTGCGCCACGATTGTACGTGATCGAATCGGGTAATTGTAAACGATGATCGCCCTAGCCGCGCTTTTGGGTCACGTTCTCCTCGCTCCTCCCATCGATCCCATCTGGCCAACGGAATTTCGGGCGGTATGGGTTGCAACGGTCGATAATATCGACTGGCCCGCACGTCGCGACCTATCGACCGCCCAGCAGAAGGCCAGCCTGCTTGCGATCATGAACCAGGCCGAGGCGCTCCACCTGAACGCCATTATTTTCCAGGTGCGGCCCCACGCCGACGCGCTTTATGCCTCGCGATTCGAACCGTGGTCCGAGTACCTTACGGGTCGTCAGGGGCGCGCTCCGGAGCCCATGTGGGATCCGCTGGAGTTCGCCGTGACCGAGGCCCACAAACGGGGCATCGAACTTCATGCCTGGTTCAATCCGTATCGCGCCTGGCATCCGGCCGCGAAAGGATCGCCGAGCGCCGACAGCGTCGTCACCGCCCGCCCGTCCGCCGTGCGAACTTACGGCCAGTACAAGTGGATGGATCCGAGCGATCCGTGGGTGCAGCAGCGCAGCCTGGACGTGATGCTCGATGTCGTGAAGCGATACGACGTCGATGGCGTTCACATCGACGACTATTTCTATCCGTACCCGATCAAGGATGCCAGCGGCCGGAAGATTGATTTCCCGGATCAGGAGAACTTCGACCGGTATGTTTCGCAAGGCGGCATGGCGAATCGGGGCGACTGGCGACGACTCCAAGTCGACGATTTCATCGAACGGCTCTACCGCGGCATCAAGTCGACCAAGCGCTGGGTCAAGTTTGGCATCAGTCCATTCGGGATCTATCGTCCGGGCGTGCCGGCCGGCATCACCTCGGGGGTCGATCAGTACGCTGAGCTTTACGCCGATGCGCGCAAGTGGCTGGTCGAGGGGTGGTGCGACTATTTCACGCCGCAGCTGTACTGGGAGATCGCCAAGCCTCAGCAGAGCTTCCGCACGCTCTTCAAATGGTGGCGCGAGCAGAATCCAACGCGGCGGCACCTGTGGCCGGGTCTCTATACCGGCCGAATCCACCCCGCCGACGGCAAGTGGGAACCCAAGGAAGTCCTCGACCAGATCGCCATCACGCGGCAGGCGCCGAACCCCGGCACCGCACATTTCAGCATGAAGGTGTTTGCCTCGAATTCCAAGGGCATCACGGACCGGCTGCGCGAGGGACCGTATAAGAAACTGGCGCTGGTTCCCGCGTCGCCTTGGCTCGATGCCCAGAGGCCAACTCCACCGCGCGTCTCGTTGAGAGACGGCCACATCGACGTGATCGAGCAAGCACCAGACGCCCACTTTACGGTGCTGGCCAAGGTGGACGGCAATGTTGCTAGAGTGGTGGGCGTTTGGGACGCATCGATTCGGAATCAAACGCTTTCCCGGTTCCATTTGACCGAGTCGGGTGTAGAATCGATGGGTCTGGCCACGGTGGACCGTGCCGGCAACATCAGCGTAGTGAGCCCGCTCAAGCATTAACTCTCATGAAAGCGCTCGTCTTAGCTTCAACCGTCTTGGTGTTTTCGCCGGCGTTCGGCCAGCGCGACGACGCGGGTGTCTTCCATTATCCGATCACGGTCCCGAGCTTCCGAAGGGAGTTTCGAGGCGTTTGGGTCGCCACCGTCTCGAATATCGACTGGCCCTCGACCAAGGGCACCTCGTCATCCGCGATTACGGCCCAGAAGAATGAAGCGCAGGCGTTGCTGACGATGGCGACGGACCTGAAGCTGAACGCCATCTTTCTTCAGGTTCGGCCCCAGTGCGACGCGCTTTATAAGAGCCTTTTAGAGCCTTGGTCGAACTACTTGACCAATTCGATGGGCGTCGCCCCTACGGATTCCACATGGGACCCGCTCGCCTATTGGGTGACGGAGTGCCACAAGCGCGGTATCGAGCTGCACGCTTGGTTCAATCCGTACCGGGCCCTTGCGAGCACAAGCACGACGGCCAGCAGCAACCACATCTCGGTGACCAACCCGGGCATCGTCAGAACTTATGGCACCGCCAAGTGGCTAGATCCCGGCGATCCCCAGTCCGCCACGCACACGCTGAACGTGATTTCGGATGTCGTGACCCGCTACGATATCGACGGCGTGGTTTTCGACGACTACTTCTATCCGTATCCGATCTCCGGCCAAGCGTTCCCGGACTCGGCCACGTACGCTACGTACGGCGGCGGCCTCAGCTTGGCGAACTGGCGACGAAAGAATGTCGACGACTTCGTTTCGAACCTGTCGACTCAGATTCACTCGATCAAGAGCTACGTCAAATTCGGCATCGGTCCGTTCGGTATCTGGAAGCCGGGTAATCCGGCTGGGATCACGGGCCTTAGCGCCTACGACGAGCTGTATGCGGATTCGCGCAAATGGCTGCAGATGGGTTGGGTCGACTACTTGGCGCCTCAGCTTTATTGGAAGATCAGTTCCACGGGCCAGCCGTACGATGATCTCCTGGCTTGGTGGTCGAACAGCACGCAGAACCCGATGGGTCGTCAGGTCTTCGCCTCCAACGCCACCTACCAGTGCCAGACCACGGGTGGAAACTGGCCGGCGAGCGAGATTCAGAACCAAGTTGCTGTGACCCGAACAACGGCCGGAGCAACCGGGAACGTTCACTACAATGCGAGCAGCCTGCGTTTGAACTACAACGGGGTGAAGACCGCTTTGCAGAATAACGAGTACGCCGCGCCTGCCCTCGTGCCCGTGGCGACTTGGCTCGATAACATCCCTCCTGTGTCGCCGGCTATAACCTACAAGGTCAACAAAGCCACCGCAAACCACGAGATCACGTGGACGGCGCAAGGCACGGAAGCGGCGAGGCTGTACGCCGTGACCTACTTGCGCGGCACGACATGGACGCAGACGCTACTGGCCAGCACGACCACGAGCCTGACGCTTCCCGTTAAGAGCGCGAGCGGTCCGCTTCGCGCGTTTGGGATCGCGGCTGTCGATCGGTTGGGTAACGCCAGCCCTTGGGTCACGGGTGTGCTCGATCCGACCGTGATCGGGTCGACCATCATTCGCGACTCGTGGATTACGCGGGGTTCAGCGGCAGCGATACCGTAAACTTAGACCGCTTGCTCGGCACGCTCTCGACGGTGATCCGCCCGTCGTGCTGTTCGACAATGTGCTTGACGATGCTCAGTCCGAGCCCTGTGCCGCCCGTCTGGCGCGACCGGCCCTTATCCACCCGATAGAACCGCTCGAAAATGCGATCGAGTTGATCGGAATCGATGCCAATGCCCGTGTCCTCGACGATGAGCTGTACTTCGTTCTGGAGGTTTCGAACTGAGACATCGACAGCGCCTTCGTTCGTATAGTTGATCGCATTGTCGACGAGATTGACGATCACTTGGCTCATTTGGGTCGGGCTCACTGACACCATGATGACGTCGGGGACGGTGACATTCAGATCGAGTCCCTTCGCCTCGGCCTTTTCGCGGAGCTGCAAGACGACGGACCGGACCATTTCGGAGAGATTCACGCTCGCCCGGACGATCGGCTGGCTCTCCGCCGTGGTCAAGGTCAGGAGGTCATCCGAAATGCTGGTGAGCCGATCGACTTCCCGGATGATACGGTTGAGGTAACGAGTTCGGAGTTCGACGTCGGCTTCCTCATCGTCCAGCAGAGTCTCCGCCATCGCGCGGACGATGGTCATGGGGGTGCGGAGCTCGTGGGAAACGTTGGCCACGAAATCGGTACGCACGCGTTCCAGTCGGCGCAGGCTCGTGATCTCATAGATCGAAAGAAATACGCGGTTACCCACCGAATCTTCCGACCAGGCCTGAGCGATGCCCACCCGTTCCATCGGGTAGCGAAACGTGAGCTCGGCCCGAATCATCTCGTTGGACTCGGCCGCCTGCGCGACCAGCTTCTGAAGTTCATCCGAGAGCGAAACTTCGAGAATGGAGCGCTGTCGCGGATGACGGTACGCGAACAGCTCGCGGGCGGCGCGGTTCGCGTACTCGATGGTGCCACGAGGGTCGCACAGGAAAATGGCCACGTCGAGACCGTCCGCGAGCGAGTCGATGATCTCCTGCTCGTGTTGCCGCTCGAGCTCGGCGCGAGTGGCGCGCTCGCGTTCAGCTTCGACTTGGAGTCCGAGCTGCCGATATTCCCGAAAGAGCTGGTACGCGAAGCTGGCCCCAACAAGAACGATGGCGAACACACCATACGCAGAAAGCGTCTTGTTTAGGCCAAAGGGGGTCATGATGGCTCCGATGCCAATGACGACGAAGCACGCCAGTGGGATCAATGCGCGCAATTCCGTCCACCTTCGCCCCATAGGAACGTCGAGAATATCTCATCCGCCCGAAAACGGGGCGGGTGGCCCAGGCTAAATAGTACAATGACGACTCGGCCGCAACGCCGCTGCCGAAAACAACAATGATGCAGTTCGACCTTTGCCCTCAAGAAGAAGAGTTTTTGTCCCGGGTTCGGGAATTCGTCGCCGCCGAAGTGCTCCCCAAGACCAGGGAATGGGAAGCCAATACCGCCTTCCCTGATGAAATCTGGCCGCGGCTGGGTCAGCTGGGGCTCCTCAGCATGACGCTGGATAAGGCTTATGGCGGCATGGACGTGAGCTGCAAAGCCTACTGCGAAGCTTGCAAAGAACTTGCCAAAGGCGACCCCGCGCTCTCGATGAATGTGGCCGCCATCAACGCCCTATGCGTGGGCCACATCGCGACGTTCGGTACCGACGAGCAGAAGCAGAAATATCTCCCAGGCATCATCTCGGGCGAGATCAAGCTCGCCTGGGGCCTCACGGAACCGGACGCCGGATCCGATGCCCGCCGTGTAAAAACCAAGGCGTCACCGGTCGACGGCGAAGCAGGGAAGTATCACCTGAACGGTGAGAAGATGTTCATCACAAACGGTGGCAAGGCGGACCTGATCATCATGGTCGCGCGCACGTCAGATACCGAGCTTTCCGCCTTTCTGCTGGAGACCAATCAGCCCGGCTTCGAACTCGTTGGCCGCATCCATACGGTGGGAGTGAGCGCCTCGAACACCGTCCGCTTCAAGCTCAAAGATGCGGTCGCCTGGCACACGCCGTGCAGCTTCGAGCAGGCGATCAGTCTGCTGTACCGAGGACGCCTGGGCATCGCCGCCATGGCCTTGGGTATCGCCGAAAAGGCCCATGAGCTCGCGGTCGACTATAGCAAGCAGCGCGAGCAGTTCAACCGCCGGCTTTGCGATATGCAGAGCGTTCAGAACATGATCGCGGATTCGGCCATGGAGCTGGAAGCCACGCGTTTGCTGGTTCGAAAGGGTGCCGCCCTCCACGATGCCGGTCAGGACGTTGTTCTCGCGTCCAGCTACGCGAAGCTATATGCCAGCGAAACGGCCAACCGCGTGACTAATCGTGCCATCCAGATCCATGGTGGCCGTGGCATGACCCGCGAATTTCTTGTCGAAAAATTGTGGCGCGACGCCAAACTCACTGAAATCGGCGAAGGCTGCAGCGAAATCCAACGTCTGGTCATTAGCAAACAAGTCCTGAAGTAACATCTCGCGAACATCAATGCTAGCTACGTACCTCGCTCTTGCCCTCGCTGGTCTCCAAAACGCGCCCGCTCCCGTCACGCTGGAGCGAACTTGGAAAATTGGTGAAACCGCCAATTATCTGGTTCACGCCGACCTTTACACGGAGAACCGCCAATACGGACTTGAAACCTTCTTGCCCTCGACTCAAGGGTTTGAATACAAGTTCACCACGACCGTCAAGGATGTGAAGGGCGGGATCGCGTCGCTGGATTACAAGCGGCCGACCATGATCAGCATCACCGGCGAGAACTATGAATCCGAGGAAGTGCGCAACACAGAGAAGGTCAACATGCATCTTCTACTCGATGTATCGCCGATCAACGAGATTCTGAAGTTGGTGGACCTGAAGGACGCGGACAAGAAGGCGGCGGCGGCCAAGGACAAAAAGAAGCCGGCCAAAAAGGGTAAGGCGAACTACGTCATTCCTGGCACGGGACCGACCATCCAGGATCTCGGCCAGTTTTCGTCTGAGGTCTATCGCCTTGCGATCTTTTTTGGGCCGCTCAATGCCAGTTTGGACTTCAGCCCCCGACTTCCTCTCGATGAGGTCAAGGTCGGCGATACTTGGCTGCGAACCGTCGGCTACTCGCCGCAGAAGCTGAAAGGCGAAGGGAACAAGTCGGCCGTCCAAAGGCTGGACTACACCTATACGTACAAGGGCCTGATCGACTCCGAACTCAGTGGCCGCAAGGTCCAGCGCGTGGAAGCGACCCTCAACATCGACAACGATATCGCCGGATTCCTGAACGACGCGATCGGGATGACGAAGAATGAGTCCGGGCTCCAGTCGTACAAGCTGAAGCTCAAGGCGACGATTCTCTACGATCTCGATCCGGTCACGCTCGCGACGCTCAATATCGATGCCAAGTCCGAAGGAGCGATCAATATCACGGCGACCATGATTAAGTCGCAGGATTACTCCGAGGTCCGCGTAAAGGGCCACAGCACTCTGAAACGGCTCTAAACCTTACAATTTTCTTACAAGTCCGAACTTTTCCCCAACTTTTCCACAAAGATCGGGTTACAATTAGGGCACCTGCCTGTAACTTTGCTTGCTAGCAGCTTTACGATGGATGCCTTAAGCCTGCCGGGATGGGTGCGAGTCGGCCGACGATCAAAATTCGGACGTGAGGTCCGGGGTTGGGCTCTGGGGTTTGCCGCGACGGCAACCCTCGCCATCATCGCGTGGTTTCAAGGCATGCCCCAGCTTTCGGGTGAGGCCATGGGGCTTGTGGTCCTGTGCATCGCCGCCGAGCTTCTTCCGCTCCGGCTGCCCCGACTCGGTCTCCGCCTTTCGCTCAGCATCCCTTTTCTCTCGCTCATTGCGGCGCGCCACGGCGCGATTTGGACCTGGGCCGCTGAACTGGTTGCGCTAGCGGCGTCGATGGCCGTCACCGCATGGGCCGACGATCGGCCGATACGACGCTCCGATCTGGTCGTGAATTGGGCGACCGGGTCCGCCACGGTTGCGGCGGGCTTGCTCGCGATGGTCGCACTCCCCGACCAACCATTTACTTGGTGGCATCCAGCGCTCTTTGCCATCGCTTCGACGGCATCGGCCTGGATCGCGATTCGGTATTTGACTCCGCGGCGAAGCCGCCGGCGCGAATCGACGATCGGCTATGCGATGATGACGATCATGTTGGCCGCTGCGCTCAGTGTGCCGGTCGGGGTCATCGCCATGGAAGGCGACCTGTGGGCGATCGCCCCCCTGCTTGCCCCCATCGCCGTGATTCGGGCCACCATTCGGTCCCGGTTCGAGATTGTCGAGGGCCAGTACGAGACGATTTCCGCCCTTATGCTGATGCTTCAGAACGCCCATCCGTACACCCACGGGCATCTGGAGCGGGTCGCCGATCTCGCCGAGGCGGTTGGACTCAAGCTAGGGCTCTCGCGTCACCGCGCACGACTTCTGCGGGAAGCGGCCATCCTCCACGATATCGGCAAGATCGCCATCGACGAGACGATCTTAGAGAAGCCGGCACGGCTGACCGAAGAGGAGTTTGCCCATGTGAAGCAGCACTCGGTCTTCGGCGCCCATATCTTGGAACAGTGCGATCTCTTCCGCGCCATGGTGCCCTGGATTCGCCATCACCATGAGCGCCCGGATGGTGGCGGATATCCGCACCGGCTGCGAGCGCAAGAAATCCCCCTTGAAAGCCGCATTATCGCCGTGGTGGACGCCTTCGACGCGATGGTCGGCGGCGTGATGGCCCACGAGCGGCGGCCGTACCGCGCACCCATGACGGTGGATGAGGCATTCAACGAACTGGATCGATGCAGCGGCACCCAGTTCGACCGCGACGTTGTTCGCGCCTTCAAGGCGAGCGTGATCGAGGCGGGGATGGCATGATTCACATCGGCACCGCGTTTATCCTCGGCAGCGCGACCGCCCTCAGCGGCCTTCTGGTCTACGCCCTTCGGACTGTCATTCCCCGCGAGGTGGATCACCGATACCGCAACAGCATCCGGGCCTTCTCCAGTGCGATCGAACTCCGGTTTCCGGAACACGCGGGGACGACCAAACGAGTGGCAGAGTTGGCGCGGCTGATCGCGAAGGAACTGCGGATGTCGCGCGACGAGGTGCAGGATCTCGAACAGGCGAGCTACCTGCGCGATATCGGACTGAGCGCGGTGCCCTACCGCTTGCTGAACGAGAAGCCGTTCCGGGAGTGGACTCCAGCCGAGCAAGAACTCTATGACCGGCATCCGGCCATCGGCGCCGAGATGCTCGATCGTCTGGCGAGCTTCCGCAAGCTGGCCCCGATCGTCCGCGACCATCACCGGCCGTTCCACGACGGCGGCCGCAAGATACCGCTCGGAGCGCGAATTCTGTGTGTGGTGACCGACTACGTTTGGAACGAACGTGCGATTGGCCACGGGCTGGCGCTGCAGTCGATGGTCGATCAGGCGGGAGATCGCTACGATCCTGACGTCGTCGCCGTCTTGAAGAAGGTCTATCTTCTGGAATCAAGACATGACGAGCGAACCCCAGTCCAAGTTAGCTAGCCGAGCCGCGCTCTGGGGCCTGCTTGTTTTCGTCGTGGCCCTGGCCGTTCGACTCGCAGGAATCGGCTGGGGCCTTCCGAACGAGCGGCGCCTCACCAGCCTTCACCCTGATGAGCCGGTCGTTTGGCTCGTTTCGCAGCAGCTCGATCTCGCCCATGGCGACTTCGACCCGGGCTTCTACAACTACGGCACTCTCTATTTGACCCTGGAGAACGTCGCGACCCAGATGACGCGGGCCTATGGTGGCGGGCCGAAGGATAACACGCGGGAGGCCCAACTGCTCGCGGTCGGTCGGTATCACTTGGCCGGACGGCGGATCAGCGCGCTGGCGGGCGCGGGACTTGCATGGCTTGCGTTTGCCTGGCTACGCCGCATCGCCCACCCGCTCGGCACATGGTTTGGCACGGCCGCCATCGTGTTTGCGCCCGGATTGGTGATCCACTCGCGGTTTCAAACGGTCGATATGCTGGCCACATTGCTGCTGGGACTCAGCCTCTTTTACGCCGCGAAGCCCTTTCTGCCTGAGGCCGACCCCAAACAAGCGCTGCGCTGTTTTGTGCTTTCGGGACTCTTTGCGGGGCTTTCAGCGGGGACGAAATACACGGGCATCCTCGCGCTGGCGGCAATTGTCGCCGGAGCCTTGCTGCTTCCTCGCGAACTCCGCTGGAAGTCGATGTTCGGTGGGGTCTTGACCGCCATGGTGGCTTTCTTGATCGCCACCCCTGGCGCTTTGCTCAATTCCAGCCGGTTCTGGACCGACTTCACCTACGAAATGAGCCACACCGCGAGTGGCCACGGCTCCGTCTTCACCTCCACACCCAGCGGATTCTTTTATCAGGCGGGCAACCTGATTGAGACGCTCGGATTCGTCGTCTTTACCATGGGCCTGGTGGGGCTCGTGTTCCTCGCTCTGGAGCGGAAAAGCTGGGTGTTCGGGCTCCTCGCATTCTGTCTGCTTCAGTACGTGCTGATTGGGCGGGCCGAGGTCAAGTTCCTGCGCTACTGTTTTCCGCTCGTGCTGCCTCTGGCGATCGGCTTTGGTCATTTGGTGGGGTACGCCCACACGCATCTTTCGACGAAGTGGCGACTGGCGGTCGGACTGGGCGCCCTCGGCTTGGCGGGCGTCGGCGGCGGTGGTATCCGCCAAACCATCACCTCGACCTCGTGGATGTTGGGCGAAGATCCGCGCGACGCCGTGGCCAGCTACCTCCGCAAGCAGGACCCGGGCGCGCAGGTCGGCTTGGTCAGCGATCCGTGGTTCTATACCGGCACCTTCTGGCCGGATACGGCTCTGCCCAGATTCCCCTCGCCGCCGTTTTATCCGCCGGATTCGGCAGGGAGCCTCGCGCCCGAATTTCGCCGGCAGCAGATGCTCGCCAGCGCCTCCCCTCATGCCAGTACCTTCACGATCGACCCGGCCGTCGATCCCGCTCCCGCCCAGTCGTGGGACTACCGGCTCCTGGGGACGGCCAAGCCGGACTACATCGTTTACAGCAGCTTTGAATCCGACGACCCCGATCGAATCTCGCGCGGCACGCCACTGGGTGTGCCGAAGGATCAGATGGATGAAGCCGTTCGATATCGGACGTTTTATAACCGTCTACGACAGGACTACCAGCTTGAAGTGGTCTGGGGGGGCGACGGCCCCGCCGTGCATGACGTGATGTACGTACGCCCGCGTGTTTACTTATGGAAGCGCCTGAAAGCCACGCCGAGCCCATAGAGGAGTTTCTCGACTTCTTGCGGCATGAAAAAGGCGCGAGCAGCCACACCGTGTCGGCCTATCGGAATGATCTCGTCCAAGCCGCATGGTTCCTCTTCCACCTGGACGAGCCCGTGGCTTGGGCGGCCGTCGACGCGGCCCGTGCCAGCGATTACCAGTCCAGCCTGCGGGGATTGAGTCCAACGTCGATCCGCCGCAAGATGAGCGCGCTGCGATCGATGCTGAAGTTTCTGCAGAGCAAAGGGATGGCGCCGCGCCATGAGCTGCCATCGACTGGGGGCATCAAGAAGCCGAAGGTCTTGCCCAAGGCACTTGAATGGGCGGACCTGCAGCGGCTGCTCGAGGCTCCCGATCTATCCAAGCCGGCGGGTCTGCGCGACCGTGTCCTGATGGAGCTGATCTACGGCACGGGGCTGCGGATCAGCGAGGCGGTCGGGCTGGCGTTATCGCAAATCGACCTCGATTCCGCCGCGCTCAACGTAACGGGGAAGCGCGGGAAGACGCGCTGGGTGCCGATTCCGGCGGAAACGATGCGGTGGATCGAGCGCTACCTGCGCGATGGCCGCCCCCATCTGGCCACGAAGCGCCCGCTTCCGCACCTGATTGTCAGCGATACCGGCATCGCTATGGCACGGACCACGGCCTACATCAATTTGCAGAAGTATTCGCGCCTTGCTGGCTTTGCCAAGACCGTCAATCCCCACGCGCTTCGTCACACCTACGCGGTCCACCTGCTCAAGGGCGGCGCCGATCTCCGCGTCGTGCAGGAACTGCTCGGCCACGAGTCCATCGAGACCACGCAGGTCTATACGCAGCTAGACCTGGCCGAAGTCGAGCGGAAGTATCGCGCGGCGCACCCCCGAGCCTAATCGTCAGAGCTCGAAATCCTGGTCGACGGGCGGTATCGGGCGAGTGGGCCGAAGTGGTTTCGCGTCCGCTTTGGCGTGTGTTGCCGCGTCGAAGATCGACCACAGGTGGAACAGCGACATCATGGCGAGAGGAATCATGATCGCGACGTTGAACGAAGCCCCGGTCCGGGCGCCAAAGAGTCCGAAGACGCCGCGCATGCCGTCGGGGATGAGCAGCGCGTAGATCAATCCCACGACCCACCCTCCGAGCATCCAAGCGCCTTTCTGCGTGGAACCCGAAAGAAGCTGTCCCAGGCCCGGGAGGAGGATGCTGAGGACAAGCGCGGATTTAGGGGAAACGCCCGTGTCCAGTTTCTCGCGAAACAACTCGGGGACCGCCGCCGCCGACATGAAGTACACGCAGTCAGCCACTTTGCGCTCGATCGCGACGTTGCCGGGAAATAGCGCGAGCGCGGTCTCGAACTGCTTCTTGGCGTCCGAGTATTTCTGGCGCGCGAAAAGGTCGTCGCCAACCGTTTCGAGGACGAATAGAGAACCCGGAGCCGCGGCGAGCGCATCGGCAAGCAGCTTGTGTTCGGTGTACCGGTCCCCTCGCCGACGAGCCACCATGGCCTGTCGAATGAGATTTTCCGCCTGGGCTTCCTCTGCGGCGCTCGGCGGAGAGGGAAGGGCTACATCAGATTCGGGTCGCTCTGCATGTTCGTCCATAGCGATTCCAGATCGTAGAACTGACGCTTCTCTTCGCTCATAACGTGAAAGACCACGTCGCCATAGTCGAGGAGGGCCCAGCCGCCGCCACCCCCGTCTTCCACCCGGAGCGGACGCACGCCGATTTCCCGCATCTTCTCGGCCACACGTGCCCCAATCGCTTGAATATGGGTGGTGCTGTTGCCGGTGCAGACGATGAAGAAGTCCGTGACGCTCGTTTTGGAATGCACGTCGAGCGTCTCAATACGGTCCGCCTTCATGTCATCCGCGAATTCTCGGATGTGTTCGGCCTTTTGTTCTGCGCTCAGCGCGGGTGTTTCAGGCAAGGAGCAGCCTCGTGGTCAAGTTCATAGTCATAGAATAGCGGATTTTTGGGACGCTAACGTGCCGCGCTGGGCCGATAAAGGCTTTCGCGACGAATGTAGTCGACGACTTCAGGGCTCAGCCATTCTTCGAGCGGCTTGCCCCGTCTAAACGACGTCCGAATGTCGGTCGACGCGATGGGCGAGGCCGGCATTTCGATAAAGTCGATGCGGTCGGCGAAGAAATCGGGCACGTTGCGCAGCGCGCGCGTCTGATCGTGCGGTGGCCGCAGGACCACGCCCAGGCGGCAAAGGCGGGCCAGCTTCTCGGGGTCCTTCCACTGGTAGATCTCATCCAACGCATCGCTGCCGAGGATGAACCAATAGTCGGCCGGGTTCACCATCTGGAGTTCTTCCACCGTTTCCACTGCGTAGCTGAGTCCGCCACGGGTGATTTCGATGTTCGAGATCGCCATGCCCGGCTCCTCGCCGAGCAGTGCTTTGAGCATTCGGACGCGGTGCCGATCCGGTGTGAGCGCTCGGTGCTGCTTCAGGGGATTGCGCGCCGCGGGCACAAAGAGGAGCTCGTCGAGTTCCAGCTGAGCGATGGCGGCTCGCGCCACTGCCAGGTGACCCAAGTGCGGGGGATCGAACGTGCCTCCGAAGATACCGATGCGCATGCGCGAAGAATGTACCGCTTTGGGCAGAATCGAAGGATGACGACCGTCGCCGACATCCTCGCCTCGATCGAAGCGATCGCCCCGACGTATTGCGCATTTGGGTTCGACCGCATCGGGCTGCAGATCGGCGACCCGGATGCAACGGTGACCCGGGCTCTGCTCGCGCTGGATTCAAACTACACCCTGCTCGCTTCGGCCGAGAAGGCAGGCGCGGAGCTCCTCATCACTCACCACCCGCTTATTTGGGAGCCGATGAAGACGCTCACGAGCCGGGGCCATGTTGAGCGGCTCGTCTTAGCGATTGCAGGGCAAAGACGGTCGCTGATCGCGTGTCACACCAATTGGGACGCCGTTCGAGGCGGACTCAACGACTTTCTCGCCGAGCAACTCGGCCTGCGCAACATCCAGTCGTTTGGATCGGCGCCCCCGCTCGACATGTTCAAGCTAATCACCTTTGTCCCAGCCACGGCCGCGGACGCGCTTCTCGACGCTCTCGCCCAAGCAGGCGCAGGGACGATCGGCGAATATCAGCGGTGCGCCTTCACGAACGAAGGCACCGGGACCTACGAAGCAACCGCCAACGCCAACCCAACAATTGGGAACCCCGGGGAACGAACTTCCACACCAGAGACTCGCCTCGAAATGCTCGTACCCGGACCCGCCAGGGCGCGCGTTGAAAAGGCACTTCGTGAAAACCATCCGTACGAAGAGCCGGCATACGATTGGGTTCAGTTGGCGGCGGGCCAGGCCGAGCCCATCGGCCGGATCGGTAACCTCGATCAACCCGTACCTCTCATCGAATTCCGCGATTATATTGATCGCACGTTGAAGACGCGCTCGCTGGTTTGGGGCGAGGCTAATCGACCCATTCGAAGGGTGGCCGTGGTTGGCGGGGCCGCCCCGGACGAATGGCGCGCCGCCCGGGACGCAGGAGCCGACGCCTTCATCACGGGCGAAATCCCGCATCACGTGAGCAAGGAAGGCGAAGAGGAGGGCCTGGCCATGATCGCCGCGGGACACTTTGCGACGGAAAGTCCATCGATGGTGCGGCTCGCGGAGTTGTTGAGCAAAAGGCACCCGGATGTGGTCTTTCAGTACGATCCGCCTGCATCCGGACGCGCGGGAAGGCCGTTAGATTAAATGAAGTTGGTAGTCCGGACGGGATTCGAACCCGCGACCTTCGCCGTGAAAGGGCGACGTCCTAACCGCTAGACGACCGGACCAAGAAACATCATTATGGCCGATTCAGGATATTCGGGCAAGGGGCGAACCACACGACGGGTGTCTGGCGTCCAAATGCATATGACGACGGGACGTATGGGGGCCTGGATCGCGATCGTCTTGCTGATGGCGCCTGCGATCGGTGCGAAACGGCGGATCGATCCATTGTCCAAAGCGGAAATGGATGCGGCGAGCTATCAGCTGGAAACGGCAGCGCGGCGCGTTCTGAATTTGGGTCAAGTCGACCCGCCCAAAGTTCGAGGCGACGGAGCGAAACCTGCTTCTAAAGCGGAGTGCATTTCGTCGCTGTACCGAATCTTCCTCGTGGTCAAGCCGAAATTCACGATGACGCCGAAGCTGGCCAAGGGCGCCGATCGGAGCATCAATCCGCTCCGCGAACTTCAGCGCTGGGGCTTTGTGCCGACTTCCGGCCCGCTCACATCAAAGCCGGCAGAGACCATCGAGCTGCGCCAATTTGGCGACTCCATCGGTTACTTCATGCTTCGGCTGGCCGAACTCACCCACCGGCCCGATTCCCGCTATACGCCTGGCTTGATGAATGGCGTACTCGGGACAGATGCGGGCGGCAAGGACAAATCGAGAAGGGGCAAGAGCTCGCCGTAGGGCAGCTCCCGGGCTGTACATTGCCGTTTGACGCATAGCGCTGCCGCGGCGCCAGCGGCTTCACCCATCGCCCGGCAGACGGGCTGGATGCGCACCGCGCTCTGGGCGACGAAATCGGCACTTAAGCACCGGCCCGCGACCCAAAGGTTGTCGAGACCCTTCACGACCAGGCTTCGGTACGGAATGTCGTGGAATTCGCCCGGCGGGAAGCGTCGGTAGTCGAGCCCGACCGCCAAGTGGATATCGACCGGATAACGATTCCGTGCGATGGTGTCGTCGAACTTTTGGCAGTTCTGGTGATCGTCCGCGGTGAGGACGTAATCGCCCACAACGCGGCGGCTCTCGCGAATGCCCATGAGCGGTGCAATCCCTGAAACGAACGCGTTTTCGCAGCCGGGGAAGTAGCGCTGGACGAACGCGGCAATCCGGTAGATCTTGGCTCGTCCGACCTGGTAGGCGCGGCTCATCGCAAAGGGATCGAGTGGATCCAAACCGGAAATGCGAGGGCAGTTAAAGGCCAGCTCTCCGGGGCGCCCATTCATGGTGCTGACCTGGAAGTACCCGAGGTCGTCGTCGTACAAGATGCCCTTCTGGATCGCGTCTTTCACGAACGGACCGAGTATCGGGCTATCTTTGAGTTCGCCGAAGCCCGCTTCGAGGTGATCGCGACCGTTGGTGCGCCAGATATCGAAAGCGCTCCGCAGCACTTCGAGGTCGATGTTCCCCATCATGAAGCGCAGGGTCATCGGCTGGTGGATGCCGGCCTCATTGCCGCCCATCAGTTCCGCGCCAGCGAGACGGCTCAGTTCGGCGTCTCCGGTCGCATCGATGAAGGTGCTTCCTGTAATGTCCAGCGTACCGCCGCGTGCCGCCACGGCGATCGAGCGGACGTTGGATCCTTCGCGCTCGGCTCCGTAAAGCGTGGCGTTGAAAAGGCACGTGACGCCCGCGTCTTCGGCAACGCGGTCCATGACGTAAGCCAGCGCCAGCGGGTCGTACCAGACATCGCCATGCTCGACCCCATCCGTGCTCGGCTGCAGCTCAGCTTGGGCAGCGATCAGCTCCAAGTTGATGCCTCGATTGAGCTTGAAATCGCCCAGATAGTTCGGCATCATAGGCGTTACGAAGCCGTTGGCCTGCGTCCCGCCGAGGGAGCCGAGTTGCTCGACCACGAGCGTCTTCGCGCCCTGACGTGCAGCGGCGATCGCGGCGGCCACGCCCGCCGTCCCGCCTCCGGCAACAACTACATCCCAGTGGTCAGCCATGCTTCACCTCGATCGCGATGATTTCAGGGACGAGTTCCTTCAGGCGATTTTCAATGCCGTGGCGCAGGGTGTAGCCGCTGAGCGGGCAGTGGGCGCAGGAGCCTCGCAGCCTGAGCTGAACCCGGTTATCTTCTGAGATACCGACCAATTCGATCATGCCCCCGTGGGAACGGGCATAAGCCTGGGCCGAGGCGATGGCCGCCACGACCCGCCCATACAGCGGGTGGTCGGCAACACTTGGGCCAGGTTTCTGCCGCTTGAATCTCAGCATGGCTGTGTCTCGGGCATCGCGGTCAGCGCCGTCGTCGCAAAGGCGAAGGCGTACGCGGCGGGAGTGAGGTAGTGAAGGTCGAGTTGGTGGGGCGGCATGTCTTGGGCCAGCGATCCCGTTTCGGTCGCCGCGACATACCCGCTGACCCCACCAAATGAGGGGATGACGGCTTGGTAGGCCAGGGTCTGGGTGAACACGGCTCCCAGAGTCGCCAGGATTTCGTCTTGCGAATACGGGCAGAAGACAGGGTTGTCGCTTTGAGTGACCACGAACCCGCCCGGTGTGAGGAGACGCTTCAAATCTTCGTAGAAACCGCGAGTAAAAAGCATTTCGCTGATCTCGCCCTCTTCATCCTCGTACGTGTCCGTGCTGTCGACCACGATCAGATCGTAAGGGCTCTGTTCTTGTTTGACGAACGGAAAGGCGTCGGCAACGTGGAGATGCACCCGCGGATCGTCAAATGCCCCGCCAGATACGAACGGCATGTACGTGCGGCAGGCCTCGATCACGCCGGCGTCGATCTCAACCATATCGATATGCTCGATGGAATCGTGGCGACAGAGTTCGCGAATTACGCCTCCGTCACCGCCTCCGACGACCAGGGCGCGGCGGCGCGTGGGGCAGTTGAGCAAGGGGACGTGGACCAGCGCCTCATGATAGGCGTGCTCGTCGAGTTCGGTCAGCTGAATATGGCCGTCCAGCAGGAGCATGCGGCCAAAACAGACGCTGTCGACGATATCGATGGTTTGAAACTCGGTCTTCAGGCGGTGGACCGGTTCCATCTCAATTTGCAGCGAGAACTTGTCGCTGCGGATTGGGACGTTGAGCATTTGGGACATGGCGGGCAGGCTCCAAGTTTACCGGCCTGGGCAAAAAGTCCTTGTCCCTAACTTTGACTCGTGATACGATAGTGCAGTTGCGTGGCTTATGCCACTTCTGGAGAGGATATGAAATCAGCCCTAACTCTTCTGTCTTTATTTGTCGTCGGTGCCAGCCATGCGACGCTCATCAATGCTTCCTTTGAGCAGCCCGTTGTGACAGGAGGTGGCTATACCACCGATGGAATGCCAGGCTGGAATTCAGACGGAACCTATGGTGCCTGGAACATTCCCAGTGGCACGTTCATCGCAATCGCGCCGCCAGACGGCAAAAACATTGGGTACTCGAACGGCACGGCGCTTCTTCAACTGACCGACGACGTGGTCGATATCCGTAAATTTACGCTCGAGGCGGCCGTAGTTCGGCGACAGGACAGCTATAGCGCCAGCATCGACATGGAACTGTGGTCGGCGACCGGCATCAACGCGGCGAAGAGCGCGTTTGTCGGGGGAGCTTTGCTCGCTTCGGTCTCGTTCGACATCGAATCCATCGCTCATAACTCGTTCAAAGATATCTCCCTGACCTACGACGCCATGGCGGGCGACCCCAACCTGGGTAAACAGATTGGCGTACGCTTCGTGCGTAAGAACGGTTCGCAAATCACCGTCGACCAGGTTCGACTGAATGCGGTTCCCGAGCCGACCGCACTGCTCGGTCTTGCCGCCGCTTCCGGTGCATTTTTCCTTCGCCGACGGGCACGCTGACTTGGGGCAATTCCGAAGGGTCTCGCTGGGTCGAGGCCCTTCGTCGTATCTGCTAGGACCGTGTGATGGTTACCGTGCCCGTAACGGCCTTTTTGGTCATGTCCTCGTTTCTCAGCGTGCCCGAGAACTGGAGTGTGATCACGCGACCATCGTCGGTCCCTGTCAGCGTCAGGTTCTGGTCGCGGACCTGCACAAGTAGAGTGGAGAAGACGTATTTCTTCCCGCTGGGATCGTAGTAGGCCAGCGCGGGCGCCCGTTCGGGACGAAGCTCATCGGGTCGGAATACGGTGGACTGGTCCCAGGGATCGGGCAGTGAGATGACGAGCCGATCGCCGGCGTCATTCGAGAGCGTCCAAGTCTGGATCAACGAACCGTCCAGATCGTTCCCAAAGGTCCAACTGCCCGTGGGGAGGGAAAGCGCCGACCCGTTGACGGTCAGATCCGCTAGGTAAGTGGCTTGGGGCGAGGGAATACTACTGCCGCCGCAACCCACGAGCAAGGCCATCAAGGCCGGATAGAGAAGTTTTGTCGAAAGTGCCATCAAGGGGTCACCTCCACAGGGGAGACTACCCGCTCTATGGCCGGACTCGGGGGTTGAATTAGGATGCGCGGGTGAAGGTGGCTTTCATCAGAATCTGCCACTCGCCTTGGTCGTCCTGGCCGTACGAGGTCAGCGTTCGCGTGTTGCCATCAAGCAGTTCGATCACGTCTCGGTACAGGGCGGTCTGACCATCGTGCACCATATCGGGACCTTCGCATTCCAGGGTCATTACCTTGCCGCTGGCGTCGAGCTTGCCCGCGTATTTCCACAGGTGGGATGACATGGATGCGAAGAAGGCACCTCGGTATTCCTTGAACGAGACGTCGTAACCGAGAACCATGTAGGAGAGCATCTCCGAGCCATCCGGCATCATGCCACGAGTCTCCGCGTGCGACCACAGTCCTCCCAGACTGGTGACCGTCTCCGTTCCGTCCGAGGTGATGGTCTCGCCTTCCGGCATCATCATCTCACTCGTAAATGTCCAGTTGCCGAGCAGATTCTTCAGCCACTCGTGCTCTTTCTGGGGCTTGGTGCCCATCGTTTCCATTTCAGCTTGGGTCGTTTCCATAAGGCTCGCTCCTGCGTTGTCGCCATTGTAAACCCATCCCCTGCAAAAATGTATATATTGCGCGCGGCTTTTCAGAGAAATTAAGAAGGGGTACGGGCGCGCCCCCGCCCCCTTCTTGCGGTCAGTTGGTTCGGCGACGGCGGAGAACGAGGAGTCCAGCGCACGCCAAAGCCACGAGAGAGGTCGGTTCGGGGACGGAGGTCACGGTCAGTTGGCACTTGTCGTCACCTTTGGTGAGGGACCAGTCCTTGAAGCTGTCGGGACCCGAGCCAAGCGCGGTGTTAAAAATCCCGACCGTGTCGTCGTTGTTGCCGAGGGTCGTTGTGGAGATGAGCGAGATCGCTCCGGTGGCCGAGACGCAAAATCCCCAGGTGAAGCCTCCCATAAACGATGCCTTCTTGGTTGCGGTATCAGTGCAGACGACCGCAGTCCAAGCGCAAAAGTACATGGGTCCAAATGGTCCCCAACCAGCCGGCGTGTCGTTGAAAAACTTGCCCCCGCCGTTGAGCTTATTCTGGTTGGCCGCGCGATCGGCCGCCGAGCCATACGTGAAGTCATACCAAGGCAAGTTGTCGAAGGTGCTACCACCTTGTGTGGGTTGGGGATCGATAAAGCTCGCTTTCGGGTACCCGGGCACGTCGGTTTTTTCCGTCTTGCCATCCCCTTGCTTGAGGAGGAGCCGCTGTATCCACCGAACGTTTTCATCTTTGCACCAAGGGTCTTTCCCTTGGTCATATTCGGCCTGAATCTCGACCCCGCCGCGCCCGTTATCTACGAATCGGGTGACCTTGAGCGTTTGAGCCCACGAGGATGAGACGGTGACGATGCATAGCGCCGTTATCAGCGTGCGATGCTGCAGAACCATGTTTTAGAATGTCTCCTTAAATGATCCGATGGGGAACGATTTCCCCGAAACAATGGCAGTATATAAACTTGTGTAAGAACCGGCAAGTCTTTTATGATCTCGATCGGAAAATGCGCAATATCTAGTCGAAATCTGTCTTGGGAGTGGGCATCGAGCAGCGGGGACACAAGGTGTCGGGCCACAAGGTACAACCGAGGCGATGATCAACGAAGACCGTCTGGTCGCGTTATTTCTCGACCTTTGCCGCATCAATGCCCCTTCGCTCCAAGAGAAAGAGAGCGTCGCCTGGACCAAGGATTACCTCCGCAACATCGGACTCGAGCCGTGGGAAGACGAGGCGGGAGCGAAAATTGGCGGGAACGCGAATAACGTCATCGCCGAGCTGAAGGGCAACAAGCCGGGTGCGCCCCGCATCTACCTGTCCGCGCACTTCGACACGGTGGAGCCGACCCCAAACCTCCAGATCATCGAAAAGGACGGTGCCTTCTATAGCGACGGGACCTCGATTCTGGGTGCCGACGACAAGGGCGGCATGGCTCCCGCGATCGAGGTGGTCCATCGCCTTATCGAAACGGGCGATTCCCATGGCGATGTGGTGCTGCTGCTGAGCGTCGCCGAGGAGATCGGACTCAAAGGCGCCGACGCGCTGGCGATCGAAGAACTCAATCTCGACTTTGGCTACGTGCTCGACACCGGTCCTCCGGTAGGTTCCTTTGTGAACCGGACCGCCACCCACGACAAGCTCGATATCTTCATCAAGGGAAAGCCCGCCCACAGCGGAAAGGATCCGGAGAAGGGCATCAACGCGATCTCGGTTGCGGCCGACGCGATCAGCCGCATGAAGTTGGGGCGCATCGGACCGGAGACCACCGCCAACCTCGGCCTGATCGAGGGTGGCACCGCGACCAACGTGGTCTGCCCCTTTGTGAAGATCAAGGGCGAGGCGCGAAGCACGAGCGTGGCCGATCTGGATGCCCAAATCGCCCACATGATCGCCGAATTCGAGCGGGCCGCTCGAGAGTGGGGCGCGGAAGTGACGATCGACCACCATCGGCATTACGGGGCCTACTATGTGCCGGAAGACTCGCCGGTTGTGCAGGTTGCGATGGCGGCGAGCCGCAATCTTGGATTCGACGCCAGCCTCCGCACGACCTTGGGCGGCAGCGACGCCAACATCTACAACACGAAAGGCGTTCCCAGCATCGTCGTCGCCACGGCGATGGAAAAGATCCATACCCATGAGGAATTCATCACGCGACAGGGCTTGATTGATACCGCTCGGCTGACCTATGAAATCGTACTGGAAGCCGCGCGTCAAAGCTAGTTTCGTCGCCGCTCTGGTCGCGCTGGCGGCGATCGCCTTCGGCCAAGAGGTCGTCGAGAACGAGTCCTTCAAAGGGCCGAAGACGACGGTGCGCTACTCCATGTGGGGCGGTGCCAGCGAGGTCGAAACGGCGCGGGTGATCTGCCGCGAATTCGTCCGGCTGAATCCGGATCTGCGGATCGAAGTCGCCGTCTATCCCTGGGGCCAGTACTGGGCGAAAGTTCAGACGCAAACCGCGTCAGGTCTGGCCCCCGATGTCTTGTCGTTCGCCTCGATGATGTTCGGCGTGTGGACCGCGCGCGGGGCTCTCATGCCGCTGGATGACCTCGCTGCGGCCAGCAAGCTGGACGTCTCCAAGTTTCATCGTCCTGCAATTGAAAACTGCCGCTGGGGAGGGAAGTTGTATGCGCTTCCGCTCGAAATGCCGCTCTGGACGGTGATCTACAGCAAGGACCGTTTCGAGGAGTCGAACATCCCCAAATCGGAATGGCCGAAGCCGGACGTCCCGATGACCTGGGACGAGTTCAACTCCTTGGCCCGCCGCCTCACCCTTCGCAATCGCGACGGCACCTATCGACAGTACGGTATGTCCGCCGGTCAGAACTGGAACAACTGCATGCTGGAGATGGATGGCGGCCGGCTGGTGGATCGGCCCATCGATCCCACCCGCAGCACGGCGCTGGATCCCCGAGTGATCTCCGCCGCGACCCAGCTTTTCGAAGCGCAGTACGGTCATCGCACGACGTTGGGTGCGTCGCCGCTGGCCGCTGGCTCGTTTACGGCGTCGACCGATGTTCTGCTCCTCTCGAATCGGTTTGCGATGGGCACGACGGGGCCCTGGACGCTCAAGGAACTCACCGAGCGCGGCGTACGGTGGGGGCTGACGCCGCTTCCGACTGGCAAGATGCCGTATCAGATGATCGGTGTCAATTCCGTCGGCATCTACAGCGCCAGCAAGCATCCCCGCGAGGCGTACCGGTTCGTGGAGTTCATGGTTTCGCCCTTTGTCCAACGGATCATCGGGGGAAGTTTGAAAGGCGTTCCCGCGCTCATCGAGGCCAAGGACAGCTTCATCAACAACCAGGCTGGCGTGCCTGGAGTCGAGGCGTACCTGAAGACCCTGGAGTACGCCGAACCCGGGATCACGAGTTCGAACTCTTACGTATTGGGCGAGCGCGACAAATGGATCTCGGAAACGGATACGTTGCTCGACGCCGAATACGACCGGCGCCTGGCCGCACTCCCCCGAAAGGGCAATGCGATCGATCCCGCCGCCTTTCGGCAGTTCGAGGACGAGATGTCCGCGTATGTTCAGGCGACCGTAAAGAAGCAGGTCGAAAAGCTGGACGAAAGGCTTCGCGGAGCGTTCGCCCGGGCCCAGCGCCCGCCGCCTTCGCCGTTCGTCAGCCGCGTCCTGCCGATGATCATGGTCGCCGCGTTCGCGGCGTTCCTCGCGCTCTACTTTGTGACCGCTCGCAAATCGCGGGCCGAAAAAGATGAGCCGGAAGGCAGGATGCAGCCGGCGGGCTATCTTTTCATCGCGCCGTGGCTGATCGGCTTCTGTTGCTTCGTTTTTGGCCCGATTATCGCGAGCATCTTGCTCAGCTTTACGGAGTGGAACATGATCAGTCCGCCCACGTGGGTTGGGGCGCAACACTATGTGGAACTGCCGCAAGACGAGAAGTTTCTGATCGGCTTGAAGAACACGTTCACCTACGCGATCTTCGCGATTCCGATTTCGCTGATCGGCGGACTCTTTACGGCCGGGCTCCTCACCAGCCGGGTGAAGGGCGCGAACCTGTTCAAAGCCCTCCTCTATTTCCCCGCGCTCATGACCGGTGCGGAAGCCGCCGTCCTCTGGGTGAACATGCTCGACAAGGACCGGGGCGTCATCAACCTGATTCTCGGGAAACTGGGCGTCGCGCCGGTGAATTGGATGGACCAGAGTCACGCGATGATGTCGGTGCTCATGATGAACGTGTTCTGGGTGGGCGGCGCCATGCTCATTTACTATGCGGCGATGCGCCAGATTCCGGCATCGCTCTACGAAGCCGCCGACCTCGACGGGGCATCGGCCGCGCGTAAGTTCATGAAGATCACGATTCCGATGCTGTCGCCGGTGATCTTGTTCATGATCGTTATGTCGACAATCGGCGCGTTCCAGGTCTTCACGCCCGCGCTCTTCTTTGCCAAATCGAGCACCAGCATCGGCGAGCCCGGCGACGCGCTCCGGTTCTATTCGGTGAACATGTACGATGCCGCCTTCAACAACCTGCGCATGGGCGAGGCGTGCAGCTACGCGATCATTCTTTTCGCGATCATCTTCACCATCACCATGATCCAGATGCGATTTGCGCGGCGCTTCGTGCATACGGAGTCCGCGCCATGAGGCGACTTGGGCCGTGGCCGCTCACGATCGTCTTGGCGGCGATCTCGGTTTTGTACATCTTTCCGTTCTACTGGGTACTCATCAGTTCCCTGAAGTCGGTTGAAGGCCTAAGCCTTAAGCCGCCCTCTCTCATCCCGAGTGAGCCCAGGTTCATGAAGCTGCAGGTGCCGGGCGCGGATCGCGTCTTCGTGGCTGACCAAATCCAGTGGCTACGCTTGACGGAGGTGGACGGGCAGGTTTACGGACTGCAGCTCGAGGGCGGCAAACCCACCCAGTTGGTGAGGTCGTTCTCGCCTGGACAGCTTGAAACCGATCCGAAAGCGGCGTCGACCACCGTGAACTTCGATAAGGTTCCGGTCCACCGGTTTGGAGCCAAAACCCTCGGTATCGTCGCCAAGATCGTACGGAACAATGACGGCGATGTCTCGGAGACCTTGTTCGTCCTCCCTGAGGGCGCGAAAGACCTTGGCCCGCTGGCGGTCAGCAACGACACCGACCACGAGGAGATTCGGGATTTCCACGCGCGTTGGGAGAACTACCCCGAGACCCTGAAGGGACCGGAAGCAAGCATCGGTGGCCAGAGCATCGGCTTCATCACGTTCATGAAGAACAGCTTGTTCATCAGCGCGATGGCGGTCTTGGGCCAGGTACTCGTAAGCAGCTTGGTCGCGTTCGGGTTCGCGAGGCTCAAGTTCAAGGGACGGGACGCGTTGTTCGTCCTGTTGCTGACGACGCTGATGGTGCCCTCGCAGGTCACGCTGATCCCGCTCTTCACCATTTACAAGAATCTCGGCTGGATCGATACGTTCTTGCCCCTGATCGTCCCCCATTTCACGGCGGGCGCGTTCAACGTCTTCCTCATCCGGCAATTCCTGCTTGGCTTCCCAAAGGAACTCGATGAGAGCGCGGCGATCGACGGCGCCTCGCCCTGGCGCATCTACTGGTCGATCATATTGCCGAACAGTACGCCCGTCCTCATCGTGGTCGGTCTGTTCACGTTTGTGGGCACGTGGCAAGACGTCATGGGGCCGCTCATCTATCTGGATAAGCCGAGTCATCGGACCGTGGCGTTGGGCCTCGAGTATTTTCGCTCGCCCTACGTCGACAACCGGCATCTGCTCATGGCCGGCGCCGTCCTCGCGATGCTCCCCGTGACCCTGCTGTTCCTCTTCGCCCAGCGATACATCATGTCGGGGATTGTGACGACGGGCCTCAAGGACTGAGCCAGCCGGTATAATGGGAGCTTCTTGGCGGAGTAGCTCAGTTGGTTAGAGCAAACGGTTCATACCCGTTAGGTCGCCGGTTCAAGTCCGGCCTCCGCTACCACCCGATTTAAAAGCAACAGAGCGGCACAGGCACTTGGCCTGCGCCGCTCTTGGCTTGTTCAGGAGAGGAGGATTTAGAAAGTCGAAGTCGGAACTGGCACCGCCATGTCCTGATCCAGCCTGATTCCAAATTCCGTACCGGGCGCCAGGTCCACGTCGCGCATCTTCGATTTGTCGCGCTGCAGCTCATCGTACAGGTAGCCCAGTGCCGCGCCAATCGCGGCGGTGGTCAGGACATTCTGTTTGGTCACGACGGCCAGTAGTGCGCCCGCACCGGCACCGACACCCACGTACTTGAGTCCGGACTTGGCGTTTTGGCGAGCGACGATGCGGCGTCGGTCTGTGCTGACACTCTTCTCATCGAGCCCGATCAACGAACCGGTAATGCGGTGCGTCGAGCCATCCGGGAAGCGAAGTCGATCAAAGGTCAATCCGATGACGCCGGGGGACTCCTTCGACATCGCCTTGACGGTGTCGACGTGGCCCAGAACGACCGTACCGGCAGGAAGACCCTGATAGCCGTCTTCGCCTGCGTCATTGATCACGCTGGCCGTGAACCTGTCGCCCTTGCGTGCCGTGGAAGAGTTGATGCCATCCCGGAGCTTGACGGGAATAACGGTCCCTTCCGTGAACGAAATCTTTCGGAAGGATGCGCTTCGCTCCGTGTTGGAAGTGTTGCTGTTCGTGGTGGACATCGAGCTGCCATTTGTAATGATGGCCACCGTCTGGGTGCTTTCCGTCCAATCCACATTCGCGCCAAAGGACTCGCTAATGAATCGAAGAGGAACCATCGTTCGCCCGCCAATCATAGTTGCGGGCTGGTCGAGCTCGACGCTGCGGCCGTTGACGTTGGCGTAATGGTCGCCGATACGGAGTTCGATTGTCGTGGAGCCCCGGTCCGCCGAGACCTTCTGCATCGCCTCGTTCCATCGGACGTTGGCGCCCATCTGCTCAAAGATGCCGCGGAGCGGCACCAAGACTCTGCCGTTCACCATTCGCGGGCCCGTTCCAGCGAACATCACGGGTTGCCCATCGAGTGTCACTTGAATTTGGGCCAAAGCCGCCATCGACATCGATGCGAGAACTGCGATCGTAGTCATGCGTGCGTTCTTCATAGTCGTTATCACCTACTGCTCCCCACGGCTCTGGCCGTAGGAAAACCGTTGGAGGAGTCCCTGGGAGGGCTAAAGGCCGTGTAAATTGGCGCGCGGATCGGTCAAATCAGGGCTTTCAGCTTAAATCGCCGCAAACTCTGTAAAATTTGCGCAAGCACATGGCTGTCCAACTTCCTCCCATCAAGCTCGGCTTCATACCCGCCAATCGCGGCTTCTTCAGCCCGGTCCTCGCCCAAAAGATGCGACGGCAAACGCTGGACGCTCTCACCAGTCTGGGCGCCGAGGTGGTGGTGCCGTCGGAGGAGCAGACCAAGGTTGGGTGCGTGGAGAACATTTCAGAAGCGGAACTGGCCGCAAAGCTGTTCCGGGATGCCGACGTGGATGGCATCGTCATCGGCGCGGTCAACTTTGGCGACGAGCAAGCCGCCGCGTGGTGCGTCAAGCAGGCCCGGTTGGACGTCCCGATCTTCATTTTTGGGTGTCAGGAAGAAGAAACCCTGACCATGAAGACCCCGCGACGAGACGCCTTCTGCGGGCTGCTTTCGATCGGTGAGAGCTTGCGCCAGATCGGTGCGAAGTACTCGGTCGGGCAAACCCCGATCTGTTTCCCGACGGATAGCGCGTTTCGCGAGGACGTGGACTGGTTCCTCCGAGTGGTCCGCGTCGTGCGGGGCATCCGGAATGCCCGTTACGGCCAAATCGGTGCCCGGCCCGAAGCGTTCTGGACCTGCCGATTCGACGAGAAGCAACTCCAGCGCCTCGGACCCACCACCGTCGTGCTCGATCTCTCCGAGGTGTTCGGGGCGTGCCAGAAGATGGACAGCGCTGACCCGGAAGTCGTGGCGATCGCCGATCAAATTCGTGGCTACGCCGATACGAGCGCGGTGAAAGACGAAAGCGTCTTGCGCAGCGCCAAGCTCGAGCTGTTCCTGCGGCGGTGGCGAGACATCAACCGTATCGATGCGTTTGGTATCCAGTGCTGGACGAGCATTCAAGCCAACTATGGCGTTTGCAGCTGCACCACGATGAGCCGATTTGGCGATGAGGGCATCCCGAGCGCCTGCGAAGCCGACATCCTCGGCACGATGAGCATGCATGCCTGTTTGCTCGCCAGTGCGTCGCCCGCCGCGCTTGCCGACTGGAATAACCTCCACAACGAAGATCCCGACCTCGTGAACGTATGGCACTGCGGCGTCTTCCCGAAGTCCTTTGCCAAGACCACCCCCAAGCTCGGTGTCCAGGAGATCATCGCCAGCTCGGGTGCGGCTTCGTACGACGACAGCGAAGGCGTGGTCGAATTTGTCGCGAAGGAGGGCCCGCTCACGCTCAGCCGCGTCACGCAAGACCCGGATGGGTCGTGGAAGGCGATGATCGCGGAAGGAAACATCGAGGACAATAAGGCGGTGACTTTCGGTGCTTACGGCTGGTGCCGTATTCCGAACCTTCAGGGACTGTATCGCGACGTACTTCTGCGTCACTTCCCGCACCACGTGGCCATGACCCAAGCGCACGTCGGCAACGTCCTGTGGGAAGCGTTCGGGAATTACCTGGATATCCAGGTATATCACAGCGAGCAGCCCACGCCCGGTCTTTACATGCCGCAGCTGCCGTTCGCCCGTTAGTATCGTCGGCCGCCGAGATGGCGCGATGCGAATAGGATAGGGTGGGCGCTGGAGCCGGAAACAGGATTCGAACCCGCGACCCGCTGTTTACAAAACAGCTGCTCTACCACTGAGCTATTCCGGCCCGCCGAGGCCAAACGATACCCGAACGGACGGGTAAAACCGTACCGATGAAGATCGGCATATTCACCGCGCTGTTCGGCGACAAATCACTCGATGAGACCCTGGCTATCGTCAAGGCGGAGGGCATCGAGGCCGTGGAATTCGGGGTCGGCGCATACCCGGGCGCGGCTCACCTCGAAGTCGACAAACTGCTCGAATCGAAAGAAGCGCGCGACGCCCTGCTCAAGAAGGTCAGCGACGCGGGCCTGATCATCAGCGCCCTCAGCGTGCACGGCAATCCGATCCATCCCGACAAGGCGATCGCCAAGGACCACCACGAGGCGTTCGTCAAAGGCGTCCAGCTGGCGGGCGCACTCGGCATCGAATGCCTGAACGGATTCAGTGGGTGCCCCGGCGACGGCCCGGACGCCAAGAATCCGAACTGGGTGACTTGCGCGTGGCCGGACGAGTTCCGCGACATCCTTCAGTGGCAGTGGAACTCTGTCGTGATTCCGTATTGGCAGGAGCAAGCCAAGCTGCTGAACGAGCACAAGGTCAAGTTCTGCATCGAGATGCACCCGGGTTTCGTGTGCTTCGCCAACGACAACCTGCTGAAGCTCCGCCACGCCATGGGACCGCTCGAGCACACGATCGGAGCCAACTTCGACCCGTCGCACCTGTGGTGGCAGGGCATCGATCCGATCGCGGCCGTGCGCGAGCTCGCGGCGGAAGGTGCGCTCTATCACGTTCATGCCAAGGACACCCGGATCGATCCACTCAACTCGGCCCTCAATGGCAATCTGGACACCAAATCCTACGGTGACATCCTCAAGCGGTCATGGGTCTTCCGCTCGTGCGGTTACGGCCATGGCATCGAGTGGTGGAAGGACTTCGTCAGCAACCTGCGCATGTGCGGTTACGACCACGTCCTCAGCATCGAGCATGAGGATGGCCTCATGGCGCCGATGGAAGGGCTGCGCAAGGCACTCGACGTGCTCAAGCAGGCCGTGATCGTGCACCAGCCGGGCGTCATGTTCTGGGCGCGCGATTAGGTGGGTTTTAAAAACTTCTCGATGTGGCGGGGGCGGCTGCCGCATTGGCGGGCCGATGACGTGCACTATTACGTCACGTTCCGGCACCGCCGCGCCCTGAGCGACGACGAGCGCGAGATCCTCTTTCACCAGCTCTTCCGAACCCACGGACGGCAGTTCGAAGTGAGCGGACTATGGGTGGGTCCCGAGACCTCGGAACTGATCTTTACAGTGGATCAGGCGCTGGAGCTGAGCGAGGTCATCGAGAAGGCGAAGCAGAAGGCGGGGAAGCTGATCCTGAAGAAATCCGGAGAGCGTTTCCCGCCTTTCTATCACGAATCGTTCGACCGCATCATCCGCGACGAAGCCGAGTTCGAGGAGCGGATTGGGGCCCTGATCGAGCAGGGCGTCGATGAATTTGGCGAGGAATCGCCCTACCTATTCATGGCTTCTGCCCCCTAAAGTTTAGGTATACTTCTCCCTAGACTTGAGTTTATAAGACTCAATTGGTTTAATGCGCAATTGCTTAGGTACGGAAACTTTTTTCCGCCCACGACCGTTAAAGTGATACAGAACCTCGGAGCAAGGAGAACCAAGAATGGGACGAACAGTAGGAATTGACCTCGGAACCACGAACTCGGTCGTGGCAGTGATGGAAGGCGGCGAAGCCATCGTGATCAGCACCGCGGAAGGCACGCGAACCCTTCCCAGCGTGGTCGCGTTCAAGCAGAACGGTGAGCGCTTGGTCGGTGTGACCGCAAAGCGACAGGCCGTCGTCAACCCGGACAACACGATTTACAGCATCAAGCGCTTCATGGGCCACAAGATCAGTGAGGTCTCTGAGGAGACCAAGCGTGTGGCCTACAAGATCAAGGAAGACAAGAAGGGCATGGCCGTCGCCTACGTACCAGCCGTCGACAAGGACTTCACCCCCGAAGAGATCAGCGCGATGATCCTGCAGAAGCTGAAAGCCGACGCAGAGGCCTATCTCGGCACCACCGTCGACAAGGCCGTCATCACCGTACCGGCGTATTTCAACGACAGTCAGCGCACCGCGACCAAGAACGCGGGCCAGATCGCGGGCATGGAAGTCCTGCGCATCATCAACGAGCCGACCGCGGCCAGCCTCGCCTATGGCGTGGACAAGAAGGGCAACGAGACGATTCTCGTGTTCGACCTTGGCGGCGGTACGTTCGACGTCTCGATCCTCGACGTGAGCGAGGGCCTCATCGAGGTCCGCGCGACCAGCGGCGACAGCCACTTGGGCGGCGACGACTTCGACCAGAAGATCGTCGAATACCTCGCGTCGGAGTTCAAGAAAGAGAATGGCATCGACCTGATGCAGCAGAAGGACGCCCTTCAGCGGCTGCGCGAGGCGGCCGAGCGAGCCAAGATCGAGCTCAGCAGCCAGGTCAGCACGTCCATCAGCCTGCCGTACATCACGGCCGTCGATAACCAGCCGCGCCACCTCGACACGACGCTGACGCGAGCGAAGTTCGAAGAGCTTTGCCGCGACCTGATGGAGCGCGTCAAGAAGCCGGTCCAGGCCGCGCTCGACGACGCCAAGCTTAAGATCGGCGATCTCAACGAGGTCATTCTCGTAGGTGGCTCGACGCGCATGCCGATGGTCCAAGACCTCGTTAAGCAGATGACGGGCAAGGAACCCAACCGCAGCGTGAACCCGGACGAAGTGGTGGCCGTTGGCGCCGCGATCCAGGCCGGTGTCCTCGGCGGGGAAGTCAAGGACATCTTGCTGCTCGACGTCACTCCTCTCAGCTTGGGTGTCGAAACCCAAGGGGGCATCTTTGACAAGATTATCGAACGGAACACCACGATCCCGACCAAGAAGAGCCGTACCTATACGACAGCGGTCGACAACCAGCCGGAAGTGGAAATTCATATCCTTCAGGGAGAGCGACCTCTCGCCCGCGACAATAAGAGCTTGGGCCGGTTCCACCTGGCGGGTATCCCGCCGGCGCCGGCGCGGGTTCCGCAAATCGAGGTGACCTTCGACATCGACGCGAACGGAATCCTCCAGGTCAGCGCCAAGGATCTGGGCACCCAGAACCAGCAGCGCATCACGATCACGGGCTCGGGCAACCTGAACCGCGACGAGATCGACCGGATGATGAAGGAGGCCGAGGCGAACGCCGAAGCCGACCGCCAGGCCCAAGAAGCCGCGGAGACGAAGAACAAGGCCGATGCCCTGTGCTACAACGTCGAAAAGACCGTGCGCGACCTCGGCGACAAGCTCGACGAAGCGGAGAAGACCCGCATCGAAGACAAGGTTCGCGCGCTGCGGACCGCCGTCGCAGCCGATAAGGACGACGAGATCAAGGTCGCGTTCAACGACCTCGAGGCCGAATCGCACGCCTTGGCTCAGAAGCTGTACGAGTCGTCGACCGCGAATTCAGGCGAGGCCACTCAGCCTGAAGGCGAGAAGGTTGGCGCCGGTGTCGGCGGCGGCGGTGACGACGTCATCGACGCTGAGTTCAAAGACGAGAAGTAAGCTTCGTCAGATCCCCCTCTCCCGTTCAGCAGGAGAGGGGGTTTTTCGTTTTTGCGTGGGGCTCAGTTAGCGCGTCGGCGGCGCAGCAGGACAGCCGCACCGACCGCCATCGCGACTACGGACCCCGGCTCAGGAGCGATCACCGACTCCAGCGCGTTGAAGTGACCGCCAGCGGGGCCCGTGATCAGCTGCCGACTCGTGCCAGAGGTGCGTTCCCAGCCTTCGATGAACCCCGAATTATTGTCATATCCCGCGACAAAAACCTGGTTCCCATGGCCCTTGGCGATTCCGTAGCCAAAGTTCATGCGGGCCGAGACCGCGGTACCGGTATTCGTCCAGAACGAGGGTCCATACGTGTACTTGCGGTACCCATTGCCGCTTCCGGTCGACACCAACACGTCATTGCCCTGGAACACCATTTGGCGCGAATCGTTCAGCTCGCTCCCGGGGCCGAGGACTTGGTTCAGACGGGCGCCTCCGGACAGGTTGTAGCGGCTGAGCTGATTGTTCGTGTTGAAGATGTAAACAAAGCCATCTGGACTGTAACCGATGGCCCGGGCGGCGCTATTGACTGGAGCCGTATAAGTCGCCAAGAGTGCGCCCGTCGAGCTGTAGCGGCTGACCGAACCCGCTGAAAGAAAATCTCCGAGGAAGAAACTCCCGTTCGGACCTTCGGCCATTACCGTATAGCCCCGGGCGGGACCCACGGAGAACTCGTTCTCGAGCTCTCCCGTGCTGTAGTTGAGGACCGTGATCGTGCCCGTAGCTGAGTTGTAAACGCGCACGGTGCCATTGGTGTGGTCGAGCGCCATTGAGGAGGGCGCCGAAAGGCGGCCATTGCCGATGGTGCCGAAGGCAGCTCCCGTCGTGCCATCGTAACGGTAAAGCTTTGATCCCGAATAGTCCAGGGCAAGCAGCAGTTCGAACGATGCCGACGAGGCAGCCGCGAGGCCGAAGGCCACGGAAAGCAGGGCGTATGTTTTCATAGATCCTCTCCAAAACGGGGCGAAGGTCGCCGAAACCGTTCCGTCATTATCCACCACGTCTTTGCCAGCACGGTACTGGATCGGCTGGAAGCCAGCATTATTGTCGTTGTAGCCTTGAGTGTCGCAGAAAGCCCCTCTGAGGGAGAGGGGCAGAATGAGCGATGCCGAACCGCTCGTTACGGTTCCTGGCGGAGCCGCGCGCTCGTCAAAGCAGACGGCGACGGCGCGCCAGCACCAGAGCACCGAGCCCGAGCGCAAGCAGGCTCGCTGGTTCGGGCGCCACGACCGACGTGATCGAGGGGCAGTCGGCGCTGATCTGGGCGAAGTTGACGGTCGACCGTACGACTCCCGAATCCGCGTCGAGTCGGGCCAGAGTAAAGCCGCCCGAGGTGTTTGCGCCTGCAACATAGAGCAGGTCGCCGTGGCCCGCCGCCACGCCGCGCACATTACTGTAAACGCCGGACAGATTCCAAGGACTGAGGACCGTTGGCGTCGCACCTGTCTTGAATCGGCCAATCGAGTTATAGCTGGCTGTCGCGGAATAGTAGCCGACGCCGTTGAAGATCGCGACGGTTTGACCGATCGAGTTGGCAGTAGCACCAGTGGCAAAGGTCGAGGGCGTGCCGTTGTTCTGGTAGCGCTGGATCCGGCCGGTGCCTTGCATTACGGCATAAATGGCTCCATCCGGTCCCTCGTCGAGTCCAAAGATGCCGCCTGCCCCGCCTTGCGGGACGAACGAGGTCGTCAGCGCTCCACTTGCGGGATACATCGTGGCCGATCCAAAGTAATTGTCGATCAAGATGTTGCCGGCTGAGGTCACGCGCAGACCGGGACTCGAACCGAAGGTGGCGTTGAATGAGCCGATATAGACTCCGGTGTTGTAATTGAACTTGAGCACCTTGCCCGTGTTTCGATCCACCACGTAGCACGTGTTCGTCGCGACGTTGATGTCCATTCCAATCGGGCTGGTTAGGATTCCGCCGCCGAAGCTGCCGAAATATTGGCCGGTCGTGCCATCGATGCGGTGGATCACCTTGTTGGCGTAATCGGCCACCATCACGAGCTCGAACGACGCATGAACGGGGTGGGCCACAGCCACGACTGCCAAAAGGGAAATCAAAGTCTTGTTCATTTTTCCTCCTCCAAACGCACGGAAATGCCGCCCCAATGCGGCGACCATTTAGTCTATCACAGGTTCGCGGAAGGGCCAAATCGGTCTCTTGGGCGGAGTGATGGGGCCGCATCGTCTGGATGCGCGGCATGCGAGAGCCGTCGCCGAGCGTTATTCCTAAACGTTGGAGAAACAGCGCATCGGGCCGCAATAAACTGGTACAAGTCGGTCATGAGCCCGTTTACGCGCGCCTTCACGAAAATGGTGTGGATTTACATGATCGCCATGGTGGTCGCGGAAAGCGCGAAAGCCGCTGGCGACCTCATTTCAGTGGCGCAAGGGGTTTCCACTGCGTGGTCGTACCTCCTCTCGTCGCTTGGATATGCGCTCACGTACGGCCTGACGGCCATCCTGCTTGGGCTGTTTGCGAAGACGCTCCGACTATGGAATCGCGTACCCGATCCGGATCAGATGCTCCTGACCGGACTCCTCGGTTGCCTCGTCATTGCTTATGGCGTGCATAGCTTCTACTACTATGGATGGACTTATCTCTATAACAGCGCCATGAAAGGGGGCCCCAAGGGTTTGGTGAATCAGCCGATGGCCTATCTGTTCCGCGGGATCGCCGAACTCTGCATCGGGGTCTATTGGCTTCGCATGGCCTCCGAGTACTTCCGCACTCCTGGTTCTCCCGGCTTCCTCGACCGCCTCAGAATTGCGGAGATCATGATCACCGAGGATACGGACGTTCCCTAAAATCCGGCTCTACATTGCCCGGCAAACAGTGGCTTACAGGACGGCGAAAATCAAGGTGTTTAGGCAGACAACCCACGGTGATCTTTAACGGCCGCGCGCCTCGTTCGTAATCGGGCGACTAGGTCATAAGGCTGGCCTGGCGATCGAGGCGAGGTAACGTGCACGCATGGTTGGTTTCCTCCTGGCGGTACTGCCTGCACTCATCTCTCCCAGCATGAAAACGCTCACGCTGGGCGACTTTTCCATGGAGCCGAAATCCAGCTGGAAGGTGACGCAAGAAAGCGGTGGCGCCGTCCTGACTCAAGAGGGTGAGGATGCGGATTCAAGTTACGTGATCACGGTCGGACTGGCACCCAAGGAAACCAATAGTTTGGACGCCGCGCTGCAGAGTTTGAAGGACGACGCAAAAGGCGCCGGCGACGTGAAATACACCCAGGCCGTTTCCTCGTCGAAGACCGCTTCCGGAGTTCCATTTCGCGTCTGCGGTGGTACCGCCGCCAACGGGTCCGAGAGCGTCTTCCTCTTACTTTTCGCCGTCGGTTCGGAAAAGAAGTTCTTGAAAATCGCCGTGATCACCCAAAGCGAGAAGGCGATGCAGTTGGCCCATGAATCTGTCTTTCCGTTCGTCGCCAGCATCAAGCGGGTCGAGCATGGGGCAGGGAACAAAACCAACGACAGCAAACCGCCCGCCACCGCATCGTCCGAACTATTGAAGGGTTTTGGCACCGGCGTCACTGGGATCTGGAAAGGATTCTCGAGCCATATCGGAGGCAAAGGCTTCGATACCATGGTCCTGTTTGCCAACGGCGCAATGATGTTCAAGATGCCCAATGAAGGCCTGGACGTGTATTCGCTGAGCGACCTGCAACGAGTTTATGGAGATTCCGTCGGCAGCTACACGTTTCAGAACGGCACGTTGACGATCCGATCCAAGACGGGCGGGTCGTGGACGTATCGGCTGGATTCCGCAGGTCGCCTGGCGAGCACGGGTTCGTCCGCAACGGCGAGCTATGTTCGCTCACCCCTCTTCGACCGTGGCCAGATCGAAGGCAGCTATGAATTGGCGACGGTGGCGAGCGGCGCACCCAGCTACGATCCGCTGCGACTGACCTCGTCTGGTCAGTTCGCCATCAACGACCTCACCAATTTGATTTCGGTCGATTTGTCCTTGCCACGTGACCAAGTGAAGCGACTGCGTGCCGGCGGTTCGGGGACTTACAGCATTCGGAACGGAACGCTCCACCTCATGTTCCGCGACGGCCGCCATTTGGTCACGAGCATCGAGGTCGGCGTCGACGGTTCATCCAAAGCGACGAGCCCCAAAACGCTGATCCTCAACGGCAGCGTTTATACGTTGCGTTAGAGCTATTTTGCAGCGAAGCTTCGGGTAGACCCGGTAATCCTCATGAGCCATGTCTGATCGCGATGATGGAGAGGAAGAGTCGTTCGGGAAGGACGTATGGGTCTCCAGCGTCGTCAGCGTCCGTATTCGCAAGCTCGGGAAATCTGACGAGTGGTTCGAGATCAATATCGACCCGAGCTCGTGGACGAAGCACCTATTCATGGTCGCGACCGTTGCGCTCTCCAGTTGTTTCTCTCTATGGCGAGATCATGGCCGGCCCAACATGGCTATCGGCGTCATGGGCGCCTGCTTCGGCGCGTTCTGGGGCTTTCTTCAAGGCTCGCCGAAACTCGGCACGTTTCTGCATTTGAAATGGCTCCCGCAATTCGATCAAATAAGCACTCAACACATCAAGTGGGCCGGTCGTCTTGCTGCGGTCGTGATCGCCACGGACATGGTCGTTCGTCGTTGCGCCGTGCCTCTCGTGGCCTTTGGGATCTGCTGGATCGTGGGCGGCACGGCATTTACGGCTGCTTCGGCTGCGCTGGTCTATCTGCTGTTCTGGACCGTCGGCGAAGTCGGAGCGATGATTTGGTTATCGCGGAAGATTTGCACGAAATTGGATCCAGGGGAGTTGCGGCGCATAATCGAGTCCCAGCCCAAAATTCCGGTCGACCCCCAGGCATGATGGGCACTTCGTATCAGAAGCGGTGCCGGTATGCTCTATTCCGGTGACCGAACTCGTCTTGAGGCTGTTCGATGACGAGGCCCTGATCCCCGAGATCACAGCGCTGCTTCATCGGGCCTATGCCGAACTCGGTCGCATGGGCCTGAACTACACGGCCGTGGATCAGAGCGAAGCCACCACGCTGTGGCGTTGCCGCGAGGGTGAGACGTGCTTGGCCGTGGTCGGCGGGGCAATTGTCGGCACGATTACGTTGACGCCACCGGACCCCGACGACGACGTTGTCGATTACCGAGCGCCCAACATGGCTCACTTTCAGCAGTTCGGCGTCGAGCCGGCTTGGCAGGGAAAGGGAATCGGTCGCCTGTTCCTCGACTGGGCGGAATCCCGGGCCGCTGAGCTCGGGTTCGAACGCATCTCATGCGATACGGCCGAACCCGCTCAGCACATTGTGGAGCTTTATCAGAGGCGCGGGTACATGTTCAGTTCCTATCACCAATGGGAAGGCAAACACTACCGCAGCGTGATCTTGGTGAAGCCCTTACTCAAAAGCTGAAGCGAGCCCAGGATTCCATACGCAGGGCCATGTGCTTCCAATCGGAATGAACCCAAGGCGTTCGAGAATTGGCCGACTGGTGGGAAGGGCATCGACGAGCAAATACTCGGCGCCTGCGTCGCGTGCCTCGCGCGCTCGTTCTGCCACGAGCGACTTGTAGACACCTTGGCCGCGGAAATCGGGATGCGTCCCTCCTCCATAACAGCCGGCAATACCTGAATCAGCATCCAACTGCAGCCGCCCGAAGCCCACAGGCACGCCATCGCAATAGGAGAGATATCCTCGCGTGAGCGAATCTCCTTCTTCGATCGCCTTGAGAAGCATCGCGGAGCGTGATTCAGAAAACACGAGCTCTTCCAGCTCCGCGTAAGCTTTCACCTCGTTCGGTGTGGCGATGCGCTGGACCAAATGCCTTGCTGGCTCCGGAAGATCCTGACTCAGGTCATACATCACGATCACTTCCTCGACCCCGATCGCGAAGCCACGCGCCTCCAAGGAGGGCCGGAGCTCGGGTGGGTCCCAACTGTAGAGCTTCCACTCGAACTCACGCCCTAAGCCGGTGAAGAATCGCACTTCCTCGTCGATAACATGGGCTACGTCCTCAGCCGTCAAGCTGAGGTTGACCACCATCGCCCAGTCTTCTTCGACTCGACGCACGATGGGTGCCGGACCGGTTTCCCGACCGCGCAAGTGCAGGCGATACCGGTCGCGAAGCAGTTCGGCTTGGGTCGGACTCACGGCGCAACGCTACCCGACCCAGGCCGCAATAGGTGACGTTACTTCTTGGCTTGAATCCCTGCCATCCACTCGGCCATGCGGAGCGTGAACGCGTTATTGAACTTGCCCTTGGTGAACGCCTTGATGCTTTCTGCCTCGGTCGCAAAGTCGTGGAAGACATGGTCCGACTTGGGAATGATCTCCCAGCTCCCGTAGCCGGGCTTGACGCTGTTCACGACATCCGCGATCAGCTTGTGATCGGCGTCGTAGGTGACGAAGTCGCTTGCACCATGGACGGCCAAAACGTAGGCGCCGCACTTGGCCCAGTACTTGGGAAAATTGGTCTGGTTCAGCTGACGCCAGAAGTCGAGGGTTTTGCCGTTGAAGAGGCCGCCGGGAATCAGCGCATCGGCATAGGCGGCGAGCTCAGGGTGCGCCTTCTTCACGTCGGCGACGGACTGCTTCTCCAGGAACACAAGGGCCATCAAGCGTGAGGTCTGTCGCATGGTCTCGTCGGTGTTCTCGAATGAATCGCCGGAGAGCAGACCTTGATAGCGGACGGTATCCAGCAGGTACTCGAACCATGTGCGCGACGCGGTGCCATAGACCACGATGCCCTTGACCGGATTTTCGCAGGCGACCATCGGACCGAACGCGCCCCCCATGCTGTGGCCGAAGATGAAGACGTTATCCTGGTCGACCGACTTTTCTTCTTTCAGCTGCTTGAGGGCCTGGCGATAGATGTCCAGCTCGGTCGTGTAGTCCAGTTCGGCAAACGGACCACCCTCGCTGTCGCCGACGCCGGGCTTTTCGACGCGCATCGTGACGTAGCCGCTATTCGCGAAGTGATAGAGCAGGGGACCATCGAGCGTCGTGACGTCACCCGTCGACCCTTCCAACTTGAAGTCGTAGCTGATCGGCGAGAAGCCCTGGATGAAGAAGAACCCGGGGTGCTTGCCCGCGGTTTTGGGGCGCGTGATGATCGTCCGCATCTTCTTCCCGTTGCTGACGATGTGGCTGTAGCTCACCTCGTAATTGGCATTGCCGGGATCCCGCGGTTTCTCGACCATCGTAGACTTGATGTCCTGCTTCTTTCCATCGCGGATGATGCTGAACGACACCGGTTGGCCACCGACCAAGCTGCGCGCGGTGGCGCCGAGCGTGGCCATGGCGATCGGGCTGCCATTGATGGCCAGCAAGATATCCCCGCTTCGGAGGCCTGCCTGCGCTGCGGTGAGGTTCGGCAAGGCGCTCTGGATCTCGACGCCGTCACCCGGCTTGAGGCTGAGCTCTTTCGCGCGAGCCTCCGGAACGGGTCCAAAGCCTGCTCCCAAGAGTCCGCGCCGGGGCAATTCGTCAGAATAGGCGGGTGTGGTCGAAATGACAAGGACGAGCGACGTAGCGAGGAAGGGCAACATATTACAATGTGGAATACCGAGGCCCGTCACGGTGAGTTCCGCAAAAAGATGAATCGCAAGAGTTCCACCCTAGAATTGACCGTCCTTGGGCTTCTGTGGCTCAGAGGGCCGTGCACGATCTACAGCATCATGAAGGAGCTGTCGCTCTCGGCCTCCAGCTACCACAGCAACCGGGCGGGAACAACCTATTCCGTTGCCAACCGCCTGCTGAGCCAGGGGCTCATGGCCAGCGATGGCGAAAACGTGCAAATTACCGAGAAGGGACTTGAGACGCTCCAAGAGTGGTTGGAGGCTCCGATTCCGATGTCGGACATCGCCCACTCGTCGGACATGATTCGGCTCCGCTTCTTCTTCCTGGGTGCGGTCGATGTCCCCGCCCGCGAGGCTCTGATCGACTCCGCCGTCGATGGACTCAAACAGTTCCTCAAACGCTGTGAAGAGCTGGTCCACGAAAACGAAGCGATCGGGGACTATTTCGGCGTTCTCGCCACGCTATCGACCATTCTCGAAACTAGGGCTCGGATCGAGTGGTTGAATCTGGTCCGAGAGATGGTGGAAGGGCCTAAGGACGCCAATTGGGCAACAGATGCGCTGGCCCGTCTTTCAAAGGCTCGTCAACCGTAAATTCTGTTGTTATACTGTCACCGTGGCGACACTTGACGACTTAACCTCGGAGCAGCGGCGACTGCTGCTCGACCATTTGGAAGGAAACCGAACGATTTTTGGAGTGCTGGAACGCAACGGATGGAAGCCGGGCATGCCTCTCGAAATCGACTACCAGTACGACTGTCCGACTCCAGAAGCGGCCGTTCAACTCGTCTCTTTTCTCGCTCAAGGTAACCCGGGCGAAGTTTGGACGGAAGAGTCGAGAGTCTACGGCACCATGCCCCCGATTCCCATCACGCTGGAAGCGGCCGATGAGTGGGTGGTCTGGATGATCATGGCTGGTTTTGAACAGGGCGGCTGCCTGTTCGATGGCTGGGGCACCAAAGTGCAGCCAGGAGCCGACTCTGAGTCGAGCTAGCCGATCGGCTGGCGCAAGACCTTTTCCATCGGTCGGCCCTTGGCGAGCTCGTCGATCAGCTTATCCATGTAGCGAATCTCGCGCATCAGCGGGTCCTCGATCTCTTCGATCCGTACGCCACAGATGACGCCCGTGATGGCGACGCGGGCAGGATTCGGTTTGGGGGCTTGCGCGAAGAATTCCTCAAAGGTCGTCCGCTGCTGCACGTGAGCGTCCAACTCCTCTTGGCTGAATCCGGTCAGCCATCGGATCACTTCATCGACTTCGGCCTTCGTCCGGCCTTTTCGCTCAACCTTCTCGATGTAAAGCGGATAAACGCCTGCGAGGGCCATCGTGTAGATGCGGTGCTTTGCCACAGCGGAAAATGTACCTCTGGCCCAGTCGCTATAGGAGCCGAAACAGATCGGCCCGCTTCTATAAAGGAAGCGGGCCAGAAGACTTCCCGAAGGAATGGTTAGCGTGCGCGTCGGCGAATGAAGATGATGGCGCCAAGGGCGATCGCGGCGATCGAAGCGGGCTCAGGAACCGTTCGATACCCGAACTGAAGGTGGTCGATTTCGATACCGCCGGACGAGTTCTTGATTTCGATTTTGCTGATGCCGTTGGCGCTTACCGCGCCGTAGAATCGATCCTCAGCGGTGGTGCCAAACGATGAGCCATCGGCATGATCTCCAAGAAGCTGCCCGAGCGATGCGCCGTTCATGTCAAACGCTTCGAACGTGATCGTGCCTGCTCCGTCGGTCCAAACGATGCCGGCATGCGTCGGCAAGTGGCCCAGGGTCGATTCCGAGAAGGTCCAGGTCACGCCGACGAAACCCTGACCATAGAACCAGCTACGACCGTTGGTTCCGGAACCATCAACCGCGCCGTCATCCGCATCGACGGAATCCGAGTTGGACAAGGGACCAATCACGGCGCCGGCGCTGCCGAATACTCCAGGAGCGATAAGGCCCCCAGTCTCAAAGTTATCGAGGTGGAAGTATTCAAACACCTGGCCAGACCACGGTCCATCCGAAGCCTGAAGATAGGCACTCGGGCCAACCAATTGGGCCTGGGCACCCAGAGCAAGTACGGCCAAAGCGGCCACCATGGCAAATCGACTCATATTCATCTCCTAAAGAAGCAAAAGTGCAATAGCACTAAGGTCGAATGAGTATACGCCAGAAGTTTTACGGGACCAAGGATTCCCGCGTATATCGTCTGGCAGGCCTAGGACTTGTTCCGCCGGACGCAAACGGGGCGATGACGCCAGCCAAGTCCGAGGAAGAGCAAGCAGGCGATCGAACTGGGCTCTGGGACCAATTCAGCGGTCAGGGGCAAGTCCACGACCCAAGTGCCCGCGGGACCTCCTGTCTTGTAACCGTCCAATTCAAAGTCCTGGACGAGATACACATCGGTACCCGACACGTAGTTGAACGTCCCGCTGGTCGAATTGACGTTCCACGTGGCCGCACCCGCATTCAAACTGAGGTTGGTGTTCGTGTTGAAGCCCGTCACATCGAGATAGGTCTTGCAGTAGCCAAGCGTGTTGCCGAATGTGCCGAACGCGGACGGTTGAGAAAAGCCGACGATGTAGTGCTGAAGAAACATCGACTGCGAGCCAAAGGTTGGGTTGAGCAGTCGCTTGACCTGAAACTTGAGCAATGTGCCCGAGACCACGCCCGCCGGTACCGAGATCTGAAACTGGCCCGCCACCATGTAGCCGGTTGGCATCTGGTTGATCGCGAGCTGATTGACCGCGGTTCCCATCTGGGTCATCGGCGGAATGCTGAAGAAAGCGGTCCCGGCGTAGAGCGAGGCACCATGGCTGACCGCCGCACCTGCCACAGCCAGTGCGACTGCGTATCCTTTGAGGCCGTTCAATTTTGCCCGTCCGAGCTAACGCGTCGCCGGATGAGAAGCAGCGATCCGAGTCCGATCGCAATTAGAGAACCGGGTTCGGGCACCGTGTTTAAGATCACGTCGTCCAGGCAAAGCTCACTGGCAAATCCGAAATTGGAAATGTGCCCCCAGTTGGTGAACTTAATGGTGGTGAGGCTCGAATTCGGTTTGAAATAGACCTTGTAGCGCTGGAAGGCGCCGAGTGGTCCGAGTCCGCTCGGGGCCGCCAGGTAGACGGTGTTTTCTCCCGAGATGTCCAGCCCGAACAACCCCGGCTGCCAGGTGCCCGCAGTCCGGGCGGATTCGCCGCTCGCCCAAAAATCGAGCAGGTACGTCTGCGACGTATTGAGGTTGACCGTTTGAGAAAGGGTGACCGGACCGTAAAGCGGATCCGCCACAATGGTCGGGGTCGAGGGGAACGTGATGCGACCGTTCGGATGGAAAACGGGATTGGGCGTCAGGGTTTGAGTGATAAAGGCGCCAAAGTAGAGGCCCACTTCGCCATGCGGAATCGGCGCCGAACCCTTGACGCCATTGACAGGCGAGCCATCGTTGCCCCAGTTGCCGTAAGCGTTCTGCTGCCCACTCGCGTTCCAGCCCGTGAGGCTGATGGAAGGCGTCAGGGTCGTCCCCGTCGCCCAGAAGCGGTTCAGCGACAAGCTGCCGACCTGCGCCTCGAACGAACCGTTCACCAGGATATTGCTGGGTCGGCTGGCGACCTGGTTCGTTCCACCGTTGACCGAAAAGATCGAGGCATGAGCCGCGACAGCCAAAACTGCGGTTCCAAAGCCAAAAACGATACGCGAGCCGTTCATGTGACGTATCGTCGGGCGAGAACCCAAATGTGACAAATCGAGCCTGAAGCAGGACCTACGGCAACACGTTGCCAGCCGCGCGGTAGATCTCATACCAATTCTCCCGGCTGAGCGTGATGCGCATGGCATCCGCAACCTGGCGGACTCGATCGGGGTTGGTTGTGCCAAGGATAGTCTGCATCCGCGCTGGGTGGCGCTGCAGCCAAGAGATCGCCAGACCGGTCTTCGTGACTCCGTACTCCTCGGCGAATCGGTCGAGCACCTTGTTCAGCTCAGGAAACTTGGGATGGTCAATGAACGCGCCTTCGAAGAAGCCGAACTGGAACGGCGACCACGGCTGGATGGTGATTTTCTTGAGCCGGCAATAGTGAAGGATGCCGCCATCGCGATCGATTCCATTGTCGATCTTCATGTTCACGGTCAGGCCTTGGTCGATCATGCCCGTATGCATGATGCTCGCCTGCAGCTGGTTCGCGTGGACCGCCATGGGCAGGGAAGCCTGGAGCAGTTCGATCTGGGAGGGATTGAAATTGCTCACACCAAAGTGGCGGACCTTGCCTTGCTCGGTCAACTGGGTGAACGCTTCTGCGATCTCTTCCGGCTCCATCAGCGTGTCCGGGCGGTGGAGCAAGAGAATGTCCAGATAGTCCGTCTGGAGGCGCTTGAGAATCCCGTCGACGCTCGCGAGGATGTGCGCCTTGGAGAAATCGAAGAAACCGTTGCGGATCCCGCACTTGCTCTGCAAGATGAGCTGCTCGCGGGGGATCTTGAGCCGAGCAACCGACGCCGCGAAGACTTCCTCGCATTTGCCTCCGCCGTAGATGTCGGCGTGGTCAAAAAACTCGACCTTCGCATCGAGGCACGTCTGGACAAAGGCGTCTAGGGCGGCGGGGTCCATGCCTCCAATTCGCATGCAGCCGATGCCAATTTCCGGCACGTTCAGTCCCGACGTTCCCAGTTCGAAGCGCTTCACAGCGGGATTCTACTACCGGATGAAAGGCGACGCTGGCGGGTACCCTTTTTGCGGCATGAATCCCTATTACCTTTCGGAAAACTATCTGCTCAAAGGCGCTACGCTCGGTGATGTCGACGACATTCATGCCATCTGCGACGAGCGGTCGTTCGGTGAAGGCGAGACCATCGTAACGGCCGGCGAAGGCACCCAGGACATCATGATTATCCTGGAGGGCCGTGTTCGCGTCGAGACGCCCGAAGGCCGCGATCTGGGCGAACACGGTCCGGGCGCCATGCTCGGCGAAATCTCCTTCCTCGATGGCAAGTCGCGGACGGCGAACGTGGTGACGCTCAAGCCCACGAAGGCGGCCGTGATCAAGGCCGAACGCCTCCGCGAGCTCATGCGCAACGGCCCGAAGCTAGAGCTGACGATCTACAAGAACGCGGCCATGGCCCTCTGTCAGCGCCTGCGCGAGGCGAACGAGCAGATCGCCTCGCTGCGCGAACACGAGTAACCGTTACCAGGCGAAGAATTCCGGCGACGTTTTGTGGCCCGGCCAGATCTCATCGATCGTCGCGAGCTGCTCGGCACTGAGCGTCACGTCCAGTGAACGCACGTTTTCGGCGAGCTGCTGCGAGGTGCGGGGGCCAATGATCGGCGCCGTGACGGCGGGCTGGTGGAGCAGCCAAGCAAGTGCAGTATCAGCGGGCGGATGGCCGATGTCGCGGCAGAAGCCTTCCCAACGCTCGAGCGTCGGGCGATTCTCTTCGACCGCCTTCTCAACCCAGTCCTGCGACCGCCGGCCCTCTTTCGCCTTTTCGAGAATGCCACCGAGCAGCCCCGATCCGAGCGGCGACCACGGGATCACGCCGAGTCCGTAATCGACGCAAGCAGGGAGGACCTCGATCTCCGCGCGGCGCTCATTGAGGCTGTACTTGCATTGCTCGCTGACCAGGCCCAAGAAGTTGCGACGCCGAGCCGCCTCATTCGCCTTCGCGATATGCCATCCGCCGTAGTTGCTGCTGCCGGTATAGATCACTTTGCCTTGGCGGACGAGGATCTCCAGCGCTTCCCAAATCTCTTCCCACGGCGCTTCTCGCCACACATGGTGCATCTGATAAAGGTCGAGATAGTCGGTCTGCAGACGCCGTAGCGATGCCTCGCACGCCCGGCGGATGTAGAGGGCGCTGGCGCGGTTCGTGTTGGGCCAGTCGCCCATGTCGCCGTAGTATTTAGTGGCGAGCACGACTTTCTCGCGGCGTCCACCGCCCTGGGCAAACCACCGACCGATGATCTGCTCGGTGATGCCTTCGCCCTTTTGCCAACCATAGACGTCGGCGGTATCGAAGAAGTTGATGCCGAGGTCGAGCGCCTCGTCCATAATGCGGAAAGAGTCGGCTTCCGTTGTTTGGGGGCCGAAATCCATCGTTCCAAGACAAAAGCGACTGACTTTGAGACCAGTGCGACCAAGGTTTGTGTACTGCATAAAGCTTGCCTGAGTTTATTCGTTGTGGACAAAAAGATGGAAAGCGAAAGGCAGAACTGGGCCCGAAACCTCACTTACCGTTCGCAACGCGTGGCAAAGCCCGAGAGCGTCGAGGAATTGCGCGAGATCGTCAGCGCCGAGCCATCCATCAAGGCGCTGGGCACCCGCCACGCCTTTAATGACGTCGCCGATACGGACGGCGTGCACATCTCGCTTCGAAACCAGACCGAGATTTTCGGGCTGGACGAAAAGCGCCAAACCGTTCGCATCCAAGGTGGAGTTCGGTACGGCGAACTGGGCACCTGGCTTCACGAGCGTGGCTGGGCGCTGGCCAACCTGGCCTCGTTGCCCCACATCTCCGTGGCCGGGGCGATCGCAACCGCGACGCACGGATCGGGAGATCGGCTCGGCTGTCTCTCGACGGCGGTCCGGGCGCTGACCTTCGTTTTAGCCAATGGATCCTTGTGGCGTGTCGAAGAGAGCGATCCCGACTTTGGTGCAGCGGTCGTGACGTTGGGGGCGCTGGGGGTGATCGCCGAGCTCGAGCTGACCGTCGAACCCACCTACTCCGTGGCCCAGACCGTCTACGAAGCGTTGCCGTACGCCGCGCTGGAAGCTCACTTCGACGAGGTCACCCGGGCGGCCACGAGCGTCAGCTTGTTCACGACGTGGACCGGCGACTCCGTCGATCAGGTTTGGCTGAAGTCGCGGGAAGGTGATTCCGTGCCGGACGAGCTGTTCGGGGCCAAGAAAGCATCGCGCAAGCTCCACCCGATTCGCGCCATCGATCCTGTCCACTGCACCGAGCAGCTGGGCGTGCCCGGCGCTTGGCACGAGCGGCTGCCGCACTTCCGGCTCGACCACACGCCAAGCAGCGGGGAAGAGCTGCAGGCCGAATACCTCTTTCCCCGCGAGAATGCGTTGGAGGCGATTCGGCGAATCCGGCGACTGAGCAACCGCATCGCCGCGCTCCTCCAGATCAGCGAAATACGCACCATCGCGGCGGATCGACTTGGGTTGTCGCCGTTTTGTGGCCGGGATTCGGTGGGAATTCATTTCACTTGGCGCCAGACCGACGCCGTGCTCGCCTTCCTCCCCGAACTGGAAGACGCCATCGCCGACCTCCTGCCCCGACCGCACTGGGCGAAGCTGTTCCACCGGCTGCCCAACGATATCCCCGGCTTGGACGCCTTTCGGACGCTCACGAGGCGGCTGGATCCCCAGGGCAAGTTTCGCAACCGCTTCCTCGATCGCCTGCTCGGCTAGCTCCTACGGCGACCACGCGTCAGCAAGGCTACGCCGCCCAGCAGCGCCAGCAGACTGCCCGGCTCGGGAGCGACCACGACCGCGACTTCGCCCGGTTTGACCACGATGCTGGTCGTGAACGAAAACTCTTCCAAGCCAGAAGCAGCTTCGAAGTGTCGGACCCGCGTCAATGACGCGTTGGTGGAGTCGTTGCCCACGTAGTACACGCCGTCGTGGCCTGCGGCAATGCCGGTCATGGTGCTTAGGCCAATTCCGATACTGTTCCAGCCTCCAAAGAACGCAACCGACTGCGAGTAGCTCCAAAACAGGCCCGGGATCGTCGTGGATCCGTTTCGGACGAAGAGGCCGTAGCCCCATTTGGAGTCGATAAAACGGCTCTTCGAAAGCTGTCCCACGCTGGTCGTCCCCGCATCGAAGGCCGCGCTGCCCAGCACCGCACTGGTCGTGGGGTTGACCACGAACGCCTTCTTGCCCACGGCATCGATCACCTGCAAGTAACCGAAGTCGTCCATATTGATCCGTGTGATCGCGGTGGCGCCGGACACCGTGAGCGTGCCCGATAGCACGAGCGTCCGCGCATCGTAGACGGCGATCGTATTGTTCGTGCGGTTCGCCGCATACAGTTTGAGTCCGTCGTTGGACAGGGTCAAATCGTTCGCGCCCACGGTGACCCTCTGCTTCAGCTCGCCGGTACTGTAATTGTAAGCCCGTAGGAACGTGGTGTCCGCGAAGTACGCCAGACCGGTGGCATAACCCGCCGCAATACGGAAATCAGCGGTGGTCGAGGGGACCTGAAACGATCCAAAGTACGACCCATTGGTGGGGTCAAACCGGTGAACCTTGTAGGATGATCCGCTCGTGATGTTCTTATCGGGAATGAGCATCATCTCGAACGAGGCGCTCGACCATGCGGCCGCGCCTAGGATCGCAAAAAAGACGACTGTTTTCATTTCTCTCCAAATTCGGGCCAAAGGCCAGCATCTTAGTATACGACGGGAATTGGCGCAGCCAAACTTGACTTTTCTATCTTCCATGCGTTCACTCGTGCGGCTCGACAAACTCACGGAGATCCAACTCGAGTGCTGCCGGCCTGTACTCGCCGTCGGGCCGCATAATTACCGGGTTATCGATTCAAATATCCGGACACAATTGCACCATTGTTGAACCAGTGATAAAATGAGGGTTCCTGATTAAAGGTTGGCTTGTCTATGAGATACTCACGTCTTGCACTCACTGCTTGCGGTGTCCTTTTGGGGATCTGTAGCGCTTATGCTCAGAACTTGACCGCTAGGCTCTCATCGTTTAATTACTTTGCACTTTATGGGCATGGTGGCGATATCACGCGTAATCCCACCGACTCAAAAACCTACCCGAACCTCGTTCAAAGCGATATGAAGGAGATCAAATATGCAGACGTTCTTGATGGAACGTATCTGCAAGGGACCTATTCGACATCGGTCGACATCAGTCTCCGGCACCAATACTCCGTCTTGGGGCCCCTTTCAAATTTCGCCCAAATCGACGCCGAACTGCACTCTCGATATGCCGCGAATGCCTCGGGCACGGCAGGAGCGGGCGCGGGTGGACAAAGTACGCAACCTGGGAACGAACTGTTGCTCGATTTCACCACGACCGGATTCCACTACGAATTCTATGCGACGGCCGCCTATAAGTCGAGTGGTCCGAACGTCCCTCACGGGAAAGCGGAGCTACTTCGTTGGACCGGTTCGTCGTGGACATTCCTGGAATCGTCGATTTTCAGTAACGGCGTGGTCCGCACAGGCAATCTTTCCGCAGGGACGTACCGACTGTTGATTTGGGGACAAACCAAGTCGATCACGAACGATCTTGCATATGCCGACACCACGCTGCGCTTCCGTAACTTGGACGCCGTTCCCGAACCGGGCAGCGCCATGGTGCTCACGGCGGCTGGTCTCGGCATGGTCGTGAAACGACGTCGCTGGATTTGAAGCGCCTAGCGACTCCGTGACCTTGAAGGTCGTCGGCACATCGGGTGGCGACGACCTTAACGCATTTTGGCCTAGTGTACGGCAAAGTCACCTATCGGAGAATCGACCCCGTTTTGTTGTCCAAAACCGCCCGAGACGCCCCCGAATTTCGGTCGTTGCGCACCGGTCGCGCTCCGTTGCGCACCGGCCCGTCGCCTGCGGCGTCTTGACCGGTTCGAGAAGCCACCGTACCGGGAGCGGCGCGCGACGAGGCCCAAGCGGTGCACCCCGGAATGCCGCCGTCGGCACGAAATGCGGCTCTGACCCAGGAGATTTGAACCTAGATCGCCAAAAATAGGGGTTAGGATGGGTCAGAATCTCGCCCGATACCGCTATATCCTCGCCGAGGAGCGCCCGAACGAATGGCCGGGTCGCGTTGCTGCGTTCAGCGAGGCGTGTGCCCATTACGCCAGCCAACTGCATCTCTCCCCGGCCGAATTGGCCGAAATTCAGGCCTTGGCGTTGGGCCTGCGCCAAGCGGTCGACCGGCATTACGAAGCGCAAGCCCTCGCCAGCGCCCTGGTGACGGAACGCGACCAGACCATCGCGGCGGCCCGGTCTCGCCTTTCCGAGCTGTCGCGCCGTTTCCACGCCGACCCCGACGTGACGGAAGGCGTTCTGGCCGCGCTCGAGCTTGCGCCCAAGCGTCCGCGTCGCACGGTCGCCTCGCTCCAGGCGCCCCACGAAATGAACATCCGGGTCACCGAACAGGGCATCGCCAAGCTGAGTTGGCATCGCAGCGGTAATTCGCGCGGCGTCGTGTTCCTCATCGAGTCGCGAATCGGCGACGGGGAATGGACCCAGATCGAGGCATGCACCGCCACCCGCGTCGACATCCCCGTGACTGTCGGCGTTCCGATTCAGTTTCGGGTGACGGCGAGCCGTCGCGGCGAGCGCAGCGCGCCCTCCGTGCCGCTCGTGCTGTGGTCGTCGAGCTCTGCCTCGTTCGCTGACGCCGCCTAATTCTGCCCCAAGAGTTTCGGACCGTTTGCGTCGGTCCCACCGGTAAACTGCCCGACCACAAGCCGTGATTTCTTTCATGCTCCCGGTGCTGATGTCGATTCCCGTGGCCACCGATTATCCTGTCAAACCGATTCCGTTCCCGCAGGTGCACCTGGCCGACAAGTTCTGGGCGCCGCGCATCGAAATCAACCGGACCGTCACGATTCCGTACGCCTTTGCGCAGTGCGAGAAAACGGGGCGGATGGACCTGTTCAAGCGCGCGGCCCAGGTGCTGAAGGGCGATAGCCAGGTCGATAAGACCCCGCCGGGCTATCCGTTCGACGACAGCGACGTGTACAAGGTGCTGGAAGGCGCCGCCTACGCGCTCAGCGTCAAGAAGGACGAGAAGCTGCAAGCGTATGTCCGGAACCTGGTCGAGCTGATCGCCTCGGCCCAAGAGCCCGACGGCTATCTCTACTGCACGCGTACGATCAATCCGGCCGCGCCGCACGCTTGGTCGGGCAAGGAGCGCTGGGAGAAGGAAGAGGACAACAGCCACGAACTCTATAACTTGGGGCACCTGTACGAAGCCGCCGCTGCGCATTTCCAGGCGACCGGGTCCAAGACGCTGCTCGACGTGGCCACGAAATCGGCCGACCTGCTCGTGAAGACCTTCTTAGTGCCGAAGCGAAAGATCTGGCCGGGCCATCAGGTCATCGAGATCGGCCTGGTCAAGCTGTATCGGCTGACCGGGAAGTCCGAATATCTGGACCTCGCGAAGTTCTTCCTCGACTGCCGGGGCGGAGGCGGGGAATATTGGCAAGCCCACAAGCCGGTGATCGAGCAGACGGAAGCGGTTGGGCATGCGGTGCGCGCCACCTATATGTACAGCGGCATGGCCGATGTTGCGGCGTTGCTGGGCGACCGGAAGTATCTGGCGGCGATCGATCGCATTTGGACGGACGTCGTCGACAGCAAGCTGTACGTCACCGGCGGGATCGGCAGCTCGCACGAGGGCGAAGCCTTTGGGAAACCTTACGATCTACCGAATCTCACCGCGTACTGCGAGACCTGCGCCCAGATCGGGAACGCGTATTGGAATCACCGGCTGTTTCTGCTTCACGGGCAGGCTAAGTACATGGACGTCTTGGAACGGACGCTCTACAACGGCCTGATTTCCGGCGTGTCGCTGGACGGCACGACGTTCTTCTATCCGAATCCGCTGGAATCGGAAGGCAAGGACGAGCGAAGTCCGTGGTTCGGCTGCGCCTGCTGCCCGGCCAACGTGACACGCTTCATGGCGTCGGTTCCGGGCTACTTCTACGCGCAGAGCAAGGACTCGCTTTACGTGAACCTGTACGCCGCGGGAACGGCGAAGATGAAGCTGGATTCGGGTCCGGACGTCGAGATCACGCAGGAGACGAATTATCCGTGGGATGGCGCGATCACGCTCCGGATCAAGCCCGCCCAGTCCGCGAAGTTCAAGCTTCACGTACGGATACCCGGCTGGGCTCGCAATGAAGCAGTGCCGTCGAAGCTCTACGCCTTCGAGGGCAGCGCTCCCGCACCGACGCTTAAGGTGAATGGCAAGCAGGTCGAGCTTTCGCTCGTGGACGGGTACGCCGTGATCGACCGAGAATGGCACGCGGGAGATTCGGTATCGCTCGACCTGCCGATGCCGGTTCGCAAGGTCGTGGCCAAGGATCAAGTCGTGATGGATCGCGGTCGCGTGGCGATCCAGCGCGGCCCGGTCGTGTTTTGCGCGGAAGGCGTCGATCAGGCGGGCAGCGTGCTTTCGATGATGCTCGACGAGAAGGCAGCTTTTGAGCCGGTGAATCGCCCGGATCTGCTCGGCGGCGTGGTCACGCTCAAGACGTCCGGCTTCGACCTGAAATCGGCGGATGGATCGGTGACGAAGACGACACGCCCGATCACGCTGATCCCTTATGCGACGTGGGCGAATCGGGGGCGGAGCGAGATGCTGGTCTGGCTGCCCGTTCGGTTGGACGCGGCGCGTCCGGCTCGCCCTATAGACACTGACCGATAAACATCAGGGCCTTGGTGTGCGGTAAGTCCAAGTGGATCTCTCGCATACCGTACGGTCGATCGAACGGTTCTTTGTGCCGAATCCCCTCGACCTTGTTCTGCAGCACGTCCCACACCGAATCCACGCTGTCCACCTCAAAATAGAACTCCATCTGGCCCACGTTCTCTTCGGCTGGTTTCAAGTGCAGGCTGAGTCCGTCCCGCTCGCAGATCGCGTAGTCCGAGTCGAGGATCTTGGTGGTGAAGCCGAGACCTTCTTCCAGAAACTTGGCGGTTGCGTGCACGTCGGTCGATGGGATCATCGGGCTGATCAAGAGTGCCTTGTACATGCGCGAAGTTTCGCACAATCTTCGTGGGTTCGGTTCGACGTAGCCGCAGAAAACAGAGTAAGAATACGAGCGTTGCAGTCGACCAGCGGGCGGTATGGTGCAGCAATCAAGCGCTACAGCAGCCCTGTTCCCGGTTGATCACAACAAACAACATGTGCATTCTTCCACTTCGTTCGATCCTCAAGGCGGCTGCCGTCATCTTGCTCCCAGCGACGGCCGCGACCGCCCAGGCTCAGTGGAAGGTGGTCGACTTGCATCCCGCTTCCACTCCGTATTCCTTTGCGATTGGAATTGGGGGCTCGCAGCAGGCGGGCTACAGTTACAACGGCCCGAGCGGCTTCAACCATGCTTGTTACTGGAGCGGGACCGCCGAGTCTTGGGTCGACTTGGGCCCATCGGGCGCCACGGCATCGTATGCCGTCACGACAACCGGCAATCAGCAGGCAGGCTACGCCCATCTTGGCGGCTCTGACCACGCCAGTCTCTGGTCCGGAACAGCCGGTTCATGGATCGACCTGAATCCTCCGGGTGCGAGCAACTCGGAAGTTAAGGCGGCCAGTGGATCCAAGCAGGTGGGCTATGCCGTTCTCAATGGCCAAACGCGCGCTGGTTTTTGGACGGGCACGCCTGGCTCGTTCACCGACCTCAATCCGGCCGGGTCCACGGAGTCCCGCGCCTACGGCGCGAGCGCAACTCAAGAAGTCGGGGCGGCCAAGATCGGAGGCGTCTTCCGCGCTGGCTTGTGGAATGGGTCCGCTGGATCCTGGGTGGATCTCAGTCCGTCGGGAGCGACGGATTCGACGGCCTATGGCACCACCGGCACTCTCCAAGTTGGATATGTCCATGTCGGGGACTCCGATCATGCCAGCATGTGGAGCGGCACACCATCTTTTTGGGTCGACTTGAATCCGGCCGGTGCGACGAGTTCGTACGCACTCGGTGCGAGCGGCTTCGATAAGGTGGGCTACGCGATCTATCCGGACGGTGCCCATGCCGTCCTGTGGGCCCGCGTCCCGGGAACGATGGTCGATCTTCATAGGCTCCTCCCAGCCGGATGGGTCACGTCTCACGCCACGGGCATCACAACCGACGGGGTCAACGTCTACATCAGCGGTTACGGCTACAACGGAAACACGCAGCGCGTCGAGGCGATCCTTTGGTCGGGTCCAGCGGCAACGAGGGTCTCGGGCACGGTCAAGCTCGGGGACTTCGATGGCCCCGCGGTGGTTCATTTCGAGCTTCGGGACGTGCCTGGCAATCTGGTCCGTAGTTGGGATGTGCCCGTGGCAGCCGACGGAAAGTACACGATCGGAGCTATCGTCGCGGGCACCTACCGCCTCAGCGCCAAGGGCTCCCATTGGCTCCGCCAGTCCCAAGCGATTGCGGTCGCGGAATCCGATCTTTCGGGAGTCAATTTCGATCTCGTGAACGGAGATATCGATGGAGATAACGCCATCACCGTATTCGACTATGGCGTCTTGTCGGACTACTTCGACGCGAACGACTCGGATTCCGATTGGCTCAACGTCGGATCAAACGGTTTCCGCCCCATCGATGCCGATTTGGATGGAGATGGCGCTGTTACCGTGTTCGACTACGGAGTCCTTTCGGACAATTTCGACCGGATGGGTGACGACTAAGGCGACTCGGAAGGGCCCCGCGTGGCTTGATCTCTGATGGGACGGACTCCGTACGCGGTGGCGAGTCAGCCAATCTTCAAGCACAACCTGAGCCACGAGATCCTGAGTGCGCTCAAACCCTGAGAATCAGCCCAGAAGAACGCTGAATTTGGGTTCAAGTCATCGTATAATAGAGTCTGCGCTCAGGGCATCGACGTGGGGCCCTGCGTGTGGCATTGGAGGAGGAACAAAATGAAGTTATTCACACTAGCCGTGGCGGCTACCGTCGCGACGGGTTGGGCCTATGGCCAGACGGTTTACGCCCAGGATCTCGCCGGCTTCAACGCGGTGGCCACGGACCAGCAGGTCTACGGGTTCGACGACGTCGAGGACGCGACCAACATCGATATGAACCACCGCGCGGGCATGGTGTTCGGCCAGCTCTTCGGATCGGCCCCGATTGTAGTGGAGGCGGCCACAACGTTTACGCCCACCGGCGTTTTCAATGACGCGCCGGACCTATCGAAGAACGTCCTCATCGCGACGAGCGGTAAAAACGTCCTTTCTCCGGGCGGGCGGGAGCTCGGTTCCGGGGAGACCATCGACCGAGATGGCATCACAATCGAGTTCGACGCCGTCCAGCGATACTTTGGGTTCGATCTGCTGAGCCAAAGCGCAGACGGATTCAGCTTCGCGTCGATCACGATCTACGATGCCGCGAACCAGCCGCTCTTCAGTTCAAGTCTCCCGATCTCGAACGTCAATGGCCAAGGCGGCGGTGCCCCCGCAGCCGCTGATTTTTGGGGCATCGCCTTTTCGGGTGCCGTCATCAAACGGGTTGTGATCAGCGAAAGCGATGACGACAAGCAGTTCCCCGATGCCAACGTCGGGTTCGACACCATCCGATACAGTGCGGTGCCCGAGCCGAGTTCGGTCGTGACTCTGGCCGGTTTGGGCGCGCTGGCGCTCCGACGCCGTCGCAAGTAACGGGTTCAGATCGATGGGAAGCCAAGTCGGCTTCCCATCCGCCCGGCTCTTGCATTTTTCAAAACCTAGCGACTACAATTGGCCTACCGCAGTTCCTGCGGCAGCTATGAAAGTTAACGCCTGAAACTGGTCCCATCTCCCGCCGCTCTGACGCGGCCTATGACCTTGCTCACCAGGAGCGTTTCACGTGTTACAAGCATTTCAACTGGCGTATCAGCCTCACCCCCTTGTGGGCGATCTTTTTCAGGACCTTTCGCTTTCCATCGATGAAGGCGAAAAGCTCGCGCTCGTCGGTCGGAACGGGGCGGGCAAGACCAAGCTGCTGGAGATCCTGTTTGGCCGGCTCCAACCCGACCGCGGCTCGGTCGTGCGGTCGAAAGATTGCCGCGTGGCCATGCTCGAACAGGACTTCGACCTCTCGTTTACGGGCACGCTCGAAGCCTTCATAGCGTCGCAAGACGCAGAGCTCGCGTATCGCGCCCGGGGCCATCGATTCGGACTTCGCGCCGAACACCTCGGCCGCTCCGTGCAGTCGCTCAGTTTCGGCGAGCGAATGCGCGTGGGTCTGTTCCTTCTCCTGGAACAGGATCCCGATATCCTGCTCCTCGACGAGCCTACCAACCACCTGGATTTGGAGGGACGGCAATGGTTGGAGCGGTTCCTCCATGAATGTCGCCAAGGCGTCCTGATGGTCTGCCACGACCGCGCTGTCGTCGATGCTGTCGCCGAGCGGGTCCTGTTTCTCGAGAACGGTCGAATCCGCGACTTCGCCGGCGGATGGACGGAAGCCACCGAGCTCAAGCGGATCGCAGACGAGGGTCAACGCGCCCTCCACGATCGCCAAAAAACGGAGGATCGTCGGCTGCGCATCGCGATGGAGAAAGAGCTTCAGCACGCCGCCCAAATGATCAAGAAGCCGACAGGGCGGACCTACATCCCCGCAGCGAAGGCATTCTACGCGGGCAAACAGGCCAAATTGGACAAGCGTGCCAAAGCCATCCGGTCCCGGGTGGTGCACGCACGGGCAGAGGCGGTGGAGAAGCCGTTTGAGCCCGATGCGAACCGGATCGAGCTGCATGCGGTGGCCTTGCGGTCCGATTCGTGCCTGACCGCGCGCGGCCTCACCGCGGGCTACGATGACCCGCTCTTCTTCGACCTCAATCTCACGCTCGAACGGGGCGACCGCATCGCGCTCGTCGGCCCGAACGGATGCGGCAAGACGACCCTCATGCGCGTGCTCCTGGGTGAACTCTCTCCACGAGCCGGGACCATTCATTGGGCACCGGACGTGCGCATTGGATTCTTGTCGCAAGGCCGAGCTCGACTGGATCAGCACTTGCCGATCCTGGAAGCGCTCGGCGTGGGGTCGCACGAAGAGCAGCAGCGCGCGCGAACCATGCTGGCTTGCCTCGGCATGCGCGGAGACATCGTCCACAAACGGGTCGGGGTGCTGTCGGTCGGGGAGCGAACCAAGTTGGAACTCGTGCGCGTGCTGCTGGAGCCGTCCAACGTGCTCATCCTGGACGAGCCGACCAACCACCTGGATCTGGATTCGCTGATGGCCCTCCAAACCGCGCTGATGGACTACGCGGGCGGAGTGCTTTTCACGTCTCACGATCGCCGGTTCGTCGACGAAGTGGCCACGGAGGTGATCCGGATAGGAGCGTCGTGATCAGCGCCGTCGGCGCAGGCAACATACGGCCAGCGCGGAGAGCAGCACTGCGGCTGACGACGGTTCGGGGACCGAAGCAATCCAGGCTTTGTTGTTCTTGAGCACGGATGCGTAGCTGTTGTCGCCGTACTTGGCGGTGGTGTCCGCGTCGCCGCCAAGAATCATGCCCGCGAACCGCTTGCTGCCGTCGGGATTGATGACGAACATGGCGCCGCCGGAATCGTTCGGTGTTGTGATGCCTTCGTTGGGAATGCCTCCGGCGGTCGGCGCATCCCAATCGAAGCAGTAGGCGTCGTCCTTGTACTTCTTGGGCGGGGTGTCACTATCGCCGGTGAGCGAAATTACCGTGTCAACTTTGTTCTTTGCTTCCCGACGGACCGGATTGGGGTCATCTTTGAGCGTGAACGGCGAGCTGGTGTCGGTGGAGCTGGGGCCGTAACCGATGATGCAGATGGTCGAGCCGGTGGGAACAGCGCCCGAATCGATCGTGTAGTACTCGTTCGCAAGCTCGTCGTCAAAGATGAGAACAGCCAAGTCCGGGGCTTCGTTGGCCGAATTGGCGGGTGCCGATACACGCTTGGACGCCTTGAAGGTCGTCTGCCCGATCTTGGTCCGCGTCCCTTTGACGTGGTCGGCTGTGATGACCTTGTTCTTGCCGACCAAGACGCCGGTCCCGACCACATTGCCGGCGTCGTCGAGGATCGGAATGACGCAAGGGAAGTCGGTCGTTTTGCTCCCGATCACGATGGCGGGGGCCGTGGCGGCCAAAAAGCCTCCGGTGAGGGCCATTGCCGCGATACGCGCAAGTCGTCGACCTTTCATGGTGCGGGCATTATAACACCGAGACCCCCAAATCCCATGCGAAAGTTGTGAGAACGGAATAAGAAACACCTCTAAATGGGGATTTGAGGAGGGAATGAGGTACAGTTCCTTTGTTACGAGCTCTCGCTCAGACTTCGCTTACTAGATCCGCCTTCAAACCGGTCCCTCGATTCGATTTCTCTGCAACAGACCGGAACAACTTCATATTGGAGGCTAGTAATGGCAAATAAAACAGTTTACGTGGGGAATCTCCCCTTCTCAACCACCGAGCGACAGCTCGCCGACCTCTTCAGCGAATACGGCGGAACCAACGTCCGACTGATCGAAGGTCGTGGATTTGCATTCGTGGATGTCGACGGCGACAAGTCGGAAGCAGCGATCCAGTCCAAAAACAACACCATGTTGGACGGACGAACGCTGACGGTCAACGAAGCGCGACCCAAGACGGATCGCAACAGCTCGACCAACCGATCGGCTCGTCCCGGCAGCCGCTGGTAAGCACGAATTGGCTTTAATCGTGTCTCCCTTCGGGGCATGACATGGAACGGGGATCCCGAATTGGGATCCTTTTTTTTTTTTGCGTGGACGCGTCTAGGCTGGCTTGGCGCCCTTGTTGTGCTGGTTGAGATCTTGTCCCGCCAGCTTCTCAGCCGAATTGACAAAAGTATCCTTGTCGCGGATGATCGCTTGCGGGGGCAACTGCTCCGACACGGTCTTCACACCAGGCATCTTCTTGATCGCAGTGCCGAGGGCCATGAACTCGATCACGCCGCTGCCGAGCTGATAAACGTAGGTTTTGATGCCCACGACGTCGTCTGCGCCGCACGCTGCGGCATCACGCATCAGGTGGTGGAGCGCATTCTCCCGGGCTTCGTAGACGAGCTTGGTGAGCTCCTCGATTTCGCCCCGGGCGAAGCTCTTAAAGAACGCGGTGATGCCGCCCACGATGCCGAGCGAATAGACCGAAACACCCAGGACGAGTTGGATCGGCATATAGCCGAGGTGAATCAGGTTCCACATCTCCTCATTCGTCAGGTCGCTCGTAATCGGCTCGGCAACGGCCGCGTCGGGCAAGAGCGGGTGGTGCGAGGCGGTTCCGATCATGAGCATCTCCTGCATGCCACTAAACGGGATGATCGACGTATTGATCCCGACCACCGCGTTCGCCCCGACGGTCTTGGCTTCGGCTTTGATGCGCTGGAGAGCCAGATGCCGCGTCGTGTTGAAGACTTCCGAGTACTCGGTGATCTCTCCTCGACCGAGGCTGCGGAAGGCGCCCACCACGCCGCCTCCGAGTCCAATCGAGTAGGCCACGTTGCCAAAGACGAACTTCCGAGGCGTGAAGCCCGCGTCGAGCTGGCAGTACAGCTCCTGGCCGTCAGCGCAGGAGGACCATTCGATGTGGGTCGCATTGACCCCCTCCTGATGCACGCACGAGCCGATCGAGAGGAACTCGACTTGGCCGACGTGCTGAATCAGTTCGCTGCTGACGCCCGTGATGCCGATGGAACCATGAAGGTCCGACCAGGCGATCATTCGGTCATAGCTTGCCGCGCGACCGTCGTGGATGATGTGGGTGATCTCTTCGACCTCGCCGCCCGCGATCGTGCGCAGGCCGGCCCGGATACCCCCGATAAATCCGACGCTGTACACACTGTTGCCGATAATCAGCTCGCCTGGGGTGAATCCTTTCTTCGCCAGACAGTAGATCTCGTTCCCGCTCAGCCCGGTCATGATCGCCATCAATAAGAGAACGAGCCGGGGACGGATTCCGATTCAAGTTGCCTAGCGGAGGGCCGGTCGCTCCAGAGCCTCGGCCATGGTCGGGAGGGCAGACAGCGCGCCCGCCGAGCGAGTCGCCAGCCCACCGACCCGGTTGGCAAAAGCAAGACGCAGGGCGGGCTCGAGATCGGGACGCAGGCACCAAGCGGCGCAGAAAGCGTCACCCGCCCCGGTGCTGTCGACCGCCTCGAACGCCTCGGCCGGAACGAAAACGAAGGAGTCGCCATTGGACCAAGCGCTTCCCAGCGCGCCCAGGGTCACCACCGCCTCTCGAGGACCGAACTTGAGGAGCTCGTGCAGACATGCCCGTTGGCTGGCCTCGTCCTCGGGATAGCGGCCGGTCAGGGCATGGGCTTCAGTCTCGTTGACGATGACCGCGTCGAGCAGTGCCCAGAGCTCCGGAGAGAACGCACGCGCGGGCGCGGCATTGAGGACACGAAATGCTTGGGGAAACGCGGCGAATAGCGCGATGAGCGGCTCATCGGGCACTTCAAGCTGGGCGAGTAGGCAATCGGGCGTCAGACCGGCCACGGTCTGCGTGATAAACGCGCCTGTCAACCGATCGTTGGCGCCCGTGGAGACGATGATTTGGTTGAGCCCGCCCTCGGCAACGGTCACCGCCGCAGTGCCGGTTGGGGCGTCTTCGACCGTCAAGAGGTGGGCTTCGGTATCAACGAGGACGGACCGAATGAGTTCGCCTTCCGGATCTCGACCGACCGCTCCGATGAACGCCGTATGTGCCCCGAGCCTGGCCGCCGCCACCGCTTGATTCACGCCTTTGCCGCCGGGAAAGACCTGCTTGGTCTGGGCGAAGACGGCTTCGCCAAGCTTCGGCAGGGCCCGAACGTGAAAAATCGTGTCCACGATTGCACTGCCCAAAACGACAAGGGACGGCAGGTCTGGCATGGCGCAAGTATAATGCGCGGCATGCTGGGCGAACTGCGGGAGCTCTGGAAATTCAGAGAACTGCTGCTGAGCATGATCGAGCGCGAGCTGCGGATCCGCTACAAGAACAGCCTATTCGGCTTCTTCTGGTCGCTCTTGAATCCTCTGGTCACGGTCGTCGTCATGACGCTGGTGTTCAAGTACGTGATGAACAACCGGACGCCCAGTTTCAGCGCGTACATCCTCGCCGCCTACCTGCCGTACATGTTCTTCCAGTTGGCGCTGATGGATTCGGCCCAATCCGTGCTGGCGTCGCTGCCGGTCGTCCGCAAAGTGTATTTCCCCCGGGAAATCCTGCCCCTGGCGAGTATCTGCAGCAACTTCATCCACTTTGTCCTCGCTCTGGGCGTGTATTTCCTCTATCTGCTAGTGGTGTGGGCGGCTGATCCGCGCGTCTGGCCGTTCTCTTGGCGGATCTGTTTCCTCCCCGTCTTGCTGTTGGTTAACTTCATGCTCAGCGCGGGGATGGGGCTGCTCATCTCGGCCGCGAACACGTTCTACGAGGACGTGAAATATGTAGTGGCGGTGGGGCTCCAGTTGCTGTTCTTTCTCTCGCCGATCATGTACTTCAGCGAGAACATCCAATTCGCCTCGTCGATCCCCGAGTCATCGCGCGGGCTCGTTTTCTTCCTCTACCACCTCAATCCGATCGCGATGCTCTCGCTCGCTTATCGCAAGACGCTGGTCGCGCCTCAACCCGTGTTCGTCGATGGCGTCGCCCACACGCCCCTGTCGATGCCATGGGGCCTGTTCGCTATTACGGCGGGGCTCAGCTGCGTGCTCTTGGTGGGTGGGTACTGGGCGTTCAACCGCGTGAAGTGGAAGTTCGTGGAGCGACCATGAGTGCCGACATGATCACGGTCGAGCATATTCGCAAGCAGTTCACACTGTCGCATTCGGGGGCCGCGTCGCTCAAGACACTCTTGCTTTGGTGGAAGCGCCGGTCGATGGAGAAGCTCCAGGTGCTGGACGACATCTCGTTCGGGGTCGCGGCCGGCGAATGCGTGACGTTGGTCGGACGAAATGGAGCAGGGAAGAGCACGCTTCTGTCCCTCATCGCACGCGTCTACAAGCCCACGAGCGGCGAGATTCACGTCCGTGGACGTATTGCCCCTCTGCTCGAACTAGGGGCCGGATTTCACCCCGACTTGACGGGTCAGGAGAACATTCTTTTCAACGGGGTGGTCTTGGGCCTAACGCGCAAACAGGTCGCCGAACGGATGCCTGACATCGTGGCCTTTGCCGAGCTCGAACGCCACATCGACGCGCCCGTGCGCACCTATTCAAGCGGCATGTTGGCCCGCCTGGGGTTTGCGATCGCGGTCCATGTCGATGCCGATATCCTCATCGTCGACGAAGTGCTTGCGGTGGGCGACTTCAGCTTTGAGCAGAAGTGCTATCGCAAGATCGACGAATTCCGGTCCGCGGGCGGCACGATCTTGTTTGTGAGCCACAACATGGAAGCGGTGCGCAAAGTGGCGGACCGTGTGATCTGGCTCCGGAACGGGCGGATCGAAGCGGAAGGCGATGTCGAGCAGGTCATCGCCGCCTACGAAGCGGCGGGCTAGGGGCCCTGGATCGGTGCCACGAGTACCTTGGCGAACCAACGCGGTTGTGGCGGCCAGCCGCCCCGCAGCGCCTTAAACGGACCAATCAAGAGCCAGATCAAGAGGCGAACAAGCGCGCCCAGGCGATTCAGCACCCAGCACGCGAACGCGGCCGACGCCCCATGGTGAATGCGGAAGTAGAGTTCCTTGCCCCGGTTGTAGCGAGCGATCGACTTCCATCGATCGGCGCCCGCGCTTGATGCGCCCAACTCGTGGTCGAACTCGGCGCGTGGCTCGTAGACGATTCGCCCGCGATCGGCCAGCCGCCGGCAGAGTTCGGTGTCCTCGCAATACAAAAAGAAGCGCTCGTCGAATTCGAGACCACGCTTCATGGCGAGACATGCCCCCATCACCTGCCCAACGTCACTGACTTGATCCCGCGGAAGTCGGTTGGTTGTCCAGTAGGGCGCCAGGAGCCGGGAGTGAGGGAACAGCTTCTCCAGCCAAAACTGCTCGCAGGTGACCGCCCACAGGGTCAGGCGATTGGCCGTAGATGGCTGCAGGGAACCGTCGGGACTGATCAGACTTCCGCCCGCCGCGATCACGTTTGGGCCGTCCAGCGCCTCCGCGATCCGCCTCAAAGCGTCAGGTCGGGCGGCCGCATCCGAATTCAGAAGAAGGGCTCGCTCGTGCCTCGCGATCCGCAAGCCCTGGTTGTTCGCCGCACCAAAGCCGCGATTGGTGGCGTTTCGGATCAGGGTCACACGGGGAAACTCGGCCGCCACCATATCGGCCGAGCCGTCTTGGCTCGCGTTGTCCACCACAATGACCTGGGCGGCTTCATCCAGCGACAGCAGACAGCGCCGCAACAGGTCGCGCGTGTTGTAACTGACCACGATGACCGAAAGTTCAACCACGGGCGCCGCGAAGTAAACCAGATCGGTGAAGGCTCATGCTAAAATGACCCCTCAGTTCATGGCACAAGAGATATTGCTGACGCCCACGGGCTACGAGAAACTCAAGAAAGAACTTGAAGAACTCAAGGGCCCCATCAAGATGCAGGTGGCAGAGGCGATCCGCGAAGCCAAGAGCCACGGAGACCTGCGTGAGAACGCGGCATATCACGAGGCCAAGCTGAACCAGACGCGTTTGGATGGCCGAATCGCCGACCTCGAGAAGGTGCTTCAGTACGCCAAGATTGTCGACCGCCCCGAGCACGCGGGAAACAGCGCCCATCTCGGCAGCAAGATCAAGCTCAAAGACCTCGAATGGGGCGACGAACTGCTGGTTACTCTGGTCGGCTCTTACGAGGCCGATCCCGCAAACGACATGATCTCCATCACGTCGCCGCTGGGCGGCGCGCTCCTGTCGAAGGTGGAAGGCGACGAAATCGAAGTCGAGGCGCCGGGAGGAAAGAATCGCTATCAGGTTTTGGCGGTCGAATAGCCTTCTGATCGTTGCGGCGATCCTCGTCTGCGGCTGCGGACGGCCGGCTCCTGGTCCCGTCGCGACCGATACTTCCGAACCGATCCGCATTCCGGTCTCCAACGAGAAGGTCAAGGTGGCCGTTCCCGACGCACCCAAAGATGACGACCTCGTCCTCGTTGCGGCGGGCCAGAAGATTCAAGCGGGGGATTCCGAGCGCCACGTTCTCGATGCGATCCCGCGACCCAAAGGTGCTTACCCGACGCGCGAAGACGTCAGTTTCATCAGCGACGAAATCAAGGCCCGGGGCTGGGAGTCCACCCAGATGGGGCTGCTCGTGTGTTCGAAGTCGGAGACCACCGTTCTCGCCCTGGTCCGCTACGAGAACGTGACCCAGGAAGAGCGCCTGAGTATCTTCAACGACCTGACCAAGCAAAATGGAGCGCCGACCGAAACGGTCACCAGCCAGTACGGCGATTGTGCCTTCTGGGAGAAGAACAACATCCGGCTGATGGCGATCAACGCCCTGGATAACCAGCGTCGGATGAGCCTGACCCTCGCGATCGGCGTGCCCTCGCTGATGGACGATCTGAGGATGAATCGCCGCTTGGTGGACAAAGACTTCAGTGAAGCTGCGAGGATATTTGGCCAGATGAGCAGCAAGTGAAACGATTTGGGCCGAAAATGTGTCCTACAAAGTACTCCCTTGACGCTTTTCAGCATCCTGGGAAATCTCGCTTCGAGGAGGTGGTGTCGAACGATGAATGATGATAAACGTTTGACCCAGGGAGGTCGTGGGTTTTAGCGAACTCATGACTTCGGATTGGGAAGACTGGCGATGAACCTACGCGCCTTCCCTGGACATAAACTGAGGCCCGTCGACAATTCGTCGCCGGGCCTCGCTCTTTGGGGGATCAGCGGAACTTACAGGGTGCCCCGAAGCGCCTGCTCCCGCTCGATCGATTCAAACAGAGCCTTGAAGTTGCCCTTGCCAAAGCTCTTCGCGCCCTTGCGGTGGATGATCTCGTAGAACAGGGTCGGACGGTCGGTCACCGGCTTCGTGAAGATCTGGAGCAGGTAGCCCTCGTCGTCACGATCGACCAAGATGCCCAGATCGGCAAGCACCTCGATATCTTCATCGATCGTGCCCACGCGGTCGGGAAGCATGTCGTAATAGGATCGCGGAACGCTGAGGAACTGGATGCCACGCGCTCGCAGCCGCGAGACCGTGTAGACGATGTCCTCGGTGAGCATCGCGACGTGCTGGACGCCCGGGCCGCCAAAGAATTCGAGGAACTCATCGATCTGGCTCTTCTTCTTGCCCGGAGCTGGCTCGTTGATGGGGAACTTGACCCGGCCGTTGCCGTTCGACATGACCTTCGACATCAGCGACGTGTAGTCGGTGCTGATGTCCTTGTCGTCGAAGCTGATCAGATTCTTGAATCCGAGCACATCTTCGTACCACTTGACCCACTTGTTCATCGCGCCGAGTTCGACGTTGCCGACGCAGTGGTCGATCTCCTTCAGGCCGATCGGGTCGCCCGGCTGGTTCTCGCGGCGGTAACCGGGCATGAAGTTGCCCTTGAAGTTGTCGCGATTCAGGAAGCTGTGGACGACGTTGCCGTAGGTCTTCACCGCGGCGATGCGAACAGATCCGTTGTCGTCCTGCTTGCTGCGAGGTTCTCGCCAGCTTTCGGCACCGCGCTCGATGGCGGTCTTGTAAGCCCAGTCGACATCGTCGACTTCAAATGCGATGTCTTGCACAAAGTCGCCGTGCTCGGCGATGAGTCCACCCATCGGATGACCCGGTCGCGTGGGGGCCGAGAACACCAGTCGCAGATCGTTCTGCTCCAAGAGGTAGCCCGTCTCGTCGGGAACCCCTGTTTCCAGGCCGTAGTAGCCTGTGATATCGAATCCAAAGGTGTGTTGGTAGAAAAAGGCCGCTTGACGCGCGTTGTTCACAAAGTGGCGAACGTGGTCCACGCGGCGGATCGGGAAAAGATCTGTTGCCATGGCGATTCCTCGAAAATAAGGTGACGTCTCCTTCGACGTTGGAATGATCTCATTATGAATGTTCTAACGGGTATTTTATGCTCAGGGACCCATCTGTGCAGCCGGTACCTATCTTGATGTATCACCGAATCGGACCGCGTGCGCGCGGCACGACGGTTCCTGGTCACTACGTCTCCGTCAAGAAGTTCGCCAGTCAGCTGGCCCTTTTGCAGCGCCTTGGCTATGAGACGCTGACCGTCAACGAACTCGGAAAGGCCCATCGCGGCGAGATCGAATGGCCCGAGCGCGGGCTGTGCATCACCTTCGACGACGGCTACGAAAGCTTCTTGTCCCACGCCGCACCCCTCTTGTGCGCCTTCAACATGCGGGCAACCGTGTTTGCGGTCGTGGACCTGATCGGCAAGACGAACGTTTGGGATTCGATGAACGGCGATGTCGAAGAACGGCTGATGGATCGTGGCGCCTTGTTCGCCTGCATTCGCGAGGGCCATGAAATCGGATCGCACACCCTACGGCACGCCCGACTTTCAGTTCTCGGCGACCGTGAACTGAAACGCGAAATTCATGAATCCAAGCACCGACTGGAGCGGATTCTCGATACTGCGATCGAATCGTTCTGCTATCCGTACGGCGACGGCGCGAAGGAGCTCCGGATTCGGAAGATGGTCGGCGACGCGGGTTACCGAGTCGCGACCTCGACCATGCGTGGCCTGAACGGACGGGAGACGGATCCGTATCAGCTCCGGCGGCTCAACATCCGCTCGGATACCTCGCTGCCGGTTTTCTGGTACAAGCTGATGCGAGACCGCCGCCCATGAGTGGACCGCTCCATATTCTCCAGCTGTGCTCCGCGCGCCACGCCAAATATGGCGCCGCGATCAGCATGTTGCACCTGGCCAAAGCGCTCGAGGCGAAGGGCCACCGCATCACGATCGGGACGTTCACAGGCCGCCAGCTTGGTGACGAGATGCGTGGGCACGGGCTGAGCGTGGTGGAGTTTCCTGTTCGACTCAAGCTCGATCCCCTCGCCGCCATCCAGCTTTCTCGGTACTGCCATCGCGAGCAAGTCGACGTCGTCCAGGCGCATCTATCGACCGCCTGCGTGCTCGCGGGCCTGGCCGGGAAGATGGGCGGACTGCGAACCCTTTCGACCGTCCACGGCATGAGCCGCAAGGCTTCGTATGGGCTTACCACGCGCATGATCGCGGTAAGCGAGGCCGTCCGCCAGCACCTCATTCGCCAAGGCGTCTCGGCGCCGCAGGTCTCCACCGTCCACAATGGACTCCCGCCGGTGGAAGTGCCGGATCGCGCCCAGGTCCGCGCTGAGCTTGGACTGAGCGAGTCGGACTTTGTCGTCGTGAGCGTGAGCCGCTTGGTCGAACTCAAGGGCCTTCAGTACGGCATCGAGGCGATGGCCAAGCTGCGCGATGAACTGCCCGGTCTTCGGTATCTGATCGTCGGCGATGGCCCCTACAAGTCGAACCTGGAGCAGCTCGTGAAGTCGCTGGGCCTCGAGCAGACCGTTCTCTTCACGGGCTACTCGACCGATATTCATCGGCCCCTCGCCGCGGCCGACCTATTTCTGTTTCCGACCCTCAAGGAAGCGATGGGGCTGGTGCTGCTGGAGGCCATGCAGAACCGCCTGCCGTGCGTGGCGAGTGACGTCGGTGGCATTCCCGAGGTCATCACGCCCGAAACGGGGATCCTTGTTCCCGCCAAGGACTCGGACGGCTTCGCCCAAGCGATTCGGCGGGTGGCCGCCGACGCCGCCCTGAGGCGTTCCATGGGTGACGAGGGATATCGGCGCTGGGAGCAAGAATTCACGGCTGAGCACATGGCCGATGAGTCGCTCGCGCTCTACGAGAATTTGCTGGGTCGCGGTGGGGCGGTTGCCAGCCAGTCCCAGTCTCGCGCATAATAGAGCCTGCTTCCGGCCGATGTAGCTCAGTGGTAGAGCAGCTGTTTCGTAAACAGCAGGTCACCGGTTCGAGTCCGGTCATCGGCTCCAGATTGTCCCAGCCCGCCTTTATTGCGCCCCCGTTTTGGGATTCCGAACCCCTTGCTGTATTCAATGGCAGCGTCCGTTTCGTGGCTTGCCGAAACAAATTTTCCGACGAGAAATGGCAGGGAAACCTCCGTTCCACCCGCACTGGACGCTGGCACGAAAGGGATCGCATCGACCAACCATCAACAAACGAAAGAGCCTCACCGAGATGGTGAGGCTCTGCTTTCCGCGGCCTTTCGGCTCCACGCGGAGTCCGAACTTAATCGCCCGAAAGGTCGAAGTTGTCGGAAAGAATCGAGTAATCGAACACGGTGATCGAGCCGTCGCCGTCCAGGTCGGCCGCGTTCGGCGCGAACCCATTGCCGCCCACCGTGTTCCAATCGGCGTCCGAGCTCGACTTGTCGAAGTAATCGGAAAGGACGGAATAGTCGAAGACCGTGATCGAATTATCGCCGTCGATGTCGCCATTCTTGAGCGATAGGTTCACGTTCGAAGCGCCGCTCGCTCCGATCGTGACCGAACTCGACAGCTTACGGAGCCAGTGCGAGCCCTTTGCCGCAACTTTGTACGAGCCCTGCTTCGACGTCTGGAAGGTGTAGTTGCCGTTCGCGTCGAGGGTCGCGTTGGCGGTTTCGACGACGTTGTTGCTGCCATCGACGAGTTCGAATTTCACCACCTGACCGGCCGGGGAAACATCGAAGTTTTCCAGGGTGACCTTGCCACTGACGGCCACGCCCGCGCCATCGATCCGAAGGAAGTTGGCATAGCTGTCGCCGTCGGTCTGATAAGCATAGAACTGGATCGTTCGAAGGTTCACGTTCTGGTCGCTCGAGATCGAGACGACGTCATAGCTGGATCCCGTTTCGCCAAACGGCGTCAGCTTGATCGTGAAGTTGTTGACCGAGCTGCTGGTCACCTCGACGTCCACGCGCTGGCCCGCCGTGACGGGAACCGTCGTGAATCGGTACCCGGTGATGTCCAGGATGCTGTAGAACTGGCCCTTGCTGCCGTTGATGGCGAACATGTCGCGGCCCGGATTGGAAAGGAGGCCGCTCCGAAACTCGATGCCAAAGTCGCCCTTGCTGGATTCCGTACCCGCGCCGTTGCCGCCGGGCATGATGCTAAAGGTCAGCTTTTGGCCCACGACGAAATCCTCGTTGAACCGCCGTCGTGCGTCAGCGCCGGAGAAGTTGTCGCCGTTAACGCCCGATCGAATGCCGAACTGCTTGGTGCCCATGTGGAAGCTCGCCGGCACGTTCGTGATGAGGGTGCTGCCGAAGTTGCCGCCGTCGCCGTAGCCGCCGCGCTGCCACTTGTTGAATCCGAATCCGCCATTGAGGCCGTTCGTGGCGGCGGTCTGGTTGCCGAGCTCGGTGCCGACTTGAATGTACTCCTGGCCGACCACGTACACGGCGTTTTCGGCGGTGTCATAGGCGATCTGGGCCTGAGACGCGATTGCCGCGGCGAGCGCAGCCAGAACGATTGAAAATCTCTTCACTTGTATTCTCCGTTGAATGCTCCGAGAGGGGAGTCTCAGGTAGCCTTGACCAAACATTTGGTCATGTGTTGGATGGATTATATCATTGAAACCCTGAATATCCCGGCCGATCCTCGTGAACCCGCAAAGTTACGAGCCATTTGGGGCGTTCGATGAGCGGAATTGCGGTCGTTGGCAGCGCCAACCTCGACCTCGTCTTTCGGTCCTCCGTCTTGCCGCGACCGGGCGAGACACTCCTCGGTGGATCGTTCGCCACCCATCCGGGAGGCAAGGGCGCCAATCAGGCGGTTGCGGCCGCGCGACTCGGCGGCCCCGTGAGCTTTGTGGGAGCGGTGGGGAAGGATGCGAACGGCGAAGTGCTCGCGGCCAGTCTTTCCGGCGCAGGCGTCGATGTCACCTATCTGGCGCACCTCGAAGGCGTGGCCTCGGGGACAGCCGCCATCCTGGTCGGGGAAGACGCCCAGAATATGATCGTGGTGGCCCCGGGCGCAAACAACCGGGTCAGACCGGAAGCCGTACGCGCCGCAATCGCTTCCATTCAGCCCTCGATCGTTCTCGCCCAGCTCGAGATTCCGCTTGAGTCGGTCGTGGCTGCTTCTGAAAGCGGCGCTCGCTTTATTCTTAATCCGGCTCCCGCGCGGGACCTGCCCGACGATCTCCTCAGGCGAGTGGACGTGTTGACCCCGAACGAAACGGAGCTGGAAGTGCTGACGGGCATCGCGCCCGTCGACGACGAGGCGTGCCTGCGCGCATGTCACCAGTTGCTCGAGCGCGGGGTGACCAATGTCGTCGTCACGCTGGGCGATCGGGGAAGTTTCTGGGCGCGGCGAGAGGACCATGCCTCATTTGCGGCGCTCAAGATTCAGCCGATCGATACCACCGCCGCGGGCGATGCCTTCAACGGCGCACTGGCTTGGCGCCTGGCTCTGGGCGACCCGCTCAGCGCCGCGATTCCGATGGCGAACGCCGTCGGGGCGTTTTCCGCTACGCGCCATGGCGCCCAGGAAGCGATGCCAACGCTCGAAGAGCTCAACGCGTTTGTGGCGAAGATGCCCCGGAAGTAAGCGCCGCATTGAGCATGACGTTGAATGTCTTTCGGACGCGCTCGTTGAACGACTGGGTCATGAAGACCACCGTGATGTCGCGATCGACCGAGGCCCAGTACTCGGTGCCAAACGACCCCGTGTGACCAAATGAGCCGACTGGCTTGAAATTGGCGAGGCTGGAGGGCCCTCGGACGACACTGAACCCGAGGCCGAAGCCCTGAATCGTCGCACTGTCCATCGGCAGATCGCCTGTCTGCAGCGTCCGGAGTTGGCGCGCCCCTGCTTCGGAAAGAATCCTCTTGCCACCAAGCGCTCCGCCCCGCGCCACCATTCGAATCAGGCGCCCCATGTCGTCCGCGGTCGAATAGAGCCCGCCGGCCGGGTTCGCCAGCTTTGCGCCCGTTCGGTACGGATCGCCTTCCATTGGGACGAGCTGACCATGCTCCGCGCTGTACATGCGCGCCAGCCGGTCCCGCGAGGACGTCGGCAGGAAGAAGCCCGTATCCTTCATGCCGAGCGGCCTAAAGATCTCTTGCTGCATGAATTCGTCCAGGCTTCGGTGGGTCACGATCTCCACGATTCGCCCGGCGGCAGCAAGCCCGGGACCGCTGTAGGCGATGCGTTCTCCCGGAAACGACCCAAGCGGATCCGGACCGAACCGCTCGGCGTATTCGGCCAGCGTCAGCTTGACCTTGGCCTCGTCCGTGAGCCCTCCCGGATCGATGCCCGTCAGTCCGCTCGTGTGGGTAAGTAGATTCCAGATCGTGATCGGTTTGCGCAGCGGTCGCATTTCCGGCCCAACCGTCATCTTGCCAAACGCGGGGATATATTCGGAAACCGAATCGTCAAGGCGAAGTAATCCGCGTTCGACGCAAATCATCACCGCGATCGCAGTGACCGGCTTGGTCATCGACATGACTTGGAAGATCGTGTCTCGCTTCATCGGGCGATCCGGATTCAGCGTCGCCCGGCCGACTGCCTCGTTCGCGGCCAAACGGTCGCCGCTCCAAACCTGATAGACCACCCCGGCGACCTCGCGCTCGTCGACGAATCGCTGCATCCGCTGGCGCACGGCGCTCAGCCGGTCGGGTGCGAGCGTCCAACTGTCCTGCGGCAACAGGGCCGCCCAAATCATCGCTGTCAACACGCGGTCACCTTCCTTACCGTGTCGAGAATCGTGCCGTCCACCCACGTGACCACGCCGACGATGTCGTCCGTGAGCTGAGGAGGGGCGGGCGAGCCGCCACAAATCTGCTCGGCAGTGGCTCTGAGGTTGTCCAGTGTCGTCAGTGGCAGATCAGTTCCGCGAACACGATCGATCAGATCCGTGCGGCGTGGATTGATTGCGATCCCGCGCTCGGTGACGACGACGTCGATGAGTTCTCCGGGGCCGCAGAACGTGGTCAATTGGTCGCGGATGATCGGCGTTCGATTGCGGAATGTGGGCACGGCCAAGATCGTGCATTGGCTGAACAGCGCGTCTTGCCAGCCCCCAATCCCGTGCAGCATGCGCCCGTCTGAGTGGCTCACGACATTGGCGTTGAAATTTAGATCGACCTCGGTGGCGCCCAGCAGAGCGCAGTCGAGTATCGAGGCAAAGTTGCCCTTGCCGTGGTAGTTGTAGCTCGTAAAGGGGCTGGTCATGATGTGCCGCGGATTGTCGCGGACGGATCGCACGCCCTCCAAGTCGAAGGTTTGGCCATCGAGCAGGCAATCCGTGAGCCCCTCTTCCAGCATTTCCACCAAGTAGCGGGTGCTGCCGCCGCGGATGAAGCTGGCTTTGATGCCGTCGCGCCGCATCATATCGCGCACGTAGACCGCAAAGGCGAGGGACGCGCCACCTGCTCCCGCCTGGAACGACCAGCCGTCCCGCAAAATCCCGGCCGCGCGGACGAACCGCGCCGCGTTTTCGGCGATGAGCAGTCGCTCGGGCGAGCGCGTGATCTGGGTCGTGCCCGAGACGATCTGCTGTGGATCGCCGATCTGGTCCAGCTCGACCACTTGGTCCACCGCGTTGCCCGCGATCTGCCAGGGAGCGCAGGGAAACGGAACGAGCGAATCGGTCAAGGCGATGACGTGATCGGCATATTGCGCGTCCGCGACGGCGAAACCGAGCACGCCACAGGCTGAACGGCCGCGCGCGCCCGTCATGTTCCCAAACGCATCGCACTCGGGGGCGGCGATCACGGCGATATCGACATGCACATCCCCATCCTGAATCGCGCGGTATCGGCCGCCGTGCGACCGCAACACGGCCAAGCCCGGCATGCGACCGCTCGAGGCGAAATCGCCGACCGGTCCGTTCAGGCTCCCCTCGATGTGGTGAATGACTCCGCGCTCGATAAAATCCACGAGCGGCGCGTGGCAGGGAAACACCGCACTCGGCAGCCAACGCAGATCGCGCACGCCCATTCGTTCGGCCGCCTCGAAGATTTGGAGCGCGACGAAGTCGCCGTTTCGAAAGTGGTGGTGCGTGGAGATGGTCATTCCGTCGCGAAGACCCGCTCGCTCCAGCGCCGCCATGAGACTCGCCGCTCGCTTGTCGCCAGAAGCGGGGAAGTCGGCGCAGGTGCGAATGGGAGGTCCGACATGATGGCCCTGCGGCCGAAACTGACCGACGCCCTGGAAAGGAACCGTCGCTCGGCCATTGACCTCCGCGGGCACGGGGCGACCGACAGCGTTGCGTTCAAGCACGAGGTTCATCGGGAACCCCCGTCCGACCAAGCGAGGAGCTGTTTGGCTCTTCGATAAACCGGCGCGTCGACCATCTTGCCATCGACCCGAATCGCGCCGACTCCTTCGCTCTCCGCCGCCTCGAAGGCCGCGACGATACGCTCAGCTTGGCCGCGCTCCTCATCGTCAGGGGCAAAGCCTCGATGGGCGGGAGCGATCTGACGGGGATGGATACACCCGATCCCATCAAATCCGCGATGTCTCATCGTTCGCGCAAACCGTTCGGTTTCCTCATCATCATCGATCGTGGAGATCACGGGAGCGAGCGGCGATAATCCCGTCGACCGGGCCGCATTGCGGACGGCGCCGAGAGCCCAATACGCCGCCTCGCGATCAGTCGCGTGGATGTCGGCCAAGTAGTCTTCAATGCCCAGCGTCAACGCAACCAGCTGTCCCGATGATTGGGCGATCTCTTGAATCTGCGCAATGCCCTGAGCGGTCTCGATGATCGCGATCAGGTGAACGCCCGGCGCAAGACGCTCGACGAACTGGATGTCGTCCGCCGATTCCACCTTCGGGATGAAAATCCCGTCAGGATCCGCGCTGAGGATGGCGGAAATATCTCCTTCCAACCGCGCGCCCGCATTCACCCGCACCCAACGTTCGGAGGGCCCAAAATCGAGCTGCTCCAGGGCCCGCCGCACTAAGGCGCGGGCATCGTCTTTTTCCGCCTCCGGGACGGCATCCTCAAGGTCGAGAATGATGCAGTCGGCCCCATACAGCCCTGCGTTCGGCATCAGCTTGGGCGAATTGCCGGGTATGTAGAGCCGCGTGCGTCGGCGCCGATGACGCGGGCTTGGCGCGCGGCTATGAGCCTCGATTTGGGGCAGCGGCCGGCGCAGAAATCGACACAACGCCGCTTCCAAGCGCGCCTCGATCGCGAAGGGGAGAGCCCCGGAATCGTCCACTTCAACGAGGACCGCCGGGTCGCCAAAAGAGTTGAGAACGCGCTCGACTTGAGCCCGGATCGCCTGGCCGTACATCGACATCACCGAGCTTTCGATTTTCACGGAGGCTCGCTCGGCCGGCGACAGCCGGATGAGCACGTCAGACCGGACGGATGCTCCCGCCGCGCCGCTTTCAACGGTCATTGCCATGCGACCTCCTGCCAGGTCGTGCGCCACGCGCCATCGTGTCGGCCACCGGCCTGGTGATACGGCCGGAAGGTCACGGCGGGCCGGCCCGCGAACTCGTAGCGGATCGCGGGGATGCCGTCTTCGGCGAGCTCCGCATCCACGGAAAAATCGGCAGTGGGGAAGAGGTTGGAAAGACGATAGGTCTCGTGCTTGCGATACCCATCCACCAACCCCGTGGAGTACACGTATCGCCCCCGACGGACACAGAAATATTCGGCGCGGACGATCTCTTGGCCGTGGTGGTCGACCGTATCGGACTGGTACTGGAGCTCAAGCGGTGCCGAAGCGTCGGTGTCGACGGAGCGACCCCGCTCGATCGTGTAAGACAAACCGGCCAGGTTGATCCGGCACGCAGCGTCGCTTGTGAGTCGATACTGTTCGACGCCGATGTTCTCGACCGTCACCGTTACTGGCCGCCCGTCGATTTCGGCCTCGACTGACATCGGTTCCAAGAGGTCGATCTGAAGGACGCCATCTTGGGAGCTGATCGCCGACGCCAATGCCTGCTCGAGGGCGAGGGCGCCACTGGACTTGCAGCACGCCCATTGGTAGGTGTTGTTCCGGCGACCGTTCGGGAAGGTGAAGTAGCACCAGTTCTCGCCATCTTGATCCATCGCCCCCAGGAGGGCATTGTAAAGCGAGGTTTCCCACTGCTTCAGGTATCCGGGTTCCGAGTCGACGGCGTGGAGCGAGCGGCAAAGGGCCATCCATGACGCGGTCGAGCAGGTCTCTGTCATGCCGTTGGGGCTGAAAAAGCCGAGCGGATTGAACACCTCTTTGTGAGTCGCAATGCCGCCCCAGGGGCCGCCGAGCGGCGTGAGATGATGTTCGGCGATGTTCCGCCACCAACCGATCGCGGCTTGAATAGTCTCGTCTCGGCCGAGCGCGACCAACCCGTTGAGAATCCAGCAGATTTGGTACGCCTTGCCCGTCCCCAATTCCGACACATCGACGTCGCGGGATGGTCCGGTCAGAATGGGCAACCCGCGGCGCTCCATCGCGGCAAGAATGCGCATGGCACCCTCTGCGAATCGCGGATCGCCGGTCGTGCGAGAAAGCTGGGCAAGCGGTTCGATCACGACGGCGCTGCTCAAGCCGTTGTGGTTGCCGATCGCGAGGAGATCTTCGGCGTCATGCGCGCACACGCGCAGGATGAGTTCGCCGATGCGGGTGGCCGCCTCCTGACGGCCGGCGGCCATCAGACCGAGCATCATCCAGGCATGATTCCAAGGATCCCACGAGCGCACTTCGTGGGCATCGGGATGCGTCATTCGGCATGGCGCTACTGGCGCATACGTCCCCAGATATCCGTCGGCTTCTTGAGTGCCGCACAGGTAGTCGGCGACATCGCGAACACGGCCGGCGAGCAGCTCCGAATTCGTGCGGCGGGCGGCGAGCGAGGCGGCGACCAGCCACTTTCCCGCGTGTTCGCCGTACCAATCGCCGGAGACGGAATGAGCGCGGACAGCAGGATCAAAGAGCCGGATCGGCTCGCTCTGCGGGTCCTCGATGAATTGCAGTAGGCGACGTTCTACGCTCAGCCGCGCGGCACGTCCGATCGGGCCGTCTCCCCACTCGATTCGCTCGATGCGTATCGTCCCAGGGGTTACTACACTCATGCGGGCATGATCCTGGGCTGGCCCGCTCCGGCGCAGCCCGATTCCACGAGGAACCCAAAGGCGCCGCCCTCCAAGGGCTCGTGGGCGTCGACTGCGGTCAGGGTGAGTCGGCCATCGATCCAAACCCGAATCTCCGGCCCCTTGACTTCGATCTCCAGCGCGTAGTCCTGGAACGGCTGCCATGGGAACGACGTGCGCGCGAGCACCGTGCGCTGGTACAGCGCTTTCTCGATGCGAATCTCGCCTTGGTTCCCGAAGAGGAGCGCGTAGTAGCGCCGGAGGCCCTGCACGCGAACGACCACGCCCGCCGATTCGGCGACCTTGGGTGTGAACCGGCATTCGACGCGGTAATCGCGCCAGTCGTGCGCGCCCTGGGTCAGCATGCCGATGCCCTCGTTGTCCACGAGGTAGTCGTAGCCATCGCGCACGTGCTCAAAGCGATCGACCGACTTGGCCCACGCTCGGGCCGCCATGGTGCCGGGCAAGATGGGCAGTTCGGTCTCGGGAACCCCGCCCCAGTGCATCCGGTCGAGGCGGACCGAGCCCGCATCCAGTTCGATGCCAATTTCGTAAATGGGGAATCCGCCCGTGGACGGAACCAACCATTCGAGGTCGAGGGACCGGGTGCCATCGATGGACCATTCGGGCCCCGAAATGGTTACCGATTCATCTTCGGCGTTGTAGTGGGTGACATAAAGCCGTCCGCTTGCCGCCATGCCATCACCGGTCAGGCGGGCCGTCACGGTGTGGCCAGGGTACAGCGTGGGGTTGGCCACCAGCACATAGCCCGTCACCATTGTCTTGGCGTCCGGGTCGATGAACGTATTCGTCGCCGCCCGTGCGGGCGCTTGGCTCGTCAGCCGAAGTTGGAGCGCGCCGCCGACGTTCTCCGCCGCCAGCGTCTCGGGATCGACTGCTTGCCAGCCCTGAACGGATCCGGGCAGAGAGAAGTGGAAACGGGCCCCATCTTTGAATTCGTATGGATCGGCACCCGCCATATGCCGTCCCATGTTGGCTACGGCGATGGTCTCGCGCACGGCATCGGTGATGGCGCGTCCGGCATCGGCGGAAGGGAGGTAGAGCCGGTCGGCCACGGGACCGCGCCAATCCCGAACGCCGAGTCCGTTCAGGCCGTTGCGCACGCCGAGAATCGCACCGACGTTGCCCGAATTGCAATCCGTGTCCCAGCCCGCCGTATTGACGATCTTCATCGATTCGTCGAAATCTCCGCCTCCATGGAGCAGGGAGAGAATGATGAGACCGTGATTCGGAATCAGGTGGCACTGGCCGAGGTACTTGTCGTAACCGTATTCGGCCTGCAGCCGCAGACGGTTTTCGCGCCAATCTTTCTCGCGAGCATGCCATGCGCGGACATGGCTAATCAGTTTGGAAACCGTACTATCCGAGGGGATCAACTGCAGAGCCACGTCGATCAGGTGATCGAGGTCCATGTTCGCAAATGCTTCGGAAACCATAGCAGCGACGACCTGGGCTCCGTAAACGGCTTCACCGTCGTGGCTGACATGGGCGGCTCGAGCGGCGAAATCGGCGGCACGCGCGGGCTGCCCGGGCCAAACCAGGCCCCAGCCGTCGATGAAGATCTGGGCGCCGATCTGCTCGCTCAGGATCTTAGAGTTCAGCTGGGCCGAACCGCTTCGCGGCGCGGGAATGCCGGACTTGAGGCGGAGGTAGGCGGTGTGTTCGGTTGAGTTGCCCATGCCACCCCACCACAAGATCGTTGTTCGCTCGATCAGATAGTTGAGCCACGTCAGTCCGATCTGCTCTGAAGTCAGCTGCGGGTCGTACCCAAAGTCCTCGAGGGCACGCAGGAACGTAAAAGTCCCCGAAATATCGTCATCGGTCACGATCAGCCGCCGGCCGCGCTGGTCGTGGATGTAGTAGTCGACTTCGCCGATCTCTTCTGCGATGCGCTCGGCGGTCCACCCTTCCACGGGCCGGCCCAGATAGACGCCGATGAGCTTGCCGAGGACTCCCGCATAAACCCGTTCGAGGTATTCGGGATGTTCCGCACTCCGGATTTCGGATCCAGAGGCTTGGGACTCGGTAACAGCGTAAGACAGTCGTTCTTTCATGAGCGTTTCAGCAAGATAAAGGCGATGGGCCGCGCGCCCGTCACCATTTCGACACGGGCGGTCACGGGCTTACCGGATAACCGGGCTCGGCGCAGGGCTTCAAAGAGGAAAGCGGGAGGATTGGGAACTTCTATTTTGGCGACGTATTTGCGATCGATGGCGGTCGCAGCGAGCTGGGTCTGGGTGGCCGTATCGATTCCCATCGCGTTCAGCTGGACCACCAAGCGCACATCCTGGAGATCGCGAATGGTCCACGTCTTGCCGTCGAGGTTTCGGACCTTGCGGCCGACCACTTGGGAACGGATGGCCTCGCGGTACTGATCGCCAATCGCGGGAGGAAGATCGGCAACTTGAACCTTGCCCGTGTGCTGGCCCTCGGTGACGCGAGCCGGCATGGTGAAGTCGGACGGGGGGTCCAGCGCCACGTCGGCCGACTCGGCCGGCTCGAGTACCGCATGGGCGTCGACTTGGAGCAGCCCAGGCGTCGTGACTTTCAGTTGACGATCATCGCGAAGCTTGACCGACGATTCGCGGAGTTCGCGGCTGGGCTCTTGGAAGGCCTCGGGCGAGAGGATCGTGCTCGAGAAGATATCGCCCCGATCGGAGCTCGCGCGAAGCAGCGTATTGGACCCGGTCGAAACATTGAAGGCCGTCAGCCGAACCGGGCGTTCCTCGTCGGCGAGCGCGACGGTCTGGCCCTGCAACTCCGCCTCGGCCACAATGGTGCGCTCATCGACCACTTGGCCCCAATCCCCCGGTCGGTCCGACTTCTCGAACACGCCCTCGATGCCCGCGACGATCGGAGTACGTTTCGCCGACGAATAGAGGATTTCGCCCGCGGTCACCGGACGACCCGGCCGCGCGACGAGCTGGTAGTCCGCTCGCTGATCGTCGGGCGGCGCCGCCACGGACCATGTCTTGAAGGTAAGCGGGACGGCATCTGCCTTGATCACATCGTCCACGCGGTAGTTGAAGGCGAAGATGAAGGCGGCGAAGACAACGAGCACGACCAAGTAGCCACCGCGCTCGAGCCACGTCATGTACTTGGCGTAGAAACGGCGTTTCCACCGCGCCTGGGTTCGCCATTCGGGTTGGAAGACGGAGTTCATGCGTTCACTCCGGCCAGCGATGCCGGCATGCCGTGGTAGTGCCGTCGCAGTCGCGCATACAGTCCGTTGCCGGATAGCAGCGAGTCATGAGTTCCGCGCTCCACCACACGGCCGCGGTCCAGGACCACGATCTCGTCGGCCGACTTGACCGTATCCAGGCGGTGGGTGACCAACAGCGTGGCGCGGCTGGCTGCCAAATTGCGAATCGTTGTCATGATTTCTTGCTCAGTGGTCGCGTCCAGCGCAGATGTCGGCTCATCCAGAATAAGGACACGCGGATTGATCAGAATGGCGCGGGCAAGCCCGATCCGTTGACGCTGCCCCGCGGAAAGGCCGGTTCCGCCGTCGAGATCATGGTCCAAGCCCTCAGGCAAACCATCGAGCCATGGTCCCAATTCGACCGCTTCCAGAGCATGCCGCATCTGCTCGGGAGTTGCGTCCGGGTCTGCGATGCGTAGGTTGTCGGCAACGGTGCCGCCAAAAAGAAACGTCTCTTGCATGACGGTGCCCGTCTGCCGGAGGTACGAGACCCGGTCGAGATCGCGCAGGTCGTGCTCGTCGATCCGAACGCGCCCCTCGGCGGGGTCGATCAGCCGGAGCAACAGCCCGATGATGGTGCTCTTGCCCGCGCCGCTCGGTCCGACGATGGCGGTAAACCGGCCGGGCTCCAATTGGAGCGAAACGTCACTCAGGATCCGACCCACGCCGGGGCGGTCAAAAGACACGGCTTCCAGCGCGAGTACGGACGGCGGTTCAGCCAGCTTCACCGCGCCGGGACGGTCCTGAATCGCGGGCTCCGTCTGCAAGATGTGCATGAGGCGTTCCGCCGAAACCATGGTCTGCCAGATCCAGCAGCCGAAGTTGACGATCCGCTCGATCGGAAACGCGAGTCGTCCGAGATATGCGATCATCGGTACGGTCGTACCGAGCGTCATCCGACCGACGACGACCATCCGCGCCAGATAAAGATAAATCGTGGTTGTTTTCAGGAACGGGAGGAGTTTCTGGGTCGCGAACTCGAACCAAACCAGGATCAAATAGCCCTGAACCGAGATGCGCTGCAGCGCCGTGCTCACGCGGGCGTTTCGGGTGACCTCATGGCGAACGCGGCCGAGGCTCTTGATCGTGAAGAAGGAACTCGTGGCCTGCAGGATTCCCGCATCGCGAAGCTCGCACAGCCTCAGGCGGCGGCGGTCCAGCACCCGGCCGTAATGCGTCACCCAAACGAACAGGATCGTCCAGGGGATCAGAAAGAGACAGACGATCCCAGTGAGGAGCGGGTCCACGTAGATCGCGGCGCTGAGAATCAGCGCAAATTCGACCAGCATGGTGAGAGTCGGCAGAATCCGGACCAGCATGTGGGCGATGCGATCCGCATCCGTCGAAACGCGAAACTGCTGTTGCCCGACGCTCAAGGTATCGAGCGTATCCAAGGACAGCTTCTGCAAATGCGTGATCATGGTCCGTCGTATTCCGACTTGAAGAAGCTGCTCGGTCGTGTTGTAAAGAAACGTGCGCGTGGCGACCAGTGCGTGGGTGAGGAGGAGCAGCCCGGCGATGCTCGCCGCAACGATCGCAAAGGCGTGCCAGTCGCGCTGCGGCAGGATTTGGTCGATGACGGTTTTGCCGAACCACGGGATGGTGAGGTTCAGCAAAATCACGGCGATATCGAGCAGGCACACGAGGAGGAGCCTTCGAAGTTGCGGCTTCAGGAATCGCAGCACGAACAGAAAGGCTTTGCCCGAATGGGCTCGGTAACTGGGTCCGAGATCGAGGGCTTCGCGCTCCGTCATGCCATGGCCTCCCACGGCTCTCGTTCCCGCGTCTGGGCCTGCCACAGCGACTGATAAAGGCCGGGCGTCGCCACCAATTTTTCGTGCGTGCCCCCTTGGACGAGGCGCCCGGCTTCCATGACCAGGATGCGATCGCAGGGCACGACCGCTTTCAGTCGATGGGCGACGGTGAGGATCGTTCGGCCTTCGCGGAGCGCCAAGAAGACGTCGAGCAGCGCGGACTCGGTTTCCGGATCGAGGTTCGCGGTGGCTTCGTCGAGAACGATCACGCGGGGGTTGCGCACGAGCGCGCGGGCGATGCCGATCCGCTGGCGTTCTCCGCCGGAAATGAGCGCGCCCTCATTCATTTCGGTCTGCAAACCTTCCGGGAACCGCGCAGCGAACTCCGCGACGCCGGCCGCTTCGGCCGCTGATTCAACCTCGCGGTCGGTCGCTTTCGGGTTGCCAAATCGAATGTTGTCGGCGATCGTGCCGTGATAAAGCGCCGTGGTCTGGGGCACCGTGCCGACCTGATCGAGCCAAGTCTGAATCTGGATGGTGGTGAGATTCTGACCGTCGATCAACACGTCGCCCGATTCGGGAGCATAGAGCCGGAGCAGCAGCGAGATGATTGAGCTCTTTCCCGCGCCACTGGGGCCGACGATACCGACGAACTGGCCCGGTTCGATACGAAAGGTCAGGTCGTGCAGCACGGGCTTATCGGGCTGATATCCGAACGTGACGTTCTGAAAGGCGAGCGCGCCCGATACGGGTCCCAAGGGTGCTGCGCCGGGGACGTCGACCAGGGTCGGCCGCGTGTCCAGCGTCTCCATGATGCGCTGGGCGGGCACCAGTTGGACTTTCACGAGCTGCAGGATCTGGACGAAATTCTCAAGCGGACCCTGGGCGGCTTCGATGAGGAGCAGGGCCGCCACCCAGTCGCCCAAGGTCGCGGCACCATTCATCACGCGAACGGTCAAGTACGTGTAGATGCCGATTCCGAACATCCACTTCATCCCGACCTGCACGCCATTCTGGGTCATCGCCATTTCGGCGATTTGGTGGATCGCTTGGCGGCGGGTTCGGTGGGCCGCGTGAAGATAGCGTTCCTTTTGGTAGCGCCACCTGCCCAGCGCCTTCAGGGTCTTTGCGCCGGCGAGTGTGTCGCGCAGAACACCGGATTCGATCTCCGAAGCTGCCTTGACTCGAAAGGCAGCTCGGCGAACCCGGTTGAACAAAATGTGCGAAACGAGCGCAAACGGTCCGATGTACAAGACCAGCGCGACGCTGAGTACGGGATCGATGAGAAAAAGGAGGGCGACGCCCCAGCCCAACGAATACAACGTTTCGATCAGCAGCGGCACCGTGCGCGTGATCAGTCCCATGACGCCGGGATCGTACGGATCTACGTCGTTGGAATAGATCGCCATCGCGACTTCTTTGCTATCGGGTGCCGATTGCCCCGATGCCGTCGCGGTCGCGGGCCGGCCCATGATGCGGAAGACGGAGACCATATCGCCAGTGGCCCGATACAGATGCTCGCCCGGCAGCCGTCGAAGCAGAAACGACAACGGCAATCGGTGCAGATGGCGGTAGAACGCGAGGCGCAAATCGAAGGTCGAGCGCATCGAGCAGTACCATTCGAGCACTTCGCGAAACGTCGAGAGCAAGGCACTCGCGAGAAAGAAGATCGCCTGGAGTCCGACGATCCGGAGTACGATGCCCCATCGCTCTTCGGCGCTGAGCGAGGTCGCGAGCAGTGCCTGGTTCGTGACGTCTCGGGTGAGGAATAGCGCGAACTGACCTAGCGGAACCGCGAAGAGCAGGAAGAGGATGCCGAGGACGAACTTGCCTCGGTACGGGCGGACAAAAGCCCAGCAACGACCGAGAACCCGGAGGACCTCGGCGGTCGTTGCGGAGCTCTCGGTCGCTTGTGCAGGTCCGAGTGGTGACGATGGGTCAGAGCTCATCGGCTACTCTGGTCGACTTCGCGAAAAACCGGGCGGATCCTTGTCCACAAAGTCGATTTTGTTCACGTCGACCTTGCCAGATGGACCTCGTGTACCGATGAAGTAGATCGCCACGACGATGACCAAGACCGCCGCTACGACGCCCGCGATGATGGCAGGACTCAATTCCTTGTTCTTCATTTCGTTGCGTCGTACCAGGTGCCCCAGAACGTTGTGTCGATGTACTTGGACTGGAACTTGGGGTCGTTCCAACCGGCGCACTCGCGCGAATCGGCGATCGTCTGGTTGTACTTCATCACTTTGCGAGCGGCGGGGCTGCCGGCATGGCCATCACCGTAGGCGGTCGGAAGGCGCTCTCGGTGGAATGCCGTGGCGAGATAAGCTCGTTGGAAGTTGCGGTACGAATTGCCGACGGAAGCGGGATTCACCACCATCGGGCAGTACGCTTCATCGCTCACGAAGTTGTATCCCACGCGCTGATCCGCCAACTGCGCTGTGACCGTATAGGCTGCACGCTGGGACGCGTTTTCCTGGGCATCGACGTTGCGGTAGGTTCGGTCGTAGGTGTTCACGTCCTCCCAACTCGACCAGCCGTTGCGGTTGACCGAAATCGAGACCACGAGCGACCACTTGAAGGTGCCGTCATTGACGTTGATGGGCACTCCACGAGCCGAGTCCCAGACCACTTCCTTGCTCTTGACGTAATTCTGGATGTACCAGTAGTAGCCAGCGACCGCACTGCTTTCGCAAGACTGGTTCTTGACGTCCGGCTGGCAGAGCAGATGGGGGTGCATCATGCTGTCGTTGTCGTTGGCGTACATCACGCTCGCCAGACCAATCTGCTTGAGGTTGCTAACGGTGGCAATCGTCTTTGCCGCCGACTTCGCCTGGGCGAAAACAGGGAAGAGGATCGCCGCGAGAATCGCGATGATGGCGATTACGACGAGAAGCTCGATAAGCGTAAAGGCTCTTTGAATTGAGGATTTCATGGATGAATGCACCTATGCATTGGATTAACTGACCGACGTCGGTCGGCAATTCGGAATCAGGTCGTCTCCCCGCGGAAGAAGGAGACGGGGAGGGTGCTCAAGGGCGGCACCCCATTCCCGTCGAGGAGATCGACAAGCGTAAAAACCGCGGTTTGGGCAACCATCGCCCAGTTCGCGCGGATCGTGGTGAGCACGTGCGCAGGCTCTACGGGGAGTTCAATTCCGTTGAATCCAGCGACGGCCAAGTCGGCCGGAACCGAGATGTCCCGCGACTTGCAATATGAGATCAGCGCGTACGCGCTGGGATCGCCCCAACAGACTGCGGCGGTAATGCCGAGCTCGCGTCGGCGGGCGATCAGGTCCGCTTCCTGGTCTTCGACCTGGCCCTTCCAGTTGCTGGTTTGACCCAAAATCGTCGTCATGCCCAGTTCGCCGGCACGGCGCTGAAACGCGGCCAGACGCCGAGAGGCGGATGCCGATTCGCCGGGGCAAGTTCGATACAAAACCGTGGTGTGACCGCGCTCGTGCAGGTGGTCGGCCAGCATAACGGAGCCGGCGCCGTCGTCGGCCACCACGGACGGGAGACCATCGATTGGGTCGGTCATGGCGACGACCGGCAAATTGGACGCCTTCACGCGTGCCACCAATGGATCGAGCGGCGCCGAAATAAAGATGAGACCATCGATCTTGCCGCCCGCAAGCTCCTGGAACACCTCGTCCACGCTGTATCGGTGGAACGAGTAGTGGATCATCAGGTCCTTCTGGCGCGCCTCGCACCCTTTCTGGAGGCCGGTCAGAACCTCGGCATGAAACGGGTCGTGCGGTTCAAGGTGGCCGTAGCCAAAGTAGAGGCCGATGATGTTCGTGCGCGAACGCTTTAAGGCGCGGGCCAGGACGTTCGGGCGGTAGCCCAGCTCCTTGGCCGCGCGCTCGATCTTTTCTCGAGTGGTCGGGGAAACGCGGGTGTTCGATTTGGCTCCGTTCAGAACGACGGAGACCGTGTAGGGACTCACATCGACGTATTGAGCGACGTCGCGCAACGTCACGCTCTTTTCGGGTCGATTGATCAGTTTCTGTTCGCGCATGGGTTGACCAAAGGTTTGGTCATCTTACCACAGAGATGACGAAAGGCAAGGAGTTTTGAAAAAAGGGGACCCTCACCGGCGGGGGAGATGCCGGGAAGGCCCCCATTGGGTTTTAGGCCGCTCGTTTGCGCCGAATCGCCAACAGTCCAATCCCGCCGAGGGCGAGAAGGCTGCTGGGTTCGGGCACAGCGGCGAGATTATTCGTATAGAAGTCGCCGTCCGTGCCGTAGCAATAGAATTGAACCGTCTGGACCAGTTGGCCAGCGGAGATGAACTTGCCGTTCACGGTGGAAGTCAGGGAAGTTCCGAAGACGCTGAAGGTGCAGTCGAACATTGAGTCCAACTTCGGCGTGAGCGTGACGTCGACCCGCTGGCCGGCCGTCACGGGGATGCTGGACTCCATCGTGCCTCCATCGCGGTAGACGCGCCAGTTGCGGCCCATCTCGCCGATGATCGTGCACATGTCGCGGCCCGGGTTGCTCAGCAAACCGGAACGGATCTCGGCGCCGAATTCGCCCTTGCTGTTCACGGTGCCAGCTCCGTCGCCACCCGCCATCAGGCTGAACGACATCTGTCCGCCGATCGGGAGCGGATTGACCAAGCGTCGCCGCGCATCGGCGCCACTGAAATCGTTTCCGCCGGTGCCACTGCGCAGGCCGAACTGCTGCGTGCCCATGTTGAAGCTGCCGGCAAGGTTGGTGATCAGCGTCGAGCCGTAGTTACCGTTGTCGCCGTAACCGCCCCGCTGCCACTTCTCCCAGCCATAGCCGCCGTTCTTGCCATTGGTCGCCGCCGTCTGGTTGCCCAGAGCCGTGCCGACCTGGATGTACTCCTTGCCGACTTCGTAAGTCGGGTCGGACGCCGTGTCGAAAGCCTGGATGCCAAAAGCGGGTGAAAGTGCCGCGATACCCGAAGCCAAAAGGGTCAACCGCAATGTTGATCGCTGAATCATGTTCTTCTTCTCCAAAGGAAACCAATCGTGACCAAATGTTTGGTCAACTGCAGCCAGTATAGTGCAACAACGCCGGAGAAGCCACCCGGACGAAGATAACCGGCATTTTTGCGAGCCGAAGGGCATGAAGTGGCTGACGCTTCGTTTCTCGGCTTAGCGGACACAAAAAAACTGCCCGCCGAGTCAGAGGTGAACGGGCGGGCAGATTTGGTCTTACTTGGAGGGGTCTGAGTGGCAGTATCCGCAGTCTTGGCTCAAAGGCTGATCATCTTTGGCACCTTCCGGCACCAAGGTTCCGTGGCATCGGAAACAACCATCGTGAGCCTTCCAGCTGGGATACGTGGTCGGTCCGACCATCATGTGGGCGTCGACCGTGCTCTTATAGATGCGATGAAGCTCGCGGGCGCTCGCCTCGATTGCGGGCCCGAAGCGTTTGTAAGCGTCCGGCATCTCCTTGCGATACTTGCTCGGAATCGCATCGATGTTGGCCAGGTACTGCTTTTGTTCGGCTTCCGTCGGCAGCTTCTCTTGATTCGGAACCGCCGCCATCGCTTCACGCTTGATGAACGGAATGTGGGAATCCACCCGCTGCTCCGTCATCGCCTCGTCGATCATGATCTCGTACGATTTGAAGTCGTGGGCGGTGCGGTTGTGGCAGTCGATACAATCCATGCGCCGGGTGGGGAACTGAGCGCGCAGGGTCGCTACCTTGTCCTTGTACGCGGGATTGGTATACAGCTGTTTTGAACCATCCGGACGCGTGACGCTGACCGACGCGATCTCGTTTCGGGCCCGATTGGCTTGGAGGTATTCGATGTCGCTGACCATGTGGCTGTGGATACCGCTGCCTTGCACGCCACCGGATCCCACTTTGAACTCAAGTTTGGTCTCTTGTTTGGTATTCGCCTCGTCTTGGTCGTGGGTCACGAACGTCTTCAGGTACGAGCCGTAGAATTTCGTCGGCGAGTGGCATTGCTCGCACGTGTCGCGGCTGGGACGCAGATCTTCCACGGGAGTGACGATCGGGCGATGGTAGTCGCCGCGGGCGTAGTGCCAAACCTGGCGCAGGCCGGAAATCTTCGCCTTGACGAGAAACTTGGCTCCCGCTCCGATGTGGCACGTTACGCAGGGCACGCTGCTATGAGAGGAGTGGCGATAGGCCGAGAACTCCGGCATCATGACCTTGTGGCACACCTGACCGCAGAATTGGGTCGTGTCCATGTACTCGACGCCGCGATAGGCGGCCACCGTCATGCTGATGAGGACAAGCACCGTCGCCACGCCAAAGAACTTGACGATGCGGGCAACCTGAGGCACGCTCATATCGAGCTTGACTGAATCGAGGACGTGGCCCTTCGAAGATTTGCGCTTCCAAAGCCATGCGTCGATGGGCACGAGGACCAGGCCGAACATGAGCACGCCCGGCAGGATCAGGTACGTCACCGCCCCTAAATACGGGTTCTGGTTGCCGCCCAGCGTTTCCAAGAGGAAGAGGAAGATGATGAGGGCGAGGCTGAAAAAAACGATGAATCCGCCCAGGAAACGGAGCGGACGCGTTTTAAACCACCGATAGATAATTCCCAAGACAACTCCTTGCGCGGTTCGGTTGGCCGAATCCGCCACATTCAAAGAATAGCCCGGTACCCGCGAGTCCCCTTGTCCTCAAAACTTCGAATTTTGGGAAGATTCATACAAAAATAGGACGGCCCCCGAAGGGACCGTCCACAAATGGGCTGGGTTGAGTCGGTTACTGTCCGGTGCTGGACGTATCCGAACTGGAGCTCGAATCAGACGACCCGGTAGTCCCACTGCCGTTGTCGGTCGACTCGTTCGATCCCATCGAGCCAGCGGCAGGTGCCGGGGCCGGAGCAGGATTCTCGTTCTTGATCGTAATGTCGGTCTTGCTCGGCGCCGGGGCAGGAGCAGGAGCCGCGCCCGGAACGATCACCGTCCGGTCTTGAGACGGCTGAGCGGGCGGATTGACGACCGTCGTCTCATGGGTCGGCGTTACTGCGGCGGTCGACCACGGCTGCCAGACGAGAAGGCCGATTGCAAGGAGGGCCACGATGGTCACGGCGAAAATAGTGACCAAGTTACTTTCCCGCGCTGCGGTCGAATCTTCAACTAAAACTTCGCGATATTCGTTCATGATCTATCACCTCTAGGTAAAGATCAAAGACGATAGCGCTTAACTGGATCAAAGAAAGAATGAGCCGACTCCGCATAAGAATGGGTGCAAAGTTGCGGCAACAGAGCAAACTCAGTCCAGAGCGAGCAGCAAGCCATGCTCGGTGCTGTTATCGGGATCGTTAAGTTTTCGATCCCCGATCAGTCGTGCTCCCATGTTCTGGTACAGCCGGTGCGCGTCTTTCAGCTTGAGGTCGCTCCAGATCTCCATTTGAGTACGACCCGCGAGTCGGGCCTGGTCGAGCACCAAAGCCATCAGTCGAGACGCGATGCCCTGACGCCGCGCCGAAGGCCGAACATAAAGTCGGACAACCTCGCAATCCGCGCCGCCAATCCTGACAAGAGGATCTAGCGCGATCAATTGACCCAGCGGTCCCTGGATCGGCCGTTCGTACAGTTCGAGTCCCCCGCATCCCACGATCGAGCCATCCTGCTCGGCAACCCAAAAATACATGCCCTCCGCCGAGAAAACTTCTTCCAGATGGGTCAAGTCGTAGTGATAGCCCTCAGGGTCCCAGGTCCATCCGTATTCGATGTAGACCTCGCGGACCACCGCGCAAACGCCGTCAGTATCGCCGGGCCGCCAGCCCCGAATCGTTATCGCGGACACAGTGCCCCCTCGTACCAAGCCGAAAACGCGGCCCGGGCCCGCTCCAGTTTTTTCTCCTTGCGAAGAGCCTTGTCCCGTGTGTCGCCCTCGGGCTCGGGCAAGAGGCCCCAGTTGATGTTCATGGGCGCAAATTCGCGATCCGTCGGATCGGCCAAGTGACCGAGGAGCGAACCGAGTGCGGTCTCCCGCGGCGGCAGGGGTCGGCTCGGTTCCAGCACGCGCAGAGCGGCAACGATGCCCATCGCCGCGCTCTCGACGTAGCCTTCGACGCCGCAAAGCTGGCCGGCCAAGAACACGCCGGGGACCTCCCGCAGCTCCAAGCGATCCAAGACCTGCGGCGCATCGACATAAGTATTGCGGTGGATGACACCGTACCGAACGAATTCGGCGTGTTGCAGTCCGGGAACCATCCGAAACACGCGCTTCTGCTCGCCAAATCGAAGTCGGTTCTGGCAGGCGACCAAACTGTAGAGCGAGAGTTCCTGATTTTCGGGCCTCAGCTGAATTGCCGCGTACGGTCGCCGACCCGTTCGCGGATCCGTCAAACCGATCGGCTTGAAGTTTCCGAAAGCGAGCGACATATCTCCGCCGTCGGCGATGGCCTCGATCGGCGTGCAGCCCGCGAAGTATTTGACCTTCTCGAGGAAGCCACCGTCAGCCGCGCCGTCTCCTGAGCGAACGCCTCCGGCCTCAAACGCGTGGAGTGGCACACGCTCCGCCGACTTCAAAGCGGCCACAAAGGCGAGGTACTCCTCGTTGTTCATCGGGCAGTTGAGGTAGTCGTCGCCGCCCTTGTCGTAGCGGCTCTGAGCAAAAGCTACGCTACGATCGATGGTGCTCGCGTCGACGGTTGGGCTGACCGCATCGTAGAAATAGAGGTGGCGGCGACCCGTGATTTCGGCCAGCCAAGAGGAAAGCCCATCCGTGGTCAAGGGGCCCGTAGCGATCACGACCGGACCGCTGGCGAGTCCCTCGTCGACATCGTCGACGTCGGCGGCTTTCGAGACCACATCGATCCGCGGATGAGCTCGGACCGCATCGGAGATGGCCTGACCAAAACGCTCGCGATCGACGCAGAGCGCCTCACCGCCTGGGACTGAAAACTCGGCCGCGATCTTCAACACGATGGAGCCCAACGCTCGCATCTCCTCCTTGAGGAGGCCCGCCGGAGACGTCGGTGCGTTCGATTTGAGGCTGTTCGAACAGACGAATTCAGCGAAATAGCCGGTCGTATGGGCGGGCGTCGACTGCGCAGGGCGCATTTCGATGAGGCGCACCGTGGCCCCACGCTCGGCCAAACCCCATGCGGCTTCGACGCCGGCAAATCCGGCGCCGATGACGGTCACGGTCAACCCTTCAGTTTCTCCTCGACGTATCCGGGCGCGACCTTGCCGGCCTTACGGTCCGAGAGTTTGTACTTCAGGAGCCAGTCGTAGAAATCAGGGCGCGCGTAAAAGGCGGTCCAAACGTTGTGCCCGCCACCTTCGACGATGGTGAATTTGACCTGCGCCTTGTTCCGCACCGCGCCCTCGACCATCTCTTTGCTGCGGTCAAAGGGCACCGCGTTGTCCATCGTGCCATGGGCGCACCAGATCGGCATACCCGTCAAGTTGCCCGTCCAAAACTCCTCGCCGCCACCGCAAATCGGCGCGATCGCGGCGAACCGCTCCGGCATCATGCTCGCCCATGCCCACGTACCGAAGCCGCCCATGCTCAGTCCCGTCAGATAGATCCGGTCGGGGTCGATGCGGTAGCGCCGCGTGACGTCGTCGAGCGTCGCGGTGAGGGAGAGCGGATTCCAAATGGTCTGTTCGGGGCACTGCGGCGCGACGATCACGAACGGCAGGTCGCGACCCGCCTGCGCCTCATGCAGCGGACCATGAACGGCCACCTTCTGCAGGTCGGTCCCGCGCTCGCCGCTGCCGTGGAGAAAGATGATCAGGGGGAATTTCGCCTTGCTCTTCTTGTAGCTTGGCGGAGTCCAAGCCAAATATTGGCCTTGCTGACGAACCCGAACCTCGCGGTTGAAGTGATGGGCGTCGAATGGGGAAGTCTGGTTTTGGCCCAGAACGAGGGTCAGTCCAAGCGTTAGCGGGATTGGCATCGTTTCACCTTTGGAACAGGAGGCTACCTGCTCGCCGAAGATGCGGGCCGGACGGCTTGGATCATCTCAAAGACGAGCATCTCCAGCGTTTCGCCCAACCCGGCCGCTTCGCGCAAGCCCTTCATCCGAGCGTCGGCTTCGGCAATCGCCCGCATGCAGGCACTCAGTTGGTGGTGATTAATCTGCTTCGCCGTGGTCATCAAGCGTGTCTGCCGCCAGTTGCTCTCGCCCTTGATGTTCTTATCTGGCCACGCTTCGATCAGCCAAGCCGGGGGTTCCACGGGCGAGCATTTCGCGTCCACACAACTTCGTGCCTGCCACAACAGCCGAAGTTGGCTCAGCAAAAGTGGGAAGATGTTTCGGTTTACGAATTGATCGGGTTTCGAAGTAGATCCCACCAAGATCTGAAGCTGGGTGAGGGCGGCGGTGGGCTTGCATTCGAAGATCGCGTCGGCGAGCTTGAACACGTTCCACTCGCGACTCGTGATCGCAGCTGCGCGGACGTCGGACTCGCGGATTTCATCGGCGTCGCCCACGTAGAGCACGAGTTTCTCGACTTCGGCGACGGCGCGGGAGTAGCTTCCGCCAACCATCTCCGCAAGTGTCTGGGCGGCGACCGCACTCATCCGTTTGCCCATCGAGCCAGCCTCTTCGCGAATCAACTGAGGCGTCGACTTCGCATCGACCTTGCACTCGAGCACCTCGCCCTTCGCCTTGGTGAGGGCGCTGCGCCAAGCCCGCGACGCGGTCTGCTGGCGCTGATCGTCCATGCTGAGTTCTTCGTCTGCGACCAAGATGACCCGACCGGTCTCGGGCAGCGTGAGCAGGCCCTTGATCGCTTCTTCGATCTGGGATGAATCCGAGACCCGAAGCACATTGCGGACGACCAACAGTCGGTACGGCGCCAAAAACGGGATGGTGCTCGCGCTCGCGATCCATTCGCGGATCGGGCGCTGGTCGGCAAGGATCGATTCTTGGTCGAACTCCTCCAAAGTCATGCCGAGTTCCTCGATGAGGGCGAGCCGCACGCGCCGTCTCAACAGATCCTCATCGCCGCAGATCAGCGAAAATCGCGCTTTCGCTGCCTTGGTGATGCCTTTCTGGAGGTCCGTCGGGATCATGATTTGGATTTGGCCAGTTCGCGATCCAGGTCCTCGATCAAGCGGCCCATCCGTTTGAGATCGTCGGCGGTCGGCTCATCGGGACCGAATAGGTATTTTTCAAGCTGGCCGTTAAGCTGGAAGATGAGGCTGGCTGCCTGCGGTGCCTCCGTCGCGACCTGCCGAGCATACTCCGAAGGCGTCATCGGCAACCGACGAGGGCGGCCGCTGCGTCGAACGACCGTGCGTTGGTAGCGGCTGAACAGCTTGTCGATCGGCTGGCGAGGCGCCTCGCGACGAGTGGGATGTCGAAGGCTCCAACCGATGTATCCGACGGCGGCAATCGCGCTGGCAGACGCCCCGGCCAGCAGCAGGTTCTGGACCCATTCGAGCTGGTACCAGGGCACGCCGTCATTGTCGCCGCGCTCGGATTCCACCACTTCCGCCCCTTGAGTGGCGTCGAACACGACCCACCCAACACCCTGGAAGTAGATCTCGGCCCACGCGTGATAATCGCTATCTTTGACCGTAAAGGCGCCATTTCGGTCGGGATAGATTCCATCCATCAGGTAGCCGAGTCGGAAGCGCGACGCGAGTCCGATGGATCGAGCCGACATCGCCATCGCCGACGCGAACAGATCGCAGTAGCCCACTTTGCTCTCGAAGAGGAAGTAGCGAACTGAATCCGTGCCGGGCGGGACCGCTTTCGCCTGGAGCGAATATTTGCATTGGGTCTCGATGGCGCGCTTCAGCATCATCGCCTTTTCGAAATCCGTCTGGCCCTCGGCCGTGACCTTTTTCGCAAACTCTTGGACTTCGGGGCTGAGCTTCGAAATGTCCGAGACCATATCCGCGCTATCGCCTTCGGGCAGGGTGGATCGGCGGTTACCAACCGTCGAAACCGGCTCCACGATCTTGCCTTCGAACTCGGAGCCTGAGGCGAGGCCGAACTGAGACCAGACCGTGCGATCGGGACGAACGTTGAACGGGTTCGTCTTGGACCGCATTTCGATGAGATCGTCCGGGTGGGGCACGATTCCGGTCATCGAACCCAGGATTCGCATCTGAAACGAAATCGGCTCCCGCGAAGGTGAGATTTCGCGGTTGGTCCGCCACACGATGCTGGTGCTCAACCTGGCCGGCATCGCTTCGAACTGTCCGAATTTACGAACATCCGCTCCGTCCCAGCCCGAACCGTTATAGAAGTACAGCGACCGCGCGGCGAGGTACCGGGGCCGGTCGATCTTGATCTCGAATAACGGAACGTTGGCGAAGCTGACCGGCCCACGCCCCACGTCGTAGCTGTTTCGCTCGTTTCGGGTCTGCACGCCCGAGGAAGGTGTCGGCAGGGCAGGCAAAGTCGCGCGCACGGCAGCCGTGGCTCCCTGGACACCCGTGCGGATAACGGGAGCTCCGATGACGCTCAGCAGGACAATGAGCAGAGCCGAGCCGAGCGCCCACATCGGGCCCGCCATCCAGACCCATGCGCCAGTCTTGTCGGCGAACTGGTGGGCATGGTCGGACACTTCTTCCGCCGTTTCTCGCGCCGAGTGCCGAAGCGATTCCTCCGCTTGGGCGAGCATCGTGCGGGCGTGAGATCGAAAGAAGAGTCCAATGCTCACAAGGAGGAACGCGAAAAAGAGCAGCGGGGAAGCGCGATAGGTATCGAACGCACCCACCAGGCCGAAGACGGCGATGGCGGGGACGGATTGGAAGCACAGGATGGGATCGGTCCAAGAGACGAGCGCGCCAAAGACGACCATCCAGGAGAAAACGGACGCGAAGATCACCGGCAGCGGGTAGCCACCTTGGGGCATCAGTTGGTTCAGCGACGTGCCAAAGAAGAGACAGCAAAGGGCGAGGCCCGCGTAGATGAGGCCCGCGTGACGGCTGATCTTGAGCCGGACCGATACCGCCTTGAGCCCGATGCCGATCAACGTCGTGACGACGAGCAGTCCCGCCATGAACGTTCCGATCTCGGCGCGACCGATACTGAGGCCGCCCGCATAGACGGCCAGCATCGCGCCAAACGCCATGAGGATCGTATCGACGAGACCCGGGTGGCGCGACACGTTCATGCGCTCACATCCATCACTTTCGGCACCATGTGCACTTCGGCGCCTGCGGCTCGCAGGGATTCCAAATAAACCGGATCAGCCGCGTTGGAGCCCGTGAACTTAGGATCGTAATCCTTGCAGTCATAGACCAAGCAGATACGCTGATAGCTCGCCAGGTGAGTCAGCGTCTCCGGCAGCGCAGGATCTTGAACGGCGATCTGAACAATGATGGTGCCGCTGTGGGGCAGACGCTGGGCGGCCGCGAGCAGCTCCTCAGAAATGCTTCGACGTTGGTCCGCCTGGATATCGACCAGCACCTCGTCGATCTCCGCCTTGCGCAAGATGACGCTCTGGTCCTGCTTTGCACCGCTCTCGAAGGAAGGGAATTCGACGGCGGCGCCAATCTTAAGGAATTCGGAAGCGATGTATTTGGCGTGGCCGCACATCGCCTCAAGCGTCGTGATCGCGCCCGCTCCAATTTCCGACCCCATCGAGTGCTGCACGAAGAAGAAGGTGGTGATGCCGGACCCGACCTCGAATTCCTTCACCATCAGCCGCTGTCGCCTTGCCGAAGACGCCCAGTGCACGTAGCGCTGGGGATCGCCGGGTACGTATTCGCGCACGCCGCGCGGCTCGATTCCAGAGCCGCGAAACTGACCTGATTCCACGTCGCTCGCCCCGATTCCGGCACGCGGTCGGAAGGTGAGCGGCAACGGAATCGGCATCGGATAGACCGTAATTTCAGTTGGCTCGGACCGGTAGACCTTGGACGCCGTAATAAGGCCGAGCGCGTCGGTTCCATCCACTCTCACCTGCGAGCAACGGAATCGGCCGCGGCGGAGGGGGCGAAAGCTGTAGCGCGTCTGGATGGGCTGGTCGTAGCTCGGTGCAATCGGAAAGCTCGGCGTCCGCCCTTCCACTTTGAGTCGTTCGGGAAGTTGGTCCACGACCGTGATGAGTGGTCGTTTCATCCGTCGCTCACTCCAGACGATCATGCTGACCGTTACCAGTTCGCCGACATTGACGGCGGGCGGCATGATTCGCTCGACCCGCAAGCCTCGAACGCTGAGCCAAGCCTGCAACCGACACGCACCGATCGTCGCAAACATGGCGGTGGCCATGTAAAAAAGGGCTTCCGAATTGATGAGTACCGCCATGATCGCGAGGAACACGGCGGCCCAAGTCGGGACCACGCGAGCGACGTTACGCATTTAGTTCATCGGGACGGGGGCGGGAACGGAATCCAAAACCTGCTCGATGATCTGCTCGTTCGTCGAGCCTCGAGCAAGAACTTCGCCGCGAGCGATCACGCGGTGAGCCAAGACCATCGGCGCGACTTCCTTCACGTCGTCGGGACGAACGAATTCGGCTCGATTCATGGCTGCGTGGGCTTGGGCGGCGTGAAGCAGGAACAGTGAGCCGCGAGGTGACGCGCCAAGCGTCAGAAGGCTGTGCTCGCGTGTCGCCCGCACGACATCGACGATGTACTGGCGAACGGATTCGTGAACGAACATTTGGCTGACGGTCCGCTGCAGTGCGGCCATCGTTTCCGGGTCGCACACGGCTTTGACTTCTTCCAGCGGACGCCCCGATTGCTGATAGCGAAGGATGTCGACTTCGGCCACGCGGTCGGGATAACCGAGCGAGATCCGGCCAAAGAAGCGGTCGAGCTGAGCTTCGGGAAGCGGGAACGTCCCCGTCATTTCGATATTGTTTTGAGTCGCGATGACGAAAAACGGTCGCGGCAGATCCCTCGTGACGCCATCGACCGAGACATGGCGCTCTTCCATCGCTTCCAGAAGCGCGGACTGTGTCTTCGGGGTCGCGCGGTTGATCTCGTCGACGAGGATGACGTTGCCGAAAATGGGGCCAGGCCTGAATTCGAAGCCGCTGGTCTGTTGGTTGAAAATGGACGCTCCGGTCACGTCGGAGGGCAGCATGTCGGGGGTGAACTGCATGCGACGGAAGTCGCCGCCGATGGCTTTAGCCAGTGATTTTGCGAGGGTCGTCTTGCCCACGCCCGGGATGTCTTCGATCAGCAGGTGGCCGTTGCAAAGGAGAGCAAGGACGGCACGCCGGATGACGGGAGATTTGCCCGTGATCGCCTTCTCGACTTCAGCGACGATCTCCGTGACGATCGTTTCAACGGTACCGGTCTCTACATTCTGCAACTTTGTGTCTCCCTCGGCCATGTAGCTAAGTTTACGGCGTCAGCCCGCCTCCAGTTTCCGGCAGACTTGCCGCCGCCACGGCTTGCCCCACCCGCCTCATCTTTTCATCGGGCAGATGAATAGTAAGACGCTGGTTTAGGTCCGAAAAGTCGGTCGCGAGCACGCGTTGCACTTCCTCTTGGATGATAGTGCCTCCCGAACCGCTCGTGACCCGGCCCAGGATGAGGACATGCTCGAGGTCGTAGAAGCTCGCATAGGTCGCGACCGCGTAGCCCATCGCACGGCCGATTGTCTCCCAAATCTGCCTCGCTCCCTCGTGTCCACGTTCGAGCGCCTCCTGAGCAACCTTCAGGCGGTCGGCCAGAGACAGGGTCGGGTCCAACTCGATGCCGACCTGGGGTGCCAGCCTGAAAACAGCCTGCTGGGTCAGATATTGGACTCCGCATCCGGCATCGCCGCTCCATTCATCCACGGGCGCCTTGGGGTCCAGGTCGATCGGCGCGAAGGCGAGCTCGTTGAGCCAGCCCGTGATATTGCCATTGGCATCGACGTAGCCCCCGGCGAGGCTTGAGCCCATGGCCAGGCCCAGGACCCGGTTAACGCCGAGCGACATCGAGCCGGCCAGTGCGGTGACATCGCCGTCGTTGACCACCACGAGCGGCACGCCGAACTCTTGCGCCAGTCGGTGGAAGAGCGGTTTGATCTCCGACCGGAAGGCCTCCGTCGGCACCGAACGAAAGAGCGAAGCCGCCATCGGGCGACTGTCCAGAAATACCCCGGCTGAACTGCCCCCAATAGCATCCAGTCGCGGCATGTGGCTCGCGGCACGTTCGATCGCAGTGCGGATTTCCTGTCGATGATAGTCCGGGTCTGCCGCATCGCGGGGATTCCAGACCACTTCTTCCGTCCAAACCTCCACCCCGTCGACCACCGCAGCCGCCTTGCGATCGCTTGCGCCCAGGTCGAATCCGACCCGGCAACCATCCAAATGTCGCCCGATCGGGTGCGATGCTGTTCGCGTTTGGGGTGGGTAGTCCGCTCCCACGATCTCGAGCGGGCGCTCGCTGAACGTTTCGCCCATAAACTGGAAATCGAAGGCCCGGCGTCCACCATCGGCATACGCGGTCTGGAGCTCTTCCAGCCATGGACCGGCACCAACGAGCGTCGCCCGATATCCACCCTTCATCCACAACAGGAACTTCAGGGATCGCTCGATTACGAGGGCATTCATCTCCCGAGCATCCGGGTGAGCCTCGGGCAGGAGCGGAATCCGGTCGACACTGCACGTTCCATCAATACGATCCAGTGCGATGATGGCTTCCCGGCCCTCCGATTCGGCCGCGATTCGTCGGAGCACGCTGGAGAACGGAACGAACTCCGGCTGAAGGGGAAGCGGGACGGCAGGTGGTGCAAAGGAGTTCAAGCGGGTCACGGTAGAGATCGTTATACTTTTGTTTCGTGGATTCGAGGGTGGTGATTGGGGTCGATTTGGGCGGGACGAACGTGCGAGCCACCGCCATCGACGAGCAAGGTCGCGAAGTTGGTCCCCGTGTGCAGCGGCCCAGTCAGGCTAAGGAAGGCGTTTCGGCGACGATCCGTGCGATCGCGGAAACGGTTCTCGAGGCGGCTCAGGGTGCCGAATGGCCACCTCAAGCGGTGGGGCTCGCCATCCCGGGATGGGTGGACGACACGGGTGGAATGGTCCGGTGGTCGCCCAACTTTGGCGAGTTCGTCGATGGTGTTTTCCGCTACTGGCGCGACGTGCTCATCAAGCCGCTCCTTGTTGAACTGATTCAGCTGCCCGTTCACATGGGCAACGATGCGAACCTGGCTGCGCTCGGCGAGTACTGGTACGGTTCGGGCAAGGGCGAAGCGAGTTCGCTGGTCATGTTCACCGTCGGCACTGGCATCGGCAGCGGCGTCATCTTGCGCCCCGCAAGCCTCCACGGCAACGTCCAAGGCACGGTCATGCTGGTCGGCGGCAATCAGGGCGGCGCCGAACTGGGCCACATGATCATCCAGCATAACGGCCTTGACTGCCGGGCCGGAACGTACGGCACGGTGGAGGCGTATTGCCAGATCGACAGCATTGTTCGCCGGGCTCAGTACCGGCTCCAGCGCGGCCGACACTCGATCGTCCGCGACCTCTGTGGCGGCGATTTCGGCAAGCTCACGCCCCTCGAACTCTCGGTGGCGGCCGATCAGGGGGACGAGCTGGCTCTCCAGGTGTACGCCGAGGTGGGCGAGATGCTGGGGGTCGCCATCGCCAACGCGATCAATATCTTCGCTCCCGAGATCGTGGCGATCGGCGGTCAAGTCAGCAAAGCGGGGCGTCATCTCATCGAGCCCGCGATTCGATCGGCACGGGACTGCGCGATCGAAGCCCTATTCGCGGACGCCCAGATTGTGGCCGCCCACCAGATTGACGACGCGGGCATCCTGGGAGCCGCCGCACTCGCTTTGGGCAAGTAAAGGCTTCCGGGCTGTAGACTATAGGGGTTGCGAACGCGCCGAGCCGCCGTTGCCTCGACCGTCGATCGAACGCGGAGAATTTTCAGGAGCGCATGACTCTCAATGACTGAAATCATCATGCCCAAGATGGGCGACGGGATGGAAGAAGGCACTCTTCTTGAGTGGCTCAAGAAGGAAGGCGAAAAGGTGAAGTCGGGGGACGTGATCGGCACGATCCAAACCGACAAAGCCACGCTCGAGCTGGAATCGCCCAGCAGCGGCGTGATCGCGGGCCTCCTCATCAAGGCGGGCGATACCGTGCCGGTCGGCAAGCCCATCGGGGCTCTGCTGAAGGACGGCGAATCGCTGCCCGCGAATTGGGGCACGGGAGGATCTGCTTCCCGAGTACCCGAGGCCGAGTCCGCGGCTTCCGCTCCGGCTGCTCCCGAAGCCAAGGCAGAGACCCCGGCACCCGCACCCTCGGCACCTGCGCCCACTCCCGTCGCGACGCCAAGCCCGGAGAGTCAGGGGCGGATCAAAGCCAGCCCGCTTGCCCGCAAGATCGCATCGAGCGAGGGCATCGATCTCGGCTCCATCCAAGGTTCCGGACCCGGTGGCCGCATCGTGGAAGCCGACGTGCGCAAGGCGTCTTCGGGCGGAGCCCGACCGGCTGCTCCCGCCGCCGCGAGCGTGCCGGCCGCCGCGGATCGAACGATTCAGATCAACCGCTTGCGCCAGATCACCGCTCAGCGCACCCAACAGTCCAAGCAGCAGGTTCCGCACTTCTACGTCACCGTCGAAGTCGACTGCGAGCGAATGGTGGAGCTGCGCCAAATGTTCGAGGAAGACGGCAGCGGCAAGGTCACGATCAACGATTTCGTCGTGGCGGCCGTGGTCAAGGCGCTCCAAGACATGCCTCAGGTGAACGCCACCTTCTCCTCGCCCACGACCGTGACCGAATTCGGTGCCGTCCATGTGGGCCTTGCCGTGGCTCTCGACGATGGCCTAACCGTTCCGGTCATCAAGAATGCGCATACGCTTTCGCTGCGACAACTTTCGGAAAGGGCCCGCGAACTCGCCAAGAAGGCACGCGAGAACAAGCTTCATCCCGATGAACTCAGCGGCTCCACGTTCAGCATCTCGAATATGGGCATGCTCAATGTCGACGTTTTCGCCGCGATCATCAACCAGCCGAATGCCGGCATTCTCGCAATCGGAACCGCCAAGAAGACGGTCGTCGTGAACAGCGATGAGGACCTCGAAGTGCGGACCCGGATGAACATCACCGGATCGTTCGACCACCGCGTGGTGGACGGAGCCGTCGGCGCGAAGTTTGTCAATGCGGTGCGGGACTATCTCGAGAATCCCACGCGACTGCTGTCTTAAGATTGAGGCTTTGAGGCCGGATCACCGTTGCGACACCGGCCCATTCGCCTCCCCTTAGAGGTTTAGGCCAGCAGTGTCCCGCTGTGCCACCAGTAAAGATGCCGTTACAGGCACAAACGTTCTGGTGGATTGATGCTTCTGACACAAATTCGCCAAAACCGAAACTTGCCGTCTCAGCGGCGGCAGTTTCAGTATGTCTGGGTGACTTTGTGTAAGTGCCGTGGCCGATCGGGATCGAGACCTCGCGCGCGGGCGGCAAGTAGGGCCAGCCACTGGCCGAAAATGATGTCGGACAGCGGAGCCGTTGGCTCATTCGAGGTCTGCGGCGCCCGAACCACCAAGCAACCCGTTTCTTCGAGTCCATCGGGAACCTCACCATAGACGATGGCGGCCGAACCGTGACCCGCCAACGCGCGTGGGCCGTGGGCAAAATCGGCGGTGGAATAGCTCTTGCAGGGGAGCAGCGCGCACTCCATCAGCTTGAGCGCCGTCTCTTGCGCCGAGCAGAAGCTGTAGCCACGCGCCAGGGCGAACAGAATCGAGGAGCGCAGCAGCGCTCCGAGCTGAAACTGAGCCGACTCTTCGCAGCGGGCGAGCATATCGTCGTCGGGGAGATGCAGTTCGTCGGGAATGCTGCCGCCCAAAGCCCTGACCAGCGTGATGACGGCGAGTAGGGAAGCCGTGTACGTTTTCGTGGCGGCCACGGAAAGCTCCTCGCCGACCCCGAGCCGCAACGAGAACTCGGCCTCGCGGTCCAGCCGCGACCCAGCCGTATTCGTGATCGCCAAGGTCGCGTGGCCCGCGCCTCGCATGGCACTGAGTACCTCCGCCACGTCGGGCGCTTCACCGGATTGGGAGATGCCGATCGTCAGGCAGTTCGGATACCGAATCTTCGCGCCAAAACGAGTGAGGACGCTCGGCGCTGCCAGCGACACCGGAATGCCGAGGTGGATTTCAATCAGATAGCGAGCCAAGAGTGCGGCGTTGTCGCTGGAACCACGGGCCGCGATGAGCACCATATCGGGCTTGAGTCCCTGAAACGACTGAGTCAATTCTTCGCGATAGCGCGGCGCATTCTCGGCCAGCGCGAGCGGCTGTTCGCGAATCTCTCGCTCCATTTGGCGGCCCAACATCACTCGGAAGGGTACCCTTCCCACGATGCTCTCCGAATCCCAGCTCGCCTCCATCGTCGAGTTCGTCGCGGAGGAAGAGGACGTCGATACCGTCCTCGATCACTTGGCTCAAGAAGCGCTTGAAGCCACGCGAAGCCGCAATGTGATGTTCGCCCGCATGAACGACCAAGAAGGGTCGGTCGAACTCACGAATGGCGCGGGCGTTGATTGGACCCCGGCTGCACGAGGATTCAAATTTCCCATCGGCGACAAGGAAGGTGGTGGCATCGTTGCCTTCGTGGCCGCTAAGGGCAAGCGGTTCCGCTCGGGCAACGTTCAGGAGGAGCGGTTCTATCGCAATCTGTTCGCGAACAGCCGCAGCGAGTTGGCGGTGCCCATCCTCGACCGTCATCAGCGGATTCGCGCTGTCCTGAACCTGGAGTCCGATCAAGAAAATTACTACGACAGCCAAGTCGAGAGCTTGGTCGACTTCTTTGCGGGTCTGGCCGGCCTCGTTCTCAGCCGCGATCAGCGCTTGCGCCGCGAGAAGGCGTTGGTTCAGATCGGCGCGGGGCTGGATCTCGCGGTTACCGAAGATGAGTTGATCGACCGCATCCTGGAAGTCGCCGAAACCGTGCTCCAGTTCCAATCCAGCTCGATTTTCCTTTACGATCCCACCCAGGAACTGTATCTGCTGCGCGGATCGACCGGCCCCCTTAAAGAACAGGCGGGGAAGGTGGGCTACAAACCGGGCGAAGGATGCACGGGCTGGGTCGCCCAGAACGATCAGCCGCTGCGACTGGACCGTCCCCAGGAATCGCCGTATTGGGTGGGGAAGTGCCTCGAAATTCCGCAGGACGAGATCGCCAGCTATCTGGCCGTTCCCATCGATAACCGGGGCAAGGTGATCGGCGTGCTCCGCGTCATTCGTCGAGTCGGCGATAACCCCAGCCAGATCAACAGCTTTACGGAAGACGACGAGCGCATTCTGATGGCGATCGCGGAGCAGTTCGCAACGGGACTGGAAAACCTGCGATCGGCCCAAAAGGCGATCCAGATCGAGCGGATGGCGGCTTGGGGCGAGCTCAGCGCGAAAAGCTCGCACATGATCGGCAATCGCGTTTTCGCGGTCCGCGGAGATGTCAACGAGTTGGGGCACCTGCTCAACGAGCAGCCCATCGACATGGAGCAGCTGAAGCTCATCCAGAAGAGCCTCGTGACTAATCTGACGCGCGTCGAGGAGATTTTGCAGGAGTTCCGCGACTTCGTGATGGCGACTGAATTCAGCCGCGTCCACGTCGACCTAAATGAACTCGTGAAGGAAGCCGTGACCGAGGTGTTTCCCCGCCGAAGCACCGTCAAGCTGGTCTACGATCTTTCCCCCAATCTGCCGCACGTTTACGCCGATCCACGCAAATTGACCCGCGCGATCACCGAGATCGTCGAGAATGCGTTGAGCTTCTTTGACGAAGGTTCGCTGCGCGTTTGCACGGGCCAAGCGAATGACGAGCTGAAGCGCCGCGCCAAACTCCCGCTCCGGCGTGCCTACTGCGTGGTCGAGATCGAGGACGAAGGTCCTGGCGTCGATCCAGAGCGCAAACAAATCATCTTCCAACCGTTCCACAGTTCGCGCGTCAAGGGCATGGGACTTGGCCTCAGCATCGTAAAAGGCATTTTGGAAGGGCATGGGGGTACCGTCTTCGAAGAAGGTCAGCCCGGGAAAGGAGCGCGTTTCGTGATGCTGATTCCTGTCGCCGAGCGTCCGTAATCGTTCAGAGATCGATGAAAAGCATTGCGACTGTAAGCATCATGATCGCGGCGGCCACCAGCATGGCGCAAACCGCAGGTCGGCCCCAAACGCGAGTCTTCGTGAGCGAAGAAATGGGGCTTCAGTTCACCTTTCCCGCCGCGTGGAAATTGGAGAACAAGCGCGTTCAGAGCGTCGTGACATTCCCCCTCGAAGGCTCCAAGCTGCCCGCCGTGGTCGAGATTTTCGCCGTGACCTGGTCCAAGAGCGCGAGCGATTGGCAGACGCTTCAAGCCACCACGGCCGAGGCGGTCAAACGTACGCTCGAAAGGCAAAGCGAAGAACAGATCTTGGGCGTCCCCCTGCTGCTCACCAAGACTAGCTATTTCACCAAGGACGGCCGCGCGATGACGACCGAGACAGGCCTGTTATACAGCCGCTCCGCGCGCAAGTTCCAGTACCGGATCGCCGCTCCCGCCAGCGTCTTCGAATCCGCCCAGCGCGAGTGGCGTCAGGCCCTGGAAACGCTGCGCCCGATCGGCGACGAGCTTCCCAAACCAGAAGATCCTTCGCTCCCGCCCCTCGAAGCAACCAAGGGGGGAGAGAAGGCCAAAATCCAGCGACCGATCGTCAAAAACCCGGATGTCGTGAGGCCTCCGGTCACGCTGAACAACCCCGCGAAATCGGGCAGCCGGATCGTCGCCCAAAAGAACCTTTACGAAACCTCGGCGGGCGGCAAAACTCTGCTGGTCTACCTCCCGGCCGGCTGGACGAGCACGCCGCAGGCGGACGGCACCACCCTCTTGACCAGCCCAAACAAGCTCGCCCTGCGGTGCGATGTCTACAGCAAACTCGACTCGCGAACGCCGGAGGTGGAGACCATCGTGCGAACGTCCAAGTCGCTCGAACAGTTCAAGTCGGTCGATAAGCGCGAAGATCGTTTGCCGCTGATCGCTCCGAGCGGCGCAAGCGTGGCGTGGGTACGTCGCGACGGCCAACTCAAGACCGGCGAGCCCACCACGCAGCTCGTGGTGACGGGCGATTGCGGCGACTACTACTGGGTGGTCGAGTTCGCTTGCGCTGGACCTACCGCCTATACCCAGATTCGGAAGGAGCTCGACGATCTTCTCGCGAAGCTGGCGGTCGAACCCAAGCCTTGATCATCGCATTCTCGTCGTCGAGCCCGTTGGCGAGTGTTGCCGTCTTCGATTCCGGTCAACTCGTTTTTGAGGCGTCACGCGAGGCGCCGATGGCGGCCAGCGGGGCCCTTCTCGACTTGCTCCCAAGGGAGTTCATCGAGCGATGCGATCGATTCGCCGCGGACCTCGGTCCCGGCAGTTTTACGGGGGTTCGAGTCGGCGTGGCGCTGGCCAAAGTGCTCGCGTTTCGGTGCGGCGGCTCGGTCGCGGGTGCGCCGAGTTTCGACCTGATCACGCTGGACGGGGTTGCCGTGGTGCCGAGCAAAAAGAACGAAAATTTAGCGCGGGCGGTAGGACGCGAACCGGAAGTCATCGGTAACCAGTGGCCGGAATCGGGCATCGGCTACGGCGCGCAGGCGCCTGAGGTCACGTATCCACGAGCAGAACGATTCCTTGCCCTGCTCGACCGCCTCGAATGGATGGATCCCGCGCGACTCCTGCCGTTCTACTACCATCCGCCGAGCATTTCCCAGCCGAAGCGGCCGGTGGTCGGAGGGCGTCCTGTTTAAATCCCGATACCTACGCGACGTGCTCCAACCGCAGGTGCCTCTGTGGCCTTTCACCACGTTGCGTGCGGGCGGTCAGGCGGATTGGTTCGCCGAGGCGCGCACGCGCGATGAGCTCGCCGAACTCGCCTCAAACATTCAGCAGGAGGGTACGCCGATCACAACGCTGGGTTGGGGAAGCAATGTCCTCCCGAGCGACGACGGCGTGCCAGGCGTGGTGCTGCACAACTCGGCCAAAGAGATCCATATCGGTGCGGACGGGGACGTCTTTGCCGACACGGGCTGCAGTTTTCAAGAGCTTTTTCTGAAGACGGTCCAGTCGTCTCTTCGCGGGCTCGAGTTCGCGGTCGGCATCCCCGGAACGCTCGGCGGCGCGCTCGTCAGCAACGCGGGGGCGTATCGGAGCAACGTCTCCGAGTTCTTGGTCGAACTCGAAGTGGTGGTCGACGGAACGCGGCAATGGGTCGAACCCTCGTGGATGAAATTCAGCTATCGCAACTCACTCTTGCGCGAACCGAATCCGCCCCGCGCCACGCTGGTCCGAGTGCGGATGCGGCTTCCCAAGGGCGATCCGCGTGCAGCGTATGACGAGGCACGCGACTACCAGCGCCAGCGCATCATGAAGCAGCCGCCTGGAGCGAGCGCGGGATCGTTCTTCAAAAACGTCGAGGACGCGGAGCTCGCGGCCAAATTGGAGTCGTTACCGACGCGCCTGAAAGAAGCGGGCGTGGTTCCGGCCGGGTACCTCATCGAGCATGTTGGGCTGGCGGGCCACCGAATCGGCGGCGCCATGTTCTCGCCGCGCCACGCCAATTTTATCGTGAACTCCGGCGGGGCGAGCGCGTTCGACATCCGGCGTCTGGCGCAAAAGGCCCGAAGCGAGGTGTTCGAATCGTTCGGCGTACGGCTCGAGGAAGAGGTGATGTATCTCGGCGACTGGTCGAGATTCCCGCGCTAGTCGATCTCGAGCGTGCGGAATCGCTTTTCCGTATCGCTGACGCCCTCGGACAGTTGCAGATAAGCCCACGTCACGCGCTTTTGGAGATCGGCCGCGCGCCGCTGTTCGGGCGAATTCGCGGGGAAGTTGGCGGGATCGCTCCGCTTGTTCAGCCGCTCGAACGCCTTACGGATTTCACCAAAGTCGGCGGCCTCGGCCACACCGAGAATCTGGCGCGCCAGAGTCTTCTTGTCGAGCGGCGTCGCGGGAACGCTCGGCGTTGGTTCGGAAGGCGTTGCGAGTTCCATCTCTTCACGCGATGGACCGTCGAGCTCGCGCATGGCATCCCAAAGCTCAAGGTCCTTGAGCCGATCGATTTCGTTATTGATGTAGCCGCGAAGTAAGTCGTAGGCGCGCCGGGCCGTGCTCATGCGAGACTCATTGTATCCGTTTCCGGAAGGTACATTGAGGATCGAATGAGCCTGCCGATCCTTCAACGGTATTGCCAAGAGGCAGGCTATCCCCTTTCCCCAGATCAGATTGCTTCCTTCGAGGCGTTCCTGGACGCCTTGTACACCGTCAATGAGACGACGAATCTGACCCGAGTCCCCCGAGAAGAAGCAGAACTGCGTCACCTCGTCGATTCGGTGATTCTGATCCCCGATCTGCCGGATGGCGCCCGGGTCCTCGATTTGGGAACGGGTCCGGGCTTTCCAGCCTGGCCCTTGGCGGCGGCTCGACCGGATTTGGAAGTCGTGGGCATGGACAGCGCGGGGAAGATGACCCGGTTCCTGAAGAGTCAGGCGCTCCCCAATCTTCACGTGATTCAGGCCCGAGCCGAGGAGATCGCCGAGGAGATGGAGCAATCGTTCGACGTCGTGACCGGGCGCGCCTTGGCCCCGCTCGGGATCCAGCTCGAGTTGAGCGCCCGATTTCTGCGCCTGGGAGGGATCGTCGCGCCGTTGCGAACGCCGGCCGAGCGCCACGAAGCTGAGCACCTGCCGGCTCGTCGGTTGGGGTTGGCTCTCCAGCGGATGCGAGAAGCCCCGCTCCCTGATTCGGAGGTTGTGCGCTTGATTCCCATCTACGAAAAGGTGGCCAAGACGCCCGCTTCCTATCCTCGTCGTTGGGCGGAAATCAAACGATCGCCCTTAACCGTCTAGAATGCACTGACGCCGATGTCTGCCGCCCCTGCTATCGATACAACCGAAGAAGCGCCGCGTTTTAATCCGTGGACGTTCATGCCGCTCCTGTATTTTATGCAGGCGATCCCGGTGACGATCGTCCAAGAAGTAGCGAGCGTCATCTACAAGGATCTGGGCGTCAGCAACGCGCTCATCACGCAGTGGACGAGTCTCATCGCGCTCCCCTGGTCGATGCAGCTCCTCCTAGGGCCGCTGGTCGATCTGAACTTCACCAAGCGCCGCTGGATCCTGGGCGGTCAGATGCTGATTACCTTCGGGTTGATCGCGACCGCACTGCTGATGCGACTGCCGAATCCGTTCGGCGTGACGGTCGCCATTCTGGGGATCACTGCCGTCACGTCGGCTCTCTGTAATATCGCCACCGACGGGTTCTACATCATGTCGATGTCTCGCCCTCAACAGGCCGCATTTGTGGGTGTACAGACCACGTGCTACCGTTTGGGACGGCTTTTCTGCATGGGATTGCTCGTGAAGATCGCTGGACACTACCAAGAGCAGGGGGGTGACAAGATGGCCGTCTGGGGTGGCGTGCTCATCGCCGTCACCGTCGTGTACGGCATCGGCACCATGGTGAACACGTTCTTTGTTCCGCGCCCGGAGAACGACGTCCCCGCGCCGGAATTGGAACCCAATCAGAACCGGAAAAACCTGCTCCGAACGCTGGTCGTCGTCGCGGTTGGCATCAGCGGCTACTTCTTGCTCAACGCGCTGGTCCGTCTGACCGCCCATGGCCTGTGGTCGGCCCTCGATGGCCAGCCGGAAGGGAAGTTCAAAGGCTGGATGTTGCCGAATCAAGCCTCGATCGTCGGCTTCGACCTTCACTTGAACGGCATGATGACCGAGGTCGTTCAAGCCGTGATATGTGGTCTCTTGCTTGTTGCCGCCCTCACGTCTGCGGTCAGGCTGCTGCGGGGCACCGAGATGGCGAACGCGTTCGGGACGTTCCTCAAGCTCGAGCGCATCGGCTGGATCCTCTTCTTCATCTTGTTCTATCGCCTGGGTGAGGCGATGGTCTCCAAGATGAGCCCCCTGTTCTACAAAGATAAGTGGGATGTGGGCGGGCTCGCTTTGGACAACAGCATCGTCGGAGACATCAAGGGATTTATCGGAGTCATCGGCATCATCGTGGGTGGTTTGCTGGGCGGCTGGGTGGTCTCCCGGTTTGGTCTCAGGAAATCGTTCTGGCCGCTTGCCATCTTGATGCACCTGCCCAATCTGTTCTATCTGCTGGCGAGTGTGCAACGCGATTGGGCGCTCTCAGGCCACAGCACCGTCGCTTTCGAGATGTTCTTCAAGTACAGCTTCACGATCTATCCCAAGCTCTGGATGATCGAATTCGTGGACCAGTTCGGATACGGCTTTGGCTTCGCCGCGTACTACGTGTATCTCATGCAGGTGGCCCAGCGCGGCAACTACAAAACGTCGCACTACGCGATCGGGTCGGGACTGGGAGCGCTGTGCATCGCGCTCGCCGGAATTCTCAGCGGCATTCTGCAGAGCAACTTCGGCTACACCGGTTTCTTCACGGCGGTCATCTTCTGCACGATCCCGGGCATGCTCGCGCTGCTCTTTATCCCACTGGATCAGCAAGCCCCAAAACCCGCTGTCTGATCGGTTCGAATAGGGCGATCTGCTCGAACAGTTCCTCGGCGCGGGCCAGGGGCCACTGGGTCTCTTTGTCCGATGCGGCATGCGCTGGATCGGGATGGACCTCCAAGAAAAGCGCGTCGATCCCCACCGCCATCGCCGCTCGAACCATCGCCGGAATCGACTCGCGGACACCCGCGGTGCTATCCCCAGCTCCGCCCGGGCGCTGCGCGCTGTGGGTGGCATCAAAGCAGACGGGAACGCCGAACGAGCGCATGGTCTCCAGGCCGGGCATGTCGACGATCAGCGTATTGTAGCCGAACGTCGTTCCCCGTTCGGTGAGCATCGTTCCTTTGGCACCGAATGCACCGAGCTTCTTCACGATGTTCGCGGTGTCGCCTGGAGCAAGGAACTGGCCTTTCTTCACATTCACGGCAAGACCTGTGTGAGCAGCGGCTTCGAGCAGATCGCTCTGGCGGCAGAGAAAGGCGGGAATTTGCAGCAGATCGGCGACCCGGGCGACCTCCATGGCCTGGTCCGGCAAATGGATGTCCGTGGTCACAGGCACGCCAAAGTCCGCTTTGATCTGCCCCAGGATGTCGAGGCCAGCCTCCAAGCCCTGACCGCGCACGGCCTGCGCTCCCGTTCGGTTCGCCTTATCGAAGGATGCCTTAAAGATGTAGCTGAAGCCGAAATCGCGACACAGCTGCTGGATGCAGCTTGCCACCTCGGCGCACATATCGGCCGACTCAGCCAAGCAAGGTCCGGCGATCACGGCGAGGCGGGTATCGCCGATCCTGATGCCGCCCACATCGATGGGAGAAAAGCTCACTTGCCGCGCCTCTTTCCGGCGGCCTCATATATCGAGGACGAGAATTCTTCCGGCGAACTGAGTTCGTTGAACACTTTCTGGATTTCGCCGCCGGGTCGCGCGAGCACGATGTGGGGCAGACCTTGGATATCGAACAGTTGCTTTGTATAGGAGATGTAGTTCTCGTCGACTCCCGTCGACCAATCGATGCGGAGCGTGATGGCTTCTTTGGCGGCATCGACGGCTTCCGGCTTGCTAAAGACGTTCGCCTCGATCGTTCGGCATTCGGCACACCAGTTCGCGGTGCCGTCGATCACAATCGGCTTACCCGACTTCTTAGCCAGGGCCCACGATTCTTCCGTGAACGGCTGCCAGTCGATCTCTTCTTTCGGCGAGCTGTACTGGTTGTAGCCCATGCCCGCGATGGCACCGAAAGCGAGGATCGCCGTACCCTTCACGAGCCACACGGGACGGTTATCGCCGCTTCGATCGATGAATAGGAGATAGGCCGCGGCGATGAGATAGAACGCGATCCAGATCGGAAGTTCCAGGTGATTCTTCGCCACAATCGGGAACGCCTTGACCAAGTAGCCAAGACCGACGCCAATCACGACGAAGCCCAGAATCGCCTTGATCGCCTTCATCCAGCCGCCCGATTTCGGCAGCGCTTTGGCCGAACCCGTGCTGAGCGCGCCAAGAATCAAGTAGGGCACGCCGAGACCCAGTCCGACCGTGCTGAAAATGAGGACGCCCATCGGGATGCTGCGCAGTTTTGCGACCTCCGTGAAAATGGCGACGATGAGCGGTCCCGCGCAGGGCGCGGCGGCGACGCCGACCAGCAAGCCCATGATCAAGGCGCCCACCCATCCGCTTCGGCCCTTGATCTGCCTCGCGAGCACGGGCGGGATGCCGATCTGATAGACATCGAACATGGAAAGCGCGAGCGCAAACATCAGCAGCGCCAGCGCGATGAGAAACCAGGGTTGGGTGAACAGAACGCCAAACGCGGCGCCAGCGCCGGCCGCAACACCCCCCACGACCCCATACATGAGCGCAATTCCGAGGGTGTAAGCGGCTGCGAGTGCCATGCGGCCACCCCGCGAATCCTTGGCCTGGCCGGAAAAGAATCCGATCGTAATCGGAATCATGGGATAGACACACGGCGTGAGATTGATCGCGAGCCCAACGACAAAGAGGAGCGCGAAAAGCAGAGCGTAATTCTTGCTGGCAAAGCTCTGCGAGATAAGTCCGGCGAGGCCGCCCGATTCCGAGCTCGTCGGGGCGACCGAGGTCGGGGTTACCCCGCCCGTTTCAACTTCGTTTTTTTTTAGCTCGCCTTGGACCGTCAGTTTCGCCGTGAGGGCGATCGTGCCGGGTTGGTAGCAGGTCTTGGCGTCGCACTGCTGATAGTCGAGCTTGAATTTGGCCACGAAAGGACCATCCTTGGCAGAGACGGAAAACGTGATCGGAATCTCGACGACGCCTTCGTAAACCAGCGCTGGAGTTGGCAAGCCCCCGACGGCGGCTTCGACGCCTTTGGGGTACGTCGGCTTGGCGAGTTTGATCTCCTTGGAGTCTGCCGCGATGGACACCGGGATCTGCCAGTCCTCTTTGGGAGGATTTTGGTAGGCGTGAAGTCCCGGACCAAACGTGACGACCAGCTTGCCCTTGATCGCCTCGCCGCGCTTCACGGGCGACGTGCCGAGCTTCAGCTCGACCTTGGGGGGCGTATTCTGAGCGAACGCAGCAACGCTCACGGCGATGGCCAGCAGGGTCATCAAAAAGGCACGGGCCAGGGAAGTCATGTTCATCCTAGTGCGCAAAAAGGGCCGAAAGTTCCCACTAGCTTGCGGTCAGCCCCATCCAGCGCCGCAGCTTATATACGGTGGTGTCTCGATTGAGCTGGGCGATCGCGCGGGTGAGCGGGACACCCTTCGGACAGACCTTCACGCAGTTCTGCGCGTTGCCACAGTTGGTGATGCCGTCGGAACTGGTGAGGACGTCCATTCGCTCGTCGCGGAGGGCTTGACCAACCGGGTGAAGATTGAACAGCAGTGTTTGGCCCAGCGCAGCAGGTCCAATGAATGTCGTCTTTTCGCCGTATTGAGGACAGGCTTCCATGCAGCAGCCGCAGGTCATGCACCGCGACAGCGCGTAGCGCAGCTGGCGGACATGATCGTCTTGCGGTGGCGCCATGCCGAGGTCGTATGAGCCGTCGATCGGCACCCACGCCCGAACTCGAATCAGATTGTCGAACATCCGGCTGCGGTCGACGCTGAGGTCGCGCACGAGCGGGAACTTCTTCATTGGTTCCAGCGTGACCTCGAGCACATCGCCCTTGAGGATGCCGACGTCTTCGAGGAGGGCGCTGCAGGCCTGGCGAATCTGGCCGTTTACGTTCATGGTGCACGAGCCGCAGACTTCTTCCAGGCAGGCGGCGTCCCAAACGGGTGGCTCGACGTCCTTGCCCTCAACCGTCTTCGGGTTTCGGCGAACCTCCATGAGCGCAGAAATCACGTTCATGTTCTCCACAAACGGAATTTCGAACGTGTCGACGTGGCTGGGCGCATCCTTGGCGGCCTGTCGATGGACGTTGATCCTGATCTTGGCGGGTGCCATCTCCGCTATTGTATCCGGTCTCGCAGCGGGTCTGATTCGTGGAGACGGGAAGAGCTGAGCGTGGAATTCGGCCTTACCACACGATATCCATCATTCGATGGGGCACCGAGCCAGGAGGTAATGCCGCAGGGTATCGAATCAGGTCGAGGTGGTACCGATAGGATAATTCCTGAACTTCTAGACTCCAGGAATTGACGCATAACCCGATCGCGTAAACGATGAGAGGGTGTGGGTAATGATCTGGCATCTGAAAGCGATAATATCGTTCAGTTCGTATAGAACCCAGTAGCCTGCCAGTCCGGATGTCCAGTTCCTTGGTTCCAAACACTCTTGAATTAACGGCGTCCAACTTCCGACTCCTGTAAACAACAGAGCGGCGAGTAACTCGCACAAAGCCAAGTATTCGGGTCGAAAGACTTCGTCAGGGGGAGGGGGATAGGCGCACTCTGGATCGATATAGACTGGCTGCTCCGATTCGAACAAGAGTCGCCAGATATTGTTGTATTACTCGATCGTCGAATGTCTCGCCCATTCTATACGCCAGCCTTGTTCTTCCACGGATTGGGATCTGATCCCAATCCGTGGACCAGGGGCATATCGCGAACGAGGTCCCGAACTTGAGCAGCTACAGAAGGCAGAGGACCTTCAGCGGCCATTTTCGTGAACAGAGATTGGCATGAAGCCCAAAAGGGGCGCAAAAAGAAAGCGGCGGCTCCCGAAGGAGCCACCGCCCACATTGAATCGAAAAACCGAAACCTACGGGGTCGGTTCGTCGATCAGGTCGGGAATGCCGTTGAGGTCCCACGGCAGGTTGTAGACGTTGACCGTCTTGTTCGCCGAGTTGACGGCGGTGCCGGGGAGCGCAGCGTTGCCGCGGTACGACTTGACGTGCGTGTCGGCAAAGTTGATGACCAGCTGGCCGCTGTGTCGCGGGGCGCCGCCAAAGTTGTGGCGACCGAACGGAAGCGTCGGCTTGACGTAGCGGGTGTCGCCGCCCTTGGCAAGGAACGCCGTCTTGTATTCAGCCGAATACTTGTTCTCTGCGTTCTGAGCCGTGTAGCCAGCCGAGTAGAACATGGCTGTGTCGGCCGGAATGGAGAGCGAGCTCTCGCTGCGGACCGGATCGAGGCCGCCGATCGGGCTGGGCACGCCCGGATCTTCGAACAAGGTGAAGTTGAAGCAGACGCCGACCTTTTCGATGCCGGCCGGGCTGATCCACTTCTTGCTGTCAAGAATGGTCTTCCAGGGGATCGCGTTGGTCTCGGCCGGGTCATCGTAGATTTCTCGGCTCTTGGTGTACGGCTGGATAACGTCGAACGCCGAGTACACCTTGGTGTTGGCGGGGTTGGCGCCGGTGAACTGGCCGTTCTTGGTCACGTCGTCCGTATAGACGCTCTGGGGAAACACGCCGTCGTTATCGTTCGTGTACATCGACACGGCGAGTCCGTTCTGCTTCAGGTTGCTGGTGGCAGTGGTCTTCTTGGCAGCCGACTTGGCCTGGGCGAAAACCGGGAAGAGAATGGCGGCGAGGATCGCGATGATCGCGATGACGACGAGGAGCTCAATGAGCGTGAACGCCTGGGGGGCGCGGCGGGCGGTGGGACGGTAATGCATGAGATTGAGAGATTCCACGGCGAACCAGTGCAACAAGCAACGGATTCAAGCGCAAGGTGGCTAATTTTATCGGAGTGTTAAGACATATTGCAAGTCTTAAAGAAAGGGACAGGATGAAAGGGCAAGAAAGTTCGAAAATTATCCGGGCCGTAGGTACAATGGCAGGGCATGCTGAGCACGATGCCGGTCGATCTTGGCGCCAACCAGGTTAAAATCCTGGGCTATTCCATCAGCACCCTCTCCATGGAGGCCACGGTCGCGCAACTTCTGGCGTGGATCGAGCAACGAGAGCCGCGCCTGGTGGTGACGGTCGATGCCACCGCCCTCGTCATCGCCCACGATGACCCGTCTTTCTCCGAGACCCTCGGCAAAGCCAGCCTGCTGACCGCTGATAGCGTGGGCATCCTCTGGGCCATGAAGCGCAAGGGCCTCGCTGGCGTCGAGAAGGTCAGCGGCGTGGACCTCGTGGCCAAGCTCTGCGAGAAAAGTGCCGAGACTGGGCTTCGACTTTATTTCCTGGGATCGGAGCCGGGCGTGACCGAGCAGGCCGCCGAACGGCTCCGCCTTCGTTTTCCGGGCGTTCACATCGTCGGAACTCATCACGGCTATTTCCCGGCCGACAGCGATAATGTCGTCGCCGAAGAGATCGCGCAGTGCAAGCCCGATGTGCTGTTCGTCGCCATGGGGATGCCTCGGCAGGAGCAGTTCATCCTGAACACGCAATCCATCATCGCCGCGCCGCTGGCCTTGGGCGTCGGTGGATCGTTCGACGTTTATAGCGGTCGCACCAAGCGTGCCCCGAAATTGTTTCAGGTCCTGCGACTCGAATGGCTGTGGCGCTTGGCGCTGAATCCCAAAAAGATTAGCAAAGTAAAACTGCTGCCCCGATTTGTCGCCCTGATCCTGAGGCACGACGGTTGAAGATCTACACCCGAACCGGTGACGATGGAACCACGGGAACCATCGGCGGGCATCGCTTGCCCAAAACCGATGCACGGATCGAAGCGATCGGTTCCCTGGACGAACTCAACGCCGTGCTCGGCCTCTGCCGCGCGTCGCCGCTCCCCAAGATCGTCGCGCTCACTCTGGAAACGATGCAGAGTCTGCTGTTCGATCTCGGTGCGGAACTCGCCGCGCCTGAAGACGATGGCGATCGCTATCGGTCGGTCCAGACGTCGGACATCGAACGGTTGGAATCGGAGATGGACGAGATGACGAACTCGCTGCCCGCATTGCGGTCGTTTATCCTTCCCGGTGGCAGCGTTGCCGCAAGCCAGCTCCATCTCGCTCGCGCGACCGCCCGCCGTGCCGAGCGCGCAGTTTTGGCGGTTCATGAGTCACGTCGCTTGCGACCCGAACCTCGCATTTATCTCAACCGTCTTTCCGATTGGCTGTTCACCGCCGCCCGATTCACGAATGCCGAGCACGGCATCGAAGACGCCATCTGGAGAAAAAGACCTTGATCACCGCGCTCGCTTTGCTCATCGCCGTTCAGGACGCCAAGACTCCCGCCCAGCGAGTCTCCGAGATGCTGCTTCGCTACTACAACGCGGAATCGCTCTCGGGCACCATCACGCTGACCCAGACGTCGGGCAATGTCGCCGTGACCGTCGTGACGGAACTCGACTACGTCAGACCGGACAAACTCTCCATTCGACAGACGCGCCGATCCTCTTTTCCGGGGCAATGGGTGGTCACCTCCGACGGTACGGCGTTCACCTACAACGAGCCGGGCAATGCCGACCCCAAGGTCCACCGCCTCCAGGAACCGATGACGACGCTTCAGGGCGCCAAGCTGGACATCCGTGGAGTCTATGCTGCGTGCTCGAACAGCCTGGGCGAGCGACCCGCTCCTCTCGATATTGCTATCGGTCGGAAGGAAGACTTGCAGGCCCTTAAAATCCAGTGGTCGACGCTCGGGGCGGTAGATGCAGTCGGCACTCCACCCGCGGGCACCACGGTCGTGGGTGGCCGCTGGCGCGAATACGACGGCGCGGCGGAAACCGCGACCTATCAGATGTGGATCAGCCCATCCGGCGACCTAAAGCGTTTCATGCAGTTTGAAAGGCTGATGGTGGAAGCAGGACGCCCGTCTCAATTGGTCACGAGCGATTGGGTCGTGGACCTCAAGATTGGGCAAGTCCCCGATTCAAAAAAGTTTGTGCTCGTCAAGTAGGCGCTACGCGGTGTAATCCAGGTCCCGCAGCATGCGCGGGTTTTGCCGCCATCCTTCCCGGACCTTGACGACGAGGTTCAGGAAGACCCGCCGCTCGATCATCTCCTCGAGCTCCAATCTCGACTCTGTTCCGATTTCACGGAGCATTGAGCCTTGTTTGCCGATAATGATCGCCTTCTGTCCGTCCTTCTCGACGATGATCGAAGCGGAGATGCGGGTCAGCTCCTCCTCTTCCTCCCAATCGTCGATCATCGTCGCAATCGCGTGGGGCACCTCTTGGCGCGTCTTTCGGAGCGCCTTTTCGCGGATGATCTCCGCCGCCAGGAATCGCATCGGCTGATCCGTGTATTCGTCGGGTGGGTAGAGCAGTTCGCCTTCGGGCAGCCGTTCGACAATCATCGCGAACAGCTTGTCGACGTTCTGATCCTTGGTGAGGGACGTGAGCATGTACGCCTCCGTCTCGAAAAGCTGCGCATAGACCTCGACATGCTCCACCACGTCGGCCGGCTTGAGCAGATCCATCTTGTTCAGGCAAAGCAGTCGTGGCAACGACTTGTTGGCTCCCCCGAGGACGAACTGCGCAATCGACTCGTCCTCACGATTCGGCTTGCGACTGGCATCGACGACGACGAGGTTCAGGTCGACTTCGCCTTCCACCGATCGCGCCGATTCGTTCAGCATCTTGCCGAGCTGCGTGTGCGGGGCGTGAATACCCGGCGTATCGAAAAATGCGATCTGGTATTCGTCGGTGGTTAGTACGCCCAGCGCGCGTCGGCGCGTGGTTTGGGGTTTGTCGCTGACGATGGACACCTTGTGACCGACAAGCCGATTGGTGAGCGTGGATTTGCCCACATTCGGCTTGCCGATCAAGGCTACGGAACCGCTCTTGAATGGGCTCACTGTTCGCGCTTCCGGAAGACGACGTTCACGGTGAGATCACCATTGCTCGCTGGAGTTGCGGCCACGGGTTCACCTTTCGGCTCATCGTTCGAACGCTCCTTGCGACCGCCCCGACGTCGACGGCGTCGATTGCGATGCTCAGTCTCTTCCTCCTTGACGGGGATCGAGACGTCGAGGGCGCTCGGTTTGAGCAGGAAGTCCTCGGCGAACTCCTCATCCCACGACTCTTCCATCCACTCGTCGAGCTTCATGATCTGCACGTCGAAGTCGTACGCGTTAGCGGGCAGAGTGTTTTCCTGCTTGTCGGGAAGTTGGTCGATCGTAAGCAGATCTTCGATGTTGGTGTTGAGCAGCGTTTCCAGTTCGCCTTGCGGACCCACCAAGAACGTGTAGGTGTGGCCGTCATGCGCGTTGAAGCGAAGATGGGTCGCGTCCACTCCGGTCCACTGGTTGTGCACCGTATCGTATGCGGCCCAGCGATCGGGAATCGTGATGGTTCGCGTCCCTGCGCCGGAGCAGTGAACCGTAACGAACGGAGCGCGAACGTGTACGACGTCCTCGTGGTAATTCCAGATGTGGCAGCCGGCGATCTGTCCCAGGGCGCGGAATAGGCCAGGGGTCACGATCGGCTCGCCGAGAAACACCGATTTCCAAGCCAGCTCCGGCTTTCCATCGATCTGGAACTCACGAATCACGAACGACGGGAGGCCGGTCTGGGTGTATTCGCCCAGCACCACGCCATCTTCGGGAATCGCGAAATAACTCGGTTCGAGCTGTCCGCCGGAATGGAGCGTGCGTTCGGGCAGCGCCTCACAGAGCGGATGACGACGATTGAGAATGCTCGTGCCCGGCTTGCTCGCAAAGGGCTGCGGCTTCAGGGCGATCCCCGTCACTTCGCGCACCCGCTCGAGCGACTCGCGGCCACCATCGAACAAGCCACCGACGTAGAGCCAGAACAGGACCTTGTTGCCCCGCTGCAGGCGATTCTTGATCGCGGAACGGACCTCCGGACGCACGTCCCAAGCGTTCATGAAGACGTACAGCTTGCTTTCGGGGAACGCTTCGCGGTGAGCCAGGTCGCTGAGCAGATAGAACCCGACGCTCATGCCGCTGCGGAGGATCGACTCTCGCACGTTCTGAACCAGAAGCGTGAACGCGGCTTCGTCTACCAAGTAGGCAAGGCTGCGCTCGTCGATAAAGACAGCCACATCTGGCTCGGAAGGCGGAACGGCCATGCGGAAATTCAGCTCCTGCAAGATGCGGCTGCCGCGCTGCCAGATTCCGAGCGAATGGAGCCAGCCGTTGCCCCACAAATCCATCCAACAGATGCCGGCCGAGTGGGCCAGTGCCGAGCCGGCTCCACGCCAATGGACGCTCTCCAGCGCCTGAGGCGTTTTCATCACCGGATTGAAGTCGTCGGGTTCCTGTCGCCCGCTGATCGGGGTCTTGAAGTCTTCCTCGCTGATGTAAAGCTTGCCATTGAGCGCAAACGAGTCGATCGGGCAAGGGAAGGGGCACGATCCGCCCGGCTCACGATTCTTGTAACTCGGCGGACCGGCGATGAAGTCGACCTCGGGCGTCCGGAGGAGCTTGCCCAGGGACAAGTGGCCGTTCGCGGGGTGAGACCATTCAAACGTGTACCCGTAGCTGACCCCGACGAGGAACATGCCCTCGCTCGACTCCTTCACGGCGTAGGCCAGTTGGGTAATGCGGTCGACGGTACTGTCGCTCAGGAACAGGTGGTAGTCGACCCAACGGCGCGCCTTGCGTCCGGTGCGGACGAACTCCTCGCCCGGCTTGCTCTTGGCCGTGTACTGCGGCACGTTGAGGGTCTGGAAGTGAACTTGGCCATCGAACCACGCGGCGCGCAGGGAAGCCACGTCGTCCCGATATCGAACCCGAGCCCACTGTCGGAATTTCTCGTGGGCGGCGATGCTGGTGTCGTATCCCCATCCGCTCGCGAAGAACCACTCGCCGCGTTCGAGGTGGAACCCGAGAATGCTGTCGCGGGTCTCGAGCATCCGCAGCTTGGCGACCAGGAGGCGCAAAAGCGATTCGGCTTCGTCCCAGAACTCGTCGTCGCAGAAGCTTGGCTCGCTGGGCCCACCGGCCTGAATCTCGTATTTTGCCTTCGGATAGCGCGTCTCCCAGTCCTTGGGCGCCGAGAAAACGACGCGGAAAATGACTTGGGCGCTAGGATCGATTTCGAGGGTCTTCTTGAGCAAGAATCCGGCGAAGGCGGCAGTCTCATCCACCATCGATCGCTCGATTTCGAACTCGAGGTAGTGCACGAAGATGTGCACGCCTGCGTCGCTCGCCATCTTGATCTCTTCCAAGACCGTGTTCAGGCGGCCCTCATCCGGCGAAGATCCGAACAGGAACAGGGGCGATAGCACGCGGCCATTGCGAACCAGCGTGGGAACGCCGTTGCGCATGATCACTTGGGGCGCTTCGTTCGGAATGGGAATCGCGGGCCGCTGCGGAGGAAGCTGGAAAACCGGCTCCGGCTCAGGCTGCGCGGCGGGCTCGGCCGAGCGACGCCGATCTCGGCTGGAGCGCTTCAGTCCCGTCTCGGCGGGAGCCTCCTTCTCGGGGACCGTCAGCGCGGCGGCTGCCGTGATGTCTCGGTCCCGCTTATCCTTGCGGCGCTTGTTGCGGCTGCGGCGAGGGGCGAGGTTGGTCGAGCTCTCGGACTCGGTCGACTCCTGGTAAGTCGGTGTTCGCCACTGCGCGATCGCCAGCGATTCGCCCTCCGTGAGTTCGACGGTCTGCACGATCTGAGGTGCCGACGGTTCGGCATCCTCGCGGTCTCTTTGGCTGCGACCGCGACCGCGACCTCGGCCCGACCTCGATTCCTTCGGAGCCGGTTCTGCAGCGGGAGCCTCTTCGCGCTGCTGCCGCGGACGGAATGAAATGGAGACGCCATCGATCACGCCGCTTTCCATCAGGGGCGCCTCGGTGGTGCTCTTGCGGCCACGACGCGCCTTGGGCTGCGCCTCCGGTGCCGCAACGGCTTCTGCCTCGGCCGGCTTCGTCCTGGACGACCGCTTGGCACGCGGGGCTTCGACCGGCGGCGCGGCGACTTCTACAAGCGCGGGCTGCTCGGTTTCCGTTTTCTTTGGGCTGCGTCGTGCCGGTCTTTTTGCGGGCGCGGGTGCCTCAGCCGTGACCTCGGGCGTGGGCGCGATCGCGTCAGCTTTCTTGGTTCGGCTCCTTTTTGGGGTTTGGGCGGTGGTCTCGCTGGGTTGGTCTGAATCGTTTACTTGACGTCGCATAGGGATTGATCTAAATTCGTTTTAAGCAGGGCTCGCAGCTGTTCGGGAGTCTGAACTGCGGCCAAATGGGGCCCGGCCTGAAGCCGGGAAAGCGGCGCGGCGCCGTAGCCTACGGCGACGAACGGGATACCCGCTTGAAAAGCGCACTGTTGGTCGTAAACCGAGTCGCCGACGAAAATCGTTTCCTTCGGCTCGACTCCAAGTCGATCGCAAGCCAGCAGTGCGCAATCTGGTTCTGGCTTCGGTCGTTCGATATCGCTAGCACAGACGGCCGTATGGACCGAATGGAAGCGAGGAAAAGCGTCAAAAAAGATGCGGAGCTCCGTCGCGTTCTTGCTGGTCACCAAGGCAACCTTGAGACCCACGGCGATGCAATCGTCCATTGCGGCGACCGCCTCTTCGAACAAGGACGTCTTGGCTTCGTGGACTTCATACCTTTGAAGGCAGTAATCCACGCGTTCTTCCGCAGTGGAGGTGGTGAGCTGATCGAGGCCGAACAGGTTCATCTGCTGCAAGAGCGGAATCCCCATCAGAGCCAAGACATCGGCATCGGACGGCCTCACGCCGGTGAAATGCTCATAGGTGTCCGCCAATCCGGCGACGCAGGTGCCGGTCGAATCGGCCAAGGTGCCGTCGACATCGAAAAGGACGCCGCGAAGCGGACTGGGGAAGGGGCCGTCGATCATCCGACTGAAGCATTATGACAGGTTTGGCCGACTCTACTGCCGAGAATCCACTTCAGGGTTGGCCGCCCCGCCTAAATGCGGTGCCCTGGCTTTCCGATAAGGACATTGGAACCAGTTGTCCTATGAGTTTTGAGGTTGTCACACTAAACCTGCTGAACCTAGCTCCAACGCCAACCCGCACGGAGGCGCCTGAGCCGGGCTTTCAACAGATGCTCGAACATTCTCGGGGCAGGGGAGAACCACCGCCAGGAATGGCCGCCCCGCCGGGCCACTTACACGGTCCACGGGTGAAGGAGGCGAATTCCAAAGAGCCGAATGCTCAGGAAGACACGCCGGACCTCCCGCCCACCGAAGCTGAAGCCACTGCATCCACGGTCAGCGATGACGCGGTTGCACACCAGCCCGACGAGGTCGATGATTCGAATTCGACTCCGGCGACGGATTCAGCGATGGGACTTGCCCTTGCCCTCGCGACGGTTGCCGTTCCCCTTGTGCCCTTGGCGGTAACGGAAACGGCCACACCGGTGTCGGCACCGAGTTCCGCGGACGCCGATCCGGCTGCCGGTCCGGTAGCGATCGGCCCGGACCTCGCCCGCTCGATCCCGACCCCATCGATCGACGCCACATCGGCGGAGACGCTGTTGGTGGCCACGACACCCAAGCAGGAGGCGGGGCAGACAGTCGATCCGACGGTCGTCGCCGCGCTTAATCCTGTCGAAATGTCCAGCCAGTCGGAAGACGTCAAGGTAATCGCGAGCAGCCCGGACCTCTCGGTTCAGGCCGCCTCGGATGCTCCTGAAGCCATCGTCACGAAGGCTCCCGAAGCCGTCGAGCCCGCGATTCTCGACCAGAAGGCCGTTGATCCGAAAGCGGTGCCAGCGCGGCCGGCGGAAACGGGGCTGATGAACCAAATCGTCGAGCCCGTCGCTTCCGCGACTCCCGCGACGGCTTCGGCCCAGCCGATCAAGGAATCCGATGCTCCTCAGGCGCAGCCGTCCATCGCGGCGGCATCGGCGACTCCAATTGCGTCGTCGGCTGAACCCAAGACCGAACTCAAGGCCCCGGGAATCGCGCGCCGCACCACGGTTCAGGCTCAGGCCGCGAACGAAGCCATGACGGTTGTCGCACCCGCCGCGTCTAGTGACGCCATGCTGGACTCGGAGACCTTCGACAGTTCGTCGAGCCAGTCCGACGAGCCCGAAGTCGCCGTTCCCGTCACGGAGAGGCAAGTGGACACTCCGCAAGTCCAAGCACCGGATTCCGGTCCTGCGCCAGTCACCCGTGCGGCGACGGTCGCCCCCGCTCCGCGCCGCAATCTCGCGATCGACGGTCCGGGCATCGCGTCCAGAGTCGCCGACCGGATCGAGGCTCTGGCGCTGGAACGACGATCGGGATCCGTCACGATTCGTTTGGCTCCCAAAGAGTTGGGCGACATTACATTGACGGTGAGGAATCTAGGCGGCAGCTTGAGCGTCGAGGCGAATGCGAGCCACGACGGCGTGCGCGACGCCCTGAAAGCCAACGCCCACGGTTTGATCCGACAGGTCGAATCCAAGGGCTTCAGCATGGGCTCGTTCGATGTGGGCCAGCAGAGCACGCAGCAGAATCCGTCGAACCTGCCCCAGCAGCAGACGCAGGATCAACCGCAAGCCGCGGGCCCGAGCGTTCGATTCGGCACCTTTACCGAAGCAGCGCCCGAAACGCGAGGCTTTGAGCATCGACGCGATGCCAACGCTTTGGTCGATGTGATGATCTAAGTTAGGAAACCTTATGAATACCAGTTCAATATCCGAAGTATTCAAGAACGCGGGAGGGACCGCTACCACCAGCGGAAACAAGCGCCAAAGTGAACTCAATATGCAGACGTTTCTGCAGCTTTTGGTCACGCAATTGGCGAACCAGAATCCGCTGGAACCGATGAAGGATGCCGACTTCTATGCCCAGCTGGCGCAGTTGGGTCAAGTCCAGGGCAACGAGAAAATGCTCGACGTTCTGCAAGGCACCCAGTCCAATTCGCTGATCGGTAAAGAAGTCGTGGCGGTTCGTCCGTCGACCGAGTCCGGAACCGGCATGGAAGACACCGTCACGGGCATCGTCACGCGGCTGCAGGTGAAGGACGGCGAATATGTTTTGGGCGTTCGGGAAGCCGATGGCGGCATAGTCGATGTCAAGCTCGCCAACGTCCAGGAAGTCCACGACGCCAAGGTCGACACCTCGATGCAGGACATGGTGCAGATGGCATCGGTGGCGGGCCTGGTCGGCAAGAGCGTCACGGCGCCCCACCCGACCTTGAAGGGATCGGATGGCAAACCCGAGATCATGACCGGCCCGATCAAGAAAGTCAGTTTTGGTTCGAACGGAATCACCCTGACCGTAACGGATCGTCTAGGAAAGGACGTGACGATTTCGCTGGCGAGTGCGACCAGCTTCGGCAGCTAACAGAAGTTCGATGAGCAACCCGATTCAAAACCAGAAGATCAGCGAACTGGCCCTCGGCCGCGAACCCGCGGTTCGGCCCAGTTCAACCTCCACCAACCCAGCGGAGTTCGCCGGGATTTTGGCGGACCGTCTCAAAGTGAGCGGCCATGCCAAGACCCGCCTCGAAAGCCGCAACATTCAGCTCGATGGTGAGCAGTGGGAGCGGGTTCTCGGTGGAGTCGATCAGGCGGCCAGCAAAGGAGCCAAGGAGTCCCTGGTCATGCTCGACGACGTCGCTCTCGTCGTCAGCATCAAGAATCGAACCGTGATCACCGCGGTCGACAAGAGCAGTTTGAAGAATAACGTGTTCACCAACATCGACAGTGCCGTCGTGGTGTGAAGCAAGTCCGAAAATCCAAACCAACAATCGAATCCTCTGATCGGCGGGAACAAACGCTGGACCGTGAGCCCCTCGCGGAAGCATCGATAAGCCCGAACGGCAAACTCGACCGTCCTCACCGATCTTTGAACGACCGAAGGAGCAAAGATCTATGTTACAAGCGATGCTTGCTGGCGTGGCCAGCATCAAGGCGCAGCAGACGCGCATGAACGTCATTGGCAACAACCTGGCCAACGTCAATACGACCGCCTACAAAGGCAGCCGCGTGACGTTCCAAGACATGTTGGCGCAGACGATTCGTGGCGCCGCACGCCCCACGAACGAAACGGGTGGTTTGAACCCCGTTCAGTTCGGTCTCGGCGTGTTGGTGGGCAGCACCGACACCAACATCGAGCAGGGCTCGCTCAACGCGACCAACCGGCCGACCGACCTCGCGATTCAGGGCAACGGCTACTTCATGAGCAGCGATGGCAAGCGCATCGCCTACACGCGGGACGGAGCGTTCGATCTCGACGCGAGCGGCGACCTCGTCCACCGTGCCACGGGTGAGCGTGTCATGGGTTGGGACTTCGTCTCCCAGGCCAATACGTCGACCTCGACACCGATCACGGTCGCGAGCAAGATCAACATTCCGTTGGGCCGTTTGAACGCTGTTCAGGTGACTTCGAGCGCGCTGCTCGCTGGCAACTTGAGCGGCTATACCGCGGTCGGATCGAACCCTCGCGCGGTCGGTGGTCAGGCTGACTGGGCAACCACTGCGAACTTCTATGACGCCTTGGGCGGCGCCCACACCGTCACGATCGAGTTCTTCAATCGCCAGGATCCGCCGTTTGCCGGCAACCCTCCCGGCGTCGTATCTCGCTGGCAGTGGCGCGTCGTCGACAGCACGGGTGCAGAACTTGCTGCGTCGGACACGGCGAGCCCGGCCGGTCCGCCCCTCGATTTCGATTCGACGGGCAACATGCTCAACGGCTCGTCATCACGACCCGTCACGGTAACTACGCCCGGCAACACGCTGAACTTCTCGGTCAACCTCGACATGAGCAAGATCAGCCAGCTCAAGACGGGAACGGTCAACGGTACGACGACAGTCGCCGAGAACCAGGTCAACGTGGACTACCAGGACGGGTTTCCTCCGGGATCGCTGCAGAGCTTCTCGGTGGCGACCGACGGCACGATTACGGGTCTCTTTACGAACGGTCTCACCCGGCCTCTAGGCCAGATCGCGACCGCCATCTTCCCGAACTCGGGAGGCTTGGAGCGAATGGGAAGCAACTTGTGGCGCAACACGGATAACTCGGGAATTCCCGTCGTTGGCGTCCCGCGCACCGGTGGTCGCGGTCAGATCAACGCCGGCTTCCTTGAGCAGTCGAACGTCGATATCGGATCGGAGTTTACGGATTTGATCATCACCCAGCGCGGTTTCCAGGCCAACACGCGGGTTGTTACCACGGTCGATGAGATGCTCCAGGATCTCATCAACATGAAGCGATAAGGACCGATCATGAGCAAACTTGCACTCTCTCTTCTCTTGGTCGGCCTCTGTGGGATTGGTTCGGCTGCCTATACGGCTCCCGAATTTATCCCGCTCGGCGACCTTACTGGCGGAGCGTTCTACAGCGTGGCCTATGGCGTTTCGGCGGATGGAGCCGCAGTTGCCGCCACAGGTACCGACGCCTTGGGCACGTGTGGCTTTCGGTGGCTGAACGGCACGATGTCGTCGACGGGCGAACTCACCGGTGGCAGCTACTTCTCAGGAATGGCTGCCATCTCTGGGGACGGAGCGACGGTGGTCGGCTATTCGACCGGTCTCTTGGGCACCGTTGCCTGCAAATGGTCCTCGTCGGCCCTGGTGAGCCTGGGCGATCTAGCGGGCGGCGCGAACTACGGTCTGGCGACGGCAGCTTCCTTTGATGCCAGCGTCATCGTCGGCTGGAGCGAGAGCACGACCGGTACGCAAGCCTTCCGCTGGACGCAAGCGACCGGTATGACGGGCCTGGGCGATCTCCCGGGAGGCTCAGCCTACAGCTCGGCTGCGGGGATCTCATCCGACGGCAGCACGATCACGGGCTACTCGTCGAGTTCCAACGGCATGGAGGCCTTTCGCTGGACTCAAGCGGGAGGGATGGTCGGCATCGGCGATTTGACGGGAGGCACTTTCCTGAGCTACGGCTACGGCATCTCGGCGAACGGCTCGGTCATCGTCGGTTCGTCTTCGAGCACGAACGGTCAGGAAGCTTTCCGGTGGACGCAGAGCACGGGCATGATCGGCCTGGGTGACCTTCCCGGCGGCACATTCGCCAGCACGGCGACCTCGACCAACTCGGATGGCACGATCATCGTGGGCAACAGCAAGAGTGGTTCGGGTGACGAAGCATTTATCTGGACGAGCGCGGTGGGCATGAGGCGACTGCAGGACGTCTTGACGAACGATTACGGCCTCAATCTCAATGGCTGGACCTTGCGCGACGCTACGGGCATGAGCGCCGATGGCACAACCGTCGTCGGCTGGGGCATCGATCCCGCCAAGAACATCGAAGGTTACGTTGCGCGCATCGTGGGGCTCGATGTGAAAGGCAAGATCACCGTCAAGGGCTTGGAAGCAGATCTGACCAAAGCTTCGATGAAAATCGAAGCTCGGCAGCATGGCACCACGACCGTCGTCTGGTCGCACGCGCTGAACGTCGACGCGGCCGGGAACTACCTCCAGCGAATCTTTGGTTCGGGCTCGCTCGACATCTATGTTCGCGCGGGAGGAACGCTGCGCAAGAAGCTCGGCACGTACCAAGCAGGCTCGGGCGCGACGGGAATCAACGCCACGCTGATCCCCGGGGACATCGACGGCGACAACGTGATCAGCGTCTTCGACTACGGCATCCTGTCGGACGCCTTCGACAGTCAAAAAGGTGAAGCGAAGTGGGATGCGCGAGCCGACCTCGATTTCGATCTCGCCATCACCGTCTTCGACTACGGTCTACTGAGCGACAACTTCGACCTCAGCGGCGACGAGTGACGAGCGGTAATATCGCGACATGATTCGCGAAGCCATTTCCACGGTCGACGCACCGCAAGCGATCGGTCCGTATTCTCAGGCGATCCGGGCAACCGGATCGCTTCTTTTCATGAGCGGCCAGATTCCGCTACGACCGAATGGCGAGCTTGTCGAGGGCGACATCCGCGAGCAAACCGCCCAGGTGCTCGCCAATATGAAAGGCGTTCTCGAGCAGGCTGGCCTGACCATGGGCCACTTGGTGAAGACCACCATCTTCCTGAGCTCAATGGAGCATTTCGCGGCTGTCAACGAGATCTATGGCGCGGCATTCGAGGGCGACGCTCCCGCTCGCTCGACTGTGGCCGTCGCGGGACTGCCGCGCGGCGTCGACGTGGAAATCGAGGGCATCGCGGTCTTCTAAATGGCGGAACCCAAGCGCGTCGTCAGCGTCAGCCTCGGCACCAGTAAACGGGACAAGAAAACGGAGGTCGAGATTCTGGGCCAGCCGTTCGTGATTGAGCGGATTGGTGCAGATGGCGACATGGCGCGTTTCAAGCAGATGTTCCGTGATCTCGACGGCAAGGTCGCGGCGCTTGGGGTGGGCGGCGCCGACATCTATGTCGTGATCGGCGAGCGCAAGTATGCGTTCCGGCAGATCTTGGACTGCATTCGCGACGTGCGAGAAACCCCGGTCGTGGATGGCAGCGGGCTGAAGCACACGCTCGAGCGAGAAACGATCTACGCACTCGAGCGGGACGGCATCGTGGATTTCAAGCAGGAGCGCTGCCTGCTCATGTCGGCCGTGGACCGTTACGGTATGGCCCAGGCCCTCAGCGAGCGGTGCCCGAATGTCGTCTACGGCGACTTGATGTTTGGCCTCGGCCTGCCGATTCGGATTCGCAGCTATAAAACGGTGAAGCTGATCGGGGCGCTGAGCTTGCCCATCATCACCCAGCTGCCGTTCCAGTGGTTTTATCCCACCGGCGAGAAGCAAGAAGTTCGGGCGCCGAAGTACGGCTGGGCTTTCGATGAGGCCTCGCTGATTTGCGGCGACACACTCTATATCACGCGATATGCCCCCGACAAGATGCCGGGCAAAACGATCCTGACCCAGAGCCTGCGAAAACAAAACCTCGACTGGCTGCGGGATGCGGGCGCGAAACGCGCGATCACCACGACGCCCGTTTTCGGTGGGGAGACGTTCGCGACCAATGTCATGGAAGGTGTCCTCATCGCGCTGCTGGGCAAAGCGCCTTCCGAGGCCACGTCGGACGATTACTTACGCCTGCTCAAAGAGCTGGGCTGGAAGCCGAACGTCATCGATCTCAGCAGCCCCTAATTGCGGACTTTTGCAAGAGCCTTGGTGGTTTTTCGCGATTCGTGGTAACGCATTCATAGAAAGAGTGATTGAATGCTCTAAGGAGGTGTAACAAATGGCAGGTGTCCGCACCACCATCTCAGGCCGGGTTCAAGGCGTCGGCTTCCGGTCCTTTGTAAAGTCCGAAGCCGAGCGTCAAGGCATCGTCGGGGAAGTTTGGAATCGATCGGACGGCCGAGTCGAATTCGTGGCCTTTCACGCCGACCCCAATATCCTGACCAACTTGGTCGACCAGCTCTGGCACGGCCCCGGCGACGTCGAGGACGTCCAGACGGAAACGATCCAAGACCGCTACGATCTCAGCCGGTTCGAAATCGTGAGTTCCAGACTGGCGGGGTAGAAAATCCTAGGCAATTCGCTGAACTTGGCTCTATACTGAGAGCAACGTGAAAGCGCATTATTCTTGCTTGTTGGGACTCGCCTTGTTGCCGGGTTTGGCCACCCAGACCGCCTTTGGCCAAGGAAAATTCCGTGGAAAATCGGTCCCCGTCTTGGAGGTTGAGGAGGAGAACGAGCAGGGAAGCGCTCGGTATCCCCACCAGACACCGCCCAACCTGCTCACGACGCCGGGCATGATTTCGCCAAACGGCCCGTACACCAGCTTCCAGATCAACGTCAACGCTCAGGGCCAAAACATCGTCGGTGACGCCGCCAACGAGCCGTCGATGACGGTCGATCCGACCAATCCGAACCGCATGGCCGTCGGCTGGCGCCAGTTCGATAGCATCACCTCGGATTTTCGCCAGGCAGGCAATGCCTACACGACCGATGGCGGCCTCACCTGGCACAACAACACCGTCCTGACGCCGGGGACGTTTCGCAGCGACCCAGTCTTGAATAGTCGCTACGACGGACTGTTGTTCTACAACAGCCTCCAGCAGACGTTCTACGACGATATCTTTCGCAGCTCGAACTTCGGCATCAGCTATGGCACCCCCAGCTTTGGTACCGGGGGCGACAAGCAGTGGATGGTCTGCGACAATACGACAAGTACCGGCCGCGGTTTTCTTTACCAGGCTTGGAGCACGGCAGGAAACAACTATTCGGGTCGCCAATTCTCGCGTTCGACGGACGGCGGCGTCACCTGGATGAACCCGATCAATGTCCCTCAGCAGCCCGTGTGGGGCACGCTGGACATCGGCACAAACGGCGAGGTCTACATCGCGGGGACGAACGCGAACATGGCCAATTTCGGCTTTGTCCGCTCATCCAACGCCAAGAATTCGGCCGTCACGCCGACTTTTGACCTGGCGCGCACCGTCGATTTGGGCGGCGAAATCTCTTATGGCCAGGCCATCAACCCCTCCGGACTCTCGGGCCAGACTTATGTCGCGGTCGATCGAGGCACCGGCCCGACGCGCGGCAACATCTACATCCTGTGCTCGGTGGATCGCACGCCGACTGTGGCGGGCAATCCTTGCGACGTGATGTTCGCGCGCAGCACCAATGGCGGCAGCAGTTGGTCGACGGCGGTTCGCGTGAATGATGACGCCCTGAACGGCGACAAATACCATTGGTTCGGAACAATGAGTGTGGCCCCGAATGGCCGCATCGACGTCATTTGGAACGACACCCGTGAGTCGAGCGATAATTCGCGCAGCCGGCTCATGTGGTCGTATTCCTTGGACGGAGGCTTGACGTGGTCGGCCAATACGCCGGTCAGTGCCTCGTTCAATCAGTCGCTGGGCTATCCGGTCCAGACGAAGATGGGTGACTATATTTCGATGACCTCGGATAACACGGGGGCATCGGTGGTCTATACGGCGACGTTCAATGGCGAGGAAGATCTGTACTACCTGCGCATCCCAGCGCCGGGAATTCGATTCTCCGGACACGCGACCCTGCCGGATTACGTTGGCCCGACGACGAACATCCCGGTTACGGTGGAAATCCTGGCCGCGGGTACGGGAACGGTCATCGAATCGGGCACGACCAACCTCGATGCGAATTCCAACTGGGTCTACACCTCGAGCTCGAACTTGCAGCCAGGGACCTACTCGATCGCGGTGAAGCCGTCGCACTGGCTGCGACGCACCTTCCTCAATCGTACAGTCGCCCTGACGGGGACGACCGGGCTTAACCAGACTTACCTGAACGGCGACGCCGATCACGACAACACGGTCAGCGTCTTTGATTACGGGCTGCTTTCGGATGCTTTCGATAGCTCGCCCGGCTCATCCAACTGGAATCCGGAAGCCGACTTTGATGGCGACCAAACCGTGAGCGTGTTCGACTACGGCATCCTCTCGAACAACTTCGATCTCACGGGCGAATAACGCGCTACTTCTGTTTGGGTGGCTCCGTCGAACTGGTTTTCTGGTCCGGCGGAGTCACGGCGACAGCCGGAACGGCTCGCGCGATTTTCACCTGCTGCGCTTCGAGATTCATCGGCCACTTGTCGGAGAAGACGGCGACAAGCCGATTGGCCCAATCACGGGCGGCATCGCTGGTCAAGTTCTTCTGGCCAATCTGGTGGCTGAGCACATCAATCTTGTCGATCGGGATCTTGATTTCGTCCTGATCGGGAATTTGGGGTCCCGCGGCGAGACGGATCGTAAGGCTCAGTCCGTCTTCGGCGACCGATTCGACACGCGCCACGAACGGCCGCGTCGAGTCAACGGCCAAGGTTCCAAATCGGCGGGCAGCCGGCTCGTAGGTTACGGCGACCCAGCCCTTATCGAGGCTTAGTCCTGGTGTATTCGCTTCCAACGTGGGTGCGCTCTTGGTCCAGTCGATAAATTCGGCAACCCTTGTCTTTTCAGAGATCTTTTTGGCCTGAAAAGCGCCCGGGTAAGTCGTCTCTTCGCTCGCCAGCGACGAGTTCGCAAGCTTGAGTTCGGGCTTGACGAGTCCCTTGTCCGGCGCCAACTGCAGGTCGAGGACGATCGCATCGGCGAATTCGGCGGCCTTATCGAAGCTGAGCACCACGCGAACAGGCTCGCCCGCTTTCTTGGAATCGGAGGTCAGTTCGCCCGCGTTCCAGGTGCCGTCTTTGGCGACTTTGATGCCGCGATCGAGGAAAATCTGCGCCCGCACCAACTTCTCGCTTTGGTCCGCCATGCCCAGGAAAATGCTTCGTTTTCCCGCAAACCCTTGGGCACGCAAGGCGAGGGGGCGCTCCGAGACCACGATCGGCTGCGTGGATTTCTCCGTGGACAGCTCGAGCCGCTTCACCGTGGTCCACGTGTCCGGAGAGTCCGCCGCCGGCGTGACGGTTAGGTAGACGGGGACTTGTTTGGCGGCAGGCTTGCGGTCGGTTGAGACCTCACCAGTTGCTCCGAGACGGGAATCAAAGTTCGAACCGTTCGAGAACTGGCTGTTGTTCGAGCCACCGCATCCCACGAGAACGACGCTTCCGAAAACAAGAATTTGGAGCCTGCTCATGACCAACCTTCTAGACGTATGGTATCCGATCCAGCGTCTACTTGACGTTGAAATACTTGGCTTCCGGGTGGTGGATCACGATAGCGCTGGTGCTTTGTTCGGGAACAAGCATGAACTCTTCGCTGAGGGTGATGCCGATCTTTTCAGGTTCCAGAAGCTCGAACAGCTTGGCTTGGTCTTCCAGATTGGGGCATGCCGGATAGCCAAAGGAGTATCGCGCGCCCTGATATTTCGCGCTGAACAGAAGCTTCATTTCAGCTGGATCGTTCTGGCCGATACCGAGTTCGTTGCGCACGATCTTGTGCCAGTACTCAGCCAGCGCCTCCGCCGTCTCCACGCCCATTCCATGAACGTAAAGGTAGTCCTGGTAGTCGCCTTTGGCGAAGAGGCTGCGCTCGAGTTTGGATACGTCCTCGCCCACGGTGACGATCTGGAAACCGACGACATCGGGCTCCGGATGGCTCGTGTCCCGGAAAAAGTCGGACAGGCACAGACGTTTCCCTTCCGATTGACGCGGGAAGGTGAAACGAAGGCGCTCCGACCGGGCATCTTCCTCATAGATGATGAGGTCGTTGCCTTCTGATCGGCACCAGAAGTAGCCCCATGCGACCTTGGGCTTCAGTACCGTGGCGAGCTCCTGCTGGAACCGGGCAAAGATGGGCTGCGCGTGATCATCGAGCCAGCGGTTGAACTCGAGGTTATCCATCGAATCCTGCCGGCGGTATTGCCACTGGCCCCGAAACAGGGCGATCGGGTTGATGTACTTATAGATTTCGAAGATGTCGAACCGTTCTCGGCGCTGGGCACCGTAGAAGGGAAGCGATGGCACGGGGACGTCGCGCGATACCTCGCTGCGAACGCCGTCGAAGACGTAGAGGCTCGGATTCGAGTCGGGCAGTCGGTGGGACGACACGCGCGGGGTCACTTCTTCGTCTTCTTGAGCCACATTCGCGTCGGACGCGGCGCCGATCTCTTCCATGAGCCGCAGGCCCTCGAAGGCGTCCTGAGCATAGAAAACTCGGCCCCGATAGATCGCTCGCAGGTCCTGCTCGACATAGGCGCGGGTGAGCGCGGCACCGCCCAGGATGACGGGAATGTGGTGAAGCCCGCGGTCGTTCATCTCGATCAGGTTGTCCTTCATGATGAGCGTGCTCTTCACCAAGAGGCCGCTCATTCCAATGACATCGCAACGATGCTCCTCAGCTGAATCAATAATGTTATTGATCGGTTGCTTGATGCCAATATTGACAACTCTGTAACCATTATTACTAAGAATGATATCGACTAGATTCTTGCCAATGTCGTGCACATCTCCCTGAACGGTGGCCAACAGAATCGATCCCTTGTCGCTCCCTTCCGTCTTTTCCATAAACGGCTCGAGATAGCGAACAGCCGATTTCATCACTTCGGCACTTTGGAGCACGAACGGAAGCTGCATTTTTCCCGCGCCGAATAATTCACCGACGGTCTTCATTCCCGCCAGCAGAATGTCATTGATGATGGCGAGGGGCGGGTACGTTTCCAGGGCTCGATCGAGGTTGGACTCCAGGTTCTTCTTGAGCCCGTCGACGATGTGACGTTGGAGTCGCTCCTCGATCGGAAGCTCCTGCAGGGAGTCGGTCGTCTGAGACGCGGACCGAACGTTTTCGAACCGACCCATCAAAGCGATGAGCGGATCGTAAACACACGTTAAATCTTCCGGTACCGGCTTATCCGTAGACATTATTCAACACTATTTAACCTGAACGGACAACTGGGACCGATCAAGCTGGCAACCCTTGTGATTGTCGGATCAAAAATATGGAACTGAAACTTTTATCAAAATTTACGTATGCGAACAAGGGCGATTGGTGACTATAATGACCCTCTGGAGGCTCCCGGCTGCATTTGCTCTCCCCTTGGCAGTCGTGTGGGCCTCCATTTTTGTGCCTACCTGCCTAGCTTTGCCAACAGCTGGGGAATGACGTCGTACAGGTCTCCGACGAGTCCAATGTCGGCCACGTCGAAGATAGGAGCATCCGGGTCTTTATTGATCGCGACGATCAGCTTGCTGTCCTTCATGCCCGCCATATGCTGGGTCGATCCGGAGATTCCGGCTGCGATGTAAAGATCCGGCGCGACGATCTTGCCCGTCTGACCCACCTGGAGCTCATTCGGGGCGATGCCCGAATCGACCGCGGCGCGCGTCGCTCCGGCGGCACCGCCTAAAGCGTCGGCCAGACCACCGATCAACTTCTCAAACGTTTCCGCGTCCTTGAGCGGTCGCCCACCCGAGACAATGACTTTGGCCTGCGTGAGGTCGGGTCTCGATCCGCCTCCGCTCGAGACCGACGTCCGCGCCGTTCGGCCCGCCGCGTTCAGGATCAGGCTTTCCACGGTGCCTGCGCTCTCATCCGCACCGGCAGGGAAGTTAGCGGGTCGATAGGTGATAACGACGGGAAGGTGGTCCACCTGAACCCGGGCGACCATCGAGCCCGCCACGATCGGGCGGTCGAATGCCGTTTCGGATTCCACGCCGATGGCGTCCGTCACCATCGCAGCCCCGAGATGCCCCGCGAGCCGAGCGCCCACGTCCTTGCCTCGCATCGACGAGACCAAGGCGATATGGGAGTAGCTCTTGGCGGCCTCAGCTAGTGCGGCAGCGAGCGAATCCGCGGGCGCGACGTCCGAGACCTGAGCGTGCAGCACTTTTTCGCCCGCCGCATGGGCAGGAGCGGCACTGCCGATAAACAGGTGGTCAAACGGCATCCCCAGGACACGTGCGAAGCCCGCGCCTGCCTTCGCGTCCGCATCGTCAAACGAGATCAGCAACAGTCGGCTCATGATTAGATGGCACCTCGGGTCTTGAGTTGCTCGAAGAGTTCGTCAACGCTGCCGACTTTAATTCCGGCTTGGCGTTGGGGAGCGGAGACAACGCTGACGGTTCGGGTCAGGGGGGCTGCCGGAGTGATGGGGCGCTTTTCGAGCGGCTTGGACCGGGCTTTGATGATGCCCGGCAAGGCGATGTACCGCGGCTCGTTGAGACGCAGGTCGGCGGTCACGACCCCTGGAAGGTCGAATTCCAGCGTTTCGGAACCGGTGTCCGTTTCCCGGGCCACCCGCGCCCGCGACCCTTCGATTTCGATTTTGCTCGCAAACGTTGCCTGGGGCCAGCCCAATTTAGCCGCGAGCATTTGCCCAGCTTGATTGCAATCGTCATCCGTCGCCTGCTTGCCCATCAAGACCAGATCGGGCTTGATCTCTTGAACCAGCGACGCCAATTGATCGGCGACAGCAGGCGAATCGAGGGGATCGGAGGTCTCGAGCAGGATCGCCCGGTCGGCACCCATCGCGAGCGCTTTACGAAGCTGCTCCTCGCATTCACCGGTGCCGATCGATACGGCAACGATCTGCGTGTCGGGGTGCTTTTCGCGAATTCGCACGGCTTCCTCACATGCGATCTCGTCGAACGGGTTGACGTCGAACTTCACGCCAGTCGTTTCGATGGCGGTTTGGGAGGCGTTGGGACGAACCTTGGCGTAAGGATCGACCACGCGCTTGATGGGAACAAGTATCGTCATTGATCGTGGGCTCCGCCCGCACAACGAGGTGAGCTCGAAGGTGGGACGCACGCAAAAGTCTACTTGAGGAGAAGGGATGCTCGCACCGAGCGATCAAGCCCCGTCTAGACTCAAATCGACCTGATATGCTACAATTCATAAACAACTTGCACGACCCACGGAGGGCGGCAATGCCGCCCTTTTTTATTGGAAACCGGGCGAGGAGGTAGCAACAGATGGACTTTTTGCAGGAGCTGAAACAGATCGCGCAAGAGCGGGAAATCCCGGTCGACGAACTCATCAAAGAGTTGGAAGAAGCCCTTGCCGTCTCGTACCGGAAGTCCGTCCTGGGCCTCGACGAGCGACTTGCTTCGGGTGATGAATCGCGCGCGCAGGTCGAAGTCAAACTTGACCCCAAGAAGGGCTGGACCGCGTTTCTCCACAAGGAAGTGGTGGGCGAAGTTTTGAATCCCATGTTCCAGATCGGAATCATGGAGGCGAAGAAGCGAAATCCGAGCCTTGAGATTGGCGACTTCTTGCCCGTCGAAGTGGACCCCAACCGATTTGGCCGCATTGCCGCCCAAGCGTTCAAGCAGGTCTTGACGCAGAAGCTGCGCGAAGCGGAGCACCGCCGAGTCCACGACACCTTCAGTGCCAAGCTGAACGACATCGTCAGCGGCACCGTGATGCGGCGCGAAGAAAGCACCGTCTTTGTTCAGGTCAACAACGTCGAAGCTGAACTGCCCAAGTGGGAGCAAGTACCTACAGAGCCTTATCGACCAAACGACCGGATGCGCGTCTACGTCCTGCGCGTCGACGATTCGCGACGTGGACTCAAGGTTATCGTCAGCCGAACCCACCCGAATCTGCTGCGGAAACTGTTCGAACTCAACGTGCCCGAGATTTCGGACGGCATCGTGCTCATCAAGAGCGTGGCGCGCGAGCCAGGCCAGCGAAGCAAGATCGCCGTGATCAGCACCGACGAGAGAGTCGATGCGGTCGGATCCTGCGTTGGACCTCGCGGTTCCCGCGTTCAGGCGATCGTCGACGAGCTGTACGACGAGAAGATCGATATCGTCCCATTCAGCGACGACCAGCAGCAGTTCATCATCAATGCTCTCAGCCCGGCCAAGGTGAACAGCATCAAGATGAACGAAGAAGAGCGAAGCGCTTACGTTGTCGTCCCCGACAACCAGCTTTCACTAGCGATCGGCAAGGGCGGCCAAAATGTGCGCCTCGCCGCTCGACTCACTGATTGGAAAATCGACATTCGGAGCGAGGCTCAGGCAACTGCCGAAGCCGGACCAAAGCCGAAACCAGCCGCAGCGGGCGGGGAGCAATGACGTGCCGATCCGCACCTGCGTCTCCTGCCGGACCAAGCGGCCGCAAGTCGAACTGATCCGCATTCGCCTGCAGGGCGACGACTGGAACCTGAGCCAAACGCGTGGCCAAGGCCGAAGCGCGTACGTTTGTCCCAACCAGGAATGCCAATCCGGGTTAGCGCGAAAGGGGCGGCTGTCCCACGCGCTTCGCCGACCAGTGAGCGCATCGCTCGTTGACGGCCTGGCACCACGATTCGAACTACACCACCCATGAGCACCACCATGCAAATCAAGATCGACGATCTCGCCAAAGAACTCGGGGTCCTTCCGGGCCACGTGTTTGGAGTGCTGGCCGACCTCGGCCTGCACCACGACGGCGATTCGTTTGAGACCGACACCGAATCGCTGGAGGTCATCCGGGAGAGCCTGAAAGATCTGAAGGGATCGAAAGAGATCACCCTCATGCCCGGCCCCACTCCTCGCGATGTCGCGCGTGCCTTGGGCGTTCCTCAACCCGACGTCCAAAAGAAGCTGATGCTGACGATGAAGGTCATGGCGACCCTCACGACCCAACTCAAAGACGACGTGGCCGAGAAACTCGTCGAGACGTTTGGATACACGCTCAAGTGGGGCATTCCCGTCGCCCCATCGGCCCCGACGAAGGCCGCAGTCGCCGGCAAGTCCGCCGCCACCACCGGTGCACAGCCCCGTCCGCCTGTCGTGACCATCCTCGGCCACGTCGACCACGGCAAGACGTCGCTTCTCGACTACATCCGCAAGGCGAACGTCGCGGCCAAGGAGCATGGCGGTATCACCCAGCATATCGGCGCTTACCAGGTCGAACTTCCGGAAGGAAAGATCACCTTCCTGGATACCCCCGGCCACGCCGCATTTACGGCAATGCGAGCTCGTGGTGCGCAGGTCACCGACATTGCGGTTCTCGTGGTCGCTGCCGATGACGGCATCATGCCCCAGACGATCGAGGCGATCGGCCACGTCAAGAACGCCGACGTGCCCATGATCGTGGCCGTCAACAAAGTCGACAAGCCGGAAGCCAATCCGGATCACGTTCTTACGCAGCTGACTCAGTACGACGTCATTCCCGAAGCGTTTGGTGGCCAAATCATCACGGCCAACGTCTCCGCCCTGACCGGCGAAGGCGTCCCCCACCTGCTGGAGATGATCCTGCTCCAAGCCGAGGTGATGCAGCTGACCGCTGATCCCAAGGGCGAATTCCGAGGCGTCGTCATCGAAGCCAAGATCGACAAGGGCCGCGGACCGGTCGCAACGATTCTCGTCGAAGAGGGCACGCTCCGGATCGGCGATTCGGTGGTCGTGGGCAACACGTTCGGCAAGATCAAGGCGATGGTGGACTACCGTGGCGAGCGGATCAATGAAGCCGGTCCGAGCACTCCGGTCGAGATCCTTGGCCTGAGCGAGGCTCCTAACGCCGGTGATCGCGTCGAGGTGGCCGACGACGAACGCTCGGCTCGCGTGATTGCCGAAGGGCGAGCTAGCCAAGCCCGAATCAACTCACTGTCGGGCGAAATCAAGCGCGTCTCGTTGGGCGACCTGAAGCGCCGACTCACCGAAACCGACAACAAGGACCTCAACCTCATCGTGAAGGCCGACGTCCAGGGCTCCGTCGAAGCCGTGCGCGGCCTCTTGGAGAAGATCGAGAACGAAGAGGTCACCGTTAAGATCATCTATAGCGGCGTCGGATCGATCTCCGAATCGGACATCCTGCTGGCGAGCGCCTCCAACGCGATCGTGGTGGGCTTTAACACGAAGCCCGAGCCCGGAGCCAAGCGCGAAGCTGAGAAGAGCAAGGTCGAAATTCGAACCTACCACATCATTTACGAACTCATCGAAGATATCGAGGCTGCCGTCAAGGGCATGCTCGCGCCGAAGTTCGAAGAGGTGTATCTGGGCACCGTCGAGATTCGCGTGGTCTTCAATCTTTCGAAGTACGGCAAGGTCGCAGGCTGCCACGTCACCGACGGAAAGGTCCAGCGCGGTGCGAACTGCCGCGTTCGGCGCGGAACCGACATTGTCTTCGAAGGCAAGATCGGCTCGCTGAAGAACGTCAAACAAGACGCTCGTGAGATGATCGCGGGTCAGGACTGCGGCATCCAGTTCGACGACTGGGAGGCGTTCGCCGAGGGCGACGTCATCGAGACGTACGAGCTGGTCCAAATCAACTAGCAGCGGGAACGGGCGCGGCGGGCAGACGTAGTGTAACGCAATGGCCAGTTCGCGCTCTAGTTTGCTCAACATCTTGTTTATCACCGGGGTGGCCGCAGCGGCCACCACCGTCGCTGTCATCGCAGCGGCCCGTGGGGAACAGCGGCCGCCAGCAGAACCGATCAACGCGATCAGCCATATCGTGTTCGATGACGAAGCAATCGGCCAGCCCGAGCCTTCCATGAAGTACACCGGCACCGGTCTGCTCCTCAACCTCAGCGCGATGCTGTCGTGGGCCCTGGTCGCGGAACTCGGATTTAGGGCCCTCCAAGCGCGTCGGGGCTCGTTCGGCCGGAATCTCCTCGTCGGAGCGGCGACTTCCGCACTCGCCTACGTGACGGACTTCAAGCTGGTGCCCAAGCGACTGACCCCTGGATTCGAGCACGTGCTCAGCTTTCATTCGCTCAAGAACATCTATTCGATCCTCGCGGTCTCCATTGCGGCCGCCGGATCGATGCGGGAAGCCTAAAAAACCTCAGCGAGAGCCCGATAATCCAACTGGGCCCCAATGGGCCTGCTTATGCAGGCTTTTCTCAACAAAGTTTTACGTCATACGGACCTGATGCTCGGCGTTGGGTTGATCGGCGTCGTCGCGATGCTGATCCTGCCGCTGCCGCACTGGCTGCTCGACCTCGGCCTCGTCGTCGCGATCGCCTCGTCCGTTATTATTTTGCTTTCGTCCGTGAACGTGGACGACCCGATGAAGTTCAGCGTCTTCCCGTCGATGCTGCTCATCACCACGCTCTTTCGCCTCAGCCTCAGCGTGGCCGCCACGAAGCTGATCCTGGGTACGGCCAAGGCGGGCCAGGTCATCGAGACGTTCGGCAACTTCGTGATGGGCGGCGACTTTGTGGTCGGCCTCGTCGCGTTCCTCATCCTGATGATCGTGCAGTTCATCGTCATCACGAACGGTGCCGGCCGCGTCTCTGAAGTGGTCGCGCGATTCACCTTGGACGCGATGCCCGGCAAACAGATGGCCATCGACGCCGACCTCGCGGCAGGACTCATCGACGAAGAGCAGGCCCGCGATCGTCGCCGTCAAGTCAAGCGAGAAGCCGACTTTTACGGCGCCATGGACGGTGCGAGCAAGTTCGTGAAGGGCGACGCCATTGCCGCCATCCTGATCATCGTGGTCAACATCGTCGGCGGATTCGCGGTCGGATTTTTCCGAGGCGGTGGCGACGCGTTGAGCATTCTCAAGTCGTACACCCTGCTCTCCGTCGGCGAAGGACTCGTCTCCCAGATTCCGGCCCTGCTGATTTCGACCGCCAGCGGCTTGCTTGTCACCCGCGCCGGCCAAGAGCGAAGCATGAGCGGAGAAGTCATCTTCCAAGTTTTGGCCCAGCCCAAGGCACTCATGGCGGCGGGCATCGCGATGGTTTGCTTCGGATTCATTCCCGGCTTTCCCCTCGCTATTTTCGCCCCGATTGGCGCTGGACTCGTCCTGATTTCCCGTATGACCACCAAGAGTCCCAATGCGGCCGCGAAACTGGCAGGCGATGCGCCGAAACCCAAAGCCGCCCAACCGGCCGTGCCCAGCGGACCAGAGGCCGTCCTGCCACTTCTTGCCGTCGACCCGCTGGAGATCGAAATTGGATTTGGTCTGACGCCTTTGGCCGATGCAAAATCGGGCGGCGACCTCGCCGATCGCGTCACCTCGACGCGGCGTCAGATCGCGCTGGATCTCGGCTTTGTTATGCCCACCGTGCGCATCCGCGACAGCGTCTCCTTGGGCTCTCAGGAGTACATCATCAAGGTCCGCGGCGAAGAGATCGCTCGTGCTTATGCCGAACCAACGATGCTCCTGGCGATCAGTTCCGGCATTGCAGCAGAGCCGATTCCCGGGACCGCCGTGAAGGAGCCTGTCTTTGGTCTCGATGCGTTGTGGATCGACCGCGGCATGAAAGAAGACGCCGAGCGGAACGGCTACACGGTCATCGAGCCCTCGGCGATGCTCGCCACGCACCTGAGTGAAATCGTCAAGAATCACTGCGCGGAACTTCTCGGACGTCAAGACGTGCAGATGCTCATCACGAACGCAAAGCAGCACAATCCGGCCCTGGTCGACGAACTCATCCCCGGCATCATGAGCATCGGCGACATCCAAAAGGTCCTTCAGCACTTGCTGCGCGAAAAGGTGCCGATCCGCGACATGGTCACCATCTTGGAGACGCTGGCCGATTTTGGCGGCCGCGTGAAAGAACCCGACCAACTGGGCGAGCTCGTCCGCGCCTCGATCGCCAGGACGATCACACGCCAAGTCGTCGATCACGAAAACAAGGTCCACTGCCTGACGCTGGAACCGGCCTTGGAACGACTCCTGGCCGACAGCATCCAACAAACGAGCATGGGCTCGATCTTGGCCCTCGATCCTGCCGTTCAGAGCCGCCTGATCGAAGGTCTACGCGGGGACACGGAAAGCGCTATGACGCAAGGCGTCCAGCCGATCCTGCTTTGTGGAAACCAGCTCAGATTGCCGCTCAAACGGCTGATCGATCGCTATCTCCCTGGCTTGAACGTCTTAGCCTATAACGAAGTCGCGGCCAATGCCGATGTTGAAATCATGGGAGCCCTTCGAGTCGCATGAACCTAGCTGCCCCTGTCGCCATCCTCTTGCTGAGCCTGATCCAAACCAAGGCGGTCGCCCCTTCGATGCCCGCGACGCTCACGGCGCCATCGGAACTGGAGAACGCGCTGAAGGCGCTCAAGATCCCCACCGTAAAGGCAGAGAGCGGCGGAATCGAATACTTGGTCAAACGAAACGGCGACCTAATCCGCATGACGGCGAGCCTCAGCAGCAGTCGCGCCAAGATCTGGTTTATGGCTTCGTACGGCAAGCTCACCGAGGATGAACTCGCCGATCCGGACTACTTGCGCTCCATCTTGGAAAAGAATGCCGAAATCCAGCCGGCTCAAATGGTGATCCGGAAGGGTGCCCTGACGATCTGTCTGGCCATCGACAACCGTGGACTCACGCCCCTCGTGCTCAAGCGCGCGGTCGAGTCGTTTACGGACGCCGCCATCGCAACGAAACTGTTCTGGCAGTCGCCTCCTTCTTAGGCCGGAATGGGTATCAGGATCTGGTCGCCTGGTTCGGGACTGATCAGGCTGATGCCGGTGAAGGCCCCAAACGCAGGCAATACCGCCATATCGGGGCGAACCCAAAAGCACGGCGTTTTGATCGAGTCTCTTCCCGCGCCGACAAGTCGCACGCCGGGATGAAGGTGACCGCCAATACAGTACTCATCGCGCTCGCACGGCTCGTGGCAGAAGTGAAACGGCCCAATCCGCATGTCCACCTTCAGGCACAGTCCTGTCTTTTCGTGCACGGGTGCATCGATCTTGCGGTCGTGGTTGCCCAGCACCAGATCGATTGAAAGGGAAGACCATTCCTCCTTCCAGCGTGCAAATGAAGCCAACGTGCGGCCAGTCATGCCGGCCTTGGCGTGCCAAAGATCGCCGAGGATGAGAACGCGAGATGGCTGGACGCGGCGCACCAGCGTCGATAGCCGCGAAAGCGTGTCCTCGGTCGCGTGAAGCGGGACGGGCACGCCGGACTCCTGAAACGTAGCCGCCTTGCCCAGATGCAGATCGGCCACGAGGAGAATGGATTCCTTGGGCCAATAGGCCGCCTTTTCGGGCAGAAACACCAACTCCTCGCCTGCAACCTCCAGGCTTGTGTCGCGATCAACGATCAGCTTTTTCAGCTTCTTTCTCCAGCATGAGCGACATCTTTTCTACCCGACTGGAGAATGATTCACTGCTCACGGTCTCACGCAAGCGGTCGACGAGAATTGGAAACGCGAGAGGGGTCGGGCGCGGCGGCTCGGCGATCAGCACGTTAGCTTTCTTGAGTCGCTCCAGCGCGTGGTAAAGCCGCGTCTGCTCCAGCTGTTTCTCCAGTACCTCGCGATCCGCCTGTTGCAAGAGCAAGTGGCCGGGATCGTAGTTGCGAAAGACATCGTAGAAGAGGCCGCTCGAGGCCTGCAGTTGTCGCGCGCCCTTCTTCTGGCCGGGATAGCCTTCAAAAAGCAGACCGGCCACGCGCGCGATGTCACGGAATTGCCGGCGCGCCATCTCCACGGCGTTGAGGCTGCCGTGGATATCGTCTTGCAAGCCAACCGTGTCGAAAAGCCCCTCGCGCAGGGCTTGCGACAGCGGTGCCTCTTCGGGCGAGAGCAGCTCGAAACCATAGTCGTTGCACGCCATCGAGAAGGAAAGCGGAACCAGCCGCGAGATTCGGTACGCGAAGAGAGCCGCTAAACCCTCGTGCACGAGGCGTCCCTCGACCGGATAGAAGAAGAGGTGGTGGCCCTCACGGCTTTGGACGCGTTCGATGAGCAGATCGTCCGACGTCGGCAGCGCCGACCATTTCGCCTGAAGCTTGAGAAGCGGGCCCATGAGCTGCATCTCGGGACTGGCCAGCTCGCCATAGGACGCCTCTTCGAGTTTGAGACGGACCGCTCGCGCGAGTTCAGTGGTCAGGGGCAGCCGTCCGCCCATCCACCGCGGCACAACTCCATTGTTGTTCTTGGCGGGGCGAACATAAGCGGTCATGCCCGACGCACGCAGGAACTCGAGACCTCGACCGGAGAAAACGAACTTATCTCCTGGCTTGAGCCGCGCGACGAACGATTCCTCGACGGTGCCGAGGCGCGCGCCCTTCAAGAACTGAATGTTCATTGCCGCGTCGCTCGTAATCGTCCCGATGCTCATGCGATGGCGCTTGGCGAGGTCGGCCGTTTTGATCAGGTACCGGCCGTTCTTGACGCCCACGCGGCGGAACTGGGGATACGCGCTCAGCGATTCGCCGCCGCGGGTGATGAAGTTCAGCGTCCACTGCCATTCATCGTCGGTCAGGTTTCGGTACGCATGCGCGGTGCGAACTTCCTCGAACATTTCGTCGCCGAGAAAGCCGCCGCCGGCCGCCACCGTCACAAGATGCTGGGCCAACACATCGAGGGGCTTTTCCAGGGGCACGCGCTTGTCGATCATGCCCGCCTGCGCCGCATCTCGCACCGCCGCAATATCGATCATTTCCAGCGCAAACGTGGGAACGCAAGTGATCCGGCTTGGGACGCCGGGCTGGTGGCCGCTGCGCCCTGCCCGCTGAAGCAATCGCGAAACACCTTTCGGGCTACCGATTTGGAGAACGCGGTCCACGGGGGTGAAATCGACGCCAAGATCGAGGCTCGAGGTGCAGATGACGGCACGGAGCTTGCCGAATTTGATCCCACGCTCCACCGCATCACGCACTTCCCGGTCCAGTGAACCGTGGTGAACTTCGATGTGGCCCTTCCAGTCGGGTCGTGCATCGAGAATGGCTTGAAACCAGATTTCACTTTGGCTCCGCGTATTCGTAAAGAGCAGGCAAGACTGGGATTCTTCGATCGCGGCGACCACTTGGGGAAGGAGCGTCTGGCGCATGTGTCCCGCCCACGGAAAGCGCTCGATTTTATCGGGCAGCAAGCAGTCGATGATGGTTTCCTTGTCGAGATCGCTTTGAATCACGACGCCGCCATCGCCGACCAGCGTTTGGAGCGCTTCCTCCAAGTTGCCCAGCGTCGCCGATATGCCCCAAATCCGCAAGCCCGGATTCCAGCGTCGGAGCCGGGCAAGGGCAAGCTCCGTCTGAACGCCGCGCTTGGTCGAAAGCAGCTCATGCCATTCGTCGACGACAACGCAGTCCACCCCATCGAAAAGATCGCGCGATTCCGGATAGGAGAGCAGAAGAGATAAGCTCTCGGGTGTGGTGACGAGTGCCTCAGGCAGGAGCTTCTTCTGCTTGGCCTTGATTGCGCCGGACGTATCGCCGGTCCGGCTCTCGATTCGCCAGTCCAACCCTACTCCGAGGGCGGCGTCGCCCAGAGCGGCGACGGTATCCGCCGCGAGCGCGCGGAGCGGCGTGATCCACAAGACCCTGAGGCCCGCCTCGCGTGGGTGTTCCAGAGCGTCGATCAAGGGTCCCAGCCAGACCGCCAGCGTCTTGCCGGTTCCGGTGGCGGAGTGGACGATGCCGCTTTCACCCCGGCGATAAGCCTCCCACGTGCGTCGTTGGAAATCGAACGGCTCGCGTCCTTGGGCGGCAAACCATTGGTCGATACGGTCCGTCGCCTTCACTTAGCACGCTCTCCCAGTAGCGACAGGATGGTTTCCAGAGAATCGGCCTGTTCTGGGGTTTTATCGGGTCGTAATCGGGCGATGCGGGGAAATCGAACCGCAACGCCAGACTTGTGCCGTTTGGAAGCTTGGATCCCTTCGAAGGCGAGTTCCATCACGAGTTCCGCCTTCACCGTGCGTACCGGTCCAAATCGTTCCAGGGTGTTGTTGCGGACGAACCGGTCCACGTCGCGGATTTCGGCATCGGTGAGCCCGCTGTACGCCTTCGCGAATGGAACGAGCTGCCCGTCACGCCAGATGCCGAACGTGTAGTCCGTGTAGAGCGACGCTCGCTTTCCGCTCCCGCGCTGGGCATAGATGAGGACCGCGTCCACGCTCAGCGGCTCAATCTTCCACTTCCACCAAGCCCCCTTCTTCCGACCCACCAGATACGGCGAATCGAGTCGCTTGAGCATCAAGCCTTCTACGTTGTGCTCGCGAGCTTGCAGGCGTTCGGCGGCGAGATCCTCCCAGGAATCGGCGGAGACCTCTCGGGAAAGGTGCAGGTGAGGATGGGCTGTGTTCTGGACCAGATCGCTGAGCAGTCGGCGCCGCTCCACGAAGGGCCGCTCGCGGAGGTCGACGCCATTCCACTCCAGCAGGTCGAATGCCACGAGCGAGACGGGAACGTCGGCGAGGACTTTCTTCGAGAGAATCTTCCGGCCGATGCGCTTTTGCAGTTCTTGGAAGGGAAGAGGTTGGCCGTCCGCCCACGCGAGGATTTCCCCGTCGATGGTGGTGCCGTCGGGGAGACTGGCGGTGATCGATTCGATCTCGGGGAACCGGTCGGTCACCAGATCTTCACCTCGGGACCAAATATAACTCTGGCCCGCGCGTCGGATCAATTGGGCGCGGATGCCATCCCACTTCCATTCCGCAAACCATTCGGCGCGGGAGCCCAAGGACTCGAGGTCGGATTCAAGGGGATAGGCGAGACAAAACGGATAGGGGCGGCTCAGGGCGGCATCGTCATCGGCTTCTTGGCCCAGTGTCCGGTAGAACTCGGCGGTGGGCTCCCAATCGCCCATCAGCCGATGCGAGATCGTCGCAACCGGGATCTGGGTGACTTCGCTGATCGCCCGGACCACCAGTTGCTGAGAAACGCCGACGCGAAATGAACCCGTAATCAGCTTGTTCCAAACGAAGCGCTCGTCCGCCGGGAGCGTGCGCCAACAGTCGATGAGCATCGCTTTCTGCTCGGCCTCGGGGAGGCCGCCGAGCGCGAGCAAACGTTCCTCGACCCACCACGTTAGGCTGCGTTCTTCGGCCTCGGCGCGGTCGGGTGCGGGCAAGACGTTGGCGATCGTCTCCGCGAGATCGCCGACCACGTCATAGCACTCGTCGAACAGCCACATCGGGAGGTCGGAGATCTCAACGGCCCATTCGATCATGCGAGGGCGCGTGACCAAGCGCTTGGGCCGCCGCCCGGTGAGAAACGCGATCGCGAGCATGGCATCGCCAGGCGGGGCTTGGCGCAGGTACGAGGCGATCGCCGTGACCTTCTCATTCGTCTTGTTCGTTTCGTCGATCGCGCGGTACAGCCTGGCGAACGCCCTCATTCGCCGCTCTCCTCGTCGCCGCGGTCATCGCCCTCTTCATCGGTCGCATCGCTTGCGGCTTCGTCTTGCTCACCCTCGAACTGAGTCCGGAGCACCTTGGCGAGAAGGCCCTGCTCGTTTAGATACCGCACCATCGGAGCCGTGTATCCGTGCGTCACCCAAACCTCTTCCGCCCCGGTTTCGCGGATCGCCCCGTGGAGACCGGCCCAGTCGGCGTGGTCGCTGAGCACGAAACCCCGATCGACCGCGCGACGACGGCGAGCGCCACGAATGGACATCCAGCCGGAAAGGAAGGCGAGCGAAACATCGCCAAAGCGCCGTAGCCAGGTGCTGCCATTTACGCTCGGCGGAGCGATGAGAATGGCCCGTTGCCAGGGATAGTCGCGGGGCTTATCGAAGACCAACTCAGTTGGGGGCAACGCGACGCCCGCCCGGCGATAGTCCTGCGTCAAGGAGTGAACGGCGCCATGGAGGAAGATGGGGCCCGTCTCGGGATCGAGCATGGCCAATGCCCGCTGGGCTTTTCCCAGCGCATAGCCCATCAAGATCGAGGCCTTTCCCGCCGCCTGATTGCTGCGCCACCAGCCGTGAATGTCCTCTCGGATATCGGCCTCCGCGCTCCACTGATAGATGGGCAGACCAAACGTGGACTCCGTGACGAAGAGATGGCAGGGCAACGGCTCGAAGGGGGCGCACGTTGGCTCCGGCGAAGTCTTGTAGTCGCCGCTGACCACGGCCGTAAAGCCATCGTGCTCGATTCGAACCTGAGCTGAACCCAAGATATGCCCAGCGGGGTGAAGGCTGACCTTCACGCCATTCATGGTCTTAACTTCGCCATACGGAACGCCGTGGATATCGGCGGCTTCTCCGACGCGGCGGCGCAGCACCCCGATCCCATCAGAGGCGCAAAGATAGTGGCCCATTCCCCAGCGGGCATGATCGGAGTGAGCGTGCGTCACGATCGCTCGGTCCACGGGGCGCCACGGATCGACGTAGAAATCACCGACCGGACAATAAAGGCCACGATCGGTGAGGGTCAATACGTCGCTGCTGCGGGCCACGGCTCTTTAAAAGCTGACGTCAGATTGCCCGTGTCCGTGGCAGTTGGCGGTCAGCTTGCTTTCTCGACCACTGGTTCCAGATTGGTAATCGGCTCCGCGTCGTAGTCATCGCTATTGGTCAGAACGCCTTGCTGCTCGGCCTTAACGACGGCGCTCAGCGAGGCGAGAGCCACTTCGATTTGCCCGTCGTTCGGTTCCACCGTGGTCAGATACTTTTGGCTCGCCAGCCCCGGCGCAAAGGCGAGTTCCACCCATTGCTGGTTTCGAAACTTGCCAGCGATGCGGAGCAGCTCGTAGCTGACACCTGCAATGATCGGCACCACCAGTAACACCTCGATCGCGATGCGAACCAGCAGATCGAGCATGAAATTGGTCGGGTGGCCATAAATCGGATAGCGGGGCACGAGGGGCAGGATGAGCAGGCCGATCAAGAAGACGATCACCATGAAGCTCGTGCCGCAGCGAGGGTGAAGCCGGGTCAAGCCGCGCGTGTTGTCGACGCTGAGTGGGGTTCCCGCCTCCAGGTTATTGATGGCCTTGTGTTCCGCACCGTGGTATTTGAACATCTCCTGGACCGGTTTCATGCGGCTGATCAGCCAGATGTAGCCCACGAAGATGAAGATCTTTACGAACTCGGCGATGTAGTTGGTCGCGGTCCCTTTCTGGTCGCCTGCCTTGACGCCGGTGAGCTGGGCGATGAATTGGGGCAGAACGTTGAAGATTAGCGTGCCGAGCGCCAAGCCGGCAATCATGGCACCCGCGATATAGATGCTTTGGAGGTTCTTGTTCGCATCGCCGCTCGCGGCCGCGGTGACGGCGGGCTGACCTTGCGCGAGTGTTGCCGCGGCAGCGGCCGCCTCGCTTTCGACCACCGAATCGGAAGTCGCCGACTCCTCGCCCGGAGCCTGATACTTCTCCTCCATCTGCACATCACCGGCAAAGCGCATGGCGCGGATGCCGAGGGCCATGGAGTCGAGAATCGCCAAGGAACCGCGGAGGAAGGGAAGTCGGAGCCATTTCTGGCGGCCGATCCAGGTCTTCTCCAGCTCTTCGGTGTGGACGACGATCTTGCCGTTCGGGGCACGGCAGGCCACGGCAAAGTATCGGGGCGAACGCATCATGACCCCTTCCAACAAGGCAAGGCCGCCGTACGGAAGGTTTCCGAGTTCGGGCATGACCCAGCAGTTTACCAGCCGGGTCCCCTAGGCCATTTGGCCTGATCGAGCTCGTTCTGGGCCGGTTTTAGCACGGGTATAGCGCCAACTTTTCGTTCTCAACGAACAAATCGGAACCGGACTCGTCTACAATCAGTAGTCCCTCAGGAGGATAAGCAATGACCATCGGAATGATATCCCAAGGCCTGCAGCTCACTGAGGAGGAAGCATTTGCGCTCTTGAATCTGGCTATGACCAGTCCCCAAAAGCTCGATGCGACATCCGAAACAGCCATTCGTAAGCTGGCAACATTCTGTTCGAGCGTTGAGCTCGGTAGCAATTATCAATCGCCAGCGAAATGTGAGCTAGAACAGGCGGGCTAATGCCCGCCCTGTTCGTTTTTGCCTACGCTTATCCTCTCAAACGTTCTATGCTGTAAGCATGAATGTATTAGAAGCCGCTATGGCGCTCGCGTACCAGGCCCACGAGGGCCAGTGGCGAGATGGCGACCATCCCCTCCCTTATATCACCCACCCGTTCGAGGTCGTGGGCAATTTGCGCTTTGTCGGGGGGATCACGGACGAAGATATCCTCGCCGCTGGATTTCTCCATGACGTGATCGAGGAAAGCGCGATCGAGCTCGAGGTAATTATCTCGGCTACGAACGCACGCGTGGGCCAATTGGTCCAAGAAATGACGCGGCAGGAGCCGACGGTCGAGCAAACGGCCGGCTTGGAAAAGGACGAGATTTGGAAGCTTCGCAGTGAGATGCTTCTGGCCGAAATTGCGGAGATGAGTGACGACTGCCAGGTCCTGAAGCTTGCCGATCGACTGTCCAATTTGCGCAGCTCTTTGGTCACGCGGACGGGCAAGAATCGGGAGCGATACATCAAACAGTCCGAGCAAATCCTGAAGATCATTCCGCGAAAACGCAATAAAGGTCTGTGGTCAGCGATCGAAGCGCTTATTAAGGACTCTTAATCCGGAAGCGGGGAAGCCTCATCGATCGAGAACACAAATCGCTGAGCTTGATCGGCATCGATTCCGCAATAGAATGTGTATTCGGTTGAGCGATATGTCTTCACGCTATTCGGCGATTCAGACTGTGATAAATTCACCAAAAATTGGCGAAGCTGCTCCAAGCTTTCCGCCTCCACCGTGCGGCCGAGCCCCTTGGCGATGAATTTTCCGCGCTTCAGTTGGCCGAGAAAGAGTCCGAACCGATCAGGACCCTGCGCCCATTGTTGAGCAAGCTCCACGCTTTCGGACTCCAGGATGATTTCGTCGAAAACCGCCTGCGCGGCGGGGGCCAGGGCGGACCGGGGTACCGTACGAGCCGCCAGCAATGTTGTCCGTTGGGTTGAATCGAGAAGCTGCCACAGCCGAAAAATGGGCTGCGCAATCTCCAGGTCCGGCTTCCATCCATCGATCGCGAGCAGCTTGCCCGGCACCGGTCGAACGCCGCTCGCAAATGCGGCCACATCTCCAAATGTCGACTGCTGAGCCTCGAACTGCTGAACCGCTTTCTCATCGGGCAACCGCCAGCGCGTGGTCGCCGCCTCACGCCACTTGATCTGCGTCCAGTCTCCGGCCCGGCGGGCCACCCCATCGAATGCTGCAAACGGATCCGCATCCGAAGCTCTCGGACGGGCGACCTTCAAGCGAGGCGCCTCGCAAACGGTTGGCGAGCCAGTCGCCTTCGCGTAACTTTCCGCCCGCGCCGCTAAGGTCTCGACGGCCTCAGACGCTGCAAGTTTAGGGACCGAGCCGCCCGCTAGCCACTTATCCAAAGCGGTGCGAACGTCGCTCACGTCGACGGGCTGAATCGGAAGAGTCTGAGTGCCCGATAAGGACACAATCGATTCGTTCTGACTCGAGATGTGAACCGACCATCCGATCGTGCCGTCGGAAGAACGCCGGAGGACCGCCACATATCGGCTGTCCGGGGGCAATGGCGCGTCGATCTTGGTACAGGCGGTCTGCATCAGGGAATCGGCATCGATTTCGTGTGATGCAACGACGTGACCTGGCCCCAAAAACCGAGTCTTTTCACCCGCATTCAGGTCGTGAAGCAAGGCGGTCAGGATTGGGTCGCCACCGAGGGCTGACTTTCGGCGCTGCGTTAGATCCCGAAAGCGGTTGTGCCATGAGTCGTCTCGATCACCCACGGGCCGGGACAGATGATCTCTTAGCTGGCGGTCGAGATCGGCGGCTCGTTCAATCGCGGTTGCTAGATCGCGTGGCCGCATGCGCTGGGCCGACTCGATGCGTGCCGCGAGCTGGCGAATTTGGTCCGCTTCAACTTCGGCAGCGAGCAGCTCTTGCTTAGCCCAAAGTGGATCGTCCGAGATCGTCCAGGTGTCGGCATCAAAGCGAATGCGCAATCCCGCTGTCTCGGCTGTGCGTTCGAGCAGATCGCGAGGCGAAACGTCCTTCGCGAAGATGCCGACCACCACGTTAGGCCGGACGTTCCCGACGACGATCCGCGCCGTGGTGTGAGGACCGATCGCTTTGAGGAGATCAGTAAGGGTCAGATACTGCGACCAGACTGAAACCGGCTCGTCTGCCCGGGAAGCGCTGGAAAACGCCAAGACGAAGCTGACGGCGGCGAGCTTAATAGGGACCGACCGCGCGAATCGCGTCGGCACAAACGAGCTTGTTGATGTTGTCCTTGCTCTGGGCATACAGTTTCACGCCGCCCGCGCCGGCCGGGCAGTGCATTCGACCCAAGTAGTTCCATTTGCCGCCGTTTTGGGTTTGATCCACGATGCGCGTGATGGCTCCCTCATAAGGATCGAGCAGCTCGAATACGCCTTTGGTCGTGCGGTTGGATCCCGCCGACCACCACGCGTAGACATCGTAAAGACCGTCGGCGGGCACATTCAGGTTCCAAAGCGCATAATCCTTGCTCTTCGAAAGTGCCGAGTGATAACGATAGTCGCTGCCGTACTTGTCCGTTTCGATGGCGCGGGTGAACCAATTGCCGCTGACCGTAAAGCTGGTCGTCGTGTTGTCGTAAACGGTGTCCAGCTGGCCTACTTCGATTTGGAACGTCAGCACGGGACCGAAATAGCCGATGCTGCTCTTGTAAAGCTGGAAGGTCTCGGTGTAGGTCCCGACCGTCGTCGGAGCCGTCATCTGAAATCGAAATTCGCCGATCCCATTCGCGGCAGTGTTTGCGGTGACATGGCACGGAATCTGGGTGGAAGCCCAGTCGCCAGCGGTGTAGAACGAACTGACCCGACCGGTCGGCGTCGTACGAATCTGGACCTGGTCGGTGCCCGTGCTCAGCCACTGATCCAAGCCGTCGTTCTTCATGTTCACCACGACTTCGAGGTTCGAGCCGGGAATCATCGCCGATGGCACGGTATCCGAATCGTACGCGGCTGAACCGTTGACATAAGCCATGTACTTGGTCCAGTCCCAGGGGCCCGGGCAAGAGGTCGCACGGCCGGTTTCTTTGTGACCCAGGATGTGCGTTCGGTCGCGGGTGATGCCGTACTTAGAGCAGAGGTACCGGGTCAGAGTTGCGGACGCCCGGTACTGGGTGTCGGTGTACCAAGTCGCGGGGTCGCTGCTAAAACCCTCATGCTCGATGCCGACGCCTTCGTTGTTGTAGAGCGTCACGCCCGCATGGAAAGCGCGGTCCTTTTCCCGGACCATCTGGGTGACGGCGCCATCGGTGCTCCGCATGCAGTAGTGCGCGCTGACTCCGGCAGAAGGGTTTTGGAACCAGCTGATCGTGCCGTTGTACGTGCCTTCCATGATGTGGATGACCACGTAATTGATCGCAAAAGTGGTCGGCCGGTTCGACGTGCCGTAGTTCCCGCTGTAGGCTTGTACCCAAGCGGCTCCGGGGTAGTCGGCCTGGCTCCAAGCGCCCGAAAGCAGCCCCAGGGCCAAGATTGTCGCCGTCGCTGCGCGAAGTTGCATCCCACGGCCATTATAATCCGAGTTTCCCGCGAGTTCCAAGGTAATTTACAGCCGATGCCATTGAGCGCCGCTCTCGTCGCCCTTTCCCTCGCCGCCAACGTCACCCTGGATTACCGCTCTGGATCCGGGCTGGTGATGCGGATGGACGGGGTTCCCATCATCGAAGGATCCTGGTTTCAATACTACGAGCCGGGCTGGACCAAGGGCTACTACTCGTCGAATTACCAGACCCAGAACGTGAGCCGGTCGGTCGATGGATCGATGCGGGTGACGTTCCAATCGACCGATCGACGGGCCTCGGGCGACTTGCTTTTCAAACCGCTGCCGCGGGGCTTTGCCGCCACCTACACGTTTTCTTGGTCGGGCGACCACGCGGTTATGATTGAGAACGCGGTTGGAATTCTCTCCGCGGCCCCCTGGGTCTCGGGTGCGCTTCGGCTCCCCGATAACCTGCGCAAGCCGCTTGGCCCACTGCCCGGCGCAACGCAGGACTATTCCGCGCGTCGGCTCGGTCCGCCCGCAACGGATTGGGCCCTGGACTCAGACTTTGGGACTCTCGAAGTCCAGTCAGACCAAACGTTGGGCATGCTCGACGGCCGGGGGCTGAAGCAAGACTGGGCGGAGGATCAGGACGCGTTTTGGGTCGGTCACGAGGCGCTGAAGGTCGAGCCGGGCCAGACCGTCACCGCCCGCGTCACGTTCTTTGTCAATCCCGATAACCGCGCTATTCCTGCCGAGGTGCGCGCTACCGGACGTCTCGTCCCCGCTCAGACTGCCGTTCTGGCGGATACGGGCCCGCGCGAGCTCATCCCGAAACCGCGATCAGTGACTTACGATACGTCCCGACCCAACATCGCGTGGAACCGGCTGAAAAGCAAGCAGTGGAACCGCCTGACTCTGCTGAACCGCCTCATGAGCGAGCGGTTCGACATGAGCCAGCAGCCCAAGGCGGCCAAATGGGACTTGATGCTCACGGTGGCGACGAACGTGAACCTTCCCGCCGAAGGCTATCGCCTCGTGATCGATGGACGTGGCGTTACCATCGAATCGAAAGACGAGGCGGGTTTGAAGGCAGCCCAATGCACGCTGGTCGATCTCATGCGGGCTGAGCAGGGCATGATCGTCGTCCCGCGCTGCACGATCGTCGACGAACCAAAAGTGGCGTTTCGCGGCGCTCACCTGTTCGTGGGTCCTCAGGCGCTTGCATTCCAATCCAAGCTGATGGACCGGGTCCTGCGTCCCCTGAAGCTCAACCGCGTCGTGCTGCAGTGCGAACGGACGGACTGGCTCTCCACGCCGGGCATCAAAACCGGGATCACGATGGATCGCCTTGATCTGCAGCGGCTGTTTGAGCGCTACCGGGCAACGGGCATGGAGCCGATTCCACTCATCCAAAGCTTTGGGCACATGGAATGGCTGTTTGCGAACAACCGAAACAAGTCTCTGGCGCTTAATCCCGACGTTCCTTATGCGATCGATCCGCGCAAACCGGAATCTCGGATCCTCCTCGAAAAGATCTGGCTTGAGGCGATCGCGCTGCTCCAGCCCAAAACCCTGCATTTCGGACTCGATGAGGTGGATATGCGCGGCATGGACGAGGACGATCACGCGCTCGTGACCGAACTCTGGAATCTGCACATTCCTTGGCTCGGCAGCATCGCCAAGAAGTACAAGATGGACATGATGCTCTGGGGTGATCAGGCGCTGGCCCCAGGTGAAGCGCCCGATGCCGCCCTGGGCGATAACGCGGCGGAGGCACTAAAGCGCAGGCAGGCGATTCCGGCGGGTGCCATGATCGCCGACTGGCATTACAAGGACGATACGAACCCGCAAATCTTCAACTCTTTGAAGCTATGGAAAGAAGCGGGCATGAAGCCGGTCGCCTCGACGTGGTTTCGCACGGGCAACATCTACGGCTTTATCCAGCGCGCGATCACGGAGCAAGCCGGCGTTCTCCAGACCACGTGGGCGGGATACGAGAGCAATGAAGATTCGCTGCTGAACAACTTCCGTCAATACTCGGCCTTCGTCCTTGCCGCAGACTATGCCTGGAGCGGTCGGACTGAGCCACCGGTGAGCCTGCCGTATCGGCCCGAGGCCGTTCTGCAACGGCTCTATTTTGATCACCATGCGCCGCTCCAACCGATCGAAGGAACGGGCGTCGTATGGGGCAAGTCGACGTTGGGCAGCGCCCAAATCGGTCGGTACGTGTTTCAGCTCTGCGAGCCTCTCGGGCTATGGACGCCGATCCAACCGAAGAATCCGCGGACCGGCAACCGTATCTCGGTCGACGTGAATGCGCGGGCTGACCAGATCGCCTTTGCCCTCGATACGACGGGCTCCGCCAAAGACAACACCGCGGTCGCCCAGCTTGAAATCGAGCTCGTCGGAGGCGGCAAAATCAGCCGGCTTCTGAACTACGGGGTCGACGTGCGTTGGGAAGGCAGTTCGGCTCCCACCTACCGAACGCCGTGGGCTAACGGCCGCTCCGCCCTGGTTGTGAGCCTGCCGGTCGGCTCAAAAGTGTCCAAGGTGTCGTTTGTCGGCCTCGACCTTTCGGCACCGGTTCGGCTTCATGGAATCACCACCTGGACGAATCGACCTGAAACGAAAGCGACGACCGGCCAGTAAGAGGGATTAAGATGAAACGTTGGGGACTGTTTATGCTCGGCTTGGCCGCAATCGGAGTGTCTGGATGCGGTCACCTTCACATGTGGGGTCCGACCGTCCAAGGCAACGGCGAGACGAAAACTGAGTCTCGCGAGGCTCAGAAGTTTTCACAAGTGACCTTGGCGGGCAGCTGCGAAGTACGGATCGTCAAATCAGCAACACCCTCGATCAAGGTGACGGCGGATTCGAACCTCCTGCCCTATATTGAAACCGAAATTCATGGCGGCGAACTGGTCGTTCGCACCAAGGGAAATCTCAACAGCAAGAAGGAGATGGTCGTGGAAGTCGGCGTCGATCAGCTGGATGAGGTCCGTTTGAGCGGCTCCGGAAGCATCGACGCCAAGGGTTTGGACGAGAGCTCGCTCAAGGCGGTGCTAACCGGCTCCGGCAACATCGTGCTTCACGGCAAGGCGAGCGAGGCCGATTTCGACATCCGCGGCAGCGGCGAAATCATCGGCACCGATTTCAAGGCGAAAGATGCGGAGGCCCGAATCAGCGGCTCCGGCGCCATTCGGGTGGGGCCGTCCGAACGATTGAAAGCTCGCGTCACGGGCAGCGGCTCGATCAGCTACGTCGGCTCGCCGCAGCTTGATAAGTCCGTAACGGGCAGTGGCTCCGTCGAGCCTTCGAATTAAGGACCGCCCGAGCCGAAGAGCCCAGGCGGTCAGGAATCGAACTTAGTCTCCGACGAGGTCGAAGTCGTCCGAGATAATGCCGTAGTCAAACACGCTGACGGAACCATCGCCATCGATGTCGGCATCGGCGGGAGTGGAGCCGTTGGCACCGACCGTGTTCCAGTCGCTATCCGCGCTCGACTTGTCGAAGTAGTCGCTCAGCACGCCGTAGTCGAAAACGGTCACCGCGTTGTCGCCATCGATGTCGCCATTCTTCATGGTGACGGTGACTCCGGTTGCGCCAACCGCCACGGACGGCGTCAGCTTGCCGAGGAACGGCTTGCCGATGATGTACAAATCATGCGTACCGGTTGCGGACGTCGTGATCGAGAAGTTGAAGCTCGAATCCGGGCTGAACGTTCCGCTTTGAACGACGGTCGCGCCATCGCGAAGCTCCCAGTTGAACGTTCGACCCGAGGCCCACGTGGCATCCACGCCGCCCAGATCGAGCGTGCCGGTGATCGTGCCGCCCGTATCTTCGCCGTTGCGCAAGTTATCTACCCAGATCTCATAAGGACCCGGATCGGCATCCTTCTGGCTGATGCCGATGTGCTCGAGCACGCCCTTGCCGGTCGTCGACGTCAGAATGCCGTTCGCCGATGCTCCCGCGAAAGGTCGGATGTAACCCGGACCCGTTGCCGAGATGTTGACGGGATCGATCGTTACCGTGGTCCACGTGTTAGCGGGGATCAGGGTTCCGCCGCCTGGGTTGCGGTTCACGCCGGTCACGCCGGTCGCGTCGCCCCCCGGAAGCGGAGTGTCGGAAAGCCACTCGATTCCGCCCGTCGTGCCTCCGTTCTCGCCCAGGTTGACGGCAGAATCGGTCTCTCGAACGCCAATGTAAGCCAGGACGGGCTTGTCCTTGGAATACACGTCGAACTTGATCTTGTCGGTAAAGCTGATCGTCGGATTCGGCTTGTTTGCCGCCGCATTGGTGCTCAACCGGACCCAATAGGCCGTGCTACCGAGCGTCCAAGCAAACTTGAATCGGATCGCATTGCCGCTGCGACCGCCGAGGCCGTTCAGGGCATCCACCACGCTGGTCGGGGTGGGGTTGGTCAGGGCGATGATCGGGCCCGTCGAACCCGAGAAGCTCGGATCTCGGAACATCCACTTTCCGGATGCGAACGGTACGGCGACTTCCTCGAAGTCCTCGATCATCTGGGCGTAAGAAGAAACTCCCACGCACATCACAGCTAATACAGCCAATTTTCGCTTCATTGCAAAACTCCTCCACTCAAGCCCGTGACGGGCCTTACTAACCATTTTACATACACCCTGAGCGTTCGCCAAGAATCCTTATAGTTTTGCGGGTACCCGTTTTTGCGTTTGGGTTCAATCCGAACGAGGAAAAGGCGCGACCGGATATAATGCCCCTACGATTCTCACGCCAAGGAGGCGGCGCTCCATTGCAGTCTAAAGGAAATCTTTTTCTTCTCCTCGTCATCGCGTTGACCGCGGTATCCGGATACCTCTACAAAGTCAAGCCGTATCAGTTCGGCCTCGACGTCGAGGGCGGAATGCGGCTCACGTACCGCATGAAGACCGAGGAGCTGAAGCCGGAGCAGCAGAAGAACCTGGATCAGATCCGGTCGAACATGACCACGATCCTGCGAGAACGCGTGTCGTCGGGCCTTGGTGTCGTGGAAGGCTCCGTTCAAGCCAAGGGCGACAACGAGTTCATCGTCGAGCTGCCGGGCTTCACCAACGCGGAAAAGGCTCGCGAGATGATGAGCAGCACCGCGTCGATCAAGTGTTACTGGGCGAAAACCGTCCAAACCGCGCGCGCCTCGTACCGCAAGTACATTCGCGGCGGGGAAGAGATGGTCGGCGGCGCTCCCGTCGTCTACTTCCAGGAGCGTAGCGGCTCCAAGCAGATCAAACCCGGCGATCCCAGCTATTTGGAGATGCTCAAGTCGTGGGACCTCGTCCTGGAAGGCGGCGACCTTGCTAAAGCCTTTGCCGAGGTTCAGGGCACGCGAACCGTTCCCAATTTCGCCTTCTCGAGCTCCGGCGCATCCAAGCTCGAGGCGTTCACTCGCCAGCACATGAATCAGGGCGAGAACATCGCGTTCGTGCTGGACAACAAGGTCTTGAGTATCGCGCCGATCAAGGACGGAACGATCCTCAGCGACAACGCTTTTATCGACGGCCAGTTCAGCCCCGAATACGTGAACGGGCTCGTCCGACTCCTCAACGCGGGCGCCTTGCCGGTGTCGTTGGAAGAAACGTCCAACCAGAGCGTCGACCCCACGATCGGCCGGTATGCGAAGGATCAGATGGTCCGGGGCGGTTTGATCAGCTTCGCCGTCATCGCGGTGGCCTTGATCGCCTACTATGCGCTGCCGGGCTTCGTCGCGCTTCTGGCGCTTGTCCTCTACGTCCTGTTCTCGCTGACGCTTCTGAAGTGGATCAACGCCACCTTCTCGCTCGCGGCGATGGCTGGCTTCATCCTATCCGTCGGCATGGCTGTCGACGCGAACATCCTCGTCTTCGAACGTTCGAAGGAAGAGATGCGGGACGGCCGGTCCCTCCTGACCGCCGTCGAACTCGGCTTTAAACGCGCCCTCCCCGCGATTATCGACTCCAACGCTTGTACCATCCTCTCGTGTTTGGTTCTGATGAACCTGGGCACAGGGCCGGTCCGTGGATTTGCCACCACGCTGATCATTGGTGTTCTCGTTTCGCTGTTCACTGCCGTGACGGTCACTCGCTCGCTCCTTGTCTTCCTCATGGAAAACAAGATCGTCAACGATCCGAAGGCCTTTGCGCTGGGTCGACAGTGGTTCGGCAACAAGCACCTGCACGTCGTCGAGAAATCGGGCAAATGGTTCCTGATCTCGCTCCTCACGGTCGTTATCGGTATCCCGTTCATGGCCATGGGTGGCCTCAAGCAAAACGTCGAGTTCGCGGGCGGTATCGCAGCAACGTACGAGCTCCCGGATGCGAACATGACGGCGGGATCAATTGCCTCGAATCTCGAGAAGGCGGGCATCCTGGGCAGCAACGTCAAGGTCGCCACCGTCAGTGGCGTGAAGTACGCCGACCTCACGATTCCGAGCGATGGCCCCATCAAACCGGGCGATCCCGAGGCATACACCAAGATCGCGCAAGCGGCTGGCAACCTGAAGCAGAGCACGAATCCGACGATCACCAGTATCGGACCGACGATCCAGGCGGAGACCAAGACGAACGCGATCCTCGCCGTCGTCGTCTCATCCGCGCTCATCGTGATCTACCTTGGATTCCGATTCGGCTCGACCGTGGGCGGCATCAAGAACGGCATCAAGTTCGGCGTCGCCGCCATCGGCGCGCTCGTCCATGACGTCTTCGTCATGCTCGCGCTCGCGGCCATCGTGGGCTATTTCAAGCACTGGGAAGTCAGCGCCCTGTTCATCACCTCGGTGCTGACCGTCATCGGCTTCTCCGTTCACGATACGATCGTCATCTTCGACCGCTTGCGCGAGAACCTCCGCAAGCCCCAGCCCGAAGAGGACTTCGCTCACCTGTGCAATCGCTCGATCACGCAGTCGTTCGCACGGTCGATCAACACGTCGATGACGGTTATGGTGACGCTTCTTCTGCTCGTTGCCTTCGGTACGGCCACCGACGACCTGAAGTTCTTCTGCCTCTCGATGTTCTTCGGCATCCTCTCGGGAACCTACTCCTCGATCTATAACGCGACCCCGATCCTCTACATCTGGGACCGCATGATCGTGAAGCGCCGAGGGCCGGAGCACTCGCTGATCGCGGAAGCCACAGCCGAACTGAATCGGCTGCGCGCGGCGGCGATGTCGGTCCAGCAGCCCGGGATGGGCATGGCGCCGGCTTCGGCTCCTGGTCCCAGCGCAGCTGCCCAGCGAGGCTATGGCACGGTCAAGCGCAAGGATTCGGTGGTCGACCGCGCCACCAAGCCCGTCGACGAAGAAGAGTAACGGTCCCCGTTATTTCACTAGGAATTCTGGCGATTTGCCAGAATTCCTTCCGTCGCTTCGCGAAACTCCTTCCAAGGCCCCGGAAGTAACATATAATGCCTTGTATCATCGGCAGACCTTGGGCTGTCGATTTGAACCTCAATTTGGTGGAGGATGATCAATATGAACAAATTTGCCTTTAGATCGACGGCGATCCTGGCTGGCTTCGCAGTGGCTGCTTTTGCGCCCGCCAGCGTGCTCTTCAGCGACAACTTCGAGACCGACTCGAGCGGATCCTGGTTCGTCCAGCGCAACACGGTGTTGGCTCCGGCTCTCGTGCTGGACTCTTCGGCGACCTTTAACTTCGACTATTCCCAGTCTTACGAAGGCGCCCCGGCCATTCCTCCGGCTCCCGGCGGATCCACGACCCACGGCTTGAAGGTCGAAGTCAACAGCGATCCGACCGAGACTCTTTCCATCGAAGCGCTGACGGCGATGCCGCTCGTTCCGTACCTGTCCGGTGATTACAGCATCGAATATGACATGTGGTACAACACGATCGGCGGCGCCGCGACCACCATCCACAACCTGGCTGGCCTCGGTCACGACGGCATCCGCGCCTTCCTCCAGAACACGGTTCCCGCGACGGATACCGACTGGTACACCTATGGTGTGACGGCCGATGGCTCGTCCTCGACCGACTATCGCGTTTGGATTGGCAAGACCGTTCAAACCACGGCCGTCGGTGGCGGTTACACGGCAACGGGTACCGACTTCCGCAACAACTCTAACGCCCTTTACCAGGCGCTCTTTCCGGATGCGTTGACCAACGCTCCTACGGGCACCCCCGGCAACCGATGGACCCACTGGCGCATTCGCCGCGTGAGCGGAGTCGTCACTTGGGAAGCCAAGAATCCGGCAGGCGACTGGGTCGTGATTTCGACGCTGACCGATGCCTCGGGCAAGGCTGGCCTCCCGACGCTCGGCATGATGGACACCGCTCCGTCCCCGCGTCAACCTGGCACGTTTGTCGTTTATGACAACGTGGTGGTCGAAGGCAGCTTGCCTGCGACGACGATCCAGGGCAAGGCTACGCTGAAGGACTACGACACCGTTTCTGGTGTCGATCGCAGCATCACCCTTGACTTCTACGATGCGGGTGGCAACACGCTCATTACGTCGATCAAGACTCCGGTCACTTCGGATGGCAGCTTCTTCATGGCCGCCCCGGGCAACCAGGCTTACGACGTTTACATTCGCGGCAAGCACTGGCTGGCCAAGAAGGTCTCCATCGACACCACCTCCGGTTCGGTCTCGAACGTGAACGTGGCGCTCACCAATGGCGACGTCGACGGCGATAACGCGGTCACGGTCTTCGACTACGGCGTGCTCTCCGACTACTTCGACCTGGCGATCAACGACCCGTCGTGGAACACGGTTGGCCCCAACGGCTTCAAGCCGCTTGATGCCGACATCGATGGCGACAACGCCGTCAGCGTCTTCGACTACGGTCTGATCTCGGATAACTTCGACTTGTCCGGCGACGCACCTGCGTAAGCTCGCTGAGCTGAATGATTCTCAGACGGCCCTGCTCTTTTCGAGCGGGGCCGTCTGTTTTTCTGGTCAATCGCAAGTTTGGGTAAGTTAAGACTATGCGGCTTGTCCTATGCCGGCTGTGCCAAATTGCCGACCGGTTGGCGTCATCGGGCAATCCCGTGCTGATCGGGCTATTTAGTCGAATGGTCAGCGAAACGTTCCCCGCGTGGCTCGATCCGTGCTTCTTGGCGCTCGAGATCGAAACGGATCCTGTGGAACAAGGCCGAGAAACCCCGCTGGGCGTCCGGTTGATCGATCAAGACGGCCATACACTGGCCACCTGGCACGTCGTCCTGCAGTTGTTTGAATCGAACGGCCCATTCGCCCATCGGACGTTCTTCACGATCCCGCTGCCGTTTAGTCAGGACGTCCAGTTCAATCGCCCCGGCGTCTACCGATTTGACGTGTTGAGCCATCCGGACGAGGAGAACGAGACCGTCCTCGGTGGCGAGACGCTCACAGTGGAGACCGTGGATGAGATGCGAGGTTCCCTGGAAGAATGAGCACAGGAATCGCCCTTGGGCTGGATATCGGAACCTCGTTCATTAAGGCGGCGGTGATCGACGAAAGCGGAGAAGTGGTCGCCTCGTCATCGGCCCCCGACCGCGAAGCCGTGATCGATTCCCCGCACCCGGGTTGGGCCGAGCAGGACCCGATGAAATGGTGGGGTGCCGTCGAATCGTGCCTTGCGCAGATGAAGCCGAATCTGGCCAGTGTTCAGACCATCGGAATCACCTACCAGATGCACGGGCTCGTCCTGACCGATGGGAACCTCGCGCCGACTCGCCCTTCGATCATCTGGTGCGACGGTCGCGCTGCCAAAGAGGGAAGTGCGATTGCGGAGGCGATTGGAGAAGAGAACTGCTGGCGCCGACTGCGAAACTTGCCTGGTAATTTTACTGCGGCCAAGCTGCGATGGGTGGCCAGGAATGAGCCTGAGACATGCGCGCGATCGCGCTTTGCGATGCTCCCGGGAGACTTTATCGCTACGCAGCTCACCGGCGTTCCAACGACCACCGACACGGGGCTTTCCGAGGGCATTTTTTGGGATTTTGAGGCAGGGAAGTTAGCTGAGGATGTCGTGGCGGCAACCGGATGCCCTCGGTCGCTTATTCCCGAGATCCTGCCTGGATTTGCCGAAGGGGTCCCGATTTCGCAAACCATGGCCGACCGTTTTGGCCTTTCTGGCTCCGCGCGAGTGACGTATCGAGCTGGCGACCAAGTTGCCGCGGCGTGGGGGCTCGGCGCCCAAGCGGCAGGGGATTGGGCAGGCAACGCCGGCACCTCCGGCGTGTTGTACGCGGTCGGGGCGCCCGATGCAATCGACAAGAGCGGTAAATCGAACGCGTTTCTGCATCCTCCGGCTTCTATCGGTCAGTTGGTCTGCATCAATGGCTGCGGGATCGCGTACCGCTGGCTACGGCAGTTGATGGCAGGGAAGAGCTACGACGACTTGAACCGCCTCGCCGCGTCGAGCCCGCAGGGAAGTGCAGGACTGCTCCACTTCCCCTTTGGAAACGGCCCAGAGCGCATTTTGAACCTAAAACCGGCCAATGCGGCATGGCTGGGCCTCGATTTCAATCGTCATACCGAGGCACACGTGGCGCGGAGCGTACTCGAGGGCATCGCCTATGCGATGGCTTATGGCGCCAGCGGGCTGAGCACGCCCGTAACGCGTATCCGGGTGGGAAGCGGCAACCTTTTCGAAAGTGATGTTTTTGCACGGACGATTGCGAGCCTCTTGGGCGCGCCGGTCGAAGTGGTGCAGACAGACGGGGCTGCCTCGGCGGCGCGAGCGAGCGTGGGGCAAAACAGGCGGCTGTCGCCGCGTACGGTTCATGAGCCCTGGGCCGAAAGCCACGAGATTCATGATAATTTCGCGCATTGGCGGCACTTGGTGGACAAACTCGTGGTCTAACGCAACGGTAGTTAAACACCGAAAGAATTACTAACGTTAGAAACGGTTGTAATCAAAATGTCTGAGACCCCATCACAGCATCCATCCAACAACGGTCGTTGGCTCGTCCTCGCCGCAGTCGCCGTCGCAGGAGCCGGCACCGCCGCATGGCTTTTGGCGCGCGCCCGCACCCGAGGCGCTTCTCAAGCCATCGAGGACTTACTTCAGGTTTGTGAGAATGTCAGCCACCGCTTGGAAGAGAGCCTCGGCCTCTCCGCGGCAAGCTGAGCGAAGTTTCCGATAATCATTATTATGTTTATTGGCTTTCAGTAAGCCGATTCCCTGGCTTCCTGCCAGGGCCGGCTCGCATTCGGGACCTATTTCCCGATCTCAATTCCGGTTTGGGGTCCTTTTAGACTGAATGCGTCGCCACGCGATGAAAGCCACGACCGGGATCCAAAGTGGCGACAAGATGCCGACGAAAATCAGGAGCTGGCCGACGAGCCGTCCGAGACCCGTCAGTAAGTTGATCGCTCCCACGACGGTGTTGTGGACCCAGTCGTCGTTCTCGGCGTCCTTCTGGACTTTCGCCTGTTCCTCCAGCTCGAGCGTGATCGTCGAATACGCGGCCTGATTCTTAAACGTCGCAATGGACGATGTCAGAGATTCGATCTCGGAGCGGATCTCGCTCAGGCGATCGCGGATAGACATAATCTCGCCCACTTTGCGGGCGCTCCGCAGGAGAGTCAGATATTGCTCCTCTTCGCCGCGCATCACACGCAGCCGGGCTTGCTGATCGACGATCTGGCTGGTCACGTCTTCGCCACCAATCGTTTCCGACTTCACAACGCCGAAGGAGCGCAAGCGTCCCAGCACTTGGTCGAACTGATCCTGGCGCACCCGGATGGTTGCATGACCGTATCGCACCTTATTCTCCATGCTGGAACCAGCGCTCGTCACAAAACCACCCGCACCCTTGGCCAGCGTGGTGACCTTGGTCATGGCGGTATTCACATCGGGCACTTCGATCTGCATCGAAGCGGTGCGAATGATGCTTTGCGTCAGCAAGGGCTCCGCCGCAGGCGCGTAATTTCGTTCTTGCCGTTCCGCCGAACTGGATTCCTTGTCGGCCGGCTGTTTCCTGAGCGATTCGCTGGCGGACGCTGCCGCCCGATCCTTCATCCGCTCCCGCCGAGCGGCGTACGCGGCCATGGTCTTGGATGCCTCCTTGGCCTGAGCGAAGACCGGGAATGAAGCGTAGGCAGCGAAAAGCAGAAGACAGCAGCTGCCAGCGAGAACCCAGGGATTCCGCCACAACGGCTTGGGCCTCACTTTGTTCATCACGAACACCTTCCCTTTCGCCGGCTCTTCCGATCGCAGGACCTGGAGAGACCGGCCGATCCGATCGAATTCGCCCAGCGTGGAGCGCAGCTCCGGGTTTTCCGAGAGTTCCTGCTCGACTTCGAGAATTTGCGCTTCGGATAGCTCTCTATCCAGATAAGCCTTAAGCAACAATTCATTCATAGCGCTCACCTTTGGGATCTAGCGTTCGTCGCAGCTGGATAAAAGCGTGATGAAGGCGGCTCTTGACCGTCCCTTCGGGGATGTCGAGGACTTGGGCGATTTCGGCGTAGGTAAAGCCGTCGATTTCGTGCAGGATCACCACGTCCCGGTGCTTGTCATCGAGCTTGCCGAGCGCCTCCCGGAGGCGAACGCTGTCGATCAAGTCACTCTCCCCTTCCCCGCTTCCCAGCGCCTCCCAGGCCAGCATGTCCAAAGGATCGCTCGATCGCCGGCGTCGCAGCGTGGCTCGGCAGCAATTGAGCGCGATGCCAAAGATCCACGTGCGAATGTCTGACTCACCCCGGAACCGCTTTAGGTTACGGTGAACCACCAGGAAGGCGTCTTGGGTCGTATCACTCGCCCAATCTGGGCCGACTCGGCGGCGGCAAAAATTCCAGACTTCGTCGTAGTGACGGTCCACCAGATCGATCGTCTGCGGCTGCATTTTCATCCAAGACATCGCTAGGGTCCGCTGCATGATTTGGGCTCCATCGCAAGCTGAGTGCCCGCACCGCAGCGAATCGTTCACAGTTATTTGTAGGTCCGATGTCGGCCATATGAAAACCGTAGGAATGCGGTCTTAAAGGGCCATTCTGAGTCTAAGGTGTGTTACCTTAAGCTTGTCCTTGGAGCGACCATTCTGGTCTGCTCATTTGACTATTTGGAGAAGGAAATATGAAAAGACTCATTACAGCTGCACTTTTGTGTGCAACGGTATTTCAGGCGCAAGCGGCCGTCTTTGGCTTTGCTGCACCCCTCTTGAACGGAGCACAAGAAAAGCCGTTCCCGACCGACTCGAAAGCCTTCGGTTCGGCATCGATGAGCATCGATGACGTGACTTGGCAGGTTACGGGCTCTCTGACGGTGATTGGTTTGTCCTCGACTCAGGTCACGGGCGCTCACTTTCATATCGTCACTCAATCGAACGGCACCGGTCCGGTCGCCTTTGACATCGCCGCAAACTTGGTCGCCAATGGTTTGGTGAACTTGCCGAACGGCTTTGCGATGGTGTTCCAGGCCCCGCTGACGACCGACGCGAACTTCACGCAGGCGCAGAAGTTGGCCAATCTCGTGGCAGGTAAGGGCTATTTCAACGTCCACACCGCCAAATATCCCTCCGGTGAAATCCGAGGCAACATCGACTGCATTGCGGTACCCGAAGCATCGTCGCTTCTGCCGCTGGCTCTCGGCGGTGTCCTCATCCTTCGCCGACGCTTTATCAGCTAACCGACACGCCTGAGTCAAGAAAGAGCCCGCGGCATTCGTTTGCTGCGGGCTCTTTCTTGGTGGTTACTTCTTGAGGTACTTCGGATCGATGCCCGGCATCTTCCATTCCTGGAGCTTGCCGGCCCATTCCATCAGGTTATCCTTTCGCACGGCGATCAGATCCATCTTGTTGATTGAGTCGACGTTCTTCCCTTCGATCACCTTTTCGTAGATCTTTTGGACCGAGACATGACCCCAGTCGTAGACCGGCTGAGCGAGCAGCACCGGCGCAATGCCCGTATCGACATAGTCCAGCTGAGCCGGTAGCGCGTCCACGGCGACGACCTTCACCTTATCCGGTTTGAGGTCGTTGAGCAGCGTTCGCGTAAAGAGCGGCCAGCCGCCCACCATCGCCCACGCGTTAATCTCCGGGTTGGCATTCATCGCCTGGACCACTGCCGCGGCGGCATCATTCGGCGTTTCGATGTGATTGAACACGCCCACGATCTTCACGCCCGCGTACTTCTTTGCCTCGTCCTTGACGCCCTGAACACGCTTCTGAAGGTTCGGCGCGTTTTGATTGCCGGCCAGAATCGCGACGTTTGCCTTGCCATCGGTCAGCTTGGCAAGCTCGGACATGACCTGGGCACCACAAGCCACGTCATCGGCTCCGTAGAATGCGAATCGCTTCGAGTCCGGAGCATCGCTATCGAAAGTCATCACGGGCACGCCTTTATCGACGGCATCGTTGATCGCGCCCGTCACTTTGCCCGCGTCGGAACAGCTGAGCAGGATCGCGTCTGCCTTTTCGTTGACGGCAGCGGCGATATTCTGGGCCTGGACCTGGCCGTCCTCGTTGGGCGGCGTTCGCCAATCGATCGTCACGGTAACGCCCTTTTCCTTGGTCAATTCGGCTGCGGCCGCTTCGGCACCTTCCTTGGCGGCCAGAAACACGGGGTTCGTCGAGCTCTTGGCGATCATCGTGATCTTGAGGGACTTCTTCTCACCCGCCTTGGTGGGCGCAGTGGCTCCCGTCGTGCTCGACGCACTGCCCGCTTCGCCGGACGAGCATCCCGCCAGCAGTCCGCCGCAAATCAACCCCGCCAAGCCTGCGGCGATCTTTATCTGATTGAACATAGTTACCTTCCTCGGTTCTTGCGATCAGGTCGTTCGCTGGGTCAGTCGCTCTTGCGCCAATCGTTGGCTGAGCCGGTCCAAAACGACGGCGACGATAATCGCAGTTCCGATTATGATCCACTCGTAGTTTTGGTTCAATCGTAATGTGCGAATCGATTGCCGCATGAGCACGATGAGAAGCGCTCCCAGCATCGCGCTGATGGCATTTCCCTTCCCTCCCGACAGACTGGCGCCGCCCACCACCGCGCTCGCGACCACGTAAAGCTCGTAGCCGGTCGCGTCTTGGCAGGACGCCGAACCAAAGTAGGCGCCACCAATAAATGCGGCGACCCCGGCGCAGAGCCCGCTCAGCACGTAGACTCCGACCGTGATGCGGTTCAGTGGCAATCCTGCGTACCGGCTCGCTTCCGCGTTGCCGCCCATCGCGAAAACATACCGGCCCGCGACGGTCTTCCCTAGAAAGATCGCGCCAATGATCGAGATCAGGATCATCACCAGCAGCGGGACGGGATACACCGAGAATTCCGCGAACGGCAACTTGAGAGGCAGCTTCACCGCCTGCGTCAAGGATGTGGGCACGAGAATGCTTTCCGCGTTACTGCTCACAAACGCGATGCCCCGGTAGATCCACATCGTCCCAAGCGTGATCACGAACGGGTGAACTTTCAGCCCTGCGATGAGGAGGCCATTGACGAGGCCGCACAGCAGACCAATTCCGAGACAGATCGCGAGGGCGGCCCCAAACGCGGCTGTGCCCTCCAGGTGCCACACGCGAAGCAAGAGGGCCATCGTCACCCCCGCCAGCGCGTAAGTGGAGCCTACGCTGAGGTCGATGCCGCCCGAGATGATCACGAGCGTCATCCCGACCGCCATGATCGCGAACGGGCTCGTATCCGTCCCAATCTGAAAAAGGGTCGATGCGTTCAGGAACGTGTTGACGACGTGGCCGCTGGCGTCTGCCGTCCGACCAAAGAAGGCGCAGATGGCCGCCAGCAAGAGAATGATGGAGACCAGGCCGAACTGTTGATTGCTTCGAAAAGCGGACCATCGCGTCATCGGCACGCTTATAGGTTAGCGCAAAAGAACGCAGCGACACCAAGGTTGGTATCGCTGCGTTTAGGGGCACGAGCCCGGAGTTTAGACTAGTCGTCGCCCGACTTATCGAAGTTGTCGGAAATGATGCCGTAGTCGAACACCGAGATCACGCCGTCTTCGTCCATATCGGCGTCGACCGGAGCGTATCCGTTCGACCCGATGGTCGACCAGTCCGAGTCAGCGGAAGTCTTGTCGAAGTAGTCCGACATGATTCCGTAGTCAAAGACCGAGACGAGGTTGTCCTGATCCGCGTCGCCGTTCAGCAGCGATGCGTTGACGCCCGTGGTGGTGGTGGAGATCGTCGCCGAAACCCGCTTCGCGAGCCAGTGCGTGATCTTGAACCGAATGTCCTTCGCACCGCTGAGGGTCGTCGTGAACGAGTAGCTGCCATCCGAAGCCAGCGTCACATTCTTCGTCTCGAGGACGGTCGTGCCCGCCGGATCGAAGATCTGCGCCACGGCGATGTGTCCTGCACCGATCGGCGAGACCGCTTCCAGAGTGAGCGTTCCGCTGACCGTATTGACGGGGTTGTTCACCGTGAGGGCGCTCGTCTTGGTCTTGGCCTGGCCATCCGGGTTCGTGACGGTCAAGTTTCGTGCGCCCAAAGCGGCGCCTGCCGAAGCCGTCACGTTCAGCGTGAGCTGAGTCGGGCTGTTGAACACGATCGAGTTGACCGTGACGCCCGTACCCGAGAACGCGGCCGCGATGTGATTGATCACGTTCGGGTCGCCGCTCTCATAGAAGCCAGAACCGCTCACCGAGGTGCCCGTGACGACGATATTTGTCGTCTGGCCCTGGTTGATCGTGTTCGGCGTCAGGTTCGTGATGTCGGCCGGAGGAGGAGCGATGAGCTGCGTCACGCGGGTTCGCCACGTGTTGCCGGCGCCGGCATACTCCTGCGCCGTCCACATCGTCATGTCGTCGACCGGGTCCACGTAAGTCGCGGAGTAGTCGCCCCAGCGAACGCGACCGCCACCAGCCAAGGTGTAAGCGGAAAGACCAGCAAAGGTCGTGACGGGGGTCTGGATCAATCCAGCCGAGTCGGAGCTCAGTCGGCCAGCCGTGCCCGTACTGGCGAAGATGGACGAACCGCTTACCGAGCTGCCAATGGCCGCGTGGCCTTGACCGCTAGCAGCGATGGTGCCCATCCAGTAGTTGAGCGACGTAGCGGACGCATCGAAAAGGGTTCCTGCTTGCGCAAGGGTTGGGGTCGTTGCCAGATCCTTGATCTCGTACCAGCGAATGCCGTTACGATTGGCCGTGCCCGTGGCGACACCGGCGTTCGTGACGTTGATCTGGTGGGCGGTCCACAGAGTCGAGACGCCTGTGAGCGCGTTTTTGACGACCATCGCCTGGAGCAGACGATCGTCAAGACCGTCGATCAGAGTACCGCTGCCCGACTGAGGGACGGTCCGAGGGTTTGAAGTCGTCGGGAAGCCCGAAGTCGGTCCGACCTGGAGGTTTCCAGAGATGGACGGTGTTCCGCCCGGATTCGTGACCCGTCGAACGTAGAGTCGGCTGAACGCATTGCCCGCGGTTCCGACGAAATAACCTTCGGTAGCCGCCGGATCGTTATTGGTGGCGCCTTGCGGGGTGTAAATGCCTGCGCCGCCCGAAGTGCAGATGTTCCGGAAAGCGGTCACGACGATCGGCCCGCCCGTTGTGACGGACGACTTGCGAATCACGAATCCCGTGCAGCCCAAGAAGGCCGTTCCGGCCGCGTTGAAGACGTTATCGCCAATGTACAGCGCATTAGCATCGACGCCGAGCGTCGGATAGTCGGCGAATCCGCCCGTATCCGTGTTCGGCGTGGTGCCCACGGTGTCGTGTTGGAAGAAGTAGAACGTGAACGATGACGACGTCGTCGGGTTGGAGTTATTGGAGACGCCGACCAGAATGCGGTTCGGCGTTGCCAGGTTCAAAATGCACAGGAAGAATCGGCCGGAGAGGCGATCGTAGACCACGTGCGGGTCCGACGTGCCCGAACCGTTTCGAACGGAATTCCAGAACGTGCTGCTGCTGACGCTCCACTGCTGGGCGCCCGCCTTGTTAAAGTACTTGACGACCTGGTTGGTCGCGGCGAGGTAGCCGCTCGGTCCAACGCACCCCACGGTGTCGGGCGGGATGGCCGAACTCACCGAGTCCGTGTCGAACTGCGTTCCGATAGTTTGCGGCGCGTCGATGGTGGGATTGATCTTCTTGGTATTTCCGTCTTCGGTCTCATCCGCCTGCTTGCTCGAATCAGCCTGCTCGGTCGCGAGCTCGCCTGACGGCGGATATTGGGCGATTGGCACGGCACCAGGAGCCTGAGGAAGGTTCTCGCGATCAACCTCGTTTTCCGTTTCCTTTTGCTCGCTCAGACCATCCGGCTGAGGGTGAGCTCGGTCGTACGCGATCATGTCCGCGACAGTAACGGTGATGCCCTTTTGGCCCATCCAGGGAATTCCCTGCTCGACCTGCTGGGTAGGTTTCGACTGCTTTGCCGAAACCTTTTCGACATTGAGATACGTTCCGGCCAAGACCAATGCGGCCAGGGACGCGACAACGGGGGGTAAGAACTTCTTCATGATATTGACTTTTGACAACAAGCGCAGGCCGTGGGAAGCCCAAAAAGCCATTATACGCTGAGGTTACGAAGACTCAAAAATCGTCGCTTGTCGACAGGATTAGGCGTCAGCGGCAGCCTACGGCATAGTCTATTCTCTATCTCGGCCGTAAACAAGAGATTAGTGGTGCAACCCGCAAGCCTAAGTCTGGATTTCGCCAAGAACTAGTATTTATCTGGTGTTCGATCAGGGTCGCTTTTTAGCTTCCGCCAGCGACCCGAACGCGGGCGCAGGCACATCGCAACGATCCGTGACTCGCTTGTTGCCGCCTTTGCGCGGATCGCCTCGGTGGCCAGCCCCGGGATTCACCGGGCTGCCATAGGGGACCTGAGAGCCGGGAACCTCGCAATTGTCGTCCGAGCCAGACGTGAAATACAGCACGGAGGCCGAGCCGAGGAGGAATAGGGCCGCCAGGACGACGATCAGTTGGGCACGGATCAGGGACAAACCTCCGCGCGCCGCCATCATTCCCGCCGAGATGGTGCCTGAGACCCGGTGGAATTCCTGCATCCGCTGGCGACAAGCCGAACAATTCGCAAGATGCCAGACGCCCAAGACCCATTTCTTGGCCGGCGCCGAGCGGCTCATGAGTTCGAGAATATCCTGATCGGAGATGGGACACGTCCTCATGCCATGCCTCCTCGCTTGCTGGCCTCTTTCCATTTCTCGGCTGCCACCACGTGGGCGCGATAGAACTGATACTTGACGGTATTCAAGTTCCGTTCCAGCACCCTCGCGATGTCGGGCAAGCTCATTTCCAAAAGATAATACATTTCAAGTACTTCGCTTTGACTCGGTTCAAGTTCTTTTAACAGGTCCTGAACCATCGCGCGGTCCTCGACCGAGGCCATGCCTCGCGTGGATTCGGGGGAGACGACCACGAGGTCGGCCAGCGGAACCTCGACATCCCGGCGGGACCGATAGTGCCCGCTGCATTTGTGCACGGCGATGGCGAACAGCCACGTTTGGAATCGGGCGTTGAACCGAAACCGTGGGAGTGCGCGCCATGCGGCCAGCCAGGTGTCTTGAACGAGATCGTCCACTTCAGTTGCTTGGGCACGAGACCCGATGAACCGACGCAGGTCGGTTTCATGACCCTGACGAAGGCGGTCAAAGGCGTTCCGATCGCCTTGAACGGCCGATCGGATAAGAACGTCTTCTTCGCTGCGCGCTCGTCTCCCAAATCCCATTTCAAGGGCCTGTGGAGGAGCGCCGGTCGTCTGGATCAGTCAACCTGGTCGCTTCACAATTATCGGTCGGCATTTTGTTGTGGAAGGTTGGCGCAATAGCACCGCGCGGTGCTAATTCAACGATATATCGGACTCCGTAGGTTCGAACCCAATATGAATTTTCGAAATTCGGTCGAACTTTTGCGCTTTGGAGGTCATTCCGCTTTGCGGCCAGCGGCCTCCCGGTACAATCGCGGAGAGCCTTGACTTCTTCCCTGCACCCCGCGCATCTGGTCCTCGGTGATGGCACCGTTTTTTCTGGGTATTCGCTAGGCTCCACCCGGGACACCGTCGGCGAAGTCGTGTTCAACACCGGGATGACCGGCTACCAAGAAGTCCTCAGCGATCCCAGTTACGCTGGCCAACTCGTCGTGATGACGTACCCGATGATCGGCAACTACGGCATCAACGACGATGACTTCGAATCGGCCCGACTCCAACCGGCGGGATTTATCGTGCGTGAGGCCTGCGAGCACCCCAGCAACTGGCGCTCGGCCAAATCCCTGCGGTCCTTCTTCGAGGAGCGGGATTTTGTGGGTATCTCGGGAATCGATACCCGCGCCGTGACGCAGCATATACGGGCGGGAGGCGTGGACATGGCGATGATCACGACTCGATCGCCCGAGGAAGCCCGAGCAACCCTGGCAAGGGCCCAAAGCTACGACGCCACCGACTTTGTGCAGGCGGTCACCGCCTCCGCGCCGTACTGTTGGGGCTATTCGGGTATGGAGCCGTTCGATGGAGGAGGTCGCACCGAGGGCTACAAGAAGACGATCGCCGTCCTCGACTGCGGGCTCAAATACAACATCTTGCGTCGTTTCGCCGCGCTCGGCATCCGGTGCTGTGTCTTCCCGGCGACCGCGACCGCCGATGAAATCATGGCCTCGAAGCCCGATGGCATCTTGCTCAGTCCTGGGCCCGGTGATCCCGTTCGACTCCAAGGCGTGGTGGCCACCGTGCGGCAGTTACTCGGGCAACGCCCGATCTTCGGCATCTGTCTCGGCAATCAGATCCTTTGCCAAGCCGTCGGCGGCCGGACCTTCAAGCTCAAATTTGGACATCGCGGCTCGAATCACCCGGTCAAGGACCTCTTGGACGGGTCCGTGACCATCACTTCGCAGAATCATGGCTACGCGGTCGACCCCGATAGCCTGACGGGAACAGGCGCCGAGGTCACCCAGCTCAATCTGAACGACGGCACCGTGGAGGGCATCCGGGTGCAGTCCGCGCAGGCTTCGAGCATCCAGTACCACCCGGAAGCCGCTCCAGGTCCGTGGGACTCGAGAAAGTATTTCTCTCAGTTCGTTCAGCTCATCTAAAAAAAGCCCTCCCGCTGTTCACGGGAGGGCTTTTCTCGTTTTGCTTGGCCTTTAGCGGAACTTGAACGAGAGTTCTTTTCGGCTGGTCGAGTTGCGCGAGTAGCGCTCGGTGCTGATGGTCGACGAATCGCCAATCTTGTGTGCCGTGATCGCCGCGACCACATCCTCGGGCGATGTGACCGTCTTGCCGTCGATCGAGGTGATCACGTCACCCGCCTCGATGCCGAGGCTGGCCGCAACGGATCCCGGTTCCACGCTCTGCACGAGGGCGCCCCGCGCGCTGGACGGAATGCCGCGCTCCGACCGAACGCTATCGGTCAACGGCTGCAGGCTGACGCCGAGCTTCGGCCGATCCGATGTGCGAGCCGGCTCATCCGACTTACTGTCGTCCTTGTCGCGGAAGAAATCTCGGAATTTGTTGCCAAACGGGCTCTCTTCGGGCGCCTCGAACGGATTCGGCGCGCGCAGATTCTGTCGCTGCGGCTCGCTGACTTCCTTTGGAACGTCGACGATCTTGACGCTCGCCGTCTTGTCCTTGCCGTCGCGAATGTATTCGATGTCGACCGCCTTGCCGGGTCCGTACTTGAGCATCGAGTTGCGCAGGTCCTGCTGGCCCTTGATCGAATCGTCTCCGATGCGAACCACGATATCGTTCGGTTTAAGGCCCGCCTTTTCTGCCGGGGAGGAAGGTTGCACCGTTCGGAGGATCGCACCGCGATCGACCTTCATTCGCGTCTTCTCGATCGGCTTCAAGTCTTCTGGCTGGACGCCCAGGTAACCGCGCACGAGCTTGCCCTTTTCGATGAGCATGTCCGCGATCAACTTGACTTGGTTGCTCGGAATTGCGAAGCCGATACCAGCACTGGTTCCCGTCTGGCTGTAGATCGAACTGTTCACTCCAACCACTTCCCCATCGATATTGATGAGCGGACCGCCCGAGTTGCCTGGGTTGATCGGAGCGTCGGTCTGGATCATGTTCGAATACAGGCGGGCGCCGGTCATGTCGCCGACCTGATTCATGCGACCCAAGCCGCTGATGTGGCCGATCGTGACGGTGTTCTCGAGGCCGAATGGCGCGCCGACGGCTAGGGCGTACTGCCCCGGTCGAACATGGTCGCTGTCGCCAAACTTGATCGTCGGCAAATCCTTGGCTTCGATCTTGATGACCGAAATATCGTTCTGGAAGTCGGTGCTGCGCCGGACGGTGCCAGGAAACTCTTGCCCGTCATTGAGGATGACGGTCACTTTGTCGAATCCCTTGACGACGTGATCGTTGGTCACGATCCATCCGTCCGAGCGATAGATGATGCCGGACCCTTCGCCACCCGACGGGGCGAAGCCGACCATCTCCTTGGAACCGGCGGCCGAATTCTGGACCTTGATGTGGACCACGGCGGGCGCGACGTAGTCGACCAAGTCCGCAAAGGCCTTATCAAGGGCCTCCAGGCTCGTCAGCGCCGCACTTGCGGGCGGACGCTCCGTCAGGACGGGTCGAACCTTCATGATCGGGCTCGGAGAGTACGAAGCAACCAGCGGGCTCTTGATCGCTCCGGCCACGGCGACGCCACCAATGACGAGACCGGCAATCGGCCAAATCACGGGCTTGCTCATTAACGGCTTAAGGAAGTTCATCTTTGCTTTTCTCACCTACGTCAAATGGAACGGCGGCAGTTTCTAGCTCTGCCGCCCTCCCCGGTTCTGGGGAATTCGTTCTAGCTTTTTCAACGCACCAGCCTCCGCCGCGGGTTCCCCAACTCGGGAAGTCGATCGGCCCTCGGCTCGCTGGAAGGTTGAGAGGATGCGCCGGCCCACGCTGTTCGGCAGTTCACCCACAATTCGAATACGAACGCCGTCCTCGGTTCGAACCTCCATGTTGCTGCCCGTCGAGCCCAAAGCACTGCTGGGACCTTCGAACTGGTAGACCGTGGCCACGGCGAGACCGTCCGTAATGCGCACCGCGATCATGGGGCTCGGCTCTTCTTCGTACATGTGGGCGCCGACGACATTGAAGCCCTCGGGCAGTCGGTTCGGGAGCAGCGGAGTGAATCCGCAGACCTTCTCTGCTTTTTCCGGGTCCGTAATCTTCTGGGGTCGCTTCAGCCGCTTGATGACCCACTTCTTGGATTCCTCCGGCGGAGTCGCGATCGACTCCTCGAGTTTCTTGGGGAATTTGGCTTCGAGCGTCTCGACCAGAGTCACCGCTTCCCCGTGCTGGGGCTGAAGGACGGTTTTGAGGACGGTCGATGTTTCGGAGTCGATCCAGATCGTGCGCGTCGGCATTGCATCCGATTCAGGCTTTGCCGTGATCTTGTAGCATCGCCGGCCCAGCAGCTTCTCGTTGTCGCGCATGGTCAGGCTGTAATTCTTCTTGGCCATCGCAATGCGCAGATCGGCTGCCATCCGGAACCGGTAAGGCGAATCCTGAATCCAGATCTGCTTCGAGTTGTTGTCGTAGGTTGTGAGCGTCTTGGCGTCGTCGAAGCTGATCGTGCCTTGCATGAAAAGCGGGCTGATGATCGTCCGGCGTTGGCGACCCCGGCCGTCGGTTTCGATTTTTTGACTGACGATCGAGTCCGGGCCGTCACTGTTCAGCCGGAGCTTCTGAATGACGACGGAAATTTGGTCACGGCGATCCGCGAAGGTCTTGCGCAAGATCTCCTCGGGACTGCTGCCGAGCGAGAAACCGGCACGCGCCAGCATGCTCGCGGCCAAGAGAATAAGCCAACGGTTCATGGACAGATCGAGGGATAGGATACTAGCGATCGCCTGACCAAGTCGCGCTCGTGATGGGCGAAGCGCCGCCAATGGGGTCGCTTCCAGCCATCAGGGCTTGGTCTTGTCGAATCGAAAAATTAGGACGAGGCTGCTGAGCCACCGATACGTTGCGATCTTCCCGGGTAATCAGTTGGAGGGCACCCAGAACCAAGACCGACACGGTGACTGCGGTCGCTACTGCCAGACGCCACGTGGGCTGAGCCGGTTCCTTCTCGGAGCGAACCTTGTTCATCACGCTGGCGACAAGCCGCTCCTCGAAATCTTCGTCGGGCATCACAGCGGGAGCTTGGACGAGGAGAGAGCGAACATTGAGAAGCGCCTCGTACTCCGATCGGCAGCATTCGCATGCCTCAAGGTGGCGACGCACGCTTTCGCGCTCCATGCCAGAAAGTTCCCCATCGATCAGGGCGGAAAGGCGACCACTCACGGACCAGCAGGTCATCGTGCGACCTCCCGATCGTAGGCAAAGCCGGCGCGCTCCAAATACTGGCGGAGTTGCTTGCGTCCGCGATGGATCCGGCTCCGAACGGTGCCGATGGAAATCTTCATCGTGTCCGCAATCTCCTCATAAGCCATCCCTTCCACATCCGCTAAAAGGACCGCGGAGCGGAAGTCGGGCGTCATCGATTTGAGCGCGAGCTGCAGGGGCTCCGTGAGGGAGTTGTGGAGCAGTTCGCGGTCAGGTGTGGCCTCGTGGTCGGGAACGTCCCAGCCCGAGGTGCCATCGGCGCCTCCGTGGTCGAGGCTGGTGGTTCGAATTCGGTTCTTGCGGCGAACCTGATCGATGTGGACGTTGGTCATGATCCGGTACAGCCAGCTGGTAAATGGCAGCGACCGGTCGTAGCGTCCAAAGAATCGGTAGGCCCGAACGTAGGTCTCTTGGACGAGATCTTCCGCCTCGGAAGAGCTGCCCGTCAGGCGGTGAGCCAGGCTAAACGCCTGCCGATAGCTGGTGCGCATCAAGCTCTCGAAGACTTCTTGGCTTCGTTCGCTCGATTCCGCACGGGTTCTAAGTAGGCTGTTCAGCATAAGACGACTTTGTTTATGGTACGCGACCTGCGCTCGGGACGGTTCCCAACGCGAAAAAATTCACTAATTCCCAGGCAATTGCATCGGATTGGACGCCGAAATTGCCATTTCCGAGCACGCGCCGGTGGGCTTCGATGACCCTCAGCTGCAACTCGGTCGCCCCGGGCGCCCGCTTCGAGAGCCAAATGGCGAGCAGTTCCAGCGCCAAGGCATTGGCCTGACGTCGCCCCGAATCGTCGTCACCTAGCCGCTCCGCCACTTGGCGAAACTTCTCGGCCCAGCCCGGAGCCTGATGGACGGTGATGCCCGGTAGCCGGTTCAAAACGAGCAGAAGGTCCTCATACGGTTCGGGACTCGCTTTGATCTGACGCAGAAGCGCATGACTCGTGCCGAACATCTCTTCCGCAGGCGATTCCGGCACAAGATCGGCATCGGGGCAGGAGTAGCAAAGGCAGCGGGATCGAATCGTCGGCAGAATGCGACCGATGTGATGGGTCGTGAGCACGAACTTGCTGTGCGGCTGGGGTTCCTCGAGAGCCTGGAGAAGCGCGTTGATGCTGGCCACGTTCATGCGGTCGCAACCCTGAATCCACACCACTTTGTGCCGTGCCATCAGCGGGCGAGTTCGAAGGAACTCGAGGGCCGACTGACCCTTCCCGTCCTTGGGGCTGATCATGTCGATCGTGATGATGCTGCTCGGCCCTGCCGCAGTCACCACCATGCAGTCGGCAGCTCGGCGAGAAAGGAAGGCTCGGCAGGATGGACACTCGCCGCAGCCCAGCCCCTCTAAGGGGTTCGTGCAAAGCCAGGCTTGGCACACATGGGCGGCGCGCCCCTCGACATCCGCCGCCGGCGAACCGTATAGAAGCATCGCGTGAACAGAGGAACTTTGGGCGAGGATCCGGTCGAGAGCGTTACTTTCCACCCGCGTCCTCCACCCAAGCGCGGAGCCACTCCGCCACGCTCCAGGCCTGCCAACCGCAGCCGCTCGCCGATCGAGGTTCGTCGCCGTCGTAAACCTCAGAGATACCGCCCAGGCCCGCGTCGAGCAGTAGTTCGCGGCCGCTCTTAAGAATGCGCTTGGCTTCGGCAATATCGCCCGTCAGCTTCACAAGGGCGGTCACATAGGGCCCGATGAGCCAGGGCCAGACGGTCCCTTGGTGGTAGGCCGAGTCCAGTTCTGGAAGCGGGCCTTTGAATCGCCCACGGTAGCCCGGCTCGCTCGGTCCCAGGGTACGAAGTCCGACCGGGGTGAGCAGCTCTTGCGTCACCTTCTGGAGCGCGCGGATCGCCCGATCGCCCTTGGCCGGGCCAAACGGCAGGCTCATCGCGATGACCTGGTTCGGGCGGAGCGAGGCGTCGTCCGGATCGGCCGTATCCAGGTAGTGCCCGATCGTCTCCTTCCAGAACTTGCGGTCGAAATTGGATTCTGCCTTCTCGGCGAGTTCGGCAAACCGAGCATCCGGCTGATCCAACCGATCCGTGAGCCATTCCATGACTCGCAAGGCGTTGATCCATAGCCCGTTGATTTCCACCGGCTTGCCGTACCGGGGGGTCACGACCCAATCTCCGACCTTCGCGTCCATCCAGGTCAGCTGGACGCCCGACTCTCCTTGGGTGAGGAGGCCATCCTCGGGATCGACCCGAATCCCATAGCGGGTGCCTTTGACGTGGTGGCAGAAGACGGCGTCGAGCCAGCTCATCGCCTGCTGGGCAAACCCAGCATCCCACTCATGACTCAGCACCGCATAGATCGCGTGAGCCATCCAGAGCGTGGCGTCGACCGTGTTGTATTCGGGCTCGGCACCCCGCTCGACAAACCGGTTTGGGATCAGGCCGTCCTTCATCTGGGACGCATAAGCCGAGATGATCTCTTTGGCCTCCTTGGCCCGGCCCGTGTGCAGACAGAGTCCCGGCAGCGAGATCATCGTGTCCCGGCCCCAGTCCGTGAACCACGGGTATCCCGCAATGATGCTCGTGCGGGCCTCCGTCTCGACAAAGAACTTGGCTCCGGCATCCCGCAGCGATTGCGCGAGCGTCGTCGAAGACGTGCTGTCCGCGTCCCAATCTGTGAACGGGATCGCGTGCTCGTGCGTCGAGGCGATGATCCGGATGTTCTCGCCCGGCTCTAAGAAGTACTGGAGTTCGCAGGGGCAAAACAGGTCGTCACGCGGGTCGAGACCTCGGTCGATCTCCCGCGGATGCTCGAACCGGTAGTACCAGCCTGCGGCGGCGACCCGGCGTGCGTGGTCATGCCGAAGGATCAGGGGCACGCCGTCGTGCTCGATGATCGTGCGATCGCGGGGAAAAGCGAGCGCATTGGGATAGGCATCGGTGGCCCGGAAATTCGCGTGATAGAACTTGTGGCTGACCAGAGGGCGCACGCTCAACCGGAATCCCTTCGTACCGGCGTTGCGGAATTCGACCGTGGCGGTGTTCTGGCCCTGGGTAACCCCGATGCGCTTTTCCAAGATCATGCCGCTGGCTCGAAAGCGCCACAGGGCGTCGTGGCTCCCCACGGAAAAGTGCTCGATGTACTGATAACCTTCCGGGTGGATGGTGCCCGGATAGCGGTTGCACGATAAGCCGATTGGATTGCTGTCGCCCTGAATTTCAAATTCGAGGTTGGCAAGCAGGACGGTTCGATGCGCGGGCGGCTCGGTCGACGCGACCAAAATCCCGTGGTATCGGCGGCTGTTGGCACCGCTCACCGTCCCCATCGCAAAGCCGCCCAGCCCATTGGTGAGGAGCCATTCGCGGCGCGACGAGACGTCAAAGTTACGGCATTGAACCGCGTCGAGGGTGATTCTGGCCACTTTCAACAGTGAGTTTACTTAGTTCAAGATGTTCGAATTGCGAGTCTTCTTCTGCGTCACGAAGGATTACTTGCCCAGCTTCAAAGATCGTCTGGAATAACCCAATCGAACGGGAATTGACCGTTACGCTTGTGGGAATGAGGTCACTGTATGTTGATTGCTGACGCCAAAACCTTCGTAGGCCAAATTGTCGACGTGTCGTTTAGCGACCGATCAGGCAAGCACATTCAAGATGTCGCGGAAGTCTTCGACGTCAATTTTGTGCCGCTTTACGGCCCTTGTCTGATCACGGACATTGGCGACATCCGACTCGATCGAATTCAATCGGTCAGTCGGCATCAGGCCGTTCAGGCTGCGTAGGCGTTTCTCTCCTTTAGTTCCGTTGCCGCTCGAAGCGAGGACCCCGCGGGTCCGGCGCCTCGGGCGGTTTTTTTCGTGTGAGGTCGCGACGGCGCAGCCGCGCAGCAATGTCGTCGACACGAAATCGCAATCCAATCCGATACTCGCGCGGGGTTTGCCGCACGCTGACAAACGGTTCAAAGCACCCGGAGATGAGCGAAACCGCCGTTTCATGGTCGTACCAGCGGCGGCGATTCCAGTCGTACTTGTCGATGCTCGACACGGTAATCGGACCCACAAAGAGGTCAAAGCGCGCCGTGAATTCATGGGTGGAATACGGCGCATCGATGCCCAGCATCGGGTTCCCAGCCGAGGTCGTCCGCGCGTAAGCCAGGTCGGCTTGAAACTCCTTCGTCGGCTGGAACAGCACTCCCGCCGCGCCGCGAACAAAGCCGTAACGGTCACCATAGCCGAAGGTCCCGAAGCCGTCCAATCGGCCGTAGCCCTGCACGCCCAGAGCAAGCGGCCAGAACCCCGAGTGAAGCGTCCCGTTCATCTCAAACCGTTTGCGAAACGGCGTGCGGATCGCCTCGCGAATCGATTCGTACCGAAACTGCCCGAGTCCGGCAAACGGTCCGATCGGTCCACCCAGTTCGACCAAGCCCTCGAACTGCTTGCCGACCGCGCGCGAATCCCGCTGCCGGGCAAGCGCTTCCTCGTTCGCGACAATTCCCACGGCCAGGTTTCTCCGCTTTTCCGAGAGCAAACGAAACTCCTTGTAGGGATCGCGTGCCGTGATGTTGTCGACATGGCTCTCCGACAGGCGCTCGACCAGTTCCGTTCGCGGTTCGATCGCCACGTTGTCCTCGTCCTTGGGCAAGAAACTGATGCTGTAGAACAGTTTGGACGTCGGATAGGTCCGCGGAAAGCTCTGGAGTCGTCCCGAAATCACGCTGGAATCGGAGACGGCATACGCCGTCTCCCAGTTCAGGCCGAAACCGTTGCCACGTCGAAAGGTGGGAAGGGGCAGCCGAATTCCTGAATGGCGAGGGGACAAAGAAAGCGACAAACGCGGTCCCGTGATCACCCGTCGACCAAAGAGCTCCAGCCCGGGAACATAGATCCGTGCTCGGGAGCCGGGCCGGGCAATGACCTTGCGGGCCGAGAACGCGATTTCGGGCACTCGTTCACCGCAGGAGGTCAGCCACAGATTTTCCAAAACCCACTCGGTTTGGCCGATGTCGATGTGGCTCGCCTTCATCCTGGTTTTGCCCAGGACGATCTCGACCTGATCGGCCCGCCCGGTCTTGTCGCGCCAATTGAACCAAATCCGGTTGCCGATGATCGATCCTTCCGGATCGGTCAGGCGAACGGTTCCTTCCGCCGTGCCTTCGTGCTTGATCGTGTCGATCACGAGGCGGTCGGATTCGATGATCGTCGGGCCATACGTGGCGCGGACCGGCCCTTCATAAGTCATCAGCCCCGTCTCGGCATCGTACGACTGCCGCGAACACGTCACCGACAGTTCGTCGTCGACCCGCTCCGAAAAATGAGGCGCACCCGCATCCTGGCCCGTCATCAGAGTCCAAACCGTTGGCCAGAAAGCCAGGGGCACGATCACGAGGCGGAGTGTACCGAAAGCGCCTTTTTGAGCCTTGGCCACACCGAACCAGTGTTTTTCTAGCAAAAGTTGTCAGAATAGAACTTTAGTCCTAGGACTTTGTGTCGTAGAATCATTAGCAGGTGGACCCATGGTCAACGCAAACGTCGCACGACAACCTTATCTCGATCAGGCCGCAGATGACCTGAGATGGCTGGAACGGTGTCGAGCCGGGGATGAAGCCGCACTTTCGGAACTGGTTTCCCGCCACCGCGTTAGACTGATCCGGGTCGCCAAGAACATCCTTCGAGACGCCTACGACGCGGAAGATGTCGCCCAGGAAGCCTTCATCAAGGCGTTTCGAGAGCTCCACAATTTGCGCGACGACCGCGCCTTTTCGGGATTTCTTTATCGAATTTGCGTTCGCCTGTGCATGGATAAGCTGCGCAGCCGCCGCACCTTGCCCATCGAGTATGAAACCTCAGAACAGGATCGATCGGCGAGTATCGAGAACAAGCTGATCATCCGCCGGCTGCTGAAGCAGCTCTCGCCTGACCTGCGGACGACGCTGGTCCTGCGCGAAATGGAGCAGCTGAGCTATGAGGAAGTGGCCGAAGTCATGCACGTTCCCATTGGAACCGTGCGCTCGCGACTGCACGCGGCCCGTGAAAAATTCCGCAAGCTGTGGCTCGAAGCCAACGGAGAAGGATTTTGAAACACTTCGCCCGACGCCGCTTTTGGAGTTCGGTCCGGGATCACGAGCCGGTCGAGTGGACTCCTGAAGAACTTCAGCTTGTCGCGGATGCCCTCGTCGACGACCCCGAACTCGCTGCCCTTTTCGAAGCGGAAACGAGCGCCGTCGATGCCTTGCGAACCGCGGATGAGGGCTACGATCCCGGCGAGGCGTTCAATACCAAAGTCTTGCGACGCTGGCGCGTCGAACAGAATCGCGGCATCGCGTACTGGTCGCCTGCCCTGATCGGGGCCGGTGTAGCCGCCCTTGCGATCTTGGCCGCCCTCCAGATGATCTCCCGAGCCGAGCGGTTCCAGTCGCTCGACATGCGGGGCTCCGCCGCCTACAACCGCGAAGCGAAGTCGATCGATTTCGCCAGCATCAAGAGTCGACCCATCGAACCGATCGAGCGATGACATCGTGGGGGAGGGCCGGCGTTGGCGCGGTCATTGGCGCTCTCGTCGTTCTGCTTTTTCACCCCGCGACCGCCCGCTATTACAGCACCGCCTTGTGGCGAACGGGAGACTGCCACACCCTGCGCGCGAGTCCATTGGTCCGTGCGAACATCAGAACAGCGCCTGAACTGCGCAGCTCGGCCGACGCCGCCTACTGGATGCTCCTCGCTTCCGGACTCAGCTCCCGACGGCTCGAGATTGGCGAGTCGAACCGCGAAGAACTCCTGACCGTCAGCACTCGATCCGCCGCCCAAGACCCCGACAACGCGTTTTGGTGGCAAATGAAGTCGTATTTCGAGTGGGACTCGGGCCGTCCCCAGCGCAGCATCGAAAGCTGGCTTCAAGCCGCCGCGTGTATCCGGTGGGACGACTACCAAAACGATCGGCTTCTCGCGCTCCGCTCACAGATCGATCAGGAGTACCGCGGTCGCCTTGCTTGGGTGAATTGGGTGCTATATGGTGAGCGATCGTCTGCGATCGCGCAAACGATGCTCCTTCATGCCCGGCGACTCTGGATCGCCTCTCAACGAAGCGACTGCCCCGTGTCTCCGGTCGAACTCCGCGCGGCGATTGTGCGCAATGGAGCGCTCCTTCGAACGGGATCGAAGAGCTTGCCCTCGGCCCTCTACGGCATCGAAATGTCGGAGCTCGCCACGCGCGACAAGACGCTGCGCGATGCGGTGAGCGCCAAGCGGCTGCTGCTCTCTCGCTTTGCCCTTGTGAACGAGCTGATCAAGAAAGGCGATCGGCCACGAGCCCAGCAAGTCAATCGCGATTTCGCCGATAGCGATGCGTGGGCCGCCGTCATCAATAACCCCGATGCCGACCAGACTTTCCGGCATCTCGGCATGCTCACCGCGCTTTCCGGAATGGCCGCATCGGTAGCACTGGGCATCGCCGTGTTTGGGGCCATCTGCTGGTTCGTGGGCGTCCAGATTCGCTCGCGACCGTGGGTACGAACGGTGCTCTCTCCTCGCTGGTGCCCTGTACTCGGGGGAATCGCGGGTCTCGCCACGTACCTCGCGACGGGACTGCTCTTCCCCGCTCTCTGGACCACGCTGAGCTTGGGATTCTTCGCCATCGTGCCCAAGCAGGTCCGAACCGCACAGAACCGCGATCCCGGCCATCTCTTTCGGATATTGGTGCTCGCGTTCTCGATGGCGACCTCCACTCTCGTCGCCCTTTTCCTGGCTGGGGCGAGCGCGCCGGGCCAGCGCATTCTGGGTGAAATCGGCCTTCCTCGCGAGTTCCTGGGTGGCTCGACGCTGCTGCTCGGCCTCATCTCCATCTTGCTCGGACTCACGCTGAATCTGGGTCCGCTATATGGGTTTGTTCAACGGGTCGATCCGATCACGACGGCCGGTGCGGCACTGGCCTCGGCCGGGCGGACCATGCTTTTCGTTTTTTCGATCCTGGCGGCGATCCTCGGCCCCCTCTGTTTGAACGTCGATCGGACCTTTGGCGAGCCGCTCCGACAGATCGCCGAGAACGAGCCTCTGTACTACTACCGACTTGGCGCTTAAGCCCGAAAAGGTATAACCGCCAATGCCGTTATGAATGTGATTATTTTCGGCTGCGGCCGCACCGGCGCCACGCTCGGCCTACAGCTCGCTCGGGACCACGCGGTCACCATCATCGAACAGAATCCCGAAGCGCTCCGGCGTCTTGGATACAAGCACAACTGCAAAATCGTCGTCGGGAGTGGTCTCGACGAGGATGTGCTCACCAAGGCCGGGATCGAGGGTTGTGAGGCATTCTTCGCGGTGACCCGCGGCGATAACACCAACCTGATGGCGGCCCAGATCGCGAAGCTGAAATACAGCATCGAGCACGTTTGCATCAAGGTCGCCGATCCGAACCGGGCGGAGGCCTACCGTGGGCTCGGCTATTTCTGTGTCACGCCGAGCGCCCTCCAGGCAGGATTGATGCGCGACTGGATTCAGGGCCGGCCCTACGAAACAATCGAGAAATACAACACGCTGCCCAAGGAGCTGGAGGTCTAAGTCATGTATCTCATCCTCGTGGGTGGCGGAAACGTCGGTCTTCAACTCGGAAAGCGCCTCATCGCAAACGGTCACGAGGTTCTTCTCCTCGAAAAAGAACCGCGACAGGCTCAGAAGCTCGCCTCGGTCATCGGCGACGAGGCCGTCTATTTGGGTGACGGCTGCGAGATCAGCGTTCAAAAAGCAGCTGGCTTCGGCCGGGCCGACGTCGTGGTGGCCGTGACGGGCGAGGATGAAGACAACCTCGTCGTCTGCCAAATGGCCAAGGTTTTTTGGCACGTCGAGCGCGTTCTCGCACGCGTGAACGACCCTTCGCACGAAGACGTCTTCAAACAGCTCGGCATCGACGACACCGTCTCTGCGACAGGAATCATCTTCAACTTGCTCGAGCAGCAGATCCAGAAAGACGAACTGATCCCGATCGGCGCGCTCGTCAAAGGCAACATCGAGGTCGTCGAAGCCCTGCTCTCGCACCGCTCGCCCGTCGTCGGTAAGCGCGTCCGCGAGCTCACCCTCCCGCCCCAAACGAATCTCGTCTGGCTCCTCCGCGAGGAACATGGCCACTTGGTGGATGGCGACACGCAACTGATGGAAGGCGATACGCTGGTCGCGTTAGTGCCTACCCAGCGCTCGGCTGAACTGCGCGCGCTGCTCATGCCGGCCAAGCTCTAGGATCATGGCAGTTCCTAGCCTGGCCGACTTTCTTGCCATGGCAGACGGTGATCGGCCCATCTTGATCACCGAGCAGATGAGCGCCGACCTCGAGACGCCGCTCAGCGTTTACTGGAAACTCGCCCACGATGAGACCCACAGTTTTCTGCTCGAGTCTGTGACCGGAGGGGAGCAACTGGCCCGGTACAGCTTCATCGGCGTCCGACCGTCCGAGGTGGTGCGCAGCAAGGGTCGCGAGGCCACCGTCGACGCGGGCAACGGCATCGAAAAGCTTGAAATCGCGGAAGGGCGGACCCCGCTCGATCTCCTCCGAAGCCGCATGCCAGGTTCTCCAGTTCTGCCTGCCGGGGCTCCGAAGTTTGTCGGCGGCGCGGTGGGAACGATCGCCTACGACTTCGTCCGATTCCTCGAGAAGCTGCCCGACTCCAACCCGGACGATCTGCAACTTGACGACGTGGCCATGATGATGGTGCGGACGGTTGTCGCGTTCGACCACGCCAAGAACGTGATCGAGCTGATGGCCCTGGCCGAGCCCACAGAAGCGGGATATCACCACGCCCGCGAATCCTTGAATTGGATGCGCCAGCGGATTGAGCTGCCTTTGCCCGCGCTCCCGGTTTCGCCGGGAAGCGTCCACGAGGTCAGATCCAACGTGACGCAGGACGAATTCGAACGCCGCGTGGAGCGGATGAAGGCGTATATCGTCGCCGGGGACGGGTTCCAGATGGTGCCGTCCCAGCGCTTTTCGACGAAATTCGAGGCGCATCCGCTCACGGCATATCGGGCGCTGCGATCGTTAAATCCTTCGCCCTACATGTTCCTATTGCGCTTTGGCGACTTCGATGTCGTAGGCGCATCGCCTGAAATTCTGGTGAGTCTGCTCGGCCGCACGGCGCGGGTCCGTCCGATTGCAGGAACACGCTGGCGCGGGCAAACCGCGGAAGAAGACCACGCGCTCGAAGTCGAACTACTTGCCGATGAGAAGGAGCGTGCGGAGCACGTGATGCTCGTGGACCTCGGGCGAAACGACCTCGGACGCGTCTGCACATACGGCAGTGTTCAGGTCAGCGAGCTCATGGTCATCGAGCGCTACAGCCATGTCATGCACATCGTGAGCGATGTTACGGGCACGCTTCAGGATGGCCAAGACGCATTCGACCTGCTGGAGGCGAGCTTCCCGGCGGGCACCGTGACGGGGGCGCCCAAAGTCCGAGCGATGGAGATCATCGACGAGTTGGAGTCCAGCCGGCGAGGGCTCTATGCGGGCGCGGCGGGTTACTTCTCCGCCACCGGCGATCTGGATATGGCGATTGCTATCCGCACGATCGTGATCAAAAACGGCTACGCCCATGTCCAGGCGGGAGGGGGCGTTGTTTACGATTCCGACCCGACGAAAGAGTACGTCGAGACCTGTAACAAAGCGAGGGCGGCCTTGGCCGCCCTCGAGATTGCCCAGCGTGGAAGCGCTTAGCGTCCGCGTCGGTTGCGTCGGCTCAGGATGAAGGAGATGCCTGCGCCGATGGCGATGAAGCTCGCGGGCTCAGGAACCGCGGTCAGCTGGGCTTGGCCCGCATCGGAAGGCGTCGGTTTGAACAGGAGAGCAGCAGCCGGGCTCGTGTTGGTGTTGTAGTAGTTGGTCGCTTTGGTCAGGAGCGAACCGCTGATGTTCGATTTGAACATGCCCGTGGTGAAGTCGGGAGCGCCAGCGTTCACGCCCTTGTCGTAGGTGGCTTCCCAGACCGCGAGCTGAAGAGCGGCGGCATCTTCGTTGCTCGTGGCACCGACGAAGCTGTTGCCGACGATGTTGCCGGCGGCGCTGAGGGCCGGGCCGAAGCCGGTGGCGAGAGCCGATGCGAAGTTCCAAGTCTGGCCCACCGAGATGAAGTGGTCGAGGTCGCAGCAGACGGACTGGAACGTCGTGTTGGTCACGGTGTTCAGGAAGACCAGCTTTCCGGCAAACACGTTATGCGTGTTGGCACCGTAAGTGATCTGGACGCCTTGGCCGGCGGCCGTACCCGTAAACTTCATGCTCGCCTGAGAGGCGACGACGGCAGTGGTGAGAGCAAACAAAGCAATGACGCGATTCATGCTCCTCCTTCTTGCAGAAAGAATGCCAAAGCGCGCGGGGCTCGGCCAAAACCCGCGAACTTGCGGGAGATGCCGGGTGGGGCCAAGGTTCGTGACATAATCGGACCGTGAGGCGCGCACTCGGAAAAGGTCTTTCTCAACTGTTCGGAGCCGACCTGAAGTCGGACGAAGAGATCACGCAGGCCGCCACCGAGCACCCCACCCACACCGCCACCTCTCCTCAGAGAATTGCGGTTACCGATATCGTCCCCAACGCCCAGCAGCCTCGAAGCCGATTCGATGACGAAGCGCTGGACGAATTAGCCGAATCGATCCGCTCCGTCGGCATGATCCAGCCCATCATCGTCCGGCCCATCCAAAACGGGACCTTCCAAATCGTGGCGGGCGAACGGCGTTGGCGAGCCGCGCGGTTGGCCGGACTGACCGAGGTCGACGCCATTGTTCGGTCTTACGGCAGCCAGGAGAGCTTGGAAGTCGCCCTCATCGAGAACGTTCAGCGCGAGGACATCTCGGCGATCGAGTGTGCCCGGGCTTACCAGCGGCTCATCGACGAGTTCGGACTGACCCAGGAAGACGTGGCCGAAAGTGTTGGCAAAGCACGCGCGACCGTCGCGAATACCCTGCGGCTGCTGCGTCTGCCCAACGATCTGCAGGAACTGCTCGAAGACGGAACCCTGACAGAGGGCCACGCCAGGGCCCTGCTCATGTTCCCTACGCCCGAAGTTCAGCGGCAAATGGCCGAGCTCACGGTCGATAAGGGCCTCAGCGTGCGGCAGTTAGAACAGCTGGCCAAGGGCAAGCTGCCGGAGCCCACCGAAGATCGCCCCAAGCGCGAAGTCGATCCCAACTGGCAGGCGCTCGAATCGGCTTTGCAGAACTACTTCGGCTCGCCCGCCAAGCTGCAGCGCAAGTCAAAAGGGGGCAGCTTGACGATCAGCTATTACAGCGACGACGAGCTCCAGAGGATCCTCGACCTGCTCGGCATCCAGCTCGGTTAAGATCCGTTGAGCCGCCGCGTGACGTCCTGCTCGATCATCTGCCGGTTCAGCCGGTCCTGGAGTTCCGCTACGCTGGCCGTCAGCGAAGCGATTTGGGCATCCCGCAATTCATCTCGCTCCGAATCGCGAGACTGGTGAATGGTCCTTGCCATCACCTGCTGATGCCGGATGAGCATGGCCACGATGGCAGTCAAGAACGACAATCCAAACAAGACCACGAGAACGATGACCTTGGCTTCTTCGGCCATCATCGCCAGCATCAGTTTTCGGTGCCTCCGATGCGCTGACTGAGTTCCTGCTCTGAGTTGGCGGGCCGGGCTTGAAGGGCCTGGACCAGGTTATCGAGTGAGATGGTTTGCTGGTTGAGCCGCTCTCGAAGCTCGCGGACTTCTCCACGCAGCATCTCCATCTCAGGGTTCGAGGTTGGTTGCTGCAGTCGGCTGTGATAGAGCTCGGCCATCGATCGCTGGTGCCGAGTGAGGAGCGCCACAATCGGGATCATGAGCGCAACGACAGGGGTCAAGACGCCAATAATAGGAATGAGTTCGTTCATCGCTCCGTCAGGATTGTAACATTCCTTACGGGGTTATCGCCCCAAACGGATGCGCTAATCGATCGCGCCTTTGGTCGACGTCGTGTGGCCGGAGCGCTCCCGCCGGAAGGTCGCCAAGTGGAGTGCCCGCCCGAAGCCCTTAAAGATGGCCTCGCACATATGATGGTCATTCTCGCCTGCCAACACGGTGATGTGCAGCGTCAGGCCCGCGTGATGGGCGAGCGCCTTAAAGAATTCTTTGACGTTCTCGGTCGCCATGCCGCCCAAGGTCGGCCGCTTGAACTTCGGCTCGAAATAAACCTGCCCGCGGCCGCTCACGTCGATCGCCACCAGGACGAGCGCTTCGTCCATGGGCGTCGTGGTGCTGCTGTACCGCTCGATATCGTTGGAGTCGATGAGCGCCTGGCGAATCGCCTTGCCGAGACAGATGCCAACATCCTCGACCGTGTGATGGTCGTCCACGCCCAGATCGCCCTCGACTTCCACGCCCAAGTCGAAATGGCCGTGGAAGGCCATCAGGCTGAGCATGTGGTTCAGAAATCCGATACCGGTCGAAATATCGCGGCGGGTGCCGCCATCCATATCGAGCACGATTTGCACCCGAGTTTCGGATGTTTCTCGCTCGACTTCGGCATATCGGACATCGGGGGCGCCTTTACTCACGGGTGCTAGTTTATACCGTTGGACGCCTTGGCTCGTTACCGAAGTTCAGGATAAAAGAATAAGGGCCCCCGGTGCGAGTCGGAAGCCCTGTCTTCTGGCCTAGGAGGTGCCTATTTTCAAACCCTGGCAAGGTCCGGTGAGACAGGCGTGCGTGCACCATGCCTGGACCATCGTCCATGGTTTGTGAGAATCGTTAGTTCTAAAGGTGCAATCCGCACCCACATGCCATCGTTGGCAGGTTCACGACTCTCGATACGTTTACGAGGTTAGCTGGCGGGTTCGGGTCAAGAGTTGCCCTAGTCTCCGAGAGGAGAACATTCACCCCGTTTGGTTGGGTCCCCCGTTCCCCACCCGAGGGTGGAGATTCAACGGTCGCCTCGTTTTTGTGGGACGACAGTTTTATTATACGGAAAATTCTGGCGTTTTCGAGCCGTCCGCTCCAAAACTTAAGAAAAGTTTGTGGCAGGTCCTAAGACCAGGCCGATGGCTTTGCTTTCTTAGGAACAAAAGCCTCTTGGAGCAGCAAGGGATCAAAGCCGCCCGAGATCGAGCCCGTCTTCGCGTATCGGTAAAGCGCCGCCCGGTAGATTCCTTCCAGGCTCGCCGAGACCGTGGCCAGAACGACCAGGAGCAGCACGAGCGCGATGATCGCCACTGCGACCAGGGCCATAGCGTTGAGCGAAACGGCGATCGCGATGGCCGCTCCCGCGACCAGGATCCCAGCCAGGCTTACGAGGCCGACCGCCAAGCTGATTCCGGCTCCACCGAGCATCGACTCGCCCCAAGTTCGCTTGATCGCTCCAAAGGAGTCCTTGACCGCATCGATCGGGCCCACGCCTTCCAGGACCAGGATGGGCACCGTGAAGAAGGTCACGATGCTCCATGCCGCCCCGAGCAGGCCGGTGATGATCTGACCGATAAAGCCCGCACGCTCGCCGATGGTTCGCAGGATCGTTCCCACCGTTGCCGCCAGGACCGACCAGGCCAGAAGTTGGAAGACTTTCGATCCTGCCGCGCGCATGCCCGCGCCCAGGGTCGTCGGCCGTCCCGCCAGAATCTCGTTCGAACAGTAGATGAGCCCTGCGTTGAAGAACGTGACGACGAAATACGACAGGACATAGTAAACGAACATCACCACCGTATAGAGGGGCTTGTATTCGTTCCCGGGCTGGCCGAACTTCACCTCAGAAGAGAGAAAGATGGGCAGGATAAACGACGCGAGAACCGCGATCGATACGACGCCCGAGATGATCGGAAAGAACGCCAGCATCGGGTTGGCCCGTAAGAGCGCGAAGCTCTGCTTCATCAATAACCAACTGCGCTGGATGCGTCCCATGTCCCTATTGTACGGGAATATTCGTGCGCAGGATGCGACATTTTTTGATGAGTCTTAAGGCCCAAAAGCGTGGGAATGCACCCGTACGCGTGGGCCGAAGGTCCGGTCTGGGTATCCAACCTCCCTTATAGTGGCTGGTGAACGAGCGAGGAACGCCATGAACAACATCCTGATGCTGATCACCGCCGCAACAATCGCCACAGCTATGACCGGGTGCCGCCCTCTGGCCAAAGTCGTGGCCAGCGAAGGGGGCAAAGTCATCATGAAAGCCGGGGCGGAAGGACTTGCAGCAGGCGCAGCCCATGCGGGAACGAGCTACGTGTTGGAACATCGGAGCGAGCCCCAAAAGAAGGAGGAGCAGCCGTTGGGCCGCAATCTGGCCGACGCCCGCGCCAGCCTGATGCCGATCGGCGGCGCCGTTCGACCCGTAAACGCTTTTGACCAAACTCCGGCGACTCATTTGGCCGCTCCCGATTTGGACGAATCCACCAAGAGTCGGCTTCGGATGGCCATCGAGACCGCGGACGAAGCCGAATCGCTGGCGAGCCAAACTTTGCAAACCGAATGCCTGGAGAACGGATTCACCGGCGAGGCCCTGCGGCAAGAGATCTCGCGCGTCGAAAAGTACCGCACGCTCGACTATCGCCGAGAAAGCGCCCGCGTCCGGTCCTTATACGACTGGTTCAAAGTGAGCCCCGACGGCCAGAACGCGCAGGTGAAGGTGACCGAGACCTGGCGGACTCGTCACTTCGATCGCTCAGGCACTCAAATCTACGACTCGGGCGATCACGACACCGCTCAGATCGCGCATCTGGAACTGACCAACGCCGGTTGGAAGGTCAGCTCGTTCGACTTCCAGTAACCGCCACTTTCCCACTGACTCCACCGATGACGGGCCCCATGTGGGCCCGTTCGTCGTTTTGGGCTAGATTCTAGTGAGGATATGCCGTATTTTTCACGTGCTCTGTGCTGGTTCCGCCGTGACCTCAGACTCAGCGACCATGTCGCTCTGGCCCATGCCACGGCCGAATCGGAACAGGTCGCCTGTGTCTTCGTCTTCGACACCACGATTCTGGACGAATTGAAAGACCGAGACGACCGCCGGGTCTGGTTCATTTTCGAGTCGCTTCGAGAACTGGACCAGCGTCTTCGTGAATCCGGTTCGCGCCTCATCGTCCTCCACGGCGATCCGGTCCAGGAGATTCCCAAACTCGCCTGGACGCTCGGCGCGGAAGCGGTGTACGCCAATGACGATGTCGAGCCAAGCGCCGAGGAGCGCGACCGGGACGTTCGCGAGCGGCTGGAGCGCGACGGTCGGAAGCTCCTCCTATCCAGGGACCACGTGATCTTCATCCGCGATCAAGTTTTGAAGCCGGATGGGGAGCCTTTTCGCGTTTATACGCCCTATTCGAAGGCGTGGAAGGCAAAGCTGACTTCGGTGGACCTGGAAGAGCACATCCCCGATCCGAGCAAATACTGGAAGGCCGACGCCCTACACGCGGACTGTCCGGCGATGCCCGCCTCGATTACCGATATCGGGTTTCAACCCACAACGCTTTGGTTGGAACCCGGCGAAAACGGGGCGGCCAAGCGGCTCGCTGAGTTCAGCCGCAAGATCGGCCAGTACGATGAGCAAAGAGACCTGATCGATGGCGAGACAACGAGCGGGCTCAGCGTGCACCTCCGCCATGGAACCATCTCGATCCGGGAGTGCGCCCGCTTTGCGCGCCACCAGAGTTCGAAGGGAGCCGAGAAATGGCTGAACGAACTGATCTGGCGCGACTTCTACAGCATGATCCTCGCCCTTTATCCCGACGTGGTCGACCAGGCGTTCAATCCCGAGTACGACGATCTGGAGTGGCCCGGCACGCAGCAGGACTTCGAACGGTGGTGCGAGGGGCAAACCGGCTACCCGCTCGTCGATGCGGGAATGCGGTGTCTTCGGGAGACCGGGTGGATGCACAACCGTCTCCGGATGGTCACGGCCATGTTTCTGACCAAAGATCTCCTGGTCGATTGGCGCTGGGGCGAGGCCCACTTTGCCCGTTATCTGCTTGATTTCGACCTCGCCAGCAACAACGGCGGCTGGCAGTGGTCCGCGTCGACCGGAGCCGACCCCCAGCCCTACTTCCGTATCTTCAATCCGATATTGCAGAGCAAGAAGTTCGACGCGGCCGGAGCGTTCATTCGAACCTGGGTACCTGAACTCAAGGAACTTGCCGATGAAGCGATCCACGCCCCGTGGGAAGTCGGCGCACTCGAATTGGCGGCGGCTGGCGTGGAATTGGGCCGCACCTATCCCGCGCCCATGGTCGACCACCATCGCCAGCGAGAGCAAGCACTCGCGCTCTTTCAGCGCCAAAAGTGAAATACTAGCAATTCATGATCGTCGAATCGACCGAAGATGTCATCCATCTCTCGGGCGCCCTGCGCTCGAACTTTTGGGAAACGATCCACACGGCGATCAGCCTCGTGCTTAAGAGCCATCCCAACGGCGTCATCATCGACTGCAGTGGCTTGACCGAGTGCACCGCTTCTGGTGCCGAAACCTTCCGATCCGCCATGGAATTCATCGGCGGTCACCGAGCACGAGTGATCGTGACGAGCGTGCCCGACAACGTCATGGAGGTCCTGCGGACAGTCGCCGACGTACGATCGCAGCTGCCCATCGCGAAAACGATCGATGAAGCGCGGAAGTCGCTCAACCTTCTCGAGGCCGACGAAGACGAGAGCCCCAAGAAAAAGAAGAAGATTTCGGGTGGCACCCGAGGCTCAGTCATCGTTTGCCTTTCCGGAACCGACGCCGACGTCTTCCTCATGAAGACGTCGATTCTCTACTGCGAGGCGATTGCCGCCCAAGCGGTGGCGATCTTCCCCATTCTCATCCCGCGCGAGCTGCCCCTCATGGCGCCGCTTCCCACCGAGGAAGGCGAAGCCGAGCGAGTTTTGGACGATGCCGAAGCCCGGTTCAGCGATGTGGGAGTTCCCTGCTCGATTAAAATCGCTCGCGGCCGCGATCTCGGTCAAGCGATTGAATTAGCGGCCGAGGATTATCCCAATGCCCCCGTATTTTTAGGGGTATCGCCCAGCTTCGAGGCGGCCGAGACCGGCGCAAAACTGATCAAGTCGGTACTCGCCCGGGTGAAAAACCCTGTCTCGATTATTCGCGGCGCCGTTTGACGATGACTTCGCGCCTCACTCTCGCAGCCGCGCTGATGGCGGTGCTTGTCGGTTGTAACCGGCCCGCGCCACCCAACGCCCCACCGTCAGGCTCCACGGCATCCCGCGTCGAGGCGGTCATTCTCGGCACCGACGTGGCATGGCGCCTCAACCCGCCTGACCTGTTCTCCGGAAAGCCATTCCAGATCACATTTCTTTCGCCGGCCCAAGGACCACCGCCGCTGGAAAAGCGCGTGGCGTCCACCAGTTGGATGCTCCAACTGCCGATCTTCATCGACGGCAAGCCCCTCGAGGTGGATCCAACCTCGGTGAAAGGCGCGATCGCCGACCCTGCGATCCGTTTCACGGCCAAATCCACTTCGGGTGACACCGTCGTGATGGATGCCGTGGGAGACAAACGATTGCTTCGCCTGACCGTGCGGGTGGAATCGTCGAGTAACCGCCAGGTGATGATCGGGTCGGATAGCCGAGCAGGCAGCGCGAGCCAGCCCGCCGAATTCGCCTACATCGTCGACCAAGGGCGCATGCGCCCAGCGCCCCCCGCTTCCGCCGCCGTCACCACGCCACTCAGCGGCATTGAAATCGACGGCCCTGCCGAGGATCAGGCAGCCATCGACTCCTGGCTCTTCTATTTGCGCCGTGGCTTCGGACAGCTCGGTCCATTCGGGGTCACCAACGAGCAGTACAACGGGCACGTCTTCTGGGACGCTGACGCCTGGATCTTCCCTGGCCTCGTTTGGTTCGAGCCCGATATCGCCCAACGGATCAGCCAGTACCGGGCGGCGATGCGCCCGTCCTACCAGCGTAATTTTCAAGCCGCCTACAGCCGAAGTGGCGGGCTGATCGTGCCTTGGGAATCCTCGATCTCGGGGCAGGAGACTTCCCCCGCCGATAGCCGAAGAGAAATCCATATCACAGGCACCGCCGCCTTCTTCCTCCAAATGGCGGAGGACCTGCTCCCCGCCGACTTCAAGGCTGGCGAATTTGGCCGCGAGGCAGCGGAGTTCTACCGGGCTCGGGCCGTTCCCGGCCGTGATGGGCAGCTCGAACTCCGCGATGTCATGTCGCCCGACGAAAATCATGTCGGAAAAAATGACCTCTACACCAATTTGGTCGCCCAGTGGACCATCGACCGGTACCGTCCCGATTGGAAGGTCCGATTCGCCCTTCCCAAAGACCAGACCAGTTATCTGACCTACGATAACGACCCAATTCGCAGCTATAAACAAGCCGCCGCCGTCCTCGCGATCTACCCGCTCCAGGTCCCCGCCGTGGAGGCCCAAGCCAAGACCATGATGGAACGATTTTCAGGCAAGGTCAGCCGGAACGGCCCCGCCATGACGGATTCGATTCACGCCCTGATTTGGGCTCGACTCGGCGACGTGGATCGAGCCTACGAAACGTGGCAGAGGTCCTGGAAAGAGTTCTCGTTTGGGGGCGATCTGCGTCTTTTCAGCGAAAAGCGTCACCGGCCGATCACCTACTTCATGACCGGCGCGGGCGGCTGTCTTCAAACCGTCATCTACGGGTTTTGCGGATTTCGCGTCGATCCATCCCGAAATCCGAGTGCCAAATGGAGCCTTCCGCTGAAGAATGGACGCTGGTTGAACGTGACCCCTCACCTACCAAAGGCCTGGAAGGCGGTACGATTGAAGAACATTTCCGTCCTCGGAAAACGCTATAACATTACCGTGTCCGCCGATTCCGTATCGGCGAGCGAAGGAGAAAAGTAAGCGATGCCAAATGTCGTCATCACCATCGATTGCGAGGGAGCTCATCACGATCGATGTTTCGCCTCTGAATACATCAGCCTGCTCGAAGCCGAATTCGTCCCTGCCACGTGGCTCATCCACGTCTCGATGAAGGATCCAACAGCCAACACGAATTTTTACTGGCACGAGTTCTTCCACAAGATTCCGAACTGGCACGAAGTCGGCATGAAGGTGCACTTCGAAAACGAGCGCGGATACATCGAAGATGACAAAGAGCGCGGGAACGTGATCCGAGTGGCCAAGGATGCCTTGAAGTCGCACCAGATCAAGGTCACCTCGTTCCGAGCCGGCTGCTTTGCGCTGCTTCCCAGCGACATCAAGTATCTGGAAGACGTCGAGATCCTCGTGGATTCGTCCGTGGTTCCCGATGCCGAGTACAAGATGTTCGTCGATTGGGCTGGAGCTCCTACGAAGCCCTATCATAGCGACGCCGACAACCTCAGCAAGGAAGGCTCGAACCGAATTCTGCACGTCCCCGTGACGACGCATCAGGGACAGCACGCTTACCTCGACAAGGGCTTCGACGCCATCAAGCCGATCTTCGACGCCCATCTAAAGAGCGACGTCATCTGCTTTGGTCTGCGCGACTACCAGGACGCAATCGAGGACCTTGGAAAGGCCATCCGCTACTTCCGCGACGCCGGAGCGCACTTTACGACGCTGACGCAGTGCGCCAGCGAGCACTACGAGCACCACCCGGCCGAGCTCGTCGCCCACTAAGCGGCGATCCAATACAAAGAAAGCGGCGCGGTCCAATGGACCGCGCCGCTTCTGTTTGAATCAGGCTGGGATTAGGCTGCCTTCTTCTTGGTCGAAGGCTCTTCGTCCTTCTTGCTGGACTTTTTCTTCTTCTTGGTTGAAGAATCGTCGTCCTTCTTGCTCGTGGACTTCTTCTTGGTCGAAGATTCGTCATCCTTCTTCGACTTGTGCGATTTGTCGTCCTTGTGCGACGTATCGTCCTTCTTGTCGCCCGAGTCGATCGCGGGATCGACGTTGACCATGGTGGCCTTCATCTTCGTTCCCTTGAGCGTGCCCGTCACGCGAACCTTGGCGCCCTTCTTGACGACGTCCCACTTAGCGAACTTACCGTGATCACGAACCGAAGCATCAGCGGCCTCGACCGTGACCGTGCCCTTGCTGCACAGCATCGTGAACGACTTATCCTTGTCATCGACTTTGCGAACGGTACCCAGCAGCTCGGTGGCCATCGCGACGGAAGCCAATGCGAGGCTACCGACCAGCATCAAAACAACAGCTAATTTCTTCATGGTCTGACTGAATCCTGAAATTGGAGTCCGAAAAACGAAATTGCGCTTTTCTTAACGGGCCAGTATACCAACCGGCCCTTCGCCAGCCGAATTACTTTTCGTCGTCCTCGTCTTCTTCCTCTTCCTCAGTTTCTTCTTCGTCGGACTCTTCGTCCTCGCTTTCGTCTTCAGAAGAATCGTCTTCGGATTCGTCGCTCGATTCCTCGCTATCGTTTCGATGCATGAAATTGTCGAGCAGCTCCTCAGCCTTGGCTTCGAGCGGGTCGGTGTCGAAGCCGGTCTTCTCTTCGATGAAGTCGCCAACTTTCTCAATGATTTCTTTAGGGTCCAGATTCATGAAACAAACTCCTCACGCCCACGGGGCGCCGCACAATTTTATCTTGTTGCGCTGGGCACCGCTCGGTCGGTGCTCACGATGAGGGTGACAGGGCCGTCGTTGATCGACTCCACCTGCATGTCTGCCCCAAATTCGCCCGTCGCCAATTGAACGCCCAGCGCTTGAAATTCGACGATCAGCCGCAAGAAGAGTTCCTCACCACGCGCATAAGGCGCGGAGGCGGCAAAGCTCGGCCGCCGGCCTTTGCTCGAATCGCCGTACAGAGTGAAGTTGGAGATGAGCAGGACGGCAGGCGTCTCGCACGCCTGAGCGAGGTTGAGATTCATCTTGCCATCGACGTCGTTGAAGATGCGGAGCCCGACCACGCGGTCGGCAAAGCGGGCACAGTCCGCCTCGGAATCCTCCTGGTGGGCCGCGACATAAACCAGGAGTCCGCGCTCGATTTCGCCCACGATTTTCCCGTCCACCGAAACGGAAGCGCGAGCAACGCGCTGGACGACCCCGATCATGATCCCTTCTTCTCGAACGAGCGCAGAATGCTGATCACGTCGCTTAGGTTGCTGATCTTGACCATATTGACGTTGAGCTGGCTGACATCTGCGACCTCGATCCCGATTTCGATTTCTGCGGTGCTATTGGGCAGTGTGCGGATCCGAGCTTCGACGACGTTCGTGCGCGATTCCGCAAAGATCGTCGTGATGTCGAGCAGGAGGCCCTGACGGTTCAGCGTGACGATTCGCAGGTGGACGGCATAGACGCTCTGGTCGGGCGGCCATTCCAGGGGAACCAGCCGGTCGGGCTCCGTCTGGAGCAGGTTCGTCGCGTTCGGGCACACCTTGCGATGAATGATGATGCCGCGTCCGCGGCTGGTGTAACCGACCACTTCTTCGCCGGGCACCGGTTCGCAGCATTTGCCGCGCTTGATCATCATGTTGTCGATGCCGGTACTGACCAGCACGACCTTCCCTTCGCGCGTCTTCGAAGTCTGGATACGGTCGAGGGGCGTCTGCGGCGTCTGCGTCATGCCCCGCAGCTTCGCGACGACGCTGTGCACCGTGACCAGCCCTTCTCCGACCTTGGCGAGAACGTCCAGGCTGTTTTCGCAATCCTTCACGGACTGCGCGATCGCGTTCAGTTTCTCCTCGCCCAAATACTCACGAGGATCCAATCCCAACGCCTTGAGCTCTTTTTCGAGAACTTCCTTGCCTCGCGACTCGTTCTCGCCCCGATTCCGCTTGCGGAAGTAGGCGCGGATCTTGCTTCGAGCGTGATTCGATTTGACGAACTCAAGCCAGTCGAGGCTCGGCTGGGCGTTGCTGCGGGTGATCAATTCGACCACGTCGCCGTTCTTGAGCCTCGTGCTGAGCGGCACCATCACACCGTTGATCTTCGAACCGATCACGGTCAAACCCAAGCTGGAGTGAACGCGGAACGCAAAGTCGATCGGCGTGGATTCCATCGGAAGGTCGAGCACGTCGCCCTTCGGAGTGAATACGAACACCTGCTCGGCGAAGAGGTCCGTCGTGACCGAGCGCATGAAGTCGCTCGACGTCCGGGAGTCGCTGGACCAGTCGAAAAGCTGCTCGCGAAGCTGAGCCATTTGGCGGTCGTCTTGGGAGGCCGTTTCCGCTCCTTCCTTGTAAGCGAAGTGAGCCGCCACGCCGTACTCCGCGATCTCATGCATCTCGCGCGTCCGTATTTGGACTTCAAGCGGTTCGCCGTGCGGACCAACCACCTTCGTGTGCAGCGATTGATAGCCGTTCGGCTTGGGCTTGGCAATGTAGTCGCTGAAAAGGCCCGGAATCGGCATCCAGATGTCGTGCACGATTCCCAACGCCAGGTAACAGTCGGCCCGCGAAGGCACGATCACGCGCATCGCGAGCAAGTCCAGGATCTCTTCGAACTTGAAGTTCTGCTTGACGATCTTGTTGAAGATGCTGTAAAGGTGCTTGGGTCGCCCGTAGACCTCGACCTCCCGAACGCCACGGGAAGCGAGCTGCTCCTTGAGCATGACGATCGATTCCTGAAGCTCCTTCTCGCGGCTGGAGCGTGTCTTGGCAACGCGCTCGCTGATCTCCTGAAACTCTTTCGGGTGCAGGTGCTTGAAGGCGAGATCTTCTAGCTGCCACTTGACTTGCCAAATTCCAAGCCGCGCGGCCAGCGGGGCGTAGATGTCGAGCGTTTCGTTTGCGATCCGAGTGCGCTTGTCGGGAGGCAGTCCTTCGAGTGTTTGCAGGTTGTGGAGTCGGTCAGCGAGCTTGATGACCATGACGCGCGGATCACGCGCCATCGCCAGCAGCATCTTGCGGAGCGTCTCCGCCACGCGGGCTGTCTCTGCCGCCGCGCGCTGGCGATCGGATCCAGTCTGGGGGCTGAATTTGAGCTTGGTCACGCCCTCGACGAGCATGAGCACGGTCTCACCGAATGAGGCTTGAATGGTCTCCGGCGATACTTGTGGGCAGTCTTCGAGCACGTCGTGCAGCAGCGCTGCGCAGATCGTGTCGTCGTCCATGTGGAGCTCGGCGAGCACATGGGCCACCGCGAGCGGGTGGATGATGTACGGATCGCCGGTTCCCCGCGACTGACCCGAGTGCGCCTCTTCGGCGATGTAGTAGGCGTACCGGATCCGCCGCACATCGGCATTCGGTCGCTGCTCGCGAATAAAGGTCAGCAGCTCGTGAAGCCCCTGGGGTTCTTCCCAGGTATGCGGAATCTCAAATGTCGGGGCTTGGGCGGGCTGGGACGGCATGCTTAAGGACGCTCGGCGGTGCTTAGAATACGCCGCACGGCTTCGGCCTGTTCAGGCGTATCCACGGCAAGTTCGGAGCCTTCGCCATAGGCCATCCTTATTGTGGTCCCATTTTCCAAAAATCGAAGCTGTTCCAGGCTTTCGGCCCGCTCGAGGGGCGTTTGCGGCCACGTCGCATACCGCGCCAAGAGCTCGCCCGAGAAGCCATAGATGCCGATGTGCTTGTAGACCGGCGCCGTGCGCTCCTGTCGCGGATACGGAATGGGATAGCGGCTGAAATAGAGCGCGCGCTGCCGCTGGTCCATCACGACCTTCACCACGGCCGGCTGCTCGATCTCGTCCTCGGGACACCGGCAATACACGCTGCTCATCGGTGCCTCCCCCGCGTCGAGGGCCTCGATGCAGGCGCGGATCGTGGCAGGACGAATCAGCGGCTCATCGCCTTGAACATTGATGTAAAAATCAGCTGGCATCGAAGCCGCGATCTCGGCGACTCGGTCGGTCCCGCTGGGATGATCTTCGCGAGTGAAGCGGGCGTCGACATCGATCCGGCGGCAGGCTTCGATGATCGCCTCATCAGGGGTCGCCACCACCACATGGTCCGTCACTTCTCTGACCCGCTCGACGACCCACTGGATCATCGGCTTCCCGCACAGATCGACGAGCGGCTTGCCCGGAAATCGAGTCGATGCCATTCGGGCCGGAATCACGACAAGCGAACGCATGAATATGGGAATTATAGTGCGCATTCCTCGGCGCGAACCGCATGGTACGGGTGGAATTGCGGTAGGAACGCAGTAAACTCGCGATATGAGAACTCACCGAATTCTCCTCGCGCTTCTCTTCGTGGCGGCCATGCTCGCACCAGCCGTGAGTCGAGCCGATGAGCGGATCCAAAATGCCGCCCACCGCGCGGTTCGTGACCTCGTTCGTCGCAAGACCGGTCGGAGCGTCTCATTCCTGACTACCAACGAGTCGTTCCTCTCGATGTCTGAAGTCAAGGTGACCGGTAAAGGGATCACGAACGATCGCGACGATTGGAAGAGCGAGCGATTCGAGTACTCGGTCAAGGTTCGCAAGGATGACCTGCGGACGCGAGACGAATCGATCAACTTCGTGCGCGGCGACAATCTCCACGATGATGACAACTGGTCGCGACCGAATGGCGATCACGACCTTCTCCAGATCACGTCGCCGAGGATGATGGAAGATCTGCGATCCAACGATGTGACGCTGCGTGGCACGGCCTATCGCGGCGGCGAAGTCATCGTGACGATTTACGACCGCTCGGGTCGCGAAGTGGAAACGATGCGCCCGATCGCCAATCGCGATCGATGGGAGGCCCGCACCAATCTGCCCAGCGGCGGCCCCTATCGAGCCGTCGTCACCCACCGGGGCTCGCGAAGCCGCGATGAAGTTCGCTTCACCGTCCGCCGCGACAACGACAAGCCGGACTGGGGATGGAGCGATAACCTTTCGATCGAGAATCCGCGCGATCGTCAAACCCTACGAGAATCGTTCATCGTTCAGGGCTCGAGCGACGCCCGCGACGTCGAAATCAAAGTCATGGACAATCGCACGACGGTCTTCTCAGGGCGAACGCGAACCGCGAACGGGCGATACCTGCTTTCCGTTCGAGTTCGACCGGGCGAATACCGCCTGATGGTGACGAACATCGGACGTCCGTCCAACTCTAAAGTCATCTCGATCCGCGTGCGTTAAACGCGAACAACATCAACCGGTCGCCGGGTCCGTGCGCTCTCGAGTGCGGCCTCGGCGATCGCCAATGCAGCGAGACCGTCTTCCAGGGTCACGGGCGGCCGAGCTCGTCCGGCCACTGCATCCACGAACGCTCGAATCTCCCGGTAGTACGGGTCATCGGTCCCGCTGAGGGCGTTATCGAACTGAACGCCGGCCTCAGTTGTGGTTCGCACCGATTGGAAGTTCCTCGAATCGAAATCGATCTGTCCATCACTGCCGCACAGCTCCATCGTGATGCGAAATCCGCCGGGATCCATCCACGTGCTCTCGATATGCGCGATGGCGCCGGACTCCATTTCGCAAAGCGTCAGCGCGTAATCGCCGGGAGCTTCAAGGTCGGGATGCGCCACTCGGACCGACCGCGACGTCACGCGCCTCACTTCCCCAAACGTCCAGCGCAGCCAGTCGAATTCGTGAACCGCCAGATCGAGAAGAACGCCGCCCGAGCGGCTTACGTCGCGGAACCAGCCATCCGCACCCACCGGGCACTTCCCTCCACGCCGTAGGCGAATGACGGCGGGCCGACCGATGCGACCGTCGACGACGGCGCGGTGCGCCGTTTCGTACTCGGCGAAGAACCGGACCACTTGAGCCGGCATGACCCAGGTATTCCCTTCACGAGCCGCCGCCGCGAGCTCTCGTCCCTCCGCCACGGTTCGGCAGATCGGCTTTTCGACGAGCACTGGCTTCCCTGCCGACAACGCCTGTCGGGCGATCGGCAGATGCAGATCGGTGGGCACGCAGACGTCGAGGGCGTCCACGCGCGTGACGAGCTCTTCGAGCGACGAGGCGGATTCGGCTCCGAATTTAGTTTGGTACGCGCTAACGCGATCGGCATCGGCATCGTACGCCACCAACCGGACATCGCTCATCTTGGCGTACTGGTTTCCGTGCACGTGGCCCATGCCACCCAACCCAACAATTCCGACGGTTGTCATCCCATCCGAATTAAACCCATTCAGGCGGGTTCCTCGGCGGCCAGTTCTGCCTCGGGTCGGCGGCGGACGGCGAGATAAACGCCGAGGACCGCAACCGCCATGCCCACGACCTGGATCGGGATCAGCGCCTGGTGCAGCAGAAAGAAGGCGAAGATCATGGCGACAGGCGGCACCACAAACTGCGTCATGGCCGCGCGAGAGGCACCCAGCTGCTGCATTCCGATGTAGAACGTCACGAACGCCAGCCCGCCGCTGAACAGGGAAACGTGCGCGTAGCAGAGCCAGTCGATGAATCCAAGTGCTCCCCAATTCGTATGGATCGTCGCGAGCAGCCCATACGGCACCAACGCAAACATCGCGCCCGGCAGCGACAGGGTGAAGAGTTGGAGCGGCGACAGCGTCGCCAGCAGGGGCTTGGCGATGACGACCGCGATGGCCCAGACGATCGCCGCGCCGAACACATAGATCGGCCCTTGAGTGTCGCCCAGGCCCTTGTGCGCGCCCGTCAGCACCACGGTCGCGGCTCCGCCGAACGCCAGCGCGGAGCCCAGCGTGAGCTGCCAGGAGAATCGCTCGAGCTTGAGGAGGATGCTGAGGAAGATCGCAAGAACCGGCGCAGTGAGCAGCACCACGCTGCCCGCGTTGGGCGAAGCCGTTCTCATCCCTTCCAGGAACAAGACCATGTACACGCCGAGCGACAGGAATCCATGCCACAGGATTCTCAGTGTCTGGCCCGGTGGATAGTGCAGCTTCTCCTTGCGAACGTGCATCACCGCGACCATGAACACTCCGACGATCAGGCTTCGGGTGAGCGCGACTGCGGGCGCCGTCACGTGCTGGTACAGCAGCTTCAGCGCCGAGTAGTTGGCCGCCCAGCAGAAGATGGTGAAGTAGAGCGGTGCACTAAACGCCGGCGCATGCGCCTTGGCCGCCATCAGGACGTCGCGCCAACGGGATTGACCGACGCGAACTGCTCCTGATGGAGGCTCGAATACAGACCGTTCTGGGCCAGCAGCTCATCATGTCGTCCCTGCTCGACCACGCGCCCCTCGTCGATAACCAAGATCTGGTCGGCCGCGACGATCGTCGAAAGGCGGTGCGCGATGGCAAAGGTTGTTCGGCCCTGCATCAAGCTGTTCAGCGAGTTCTGAATGAGTCGCTCGCTCGCCGTATCGAGTGCAGACGTCGCCTCGTCGAGGATCAAGATCGGGGGATTCTTCAGGATCGCACGGGCGATCGCGATGCGCTGCTTCTCTCCACCGGAGAGCTTGTAGCCGCGTTCGCCAACCACCGTCTCGTAGCCCTCGGGCAGCGAATCGATGTGGGCATGAATCGCCGCCGCCTTGCATGCCGCGATCAGCTCATCCAGCGTGGCGTCCGGCTTGGCAATGCGGAGGTTTTCCGCGATGGTCGTGTGGATGAGATAGGTTTCTTGCGTCACCATGCCCACCGCTTGGCCGAGGTCGCTCAGCGTCATCTCCCGAACATCGACCCCGTCGATCTTCACGGATCCCGCATCGACATCGTAAAGCCGCGGAATCATGTAAGTGAGCGTCGTCTTGCCCGCGCCGGAAGGTCCGACCAGCGCGACCAGCTGACCAGGCTGTGCTTGGAAATTGATGTCCTGGAGCGTCCAGTCGTCCCCGCTTTGATCGTATTTGAATCCGACGTTCTCGAAGGTCACCTCGCCGCGCATCGCATTTCGGGGCAACGGCTTGGCCGTTGGCGATTGCTGGATGTCGTTCGGCATGTCGAGGTATTCGAAGATGCGGTCGAACAGGGCAAAGGAGCTGAGGATCTCGACCTGCACGCCCATGAGACCGGTCAGCGGGAAGAACATCCGCGTTTGGAGGCCCGTGAACGCAAGCAAGAGACCGATGGTGATATGCGTGTCGCCCTGGGCAACGAGCAGCCATCCCGCAAACCAGTAGATGATCGCCGGGATGAGCTGGGTGATCATTCGGAACACTCCGAAGAACACGTACTGGAGCACGGCTGCCTTGACCTGCCAACCCGCCAGTTTGTGGTTCTCGACGTCGAACTTGTCGGCGATCACGTCGGCGCGGCCGATCGTTTTGGCCAGCAGGGCGCCTGACACGGACAGGTTCTCCTGCATCATCGAGTTGATCTCACCGGTCTGCTCCTGAACTCCCGTCCGAATGTCCTTGGCGGAGTTACCGATCTTCTGACCGAGATAAGCAAAGATCGGAATCAGGGCGATGCTGAGGAGGGTCAAACGCCACTCGAGGATCAACATCGCAATGAGGGCACTCACGATGATCGCGAAGTTGCTGATCGCGTCGACGAACGTATTACTGACCACGTTCTGGACTCCGGCCACGTCCGAGATCAGTCGCGTTTGAATCTCGCCAGTCCGGGTCGAGGTGAAGAATCGCAGCGACATGCTCTGGAGGTGCGTGAACAGCTTCAGCCGAAGCTCGCACATGATCTTCTGGCCGATCTTGACACTCTGGTAGCCGTACAGCAGCGTTACGGTGGCGGCAATCAAGGTCACCACCACGGTGGCGACTGAATAGATCTCGATGACCTGCAGATTCTTCTGCTGGAACCCCTCGTCGACCAGAACCTTGAGGAAGTAAGGCGGCAGCAAGCCCATGACAACGCCGACCAATACGGTGATCAGCATCACCGTGACTTCGGCGCGATGGGGCGCAAAAAGGGTGAATACCCGCTTCAGGGTGTTCTTGTTAATGGACTTGCTCGGGGCGCCCGAATCCGGCTTGCTCATGGGGAGTACGTTTCTTGTACCTTAAATTCAAAAAGGGGTTCAAAAGTGGCTGAGCAGCCACTGCCGATTCGCCTCGATCATGCGCGGGTCCCAATCGTGTCCCCCCTCGTATTCGATCAGTCGCTTTTCGGTCGTGGGAATGGCGTCGTAAATCGCTTGAACGGTTTCCGGGCGACACGCCGGGTCTTTGAGTCCCAGGGAGATCTGGGCCGGCTTGTTCAGCCGAGTCGCGAAGTTCATCGTGTCGAAATACGAGATCGTGTGCATCACCATCTCGCGTCCAAGCGGTGTGGATTCTATGTGATCGACGATCTCTTTGAGGGGGTAGCGGTACGCATTACGGGAGAGCGAATGAAGCATCGTGCCGAGGAACGGCAGATCCGCACACACCGCGCGAGGAATCGAGGAAAGCGCCCCCGTCCAGATGGCCAGCCCTCCGCCCTGACTCAGACCCATCACGCCCAGCCGATCTTCGTCGGCTTCGATTTGAGCCTGGAGCACGCGCATCGCGATCAAACAGTCGCCCAACATGCGGCGGAAAATCCAGGTTCGGGGATCGTCGATGCCACGGGCGAAATACCCGCGCGACGGTTGGTACTTCTCCTGATGGAACGCGTCGTTGCCGAGAAGATTCAGGCTCAGGCTGACCATTCCCTCGCGGCAGCCGTAATCGTTAGGCAACAGAGATTCCTGACCGTACGGCGGAATCCAGAGAAAGCCCGGCGCCTTACGCACCTCGAGAGGAATCGCGATCCAGCCAGAGCACGTGAATTCGAGTCCGGCAATGTCGATGCGCTCGATCCGGTGGCCGGGCCGAGTTGCCTCCGTCGCGGGTCGCCGTCGGAAGTTGAGCGGCACCGCCTTGACCTCGTCCACGAGTGAGGCCCATAGCTCGTCGAAGTCCTCGGGGACGTACGGCTTGAAAGCGTCTTCCGGTATCAAGTCGAAGCTCAGAACGGCGTGGCGCCGACGGCACGCTGCTGGGAATCGACGTGAATTCCCGTCGTCATGAGCCAGGCGATCGACCTTTGAATCTCTTCGACCGGACCTTCCAGTCGAATGTGGACCCAACCGAAGTCGGTGTCGATGTTGGCCTTGACAATGTTCACCTTAACGTTGAACTCTTTCGTCAGCCGCCAGATCCACGGCTCGGAAACTTGCTCAGCGCGAGCCGTTAGGGTGACATCCACCGTTGTCATGCCTCGATTTTGACTCAAAGCATCGAAAATTCACCGCGCGGTACGCTCCCTTCAGCGTGAAGCGGTTGAACGTGACCCAAGCGGTGCTGTTTGCCGCCATCTTTCTCGACCTCGTCGGGTTCGGGATGGTGATTCCGGATTTCCAGCTGCGTGCGGAAAAGATGGGCGCCCCCGGTGGGCTCATCGGCCTCATTCTCGCGAGCATGTTCATCGTGCAAACGATCGTCACGCCGAAATGGGGCATCCTCAGCGATCGTCGCGGCCGGAAGCTGGTCATGGTGATCTGCTGGCTCTTATCGGCCGCATCGCTCTTCATCTACGGTGCGGCAACCACGATCTGGATGCTCCTGATCAGCCGTATTGTCGCCGGACTCGGTGGAGCCACCGTTTCCATTGCCCAGGCCTTCCTCAGCGATTTGTATGACGAGGAGCACCGCACCATCGCGATGGGACGAATCTCGGCCGCGGTGTCGTCGGGGCTCGTTTTAGGGCCCGTGGTTGGGGGATACATCGCCGGTGTCTACGGCTCCCGTGTTCTGGGCATCGCCGGCGGCTGCGCGTCGTTGCTCGCCGCCACGGCCCTCATCCTCTTTCTTCCCGCCCACCCTCCGGTCGCACCGGCATCGCTCAAAAAGCGGCTGCTGTTTGATTTCTCGTTGCTGCGGGACTTCCCCAAGCTGCAGCGGCTCGTGTGGATCGCCATCATCGCGTGGTTCTCGCTCGCCATGCTCGAGGGGACATTTGGACGCCTGATCAAGCAGAACCTCGGCCTGGGCCAGAAGGAGTACGGCTGGATTTTCGGCTACGAGAGCTTCTTGGGAGTGCTCATTCCGATTACGATTTTGGCGCTGGCGGCCAAGCGGCTCGGCGAGTTCCCGCTGCTCCGCGTGTCCTATGTGCTCCAGGGGCTGGGCCTTGCGATTACGCCGCTCCAGCCCAACCTGCTCGGTCTCTTTCTGGCGTCCACACTTTACGCTCTCGGTTCAGGAATGGCGAATCCGACTCTCTATGGATTGTGCAGTCGCCTGGCCCCGGCGGATCGCCAAGGCGAACTCTTTGGGCTGATGCAGGGCGCTCGCAGCATCGGCTTTGTGCTGGGCCCGATTCTCGGCGGCATGATGTTCGATTGGCACGACGGACTTCCCTACTACTTCGCGGGAGCGGTTTGCCTGCTGGCCGCATTCCTGGTTCGGCGCGGCGAGTAGCGCGGAGGCGGGCCGGTTCGGGTTCAATGACCAGTAGTGGACTACTCGGTCTTGCTCTATTACAAGTTCGTGGCGATCGACGATCCCCAAGCGTTCGCCGACGGACATCGGGCCCTGTGCCAAGCGCTCGGGCTCCGTGGCCGCATTCTCGTCGCTGAGGAAGGTCTGAACGGCACCGTTTCCGGTACCCGAGCCTCTTGCGATCGGTACATGCATGAGGTCCACGCCGACCCGCGTTTTGCGGACATGGCATTCAAGGTGGACCCCGCCGAGGGCCACGCCTTCCGCAAGCTGTTCGTCCGCCCCCGTTCCGAAATCATCACCCTGGAGCGAGAGGCAGATCCACGTCTGACCACGGGCGAGCATCTCGCGCCGGCGCAATTTCGCCAAGAACTGGAGGATCCCGACGTCATCGTGCTCGATGGTCGCAACGCCTACGAGAGTGAGGTGGGACGGTTCCGCAATGCGGTTTGTCCGCAGATCGAGAATTTCCGCGAGTTTCCCGAATGGCTGGAAGAGCATCTCGGCCACGCCCGTGACCGCCGCATTCTGACTTACTGTACAGGCGGCATCCGGTGCGAAAAGCTGACATCGCTGATGATCGGGATGGGTTTTCAGAACGTGGCGCAACTGGACGGCGGCATTGTCACCTATGGCAAAGATGACTCCGTCCGCGGAGAAGGATTCGACGGCCTCTGCTATGTCTTCGATGAGCGGGTGGCGGTGCCGGTGAATCGCACCGAGGACGCCAGCTTGATCACGAAGTGCCGCTTCTGCGGGGAGACGACGGATTACTTCCCCAACTGCGCCAACACCCGATGCAACCTCCAATTCGCGTCGTGCAAATCCTGCTATGAGGCGCAAGACTTTTGCTGCAGCCAAGAGTGTGCGCAGGCCGAACACCGGAGAGAGCCGGGCGGCAAGCTACGCGCTCACGCCGCGTCGGGTCGGCCCAGATAGACCGTATTCATATCGCGGACGTTGCGATAGATCTCTTTCAGGCGCCCATGGTTGAGGCGCCCAGAATCGAGGAACTGGACTCCGATGCGGTGCCCCAATTCCGGATTCACATACGGCGACGAGTAGCGGACTTCTCCGCGCATGAGCGCGTTTCCGTTGGGTGAAGGCAGCTCGATTTGGAGAATCATGCCTCGCTTCAGAGGGCTGTCGACGAGCAGACCCAGGCCATACTCGGACAAATCCAGCCACCGCGCGTCGTACCGCTCGTTCGCATCGTTTTCGTTCACCACCGACACCACACTGCCATCTAAGCGGAACCGCGCCGAATTCTGGGTGGCGATTGCCTGCGCGGGTTTGGTGAGCTCGATCGTCAGCAGGTGATACGGCGAGTTCAGCTCGACGTAGGTGTCTTGGATGAGCGAGCCGCCCTTGACGCAGGCGCGGATATCCGTGCACGTCCCCTCCAAGCCCACTTCGCACATGTCGCCGTAAACATGCAGCCGGAAGACATCGACCGTCGAAATAATTGAGTTAGTGGTCACAATCACTTGCACAGTCGTGCCGGTGATATCGGTGACCCAGCCATAAAAGAATTTCGCGTCGCGCAAACGCTGGAAAATTGTACGCGTATTGCGCAACGCGTACTTCTCCACAGCAGTCGACCGAATGTCTGGCACGTTCTATATCATCGGCGTCGAAACCGCAATAACCGAACGCGAAAAATACCGGGACTTAGGCTAGAAATAGCGTTATTTCGAACTAAGCTCCCTCAATCGACCACTTCCACATCGATGGATGGCACAAGTCCAATGCGCGCGCCTTCCGCAAGGAGAAGCTTGATGGCCTTAACGCCTTCCTCTCCCATATCGAGCGTACGCTCATTGACATACATGCCGACAAATTCGTCGCTGGTTTCTACATTCATGCCGCGCGCAAACTGCAGAGCATATTCCAGCGCTTCGGCGCGATGATCGAGACCGGCCTTGATCGATTCGCGCATGCACCGGCTGATCTCTTGCACGGCTTCAGGCCCGAGGTCCTTGCGGACCACGTTGACGCCCAGCGGCAACGGCAAGCCCCCAGTCTTCTCATTCCACCACTGGCCCATATCCGCGATCTTGTGGACCCCGTCTTTTTGCCAGGTGAGTTGACCTTCGTGAATGATGAGCCCAGCTTCGTAGTCACCTCGGACGATGGCGGGGATGATTTCGTCGAAGGGCACCACCTCGACGTTCGGCCGGACTCCAGCCCCAAACTGGTCCTCGAAATAGAGGCAGAGTTCCAGATAAGCCGACGTGAGCAGACCGGGAACGGCGAGCTTCATCGTTTTCAGGTCGGCGACTTCGATCGGCTGCTTCGCAACGACCATCGGGCCGTAATTGTCGCCAAACGAGCCACCATGCCGAAGCAGCGCGTACTTGTCCGCGACGTAAGCGAAGGCATGGACCGACACGGCGGTGCTTTCCAGGCGACCCTCGCGCGCCCACTCGTTCAGAGTCTGGATGTCGCGCAGAATATGTTGGAATTCGTACTTGGACTCCACTTGGCCGCTTGCCAGCCCCCAGAACATGAAGGCGTCGTCGGAATCGGGGCTGTGGCCGAGTTGGATCGTTTGCTTGAGAAGGTCGGGCATTTTTGAACCTAGAGTGTATCATTTCAACCCGTATGGCGCGCAAGCCAACCCTGAGCCCCAGCAAGATCACCACCTATTTGGCCTGCGCCGCGAAATATCGATGGACCTATGTCGACGCGCGGGGTCGAATGTATTTGCGTGCGAAAAGCTACTACAGCTTTGGAACTTCGCTTCACCACGTCCTTCAGCGCTTTCACGATTCTGGCGATCAGGGCGTGACCACGGTCAGCGAAGCCGTCGCCGAATTGGAGCAGAACTGGGTGGACGCCGGCTACGAAAGCGCCCAGGAGATGGAGGAAGCGATGGGCGAGGGTCGGGCGCTGATCGAGAATTATGTCTTGCGCCAAGCGACCGCGCCTGTCGATCGCCAAACCATCATGGTCGAGCGTTCGCTGCGGATGGACATGGGCCGATTCGATCTCATCGGCCGCGTGGACCGGGTGGACGAACACGAGAACGGCACCATCGAGGTGGTCGATTACAAGACGGGACGGAGCCACGTCACCCCAGAAGAAGTCCAAGGTGATCTCGCCATGGGATGCTATCTGCTCATGCTTCGCGAACTGTATCCGGATCGCCCCGTCATCGCCACGATCGTCGCCCTGCAGACCGGGGAGGAGGCATCAGCGTCGCTGACCGACGAGATGGCCGAGGAGCTTCGCCAAGACCTGAAATTCATCGGCGAGCAAATGATCGACCGCGAGTACGAGTACGTGGTTCCCCATTACAAAGCGCTCTGCCCACACTGCGATTTCCTGCGTATCTGCCGGATGCACGAGGAGTTTGAAGAACCCGCGATCGTCAGTGACCTTTGATCCAGATGCCGTTGGCCTGATCGAATAGCTGCAAGGCGGCAGCGCGAGCATCCTCGAGCTTGACCGCGTCGATGAGGTTGACGAGGTCCGCCCGGGTCAAGTTCGGTCGGCCCATCAGATAAGCCGTGCTTCCCCAGTCGCAATCGCTGAGGAAATCCATTCCCGCGGGACCATCTGGAGTCAGCCAGAACGGCGAATTAGGAAGTCCTCGGAGGAGGCTCGCCCGCGCCATCGCCTTGGCGCGTACGAGATCTTTTTCATCGAGCTTGGGTATGGCGTCCGCGATCACGGCTTTGACTTGAGCGAATCGTTCGTCATCCGAATCAAATGCCGCATAACCGGCCAGAAGGCGCAGTCGCCAGCCTGCTGAACTCGGTGTCAGCAGGGCCTCTTGGCGGTAAGTCCAGCCCTTCCGTTCACGTAATTCGCGATGGAGCACACCGCCTTTGCCGACCCCGAGCAGGAACGCCGCGCACAGCTTTGGACCATCGTCCATGGCAAACGGCTGAGAACGAAATTCGATCGTCGACAGCCCGCCATCGTGGCGCAGGCGGGTTTTCACCGGCTTATCAGGGTAGATCGGTCGTTCCCGCGGCGGCCGAAAGCCGCGAAACCGCTCTTCGATTTCCTGCTTGGCGGAGGTCGCCTCCGGACCCGCCACCCAAAAGGTGACGTTCGGAAACCGAAACAGTTTTTGGTGGAGGTTCTTCACCAAGTTCGGCGTGATCTTGGCGTCGAACTCGATGGGTTGGAGAGCGTGCTCCCAGTCGGACAGCCTGTCGTTGTCCGTGGCCTTGATCACGTCCTGAACTTCTTCGGTCTCCAAACTAGGTGCCTTGACCATCGACTCGAGGAAGCTCGTCGCGACGATCACGCCACCCGCGGGTGCGATCAGACGAATCCGCATCCAGTCGCCGAAGATGGTCACTGTCGGCTCATAGCCCGATTGCGAACCGTAATCGTAGATTTGGCGCGATGTGAAATCGTTCGTCCCCAAGAGAAGCGATTTCCCGAGCACGATGAAGGCGCTCATCTCCTTGTTGGAGAGGTCGCCCGCGCGGACGATCGCCTCGATGCAGGTCGCGTTTGCTAGAGGAAGTTTCCCTTCCACCACGACGGGGCCGGCGCTGCTTTGACCGACCAGACAGGCAAGCAGCGTGGGGATCATCGCTCGACCTCCGTCCAGACCCGAAACGCTTCGGCTGCCGATGCTTCGGTGACGGTATTGATTGATTCGAGCAGATCCTCGACACGGACCGACTGCGGCCCAGCTTGAAGCATCGCGCGCAGCAGGGCGCGCTCGCGTGGCTGATCCATCTTGGACTGGACCAGCGAGTTCAGCAGGCGTTTGCCCCGGGCGACGACGTCGCCAATGCCGCGTTCACGAGCTTTTTGGAGGAGGCCATTGAGCGCGGAAGCGCTGGGTTCGCTCAGGACCGCCATCGTCGCGGCGGCTGAAAACGGAAGCTCGAGCTTGGATGTCGGCGAGAGCGAATTGATTCCCAAACCGATAACGGCGCGGTCCAGCGTGGCTTTGTCGCGCCAGCTGATCAGGGGGATCCCCACCGCGGCTCCGTCTTCACTCGAATCGCTCCACCGTTTGGCGCGAAACTCGGGGAACGCCACCTGCTCCCATTTCACGCGCGGCAGGTAGCCCGTCCAACGTTCTTTGAGGGCCGCCATGGTCGTTTCGGCATCGAACGGACCTGCGACCGCCAGAACCAAGTTGCGTGGGCTGAACTGAATGTCTTGGAGGCGCACCAAGTCGTCGGGCTTTGCCGCCTCGATGGCGGCGAGCGTCCCCATCGCCGGCATCCCCCGATCGGCCAAAGCCTGTCGCCAAAGGGCGGCGCTCAGGCGGTCATTGGGGGCAACCAGGGCGAATTCGTGGCGAATGATTTGGGCCTCGCGTGCGAGCTCTTCCGGCGTGGTTTTGAGCGGTGTCACAAGCGCGGTGCATGCATCGAGGCAGCGGCTCAGATCCTTCGGGCCGGCCCGAAATTCGAATCGCATGGTCTCGCGGGTGGTAGCCGCCGAAAGCAGAATGCCGTCTGACTCGAGCGATTCCCCCAGATCGCGTTGGGGGCCCTTCGCCATCAGGTGTTCGAGCAGATGCCGATGACCGTTGCTGTCCTTCTCTTCCCAAACGTTCCCCGCCACGAGGACCAGGCCCATGGTGCGGGCATCGGGCATCGAATCCACGAGCAAGGTCATGCCGTTGGGCAGGACCGCCTTGAGGCGAGGCGCTGCAACGATCTGATGGGTCAGCACGAGCGCGCACAGGGGGGCAAAGGCAAGCATGGGGCGAATCCATTATAGAACGCCCTGGTTCCCTGGTTCGTTCGCCCCAATCAGTGCCTAGTGAAGGATCGCGACGGACGCCGGCGCTGGACCGCTTGAGTTGGTGGCGATGGTAGCCGTCATACCCGTCGCGGAAGAAGTAAAGGTTCCGGCGTACAATTCCACGACCGCACCGTCCACGAGCGCCCGGCCATTGAAGGCTCCCGAGCCCGAGATCAGACCCGTAATTTCCGCGACTCGGAAGGACGATCCCGAAGGCAATACGGTCGAGCCCGAAACCGTCCCGCTCTCATCGATGTTCAGCGCGAGCCCGAACGAACCCAAACTGCCCACGTAGTTGCCCGCGAACGCGTTGCCGCCCGCGCCCGGATCAGCGACGTTCAGGCTCAATCCGGCATAGAGCGTGTTGCCCCCTGATCCAGCTAAAGCACCGCTCACGAGAACGCCATTCGCCGCCAAATCCACGCTGCCCGTGTAGTCGCCAACGGATGATCCTCCCGGGACCGCCATGTTCATCGTCCCGGAGTTGCTCACGCGTCCGAGGACCTGGAGTTTGGTCGTACCGCCGTCCTCGGTTACCGTGCCCGACAGATTTCCTTCGGCATCGACGGTCAAATCGGCGACCTGAATCGTGCCGTTGTCGTCATCGAAATAGCCGACGAGTCGGCCCTGATACGGGCTCGGATCGAATTCGCCGTCCGAGCCGCCACAACCCGCGATGAGCGAAACCAACAGCGCGATGGCTGAAAAAGAGATGGCCCTGAGCCGACGATTCATGGGCAGACGTTACCCATCTTGCTTCCTGCTGTGCAATAGAAAGACTAGTGGAAGTAACTGGCTCCGTTGATGTCGAGAATCACGCCGCTCAGATAGTCCGCTTCCGCACTCAGGAAGAAATTCACCGCCGCCGCGCAGTCTTCGGGCGAAGCCATGCGGCCAAGCGGAATATCTTTGAGGATCGTCGGCAAGCGATCGTCCATTCCGTCACGCGCCATCGCGGTTTCCACCCATCCCGGGGCGATGCCATACAGTTGAACATTCCTGTCGGCCAGTTCGACCGCGAGCGAACGGGTGACGTTGATGAGCGCGGCTTTGCTCGCCGCGTAGAGTGCCGCGCCCGATTCGCCGCGAAATCCCACCCGGCTCGCGACGTTGACGATCTTGCCGCCGTTGTGCTGGGCGAAGTAGAGCGCCGCTTGTCGGATGAGGCGGAGCGGCGATTCAAAGTTCACGGCGAACGTTTTGTAGAGCGTCGCATCGAACTGGGCGTCGCTCGCTTCGAGCATCTTCATCGGCATATAGACGCCCGCGTTGTTGACGACCGCGTGGAGAGGGCCATCGGCGACCACTTTCGCGAAAAGCTGGTTGGCGGCGTCGGGAGTCGCCAGGTCGGCAACATAGGAACCGGCGCCTGCTCGGCCGATCTCGTGGAGGGTCTGGGCCGGATCGTGGTCATGGCCGCTGGAATGAACCGCGACGCTCCAGCCTTGAGCGGCCAATCGGACCGCAATCGCCCGTCCGATGCCCCGCGAGGATCCCGTCACCAAGACTCGCTTCATCCCTTCGCCTCCGGCTTTTGGAGCGGCGCTGCCCCCAGGTCAGTTGTGATCATCTCCGAAATTATGTCCTCTCGCGGAGTTGCCGGCTTGGGGGAATCTGGCTCATTCTCATGAAAGAGTTGCGCCGCTATGGGTTGAAATTAGCACTCTCGGCGGTATACTGCTAATCGTAACTCGGCTCGAACCCAGCAGCACTCGGGCCGTCATCAAGGAGACTCAAACGAATGAATTTGCAGCCATTGCATGATCGACTCATTCTCGAACCTGCTTCCAAAGAGGAAGTGAGCGCGGGCGGCATTATCCTCCCCGATAGCGCCCAAGAGAAGCCGCTTCGCGGCAAAGTACTTGCGGTGGGTCCTGGCAAGCGACTCGACAACGGCAAGCTCGCTCCGATCGACGTTCAAGCCGGTGAGACCGTTCTGTACGGCAAGTACAGCGGCACCGAAGTAACGGTGGGCGGCGTGGACTACATCATCATCCGAGCCGACGATGTGCTTGCGGTCGTGCCGGAAGTCCGAGCCACGGTGGGAGCGAAGTAATGGCGGCCAAGGAACTCAAATACGCAGCCGAGGCCCGCAAGGCACTCGAAATCGGCGTCGATAAGCTCGCCAATGCCGTGAAGGTCACCCTCGGCCCCCGCGGTCGCAATGTCGTCCTCGAGAAGAAGTACGGCAGCCCGACCGTGATCAACGACGGTGTCACCATCGCCAAGGAGATCGAGATCGAGGATCGCTTCGAGAACATGGGCGCCCAGCTCATCCGCGAAGCGAGCAGCAAGACCAACGATATCGCAGGCGACGGCACCACGACGGCCGCCGTTCTGGCTCAAGCGATCTACCGCGAGGGCGCCCGAAACGTAGCCGCCGGCAGCAATCCGATGCTCATCAAGAGGGGCATCGAAAAGGCGGTCGACTTGATCGTGGAAGAGCTCAAGGGCATTTCGAAGCCCGTCCAGGGACGCCAAGGCATCGTGGAAGTCGCCACGATCAGCGCCAAGAATCCGGAGATCGGCGATCTCGTCGCCGGCGTCATCGACACGGTCGGCAAGGACGGCGTGGTCACGGTCGAGGAATCGCGCGGCACGAGCACGACTCAGGAGATCGTCGACGGTCTTCAGTTCGACAAGGGCTATCTGTCGCCGTACTTCGTCACCGATCCTCAGCGCATGGAGGCGATCTATGAGTCGCCAATGATCCTGTACTACGAGAAGAAGATCGGCAACGTCCAGGACCTCGTTCCCCTTCTTGAAAAGGTCATCCGAATGGGCAAGCCGTTCGTGATCGTGGCCGAAGACGTCGAGAACGAGTGCCTCGCGACGCTGGTGCTCAACCGCATCCGCGGTGGGCTTCCCGTGGCCGCCGTCAAGGCGCCTGGCTTTGGCGACCGACGCAAGGCGATGCTCGAAGATATGGCGGTGCTCACGGGTGGTCAGTTCATCAGCGAAGAACTCGGCCTGAAGCTCGAAAACGTTCAGCCCGACATGCTCGGCACCTGCGACAAGATCGTGATCACGAAGGACACGACCACGATCGTGGGCGGCAAGGGCAAGAAGGACGCGATCGAGGGCCGATTGGCCCAGATCAAGCGCCAGATCGAGACGACGGACAGCAACTACGATAAGGAGAAGCTGCAGGAGCGACAGGCCAAGCTGAGCGGCGGCGTTGCCGTCCTCAAGGTTGGCGCTGCCACCGAGACCGAGCTCAAGGAAAAGAAGGCTCGCATCGAAGACGCTCTCGCTGCAACGCGAGCCGCTCTTGAAGAGGGCGTCGTCCCGGGCGGCGGCATCGCACTGCTTCGCGCCGGTGCCAAGCTGAGCACACTCACCGCCGAAGGCGACGAGAAGATCGGCGTCAACATCATCACGAAGGCGATCGAAGCTCCTTTGCGCACCATCTGCGAAAATGCGGGCCAGGAGGGCTCCGTGATCGTCGAGAAGGTGAAGACCTCCTCGGGAAGCCAGGGCTTCAACGCAGCGACGCTCCAGTTCGAAGATCTCCTCGCCGCTGGCGTGGTCGATCCGACCAAGGTCGTTCGCATCTGCCTTCAGAATGCCGCGTCCATCGCGGGTCTGCTTCTCATTACGGAGGCGGCGGTTGCCGACTCCCCCGAGAAGGATGACGAGGGTCACGGTCACAGCCACTAAGCTGAACCAAAACCCGACCAGACCCACTTCTCGCCCTTGCGCAGAAGTGGGTCTTTTCTTTTACCAAGAATTCAGATTTCGGTCCAACCTCTTCCCTGGCGCGGTTCGACAAAGCGAATATCACTGCCCTTCTGGGCAGTTTTGGAGAGGCTGATGAAACAACTTTGGACACTTTTGGCGCTCGGCGTCGCGGCGGCATCGCATGCGGTGACCCTGATCGACGACTTCACAACTCCTTACACCAACTCCGTTCAGGGCGGCACCTGGGTCGATTCCCATGCAGCGACCGTGCTGGGCGGTGAGCGCGACGTGCAGTTCGCCGTCACCACCAACACCTTCAACCAGTTTTCCGACCTGGACATTCAGGGCGCGGGCAAGGCGATCATGAGCAATGGCTTCGGCATGACGTCGACCTTCACGCTTCAGTACGACCGGGCCGGCGACGAAGCGGGCAATACGGGCCCAGGCAAGACGCTGACGAACGGCGGCAACGGCTCTGCTCTGCTCGCCAAAGGCGACAACCAGCTTTGCATCACCTGGCTGGGCAACGACCTCGATGTCCGCGTGACAGCGATCGCCCGGCTGAGCGGGAATACCCTCGGTTCGACCTCCGCGACTCGGTTCGCCAACTCCGGCGCCGGCCAGATGATCCTGGGCGTCACCGGTTTGGACCAAGCCGATTCGATCACGGTTGTCTTTGCCGGCGTGGAGAATGCCGACTTTGGCGTGGCGAACCTGAAAGCCGTACCCGAACCTGGTTCCGGACTTGCTCTGGCTCTCGCTGGTGGCTGGCTGATCCGGCGTCGCCGCAGCCGCTAACGGCCCCGCTCTCATAGAACCAAGGAGACGACCATGAAGATGAGTTCTTCGTATCTAGCCGCGGCTTTCGCAGTCGCGGGAGTCACCGCTTTGCATTCTGGCGCGCACGCGCAGAGCGTCAAGGATCCCAATCTGGAGGTCCGGACCGTCGCGACCGGCCTCTCCAGCCCGATCTGGATGACCTTCCTCAGCGCCAACGATATTCTCGTCGGTGAGAAAGTATCGGGCAAGATCCGGCGGGTCACCAACGGCGTTGTTGGGGACACCGTATTGGACCTGGCCGTCAACAGCAACAGCGAGCGGGGCCTGCTCTCGTTCGCGATGCACCCCGACTTCCCGAACAACCCGAGCGTCTACGTCTATTGGTCGGAAAGCACAACGGGCGTCGACAGCACGGACGCAAGTTCGGTGCCGCTGCTCGGCAACCGGCTCGACCAGTTCACCTGGGACGGCACCAAGCTGACCTTCTCCCGAAACATCTGGCAGAACCGGGCCTACCAGGCCGACGCGGGTCAGCCGGTTCGCGGCAACCACAACGGCGGCGTCATCCGGTTCGGTCCGGAGAAAAAGCTGTATCTGATCGTGGGTGACGCGGGACGACGCGGCTATCTGCAGAACAACAAGACCGGCCCATTCCCCGATGACCAATTCGGCGGCCCGTTGCCGGACGATGCGCACACGACCGGCGTGATCTACCGGATGAACGATGACGGCAGTGCTCCGCTCGACAACCCGTTCTTCGGCACCGGCGCGTTCAGCCGCGTGAATTGGGTCTACGGCTACGGAGTTCGCAACTCGTTCGGACTGACGTTCGACCCCTACTCGGGCCGCATGTGGACCGAGGAGAACGGCGACGACAGCTTCGACGAGATCAACCAACCGAATCCGGGCTACAACGGAGGATGGATCCAGATGATGGGTCCCGCCAGCCGTGTGGCCGAGTTTCGAGCGATCGAAACCGCACCGCCCGACAACCTTCAGCAGCTGCGCTGGCCGCCCGAGCGGATCGCAACCGATCCCAACTTGGCCCTGCGAAGGCTGTACCGGCTGCCGGGTTCGACCTACACCGATCCCCAGTTCAGCTGGAAGTACGCAATTGCCGTCTCAGGCATCGCGTTCGTCGGTTCGGAAGCCTTGGGGCCCGACCACAAGGGCGAACTGTGGGTGACGGAAGGACGCACGAATCTGCTCAACGGATACTTGATGGCATTCAAGTTGACGGCGGATCGCAAGTCGCTCGCGTTCTCCGATCCCAAGCTCAACGATCGCGTGGCCGACAACACCGCGAAATTTGACGTGTCTGAAAGCGAATCGCTCGTGATCGGTCAGGACTTTGGCATCGTCGCCGGCATCGAAATGGCGCCCGACGGCACGATGTATCTCGCGTCGCTCGACAAAGGCGCCCTATTCCAGGTTCGACGCAAACAGTCGGGCAAAATTGAGGGAGGAAAAGCCAATGTGGCACAAGATTAGTTCGGCCGCGATGTTTGCGCTTTGCTCGACCGCGAGCATGGCCATCACCGCGGGCCAAGTCGATACATTTACGGATGGGACCGTCGCCGGGTGGGGCGGCGGTGCCAGTCCGACGAACATCGCTAGCGGGGGGCCCGCCGGAGCCGCCGACCGGTTCCTGCAGATGACCTCGACGGGCGGTTTTGGGGCTGGCGGCCATATGGCGTTCTACAACCAGCTCCAGTGGACCGGCGACTACGTCGCGGCTGGCGTGAAGACGGTCGAGTGTGACCTCAAGAACTTCGGACCCAACGCGGTCCAGCTCCGCATCGTCGTGTGGGAAAGCTTCACCAAGTACACCAGTGCGAATACGGTCAACATCCCGGCCAACAGCGGATGGACTCACGCGACATTCGGTCTGAAAGCCGCTGACCTGATGCTCGTATCGGGTTCGGACGACTATGCGACCGCGCTTTCGGGCTGCACTCAGCTGATGCTGCGTCACGATCCGCTCGGCTCGAGCAGCGGGACCGCAATCGCGACGGTCCTGGGTGTCGACAACATCAAGGCTATCGGTGGGTCGACCACGGTTTCGGGCACGGTCACGCTCGGCGACACCACGATCACGTCGGGTAGCCGATCCGTGACGTTCGAATACCGCACGCCCAACACGACAACGGTCGTCGAGACGAAGACGGGAACGATCGATCTCGCAACGGGCAGCTTCTCCATTCCGGCCCCGGCCACGCCTGGCTCCTACGACCTCGCGGTCAAGACGGGCAGCTGGCTTCGCAACAAGGCGCTCATCAATACGTCGGGTGGAAGCGTGACGGGCGTGTCGATCTCGCTGACCAATGGCGACATCGATCAGGACAACTCGATCACCGTGTTCGACTACGGTGTGCTCAGCGATTACTTCGACCTGTCCAGCGACAACGCAAACTGGAACACGGTGGGAGGCAATGGCTTTGCTCCGTCCGATGCGGACCTCGATGGCGATGGAAGTGTGACCGTGTTTGACTACGGCATTCTCAGTGATCACTTCGATCTCAACGGCGTCGACTGATCACCCGGTATCCTCTGCCGATAACGCATGAGCGATGTGTCGGCAAAACGAGTGTGTGTGATCGGATCGGGAACGATGGGCTGCGGCATCGCAGCCCATCTTGCCAATCTCGGCTTTGATGTGGATCTCTTGGGCCTGACCGACGATGATGCTCGGCAAGGCCTGGAGCGGGCCAAATCGCTCAAGCCACCCCAGTTTTATGGCCCGAACGCCATCGCCCGGATCGAAATTGGCAACACGACGTCGAACCTTGACCGCGTCGGCCGCGCGGATTGGGTTTGCGAAGCCATCTTCGAAAAGCTCGACGCAAAGCGCGCTCTGTTCAGTCAAATCGAATCGCTCATCGCGCCCAACGCGCTGATTTCGACGAATACGAGCGGACTCCAGATCCAGCTTCTCGCCGAGGGGCGAAGTGAATCGTTCCGAAAGAAATTCCTGGGCACCCACTTCTTCAATCCGCCCAGGTATCTGAAGCTGCTTGAGCTGATCCCGACCGAAGAGACCCTGCCCGACGAGATGGTCCGGGCGGCGAAATTCCTGGAAGACTTCTGCGGTCGACGCGTTGTGGTGGCCAAGGATACGCCCGGCTTTATCGCCAACCGCTACGGCATGTGGGCAATGATCCACGCGATTCACGTCGCCGAGAAGCTGCGGCTGACCATCGAAGAAGTCGATGCGATCACGGGCCCGTTCTTGGGGCGCCCGCGCTCGGCCAGTTTCCGATTGAACGACCTCGTGGGCCTCGACATCATGGCCGATATCGCGGACAACCTTTATCACCGGTGCCCGCACGACCACCGTCGCGACCAGTTGGTGCTTCCCCGCTCCCTTCGCGAGTTGCTCGATCGTGGATGGATCGGCCAAAAGTCGGGCCAAGGCTACTACCGCAAGGAAGGCAAAGAGTTCATGGCGCTGGACCTGACGACCTTGGCCTACCGCAACCAGATGGAACCCGACCTGCCGACCATCACGGAGCTCGGCAAGCTGCCGCTGGGCGAGCGGATCGCCAATGCCCTGAGCCGAGGCGACCAAGTCGGCGAATTCCTCAGGCTGTATCTGATTCCGACCCTCATCTATGCTGAAGAGCTTCGCCCCGAAATCAGCCACAGCGTCGAGGATTTCGACCGCGTAATGAAGTGGGGCTTCGGCTGGCAGATGGGACCGTTCGAGATGATCGACGCCATCGGTGAAGCCAACATCGGGCTGAGCCTCGGCAAGAACTATCACGGCGGTCAGATGCGTGCCGACGGCGGCAAGTTGGTCGACCGCAAAACCGAGCCTGAGTTTCGCTCGATCGACGAATATCCCGTCCTCGACAAGAAATCCACGTTCACGGTGCGTGACCTTGGCCACGGCGTCGTGGGTCTGTCGCTCACGACGAAAATGGGGACGATCAATCCCACCGTCGTGACCGAAATGACCGAGTTCTTGAAGAAGAGCTCGGACGCGCCGCTCGTTCTGACGAGCGAGGCGCGTTGGTTCTCGGCCGGATTCGATCTGAACTTCTTCGCGGAAAAGGCAGACGCCTCCGCTTGGGAAGCCGTAGACCAGGCGCTAACGGAACTGCAGCAGCTCTCGGTCTTATTGAGCCAGCGGAAATCGGTTGCGGCTGTCTTTGGCTACTGTCTGGGCGCGGGCATGGAGCTCGCGATGGGATGCCGCGCGATTTTGGCTCATCCCGAGAGTCAGATCGGCTTGCCCGAGATCAAAGTCGGCCTCATTCCCGGCGGTGCAGGCACCGTGCGGATGCGCAACCGGCACCAGACAAGCGCGAAAGACCTGGTCGACATCATCAAGTGCCTGTCCGTCGGGTTCGTTTCCGACTGTGCGGATCAGGCGGCTCGCCATGGTTACCTCCGCACGACCGACGTCATCGGAACCCACCCAGATCGGGTGATTCACGACGCGGCCCTACTGGCGCTGGGCTTGCCCGAGCCACCCCCGCCGTTCTGGTCCACGCCCCCGGGCCCCTTGGCGGGCATGCTGGACCAGGCGCTCCAAGAGCTGGCCTCGAAGGGCGATATCGCCGGCTACGACCTGCCGGTTGCCGAGAAACTCAAGCACGTTTTCGCCAAATCCACGTCATGGGACGACGCCCTTAACCGCGAGCGGGCCGAGTTCATCGACCTTCTGCGCGGCCAAATGACTCACGCCCGGATTCGGCATATGCTCGATACCGGCAAGCCTCTGCGCAACTAACCATGATTACCATCTATGTTCGCGGCATCGAAGTGTACGGCTACCACGGCGTCACCAAAGCGGAAAACCAGGTTGGACACCGCTTTATGGTGGACCTCGAAATGGATGTGGAGAGCGACGCTCCTCTCACCGACGACGTCCAGCAGACTGTCGACTACGGCAAGGTGACGCTGTTGGCCCAGCAAATTTTACAGGCCAATCTTTCGAAGACAGTCGAGCGCCTCGCTTACTTCATCGCCAAGGGCATCTTGGACGAGCATGCCCGCTGCAAGCAGGTCACCGTCACTCTCTCGAAACGACTCCCCCCGGTCGCCGCGATCGCGGACGAAGCCGGGGTGGTCCTCACGCTGGATCGCGATTAATCGTCGCCGGTTCGATCGAAGTTATCCGAGATGATTCCGTAGTCGAATACGGTCACGGCCTCATCGCCATCGACATCGGCGTCCTTCGGAGCGAAGCCGTTGGGCCCGACCGTGGTCCAATCCTCATCGCCGGAGGCCTTGTCGAAGTAATCGCTGAGGACGCCGTAATCGAACACGGTCACCGCGTTGTCCTGATCGATATCGCCATTGATCAGCACGAAATTAGCGCCCGTTGCGCCGAGATTGCTGATGACGACGTTTTGAGCTCGCGAAGCCAGCCAATGCGGTCCCTTGGCAACGACATCGAACTGTCCGCGCAGGTTGATCTGCATCGGATACAGCCCGGTCCCTGGGTCGCGGTACACGGTGTAAGGGCCGTAATGGGAGCCGTCCATCGTCCGGTACAGATCGACGGAAATCGGCACGCTCTCGGCCGCACCGACGAAATCGCTGAGGATCACCGAGCAATTGACGGTGAGACCGGTTTGGCCACCCGAGCCGAACGGCGTGGCGAGGAAAGCCCGGCCGTTGCCGTTGTGGTAGCCATAGCCCAAGATCTCGCCGTAGTCGTTGACGTCGGAGGCGAGGGCGAGCACCCAGTTGGGTGAGCCTGGATCGACTCGCGTATTCAAGTCGATGGGAATGTTGTTCACCCATTTCGTGGCATGAAATGCGGCATTGAAGACGGCGCGTCCCACGATGAGACCGTCCTTGTTGACGGCGTCTGCCGAACCCTGCGCCCCCTCGGTGGGCAACGTCAGAGCCTGGACCATACCGCTCTGCCAGATGCAAGGGACCAGGCCTGCCATGCTGCAGCTGCCCACGACGACGCCGCTAGGCGAGCGGTCGGCTCCATAGCTGGAGTCGTAGCCATCCAGGGGCGAAAGCAACTCAGGGAGATCCGTAGGGCTGTGCCATACGCAAGCAATATCGCCCGGTGCTGAGAAGTAGGACAAGGAGCCGATGATGGTGCCGTCCACGAGGATTTTGGTGACCTGAGCGCCGGTCGCATCGCCCGGAATGGGAAGAATCTGTGCACTGCTGTTCGCATCCGGCCAGTAGTAGGCTTGCCGATCACTCGAGCTGACCAAGCTCTGGCCCGAGCCCACGATCTGACCCGAGTCGTTGATACTGACCGCGGTGACGACGTCGTGCGAGAACGGACCCGGCAAGGGCTGCATCGAGCCCGTCCAAACGAACGGCACAGCGGTGCCGTCGTCCGCGGTGGCACCGCCGACCACGACACCCATCAGGTTGATGTCGTATGCGCTGCTGAACGTATAGCCCGGGAGCGTCCCCAAGATCTGGGGCGTCGTGCCGTTCCACAACGAGGCGACTTCCCCGCCGCCGTTCAGCATGGACCCCACCACCTGCGAGGCGGAGTTGAAGGAGCGCGCGTTGGTGAACGTGTACGGGGCCAAAGCCGGAAGCTCGACCACCTAGTAGGTTCGCAGCGACAGGATCGAGTTATAGACATTGATCCGCCCCTGACCAAACTGATCGTCTTTGCTGAAGCCACCCAAATCGCGGCATCCCGCATAGAGCGCGGATTCGACGTCGTCGGGGGTCATGTTTTGGTCGTAGGACCAGATCAAAGCGAGCGCACCCGCCACGATCGGCGCCGAAATGCTCGTTCCCGACACCGTACTGTACGTACCGGTTCGGTTCGGGGTGATGATGTCGACCCCGGGCGCGACGCAGTCGATGCCAGGGCCGTAGTTCGAAAAACTGGCGAGCGCGTCGGCCTAGTCCGTGGCTCCCACCACGACGACCGCCGGCGGGTCCGTGTTGATTTGGCTGGACTGGTTGCCCGCAGACCATACGAGGATCGAGGCGTAGTTGGTTCGGATGTACTCGCCGACCGCCTCGACTGCCGGGTTCTCAACGCCCGCATAGGACACGTTGACGACCTTGGCGCCATGTTCTGCCGCCCACTGAACTCCGTCAAGGATGTCCGAAGCCAGAGCCGCCCCATCGCCAAAGTCCGTAACGCGGACGGGAAGGATCTTGAAATTCCAGCCGACGCCAGCGACGCCGGTGCCGTTATCGCCCACAGCGGCGGCAGCGCCGGCGACCTCGGTACCGTGACCAGACACATCGGACACTGGGCCGCCCTGAGCCTGAGTGCGATGCGAGGGGCTGTGGTAGCCCGGTTCGAGCGCTGCGGCCAGATCGGGAACAGCGCTCACGCCCGAGTCACAGATTGCAATCTTCATCTCGGGGTCGCCTTCCTTGGAGCCCGTCAGGATATCCCAAGCGCTGATCGTTTGGATCGTGTTGTGCTGCCACTGGGATCGCAGGAGCGGATCGTTCGAGATCCGGGCCGGCTTCAAGAGCGCATCGGGCACGGCCCACCGGTAATCGCCCGAGGCGCGCAGCGATCGGCAGAAGGCGTCCGGAGCCGTTCCAGAGGGCAGCTCCGCTACGACGACGGCGCCACCCGCGAGCGATCGCTTGGGCAGCCCGCTGAGTCGGGCCAGGCCGCGCGCTTGGGCGGGTCCGGTGCCCAGGCCGACGATCACCCGCTGACCACGGCGCGCGGTCTGCCCGAAAACGGTGGAAACGCTCGCCAAGATCAGGGCGGTCAAAGCAAATCGAATCGAGAGTCGGTGCACGGTCATGCCGGAGACAATTGTACGATAGCCCCTTTCACGTAACAAGGTCCCGAGACCAATGACCCGGGACCGGCACTCATTTTGCGAGAAGAACCCGAATTCTTAGGGTTAGGCCTAAATACATTCCATGTTTCGCCGACGATTTCACATGTCGGTGCGACTTTTTGGGAAAAAGTGTCCGCCAGGATGGCGGTGCAGCACGGCTAGGAGCACGTTTTGAGTCTGAGAATTAACACCAACATTGCCGCAATGGGCGCCCTGCGAAACCTGAGCAACACGGTTTCGTCGCTGGGCATCTCGATGACCCGCCTGAGCACAGGTCTTCGCATCAATACGGGTGCGGACGACCCAGCTGGCCTGATCATTTCCGAAGGCATGCGTAGCCAGCTCAAAGGACTCGATCAAGCGGTTCGCAACGCTCAGGACGCGGTTAACATGGCCAAAACCGCGGAATCGGCCCTCGACGAAGTCCAGCGCCTGCTCCGCAACATGCGCGGCCTTGCCGTCCACGCGGCTAACTCGGCCGTTGTGGATACCGCTCAGCTTCAGGCCGACCAAAGCCAGATTCGCTCCACACTTCAATCCATCGACCGGGTTGCCACTCAGACGTCGTGGGGGTCCAAGAACCTTCTCGATGGCACCGCTGGCGCGATGGCAAGCATCACCGACACGGCCGACGTTTCAAGCATGTTCATCGGCGGCACGTTCAATGGTCAAACGGTGGCCACGGGTCCCGTGACCCTCGTCCGCACCACCGCGGCAACCCAGGCTACGGCGACGCTGGCCAAGACCTTCGCGGCATCGACGACGCTGGCCCCTGCGGGTTCGTTCGTGGTTAACGGTTACACCTTCACCACGGATGGCACGGAGACGATTACTTCGGTCATCGCTAAGATGAACAACATGTCGTCCACCACGGGCGTCACGGCGAGCCTCGTTCCCAGCGCGGGTAACTTCGTGGTTCAGCTGACGTCGAACCAGTACGGTGCCAACTTCCCGATTTCGGTGACGGACCCCTCAAACGTCATCCATAACGCTTCCTCGGCCAACGCCAACGGCACGAACGCAGTCTTTCAAGTCACCGCGAACACAGCCGCCGGCGCCCAGACGGTCACCTTTACGGGCGGCCAGGGCCCGAAAGAGTCCGGCTTGCGCCTGACCGACTCCTTTGGTAACTCGATCCTCCTGAATGCGGCTGCCAACACGGCAGCGGGATTTGGTGCGGGTGCCCAGATCGGTGTCATCACAGCGGGATCCGTGCGCTTCCAAATTGGACCGAACGCCAACCAGAGCGCGTCGTTCTCGATGCCCACCGTCTTCTCGGCCAATCTTGGCACGGGCGCGGTCGCCGGTCAGAATCTATCTACGATCGACCTGACCACGTACACCGGCGCTCAGAACGCGATCCGCATCGTCGACGCCGCCATCACGCAGCTGGCTCAGATGCGTGGTGACCTCGGCTCGTTCCAGGCCAACTTCTTGGAATCGACCGTCCGATCGCTGGACGTGACCCGCGAGAACCTGACTTCAGCGGAAAGCCAGATTCGAGATGCCGACATTGCGGCGGAGATGACCGAGTTCACCAAGCTCCAAGTCCTCCAGCAAAGCGGTATGTCGATTCTCGCCCAGGCAAATCAGCAGCCGCAAAGCGTCCTCAGTCTGCTGCGCGGCCAGTAAGATCGGTTAGGTCAACACGATTTGGGTGCAGGCAACGATGCCTGTGCCCATTTTCATTGAACTCCGGAGGTTCTCCGCTCCGACAGTCGTCTTGGGCGAATCGGCAGCGCGGCGCAAAGCGGCAACCCTCGCCGATCACCACACCACCGAAGTCTTCCAGGCCGCGATCGGGCAGGTAGCCGAGCTTGTCCAGCGTCGGCGCGGAGTCCAGCAGCGCTTTCGTGTATCGGTGGCGGGGTCGCTCAAACACTTCTTCGGTCGGACCGATTTCGACGATTCGGCCGAGGTACATCACCGCAACGCGGTCTGCCAGAAACCTCACCGTCACGAGGTCGTGGGAGATGAACAGCGTGGCGCATTGCGTCTCGCCCTGGATCGTCTTGAGCAAATTGAGGATCTGGGCCTGGATGCTGAGGTCCAGCGCGGCGGTTGGTTCGTCGCAGATCACGAGCGGGGGCCGGAGGGCCAGGGCCCGCCCAATCGCGACGCGCTGCCGCTGGCCACCGGAGAGCTGGTGGGGATAGCGAGACTTGAGATTCGGATCGAGCCCGACTTGATTCATAACGGCATCGACGTCGATCGTTCGGTTGCAGAGCCGTGCGGGCTCCTCGATGCTGCGGCCGATTTGCCAACGGGGATCGAGACTCGCATAGGGATCCTGCCACACCATGCCAATACGTTCCGCCTGGTGCGCCTTGATTCCATCCACGGTCACGCCGGCCACTTGAATGATGCCGCCCACGAGCTGCTGCAGTCCGAGAACCGACCTTGCCAGCGTGGTTTTGCCACAGCCGGACTCTCCAACGATGGCGAGAACTTCCCCGCTTTCCAGCTGGAGCGAAACGTCGTCCAACGCGCGGACGGCACCGAATTGGACGGTCGCGTTCTCGACTTCGAGGACGGGCATCCTAGTCCGAATCCTCGGCAGCGACGCTCCAGAGCAGTCGGTCGGTCAGCTTGGTTAAAAAGTCGTTCTCATCGACGCACACGAGCCGCGTGACCCGCGGCGAGCGCACCACGCGCACCATGTCGCCGCTCAGCATCTGGAGCCGCGATTGGCCGTCGCAGGAGAGGATCGCATCACCGCGTGTCTCGATCCTGAGCACGATCTCGGAGTTCGGACCAAAGACCATCGTGCGGTCGCTGAGCGTGTGGGGAGTGATGGCGGTGAGGATCATAGCCTGCAGGTTGGGATCCAGAATCGGTCCCCCTGCCGAAAGATTATAGGCGGTCGACCCCGTCGGCGTCGCGACCATGATGCCGTCGGCAGGGTAGGTCGTCAGGAGCTGGCCATCCACGCGGACCTCGAAGTTGAGCATACGGGTGGTTGCCGCGCGCTGGAGGGCCGCCTCGTTGAGCGAATGGAGCGTGGCCACAACGCGGTCGTGGCGGATCAGGTCGGTCTGGACCATCATGCGGTCCTGAATCACTGCCTGGCCATCGAAGAACAGTGAGAGCGCAGCCCCGATTTCATTCGGTTTGCACTGCGTGACGAATCCAAAACGGCCGTAATAGACGCCCAGGATCGGGGTGCCCTGGGCCGAGCAAATGTGGGCGGCGCGAATGAGCGTGCCATCGCCGCCGAACGTCACCACGAGGTCGGAGCCCGCGATCTCCTCCGGAGAGACGGCTTCCAGGCTCAAAAATGCGGCGGCATCCCGGTCGCCTTGGACGGGGATGCCGTGTTGCCGCAAATATTGGACCGTTTGATTCGCCGCCGCGATGGCATCGGGGCGGTGCGAATTAACGAGAATCGAAATCCGCAATCCGGGAGCTTACGCCGAGCCCTTCATTCGGGCCAGGTTATTTTTCGCATCCCGATAGTTGGGATCGAGCCGCAAAGCTTTTTCGAGCACCTTGATCGCTTCTTTCCTCCGGTTCTGTCGCTCCAGGGCGACAGCCAAGTTGTTGTATGCCGGAGTATAGCTCGGTTGCAGCGTGATCGCGCGTCGGAAGACCGCCTCCGCCTTCTCGTTCATGATCTCGTGCAGGTACCACAGGCCGAGACCGTTGAGCGCACGAACGTTGTTCGGCTCATAACGAAGAACTTCCGAATAGTGATACTGAGCGGTTTTGCGCTCGCCGAGCTGCCAGTAAGCGTTCGCCATGTCGAGGCGGATCGAAGTCCGCTTGGGCTCGGTTTTGACGATCTGACGCCAGATGTTGACGGCGCCGGACAGGTCGCCCGTCTTGCTGAGGCTTGCCGCGTAGTTGATCTTGGCGTTCTTGCTCTCGGGATCAAGCCCGACCAGCTTCTGGAAAATCTGTGCCGACTCCTGGTAATTGCCCCGCGTGAAGAGGAGCAGACCCAGATTGTTCAGGGAATCGAGATCGTTCGGCTCGATTTCGAGCGCCTTGCGATAGTAGTTTTCGGCACCCGTGCGGTCGCCGCGCTTTTCCGAGATGACGGCCAGGTTGTACCAATAGCTCGCCTTGTCGCCCATCCGGTTCTGGAGATTCGCGAGCAGCTTGGAAGCCTGCTCGACGCGGCCGGATCGCGTGTAGATGTCGGCTAGCGCCTGCGCCACTTCCTCATCCTCGGGATCCATGTTCAGAACCCGTTCCAGATAAGGCACAGCCTTGGTCTCTTCCTTGGTTCGAATCAGAGCAAAGCCCGCGTTGCGCGAGAACAGCTTGTGGTCGGAACGAAGCTGGGCAGCCTGGACGAAGGCATCGGCCGAAGCCGGATAATCTTTGGCTCCCTCGTAGGCGGCGCCGAGGTTGTTGTAGACGAACGCATCGTCTTTTTTCAGGTCGATCGCCTTGCGATAGGCCGCGATCGCTTCGGGATAGCTCTGCTTGCGCAGATAGATGCCGCCGATGTTGTAGTACGGCTCGTACATGTTCGGGCTGAGCTTGAGAACGCGGTTGTACTGGTCCAACGCTTTGTCGTCAGCCTTCGTGAGCAAATAGGCGTTGCCCAGATTCGTCATGACTTCGAGGTCGTCCGGTCGCTTGGCGGCGGCCTTCTCCAGCGGGTCGATCGCCTGCTCGGGCTGATCCTTGCGGAGATAGATGAATCCGATCCAAGACAAGATGGTCGCCTGATCCGGGAATTTGCGGTCGATCTCCTGGAACGCGGTCAGCGAATCGTCCAGCTTGCCGTCCCGATACAGCTTCACGGCCGCATCGATCATCGGTGCTGGATCTTGGGTTGGGCCCGAATCCGGCTGGGCGAGTGAGATCGTCGCGAGCGCCGCGGCGGCGATCAAGCTCGCAAGCAGTCGCCGTGTCCTGAAGCAAAACGTTTGGGTCAACATATGGTTCTGTTGGCAGCGACCGACATCGCTCCACCTTTTGATATCGGAAAACCTCTCAGAAACCTTTACTCTTCGAGTGCATCCGGTATTGCGTCTTCAAATATTCTAGTTAACGTAGCGACCTTCCACGTTATCGAACCTACCGTTAAAGTTTCCAGGTTTGGCGAAAAGGTACCGATTTCGAGGGCGTTGAGGCCGTATTTGGCGGCAAGGGCGATCCAATCGTCACTTTCGGCGCCCAAGATCACCCGCCCGGGAAATTCTCCAAAAAACGCACTGTCGGGCCGCAATTCTTTCGAAGTTGGCAGCTCGACCTGCGCCCCTACCCCGTTCGCCATGACCATCTCGGCCAGGGCGACGGCGGTGCCTCCTTCGCTCACGTCGTGTGCGCAGACGACGAGATGCCGTGCTGCCGCTTCCACCAAGAACTCCTGCAGGCGACGTTCGCCCGCGAGGTCGGGAGGTACGGGCAAGCCGTCTTCGATGCCGTGAACTTCGGCCAGATATTCGGACGCACCCAGCCCTTTATGAGGCAAAGTATCGAGCGGGACCTCCACGAGGCCGATCCGGCCGGTTCGGGCAGGAAAGCCTGCGGGCAGAGCGTCGGCGGCTCGCTCAAGCACGCCGAGCATGCCAATCAGCGGTGTGGGCAGAACTTCGCCTAGGTCGGACTCGTTGTAGAAGCTGACGTTGCCGCTGATCACGGGCGTCTCAAGGGCTTCGGCGGCGTCCGCGATCCCTTTGACGGCGCGATCGAATTGCCAATACACATGCGGCAGCTGCGGGTTTCCGAAATTGAGCCCATCGGTCACCGCAACCGGCTTTGCGCCCGTGCAAGCGACGTTGCGGGCGGCTTCGACCACCGCCAGAAGACCGCCCGTGTAAGGGTCGAGGAACGTCTGGCGACCGTTGCCATCCACCTTCAGGGAGATGCCTTTCTCGGTACCGCGCAGGGCCATCACGGCCGCGTCAGCGCGGCCTGGGCGCGACTTCGTTTGGGTCTGGACGTCTTGATCGTACTGTTCGTAGACCCATCGCTTGCTCGCGATATTTGGGCTCCGCAGCAGGGTCTCCAGGGCGGCCTCGAGATTGGCCACGGGGACTTGGCTTAAGTCAAACGCCTTGGCTTGCTCGTGAGCAGGATGAACCTGGGGTTCGGTGTGATAGGTGGGGCACCGATCGGTCAGGTGCTCCGGATCCACATCAGCTTCCAGCGTGCCGTGCCGATAAATCCTCACGCGTCCCGTATCGGTGACGTGGCCGATGACGACAGCATGGACGCCCCACTTTTGGAAGACGTCGATCACCTCGTGCTCCCGTCCTCGGTGGGCGACCGCCAACATGCGTTCCTGGCTCTCGCTGAGCAGGAGCTCGTACGCCGTCATGTCGCTTTCTCGCATCGGCACGAGGTCGAGATCGATCTCCATCCCGACTTTGCCCTTGCTCGCCATCTCGGTGGTGCTGCACGTCAGTCCAGCCGCTCCCATATCCTGGATGGCGACGATAGCGCCGGTCGTCAGCGCTTCGAGCGTCGCCTCGATGAGCAGCTTCTCGGCGAACGGATCGCCAATCTGCACATTGGGGCGCTTGGCATCACTATCTTCGCCGAGCGTGTCGCTGGCAAAGGTCGCGCCGTGAATGCCGTCTTTTCCGGTCGCCGAACCCAAATAGATCACTGGATTGCCGGTGCCCTCGGCTTTGGCGGTCGCGATGTGATCGATCTCGAGAACCCCGACGGCCATGGCGTTCACCAAGGGATTCCCGCTGTAGCGCGGATGGAAGGCGACCTCGCCAGCCACGGTGGGCACGCCGACGCAATTGCCGTAGCCGGCGATTCCGGCGACGACGCGGCGGAACAGGTAGTGATTGCGATCAATGGTCGCGGCTTCCCCGTCGCGGCTGCGAATCGGGCCAAAGCGAAGCGAATTGAGGCTCGCGATCGGGCGGGCGCCCATTGTAAAGATGTCGCGGAGTATGCCGCCGACCCCCGTCGCCGCGCCTTGATAGGGCTCCACCGCACTGGGATGGTTGTGCGACTCGATCTTCATCGTGATGCCGAGCCCGTCGCCAATCGGCACGACGCCCGCGTTCTCGAACCCCTTGCCTTCCAGCGCCTGTTTGTAGCGTTTGAAGTACGCCAGCACGGGCCGCGAGTATTTGTAGCCGCAGTGTTCGCTCCACATCACGGCGAACATCCCGAGTTCGGAAAGAGTGGGCGTTCGGCCGAGTAACTCGCAAATGCTGCGGTACTCTGACTCGTTCAGGCCCATGCTCGAAAACAGATCTTCCGCCAAGGCCGCCATCCTTGTTATTATAGCTGGGCTGACTGGCTGTCACTCGTCCGGGCCGAACCTGGTCGGCGTCTGGAAGGGTCGGCGCACGCCCGAGAACGCGAGCCAGATTCCGCCGCACATGCGCGGATCGCTCTTGGATGTCGAGGTGGAGATCAAGGCTTATGGCGAGTGCGAAGTCCGCGCGCTTGGATTCAACAAGCCGGGCTCCCTCGAAGGGCAGGACCCCCGATATGTGATCCGATTTCGCGAGCCGTTTGCCTCTTCCCCCCCGATCACCCTGGACTGGGATGCCAAGAACCAGCAGCTTCGTTACAAAGACGAACTCGGCGATGCCGAGCTGATGCGACAGCCAACAGCAAAAGGCCGATGACCTTCCCGGGGCGGAGAAGGTCATCGGCTGGAGACAGATGGAACGGTGTGGGTTGCTGGGCTTTAGGCGGCTTGACCGTAACCGGTGTCGGTGTCCCGACTTTCCGAACCAGCGAGCCCACCTTCGACGACATGAAGGAACGGGACCGACGATTCATACTCTTCGACCGGAACCGAGCGCGTCAGCATCCAGAGATAGAAGGCACCGGCTCCGACCAGATAAGATATGAAGAAGCTCATCACCGTAACTTGGATTAAGGTCATTGCAGTTCGTTTCCTTACGGAATAAATGCCGGATCGAATCGGCACCTATTCACTTCCTTGTACCTTTGCTATCGGCACACTCAACCGGATTCTTAAGGTTTCATCGGTTGGCCAGGCGCAAGGCGGATGGAGCCACCGAAAAACGTTTGACGAATGCCCGGGTGAAGTGAGCCGGACTCACGAACCCGACCCCTGCGGCAACGTCGGACACCTGGAGATCATGGTCGAGCAGCATCTGGCGGGCCCGCTCCAGTCGCACCGCTAGCACGTATTTGTGAAATGGCTGCCCCGTCGCCTGCTTGAACAGGAAGCGAAAGTGGGACGTGCTCAGCCCGAGTTGCTCCGCCAAATGGCTATCCGAAAGGTCCTTGGCGAAATTCCGGTCGATCACCTTGAGGGCGCGGTCGATGAGGGGGTCGCCCGACTTGGACTGCCGGGACATCCACGCATTCGTCAGCTCCAACGCGTACTCGCGCGCGATCAGGGCGACTTGATTCGCGGTGGTGAGTTCGAGCAGTCGCCGGGCCGCCTCCAATTGAAGACGATGAACTTCTCGCGGCGCGCCCATCTCCATCACGGCGCCCGAAATCACGGCGATAAACGTCAGGGCAAGGCCGCGGGCCTCATCCAGATCGTCGCTCACGGCGCGGATGCCTTCCTCGAGTTGGGCCATCGCCTGCCCAAACCGAACCCGATCCCCAACCCGAACCACGGCGCCAAGTTCCGCGAGCGAAACTCCCTTGGATTTTTCGTGGAACGGGCACATCGGTTCGTTGTCGAACTCGAACATGACGTCGAACAGGACAAAGCTGGCGGGCGTGCCGAGGTCCCGAAATCGCATCGAGGTGCCTTCTCGAATGCGAGGCACGTCGAGCGTCAGCAAGTCGACACGGACGCGCTGGCCCTGGAAGGTCATGTGGTCGATCGTTTCCAGTGAGGTGCCGTCGCCATTCATTTGGCGTAGCGTCTCGAACTGGCTGGCGTCGGCATAATGCTTGCCGCAGATCAGCTTCTGCCGGAAGAGCACGCGCTGATCCGATGTCTCGACCTGAACCGAGGCTCCAATTCCGCCCGGCGGCTCGATGTCCTTGCCCGCATAAAGCGCAAAGACACCAGCGAGAAAAATACGCGACATGACCCCGCCCGCATCGGGAATTGGGATTTCGATGCTGTGGGGCATGGTCCTGGCCGCATGGCTGCGGGACGGACCGCCATTGCTTTGCCAGCCCCGCCCCCCGCGTAGAGGGATGGGACCGGTTTGCTCGCCAGCCTTCCAGAGCGCGCCATCCTGCGGTCGCGCCCAAGTCGCGGGCACGATTTTTGTTTTCAAGGTTTTACTCGATGGTTACGGTCGTGTGGGGCAAGTGCCCAAAGAGCGATTCGCGCAAACCTTTCACCCGGGGGCTGATCAGTTCCGCGTCTCGCTGGAAATAGATGGGTACCCACGGAGCGTCCTGCAGGACGATGTCTTCGGCCTGCTCATACAGTTTCAGCCGCTCGTCGGTGGTGGGCATCGTGTCCGCTTTGGCACAGAGGGCATCGAATTCGGTATTCGAATAGCCAATCTTGTTCTCCGCGCCGGTCGTGGACAGCATCAGACTCAAGAAGTTTTCGGGATCCAAATAGTCGGCGGCCCAGCGCATGTGGAACAGTTGGAGTTCCTTGCGGTTTCGCTTTTCGAGGTACGCCGTCCACTCGATGCTGCGGGTGTTCGTTGAAACCCCGAGATTGGTCTTCAGTTGGCTCGCTACGGCTTCTGCCACGAGCTTAATATCGGGCCGGGAATCGCGGAAGTTGAATTCCAGCGGGGGCAGGCCCTTTCCGTCCGGGAAGCCAGCTTCGGCCAGCAGCTTTTTGGCCGTGGCTGGATCGTACTCATAGACCTTCGCGTTCTCGCGGTGGCCCAGCACGTTCGGAGGCAGAATGCCGTTCGCAATTCGGTTCACCCCGCCCAAGATTTCTTCGACGATGGTCTTCTTGTCGATCGCCATCGCGAACGCCTGTCGAACGCGCTTGTCCTTGAACGGCGGATACGAGTTCTCGCCCATGCCGACGTAGTAAATCGACGGTCGATCGTAAAACTTCAGCTGGCTGGCGAACTTCGGATCTTTCTGGAGCGCAGCCACATCTTGTCGCTCGAGCTGCACGAGATCGATTTCGCCGGACTTGAACTTGATGAGCCGCGTGGCGGCGTCCTTGATGATCGGTCGGCGGATCTCTTTGAGCAGCGGCGCACCATCATGGTAGGCGGGATTTGCCTCGACCACCGCGAGCTGGCCATCCACATAGCTCTTCCACTTGAACGGACCGGTGCCGATCATCTGGCCGAGTTCGGTCATGTCCTTGTTGGCCGGCGCGGAGTCCTTCGGAATCACGGCGCCGCAAAGGTACGTCAGCTTGTCGAGGAAGTAAGCCCTCGGCTTGTCGATCTTGATTGTGATGGTGTTCGGATCGTTCACGACGATGCCGGAGACCTCTTTGGCTTGCCGCGCGAGCTTCTCCCGAACCCCAACGATGTTGTCGAGGTACGTTGCCGCGATCGGCGAGGCGAGGTCGGGATTCGTCGCCCGCTCGAAGCTCCACTTCACATCGTCGGCCGTCATGTCGCGGCCGTTATGGAACTTCACGCCTTTGCGAAGGTGGAACACGTAGGTGGTGCCGTCATCCTTCATATCCCACGATTCGGCGAGATTCGGCTTCACCCGGCTGTCTTCGCCCCACTTGACCAGCGTCTCATACACCTGCTGAAGCAAGTCGATCGTATCGCCGTCTTCGACTTTGTGGGGGTCCAGCGTCGTGGGGGTCGTCACCAGCGAGTAGCGAAAAACGCCGACTTCTTTGGGCGCGTTTTCTTGCGAGAAGCGGCCCTTCGAGCAGCCCGTGAGGGCGAGTGTCGCGGCGACGAGGAGGACCAGGCTGATCCTAGCCAGTTTCATACCCGCATTTTACACCGGACCATCGTCAAGATGGTCAAGTTCCTGCACCAGGCGTCGTAGGGCGGGCAATGAGCCATGGGCGGCTTCTTCGTCAAATCGGGCAAGAAGCCTGAAGGTCGGAATGCTTAATTTGATTCGCGGAGGCGGCTGATCGAGTTCGACCGTCTTCGCGAGCGCCAGCAATACTTCCGCTTGGGCCGGAATCGTGTCCATAAATTCGGCGGCATGACCGCGCCGAACATAGCCTCCACCCGCAAGCGAAACCAGGGCTGGATTCTCGGAAAGCACTTCTCCCGTCACCACGCAACGGTCAAACGACGGCAGAACGCCCTCCAGATCGAGGAGGACAAGGTGACTCCAAATCGAGACCACCAGCGGATGTTCGTGCGTCTCGAAGAGCCGCAGCGTGGTGACCGCATGCTTGAACAACGGCTCGGCGATCGAGGGGTCGGTGGCGATTCCAGCCGCGAGTTCGGTGAAGGCCAGCGCGTGCATCAGACGCGCGTAGTCCGAGCGCAGGACGGGAAACGACATGAGCGGCTGCACCGAGGTGATGTAGCTGCGAACACGGCCCTGCGCCAGAGTCATCCGACTCACGGAGAGTGGTTCGCTGGAGCCGGCGAGGCGGGAACCGGATTTGCGGGCGCCTTTGGCGACGACATCCATCTTCCCCGCTTCGCGGGTCAGGATGGTAAGCCATCGATCCGATTCGCCCGAATCACGACGTCTGAGCACCAGCGCATCAAACGATTGCGATTCGGGCAAATCGTTCGCCCTAGCGTCCGAAAAGCCCTTGCTTTACGAACTCGATCCAGATGAACGACATCCGGTCGATGACGAGGGCGAATCGGGCCATGACGGTCGATCCGAAGATCGCGCCCAGGCCGATCATAACAAGCCAGCGGCCCGTCGTGTTCATTCCCTTCAGGAATCGATTCTTGATATCGAAGCTGAAGAAGAAGTACGAGAGCACGCAAAGCACGGTGATGACGAATACCCAGTTGCCGATGATCTGCGAGATGTACAGGTTATTGTTCACCGTCGCCTGTTGTTCGGCGCTCATACCGGCCAGCATCGGGCGAGAGAATTCACCCGTCGTCGGGAACAGCGGCTTCATGCTGTCGTGGATCTGCGGTCCCCATCGGTTCCACCAGATTTGGACCTGCTGACCGCCCCAGAAGCCGAGAATCATGCCGATGGGCACGCGGCTCATCCAGTTGTGCTTCTTACTGAAAACCATGTAGCCCATCAGGCCGACGGGAAGCAGCAAGATATAGGCCCAGTGGGCAGGCACGCCGGACGAAGACGCTTCGGGGACTTTGCCCAGCATCTTGTCCCACCACGACGTCTTCAGGGTTTCCTTGACGATGGCGACGATCATGTAACCGCCCGCCAAGCCCAGGAACATGTGCTCGAAGAACCGATAGAACTTCGTTTCGCGATAGAGAACGGAATAGAGTCCAATGGTCGCGATGGCACCGCAGAACAGTTTCAGTGTCTCGTAGTTCATTTCGCCCCTCCGTTCGCTTTGCGCGCCCGAAGCATCAGCACGTTACCGGTGATGATGGCGGCGATCATGAGCGTGAGCGCCGAGTGCAGAGCCGGGAAATATTTCGAGGCTCGTGCCCGGTTCGTCTTGCCGGGAAAGTTCTCAATCACCTTGTCGGGATATTTGTCCCAGTGAATGGGGATTTTCCCTTCTGCATCGGGCTTGTTTACCCCGTACTCCATCATGGTCTCGATGTCGTAGATGCCCTTGAGTCCGCTCGCGAGGCCCGTGAGCTGACCGGCGCGGTAGTAAACCGCGGTCTGGGGACCCATAACGCCAGTGACCATCGCGCACATCGGAACCTTGCCGAACAGTCGTTCGACCAGCACGTCCATCGAAGAAGTGCCGGTGATGACCAACATCACCGAGAAGTCGTTGATCTTCCGCACGTTCGTCAGAACGGGCGACTCGAAGACGTTTCTCAGATTGTTGTTGGTGTCCAGCGTCTGCTTCCCGCTGAGCGCCTTGCGGAAGTCCGAACCCAAGCTGACGGCGAAGCCTTCGAGGTTGGGATAGAACCCGAGCACCAGATAGTCTTCCCAAGGCTTATAGGCCTTCCCGCCTTCCTTGACGTGCTCCTCATTGATCTTGCGGATGAAGTTCCGCGCGACGAGCGGGCCCTGGGCGTCGCTCGCGGAGTAGAGCACGAATTTGATGCCGCGCCGCATCAGAATCCGCATCGCGGATTCGAAGTGCGCTCCGTTTTCTCCTCGGGTGGAGGTCGTCCAGTCCGATTCGATCAGCACGGGCTTGTCCGTCGGCAAGTCCATCAGCTGCGCGTACAGGTCGACCGACTGATCTTCCGGTTTGCCCGGAATCGTCAGAGTGAAAAAGAGGGGGATGGATGCAGCCAAAACGAGCAGCAGATAAAGCAGCTGTTTCGACTTATCGGCGGTTTGTCGCTGTTCGTCGCTCATGCGGAGATCCCTCCTCGCTCCAGGCTAAGCCAGAGGCGCAGGCCCATCGCAAGGGCTCCCACGCCGATACCAAAGTCCATCGCTCGAAGGCTAGGTGTCTGCAAGTTATTCTTGATCCATTGCGAAACTTCGCCGAGGCGGAAGTTGTTCACAAAGGCGTTTGGATTGTTGGGTCCGGCCATCTTGTCGATGACGTTGCCCCACAGGTAATCCACCCCTGACATGAGGCTGAGCATCATGATCAGAGCGGCCGCAAGGAGAATCGTCGCCTCGATCGATCGAATCCTAAACGCGCGATACGCAGCAGAAAGGATGAAGAACGCGATGATCGAGAACATCGCGGCCTCCATCTGCTGATAGATACCGTCGAAGAGGAGATCGCTTCCCTTCTGGATAAAGGTCCAGTTGGCCGCGTCCTCCAGCCGGCTTCCGCTTGGCCCGCTAAACTCGCGCATTTTCCAGTCGACGAAGGCAAAGAATGCCATCGTCGCCATACAGACCAGGAGCAGGGCGCTGAAGAACTTGTCGGGGTGGTTCTTCGCCACACGATTCGAGTGAATCTTGATCAGCGAGGCTACACCGAGACCGAGCAGGAAGGCGGTGATGATCTGCGCGAAGTCACTGACGACCGGCAGCGTGTCGGACAGCCAGAATCCGATACTCTCGACTCCGTTGGCGGGTATGTCGAGTGGATTTCGGTTGATCGGCTTTGGCCACAGATAAAGCAGGACGTAGAACAGTCCGCAGACGAACGTGATGCCGACCACCACGGGCCGGCGGCCTCGGGTGGGCAGATTCATCAGGCCCAGGAAGAGGCCGATGCTCAGGACGGCGCCGATCGCAAGCTGCATCCACAGCTTGGAACTTCCTGATGGCGCGTTCCAAATATTTTCCCAAGGCTGGGCTTGTGCAAGAAGGTCAAGCATCGATCATTCGCCTCCCGGCACCATTTCTTCGGCGGCGTGCTGTTCGCGCTTCACTTGGTCCAGTTTCTCTTTGGACATCGGATCAGGGTTGAACAGGTGGAACATCAAAGTTTCATTGGCCTTCTTTTTGCGAGGCGTCGCCAGCTGAGACCATGTGGCCTCCGGCGTTTTCTCTTCCGTCGTCACGGTGTTGCGCTCGATCGAATTGAGGAGCGCGCCGCCCGCGATCGCAAGTGCCATCGTGATCTTCGCCCAGTCCTGGCCGATGAGCGATCCGACGAGGACCGGCTCCCGGCTGAGATAGGCGCTGGCCGCATAGTATTCGTCCGAAATCAGGACGTAGTCGCACGCGGCAACGAAAAACGGCGTCTGTGTGGTTTGGGTGGAACCGGCCACCTGAATCGCGCCGACTGAGTTTGCGCTTTCCGCGAAGATGAGCGATTCGGCAAAGAACTCACCCAAGAAGAAGGTGGCCGCCGCTTTCTCGCGAAAGATCATGCCCGCGACACCCGCGGCGAACGCGAACTGTCGGTCGGTCAAGAACTGCACGGATTCGTCTTGGAAGCGCTCGATCATTCCTTCCCGTTGGTACACGTCGCGAATGATCTCCTGCGCCACCGTATAAACCGCCGCGTTGCCGCAGCAGATTCGAATCGGCGTCATGAACTTGGCCGCAACACGCGCGACATACGCGAAGACGTTGATCGCTTGGACCGAAATCGCGTTGAGTTCGCCGATGCCAGGAACCATGAGGACCGGACGCCCCATTTCCGTGGCACGGCCCACCGCTTCGTCGATCGCATTCAGACCGGGAATACGGCGGATAAACATCTTGCCCACGTGAGTGCGAGCCCGAAAAATATTGAAGAGGATAAATCCCACCAGGAGCAGCGTCCCCAAAACGCTGAACCAACCGGTGTCTACGTATTGCATGCAGAGGGCTCCTTAGATTTGCTTTCGTCTTTGAAAGCTTGAGCTTTGTACTCGATCACTTCCACCAGGCGTTCCCAATGGCGCCGCGTGGTCAGTAACCGGGAATAGTCGTTCATCCGGTCCCATCCAACGAAGGGAGCGATGAACGGAGAAAAAACAATGCTGGCGTGCCCAAGGACATTCGCGAGGGGCTTGTGGCTATGCAGAAACATAATGGCGGGGGCCTCCATGCGACGCCGCACAATCTTATCCGCCAGATTTTCGATCATCTCCTCCGCTTGTTCCGGAGTGAGGTCTTCCGCCCAAAATTCGCTCATGACCCTGATTGAGATGGGCAATTGTAGCCAATACTTGCCCGCGATTGCCAGCGAAGCGCAGAAATACACCTCGGAAGGCGTTCAGTCGGCTCTGCGCATCGACTGGTGACACTAGGACGCCCGAATCACTCGTTTCGATTCGGCGAACGTTCTCCCATCGGATTTCCGTGACGTTGAGTCCGCATTTCGACCGCGCGCCTTCCGCATCCAGGCGGTACCAGATGGGAAAGAACAGCTCGGTCGTCGACCCGAGGATCACGAGTGGGCCAACGAGCGCCACGAGGGGACTGTGAACGAGCAGCAGCCCGATGACGTAGGCGAGCACGCCCACGATGGCAACGACGATCCGTCGTCCGGGCTGGTCACCTCCCAGGCGGATCGACCATTCTAGAATCTCATCGGGGGACGTTGGTTCATCCAAAGCCCCCCGAGAATATCACGGACGAGGCGGTTGTTGGCTGCCGCCGCCGTTCCGGTTGCCGCGGGCGCGGCGAGGTCCTTCGTTGCCGACACGTTCGCGTTGACCGTTCGGCCCGCCCATATTGCCGCGGCGTTCGGTCATGGCTCGATTCATCTGGTCGACCTGCTGGAGCAGCGCCGTCGGAAGGGATTCGAACGCCACCGCTTGCCCGCTGCTGTTGAAGTCCGCTTGGAGCGAGCGCGCCATCGAGACTTGCGGAGCGAGGACAAACGTGAGGGTCAGCGTTCCTCGCGATGCGACGCGGAACTTCGTGTACTGTTGCTCCATGCCCGGCGGCATGCGACGATTCCCGTTGCCCTGCGCGTTCGGATCCGCGTTGGCGTCGTTCATACGGCTCTGAATCTGGCGCATCCGAGCGAGCTCAGGCGCGGTCATGAACCGACCGGTTGTACCGTCTGCGTTCACGCCCACAACGCCATCTGTGCGATTGTAAGTGCCTTGGACGTAGCCGTTGCTGGGAACGCCATTGGGCAGAACTTCGGTGCGCTCACCGCTGAGACCTGACTGGCGGCCAAAGCCGCCGAATCCGCCCCGATTGCCCTGGAAGCGCTGATTGTTGCCACGGCGTCCCTGCTGAGTCTGGTCCGTGGTTTGGACGGCGACGTTCGGGCCGTCCATGCTCCAGAAGACGAGCTTGTTGACGATCTCCATCTGTGGCTTGCCGAGTGAACCGATCGACACGCGGCCGCCGTTAAGCAAAGACTGTCGCTGGCTTCCCGTGAGTGAGCCGTAGAACCGGAGCGCATCTTTTTCGCCGCGTTGCGGGCCAAATCCGCCGCCTAGATCGGAGCCCAGAGCACGAAGGGTGACCGTATCCAAGCTGAAGAACGGGTTGCCATTCTCGGGCATCTTGAAGGTGAAGTCGGCCTCTTGGTCGAGCGTGGGCTGCTGGCCCGAGGCAACGGTCCTGGCCATCGCCGCCAGCGCTTTCCGGTCGACGCGAGAATCGCGCGCCTCGGCAAGGTGCGTCGGCTTGATCACGGTCCAGCCGTCCAGCTTCTGGACTTCGAGACCCCAAAGCGGAAGCTGCTGAACCAGCATCTCCGCCAACAGCGTTCCCCGTGAAGCGAAGACCACATTGCCCAGGATCGCGTCCGGAATGTTTGCCACCACGTTATCGCCGTACTGGTCGGCAAGAGCCGTCATGACGTCTTGGACAGCGAGGGCAAGTGGATCCGACTTATCGGGCTGCGTGAGGGTTTGAAGCAAATCTGGGGACGGCTTCGCCTGCTCGCGATTGGCATTGCCAAAGGGTCCGCCAGGCCCACGACCGAACGGGTTCGACGCGAGCACCAAGTTGATCTGCTCTTTCGCGAGGGGGGAAAGCTCGATCGCCGTGCCTTTCCCATCGCCTGCCGTCATCGCGTTGCGGCGGTCGATCAAATTGAGCTGCGTATTGCCGCTGGTGATCTGCTGACCGTTCTCGTTGAACACGGTGAGGGTGACGTTGTAGTTCGTGCCTTCGCCGAATCGATTGAAGACGAGCAGCACCTTGGTCGGGTTGCCTTCGCCGACTTGGCCGCCGCCAAAGCCGGGACCACCGAACGGGCCACCACCACCGGGTCCGCCACCTGGTCCTCGGCCACCGCGACCGTTGCGATCTTGGCCGGGAGCCGGAGCAGGTAGCTCGGTGTCCCCGGGCGCGCCGGGATCGACCTGGGGCGCTTCATCGGCGGGCTGGGCCGTCTGTGGGCGCGGCGGGTTCATCGTGCGCTGCTCGTTGATGAACGCCTGCATGGATTTGAGGACGCCGCCGCCGAGAGGCACCTGCATCGACGTATTAGGCGTCGCGAAGACCAATCGCTCGCCTGGTTCCATCGCCGCGATCCGGGTCATGTCCAAACTATTGAGGATGCGGAGGATGGCGCGCGAACTCGGAGTGCGGCTGCCCAATTCCATCATCTGTCGACCGAATCCGGCTCCACGGCCGCCATTCCCCGGGCCGCGCTGTGCGTCGCCGTTCTGGAACTGCTGCTGCATCTCGGTTCGGGCGGTTTCGAACTCCTTGCGGAGTTTTTCCGCCGATTCAGAGTCAAAGGTCTGATCGAGCTGGGCGCGCTTGGTCATGTCGGCGAGCACCTTCTTGAGCTCTTCCGCTCGCTCGGCGGCTTCTGCCTTGGACTGCTGACGTGCCAGTGTTTCGCTGCGGACGAGCCGGTCGCCTTCCGAATCCTTCATCCACTCGGCCCCGGTCGCGGCTGCGATCGCCTTTTTGAGTCCGTCGACATCGCCCGATTTGGCGCGGATAAACAGCACCTCCTTGGCGGTGCTCGTGCCGGTTACGAAAGTTGTCCCGGCGACTTTGTTGATCGCCGCGAAAACAGATCCGAGCGTTCCCGTGGTGGGCGGTAGGTTCAGAGGTTCTTGGCTCATCCCGAGAACGGGCAAGGCGCAAAGGACAAAAAAAGCTGGTTTAAGACGCATCATGAATTCAAAACTGTCGCGCGTGAACCGCGCGAGCCACCCTCTACTGCTAATAGACGAACAAGCAGACAGAAGGATCACCGGGTACACCTCGCAACGGTGGAATCTTTCGTTTCTCCTGAATCCGGACGGCTTGATCGCATCCTCGCGGCGCACATACCCAACGCGAGTCGAACGCGCATCGCTAAGGAAATTGCGGTAGGCCGGGTGACGGTCGACGGCGTCCCGCGCAAAGCCGGATTTGGGGTTCGGGAAGGCATGACGATCGCCTTCGCACCGATCGAGGAGACGCCTGCACACGATCTCACCCCCGCGGACCTACCCATCGATGTCCTTTACGAGGATGCCGACGTGCTCGTGGTCTCCAAGCCTAGGAATCTGGCCACCCACCCCGCCCCGAGCCTTCGCGAGCCGAGCTTAGTCAACGTATTGCTCGCCCGGGGCACGAGTCTGAGTTCGGGATCAGAGGTCTATCGGCCCGGCATCGTTCACCGCCTCGACAAGGAGACGACCGGGCTGCTGCTCGTCGCCAAGAACGATGCGGCCCATCGCTCGCTCGCGGGTCAGATCGAGCGCCGCGAAGTTGATCGACGCTATGCCGCCGTGATCCATGGCGACCTCGATGAGGCCCGATTCCGGATCGATGCTCCCATCGCTCGCGACGTGCGCAATCGACTTCGCATGGCGATCGACCCCAAGGGCAAGGCGGCCGCGACGGAGATCAGATTGGTTCGGCGGCTAGAGAAAGGATCGCTGGTGCTCGCCAAGCTCGAAACAGGCCGCACCCACCAGATCCGCGTGCACCTGGCCGGTATCGGTCATCCCGTCAAGGGCGACCGCCTGTATGCGCCTGGAGAATGGGCCAAGGGAGCGCTGCAGCTTCACGCGGCTACGATCGGGTTCACCCACCCGACCACGGGGGCGTGGATGCAGTTCTTCGCTTCGCCGCCAGACGACTTCGAAGCGGCAGAATTGGTTACCGAGTCGATTTGGCTGGCGCCATGAACGTGCCCTTCGACACCTGCCAGTGATAGAGCTTGAGTTCGAGGCGGCCGCTTGCGATTGCCGGATCCTGTTGGGTCGCGGCGATGATCTTCTCGCGATCCACATTCCGGAAGATAAAGATGCCGCGATACCTGTCGCCGCCCTCGAACGGCCCCGCGCTCACGAGCAGATCATCGGCCGCCATCTTCTTGATATTGGCCATGTGCCCGTCCTGGATCTTCTGAGCCTCGTCCGGGGTGATCTGGGGACGATTTGGTCCTTTGAGCAGAAAGCCGAAAACGTAATCTTCGAGGTCGAGGAATTTTGGGCCGTGGTGGTAGTACGCCACATCCACGTAGAGTGGGAACACGATCGGTTCGGTCACGCCTGCCTTGACGGACGGTTCGGTCGCCATCAGGGCTTTGGCCTCGGGACGCGTCATGTCGAGAATGCAAACGCCGCGGAGGTCGCCGCCATCGGAGAACGGACCAACCGCTTTGGCCTTCCCCGTCTTCCACAGATTCTCGAGGAAGCCCAAATGCTGTTGCATCAAGCTGCCCATCGCGCTCTCGGAAAGTTCGGGAGCGTGGCGCGCTTGCTTGAGGATCACGAGCTGGACGACCTTCATCTCCGCGTGCGCCACGAGGCAGGCAGCGGCGAGCACCAGGATGGCGAGGAGTTTATTCGCCCGCATCAAGCGCCTTCACCGAATCCGGGATCGTCACCTTCATGCCGGCCTTGATCTCGAGTTTCTTCAGCGTGCCCGCTTTGAATTCGATCGCGTACAGAGTCATCCCTTTGCTCGGGATGCTCGTCTCGTCGTAGGCCTTCATGGTCGCGACGTTGGCGATCACCTTGTCTTGGCGAACAAACGCGATATCGAGCGGGATGTGGGTGTTCTTCATCCAGAAGTACATGTTGCGCGGCTCCGGATAGACAAAAATCATCGCCTCGTTCGGCTCCACATCTTTGTCCTCGAGGAACATCATGCCTTCCTGCTGTTTCGAGGCCGTGTTCATGACCCACGTCTTGAAACTGTGGTCGCCAATCTTGATCGTAACGACGTCGAGATCGTTCAGCTGATAAAGACGCTCTGGCACTTCGCGCTTCTTCCCTTTGGCTTGGGTGTCCTCCTGCTTGGGAGGATCATCGGACTTCTTCGCCGGATTGTCTTGCTCCGGCGTGGTCACGGGCTGAGGCTGCGGCTTTGGTTTGGGGCCGGTCCAGTCGGTGGAGGTCTGCGTGGTCGTGCTGTTCGTTGTCGAATTCTGCTCAAGCCCGCAGTTCATGATCGAGAGTAGCGCCGCAGTGGCGAGTGTTGCCGAGATACCGTTCAGTTTGAGCGCCATCGTAAGTAGTCTTCCCATAGTGTCCTCGAGTCCGTTCTGATCCGATCTAATGGACGATTCATAAGCCCGGGGATGTCACGCCCGATGCGGGCAAGTTGCGAAGCCGAGTGGCTTCGTACTGTTCGATCTGCGATTCGAACGTCATCGTCGTTCCGATCAAATCGAGTCCTTTGAGGATCTGGTCCTTCGTGGCCGGAGCCAGTTCGAACCGATACACGTCGTTTTCCACCGAGACCGTTTGGGCCTCTACGTCGATATAGACGCTCGCCCCTTGGCCCGCGCGAACGATGCCGCGGTGGTCCTCGGCGTCGAGTTCGATGAGCAGCAGTCCGCAGTTGGCTGCGTTCTGGCGAAAGATATCGCTGAAACCGAGGGTCTCCGGGGTGCGGCGCGCGATCACGGCGACAAAGCCGCCCTGCTGAATGGCCCACACGGCATGCTCTCGTGACGAGCCGCAACCGAAATTGGTGCCAACGACGAGAATCGTCGCGCCTTGTGCGGACGGCTGGTCGAGTGGAAAATCCGGGCCACGAACATCTTTGAAAAGCAGTTCCCCGTAGCCGGTCTTGGTCACCATGCTGAGAAACCGCGCGGGAATGATGCGATCCGTGTCGACGTGATCTTCTTCGATCACCGCGATCGTACCGGTATGTTCGCGAAGTCCGGACATAGGAACCGATTTTGGCACGGAATGTGAAGAGGTAACGATATCGGCACGACTCGGCAACGAAGCCGAGCAAACGAAAAAGTCAACAACACTCCCCAACAAGCACTCGCCCCGGCATCCCCTATTGCCGGGGCTTTTTTCCGTCTGGGCCCAAGCAAAAGAAACGCGAGCCCCGCACAAGGACGGGGCCGCGTTCTGCCTTTGGAGAGGAGGTTGGAAAAGTCGTTTAGTTGTTGTTGGCGGTCATGCGCGGGCTGGCTGGAGCCACCTCGACCACGGCTTGCGCCGGAGCAAGGAGGAACACGTTCTCGCCGAGTTCTTCCCACGTGCCTTCTTCAGCGTAGTTGACGCCGCACATGAAGTCCTTGATCTTGTCTTTCAGCGACTGGTCGCAGGCATTCAAGTTCAGGATCTGCTGTTCGCCACGCTTGAGCCCATCGGCAGCGGCGACTGCGTCTTGGAAAGAGCTGACCTGGCGCCGCACGGTGATGTGATAGCGATTGCCTTGGACCGTCTTGCGGAAAAAGGTCGGCTTGGCAGGCTCTTCGCGAACTTCATCGAAGTCGTCTTCGATCGGTTCGTCTTTGACAAACACACCTGCGAGTCGCGAAAAAAACCCAGATTTCTCCTGGTACTCCATGTCTTCCATAACTGCTGATAATCTCCGTCCCTAGAGAATTGACGTGAACCCTTGGTGATTCGGTGCTTTTTTCGCTGGCTCGCCGTTCCATCCTAGAACGATCTCACCCGCACATCCGCCCCGCAGATTTACGTGAACGGCATTTTACACCAATTCGAAAAATTGTCAAGGGCTGTCCTCAAAATTCATTTCAAACTCCATTCCAATAAAAACAGTTGGAAGTCAGATATTTGTTTTGTACAATGGGCTGTCGCCGCCTAGGCGATGGGTGCAGGGTTCGCCCTGGGTTGTTCGAGGAGAAGAAGAAAATGAAAAACGTTCGAACTGGCGTCAGCCGTCTGGCTCTCGCAAGTCTGACTCTCGTGACATTGGCTTATGCCGACGACGAGTCGATTTATTGGAATCAAGTTTCGTTGCAAGCGATCAAGACGGCCGGTGGTGCAGGTGCGCCGCCTCCCAAGTCTTCGCGCAATCTCGCCATTCAGTCCGTCGCCGCTTATGACGCGGTGAACGCGATCACCAAGACGCACCAGGCTTATCACTACAATGGTGGCGCTTCTGCGGGCGCAAGCAAAGAAGCGGCTGTCATCGAAGCGTCTTATCAAACGCTGAAGGCGCTCTATCCGACCCAAGACTTCACGACTCAGCGCAATACACGCCTCGCGATGATCGCGGACGGCGCCGCCAAGACCGACGGCATCAATCTTGGGCTGAATGTCGCCAACGACATTCTCGCGGCTCGAGCCAATGATCACTCCGGTGACAATATGGATTACGTGGGCAGCACGGATCCGGGCAAGTGGCGACCCACAAGCGCCGCTCACGGCTTGCTTCCCCTGTGGGGCAATGTCACGCCGTTTGGTCTGACGGGCGGCGCTCAGTTCCGAGAGGCAGCGATGCCGACGCTGAGCAGCACCGAGTACGCCAATGCCGTAAACGAAGTCAAGCTGCTCGGCGCGAACAACAGCGCGACGCGCACGGCCGATCAAACGAACATCGCGCTCTTCTGGGCCGATGGCGGCGGAACGGTGACGCCTCCGGGCCACTGGAATCGAATCGCGCAGACGGTTGGCACGTTGCGGGGACAAACCCTTGCCGAGAACGCCCGCATGTTCGCCTTGCTCAACATGGCGACCGCCGATGCGGCGATCTCCTGCTGGGACATGAAGTACACCTACAGCCTGTGGCGACCGGTGACCGCGATTCAGCTGGCCGACACCGACGGCAACGCCTTGACCGACAAGGATGCGACGTGGCAGCCGTTGATCGCGACGCCGCCGTTCCCGAGCTATTCGAGCGGCCACAGCACGTTCAGCGCCGCCGCGGGAGAGATCCTCAAGTCGATCGTGGGTACGGATCTGTTCAGCTTCACGACGTCCTCGGACGCAGCGATTCCCGATCGGTCGTTCACGTCCTTCTCGCAGGCCGTGTCGGAAGCCGGCATGAGCCGAATTTACGGCGGCATCCACTACAACTTCGATAACGTGGTGGGCCAAGCATGCGGACGCAAGGTCGGCTCGTACATCTACGACAACTATCTCCGGGCCGTCCCTGAGCCGGGCTCCTTCGCCGTACTCGGCCTGGGCGCGCTGGCCCTCATGCGACGACGCCGGGCCTAACAAAAGCCCCTTGGTGCGGCACTGGATCGATTCTGGTGCCGCGCTGCCCTCCCGGTACAATCAGTCATGGCTCAAGGCTGGGAAGGCAAACTAACGCGCCTCGTGGCGCTCGACCGCGACAAGCATTTCGAGAACTGCTTGCGCTGGATGAACGATCCCACGCTTACGGAGACGCTTCTCGTCGGCGATTTGCCGATGTCCCGGAAGGCGGAAGAGGAGTGGTTCAACCGCATGATGAGCGGTACTCAAAGCGACATCGTCTTCGCGATCGAGACGTTGGACGGCGTCCACATCGGCAACTCGGGGCTCCACCAGATCGATTACCGCCACGGATTCGCGACTTCGGGCTCTTACATCGGCGACCTCGATAACCGAGGCCAGGGGTATGGATTCGATGCGGCCGTGGTCCGCGCCCGCTACGCCTTTCACGTCTTGGGCTTGCGCATGCTCAAGTCGAGCTTCATTGCCAACAATGAGGCCAGCCGCCGCATGCAGGAAAAGGTCGGCTACAAGGTCGCGGGCATGATTCCCGGTGAGTTCTGGAAGCGCGGGCGGTACGTCGACCACGTCTTCACTTACCTCCTCCGAGACGACTTCCAGCACTGGGAGTGAGCGCAAAAACAGAATTGGGCCCGACTGAACAGCCGGGCCCAATTCTCGAAGTTCGTCTTAAGCGGTAACGGCTTCGCCTTCTTCGGCGGCTTCGGGCGCCTCCGGCTTCGGTTCTTCCAGCTCAGGCGCTTCGGGATCGAAGACGTGGAGGTGAACCGTCGCGTCGACATCTCGGTGGAGGTCGATCTCGATTCGGAAGTGGCCGAGTCGCTTGATCGGTTCGAGGATGCCAACCTGCTTCTTCTCGAGATCGATGCTGGCGCTCTTCTTGATCGAGTCGGCGATATCTTGAGCGGTAATGGCACCAAACAGCTTGTTGCTGTCCTTGGCGACCTTGCCCTCGATGCGGATTTCGAGCCCGTCGAGCTTCTCCTTCAGCGCTTCGGCAGCTGCCTTGCCCTCGGCGAGTTTGCTGGCCAGCTTCTCGTGTCGCTTCTCCAGAGCCTGGATCTGCTTCTTGTCGGCCAAGATCGCGAGCCCGCGGGGGAACAGGTAGTTGCGAGCATAGCCGCCAGCCACGGTCACGACCTGGCTCTCTTTGCCCAGCTTGGGCACCGTCTGAGTGAGAATCACCTTCATGGTTTGAAAATCCTTGTTTTAGCGCCTGATCCCGAAGCCGATACTGGGCGCATTACGTTCGAAAATCCGCTCCAGCCCCAGCCATCCCACCAGGCCGTCTCCGAACTTCATGCTCGCTTTGAGGTCAAATCGCGGCTTATTGACGTCGAAGACGTCTCCCCGGAGTCCGAATCGAGACGTGAGAGGAAAGTCTACCCCGACACCGGGCTTCGAGGCAAATACGCCATACCGGAGTTGCGCTTTTCCGACTGGTTTAATCGCCTGTAGGGTGAGTTTATTGCTCTCAAAGGCATCCCAAAGGCCCAGAACGTACTTGTCTTTGCCCAAACCGAAGGTCGCCGAAAACTCGCTTCGCCAGCGATTCGGACGGGTTTCGCGGAACTCGGAGGCCTCGAATTCGATGCCGCCCAGGGGTGAGGAGCCGCCTCCGATCTTGCCCACGCTCTCTTTGAACTTCCGGAGCAGATCCTTGGCATCGTCGGCAAGGTCGCTGGCCTTGTCGGCAATCTCGACTGCCTTCTTGCTCAGCTCGATCCCGTTCTTGCTCATCACGTCCACGTTCGCCGCAATGCGCGTGCCGCTCTCCGTCATCTGCTTGGTGTTGGAGAGGATCTCCTTCATGTTCGTCCGCATCTCGGGGTCGTTGACGGCGCTGCGCAGATCCTCAACGAGGGCGTGGCCGCTGTCGATACTGGCGTCGAGCTTCGCGAGGGTCTGATCGAAGCCTTTCTCCAGCTTTCCGCTCTTGGCGAACGCGGCGACGCGAGCGCTGACGTCGGCCATGTCGCTCATGATGCGCGCGCTCTTATCGAGCAGACCGCCCAGCTTGGCCTGGTTGGCCGCCAGCACCCCATCGAACCGCTGGGCGAGCTGACCGAACTGGGTGACCGTCTTATTGGTCGAGGCGAGCAGCGTTCGGACTTGAGACTTCATGCCCTCATCGCCGAGCAGCTTTTCCGCCGACGCCAGGGTCTTGTTCAACTGCGCCATCGTTTCGGTCCCATTCGGGAGCAAGGTCTCGAAGGCCGAGGTCAGTTTGCCGGGGATGACGTCGCCCGGGCTGAGCGTGGCGGTGACGTTGGTGGGGGGTGTCAATTCGACTTGCCGGTCGCCAATGCCGATGAGCGAGCCCGCAAGCACGGCGATGGTGCCGGTCGGGAGCTTCGTGCCCTGTTCGAGTTCAAGGGTCATTCTCGCTTGCCCGGGCTTGATCAGTGCGACCTTTGAGACGGAGCCCACGGCAACGCCGGAGAGGAGGACCCGCGAACCCGAATTGACCCCACCCGCATCGGGAAAGTCGGCGTAATAGGTCTCCAGCTTGGGCGCGAAGATCGACTTGCCCAGCACAAAGTAGGCGCCGAGGAGCAGCCCCAAGAACACGAGAATCGCCGAACCGACCTTTGCTGCGCCCGCCATGATCTTCAATTCTAGACGGCTGGAACCTGATAAAGGGACGGGGTTCGCTCATCGCCAGCCCGTTTCGGGCAACATAAGGGCGTGAAACCGCCGATCTCACCCACATTTGGTCGCTTGGGCCTGGCCCTTGCGATCGTTGGAACCGTCACGGTTTACGTGGGCGACCTGCTGGCGCTTCGCGGCTCGCCCCCCATCTTGTGGATGATGGCGGGGGGAGCGCTTTACTTACCTGGAGCTTTCTTGGCGGCGTTGGCGTTTGGCTATCGCAAAGGGGGGCCTATCTTTCGGATCCTGTTCGTCGTCCGAGGATTCTTTGCGCTCGGGGTGGTCTGGGGCATCATGGCTAGTTTTCCGCCCCGGCCTTCACTTTAAGGTCGACATCTTTCAGGCCTGAAAGCGAGTTGCCACCATAGTAGATCGAGTCGATCACCTTTTCGGCTTCCTGCTCCCCGTCGTGGTCCTTCTTGGCATACATCGCGCTCACAATGATCGTTCGGGCGCCGTCTGCAAGCAGAACGGTCCGCTCCACATATTCTTGACCCTCGATCTGCAGCCGGCGCTTGTAAGTTGCGGCCGGGACGTCGCCCGCCTTCCCTTTCTGGCGCGTCAGCATCTGGCTGTGCTGGTCGGAATCGGCCTGAAAAGCATCAATGAGCCCCGATACGAAGAAGCCGAGCATCATCGAGTTGACTTTGAACCCGGATTCGCCTTCGCAAACGGTAATCGTGCAGGCGAACGTTTCGGATTCGGCCGCGAATGCGAACGTGGTGGTTCGCTTGAGCATCGGACCGCTGTCCTCATGATCTTCGGGGTCGCCGCTCTGAAGTTCGCCAAAGACTTGGAGCGACAGCTTGGTGTCCGGCACGTCGACGCGCTTCCAAACGTCCTCCTGAGCCTGAGCGGCACCTCCGAGCGCGAAGGTAACCGCGAGAACGATGCCGATACCGAGTCTGCGAATAGACATATTTAGCCTCTGCCCCACCCGTCCGGGCGGGAATACAGAGGCTATTCCACAGAATCAGGATTAGCCCAATTCGAAGGCGATCAGTTCCGCTTCCCCGTCCGATTCGAACCGAAGGGTGGCGGGCCCGACCAGGCTGATGGCATCGCCTGCGCCCAGCGTCTTCCCTTCCACTTGGGCGGCACCGGTAGCGACATGGACGTATCCGTACCGCCCTTCCGGAACGGTCAGCTCGATCCGGGAGCCATCCAGGATGGTCGTCCGCAGAAGCGCGTCCTGGTGGATCTGCAGGGGTGCGTCGCTTCCCTTCGGACCGACGACGGTCAGCCAGCCACCCGTCTTCGAAGCCCGATCGAATGTGGCTTCCTGGTAGCCCGGCTCGACCGAGCGCGCCGCTGGCTCGATCCAGATCTGGAGGAAATGGACTCGGTTCTCTTTGGAGCCATTGAATTCGCTGTGCATGATGCCGGAGCCCGCATGCATGACCTGCACGTCGCCATAGGTCAGCTCCGAGACGGTCCCCGTGCTGTCTTCATGAGCGAGGGCTCCCTCCAGCACGATGGAGATGATCTCCATGTCGCGGTGGGGATGTTTGCCAAATCCGGCACCCGGCTCGACCCAGTCGTCATTGATGACCCGCAGGGACCGGAAGTTCATTCGGTCCTGGTCGATGTAATTGCCGAAGCTGAAGCTATGCCGACTATCCAGCCATCCCAAGCGGGTGTGGCCGCGCTCGGTGGCCGGGTGAAATTGAAACGGCAGCGTAGAGTTCATGCTCACTTCTACGCCGCCGCCACCAGTTTTTGACCGGTTTAGATCAAGTTGCGGGACCGACTAGTTCGGCTTCATCCAGATCGATTTGGTGTCAGTCACGCTCTTCGTCAGCATCTCGATGTTCCGTTTCATCACGGTCGGGGTGATCATCCGGTTATCGAGCGCAACCGCCATCATCAAGTTCGACTTGGAGGTGATGTAGAAAAAGCACGGCTGCGTACTGGCGTTCGACTTCAGTAGCTCTTCAAACTTCAAGTCAGGGCGGGATGCGCCGAGGAACACGGTCAGCCAAACGTAGTTCTTGCTTGGGCTGATTTCGGCCCCGACTGGGATATTGAGGTCCGGAGTCGTGAGCGTGAACTCGTACTTTTCCTTGCCCACCTCGACATTCAGGTCCTTCGTCTCATAGCCGAGGCCCTTGATCATCGCCTTGAGCGAAGGAGCATCGAGCGGCTTGGCTTCCTGAGCGAAACTAAACTGAAGCGAGGCAAGAGCGAGGGCAGGAAAAAGCAGCGACTTTCTCATACGAGCTTAGACGCGCGAGCCTGCGCCAACGATGCGCCATAACCTGTCGATAACCTCGACCTTAGGCCTCGCCGTTGAGGCCAAAGTTGTCGCTCAGGATCGAGTAGTCGAAGACGCTGACGGTGCCATCGCCATCGAGATCGGCGTCGATCGGTCGAAAACCGTTTCCACCGATCTGAGTCCAATCCGCATCGTCGGCCGTTTTGTCAAAGAAGTCCGACAGGATCGAATAATCCAGAATCGTGACCTCGTTGTCGCCATCGACATCCCCGTTCGAAACGCCCACATTGACGTCCATCGCGCCGTACGGCTGAAGCTGGACGTTCTCCACGACTTCTCGAAGGAAGTGGCGCGGCTTGATCGCGATGTCATACAGTCCGGGCGGCACGTTCGGGTTGAAGTTATAGAAGCCGTCGAAATCCGTGAAGATGACGGCGCTATGAAGAACCTGAGAAGTGCCTGGCTTGCGAACTTCAACCTGAACCGGCTCCATGTGGTAGTTGCCGAATTCAAAGTCCTTGAACCAGATGCTGCCCGCGACGTCGTGGTAGTTGTCGTTGAGCGTATTCAGGAACGCCACGATATCGGCTTCGTCGGACGGCTTCAAGAACAGGTTGCCGACCTCTGCGCTCACCATGCCGCCGCCTGTGCTTTCATCCGCACCGGGGAGGCCGGTCGGATTGATCATGTTGACCGGATCGATGTACTCCGGAGCATCCCACAAAGGCGTACCAATCAGGCCCGCATACGGGTCGGCCTGAGTGAAGTCGATGATCTCGCCTGGCTCGGTCGTCCAGTTGCGTGAGGTGTAAAAGTGAACGACTTCCTCCAGGCTCTTGAGGGCGCCGTTATGCATGTACGACTTCACGAACCCCGGGTGCGGTCGCTTGCCGACGTTACGCAGGGTCGGTGCCTTGAATGCGCCCACGATGCCCAGCCGGTCGTGTCCTTCGGGATCGTTCACGGGCAGGCCCATGTAGGGATAGAGGAAGAAGCTGAGCCCAAAGTCGACGTACTTGTCGCCAAGCGGGTTATAGCCCTTCGGGTTCGAAGCCGCATCCGTCATCGCGTAGAACGGGTTATTTCGGTTCTTCGGCACGCCGATATTGGCGTAGCACGAGTTCGTCCAGTGGTCTTTCTCTTTCGTAAGATCAAGGGCGAGGCGGCCGTGGCAGCCGCTGCAGAACGCTTGTCGGGGGAACGGAGGTCCATCCGGGCGACCATTAAGCGTGCCGGTGACCAGTCGGAGACCGCCCATTTCGCTGGGGGTCAGCGCAGCTTTGCCTTCTAGATACAAGTCGTACTTGGAGTTGTAGGGTGAAAGCTCGGGACCGGACTGGTAAGCGGCGAGAGCCTTAGCCATCAGATCGTAAACTTCGTCGACGGGCTTGGTGAACACATCCGCGCCAAAAACCTGCTTGAACATGTTTGCGCTCGGGCTCGCCTGGAGTTTGGCGATGACCATCGCGGGGCTGTCGTTATTCATCTCATTCGGGTTCAGGAACGGCGCCTTGGCCTGATCCACGAGATCTTTTGCACGACCGTCATAAAACAGTCCGCCGACAAAGCCCTGGGCATCTTCGTTATAGGTCGGAATACCCATAGGGAGACTGGCCGCATAGCCGATTCCCGGAATCTTGCGCGGGCCAAAACGGTTGGGGATCACGCCGCGAGCCACGCCGATGGTCGCATTGTCAGCTGAGTTGGGCGAGCTCCAACCGGCCTCCGGATCGTGGCAGTTGATGCAGGCCTGACCGCCTGGATTCGAGAGGCTTCGATCCCGGAAAATCATCCGTCCCAGCATCATGATGTCAGCGGGAGGGGGTCCCGACTGCGCGAACGCCTGGTGGCGCTTCGGCATCATCACAGCCCCGCAAACGAACAGTGTCGCTGCCAGGATAAAGGCTCCCAATCGTGCGTGTTTCAGGGTCATTAGTCGCAAACTCCCAATCCAGTCCTTACTAGCATACAGCATCGCAAGGTTTGGTCCAAATGCTTTGCTGCAATTATGTTGCCAAATGAGCGAAAGCGGCCATTGCTCCCGAACGAATCCTGACGTGTTCCCGTCCACTTACTGATCTGATCTCTCGCGTTGCTTGCCTTGGCAATAGCTCTAAGCCGCCAGCGGAACGCCCGTCAAAATCCTCGACGACTACGCGATCAGCGTCAATGTTTCTAACTGGTAACTTGGAGAACCCCGGGCGCCGCCTCGTGCGGCGCCCTTCAATCTCTAAGCCAGTATTTCGTCGATTCGCGCCATCACGTCGGGCGTCAGTTTCGGCATGATGTCGAGCGCGCCAAGATTCTCGCGCAGCTGCTCGATTCGACTCGCCCCCGTGATAACGGTCGTCACAGCCGGGTTGACGGCGCACCATGCGATCGCCAGCTGACTTCGCGTGCATCCCAGATCATCCGCCACGGCCTTGACCGCCTTGGTTTTTGTAATGCGCTCGGGCGTCAGTGCTCCACGGAGCCACGCCTCCTGATCGAGCCGAGAGCCCGCCGGGATACCGTCGTCGTACTTGCCCGAAAGGACACCGCTCGCCAGCGGGCTCCAAGTCGTCGAACCGTAGCCGTACCGCTCGAAAACGGGCGTGAGCTGTTTTTCGAAAACGTCGCGCACGACCATGCTGTATTGCGGCTGCTCCATCCGCGGGGCGTGCAATCCATACCGGTGAGCGAAGTCGCAGGCCTCAGCAATGCGCGCCGCGGACCACTCGGAAGTGCCCCAATACATGGCGCGGCCGGACTGAACGATCTCGTGCATCGTCAGGACGATCTCTTCGATCGGCGTGTCGAGGTCGTCGCGGTGGCAGAACAACAAGTCGACGTAATCCATGTCGAGCCGTTCCAAGCAGCCCGTCGTTGCTTCGAGCAGTCGCTTGCGGTTCAGCGTGTTCTGTTCGTTCACGCCTTCATGGAGGCCCCAATATATCTTGGTCGAAACGGTGTAGCTGCCGCGCCGCCAGCCCAGCTTCTTGAGCGCTGCACCCATGACGCGCTCCGATTCGCCCTTGCCATAGACCTCGGCATTATCGAAGAAATTCATGCCGGCGTCGTACGCCACTTGCATGCATTCCGCCGCTGCGTCGACGCCCATCGATCCGCCGAACGAGATCCATGAGCCAAGGGAAAGAACGCTGAGCTTCAGGCCGGCACGGCCAAGGGGTCGGTATTCCATGGGGAATCCGAGGGTACCCGCTCGCAAAAACAGAAAAGGCTCCCAACTGAGTTGGGAGCCTTAAGGGTCTTACTGGCCGGGAGCCATCCCCCGTGCCTTCGCTTCGGGTGACATCTCGCCAGGACTGCCTCCCATGTTGCGCTTTTCGATGTCTTCGGCGTTCTTTCGGGCCTGTTCCAACTGCTGCTGCGTTGGTTCCAAACCGACCGGAGCCGACATGGCCTTGTAGATCACTACAGCCAAGATCAGCACGGCCAGACCGATTACGCCGAACATGACGGGACGGGAAACTTCAGCTTTCATCGATTACTCGCCCGGAACCTTACAAGCAACTTCGTTATCGTACGGGGACGAATCGAAGCAGCTCAGACCACCGTCGTACTCGGGATAGCCGGTCGAATTAACCCACCACTCCGCCTTCTCTTCGTACCCATTGAAGCGAGTGGAAAGGCACTTCGAACCATCCTTACCGCCCTTGTTGGCAGCTCGGCCGTTAGCGCTCTTGTAAGCGGCGTGGCCATCCATGAAGCCGTACACGCCACCACCGTTGTAAGCATTGCTCACGCCGTAGCTCAGCCAGCCTTCCTTAGCCCAGAAGCATTCTGCCGGCTGCGGGAACATGCGCGAGTTGAGCGTGACCGATCCGAGAACCCACTTCTGCTTCTTCCAAAGTTGAGCGTCGTTCAAACCGGCGTCTGCCTGGTGCTGTTCGACAATGGCAACGGTCTCGGACGGCGACGGGAACCAGCTGACGGCTTTGCTCACCTTGAGCGTGCGTCCGTTCTGGATACCATCCTTGCCCGGGACCCCTTGGAAGCCGCGAAATGCGTTCGAGACGGCCGCGTAGCTTCGCCGGTAGGTACCGATCGGGGACGTGTACTTGGTACCCGAGTCCGTGTTGGACATATAAAGATCGGCCGACTTGACGTATGGCTGCAGGAAGTACTCGAAGGTCAGACCGTCCGAAGGATCGGAGCCGCCGTTAGCGGGACCCATGGACTGTCGGCGTTGCGGGTTGACTACGTCGTCGGCGTCGTTGGCATACATCTGAACAGCAAGCGCCAACTGCTTGACGTTGCTAATACCAACGGCCTTCTTGGCAGCCGTCTTGGCTTGGGCAAATACAGGGAAGAGGATCGCCGCCAAGATGGCGATGATCGCGATAACGACAAGGAGTTCGATGAGCGTAAAGCCCGATCGCATTCGTGTTTTCATGATTGGGTCTCCTGAGATGGAACCTGCGAGGGATTGTGATGTATGGCTGTGGCGCGTGGCAACTTTGCCGACGCGGCGCGTTGAGAAATCGTTGATTCGGCGCTGGGCAGCAGCACCGCGGCGGACTTAGGCGCGAGGGTCACCGTGAGCTTCTGGCCCCGCGGATTGGCTTGGACCTTGGACTGTGCGAGTCCGTCGCGATAGCGAGCGAGGCTCTTTACAAAAGCAGGCTTCCCTGCGACGGAGATTGCCACTTGCTGCTGTTGGTTGGAGCGATTGAGCGCGACGATCGCGGTGTCGGGGCCGAGCTCACGGCCGTAGACGGCGACCTGCTTGGCGTCGTCGGAACTGAGCACGACGGGATCGCCCGATTGGAGCACAGGATGACGTCGGCGCAGCGAGATCAGCTTTTTGTAGTGCGCTAGCATGGGATTCTCGGCACGGGCGAGGTCCCAGCGCATCGGACGACGATTGTCCGGATCTTTGCCGCCTTCCATGCCTAGTTCTTCGCCGTAATAGATGCTCGGCGTTCCCGGCCACGTGAACTGCACCGTCGCGGCAAGCCTCGCCGTGGCCTGGTCGTTCTTGGCCAGCGTGAGGAACCGCTCGGTATCGTGGCTCGAGAGCAGATTAAGCTGGTTGCGCGAGACCTGCGGCACGGTCCAGTTGTAGATTTGGGAGAGTGAGCCCACGAACTGGCTGGCTGTGATGTCGCGCTGCACGAGCCAGTGGATCACGGCGCCGCGGAATGGATAGTTCATCGTGGCGTCGAACTGGTCACCGCTCAGCCACGGTGTTCCCCGCTCCCAAACCTCGCCGCAGATCCACGCTTCTGGATTGCGCGCCTTCACGAATGGGCGGAATTCGCGCCAAAACGAGGAGGGCATCTCGCCCGCCACGTCCAGCCGCCAACCTGCGAGCGTGGCATTTTTCATCCAGTAATCGACGGAGTCGAGCAGGTGCTTGCGAACCGCCGGGTTCTGGACATTCAGCTTGGGCATCGCCTCGGCGTTGTTCCAGCCTTCGTACGGCGGGTTGCGTTTAACCTCGACCGGGTACGACTTCACCATGAACCAGTCTTTATATTTGGACGAAGCTTGGTTCTTCAGCAGATCGACGAACGGCTCGAACTGCACACCCGAGTGATCGAATGTCTGATCGAGCACAGTGCGAATGCCCGCTAAGAGGAGCGCTTTCGTCAGGTCGCCGAACTCCTGGTTCGTGCCAAATTCGGGATCGACGCGGTAGAAGTCGGACGGATCATAACGGTGGTTGCTCGGCGCGGCCATGATCGGATTGATGTACAGCCCGTCGATGCCAAGGTCCTTCAAGTAGCCGAGGTGCTTGCGAATTCCCGCCGCGTCACCGCCAAATCGGTTCCACCAGCTCGGTTGGGCGGTCCAAGGTTCGACCGTCTTCGGATCGTTGCGCTTATCGCCGTTGGCGAATCGATCCGGGAAAATCTGATAGAAAACCGTCTTCTCCACCCAAGATGGGACCACGAACGGCTTGAAGTCTTCGGGAGAAATCCAGTTCGACTGCTCCTCGATTTGCGTGAGCAGATTGGGGCCACCTGCGTAGAACCGCGCGAACGACCCATCCACGACGGTCATCGTGTATCCAAGCTTGGACTTGCCATTCCAGCGAACGGTCCCGACGAACTGGTCGGTTAAAGCGTCGAGGCGGTCGCGCCGCATTTGGACGCGCTGCCGGTCGCTCGTCGAAAGGATGACCTTCTCGATATCGCCGGCGCGGGCGTCGAGTCGAATGCTCAGCTTGCCGCGATCGAGATTCAGATACGGGATCGCCATCTCGTGCCGCAGCGCGGACTCCGTGATCTCGCCGTCGCCGATCTTCGCGGGCTTGGCATAACTGGGCGGGAGGACGACCAAGTATGAATTAACATTGCCGGTGCCGTCGTCCTGGCTCTTCTTAGCGGCAGGATCGATGACCCAGCGATCGTTATCGACCACAAATTTGTATTGGTATTCGCCCGGCGAAAGCCGGATTTCGGTCTTCCAAGTGCGACCATCGCCTTGTTTGGTCATCGGATGGGCGAACTTGTTCCACCCGTTGAACGTGCCTGCCAGCGAGACGGTCTGGACCTTCGGATCGGCGCGGTACTCAAAGGCGCAAACGCGGTCCTGTGCAGAAGCGATTCCGGTGACGACGAGGGCGGCGAGAATCAAGCCAGCGTCACCTCCGGGGTGCGTCGCGAAGAGCCACGCACCTTGAGTTCGCAAGGAACGATCAAGCGGCGCTCGCCGATCAGCTTCTCCTGCTCGATGACGCGCATCAGTCGGCCGACGGCGCGTTGCACCATCGTCGGAATATTGAGCGAAACCGAGGTCAATCCATTTTCGACCACATCGCACAGGCTCGTGTCGTTGAAGCTGACCAAAGCAAGCTGCGAGGGGATCGACAGATGCAGTTCGCGGGCTGATTGAACGACGCCCATCGCCATATAGTCGTCCATGACCACGAGCGCGTCGGGGCGGTTCGATTCGGTGAGCGCGCGGAACGAGGCGTCTCGCGCGGAATCGAGGCCAAAGTCGCAGTACCAAACGAGCGGCTCTTGGCCGTGCTCGGCGATCGCATCCATGTAGCCTTGAACCCGGTCGCGGCTGACCATGACGGCCTGAGGACCCGCGATGAATCCGACCCGTTGGAAGCCTTGCTCGAGCAGATGCTCGGTGGCCATTCGCCCTGCTAAAACGTTGTCGTTGTCGACCGAGATGAGATGGTCGTCGCCGTTCGGGTTGCCAATGAGGACGAACGGGAACCGGTCTTCTTCCAGAAGCCGCACGCGCTCGTCGGAAACTTCGCTTTCGACGAGAATGAGGCCATCGACCCGCTGAGTCCTGAGCAATTCGTCGTAGATGTGGCTCTGGCCGGTGGAGCTGCTCGCGATATCGACGCAAAGATGATACGGGGTGCCCGCGAGGAAGCCGAGAATTTCAGCCAAGAAGACGGAGAAGAACGGGTCGCCCTGGATTTCGCGAGCTTCGCGCTTGAGAACAAGTCCGATCAGGTGGGTTTTCTGCTTGCGCAGCGACCGGGCCCGAACATCCGGCTTGTAGTTGTGCTCGGCCATCACCGAGAGCACGCGGGTCTTGATGGCGCCTTCGACGCGCTCGTCTCCAGCCAGGACACGACTGACCGTGGCCTGGGAAACATTAGCGAACCGAGCGATGTCCTGTTGCGTTACCCTCATCGGTACCTGCAATTATGCTGGCCTACATTGGCCCGCCTTGCTCCGTGAATACGTATTCACGGTTAGATTGATGTTAACACAGCCCGCCGACTTTTGCAACCGCTTTTTGCAATGAGTGGGCCAAATTCAGAAGGAAATGAGAAAGACCCGCGCTTTCCAAGGAAAACGCGGGTCTTTCGAATCCTTACTCTCGAACCTAGAGGTCGTATCGCTTGGGACCGCTCGAATCGCTGCCGCCTTGGGCGATGCGCTTGACGAACGTCACGAGTTCCATCGGGTTGAAGGGCTTGGTCAAGTACATGTCCGCGCCGTAATGATAGCCTTCGAACACGTCTTTGTCCTGGGCTTTCGCAGTCAACATGATCACCGGCAAACCTTCCGTTTCAGGTTCGCGGCGCAGGTTTTTCAGCACCTCGAAACCGTCCATGTACGGCATCATCACGTCCAAGACAACCAAGTCAGGCTTCTCGGCTCGGATCTTCTCCAAACCTTCTTTGCCATCGTAAGCGGTCACGACCTGATAGCCCTGTTTTTCCAGGTTCACTTGAATCAATCGGACAATGTGTCGCTCGTCGTCACAAACCAAAATCTTAAGGGCCATTCACGTCTCCTGAAGACAATCAGCGGATTATCCTACCCGATGCGCCGAAGCTGCGCAAGGAGCGTCATAGCTCGATTTTCCGAGTCCATTTGAACTTCGGCGCCGGCAGCAACTGGTCGTCCTTTCGCATCGGTAGATTCGATTGCGAAAGCAGATGGGCCAGCCGCTCCTCGACTTCCTTGCGATAGTCGTCCAACGCGGTCTCAAGATCGCGTCGTTGACTTTCCATATCTTCCAGCAGTTTTAAGATGATTTCGACCCCGGCAAGGTTCACGCCGAGGTCTTGGGTCAGTCGCTGAATGCGCCGAACCCGTTGGATATCCTCTTCACTGTACAGACGGTTCTTGGCGCCAACTCGCGCGGGATTTAGCAGTCCGAGCCGCTCATATTGGCGCAGCGTCTGAGGATGCACCCCGCACAGCTGCGAGGCAACCCCGATCATGTAAACCGGATGGTGCTGATTCTTCACCGGGGCGCCTCCACCGTCTTCGCGAGATCAGCCAGCAGCTTTTTCTCCTTGTCGGTGAAGTGCGCCGGAAGCGTGATCCGCACTCGGACGATGAGGTTGCCGATGGCGCCGCCTTTCATGGATGGCAGCCCTTTGCCGCCGAGCCGAAAGGTTTGTCCGCTCTGGGTCAGCTCGGGAATTTTCATCGTCATCTGACCCGTCAGACTGCTGAGCCGGACTTCCCCGCCCAGCGCCGCCGTCGTAAACAGCACATCGACATCGGTTTCCAGATCGTCGCCTTTGCGGCGAAATTGGCGATGCGGCAGCTCCTTGATCTTCACATACAGGTCGCCCGCTCGGTTGCGGGTTCCGACTGCGCCCCGTCCAGGCACCCGAAGCCGCTTGCCGTCTTGAATCCCCGCGGGAATGGAGACCTCCACCCGTTTGGTGGTGGGCATGGTTCCCTCGCCGCGGCAGGTCGGACACTTGGCGAGCGAAGCCGAGCCGGTGCCTTGGCAACTGGGACAAACCTGCCCCATACCCAGGAGACCTCGAACCTGGCCGGTGCCCCCACAGGTCGCGCATGGGCCGCCGGTTCGCATCGTGACGTAGCCGGTGCCATCGCAGCTTTTGCAGGCATCGAGCACCTGATAAGTCAGCGTCCGCTTCGTTCCTTTGGCGATCTCCTCCAGCGTCACCTCGACGGTCTGCTCGACGTCGGCGGGCTGGGCCACTTCGGTTCGGGTCGCGCGGTGAGTGGGGCCGCCGCCAAAGAACTGATCGAAGAACCCGCCCAGGTCGCCGCCACCGAAGTCGAAATTGATTCCGCCGGATGGGTCGCCTCCGTTCGCAGTGGCGTGCTGCATGGCTTCCCAGTTCGAGCCGTATCGATCGTAGAGCTTCTTCTTGTCGGGATCGGAGAGGACTTCGTACGCCTCGTTGATCTCCTTGAATTTGGTCTCGGCCGCCTTGTCGCCCGGATTAAGATCGGGATGATATTTTCGGGCCAGGCGCCGAAAGGCGCTTTTGATCTGCTTTTCGTCCGCTCCTTGATTCAATTCGAGCGTCGCGTAGTAGTTACCCGTGGTTCTCATACACTCAATATCCTGAGTATATTACGCTCAAGTGCCGCGAAAGGTTTCGCACCTTCCCCACGGTCCCGTTCGCGACCTATCGATGCCCAGCCCAAACCAGGGATAATTCGAGGGCAGTGCCAAATTTGAACGGCTGGGACAATAGCGCCACCGCGTGGATCGAATTTGTAGAGAAGGGAGACGCCAACCGCAATGGCCTTCTCGATCCCGTGATGCTGGACCGTGCGGGCGATGTGACTGGACTCGATGTACTCGATGTCGGCTGCGGTGAGGGACGGTTCGCCCGGATGCTGGCCGAGCGAGGCGCCCACGTCGTGGGCATCGATCCGACTCCCGATCTGATCGAGGCGGGCCGCGCCAAAGGCGCCGCCGTAAAGTATCTACTCGGCACGGCCGAGCGCCTGCCCGTCGACGACGCCAGCGCGGACCTGGTCATCTGCTACCTCGTCCTCATCGACGTGAACGACCATCGTCGAGCGATCGCCGAAATGGCGCGCGCCCTGCGACCGGGAGGACGTTTGCTCGCGGCAAACCTGAACGGCTTCACGACCGCCAACGCGAGCGGATGGGCCCGGGATTCGGCGGGCAGCAAGATCCACTTCCCCGTCGACGAATACAACACGTCGAAGGGCAACATGGTCGAGTGGGCGGGCATCCAAGTCGTGAACTGGCATCGCCCGCTTTCCGCCTACATGCAGGCCTATCTCGCGGCCGGTTTGCGATTGCGGTGGTTCGATGAGCCCATACCCACGCCCGAGGCGATCGCTCAGTTTCCGAACCTCGCCGATCAACTGCGCGTTCCTTACTTCAACGTCATGGAGTGGGTCAAGGAGTAGAGCTGGAAGGCAACGACCTCACGCCTTGGCTGCTTCATCAGGCCTATCTCCGGGGCATCTTTCCCATGGGCGAAGAGGACGGCACCGTCCAGTTCTATCAGCCCGACAAGCGAGCGCTCTTCCCCATCACGGGAGCCCATGTGTCGCGCTCGATGGCCAAGCTACTACGCCGAGCCGAGTTTTCGATCACGTTCGACACCGCGTTCGAGCAGGTCATGCGGAGCTGCCGCCGCCCCGAAGACAATTGGATCAACGAGCCGATCATTCGCGCGTTTACTCAGTGCCACGCCCAAGGCTGGGGGCATAGCTGTGAGGTGTGGCAAGAGGGGCGTTTGGTGGGCGGAATCTACGGTGTCGCGCTGGGCACCTGCTTCTCGGCCGAGTCGATGTTTCACGCCGCACCCAACGCAAGCAAAGTCGCCCTGATCACAATGATCAATCGGTGCCGCGAACTCGGGTTCGAGATATTCGACGCTCAGGTCATGAATCCCCACTTGGCTCGCATGGGGGCGTACGAAGTGTCTTTGGCGAGCTACCTACGCTCACTGGAGCGGTGCCAAACCAAGACCACGGTCTGGAGCAATTGTCCCTACCGATAGCGCACAATCGTAGGCCGATGTCCGAACCCAAACAGCGTCGAATAGCGGTGTTCTGCGGATCGCGCCTCGGCCGGCGAGACACCGACCCCGATTTGGCTTACGAGATGGGCCGAGCGATTGCCGCCCGCGGCTGGGACTTGGTCTATGGCGGCGGCTCCATCGGCCTCATGGGCCGGGTTGCCGACGGCACCCTCGACGGCGGTCGTGAGGTGATCGGCGTGATTCCCAAGTTCCTCAGTTCGCGCGAGATCGAACACCGGGGCGTGACGGAGCTCCGCGAGGTCGAGACCATGCACGAACGCAAGGCACTCATGGCGGATCTGAGCGACGGCTTCATCGCGATTCCGGGCGGCTACGGCACGCTCGACGAGCTTTTCGAAATCGTCACGTGGCGGCAGCTTGGCCTGCACAGCAAGCCGATCGTCCTGCTGAATGCGTTCGGATTTTTCGACCCGCTCATCGCGTTCATCGACGCCGCGGTCCAGCACGACTATGTGGGCGCGGAGTCGGCTCGCCTGATCCATGTCAGTACCACCTGCCAACAGGCACTCGATTACCTGGCGGAGTCGATCGCGTGAAGCTCGCCTGCGCTCAGTTGGATGTCGTTTTCGGAGAGCCCGAAGACAATGCCCAGCGGGCGATCGACCTGCTCTCGGAACTGGTTCATGACGGCGTCGACTTTGCCGTTTTTCCCGAGTGTTTCTTGACCGGATATGTGGTCGGGAGCCCGGACGAAGCCTCCTCCATTGCGATCGAATTCGATAGCGATCCCATTCGGCGCATGGCCGACCATTGCCGCTCGATCGGCATCTACGCCGTGGTCGGCTTTGCTGGGCGCCGCGGCAAAAGTCTCTACAACGCCGCCGCCATGTTTTCGCCCGACCAAGAGCCGAAGTTTGCGATCAAGACCCACCTGCCTTGCTTGGGTCTGGACCGGTTCGTCGCGCCCGGGGACGAACTTGCGCTGTTCGAAACCCGCTTCGGCCGAGTCGGGGTGCTGATCTGTTACGACATGCGAATGCCGGAAGCCACGCGGAGCCTTGCGCTGCGCGGCGCGGACCTCGTTGTGCTGCCCACGAACTGGCCGCGCGGAGCTCAAGTGTCGGCCGAGCATATCTGCATCGCTCGGGCCGCGGAAAACCATATCTTCTTTGCCGCATGCAACCGAGCGGGAGACGAAGCGGGGAGCCACTTCATTGGTCGGAGCAAGATCATCGGTCCGACCGGGGCCGTCCTGGCGGCTGCGGGCGAATCGGAAGAGATCGTGACCGCCGAGATCAAGCTGAGCGAGGCTCGCAACAAACGCGTGGTGAACATCCCCGGCGAGTACGAGCTCGAAATTTTCGGTGCGCGTCGGCCCGAACTCTACGGCCCGATCACCGACTAGATCAGTTCGTAACGTGTGTTGCGGCGGTGCGCGGTATAGCCCGCCTCGCGGATCAATCGCTCGAACTCCTCAGCATTGAGGATGAACTTATTCCCCGCCGCCGAGACCACGTTTTCTTCGATCATGATCGAGCCGAAATCGTTCGCCCCGTAGGAAAGCGCGAGCTGCGCGATCTTCGGTCCCTGCGTGAGGATCGAAACCTGGAAATTCTCGATGTTGTCGAGGAAAATCCGGCTGACCGCCACGTTGCGCAGATAGTCGAATCCGCTCGCCTTGTGCGGGATCGGAAGATTGGTGTCTTCGGGCTGGAAACTCCACGAGATGAACGCACGGAACGGCGCGCACTCGTCCTGCAAGTCGCGGATGCGGGTCATGTGCTCCACTCGGTCTTCCAGCGTCTCCACGTGGCCGAACATCATGCTCGCCGTGCTTCGCACGCCGAGGGCCGAGGCTTGCCGCATGCAGGCGAGCCATTCGTCGGTGGTGTCCTTGTATGGCGCGATGATCTTGCGGACGCGGTCCACCAGGATTTCGCCACCCGCACCGGGGATCGAGTGCAATCCCGCTGCCTTCAGCCGTTCCAGCGCTTCGCCAAGTCGCAGCTTGGAAATGTGAGCGATGTAAATGATTTCGGCTGGGCTGAGCGCGTGGAGAATCACCTGAGGATAGGCCGCCATGATCTTGGCGAAAATCCGCTCGTAGTAATCGATCTTGAGCTGGGGATTCAGTCCGCCTTGGAACAGAATTTCGATGCCGCCCTGATCGACCGTGTCTCCAACCTTGGCGAGGATCTCCTCATCGGTCAGCGTATAGCCTTCGGCGTGGTTGGGCACGCGATAGAAAGCGCAGAATTTGCACCGCACCCAGCAGACGTTGGTGTAGTTGAGAATCCGCCCCACCACGTAGGTGACCTGCCGCCCCGGAACCAGCTGCTGACGGCGGTGATTCGCCATCGCGGCAAGCTCGATTAAGTTCGGGTGGTGGTACAGAGCGACGGCATCGTCGGAAGTGATTCGCTGATTGTTGAAAACCTTCTCGGCGATTTCGTCGATTCTGGATTTGGTGGAGAGCACAGTCGCCATCACCCTGGATTCTACCCTGAACTTTCAATATTCTTTGAAACTTCAGCCCCAATCAGGTGCTCTATTGTTGCCTTATTGCAGGCAAGGTGAACATCTTCCGGCCTCTTCCTGAACCTCGCATGAATCGGTCCAATCCGGCTGTACCTTGAACGAGTCCGCGGCCCTGCCTGGCCTTGCGGACGGAGGAATCTATGCCTTATCAAACCAAAACTTTTGCTCTTGTCGGACTGGCCGCCATCGTCGCGCCCATCGCCTTTCTTTCGACTTCGAAAGCGTCGGACCATGCCGATACGCCCGACATCGCCATGAACCCGGGCATCGACCTAACCGACGTTCATATCTTCCCGAGCAAGACCGATCCGGAAAAGGTCGTTCTCTCGATGTGCGTGAACCCGCTGATCGCAAAGGGTCAGGGTCTGACCAAGTCGTTCGACCCCAACGCGCTCTACCAGTTCAAGATCGACAACACCGGCGACGCCGTGGAGGACCTCGTTATCCAGGTGCAGTTCACCGGCACGGGTAGCGGCCAGGTCGTCAGCGTGACCAAGCCGAAGAAGCCTTCGACGATTGGCGGTAACAACGTTCGCGAAACGACGAGCGGCGTCTCCGGCGACCTAAACACGCCGTTCAGCCCGTATCCCGGCACGACCGTTTTCGCCGGAGCGCGAGAAGACCCGTTCTTCTTCGACCTCGAGCAGTTCTTCAATATCCTGCCCGACCGTGCAACTCCGATCAGCGGAATCGCGATTGACCCGTCTGAGGCGAACAACCCCAAGCAGACGTCGTGGCGCGCGCCCGGCCAAGCCGTGGACTTCCTCAGCAATGGTGGATACAACGTCCTCGCCATCGTCATCGAACTTCCGCGCAAAGACCTCATCAAGGGCGACGCCGGCCGCGCCAACGCCTCGCGAAGCAATGTGATCGGCGTCTGGTGCACGACCAACGTGCCCAACGGCGGAACCTTCAAGCAGATGGACCGGCTCTCCCGTCCCGTCGTCAACGAAGTGTTCGCGACGGTGGCCGCCAATCGCCACAAGATCAACGATGAAGCGCAGCCTTCGATGGACTCCATGGAGCTGAAGAAGGACATTCAGGGCTTCATGACCTTCCCGGCCGGTCGCTCGACTGCGATCCGCGACGTCGTTACCGCCGTTCTGGTGCCCGACGTCATGAAGGTCGACCTTGGCAAAAAGGATTCGGCTGCATACCTCGGAGTCGAGACAGGTGGAGCGACGGGCGGCAAATTCGGTGGTCGCGGACTGAACGATGACGTCGTCGACATCTCGCTCGGCGTGGTCTTCGGGAACACGATCCCCGCGCTCGGCTTGGCGCCGGACGACGGCAAGGAGATTCCCACGCTGACCAGCGACAACGTTGGACCGGGTGGCAAGCACTTCCTTTCGACCTTCCCCTACCTGGGCGAGCCCCGCTAAATGCAATTGCCCGTTCAACCTGACCCTGCGTTGAACGGGCCCTTTTAACTTTTAGGAGAACAACATGAATTTGAAATCCCAGACCCTTATCGTCACCCTGTTCGCCATCGTGGCGGGCTCCCAAGCGCAGATGGAAGGCTTCGACAACGTCGGTAACCTGTTCTCGGGCGGAACTTGGGCCCAGGCCAACCTGAGCAATCCGGTCGGCGCCTCGGGAACCAGTCCTTGGGTTCAAGGCGACCCGGCCACCTTCGGTGCTTACGCCGGCGCGACAAACAGCTATATCGCCGCTAATTTTGAAAGCACGGGCGACACGGGAACGATTAGCGCATGGCTATTCAGCCCGACGCGCACGTACTACAACGGAGACAAGGTGAGCTTCTTCACGCGCACCCAAACCGAATCCCTGTTCCCGGATCGACTTCAGGTGCGATGGAGTGGCAACGGCTCAAGCGTCAATGTCGGCTCGACGGAATCGTCAGTCGGTGATTTCAGCACGCTGATGCTCGAGATCAACCCGAACCAGACTGCCCTGGGCTATCCCGACGGCTGGACTTCCTATTCGGTCACGATGTCGGGCCTGTCGGGCGGTACCTCCGGTCGTCTCGCCTTCCGCTACTACGTAACGGATGCAGGCGCCCAAGGCGATAACGGCAACATCGTCGCCATCGACAACTTCCAGGCCGTGCCCGAACCGGGTTCGCTGGCCGCTCTCGCCCTTGGCGCCGCATTCGTCGCGCGCCGACGACGACAAGGCTAAACGCTCATGACCAAAACACTGGTCACCATTTCCAGCTGCCTCGCAATCGCGGGGGGCTGGATTCTCATCCCCACGCTGCTTCGACCGGGCGCCGCTCGGGCGGAAGCGTCCGTGATTCATCTGCAGCCAATCAGCCACGAGGCATATGACCCCGCGAAGATCGATCGCGAGATCAAGTTCCACGAAGGCCGGGTTGCCGCTGATCCGGGTGGCGCGATTGGCTATGCCATGCTGGCGGAGGCCTATCTCGCCCGCAGTCGCGAATCGGATTCCGACGTGTTCGCGTGGAAGGCTGAGGAGGCCGCGCGGAAGTCGCTGGAGCTGCGCAAGAAGATGAACGAGGTGGCGTACAACCGTCTCATCCAATCGCTTCTCGAACAGCACCGATTAAAAGATGCTCTCGCGGAAACGCGAAGCGCTCTTGAGCGCTTTCCCGACGACCGAAGCCTGTCCCGGCTGCTCGCCGACTGCTTGATCGAAATCGGTCAGGAAGCGGAGGCGAAAAAGGTACTGGCCCGGTTCTCTCGAAAGGATGAAGACGCCCAGTGGATGGCCATCGTCGCCCGGCTGAAGGGCCTCGAAGGTGATCACCGCGGCGCCATAGCGATGTACCAAAAGGGCTACCAACTCTTGCTGGGCAATCGCTCCATCGCCGAGGACACGTTGGGCTGGTTCCGCACGAAGATCGGGACCGAGCACGAAGGACTTGGGCAGTGGGATGAGGCGCAAGCGGAATACACGCAGGCGCTAAAACTGAGCCCCAGAAGCTACAAGGCGCTGCTCGGCATGACGCGCGTCGCTGCCGCCAAGCGCGATTGGAGTGGCTCGATCGCTTGGGCGGAAAAGGTACTTGAAGTCGCCAATTCGCTCGACGCCGTGGCCGCGATCGGCGATGCTCAGAAAGCCCTCGGCAAAACGGCCGAAGCAGAGGCGACCTATGCCAAGGTGCACGAGATGTACCTGCAGGAAGTCGCCAACTTCGATCGACTGGGCAAGGGTGGACCGCTCCACGTGAAGCCAATCGATCGGCAGTTTGCGACCTTTGCTGCGCGGCACCACATGTTCCAGAAGGAAGCCCTGATGGCGGCAGAACGAGATGCTGCGAATCGTCCCGACAGGATCGCTCAAAGCAATCTCTCGGCCCTTCGCGGCGTTCGATAACTTCATTCTTGTGGATTTGCGGCTGGTCTCTCGACGAGATTGGCCGCTTTTTTGTGTTTCTGTGGTGACCCGGCGCAATTGATAGTAGAATATCGTCCACCTATGGCACATGAAGCTACGATTCGACGGGCGTGGAAGGCGCTCGACAGTGTGGTCAAGATCGCCCGAAAAACGGACCCCGAGAAACTGACCTGGAAGCCCCTCGACGAGGGACGCTCCATCCTTGAGATCATGCAGGAGATCGCCCAGGCTCCGGGCTACGTGATCGGCATGCTCAAGGAACGCAAGATGGGCGAGTTCACCGAGGAAGCGGCGGAACAGATGATGAAGGAGCGCATGGCGCTGGATTCGATCGACCTGTGCGAGCAGACGGCTCGCCAAACCACCGAAGCTTACGTCGCGGCGGTTCGCGACTTCCCCGAGTCGGACCTTCAGCAGACGATCTGGCTCCCCTTCGATGGCGGCCGCGACTTTACGTACGAAGAGGTCATCGACTACCCGATCTGGAACTGCACCTACCACGAGGGCCAGATTAACTACATCCACACCCTGTACGGCGACAAGTCGTATTGAGGCGGTAGCTGTCCTGAAAACTTCTAGCCCGAGTTCGCTTCTTGCGGTCGATAGATATACTCGGGCTAGTCAGCTATGAAAGTTCAGGACTTCATCATCGAAGAAACCCGCCGCGCGACCGATGCCCTGTTTGAGGCGGCTCGCAAGATTCCCGCGGATAAATTGGAGTGGTCGCCGGAGGGGCAAGGCCGTTCGGTGCTTTCGCAGTGCCAGGAGTGCGCCCAATCCCCCACGTGGCCGGTCGGCCTGATCCGCACGCGCAAGTTCAATTGGAGCCAAGAGGACTACCAGACGATGCTCGAAGAACGGCACCAGTGGACGACGATCGATGCCTGCGAGGAAGCCTGCCGCAAGAACCTCGCCGAACTCGAAGCCGTGGTCGCGGGGCTTAGGGACGAGGAACTGCACGAAACCGTGAACGTACCCTTCGGCAAGAACCACGAGTGGCGAATCGCCGATATCGCGAACCTGCATGCATGGAACTGCCACTATCACACCGGGCAGATCAACTACATTCAGACGCTGTACGGCGATAAATCCTTCGCCTAGCAGGTTCGGCTGCAGAGCCTCAAATTGAGTCCAAAATGCCCAGAAATCGGCCTCATTTGAGATACAATTGAGGTGATGTGGTTTGTTCCAAGCATCATCGGCGAACCTGAAACGGTTTTTTAGAGCTCCTCGAACGCCGGGGCGCGTGTTTTCGCGCTCATCCAACCGATCTTAAAGACTACAAGCGTTTGCCCGCGTGGCAAACCCGTCCCTCGAGGAGATTGATCATGAACCTTCGACAGCAGCTCGCTTCGCTCACCGATGAGCAAGCGATCGAAATGACGGAGCGCTATGGCGCCCACAATTACCATCCCCTGCACGTGAATATCGTCCGGGCTCAAGGCATTTACGCCTACGACGGCGATGGGAAACAGTACATCGACTGCATCGGCAGCTACTCCGCCGTCGCCAACGGCCACCTGAGCCCCGCGATCGTTCAGGTCATGCGGGAGCAGCTCGAATTCCTGACCTTGACGAGCCGCGCGGTCTATACATCCGAGCTCGCCTTGTTCCTGAAGGAGATCTGCGAATTTACGGATATGGAGATGGCCTGCCCGATGAATACGGGCGCGGAGGCAGTCGAAACGGCCATCAAGCTCGCCCGCAAGTGGGCCTACACGGTCAAGGGCGTTGCCCACAACCAGGCGGAGATCATCGTCGCCGAGGATAACTTCCACGGCCGAACGACGACGATCATCAGCTTCAGCACGGAATCGCAGTACCGCGAGCACTTCGGTCCGTTCACTCCCGGGTTCAAGAGCGTCCCGTTTGGCGATCTGGCCGCCATCGAGGCGAGCATCACGCCTAACACGGCAGCTGTCCTGCTCGAGCCGATTCAAGCCGAAGGTGGCATTTTGTTCCCGGCTCCGGGCATGATGGCCGAGTTGCGCAAGATGCTTGACCGGCACAATGTGCTGCTTATCTGGGACGAAATCCAGACCGGATTCTGCCGCACGGGCAAGCGGTTCGCATGGCAGCACGAAGCGGCCAAACCCGATCTGATGTGCCTTGGCAAAGCCCTCGGCGGCGGCATTATGCCCGTCTCCGCGGTAGTTGGCAGCAGCGAAGTGGTCGGCGTCTTTAAGCCGGGTGACCACGGCTCCACCTTCGGCGGAAATCCGCTCGCTTCGGTCGTCGCGATTGCCGCGATGCGCGAGATGGTCGAGCTGGGATTAGAGGAGCGATCCGCTCGGATGGGCGAGAAGTTCGTCGAAGGGCTCCGCAAAATGGACTTCGACGGCATCGAAGACATCCGCGGTCGCGGTCTCCTCGTCGGGCTCGAGGTCAAGGCGGGCGTCGATACCAAGCGACTATCGAAGGCGTTCCTCGACCAGGGCGTCCTGACCAAAGAAACTCGGTCGCGCACGTTCCGCTTCGCCCCGCCGCTCATCATCACTGAAGAAGAGCTCGCGGAAACGCTCGTTCGGATCGAGCGCGCGCTCCAATCCGTCGCGACCGTCGCCGCCTGATGACACTCGGCGGCCCATCCGTTCGCGGGTGGGCCGCCGTCTAACCTTGCGGCAGAGGAGGCGCCAATTGCGCCACACTAGCTTCTTCCAATGTCGCATCAGCGAGTTCTCGTCATCGACTTTGGCGGTCAATACACGCAGCTGATCGTCAGGCGCGTCCGCGAATTGGGTGTATTCAGCGAGATGGTCCCCTGGACCCAAGCGGCCGATGCCCTCCGCCAGCCTCCGGACGCCGTGATCCTCTCCGGTGGTCCCCGATCGGTTCTTGAGACCGACGCTCCCACCCTCGACTTCAACCTTATTCCCGCCGAAACGCCGGTCCTCGGCATCTGCTACGGTCAGCAGCTGATGGCCCATCGGCTGGGTGGTTCCGTCCGTCCTGCGACCGACCGCGAGTATGGCCGCCGCGAACTGACCGTCGCTTCGCCTTCCGCTCTGCTCGACCGGCTGGACTCCCACCAGGTGTGGATGAGCCACGGCGACCAGGTCCTCGCCGCGCCGCCCGGGTATCGCACGACCGCGAGCACGGACTCCTGCCCGATTGCTGGCTTCGAATCCGGCGACAGCCCTCGTTTCGGCGTCCAGTTTCACCCCGAGGTTTCTCACACGCCCGCGGGCCGCGAGATCCTGCGACGCTTCCTATTCGATGAGGCCGGACTGAAGGGCGATTGGACCAGTGAAAGCTTTATCGAGGAGACGATCAAGCGCATTCAGGATGAGGTCGGCGACCGTCGCGTCCTTTGCGCGGTGAGCGGCGGCGTCGACAGTTCAGTCGTGGCGGCCTTCATGGCCCGTGCGCTCGGCGAGCAGGTCACCTGCGTCTTCGTGGACCACGGCCTCCTGCGCAAGAACGAAGCCGAGGACGTCGTTCGCCAGTTCACCGAACATTTCCATCCTCATTTGGTCGCCATCGATGCCCGTGAACAGTTCCTCAATGCCTTGGCGGGCGTGACCGATCCCGAAGCCAAGCGCAAAGTGGTGGGAGCGGAGTTTGTGCGCTGTTTCGAGGAGCATGCCGACGATCTGCGTGGATGCGATTTCCTCGCCCAAGGCACGCTCTATCCGGACGTCATCGAATCGGGATCGAGCACGGCCTCGAAGATCAAAACCCACCATAACGTGGGCGGCCTGCCCGATTGGATGCGACTCAAAGTGATCGAGCCGCTGAAATGGCTGTTCAAGGATGAAGTCCGAAAAGTCGGCCGACAGCTCGGCCTCCCCGAGGCGATGGTGGAGCGCGAACCGTTCCCCGGTCCAGGCCTCTCCGTTCGTATTCTGGGCGAAGTGACCCAGGAGCGGATTTCGATCGTGCAGGATGCGGACTGGATTTTCCGGTCAGAGCTGCGCGCTCGCGGTCTCCACGAAGGCATCTGGCAATCGTACGCCGCTCTTTTGAACGTGCGGAGTGTCGGCGTGATGGGTGATGAACGCACGTATCAGCAACCGATTGTCCTGCGCGCGGTTCAGAGCGAAGACGCCATGACGGCGACCGCGGTGCCGCTTCCGTTTGATGTCCTCGAACATATCGCGAACCGTATCGTGAACGAAGTTCAGGGGGTTAACCGCGTGCTCTACGACCTCACGAGCAAGCCGCCCGCCACGATCGAGTGGGAATAAAAAATTCGCCGCCCGAAAGGAAGGAAGGGCGGCGAAGGGCTTGTGGGCGCCGGCTCTATTGGGGGTCGAGCCGTGCATTGTTGGGGTTGTTTGCTTGCTTTTTTGTCGAGTAGGAGTGGGGTCCTTGCTCGGGGTACCGCGTGTGAACGGTACAGCATATTTGACGACCGTTTTCGGCCAGTCGTTCGCCGACGCGAAATGGTCCTAGGACTTTTTCACGCGCAGAACGCGGTGTCTTATACCGTGGCGCGAGTCTTCTGAACGACGTTGTCGAGGAAGATGCTGTTGGTCGGCGTCTTCTTGAGCAACTTGATCAGCTGATCCGTGGCTTCGACCGTATTGTTCTGGTTCGCGAGCAAGCGGTGGAGCTGAACCACGCCCTCGAGCTGCTCTCGGTCGAACAGTTTTTCCTCGTGGCGAGTCGACGATCGCTTGACGTCGATCGCGGGCCAGATCCGGCGCTCGGCGAGGTCTCGGTCGAGCACGATTTCCATGTTGCCGGTGCCTTTGAACTCTTCGAAAATCGCGTCATCCATGCGAGAGCCGGTGTCGATGAGAGCCGTTGCAATGATCGTGAGCGATCCGCCTTCCTCGATGTTTCGCGCCGCACCAAAGAAGCGTCGCGGTCGATAAAGGGCAGCCGGATCGAGACCACCCGAAAGCGTCCGGCCGGACGGGTTGATAGTCAAGTTCGAAGCGCGGGAGAGTCGGGTGATGGAGTCGAGCAGAATAACGACGTCTCGACCGGCTTCGACCAGGCGCTTGGCCTCGTCGAGACAGAGTTCGGTCACGCGCATGTGGTTTTCTGCCGGCTCGTCGAATGTCGACGAAATGACCTGCCCCTTGACGAAGCGGCGCATATCGGTGACTTCCTCCGGCCGTTCGTCGACGAGGAGGACCATCAGGTAGACCTCGGGGTGATTCACCGCGATGGCGCCCGCGATCGTCTTGATGATCGTGGTCTTGCCCGCCTTGGGCGGGGCGACGATCAGACCGCGCGAGCCTTTGCCAATCGGTGCGATGAGATCGATGATTCGGGCCGGGATGTTGTCCGGCATCGTCTCCATGCGGAGTCGCTCGTCGGGAAAGAGCGGGGTGAGCTTATCGAAGTCTCGGCGGACCGCCATTTCGGGCGAATTCGCGCCGTGGCCGTTGATGCTTTCCACGCGAAGCATGCCGCGATACTTCTCGCCTTCTTTCGGCAAGCGGACCTGACCAAAAACGAGGTCGCCTTGGCGAAGGCCAAATCGCTTGATCTGCGACTGCGAGACGTAAACGTCGTTGTGCGACGGAGCAAAATCGTTCTGGCGAAGGAAACCCCAGCCGTCGTTCAGCATCTCGAGGATGCCCTTGGCGTAGAAGCAATCGTTCTCGCCGTTCGCGTGCTGAAGCAGCGACTCGATGACTAAGCCACGGTCGGATTCAAGCGGAATTTTTGCGGCCTTGGCGGCCTTGGCCAAGTCGGTCGCCGACATCCGGTCGAAGTGGGAGTAATCGATTTCCGGAAGCTGCTCGAGATCGGACTGAATATCGCGAGGAAGGCCCTCGGTCTGTCCGCCCCCTCCGCCTCCGCGGTTACGTCGCTTGCGATTGGCTTGGGCGCTCTCCGATTTGCGTGGCCGAAACGTGTGGGTCATATAGTTGCTTGTTGCCTTTTGATAAGGGTGTGCCGAGAGGTCCCGGCGTGATTAAGGAATTCGCTGTGGTTCGCGGTACGCCCTGGGGAAAGAAGTTAGGAGGGTAGCTGGAGTATCGCTATATAGGGCAAGTTCCGATAGCGTTCCGCGTAATCCAGACCATATCCTACCACAAATTCGTTGGATATCTCGAAACCCACGTAATCTACTGGTGCGTCATGTTGGCGTGCTTCCGGCTTGCTCAGCAGGCTGACCACCCGCAACGACCGCGGTCGGCGCACCGACAGCAGTTCCTTCAAGTGCCGCAGTGTGAGCCCGGTGTCAACGATGTCTTCGACGATGAGAACGTGCTTCCCTTCGATGTCGGTGTCCAAGTCCTTGCGGATCTGGACGTTGCCGCTTTGGACCGTTCCCGAACCGTAACTGCTCGCCTGCATGAACTCGATCGAGACATTGTGGCCGAGCAGGCGGGCGAGGTCGGCGACGAACATGCACGAGCCTTTCAGGACGGCAATCAAAAGGAGATCGTCGTCTTCGCCATAATCGCGCCGGATTTCGGCGGCCAATTCGGCGATGCGGGCATGAATCTGCTCCTCGGTCACGAGCGGCTGAAGGCGGGGCTGAAGCTGGAGCGACATCGGCTGGGGCTTTGAAGATACCCGGAGCATGCTCACGCTGTGCTGAGTCGCTCCCGAAGAAAATTCGACACCTTCGCCAAAACTTTGCCGCGGTGACTGACTTGGTGCTTCTCGCTGGCCGTTAAATCCGCCATCGTCCGGCCGAGTTGTGGCAAGAAAAAGATCGGATCGTAACCGAATCCGCCGGCTCCGCTGGGCTCCTCGGCGATGACCCCCTCGCAGGTGCTTTCGAAGAGTTCAGTCGCCTTGCCTGGAATCGCCACCGCCACCGCGCACCGGAACCGCGCCGCGCGATCGGGTGTGCCGTCCATCCGGCCCAGGATCAGCGCCATTTTTTCGGGAAAGGGCAGCTCTTCCCCACCAAAACGCTTGCTGTAAAGTCCTGGCTCGCCGCCCAGCGCGTCGATCTCGAGTCCGGCGTCATCGGCCACGCAGATTTCACCCGTGAACCCAGCCGCCGACTCGGCCTTGATGCGGGCGTTGTCTTGGTAGGTGCTCCCGGTCTCGTCGGGCTCGGGCGCGCCCTCGTAGTCGGCCAGCGTCAACCACTCGATCTCGGGCAAGGCTGCACCCAAAATCGTGAGCATTTCGCCCGCCTTCTTGCGATTGTGGGTCGCGATGACGATCCGCATCGGCGACTAGATTCCGAGCGCTTGCCGTTGGAGCTGGTTGAGCTGCGTGATGCCCTTCTTGGCCAGCGCGAGCAGCTTGCCCAGCGTCTCCGCGCTGAACGGCGCCGCTTCGGCGGTGCCCTGAATCTCGATGAATTTGCCCGACTCCGTCATGACCACGTTCATGTCGGTCTGCGCGGTCGAGTCCTCGTCGTAATTGAGGTCGAGCAGTTCCTGGTTGCGGCAAACACCCACGCTGATCGCAGCCACGGGCTCGGAAATCAATATCCGCTTGATCATGCGCTGCTGCATCATCCACTGCATCGCCATATAGGTCGCCACGTACGACGCGGTAATTGCTGCCGTGCGCGTGCCGCCGTCGGCGCGCAGGACGTCGCAGTCGAGCGTGATGGTGCGCTCGCCCATGCCATCCATATCGACCATCGTCCGCATCGCGCGGCCGATCAGTCGCTGGATTTCCATGCTGCGACCGTTCGGACCACGCTGAGAATCGCGCTGGTTGCGTTGCCGGCCGGATCGAGGGAGCATGGCGTACTCGGCCGTCACCCAGCCCTTGCCCTGGTTCTTCATAAACGGCGGCACCTTGTCATCGACTGTAGCGGTCACGAGAACATGGGTGTCGCCCATTTGAATCAAGCAGCTTCCCTCAGCGAACTTGGCAAAGCCGGTTTCCAAAGTGACGGGACGGAGTTGGTCGGCTTGGCGACCGTCGGTACGCATAGGACCGTAGGATACCGCCAGACCCTATTCCCGCGAAGGGCCGAACAAGGCCAGCGCGCATGCGGCGGCGGCGGCCGTATCGACACGCAAAACGCGCGGGCCGAGCGTAACGGCGCGCTCGCCGATTTGGGCGACTTCGGGCGGAGCCCATCCGCCTTCCGGCCCGATCATCAGTTCGACCGGTCCCTTTCGCGCGGCCAACTCCGCTTCGAGCGTTCGTTCGATTCGGTCGACTTCGCTCAGGACGATCGCGGTCGGAAATGCCTCGAGAACTGCGGCCATGGTGGGCTGATAAACGATTTGCGGAAGCCGAGTCCGGAACGCGACTTCGGCGGCCTCCATGGCGATTCGTCCCAGCCGGTCCAGGCGATCGTGCAGTTTGTCGGCGCTCCACCGGAGGACAGTCCGTTCGGATGGAAACAGGACGAACTTGGCGACGCCCATTTCCGTCGCCAACCGAACGACTTCTTCCAGCTTGTCCGCCTTGGGCATGGCCTGCAGGAGCGTGACGGATAGTTTGGCCTCCGTATCAACGACGGCCGAGTCAGTGGGAACCACGCCTCGTCCCTGAAGCGCGCAACGCCACACGGTGCCGTCATTGGGCAGCAGCGCGACTTCTTCGCCGACGCGGAGCCGCAGCACCTTGTGGAACTTGTCGTACTCGGCTTTGGGCAGTTCGAAAAACGTTCCCGCTTCCAGTTCGGCGCCAACGACAAACAGTCGCGGCAACGCCCTCAACGGCGGAACAGGGCCGCGACCCATCCGTCCTCCCGACGCTCCGTTTCGAACCTGAAGCCGCACCGCTCGGCCGCAGCTCGCACGTCGGCCCAATTCGCCTCGATGATGCCGCTCACGATCCACGCCCCGCCGACCTTGACCCGGCGCGATGCTTCGGGAGCCAGATTAATGAGCGCAGCGCTGATGATGTTGCTCAATACGATGTCGAACATGGCATTTGGTCCGAGCGGGTCGAATCCCTTGCCTTCATGGACCGTGAAATGAACCTGATTCCGTTCTGCGTTCTCACGCGCGCTCTGGACGGCATCGCGCTCGATCTCCACGCCGGTGACATCGCTCGCACCCAGCAAACAGGCCCCGACGCTCAGGATGCCGCTTCCCGCACCGATATCGGCGACGGTCTTGCCGTCCATCGGCTCGGCTTCCATGATCTCCAGGCACATGCGCGTCGTCGGATGATCGCCGGTGCCGAATGCCTGGCCGGGTTCGAGCACGATCTCCAGTTCGTCGGTGAGCGTTTCCGCCTCTTCCCACGAGGGCCGGACGAGAAACCGCTGGCCGATTCTTCGCGGCACAAAGAACTGTTTCCAGCTTTCCGCCCAATCTTGTTCGGGTACCAGATCGGTTTCCACGTCGCAGGCGCCGCCATCGCGTAGGTCGGTCATTAATCCTTCGACGACCGAACCGTCTGGCTCGTAGAGGTAGCCACTCATGGCGAGCGGCTTATCGGTCTGAACCGTGCCGTTCACGCCGTAGTCTTCAAAAATCGCAGTGATCGCGTCCCAATCTTCCGGAGCGCGATCAAAATGCGCCCGCACCATCGTCCAAGCCTTCATTTCTTCTTCTTGAACAGACCGCCCAAGAGGCCGCCGCTGTCAGATTTGATGTGATCGCCCCACAGCTCGGCGAGTTCGCGGATGAGCGCTTCTTCCGCGGCTGAGAGCTTCTTGGGGACGACGACTTGCGTTTCCACGTAAAGGTCGCCTCGGGCGCCGCCATGCAGTCGAGGAAGACCCGATCCGCGCAGCCGGAAGGTGTGGCCGGGCTGGGTGCCGGCGGGCATATTGAGGTTCAACTTCTCGTCGAGACCTTCCAGTTCGATTTCGTCGCCCAGCGCAGCCTGAGCGAAACTCACTTCGACCGCCGTGTGCAAATCCATGCCATCGCGATCGAAGCGCGAATCTTCCGCGACTTCCACCACGGCATAAAGGTCGCCGGATCGTCCGAGGCCGAGTCCTTCCCCGCCGCGGCCCACCATGTGGATGGTCGAGCCGGTGTCGACTCCGGGCGGGATCTCGAGTTCGAGTTCCGTGGTTTCGGCGACCAATTTGCGTCCCTTACACGTGCCACAAGGGTTTTTGATCAGCACGCCCTCGCCGTGACAGGTGGGACAAGGCGACGACGTGCGAATCTGTCCGATAAAGGTTTGTTGGACGCGCGACGTTTGGCCGCTGCCTTTGCAAGTCGGACACGTTTCCGGTTGACCGCCGCCTTCCACGCCCGTCCCTTGACACGCGCGGCAGCGCACCGGGCGTCGATAGGTCAGCTTACGCTTGGCCCCTTTGAGGACGTCGATGAGGTCGAGCGAAATTCGCGTTTGGATATCTTCGCCATCGACGCCTCGATTCGCGCGACCGCCCCGGGTCTGTCCGGCCGCGCCCCCAAAGAACATGTCGAACAGGTCGCCGATGCCGCCGCCCATGTTTCCGCCAAAGAACGGATCCTGAGGCGGGCCATCGATCGTGCCGAATTGGTCGTAATGCGCTCGCTTCTCAGGATCGGAAAGAGTTTCGTAGGCCTGGTTGACCTGCTTGAACTTCTCTTCCGCTTCCTGATTGCCGGGGTTTACGTCCGGGTGGTATTGGCGTGCCAGTTTGCGGAACGCCGTCTTGATCTCGTCGGCGGATGCGCCCCGAGACACTCCCAAGACTTCGTACAGATCGGCGCTCATGGCGCAGAACTACTCGTCCAGAGCCTCTTCGCCCGAAGCGTTCTCTTCCTCTTCGGCGAGATCGGCCAGGGACAAGGTGTCTTCTTCGCCTTCGACCGGAGTCGGTTCGCTTTCCGGCTCGGCTTCGGTGTCTTCGAGCAAGTCGGACAGGCTCGGTGCACCGTCGGCTTCGGCTTCGACGTCATCATCGTGTTCGACGTCTTCTTCGCCGGTCAATGCGGCGACACCCAGCAGATCGGCTTCTGTTTCATCCAGCGCAGGCAGGAGCAAACCGAGTTCGGCAGGCACCGTCCCTTCTTCCAGGAGCGTGACCTCGCCATCGAATGCAGAAATCTCTGGTCCTTCGGCGCCCAAGATTGCGCGGATCTTTCCGGCCGCGATCTCGGCCAGCGCAATCGTCAATGGATGGTTGGATTCAATGCGCACGAGGGGGGGCGCGCCCTGCTTCAGCTGAGTGGCGCGCTTAGCCGCCAGGTTCGAAAGCACGAACTTGCCGTGCTCAAAGTCGTTAAGCACGTCGGCGGATGGCAGCATTTTGCCGGTGGGGGGGTTCATAGGACCGCCTAGTATACCGTGCGGCGCCGGGGCCACGTCAAGGCTTGAACGGTATACTCGCGCCTCGCTGGGCGAGTGGCGAAATTGGTAGACGCACTGGATTTAGGTTCCAGCGCAGCGATGCGTGAGAGTTCGAGTCTCTCCTTGCCCACCACCTTCCTTTATTTGACTGGAATCAGCTTCAACGACACGGTCCAACAACCGCGACCCTGCGTTCCGACGATCAGCCGTTCGGTCGGCGCGTCGAAGCCCATATCGATGACGCATGCCGTGTGCATCGGAAGCTTCACCCAGGTCGCGCCGCTATTCGTCGTCCGGTAAAGGCCATCGTCGGCTCCCGCGAACACGGCAGGCGGTGAGACGCGCGTATCGGCCCACACCGTGTTAATCGGAATATCCGGCAGCGTCGACCCGATGGCCGTGAAGCTCGCGCCCGCGTTCGTCGACTCGAGCACGCGGTTGGTTCCATAGCCGGAACGAGCCACCCAAATGTGCTGGTCGTTCTTGGGATCGATAAAGATCTCCCGCATGACGCGCTGCCAACCGGGCTGGCCGGTCAGGATCGTGGAGAAAGTCACGCCGCCGTCGCTCGACATTCGGACGAGGCCGTCATTCGTCACGATGTAGACACGCTGCGGGTTGCTCGGCGCCATGAACATTCCGCGAATCGATCCGCTCCCGGAGGTCACGTCGGCGCTGATCGCGGAGAAGCTCGTGCCGCCGTTGGTCGACCGATAAACTCGGTACGTTCCGTACAGAATGCGGTTCGGGTTCGTCGGGTCGATCACGAACGGCGAGTGAAAGGCGTTGCGATCCGCCGTGTTGATCCCGCTGCCAATGAGACTGAACGTCGATCCAGAATTCGTGCTTCGATACAGCGTCCCCGAGCCCTGATATTCGCCGAAAAGCTTGGCTGCGTTGGTCGGGTCGATTCCCGTCCAGCCGCCGTCACCCCCGATCGCATCGATCCACGTTCCGGCCGAGGTGCGGAACGCACTGCCGTTGTCCTGCTGGCCGCCAAAAATTGTCGCCGGGCTATTCGGGCCCACCGACATGCCCGCGTAGAACTGGATCGTGCCGAGACCGGTCGTCTTATAGGTCCACGACGTACCATCGTTGCTGGAGACCTGAATACCGCCATCATCGCCACACCAGAGGCGTCCCGACGTGTCGTAATCGAACGCGTGGAGATCGACGTGGGGCGGCGTCACCGTCGCAAAGCTCGAACCCTGGTCGGTGGTTCTCAGGCACGAATAGCCTCCGAACATCACGACACTCGGATTCGATGGCTTGACCTTCACCACATTCAGGTACCAGCCGTAGGTGGCCTGCATGCTGCCCACCCCGAGCGCGGTCCACGAGGTGCCGCCATCATTACTGCGATACGCGCCGAGCGTGTCCCCGTTGTTGCCCCCCGCGTCGCAGGCGCGAGCAATGAGCGTATAGATGCGCGAGGTGCTCGAGATGCCCAGGCTGATCCGCCCCACGCTCGATGTTGGGAGTCCGCCTGAAAGTTTCGTCCACGTGACACCTCCATTGGTGGACTTGTAGATCCCGTTGCTTGAGGAACCAAAAATGCGTCCGATCGCGGCGTAAACGATCTGGCTGTTGGCCGGATCGAGGACGATGTCGGTCGCAATCTGGTTCGGCAGCCCTGCGAGGAGTTGGGTCCAGGTTGAACCGCCATTGGTGGATTTGAAAATCCCGACTGGTCCGTTGCGCTGCGGATGGCCCTTGGCGGCGGTGATTTCAGGAAAACCGCCGGCGGTGGCACAAGCCACGTAAAGCGTTTGCGTATTGGATGGATCGATCGCGATCCGGGAAATCGTTCGACCGGAAAAGGTGCTTTCGCCGAGCAGGGTCCACGTGGATCCGCTATCGGTCGATTTGTAAATGCCCACGCCCGGACGACTGTGGTTCGCGAAGTTCGCCTCGCCGGTTCCCGCATAAACGATGGCGTCGTTGGCGGGATCGACCGTGAGCGCGCCCATCGCCGATGTTTTGAGGAATGGCGTGGTGTAGGTCCAGCTCGTCCCCGCGTTCGTCGAGAGCCACACGCCCCCATCGGCGCCCGCGATATAGAGTTTGTTCGCGTTCTGCTTGCTGCATGCGACGGCGGAGATGCGCCCCGTGTCGCCCGTCGAAACGGGAGCCGGCCCCAATTCCGAAGCGCTCAGCGGTCCGTAGGTGACCTTGATACCGTTATAAGTCTGGGCTTGTGCGAGGCCACCCAGCAAGGCGAGGGCGGCGGCGAAGGTGGTCCTCAGTTCCATTTCTTGTTCTCAAAGTAAAGCGTCGAGGTTCGAACGAGTGGCTTTTTCCCTGCTCGCACCTGATATTGAGCGCGCAACGTCCAGATGCCTGGCTGGTCGAGGTGCAAGTAGGCGACACTGCCCACCTGCTTGGCCATGTGAAGCAGTCCCGAGGGATCGGTTACCACGATCGGGACCTTTACACCAGCGCCATCGTTATAGGTCTTCACCGCGATATCGGAGCCGAGATCGAAGTAAGTCGGGTCCATGAGCAACCGGATCTCCATCCGCCAGCCCGATTTCGCGGTGGCGATACGGGACGGCATCGGCCGCGAGCCATCACTGGGCAAGGCGCGAACCAAGTAGGCGATCGTGGACTCGACGGTTGTTCCGTCGGTCAGGGTCACGGGCGCGTAATCGGCTCCGGCCATCGCCGAACCCTCGTCAGGCAGTGCCGGAATTGGAGCTGGCACGGGATCCGCGAGCAGATTGATCATGGTGTCCGTCGCCTTCCACATGGAATAGGTCATCTTCGCGGCGCTGGGCGGGACGGGCCAATCGAAGCGAGTGCCCGCCGGAATCCAGAGCGCGAGGGGAGGCGTGGCACCCAGGTTTTGTTCGACCATGGATGGCAAGACGACGAGCGATCCCAGGGTCAGTGCGAGGACGGGAACCATCGGAGTTCATTATACGACGGGTTTGGTCGGCTCGGGCCCGAAGTTAGGACCAGCTCTTGTTCAGAGGGCTCCGGCAAGAAGCCGGAGCCCCAAGCCGTCTCAATTGCGGCGGCGTCGCATCAGGATGATGCAGCCCATCGCCAGCGGCGCAAGCGCAATCGGTTCTGGTGCGATCACGGTCGCGACCCCCGCTACGGTGGTGTTGGGCTGAGTATTGAAGGATCGGAGAAGAGTCCCCGTCGTCGAATAATGTTGAATCGTCCCGACCGTGGTGGTCGTGGTGTTCTGTCCCGCGAAGTAGTAGCCGAAGTGCGCGGGGGCGGAGCCGGTGGCCGAAACGATACCGGTCAGATTCTGACCCGCGCCTGCGCCTTGCCCATCGACGTTGAAGTGGAAGAAGCCCCGCGTCCACGCAAAGCGACTTGCGCCTCCAGTTCGAGTAAGCGTCGTGCGGGCCCCAGTTCCCCCACTGTAATAACCCGATACCGCCCCCGCTGCGGAAATGCGAAACAGGTCGTTGCCCGAGCTCGGATCGCTGACGAGCGCTAAAAGATAGGCCGGAAAGGAGCCGCCGGGGTTGTATTCGATGAGGGTGCTGACGTCGACCGGAGTTGTGGAGAACGTACCCAGGGATGCGCCCGAGCTCACGTCGTAGCGGAGAATAGATGTGCCAGCCGACACAAAGAAGTCGGTCTGATTGCTGGCGGCGAGCAAGCCAGCTGCATTGGCGGGCACCGAGAATTCGCCCAGGTAGGAGCCCGTATTGTAGTTGAATCGCCGGACCACGCCGGCATACAACGCGAATGCGGTGTTGGTCGTCCGATCGAGTGTCACGGTTTTAAGCCCGGTGCCAAAACCGAACGATCCAAAATAGGTGCCGGATTCCGCGTCGTAGCGCTGAATCGTTCCGTTGACGGAGTTACCCACCAGCATGAGTTCGAAGCTGCCGTGAGCCGAGCACAAGCCAACCGCTCCGACAAAGAGCAATGCCAAAACCTTCATTTCCTTCTCCTAAGGCATCAGGGATGCCGTATGTAGGATAGACCAAAAGTTGCGGTTTGAAGACGCATGGCGCGCAACACAGGACTAAATACCGAGGCTAGTCACCACCCGGCTCGTGTCATCCGCTAGGGTCGGCACAGTTCGAGCAGGTCGCGATCCACCAGATAGCCATCGATCTCTTCGAATCGGGCGCCTTCCCGGCCGTGCCCGATGATTCCGAAGGCACCCTCGAAGTTCCACATGCCCCATCCCCATCCAAATTCGCGCCATAAGGCAAACAGGTCTCCGAGCCAGCGAAGCGCGACGTCGTTCGGCGTCTTGTTGAAGCAGCCAAACTCGCCGATGTGGACGGGAACGCCCTGCGCTTCCACGGCGAGCCATGGCGCATAGAACTCCCTCAAAGCCTCTTTATCCCAGGCGTGGCCCCACCAATCACCCCCGGGATATTCGGGCGCATGGCCCTTCCATCCCGACCACCAGGTAGCGCCCTGATGGCTCACGGGCATGGGTTGATAACCGCGAGTTGCGTGCATCACGCCCAGGTCGGCAAGCTCGGGCATCGCGATGTGTCCGCCTTCGAGCCCATCGATGAGGATCGTCCGCCAGGGAGTTTCCGATCGGATGCCCGCGACGACTTCGCGAATCAGGCCGGCGTGGACTTCGCGGGTCATCCCGAATTGACCAATATCCGGGGGCTCGTTGATCAGGTCGAACGAGAGCTGCTCGTTGGGGATGTCGCGGAAGCGCCGCGCGAACATCCGCCACTGCTCAATGAGCCCTTCTTGGGCGACGCGATCCTTCCATAGGTTGTGCCGCTCGATCTCCGGGCTGTTGATGCAGTAGCCGGGCACGCGGTGCATGTTAAACGAGAGATGCAGTCCCCGCTCGCGACAGGCCTCGATGTAGCGATCGATGTACTCAAGCGCGGTCTCGTCCCAGACGAGGTAGTCGTTCGGATCCGTCCAAAATCGGTAATCGCTGGCGATTCGAACGAAGGTGAAACCGTGCTTGGCCAGAAAGTCCAGTGCTTTGAGGTCGGGCGGTTCGGGGCGGCGCTCTGGCTGCCACGAGACGATCCACTGGAAGTTGAATCCGATCCAGTTGAGCGTGCTCATCGCCGGGCCGACCTAAATTCGGCGACGACCTTGCCTTCTCGCAGGAGGGTGAAGGTCGTGGCGGTTGTGCGGAAGGCGTCTGCCGTGCGCAGGATGCCGATGTAAAGGCCTTCGAGTTCCATCCGGTCCTTGGGCCCCGCCATCATTGTCATTCGGCCGGGATCGATCGTGATCTTTCCGTTTTCGATGCGATAAGTCCCGCCGAACTGATTGACGCCGCCAAATCCCATCGCGCGGCCCTGACGGTCGAAGGCGAGCGTCGGCGCGCGTCCAGCGATGATCGCTTTTCCGTTCAGCGAAACGAGTTCATAGCTGTGATCGAGGGTTGTCACGGGGTTCTTGGGAACGGCTTGGAGCACGAGGTCGATTTTCTTCACGCCGTTCGTGATCACGGGGTGAGCGGTCGTCGTTGTGAAAAGCAGATCCCCCGCCTTGCTTCGGATTTCCGCGCGGATGGTGTACCGGTGGCCCTTCTGGATGGAGCTTTCGTCATACGTCACCACGAAGCTGTACGGCGGCTGCTTTTCGCCCGTGATCCATGACGACTCGCCGATCTTTTCAGCTGGCGCGTCTGCTCGACTGGTATCCAGAATCGTCACGCTCACGCGGCTTCCGGCGGGAAGCGCCATACGCTCCCGGTAGGTCACCGTGCCGATCACGCGGGACGGTTTGGCGTGCGCCGCGTGGGCGATAAGGACAACAAGCAAGAGGAGCCACCGAGGCATGCCCTCATTTTACTGATCAAAGTCCCGGGACCAACTGCCCAGTTCTGCGCCCGGGCCTTGTTCCTGCGCGCCAAGTGCGTTAGAGTCGTCTTGGATCGCGAGCCAACTGAATGCGTCCTGGGGAGGAACCGCGCATTCGCAGAGCAATCCAGGGGCGGCCCCGCCCGAAAGGAGATACGGACCGGCGGGGCCGACGACGCATTAAGGGGAGACCAACCTTTTCGCGAGGCTGGAGATGCCGAGCCCGACGTGGCTGGGGTGATCGGACCAGTATTGGTGCCAGAACCGGCCAGTTCTTTGGGGCTCCGTTGGGGGCGGGGCCAGGTCGCTGTACAATAACCTTTGTTGCTAGTCCGAGATTGCCGGGCAGCCATCCACCAGGAGAAGGACTTTGAACCCGAGACGAGCACTCTTTGCAGGCGTTGCCGCCCTAGCCACTCTATCCGCTACACAGGCGGTTGTGATTGGGTTTGATAATATCAGCCTCAACACTTTCGATCCGTACTTTGGGCATTCTGAGAAGGGCTTCGAAGTAGCGGTTACCAAGGGACCTTGGATTTATAACGGGGGATTCGGTCGGCCTGGCCCCTCGATCCTGACGAGCATTTTCCAACCTCGGGTCATTTCAGAGATTCAAGTCACCAGACAGGGTGGCGGGCTGTTTAAGTTTCAGAGCGTTGATCTTTACGCTGATAGTCCCTGGACCTTCTATACTATCACAGGTTATCGTTCTGGCTTTGTGATCTATTCAGTTGGTCCCGATTTTCAGAACGGACTCGGCTTCACGGCCTACAGTAGTGTTACGGATGCCTTGGACCGCCTGACAATTACACTCGATCCAGCAGTCACACCGATCAAAGCATTTGCTATTGATAACATTGCTGTTGTGCCTGTTCCCGAACCCGCATCTCTCCTGATGTTGCTGGCTGGAGTAGCGTGCATCAGGGGGCGACATTGGAGAACGCTGCCGCCCATCTCTCGCAACATGATGTAGACCTACGAGAGGTTCGAGACACTAAACCTCTCCATCACTGATCGGATACTAGTAGTTACCTCGTTATCTACGAGTGTGCCCACCAAGAGGATAAATCCTCATTGATTGGGTTCTTCGTATCCGAAACATCCACAGGCGCTTTGCCTGCCGAGCCCCGACGTGCTACGATGTTTCGGGCATGCTGCGCGTCGATTTCGTGACCCTATTTCCCGAGCTCGTTCTGACCGCCATGCGGCACAGCGTTCTCGCGCGCGCCGAAGCAAACGGCTTGGTCCAATACGCGGCCACCAATCCGCGCGACTTCACCCACGACGCTCACCACACCGTCGACGCGCGGCCGTACTCAGGCGAGCCGGGGATGCTCCTCATGGCTCCGCCTGTTCACGATGCCCTCCTTAGCCTGGGCCTGACTCCGCCGGTGCAGCCACCGACGATCCTCGTGCTCACCGAGCCCCAGGGCCGCCGGTTCACTCAAGACACCGCGCAGCGATTCAGTCAGGCCGAACGAATCGTCTTCCTGTGCGGCCATTACGAGGGGATCGATCACCGCATCGCGGCGCTATGGCAGCCCGAGGTTGTCAGCCTGGGCGATTTCGTGCTGACCGGCGGCGAGTTCGCCGCGCTCACGATGGCGGACGCCGTCGTTCGGCTCCTTCCCGGCGCCCTCGGCGATCCCGCGAGTCTGTCGTCCGATTCTCATGCGGAGGGCCTGCTCGCCGCTCCCAACTATACGCGGCCCAGTGAATTTGCGGGGCTCTTGGTTCCCGAGGTGCTTCGCGATGGCCACCACGAGCGCGCAGCCCGGTTCCGCCGGCGCCAAGCGCTCGCCTTGACGAAGATGCATCGACCCGATCTGTTGTGCCGTGCTCCGTTGTCAAAAGCCGACCTCGATCTGCTATACTCTGAAGCCCGCGCGGACATCACGACCGAATCCGCGCCACCGGAAGGAAGAACAGATGTCTCAACAAGCGATTCTCGATAGCGTTGCCGCACCCCACCTGAAGGAGGGTGTGCCCGATATTCATCCCGGAGACACGGTTCGCGCTCACCTGAAGGTCCGTGAAGCGGGCAAAGAGCGAATCCAGGTGTTCGAGGGTGTCGTGATCGCCCTGAAGAACGGCGGCATCGCCCGCAACGTCACGCTCCGCAAGATCAGCAATGGTGTTGGCGTCGAGCGCACGCTGCCCCTCAATTCGCCCCTCGTCGATAAGTTCGAAGTGATCCGCCGCGGTAAGGTTCGCCGCGCGAAACTGTATTACCTTCGAGACAAGGTCGGTAAGGACGCGCGAATTAAAGAAAAGCGCTGATCGCCCGGAACCAATTAGACGGACCTATCGGTTAGCCACGACGGATCGTGCTGGATTTCACCAATTTAATCGCCCAAGCCCACCAGGATGGTGGCAGTTCGGTGCTGCAGCTGGTCGACAAGCTGGCGCGGACACCGCTCAGTCAGGTCGTCATCGTCATGGCGATCGTCACCGCCCTCCGGGTTCTGCTCTTCCCGAAGCTGGTCAACACGCCGCCTCACCTGCGGTCGGGCTCCTATGGGGTCGCGAAGTTCGCAAACGAGTTCTTTGATGCCGTCGTCTATGCCGGCGTCTTTGTCTTTCTCGTCATCCGGCCGTTCGTGATCCAGACGTTTTACATTCCATCGGCCTCGATGGTCCAAACCCTTCAGATCAACGACTTCATCGTCGCCAACAAGTGGGTGTATCGTTTCAGCGAACCCAAGCGTGGCGACGTCGTCGTGTTCCGGCCGCCCGCTTACGCACTTCAGCCCGGCCAATCTGAAGATACGGACTTCATCAAGCGCGTCATCGGTCTACCCGGCGACCTCATCGAGATCAAGGACAACAAACTGTTCCGGAACGGCCAGCTCGTCGACGAAAAGTACGTGCACTGGACGACGATGGACCCGTTCGACAACACGAAGTTCCGTGACTTGCAAGAGAACGAGCGATTCGCGGTACCCCTTCTCAGCTTCAAACTCATCGATTGGAAGGGCCAAGTAATTCCGGTGTCCTACGGCGATGGCCAGGTGAATAACCACGCCGCCAGCATCTTCCAGCCCAGCAACACGAGCATGGGCGCCGAAGAGGCCCGAGAGATGCTCAATGCGCCCGCCGTCGCCGTGCCACCTGGAAAGGTGCTGTTCATGGGCGACAATCGCCTCTATTCGGATGACGGCCGATTCTGGGGACTTGCCGACCGATCTCGCGTGATCGGACGAGCCGAGTTCATTTTCATGCCGCTCAACCGAATCGGACGGACCTGGTAACCGCCTAAGGAATCAACGGCCTGAGCTGAGGATCCAGCCCGGATTGGCCCGGGTAATTGGTGAAGTCCGTCGCAGTCGTCGGAAGCGAGACCGTCCAGCCCGCGATGCCCGCGTCGTACTGTCGCCAGATCGTGTTATCGGTGGATTGGATCAGCCGGACCGATCCCGATTTGACCGACACTGTGAGGTTCGAACCGCGAATGCGTAGTGCGTACTCCGTCCCGTAGGCGGCGGTCACGATTCGTCCGCCCTTGATTTTCACCTTGGACACTCGCGCACGAGGGGCACGAAAGCTATCCTGTACGACCAAGATGCCGCTCGTCATTTCGATCATGACATCGCCGGTGGTCTGGTCGATGGCATCGACCCTTGCCGCCAGCGGCAACCGGGGCGAATTGAGGCCCACGGACGCTTCCTCGAGCTGCATACCAACGCCGCGAAAAGTGTATGTGCCCTCGACAAAGCCAGAGGCGTTAAAGCCGTACTCCAAGGTCACGGTGCCACCGCAGGTGCCGGAGTCGGCCAGTTCGTCCCCTGCTTGGAGCGCAATAGGAAGTGGTTTGTCCAGCGAATTGCGTCGGACCGTAGCACTGTTGCTGTCCACTGCGCTGAACCTGATCATGTCCATAGTCGTCGAATCCTTGTCCTGGGTGGCAAGGCTTCCAGCGATACCGAGAATGATTGCGGTGACGATCATATTTCCCCCTACAAGCCGCGCAATCTTACCTAGTTCAGTGGCCGGTAAACGTTAACCGGGACTTCTATCCCTTTCAGGGTCATCGTTTGGTACGGCGCCGTCTCGACGCCCTCTTTACGGAGCGTCTCGGCCGCATTTGGACCGATCAAGACGGTCTCGTTTTCGGGCGCCGCCGCCTGAAGTCGCTGAGCGAGATGCACGGTCGGACCAAAGCTGCTCCACTCTTGGCGGCGACGGCTCCGGAGTTTGGTGTAGGAGACCGGTCCCAGTTCCAATCCTGCCGCGACCTTGTAGGAAGCGATCTCGTCCATGGCGGCCACCTTCTCGGGGAGCTTGCAGGCAACGTCCAGGGCCTGCTTCAGCCGGTTCGCTTCGAAGATCGCAAGCAGCCCGTCGCCCAGGAATCGTTCGACGCGTCCGCCCCCATCCTCGACCGCTCGGCCGGCCACCTGAAGGAACCGCGAGAGCAGTTCGCGGGAGCGCTCGGGGCCGAGTTCCATGACGAGCGGCGTCGATTGCCGTATGTCCACGAACAGCACGACGGCTTGATGGGTTGCCCCTCGGAACGGCAGGCCCGGAAGCTGGATCAAACCCAGGCCGAGCACAAAAGCGATCACGGTCGCAAGCAAGATCGGCACCACCGATAAGCCCACGCCGAATGGTCGCACCGCAAGCTGAAGAACGAACGGAGTGAGAAGCAGCAGGATGCCCTGCCAAACCAGGCGCGATGACTGCCCCTGTGTGATGGCGAACAGCGCGAGCAGCGCGAGCGCCAACCCGACGCCAGCATTTAGGAATAAGGGCGCCTGCTGAGGGACTTGGGAAGGCGGGAGGAGGAGCGAATTCACGCAGTCCGCCACGTACTGCACCCCGGCGATATTCTCTCCATCCGAGTTGTACTTATCGTGATCGCGGTCCGCCATGTTGAACCCGACAACCACGATCTTGTCCTTGTACGCCTCGTACCGACCTCGATCGAGATCGGCAATCGCCGCCTCGATCGTCCGATGAGGGTAACGAATTTGCGCGCCGGTGGTCGCGATAAAGCGATTGGCCGGCGGAAACGTGCGGTAGTTCAGGGCGCCGATTTGGAGCGATTCCCCATCGGCGGATACCCGGTACTGAGTTGGATCTTGGCCGTTCCAGACGGCAACGGCGGCGGTGGAAACATGCGGCAGCCAGCTTCCATCGCCGAGTCGCTGAAATGCAGGCACGGCCATGAGGCGGTTGCTCCAGGGCACCGTGTCACCTGTACCGAACACGACATGGGGCACGCCCTGCAGGACCGGATGGGGCGTTAAGTCGATGGGCGTCCCGAGCGTTTCCAGTTCGACCGGCTTGTCCGACGCTTCCAAAGGCACCACGACCTTGATCGTCTTGGCGGCGCGGCAGCTCGCGACCAGGGCTTGATCCTCGGCGGGATCGTCAGCCTTCTGGTGCATGAACAGGTCGAGCAACACGACCCTCGCCCCGGCCCGATCAAGGCCCTGGATCAGCTGCCCGTAAACACGCCGGGGAAGGATCTCTCCGCCACCGAAATGGTCGAGGGAACTCGGTTCGATCAGCACCAAAGCGACGCGCGGATCGGGTTCGACGTGGCGGTTGCCCAGCCCGCTGAGATCGACGTTCAGCTGATCGAGGGCCGCCGTGGATTCCGTCACGGTGATTGAGAGAACCACCGCCAAAGCCGCACAGACGACTGCGATCAACCAGTGATAAATGCGGGCTGACATCCCTAGGGGCAAGTATGCGATGATCACGAAATTGAATGCTATTCGGGGCGGCTCGTTGGAATGAATCTTGCTTGCCCTTGGTGTCAGGACCTGCCCATGAATCTCCTTCCCCGCTTTGTCCTTGCCAGTGCGCTGGCCGTTACGGTCTTCACTCTCGCTTCCGCCCAATCCGGCTGGCGCTGCTATGGCGGTACCGCCCAACACACTGCGGCGGCGCCCCCAGGCCAATCGCTCCAGACCATTCGGTGGCAGACCCCGCTCGATTACGCACCGCCGTATTCCGGCTCTTCGCTGCTCATCCACTACGGCAGCCCGATCATCACGCCGGCAAACACCGTGATTGTTCCGGTCAAAACGACCGCTGCCGGAGATTTCCGGTTCGAAGCCCGCAGCGGCAAGACGGGCGCATTGGTTTACAGCTATGCCACGGATTACGCCTTGCCACCTCACAACTGGGTGCCCAGCGTCTCGGGATGCCTTTCTTCCGACGGCAAACTGTACATGCCCGGGGCGTGCGGAACGGTGCTGGTGCGGACGAAACCGGACTCTGCCAAGGGCACGACCAAGCGTGTCAGCTTTTATGGCATCCGCCGGTATGTCGATTCGCGCTGGGATACCAAGTCCAAGGTGTTCATTTCGACACCGCTGACCCCCGACTTCAACGGTAACGTCTACTTTGGCTTCACGGTCACCGGAGACAATGCGGCCGGACTCGTGAGCGGCATCGCCAAGATCGACCGCAACGGTAACGGAACGTGGGTTTCCGCAGCGACCGCGGCGGGCGACCCCGGCATCAAGAAGGTCGTGACGAACTGCGCTCCCGCGATCTCGAACACCGGTTATACGGTGTACGTGGCCGTCAACAACGTAAGTTACGGCTTCGGATATGGCTATCTGCTCGGTCTCGACACGGCCAACCTCGCCCCTAAATGCCGGACCCGGATGCTCGATCCGATGAACCCCGCTCTCGATTCGATGCTGCTCGACGACGGCACCGCTTCGCCGACGATCGGGCCGGACGGCGACGTGTACTTTGGCGTGTGGGATTCACCGGGTGGCAGCCACGGATTCAAAGGCTGGCTCCAGCACTTCGACAGCATGCTGCGGACCGCGAAAACTCCCGGCGAATTTGGCTGGGACGCCACGCCTTCGATCGTTCCGCGATCGGCTGTCCCGAGCTACCTGGGCTCCTCGCGTTACCTTCTGCTCATCAAGTACAACGACTATGTTGGCGGCGGCGGAACGGGCCGCAATGAGATCGCGATCCTGGATCCCAACGAAGGCATGCTTTGCCCGAACGGCGTCGTCGCAATGCGCGAAGTCCTGACGGTAGGGAGCCCGACCGAAGACGACGAATACGTCGATCGGGGCTTTCCACTGGCGGTCAAGGAATGGTGCATCAACACCGCCGCCGTGGACGCAGCCAACAAATGCGCCTATGTCAACTGCGAGGACGGCGTCATGTACAAGTGGGATTTCACCACGAACACGCTGGCTCAAAGCGTTCGACTGACGCAAGGATTGGGTGAGGCCTATACGCCGACGGTCGTGGGTCCCGATGGTGCCATCTACGGCGTGAACAACGCGATCCTCTTCGCCTGCGGAACCGCCAACAACTAGAAAAAGCTGACACTTCGCTCGAGATGTACCGAGTATGCAAGTATAATGCGCGGTACTACGATGCGATGGTGGCTGCTAGGACTGATGCCATGGATGGTGATGCCGGCGGCGGTAGCGCAGGAAACTGACCCGGTTACCGTAGTCTATACCTACCATGGACCGTCGACCCGCGATCTCGAGCGGCTCGGCGATGAAGTATATGCTTCGGACCGTTCGGTTCGAGGCTGGGGCTGGTCCATCCAGCTCATCGACGACGAATTCGATGTGACCGCCGAAGGCCGGCGCGTTCGCGTCCCTGCCAAATTCCTGCGTGGTCGCGCCCGACTGCCGCTTCTTCCCTGCTTCAAGGAACTGGGAGCCGAGACCAAGTGGTCTGAGGATGGCAGCACACTGCTCGTGAACTCCAGTCTAAAGGAGATTACGATTCGGGAGGGCCAGCTCAATATCGTGGGCACGCTCGGCTTCCGAATCCAGACCGTGCGACTTCAGAACCCACCGCGCCTGGCGATCGATGTCCAAGGCGCAGAGGTCAAGCCGGGTGCCGTCTTCGGCCTGCCGGGCGGAGTCAACGCGACGATGCAGGACGAGTCGACGGTTCGACTCACGATCGATCGCCCTGGAGTGGCCAACTTCGATCTGGGCCGCGTCGATGCGGGACGCACAGCTACGATCTCGGTCCGAACCCTCTTCCCCGAGCAGTCGCCGCTGCTTCGACCGAACAATCCGCCGATCAGCGCGATCCCCGTGACTGAGGATTCTGAGTCGACGTCCAAGCCGACGACACCTCAGCCGAACATTCAGATTCAGCCCGCACCCGCCACTATCCCTGGTCAGAAACCGGCGAATCGTCTGGCCGCGCCCAAGATCATCGAGGATTCGGCCAATACGCGCGTCGTTCAGATTTCAGGCACGCTTTCGATGGGTACGGGGTCGAATGCGACCTACGTCGATGCTTCGACCATCGAAGTTCGGGTGCCCAACGCGGATTGGGAACTCGCCGGACTGTCGGCCGGCAAAGATCCGTTCGTGAAGTCGATCGAGACCAAAGTCTCGGGCACTTCGGCGGTGGCAACCATCTCCCTCACCCGGCCCATGGGCTTTGAATTGAGCGGCAATGGCAAGCTCGTGCTGCTTCGGCTGGTCAAGCCGAAAACAGGCGACGGCAAGCTCGCGGGCAAGCGCATCGTCATCGATGCGGGTCACGGAGGTCCTGACGGAGGCGCCAAGTCACCGGCGGGCAATGTTCACGAAAAGAATTTGGCTCTCGCCATGGCAAGGACGATCGCCCGCGCTCTGAGCGAAGAAGGCGTCGCCGTCATCATGACGCGCAATGAAGACGTGAAGATCCCGCTCGATGAGCGACCGGCCATCGCGAACCGCAATGGAGCCGACTTCTTCCTCTCCTGCCACTTCAATTCCAACTCGGTCGACAACAGCCGAAGCGGAATTATCGTGTTTTATCATGCAAAGGATCCGATCGCTCGCGCATTGGCCGCCTGCCTTTCGTTCCAGATTGGCAAGGTCTCCAATTTGCCCAACATCGGCATCTGGAGCGATCAGCGTATTTATCAAAGTGGATTCGCGGTGCTGCGTGGTGCCAAGGTCCCGGCCGTCCTGATGGAGTTGGGCTTTATCAACCACTCCCGCGACCTGAAGGCGATGCAATCGGACGAGTTTCGCAAGAACATCGCAACCGCGGTCGTTCGCGGCCTGAAAGACTATCTAGGAGAATCGTTGAAAATCAATGGCAACCCGTAAGAAGCCATCAAACAGCGGCGGCTGGTTTGTACTCGTCGGCATTGCGATCTTGGGATCGGCGTTCGCTTACGTGAAGTACGCACCCCAGGTCCCGGCCCGCCAGGAAGCGAGCAAGGTTGTCGCCACGACCCAACACGAAGCCGCGACAACGACGACGGCCCCCGAACGCACCGATACGAAGAACGTCTCGATCAAGACGCCGTACTACTCGGGCGACGACCTCAAGTTCACCGAAAAGACCGAGCAAGTGCCAAAGAACGCGGACCCGATCGTCTTCGCGGTGAACCGATTCCTGGAAAAATCTCACATCGCTCCGGCGGATGCGAAAGCCAAGACGGCCACGCTCCACGACGGGCTGATCACGATCGATTTCAGTCCGAGTTTCGAGACGACTTACGGTACGGAAGATGAGCGCACGATGATCAACGGACTCATTGCGACGCTTGCCCAGTTCAAGGAGATCAAGCAGTTCCAGTTCACGGTGAGTGGAAAGCCGCTCGATACGCTCGGCAACGTCGACCTCAGCAAGCCGCTTCCGCTCGACGGTCCCGTGGAGTAAGCCTGACTAGAGTCCTGTCGTAGCCGGATCCGGGGTCGCTTCGGGCAGGTCCAAGTCGGCGGGGCCCTTCAAGTGCCGAGCAATCCGGCAGATCACCCAGCCCGTCGCCGCGCCCACGGCCCAACCGAACAGCACCTGGCTCGGATAGTGCACGCCCACGTAGATGCGCGATAGCCCGGTCATCAGGGCCACGATCCACCAAAGCCTGCCCCAAGGCGCCGCCAGCAGACTCAGACACATTGCAACCGCGGCCATATTGGCGCTATGGGCGGAGGCCGTACCGAAGCTGTCCAGCTTATTGACATACAAGATGGCGTCGGGCAGTTCCACGCACGGCCGCAAGCCCTGAAATGTGGCTTTGAGCAAGTCGCAAATCAGATTGCTGACGGGCACGCTGATGAGCGCGGCGAGGCCGGCGGCTCGGGTGCGGGGCTTGGAAAGCAGGAAGATGGCCAAGCCAAGTAGGAGGATGCGGACCCACCACCACTTGTTCCCTTCGCTGAAAAACAAAAAGACAGATCGCAGCCCTTCGGGCCAGCGGTTGATTGCGTAAAAAAGCTCACGATCGAGGGCGTTCACGGGGATCGGGTATCCTTCTGAGTATCTCACACGGCCGAATGGCGCCGCGGGTCCCCGGTATTAGCACCAGGGTAACGGCGCGTAACCATCATTCGGACCGGCGGAAATCAACCCATAAGGACTAACAATGGCTCAACTTAGCATGAAAGAGCTGCTCGAGGCTGGCGTTCACTTCGGCCACCCGACGCGGCGATGGAATCCGAAAATGAAGCGCTACATCTATGGCGCTCGTAACGGCATCTACATCATCGATCTCCACCAGACGATCAAGCTGTTCGAAGACGCCCTCGAGTATGTGAAAGGCAAGGTCGAAGATGGCGGCACCGTGCTGTTCGTCGGCACCAAGAAGCAGGCTCAGGCGGCGATCAAGGAAGCAGCCCAGCGAAGCGGCCAGTACTGGGTCAGCGAGCGCTGGCTCGGCGGCATGCTCACGAACTGGAAGACGATGCAGAACCGCATCAACCGGCTGAAAGAGCTGGATCGCATGGAAGCCGACGGCTACCTCGACCGCTTGCCGAAGAAGGAACAGCTCAAGCGAATGGAGGAGCGAGACAAGCTCCAGCGCTACCTGGAAGGCATCCGAAATATGAACGGCATGCCGAGCTGTCTCTTCATCGTCGATTTGAACAAGGAATCGATCGCGGTCCTCGAAGCGCGCAAACTGGGCATCCCCATCGTCGCCGTTTGCGATACGAACTGCGATCCGGACGCCTGCGACGTGGTCATTCCCGGCAACGACGACGCGATCCGCGCCATACGACTCGTGACGCAGAAGTTCAGCGACGTGATCCTCGAAGCGCGACCGATCAGCGACGAGCTCACGGAAGGCATCACCGAAACGGGTGAGCCGGCCGAAGAGGCTCCTGCCGTCGATGAGGGCCAAGCGGTCCAGTTCGGCGAAGTCGAGAAGGAACTGCTTCGCGCGTTCGGTGCCGACGAAGAGTAAAGCTCTTCCAACCAATTTTGAGTACGGAGCCGGTTCGGTGCGCATGCGCACCGGCCGCTCTGTCGTGACGTAAAACAGTACGAGAGAAAAACCATGGCGATTAGTGCATCAGATGTAAAGCGACTTCGGGAAGAGACCGATGCCCCGATGATGGAGTGCAAGGCCGCGCTGGAAGAAGCGAACGGCGACTTCGAGCGCGCCAAGCTCATCCTTCGCGAGAAGGGCAAGGCAGCGGCGGCCAAGCGAGCCGACCGGGCAACCGGTGCTGGCGTCGTGGCCATCTCCACATCGCAAAACCACCAAGCGATCGGAGCCGTCGTGCTGGAATCGGAGACCGACTTCGTCAGCGGCAACGAGCAGTTCGTGGCCCTGGCCCAAGAGCTTGCCGAGATCTTTCTGCACCACGATCCGGGTACCGATCCGCTCGCGGTAACGAAGGGCGATAAGTCCGTTAAGGACCTCGTCGAAGGCGGCGTTGCCCTGTTCCGGGAGAACATCGTCTGCAAGCGAGCGGTTCACGCCGAGTCCGAGACGAACAAGTTTGCGCACTACGTTCACCACGACCGCAAGACCGCTGTCATCGTCGAGATCGAGGGTGATACCGCAAACGGTCACGACGTCGGACGCCAAGTTGCAATTCAGGTCGTCGCGTTCCCGCCCGAGTTCCTCCACAAGGAGCAGGTGCCGCAGGACGTGATCGCCCGCGAGATGGAGACCGAACTCCAGCGTGCGCTCAACGAGGGCAAGCCGGAGAACATCGCCAAGAACATCGCACAAGGCCGAATCAACAAGGAGTTCATGCAGTCGAAGGTGCTGCTCGAGCAGCCGTTCTACTTGGACAGCAGCCTCACCGTGAACCAGTACCTGGAGAATGAAGGCAAATCCGCCGGAGGCACGATCAAGATCGTGAACTACTGGCGGCTCGCCGTCGGCGAGTAAGCTCACGGCATTCACATTTCGAGGCCGGTCCCACCAGGACCGGCCTCGATTTTTGCCAGCTCTTTTGAGGATTGAAAGAGCCTGTCGTATACTGAAGCCTTATTATTTCGTTTGGAGTGGAAATGAAAAAGATTGTTCTCTTGGGCTTGGTCGCCTGCGTGTCCCTCAGCTACGGCTCGTACGACCTCCTGTTGATTGGCGACAGTTCGCTCTACTCCGATGGCTCTCATCGCATCCATCGGTTCGACGGCGAGACGGGGAGCTACTTCGGCTCGTTCCGTGTCGCCACCCCGCCCTACTACCTTGCTGCCAATCGCGCGTACGGCGATGTCTATTATTCGAGCGGAGTGGGCTTCTTCCGTAACAATTACTCGCAGGGAGCCACGTCGGGATATTTTCAGACTTCCAACACCATCAATGGGCTCGCCATGTCACCCGACGACCAAATCCTCTACACACTCTCGGCCGGCAATATTTATCGAACGAGCACCGCGAGCCTGAACGCGCGGACCCTTTTCATCGACCTGACCGCAAACATCCTTCGCTTTGCCGTCTCTCAATACGGTGGATTGATCGTGCAGGATTCGACCGGAGCTCTCACCACATTCTCGTCGGCAGGCTCCCAACTATCCTCGGCTGCGGGCTCGGGCGCCGCCCCGGGGCAGATGGTCATCGACCACGCATCTGGTAATGTTTCGCGCTATTTCTATGGCTGTAACCCGAGCGGCAATGCACTGGTTTACGGGCAGGTCGCCCCGACTACAGATACGATTTTGAACACAAACTTCTCGTCCTCCGCCAACCACTTCGATCGGGTGACGGGAATTGCTCCGGCCCACTCAGGTTCCTATTGGACGGGAATCGAAGCCGGGAAGACTACGGCGCGATTAGCACGATATAACGAGGCTGCCTTGACGGAGGTGCTGTTCCCAGCCACCCAGGTGCTTGCTCCCACCCAGATTGCGTCCGTTTTGGCGCCGGAACCGTCGTCGCTGGTGGCGGGTTTGCTGGGACTCGCACTGCTCAGCCGACGTCGACGCCGGTAAGTTTCGACAGGAGCGCGGACGTCCTCGTCCGCATCCCGGCCGGAAGACGTCCCGTCTTCCCCACGTTCTTGCTCTTAATTGGCGCCACTGGCGCGGCGCTGAGCCGGAGATCCCGGCGTTTGTCTCAGGTCAGGAGGAGACCCGGAGCGCGGACGTCCTCGTCCGCATCCCGGCCGGAAGACGTCCCGTCTTCCCCACAGTCTTGCTCTTAATGGCGCCACTGGCGCGGCGCCGAGCCGGAGATCCCGGCGTTTGTCTCAGGTCGCGGGGGTACGCTGGCCGCACGGTCTGAACTTCCAGACCGGCCACTGCCCTACGCACCATGAGACAACTGGAAATCGCGCTGCTCGGGATCGGGGTCCTGCTCCTGGTGAGCGTGGCTGGCAGCAAGGTCGCGGCTCGATTGGGCATTCCGGTTCTGCTCGCATTTCTGGCGATTGGCATGTTCGTGGGGTCCGACGGACCGGTCGGCCTGTGGTTTTCGGACGCAGCGCTCGCCCAAGACTTGGGGGTGATCGCTCTTGTCTTCATCCTGTTCGGTGGCGGCATGGACCTCGACTGGGCGTCCTCCAAGCGCCACCTGCCCAAGGCGCTCGCCTTGGCTACGGTTGGCGTCATCGTGACGGCGGGGATCGTCGGGTGGCTGGCGTCGGCCTATCTGGGCATGACGATTCAAGAAGGGCTGCTGCTCGGTTCAATCGTCGCGTCCACCGACGCCGCCGCCGTCTTTTCTGCGTTTGGCGGTCGCAGCATCGAGCTGAATGAGGGCATCGAGCAGACCCTCGAAATGGAGTCGGGCAGCAACGATCCGGCTGCGATCTTCCTCACGACGACCCTTGTCGCGGCGCTGATGGGTCACCCCACCAGCGTGGCCGCTGGGCTCGGGCACTTCGTGGTGGAGATGATTGGCGGAGCATTCGGAGGCTGGTTCGTTGGACAAGGCGGCGTCATCGTCATGCGGCGCCTCCGCCTCGACTACGAAGGTCTGTTTCACGGCCTGAGCATTGCGGTGGTACTGGTCGCGTTTGCCGGCGTGGCGCTGGCCGGAGGCAACGGCTTTCTCGCCGCGTATATTGCTGGCGTGACCTTTGGCAGCGGCGATTTTCGGCAGCGCAAGGGCTTGCGCAGGTTCCACGACGGCCTCGCCTGGCTGATGCAGATCATGCTCTTCCTTGTGCTGGGGCTCCTCGTTTTCCCGCGTCAACTTCCGGGGGTCGTGGTTCCGGGACTCCTCATTTCCGCCGTGCTGATGTTCGTGGCCCGGCCGATCGGGGTCATGTTGGCCCTGCTTCCCTTCCGGGTGCCATTCCGCGAGATCGTATTTATCTCGTGGTGCGGATTACGGGGCGCGGTCCCGATCGTGCTCGCGACCTTCCCCCGCCTGGCCGGTCTCCCCCGCGCGAACGAGATCTTCAACATCGTCTTCTTTGTCGTGATTCTCAGCTCGCTACTCCAGGGGACGACGATCCGCTCGTTCGCCCTGCGATTGGGTCTCGCCCGTCAGCCCGAGGCGAGCTGACAGGCGAACCTTCTCGGTGCTCTATTTGCGACGGCGCAGAGCCAGCGCGTTGAGCCCAACGACGAGACCCCACGTCCCGGGTGCTCGCTCTTATCGAAACAATATTTGTCGAATCGGCCTGATCGCACTATAATGTGTGGACTCACTGCCGTGCGTTGCGGCCGGTGAACCTGGAGAGGATATGAAAAAAGTAATCATTTTGCTCGCCTGCCTGGCGGTTGCCTCGGCTAGTCAAGCCTCGTTCGAGCTCATGCTCGTGGCCGAATTCGGTGGTCCCATTTCACGTTTTGATGCGTTGACCGGAACCAGCTTCGGAAGTTTTGGTGCTGGCCAGTTGATCCAGCCGTACGGAATCGCAGTCAATCCAAGCAGGCAGGAGTGCTACGTGGCCGATGCCGGCCAAAGGCGGATCGTCGTTTTTAACTACAATACGGGCGAATACCTTCGGGAGATCGAGAAGCCGACAGGCATCAATTATGGACAAGTGGCGCTCGCCCAAAATGGGGATTTGCTGTTGAGCGAATATCTGAGTGGGAGCACGGCGAAGCGAATCAGCGCGATCAACGGAGCCGTCTTGGCGACCTATAATCCACCGACCGGCGCGGGATCTTCCCATGGCATTCTCGAGGGCCCCGGGGGAGAAGTGTACGTCGGTTGGAACGGTATCGAGAAGGTGGCCCGCTACACCAATTCCGGTGGTAACGCCACCAGCTTGAGCGCCGCATCCGCCACGACGATGATTGACGCCCATCAGGCGGCGCGAAGCGGGAATCAGGCCCTCATGGCGCTCGGTAACCAAGCCAAGGTCCTTCGATATACGCTCAACGGATCCAGCGCGACGATCGATGGCGAATTCAACTACTCGTCTGAAGTGACTCGGGTTCTCGGAGTCGCCATGGGGCACGGCGAGCTCGCTTACGTCTCGGGGAACGCCCCCGGTGGAGCCAGGACGATCTTGCAGATCAATCGAGTGACCGGAGCCGTTCGGGGCAAGTTCACTTCCACTACGGCGGGTGAATATACGGCCATGGCCGTCGTGACGGCACCCGAACCGGCAGGCGTCACGGCCCTCGTCCTGGGACTGGCGGTTTTGGTCAGGCGACGACGCTAAGCGTCAGGGGGCGAACGAATATTGTCGCGGACGACGGGGTGAATTGCCGCGCGAAACAGACGAAATCGGTCGCGAGATCCGAAAAGCAGCCGGTTTCCGCGAGAGTTTTCGGCAAAGACGGTCGACCAAAACGGCTGACAACCGCACCTGGAGAGGCGAAAGCCGTTCGAAAACTCAGGAGTGGCAACTTCTCCGCCTAGACATAATCGCCGCAACGCCGACCAAAAGCCCGACGAGGCCGCTCGGCTCAGGTGCCACGACCGAAGCCATGCCCCCGATATCCCGGAGCGCGCTTGCCCCGAACGCGGTGCCCGGGCGACCGGTGACCAAGCTGATTGGGATGATTTGGCACCCGGCAGTGCCGCCAGGCACAAAGCCGCCGACGTAAGCCGACAGACCGTGACCCAGTGCGATGGCTCGGGGCTGATCGACCCCGGTCGTCGTGTACGTGCCCAAGGACGTCATGGAGGCGCCCTCCGTGATGATTTCGAGTTTGCGAGTCTGAGAATTCGTCAAATAGAACCGCCCGCCGACGGCCGCCCCCATCCAATGTGGGTAGGACGCGGTATCGGCCGCTGGCGTAAAGGTGCCCGCGGCCGCGCCCGATGGCGTGAAGCGCTCCACTGCCGATCGGGAGACACTGTAGCCATAAACCGCTCCATCGGATCCGATGTGCACGTCGTTGTAGGTGCCTGTGCCGAACGTTCGCACGAGCGAACCTGAAGTCGTGTACTGGTTGATGCCGTTCGAGCAGCCCATGTAGAGGCTCGATCCCAATATCGCGAGGCCGCGGGCGGAGGGTCCCACCAGGAATTCGTCCCGAAAGACCCCGGTGGAGTATTCGTACACTTGCACCGTACTCGTGAGATTCGACGAGATATACGCCAGCCCCTTGGCGGAATCGACAGCCACCCCCACGGGTCCGGAAAGCCGCCCAGCGCCGAAAGAGCCAAAGTACGTGCCGGTCGTACCATCGAATCGGTGGACCGAGTTTGTGAACAAATCACTGACCAGCAGCAGTTCGAAGCTGGCGAAGCCGGAAACGGCCATGACGATACCGGCCGCGACGGCCAAAGCTCGGAATGATCTCAGTTTCATTATCCTCTCCATGCACCGCAATAACCGGCGCATCTCATTCTAACTCAGGTTTTTTGCGGATTCGGTTCGACGATCTGGGATTCGGCTCTGCCATGCCCAATTCGCGGCCACCTTTGTTTCAGCCTGCTCCTTGTACAGCCTAAATGTCACAAATAGGCAAGAATCGCACAATATAGGTCACGCAGCTCCGCAGTATTGCGGGCTCGGAAACAACTCATATTGCGGCCGGGGGAAATTCAGCCGCGAATGGTCTCAGGTCATATGGCCTGTGGCAATCAGGGGAAACAACAAATGAAGAGACGAATGGTCTTTGCGGCGATCTGCCTCCTTTCGGCCAGCAGCTTTGCAAATCCGATGACGTACTACTTGGCGGCAGGTGATGCCGTGACCGCAGCTCTCAACAATGTCGGAATTGGGCGGGCGCTGCCGGCAGCGTTCACGATCCCGTCAGCCTCGGCATCGACTCCGGCCACCTTTACGGTTCAGTTGTGGGCACTCGAAAACTCGGGAATGGCGCAAGCATTCTCCAGCGGCTCGGTGATGCTGGGATTTGATCGGGCCAACGGCGCCTCGGTGAACTATTCGAATTGGGCGGCATTTCAGCTTGCGGCTCTGGATCATCAGTTGCTCATGCCGAGTACCGCGAGCATGAATTTCTCCACGATCCTTCCCGGAGTGGATGCATTCAACAACGTAATCAACGTTAGCCCGAACATCCTGGCGGGGCCTGCGTATGCGAATGCATTCGGCGCGGGAAGTTCGCTGCGAGCGGCAGGAGTATGGGCCGGCTTTAACTTTGGTGCCGGCAACAAGTTGGCGCTCGCGGCGAATTCGGCGGTCCACTTGGCCACCTTCTCACTCGGCAGCATGCTGCTGCAGGGCCAGCAGTACCAGAACCTAACGATCGTGGACATTCAAGGCGCATCGAGCCGAAGTACCACGCTACGACCAGAGGGCGACGATTCGGTCCGTTATTCGGTCACCGCTGTTCCTGAGCCCTCATGTCTTTTCGGATTCGGAATCGCGGCGACCGTTTACGCTGTTCGACGCCGGAAAAGATGATCAGCTGGTGTTATCCGAGTCACCCAACCGGAATCAAAGGAGATCTTATGAACAAAATCACGCTTAGCTTAACCCTGCTTGCCTCGGGCGCATCCGCCTTTGCCGCCAGCACAAGCTACTACCTCGGCTACGGCGACGCCCTCGTGGCAAACCTGAATGGCTCGGTCGTCGGTGCCCAAGTCTCGCCTAATTTCAACATCCCGGCGGGCTTGCCGTGCCGACTCAAGCTCTTCGTTCAAAACAACCTAGGCACCCACCAGTACTTCTCGGCGGGATCGGCGATGCTCGCGCTCGACCAAGCCGTATGCGGAGCCACGAACTTCGCCAACAAGGCGGCATTCGATGCGGCCCGAATCGCGGGCAAACTGACGTCCTTTGCAAACCAGGCTCAGTTCGCAGCAGTCCATGTGGTGGATTCATTAGGTCAAAACGGAGGCATAAACCCGGTCAGCCTGATTGGCATGTCCAGCCCGGTATATACGGGGATGGTCGGTCCAGGTGTGACTCAGCGACCGATCGGAGTATGGGCCGCGTTCGGCTTCGGCGTCGGCTTCAGGCTTGATCTTGCGCCGAATTCTGCGACCGAACTACTATCCTATCAGCTGAGTAACTCCATGGCTGTCAACGGCACCTCGACCGATCTCGCGATCGTTGATATCGCGGGTGCCACTCACCGAAGTACGTTCCTGGTTCCCGGGGACGACAACAGCGTTCACTATGGCGTTCGCGCCGTGCCCGTTCCTGAACCCGGCGCTCTTCTCGGGATCGCTGCTGGATTGGCGGCCGTCTTGCTTCGGCGTCGCCCGTGCCGGCGTCGAGCTTTGGCCTCTGCGGCGACAGGTGGCCTCGCGCTTGGCGCGGTTGCAATTGCGCCCGCCCAAGTGACCGGCCAGCTATCGGACTCGATCAGCGGACCAAATATGATCTATGCGCAGACGTCGAACTCCATCGGTGTTCGGCTGGAGCTTTGCCAGGGCACGACTCACATCGGCACTTTCAACGGCACGGTTGCAGCAAGTGGCAGTTTTAGCGTCGCAGGCGTTCCAAACGGGACATACGACATCCATGTCAAAGGTGGGACGTTCCTCTCGACCAAGGTCACGACAGTAACGATCTTGGGCGGAGCGGCAAATCTAGGCACGCTAACCGTCATCGGGGGCGACATCGATGGCGACGACGCGATTACGATCTTGGACTACGGCCACTTGAGTAACAACTTCGATACCACCTCCTCCGACCCGGGGTGGACTATCCCGGGGACGTTTGATTCGCTGGCCCCAGAAACGTGCGATCTGGACGGCGATGGCGGGGTAACCGTCTTCGACTACTTCTATGTCGCCAACAATTTCGACCAGTTCGGTTCGTTCTACTACGGCTGCTAGCCAACCGACCTTGTTGACAAAGAACGATGCCTCAACCCGCCGCCGATCCGCGCTCGCTCTGGGCCTGGCGGCGGTCGCGCGACGCCGACGTCCGCGCTAGGGTGGCTTTGCTTCGTCCCTCCCCACCGCCGATAACGGATGGGGAGGGACGGCCTGGACGGCTCGCGCGCCCAACAGAATGCTCTGGACGAGCGCGACCAGCGCGACAACGGCGGCATAGGCGAAGCTGCCCGCCGGCGGAACAATCAGTGCGAAAGTCGGCGGCTCGTCCTTTTGGAACACGACGAGAGCACCCATCAGCAGGGATCCGACGAAGGTCGCGGCGCCGTAATGGAAGCATCGGCTCCGCCGGACGTTCCGGACCAAGAAGCAGCTCGCCGCGATCGCAACCGCCGCCAGACTGAGCCTGATCGCCGCCAAGACGGAGTAAGAGAAGTCGAGACGATCGGACAGAGCCAGCAAGGAGTAATAGACCGTCGGATCATCTTGGACCAAGATCCAGGACGCAACGGAGCCGAAAACGCTGGCCCCAATGAGCGCAGAGACGGCCGGTCGGTCGACGGTCGATGTGGCGGAATATTCAGTCGTCATTTCCGGCGCGATACTCAAAGCATAGTCGGCTAACCAGCCAATCGTTTCAACAAAATCATCCCCGGCGAAAAAAGCCCCCCCCATCGGTGGGCCACCGCCTCTCCTCGCCGGCCCCCACACGAAGCCGGAAAAATGCCCGTCCTTTGCGACCGCGCGAGGACATGGGCGGCGTATAACCAACCGTGTCCACCACGTGTGGCGCGGGAGATGGAAACGATGAAGCAACGAAGGATCGCAGATCAGCCGGTGGGCGAACTTGGACTTGGATGTATGGGGATGTCGTGGGCGTATGGCCCGGGAGACGAGGCGGAATCGCTCCGCGTGCTCGACCGCGCGCTCGAGCTCGGTATCGATTTCTGGGATACCGCCGACCTTTATGGCGCGGGCGACAACGAGAAGCTGCTCTCGAAATTCCTCGCCGGACGCCGAGACGACGTCTTCCTCTGCACGAAGTTCGGCAATGTCTACGACCGGTCGATGACGAGCCACCAAGACCAAGTGGCGGCCGAAAAGCCGTGGATCGTGGATGGAACGCCCGCCTACGTGCGCAAATGCTGCGAGGCCAGCCTGGAGCGTTTGGGCGTCGACACCATCGACCTCTATTATCAACACCGAGTCGATCCGCTCGTCCCCATCGAAGAAACCGTCGGCGAGATGGCCAAGCTGGTGGAAGAAGGCAAAGTCCGCTATCTTGGGCTCAGCGAGGCGTCCGCCGAGACCATTCGCCGGGCTCATAATGCCGCGCCGATCGCCGCCGTACAGTCCGAGTTTTCGCTCTGGACGCGTGATTACGAATCCGACGTGGTGCCCCTGTGCGCCGAGATGGGCATCACGTTTGTGCCCTATTCGCCGCTCGGGCGCGGCTTTCTCACAGGCTCGTTCCGGACGCCGGAAGAGATCCCCGCCGACGACTGGCGACGTATGAATCCGCGCTTCATGCCCGGCGCGTTCGAAGAGAATCTGCGGCTGGCGGATCAGGTCAAGGCCATCGCGACGGCTCGCGGCGCCACGCCCGCCCAGGTCGCCCTGGCTTGGATTCTCGCCAAAGCACCGACCGCCATCCCGATCCCCGGCACCAAGCGCGTGAAGTACCTGGAAGAGAATGCGGCCGCCAGCGACCTCCAGCTCTTGCCCGAAGACTTCGAAGCGCTCGACGGCTTCCAGATCGTCGGCGAGCGCTATCCGGAATCCGCGATGGAGTTCGTCAACGGCTGAGCGGTCGCTCCCGTTTCTCAAAATAACGGAGGGCTAAATGCCCTCCTGAGCGCTTTCACCTGCTTGCGCGAGCGAACTGGTCCACCACCACCGACTCACGGCGCCGACCAACGCCAGCAGGTGAAAACCGTAACAGAAAAACTGGCCGTAGCGCATGAACAAGAACCACGGCGGACCGGCCCAAACATGGAGGCCGATGATGAGGTGCAACAAGGCGCCAGGCCGATGTTTCCAAACCTGAAGGCTGAAACATCGGGGACCCCGGCCATCTGGGTTTTGAGCGGCTTCGGCGCGTAGCTGAGCGGGCACCATGCCAGCGAGCGGCCACGCGTAGATGGAGAGAGCGAGCGCTATTGCCGTCAGGACGAGCTCGACCCAACCATCATTGAAGATGTGGATGAGGAGTTCGCAAATCAGAAATGCTGGCAACATGTGTTATAACGCCTTTGGTGCTTCAACCCGATCCCCTAGGTGGTATGAAGGAAGTAGATGCCAGCGCGACTTCATGTTTGCAGCTCCTTCGAACGCTTACGGAGCCTCCAACATACCGTGCCCACAAACAAAATCAAGGAAATCCCAGATAATCCTTTCTCGTCGATATTCCACAACATAATGGCGAACAGAGTTACAATAATCGCCGAATAGGACCCCACCATGATCGTCGCCCGGAGACATTCAGCGGTTCCCGCGGTTCTTTGAAATGCACCAGCGGTTAAGCGTCCAAATGCGATGGGCCCTGGAACCGCGATCACGAAAAGCATCACGAGGGCCAGAAATGGCTTCTCATGCATCTTTCCCTCCTAGCCACGAGATATCTCGCAATTTCGATGCCTCAACCAAGACTCTCCAGTGCCCATACTGGGCAGGCGACAAGAAGATCTCTTTCTTGCGATCGACGATCTTCATTTGGCAGCCGCAAAGAGCGGTCGCCGCGAGCAACATGACTGTTCGAGTCATCTTCGCCAAAACATCCTCCGCCAAGTTCTACGGGGAGACCTCACATTGAGTCACAGCTGGAACTCCCCATCGAGAAAGCCGAATGCCTTGAGCAGTATAAGGGATTCAGTGATAGCCGCTTCTTGATCGATGCCCTGAAACACATGCGAGACGTATAGATTCAGGCTCGGAAGAAACATAAAGTCGATATCCAAATTTCTGGGCCGGTAAAAGTAAACAAGCGTTAGCGCTACATGTTGTCCAGTTACCGACAACCCTGAGGATTCCAAATTCGAATTGGGTTCCGAACTCCATGTGACCTCGGAAGACTTCAGATACTTCACGATCCTTTGGACCCCGAGTTGGAATGGCTCCTTATCCCTGGTCCAAAGTTCGCCGCTCATAGAATTTCTTGCTCCCTCCAAACGAGTCACCAGGCTTCATCTCGTGCGACGACATCACTCCGGATCGAAAATCCGCAGTCTCGCAACATTTGAATAACCAGGCGAAAGTCGATTTCATCATCACAATCGGCCGTCGCCCACAAATAGCCGTGGGCCTCGTGAAAACCGGGATGATTGACATTCACGACCAGGCAAAATGGATTCCCGCACAAGAAGATTCTATCGCCTGCTGCGATCGCAGAATCCACCAAGATTAAGCGCTTTTCCTTCGTAAAGGTCGAGCGAGCGTTGCCGGATCGACAACTGGATGCGCTTCCACTCCATACTGCTCATGCCGCCATGTCCGCTTCCATCCACGAGGCCAGTCTAGCGCTGATGGATGTTCCAAAGTCAATCCGCTTCGGATCTCCAGCCCTGCCCCCCTCATCCCGCGCCGAGACATCGATGCGGGGCGACGCCACTCGGGAAACCGGATCAGGGGCGACGGTCATGCCATGTCCCCGCGTGGAAGCGGCAGCCTCCCTGCCCTGTCTCGACGAACACGCCCCGGGAAACGGAATTTCACGCGGGGGCAACTGAATTTCTCTCACAGAAAACTGAAATTCCCTGCCATTTTTCGGCGAAAACTCCCAAAGAAAGTCGATCTCGTTTTTGGGAAACTCAATTTCCTTCGCGGGAAAATGATTTTCCTTCGAAGGAATTTCGTATTTCCTGCGGGTTTTTGCCGAAAACTCTCAGGGTTTTTGCTGTTCCCGCCCCGCTCGCAGGTTGAAGCGGGCCTAACAACGACCCTGAGCTGGGGTCGAAGCGACCTTGAGCGGGGATGTTCCCCCCGAACGGCGCGTGACTGCCCCGGGCGGGGTCTCAAGGGCCTTCCCCGCTGCTTCGGGGGACGCGTCCGGATTTTGCACCCGGCTGAACTCAAATCCGCCCGCGAAAGGGCCACAACTCCCGCGCAAGAAACCAAATCTTCTTTGAGTTTTCGCCGAAAACTCTCGGCAAAACTCATTTTTGCCTGGGCAAAACTCAGTTTTTCCCGGGAAGAAATGAATTCTTCTGGGAGTTTTTGCCGAGAAATGGCAGCAAAACTCATTTTTGCCTGGGCAAAAATCAGTTTTTCGCGGGAAGAAATGAGTTCTTCTGTGTGTTTTTGCCGAAAAAACACAGGGTTTGTGCCGCCCTCGGGCGCCTGCGTACGTTGCCTCCCGGCACTCCCTCGGTTCATAAGGGAGGGCACCGCGCCGTGCATCGAGCCTCGCCACGACCCAGGGGCCTCGGCTTGTTGCATCAAACCTTGAGCTGAATTCCCCTGCCTTGTGTTGAAGGATCCAATCAACGTTGGGCTTCCTCGAAGACCGGCCCATTCGCCCCGCATCTGAGCGTTCCGAGGGTCTGCAATCCGCTGCTTCGCCTCAATTTTAATGTGCAAGCCTCGCCGGGTTGCATATGAAGGCGTAACGCGATGGGAAACCCAGTCTCGGGACCGATATTCAAAATTCCGCCTACAAGCCACGTCTTTTCGGCTATCTCCATGACGTCCCCTTTCCGCCGTACCTCGATCATGACCGCATCGAAGCTCGATACAGTATCCGTTGCATCGATGACCAGGTAGTGTCGATCTCCGACCGAGATCGTCTTAAACACAAAATCATGGGGGGAATCCGTCAACGCCGGCAGCGACAGCCAGATCAGTCCGCCCATCAAGAGGACCGTCACCAGTGCTGCCACCATTCGATATCTTCGGCGATTCATGAGTTTCGATGGTCCGCAATTCGTACTGTCCATCCGTCCACGGGGGTCAGTCCTATGATTGCTTATCCCACGTGCCGTTACTGAAATAGCCCCTGTAGTATGTTTGATGTCTCAAACCGGATCTCCCTCCCCCGGCCCCTCCCTCATATTCGCTTCGCTGCACACGAGGGAGGGGAGAAGCGTAAGCACCTCAACTCTGACTGCGGGCCCGGCCAACACACGTTCTTGGGTCATGCCACGTTCATGGCCGCTCACTAATAACCCACGCATGTAAGAGGGCTCGTTCAGTTTGGGTAAACGATCGCCGGCACGCGTATTGGGTGATGATAATTCTACTGCTGATATCCACGGTTAGGCGAAATACGAGGTTGGATCTTCCCTTTTCGAGCGTCCTGCAGATAAAGCGAACGAAGTCGTCACATTCCCCGATCACTTCCTCAGGCGGGTCGTCGGCATTGCCCGCCATGCCCACAAGCTGGCAGCACAGTTGGCAGATCTCAATGTTGAGCGTCGCGGCAACGACATCCCGAGGGTTATTCATATGACGACTCTCCGCCATATGACGCATGTTCCGGAGCGTCTGGAGGATGACCGCACTCTCGTCGTCGCTTAAGCGATACTTATATTTCGAAGTCGGTGGAACGTCCAATCGATGATCCCTCCTAAGCAATCTGATTCAAGCGGGGCGTGTCCTAAATGAAGCCGTCCATACATGAAAACTTGAACACCATACTTACCGCAGCTCACCAAAAGCCCACGCCTCCAAGAGCGATCGCTCCGGCTGCGGGAACGATCTCTGACGCGCGTGTTGGGCCAGGATAATCCTGGCACTCACAGGCACGACCAAGCGAAATACGCCGACCTTGGATTTTCCTGTCTCAAGAGTTCTGCAGATAAAGCGAACGTAGTCGTCGCATTCGCCGATCAGCTCAATAGACGGGTCTTCGGCATTGATCGACATGCCCACCAGCTGGCTGCATAGTTGGCAGACCTCCATGTTGAACCTCGCCGCCACCACATCAAGAGGGTGATTCATCGGGCGATTCGCCGCCAAACGACGCATGTCTCGGAGCGACTGGAGGATGAGCGCACTCTCGTCGTCGCTTAAGCGGTACTTAAATTTCGACGTACGCCGGTCCACTCTAAAGTCCATTTTGAGGCCAACCCATCCCTCTCGGGTTGCGTTGAGGCTACCATCTCATACCCCTTCTTCGGCCACAGCGCGGCGTAAGCCAACCCATTTCAACCAGCGGGCCCGGCGGCGCGGGGTACGTTAGGGGGCGATGGATGTCCAGACGCTCACCTTGCGACCGCTCCGGCGGGCCTGCGCGCTGTTCCTGAACGACCTGAACGTGCTGCCCGAGGAGGCGTTCACCCGCGATTGGGGCGGCAAGGCGCGCCGCGTGGTCGATCTGGTCCACGAAGTGAACATGGTGAACGACGACATCGCCCGAACCGTCCGCGGCGAGCCGATCATCGAATGGCCGGAAGGCTGGATCACGGCCCCGCCCGAGATGAATTCCAAGGCAGCCGCGATCGCGGCGTTCGAAACCTCGAGTCAGGCGCTGTTGGCGGCGTTCGAAGCGGTTCCGGCCGATCGGTTGCTGGAGCCAGTGGAGTGCGACGGCGAGATGACGGACCGATACGAGCGCTCGCGCTTTGCGACGTTGCACCTTTGGTATCACCTGGGCCAGCTCAACTTTATGCAAACGCTGCTGGGCGACGATCAATTCCACTGGTAGCAACTTTGGGGCGTTTGCAGAGGTAGATTGTTGCAGCGATGATGAAACGATCGGCCCAAGTTCCCGCGGCGCTCATCCTTTCGATGGCGGCGAGCCTGACGGCGGGAGGCTGCAGCGGCACGCGGACGGTGCGCGAATGCGTGGATGCCACGGGCAAAGTCCTTCCTGATTCGGCGTGCCGGGCCGGGGGCGTGCGCGGCGCCCACTTTATCACGCGCACCATTCGCACGGGCGGTTTCGGCTCGTCGGGGTCGGGCTTTAGCGGGGGCTGATGCGCCGCCACGCGATTTCGCCCCGCGCGGACGCGATCGAACGCATCGAACGGTACGGACTCTTCTTTCACACGTTCGAGGGCGAGCCCTATTGGTACGAATCCGCCGCCTACGAACTCACGGCGCCTGAGGTCGCCGAACTCGAATCCGCGACCAACGCGCTCCACGAGCTCTGCCTCGACGCGGTCGAGCACGTCATCCGGCGGCGCGACTACGCCCGGTTCGGGATTTCGAGCGACGTCGGGATGGTGATCGAATCGGCCTGGGAAGCCGATCCGCCCAGTCTGTACGGCCGGTTCGATCTCGCCTTCGATGGCGGCTCCCCGCCGAAGATGCTCGAATATAACGCGGATACGCCGACTTCTCTGCTCGAAGCGGCCGTGATTCAGTGGCATTGGCTGCAAGACGTTCGGCCCGGCAGCGACCAGTTCAATTCGATCTGGGAGGGTTTGGTCGAAAAGTGGCGAGCGCTTCGCGAGGAAGGGCTCTTCCCCTCCGGCCAGGTGCACTTTGCCTCGATGGACGTGCCCGAGGACCTGATGACGACCGCGGTCCTGATGGATACCGCCCAAGAAGCGGAGCTTTCGGCGACCTTGCTGGACGTGCGCGAGATCGGCTGGGACGATTCGGCCCGTGAATTCGTGGATTCGCGCAGCGAAGAGCGCCTGGAAACGCTGTTCAAGCTGTATCCGTGGGAGTTTATGGTCGGCGAGCCCTTCGGCGAACTCGCGCTTCGGCACTACGGTGACGTGCAATGGATCGAGCCGATCTGGAAAATGCTTCTTTCGAACAAGGCGATCTTGCCCGTGCTGTGGGAATTGAATGAAGGTCACCCGAACCTGCTGCCTGCGTTCGATGCCGAGCCTGCCGGCTTGACCGACGTCGTGCGGAAGCCGCGTTTGGGGCGTGAAGGCGAGAATGTCAGCTTGCGGCTGGCGTCGGGAACCGTTGAGCTCGGCGGCGACTACGCAGAAACGGGCTGGATCTACCAGGCTTATCAGCCGCTCGGCCTGTTCGAGGGCAATCACGCCGTCATCGGCTCGTGGGTAATCGACGGCGAAGCGCGCGGGATCGGCGTGCGCGAATCGGACGGCCCCATTACGCAAGATACGGCTCGCTTCGTCCCGCATTATTTTGAAAACCCGGCCGCCGCGCCGCAGTAATCTAAGGAGAACCGCAATGGATATTCAAGTTTTCAATATCGCCGACCTCCGGATCGCGATGATTCGCCACCAGGGCCCCTATGAACAGATCGGCGGGGCGTTTGAACGGCTGTGGACGTGGGTGAATCAGAACCGGGTTCCCGTGAAGCGGAGCATCGGCATCTATTACGACAACCCGGATTACGTGGCGGCCAATCAGCTGCGCTCGGCGGCGTGCGTCGAGGTGCCGCCCGACTTCACGATTCCACCGGGATCGCCGGGAGAGATCGAACTGGGCCTGATTGTGGGCGGTCCGTACGCGGCGACCAAGTACGTCGGACCGTATGCTGGGCTGGGACCAGTCTGGTCGGCGTTTACGAGCCAGATCGAGGGCCCGATGAACCGGCGGATCGCGCAGACACCCGCCTTCGAGGTGTATGTGAACGATCCGAGCACGACTCCGGAAAGTCAGCTGATCACCGAACTCTACATGCCTCTGCTGTAATGCGCGTCGCGACCCCCTGGATCTACAGTCCCCGCTTCGATCTTTCGGCGATCATCGGTCCGCCGTTCGTCATCACGGGGCTCGTGCTCATTTGGGGTCGGTATCTGGAGCGCATCGAGGACACGCCGCCGTGGCTGTGGGTGATTTTGGTGCTGGGCATCGACGTCGCCCACGTCTACAGCTCGCTGTTTCGGACTTATTTCGACCGGGAAGAGTTCGCCAAACGCCGCGCCCTCTATATCGCCGTTCCGATTGTCTGCTGGCTGGCCGGCGTTGGGATTTACGCGGGGCTGGGCGCGGGATTCTTCTGGTCGTGCGTGGCGTACTTCGCGATCTACCACTTCGTGCGCCAGCAATACGGCTTCCTCATGCTATATCGCCGAGGCGAACCGGTCGGCGATTGGAGTTACCGCGTGGATCAGGTCGCGATCTACCTCGCCACGCTCTATCCCCTCGTCTATTGGCACACCTATCCGCGCAACTTTCAGTGGTTCAGCGACTTCGACGTCATCCGGATCCCCGTGACGTGGCCGGAAGTCGTCGTGCGGTGGATCTATATCGCCGTGATCGGGGCGTTCCTGGTGAAAGAGGCCGTGCGCGCCTTCCAAACCGGCGCGTTCAATGCGGGAAAGACGCTGCTCCTCGTGGCAACGGCGGCGGCGTGGGGCACCGGCATCATCTTGTTCAACGGCGACCTGACGTTCACGATGATCAATATCATCAGTCACGGCGTGCCGTACATCGCACTCATCTGGATTTACCAGTATCGCAAGACCCGAATCGAGGGCGCGACTCGGCGCAATCCGTTTCTTCAGTTTTTCCAGCTCCGCTACGTCCCGCTTTACCTCGCCGCGATCTTCGGCTTCTCGTACGTGGAGGAAGGGATTTGGGACAAGTTCGTCTGGCGCGAACACGCGGATATCTTCGGCTCGTTCCACATGAGCGCCTCCGCTGCGATCCTCGCGATTCTCGTGCCCCTGCTCACGATGCCGCAGGTCACCCACTACGTTCTCGACGCCTACATCTGGCGCGTGAACAAGAAGGGCAAGGAAGAACTCCGAGCCGTGATCGGTTAGCGGGAACGCCCCAGCCGCGGCAAGGCGTAGTATATACTCGTCTACATGTTTGCCGAATTTCTTGATCCCGAACCCCCGCCGCCTCCCGGCTTGACCTACGGCGAGAACCTGATCGACGAGCGCACCGAGGCTGAGCTCATTGCGTGGATCGATGCCCAGCCGTGGGATGTCGAACTCTCCCGGCGCCGGCAATGGTATGGCGGAAGTTATGGCAGCGATGATGAGGCGAAAGAGATGCCTGAGATCATCGGCAATCTCGCCCGGCGTCTGCTCGACGAGGCGTGGGTCACCGAACTTCCCGACCGCTGTTTAATCAATGAATACACGCCCGGCCAGGGGATCGCGGCGCACGTGGATTACGATAACTGCGGAAATGAGATCGTGATGATCTCGCTCCTCGACAGCTATCCCATGGAATTCGCGCACACCACCGACGGGCGGAAGTACGAGAAGTGGCTCTCCCGTCGCAGCATCTGTGTCATCCGGGACGAAGCACGGTGGGAGTGGACCCACGAAATCCACAAGCGAAAGGCCGACGTGATCGTGGGCGGCGGGCGAAAGCTTCGCGGTCGCCGCGTCTCGGTGACCTTGCGGAAATCGGTCCGACGCGACGACGCTGCGAATCCTTAGTCCCTAGCGTGGCATCCCGCCATGCCCGATCGACTCGAAGAAGTCGGCCGCACGGCTGACGCAGATCGGCACGCCCGTGAGGTGGTTGTAGGAGCCGGGGACGATCTCAAGCCAGACGGGAAGGGACTCGCCCTGCCCCGCTCGAGCCTGCATCGCGCTGTACGCCTTGCGCGCGTTATCGTTGACAACCACGAAGTCGTTCTCGAGCGCCACCATCTTGAGTGGAATTCGGGGCGTCCAGTCGTAGCAGTCGTTATCGCGGAACGCCTTCAGCACGGGATGACTGAGATCGCGGCTTTGCAGTGCCTGCAAGAAGCTGCCCTGGATCACAGGACGGACGGACTGCGCCATCGGGTTGATCTTGAGCGCCTGGACGACGAGACGCTTGGTGATGTCGTCGTCGCTCTTCCCTTTTTGAAACGCAGAGCGTATCTCTTTCGCGAACGACGGTACGAACAACGATTCGAGCGTGGTGTTCGGAATCCATTTTTCCGCGCCCCAGCCCACGTAGCCGATCAGGAACACGCGCACCGCTCGCCAGAGCGGATTCGACTGGTTGGAAACCATGCTCTTGGCAGTCGTATCGCTCAGGTCGTAAGGGCCCGAAAGCGGCGCCGCCGCGACAAACTTCACGCCTGCTTGAGGATTTTCCTGGGCGAGCCGCGCGCACCACATGGCGACCGCACCGCCCTCGGAATAACCGGTGACGTAGTTGGGCAGGTTGCGCCAGCCGCGCTCGTCGAGCAGCTTTTGCACGGCCACGATCATGTCCAGCCCGGACCAAGCATTGATCTTGCCGAACGGGTACGGGTGCCGACCCGCGCCATCGCCCTGACCGACATAGTCGGGGTAGATGACCGCATAACCGCGGCTGAGGAACGGGAGGCTCGTAATACGCGTCTCGTCCGCCAGTCGACTCGGGACCTTCTCGGGACGAACACAGGTGCCATGGTTGAACAGCACCAGGCCGTGGACCGGTTGATCGGCAGGAATGGCGAGGAGTCCGCTCTGGCGCTCGTATCCTTTGGGCGCGTGCGACGAATAGAAACTGACCTTGATGTAGGTGGCGGCGGTTTCGGCAGGGATCGCCGTGCCGTAACTCTTTTGGTAAAGGGCGGCGACCTTGTCGGCCGGCGTCGTTTCGATCGGGCGCTGAAAGACCGGCGCATTTTGGGTAGCTGCTGCCCACAGAGCAACTCCCTTGAAGACCCAAGCTAGCATGGAGGGCAGTATAGGCGAATCGCGCGGGGTAATGTCGAACGATGCACGATCTAGCCGCTCCGTGGGAGCTCTCGCGAGGACGTTTCGTCGACACGATCAAATCGATGAACCAAACCCAGCTGACCTGGAAGCTCCACCCGCAGAGTCTGTCGTGCGGCCAGGCCGGAATTCACGTTGCCGGAGTCGAACTCTTTTTCTTGAGCCAGCTCATGGGCCGGACTTTTGAAGGGCACGAGCGCACAGTCGCGGCATCCACTCAGGGCGTCGTCGACGACGCGGACTTCCCCATCGCGGACGCGGAGCTCACTCCGGAATTCGTGTTAGCGGAACTGGATTTCGCCCGCGCCCAGGTCGAGCCGGTCATTCAGACGCCGAGCCAAGAGTTGCTCGCTAAAGAGATCAAGAGCGCTCTCGGACCGATGATCAGCGGGTACGGCGCACTCACGCGATTCGCCTTTCACCCGGCGTACCATCAGGGTCAGGCCTATCTCTTCGCCACTCACCCCGACTTTCCGAAATAGCCATGCAAAGCAAAGCCCAAACCGTTGAGGAATATCTGGCGTCGCTGTCCGACGAACGGCGCGCGTCTCTCCAGTTGGTCCGCGAAGTCGTGCTCGCACATCTTCCCAAAGGGATGGAAGAAGGGATGCAGTACGGGATGATCGGCTACTACGTCCCCCATTCGATCTATCCCAAGGGTTACCACTGCGACCCGAAGCAGCCGCTCAACTACGCGGGGCTCGCGGCCCAGAAGAACCACATGTCGCTCTATCTGATGGGGATCTACGGCAGCCCTGAGCTGCGCCGTGAGTTCGAGGAAGCTTTCGCCCAATCCGGCAAGAAGCTCGACATGGGTGCCGCGTGTCTGCGCTTCAAATCCAGCGACGATCTGCCCCTGGATGTCGTGGGCCAGGCGATCGGTCGCCTCACGACAGAGCAATATATAGCGGCTTGCGAGTCGATGCTCGCAAGCCGCAAAGGGGGAAAGAAGTGATTACTCGGCGAGCTTGACCGGCCACTTGGTGACCTCGACCTTCTCGAGCACCTGGTCCTTAACCGGTCGATTGTTGGCTCCGGTCTCCGTCGTCGCGATCTTGTTGACGACGTCCATGCCCTCGATCACCTGGCCGAACACCGAATACTGATGGTCGAGCGACGGATAGCGCGCGTGCATGATGAAGAACTGCGAGCCCGCGCCGTCCGGATCGCCCGTTCGAGCCATGCTCAAGATGCCCGGCGTGTGGAGAACGTCATTGAACTCAGCCTTGACGTTATAGCCGGGTCCGCCGGTTCCCCACGAACTGGGATCACCCGACTTGGTGTTGGGGTCGCCGCCCTGGATCATGAAGCCGGGAATGACGCGGTGAAACTTGGTGCCGTCGTAAAACTTCTTGCCCGCGAGGTCAAGAAAGTTCTTGACGTGGTTCGGTGCCACTTCGGGAAAGAACTTGACGACGATGCGTCCTTGGTTCGTGGTGAGGATGGCGATGGCGTCGCCGTCTTTGGGCATCTTGGCCCCGGGCGCCGCCGTCTTCGGCAGGCCCTTATCAATGCTTTCGTCTTGGTTCACTAGTTGGTCCGCTTTAGTTTTCTTGGGCGGCGTCTGCTGCTCAGGCGTGGTGCTCGACGTGCCCGTGGTGCCCGATTCGGTGGCATTGGTGGTGGAAGGGGTGCTGGTCGAAGCCGACGTATCGGCGGTCGGGGTGCAACCCATAACGAACAGCAAGGCTAGGCCAGGCAGAAACCGCATGCCCATTATTCTGGGCCAAAAGTCCGGGGTCGCGCCCGTTCCCGGTTGACCGGATTGCGGTTTATGAGACTTTAGTCCGAACTTTCGCAACCAATTGTCGTCACGTGGTTGGACTTCCCCAGTGTTCCGCATACAATACGGGTATTGCGATGCGGCCCCCCACAAGCCGACCATCGCGGGAGGAACGTCATGAATTTGAAGGATGATCGCCAAAGCTGCAAATCCCCTCGGTGGGGATGGTTGCTGGCGCTAAGTCTGCTCGTCACGCCACTGATGGCGCGCGCAGACCACGGCGTCGAGACCGATCAATCTCGTCTGGCCACCCAAAAACGTTTGGCGCGCTTAAATGAGCTGCGCTCCAAACAGGCCAACTGTCCCAAGTCGCCCATGGAAGCCGAGCTGGTCTTTACCGAACAGCCGAAAGCCGGCCAAATGGCGCACCTGATGCTCAATGTTACGACGGAAGTCGATGGCGCGGCCCCTGAGCTTCGCCTCGAGGTTCCGAAGATTGCCGGCGTGCCCGCCCCGGCCAAAACGGTCCTGAAGCTGGACGACTTTAAAGCCAAGAAGCTTTATCAAATCCCGCTGACGGTCCAGCTTGGGACCAGCGGCACCTACGCCATCGCGGTCGACATCAAGGCCGGCGATGACAAATTGAAGTTCGGCCGCAAGCCGACTCTCTATATCACGCACGACGCCCAAGGCGTCCGCGTCGATACGGAAAATCCGGTTCCGCCCCAGCCGATTCAAGGGGACATCGGCGGTGGCGCCCACCAAATGACTCCTCAGGAGATCGCATCGGTAAAAGTCAATGCGTCGCCTGACCGAGTGAAGGCGTTCAAGAACGCGGACCATCCGCCCGCAAATACGACCATCATCGGTCACCTGCAATATCGCGGCAGCGACACGGGCATTCACCCCGCGTTCGGATCGATGGCGGAAGCCTATCACTGGAACGGCTCCTCAAGCACGTTTCTCGCCTCCGCTCCCGTGAACTACGACGGCTCGTTCTCGATCGGAATCAACAGCGGCTACAACGTCTTCATCGTTCTGCGTTCGAGCGGCGGCTGGTGGGTTCAAGTACTCGACAGCGGCAACAACGGCATTTGGGGCAGCACTTCTGTGCTCTGGAACAACATCACGCCCGGCACGCACGATGCCGGTTATTGGTATTGGGACTGGGCGACTCAAGGCGTCTCGGATAGCTGGGAGCGGGCCTATGAGGTGCTCGATTACGGCACCACCGCCTGGTCGTACACCTATTACTCCCTCGGCTTCGGTGTCAATCAGACCAACATCTCCTGGTTCCCCGGAAAAACCGGCTGGCCCAACCAGTGGAACCACTCGATCAACATTCCCGACGCTTGGTATTCGAGCCAGGACGTCGTGATGCACGAATACGGCCACAGCCAGCACCAGGCGTGTTTCGACACCGCGGACTGGCCACCCAACGCAACGGGCGACCACGCGTTCTACGGCCACTCGAATCAGAACCTCGCCTACACCGAAGGCTATGCCACGTACTTCGCGGCAGCGGCTCAGGGCGGCGAACCGTACTACGACGACGAGAACCCCAGCAACTACATTCACGCCAACTGTGAATCGAACTGGGACGGCGGCGGCAATGGATTCGATGCCGAGCTCGTCGTGACAGCCTTCTTGCTCGACATCTTCGATGGTCAGAGCGACAGCGACACGGACTGGCTTGGATTGGGCGGTGGCCAAATTCAAGACATTCTCCGCAACTACTACACGAGCGGTCACCGACCGTATACGATCAAGGACTTCTTCTACGGCTGGCACTCCCGCGTGAATGCCTACAAGCCGCAGGTGAACGGTCTCATGCAGCTCCATGGCATGGACATGGGCTACGCGAGCTATCCGACGCTCGGCCTCTACTCGGGCATGAGCCGCTACAGCGGCACGTGGTACTGGGGCGGCTATGGTCGCGGCTCGTTCTACGTGAAGAACTACGGCAGCAAGTCGTATTCGCTGAGCCAACTGTTCGTTTGGCTCCGCGATCCGAACGGCGTGCAGATGTACGGCGGCTTCGGCGGGGATGGCAACAGCAATCCGATTCCGTCGGGCGGCACGCGCGAAATCTGGACGTCCAGCAATAACGTGGGCTATCCTGACTCGCCGACGGGCACTTACTCGCTAACCGCCGGTCATTTCCAGACGGGCGGCGCATGGCGCGTCCTCGATCCGGCCGAATCAGGTACGTCCAACTACATCACCTTCCCGGTGGTGGCGGATGCAGATGCACCCGACTACTGCAATGCGCAGGACGACGGCAAGTGCGTGACCTCCATTGGAATCCCCACTTCGCTGCACTTCACGGCGCAGTTCAACGACTACGACAGCGGCATTCGCGCCTACTGGGTGTGCGTTGGCACGACTCCGGGAGCGTACGACGTCAAGGCGTACGAGCGCCGCGTGATCGGCTATCAAAGCACTTCGGTCGATTCGACGGTCACGGGTCTGTCCCTTGTCGCGAATCAGAAGTACTACATCACGGTAGCGGCTGAGAACTACAACTATCAGTACGCGTACGGCACCACCGACGGCATCGTGGCTTACGACAGCTCGGCGCCCAGCTCGGTCACCGTTACGGATGATGGTGCAACGACCACCAACGCAACGTCGCTCCACTTCGTTTCCGACGCAGTGGAATCGAACGGCTGCCTCTGGGGCTACTACACTCGCGTTGGCACGACGCCCGGCGCCGGCGACGCACAGGACTGGGTGTGGCATGAAGCCATCGACCAGACCCATGCGGACGCTTGGATCAACGGCCTGTCGCTCGTCAACGGCACGACCTACTACGTCACGGTGCGGTACTACAACCAGTCGTACCTGTACAAGGACGGATACAGCAACGGAATCCAAAAGGTCGCCGGTGCTGTTCAAGTCTCCGGTAAGGTGACGCTCTCCGACCTCGGCGTCTCGCCGGCGGGACGACAAGTCACGATCGAGATCCGCAACGTGGGCTCGACCACCCCGGTCGAGACTCAGGTGGTCACCCTCGATGGTTCCGGCAACTACACGTTCTACACGAACGTGACGGGCAACCGGGACATCACCGCCAAGTCTTCGCACTGGCTTCGCAAGAAGATCGGATCGAAGAACCTGACGGGCACGCTGACGGGAGTGAACTTCACGCTCACGAACGGCGACGTGGACGGCGACAACTCGGTCACCGTGTTCGACTACAGCCGCTTGTCGGATAGCTTCGACAAGTCGACCGGAGACGCTGGCTTCGATGCCGAAGCCGACCTCGACGGCGATGGCTCGGTCACGGTATTCGACTACAGCATCATGTCGGATAACTTCGACCGCTCGGGCGACGACTAAATCAGTCGCGGCCACAGCCAAGCCTCTGCTTCACTTCGGTGGAGCAGGGGCTTTTCTTTTGTCTTTTCCTTCTCTGCCGTTCAGCGATGGGCGGTCTGGCGATTCGTTCGCGGGCGAGCTTGGAAAGACGAGACGTCTTTCCGCCTGGATGCGGACGAGGACGTCCGCGCTCCGGGTTTGCCAGCAGATCATGTACAGGATCGCGGGAGGATGTCCGCGCTAGAGGTTTGCATGAAAGATCGTGTACAGGATCGTGGGAGACGTCCGCGCTCCGGGTTCATGTATAGGATCACGGAAGGACGTCAGCGCTCCAGGTTTTCTACGGCAGGGGATCTTCAGCCCGTCGCAAAGTCCGTGACCAGTTCATCCAGCCCTGGACGGCAAGCGCCAGAAAGATCATGTACAGGAACGTGGTCGGATAGAGCTTCCGCGACAAATAGAGCGGCACATAGGCCAAGTCGATAGCGATCCAAAACCACCAGTTCTCAAGCACCTTGCGATTGAGCAAAACCTGGGCGACCAAGCTCATCACGGTCAGCAGGGTGTCCCAAAACGGCGACGCGCCCTTATAGTGCTCGATGATGGGTTTATAGACCGCCGTCCCCACGACAACGATGGCGCCCGCGATGGTCCAACCGACTGCCGTGAGGCGCGAAATTTCCAGCTTCGAACCACCGGTGCCTCCGCGCAGCCACGACCACCATCCATGCACGGCCAACACGAAGAACACGATCTGCAGCGTCATGTCGGCGTACAGCCGCACGTTCCAAAACACGTACGCATAGATCAGCACGTTGACGATGCCGATCGGCCAATTCCAGATGTGCTCGATCGCGACCAGATAGACCGCCACCACTCCAGTGACGAACCCGGCAACCTCGAACCAATCGGATCCGAGCCAGAAATGGCACGCCAGCGCAATCGCCGCGCTTCCGCCGAAGATCGCGAGCAGTCGCCCCCAAAAGCCTCGCGTCACGAACGTCCGGCGGTGGCCCATCGGACCAAAGCGTCCGGGGTCCCTGGGCGGCCACATCGCAGAAGCACCGTGCCATGGGCCGGGACACGGAACGACTGGGCGTCCGTCCATTCTCGCTTCCAGACATCGCGCACGGGAGTGGCGGCGTCGGCGGGCAGCGACATCGTCGCCGCACGGGCTCCGCGGTTGCACAGCGCGATCGCCTGCGTGCCGTCCCACAGCGGTCGCGACCACACTTCATGGTCGCCCGATGGTCCGATTCGCGTGGCGGCGCGTCCCTTCGGATCCTGGTCGATTTCGAGGACCTCGGGATTCATGAGCAACTGCTTCGTAAAATCGTCGATTGAACTCAGGTCGCAACCCAAGATCAACGGCGCCGCGAGCATCGACCACATCGACACGTGGGTGATCTGCTCGTTGGGTGTGAGGCGCGTCGGCCGCGGATTCGGGCCCCAGCCGAGGTGTCCCACCACCATCATGTCGGGATCGTTCCATGCGCCTGGGCCAATGCGCCGCGCGCGGTCGGAGTGGATAAATGCAATACCGGCCATGGAGTTCCACGTGTCGACGATGTCGCCCGTCGTTCGCCACAGCTGACCGCCCACATCCATTCCCCAATTCCAAACATCGCCCATGCCGTATTGGCACAGGCTGAGCACGATGTCGCGATCGGTCGAGCGCAGCGCCTTCGCCATCTTGATGTACGGGAATTTCAGACCCGCCGCATCGGGGTTGGGCTCGATCCCACCGTAGCTGCACCAGTCGTACTTGAGGTAGTCGATGCCCCAGGCAGCGTAGCTCTTGGCGTCCTGCTCCTCATGAAGCCAACTGCCTTCGAAGCCCGCACAGGTCTTCGGACCGGGCGAGGAGTAGATACCGAACCGCAGGCCGTTCCCGTGGAGCCAGTCGCCGAGCGAGCGCATATCGGGAAACTTGGTGTTGGTCTGGATGTTGCCCGAGCTGTCGCGACCGGCTTCCCAGCAGTCGTCGATATTGACGTACTGAAATCCGTAATCGGCGAGGCCGGTGTTGATGATCGCCTGGCCCGCGTCCCGCACTTTCTGATCGTCGACGTTGCCGGCCCAGACGTTCCAACTGTTCCAGCCCATCGGCGGAGTAAGCGCCAAAAGGTCCTTGCCACAGCGCAAAACCGTGGTTCCGACCGCCGTCTTGCCATCACGACCCGTCGCTCGGTAGCGAAGCACGTAAGTGCCCGCCGATTCGACCTTTCCAGAAATCACACGGCCGTCGGCCCGGAGGCCTGCGGGCAACGCGGTAACTTCCACCGACTTGGCGCCGGAGACAGGGACGCGAAAGACAAACGGTTTTCCTGGAGAGCATCCCACTACGAACGGGGCGTTAAAGCGCAGTTCGTCGGGGCTGACTTTCGCGATCGCCATCGGCGGCTCTTGGGGGACTTTCTCGACTTCGATCTTTCCTTTGCCGTTCGGCACAAAGTACGCGTCCGCCCAATCGGCGTGATCGTAGTTGATGTCGTCCCCGCCATCCGTCACGATGAGCTTCATCGTGCGCGTCTGCGAGGTGTCGAGGTCCACGCGCTTTGCCTTATCGCCGCCGTGCATCACGCCGCTGGAAAACGCGAGTTTGCCGTCCAGCCAGACCTCGAACTCCACGCTTCCCTTTTCGCCCACTTCGTCGTCGACACCGACGTTCGCGCGAAATCGATTGGTCCCGCGATTCAACCGAATCGTGAGTTCGCTCCGCGCATGGGTGCCCAGGCCGCTGCCAAAGACTTCGCCACCGATCTTCAGCGGATTGCCATCGACCGATTGGCCCGAGCGCGGCGAGCCCCAGCCTTGAATGGCTTGATCGATGTCCAGCGATCCCAGATTCAGCACCGCCGGCTGATTTTGAGGAGTGGAAAGAAGAGCCGCAGCAAGAACGAGGAGCGACATGACAGCCCTATGTTACGCGCTGGCCCATAGGCATTGCCATCCTGAGCCGAGTGTCATAATCCTGAACCATGGCCCAACCCATTGCCGTGTTGCCCGGAGACGGGATCGGCCCCGAAGTCACGGCGGAAGCCGTCAAAGTCCTCGCAGCCGCGCGACCCGATCTCTCGTTCGAAACCGCTCTCGTGGGCGGTGCCGCCATTGATGCGACGGGCGATCCGCTCCCCGAGGACACGCTCGCGCTCTGCAAGAGCAGTCAGGCCGTACTTCTGGGTGCCGTCGGCGGTCCCGCGTGGGATAAGCTCGAACCCGCCAAGCGCCCGGAAATCGGCGGTCTGCTTCGGCTGCGCGGCGCGCTCGGGGTCTTCGCCAACGTTCGGCCCGCGAAGATCATCAAAGCGCTCCTGATGGCGAGCCCGCTCAAGCATGGCGGCATGATCGATCTCGTCGTCGTGCGCGAGCTGACCGGCGGCATCTATTTCGGCCAGCCGCGCGAGCGCCGCGACAACGGCGCCACCGCAATCGACACGTGCGTGTATTCGCGGGAAGAGATTCGCCGCATCACCCAGATCGCATTCGATATCGCCCGAACGCGGCGCAAGCACGTGTGCAGCGTCGACAAAAATAACGTGCTCGAGACCAGCCGGCTCTGGCACGAAGTCGTTTCCGAAATGGCGGAGCAGAACACCGACGTCAGCGTGAGCCACATGCTCGTCGACAACTGCGCGATGCAGCTCATCCGCGACCCGATGCAGTTCGACGTGATCCTCACCGAGAACATGTTCGGCGACATCTTGAGCGACGAGGCCTCGATGCTCACGGGTTCGCTCGGGCTCTTGCCCAGTGCGTCTCTTGGAGCGTCGTCGGGCGCGCACGCATTCGGGCTCTATGAACCCGCGCACGGTTCGGCTCCCGATATCGCCGGCCAAGGCAAGGCGAACCCTCTCGCGACCATTTTGAGCGCGGCGATGATGGCTCGTCACAGCTTGGGCGATGAATCGGCCGCAGCGCGAATCGAGTCGGCGGTGGAATCCGCGCTCGACGATGGCATACGAACGGCAGACATTTTTGAGAGCGGCTGCAAGCTCGTTTCGACTCATGAGATGGGCGACGCGGTCGCGGCACGGGTCTAAGGCCTACTGCAAGTACTCGGCGGCTTGAAGATCGGCGATGATGGGCAACTCTAGGGACTTTTCTCGGGTCCATATTTCGCCGAATTCGTCGTGACTTCCGCGAAACACAAACGAGCCGTCAGCGGGAGCGAGAACAAAATCCCAGTAACCAAAGAGCGCCAGAGCGGTGAGTGCGATCGCTTGTTCGACCTCCCCCTCGGCAAATGTGACAACCGGACTGTCACTCTTGGAGGCTTCCGGGTGGATCGACAACAGCAGGTGCTGGGCCAGAATATCCACGGACGGGCATTGCCAAATATCGGTGTTGGCGAGCCACATAGCGGCGTTGCCCTCTTCCATGGTTGCCGTCGCAAGGATGACAGCCAAACCGTCCTTGCGCTGAGTCACGTCGGGAATTGGAAACTGGGCCACGCAATTCCACTCCGACGTACCTTCAAAGGTCAAGGGTATGTTGATTTGCTCCATCAACGACTTCCCCTCGGGCCAGGCAAAGTATCTCATCGCAATCGACTATACCGGTCGCGCTTGGAGGTGGTTGGGAAGCCTGGATCGAGCCGGGGCCGGCATCACTTGCCGCGTCAGTCAGCGGAAGAGTTGGTAGAGGTCGAGTCCAATGACCAAGGCCGCGGCCACGATCCAAAGCCAAAACAAGCGCCTTGTTTTGATTAGAGATCGGCGCGTGTCATCCAGGTAAAGCTTGGCGTGACGAATATGCTCGCCGATCGGATGGGAGAGGTCTTCGATGGTTCTTGCCCGACTCATCTCAGGCATCAAGACCTCCTCGAAATGCCTACGCTCTTCCTCCTTCACAATGCCGCGCCTGCCATGGCTCAGTAATCCACCGGTCTCAAATAAAACTCCCCGATCGCGGAGTTGCTGAGCATCGCTACCGTCGGCAGACGCCGCTTCCAATGTGTCGACCGCACGCGCCGGGACACGAGTTCAACTTCGGCCGAAGGAAAGCCCATTTCGACGAGTTTTCGTTCCGAATAGCCCACCGTCAGATAACTCAAAATCCGGTCCGCCTTCGCATAGCTGATCCCAAAATCGCCTTCGTCGGTTTGGCCCTCGATGAGGTCCGCGGTAGCGGGTTTGTCGATGATCGCTGTGGGCACGCCCAATTCCCGCGCCAATGCCCAAACCTGTGTCTTAAACAGATCGCCCAACGGATTGATCGGCGGCGTATCGTCGGCATGCCATGTGTAGTAACCAAAAAGCCGCTCGGTTTTGTTTCCGGTGCCAATTGGAAGGCCACCGATCTCGGCGGATTGATCGAACAAAATCGTCATCCGGCACCGCGCGCAGACGTTGCCAATCCGCGCTGGACTCGCGTCCGCTTCAAAGCCGCCGATGTAGCCATCGACCATCGCGGTGATGTCGATCGTCTGCGCCACCAAACCCAGGTCATCGATCACCAGCTGGGCGTCATCGAGGCTGGCCTGCGAGGAAATCTTGTACGGCATGCGGAACACATGCACGTTCGAAGGGCCGAACGCCCGGGCGGCCAGATAGGTGCTGACCGCCGAATCCACACCGCCCGAGAGCCCAATCACCACGCGCTCGATGCCGCGCCCGACCTTGCACTCATGAACCAGGAACTTGACCAGCCAGTCCGCGACCAGTCGCGCATCGATCGCGAGCGGATCAATCGTCTCGGCTTCTCCACGAATCACGGCTACGGCCATGGAATCCATTGTATCTTGGCGTCATATTCAAGATATTCGGCACCAAGACATGCTGATCGACGGACATTTCGTGGGAGGACCTTGCGACACCTCCGTGCCCAAGGCCGTCGTGAAGAGTCCGTTCGATGGACGGACGGTGGGATCCGTGGCGGAAGGAGACGGCACCCACATGAATGCCGCCCTTGCCGCTGCCGCAGACGCTTTCCCCGGCTGGCGCCGGACCGGCCGCGCCGAACGACAGGCCCTGCTCGCTCGGATCGCCGGCGAAATCCGCGCCCGCCGCGAAGAGCTTGCCGAGGTCCTCGTGCTGGAAATCGGCAAGCCCGTGACGCTCGCCCTCGGCGAAGTCGACCGCATGGCCGTGACGTTCGAGCTTTCCGCCGGGTTGCTCGACCGTCCCGCCCGCATCGCCGTTGATCCCGGCCCGGATTCCCGCGCGCCCAAGTACGACGTGGCTTACAAGCGGATGCCCATTGGCGTCGTTCTTGCCATCTCGCCGTACAACTGGCCCTACAATCTTTCCGCCCACAAGATCGCGCCGGCCCTCGCCGTCGGCAACACGGTGGTGCTGAAGGGGTCCGGCTCGTCGTCGCTCTCGGCACTGACTCTCGCCAGAATCATTCACGAATGCGGCTGCCCGCCCGGCGTCTTTAACGCCGTCAACGTGAGCGGCAAAGTGGCCGGCGAGGCCGCGCTCGACCCACGCGTCGCCATGGTCAGCTTCACGGGGAGCCCGGCCGTCGGCTGGAAGCTGAAGGATTCTGCTCCGCGCAAGCGCATCGCCCTGGAACTCGGAGGTACGGCTTGCGTACTCGTCGATGCGAGCGCCGATCTGGAAGCCGCCGCCCAGCGAACCGCGCAGGCCGCCTATGCTTACGCCGGCCAGATCTGCATCAGCGCCCAGCACACACTGGTCGATCAATCCGTGTCCGAGTCGTTCCGGCAGTTGCTCGTGGACGCGGTCCGGGCCGTGAAGTATGGCGATCCCGCCGATCCCGAGGTCGTTTCCGGGCCGCTCATCCACGGCGCCGCGACCCGCGGCGTTGACGAACGGATTCAGCAGGCGATCCGGTCTGGTGCCAGCCAGCTTGTCGGCGGGCACATGGTCGGCAACGTCATCCCGCCCACTCTGCTCGAGCTGCCCGCCGGGTGGTGGGGCAATTCGCCCGAGCTCTTCCCCATCATCTGCGAGGAGATTTTTGGGCCCGTGCTCACGTTCTCGACCTACGATTCGCTCGACGAAGCGATCGCGCGGGTGAACGGTCTTCCGCTCGGACTCCAATCGGCCCTTTTCTCGAACGATCAGTCCGTGATCGACCGCGTCGAGCAAGAGATCGAGGTCGGCGGGCTGGTCGTCAACGATGGGCCCACCGTCCGGTTCGACGCCATGCCCTACGGCGGCGTGCGGGAGAGCGGCGTGGGCCGAGAGGGCCCCGCTTTTGTCGCGGAGGAGATGACCGACCCCCGCGCGTTCGTCCGGCGAAAAGACTAGCGCGAAGAAAAAGGCCGGTACGGCACGCGCAGTGCCTGCCGAACTTCCGATCGAAGCCAATAAAGGTGGCGGTAGAGCGCGGTTCCGGGACACGAGGTCTGCTTCGAATAGTCCTTGTGGCTCTGAATCTGGTCGGCGGTGATGCCGTACTGCTTGGCGCACAGGATCGTCAGCGTCTTGAGCGCGTCCAACTGACGTTCGGAGATCGGCTCGACGTCGAAATTGCCCTCGACCATGATGAGCAGGTGCCCGGTCGGGTCGTATTCTGTGTTCGTGTCACCCGCGTATTTGGCTTCGCGGCCCTCGCCGATCCGGCCGTCGATCGAGATGTAGTAGTGGTACGGGATGTCGATCCACGCTGGCTTTTCCTTGCCCGTGTCCAGCTTGTCGGCGCGCTGTGACCACGTTTGGAGGTCGCGGAGCTTGTCCTCCAGGCTTTTGGCGGGCTTGGAGGCGACCCCCGCATGGTGGATCGTGATGTGCTGGACGGTGTGGACGTGCCCGCCCGGCAGCGCCGCCTTGGCGTGCCACTCGGCCCGCGTGACGATGTCGAGGTCGATCGGCAGGATCATCGGAGCTGCTCCGCGTATTCTGCGTGCTGCTCCCGGGTAGCAACCGTTCGCCACCCTTCGATGATCAAGTCCTCGATCTCGGCGGGTTCGATGGCGTCCAGCCGGACGAGGATCGCGGGGTAGTTGTTGTAATGGTCCTCGGTGAAAATCGCGGCATGGCCGCTTTGGAGCAGAATCTCCTTGGCTTCCAGGCCGGGCGTTCGGATCGCGATGACCCGGTCGTTCACCACGCGCGCTTTCTTGGGGTCGATCCGCTCACGCCAGGTCCAAAAGAATCCTTTCGACTTCCCCCTCACGACGACGCCATACCCCCACTGCTCGCCGTCGCCTTCCACGGCACCGGGCAGTTCGCGGCAGATTCGACGCAGATCGTCGTGGGTGGTCATGGTTTGCGTGTTTTACCCGTGGACGTTCGGGTTAGAGGAATCGTGCCCGTCGACACGCTCCTCTTCCGGGCCAGGAAGCGGCGGTATAAGCACTGAGACCAGCCCCGCGCAGGCCAGGCCCAGCCCGAGGCCACCGAGCACATCGGTCGGAAAGTGGACGCCGGCATAGATCCGCCCGATGCCGACCAGCGTGGCCCAAGCGAGCGCGGCCCGCCCGATCCAGCTGTACTCCGTCCCGCGAAAATAGAACACGAGCGAGAATGCGATCGCAAACGAAGTCGTAGCGTGCCCGCTGGGAAAGCTCGTCTTGCCGAACACGTCCTCCAGCGGATGGGCGAAGTCGAAGTTGCTCGGCCGCAGGCGTGAGGCGATCGGTACAATCGCGAGCCGGACAAGGCCGCTCAGCGCGCCCGCCGCCAAGGCGGTCAGAGCAGGACGCCGCGCCTGGGGCCAGCGACAGGCGATCAGGATGCCGAGAAGCTGAATCTGGCCCAAGCCCATGCAATTGATCAGCCAGAACGGGAAATCGAGCCAGACGCGGTGCAGATCGACATGGATGAACCGGAAGACATCCCGGTCGACCGCCCAAATCTCGTTCACAGCGACAGTCTATCCCGACGAACGGCAATCCAAGGTAAAACGACTGCGCCGATGATCCGCGTCGTCATGTTGTCTTGGGAATATCCTCCTCGCATCGTGGGAGGGATCAGTCCCCACGTTTACGACTTGAGCAAACGACTGGTCGATCTCGACATCGAAGTCCATGTCGTCACGAAATCGACGCCGCTCGCTCCGGACGAGGAGATCGAGCCAAGCGGGGTTCACGTGCACCGCGTGCACCTGGAACGGGACCCCGATAACTTCATCCACGAGATTCAGCTGCTCAACAAAGCCACAGATCTGCGCGTGCGGCAGCTTCTCGAAGACTGGCGCCCCGGCGGACAGCCGACCGTTTTTCACGCCCACGACTGGCTGAGCCTGGACGCGGCGCGCGAGCTGAAGTACGAGTATCAGTTGCCGATCGTGGCCACGATTCACGCCACCGAGCAGGGCCGCAACCACGGACTGCACAACGACCTGCAGCGGTACATCCACGAACAGGAGTACTGGCTGACCTACGAGGCTTGGCGCGTCATCGTCTGCTCGAACTTCATGAAGGATGAAGTGCAGCGGTACTTCTCGACGCCCGCCGACAAGGTGGACGTCATCTACAACGGCGTGGAGCCGGAAAAGTTCGAATTCGATTGGACCGACGCGGAGCGAGCCGAGTGGCGGAAGAAGTTCGCCCTGCCTGAGGAGAAAATCGTCATGTACGTGGGCCGGTTCGTGCGCGAAAAGGGCATCCATGTGCTCCTCAGCGCGGCGGGCGCGATCCTCGCGCAAGAGCCGAACACGAAGTTCCTCATCGTCGGGGGCGGGCACCGCGAGCGGTTCGAGCGGTTCGTCCGCTGGTATGGCCTCGAGGAGAAGGTGCTGTTCACCGGATTCATGGCCAATCGGTCGTTGCACCAGGTTTATCGCATCGCGGATGTCGCCGTATTCCCTTCGCTGTACGAGCCATTCGGCATCGTCGCACTGGAAGGGATGGCGGCGGGCTGCTCGGTCGTGACGAGCGACGCGGGCGGACTGCGCGAAGTCGTCCGGCACGACGAGACGGGAACGCTCAGCTTCGCGGGGAGCGCCGAAAGCTTGGCGTGGGCGGTTCTTAAGGTCCTTCGTGATCCCGCGCGCGCCAACAAACTCCGAGGCGCGGCCCGCAAGCGATTGGACACCGATTTCAACTGGTCGCATATCGCCCGCCAGACCGCCGACGTCTACGACCGCGTCTGGAACGAGTTCCTTCAGTCGTATTGGGCGGACAACACCCTGTGGCCGGTCAGTCCGGGTGCCGAAGAGCGCGCCCAGCGTCTGCAAGTCCGCGAGAAGGCGCTCACGGGGGCCTTCGCGAGCCGCCCCTCTCGCCCGACCCACGTCAGCGCGCCCGTCGCTCCGATGGGAGTCGACGACACACGGCGCGGGATCCTGGAAATCGAAGACGAGGACTAGAACTTCAGAGAGACGCCAAGCAGGAGACCTTGCTGGGCGCGCTGACCGAAGTAGTAGGACAACTCGATGTTCGGCGTCACCGGCAGCGGGAGGCCGCTCGTCAGTTGAAAGCCGACACCGACCTGCGCGACCATGCCGTTCTGGCGCGTGAACTTGGCGCCTCCTCGCGGCTGGGCCCAGCCGTAACCGATGCCTCCGACTCCGTAGAAGCCGACGAGCGGCGGCGTGACCTTGCCCGTGACCATCAGCCGGTAGAGCGTGCCGTCATCGTCGCCGCCTTTGCGCAGGGCGCCGCCGAACATGACGCTCGGGGAGAATCGCAGTTCGCCGAGGCCGCCCGGCAGTTTGTAGAGGGAGAAATCAACCCCGACGTCGACGCCTTCCAGCCGGATCGACTTGGTGGTGCCCGAGAAAGAGCTTCCCCAGAAATAACCGGCGCGGACTTGCGTGGACTGGGCAAAGCCGGTCGCCATCAGGCCAAGAGTCGCGAAGCTGGCAAGGATCTTCATTGTGCCGACGTTACCCAATGTGCCTCATAAAGGACCTTATTTCTCGCCGCGAAGCCGGGTCAACGGGAATTTTGTCTTGTACACTATCTGCGTTATTTACGGCTTTGTCCGGAGAGGAATCATGAAAAAACTACTCACAGCATCCGTGCTGATCTCGGTCGCCTGCGCGTCGCGGGCCTCGTTTGAATTGGTTATGGCCGTCGAGTACGCCGGCTCCGCCTCGGCTGGCCGCGTGCACCGCTTTGATGGAGATACCGGCGCCGACCTCGGTTGGTTCGGGGGCAGTGAGCTCAGAGCGCCGCTCAGTATTTCGATCAACCAGAGCTTGGGGCGCGCTTACGTCTACACCTACGGCGGTCAAATCTGGACCTACAACTACAATACCGGCGCCTATATCAACAACTTTTCGGCGGGATCCACGGGCCTTGGCACCGTCTCCGTCGCCAGCGACGGCAACCTGCTTGTCGGGAGCTCGACGTCCCTGCGCAAGATCAACGCAAACACGGGCAGCACCATGGTGACCTACAAGATGTATCCCTTCGAAGCGCCGTACGTGACCGGCATGGGTGCAGATGGAAACGTCTACGTCGTCGATTCTAATTCCAGCGGCTTGAACTGGCTGCTCCAATACAATCCTGCCGGCGGCGAGTACGTTAACTACTACGGGCCAGACCCCCTGTTGAAGAGTGTCGTGGGACAGATCGCGTCGGTCGGCAACTCCATCGCATGTGCGGTTGGGACCACCAAGCGACTCATGATGTGGGACATGAGTCTGAACAGGACGCTCAACCTCGATCTGTCCGCGACGCTGGGTACTGAAGTCGACGGCGTTGCCTACGGCCACGGTGCCCGCATGTACGTCTCGGGTCTCAATGCATCGGGCGGATCGATCGTGCGCTATAACCGGTCCTCTGGCGAGATCGTGCCCTTCGTCAGTTCGACTTCCTATAACTATGTTTCTCTGGCTACGGTTGTGGCGCCCGAGCCGACTTCGATCGCGGGACTCGGTCTTGCCGTTCTCCTGCTGGGTCGTCGACGTCGAACGACCCGATAAACGCATTGCGGCCCACCGACGCCTTCGTCGGTGGGCCGATTGGAATCGAGACGAGTAGTGAAACTTAGCGTCGGCGGCGAAGACCGAGCAATGCCGCGCCGGCGAGAACGAGCAGGCTCGACGGCTCCGGAACGAGCACGGTCATCTGGTCGAGGAACATCCGGTCATTGCCGGCGGTGCCAAAACCCTTCAGATCGATGCTGTTGAACGGCTTCGTCGTATTTACGCCCCAGAAGGCGATGTTTCCGCTGATGAAGTTCGGGAACGGATAGACCGTCACCGGCACGGAGAAATCCTGGGTCGTCGCGTCCGTATAGTGAACCGTGATCGTTGGGGCGATCAGCTCGGCGTCGGTGATGTACAGACCAAAGCCGCGCACCGGCTGCGACAGCGCGATGGTGCCGCACAAGCCGTTCAGGAACCCGAAGGAGAGCGCCTGGCTGCCCGAGGACGAGTAGCCGCCGTCGATCGTCGCAGGAGCGGCCGGCACGAGTTCGATCGCGGGCGCCGCGCTCGTGTACGAAAGCGTTCCCGTGATGCCCGAGGCCGGGAAGCTGAGCGAGCCACCGTTGGGGAATGCGCCTCCGGCGTAGCTTTCAAAGTTCTCCTGACCATAGGCCGGAGCACTGGCAATGAAGCTGCCGTAAGCGACGTCCGCATTTGTGCGGGCACCGCGAATCGTCGCGTTCACACCCAAGGTTGAATTCGTATTGATATCTTCGCCGAAATAGGTCGTCTGCGCGAAGGCCGCGCCACCAAGCGCCGCGAGAATCGCAACAAGAGCGAATCGAGTCTGAATCATCTGCTAGTCTCCTTCAAGGCCGCAAATTATCCTGCGGCTAGGCAAATAGTGTACTCGCCTCCCCGCATATTCAACATGAATTTCTGCTGGCGGCGCATTATCCCAACCAAAGGCCCAGTTGGTGGATCGCAACGGCCGCGACGTAGGCCAGGATCGTCATGTACGAGAACATGAAGGCGGGCCATCGCCACGAGTTCGTTTCACGCCGGACGGTCGCCAGCGTGCTCATGCATTGGCAGCAGAGCGCGAAGAACACCATCATGGATGCGGCAACCCAAGGCGTGAAAAGCGGCCGACCGTCGGGCCAAGTCGCTTCTTGAAGGGCGCCGCGCAGATCGTTCGAGCCCTCATCCACCTCCCCGCCCAGATTGAAGATGATGCCGAGACTGGGCACTACAACTTCGCGCGCGGGAAACGCAGCGAGGATTGCCGTCGAAAGCCGCCAATCGAACCCGGCGGGACGGAACAGAGGCTCGATCGATCGCCCAAAACGGCCCAGATAGCTGTTCGCGACGTGTCGCTCCTGCAAGAAGTGCTGCTCGGTCACCTTGCTACGAACCGAGGCCGGAAGCCCGGCATATTCGGCACGGTAGGCGGAATTCGCGGCGTCCTGCCGAGGGAAATAAAGGAGTGCCCAGATGAGAACCGACATGACGACGATGATCGTGCCGGCCGTCTGCACGAACGTCTTCGCGCGCAGGTACATCGTGAGCCAGACGTCGCGCCACTTCGGCCACTGGTAGTTCGGGAGCTCCAGCAAGAACGGCAGCCGCTTGCCCTTGAAGATCTGCCGGTTGACGATCAGGACCACGGGGATCGCGACGACCACCCCGACCACGTGCATTGCGAACAGCGCGAATCCGGCCCAAGCGGGACCGAATTTGGGTTCGATGAAGGCTCCGATCAGCACGACGTAAACGGGCAGCCGCGCCGAACAGCTCATGAGCGGCGCGATCAGGATGGTGGCGAGACGGCTCTTGGAATCGGGCATGACGCGCGCGGCGAGAATGCCGGGAATAGCGCACGCAAAGCTGCTCAGGAGCGGAATAAAGGCGCGCCCTGAAAGGCCGCACCAACCGAAAAGACGGTCCATAAGGAACGCGGATCGCGCCAGATAGCCCGTTCCTTCCAGCGCGGCGATGAAGAAAAACAGAATGAGAATCTGGGGCAGAAAAGTAAGGACAGACCCGACGCCCTGGATCAGTCCATCGACCACGAGTGACTGGAGCATCGGTACCCCCGCGAGCCAGCCGCCCACGAGCGATTTGCCCTGGTCGACGACCCACCCGATCCCGTTCATGAGGGGTTCGGACACGGTGTAGATGCTCTGGAACACCAGGTACATCACCGCGACAAAGATGATGAGCCCAAACACGCGGTGCGTAAGCACGCCATCGATCTTCTGGGTCGTGCTGCGATAGCCGGGTTTGGTCTGGCTCGATACCACCTCTTCACGTACGGCCGATGCCCACTCGTATCGCTCGGCGGTCGTGAGCAGGCTGGGCGAGCCCGCTTCCTTTCCGACGGGCGGCGTCGGCTGAGGGGCTTCGAGCTGCACGAGAATCGCACGCTTCAGCGCGTCCAAACCGATGCCCTTGTGAGCAACAACCGGCACGACCCGAACGCCGAGCAAGGTTTGAAGGTGCTCGACATCGACTTCCACGCCTCGCCGCGTCAGCACGTCGCTCATCGTGAGCGCGACAACCATCGGCTTTTCCCAATCGGAAAGCTCGCTGTAGAAGAAAAGGTTGCGCTCCAAGTTGGAGGCATCCATGACGTAGACGATGACCCGAGGCTGCTCGCCAAGATCTTCGCCGCGCAACGCTTTCACCGCAACGACCTCGTCCTCACTGATCGCGTTCAGCGAATAGAGGCCGGGAACATCGAGGGCGGTGACGGGCTGGCCCTCGATCGTGAATGTGCCGACCGCCTTTTCGACCGTGACGCCGGGAAAATTGGCAACCTTCTGATAGGCACCGGTGAGGGCATTGAAAAGGGTGGTCTTCCCTGCATTGGGGTTGCCGCAGAGGGCAACGAGAGGTGCCTCGGTCCCGATGGCGACGCTAGTCAAGGAGTTCTACTTCGATCCCGTTCGTCTCGAACTTGCGCAAGCAGACGCGCTGGCCACGAAACGAGATTTCGACCGGGTCGCCAAACGGAGCGACTTTCTCGACGCAGAATTCGGTTCCGGGGACGAGACCCATCTCCTGGATCCGCTGGCAAAGACAACTGATGCCGCACACCACGCGCACCACCGCTTTTTGGCCCTTCTTCAGGTCGGCAAAATTAAGGCAGGCTCCCGCGCTCATCGATATTATCTTTACCGTACCAGATTTAGACGCGTTGACCTCGCCATTGTTTACTTTTTTGTACGCTTTGGTTCGCGACTTGTCGACCGCGAACCAGAAAATCGGGTCTTTCCGCTTGGCTCCAGGTCCAAACTCCCGTATACTGGATGTTCGGTGGTCGCGAGCTCATCGCGGCTTTGTTTCCTGGAGGGGAATTTATGGTTAGCGTCAAATCTGCGTTTTTCATCGCTCTGACCGCGGTCAGTGCTTCATCGTTTGCCTTGGAGTTGGGGCTAGTGCTGGACGGGACGAACAAGGACGTCCGACGTTTCGACACGTTCACGGGCACCTCCTATGGGTCGTTCGGGGCGGGCTATCTCTTGGACCCGCAGTCCATCGAGATCAAGGGCACCACGGCCTACGTCTTGGACCGAAACAGTTTTCAGGGTCAAGTTCGGAAATTCAATTACAACACCGGCGAATACCTCGGGACCCTGGCCCTGCAGTCGTTCAACGTCAGCACCAACACCCATATCCGAATCGGTTCCGACGGATTCATCTACGCTTCTGCTGGCGATTCAAGCTGCACGGCGAAGTTCAACCCTACGACGGGCACAAATCTCGGTTATTTTTGTTTTGCCGGGGGCGACTACGAATCGGGCATTACGGAGGGAAGCGACGGTCGAATTTATGCCATCGACCGCATCAATAAGAAAATCGGAGCCGCCGCCAAGGCGAATTTCACGTCATTTGCCGCGTTTTGGCCGACCGCTTCTGCGGCTTTGGCTATCACCATACCGAATCAAATGACGGCTTTCGGTGGGAACCTCTACTGGGCCGAAGATGGCAATGACACGGTCGGCATCTTGGGTGAAAGCTTCAGCGGGTTCAGTACGATTTCGGTGGACGCCGTTCTCGATAACGTGACCGGCGTGGCCTTTGCCCACAACGGCACCCTTTACGTAGCGGGGACCGCAGTGGGATCGGCGACCGCGGGCAAGTTCGCCCGGTACGACGTGGCGACGAAAACGCTGATCGGCACCTTTGGTGGGTTCAGCGGCGCTCCCAAGGCGATCGCCATTTTGGCCGCGCCGGAGCCGGGCAGCCTGATCGCGCTAATGGGCGCGGGGCTGGCGCTCGTCTTTCGGCGTCGAAGGGCCTGACCAACCGAGTCGAATTGGAGCGCGGAAACTGCGTTGAGCCGGAGCGCGGACGTCCTCGTCCGCATCCCGGCCGGAAGACGTCCTCGTCTTCCGAACACGCGTTTGGCTCTGCGCCTTCAAAAGCGCAAGTCGCAGAGCGCGCTCCTACTCACTCGGCCAGGTCGGCAGGACCCGACTGACCGGCTTATCGGACCGGTAGCCCAGCGCATACTCCGCCTGAACGAGCGTGTGAATCTCGTGGGTGCCTTCGTAGATCATCGCCCCACGGCTGTTGCGGAAGTACCGCTCGACCGGGAATTCGTCGCTGAAACCGTACGCCCCGTGGATTTCGACCGCCTTGTTAGCCGAATCGAACGCGGCTTCGCAGTTCACCCACTTGGCCATCGAGCACTCGCGCGTGTGGCGCATGCCCACGTTCTTCATCCAGCCCACTTGGTAGTACAGCAGGCGACCGATGTCGCGCCCGCGCACCATCGAAGCGATCATCTGCTGGACGAGCTGCTTCTTGCCGATCGCTTCGCCTTGGACGGTTCGTTCGTTCGCGTATTTCACGCACGCATCCAAACAGGCGGTGATGATCCCGACGGCGCCGCTCGCGACGGTGTAGCGCCCGTGATCGAGGGCGGACATGGCGACCTTGAATCCGTCGCCTTCTTCGCCCAGCATGCAGTCGGCAGGCACGCGCATGTCCTGGAAAAAGATCTCGCCGGTGTTGCCGGCCCGGACGCCCAGCTTGCCGTGGAGGGCGCGCGAGGAGAAGCCCGGCAGGTTCCGATCGACGATGAACGCCGCAAACGGTGCCTTCGCGTCGGTCTGACTCAGTCGCGCGATGACGAGGAACTGGTCAGCGTAATCGGCAAGGCTGATCCAGGTTTTCTGTCCGTTCAGGACGTACGCATCGCCGTCTTTGGTCGCGGTCGTTTTCAGGCTGATCGCATCGGATCCCGCGTTCGGTTCGGTGAGGCCGAAGGCGCCAATCGCCTTGCCCGTGGCGAGGTTGGGGAGCCAACGCTGCTTCTGCGCTTCGGTGCCCCACTGAAGGAGCGTCAGCGAGTGAAGGCCGCTGTGCACCGACATCACGACTCGCGCGCTCGTGTCGGCCCGCTCGAGCTCTTCGCAAACCAGGCCCAGCGAGATGTAATCCGTGTCGGTTCCCCCGTATTTGGCGGGGATGGAAACGCCCATCAGGCCCGCTTCGCCCATCTTATGGATGATGTCGATGCTCGCTTCGCACTGTCGATCGCGTTCTCGAATGCCTGGAACGATCTCGGTCTGACCAAATTTATAGGCGGATTCGCGAATCAGTTCGTGCTCGGCGGTGAGGGTGAAATCCATGGCAAGAAGTGTACCGGGAGCCTGCCATCGCTTGGGAAATCGATCTTTCTCGTCCCATAATGGTACGCAGTCATGGCGAAGTGGCTTATCCAGCTCAAAGGTGGTTTTGAATTGGTCGATCCAGAGGGACGCCTGGTCCCACTCGCCCGTAAATCGGCTGGGGTTCTCGCGATGCTCGCCCTGTCCGATCGCTCCGGCGTACCGCGCGCCGATCTCGCCAAGGCCCTGTGGCCCAAAGTCGAAGCGGCCAAACAGTCCACTTCCCTGCGCCAAGAGCTTCACGCGCTGCGCGAGCGGCTGGGCGAAGCAAGCTTTTTCAATGTCAATCGGGACCGATGCTGGCTCAACTGGCAAGAGGTCGAATGCCCCGACGCGGCCGAGCCCTTCACGGGGGACATGCTGCCCGAATTTCAAGAGCCTTGGTTCCGGCGGAAACGTCAGGCCCGGACCGATGCGAGCGATGACCAGGTGGAGCGGGTCAAAAGCGACTGGCTCTCGGTGGCGGATGCGGCCAGCGCATTGCTACAAGTCTTCGAATGGGCGTCTATCTACCAGCCGAGCGTTCCGATCGAGCTCGCCAAGCTGCTGCCGGAACTGGTCGCTTCGATGGCCTCCCGCGATGTGCTCGCGACGATGAAGCGGGCCATCGAAACCGTGACCGAAGCGCACCCCCTTTACGGCTGGGCCCGTTATAACATGGGTCTCGCCTATGCGCTCCGCGGCGACATGGACAAAGCGAACGAGGAGTACAGCATCGCCTCCGTGCAAGCGGCCGCCCATCACGACGCTCTCCTCATGGTCAACGTCGTGTTCTATCACGCGGCCAACCAGATCGTGGAGGGTCATCCGCAGGTCGCTTTGCAGACGCTGGCTTCGATTTCATCCGCGATGGACGCCTCGACCGACTTCATGGCGGCCGTCCGCTATCACCACGGCATGGGTCTCGCGCGGATGCACAACGGCGAGTTTGCCGATGGCCTCAAGCACTTGCTCCACGCGATCGAACTGTTCCCCGCCGGCTACCGCGGATTTGAGCACGCGTATACCGTTGCCAACACGGCGTGGATGACCTCGACTTCTGGTTACGTCAGCGTTGCCCGCCAACACCTCAATCTGTTGCGGCGACTCCCCGCCGGCCGCTCGTGGCGATTGGTCTATACCGGACTCTTGGCCGAATCGCAGATTGCCTACGAATCAGGCGACTACGACCAGGCGATCAAGGTCGGGCAGCACTGCATCCACCTGTGCGAAATGTTTGAGACCAAGCTGGCGCAGCTCTACGCGATCGAGATCGTCGCTCTGGCCCAGATGCAACTCGGCCAAGGTCGGCTCGCCGAAAAGCTGATGCGGGAAAGCAAAAAGGGACGCCAACAAGGATTGTTGGGCTACACCGCTTGGGACCGCCACCGCCTGCGGGAATTCACCGAACGGTTCGGGCCGATCTACGACTGACTCGGCTTCCGGGCGATGGCGTCCAGCCGTGCCAAGACTTCGCGCATCAGTTCGTCCTGATATCGCAGGTGATCCATCATCAAGCGGATTTCGTTCTCCGCGGTGACGTTGCACTGATAGTCGCTTTGAGCCATCAATCGGTCCTTCTCCGACTGCCGGTTCTGGCTCATCATGACGATCGGTCCCGTATAGGCCGCCTGGAAACTGAGGAGCAGGTTTAAAAGGATGAACGGATAGGGATCGAATGCCCGCAGCGCGGCCGGGTGCAGGGCCAAGTAGACGTTCATCGTGATCCAGAGGGCAAGCAGCACCGATTGGCATGCGATGAACGGCCAGCTCCCGACGATGCTCGCGACGCCATCGGCCAATCTCTGGCCCGTTGTCAGCTTCGCGTCCATCACCTCGTTCACATTGGTCACGGGCGGATGGTCGTGATGGTACTGAGCAATCGGCGATAGCGACGGGGTTTCGGAATCGGGAGCCATATTCGCATCATACGCGCTCAAGCTAAACTCAGCGAATGCAAACCGAGGCTTCCCGCAAGGCTTGGTACCAAGTGCTCTATGTCCAGGTGCTGATCGCAGTCGTGCTGGGGATCGCGGTAGGCATGCTTTCGCCCGACACAGGAAAGGCGCTCAAGCCGCTCGGTGACGGCTTTGTGAAGCTGGTCAAGATGATGATCGCCCCGATCATCTTCTGCACGATCGTCCACGGCATCGCCTCGATGGGCGATCTCCGTCGCCTGGGCCGCATCGGACTCAAGACCCTGCTCTATTTCGAGGTTGTCTCGACGCTCGCCTTGGTGATTGGTTTGATCGTGGTGAACGTGCTCAAGCCCGGCAGTGGGTTTGAGTCTCATGCGATGGGACCGGAAGCAGCGAAATCGGTCGCGGGTTTTGCGGAAAAGGCGCACGGACTCAGCGCGGTCGACACGGCGCTCAAGATCATTCCCGACACCGTGTTCTCGCCGTTTGTCGGGGGTGATCTTTTGCAGATCCTGCTCATCTCCGTGCTCGTCGCCTTCGCACTGGTCGGGATGGCGGAACGCGGAACGAAAATTCTCCGCGGCATCGAACTGGTCGGCGAACTGTTCTTCGGCGTCATGCGCATCGTGGTGCGAGCCGCACCCATTGGCGCCTTTGGAGCGATGGCCTTCACGGTGGGCAGCTTCGGATTGGCCGCCCTCAAGCCGCTGCTCGCGCTCATGGGCGGGTTCTATCTCACGGCGATCGTGTTCGTCCTCGTCGTGCTGGGTACCGTCGCGCGGCTCAGCGGGTTTTCGATCATCCGGTTTGTGGGCTATCTTCGCGACGAGCTGCTGCTCGTGCTGGGCACCAGCAGTTCAGAGACGGCACTTCCCGGAATGATTCGCAAGATGGAAGGGCTGGGGTGCGCGCGTTCGACCGTGGGGCTCGTCATTCCGACCGGCTACAGCTTCAACCTCGACGGCACGAATATCTATATGTCGATGGCCGCGATCTTTCTCGCGCAAGCCACGCACACTCCACTCAGCCTAGGGCAGCAACTCACGCTACTCGCCGTCGCGATGCTGACCTCGAAAGGCGCGAGCGGAGTCACGGGAGCGGGGTTCATTGCGCTGGCCGCGACGCTTCAGGCAGTGCCCATCATTCCGCTCGAGTCATTGGCGCTGCTGGTGGGCATCGACCGGTTCATGAGTGAGTGCCGCGCGCTAACGAACCTCGTCGGCAACGGCGTCGCAACCGTCGCGATCAGCCGCTGGGAAGGCGAGGTGAGCGCCGAGACCGTTCAGTCCCGACTGGCTCAGCCCTTGTAAGCGAGCTCGACGATTTTCGCGGCAGCGGCCTGCATGGTTTGCGCGCCGACCAAGGGCGACCCTTCCAGCAGCTTCAGGCCCTCTTCGGCCCCCGTGCCTTCCACGCGAGCCACGACCGGGACACGCGGTCCTTCGTCGGCAAACGCTTCGAGGATGCCTTTGGCCACTTCGTCGCCACGGGTGATGCCGCCAAAAATGTTGATGAGGATGCCCTTGACGTTCTCATCCATGAGGACGAGCTCGACGCAGCTCTTCACGCGCTCGGCCTTGGCACCGCCTCCCACATCGAGGAAGTTGGCGGGCTTGCCTCCGGCGGCTCGGATTTCGTCCATGGAGCACATCACGAGTCCCGCACCATTGCCGATGATGCCGATGTCGCCATCCAGGCGGACGTAAGCGATGCCGCGCCGGGCCGCTTCCGCCTCGATCGGATCTTCGGCCGAATCATCGGCTGTCGCCTGATAATCCGCATGGCGATACAAGGCGTTCTCGTCGATGGAAACCTTGGCGTCGGCAGCGATCAGCTTGCCATCGGGCGTGAACGCGCAGGGGTTGATTTCGATAAGGTCCGCGTCAGACTCCTGATAGGCCTTGACCAGCTTCAAGATCATGGAGACCATTTGCGACTGGGCTTCCTTCGGAATGCGTGCGCGCTTGACCGCGTCGCGGACTTCGAACGTGCTGAGCCCCCACTTCGGATCGACGGGCAGCTTGATGAGTGCATCCGGATGCTTGGCTGCGACCTCTTCGATCTCCATCCCGCCCTCGGCCGATATCATGACGACGAGTTGGCTGATCGCTCGGTCCAACAAGACCGAGAGGTAGTACTCCTGGGCGATATCGATCTGCTCGCCGACGAGCACCTTCTCAACGATCATGCCGACCGGATTTTGGATGCTGACGAGTTTCTTGCCGATCAATTCCTTCGTGAAAGCGGCGGCCTCGTCGGAATTGTTGAACAGCTTCACGCCACCGGCCTTGCCGCGCCCTCCCATAAGGACCTGGGCTTTCACGACCACCTTGCCGCCGAACCGATCCGCGATCGCCTTGGCTTCAGCGGGATCGCTGGTCACGTCGCCGCCCGGAACGGGCACACCATAGCGGGAAAGAAGGTCTTTGGACTGGTATTCGTGCAGCTTCATACGGCAAATCGTAGGGTACCCGCGGGTGGCGCGAACGGTTTACCGGTCGTAGCATGACGTATCTTATCGGTATGGCTGCCACGAACCTGTCACTCGTCACGCTATTCGAGGAGATCTTCCAGGGCACCCCGCCGGGAGCGGACGGCACTTGGTTTGTCCAAGGAGATGAGGCCCTCGACGTCACGCTCGATTCGCTGACCTTTGAAGAAGCTTCGACCGCCCCAACCGCGCAAGCGAACAGCATCGCGGCTCATGTCATCCACATGACCTATTATCTGGAACTCGCTAACGATGGACTGCGCGGCCGCGAGCGCCAAGGCGATTGGCCCGGCAGCTGGATGGTTCAGACCGTCGATGCCCAGCGCTGGGTCGCCGTGAAAGAAGCGCTCCGCCATCAGCGCGAATCGATGCGATCGATTCTAGCGGAGCACTCCTTTGAGAACGCCGAAGATTTGACGCACGCAATCGCGAATATCGCGCACGCGGCTTACCACCTCGGCGCGATCCGCCAGCTTTATCTGATCGCGAAAAGCTAGCCGTTCACGATCTCGCCGCCGTTCGGGTGCAGGACCTGACCGGTCATATAGCTGGCGTCGTCGGACGCGAGGAACACATAACTCGGGGCAACTTCATTCGGCTGTCCGGGTCGCTTCATCGGCGTATCTTTCCCGAAGTCTTTCGCCTCTTCTTCCCCAAAAGTCGACGGGATCAGCGGGGTCCAGATCGGCCCAGGCGCCACCGCGTTCACGCGAATATTCCGATCGGCGAGCGAGGCCGACAAAGCCCGGGTGAGCGAGATGACCGCGCCCTTGGTCGCGCTGTAGTCGAGCAGCCGAGGGCTGCCCCGGTACGCCGTGACGCTGGCCGTGTTGATGATGGTCGCGCCCTCTTCGAGGTGCGGCAGCGCGGCCTTGATCATATAGAAGTACGCGAAGACGTTCGTTCGAAACGTGCGCTCCAGCTGATCGGACGTGATCTTCTCGATCGAATCCTGAGGGTGCTGCTCGGCGGCATTGTTCACCAGAACATCCAGCCGTCCCCACTCTTGCACCACCTTCTCAACCGCCTCGCGGGCGTGCTCTTCGACGCCGAGGTCGCCGGAGAAAAGCAGGCACTCTTGCCCGAGCGCTTCGACATCCGCCTTCGTCTTTTCCGCGTCCTCGCGTTCATCGAGGTAGGCGATGGCGACGCGCGCGCCCTCTTCCGCAAAGGCGAGCGCAACCGCGCGGCCAATGCCGGAATCACCGCCCGTTATGAGGGTGACTTTGCCCTCTAGCTTTCCCTGTTCTTTGGGTTGCGGATCGGCTTCGGGCTGGTGATCCATTTCCGATTCGCGGCCCGGGACTGCTCCCGGCATGTTCGGTTCGTCGATGAGTTGGCTCATGGGGCAAGAGGCGATTGACCCACCTAAAACCCAAACAGATGCGATAACAGACTGATAAGAATGGCGGCAAAAAGCAACATCGCCCCATGCTCTTTCGAACATTAGGCGATGATTGCTGTTGGCTCAAGGCACGTTATCGGCGCGTGTTAAAGGTGTAATACTTCTTGCCGTTCTTCCAAACGGTCTTGCGGTAGTAGCGCTTGCCGTTATGAACGACCGAGCTTCGGCTGTAGAGTTCGGCTCGCTGGCGCGCCATCTTGTCTGCGCTCTTGCGATCCTGCTCGTATCGGTAAGCGGAGTACAGTCCGCCGGCCGCGCCGACCAAGGTGAGGGTGCCGTTCTTCGTAACGAGCCCAAGTAGGGCCAACGCACCTGCCCCGAGACCGAGGTTTTTCCACTCGTCCCGTGTCTTCTTGCGATGCTCCACACCTTGAGCCATCGCTGTCATCGGCGCTGCGATACCCGTGAAAGCAATCGCCGAAACCGTGAGAGCTGATACAACATTCTGAAATTTGGTCATGTAGCTAGCCTCCTATCCCGTGTGACGCGAAGACCGCCGGAGGGTTTCATTGGAAAAGGAAACTGATCTGTAAGAAACGCAATAAAGATTGCGCTTAGACGCTCGCTTTGGCCGCAGCAAGCGCGAGTTCGGTGAATCGCTGATGCTGTGCGAGAATGCGCTCGGTATTCATGTGGGACATGCCCATGGCTTCATAAGCAGGAGCGCATTCGCGCACAAAGCTGATGCTGCGGTGGGCAGCCAAGAGGTCCCAGAACGGAAGATCGTGCGCGTCGATGGGGTGCTTGGCCAGATAACGTTCGGCAAGCCCCCCGATGGCTTGCTCGCCCAGAAGCCACATCAGGTCTTGGCGCGCAATCGCCAGGTCGAACAGCGGCTCGCCGATGCCGCAGTCTTCCCAGTCGATCACGGCGGCCACTTCCCCGTCCTTCCAAATGACGTTGCCCGGCCACAGATCGCCATGGACCAAACAGGGCTCATTGCAGCGAGTGGGTTTGAGCCTTTCCATCCACTCGACCAGTTCCGCCTCGCGCAGATCGTCATCCATGGTCGAAGTCAGCCAAGGGATGCTGAAATCGCGGCGGGGTACGCCCCGCGGTTCGCGGACTTGGTGGATGGTGGCGACCAGTTGGGCGTAGCGATCGAGGAAGCCTTCCGGGTCGTCGGGAGCCAGGACCGGCGCACCCTCCACCCAGGACATCAGAAAGAAGGGGCGTTCACTGGCCTCGGGCTCTTCCAGGGCAAGGGGCCTCGGACATGGCACGCCCGTCTCAGTCAAACCCACGAGGATGCCGAATTCGGCTTGAGCCGCTTTGCGACCGTCCTTGAACTTCCAAAGGCCAGGAATTCGGGCGACGAGGTCTTCTTGGCGGTCACCAAAATCCACGGATAGACGCCACGATGTGGCCGATATTCCGCCGCCCAGCGGTGTCGCGGACAGCAATTGGCCCTTGGGATCGAGGTGGGAAAGCGCCCTTTCAAAGCGAGCTTGGAGCAGGTCGTCCAATGCCCGAAATTATGACATTGAAGGGGTGCCCGCAAAAACACGAGTTTATTTCGGAAGTATTGGCGATTTTTGCGTTGCGAACTATACTAGTAGGTGCTTGCTGAACCGTTTCAGGTTGCAGCGCCTCATCAATGAGGAGAGGATGTCAATGAAGAAAAATCTAATTCTTGTGTGCCTTGCTCTTTCATTCGGTTCCGCCGTCCAAGCAAATTTGCTCGCTAACGGCAACCTCGACAAGACCTATCTCGACCAGATCACGACCTCGCTTTTCCTTCCGAAGCCGAAGGATTGGTCCGCGTCGGGTAGCCGCGCTATCACGGGCCCTTACAAGGACGAGTTCTCGTCCGAATCGTGGGCTGGCCCCGCGCCGACTCCGGTGACTACGGACGGCAACGGCGGCACCGATCAGGGCCTCTTCTTCAAGCCGTTCACGGGCAGCACGACCGACGGAGCCGCAACCGGCAACCTGTTCCAGGATGTCGCTGCAACTGTGGGCACCACCTACATGCTGACCGGCTGGGCCGGCGCTGAAGCCAATGCTCAGATGCGCGATGCCGTGTTCGCCGTCGAATTCCTCGACGCTTCCGGCGGAATCATCGGTAGCAACGTCCTTTCGCTCATGCCGACCCTGAAGACGGCCAACGGCGAAGCGTTCAGCTACAAGAAGTATTCGGTCCTCGGTACCGCTCCGGCAGGTTCGGTTAAGGTCCGCTCGCGCGTTTCGATGATCGACGCCATGTCGAACCCGAACGGCGGCGGTCAGGCCTTCGTTGTCGATGACTTCGAGCTCGTGGCCGTTCCTGAGCCGTCGAGCGTTGCCGTCATCGCTCTCGGTGGCATGTTCCTCGCTCGCCGACGCCGCAAATAAGCGACGCTCCTTGCGAAAACAGGATTCGACGCCCGGCCTTTTTAGGACGGGCGTTGTTTTTGTTTTAGGTTGCTGAACCGTTTAAGCAGATTGCGTCTGATTTAGCCCTTTCCCCGCATCCGAAGGTACGCGCGCCAGTCCCAATCCTCGGCGTCGGAGGGCCGGCTGGCGGGCACCGCACGAATACGGGCGGCCAGTCGCCGAATTGAGGCGGTGGTTTCGGCGTCGGAGTACCAGTCGCTCTGACCAAATCGGGCGGCGGGATTGCAGCGCGAGCACACGGCCCGCAAATTGATCGGCCGGTTTCACCCGCTGCCGGTGTGATCGATTTCGGTCGCTGGTTCGCCGCAGACGGCGCACTTCCCCTCGTGGCGCTCGATCACCTTGGCGACGGTCCGTTTGGGGACGAGCGTTTGCCGCTGGGGATATCCCCCGATGACCAGATGCCAGAGGGCCTGCCCGGTTCCCCGCTGGCGCTCGGGATCGAAGAGCGTGCCCCCCGCCAGCGAGACCCGGAACTGCCGCACGAACGCGCTTTCCTCGCGGCAAGCATCCCCACAATAGGGTGAACGGGTTGACGACGCCGGGCAGCCGCAGTTTGGACAGGAGTTCGGGTCCACGGGCAAAATGACAGGCTCCGCCAGCGCGGGGTCTTGGATCGCGTCCAGCAGTGGGTGAAGCGCCGCGCGAATCTGATCGACTGGATCCGAAGCAGGGTCCAGCCGGGGAATCTCGGCTTGCAGCTGCCGCACCTTTTGATCGATTGCTTCGGTCGTCATCCAGATTATTCGACGCCCCTGTGCCATAGTTTCAGCACGATGCCGGGGCAACTCCATATCGGCTTGTCAGGCTACTCCTATAAAGAGTGGCAAGGCGAAGGTCGATTTTATCCTCCCGAGCTCAAAGCGGCTCAATACTTCGGCTATTACGTCGGACGCTACCACGCCGTCGAAGCAGACCAGACGTGGTACCAGATGCCCCGGGAAACGATGATCGAGCGCTGGATCGCGGAGACGCCCGAAGGCTTTCAGTTCTCGCCCAAGATGCATCGGCGGGTCACCCACTTCGCCCGCCTCAAGGAAGAGGGCTTCGAATCGGTGGAGTTTTTACTCAAGCGCTTGGCTCCCCTGGAAGCGGCCGGCCGGCTGGGGTCGGTGCTGATCCAACTTCCCCCGAACTTGCGGCGCAACGATGAGCGCCTGCTTGCCTTCCTCGCTGCCATTCCCCATCGAGCTTCGCTCAAATGGGCGCTGGAATTTCGGTCGGACACCTGGCACGTTCCCGAAGTGGAGTCCATCCTGCGCGAGCGCAACGTGGCCTGGGTCGGCATGGACACGGACGACGCAGATGCCCAGCGACGCGATACCGCCAGCCACATTTACATTCGCCTGCGCAAGTCTGCTTACTCCGACGATCAGCTCCGAAACTGGGCCGATTATCTTGGCTCAAAGATGGCGGACGGACACGACTGCTACGTGTATTGCAAGCACGAGGATGCCGAAGAACCGTGGGTCTGGGCGGACCGCATTCGCGAAATCATTGCCGCTCGGTGATGCAAATTCTTGTAACGATCGCCGCAGTTAGGCGTTTCTGGAACTAGGACCGCAGTTCGATCACGTAAGATGACTACATGGGACGTCGCATGTTGTTTCTCGCGTTGTTGTGCTGCCTGGCTGATGGCACTTGGGCTCAAGACCCGGCCAAGAAGGAAGATCCGAAGCCGATCGACACCGCCACCGGCACCACTTTGCCGATCAAGGCTTTCAAACGAATTCAGTTCACCACGGACGAGGCAACGTGGATGTCGCTGGACCTTTCTCCCGACGGCAAGACGATCGTATTCGATCTCGTCGGTGACATCTATCTCATGCCCGCCGAAGGCGGCGAAGCCAAGCGACTGATTGGCGGCGCGTCCCATGAGACGATGCCCAAATTCAGCCCCGACGGCAAGAAGCTGGTCTTCATTTCCGATCGCTCGGGCGCCGAGAACGTCTGGATCTGCAATCTGGACGGCGGCGAGATGAAGGCGCTGACGAAGGATCGCGAAACGCGATACCTCTCGCCCAGTTTCACGCCGGATGGCAAAGGCCTGGTCGTCTCGCGCGCGCTCAAGTATCTCGCACCGTACGATTTGCGCTACATCGACCTGCGAACCAATAACGTTGGCGACCTCGGCACTCCCACGCCGGGAATCAACCGGATGGGGGCGGTGTTCTCGAGCGACGGCCAATATGCTTACTACGCAGAGCGGAGCGGCAGTTGGTCGTACGACGCAAAGTTCCCGATGTGGCAAATCCAGCGACTGGACTTGCGCAAGGGCATCGTCCAGCAGATCACCAACGCGAGCGGAAGCGCCGTGCGACCCATGCTCAGCCGCGATGGCAAGCTGATGTACTACGCGACTCGCCGGGGCCAAGCCACCGTCCTGCGTAGCCGCGATCTCAAGACCGGTGCGGAGAAAGTGATTCTTCCTTCGATGGATCGCGACGAGCAAGAATCGCGCGCTACGAGAGACCTGATCGCCGCCTACGCCATCACTCCCGACAATCGTTACTTCATCATGCCGAAGGACGGCAAGATCAAGCGCATCGAGATCGCCACGGGCGCGGAGACGGTCATTCCGTTCTCGGCCAAGGTCGATGCCGAAGTCAACCGCTCCTGCCACTTTGAGTATTCGGTCGACGAGAGCCCGACCGTGTTGTCGCGGCTGGCCGGCGATCCTTCGCTCTCGCCGGACAACAAAAAGGTCGTATTCACCGCATTCCAGAAGATCTGGGTGGCCAACGCCGATGGCACCAATGCCCGGCGCCTGACCATCCTCGACACGAGCGAGTTCCAGCCCCGATGGTCGCCGGACGGATCGAAGATTGCATTCACCACGTTCTCGCAGGAGGCCGGCCATCTTTACGTCGTCTCTGCCGACGGGGGCACGCCCAAGGCACTGACCGAAGATGCCAACGCCTACTACGAAGTCGTGTGGACTCCCGATGGCAAGCGGATCGTTTACGAATCGCTTCCGACGGACGACTGGCTCGCCATGAGCGTGCTTCAGCCGACCCACACCTGCCTCGATCCGAACAATGCGACCAATCCGGAAGCCGATCGCGAAATCGGAGCAAATTTCGGGATGTTCGGCAACATTGAACTGCGGATCGTCAACGCCGACGGCACCGAGCCGCGCATCATTGGCCCTGCGATGGGTGCCGGGAATCTCCACTTTGCCAAAGACCCGAATCGGCTCTATTACCAAGCCGGCAACTCCATCCGCTCGATGACACTCGATGGCATCGATCGCAAGGTTGTTCTGAGCGTCTCTGGGCCGGGCGTCGGCGAAATGAAGGTTTCGCCCGATGGTGACCGCGTCTTCCTCGAGCAGAAAAACAAGCTCTATATCGCCGAAGTCCCGTACACGGGCACCGCGGCGCCCACGATCAACGGCCTGGAAGGCGGCGCGCTCTCGCCCGTTAAGAAAGTGAGCGCGGGCGAGGGTGGCAACAACTTGCGCTGGTCGGCCGACGGCAAGTCCGTCACCTGGGGCATGGGCGTGAAATTCTACACGATGAACGCCGATGATAAGGAGCCGAAGTCGGTCGAGCTGAAGGCGGAAGTGCCTCGCTACAAAGCCAAAGGCACCGTGCTCCTCCGTGGCGGCAAGGTCATTACGATGAAGGGTCGCCAAATCCTTGAGAAAGGCGACATTCTCATCGTCGACTCTCGCATCCAAGCAGTCGGACCGACGGGCTCGCTCAACGTTCCTGCCGGCGCCAAGGTGTTCGACCTGAAGGGCAAGACCGTCATGCCGGGCTGGGTCGACGTCCACTCGCACTGGTTTGGTTTGCCGATCGACGTACCGCAATCGTGGGGCTATCTCGCGAACCTCGCGTATGGCGTCACCACGAACCGCGACCCGCAGTCAGGCAGCACCGACATCTATGATCGCGCGGACGCCATCGAATCCGGTGAGGCGATTGGTCCCCGAATCTACACGACTGGCCCCGGCATCTTCTCGAGCAACGAGTTTGGCTCGCTCGATGAAGTAAAGAACTATCTGAAGCGATACCGAGACGCCTACAAGACGCGCTACATCAAGCAGTACGTCGCCGGCGATCGCATGGTGCGGCAGTGGATTCTCCAGGCGTGTCAGGAGTACGGCATCACCCCGACGACGGAAGGCGCGCTCGATGTCAAGCAAGGCATGACGGAAATGGCCGATGGCTACAGCGGTCACGAGCACTCGCTGCCCGTTACGCCGTTGTATAAGGATCTGGCCGAGTTCATCGCGGGAACGCAAACGTACTACACCCCGACCATGCTGGTGGCCTACGGTGGACCCACGACCGAGAACTACTGGTTCGAGAACACGGACGTCGCCCACGACGCCAAGCTGCGACGCTTTGTCCCCCCGCTCACACTGGATGGGATGGTCAATCGCCGCACGACGTGGAATCGACCTGAGGAGTACCACTTCTCGAAGATTGCCCAAGCGTGCAACCGTGTTCTGCAAGCGGGCGGACGAGTCTGCCTCGGCTCGCACGGCCAGCTTCAGGGCCTCGGCGCCCACTGGGACGTCTGGAGCATGGCGAGCGGCATGAGCAACTTCGATGCCCTTCGATGCGCGAGCATCAATGGTGCCGAAGCGCTGGGTCTTTCCAAGGACATCGGCTCGATCGAGCCCGGCAAGCTCGCCGACATTCTCGTTATGGACGGCGATCCGCTGGTGGACATTCGCAACACGAACACCCTGCGCTACGTGATGAAAGGCGGCCAAATGTGGAACGCCGACACGATGGACGAAGTATGGCCGCAGCCGAAGAAGCTGCCCAGCTACTATTGGGTCAAGTACTAAGCGAACTCGCGAAAACGCGGTCGGGCGCAAGCGCCCGACCCCGTTCTCTTTTTGCGAAGGCTTAGCGATCTTCGTCGTCGAAACAGGTCTTGTAGACGAGCGTGGCCAGCAGCGCGCCGAGCACAGGACCCACGAGGTAAACGCCGATCTGGGCGAAGTCGCCCTTGGAAACCGCCGGTCCTAGATAGCGCGCCGGGTTCATGGCGGCGCCTGTGAGGCTGGCACCGGTGAAGATGTCGGCCACAATCACGAGGCCGATGAAGAGCGCGCCCAGTTTAGGCGCCTTGCCATGGACGGCCGTACCGAAAATGACGGCCATCAAGAAGAACGTGAGCACGATCTCGGCGACGATGCCCTGGGCCATGCCGATATCCTTGCCCAACGCGGGAATACCATAACTGGCCGCCGCCACGACGTCTTTGCCCATGACGAACGAAAGCGTAAACACCGAGGTGATCGCGCCCAAGATCTGAGCCACCCAATACGGGAGCAAGTCGCTGGACGGGCATTTCCCGGCCACAACGAGCGCAAGAGTGACGGCCGGGTTAAAGTGACCGCCGCTGATCATGCCGAATGCCGATCCCATGACAGCGATCGCCAAGCCGTGGGCCAGTGCGACGTCGATCAGGGTTCCCCCCGCCGCTGCCGCCCCGATGCCCAAAAAGAGCAGGGTGAAAGTGCCGATGAACTCGGCAACCAAAGATTTCACGTTCATTGCCCAACGGGACGATTGGGGCTACCGAGAAGTCGCGCACCAATGCTGCTCTTAAAGCAAATCGACCCTGGCCACAGACCAGGGTCGACTGAGAGTTCGTGGGGCTGGTTTAGCTCTTGTTGAAGCGGAGCTTCAGCTGGCGGCCTTCTGGCTTGCCCGTCTTCGGATCGATGTTGGTGGCCGCGAGCCCCTTGTCATCTTTCTTCAAGTACAGGTTGTGGAAGCCGAGGGCTTTTCCTTCACTCGGGACCAAGCGGATCGAATCGCCGTAAACCTGCACGGTGCCTTTCGAATACATGGTGTTCTTGGTCGTGCCGAACGTCATGTTGAACGAGCCATCTTTGCCGATGGTCAACTTGCCGACGAAAGCCGACTTGTTGTGCTTGGCCATTTCCTTGTTGATGTCCGAAACCATCACGTAATCGCCGCTGAACTTGCTGGCATCTCCGCTCGCCGGTTCCGGATGGAATGCCCGACTCACCTTGGGCTTTTCGTTCTTCGGGTCGACCGGTGGCTTCGCGACGTCAGCCGGCTTGGTTTCCGGTGTGGTCGGCTTCTCGGTGGTCTTGACCTCAGTCTTGGTGGGTTCGGTCTTGTTGGGCTCGGCCGGCTTTGTTTCGGCGCCCTTTTCAGGGGTCTTGCCGTCGGTCTTGGGCTCAGTGCTCACCGCCGGCTTTGTGGAATCGTTGGTGGCCACCTTGTCTCCCCCGCTACAGCCAGCGAGCGCCAAGGAAGCCAGAGCGAAGGACGTAAACGCAATCTGTCGAAAAGTCATGATTCTCTTTCTGCAACCGCTCGCACGCGGTCGCACCTCGCGATGCAGACGATACGGTACCCAATTCGCCCCGCACGAGTCGATATGAGTCCGTTTGTCTTCAACCAGTTTCGTGCCGCGCACGTTCCTGGCCGCAAAATTCCGGTCTATCTGCCAGACTTGTCGATCCGGAACGCATCGATGGTCCGGCCGGCTTGGTCGATTTGGGTGAACCGCAGGCTGCTGCCGGATATCTTCACCAGCGAGTACGAAAACGTATTGGAGCGTACGACGGCGGTGTACGATTGGACGGGCCGACCATCGCGATCTCGATCGTAGAGACTTTCGCCGCCACCGCCGTTCACGATATAGACAATCCCGCTCGGCCGTGTGCGATTCTTCCCGTCGAAGGCGGTATCGAGCGTGAACGAGCCGTCCACGATGGTGCCGCGCGCTTTGCCCGGCTTGAACCGCAAGGGGCGCGACCGCTGGTAGTTGTGCACGTGTCCGCTGAGCACGAGATCGACTCCGCCTGCCTCAAATAGCGGCGCAAGAGACCGAACCCACTGCTCGTCACCATGCTTGGGCGTGCCGTTGAAGGGCGCTTCGTGCACGGCGACCACCTTCCACCGAGCCCGCGACTGGGCCAGGTCCTGCTTGATCCAGCGGAGGAGTCCGGCGTCGAAGGGCTGTACGTAGAAGCTGCCGTCGAGCATGAGGAAGTGGACAGGCCCGTCGTCGAATGAGTAGTTCAGCATCCGCGGGTAGCGCCCATCTGCGGCTTTCCGGAACGCATCGATGGCGGAGGGCTTTCCCTTGGCCCGAACGTACTTGGCGGGTTGGGGTCCATTCAATGGCAGCGACAAGTAGTGAAAGTAGCCGAGACCACTCGGCTCGCGGTCGAGATCGGAGCTGAGAACGTCGTGGTTGCCCGGCGCCACATAAATTGGGATCGCCGCCATCAGCTTCGCCCACGCGGAAAAGAGGTGGCTGACGTACTCCTTGCCCGACCCGCGGCTGTAGACGAAATCACCCGTATGGACCAGGCTTCGAGCGCCGCTGCCGAGCATCCGGTCTCCCAACGCACGTTGGGCCGCCGATCCTGCCCCGCTGTCCCCGATTGAGACGAACGTGAGTTGGTCGCCGGAGCGGCGGGTTTGGAACGTCCCTTTCCCCACGATCGCTCCAGCGGTGACCACATACTCGATCCGGGAATTCAAGGGCAGATCGTCCAATTTGGCGCGGTAGAGCACGCCGACGCCGGGCGCGCTCGCCCGCGAGGGCGCGACCGAGCGCCAAGCTCCTTGAGGAGATCGGAATCGCACCAGATAAGCCGCCTCTTTCCGGGCGACCCACACAATCTCGGCCCCTTCCTTGCGCAGCGACGCGTAGTTGCCTGGCTGCACGTATGGTGCGACGACAAGTTGCGGGGCCGGCAGCGCCATCCCCAGGAGCGCGACGAGGGTCACGGCCGGCCCGCGGCGACGCCCCGGTGGGCCAGCATGTGCTCGGCGATCTGAACCGCGTTGAGTGCGGCGCCCTTTCGAAGCTGATCTCCGACCACAAACAGCGAAATCGCCCGAGGGTGCGAGACATCGGTCCGAATGCGCCCGACGAGCACATCATCCCCGCCCGAGGCGTCGACGGGCATCGGGAAGCGGTTCGCCGCGCGGTCGTCGATCACCCGAACGCCGGGAAAAGCCTCCAGAGCCTCGCGAACGGCGGCCTCGCTAGGTGCGGAGTCGGCAAATTCGACCGTCACCGCCTCGCTGTGGGCCCGCAGAACCGGCACCCGCACGCACGTGACGCCCACTCGAAGATCGGGGATTCCGAGGATTTTCCGCGTCTCCTGAATGACCTTCCACTCCTCGTCGTTGTAGCCGTGCTCGTTGATCGGCGTGTTGTGGCTAAAGACGTTGAACGCGTACTGGTGAGGGAGCTCCTGGGGCTCGGGGTCACGCCCCGCGAGGACGTTACCAGTCTGTCGCTCCAGCTCGTGCATCATGGCGGCGCCGCCACCGCTGGCGCTCTGGTAAGTGCTGACGACCACGCGTTCAATCGGGGCCAAATCGAGCAGCGGCTTCAAGGCCATCACGAGGATCGCCGCCGTGCAGTTGGGGTTGGCAATCAACCGATCGCTGTCGCGAATGACATCGCCATTGACTTCGGGCACGACGAGGGGGACATCGGGGTCCATCCGGAAGGCGCTGGAATTGTCGATCACGACGGCGCCTGCATTGATGGCAGCCTCCACAAAGGCGCGAGAACGGCTGGCCCCGGCACTGAAGAAGGCGAAGTCCACGCCATCGAAAACTTCGTTTCTTGCCAATTCTATCGCAATTTCAACACCATGGTAAGAAATGGTCTTTCCTACGCTTCTTTCACTGGCCAAGAGCTTCAAATTGCCCAAAGGGAATGATCTTTGCTCAAATAGGGTTAAGAATTCAGCACCTACGGCTCCCGTCGCACCGAGGATCGCCACACTGACCTTAGGAGACATCATCGTAGTGCTACCTGATCCGGGGCTCTCGATGCCAGTACCCGCGATTGGACGTTCTTGAAAAAGCTGGATAATAACTGTTGCCAAGCCACACGGGCAGCGTTCAGCACGAGTGGTGGGCAAATGGGGAGATCGGAAAATATGACTAATTGCAATTCGAATTCCTCAGGAGCCCGTAATGCGTCAAGGCAATAGCCTTCCCTTTGACGGTTTTCAACTTCGAACCCTGCAAGGCCTGCACGTTCAGGAACTGTCGACGAACCCCTTGCGCTCTTCACAGTTTGGTGAACTCATAGAGATAAAAACGGTACAAAAAAAACCGGCTTTTATTGACTTTCATATACGTGATTCGCACCTCTGCTCCCTCATCCTCCTCAGCGGCACGATGATGACGAGCAGCACTGGACGGGACCATTGGTCTCCCATGTCGGCGAATTCCGTTCTCGTCGCCAATGCGGGTGCAGAACTCAAGGTTCAGATTTCTCGCGGTCCGATTAAATTCTATGTGGCAACGTGGCCCAAGGAAGGCACCGAGATCCTTTCCAACTGGGTCAGCTCCCGTCTCACGAAAGGCGGAGTGGCCCACGGGTTAAGCAGCGTTCAAACCGGCACACCATTGGCGAACAGCCTCAGTCGCTTTGTGGACGCGATCGGTCATCCGGAGGATATCGCGGTTCCGGAGCTGACGGGCATCTATCACGAATTCTTCGCCCAGATATTAGTCAGCCCCACGCCATTTTCCATCACCCAGATTTCTGGGGCACTTCCGCCTCCACTCGCGACTCTCGTCGAGCGCGTGCGAGTGGCCCCCGAGCAGCGGTGGGCGCTCAAGGAAGCAGCCGAGCGGGCCGGGTATTCCCCGTTCCACCTGAGCAGAACGTTCCGCTCCCTCGTGGGCTATGGCTTCCCCGAGTTCGTGGATCGATGCCGCACCGAGATGGCCATTCAGCTGGTGGCGAGAGAAAATCCGGGCATCGATGAACTGAGTCGGCGATGTGGTTTTGGTACCACCCAGGCGCTGCGCGATTCCTTTAGAAGCTTCCTCGGTCTCCTCCCTTCAGAAGTCAAAAGTCTGCGACTTGCCCCGTAAAGAAAATGGCCCAGGCCGGGGGAATGAGCCTGAGCCGTATGGGTTGTGAAGGGAGAGGAAGAATCAAATTCGCCCGTCACATCATGAGACGGCGATTTTCCGCGAACAGTTGGGCCGGAAAATGAACAAAGACTGAACAACTTTCTCAGGTTTCGCGGTCCAAACGCCCGGGAAACCTGAAGAAGTCTGCTCGATATACCGATATCACAGCCAGGACCAACAGGTCCAGTTTTGGGGACTTCGGATGGGCGACGAACTAATCCGTCAGGGCGAAATTGCCGTTGTCGAACCGGCGAATGACGACCGATGCGTACTTTGCAATCTGCTTGAGCAGACAGGATTCCAACACGTCTCCCCCCACGCCAGTATTGATGGCGCCCTCGCCAGTTTCCGGTCTCGCCGCCCCGATATGATGCTTCTCAGCGTCACCGGCTCGTCGCGGGACTGCTTCGATCCCCTCGAGCAGATTCGGGCCATGTACCCCGACGACGGCGTCCTGCCCGTACTCGTTCTCACCGCCGACGCCTCCGTGGCCTCTCGGCGCATGGCGCTCTCGTGCGGTGCAAACGACTACCTGACCAAGCCAATCGACGCCTTGGAAGTGCTCCTGCGCGTCAAAAACCTGCTACGGCTCCGGTTCATGCAGTCGGAGCTACGACTCCAGAATGACCAACTGGACCGCAAGGTCCGCGAGCGCACCCGGGAGCTCGAAGACACCTACATCGAGATTTTGGAGCGCTTGGGATTCGCCACCGAATTCCGCGACGACAATACCGGTGCCCACACGAGTCGGGTCGGTGAAATGGCTGGAGCCATTGCCCGCCAGCTCGCACTCGATCCCAAGCAAGTCTGGATGATCAGGCTTGCCGCACCCCTTCACGACCTCGGCAAAGTCGGCATCCCCGACAGCATTCTCCTCAAGGCGGGCCGACTGAGTGACGATGAAATTGAACAGATGCAGCGGCACACGCTGATCGGTCAAGGCATTCTCGCCGGGAGCCGGTCCGAGTTGCTGCAAGTCGCCGAGGAGATCGCCGTTTCGCATCACGAGCGGTGGGATGGCACGGGCTATCCCCATGGTCTCGCCGGGGAGGACATTCCCCTGAGCGGTCGCATCGTCGCGGTCGCCGACGTCTTTGACGCCTTGACCAATAGCCGACCTTATAAATCGGCGTGGCCGGTCTGGGAAGCGATCGAGGAGATCCGGGCTCTTTCCGGCAAACACTTCGACCCTGCCGTGGTGGAGGCGTTCCTCGCGGTGGTCTCGGACCAATTTGCCCACCTCGAGCCTTCGATCGCGATTTAAATCTTCACCTTCTTTTGGTTCCAAAGCTGAAGCGACCGCTTCAAAGGAACGATAATAATACGGGTTGCTTGATGAAAGTCCTCAAATATTCGCATTCATTTGAAGTGGTTGCCGAACTGCCGGCCGCGCTCCAGCCTCTCAAGAAGCTGGCCATGAACTTCCGTTGGTCATGGCACGCCGATACGTGGCAGCTCTTCTCGGAAACTGATCCGAAGCTGTGGGACGAAGTCGAGCACAATCCGCTTGAGCTTTTGAACCGCCTGAGCAAGGACCGCAAGGATCGCTTGGCGGCCGACCCGGTCTACATGACCAAGCTCGAAATGTGTTCGCGCCAGCTCGATCACTACTTGGGCGCCAAGACCTGGTTTGACGAGCGGTTTGGCCATCTGCGGGATGAAACCCTCATCGCCTACTTCTGCGCGGAATTTGGCATCAACGAGAGCTTGCCCATCTATTCGGGCGGCCTCGGCGTTCTCGCCGGCGATCACCTCAAAGCGGCCAGCGACCTGGGCATTCCCTTGGTTGGCATCGGACTGCTCTACTCGCGCGGCTACTTCCGCCAGAGCCTGAACGCGGACGGATGGCAGCAGGAGAACTATCCGAACTACGACTTTTATCACATGCCGCTACAGCTGGTGCGCGGCATCGACAACGAGCCGCTGACTGTCAGTGTCGAGTTCCCAGACCGAATGGTCACCTGCCAGATATGGAAGGCTGAGGTCGGACGTGTGTCGCTGTACTTGCTCGACTCGAACGTCCTCGAGAACGCTCCGGACGATCAGGGCATCACCGACACCCTTTACGGTGGCGACGAAAACATGCGCATCCGCCAGGAGATGATTCTGGGCATCGGTGGCATGCGCGCTCTGAAGGCGCTCGGCATCAAGCCCACCGTGTGCCATATGAACGAAGGTCACGCGGCGTTTCTCAGCCTTGAGCGCCTGCACCAGTTCATGGAAGAGCATCAGTGCGATTTCCGCACGGCTCGCCAGGTGGTCGTCGCGGGCAACGTGTTCACCACCCACACCCCGGTGCCGGCCGGCTTCGACGTCTTCAAACCAGCGCTCATCGAGCAGTATCTGCTCAAGTCGATCGAGCGGGTTGGTCTGAACTACCAAGATTTCCTTCGCCTGGGCCGCATCAATCCTGACGACATCAACGAACCGTTCAACATGGCCGTTCTCGCCATGGAAAATGCGAACCGCGTCAACGGGGTTTCGAAGCTTCACGCCCAAGTGTCTCGGCAAATGTTCTCCGGTCGATGGAGCGAGTACCCGATCGAAGAAGTGCCGGTCGACGCAATCACGAACGGAATCCACACCGCGACCTGGATGTCGGATCGTATGGGCGAGCTGTTCGATCGCCACCTTGGACCCACCTGGCGCGAGGATCCGAGCGATCCAAGCCTGTGGGATCGGATTACCGAAATCCCCGACCAAGAGTTGTGGGATATCCGCGAAAACCAGCGGGGCGACTTCGTTCGATTCGTGCGCCGGCGACTGGTCCGCCAGCTTTCGAAGCGCAACGCGAGCCGAACGGACCTGCAGGCGGCCAATCAGGCGCTCGATCCGCGCATCCTCACCATCGGCTTTGCGCGTCGATTCGCCACCTATAAGCGCGCGTCGCTCATGTTCGCCGACAAGGAACGCCTGAAGGCGATCCTGGGTAATCCGGACCGACCGGTTCAGATCGTCTTTGCCGGAAAGAGCCATCCGCGCGACGATGGCGGCAAGGCGCTCATCCAAGAAATCTGGCGCTTTATCAACCACGAAGGTGGGCGCAGCAACATGGTGTTTGTCGAGGACTACGATATGGAAGTCGCTCGGCAACTCGTCCAAGGCGTCGATGTGTGGCTGAACAACCCCCGCCGACCCATGGAAGCCAGCGGCACGAGCGGCATGAAGGTGGTCCCCAATGGCGGACTCAACTGCTCCGTCCTCGACGGCTGGTGGGCGGAAGGCTATCGACCCGGCGTCGGCTGGGCGATCGGCGATGGTGCCGAGATGGGCGACAATGGCCACCAGGATTGGCTCGAAAGTCGTGCCCTCTATCAGCTCATCGAGCAGGAGATCGCGCCCCTATTCTATAACCGAGGCGAATCGGGACTGCCCACCGCGTGGATTGAGATGATGAAGAAGTCCATGCGCGATCTCGCTCCGCGCTTTTCGACGGCGCGCATGGTTCGGGAGTACACGAGCCGGTTCTACATGCCGAGTTCACAGGCCTTTAACGCGCTGCAGGCGAACAACCTGGATCGCGCCAAGACGGCTCTCCAGTGGCGCTCGCGCGTGCGGTCCGCATGGAAGGATGTGCGATTCCTGAATGTCTGCGACGACGGCGGCGTCTTCAACGAAGTTGGCCGTACGTTCAAGATTCGAGCCGAAGTCTCGCTCGGCGCATTACGTCCCGACGAGGTCCGCGTTCAGGCCCTGGTTGGCACCGTAGGCGGCAACCGCGAACTGAACCAGTTCACGATCCACGACATGGAGCTCACGGGCGAGCAGCCGCTCACGTTCGAGACCACCGTCCTCTGCGACGAACCGGGACACAAAGGCTACACGCTCCGTATCGTCCCATTCAACGAGGACGTGCGAGTAGCGAGCGAACTGGCCCTGATCGCCTGGCAGTAAAGGCTACTTCAGCAAGCGATTGAGAAGATCGGCGAGCCGGTATCCGGCTCGCACGATTCGCTTTCGGCAAATCTCGGAGCCTTTGGCCAGATACTCATCGCTCGGTGTCTCCTTTTCTTCCAGGTTATAAACGACGTTCCGGAGCGAAAAGCTTTCCTTGGCCCACACCATCGGATCGTTCAATTTGACGTCGGCCATCTTCGCATAAGGATACGGCTTCGCAAATTCGGCGGCGCGGTCCCGGATCCATTGTTCGTCTGCACTGACAAGCGGCCGTTTTGGCGAGCTCTTGTACGCTCCGCAGGCGAAGTCCCAGAGCGTATGGAGGTTGCTGACAGGCCGATTTCCCCAACCGTTAATCGGCTTGATCTTGAAGTCGTTGCCGCCGCGATCTCCCTCGGGAAACTCATCACTGTCACGAGCGATCGCGTGCAGGGGCTGGTGAACGTCTCCCACAAAGTGGATCAGATAGCGAAGGGCTGCGGACTTTTGTTCCAACGACGAAACGCCGTCGATCAAGATGTTGCTCTGCACCTTGATCGCCCACACGACGTTCTCATCTTCCGGCTTCAAATCGCTCGGCTTGCCGTCGGCTCGAAAATGAAAGTCGCAGTAGTGCCACGCCCGATCTTGATCGGACTTCGTATCGTCGGCCCAGCAACTCGCCGTGATAAAGGTGCTCGACCGACGGTCATCGATTCCCGCCAACAATCGCGTGGCTGCCTTCTTCGCGGCCGGGGTGAGACGCGCCTCCGCGACCGCCGCCACGATCATGTGACCCGTATCCACCCAGCTCCAGCCAATCGAGCTGAGTCCTACCACCACGCAAATACCGAGCCATCTACCGCCCTTCATGGCTCATGATGCTACCCGCGCATCGCGTAAAATCCCCCACACATGACGCTCCGCGAAGTGCTCCACGCCCACATACCCACGCTCCACATGCAGAGCACCTTGCGCGATGCCATCGACAAGATGGACATCTATCAATTCCCCGCGCTGGTGCTCTTGGACGAATCCAACGCGGTGGCGGGCGTCATCACGGAAGGGGATATTTGCCGGGCGGCGGGAGGACGCGGCAGTGTGGTCAGCCTCGCCGGACAGTTCGCCCATAACTACGCCACGCACCACCCCACGACGGCACCCCCTGAGATGGAGATCTCCGACGCGTTTCATCTCATGCTCAGCTCGGGCCTGACGCTTCTGCCCGTCGTTCAAGACCGGGTGCTTCTTGGTGTCGTCCTACGCGTCGACCTCATGCAAGCCATGCTCGTCGATCTTCAGCATCATGAAGCGAGCTGAAGCGCGTATACTTTTCCGCAATGGCGGATAAGGTGATGGCGCCCACGATCCTGGCGATGAAGGGTCGCGAGCAGCGAATCGTCTGTCTCACTGCTTACGATTTTCCGACTTGTCAGATCGCTGACCGCGCCGGCGTGGATGTGATCTTGGTCGGGGATTCGCTGGGCAACGTTGTGCTGGGATACGAAACCACCGTTCCCGTATCGCTGGACGATATGATCCACCATACGCGAGCAGCGGCTCGTGCGAAGCCGAGAGCGCTCTTACTCAGCGATCTGCCTTTCGGCTCCTATCAGATTTCCACGGCCGACGCCGTGGCTTCCGCCGTAGAACTCGCCAAGGCGGGTGCCGAAGCCGTTAAGCTGGAAGGCGCCTATACGGACGAGATCGCTGCCATCGTGCGGGCGGGAATTCCTGTTATGGGTCACGTTGGACTCACCCCACAATCCGTCAACGAATTCGGCGGATTTCGGGTCCAGGGCAAGGGCGAGCAAGCCAAAAAGGTCATGGAACAAGCCCTTGCGATCGAAGCGGCGGGCGCATTCGGGATTGTTATAGAACTCATCCCGGCCGCGCTTGCCAAGGAGATCACCCATGCCCTGCGCATTCCAACGATTGGCATCGGCGCGGGTGCCGAATGCGACGGTCAGGTCCAGGTGTTTCACGATCTCCTCGGCTTTTCCGGTCAAAAATACAAACACATTGGCTTGTACGCTCATGCCGCCCACGATCTGCAGGCTGCGGTTGAGCGCTACACGGCCGATGTGCGCGAATCGCGCTTCCCCACTTCTGAGAATTCGTTTTGAAAGTCTGCCGCACGATAACATCACTGCGCGAAACGACCGCTGGACATCGTTCCGTCGCGCTCGTCCCTACGATGGGGGCCTTTCACGAAGGCCATCTCTCGCTGATGCGGCGGGCACGAGAACTCGGCGATTTCGTCGTGACCTCGCTGTTCGTAAATCCCACGCAGTTCGGACCAAATGAAGATTTCACGCGCTATCCGCGTCAAGAATCGAGCGACTTTGAGCTCGCCGAATCGGTTGGAGTGGATGCTATTTTCGCGCCTCCGCCGGAGCTGGTTTATCCACCCCATTTCTCGACCTGGATTACGGTCGACGATGTTTCTGCGGGATTTGAAGGCGATGTTCGTCCTGGCCATTTCCGGGGCGTAGCGACGGTTGTCGCCAAGCTTTTCAACATGGTTCAGCCCCAAATCGCCGTATTTGGACTCAAAGATCTGCAGCAGTGCGCGGTGATTGCACGAATGGTGCAAGACCTTAACGTCCCCATTTCGCTGGATTTTGTGGAGACGATCCGCGAAGAGGACGGTCTTGCTCTCTCGAGTAGAAACGTTTATCTAGATGCCACAGATCGTGCAACAGCAGGAATATTTGCGAAGAAATTGGAGTATATCAGTAGTCAATTGTCTATGCTTTCTAATCCGGCTGACGCTTCTCGCTTGATCGAACAGACGAGACAGGAACTTGTGAGCGAAGGATTGTCCGTGGATTATCTGGTCATCGTCGATCCGCTAACCATGAAAGAATGTGAATCTTCTCATCCGGGAGCCCGCGTTATGGCGGCGGTCCGCTGTGGTCCCGTGCGTTTGCTCGATAATCGCCCCATTCAATAGCAGTTGGTTGACCAATTGCAAATCTTCGTGAATGGCAGGTATGGTTAAGCCGCTTGCAGAGCAAAGTGTTATCATGGCAAAAACAGTAGACGATATCACCCGTGCCTTGAAACTCAAGGCTACTCCGAAGAACAACGCGCTGACTTTCAAACTCGGCGTCAAGAAGCATACGCTTCCTTTCGAGGTTCGCTATTTGGCTTCGAATGATTATGTTTTTGTGCACATTCCTCCCGCTGCAGCTGTCATGAAGGTCACCCCAAATGGCCTCGTGGCTGTCGACAGCGTAGATGAAGCGTCACAAGCGACCTCCACATTCCGTCAATCTAAGAAGAAACAGACGAAGCGCGCGAGTAAAACTCAACTTCCCTCGGAAGTTGCGGAAGCACTGCGACGCATTCCGGCTGGTTACAAGATTGCCTACGGTGCGGATGGCTCGCCCCGGATGGTCAAAATGCGAAAGCGCAGCAAGTAATCCACAATACTTCAAGCTTTAGCGGGTCCTTGCGCAATCTGCGTAAGGACTTTTTTCTTGGCATCGGCAGGTTTTACGAGTATTTAGTAATCTCGGAGTTGTGCTCGCACTTCCGATTTTGCTCGCTCAGGTCGCCCTTCCTCCCGTCTTCCTGGATGGTCCGCGTACCGTCACAGCTTGGTTCGAGCAGCCACGTTTAGCCTCCCAGGCTAAGAAGGGACTGAGTATTAAACTCGGTAAGAGGCTCGTTCCCGTCATTGATGCCTCACCCATCGGTCAGCCGGCCCGAACGACGCCAGGCTCTCCCCATCGTGTGGTGTTGGCGGGCACCTTCCAACATCTGGTCGGTGGCTCCGACTGGAATCCGGATGGCAGCGAAACGGAAGCCCGCGAGATCGCGCCAGGCGTATTTGCTCTCGATATGCGGCTTCCGAAGGGCGACTACGAATTTAAGGTAGCCCGAGGTGGGTCGTGGGACGAAAATTACGGTGCAGGTTTCGAAGCCGGTGGCGCCAATATCCGCCTCTCCGTTCCGTCCGATCGCATCGTCCGAATTCAGATCGACTTCAATCAGAAATCGATCTCCAATTCGATCGACGACACTTCGCTCGTTCCCGGGGTCCCTCAAGAAAGGAAGAACGATGCAAGGCCGTATCAGGCATACCGACTGAAGCTGGGTTCTGAGATCCGTATCAGCGATCTTGCGTTGCGACCGGTGCTTTTGGACTCGGGAAAATCTCGGCGCGTGACGCCTCGCTCCATCCTCTCCGCACCTGAATTCGTTTATAGCGGCACCGACCTCGGGGCCACTTGGTCGAAGAAAAACACAGCCTTTCGCGTGTGGAGCCCGACCGCTGAGAAGATGGATTTAGTCCTCTATGCCTCGGCATCTGGTCCCGCTCGTAAAACCGTTCCCATGAGCCGTAGCGAAAAGGGCACATGGACATGCAAGGTCTCCGGCGACTTGAACGGGACGTTCTACTGTTATCGTCCCCAAATCGACGGCACTAGCCGATTAGCCAGCGATCCCTATGGCCGCGCCGCAAGCCAAGACATGCGGCGAACGATGGTGATCGATCTGGACCGAACGGATCCCCAAGGATGGACCGCCCCCAAACCCGACCGCGCGCGCGCCACCGACCGCATTCTTTACGAGGTGCATGTGGGCGATTTCACGGCGAGCCCAACTTCCGGACTATCCAAGCCATTGGCCGGGACCTATGCGGGAATGAGCATTTCTGGGCTGGGCAGTTCCAAGCAGCCCATCGGTTTGGATTACCTCAAGTCACTAGGTGTGACCGACATCCATCTGTTGCCCATCCAGGGATTCGGGTTCGGTGGCTACACCTGGGGCTATGCGACAACGCTCTTCAACGTGCCAACCCCGGCCTATGCCAAATCGCCCCAAGATCCGCTCAGCCCCGTTCGCGAGTTTAAGGGGCTCGTGCAAACGCTTCATCGTCACGGACTCCGCGTGGTGATGGACGTGGTTTACAACCACACGTGGCCAGGTGATGGACCGGATTCGAATTTCCAACAGCTGGCCCCTTACTACTATTTGCGAACGGACGAGCGAGGGCAGGTCGTTAACGAATCGGGAGTGGGTAATGCGTTGGCCGATCAGCATCCGATGGCGCGCAAATTCGTGAGGGATAGCCTTCTTTATTGGCTGCGAGAATACGGCGTCGATGGCTTTCGATTCGATCTTCTCGGAATCCATGAACCCGACAGCGTCAGAGACTGGGAGAAGGCGATCCGCACGGTCCGACCCGATGCGACGATCTATGGCGAGCCTTGGACCGGCGGCGGCCCGACCCGCTTTGCCAAGGGTGCGCAGAAGGGGATGGGTGTCGGGGTCTTCAATGACGACTTCCGCAACGCTTTTCGAGGCGGTACAAACGACCGCACGCCCGGCTTTGTCTGCGGCCAGCCGATGGACATCGAGCGCTTGAAGAACGCCGTCCTGGGGTCGATCAACACCTTTGCCGTCCGTCCCGGCGAGTCGATCAACTACGTCTCCGCCCACGATGACATGACCTTGCGCGACAAGATCGCCTACGCGATGGGCGACGCCAGCGAGGAGGAGCGCCAAAGGTCCGTGCTGCTCGCCACGGCCGCGGTGCTGCTCAGTCAGGGCGTTCCGTTCCTGGAAGGTGGGGTCGAACTCGGCCGCACCAAGGGAATGAAACCGAACACCTACAACGATGGCCCCGCGAACCTCTATGACTGGAAGCGCGCGGAGCAGTTTCAAGGCTCGATTCAGGCCACCCGCGACTTGATCGCCCTACGGCAGACTCATCCAGCCTTCCGAATGAATGACGCGGCCGCGATCCGGAAGAATATCCGCTTCCTGCCCGATTCCGATGGTGGCTGCGTGGCCTGGACGATCGACGGCGCGGCGTGCGGAGACTCGTGGTCGACGATTCTCGTCGTCCTCAACGGCTCGCGCCAGCCAAGGCGGCTCAACCTGCCGGCCGGAGATTGGACCGTGGCTTATGGCGGAGACCTTGGGGCGAGCCTTTCGGGCGAGACCACAATCCCGCCCCTCACCGCCTTGGTCGCTCGCCGCTAGCCCAGTTTCTGAGGCTTGAGTCCGCGGCGGGCAACGAGAAACGCAATCCCGCCGACAAAACTGGAAAGCGCGGAGCCAAACATCGTCATCCCCGCCGCGAATCGAACCGACTTCATCTGAAGCGGATAGATGGAGTGTTCGCGCAGGTAGTTTTCGCTGACGATCTCTGCTCCCGATTCCGTTTTGGCACCGGTGAACGCCTTGGGATCGTCGATAATCAACATTTCGGGGCTGCCGACTTCCGTCCCCGCGCTGTCGAACAGCGCATCCGCCGCCCCCGACGATTCCACCCGCTGGATCAGCTTCGCGCGACCCTGGTAGGTGATCGGCACGATGACGGACGCCGCGAGGCCCAAGAGCCCCGCGACGAAAAGAATGAGTCCAGCGACTGAGATGATTTTCATCGATCTGAAGCAAACACCGACAGGCTAATCGTGACACGATTTGCCACCTTGCCCGCCGCCTGGCTCGGCACCTTGATGCCGTAATCGCTCAGCTTGATCGGGAATTTCGTTGAAACCTGAATCACGTCGCCGCCGAATCCAGCCGCCTTGGTTTGGCTGTTGGCCGCTCGATACTTCAGCGTCACCGGGGCCGTGATCACCTTGGTCACGCCATGGATCGTGAACTTGCCCGTGACCGTGTAGCTGTCGCCGGACGTGTGCTTGACGCTCGTCGCTTCAAACGTCGCTTCCGGGAATTTGGCGGTGTCGAGCCACCCCGGACTCTTCATGTGGTCGTTGCGCAGGGCGATGCCGGTATCGATGCTGGCGAGGTCGACCTTGATTTTGCCCGAGCCCACTTTCTTCTTGGGATCGAACTGGATCGCGCCCGACACCTTGTGGGTGCGGCCCACGAAATCTTCGAAATCAGCCTGGCTTTCGACAGCCGCGTTCTGCCGCGCATCCATGTTGCCCGACCCAATCGTAAAGGTCTTGCTCTGCGCATGGACGAGGCCCACGGTGGCGAGGAGAACGAGCGAGGATATTTGCTTAATCATTACTCATTGTCAAACGCCACATCGCTCGAAATGATCGCAAGATCCTCGCCGAATTCACGTTTCGGGAGCAAAAAAGATAACCCCCCGCCGATGTCGCGGTCGGCAAGGGGGTTTGTCGGAGGGATGGAAGAGAGTCGTTAGGCTTTGCGTCGGCGACCGAGGATGCCCAGGGCGCCAAGAGCGATGGCCGCGATGGAAGCCGGTTCGGGAACCGCTTCAACCGAAGTGAGAGCGAAGTCGCCACCCGGAGAAGTCGTGAACTCGAGCAGAACGGCGTCCACGTCGTTGCGCTGTGCCAGGCCAGAAAGGTCGAACGATTCCGTGAACGCGGTCGCCGGTCGGCCACCGAGAACGGTGCGGGACGTCTGGATGAAGTTGAAGCTGCCTTCAACGTTCGAGACGACTGTCACCATCATCGACAAGTCGAGGTCGTTCGAGTCGAAGTTGACGTTGAGCTTGTTGAGGCCGCTCCAGTTTGCGTTGAGCGGGTTCGAACCGACGGAGCTGGTCGAGAAACCGTAGCCGAGTTGGGTGAAGCCCACGAGTCGGTTATCGGCGGCGACCGAGTGGAAGCCGAAGCCATCGATCGGACCCGTCTGCATAGCCAGCTTGCCATTGCGCGGGTTCTGCAGGATCTTCAGATACGTTGCGCGGATACCACCAATGACGGAAGCGGCTTGGAAGTGCAGGTCGGAGCTACCAACGGCAGGACCGATTTCGACGCTGTAAGCGCCGGTCGTGAAGTCGTCGAGAACGACGGCCTGGGCGCCAGCGACAGTGGCAGCAGCGAGGCCGAGAATAATAAGTCGAGTTGCTTTCATTTCCTTCTCCTAAGTCGATCTGCATGGGGGTGCGAGATCGAGATGCAAGAGTGCGAAAATCGTGCCAAGTCTCGGTCCGCCCTGGCATTCCTCGTAACTTAGCGGAAGCAACTTCTTGGAATCGATTTCTTGGTTCGGCCGTTTGAGAAGGGGAGGTTAGAGAAAAATGATGTTCTTAGCACTAAGTGCCAGCCTGGCTCTCGCCGCTCCAGCGGGGCCGGAATTGACAATTTACAACCAGGGGTTCGGATTGGTAAAGGAGCAGCGGGTGCTTCAGCTGAAAGCGGGCGTCCAGCAGGTGCCCGTCCAAGATGTCGCGCAAATGATCGAGGCGAGCAGCGTGGGCATCCGAAGCGTCTCCGAGCCGGGATCGTTCCAGGTCCTCGAGCAGAACTACCAGTACGACCTGATCAACTCGCTTGCGATTTTGAACAAGGCGGTCGGTGGCCGCATCGCGATCAACCGCGTGCTGCCCAATGGCACGAAGGAACGGCTGGTCGGAACGCTGCTCAGTTCGCCAACCGCGGTCGTCTCGCAGGACGGCGGATCCCACTACACCTATAACGGCCTCGTGCTTCAAGCTGACGACGGCCGAATCATCCTCGATCCGAGCGGCGAAATCGAAGTGACTTCCCTGCCCGAGGGCCTTATCAGCAAGCCCACCCTGGTGTGGGAGATCGACTCCGAACGGGCTGGCCCGAATACGGTGGAGCTGAGCTACCTGACGGGCGGCATGAGCTGGACCTCGGACTATGTGTTGAGCCTGGACCAAGCCGGAAAGAAAGCGGATCTGAAGGGCTGGGTCACGCTCACCAACAACTCCGGCGCGACCTTTAAGGACGCTAAGCTCAAGCTTCTGGCGGGCGATGTGCAGCGCATCCGAGACGGCGGGTTCGCGCGCGGAGGGGCCATGCGGCCAGAATCGGCGATGAAAGCGCAGCGCGACATGGTCGAAGAGCAGTTTTCTGAGTACCACCTATACACACTCGACCGGCCCACCAACGTCCGCAACCGGGAACAAAAGCAAGTGTCGCTCCTTGAGCGCACCGGCATCAGTGTCACCAAGCGGCTCGTATTCGACGCCATGCGCGATTACCGGGGCTACCGGCCGGCAGAGGGCGAGGTCGGCACCGGAAACCTCAAGCCGCAGGTCAGGATCGAGCTGATCAACTCGAAAGAGAACGAAATGGGCCTGCCGCTGCCCGCCGGTAAGTTCAAGATCTTCCAGCGGGATTCTAAGGGATCGCTGCAGATGCTGGGCGAAGACCAGATCGAACACACCCCCCGCAACGAAAAGCTCAGCCTCGTCGTGGGCGAAGCGTTCGATATCGTCGCCGACCGCAAGCGGACTTCGTTCGAATACATTCGGACCAATGGAGTCGTTCGAGGCGCGCGCCAAACGTTCGAAATCGAAGTACGGAACCGCAAAGAAACCCCGGAATCGGTTGATATTCTCGAGCGCAATTGGGGTGAGTTCAAGGTCACGAAATCCAATATCGAGGCCAAGAAGCTGGATTCGGAGACGCTCCTATTCGTGATGGAGCTGAAGGCAAACGAAACCAGGAAACTCGTCTATACAGTCGAAAATTACTGGTAAGCACCTGAGCATGCCCACCGACGTGCGAATCGGTGGGCATTGCCATTTCTCGGCCCGAAAATTCCTTGCAGATGATGCGATCTTCGAGCACATTGTCTAGACGAACTAGCGGCTGCGCACATGGTGCGCGAACCGAGAAATACCGCGGATGATCGCCCGCAAACCCTGATAAAGGATTCCCACAACCGCGCTGATCCCGACGAACGCCAAGGCAAACAAGTGCGTCGAGGATCGTTGCCAAAACGGCGCCTCGGTCGGCAGGACCGGCATCGGCGACTCGTGGTAATCCGCCCAGAAATTGGGATCGATGTCGGGATGGTTGCCTTGGAGCAGCTGGCCATTCAGGAAGGCCATTTTCGCGGCATGCCATTGCTCGGCCTCGGCGCGTAGTTGATGAAAGCGAGTCCTGTCTGAGGCCGAGTCCCGCGATTGTTGTTTAAGATCTTCTTCGAACAGTCCTCGCTCCAGCGGCTTCGCTCCTTGTCGGATCAGCTCCGAGGCGCGCAAGAATGCGAACGACGGCGCCGCATATTGGTGGTCGCGACGCATCATCACCACGCCGAGCGCCGCCGCAAAATCAGGAGACTGCCACGCATTACCCAGCATGATCAGGCCCGCCATTCCACGCACAACCTGCTCGCGATCCAGCTCACAAGTCGAGGCGATATAGTTTCCCAGAGACGAAGGTCCGCCGTTTTGGAGCGTCTGAATCCACTGGAGGGCGCTCAGCTGAACGGCTTCCCGTCCAAAGTGGGCATCCGGCTTGATCGCCAAGGCTTTCTGGATGTGCTGGATCGCTCGCTCGAGCTGAGCCGCTTGGGCGGGCGGTCGCCCGGCGCTGATCCAATCGTGAGCCAGGAACGTGCCCTTGTTTGCGTGGTAGCGATAGGTCTCTTCCCCCTTGGCGCGCTTGGGATTCCGAGGATCGTCGATCGCCGCGATGGCGATCCGGTGCAGGCCGATGCGATCATATGCCACGGCGAGGTCGTCCACCTCGCTGCTCGTCAGGCGAGCCTGGGCGAGCAGGCGGGCAATCCGAATTTGGTAATACAGCTTCGGAAATCGGTCGAACCGGCCCGTCAATGCCCGCTGCACGTCGGGTTTGTTGCGGAGTTCGTAGCCCAGCGTGTCTCGATCGTTGAGACAGGCGGCGGCCATCGCGGGAACGAAGATCAGCCATGTCCATCCGTACCGCATAACCCGATGACGCTGGCGAACGTGACGGAAGTTCGTTCCTTCGGCAAAGGTCCCGGCTGGAATAGGGATGCCAGTAAGATGGCGGCATGGACACCCATTTACTCAATAAAATTGCGGGCAGGCTAGCACTTGCCCTTCTGGCGGCTTCCATGATCGCACCCCCTGCACATGCCGGGCACGTGAAGGCTCGCGGCCGGGTTTGGTACAAGAACATTCGGCGCGACCACCAATACACACACGCTCCCGACTACGGTGACTCGGGCGTCGCGGCGGCTTCGTATAGCTCGAGCTACGGACGTGGCCGCGAGTGGTGGGAATTCAGCGGCAATCAGTACGTCCAGCGCAACTGGACCAGTTCCTACGCTCAAGGCTCCAAATACTCGGGCCTCGGTGAGGCGTGGCACTCGAACTTTCTCCGCCCGTCGGGAGGTTCCGGCGACGGACCAAGCGGACCGTTTCCTGGACTCATTGGGACGCAAGCCACCTTCGAAGTGGCCTACCGCGATCCCGTGCCGGGCACGCGCAACATCGAGGCCTCGCCCGAATCCATGCTGTCGATTCGCGTCTCCGACCTTGAGAGCGACGATCCTGATGCGGAGTCGAAGATTCGATTCGTGATCGATGGCGCAACAAGCGAGGCGAGTCTGCGCGTCTCGATGGCATCGGGCTCGCTGGAGGTGATCCCGCACGTCACCGGCGTTTTCAACCTGATGCAGCCGAAAGTCCAACTGGAAGGCGGCGTGGCCATGATGACCTTTGGGAATCGTTTCTTCGATGTGGCGGGCAGCCCAGCGAGCGAAACCCTCATCGACTCGATGGCGCGAGTCGGCGATGCCTTGCCAAGCGAGCACACCCTGAGCGGCACATTGGATCTGGGGCCCGTCGATTCCGCATGGGCCACGGGACTTGTGTTCGAGTGGGAACTCCTCAGCGGCACGGAGGTCGCTGATTCGGGGACCTTCCACTGCAACTCCGCACTCGGATTCACGCTGACGGCGCTGGCGAACGGTGGACCTTATACGCTCCGAATCGGCGGCCGCCCATACCTGACGAAGTCGACGCCAAACGTCTCGTTCGATGGTACGGCGGTTCAAGTCGCGCTGACGAGTGGCGACATCGATGGCGACAACTCGGTGACGGTGTTCGACTACAGCGTCCTGAGCGATTCGTTTGATAAGTCCTCTGCCGACGCTGACTGGAATTCAGTGGGCGGGAGCGGATTCGCTCCGCGGGATGCGGATCTGGACGGAGATGGCAGCATCACCGTATTCGACTACAGCATTCTCAGCGACGCGTTCGACAGAACGGGAGACTAAAAACACAAATGGCCCGGACCGAGTGGTCCGGGCCATTTCGTGTTTGGAGGAGAGCTTAGTTGAAGAAGCCGACGCTGCGTGCGAGGCGAACGTCGTCGCCACCACCCAGTTCGTCCAGATCCTTGAGCTTGAGCTCGCGGTTCTGAGCGTCTTCCACCGTCACCCGCAGACAGAGCGAGCGAAGTTCGTTCACCAAGATCTTGAACGACTCGGGAATACCCGGCTCGGCAATCGATTCGCCCTTGACGATCGACTCGTACGCCTTAACGCGTCCCATGACGTCGTCCGACTTAATGGTGAGCAGTTCTTGCAGCGTGTAGGCAGCGCCGTACGCTTCCAAGGCCCAGACTTCCATTTCGCCGAATCGCTGACCGCCGAACTGCGCCTTACCACCCAGCGGCTGCTGCGTGACGAGCGAGTATGGGCCAATCGAGCGAGCGTGAATCTTCTCTTCCGCCAAGTGCTCGAGTTTGAGCATGTAGATCGTGCCCACCGTAATCGGGTTCGGCAGCAGATCTCCGGTCAGACCGTCGCGCACCTGCGATTTACAGGATTGCGGATCGAGTCCGGCTCGGTTGAACACGTTCTCTTCGACGCGCTCGACGATCGACTTGTAGACCTCATCCGATGCCTTGAAGGCAGGACCGGCCTCTTCCTCGATCGCTTCCGGCTCCCACTCGTCGATGTCGACTTGCAGAAGCTCGGCCGTGGTTTTCGTTGGCTTGGCAGCGACGATTCGCGAAATACGCTCGAGATGAGCTTCGTCCAGTTCGCGCAGACCGTTGTCGATCCGGCCCAGCATCTCGTCGAACGAATCGTCCTTGCGGAAGCGAACGTCGAGGTGCAGTTCGGTATTGACGTAGGCTTGGAGGACCTGGCGGCGCATGTGCTGAGCCAGTCGCTCCATTTCACCGAGCACTTCATGCTCGGTCGCGCCTTCGAAGGCCGGGCAGACGTAACGAACGCCCAGTCCCTTACCTGCGTAGCCGAGGTGCGTCTCCAGAATCTGACCGATGTTCATTCGGCTCGGAACGCCGAGTGGATTCAAGATGATGTCCACCGGGGTGCCATCGGCGAGGAACGGTACGTCCTCTTCGCTGAGCACTCGGGAGATAACGCCCTTGTTGCCGTGTCGTCCGGCCATCTTGTCGCCGACCATCAGCTTGCGCTTCTGAGCGATGTAGACCTGGACGGTCATATTCGTGCCGGCCGGGAGTTCGTCGCCTTGAATCTGCATCAAGGGGCCATCGCAGCGGTCGCATTGCAGTCGCTCGCGCTTCTTGGACTCCTTGTATTCGTGGCCGCAGCTCATACAGGTGTATTTGTAGCGGCTGAATACCTTGACATCGACGACCGTGCCCTTTTCACCGTGAGGCAGTCGGAGCGAAACGTCGCGGGTCTCTTCGGCCTTCTTACCGAAGATCGCGATGATGAGTCGCTCTTCCGCGGTCATTTCGGTCTGACCCTTCGGGGCGACCTTACCGACCAAGATGTCTTCGGGTCGAACTTCAGCGCCAACGCGGATGATGCCGTTTTCGTCCAGATCCTTCAGCGCGTCTTCACCGACGTTCGGAATGTCGCGCGTGATCTCTTCCGGTCCGAGCTTGGTATCGACGGCCTCGGTCTCATGGCGCTCGATGTGAACCGACGTGTAAACGTCGTCCTTCACGAGCCGCTCGCTGATGAGGATCGCGTCTTCGTAGTTGTAGCCGTTCCAGGGCATGAACGCGACGAGCACGTTCTGGCCGAGGGCCAAGCGTGCGTCATCGCAGGTCGCGCCATCGGCCAAGGCATCACCCTTGACCACACGGTCACCCGGCGAGACCACCGGTCGGTGGGTAAAGCACGTCGACTTGTTGCTCTGCGCCATGTGGAGCAGCGTGTAAGCCTGCGTTTCGCCCGTGTCGTTGGCGACCGTGATCTCCAGCGGAGTCACGGACTTGACGACGCCCGACTTATCGGCTACGACGGCAGCGCCGGAGTCGACCGCGACCACTCGCTCGTAACCGGTACCCACGATCGGGGCATCGGAGCGAAGGCACGGCACGGCTTGACGTTGCATGTTCGCGCCCATGAGAGCGCGGTTGGCGTCGTCGTTCTCGAGGAACGGAATCAGAGCGGTAGCAGCCGAAATGATCTGGACCGGCGAGACGTCGACGAGGTCGACACGTTCGCGCGGAACGATCGGGTAGCTGGCGCCTCCGAACTCCTTGTCACCGCCCGGACAGCGAACCTGGACTCGCTCGCTGGCGATCAGTCCGGTCTCGTCCGTCGCGATGTCGGCGGGAGCGATGCGGTAGGCATAGTCCTCTTGAGCCGTCAGGTAGACGATCTCTTCGGTGACCACGCCACTCACCACGCGTCGATATGGCGTCATGATGAAGCCGAATTCGTCCACGCGAGCGTGAGCCGTCAGCTGGCTGATGAGACCGATGTTCGGACCTTCCGGCGTTTCAATCGGACAGATACGACCGTAGTGGGATCGGTGGACGTCGCGAACTTCCAGCTTGGCGCTGGTTCGCTGAAGACCGCCCGGTCCAAGGCTCGAAAGTCGCCGCTTGTTGGTGACTTCCGAGAGTGGGTTCGTCTGATCCATGAACGTCGACAGCTGGTTGCTGCTGAAGAAGCTCTTGATGCTCGCGCTGACCGGCTTGACCGACAAGATGATGCCCGGCAGCAGGTTCTCCTGATCAGCCGAGGTCATGCGTTCGCGAGCGACCTTCTCCATTCGGACGAAGCCGAGTCGGAGTTGGCTCTGAAGCAGTTCGCCCACGCTGCGGACGCGCTTGTTGCGCAGATCGTCGATGTCGTCGCGCTCGGCGTCTTTCGCCAAGTACGGTTCCATCGCCATCAGCGCTTGAGCGAGGTCGTCGCTCGTCAGGTTGCGAACGTCCTTGGGCACCGTCAACTTCAATCGGTTGTTGAGGAACCGGCGGCCGACCTTACCGAGATCGTAGCGCTTGATCTCGAAGAACTGATTGTACAGAAGCTGCTTGGCCGCGTCTTCGGTCGCGGCTTCGCCCGGGCGCATCCGCTTGAAGATATCCAAGATGGCTTCGCGCATGTTCGTCGTCTTGTCGACGTCGAGCGTGGCGTCCACCAGTCGAGGCACGGCGAGCACGTCCAGCGAATCGAGTTCCATCGACTCGATCTTCTTGGCCGTCTCGATGTCGATGCGCTGAAGCTTGGAAATGATGACCTTCGTGCCCTGCTTGAGGTCTTCCAAAAGGCGCTTGCCTTCCAGATGTTCAGCGGTGGGCTTTTCGAGCGTCTCTTCGACGCCGAAGGCGTAAAGCATCTCTTCGTTGGTGGCAAGCGGCGTCTCGACCGAGATCTCGGTATCGAGCATCGCCTCAGGAACCTGAGCGAGAGCGGCCTTGGTCAAAATCGTGCCGCGATCGAGCACGACTTCACCCGTTTCGGGATCGGCGATCGGCTCGGTGATCTTCTTGCGGCCGGCGTCGCGAATCTTCAACTGATAGCGAACGCGCCCCCGAAGCTTCTCGGGGTTGTTCGAATCGAAGAACGCATGCATCGCCTTGATGAGCTGCGTGATCGGCAGCTTCTTCGTCTGGCTCACCTGCGTGTGCACGACCATGTTCGAATCGGACTCGATTTCGAGCCACGGACCTTCCATCGGGATGATCCGTGCAGAAACGAGAACCTGCATGGCGCTGTCGACGCCTTCTTCGAAGTACAGTCCCGGCGATCGGCTCAGCTGGCTGACGATGACCCGCTCGCGACCATTGATGATGAACGTGCCCTTGTCGGTCATCAGGGGCAAATCGCCCAGATAGACCTCGGACTCGATCTCTTCACGATCGCGACCGCCAAAGCGAACCGTCGCCTTGATGGGTGCCTCGAAGGTCATGTCGCGTTCGCGACATTCTTGCAGGCCATATTTCGGCTCGCCCAGCGTGAAGCTGACGAACTCGATAAAATTCGTTTGGGTGAAGTCCCAGATGGGGGAGAATGTCTTAAAAAGTTCTGGTAATCCTTCTTCGAGGAACCATTTGTAGCTATTGAGCTGAAGTTCGATGAGATTGGGGACCTCGAGATAGCGTCCAATACGCTTCGAGGTAGGTTGAATGACTCTCACTCAGGCCTCCGGGGGGATTTGCGCAAACGGATATTATACGCTGTTGGGGCGGCAAAAAACAGCGTTACCCTGGCATTTTAGACAAATAGACCGATAAACCTTCCGATCCCAATCGGGATATGATGCACCCGTGAACCCGCGTATCTTCTCGGAAAAGGAAGCCAGCGAGATCCTCCAGCGCGCCGCAAAACTGCAGGAGACGTCCGCCGATGGCTCGTACACGCCCGGTGTCACGATCGACGAATTAGCCCGAATCGCCACCGAGGCAGGGATCGACCGCAAGTACCTGGAAGCGGCATTGACCGCCCCGACGTCCGCAAGTGTCAAGACTTCCCTGCTCAACCTCATCGAGGAGCACGAGTTGGTCATCGACGGGGAGCTCGATGCCGAAGGCCTTGCCGAACTGGTCGACGAACTCCGCCAAGTTTCAAAGGTGAGGATGGTGTCCGCCGTGGGCAACAGCTGCCAGGGCGTCGTCAGCAAGGGGACGGCTTACGGCGAGTTTCAGGTGAGTTCCCGGCGTGGGCGCACCCGAATTCGACTGAAACAGACGCCGTTCGTGGCGTACTTCATGGGGCTCCACGTCCCGCTGATTTTGAGCCTCGCCCTCGGCGCGAATTTCGCGGCGCACGGCTTGGTATGGCCCGCGTTATTCGGTGCACTGGGTCTATTTATCGCCGGATGCGGCGCGTTCTACTATCTGGCCAAACGGGGAAAAGAACAAGCCAGGCAACTTTTTGCAACGATCGGCGAGCGGCTCCGTGAAGTACTGAGCCTGAAAACGCATACGGCTCAGTCCGCCAACGAGACCGCGGTCCAAGAGCAGGACGATATGCTTCAGAACCGATTGACCTGAGCCGGGAGCGCAAGCTGCACGATGCGCTCGCACAGGTCCTCAAAACTGAGACCGGCCACCGCCGCGCTCCGTGGCAGGAGCGACGTTTTCGTCATTCCCGGCAACGTGTTGACCTCGAGCAAGACGAGGCTTCCGTCGGCTCGCACGATCATATCGGTCCGCGTTGCGCCTGAACATCCGAGCGCACGATGCGCCCGCAGTGCATACTCCTGTGCCCGTTGGGTGACCTCCGGATCGAGGCGCGCGGGGCAGATTTCTTCGGTCGCGCCCATTTCGTACTTGCTTTGGAAGTCATAACGACCGGTTCGCGGAACGATCTCGACCACGGGCAAGACCTGATCGCCCAGGACGGGAACGCTGATCTCAGTGCCCCGCACCCATTCCTCGACCAGACACGCGCGGTCGTATTGCAGCGCGCGTTCAATCGCGGGCCCGAGGTCTTCGGGCCGCTCCACGAACGATAGTCCGACCGTGGAGCCCTGCGCGTTCGGCTTGACGATGCATGGCGTTGGGAAGTCGATGGCCCGGTCGGTCAGCTCACCATTCGGGACGGGGAGCCCGGCCCGCTCCAGCACCTGCTTGGTCAGGGCTTTGTCCATGGCGATCGCGCTTGCCTGAACTCCCGAACCGGTGTACGGAATATGGAGCATCTCGAAGAGACCCTGGAAAGCACCGTCCTCGGCGTTGGTCCCGTGAACGGCAAGGAACGCCAGTCCGGGTCGTCCGGGGCCGGCCCACCCGCTCAGGTCTCGGCCTGAGAGGAGCTGATCCGAAATGTCGATGAGCGAAACGGAATAGCCCCGCGACCGCAAGGCGCTGGCCACCTCGCGTCCGGAGAGCAGTGAGACTTCCCTTTCTGCGCTATCGCCTCCGTAGATAACGGCGATGCTTGGACGCGTCGGGCGATCGATCTCCTGAAGGAAGTCCGGAGCGAACGTTTCGATATTGCCCGCACCCATGCCCACCACGACGTCGCCCGATTGGACGAGCGCCGCGACTTCCCGCGGCAACAAGTGCCGGCTGGGCACGTAGCGCACGGGTGCCCGCTTGAGCTGTTCCGCGATCCGCGCGCTGCTGACTCCCGGAATCGGTTCTTCCCGGGCGGGATAGATGTCGGTCAGAACCACGAGGTCCGCCTGGTCGAGCGCGGTGGCGAAGTCGGGGAGAAAATCGGCGGTACGACTATAAAGATGTGGCTGGTAGACCACGATGAGCCGCCGACCCGGATACTTGGTCCGAAGCGCCGCAATCGAGGCGGCAATCTCGGTCGGATGGTGGGCGTAATCGTCGATCACGGTCAGTTCGCTCGATTCGCGAAGTACCTGGAGCCGGCGGTGGGCTCCTTCAAAGCCCGCGATGCCCTCGGCTGCCTTCTGGGGATCGGCCCCGGCGAGTTGGGCGGCCATCAGCGCGAGCCCGGCGTTTAAACGGTTGTGCTGGCCGGGTGCCGCGAGCGGGCGCGCTTTCTTACCTAAGAATTCGAAGGTTCGCTCATCGCAGCCATATTTCGCGCCCGAGACGTGATGCGCGAGTTCCGACGCTCCGCGATCGCTTTCACAAAACACCAGTCCGTCTCTCGCCTTTTCGACGAAGGTCAGGACGCTCGCCTCCAGGGATTCATAGCTGCCGTGGTAGTCGAGGTGATCGGCTTCGAGATTCGTGAGAATCGCGATATCGGGCCGAATGTCTTGAAGCGCATCGTAGGCCTCGCACGCTTCGACCACGGCCCACTCTCCACTCCCCAGAATGACAGGTCCACCGAATTGAGGCACGGAGGCGCCCACGATGACCAGCGGGTCCAAGCCCGCCGCCTGCAGGGCGCACGCGACCATTCCCGTCGTGGAGGTTTTGCCGTGGGTGCCGGTGACGGCGATCGTGCGGTGGCCCGAGAGGATCCACCCAAGCAGTTGCGATCGCCGGAAAAATGGAAGGCCCAACTCGCGGGCCGCGCGCGCTTCGGGGCTCGTGTCGAGATCGATAGCGTCACTGAAGATGACCTGATCGCCGGGCTGAAGCGGATCGCCGGTGTGACCGATCCAAACTTCCGCGCCCAGTTCGCGCAGATCGCCGATCGTGGGCGAGTCGGTCGAATCCGTACCTCGGACCGTCAGGCCGCGAGCAAGGAGCACGCGTGCCAAGGCGGACATACCGGCACCGCCGATACCCACCAGGAAGAACCCGGCATCCGCTCGCAGCATATCGGTCGAGTTGAAAGCGGACTGAATTTCGGATTTCTTGCGCATCGGGATGACCCGATTATGACAGCCCGGATTCGCGCGAAACGACATCGTCGAACGAAGCGCCTCCCGCCAGCATGGCCACCGACTCCTGATCGACCTCGGGCAAACGGGGCCCCAAATGCCCAACCGTTTTCGAAGCGAGATAGGACGCGATACGCGCCGTGATCGTGGGCGGGAAGTCCTGCGTCAGGCCGTAAAGCAGTCCCGCCGCGTACATATCGCCCGCGCCCGTCGCGTCGATCCGCTCTTGGGGATAGGCGTCGACTTCGACCAGTCCGTCGTCTGTGAGCAGCAATGAGCCTCGGCGGTCCATGGTGATCGAAACGGCGGCACACCGCGTCTTGAGGGCGTGCGCGGCGGCGTGGGCATCGGCTTCGCCCGTCATCGCGATCGCCTCGGCCTTGTTCCCGATGACCAGCGAGACGTGGTTATTGATGAGATCGAGAAAATCGTCGCGGTGCCGATCAACGCAGAAGGGGTCGGCGAGACTCAGCGCGACTTTGACGCCGGCCGCGTTCGCTTCTTCCATCGCGTGCAACACCGTTTTCTTCTGGGTCTTCGTGTCCCAGAGATAGCCCGTAACGTAAAGGTACCGGCTGCTCCGCAGAGCGTCCAAGTCGAGGTTGTCGCGGTGGAGCTGCAAACAATTGCCCAAATAAGTGCACATCGTGCGCTCGGCGTCGGGAGTGATCAGAACAAGGCAGACCCCGGTTAGGCCCTCGCTCTCGCCCAGGTTCGGCTTCACGCCTTTCGCTTCCAGCCCTTCGCGATACTTACGGCCATGATCGTCGTCGCCGATGTGCCCCGCATAAACGACCTTTGCTCCGAGCTGCGCCATGCCGATCATCGTGTTCGCGCCGCTTCCGCCCGCTTCCGTATTCACGATCCGCTCATAAACGTGCGGAATGATTTGGCGCTGCTGTTCATGCTGAACCAGGTGCATACCGCCCTTGTTCAAGCCGAACAGTTCGAGAACGCTGTCCGAGACCTCCGCCTGTATGTCAAACAGCGGATTGCACATGCCAAAAACGTCAAATGTCGCCACGAAATTGCAAAAAGGCGACAGCGCGCCTCGACTAGTATGAACCAAAATCGAAGGACAAAACGTACTTACTGGTAACGCTGGCGCCACGACTCCGAACCGCAAACCAGCCATAATCCGACTACCGCCAACGCTGGCGCGTCATTCACCAGAAGGCCCCCAGAGTATGTCTACGACCCTCGAAACCCCCCGCAAGAAACGCGTCCGAAGCATCCCCAACTACCGCCAGCAGTTGCGCAAGGAGTTGCCGGACGAATACTTCAAGCCCGACCACGCGATGCTGTTGTGGCTCCCGCTGCACCTCACCATCATCGGTACCGGTTGGTGGATTCTCGCTGCCCACTTTTCGTTCTGGACGGCACCGTTCATCGCCCTCGTGATCGGACACTCGATCGCCTGCATGGGTTTTTGGGCCCACGACGTCAGCCACGGCGGCATGATCAAGAGCCTGTTCTGGCGCGATCTGATGAGCGGCATCGGCTTTTCGCCGCTGGCCATCTCACCGCGATTGTGGCGACGGTGGCATAACGCCGAGCACCACGGCCACACCCAAATCGAAGGCGAAGACCCGGACCATCTGTTCACGATGGACTACTACCAGCACAACCCTGTGCTGAAGTGGCTCTACAAGCTGTCGCCGCTTCTTCGCAACGTCATCATTTTTGGCTCGTTTACGTTCCGCATGACTCAGCAGCAGCTGCGCATGGTGCTCAAATACGTGCTCAGCCCAGAGATCCCAGGCTACGAGAAGGCAGTCATTCTGTCCCAGTTGTTCGCAGCTCTCGCCGCGTGGATCACGATCACGTCGCTGCTCGGCTCGCAGGTCCTGATTTGGGGCTATCTCCTTCCCCTGCTTGTCGGCAACGCGATCGCGATCAGCTACATTGCCACGAACCACTTTTTGAATCCGCTCGCGGATGAATCGGACGTCCTCGGATCGTCGCTGACGGTCACGCTTCCGGGCTGGCTCAAGTGGCTCGACCCTTGGCACAGCTATTTTGGAGCCCACGTGGCGCACCACTTGTTCCCGCAGGCGGCACCCAAGTACGCCCGCGCCATCGAGGCCAAAACCGCAGAGATGTTCCCCGACCGGTATCACGCCATGCCGCTTTTCAAGGCGCTTCGGCTGCTTTGGGAAACGCCGTGGATTTACGAAGATCAGAAGACCTTCGTCGATCCCGTTCTCGATCTGCGGGCGCCGACGCTGGGTCATGGACTCGAAAAGCGCAAGTAACTGAGCTAAACTCAGGCATGCCCATGTCTGCGCCCGAGGAGGCGCGCCACCTGGCCGAGGCGTTGTGCGCTTACATCGAGCGCGCCGTGGCGCGTCAGGGCGGTCGGACAGAGGCCATCAAACCCGGCCATGCGGTGGCCTTTCACTGGCCTCCGCACCCGATCTCGCGTGACTATCACGTGGTCGGCAGCGACTGGACCGCTTCGGCGGAACTCACAGTCGACCACGAGCGCTTCGAAGTCCAGATCGCACACACGGCCTACGGCGTATTTGGCCGCGTCGAGGGAATTTGGAACGAAGCACGGGGCGACGATGTGCAGGAAGTCCTGCGCCGTCTGGAACTCGGCATGGCGCCGCTCTTCGAGCGCCAGCGCACGATCGCCGAAACGCTTGAGCGAGAGGGGCGCTTCACCGACACGATCCGCCATCTCGAGCCCATCGATCTGCTCAAACTCCTGTATTGCGCCGACCGTGGTGTGACCCGAGAAGCGGGCACGGAGATCGAGGCTCACGCGAGCAATCGGCTGTTCGGACCCGCGCTCATCGCGATTCTAAGGGACACGTCTCACCCGCATCGGCGATCTGCCCAGTGGGTCGTGCTCGATTTGTTCGAAGACCTTCCGAGCTTCTGCCCGACCGCCGAGGAGCAGAGCTTGGCCGTGCAGGCCATGAAAAACCTCCTCTGGACCGCCGAAGACGACTTTGCGCGGACCGCCTACAAGGCCGGCGTGGTGCTGGGCGGTCACGTCTGTACGGAAGAAGCGGCGAATGCGGTGATCGAGTGCATCGAAGCACCCAGCAAGATCGGCCGCCGGAGCGCTATTCATGCCACGTTCCATCTCGTGGAGTGGATGCCCGAGCTTCGGGGCCGCGTCGTCGATCGACTCGAGCGACAAGCCGAAACCGATCCCGAGCCTCTGCTCCAGAAATATGCGAGTCGTATGGCAAAAGACATCGCCAGCGAGGCGACCGACCACGTCACTGAACCCCTTTTTGAGGACGAGCCCTAACCAATTCTTAACAATCCGTTAACGGCCAAGCGGTAGAAATTGGGTTGCATGAAGCACGAATCTTCGCTCGTGAAATGGCTCCTTGCCTCCCTTGCTATCAGCGCCCTCCTCGGAGGCTGCGGATCACCGACCACCACCACCGATGGACCGAAAACGGGCACCTCGAGTGAACCCGCGGCCAGCACCGGAACCGTGACGTCGATGGGCTCCTCGTTTGTTCAGCCCTTCCTGAGCAAAGTCTTTGACGAATACGCCAAGAAGTCCGGCTTCCAGATCAACTATCAGGGCGGCGGATCCGGCAAAGGAATCTCTTCGATTTTCGACGGCACTTCCCCGTTTGCTGCCAGCGATGCGCCGATGAACGACGAAGAGCTCGGCAAGGCCAAAGGCAAGATCCTCAACCTGCCGATCGTGCTGGGCGCGGTCGCCGTGATCTATAACGTGCCGGGCGTGACCACACCAATCAAGCTCGACGGCGAGACCCTGGCCGACATCTTCATGGTGAAGATCAAGAAGTGGAACGATCCGAAGATCACCGCTCTCAATCCTGGCCTGACGCTTCCCGATCTCGACATCGCGGTTCAAGCTCGCGCCGATGGCAGCGGCACGACCTACGTGTTCAGCGACTACCTCGCCTCCGTCAGCCCCGGATGGAAGACCAAGATGGGCGTTAACAAGAAGCTCAGTTGGGAGGGCTCAGTGACTCAAAGCCCGCAGTCGGATGGGGTCGCCAAGTCTGCGAAGAGCACGGAAGGTGCGATTGCTTATATCGAAGTTACATGGGCGAAAAAGGCAGGTTTGGCCGTCGCTGAGATCAAGAATTCGGCCGGAAAGTTTATTGCACCCAGTTCAGCCGGTGCGACCGCAGCAGCCGCCGCAACGAAGTTGCCGGATGACTTCCGCGGCAGCATCGTGAACGCCCCGGGCGAAGAGAGCTATCCGATCAGCAGCTTCGTTTTCGGCCTGATTCCCGAAGACCTGAGTGGGAACGCGGACGGGCAAAAAGTCGTGGACGCGTTTAAGTACATTGTCGGCGAGGGACAGGAGTTCGCACTCGAACTTGAATATGCCAAGTTGCCTGACGATGTCGCTAAGAAAGTTTTGGCAGCCCTTGGCTCGATCAAGGTGAAATAGGCTGTGAGCGCGTTCCCGACGATGGTCGCCGAAATCAAAAGCGCAAGCTTCACCAGGCGGCGCGTGCGCCTCGGCGATCTGCTGTTTTTTGGCGGTGCCAAGGCAGCGGCGTCGGTCATGCTGCTCCTCATCATCCTCACCATTGCGGAGCTGATTCAGGGCAGCCGGCCGGTTCTCGCGAGCCAACCCGATTTCTTCACGTCCACCAAATGGATCGTCCAAGATAACGCGTTTGGAGCCCTGGCGCCCGCGTGGGGCACGCTTGTCAGCTCCGTTCTGGCGCTGCTGATCGGGGGCTCGATCGGCCTGTCGCTCTCGGCTTACCTCGTCGAGCTGGCCCCGAAGGGGCTGCTGAAGCCGATCAGTTTTCTCGTCGACCTGCTCGCCGCGATTCCGTCGATCATCTACGGTCTTTGGGGCTTTTTCGTCCTCGTGCCGTTCCTGAAGAAATCGGTTTATCCCGAGCTTCACGAGGTGTTCGGCTGGACGGGAGTTTTCGGTCCGAAATCGGCGGGCACGGGGCTCCTCACGGCTGGAATCGTTCTCGCCGTGATGATCATCCCGACCGTCGCCGCCATCACCCGCGAAATCCTGACCGTGGTGCCCAAGTCGATGCGCGACGGGGCACTCGCCCTCGGTGCGACCCGCACCGAAGCCCTGAAATCGGTCCAAATTCCGTACGGCATCGCTGGCATCTTGGGCGCGCTCATCCTGGGTCTGGGACGCGCTCTAGGCGAGACGATGGCCGTTACCATGGTCATCGGCAACTCGCCGGCCGTCCAAGGTGATCTCTTCCGTCCCGCCGCAACCTTGAGCAGCATGATCGCCGTCGAGTTCGGGGAAGCGGGCGGATTGCAGCGGTCCGCCCTGATGGGACTGGGCCTGATGCTCTTCGCCGTCACGCTGCTTCTCAATGTGATGGCGCGGTGGCTGGTTTGGCGCGTGCGCCTGAAGAGCGGTGTGACCCGGTGACCCGCGCGATCATCTACGGCCTTTTGCTGGTCGTCGTCAGCTATTTCGTGGCGACCAACGTCGGTGCGTGGCCCTGGCGACGGCGAATTCGCCACATCGGTACCTATGTGCTCGGTACGACGGCCTCGGTCTTGGCGCTGATTCCTCTTTTCATGCTTGTCAGTTACTTGGTGTCGCATGGCGCGCCGGGGCTGAATGAGACCTTCTTTTCCCAGGCCCAAAAGCCGCTCGGCGAACCGGGTTCGGGCATGAAGCACGCGATTTTGGGATCGCTCGTCATCGTCGGATTGGCGAGTTTGATTGGCACCCCGATCGGCGTGTTCGCCGGCATCTATCTCGCCGAACGCGGCACCAGCCGCTTTGCCCAATCCGTCCGGTTTTTGTCCGAAGTCATGACCGGTCTGCCGAGCATCATCGCGGGCATTCTCGCCTATTCGGTCCTCGTAGTTCGCTATGGGTTCAGCGGCTGGTCGGGCGCTATGGCGCTTTCCGTGCTCATGATTCCCGTCATCACGCGGGTCACCGAGGAGTCGATCCGGCTGGTCCCTGCTCAGCTCCGCGAAGCGAGCCTCGGATTGGGCGCCGACCATTGGCGAACGGTCACTCGAGTGATCCTTCCTGCTGCACGCAGTGGCATCCTGACCGGCATCATCCTCGCGATCGCTCGTGTCGGCGGAGAGACCGCACCGCTGCTGTTCACGGCGGTCGGACAAAACCAAGTCCAACTCGATCCACGCCAAGCGATGTCCGCACTTCCGCTCTCGATCTACACCAATCAGAACCAGGCGTTCGAAGTCAGTCAGCGGCTGGCGGTCAGTGGCGCACTGTTTTTGGTGATCTGGATCGGACTGATCAACTTTGCGGTCCGTTGGATTTCTTCGCGAATGCAAGCTAAGCTAGCGTAATGCTGGCTGGCCTGCTTGTCGCACTCGCGCCCGTTTCGACCCTCGATGGCATTCTCGATGATCCTGCGCTGAAAGGTGCGGTTGTCGCCGCGATCGTTCGTGACTCGGAGGGCAAAGTCCTTTTCAGCCGGAATTCCGAGACGCGGGTGATGCCCGCGAGCAACCAAAAACTGCTTTCGACCACGTTTGCGATGGCGACGCTCGGACCCTCGTTTCGTCCGCAGACCGCCATCTGGCGACGCGGGGACACCGTGTTCATTCGGTCCAATGGCGATCCCACCGTGACCGCCGATCAGCTCGCGGCTACTGCCAGGAAGGTCCTCGCGGGCCAACGAGCGAAGCGGGTCGTGGTCTCCGAGGCGTACCGGCCCGGGGTGCCGCCGTCCTGGGAGCTCGACGATCTGCCCAACAAATACGCGGCCCGGATTGCCGCTCTTTGCTTCGATCGCGGAGCCTTCACGCTCAAGGCCGAAGGTGGACGTGTCCGAGCACCCCGCCCCGAGATTGGAGTCGACATCGAGTTGCGGCCTTGGTCGAAGTCGGAGTCCCGGGTGGAATACGATCCCTTCACCCGGCAGATCGTCGTAAACGGCAAGATTCCATCCGGATTGGTGGATCTCGATACACTGGCCCAGCCTGAGCCCGACGCGGCGGCGGCTCGCTTTTTCGCGCCCCAGGTCGTTTTCGGAGGATCGCTCACTCCGCCAGCGGGGGCAACGATGCTCCAGGGCCCGGCGCTGACCGAAATCATTCGGGAGTGTTTGCACGTCAGCGACAACATCTACGCGGAGAACCTGCTTCTCATGGCAGGCGGTCCTTACGCGGACCCGACCAAGCCGTATCCTCAGGCGGGACGCGCGCTTGCCAAATTTCTAAAGGAGAAAGTCGGGATCGCGGACGGGCTGCTTCTGCCCGAAGACGGCTCAGGCATGAGCCGGCACAATCTGGTCACCGCGAAGGGGATCAGCGATCTGCTGCTCTGGGTGAGAAAGCAGCCGTGGCTTGGGGCCTATGAATCGGCTCTGGCCGCCTCCGATGAACCGGGAACCTTGAAACAACGGCTTTCGGGCGTTCCATTTCGGGGTAAGACAGGAACTCTCGACAAGGTGAGCGCCCTCAGCGGCTACGTCCGGTCCGCATCCGGCAAGACCCTGGTCGTCAGCCTTATTTTCAACCATGCCGCCTGCTCCGTGGGCGAGCAGCACCGAGTTCAAGATGCATTTATACGAGCTTTATCCGCCGACACGACCATTGGCACAGCCGGTGCCGGGACGGCAGTCTATGGTTCGTCGTCTTGGCCAGCAGCTATTTCCCAGCTGGGCACTGGCGTTACTCATGAGCATTGGCCTCATCGATCTGCTCAGCACGGCGGTGCTTCACGCTCAGGGTCGGATCGTCGAGCTCAATCCGCTCATGCGACCCTTCATCGAAACGAGCGAATGGCTCTTTGCCTTCGTTAAGGGCGCGACGCTCGTGCTTGCGTGGCTGGTGATGCTGCGCTACTCGCGCTCGAACCTCACGTTCGTGCACCGTTCAGCCTTGCTGGCTTCGGCTTGTTACCTGGTGATGTGGGTCGGCTGGTTCTTTGGCGCGCAGTTTGCCTAAGAGGCGGCTGCGACCCGCTTCGCCTGCTCGATCACTTCCACCTTGTATTCACTGGTGCTGGCCATTCCGCCCAGGTCCACCGTCAGGCACTTGCCGTCCGAGCACACCCGAAGGACCGAATTCGCAATCCGATCCGCCTGTTCGTGGCGACCCAGATGACGCAGCATCATGACGGCGCTCAGCAGCAACGCGGTGGGGTTGGCCACACCCTTGCCCGCGATATCGGGGGCCGAGCCGTGCACCGCTTCGAACACCGCACAGTTCGTGCCGATATTCGCGCCCGGCGCGAGGCCGAGTCCGCCGACGAGACCGGCACAGAGGTCGCTCACGATGTCGCCGTACAGGTTCTCCGTGACCATGACATCGAACTGCTCCGGCCTGGTCACAAGCTGCATGCAGCAGTTGTCGACGATGATGTCATCGGCTTTGATGTCGGGATAGCTCTGAGCCGCCTTGTAGAACTCCTCCAGGAGCATGCCGTCGGTCAGCTTCATGATGTTGGCCTTGTGAACCGCGGTGACGCGCTTACGGCCCTGCTTCCGGGCCATATCGAAGGCGTACTCGACAACGCGGCGGCAGCCGGGCCGGGTGGTTACCTTGACGGCCTGGGCGAGATCGGGGTGGGGCTGGAATTCGATGCCCGCGTATAGTCCCTCCGTATTCTCGCGCACGATAATCATGTCGAGCTTTTTGTCGGCAAACGCTCCCTTGAGTCCAGGCAGGGTCTTCGCCGGCCGCACATTGGCGAACAGGTCCAGCGCCTTGCGCAAGGCGACATTGGCCGAGGAGTGGCCTTTGCCGCTGGGGGTCGTCGTGGGTCCCTTCAGGGCGACGCCGATCTCGCGTATCGCGTCGATGGTGGACTCGGGCATCGCGCCCAGGCCCTTGTCGAAGGCTCCCAGGCCGGCCTCCAGGAACACCCAGTCGGCCTCAAATCCGGTGGATTCGAGGATGCTCAGGGTGGCGTCCATGATCTCGGGGCCGATCCCGTCGCCAGGCAGGATCGCGATGCGAGGTTTGCTCATAACCTTAATGGTGGCGATTCTGCCCAGAATTTGCAAGGCTAATCCCAGTTGAAACGCTGGGTGTTTTGCCGCAAGCGTGACATTCGGAGACACCGGAGGGGCGGAACTGCGTTAGTATGAATACAAGCAAGGAGATATGCAACCCATGTTCGTTCGAAAAGTGTGGCCTGTATTGATCGCGACGCTGCTGATCGTTCCCAGCTTTAGCCAGGACAAGCTCCTGGGTAACAACAAGAACAAAGGCGGCAACTCATCATCGGGCAATTCCTCCTCCCGCGACCGAGATAAGGATCGGGGAAATGGAAACTCCAGTTCTTCCAACCGCGACCGGGACAAAGGTAACTCCAATTCCGGTTCCAAGCAAGACCGGGATCGAGGTAACTCCAACTCCGGTTCATCGAACCGGGATCGCGACCGCGGCAATTCTAACAGTGGTTCGCGACGCGATGACGAGCGCGGAAATGGCGGCTCCGTTTCGTCCGGTCGCACGGTTCCTCGGGCCGACGGAAACCGCGAGCGCGTGACGATCGACAGCACGCCCCGCTCGAATTCGTCCCGCAGCGGCCGCGTGAACTACGGCACGAACAACAACATGCGATCCGCCAATGGCCGCGAGCGCGTGACCATCAATTCGTCGCCGCGCTATTCCGAAGACCGCCACGCCCGACGAGAAAACGTCCGTGTGGCCGATCGAGGACGCCATCGAAGTGGCTACTACCACTACAACTCGAACTGGCGCGACGACTACTTCTCCTATCCGTACTATTCGTTCGAGTTCGGCACCCGAGTGGGCATGTCCCCCTGGTACCTCTATGGCCACCTTCCGGGCTACATTTCGGTCAGCCGCATCAACTACAACTGCTCGCCGTATCGCTGGAATTTCACGACGTCCTACAACTGGAACGATCGTTACTACGATGATCGGCAAAGCGACCTCGATAACGCGATCGATGCCATCGTCCGGACATTCGAAAGCCGCAGCTACGGCCGCCTGGGCCAGTTGGTCGAGCGACGTGGACGCGTTATTATCGCGACTCCTGAGGATCGCCCCTATTCGATCAGCAGCGACGACTTCTACGACCTGATCGTCGACCTGGCGTCGCAGACACGAACGACCGACTACCGCATCACAAACGTTTGGCGAAGTGGTAACCAGGTCAAGATCGAGGCTCGACACGACTACATCGATTCGTACGGCGATCGCCGATCCGCGTTCCACGAGTACTATCTCGAGCGCGATCGCGGCAGCTATCGAATCGTGCAGTTCGAAACCAGCGAATCCGGATTCGACAACTAAGCTCGACTCCGTTAGCGCCCGGACCGACGAATTGACCTCAGTTCGTCGGTCCGCTTCTTTTTGCCAAAGGTAAGATCGCGCCTATGGGCTATGTCGATCACAGCGAGACCAATTGGGGTGCCGCTAAGCGGTTCCGTCTCATTCTGCGCGAGCAAGGATTGCAGCGCGATATGGGCGGCAGCGAACTCTCGCTCTCGGTCGGCATTGTCGACAACATTTTCATGAACGCGCTCGATACGGGAACGAGCGATATCCATCTCCAGCCCGAACGGGACCAGCTCACGATTCGCTATCGCCAAGACGGCGTGCTTCACAGCGTAGGCCAGCTGCCTCCCGAACAAGCCGAACAGGTCATCGCCCGGCTGAAGCTCTCGGCGGGCATGGCGATCGACGAGCGCCGAGAGAGCCAAGATGGCCGCATCGACATGGAGTACTCCGGTCGACGCCTCTCGGCTCGTGCCTCGTGCGTGCCGTGTCTCAATGGCGAGAAATTCGTCATGCGTCTGCTCGACCCGGGCTCGATGAAAGTCGATCTGGCCCGACTTGGCATGCCCGACGATGTCCACCAGAAGTGGACCCGAGCCATCCAGGTGCCCTACGGGCTGATCCTCGTCACGGGCCCCACCGGTTCCGGTAAAACGTCCACGCTGTACGCCTCGCTGAACCAACTCGACTCGCGCAACCGGAACATCGTCACGGTCGAGGATCCGATCGAATACGAGTTTGAGAAAGAGATCGCGCAGGTCCAAGTCACGGAAAAGATGACCTTTGCAAAGGTCATGCGGAGCTTCCTTCGTCAAGACCCCGACGTGATGATGGTCGGTGAAATGCGCGACGGCGAATCGCTCTCGATTGGCATTCAGGCTGGTCTTACGGGTCACCTGGTGATGAGCACCCTGCACACGAACAGCGCGATGGAAACGGTCGCACGCATGCTCGATATGGGCGCCGAACGATATCTTGTTGCGGGCGTCACGGTCGCCATCCTCGCCCAGCGGCTCGTCCGTTTGAACTGCGGAAAATGCCGTCAGCCCGCCCGGTTCGACAAAGACGAACTGCAGATGCTCGGCGTGACCGAGGCGGATATTCCCCAGTCCAAGTTCGCGAAAGGCGCGGGCTGCCCCGAGTGCCGCGGAACCGGATTCAAGGGACGCGTTGGCGTGTTCGAGCTCATCATGGGTACGGCCGAGTTCCGCCACGCGATCGCCAGCGGCGCCGACCTCGGGGCGTGCCAAGCCGCGGCACGGCAGCAAGGTTATCGCACGATGCTCGAGGACGGACGCGCCAAAGTGCTGGCCGGATGGACCACTCCGGAAGAAGTGCTCCGCGCGGTCTACACGCAGGCGCTGGACTAGTTAGCGGGCCGGTTCGAGCGCGGGTTCCTGTGCCACTTCCGGACTCCACCGCACGTCCAACTGCTTCACCGCGTACGCTTCATCGAGTCGCCCCACGATCTGGCTGGTGGGCGCTTGGTGCAGGGCGTCCGCGTCGGTTTCGGCCTCTCGACAAATCGCGATCAACGCGTCGCAGAACGCGTCCAATGTTTCCTTGCTCTCCGTCTCGGTCGGCTCGATCATCAGCGCTTCCGGCACGATAAGCGGGAAATAATTCGTGGGCGGGTGGAAACCGTAGTCGATCAGCCGTTTGCTGATGTCGAGCGCTCGCACACCAAATTCCCGCTTGTACTTCTCCGCCGTAAGCACGCACTCGTGCATGCAGGGGCGATCATGAGCGGCCGGGAGCACGTCCTTGAGCCGAGCCTTGATGTAGTTCGCGTTAAGCACCGCGTGTCGAGAAATCTCGGGCAGCCCCTCGCGTCCGTGGGCGAGCAGATAGGTGAGCGCGCGGACTTCCATCAGCGACTGGCCAAAGTAAGGGCTGACGCGTCCGATCGATTGCGGCCGATCGTGGTCGAGCACGGGCTGGCCGAGGTCGGAACGGCGCAGCACCGGCTTCGGCAGGAACGGCTCCAACTGCGCCTTCAGGCCGATCGCCCCGCACCCCGGTCCGCCGCCGCCATGGGGTGTGGAGAACGTCTTGTGCAGGTTCAGGTGCATGCAGTCGAATCCGTGATCGCCGGGCCGGGTCGTCCCGACCATCGCGTTCATATTCGCGCCGTCGCAGAACACCTGGCCGCCCACCGAATGGACCAGCTCGCAGATGCGCGCAATGTTTGGCTCGAACAGACCGAGTGTCGACGGGTTCGTGACCATGAATGCGGCCACCGTCTCGTTCAGCTTCGACTTCAGATCTTCGAGGTCCGTATTGCCGTCACGATCGGTCGCCACGCTGACCACGGAAAAACCGCACATCGCAGCTGAGGCAGGATTGGTGCCGTGGGCCGAATCGGGGACGAGCACAACGCGCCGAGCCAAATCGCCCCGGGAATCGTGATAGGCTTTGATCAGCATGAGGCAGGTCAGTTCGCCGTGGGCGCCCGCCACGGGCTGAAGCGTGATGTGATCGAATCCCGTCACCTCGGTGAGAATGTCCTGCACGCTCGCGAGCACTTCAAGCATGCCGGGAACGGTCTTCGGAGGCTGCATCGGGTGGATGTGCGTGAAACCAGGCAGGCTGGCCACCCGCTCATTAATGCGCGGGTTGTACTTCATCGTGCACGAGCCGAGCGGATAAAAGCCGGTGTCGATGCCGTAATTGATCTGGCTCAGGTTGGTGAAGTGGCGCACGAGATCGAGTTCGGACACCTCGGGGAGATGAAGATCGTCGCGAAGCTCGCCGAGCGCATCGCCGAGATCGACTTCCGGCGTATCCGCGGTCGGTGGATTACATCCGATCCGGCCGGATGAACTCTTGTGGAAGATCAGCGTGGGCTGCGGCACCTGTCTGGTCGGCATTAGCGGAGCACCTCCTTCAATTCTTGAGCGAACCGATCAATCTGCTCTTTGGTTCGCGTTTCCGTGACCGCGACGAGCAGGCAGTTCTCGAGGCCGGGATAGTATGGCCCCAGGGGCAGGCCCGCCATGATGCCGCGATCGATCAGCGCGTCGCGCACGGCTCCGGCATCCTTGCTCAGCTCCAGCACAAACTCGCCGAATACACGCGCGTTCGGATACTTCAGTCGGCCTCCCGCTTCGACCAATTTCTGTCGAGCGTAGTGCGTGTTTCGCACGCTCGATTCCGCGACGCTGCGCAACCCGTTCTTGCCGAGCGCGGCCATCGTGATCGTCGCCGCGAGCGCCATGAGCGCTTCGTTGGTGCAGATGTTGCTGGTCGCCTTTTCGCGCCGAATATCCTGCTCGCGGGTGCGCAGGGTCATGACGAAGCCCGGCCGTCCATCCGCGTCGTGAGTGCGGCCCACGATTCGGCCCGGAATGCGCCGCACGTATTCTTTCTTGCAGGCAAAGAGTCCGACCAGCGGTCCGCCAAAGCCCATCGCGACTCCCATCGGCTGGCCTTCGCCTACCACGATATCGGCGTCATAGGCACCGGGCGGTTTCAAAAGCGCGCACGCCACGGGGTCGGCAACAACGATCATTAATGCTCCCGCTTCGGTCGCCTTGCGGCGCACTTCGGCCAGGTCCTCCACCGAACCGAAGAAGTTCGGGTTCTGAACGATCAGGCACGCGGCGCCATCGAGATGATCGAACACGGACATGCCTTGGTTGGAAGCCGCCAGATCGACCGTGACCGACGATGCCCAACAGTAAGTATTGAGCACTTCGCGGTAATGAGGATGAACCGCGTCGCTCACCACGACGCGAGTGCGGCCATTGATTCCGCACGCCATGAGCGCCGCTTCCGCCATCGCGGTCGCGGCGTCGTACATCGAGGCGTTGGCCAGATCGCAGCCGTAAAGCTCCGCCACCATCGACTGGAATTCGTAAATAGTCTGGAGATAGCCCTGGCTGAATTCGGGTTGGTAGGGCGTGTACGCCGTCAGGAACTCGCCACGGGTAATGAGGGGCCCGACCGTGGCCGGAATATACCGATCGTACAGGCCTGCTCCGAGGTACCAATCCAGCTTGGTCGCGTCCTGGTTTTGACGCGCCAGGTGCGTCATCTTGAGAAACAGTTTGTGTTCGTCGAGTCCAGCCGGAACGTTCAGATCCCGTTTGAACTTGAGATCCTCCGGGATTTCACAGAACAGGTCGTCGATGGATGAAACCCCGATGGTGCGAAGCATGGCTTCGCGGTCGGCGTCGGTATGCGGGATATAGGGCATCGAATCTTGTTTAGAGACTGGCTTCGTAACCAGCCGAATCCAAGAGGCTCTCGATTTCGGCAGGCGAAGCTAACTTGACCTTGAGCATCCAGCCCCCTTGGTAGGGATCGGTGTTCACCAGTTCGGACTGACTTCCCAAGGCTGGATTGGCTTCCAGCACTTCTCCGCTCACCGGAGAATAGAGGTCGCTAACTGTCTTTACGCTCTCGACTGAGCCAACCGTGTCACCGGCCTTCACAACCCGCCCTGGACTGGGCAAGTCCACATACACGATGTCGCCCAGCTCAGACTGAGCATGGTCGGTGATGCCAATGGTGGCGACGTCGCCTTCGACGCGCACCCACTCGTGACTTTTGGTGAATTTCAGGTCAGTCGGAACGTTCAAAAGGAGCTCCTTGGAAGGGTCTGGATGCTCTTGATTCTACCTTGGGGGCGGCTGCGGTTGAGGCCCTCCCTCGGCCCGGAACCAGGCCGGGCCGAGAGCTCCTTTCCGGTCGCTCAGCGTGCGGTATAGCCGCCGTCGATGACCAGCTCGGCGCCGGTGACGAACTTGGAATCGTCGGAGGCGAGATACAGCACGCCGTGAGCAATGTCCATCGGCTCGCCCACATGCCCCATTGGATGGAGCGAGTCGAGATAGGCACGGCCCTTGGCAACGTCGCCCTGAGCCCCAAGATAGTCTTCGACCAGAGGGGTCCAGATGAACCCGGGATGGACCGAATTGACGCGAATCCCGTCCTTGGCATAGAGCAGTGCGTCGGTCTTCGTCATCGAGCGGACGGCGCCTTTCGAAGCGTGGTAAGGCGGGATGTCGGGGGCGCTAATGATGCCGTAGATGGACGAGATGTTGATGATGCTTCCCTTCTTTTGGGCCAGCATTTGGGGGAGTACGTGTTTGGTGCAGTAGAACACGCCGTTCACGTTGACCGCGATCACGTGGTCCCATTCTTCTTTGGTCAGTTCGTGCGTGGGCTTGTTGGTCCCAGCGATGCCCGCGTTGTTGACAAGCACCGATATCGGCCCGAATTTGCTGCGGATGGCTTGGCAGACTTCAGCGACATTCTTTTCGTCGGCTACATCCAGATGCCAGTAGTGGGACGTGCCATCTTCGGCGCAGATTTCCTCGATGACGCGGTGGCCCGCATCGTCGTTGACATCGGTGACGGCAACGGCGGCACCTTCGGACGCCAGCAATTTGGCGCAAGCGCGACCAATGCCCAGCGATCCACCGGTGACGAGAGCGACAGCGCCGCTCAATTTTCCGCGTTTCATGATGTTCTCCTAACCGCGAATGATCGCGGCGAATCAGGGACTGGTAAGCCCAGTCAGGCGAGGCGGCCGGCCGGAGCGATCCGTTAGAGAGACCTAGGCCGTAACCGGCAACGAGTCAGATCATGAACACGCCTGGAGGAGGCGAAGACCGCGCGCCAAAGCGGAGTTTTGCGGTTGAGAACGCTCGGACGATGGCACGCGTTCCTGCCTTTATCATACCGCCCTTTCGGCGGCTTGGGAGTACAATAGGGTCTCCCTGGCGGGCGGTTAGCTCAGTTGGTAGAGCGTCTCGTTTACACCGAGGTTGTCGGGGGTTCGAGTCCCTCACCGCCCACCACTCAGGCCCGGAGCAGCCAGTTCCGCCGAGTGAGTTCTCGGCACACGAGCCACCAGATCCCAATGTAGAGGCTTGTATAGATCCAGGCGCCCGCATTCACACCCATACCGTGCCGGAGCCAGAGCAAAAGCGCGTCATGGGCGGCGACCCTTTCCCCTTCCGGCGAAGCGATGAGGATGTATCGCAGCACCAGAACCTTGAACAAGATGGGCAGCACATAGGCGACGATCGCATTGCGTCCAACAACCAGGATGGGAGCCGTCCACTCCTCACGCGTTCGCTGGAGGAGGATCTCCAAGGCGAGCAGAACGAGAAGTCCGAGCCCAGCCGACATGACGATGTAACTCGGCGTCCAAATCGCCTTGTTGTAGGGCATCGCGAAACTCGCACCGTAACCGACGAGGACGCAGATCGTCCCTGCCACGGCCCACGCCGTCATGCGACGATCCAGCACGAACGTCCGCATCGCCCAGGCGCCGATCAGCGCGAGGGCAGCCGTCGGCACCACGCTGGCGAGGCCCGCCATTCGGATCGGGTCCAGATAGCGGGAGTTCAGCCACTGCGCGACGTTATGGCCCTCCTCAAACGAGCCGGTCGCCCCGCCCGGAAAAGGGGTGAATAAGAGCCAGCCGGAATAGCCGGCCAAGAGAACGATCGCGACGGGAAGCCACGCCCGTTCGCTCAGCACACAGATCAGCGCGGCCATGCCGTATGCCAGCGCGATCAGCTGGAGAACGTCGAGTCCCCACGTGAATTGGCGCGCGATGGCGCTGGAGAGACAGCAGCCGATCAAGTAGATCAGGGCCGTTCGCCGCAGAATCCGCGACCGGATGCCAACCTCGCTCAACCCGCGACGCCGCATCGACTGCAAGGAGAGCGGGATGCTGAGGCCCATGCAAAACAGGAACCAAGGCATGACCAGATCGGTCAGCGTCATCCCTTGATTCCAAGCCGCGTGCTTCAACTGCGCAGGCGCCTCGGCTTCGTAAAACCCAAGGTTGTTGACGAGCAGCATCAGGAAGACCACGAGGCCCCGAAAGACGTCGAGCGATAGCAACCGCTTGTTTGAAGCACTCAACGAGGCAACTCCGCCCGCTCGCAATTGGGTCGCGTCCAAATCGGATCCATCGGACCGCGAGGCACTCGAGCTCCGACTCCACCCATACCAGGCGGTTCGTCGTCGTTTCGTTCCGAAATGTAATATTCCTCGACCAGCCAGCGGGTCTCAATCTGGCGTCGGACCCGACTCGCAATTTGCCGCACCGCTTTGGCCAGTTGAAATTCCCCCCTCACGCGCAAGTCGTGCCATGTCCGGATGTGCATGAATAGGCTGGCCGCCAAAATTCGCAAATTGGAACTTGATCCATGGGACCAAACGCGCAATCTGGAGTTGCGAATCACGTCTTGGGGCGCGGGCCCAAGAGCATGCTCGTCCTCGATCCATTGCTCCAAGTCTTCTGCAGACATCGCGAGCAGGTTGTGCACATGCTCGATGGCTCGGTGCGCCGAATGGCATATTCGCGCGTAGGCCAGAACTGAGCCGGGAGGTTGAATCTTATCTAAGGGCTCCTCCACGAGCGGGTACACGAGCGGAAAATGCACGCCATTCTCTAATCGGAGCAACAAGACCAAAAACTGTTCCATCCGCAAAGCCCAACCATAGAATAGTTCGACGGCTCAATTCGTTCGCCTTCCTGTCGGTCATAATGCACCGAAATGTCTACTTTCAAGATCGAGGTTGAGGGCTTCGACCCGTTTGAAGCTCCGGCCGGTAAAAAGCTGGTGAAGGCCATCGAAGACGCGGGAATCGACATCAGCCACCGCTGCGGAGGCGAGGCTCGGTGTACCACGTGTCGCGTGAAGTTCAGCAGCGACGAGCCCGCAATGGGCGACAAGGAGCGCGAGAGCTTGGACGAAGATGGCGTTCTGGGTGAGTTCCGCCTGAGCTGCCAAATCCGGATTGACCGCGATATGAAGGTCCAGGTGCTGAAGCGTGCCAGCGAAGCAGGCTGGGACCCGGGCCCGATGGTCCTTCCCTGACCGGTTTCGCCGGTCCGCTATGCTACAATTCCCGACTGTGGATGACCTGAAATCCCAGATCACCCTGCTTGCCGACCTCATGGACGAATACGGTCTGGATGAGGCGCGGCTCGAGGGCGACGATTGGCGCATCGATTTCAGCCGCACGGGCACTCCGGTCACCGCCGTCCTTGCCCCGCTCGAAGGTGATGCCGAGCCACGCCCGAAGGCACCGCGCCAACGACCGGCTCCGGTGGCTCCCCAGCCGTCCGGCCGACCGATTCCGAGCCCGATGATGGGCATCTATTACAATGCGCCGAGCCCGGGCGCGGCGCCCTTCGTCAAGGTCGGCGACCACGTCGTGGTCGGGCAAGTCATCGGTCTCATCGAGGCGATGAAAGTTTTCAACGAGGTCACGGCCGGGACCAGTGGAACCGTGACCCAGATGGTGGCCAAGAACGGCGATCTCGTTCAGGCCGGTGATCCCCTCCTCCTTCTCAGCTGAACCCATGACCGCCGCGACGACTGACGCCACCCGAACCATCCGGCTCGGCTTGCTTGGATTTGGGACGGTTGGCTCGGGCGTGTACCGCATGCTCGAAGACAATCGCGAGGCGATCGAGAGCAAGATCGGGGGCCAACGCCTGGAGGTCCGCCGAATCGGCATCAAGGACACGACCAAGCCGCGCGCGCTGGACGCTTCCCTGTTCACCACCGATCTCGCCAGCCTGGTCGCCGATCCCGAAATCGACGTCGTGATGGAGCTGATGGGCGGCATTGACCCCGCCGCCGACCTCGTCGAGGCTGCATTGCGGGCGGGCAAACACGTGGTCACAGCCAATAAAGAGCTCATGGCCAAGCACGGCTCGCGACTCGTGCAATTGGCCCGCGACCTCCATTTGGACCTGCACTACGAGGCGGCCGTCGGCGGCGGGATCCCCCTCGTGCAGCCGCTCAAGCACCAGCTCGCCGGTAACGACGTGCTCAAAATGATGGGCATTCTGAACGGCACCACGAATTACATCCTTTCCAAGATGGCGTTCGAAGGGGCCGATTTCGCCGATGTTCTCGCTGAAGCTCAGGCCAAAGGCTATGCCGAGGCCGATCCCACGAACGACGTGGACGGCTTCGACGCCCTCTACAAAGTCAGCATTCTCGCAAGTATCGCTTTCGGCAAGCAGGTCCCGATCGAGGACGTTTATCGCGAGGGCATCCGGTCCGTGAGCGCGGAAGATATGCGCTACGCGGCCACTTTTGGCTACCGCATCAAGCTCCTCGGCATCGTTGAAGCCACCGGCCCTGACACGATTCTCGCCCGGGTGCATCCAACCATGATTCCGCTGTCGCATCCGCTCAGCAGCGTGAACGGGGTCTACAACGCCCTGTGGCTCCACGGCGACTTTGTCGGCGACCTCATGTTCAGCGGTCGCGGCGCGGGTGCCAACCCCACCGCGTCGGCGGTGGTCGGGGACCTCGTCGATATCGGTCGTAACATCTGGATCGGCGGCGCTGGCAGCGCGATCCCTTACGGCACCGGCCAGCGCATAAGCCCGATCGGCGAACTGGTCACGCGTTACTACATCCGGCTGGAAGTGCTCGATAAAGCGCGGGTGCTCGGAGAAATCGCGGCGCTATTCGGGGAGTTCGACGTGTCGCTTGCAAACATGGAAATGCACCCAGTTTCCGAAGGCGTCGGCGAAATCGTTTTCCTTTCCCATCCCTCCCGAGAGGACGCCGTACAACGGGCCATCGAGCGATTGCGCCAGATGCCGGCGGTACGCGCCGTCCGGGCCGTGATCCGCGTGGACGATTTCTCCGAATAATCACAGTGCGAATCCGAAGGATCGCGCGTTCTTACAGTGAATCTTTGTTGTGAGAACCGCTCATGCTTGTTTGGCTGCCCTGGATCGCCATCGTCCTTATCCTCGCTTTGATCGCGTCGCCTTCGTCGCATGAGCGGCAACCGCGCCGTTCACCCGACTGGTTGGGGCTGCCCGTTCTGCTCGTTTTGAGCGTCGCCGCGCTCGCCGCGTCCCATTTCGGTGTCCCCGCGATCGACGAAACGGGTCGAGGCTTGTTCGGCCTGGCCATCGGACTGCTGGCCGCGGGGGCTTGCCATGCGATCGAATCCACCAAAGGATCGTCGGGTCCGATCGGGGCGGCTCCGATCGCGCTGGCTGCCGCGATCTTGGGCTGGATGAAAACGCCGGTTCCCATGGAGTCGGTCGCCGGCTGGCTGGGAATCATTGCCGGCGCCTCGATCGGCACGATCTGGATGCGGGCAACGCGCACGGATATCGAGAATCGCCTCGGCTACTCGCTCAGCCTCTCGTGCGCAGGACTGGGACTGGCTTCCTGCCTCGGCGCGCTCGGCCCGGGCTTTCGCGCCGCCAATTTCGCCCTCGTGATCGGGCTTGCCGCGGCATGTCTTTACGTCGTGTTTGGCGCGGTGGCCGACCGGCCGAAACTCCAACTGGGCGGGACCGTCGGCTATCTGCTCGGACTGCTCGCCGCACTCCTCGTCGCCACTCCCGCGTATTTTCGCATTCCTGAGATGGCCCAGCCGCTGGCGATGGGCGTGATTTGTGCCGCCGTGGCCGCCTGGATGATGCCCCGCGACCGAGCGGCCACCGGCACCCAAACCGCCCTGGCAGCCGTGCTCTGGCTCGGCGTATCGACCGTCGCCTTCACCAGCCTCAAAGGGTACGGGCTTGCGATCGCTCTCGCCTCGGCCAGTCTGGCGGGACTCTGGTTCCCGAGCCGATTGGTCACATCTTCGCTTGGCCCATTCCTCGCCCTCGCGTTCTACCGCGTTCTCAAGGAACTGAAGCCGACCATGGCCGTGAACTTCGATATCGGTCAGCACTACGCATTGATCGGCATCCTCGCCGGCGTCCTGCTTATCCTCGCGCCCACCGACTACCTGACGACACGCGATTCCCGGGACGCGACCCGCGGCGGATTGGCCTCCGCGTTTGCGGGCGCCCTGGTCTTGGTGGCGGCGGCGGGAGCGATGATCTTGCTCGGACTCCGCGGTTCGGTCGGTTTACTCGTCGGGCTCGGATTCGCCCCGATCGTGCTTGCATTCCGGGGCACCAACCTCGGCGTCGCGATGCCCGCCGGAATCGGAATGAGCGCGCTCGTGGTGCTCGCCGCCAAACCCCTCGAAGTCGCGATGGGCCTCGGGCGCGACGATCGACTGAAGTTACTGATCACCGTGGCCGTCGTGTGCGCGATCCTGGCCGTCCTCAGCGGTTTAGTCGGTGGAGGAGCCCGTAAGAACGCGGCCGCACGTGAGGTGCTCGCGTGAGAAACGTGCTTGTCCGCGCGGGAGGCATCGGCAGCCTGATCGTCGGCTTGCTGGTGACGCTCACGGTCCTTGCCCAAGGCATCAGCCAAGAGGTCCCGATCGGCGCCGTAACCGGCGTGGTCACCATGAAGGAGAACGGCCGGCCGCTGGAAGGAGCTGACGTTTATCTCTCCGCCGAGCTCGGGGATCGCGACGCGGGCGCTTACACGCGCCGAGCCGCGACCGACAAAAACGGTGTGTTTCGCTTTCGCGGCGTGGTCGCGGGGGCGCATCGGATCGAGTGTTCGAGTAAGGCCCACTCGCTCAAGCCATCGGTCATTCAGGTCGCCGAGGGCAGAACCGAGACCCTGAGCCTGGAGCTCAAGCCAAACGAGCCGTCGCTCGACTTGTATTGCTCGCAGCGAGTGGTCACCCCCGACGAGAAGGCGAATTTGCAACTCTTCGGCTTCGTGCCAGATACGGGTGCGACCGTCGAGATTTATCGGGTGGACTGGAATGCGACGGCGCGCGCCGGCGGCCTGCGCGAGGTGTTCACCCCTCTCGCCCGAACCGATCCCACCCAACAGTTCACGGGCGACCAAGCGGTCCTCGCTCAGTCGCTGCCCCATACGTTTTCATCGCGAGATGTCGAAGGCACCTTCCGCGAAGACCTCACCCTGCCGAATCTCGCGGAAGGGCTTTACTGGGTCCGCGTCAAGACCAGCCGCCTGCAAAAGGGCACCTACCTGGCGGTCAGCCGCATCGGCCTTGTGACCAAGAGCGGCCAGCGTGAGCAGCTGCATTACGTCATGGACCTGAAGTCGGGCACCCCCGTTTCGGGCGCGGCGATTTATGGCTGGACCGGCCAAGCGAAGCTGCTCGGCCGAACGAACGCAAGCGGTTTGTGGACGGGATCGAAGGCGGACACGCCGAACGTCATCTGGGCGGAATCGGGCAAGTCGCGTGCGCTGATCACCACCTTTGCCTCCGAAGAATCGAACGCGTCATTGCGCGTCGCCCTGATCACCGACCGGCCCGTTTATCGGCCGGGCGATGTGGTCCAGTTCAAGGGCGTGGCCCGGCAGCGAACGGACGATGGACTCAAAATTCCAGGCGCGGCCACCGCGAAAATCACGATGCGCGATCCCGACGGGGTCGTCATCGAACAGCGCGACCTCGCCGTGGATTCGCACGGATCGTTTGACGGCTCATTCATGCTCGCCAAAGGCGTCACCGGCTCCTACGAATTGACCACAGAGATCGATGGCAAATCGTCGTCGCAATACATTACGGTCGCCTCGTACCGAAAGCCCGAATTCAAGATTCTCATCACGCCCACCCAGCCGCTGTTCTTCACGGGCGAGAAAGTGGAGATGAGGGTGTCATGCCAGTACTACTTTGGCGGCCCCGTCCCGGGCGCCAAACTCACCGGCACCGTTTATCGACGCCATCGCTGGAGCTCTTGGCTGGACGACTCCAGCGAGTACCAAGACTACGGCGATGACTACGTCGGCGACTACATTGGCGACGTGAAAGGTGAAACGAACGAGCAAGGAGAAACGACGCTTTCCTTTGCCGTTCCCGAGGGCAAGAACTTCTGGGAAGAGGACCTCGACGAAGACATCACGTTCGATGTTTCCGCCGAGGAAGGCACCGGGAAGTATTTCCAAGGCCGTGGGACCGCCCGCCTGACCCAGGGCGATGTCGCCGTAGCACTGGAAAGCGATGATACGGTCCTCCAGCCCGGAAGCAAATCCGAAGTTGGCGTGACCGTCACGGGCTTGCTTGATGAGAAACCACGCCCCGGAACGAAGCTCCGCATCGAGACTGGCTACTACGACTGGAAAGGCAACGAGATGCGCGTCGCCTGGACCTCCGTAGGCGACCTCACCACGAACCAAGACGGCAAGGCGCTCATCTCGATCACGCCAAGCAAATCGGGCGAGTTCGTCGTGCAAGCCACCGCGTCCGACAGCCGTGGCCGCAAAGTTGTGGGCCGCACCACGTACTGGGTCGATGGCTCGGGTGGGGCGACCAATTGGGGCCCCGGCCAGCAGATCCAACTGGTCCTCGACAAGAAGCGCTATATGGCGGGCGACACCGCCAATGTTCTCATCCGCAGCAAGGCAATCGGTGCGACCGCCCTCGTCACGCTCGAAAAGTCCGATGTCGTCGCGTCCCAGGTGGTCAAGATCACGGGCCCGATCACCCGCGTGCGCCTGCCCCTGCCCGAAAAGGCTCTTCCGAATGCTCAGGTCGCAGTCGCTCTCGTGAGCAACAAGCAGTTCATGGAAAGCGCGCGGCAATTTGGAATAGACAGCCGGTCGCAGGTCATGAAGCTCAATGTGAATGCCGACCGGCCCACCGCCAAGCCAGGCGAGAAAGTCACCTTCACGATTCACGCCGAGGATCAGCAAGGTCGCCCGCAGGCGATGGATGTCTCGCTGGGCGTTGTGGATGAAGCGATTTACGCGATCCGCGAAGATCGATTCGATCCGGTCATGGCACTCTATCCGCGCGAGTATCCCAGCGTCGTCACCGCCTACTCGTTCCCCGAGCTGTATCTGGATGGCGGAGACAAGGCTCCTGCCTCGATGGAGGTCCGTCAGAACTTCCTCGATACCGCCTACTGGGCTGCCCGGGTTCGCACGGATGCCGAAGGCAACGCAAGCGTCACCGTCACCATGCCCGACAACCTCACGGCGTGGCGCGCGACGGCGGTCGCCATCGACGATCAGTCGGCCTGCGCCAAGGCGGTCGGCAGTGTGGTCGTGCAGAAGGACCTGATGGTGCGGCTGGCGGCTCCGATGATCATGACGCAGGGCGACACCACCGTTCTCACGGCCACCGTCAACAGCCATCTGACTCAGGCCGCCGAAGTCAAGGTCAAACTCCAAGCGCCCAAGCAGCTTGAACTCGAAGGCAATGCAGAGCAGACGGTCTCCGTCGAGCCGGGCGGCATGGCCCAGGTGCAGTGGACGGCCAAGCCCACCTCGTTTGGACCGGTCGAGATGATCGTATCGGCCGAATCGTCCGTCGCCGGCGACGCGATGAAATCGACGGTCCAAGTGACGACGCACGGACGCCCCCATGTTCAGGTCGGGAGCGGCAACCTGAAGCAGCCCGCGCGCTTTACGATCGACCGGATGGAGGGCGCCGAAGCCGGCGATGTCGAGATTCGTATTCAGCCCGGTTTGGCGGCGACTCTGATGAGCGCGCTGCCTTCGCTCGTCGACTACCCTTATGGCTGCACGGAACAGACCATGAGCCGGTTCATGCCAGCGTTGGTCGTCGAGCAGTTCCTGCTCTCGCAGGGCATCACCGACGACAATTTGAAGGCTAAGATTGCCGAGGTTTCCACCCAAAGTCTGGCCCGGCTCAAGCTGTTCCAGCACGGCGACGGCGGCTGGGGCTGGTGGGAGTACGACGAGAGCGATCCGCGCATGACCGCGATCGTTTTGGAAGGACTCGCGCGCGTCCAAGCGACCGGACTTCCCTTCAACAAGAATCTCGTCGAAGGAGGACTGCGATGGGCGAACAACTATCTCAAAAATGCGCGTCCGTCCAAGTTCGCGAGCGGCGACTACCGGTTGCTGCGTGCCGTTCTCGCCTTGGCGCCGACGGATGATCTGCGCAAACTCCTCGAATCCGTACGCCCGCATGATGTCGGCGATGCGATCGAAATCTTAGGGGCGTTGGACAGCGGAAATGCTCCCGCCCTGGCCGAGCGTTGCGATCAGGCGATCACCCGCTCGCTGGGTGAGGACGGCACGTTCAAGAGTTCGAACTACCGCTGGGGACTTGAATGGGAGAGCCGCGCCCTCGACGTCCTTCTGCGCCGAAATCCCCAGGATCCCCGCGCCGAGAAGCTCGTGGCCGGGCTGACTCAAAAGCGGCGAGGATTGTCGTGGGTCAACACCTATGACACGTCGCAAGCCCTGATCGGTATCGTCGCCTACCTCCGCGCTCATCCAGAAAGCTTCGAACCGAATGAGGTGATGGTGAAGCTCAACGGCGCCGAGCGTCGCAAGCTCACCCTGGAGCCCAAGGCGGTACGGGCCGGCGAGGAGATCGTCACGATTCCTATCGCCGAGCTGAAATCCGGACCGAACGAATTCGAAATCGTCGCCTCGCGACCAACTGGCCTCTATGGCTACCGGGTCGAGCAGACACCGTACGTTCAAACCATCGGCAAGCTGCTCACCGAATTCCCAATCACGATCGAGCGGAATTTCCACGGCGTGACGACGGAGCGGCAAGAAAACAACCGCCTCGCACTGGTCGCGAGCAAAACGCCGAAGACGGAGTTCAAAACGGGCGAGATTCTGCGGTGCCGAGTCTCGCTCAAGAACACAGGCCCGGCCTGGCGTTACGTGCTCGTCGAAATCCCCACGCCGTCCAATCTCCGCGTGGCCGAGCGGGAGGAGTTCGAAACGTGGAGCTACTGGTTCACCGGCCTCCAGATCCTGGACGATCGCGTCGGCGTGCTGATCGATACGCTCGCCAACAACGAGCAGGTGATCGAGATCAACTATCGGGCCGAATCGCCAGGGGTCGCGTCTGCGCTGCCCGTGACGATCTATCCGATGTACCAGCCCGACCAGCGCGTTTCCACCGCAGAGACGAGGATCGAGGTTCGGCGTTGAGCCGGTTCTTGATCCTTCCTGTGGGCCTTGCCGGCGCCGCACTTGCGGGGTTGGGACTGCATGCGGTACCCAAGGAGCCGATGTCGATCGAGCTCGGTGCCTACACCACGAGTCTTCAGGGCCGATCCGGCAGCCAGCGGACCAACGCGCTCCTTTCCGCCAATCGACTTCGCAATGTCACGATTCCGCCGCACGGTGAGTTCTCCTTCAATCGTCTGGTGGGCACCTGGTCCAAAGACGGCGGATATCGAAAGGCACCGGTCAGTTACGACGGCCAGCTGGTCCAAAGTTGGGGCGGCGGCGTGTGCCAAACCAGCACCACCGTTTACAACGCACTGCTTCTGGCCGGACTGGACGTTGTGGAGCGCCACCGGCACGAATTCTCACCGAGCTACGTGCCGCCCGGACGCGATGCAGCGGTCGCTTTCAGCAACATCGATTTGCGCTTCCGAAACCCATACGCGTTCCCAGTTCGGCTCAAAGTGGCTGTCCGCGGGGACCGTGTCGAAGCGATCGTGACCGCCTCCCACCGTCCGGTCAATTTGCCCTCGGTCCAGGAGAAAGTAGATGGCGTGGTGGCGCCGGCGGAATACTCTCTCGCCAGCGAAGGCCAGAAGCGCGTCCGCAATTCCGGCAAGCGCGGTTACGAAGTCACCGTATGGCGATCTTGGCCGGACCGCCGCGAGATGATTTCGCGCGATTATTATCCGCCGCTCCACCGCATCGTGGAGTACAAATAGTGTTGAATGGCGATCGCTGTCGTCCTCGCTCGAAATCCACGCGCCGATGAGGCGTTCGCGGATTATCGCGTCTCCCCGCCTGCGTTGCTGCCGGTCGGCCGCGAGAGCGTGCTGCTCCGCATGCTGCGCGCGCTTCATGGCACCGTCGCCGTTCGCGCCATCGCGGTAGTTGGGCCCGCGCGGCTCCTACAGGCGCATTCGATGGGCGCACACCTGATCGATAGCGACGACCCGTTTTGGCCCGCCGTCCTCGCCCTGTGGGCTCGCCGCGCTCGCGATGAGATCGTCCTCGGCGTCGGCGCGTCGCTTCCCTTTCTCGCTCCACACGCGGTCGAGGCGTTCCTCCAGGTCGCGACCATGCGACGATCGCGTCGAACCTTCGCGACCATCCAGTACGATGAGCTGAAGCGGGCGTATCCGATCTTTGCCGCCCACCGCGAGCCTGCGTCTCAAGTTGCGCCCGCGGTGGCTTTTGCCCTGCCGCCGAGTCCAGACGAGTGGTACGCGGCCAGCGATTTCGTCTCGCACGGCTGGTACCGAGATCCCGCGCTCGCGATCGCACTGGCCGGAGTTCCCGCCCTCGCGGAATGGGGCGTATCGCTGCGATCGCCCGGCGACTACGAGTCTGCTCTGGAGATCGAGCGCAATGGACGACGCTTGAGGCGCTCGGCAATTCGATGAAGCTCTCTTTCGACAGTGCGTGCCTCGCTGCCGTCGTCCACGAAATGCAAGACCTGGTCGGCGCGCGGGCCCAGCGTATCGCGGCAGTCACGGCGAATTCGCTCACGATCGAAGCCTACGCAGGCACGTCGCGGCATTTGTGGATCTCCTGGGATGCGGAGTTTGCGTCGATCAGCATCGCCCGCCGACGGGTCGAACTCGACGAAGGCACGAACGAATTTGCGCGCGAGCTGAAACGTAGGCTGCAAGGGGCACGCCTCGTGAGCGCCGAGCAGGCTGGATTCGACCGGGTGATTCGCGTCCGTTGGTCGACAGAGGAAGAGGAGTTCACGCTGATCGGCGAGCTGATGGGCAAGCATGCCAACTGGATGCTCGTCACCGACTCCGGCGCTGTAGTCGCGGCGGCCAAGTGGCTGGGAGCGTCCAAAACCCGGCGTCCGATCCTCCCCAATCGCGCCTACGAGCCGCCACCGTTCGAGCCCCGACCTTCCTTGTTGACCGCCCGAGAAGGCGATGATCTGCGCGGATTTGAGGGCGTTTCGCCCCTCCTCGCCAAGCTAATCGAAGCGCGTGGGGTCGAAGCGGTCGTGAGCGACATCGCCGCTCAGCGGTGGCAGCCCGTCGTCACCGAAGCCGGCGTTTATCCCCTCGATCTATCTGCGCTCGGAATCCCAGGAGAACCGGCGGCCTTGTTTGGCGAAGCCTATGCGGAGTGGCTTCAAAACCGATGGGGCACACGCGAACTGGAATCTCGACGACGGAGCCTGGTGCAACAACTCGAGCGAGTCATCCTCGCCCGCGAAGTAGCCCTCCGCAGCCTGCGGGAGGTCCAGGAGGCTTCGACCCGTATCGAATCGACGCAGCGCCAGGGCGAGCTCCTCCTGGCGTACCAACACCAAGTCCACCCGGGCGCGACGAGCGTTGAGCTCCCCGACTACGATGGCACGCCCCTCACGATCCGGCTTGATCCTGAAAAGAACGCGCGGGAGAATGCGGAGCGACTCTTTAGCAAGGCCAAGCGGCTTCGAGAATCGGCGGCCGGACTGGGCGAGCAGATGGACACGCTGAGCCGCGATCTTGAGGATCTGCAAGCCGTTCATGCCGCTGTTCTCGAGGCCACCGATTTTGATCGCTTGGAATCGATGCGCGAAGTGGCCTCAAAGCGACGCTGGCTCATGGCTGCGCCCGTGGTCGCTCGTCATAAAGAAGATCGACCGTACGAGGGACACCGCATTCGCGAACTGCTCGGCCCGGGCGGCTACCGCGTGCTCTATGGAGAAAACTCGGAAGCCAACGACTACCTCACGTTGCGACTCGGAAAGCCAAGCGATTGGTGGCTCCACGTTCGAGGCGCCCCATCGGCACACGTTCTCGTCCTGACTGGCGGCCATCCCGAGAAAGTTCAGCCCGAGACACTGCGGTTCGCGGCCGAGATCGCCGTCCGGAACAGCCCGAGCAAGCACAGCGGCTATGTGCCGGTCGACTATACGCTCAAGAAGTACGTGAGGCGGATGAAGGGCGGAAAGCCCGGCCTGGTTCAGTACACGCACGAGAAAACCCTGCACGTCGAACCTTAGATGGGTAAGATGCGCGCATGCTCGCCACCACCCTTGTCGTCGCGATGGCGCTCTCCGATCGGGTGGTCGCCGTCGATACCGTTCTGGGCACCGGCGCCGTCGTTAAACGGCGCTCTGAAGTGACCATCGCTTACAAGGCGTGGCTCCAGTCGGATGGCACCGTGTTCGACTCCACCGAGAACAAACCGCCCTTCACGTTCACGGTCGGCGAGAAACAGGTGATCTCCGGACTCGATCAAGCGATCCAGCGGGCACGCGTCGGCGGCTCGCGCATGATCGTCATTCCGCCCCGCTACGGATACGGCAATCGCGAGGTCGGGCCGATCCCGAAAAACGCCACGCTCGTATTCGATGTCAAAATCCTCCGCGTGGAACCAGAGCATCCCGAGATTGAAGTTCAAGACCTGCAGCCCGGCGACGGCGAATCGGCTGCCGAGGGCGATACGATCGACGTGCATTACACGGGCACGTTCCTGAACGGCACGAAATTCGACAGTTCCAAGGACCGGGGCACGCCCCTTGCCGTCACCATCGGCAAGACCGGCCTGATCAAAGGATTCACCCAGGGCTTGGTCGGCATGAAAGTGGGCGGCGTGCGCAAGGTGACGATTCCCTATCAGCTGGCCTATGGCGAACAAGGCCGTCCGCCGGTGATCCCCGCCAAGAGCACACTCGTTTTTGAACTCGAACTCGTCAAGCTGACGAAAGCGAGCAACTGACCAATACGATGCTGACGATTTCGGACATCGACGTATATTACGGCGCGATCCACGCTCTCAAGAGCGTGTCTCTGGAGGTGCGCCAAGGCGAGATCGTGTCGATCATCGGCAGCAACGGCGCGGGCAAATCCACGCTGCTCCGAACGATCAGCGGTCTGCTCCGCCCCCGCAACGGCGCCGTCAATTTCCTTGGGCACGATTGCGATGGCATCTCGCCCGATAAGATCGTGCGACTGGGGATCAGCCACTCGCCCGAGGGTCGCCGCATCTTCACGAACATGACGGTTCATGAGAACCTTCAGCTCGGCGCCTGCATCCGCCACGACAAAGAGATTCACAAGGACATGGAGGAGGCGATGAATCGCTTCCCAAGGCTCCGGGAGCGCATCAAGCAGAACGCGGGCACGCTGAGCGGAGGCGAGCAGCAGATGCTCGCGATCGGCCGTGCCCTGATGAGCCGGCCCAAACTCCTGCTCTTGGACGAGCCGTCCCTGGGCCTCGCCCCGAACCTCGTCGCCGAAATCTTTCGGATTATTCTGGACATCAACGCGGAAGGGACCACCGTGCTCGTCGTCGAGCAGAACGCTCACCGCGCGCTCGAAATCGCCAATCGCGCGTACGTGCTCGAGACCGGCTCGATTGTGCTGGAAGACACGGGCAAGGCGCTTCTGACGAACCCGAAAGTCAAAGAAGCGTATCTCGGCGGCTAAGCCGGCGCGGCAAGCTTCAGGGCCCGCCGCAGACGATCGAATGCCTCTTGCGGCAGCGACTGGATTGGCGCGCGTGCCGGACCGGTTTCCGAATCCATCAGCGTGAGCGCCTCCTTCACCACATGGGTGGGGCTGTATTCAATCATCAGGTCCCGCAGAAGCTCGATCGCTTCTTCCTCGATGGTGTAAAGCGGCTGCTCGGGAAAAAGCGTGGCGTAGGGCGAGACGACGAGTTCCCCGCTCTTGAATTCATCCGAGGATGCGCGGCTGAAGACAGGTCGCCCGACAGGCGAATAGGTGGTCGCCTGATAAAGTCCGGGAACCGGGGCAAGTAGGTCGGTCACGGCCCGACTGAATACGTTCAGCGGATCGACGACGACCACTTCCAGCTGCGAGTACTTTCCGATCGACTTGAAGTGGGTCGCCATTTCGGCGGCGGTGAGGTGGCCATAGAAAGGGGGCATCATGACCACGCCCCGGGCACCATGGCGCTGGGCGTGCTGGGCCAAATCGAGGCTATCCGCGGTGCTCAGCGTGCTCACGTGGACCAAGATATGGCCGTCGTTCTTGGTCTCGCGCATCACGATCTCGACCAGCGACTTGCGCTCCGACATCGACAGCGTGCCGAATTCGCCGAGGTCGCTTCCCAGCACAAATCCTTGGACTCCCGCGCGGTGGAGGCGATGCACGAGCCGTGCGAGCCGTATTTCGCTGACGCTGCTGCCGTCGTCGGTGAAGCAGCTGGGCAAGGGCGCGAAAAGCCCGGAGGCGTTGAGCATAAGCTAAAGACGTGGGCGGGGCCACCTGTGATTCAGACGGGTTTAGGCCGCTCCAGCAATAATGGGCCGTTAAAAAAGCATTAAGTAACGGTTAACGTCCGAATGGGCATGGGAGAATGTCCGTCTGAAAGACGTCCATAGGACGGTCCAGGAGATGCCCACTTTGAAGCGCAACGCGTTTACCCTCATCGAATTACTCGTCGTCATTGCGATCATCGCCATTTTGGCGGCGATCCTCTTCCCCGTATTCGCGCAAGCGAAAGAAGCCGCCAAGAAAACCACCTGTGTCAGCAATATGAACCAGTTGGGCAAGGCGACGATCATGTACCAGAACGATAACGACGACTCGTACTTCCATCACCGCGACAACTGCGACGGCGGCGACGGTTCGGGTAAAGCCAACGTCGTTTGCCCGCAGTACATCTCGACTGGCACGACGCTGAAGCAGGAAGCTTGGGTGCTGTCGCAGGATGGTAAGGGCGGTGGTAACGTCGATGCTGCCAAGCGGTACTACTGGGCCTACATGCTCCAGCCGTACACGAAGAGCTACGACGTCTTCAAGTGTCCGAGCAACGACAACGCGTTCACGCCCTCGAGTGGTCCTCGCGGCGTTGCCTGTTCGGCAGGCGGATGCGCTGGTTACGGCTACGGCGCGCAGAACAGCTATGGCCATAACGATATGTGGCTGAGCCCGGCCGGGAGCTTCGCCGTCGGCGGTCAGCCTTTGACCGTGTCTCAGGGCCAGGTGCCTCGTCCGGCTAACACGATCATGATCACGGACGCAACCTTCTATGGTGTTGTGCCTGACATTTACAACGACAGCGGCAAGTTCAACAAGTCGGCCTGTGTTGATGCCAATTGCGCAGCCGAGAAGAAATTCGCTGACGACCAGGGATCCCAGTACAAATCGTATTGGATGAACATCGGCGCATCAAAGTGGAGCTACAATGCCGGTGCGACGAAGCCGGCTGAAGCGCTCTCCAAGGGTCCGAACAAGCACAGCGGCAAGGTTAGCGTTCAGTTCGTCGACGGTCACACGAAGAGCATCGACTACACGAAGGTCATCAGCGACATCTGTCTCTGGACGACCGATCAAGAAGGCGCTCACCCGGCCTGCGGCAGCTAAACCGCATCTCTTGAGAACCGAATCGGGGAACCCGGCAACGGGTTCCCCGACCTCTTTTTGCCCTACGTCCCAGCCTGATCCGGGTACCCTTATGGCTCCCCCATGAAACTTTGCCGCTTCGAACTGCTGGACGAACCGGGCCGCGCGCGCTCGGGCATCTTCCACGATTCGCGGCTCTACGAGACAGATGGCAACAACCCGGTCGCCATCCACGAAATGAGCAAAGTTCGGGTGCTCTCCCCGATTGGCCGCGCGAGTTCAATTCGGCTGTTTAACGGCGAATCGTTCGTGTATGTCAACGCGAGTCCGCTCGTCGGACCGCTCGCTGAGATCGACGCCCCGGCGGCTGGCCGCCAGTTCGATTTCGAGGTTCGGATCGCGACCGTGGTCAAGGACTTCGGCGAGCACATCGAACCCGATGAAGCGCTCGGATTCGTGCTCGGATTCATGGTCATGATTAACTATCTGGCCGCCGACCGTAGCGATCCCGTCGCGGCTCGGGACTTCCCGGTTTCCGTGGGCCCGACCATCACCACGATCGATGAATTCGTCGAGACCGGAAAGACCGAGCTATCCGGCGTCGAGTGGACCGCCCAGATCAAAGTCGGCGATGTTCTCATCGCGAGCGGCGTGGATGCGATCTCGCCCGAGCCCGGCCGCATGATCCTGCGCGCCTCGGAGACCATCCCCGTTTTCACGGGCGACCTGCTCGCCTCCAACCCTCTGGCCAAACCGCCTTTGGCCCAGTCGCCGCTCAAACGCCATCTCCAGCCCGGAGATCGCATTCATGTCGAGATCGATGGTCTCGGTGTGCTCGTCAATCGAATCGTTTAACTTCCGTCATGCCCATCCATAAAACTGTTCTCGATCACGGTGTTCGCGTCCTCGTCGAACCGCTGACCCACGTCCACAGCGCGGCCATCGGACTTTGGTGCCGCACGGGCAGTCGGCACGAAACCGAGCAAGAGGCGGGCATCACCCACTTCATCGAGCACATGCTGTTTAAGGGCACCGAGTCGCGGACGGCCAAGCAACTGGCCGAATCCATCGAGGGCCGCGGCGGCCTGCTGAACGCCTTTACCGACAAGGAACAGACCTGCTATTACTGTCGAGTCCTGAGCGACGACGCCGCGAACGGCATCGAGATCCTCAGCGACATGCTCACCCATTCCCTGCTGGATGCCGAGGAACTCGGCCGGGAAAAGGGCGTGGTGCTGGAAGAGATCAAACGCAGCGAGGATGAGCCGGGTGATCACGTCCACGAGATTCATCTCCAAAAGCGATGGGGTCAGCATCCGCTGGGCAAGCCCGTCATCGGGACCAGCGAATCGGTCAGCAGTTTTCAGCGCGACGATCTCGTCAAGTATATGGAGCGCCGATACCGAGCGGACAATATCGTGCTGGCCGTGGCCGGCAATGTCGATCCCGAAGCGGTCGTCGCCCAAGCCCGCGAACTTTTGGGCGGCTTTGCGGCCGGCGGCGAGGCCGAACCGATGGCCAAGCCGGGGGGCCAGGCTCAGAAAACAGAAGTCGCCAAGGACGTCGAGCAGGTGCATTTCTGCATCGGCACTGAATCCGTCAGCCTGTACGACGACGAAATCTACACCTGCTCCGTGCTCGACATGATCTTGGGCGGAGGCATGAGCAGCCGGCTGTTCCAAGAGGTGCGAGAGCGCCGCGGACTGGCGTACGCGATCGGCAGCTACAACTTGCCGTACAGCGCAGGAGGCGCGTTCACCGTCTATGGCGGAACGGGCCGGCAGACCTGGGAGCAGGTTCAGGAAGTCGTTCGCGGAGAACTGAACAAGCTCGCCAAAGACGGCCCGACCGATGACGAAATCACCCGCGCGAAAGTTGGGCTGCGCGGCAACATTCTGCTCGCGCTCGAAGGCATGAACGCACGCATGATGCGCATGGCCAAAAACGAGATCAACTTCCAGCGCGACATACCCATCGAAGAAACGATCGGCAAAATCGAAGCGGTGACGCACGCGCGCCTGGTAGAAATGGCGCAGCGCATGTTCACCGATGAGCTGATCTCGACCACGGCGATCGGCCCGTTTAGCTCGTGACCCAGGCGGCCGAGCAACTCCATATGCCGATCACGGAAAGCGGGGCCCCCACCATGGCTCAGCTGCTCGCCTTTGCGGCGCGGGCGAAGACCGAGGACGGACTGCTCTCGGAGCTGGTTCACCTCGTGCGGCGACTCAGCACGGCCGACGGCGTCGACATTTTGCTTGCCGACAAGGACCAACTGGTTCTGCGCGCGAGCACGATCGCGCCCGAGTTCACCCACCGACTTCGCATTCCTCAGACCTGTGGTCTGGCGGGCCAAGTATTCGGAACCCACACCCGGGTCGTGGTTCGCAGCGATCTGCGCAGTTCGCCCATCAACCGACCCTACACGGGCTACGATGAGAGCGAATTCGATGCGGCCGTCATCGAGCCTCTGGTGATCGGCGCGGACGCGATCGGGGTCATGTATTTCCGCCGCATTGAATCGTGGAAGCCGACCAAGAACGAGCTGAATTTCCTCGCCGACCTGGCCGCCTCGACGGCAGGCATTTTGGGAGTTTTCCGGGCTGGATTCGTCGCCGGTTCGATGGCGAGCAAACGCATCGGCGCGATGAGCGAAGTGGCCGATATCTTATCGCGCAGCCCGTATCTCGAGGAGATTCTTCAACTGCTCGTCAATATGACCGCGCAGCAGTTTCAATACCGGGTCTGCACCGTCCGTTTGCTCGACGAGCAGAACCAGGAACTGGTGCTCCGTGCCACTCAAGCCACGGTCAAGGCCTATCAGCGCAAGCGAGCGATCAAACTTGGCGAGTCGATCGCCGGACGAGTCATTGTTGAGAAGACCACCGCGATCGTCCCCGACGTACAGATCGAACCGGATTACATTGGCCACGATTTGGCGGTCGAGCAGGGCCTTCGCTCCATGATCTGCGTGCCGCTGCTCATTCAAGACCGGGCCGTCGGCGTTCTGACGTGCTACACGGACCAGGTACGTGAATTCAGCGAGGATGAGATCAAAGCGTTGGAGACGATCGCCAAGCAGGCCGCTGTCAGTATCGAGCACGCCAAGCTCCAGGTACGCACGACGCTGATGCAAGAGATGCACCACCGCGTCAAGAACAACTTGCAGCAAGTGGTGAGCCTGCTTCGATTACAGCTGCGCCATTCGCATTACAAGAACATCGAGGAAGCGATCAACGACTCGCTCACGCGGATTCTTGCCATCGCGGCCGTCCACGACCTTCTGAGCCGCGAAGATTTGGACCACGTCGGGGTGCGCAGCATCGCGGAAACACTCGTCCAGCACCAGATCCACTCTTTCATCCCCGCCGAGCAGAATATCGAGTTCGAGGTTCGCGGCGACGACGTCCGGCTGAATATGACCCAGGCCACCCAGATGGCTCTGATCCTTAACGAGCTGATCGCCAATGCGGTGGAGCACGGCTTCAAGGAGAAGCAGTCGGGGTCCATCCACGTCAACGTCGAGGCGGTCGACAACGAAGTGCGGGTGTGGGTCTCGAACAACGGCGACTCCCTGCCCCCGACTTTCGATATGTCGAGCGACGGTCACTTGGGCCTGCAGATCGTGAGCAACCTTGTGCGAGGGAGCGGCGGCGTCTTCAAGATCGAGGACCGGTTGGGCTGGACCGTGAGTGAGGTGAATTTTGTCCGTGCATCCAGCGAATGAAGCCGACGCGCGGCGACAGGTGATCGAGGCGTGTCATCGCCTGACCGATCTTGGATTGCTTGCCGCATGCGAAGGCAACGTCTCCATCCGGCTTGATGACCATCGCATTCTCTGCACCCCACGCGGCGTTCGCAAGGGGCAGCTTCATGCGAGCGATCTCGTGTTCCTGGATGCCGATGGGCACCCGCGCGAAGGCGAGCGACAGCCCAGTACCGAACTTCGGATCCATCTTGAGGCGTACCGAGCGCAGTCCTGGGTGCAGGCAGTCGTTCATGCCCACCCCGTCGTCGCGACGGGCTTGGCCATCGCGGGAGTTGCCCTGCCGGATGGCCTGACCGCCGAAGCGGCGGCATATCTCGGCCCGATTCCGCTGGCCCCTTACGCGATGCCGGGGACCGATGACCTGCCGCGCGAACTTGCGCCGTACCTCAAGGATCACGCCGCGGTGCTCATGGCGCACCATGGCGCGGTTACCCTGGGGCGAACGATCGAGGAAGCGTGCGATCGCATGGAAGTGCTCGAGCGGCTGGCCAGCCACTACGTCGCCGCATGCCAAGTGGGCGGAGCCCGAACGATTGCGCCGGACGAGTTGGCACCGCTGAACGCGATTTTCCGAGCGAGCCTGACCGAATAGGCCAAAATGAACTATGGCTTTTCAGGCTCCTCGCGGAACCAATGACATCCTGCCCGCCGATCCCGGCCGATCGCCCAAATGGGATCGTATCTTCGAGGCGCATCGCTGGCTGTTTATGGAAGCCCAGTTTCGGGAGACCGCGGCCCTCGCGGGGTTTCAGGAGATTCGGACCCCCGTCTTTGAAGACCTGGACCTGTTCAAACGGACCAGCGGCGATAGCAGTGAAGTCGTCAACAAGCAGATGTACGACTTTGTGGACAAGGGCGATCGGACCGTGGCCCTCAAACCCGAGGCGACCGCGCCGGTGGTGCGGGCTTGCATCGAGCACGGCATGCTCCAGAATCTTCCCCTCCGGCTGAGCTATTGCGGCTCGCCCACGTTCCGATACGAGCGTCCTCAACGCGGTCGGTATCGCCAGAGCCACCAGATGGGTTTCGAGATTATCGGGGCCTCGTCACCGGCTGCCGACGCCGAGATCATCGAGTGCGCCGTCACGTTCTTCGGCGCCATGGGGATCGAATCGGTGAAGGTGCTCATCAACAGCATCGGCCGCGCCGCGACCCGGGCGAAGTATCGGGAAGCCCTTCTGGAGTTCCTGAAGCCCTTGCTCGCGGATATGTCCGAGGAGCAACGCGCGACGGCGGAGCGGAACCCGTTACGGCTCTTCGACTCCAAGGACCCCAAAATGCAGGACGCCCTTCGCGAGTCGCCCCAGGTTCTCGACTATTTGGAGCCGGAATCGGCGCAGCATTTCGATCTGCTTCAGCACTATTTGGCGGACGCCGGCATCGAGTTTGAGATTCGGCCCGAGATCGTGCGTGGACTCGACTATTACACGGACACCGTCTTCGAGATTCAGAGCACGGCATTGGGCGCTCAGAGTTCGCTTTGTGGCGGTGGCCGCTACGACGGTCTCGTGAAGGAACTGGGCGGGCCCCCGCTTCCCGCGGTTGGCGTCGGGATCGGCATGGAGCGGACCTTGATTGTCCAGGAAGCGCTCGGCGAAGTGCCCCTGCCCAGCAGTCCGGAAGTGTTCGTGGTGGCGTCGTCGCCCGAGTACCTCGTCCACGTCAAGCGCCTGACGAGCTTACTTCGTGAGGAGGGATTCGGGGCCGTGTACGACTTTGACGCCGGCAGTATGAAGTCGCAGATGAAGGCGGCCGCGAAGGCGCAAGCGGGGTATGCCGCGATCATCGGCGAGGAAGAAGTCGAAGCCGAGAAGATCACCCTCCGCAATTTGGAATCCGGCGAGCAGCAGATGCTGAGCTATGAAGAGGTATTCGACGCCTTGCTCGAGAGCTCCATCGCCGATCTTCCCGAAGAGCTGATGGATGAATTTGCCGAGGTGGAGGACGACGACCCCCTCGATGAAGCAGGAAATCTGAAGTGGCGAAACTAGCGGCGGTTGCCCTGGCTTTCCTGGCGTCGGCGGCGGCGTGGACTCAAACGCCGGACGTCTCGATTCGGCTTGATGCATACCCGACGTACCGGAATACGCAAGGACGCGGATCGACTTTTCGTTGGTACGACCCGATGGGCCGCCCGAGCACGATCGGACTTGGCCTGAAGCTGGAGTCGGGCTTTTACGCCTACGTGGCCGAGCGCTTCCAAACCATCCGCGGCGACGGCGACGACTCCCTGATCGACGAGGCCTACCTCGAGGATCCAGGGAGCTGGCGTCTGGGCAAACAGATACTTCCCTTCGGTCAGCGCGCGCTGCTTCGAGAAAGCGTGGTTGGCGCGCGCGCCGATACGCTGCTGTTTCGGCGCCAACTGCCGGTCCAACTCGCCGTCTTCGATTCCGGCGATCGCAAGCCACGCGGCATCATGGTCCGCGTTGGCGATAGCATTGGCTTCAGCGTCGCAGTCGGCCGACATCTGGGCATCAGCAGTGCGAGCCTCACCGCCGTTCGCGAACCGGAAGACTCTCCCGGCAAGGGAGCGGGCTACGAGATTGCCGCCGGCGTCGACGCGTTTCGCAACATCGGAGCCCTGCGACTGGAGGCGGAATACCTGGGTCTGCGCCGCCCCGCTATCGCAGCCCACCCGCCCATCGACGTCACCGACTTTCGCGTTCAGGTTCGGCCGGCGGATACGACCGCCCGGATAGTTGCCGCTTGGGCTCGCTCGTGGCGAGATCATCAGGACGTGTATCGTATGGAAGGCGAGGTCCAGGTCAGCCGAAACGTCACCCTGAGGTCGTTTCTCCGCTTCGCCAACAGCACGTTCCGGGACTTTGGCATCGGCGCCCGAATCCGGCTTTGAAGTTGCCGGGTTATCCGCAACCCGTGGCGCAACGATATTTCATGACAAATACCGGCTACCCGGACTACTCGAGGCAACCAATAATCAGGCTACTGGAACCGGGGATGCCCGAACTTTCAGTGGGCTAGAATTCAGGTACCTTCAGGTTCGGTGGAGGTAGGACGAACGTCCTATTACACGAGCGGATTTGGATCGAACAACAACGACCTTCGCCGTGACGTAGAACTCTGTAGATGAAAACGAAGTCCATTGCAGTGAAGGCTGACCAGGAGGTGATGTCCTAACATGTGGCAAAGGTTTACTGAAAGAGCGAGAAAAGTCGTCTTCTACGCGCAGGAAGAAGCCCAGCGCTTTGGAGAAGGCTATGTCTCGACTGAGCACCTTCTGCTCGGATTGGTGCGTGAATCCGACAGTGTTGCTGCTCGCGTTCTTGAACGACTGGGTGTCAGTCTCAGCCGCATTCGCGCTGAGGTTGAAAAACAGCTCCCTCGCGGAGATGCTCGTCCCAGTCAGGATATGACTTTGACTCCCCGGGCCAAGCGCGTCATCGATTTGGCGTATGACGAAGCGCGCAACCTGAACAACAACTATATCGGCACCGAGCACCTGCTGCTGGGACTGATCCGTGAAGGCGATGGACTCGCTGGCCGCGTGCTGGCCAAGCTTGGCGTCGAGCTCGAACGAGCGCGCCGTGAAGTGATGAGTCTGCAGGACAACGAATCCCAGACCAAAGGCACCAGTCGCAACTCAGGCTCGAGCCAGACCTCGAATACGAAAACCCAAACGCTCGACGAATTTGGTCGAGATTTGACTGAATTAGCTCGCGAAGGCAAGCTGGATCCCGTCGTCGGTCGCCACCAGGAGATCGAGCGCGTGATGCAGATCCTCTCGCGACGAACGAAAAACAATCCGTGTCTCATCGGTGAACCGGGCGTCGGCAAGACGGCCATCGCCGAGGGCCTCGCTCTGCGCATCGTCAGCGGCGATATTCCGGACCTGCTCAAGGACAAGCGGTTGGTCGCTCTCGACCTCGCCGGCCTCGTTGCGGGTACCAAGTATCGCGGCGAATTCGAAGAGCGGATGAAGAAGGTCATGGAAGAGGTTCGCCGGGCAGAAGGCCAGGTCATTCTCTTCATCGACGAGCTTCACACGCTGGTCGGCGCAGGCGCCGCAGAAGGCGCAATCGACGCCAGCAACATCATGAAGCCGGCGCTCGCCCGTGGTGAGCTGCAATGCATCGGCGCGACGACCCAGGACGAGTTTCGAAAGTACATCGAACGCGATGCCGCTCTCGAGCGACGCTTCCAGGCCGTCAAGGTTCGAGAACCGAACGAAGAAGAGGCGATCGACATCCTGAAGGGTCTGCGCGAGCGCTACGAAGCGCACCACAACGTCGAGATCACGGATTCCGCGATCGAGTCGTCGGTGCGACTGAGCCAGCGCTACATCACGGACCGCACGCTCCCCGACAAGGCGATCGACCTGATCGACGAAGCAGCGAGCCGCGTGCGTCTCCAGCAGAGCCTGCCTCCGCTCGACGTGCGCCAAGACAAGGTGAAGCTGGGCAAGCTTCGCGGTGAACTCGATCACCTGAAGCGACGCAGCGAAACGGACGAAGTTCTCGATAGTCTGCAACACGACATCGACGAGTTGGAGCACAGCATCAACGAGCGCGAAGACGTGTGGGCCAGCGAAGAGAAGCACGAGCCCGTGGTCGATGACAACGAGATCGCGGTGATCGTTCAAAGCTGGACGGGCATCCCGGTCAACGTCGTCAAAGAGACGGAAAGCGCGAAGCTGCTTCGCATGGAAGCCGATCTGCACGAGCGGATCATCGGCCAGGAAGAAGCGGTCTCGGCAGTCGCCCGTGCGATTCGACGCAGCCGCAGTGGTTTGAAGGATCCGAAGCGACCGATGGGTACCTTCGTATTCCTCGGCCCCACCGGCGTCGGTAAAACCGAGCTCGCCAAGGCCCTCGCTGCTTATCTCTTCGACAAAGAGACGAACATGGTTCGCATCGACATGTCGGAGTACATGGAGCGGTTCGCGGTCAGCCGACTGGTCGGTGCCCCTCCGGGCTACGTCGGTTATGATGAGGGTGGACAGCTCACCGAGCAAGTGCGGCGCAATCCGTACTGCGTGGTGCTCCTCGACGAAATCGAGAAGGCTCACCCGGACGTGTTCAACATCCTTCTTCAGGTGATGGAAGACGGCCATCTGACCGACTCACAAGGTCGCACGGTGGACTTCCGCAACACGCTGATCATCATGACGTCGAACGTTGGTGTTCGCCCGATCGAGCTCGAAAAGGGCCTCGGCTTCATCGACAAGAAGATGGATCCGACCGATCCGAAGACGTACGAAAGCATGAAGAACAAGATGATGGAGGAGATGAAGAAGCTCTTCCGTCCCGAGTTCCTCAACCGCGTCGACGAGGTCATCGTGTTCCACCACCTCCAGAAGAAGGAGATCTTGGAAATCGCGGATATCTATCTCAAGCGCGTCAACCAGCAGGCAGCTCAGCTCGGCATCACGATCGAGCTCAGCGAAGCGGTCAAGGACTTGCTCGTCGAAACGGGTTACGACCCGAACCTCGGCGCTCGTCCGCTCCGTCGCGCTGTGCAGCGCTACATTGAGGATCCGCTCTCCGAAGAGCTTCTCCTCGGGTCGTATACGTCGGGTGACCACATCGTGGCCGACCTCGACGACGACAAGAAGGTGGTCTTCAAAAAGGTCGTTTCGGAAGAGCCGATCTTGACGAAGAACTAAGACTCCTCCTCCAGGGAACTGAAGGCCGATTCGCGCAGGCGAATCGGCCTTCTTATTTTGTGCCGCGAACGCCGTAGCTACTGAAGCTAATCACCCGACTTCCCAAAATTCTGCTTGAAGTAGCCAAAATCTGCCGAATTGATCACGCCATCATTGGAGATATCGGCCTGATAGGGAGCGAACCCGTTGGAATCCACAACATCCCAGTTGTCCTTCCCGCTATGGGTGAGATAGAGGTCGCTCAAGATGGAATAATCGAAGACGGTGATCTCGTTATCCCGGTCGAAGTCACCCCATATCAGCGTCGGGATCGCGTAATGGTTCTTCTCGTCTACTAGTCCGATGTACCGATCATGTAGGCAGGCTGGCGCGTCGATTTCCAGAACTCCATTACCGCGTCGATAAATCTTATAGACGTGATCTGCATTGATCTGGTCGAGCGACAGTTCTCCTTCTGCTTGTAGCTCACCTTCAACGGTCAGTCGAAAGCGCGCGAGGCCCCGTAATTGATCGGGAACGATGCTAAACGCGAATCCCGGTCGGAGATTGACGCGCACGCGTTGCGTGGCATAGGTGGTTGGAGCTTTGGCTCCGTCATAGAGCAGCAATTCACCGTTCGCCATCACATTAACCTGCATGGCGGCCAGCCCGCTCACAAGGGTCAGCAATCGCATCGACGGGTATTCGTAGGCGACCAGGGATGTTCCGCATGAATAAATGGTACGGCCCGTCGAGTCGAACGCGGCTTGAAAACCAAGATAGGGTCCGCGTACGGAGTTGATGACGGCGCCTGTATCCAAATCCGTTTCGTAAAGAGTGTCGGCGTCGTGGAACACAACCGTTTTACCGCCGGGAGGAAAGAGAACCTCGCCGTGCCAAATGGAGAAGCGGCGCAGAAGCTTTTGATCTCCAATACGGTAGATCAGGCGACTGGTCCCATCAAAGACAGTGCAAACGAGGTAGTCCCCACCGGGAGCAAATACGATCGAAGAAACACTCTTCGGAGAAACATCGTCTGGCAGTGTTAACGCGCCCACACGTTCACCGCTCTTTGTTGATACAAGCTGGATGGCTCCCGAATCCGGATAAGCCAAGGTAGCGTGGTCAGGGCTCAGGGCATTTGGCCCGACCGCGTCGGCGACGAACCCGTTCCAAAGCACTCCGTTAGTCAGGTCCAGGAGATGTACGTCACCGTCGGCCCGACCGGCGAGTGCCTGCGAGTCGCCAGAAACCACAAAGTCTTGGACAGGAAAGTCCCAGCCATATGACTTAGTCGCAAGACCGGCGTCCGTCTGAACGAGTTTAACGAAAGGCGTTTCTGGTTTATATGCGACTTCGGGATGGCCCCACGCAAAGTTCGTTCCATACGGCAAGAGTTCAATGAGCGACTCGGCAACCCGGCCGGTCATGTCAAACAGGCGCGCTTTCGGACCAACTCCAATCCACTCTCCATCCGGACTAAATGCGATGCACGTGCAGCCGGCAGCTGGCACCTTCCACCGGATCTCGCCGGTGGAGGAATCGACCAATCGGACGAATCCGAGGTCAAGCGCTGCAAAAACGGAGCCGGAGGAAGAGCTTGCGATGCCAGTGACGAAGGAAGTGGATACTGGAATGATCTTGCTGACCAAACCGGTCGAAACGTCGACAATAGAAACCTTTCCGTTCTGTTGCCCTGCGAACAATGTTCCTGGGCTCAATGGAGGAATGGCCAGCGAGTAAACGGAAGAGCTCGCGAGAGTGATCTCCTTCAGAAGCTTGAGATCAGGGAGGCTCAGGATCCGTACTTTGCCTCCATCGAATCCAAGCGCCACCGATTTTCCATCTGGAGCAACACATCGGGATCGGATCACTCCCGAAGCGACGACCTCTGCTCGGACGGAGCCATCGGCAGCCCATCGTGTTTTGATGTTGCGATCGCCGGCTATCGAGAGAACAAACCGGAGGTCAGGAAGGATATCCAGTGCGAACACGGATTGGGGCGTTTCGTATTTCGTCCAGAGCGGAAACTGTGCTGTCTTCCGCCGGAGTGAAAGGACGAGGTTAACATTGCCAGCGTCAGCCGCAAAAATCAGATCGCCTTTCGATGCGACCTGCGAAGCCATCGACGGGACGGGCTCCGTAAGGCTCAAGCTGGGCACACGGAAACTTACCGGTGTGGAGCCGTTGAGAATGAGCCGAGTGGAGTCGGACGAAAATTCGGCAGTGTCGCCGGCTCCAAAGGCGCTTCGAGCATTGCCATAGATCATCTCAACGGAGTCGGATTGCCCGAGTGCCAGGCTGAACTGCAGCCAGAACAACAAGAAAAGGGCTGTTCGTTGCATGACTGCAATATAGCAGTCCCAACGCCCTTCTATCCGACGTTTGGTTTATCTTCCAGGTCGGCAACCGATCCCGCCCGGTTCGCGGATTGAAAATCGCTCGCATGGACAGTAAACCTGGCTTATAATGAAGATTAGCTTCGAGAGGACAGACTATGAGATCGTTATTTGCTTTGGCCGCGTTGGCCACCCTGAATGTTGCGTCGTTCGCTTCCTTTGAGCTTGTGCTCGTCGCCGACCCTGTTAAAAATGTCATCCACCGATTCGACGGGACGACGGGAACTTACTTTGGGTCCTTTGGCAAGGTGAATTCTCCTGTTTGGGGAAACGGCACATCGATGACCATCCTGCAAAGCCGCAATGAGGTCCTCGTGCAACAAGGCCTTTCCATTGCCCGATACAACTACAACACCGGTGATCTCTTGGGAACAAGTGCTCTCGTCAACTCAGCTGGCACCCGAATCCTGACGACGAATCTGAGCGTGTCCCGGGACGGGCTTTCGGTGTTCGCCTGTGATGGATCCAGCAATGTCTACAAATACAAGGCCGACACGCTTGCCCTGACCGCTACCTACACCCCTGCTGGCACGAGCAAGTTCGTCTCGGCGGCCGAGCTGAGTACAAGCTTTTTCGCGGTGCAAGACACGAGCACAGCCGGTTCTGTGTTCCTTCGCCGACTGGGAACGGATTTGTCGCTCAGTCCTGGGACCAACCTGCTATCGACCCAGGGTGGACAGTTTGGAATCATGCCTAGCCTCGACATCAGCTGGTGGGCGGGAGTGTCCTTCAAGACGATGCTGAGCTCATTTGCGATGAGCGGCAATATTGGTTTCATCGGTCTGAACGCTGCGAACCTCCAAACAACGGCCTATCTACCTTTGCCCAGTTACGATTTGACGCTCACCGCCGCCAAAACGACTTGTGCCGCTCACTCGGGAGCCTATTTCGGCGGTACGGACGCCGCCGGCAATAATCTGATCTTTAAGGTCGACGGCGGTTTTACGGTGCAGCGATCGTTCGGATCGGGAATTATCGGTGGTCAGGTGGCGATGGCCTCGGTTGTCGCACCGGAGCCAGGCAGCCTGCTCGCCATCGGCGGCGCGCTGTGTGCGCTCGCTTTGCGCCGACGCAAGTAAGCGGCCTTGCCCGACCTAACCCTTCCCTCGTGCCTGCGCCGAGGGAAGGGACGAAGTGCGCTTAGCGAACTTCCTTTACGATATCGCCGCGCTTGAAGCCTTCCCCGCTGACGACTTTCGCGATGCTGAACTTCTCGGCCACTTCGGTGATTTCCACCATGCCGACCTTCTTCGTGCGCACGCCCAGCTTTTCGCCTGTTTCGGGATCGGTGATCTCTTTGGTCACGCTCTGCACTTCAAACGTGTCGCCCACCTTCACGCCCGTCTTCGTGCCCGCGTTGAGCGTCAGTTCCTTTGCGTCCGAGTCAAAGTCAGAAACGAGGCAAGTCCACGGCCGATCTTTCAGCTGGTCGACCACGAGCTTGACCACACGATCAAGCGCCTGATCCGTCGCTTTGCCGAGCGGCGACTTCTCGAAGGCACCGAAATCGCCTGAGAACGAGCCGGCACTAAGACCAAATGACGCGGCCACTTCGCTGCAGCGCCCCTCGGCCGATTCCGCCTTGATGACTTCGCTCGTCGAGGCATCGATTAGCCGAAGGGCGAGACCGACCACGGCTTCCTTCTTCGCGCCGCCGACCTTCACGGGTCCAACGCTGATGCCGCCGCCTCCACCGCGATTGTTGACTTCGAAGTTCGAGACACGGCACCGGACCAGCGCCTGAGCGGGGATGATCTTGCCGCGCTGGCTGGTGTTGGTGTTCTCTTCCTTGATGTTTCGCTCGATGCCGAGGTTGGTCAGCTCCTCCCGCTCCATGACGAGGAACATGTCGGTCTTGAGCAGTTTTTCCGCGAGCTTATCGGTGAGGGCATTCGTGAACCCTTCCGGCACATGCCACTGCTGGAGATAACGATCTTCCCATGTCATGGGCGTAACCGCAACCCGAAGTTTGAGCCGGCGACCTTGGACAGGCTTGGCATCCGAGAACGAGGTCGCTACGGTTGCGACGAGTCCGAGACAAAGTGCGAGACGGGCGAGGCGCTTCATAACTAGAGTCTAGACGAAACGCCCCGCCGTCAAGGCTCGGGGCTCCGCTTGTGACGAACATGTGACGCCTCATCGCGTTGAATAGGCGGTGAACCTGCCGAGGCAGCGTTCGATTCATGGGAGACGCATGCCGATTGGACCGAAAGTCCCGATGATCCTTGGTGCTCGCCTCGCGAGAGGCTATGTCATATTAGGCAGGTGGCCGACCCGCGCGCGCTCGACGCGAATGCAGACTGCTGGGAAGTCCGCATGCTGGGCGGACTCCTTGTTAACCGTGGGTCGCGGCGTATCGCGTTTCGGACCAAGAAAACGGCGGGAGTTCTGGCGTACCTGGTGTTTCACGGAGCGCGCCCGGTCGCCAAAGATGTTCTTGTCGGGCTGTTCTGGCCCGACTGCGATCCCGCAAAGGGCCGCCAATCCCTCCGCATGGCGATCAGTTCGCTTAGAGCGGAGATGGCGAATGACGGAAATCCATCACCCGTCCATTCTGATCGCGACACGGTGTGGATCGATCTCGACCAGGTTACATGCGACGCCCACGTGCTGCAGCGATGTCTGGACTTGGCCGAAAGAGAATCGGACCGGGACGCCCGAATCGACCTGTTGCGCCGAGCTTGCGAACCGTACGTCGGCCCGCTGCTGGCGGGTTACGGCGATTCTTGGATCATCGCTCAGGCGCTGGAACTCGAAGAGCGGTTCGCTCAGGCCGTCATCGAACTCGCCCAAGAACGGATGGGCCGAGGCGAACATGCCGAAGCCGTTCAGTCCCTACGCCGAGCCATCAGCATCTGCTCCGATCGAGAAGACCTCCACGTGGCGCTCCTACGCGTTTATCGGGAGTCCGGCCAGGTAAGTGCGGCCCTCAAGCAGTATGAAGAGCTCGAGCGGATGCTGGATGACAACTGGGGCGAAGCACCCAGCGATGAGGCGGCGCGCGTAATGGAGTCGCTGTCGTCCCCCGAACCACGAACCACGCCCGTCGCGCGGCCTACCCGGGCCGTCGTGGCCGCAGAACCGTCCACGGCATCTCACTTCTATGGCCGGAGCGATGAGATTGCCGAGCTCGCCGATCTTCTCCTGCCCAGCGAGCATCGTTGCCGATTGGTGACCCTTGTCGGCCTGGGTGGGAGCGGAAAAACTCGTCTGGCCCAGCGCGTGACCCGGATCGTGGGCGAAGGAATCGAGCAGCGCGCCTGGTTCGTTTCCTTGATTGGCGTTCGAGAAGAGCAGCATGTATTCGAGCGAATCATGGCCGCGCTCGATTTGCCGCAGACGGCATCTCAAGATCCCGTGCGAACCATCGCCGCGGCGTTGGGATCCGGAGACAGCTTGCTGGTCCTCGACAACTTGGAACAGATGGCGGTACTGGCTCGCCGCAGTATCGAGCAGCTTCTGCGCGCGGCACCCCAACTCTCGATTCTGGCGACGAGCCGTGTTCCGCTGGATGCGGAAGGCGAACACTTGTTCTTCGTGCGCCCGCTTCCGCTGCCCGCCGGTTATCACAACTTGGCCGAATTGCGTGCCTCCCCAAGCGTGGCCCTGGTTGTCGACGCGGCCCAGCTCGTGCGCCCCGGCTTCGCGATTTCGCACGTGAACGCCCAAAGCGTTTGGCTGCTCTGCCAGCGACTGGAAGGTCTGCCACTGGCCCTGGAACTGGCGGCAGCTCGATTGGGGACGCTGACTCCGGCCCAACTCCTCGCTTCGCTCGGCCGTCGCTCCGACCTCGCCGCCTTGACCAACCGAGCCCGCCCCGAACAGCAGAATCTGCGCGCCGTCGTCGAGTGGAGCGTTGGCCAACTTGAGCCCGACGCCCGCCAAGCCTTCGCTTGCATCAGCGTGTGTCAGGGCGGATTCGTGATGGCGCTCGCCGAATCGCTTCTCGGTCCAAAAGCCCACGAGATCGTGACGAAGCTCAACCGGCTTTCCCTGGTTCATTGGACGGAAACCGCACAGGAACTGCGGTTCGCCATGCTTGAGACGGTGCGGGAGATTGCCAGCGAGATGCTCGCCGAACTGCCCGATCTCAACCGGCGATCTCGACAAGCCCACTTCAAATTTTTGGAAGCGATTTTCGTTCGCGAGCAGTCGAGCGAGGCGATGCAGAGCGAAACGGAAAATCTGCGCTCTGCGATCGAAGCGGGCATCGCGGGTGACGTCGACGCGGAACCGCTTTGGCAAGCGATGGGCGGGCTGGGCAAACTGGTCGACTCGCGCGGCAGCCCGCGGTCCTGGATCACGCCGACGGAACAATTGTTCGCGGCGACCTGCTCAAACCTTTCCGTCGCCGGGCAGATCGATGCACACCTGTTGCTTTCACAGCTGCATTACGGCGCGCGAGATATCGCCGCCGCGTTTGACCATGCTTATGCGGGAAGCCAGCTTGCGGCCGAATTCGGCGATCCCGCTCGCATCGTCTTGACCGCACTTGCGCTGAGCAATCCGTCCCTGCTCCGCGGGCGTTACGACGACGCGCGTAGCGCGCTGGAGCGCGCGATGCTCGTGCTCGACCATGGCGGTGAACTCGCCGATGCCTATCGCGCGGAATGCCTGGCGCAACTCGGCTGGACGAGCTTCGTTCGCGGAGAGGAAGCCGCGTCCGAGCCGCACTTTCGGGCAGCGCTGGAGTATGCCGAGCGCTCGCCGAGGAGCCGAGCCTACGGGCTGGCCCTGGCGGGTCTGGCGAGTGCGGTGGGCTTTACCGACCACGATGCGGGCCAGCCTCTATTCCAGAAAGCGGCGATCCATATTCAAAATCACGGCACGCCCGAATCGCTGGCTCGCCTTCGGTACCAGTGGGCGCACATCGAGTATCTGCACGGTCGCGTCGATCAGGCGCTCGATCTGATCGAACAAAGCCTCCGCGGATTCGCGGACGCGGGCATCACGCTCGGTCAAGTACCGCTGATGGTCGCCGGCACGATCTTTGCCCGGGCCGATCGCCCGGAAAGCGCGGCCCTTTGCTGGCAACGAAGCGAAGCGTCGCGTGAGCAATATGGGACAGCCTTCTTTCCCGCGCAGCGGGCCGACTACGAACGTGAACACGCTCGCCTCTCACGCTGGCCGAGCGTCGACGACGCGGTCACGCTCAGCGATACCGAGCTGCTGCTTCGCATCTTTCCCGCCTCATAAACGCCGTCGGTGTCCTCCGACTCGATGACACCGAAGGCGCCCCTCCCAGACTCCCGGAAGGTACAATACGATCAATCACGGCGAGTCTGAAGCGACCCTCATCAACGGCGCTGACCTTCACTTCCTGCGCTCGCCACCATGCCCTCGAGGCGTCGGCGATGGTCCGACCTCAGCGGCGGAGACGAACCATATATGAGTAAACGCGTTTACCTGTTCCAGGAAGGCAATGCCTCCATGCGCGACCTCCTCGGAGGAAAAGGCGCCAACCTCGCCGAGATGTCCAACATCGGCCTTCCCGTTCCCCCCGGTTTCACCATTACGACGGCGGTCTGCAACGAATACTACGCCGTCGGTGGCCACCTGCCCGATGCCCTGATGGACGAAGTCCGCACGGCGGTCAAAGATGTCGAACAGAAGATGGGGCGCTCCTTTGGCGGCGACCAGAAGCCTCTGCTCGTCTCGGTGCGCTCCGGCTCCAAGTTCTCCATGCCCGGCATGATGGACACGGTTCTGAACCTGGGCCTCAACCCGGTTACCGTGCAAGCCATGATCGCGGAAACGGGTGATGCCCGCTTCGTCTACGACAGCTACCGCCGCTTCATCATGATGTTCAGCGACGTGGCGTTCGGACTGAGCAAGCACGCTTTCGACGAGCACATTTTCGGCACCTACAAGAAGAAGGTGGGCGCGAAAACCGACTTGGATCTGAATGCCGACCAGTTGAAAGAAGTCTGCGAACTCTTCCTGAAGCACGTCCACGACAACGCGGGCCGCGACTTCCCCACCGACGTGTGGGAACAGCTCTCGCTGGCGATCGAAGCCGTTTTCAAAAGCTGGAACAACGACCGCGCCATTTTCTACCGACGAACGGAAAAGATTCCTGACGACATCGGCACCGCCGTCAACATCCAGTCGATGGTCTACGGCAATGCCGGTGATGACTGCGGTACCGGCGTCGCCTTCAGCCGCGACCCGTCGACCGGCGAAAACGTGCTGTACGGCGAGTACCTGATGAATGCTCAGGGCGAAGACGTCGTCGCCGGCGTTCGCACCCCGATGCACATCGCCGAACTCGAGCGACAGGATCCAGCCGTATTCAAGCAGTTCACGGACACGATGGACAAGCTCGAGCATCACTACAAGGAGATGCAGGACATCGAGTTCACCATCGAGCACGGCAAGCTATTCATGCTTCAATGCCGAACCGGAAAGCGAACCGGTCCAGCCGCCGTTCGCATCGCGGTTGAAATGGTGGAAGAAGGACTGATCTCGAAGGAAGAAGCCCTTCAGCGCGTGACCGGCTCCCACGTCGATCAACTGCTCCACCCGCGCATCGATCCCGATTCGCTGCCCGGCGCAACTCTGCTTGCGACCGGTCTCGCTGCCTCACCAGGCGCGGCCGTGGGTAAAGCCGTCTTCTCCGCCGACACCGCCGCCCACTTGGGCAAGCATGGTGGACTTGGCGAGCGCGTGGTACTCGTTCGCGATGAAACGAACCCCGACGACGTGCACGGCATGCTCGCCGCTCAAGGCGTTCTCACCGCGCGCGGAGGCAAGACCTCGCACGCGGCCGTTGTCGCCCGAGGCTTCGGCATCCCCTGCGTGGCCGGTGCGGAAGCCTTGGAAGTCGACGCGAACACGAAGCACTTCAAAGTCGGCGACAAGATCATCAAGGAAGGCGACATCATCACGATGGACGGCTCGACCGGAAGCGTCTATCTGGGCGAACTGAAGTTGATCGCTCCTGAAGTGAGCGGTGCATTCGGAAGGCTGATGGAGTGGGCGGACGAGTTCCGCGTCCTCCGCGTCCGCACCAATGCCGACAATCCGCGCGATGCGCACCAAGCGCTCGAATTCGGTGCCGAGGGCATCGGGCTGTGCCGAACCGAGCACATGTTCTTCGAGGCGGATCGCCTGCCGCTCGTCCAGGAAATGATCCTGACCAAGGACGAGAAGACTCGGCAAGAGATGCTCGACAAGCTCCTGGTCGTCCAGCAGAGCGACTTCGAAGGCATCTTCGAGGTCATGGAAGGCAAGCCGGTCACCATCCGACTGATCGACCCGCCGCTCCACGAGTTCCTGCCCAAGTACGAAACGCTTATTCGCGAAGTCGCCCGACTCGAGGTGCAAATCTCGCACCGAGAATCGGACGATACACGCCTGAAGAAGATGCACTTGGAGGAGAAGCAGAAGCTGCTACTCGAAGTCGAGGCGATGAAGGAGCAGAATCCGATGCTCGGCTTGCGCGGCGTCCGGCTCTCCATCATCTTCCCCGGCTTGGTCGTCATGCAGACCCGAGCCATCTTGCAGGCAGCGGCCAAGGTCGCAAAGACCGGCAAGAAGGTCATGCCGGAAATCATGATCCCGCTCGTCTCCACCGTCAATGAGTTGAAGGTGGTCCAAAGCCAGTTGGAAGCCGAAGCGAAGAAGATCGTTGCCGAGCAAGGCATCGACATCCCGTTCACGTTCGGCACCATGATCGAGATTCCGCGCGCGGCGCTCACCGCCGGTGAAATCGCCGAGTACGCCCAGTTCTTCAGCTTCGGCACCAACGACCTTACCCAGACGACGTTCGGCTTCAGCCGCGACGACGCCGAGGGCAAGTTCTTGGGACGCTATGTCGAGCAGAAGATTCTGCCGCGCAATCCGTTCGAGACGATCGACACGACCGGCGTGGGCCGGCTCATGAAGATGGCCGTCGAGGAGGGCCGCGCCTCGCGCAATGGCCTGAAGTGCGGCATCTGCGGCGAGCACGGTGGCGATCCCGAGTCGATCTACTTCTGTCACGAACTCGGACTCGACTACGTTTCGTGCTCCCCGTTCCGCGTGCCGATCGCACGGCTTGCGGCAGCTCAGGCAGCGATTCGCGAGCGAGTCAAAGTCACGCTCGACAAGTAATCCGATCCAAAGCAAAGCCCCGACTCGCAAGAGCCGGGGCGCTTTGCTTTGTCCGTGAGAGGAGCTATTTCTTCGGAATGTCGTTCTCGACGTTGGCGAGTTGGCGGAATTCAAACCAGTTGAAGTTCCAGCCATCGGCCGACGACAGCACCCGGAGCTTGTGCGTGCCCGCCGTGATCGAGAGGTTGGGCACGGTGACCGTGCGGTACTTGTTCCAGTCAGCCGTATCCGGTACAGAGACGTTGCTGGCGACGATCTTATCGTCGATCTGGACCTCGAACTTCTTGCCGCTGCCGACCGACGCGACACGGAACAGGAGCGCACCTTTGAGCGCCGTCTTCGCCTTGAAGGTGTAAGTCAGCCACTCATCGTTCGCGATCCAGCCAATCGTGGGTGTACCGTCGTCCGTGCCGTTAGGTCCGATGTCGACCTGAGACGTCCGGTACGTGCCTCCGCCCTGATTCGCCGTATCCGAATCCCAATAGCCGTAGCCGGAACCGCCGTTGTCGAAATCCTCAGCTTGAATACGGCCCGGTAGGGTCGGCGCCGTCGTCTTAAATGGCGTCGTCGTCAGCTGCGAATAACGGATGTAGTCCACGTACATGCTGGTCGGGAAAACCGAGCTATCCACGCCCTGCGCGCCGCCCCAGTTGCCGCCGACGGCGACGTTGAAACGCATATTGAACGGTTTGTTAAAGGGCCACCGCTGCCAATCGCCTCCCTGCCTCGCCCAGACGAGGACGGGATTATTGTCGCAGAGGATGCGGATCTCGTGGGGCCGCCATTCGCAGGTGTACACGTGGTACGTGTTGAAGACGTCAGCCAGCGTGACCTGATTGGATGGCGGATTGCCGATCATGCCGTTGTACAGCTTGGTGTGGACCGTGCCATGAACCACGTTGGGATCGTAGCCCACGTGCTCCATGATATCGATCTCTCCGTTGTCGGGCCAATAGCCCGTGCCGTACGTCGTCGCTTTTGGCAGCATCCAGATCGCGGGCCAGGTTCCGCGTCCGCTCGGCAGTTTGGCTCGCACTTCGATCTTGCCGTAGAGCCACGACACCGAATTCTGCATGCGCGCGCTCGAGTACTCCTTGCCTTGGTAGAAATCGCGCCGCGCTTCGATCCGAAGGCGACCGCCATCCGTTGTTTCGACTCGCGCGTTCTCCGATCGATTCGTGTAGTTCTGAAGCTCGTTGTTGCCCCAACCGTTCGCGCCGAGTTCGTACGTCCACTTGGTGGGATCGGGCACGGTGCCCGTCGAAAACTCGTCGGCCCAAACCTGGTTCCAACCTTGGCCAAAGGCAGCGCCGCACCCAGCAACGGCGAGAGCGGTGATCGAGCGACGGACGGCGGCAAATCTGTTCATAAAGCTTTCCATTAAATGACGTGCGGGGTCGCCTCGATTATTCAAGGCGACCCCGCGATGGCTCGATCGAATCGTATGGGTTACGCGGGAGCGTCGCCGGACAAGTCGAAGTTATCGGACAGATATCCGTAGTCGAACACGGTCACGGCTTGGTCGAAGTCGAAGTCGACGGCCGAGTTGTAGCCCGCATCGCCCTGCGCCTTATCGAACGCATCCGAGAGCATGCCGTAGTCGAACACGGTCACCGAGTTGTCATCGTCCGCATCGCCCACCTTCAGTGTCACGGTCGGGAGCGTGGTCGTGCCACTGCCGATCGAGATGGTGCCAACCTTCTTCTGGAGCCAGGCCGGGCGAAGCTTGACGTAGACGTCGTAGCTGCCGGCGGGTGCGGTCGAGGTGAACACATACTTGCCGTCGCTATCGACCACCGCGTCTTGGGTGTCGACCACGGTCGAGCCGTGAGCGAGCGTCAGCGTAGCCAGCTTGCCCACCGGAGTCTGCAGGTAGGACGTCGGGTCCGTGGGAGCGCCTTCGGGCTTGATCTGACCGACGATTGTGCGGTGGCCGCTGACGGGAAGGTTCGAGCTGAACGAATCGAACGAAACCGTTCGCTCGCTCGCCGTATCATCGGCGTTGCCCGCCGTGTCGGTGAAGATGCCCATGCGCTTGCCGGAGAGCGTGGCCAGGTAATTGTAGGCGTCGGGCGGAGTATTGTCGAAGCGGAGGCTGAACTGATATCCGCCCTGATCGCCCAGGCCAATGCCATCCTTCAGCAAGAAGAAGTCGTACTGCGGCTGAGTCTCGCCGAATGGGATCAAGCGAAGCATTTTGACCGTGTAAACGCCGTCCTCGACGATGTCGAAGCCAGCAGCCGCGCCGCCAAAGCTCCAAATGCCGGCTTTCTCATAAGCCCACACCAGGCCGTTCTGAGCGCCGTTTCGGCCGAGATAGAACATGAAATAGTTGTCGACGTCGGTCAGAAGGACGATGCCCACCGAACCGTACGGATCGTTGTTCTGCTGAAGCTGGGACCAGCGAACCTTGAAGCTCGTCTGCACTTCCCAGTTACCGGCGGGTTCCGTCGTGAAGGCCAGATTTGCCAGCTGCGACGGGGTGTTGAATTCCTGGAACATGAACCCGTTCATGTCCACATCGAACGTGCTGCTCGAGAAGGAAGCGAGCCCGATGTCGGAGGAAAGGGGCGTTCGACCCGGGACGTTGTAGCTCCACGGGAATGACGGGCTGAAGCCGCCGTTAAATCCGTCAGTGGCGCCAAAGGCGACCGAAGAAGCCATGGCCATGAGCGCCAAACCAGTTACTCTACTTCGAGCTGTTTTCATGTGAATCAACCTTGTTCCAATCTTCATCCGAAACGTTTCGCGAAACGTTTCGTCAAGTATACAACGGCCCTGTCGTTCCCGAGCCAAATCCGGTAGATATGCCTGGTACCAGTTCTTTGTCCGGTTCCTTTATGACTTTTTTCGGAAACGCTTGGTCTTTTGGAAAACTTGCGTCATAATGCCACATGAGAGAAACGTTTCGCGAAACGTTTCGCAAACGACATGGCAGCGACCATCAAGGATATCGCCCGGAAACTCAACATTTCCGTTAGCACCGTCAGCTACGCGCTGAACGGCGGTCCGCGCCGAGTGCCTGCCGAGGTGCGCGAACGCGTGCTCGAAACAGCCCGCGAACTCCAGTACCGGCCCAACCGGGTGGCTCGCTCCATGATCACGGGCAAGAGTCAGACCATTGGGGTCATTCCGCCCGAAGTCACGGAGAACGCTTTTCTAAGCCCGTATCTCCACTCGGTGATGAACGGTATCGCGAATGCGGCGGGTCAGTCGCATTACGACATGCTCATCTACACCCGCCAGCGCGAGACCGAGAGTGAGCACCTGCTCTCCGTCCTCGTCGACGGGCGCGTCGATGCTGCCATTTTCATCGCGCCGCACTACAGCCACAAGACGATCGAGTTGGCGACCAGCACCCACCTTCCCTGTGTCGCGATTTCGGGCGCACCGCTGGAAGGCGTGGCTTCCTTCACCGTTAATAACGAGCACGGCATCCACCAGGCCATGCAGCACCTGGTCGACCTCGGCCACCGGCGCATCGCTCACATCGCAGGCCGGGAAGACATGGTCGACTCCGAACTCCGACTCGTTGCCTACCGCGATTTCTTGATCGAAGCGGGTATCCCCGTGCGGGAGGAGTACATCGGTCACGGTCACTTCCAGATCGAGGGCGGCCGTTCACAGATGGAGCGTCTGCTCCGATTGCCCCAGCCCCCGACCGCCGTGCTTTGCGCCAACGACGAGATGGCGATTGGTGCCCTCTTCCAGGCTCACCAGCGAGGCATTTCGATCCCGCGCGACATGAGCATCGTCGGATTTGATATGACGCCCAACAGTGGTCACGTTTATCCGCCATTGACCACCGTCAGCCAACCGCTGAATCAGCTGAGCGTCGCCGCAGTTTCTTCCCTGCTCCATTTCGTCAACGGAGGGGCCCCGCCCTCCGACACCGTCTTGGATTCGGAGCTCGTTGTTAGGGCTTCGACATCCCGTCCGAAGGAGGACAAATAACTTTGAAAAGACTCAATCATGCGTTCACACTGATCGAGCTTTTGGTCGTGATTGCGATTATCGCGATTCTGGCCGCGATCCTGTTCCCTGTCTTCGCGCAAGCGAAGGTAGCGGCCCAGAAAACGGTCGCGCTCAGTAACGCGAAGCAGATCGCCCTCGCGACGGAGATGTACTCGAACGACTACGATGACGCTCTCATCAAAAGCTACTACGGCTTCCCACCCCCGGGTCAGCCTTGGCCGACGATCTACTTCGACTGGCGACACAGCCTTTCGCCGTACATCGCCAAGAGCAAGGGCCTGCTCAACGACCCGACGAACCAGTTCCGGGAAGAGTCGTATTGGAGCAAGAGCTACGAAGACACCGTTAACGCAAAGAACAACATCTACAGCCCGCTGAACTTTGCCGTGAACGGCGAAATCGTCGGCTTTGCCAACGGCGACTATAACAGCGTGCAGTGGACCCCGACCGGCCTGAACAGCAAATCGCAGATCAACGAGCCGTCGGACACGGTGCTGCTCGTTCCGAACCGATCGCGATGGCGCGACCTGCGACCCCGATTCGGATCCAAGACGCTCGAGCCCGCGAGCCCGACCGGCTGGTGCATCCTGACCAAGGACGGCTCCACCACCAAGGGCACGTGCCCCGCGGCTGGACAAGGCGCCATCCACTCGGTTGGAAAGCAGGTCACGTTCGTCTGGGCTGACGGCCACGCGAAAGCGGCGAGCTTCTCGTCCACGATCGCGACCAAGGACAAATGGCAGTCGGTTTCGAATACCCGAGCCGATCTCGACAAGATCCTGCAGACCCTTTTCGACGAATACAAATAAGGTTCGTTGACTCCTCACCAAGCCCCGCCGTTTGAGGTGGGGCTTGTTTGTTTTTGCGCTGCGCTTGCGTTTGGGGGCAACCTCCGATAAGATAGAGGTTGAGATGAACCCATCGCACGCACCTTTCGGCTTTTCCCGCCGCACCATGCTGAAAGGAGCGGCCGCCCTCGGTGCCGCCACCGTGCTCCCGCGATGGTCCAGCGCGCAGACGGCCGGCGACACCTATTCCGCGAGCGAGCGGTGGACGCTGGAATCCCGACTGGTCCGACGGATCACCTATGGAGCCACCGAGGCCGAAGTTCAGCGGGCTCAAGCGCTCGGCTTTGATCGGTACTTGAACCAGCAGCTGGCCCAAAAGCCGGATGCCACTCCCGCGCTCCAGACCTATCTTGCTCAGTTTCCAGAGCTCAAACTGCCCGCAAAAGACCTGTTCCAGATCAACGACTTCTGGCCGTACGCCGAGAAGTTCTTCCAAGCCACGCTCGCGCGGAAGATCCTTTCCAATGCCCAGCTCTACGAGAAGATGGTCGAGTTCTGGAGCGACCATTTCAACATCTACCTCTGGAAGGACAATGTGGCAGGACTGAAAGTCGTCGACGATCGCGACGTCATCCGCAAGCACGCGCTCGGCACCTTCCCCGCCCTCCTCAAAGCCAGCGCCCTGAGCGCGGCGATGATGCTCTACCTGGACAACGCGTTTTCCAAACCCGCGGACCCCAACCAGAATTACGCCCGCGAGTTAATGGAGCTCCACACCCTGGGCGTGGACGGCGGCTACACCCAGCAAGACGTGATCGAAGTCGCACGGTGCTTTACCGGCTGGGGCGTGGGCTGGGTCAAGGGCTGGCCGAACTACGGCATGTTCAGCTACGACGACAGCCAGCACGATCACGGCAAGAAGACGGTGCTTGGCCATACGATTCCCGCCAACGGCGGATTCGCCGACGGACTCGCCGTCATCGACATTCTCGCCAACCACCCGAATACGGCCAAATTCATCAGCAAGAAGCTGTGCCGATTCTTCCTGGGAGACAACCCTCCCCAGAGCGTCATCAATGCGGCGGCCGCCACGTACACTTCGACTGGTGGCAACATCCCCGCCATCCTGCGCACGATCTTGCGTCCCGCAAATCTCGCGGCGGCACCGCTGAAAATCAAGCGGCCGCTCGATCTCGTCGTGTCGGCTGCGCGTGCGCTTCAGCCCAATTTCACGAACATCATGCCGCTCCAATGGGTCTTGGACGGGGCCGGCCAGCCGCTCTACGGATGGGAGCCGCCGAATGGCTATCCCGACGTCGGCACGTTCTGGGCAAGCGGCCTGATGGAGCGGAGCAACTTCGCCTACTGGTTCATGTACGGCATGGAAGGGTTGCCCCATACCGAGCCGCGGTTGCTCGGCAACGCTACCAATGGACCCACGATGGCGCTTTGGATCGACCGCGTCCTGCACGCCGGACAGATGCCGCTCACGGAGCGAACCGCGATCAGTGACTTCGTGACGAATCTCGGCTGGTTCAACCACTGGGTCGCGCGCGAGAGCTTTGCCCGCGCGATCTCTTCCCCCGCCTTCCAGAACTATTGAGGACGCACCATGAAAGCCTGCCGAGAATACGAAGAACTGACCCGACGCGGATTCATCACCTCCGCCGCAAGCAGCGCCGTCCAGCACCTGCTCCCCAAATGGATGCCGCGCGTCACCCGCGGACCGATGAGTTCGACGCGCGACGTGCTCGTCACCGTTTTCATGCGCGGCGGCGCGGATGGACTGTCGCTCTGCGTCCCGCACGGCGATCCTGATTACTACCGACTGCGACCGACCATCGCGGTGCCTCAGCCCGGATCGAGCAGCAGCAACCGCGCCAAGGACCTCGATGGCTTCTTCGGTCTGGCCCCGGCCATGCAGCCGCTGCTGACGCCGTACAAGAACGGTCACCTGGCGTTCGTCCACGCCACCGGCTCGACCGACGGCACCCGCTCGCACTTCGACGCAATGACGTTCATGGAAGTCGGCAAACCCCATGACCCGACGCTGTTCACGGGCTGGGTAGGCCGTCACCTGCAAACCGTATCGCCCGCCATGGCCGGCTCGCTGGTTCGCGGAATGTCACTGACCTACGGCATGGCGCGGACGCTTTCGGGCGGGCCGCTCTCGCTCGCCTTGCACGATCCGGGCAACTACCATCTTCCTGGCGAGGGCCAGAACCGCCAGGACATCGAAACGTTCCTCAAGAATCTATACAGCAAATATTCGGACCCGCTGAAGACGGCCAGCCTCATTGCGATGGATACGGCGGATCTCCTGAGCACGATCGACTTCGCCAATTACAAGCCGGACGGCGGCGCGGTTTATCCCGACGAAGACTTTGGCCACTCGCTGAAGGCGGCGGCGGCGCTCATCAGGGCGCAGGTCGGCATCGAGGCGATCCACGTCGACATCGACGACTGGGACACCCACACCAATCAGGGCGTGTTCGAAGGTCACATGTTTGGCCGCATGAAGTTGCTCGCCGATTCGCTCAGCGCGTTTTACACCGACATGTTCGCGAAAGGAAGCCCGAAGCTCACTCTGGTCGCCATGTCGGAGTTTGGACGCAACGTGGGCCAAAACGCGGGCGAAGGCACCGATCACGGACATGGCAACGCGATGATCGTGATGGGCGGAGCCGTGAACGGCAACAAGGTGTACCGAACGTGGCCGGGACTTCACGAAGACCAGCAGTTCGAGGGCCAGGATCTCGCCATCACGACCGACTACCGCGACGTCCTCGCCGAAATCGTGGCGAAGCGACTCGAGAATCCTACGGGGCTGGCGAGCGTCTTCCCGAACTACACCCCGACGTACCACGACATCGTCCACGCTTAACGCCGGGGGATCAAGCCTCGACCCAACCTTGATGGTTGAGCCGAGGCCAAAGCCATGGCGTTAGCCGATCGGGCCCGATTGGTCGAAGTGATCGCTGAGAATGCCGTAGTCGAACACCGAAACCGCGTCATCGCCGTCGAGGTCTGCGTCCGGATTGAACGCCCCGTTGCCCAGCGACGTGTCGAACGCATTGCTCAGAAGTCCGTAGTCGAACACCGAGACCGTATCGTCGCCGTCCACATCACCGTTGAAGACGCTGTAATTCACGCCTGTGATGTTGCCCCCGCTCGTGTTGACCGTGCGCTCCTGACTGAGCCAGTGACCAATCTTGATGCGGCAGGATTTGTTCACGAGGCTGGTCGGGCAGAACGCCTTGTAACTTCCGTCCGCATTCAAGGTGATCGGCTGCTGTTCGAACGGAATGCCGCTTGAGTCCACGAATTCTGCAAAGCCAGTTCGTCCGGCCGAACTCCCCAGAAAATCCTGCAGATCCACGTGACCCGAGAAGGTTCGTCGGACGGAGATCATTCCCTTTCCGACGAAGGACTGACTCGTGGCCGTGTCGATGACCGTGATTTGGAGCTGCTGGATACCAACGAATCCAGGATCCGGGCTGAACCGAAATGAATGAGGATCGCTACCGGCGAAAAGTGCCCCATGACTGCCATTGACCATCCCTACGACGGAAAGCGACCAAGCGCGGGTTGAAGGGACAGCCGCGACCACGACCGGGATATCGGCGCTCACCCCGGATTCCGCCGCGACAAGAGCGCGCGCCGTACAGCCGCCAATGACGGGAAGATCGGTGTTCGGCATGGCGCTTGGGTTAATATCGGATACCGCCGTCTTCTGACCACCGACGCCATTCGGTCCACTCGGCGCGGTGCCGAGCGGTGAAACTCCGCCGCTGCCGCCCAATCCGCCGCTTCCGTTCGTGATCGTCGTGGACGGGTCGCTCAGATTGGCATGGCCATAGAGCACGATCCCGATCGAATGACCGCCACCGCCTCCGCTACCGGCTCCGCCCGCCCCAGAAGAGCCGCCGTTTCCGCCATTGCCGCCGCTTCGACCGCTTCCAGTTCCTGCGCCTCCCGCACCACCACTCCCACCGGCAGCAACATTGGCACCCGCGCCCCCATTGCCGCCCGCGCCTGCATTGAGTGTGGACACAGTACAAGAAGAAAAGAGGACGTCGCCATCGCCGCCCATCATAAAGAACCCTAGGCTGTTGCCGCCGTATTTGCCGCCCTGACCGAAGGTCCCGGCCTTGGCGCCAGCGCCACCGCCTCCGCCTCCGCCACCGTTCGAAGAACTGAAAGCACCGCCGCCACCACCGCCGCCGCCGCCTTTGCCGTCGGTTCCCGCGGTACCGTTGCGACCGTTGTCGGTGAAGATGCTATGCATGTCTGCGGTAATCGCGGTGGCGTTGGATCCGTTCGCACCGACCGTACCGTTCGTGCCCGGCGAACCGGCCGTGATGAAGGCAAGAATCGTCCCAGAATTGCCCCCGGCGCCGCCGACCCCGACCCCGGTGCCTGTAAATCCGTTCTGCCCGGTCGTACCATCCACGCCGGAATTCGGACCGCCGGTTCCGCCCGCACCACCATCGCTTGCCCAGGAGACGTTGCCGCCCGCGCCGGGTGCACCGGTATTGGAACCTGCAACCCCGTTGAGGCCGGCTTGGCCCGCCGCCGCCGCCGCACCGTTCGCGCCGGCGGCACCGTTCCTGGCGCTGAATATGCATCCAATGAAGGAAAGATCGGCCGTGCCCGCATCCCCACACAGGAACGCAATCGAATCCTTCGCGGTCGCGGTTGCGTCCGTTTGCGGCGCGCAGTTCAGTAAGAGGTAGCGCGCGCGGCCACCGCGAAACAGGTCTTGATAGGCCGCCGTCGATTTGGCTGGATTGAGCCTCGTCTTATTTGGTCCGATCGCCCACGTGCCGTCGTCGCGATAGGAGCCCCAGAAGTACGTGGTGTTCGTGAAGACCACCTGTTCGGGGTAGTTCGCCTGAGTGGCGTAAATCTCCCGATTGAGCGCGTCTGCCGCGAGCGCCGCGGCTTGAATCGTGCGCATCGGCGAAAGAAACGTCCCGGGATTGGCGTCGTTGCCAAAGGTGGAAACGAAAATCGGACCGTACTTCATGCCGACGATGCCGTCACCATTGGCATCGGTTCCCGACTGGGGATCTTCAACCTTTGGCATCGAGAAGCAGTTGTCGAAAAGCTGACCGTGGCTCGCACCTGCAAGCGCCATGACAAGCGAAAGAATTGTAAGACGAGTTTTCATAGCCTTTACCCCCGAACCCCTTTCCGCGCTCCCGACCCCGGGAGATGGGTCGAACCTGCCCATTCTACAGCAGAATTGCCGCAATAACCATGAAAATTCACCAAACCGGCGTTGGTTGTGGCCGGCATCGGCATCCTCGGCTTTGCAAGGGCACTCCACGCCCATCGAGCCCAAACGAACAAAGCGCGAACACGTTCGCGCACTCCCAAAACCGGATTATGGGCCCAGGTGTTGCCGTCTGAGGTCCATCGATGCCCAGTTCGGGGAAGGCACAAATTCCGGCCGGTCCGGCCGGCTTCTCCAAACCAATGGATCGGTGAAGAAGACGGCGCGGGGCCGAACCGAACGATCCACTCCAGCTTTTCGAGGTGTTTGAACCTAAACGCCCAAATGAGCGGGCAAAACAAATCGTTCGTCTGCGGTCCCCAATCATTTTGTTCTGGAACAAAATCGTTCGTTTTGCTTGGGTTTTCAAAACCCAGGCAAAACAAATCGTTCGTCTGCCGCCCCCGACCTTAAGTCCAACGCGGATTCGGACTGGTACGACGTTGGCGGCAACGGTTTCGCTCCGCTCGACGCCGACCTCGATCGCGACGGCTCGGTGACCGTTTTCGACTACGGGTACCTGAGCGATAACTTCGACAAGAACGGCGACGATATCTGATCGCGTCCGTCTGGGCCTCCGGAGTCGTGCTCTGGAGGCCCTTAAAGCGTGCCTTTCGGGCTGAAGATCACGAACCGATTTCCGGTGAGGAGCCGGTCCATGATCTCGCCCGCTTTCCCGCCGAACGAAAACTTGACCTTGACTGGGTCGATCTGTTCGGGCCCGACGAAGAGCACGGTGAATCGTCCAGTTTGGCCAGGACTCAGGGTGCCGGATGGATTCAATTCAGGATGCGCGGCAAACACGGCCTGCTCGAGCACTGGCTCGTGCCAAAGCCGCATTCCGCCGCCATAGGCCTTAATCACGGACGGATCGAACGCATGGTCCACGCGGCGGGCATGATTGACCACCTGACACTCGAGCGCCCAAAGCGCGCGCCCCTCCCGTATCGGGTAACTCACGACTTTCCGGCACTGGGTGACGCCGTAGTCGAAGTCGTCGAAGAGGAACGGCTGGTCGGCCCCGTGGATCACCGGGTTCGAGGTGAGCCGAACGGCTCCCAGAACGCCGACGAGGAACACGCCCCCGATCGCGGCCGCCCACAATTCCTGGCTTCGTCTCATGCCATTTTCTGCAACCCGTTTCGCCGCGGCAACGGTTCCGTCAGCAGCAGCGGCTCCCGATTCGCAGCATTGAAGCGAAGGCGGAATGTTCGCCCTGTTACCGCTTAGTGAATAAACGTTGGGGTTTGCGGTGGTTCAGAAAAGTTGCACCCAGGCCGAGGGTGAGCAACGCCATTCCCGACGGCTCGGGCACCGGCGTGACGACGATGTTGTCCAGTGCAATCGTCTCCCCTCCAACGGTGAGTTCCAGAGTGATGTGAAGTTCATCGATTTGCTCTAGATGGTGGTTGGTGATAGTTCTAAATCCGTTCTGAAATTCCCACGTCACGTCGCTATAGAGTTGCTTCCCGTCTCTGAAACCATCAAATATGCAATATGTCGCGAGCACACGGGATCGTTTATCGTACGACTGTGACGTGAACAGACCACCATCAGACCGCACGACTTGCAGGCTGTGGTCATAGTCGGTGGGTCCGTCGCCTAAGCACGGCTTTGGGTTCCCGAGGGCGTAGACCTTGTACCAGTCTCCGTAGATCGGGGTGAGCGTAAAGCCCTTTTCCGTGTGACCGGCGTAAACATCGCCATCTTGCCCGCCCATGTTGTCAAATCCGATGACCACCGCGTGGCTGGCCGTGATGGACCATAGACCAGCTAAACCGATCGCAAACGGGCGACTGAAATTCCTGCTCACGCCTTGCTCCGCCTAATGCTGGGGCGGCGCACGGCGAGCGCTCCCACGGCGGCAACCATCACGAGAACCGAACTGGGTTCGGGGGCCACGACGCAAGCCATCGCGACGGGATTCTGAAGAACGTTATTGCCGAATGTGCCTCGGGTGATGCCGGGGCCATTTCCATCGACGACCAGGACGATTCCTTGGGCGGTGTTCGCCGCGTTCTTACCCGCAACATAGTACTGATTGTCGTGCCCGATCGCGGTCGACGTGGCGCCGACGAGGCCAGTCATAGTGACGCCGTTGTAGGTGGCAGTATTGAAGTCGAACTCGGCATAGTTAGAAGCCGGTGCCACGAGGGCAAACGTGGATGCTCGACTGGAAAGCCCGGTAACCCCTCCGAAAGCCGGAAAGCTGATGGCGTCCCCCAGGACCGTGGAACCCGGGCTCGCGGCCTGAACGAAGCTGTTGTTGGAGCCATCGGCCGAGGTCGAAAACATGGTTACGCCCGATTCCAGTACGACGGCGGACGAGAAATTCATCGTCGTTTTCGGCTGGTTGTAGACCACAAGGCTGCCGCCGTTCGAGGCGTTCACCAGCGTCGTGACCCGGGGAGCGACCTCCAGGAGCCTCCCCGATCCTCCGTAGCCGATCGACGTCACGCCCGCAAGCGCGGCGTATGAGCCTTGGAACGCGCCCGTGTTGTAGTTCCAAGACGAAATCCGATTGCCTTCCAGGACATAGGCCGAGTTCGTCGTCTGGTTGATGCACATCGAGGTCACGGCGTTCATACGTCCGACCCCGAATGCCCCGAAATAGGCTCCGGTCTGGGAATCGAAGCGGTGGACGCATTTGGCGGTGGCGTCCGCCACCAAGAGGAGTTCAAAGCTGGCGTGAGCCGATGCCACCGCCGCCAAAGCGGCCAAAACGATGCTTGTTCTTAAATTCATGATCCCTCTCCAATGGCATTCGCCAATGCTCATTCTACAGCAGAAAACCCGATCATGAGCCTGGACTTTCGCCTCGGTCGCCAGCGTGTTAACGCGGGGACTTAGGTTGCAGTGATCTGCCCTTTGGGAGTGCGCGGACATGTCCGCGCTTTGGCCGTCCGGATAGGCGAAACCCAGGAATCCCGTTAGCTCACCCAGCGGGCTTGAATCCGCAACCCAAGACGTTTGCGGTCTAGCCATGATTTCCTTGGACAGCCCACCGCTTCCGCCCGAGATGCTTGGGCGCCCATGTAAGCTAGGGAGGAGATGAATCCCGAGGAGCGGCGACGACTCGCCGAAGCGATGGACTGGATCATCCCGCCCGATTCCAGCCCCGGCGCGGGAACGGACGCAGGCGTCGAGCGGCTGCTCGAACTGGTGGCCTCGCTGCCCTCCGCGGCGCAGGCTGGATTTACGGCCCAGCTTATGCGGCTCCAACCCGCCGATCTCGACGACTCGTCCAACGCGTTCGCGCAGCAGCTGATCGACCTCGTGCGCGATGTTTACTACGGATATTCCGACTCGGGCGCGTGGGCGGACCTCGGATTCCGGGTGCGGGAGCCATGAGCGATTTCGACGTCATCGTCATCGGCAGTGGCGCGGGCGGAGGCGTCGCCGCGTGGGCGTTCGCCGAGCAGGGCAAACGCGTGCTCATCATCGAGCGTGGCCGCTACTACCCGCCGGGTTGGGTGGGCCGCGACCTGCTCCGCAATCACCGCTACAGCCGGTATGGGCACAACACGGGGCCCGAGCTGACCGGCAACCCGCGCGTTTTTCTCGAATCAAACGGCACCGAGACCCGATGTGAGCCGCACCATGGCGCGTACCAAAACAACGCCATGGCCGTCGGGGGCGGCACGCGCGTTTATGGCGCGCAAGCCTGGCGATTCCATCCGCTCGATTTCCGAATGGCGTCGACTTATGGCGTCCCGGCCGGCAGTTCGCTTGCCGATTGGCCAATCGACTACGACGACCTCGAGCCCTACTACGAGGCGATCGAATGGGAGATGGGGGTCAGCGGCGGTCCGCCCTCGGCCACGATGCCAGCACGGCGTGAGTATCCGATGGAAGCGCTGCCGCCCACTTACCGCACCGGCCCGCTGCAAGCTGCCGCCGAGCGCATGGGCTGGGCGCATCAGCGCGTGCCCCTGCTGATCAATTCGCGGCATTACGGCGGACGTGGCGCATGCATCGGCGGGACGACATGTGTGGGGTTTGGCTGCCCTACCGAGGCCAAAGCGGGGACGCACAACACGGTGCTGCCGAAGGTGCTCGCGCACGACGGCTGTGATCTTTGGGCCGAAACGCGTGTCACTCGCTTGCTCGCCGACAGCTCGGGGCGCATCACGGGTGTCGAGGTTGTCCGCGATGGCCAGCGGGACGAAGTTCAGGCGGATGTCATCGTGGTCGCGGCCGGAGCGATCGAGACCGCTCGGCTCCTTCTCGTTTCGGCTACGACCCGGCAGCCCGATGGCATCGGCAACCGGTTCGGCCACGTAGGGCGACATCTTCAGGGCCACTACTATCCGGGCGCGCTCGGCCTCTTCGACGACATGACGGCCGACCTCATCGGTCCAGGACCGACCGTCGCGATCACCCAGTTCAGCCACGGCAACACGGGGGTGGTCGGGGGCGGCATGCTCGCCGACGATTTCATCGTGTTGCCTCCCATCTTCGCGCGCGATATGCCGCCGCACGTTCCGAGATACGGGCCAGAAGCCAAGGCATGGGTTCGGGAGAACTACCTTCGCTCGTTCCACATCTTCGGTCCCACTCAAGACATTCCGAACCCGGAATGCCGGGTGACTCTGGATGGGTCGGTCCGCGACGATCGAGAAGTTCCTGTGGCCCGGCTTTCGGGCACCACGCATCCGGAGACCGTCCGTACCGCGCTCTTTATGCGCGATCGGGCCGTGCGATGGCTCCAGGAGGTCGGTGCCCGCGAAATCTATCCGCGCGAAGTCGGCCTCGGCATGAGCGCGGGGCAACATCAGGCGGGCACCTGCCGCATGGCGGCGCGACCCGAAGAAGGCGTGGTCGATGCGCAAGGCCGCGTGTTCGGACACGACAATCTGCTCGTGTGCGATGCCTCGGTTCACGTCACTAACGGCGGCTTTAATCCCGTCTTGACCGTGATGGCGACCGCGCTCCGCTCGGCTTCCCTATTTGATGCGTCTTCGCGCCATTAGCAGGAGCGCGATACCGAGTCCAGCAATGCTGCCCGGTTCGGGCACCGCTTTCACCTGCTCGTCAATCCACTTTCGGTAGTCGGCGTTGAGATACACGCTCCGAAGGAGCCCGTTGTAAGGGACCGCCACAGGAACGCCGGCCACGGCTCGAGCAGTGATGGTGTGGCTGACCGCGAATACGCCATTGGTCAGCAGAGGAATGTCGGTTCCGTTGATGCTCTCCTTGTCGGGGACGGCGGTAAAGAGCGGCCCGCCGCTGTCGCCGAGGAAGGGGACACCTTGTCCCAGCACCGCTTTCGGGTCATTCGGAGCGAATGCCCGCCATTCGACGACCTGGTTCTCGTACCCGTTCTGGGTGGCGACGGCGCCCGCAGAAATCGTAAAGGACTTGTTATTACCGAATCGGCACTCGCCGGAAACGCCATCGGCTTTCCATTCGTTCTTGGCGGGATCCGCGTCGAGACCCTGGCCATAGCCGACCATCGTGAACGCGGCGGGAGGCTGGTCGGCGCTGGTGGCAGCGACCGTACGCACGACTCGGAGATTCGCCGCGTAATCCCCGTATTGGATACCGAGCACGGCAAGATCGACCTTTTGGCCGCCCATCCGGCCGACGTAACCGGCGCGCATGCCGGCCGAATTGCCCGTGATGGTTGAGCCGAGGCCAATACCGAGGTCCTTGTGGGTCGCGCCGTTCGCTCGCTGGTTCTTGCTGACGACGTGGTCGGCGCTCAGGATGGCGAGCCAGCCCTTCCCTCCGATATTCCGGTTGGCGATGATGGTGCCCGACCCTTCGAAATTGCCCAGGGTGGTCTCGTCGGTCAGGCCCGAGAGAATGCGCACGACACTTCCAAATTTGGCGGTTTGATTGGTTGGTCCCCCGGCCCAGACTGCCCCGGCAGCCAGGACCAGCACCAAGCTGGCGATCTGTTTCAAATTGATTGCTCCTTTCGCGCGGGCCAGCGGCCCATTCCCGACTATTCTACGACAGTTGACACCAAACGGCAAACGTGTTTGGTACAACCACCAGATGCCGGATCGCCACGTCGTCCATACGCGCCACGTCCTCGCCGTCAAGAATCTGGCGACTTCAGCCACTTATTTCCAGAAGCAGCTTGGGTTCGAGCACGATTTCAGCGCGCCGGGCTGGGAGTTTCTTTCGTTTGGCGCGTTCAAAGTCATGCTTGGCGAATGTGCCGATGCTCTCTGGGCGCACGAGACGGGCGATCACTCCTACTTCGCGCATGCGCTGGTCGAGAACATCGACGAGGTTTACGCTGAGCTGCGGGAACGCGGCGCCGACATCACTCAGCCTATTGCAAATAAGCCGTGGGGCCTGCGTGAGTTCAGCGTCAAGACGCCCGACGGCCACCGGATCACGTACGGTCAGGTCATCCCCTAGCGAGCGCGGACCGTGCCCTTGCGGTGGAGCTTGTTCCACCCGCTGCCGAGCCCGTGGGCGGCCGTGTAAAGGCTCTTGAACACGACGCCGTACATGATCTGGCGGTAGACGAAGCGCTGGATGACGAGCCAGCCAAGAGGAGCCAGCGGACGACGCTCCCACCGGAAGGCGATCGCGCCCGCGAGAAGTTCGGCGAGATAGAACACGGCGTAACAAACGAGCACGACCATCAGGTTCTGCGTCGCTTGAGGCAGGGGGCTCAGTTCCTTTGCTGTCGGAGCGGCTGTCCAAGCCAAACCGAAACCGACCAGGCTCCACAGGACCTGCAGGTCCACGAGCGGAGCGAGCACCATGAATACGATCTGGAACAGCCAGAGCGAAGGCAACGCAAACCAACCGAACCAGCCGCAGGTTCCGAGGGCGCGCCGATGCTTCCACAGGCACTGCAGGGTTCCATAGGTCCAGCGGAAACGCTGCTTGAAAAATCCAGATAGGGTGTCGGGCGCCTCCGTGAACGCTAGCGCCGAGTTTTGGGTGTCGAGCCGGTAACCCGCCCGCCGCAATCGCCAGGTTAGATCCATATCTTCGGCCAGCGTGTCGGTTTGGTAGCCTCCCACCGACTGGACGGCGGACCGGCGCCAAGCGCCGATTGCGCCCGGGATGACGGTCACGGCGCCGAGCACGCTCATGGCGCGACGATCCAGATTCTGGGCCGTGGTGTATTCGACCGACTGCCACATCGTCAGCACGCCGTCTTCATTCCCCACGCGCACGTTCCCTGCGATGGCTCCGAGCTTGGGATCGGAGAAGGGCGCGGTGAGCAACGGGATCGCGTCCGGCGCGAGTTGAGTGTCGGCGTCGACGCCGACAAAGACCTCGGCTTCCGTGTGCTCCAGTGCATAGTTCAGGGCGCTCGCCTTGCCGCCGTTCGGCTTTCTGAATAACCGAACGCGGGGATCATCCGCGAAAGCCTGCTCCACCACGTCCGCAGTGCCATCTTGGCTTCCGTCATCCACCACAAGCACTTCCAAGTGACCGTAATCTGAGTTGAGAACGCTTTGGATCGTGCGGGTGATCACACGCTCCTCGTTGTAGGCCGCGACGACCACCGCGACCGTGCCCATAAAGGCCGGTTGAACCACGCGTGTTCGGTGCCAAGGCGCCAAGAGCAGCACGATCGCGCAGCGGCTTAACCCGAGGCCAATCGCGAGCAGGAAGGCGAACTTGAGGAACGCTTCCGTGCGCCAAATGGTGCTGAAGACGGCGGTATCGATCGCGCTGAGAAACTGTTGCTGCGCCGGCAGCACGGGCATCACGGCGTCTTTGCTCAGATTAATCAGCCCGGCCGTCGTCGTGAACGTGTAGCCCTCGTGCTCAAGTTGAGGGATCAGCCGCGTGAGCGCTTCGACCGTGGCGGAGCGGTCGCCCCCCGCATCGTGGAGCAAGATGACGTTGCCTCGTTGCTCATGGACTTGGCGGAGCGTGTCGCGAACGATCTGGTCCGTCTTGGCCGCGCCGGTGAGCTTTTCCAAATCCCAGTCGTTGGGATCGATGTTCTCGCCGACGGTGAGATAGTGAAGGCGGTCGGCAAGAAGCACTGGGCGAAGCTGTTCGCCCGTGCTCGGCGTGCTGTCGGCATTAAACGGGGGCCGAAAGAGCAGCGTGCTTCGACCCGTGATCGATTCGATCGCGCGCTGGGTGGCGTTAAGCTCAAGCTCGGCGCGGCGATCGGAGACGGCGCCCATGTTCGGGTGGGTGAACGTGTGGCTCCCGATTTCGTGACCCTCTCGCACGATTTGGCGAACGAGACCGGGATGCGCCTCCGCGTTCGCGCCGACGACGAAGAACGTGGCGGGGACCTTGAATCGTGCGAGGACCTCGAGAACCTGGGGCGTCCACTCCGCGTCCGGACCGTCGTCGAAGGTGAGCACCAGCTGCTTGGGCTTATAGCCCGACTTGCGCAAGATGTAGCCGCTCGGCAACGATTCGTAGACGACGTCTTCGATCAGTCCCGTCCCCGAATCGAATTCAATGGATCGCCGACCCACCGATGGAACACTGGCCACTTTAAGTACTTCGCCCGCACCGACGGTATCGACCGACTGATCGATCCGCACGTCGGCGAAATCAGGTCGAGCGGTGACGGCTATCTTCTGTCGATCGAAAAAGTGCCAGATCGCGGGATCCTCGGATCCCAGCGACCAGAGGGCGGCCCCGGCGAATCCGAGCTTGCGCGGCAGGAGCCACTGGTTGTACGCGCTCGGGGCGTCGAGCAGCCAAACTTGGTGAGCGATGTTGTTCTCGTCGTCGTAGGCAAAGTGCGAGTTCAGTGATTTCGCGTCGAACCCGATGACATCGGACGGACGATCGTCCTCCTCGCGGTACCCGCTCGCCAGAGACATCGCCTCGTGAAACGCGACCGAAGTCGTCACCTTCCCTTTCGCGGGCTTTGGCCAATCGTAGCCGTAGTTGCCGAGACCGAGCACCAGCTTGGAAGGCGGCACGTCGTCGACAAGCTTGAGCACCCATTCATCGGACCAATCGATCGGGGCGAGCGGTCCCGGCTCTGTGTCCTCGCTGTGCCGGTCGTAGAGCATCGGGATGAGAAATGCACAGTGCTCCGCCATCTCCTTGAGCGGAAGATCGCGGTCCTCCGGCTGGATATCGCAGGTCACGATCAGTCCCTTGGGCTCGAATTCGCGGCGGAACGCGGCCATCACCTTGCCCATGCGAACGGAGTCTTCGCTGTCGAGATCTTCCAGGTCGAGATTGATCCCATCGAAATGGTGCTGCTGGAGCCAAAGGGCGACGGATTTCGCCAAGGCGTTGAGGCGGGCGGGGTCGGCCAGCAACTGGGAAACCCTACGCGGGAGAAACTTCTCGTTTTCGGCGTTGTCGAGGATGGGCACGATCTTGACGCCGTTTTCGCGCGCGATCTGGATCAGTTCGGCATTCGCCGCATCGCGCAGCGAGGCGGGGCTGGAGTCGAACGTCCCCCGATCGGTCAAGTGCAGCCACTGGGGCATCACGTGTGTAAGCGAATGGGCGTGCGTGCGAAAGCTTTCGATGCTGGTGGGGGCCCACGGCGTGTAGAACCCGACAACAATGCGACCAGGGGGGCCCGACTTCGCAATTGGCCCCACGGTGGCGAGCTCCTTCTTGAGCGATGCGATCGCCACCCGCTTGTCCGAAACAGTCCGGACGATATGGCCACCAACGCCTGCTGCGGAAAGACTCGGTAACGCGGGCACCATCAGGAGCGTGAGTAAGAAGAGGCTGAACGCCAGCCCGGCCACGAACAGAATCGCGCCCCCCACCCGTCGGACGAGCCGCCATCTTCGTCCGCGAGGATCCTGAAAGATTTGGCGATGGCCTGTGGGCATGTTATTTCATGATGACATCGGTGCCGCATATCTCAACCAAGTCCAGAACAAGCCCGTTCCTAGACGGTTGGGCGCGGCGCTAAATCCGCGCTCGGCCCGCACCATCGGACTCCCGCCATCCGTCACAATCTATTGCGTTCCCATCCATGTGCCAAAGCTTCGTCCACATCCATAACCACACGGAGTACAGCCTGCTCGACGGAGCGAACCGCATCCCCGAACTCGTGGCCCGCGCCAAAGAGCTGGAGATGCCGTCGCTTGCCATCACCGACCACGGCGTGATGTTTGGCGTCATGGAGTTCACCTTCGAATGCCAAAAGAAAGGCATCAAGCCGATCATCGGGATGGAGGCCTATGTGGCCCCGCGAGGCATCCATGTCAAACAGGGACGCGAGGAAAAGCAGACGTATCACATGGTCCTTCTTGCCAAGGACCTGGAGGGCTATCACAACCTTTGCAAGCTGCACACGGTGGCCGCGCTCGAGGGGTTCTACTACAAGCCCCGGATCGATCACGAACTGCTCAAGGCCCACAGCCGCGGATTGATTGGCACCAGCGCCTGTCTCGGCAGCGAAATCTGCCAGGCGCTGCTGGATAACGATTACGAAAACGCCCAATACTTGGCCGGGTTCTTCAAGGAAGTGTTCGATGAGGACAGCTTCTTCATCGAACTCCAAGACCACCGTCTGGCCGAGCAGGCTCGGATTCGCGATCCCCTGATGAAGATCGCGCGGGAATGCAAGCTCCCGCTCGTCGCCACGAACGACGCCCACTATCTGTGCAAAGAGAGCCATCCTGCCCACGACGTGCTGCTCTGCATCGGAACGGGCCGACTCGTCTCCGATACGAACCGGATGAAATTCGATCCGAACGAGTTTTATCTGAAGTCAGCGCAGGAGATGAACGAGCTGTTCGGCGATGTGCCCGAGGCGCTGGAGAACACGCTCCGCATCGCGGAAATGTGCGATGTCGACCTCGGCAAGCGGCGGGCACCGATGCCGGAACCCGGACTCGAAAACGGGATGTCGTCGCCCGAGTACTTGCGCTACCTCGCCGAAAAGGGCCTGCGCGAGCGCATCGGCAACGTCGATGAGCAGGCGATCGAACGGCTGAATTACGAGCTCGACGTCATCGGCAAGACGGGTTTTGAGGACTACTTCCTTCTCGTGCGCGAATTCGCCCAGTTCACACGCGGCGAGCAGATCGCTTTCGGCGTGCGCGGATCGGCGGCAGGCTCGCTGGTTTCGTACTGCATCGGCATCACCGATGTCGATCCGCTCGAATACGATCTCACCTTTGAGCGGTTTTTGAACCCCGAACGCGTCTCCATGCCCGATATCGACATGGACTTCGAGGACGATCGGCGCGACGAAGTCATCAAATGGGTCACGGAGCGTTACGGTAAAGACCGGGTCGCCCAGATCATCACGTTTGGAACCCTCGGCGCCAAGGCTGCGATCAAGGACTCGGGCCGCGCGCTCGGCTTTGCCCCGAGCGAAACCGACAAGATCTGCAAAACGATTCCGAACGTGCCGGGTATGACCCTCGACCGAGCGACCAGTGAGTCGGCCGAGTTCCGGCAGATCGTGGAGTCCGATCCGCGAATCAAGCAACTGGTTTCCGTCGCCCGCGATATCGAAGGCACCGCTCGACACGCCGGCGTCCATGCGGCCGGTGTCGTCATCTCGCGCGATCCGCTGAGCGATTACATTCCCTTGTATCGAGGCAACGACGGCCAGCCCGTGACCGCGTTCGAAATGGGCATTCTCGAGAAGATCGGACTGCTCAAAATGGACTTCCTCGGGCTCAGCAACCTCACCGTGCTGAGCAAGGCCGTCCAGAACGTCAAGCAGACGCGCGGCATCGACATCGATATCCAAAAGATCCCGCTCGACGACGCGAAGACTTACGACATGCTGAGCCGCGGCGAAACGGTGGGCGTCTTCCAGCTCGAATCGGGCGGCATGCGCCGCAACATCATCGAGCTCAAGCCGCAGAGCGTTCGTGAGCTCTCCGCCATGGTCGCGCTGTATCGGCCCGGTCCGATGGAGCACATCCCGACTTATGTCGACAGCAAGTTCGGCCGGAAGGCGGTTCGGTATCTCGATCCGCGTATGGAACCGATCCTGAGCGAGACGTACGGCGTCATCGTTTACCAAGACCAGGTTCTCAAGCTCGTCCAGGCGCTGGCCGGTTTCACGCTCGGAAAAGCCGACATCCTCCGCCGCGCAATGGGCAAGAAAGACAAGGCGGCGATGGACTCGATGCACGCCGAGTTCATGGACGGGTGCGCCAAGAACGAGATCGGCGCGGATGTGGCCAACAAGGTTTGGGAGTTGCTCCTTCCCTTCGCGGGCTACGCCTTCAACAAAGCTCACGCCGTCTGCTATGCCTTGCTCGCCTATCAGACCGCGTGGCTCAAGGCGAACTATCCGGTCGAATACATGACCGCGCTCCTTGCCGTGTACCGAGACAAGGAAGATCGCGTCACCGCCTTTATTGAGGAATGCCGGCGGCAAGGCATCAAGATCCTGTTGCCCGACGTCAACTGCTCCGGCGTTGACTTCTCGATCGAGGACGGCAACATCCGTTTCGGCATGGCCGCGATCAAAGGCGTGGGCGAAGGTCTGGTCGATGGCATCATCACCAGTCGCGCGGACCAGAAATTCACGCACCTGTATCAGTTCTGCGAGCACGCCAAGCTCGCGGGCCTGAATCGAACGTCGCTCGAGGCGCTGATCAAGGCCGGTGCGCTCGATTCGATCGACAAGAATCGCCGCAAGCTGCTGACCTATGCCGAATCGGGTCTGGCGTTTGCCGACCAAGTCAGCCGCGACCGCCTGGCCGGGCAAGACTCGCTCTTCGGCGATGGCGCTCAAGCGGGCTCGGCTCAAATTTCCTATCCGGTGCTCCCCGATCAGCCGCCCCATTCGCGCAGCGAAGTGCTCTCGATGGAGAAGGAAGTGATGGGGATTTATTTGAGCGATCACCCGTTGCGCGGCATGGAGCTAGCGCTGCGCAAAGCGGCCACCCACGGCTGCAGCTCGGTCGAAGAACTCGATGAAGGCACGTCCGTGAAGCTCGCCGGAGTCATCGCATCGCTTCGGACCATCATCACCAAGCGCGAGGGCAAGAAGATGGCCTCGCTGATCCTGGAAGACTTTGCCGGCCAAGCCTCCTGCATCGTCTTTGCCGCGACCTACGAGAAGTTCCTGCCGTTGCTCGTCAAAGACGCCGTCGTCCAGATCTCAGGCGTCGTCATGCACCGGGAGCGACCGGGCGCAGGCGGAGAAAAGTCGATTGAGATTCGGGTCGAAGAGTTGAAACCCATCGATAGCGACGGGCCCGCTGCCGCCTTGGGAGACGACGATGCCACCTCGGGCACGATCCTTCTGAAAATCAACCGCGCCCGACCCGCCCAACTCCAAGAACTCAAGACCGCGCTCGAGCAGTTTCCGGGTGATTTCCGCGTCGTGCTGTTGGTCGGGAGCGATGGCGGGTTACCGGTCGAGCTGCTCCACCGATGCGATGGCTCACCCGAGTTTCGCGCGGCTGTGAGCCGGGCGCTGCCTGGCATCGGGTTTGAGTGTCTTTCGCTCTCGCGCGCGGCGAGCGATTCCGAGGCGGCGTAAGCCGTTTAGCCCTGGGTCGTCGCGCGTTTCAGATCGCGAACCTGGCGACCGATCTCGATCGGACCATGCGGCGTCGACCACTCGCGAGCAAGCAGATCGACCAGCCAGGAGCCCACCACCGCACCATCGGCCACGTCACAAACCATGCGCACATGCTCGGGACGCGAAATACCGAACCCGACGCACACGGGCAGGTCGGTGTGCTTGCGAATTCTGGTGACGAGTTCGGAGACTTCTGGCGGGGCGGTTTGCCCGGCGCCTGTTACGCCCATACGGCTGATCGCATAGACAAATCCCGTGCTACGCCGGCAGACTTCCGCGAGTCGATCCTCGGTCGAGGTCGGGGCGGCGAGAAAGATGTTTTCGAGGCGCAGCTTGCGGCATTGCTCCGCCCATTCGCCCGACTCCTCGGGCGTGAGATCGCTGATGACGCTTGCCGCGATGCCCGCCTCGGAGGCACGCACTGCAAATCGCTCCAATCCCATTCGCAGCAGAGGATTGTAATAGCCGAAGACGATGATCGGGACTTGCAGGTCGCAGTCGGCGAGCACATCGAGCACTTGGCCGGGAGTGACCCCACGGTCCAAAGCGCGCTGACTGCTCGCCTGGATCGTGGGGCCATCTGCGATGGGATCGCTGAACGGAATGCCGACTTCGATGGCATCTGCTCCTGCGTCTTGCAGCATGCCAATGATCGACGGCAAATCGCGCAGGTCTGGGTCGCCCGCCGTGATGAACGGGATGAGCGCGCCTTCCCCGCGATTGCGAAGTTCGACCAGTCGTTGCCGAAGACTCATCGGGTGCTGCGTCAGCCTTTCAGCTCGCTCGCGATCGCATCCGCAAAGCCCGATGTGGTGGCGTCGCCGCCCAGATCGTAGGTCTTCACGCCCTTCTTCAGGGTCGCGATCATGGCGCCTTCGATGCTTTCACGGGCCGCGTCTTCGCCGAGATGCTCGAGCATCAGGGTTGCCGACAGCAGCAGGGCCATCGGGTTCACCTTGTTCATGCCCGTGTACTTCGGCGCCGAACCGTGGACGGCTTCGAACAGGGCGCAGTTCTTACCGTAGTTTGCACCAGGAGCCACGCCAAGGCCGCCCATCATGCCCGCCGCCAGATCGCTGACGATATCCCCGTAAAGGTTCGGCAGAACCAGGATGTCGTACTGCTTCCAGCGGGTCACGAGCTGCATGCACTGGTTGTCGACGATGTTGTCCCACGACTCGATCTCGGGATACTCAGCGGCCACCTTCTGGAACGTGCGCAGGAAGAGACCGTCGGCGATCTTCATGATGTTCGCCTTGTGAACGCCGACCACTCGCTTGCGGCCGTTCTTGCGCGCATATTCAAACGCGGCGCGGCAGATGCGCTCGGAGCCGAACTCAGAGATCACCTTGATCGACTGGGCGACCGTCGGCGTGACCATGTACTCGATCTGGGCATAAAGGTCTTCCGTGTTCTCGCGGAAGATGACCATATCCAAACCGGGAAACTGCATCGGCACACCGGGAATTTCCATTACGGGACGAACGCAGGCATAAAGGTCGAGCTTCTTGCGCAACGTCACGTTGGGCGATACGCTGCCCTTACCGATCGGCGTCGTCATCGGGGCCTTAAGGCCGATACCGATCTCCTTGATCTTGGAAATCGTCTCGTCGGGCACGATCGGCTTTCCGGCTTCGACGCACTTGAGTCCGGCTTCGACTTCAATCCAATCGATGTCGACCTTCGCCGCAGAAAAAATCGTCTCGACGGCGGCAACCAGTTCAGGACCGGTTCCGTCGCCACGAATCAAACAAACTTTGTGGGCCATGGAATCTCCTTTGCTCCTCGCTTAATAGGCTTCGCTATACAGGTTAGTGGTGCCGTCGCGGTACAGCTTTTGGCACTTCGACCAGCGAAATCCGAGTGACGTGATCTTCAGCACGACTTCATCGATCTCGTCGTGGCTCACTTCTTCGTCGCAGACAAAGCGACATCGAGGCCAGTCGAGCAAGTCGATCTCGGGGGCGGGAGGCGGCCAGATCCGCGTCCCGCGGTTGGAAATGAGCGTCAGTTTAAGGCGACCAATTTGGTCGGGAAGCTGGGGAGTTTCGGGGCTCCAAATATAGACGTCGACCCCATGCAAGGTGAACATAGTGGTTGCAATTCTCCGTCGCCCAAGAATGGGCGTCTAGCTACCATTATGCCCGTCACGGGGCCAGGTTCGCCGCTCGCTTAGGGCAGCGTGCGGCCGCCGCCATTGAGCGATCGGCCTCGCGAGAGGCTATACATGAGAACCAGGATCGCCCCGATGATCACGACCGGAATCAGCATCTTCAGCGCCAGCGCCAGCGTCAGTGCAAAGACAAACGCGATCAGCTTGAAGCCGACGACGGCCAAGACGAGAAACAAAACCAAACGTGCAATCGGTGACATTGATTTTTCCAGCGGTAGGCTCACTGGTGCTTACGGTTGGACGGCCGGTTTGGTTGCTCAACAAAACTGAAATTCGGGCGAGCCAAAGATCAGTCGTCCTACCGCCACGGCACAAGCATTCGCGTTGCGGGACGTGATCGTGCCCCCCGCCGCTGATTCGGCCGCAGCCGCCAGCTGCTTCCGCTTCAGATCGGGCATCGAGACGTCGAAGACGCTGAGCATCTGGTCCACAAAGCCCGCCGGAGCACCGTCGGCGGGCACGAGGAAAGCGGCCGGAAATCGCAGCGAGGGCGTACCTTTCACGGGCGGACCGAACAGTCGGTCGGCCCACTTGATCCGCTCGACCATCGTTGCCGACGAGATCCACGAGGCGCCGCCATCCCAACCTGAAACATCCGGCGGGAACATGATCTCCATGCCCATCGCTTTGGCTGAATTTTCGAGGATCGCGATGGGGGCAAGCCGGAGCAGGGCCTGACGCACTTCGTCCTGCTCGCCCGTTTGAAATCGCTCCTTCAGCGCGGCTCCAAGCCCGAGTTGTCGGTACGTCGCGATGGTGAAATCGATCGGGTTCTTGTACAGCTTGCGCATCGCCCGTTCGCTCGTGAATTCGGGATGCTCCATGATGCGACGTAGCAAAACCTTGATGCGCAAGCCGTTCTTGCGGAAGTCGGCGGCGAGCCCATCGATCAAGCCATCGTCGGGCTTGGGATAGACAAACCATTCCCAGATCTTTCTCGTGATATAGCGCGAGGTCTGGGGATTGCCGCAGAGGATGCCGAGCACGTCGTCGCCGTTGAACCGGCCCGTGTTCCCCAGTAAGGATTTCACGCCATCGTCGTGGAGTTCTTCGTTAAATGTGAAGTCAGCGTTGCGGAGCTGGACCTTCTGGTTCTTGCCACGGCCGCGCCGGTCGATGGTCCATCCCGTAAAGCACCGCGCCGCCTCCTGGATGTCCTTCTCCGAGTATTGGCCGATACCGAGGGTGAAAAGCTCCATCACCTCGCGGGCGAAGTTTTCGTTGGGCTTGCCCTTGACGTTGAACTGGTTGTCCAGCCAGTACAACATCGCGGGGTCCTTGGAGACCTCCGAGAGCAGGGTTTGGAACGGTCCCACGCAGTTGGCGCGGAGAAGTTCGTTCTGGTGGAGCATGACGAACGGTCCGTCCACCTTCTGAGCGCTGGTGGCGAAGTGGTCGTGCCAGAACAGCGTCATCTTTTCCTGGAGCGGGCGGCGGGTCATCACCATCCGCAGCAGCCACCAGGTTTGGACCGTCCGCATCTTTACGGGGCCCGCTTTCTTGGGCGCGATCTGGTCGATCGCGATGTTGAATCCCTCATCGACGCTCTCGAAATCGAGCAGTCGGTCCACGGCCCGGGCGTATCCACCCTCGCCGTAATAGGCCACCTCGGCTTCGCTCGCCCCCAATCCGAAGCGGCGCAAGAGATGCGCTATCCGTGCCTGTTCGCCTGTCTGCGGCATGTTCGCAATGACGTTATCGGTTCAAGTCCGGTTCAGCCACACCCGAGGGACCGGCAAAAAGACGGCGGGTCGGCTACCGCAAAGCATCGGCAGTCGACCCGGTATTACGTTCTGATTTCGGTCTCAGACTTCCTTGACGTTCGTGTCCTTGAACGTTTTTTCGTTCACGAACTTGTAAAGCTTGGCGCCCTCGTAAGTGGCCGTCAAAGCATAGCGAGTCTGCTCGCCGCTCTTCGTCTTTCGAACCATTTTCGTCTTGCGCACATCCGCTTCGGGAACGTCGACGTGAGATCGAGTCTTCAGATTGTAAAACTTCATGAATCCCTCCAATTTGCTTGCCCGCGGTTAAGCGGGTGAGCTGGTGTCGGGATGACTATATCACAAAGTAGGTTCAAGGGAACCTGGGACGGTAAAAAACCTGACAAAATCCTCGACTCTTAATGATTCCTTGTCTATTTTGATGATCAGCATGCTAGGTTGACCTCATTTCCGGGCCAACTGATCGGGCCAGGGGCAACACTTTTGATATGACAAATCGGTCCGAATCGGGGTCTCCCGAGAGCCCCACCTCCGAGTTTGAGCGCCGCACCATCGAGCGGCTCAAGGAGGCGGGATGCCGGATCACCATGCCTCGCATCCAGGTCGCCCGCGTGCTCGCCCAGTCGAGCCAGGCCCTGAGTCCGTACCAGATTCACGAGCGGATCGTACAGTCGGGCGGAAGCATCGACGTCGTCAGCGTGTACCGAATCCTCGCGACGTTCGTCAGCCTGAACGTGGTCCACCACATCGGCATGGTGAACGGTTACCGCGCCTGCGACCTGGGTGACGGCCACAAGGAGCGGATGGAGCATGCCATCTGCCGATCCTGCGGCGCCATTATCGAGCTTCCCGTTCCCGACGCCACCATTTCGGCGACGCAGGAGCAACTCGTCACGATCGGTTTTAAGCCAAACGTCGTGAAGATCGAAATCGAGGGCAGTTGCTCGCGCTGCGCAAGCTAGCCTAAGACAGCACCGTCAATTCGCGGCGCCCCGCATCGGCCACCACCGGTGGGTCGACCCAAACGCCGTCTTGCTTGAGCAAGGCGATTAGTTCGGCCACGCCCTGTTCTTGGGGGATGCCGTTTTTGACAATCTGCTTCTTGCGGTACAGCGTGATCTTGCCGCCCGCGGCGCCGACATAACCGTAGTCTGCGTCGGCCATTTCGCCCGGGCCGTTCACGATACAGCCCATCACCGCGATGTCGAGTCCGACCAGGTGCTTGGTGGCGGTCCGAACCTCGTTGAGGACGGTCGGAAGGTTGAACTTCGTCCGACCACAGCTTGGGCAGGCGATGTATTCGACCTTCGTCTTGCGCAATCCCAGCGACTGGAGGATGTCGTAGCAGACCGGAATCTCGTTCACGGGATCTTCGCTAAGCGACACGCGGATGGTGTCGCCGATGCCCTCGAGCAGCAAAGCCGCGATTCCCGCCGTGGATTTGATCCGGGCATATTCTCCATCGCCTGCTTCCGTGACCCCCAGATGAAGCGGGATATCAAAACCCTGCGCATCCAGCATCTGGGCCATGAGACGATTCGCCGCCACCATGATGGGGACGCGCGAGGCCTTGGCGCTGATATTCAGGTTGGTGTAGCCGTACTTTTCCGCGATGCGGACGTATTCCAGCGCGCTCTCCACCATGCCCCGCGGGGTGTCGCCGTAGGTGATGAGAATTCGTTCGCTCAGCGAGCCGTGGTTGACGCCAATTCGCATCGCACGGTCGAATTTCTTGCACGCCTCGACCACGGGGACAAAGCTCTCCTCGATGGCGGCGAGTTCTGCGTTCCATTCGTCGGGGTCGTAGGCGAGTTCGGCCCGCAACCGTTCGATCTCTTCCCCGCCCTCACTCGTTCCGCGCAAGTCGGCGCCATCGGTGCCTTCGACCTCGCCCGCCCGGGAGCCGTGTCGTTTAAAGACGAACAGCCCAGGATTCACGCGAATCTCCTCGACATACTTGGCGGCGAGTACCGCGATCTCGGTGCCTTGGTGGTGGACGTCCGCCGTCAGGGGGACGTCGGCGTACCGCTCCCGCACTTTGGCCTTGATCTCTTCCAGACACTGGGCTTCGCCGATCGTGGGGGTGGTAACGCGGACGATCTCGCAGCCGATGCGGTGGAGACCGATAATCTGCTCGACGCAGGCATCGACGTTGCGCGTCTCTTCGGTGATCATCGATTGAACCACGACCGGATGGCCAGATCCCATCGTGACCGGTCCGATGCGGCACGCGCGGGTCTTGCGGCGCGCAAAGGTCGTCGGCAGAACGTATTCCGAACTCACACCCTATTGTGACGTATCGCTCCCCCTATTCCGATCCCTCAGGTTCACGGCGGTTCGTGGGGTGTGAGAGTTTACTGGCCACGCTTGGCGGCGACGCGCCTCATATAAATCGGGATGAAGGAGCCTTCAATTACGAATATTCGTAACTAGGCGGCTTTTGAACGTCTACTTCTTTCGATTTTTAGGCCCTGCTGTGATTTCCGCCGTACAATTGGCGTATGCGCGCGGCGACCAAGGCGATCCGAACTGGACAAGACCCGGACAGCTGTTACAAGGCTGTCATCAACCCGATCTGGCAATCGGCCACTTTTGCCTGGGACGATCTCGACCATATCCCGCCCATCGATTACACCCGGTGCGCGAATCCGAACCGCAACTCGCTCGAAGCCGTGATCGCCGATCTTGAAAATGCGCGCTATTGCACGGCGTTTGGAAGCGGAATGGCAAGCATTGTCGCCGCGTTCAGCCTACTTCAGAAGGGCGACCACCTGATTGTGGCCAGCGACATCTACGGCGGGACTCACCGCGTGTGCGAGAAGATGCTGCCGCGCCAAGGAATCTCGGTTTCGACCTTTGACGCTAGCTGCTCGGACTCGCTGCTCGAAGCGCGCCAATCGAATACGAAGATGGCGATTTTCGAATCGCCAACGAATCCGAACCTGCGCATCGCCGACATCGAGGCCATCGCCGAAGGCTGCAAGCGTCTCGGGATCATCTCCGTCTTTGACAACACGTTCGCCAGCCCTGTGCTTCAAAACCCCCTCGATCTCGGGATCGATATCGTGGTCCACAGCACGACCAAATATATCAGTGGACACAGCGATGTCATCGGTGGCGCGCTCGTCACAAACAACGAGGAGTACGGTGTCGCCGCGTTCGAGTGGAACAAGATGGTCGGCGCGGTGCCGAGCCCATTCGACTGCTGGCTCTCGCTTCGCGGCATTAAAACGCTTTCGGTACGAATGGAGCGGCACTGCCGCAACGCCCAGGCCGTGGCGGAATATCTGGAGGCCCACCCGAAGGTGAGTCGCGTCTTCTACCCCGGCCTTGCTTCCCACCCCGACCACGAGGTCGCGAAGAAGCAGATGAAGGGTTTTGGCGGCATGGTCAGCTTTGAAGTCAGGGGCGGCGAAGCCGCCGCTCGCACGATCTGCGAGGGCACCCGCGTGTTCCTGCTCGCCGAAAGCCTGGGCGGCGTGGAATCGCTCATCGGTTATCCGCCGCTTATGTCTCACGCGACCATGACGGCCGAGCAGCGGCTCGAGCGCGGCATCCCGCCTGAGTTGATCCGTCTCAGCGTGGGGATCGAGGACGAGGCCGACCTGATCGACGATCTCGAACAAGCGCTGGCAAAGATCTGACCATCGAACGAGCCCGCCCCGAGGATGTCGCGGAGATGGAGGCAGCCTTTGTGGCCGCCGGACGCGAGGCATGGCCCCACATCTTGGGGCCCGAACAACTCGACACGCTCAAACTGCCGGCGCGCTGGATCGAGTTGATCGGAAATCCAGATCAGGGCCGCATTCTCGTACTGCGGGATGACGCCGGCGTCGCGGGATTTTCCGTGAGCCTCCCCACCGACGACAAGGCGACCGAGATCGACGGCTTCTATACCCATCCGCGGATTTGGGGCCAGGGTTATGGGCGACGCCTGATGGACGCCACCATGGACGCTTGTCCGGAAGCCACCACGTTTCGGCTGTGGACCGCGACCGAAAACCACCGCCCGCGCCGGTTCTACGAGGCGTACGGTTTTGCGCTCACGTGCGAAAGCCGCGTGCGCTCGCTCGGCCCCTCGACGTTCGAGGAGCTCCGCTATCAGTTCGCACGAACAGGTCAGTAGCCGTACTGACCGTTGTGCGCATCCTCGATGTAGCGGGTCATCAGCTCGACCGAAGCATTGAGGTCGGCGCGAGAGATCGTTTCGTTCACCGTGTGGATGTATCGCGTCGGGACCGAAAGCGTGATGGCCGGAATGCCACCGTGCATACGCTGGACCACGCCCGCGTCGGTGCCGCCAAACGGCAGCACTTCCATTTGGTGCTTGATGCCGTGCAGAAGCGCGAGCGACCGGAAGTGCTCGACGACCTTGGGATGGCAGATGAGCGAAGCGTCCATGATCTTGATCGCGGCGCCCTCGCCCAGCTTGGTAACGTGATCCGAATCGGGCACGCCCGGCGTATCGACCGCGAGCGTCACGTCGATCGCCACCACGATGTCTGGCTCAATGGCCCATCCGGACGCGGCCGCGCCGCGGCACCCCACTTCTTCCTGGACGGTGGCCACGCCATACACGTCGACTTCATGGGGACCCGCCGATTTCATCGCCTCGATCATCACGTAGCACGCCACGCGGTTGTCCATCGCCTTGCCCGTGAGGAGCGTGCCCATCTCGTGGAATTTGCGATCCATGGTCACCATGTCGCCGAGCCGAATCTTGGACTTGGCTTCGTCACCGGAGAGACCGGCGTCGACCACGAAACCATCGGTGGTGATCGGACGACTGGACTCTTCAGGCGTCAGGAGATGCTTGGGCTTGGTCTGCATCACGAGAACGCCGGGAAGCGGTCCCTCTTGGGCGTGGATGAGGACCCGCTGCGACGCCATCTGGCGCGGATCCCAGCCGCCGAGCGGCTGAAGCTTGATGAACCCCTTCTCGTCGATATGGCGAACAATGAAGCCGATCTCGTCCATGTGGGCGGCGATCATCAGCTTCTTGGCGCCGGACCCGGCCGTGCCCTTCTTCAGGCAGATCAGGTTTCCGATGCGATCGGTGGTGATTTCGCACAGGGATTCGAGTTCCTCGCGGACGATTTGGCGGATCTGATCCTCTTGGCCCGGCACTCCGTGAGCTTCGGACAGGCGCCTCAAAAGAGGGATATTCATGGCGCGGTTTTACCAGCAAGTCGCCGGGTAAAACCCGCTAAGTGAAATCGATCGCTTCCTGGCTTGTGACGTTGGCACTTCTCGGTGGACTGATCGGTGGCTGCTCCAGCACCCCGACCACCAGCGACCCCACCAAACCGGCTGAAACGAAAAACGAATCGAGCGAATTCAAAGTCGCTTTGTTGACGCCCGGTCCGATCAGCGATTCCGGCTGGAGCGCGATGGCTTACGAAGGCCTGAAAGCGATCGAGAGCGACCTGGGCGCGAAGGTGAACAATCAAGAAGCGCGGGGCGCGCAGATCAAGGACGCCATGCGGACTTATGCCCAGGACGGCTACAACCTCGTCATTGGCCACGGGTTTGAATACAACGACCCCGCGATGGAGATCGCGCCCGATTTCCCCAAAACCGTTTTCGTCAGCAGTTCGGGCGGCAAGATCGCGAGCAACGTGGGCGCCTTCCGGTTTTTCCTCGAGCAAGGCTTTTTCGTCGCTGGCGCGATGGCGGCCAAGATGACGAAGACGGGCAAACTCGCCATGATCGGCGGTCCCGACGTGCCCAGCATCCGCGCGACGTTCACCGCTTTTCGGGAGGGCGCGAAATTCGTCAAACCGAAAATCGAAGTCATCGAAATCTTCACCAACAAGGATTCCGATATCGCCGCCGCCAAGCAGGCTACGCTTCAGGCGATCGACCAGGGCGCGGACTTCGTCATTCACCAAGCGAACGCGGGAGCCCAAGGCGTTTTTGATGCGTGCAAAGAAAAGAACGTGTTCGCTTTTGGCGCCAACAGTGACCAGAATTCCAATCCGAGCGGCGCTGTCATCGCGAGTGCCGTCATCGTGGCCAAGCCCGCGTTCGTTGCGCTGGCGAAAGAGGTGAAAGAAGGCAAATACGTCGGCGGCATCCAGGTGATGGGCATGGATAAGGATGCGATCGACTTTGTGCTGAATCCCGCACTGGAGAAAGAGATTCCTGCGGATATCAAGGCGTACATCACCCAACTCAAAGCGGACGTCAAGTCGGCCAAAGTCGTGGTTCACAAGCAAGAGTTCTGAGCCTGGTCCCTGAGCCCCATGATCGTCCTCGCGGCGGAGTCGCTATCGAAGTCGTTTGGACCGGTCCAGGCGCTCGACCGAGTGTCGTGCTCCTTTCAGGGAGGCGAGATTCACGCCGTGCTCGGCGAAAACGGGGCGGGCAAATCCACCCTGATGAACCTGCTCGGCGGCATGACCAGGCCCGACGCGGGCCGCATCGTGGTCGATGGACACCCGGCTCAATTCCGCGCGCCGTTCGAAGCCCGTGCGGCGGGGATCGAGATGGTGCACCAGCATTTCATGCTCGTCCCGCGATTTACGGTGGCGGAGAATCTGCTTTTGGGCCGACTGGCGGGAACGGCCAATCGGGCCGCGGCTCAATGCCAAGTCGACCACGCCCTGGAGTTTGCTGCCCAGGTCGGATGGCAGATTCCGCTCGACACGCAAACCGGATCCCTTTCGGTTGGACTTCAGCAGCGCATCGAGATCCTGAAGGCGCTCGCGGGTGATGCTCGGTGCATCATCCTCGACGAACCGACCGCGGTCCTGAGTCCGGACGAAGTCGAGGAACTGTTCCGGCTGTTGCGCCGGCTCCGCGAAGAAGGCCGCTCAATCATCCTGATCGCCCACAAGCTGAGCGAAGTGCTCGCGGTAGCCGACCGCACGACCGTTCTTCGCCATGGCAAGTGGGTGGCATCGGCTCCGCGCGACGACGTGGATGCGGCCCAGTTGGCCCAGTGGATGGTCGGTACCGCGCCGGAATCCGTCACTCCCTTGCCTCCCGCAACCGGACCGGTAGCGCTCGCCGTGCGCGACCTCCACATCCGTGGCGACCGAGGCGAAGCCGCCGTGCGAGGGCTGTCGTTCGAGGTGCGTCAGAACGAAATCTTTGGAATCGGCGGCGTCGATGGCAACGGCCAGGTCCAGCTCGCCGAGGCTATCGTCGGATTGCGACCGATCGACCGGGGCACGATTAACCTCCCCTCGCACCAGCGCCCAGGCTACATTCCCCAGGACCGCCAAAGTGAAGGACTCGCGCTCTCGATGAGCATCGCGGACAATCTGCTCGCTGGTCACTGGGGTGGGTGGATTCTCGCGGCGGGTCCGGCACGTGAGCGCGCCGAGCGGTTGGTGGAGCGGTACCGCATCAAAATCGGATCGCTGGGCGATCCAGTCTCCAGCCTGAGCGGCGGCAACCAGCAGAAGGTGGTCGTCGCGCGGACGCTGGAAACGCGCCCTGAGGTGATCGTCGCGCTCAACCCCACGCGCGGCCTGGATTTGCGAGCGACCCATTCCGTTCACGAGGCGCTGCTGGATTGCGCGCGCCAAGGTGCAGCGGTCGTGCTCATCAGCACCGACCTCGATGAGCTGGCCGCCATCGCAAGCCGAACCGCGATCATGAGCGAAGGCCGATTCGCGGACGATGAATTGGCGCAGTCGATGCTGGGCGGGCGGATTTGAGACGTCCCGCGCTGGTCGTCGGCATGGCATTTGGACTGGCGTTCGTGCTGGTCCTCACCCTTCTCGCCTTCGGCCTGCCCGTCGGTCCTTCGCTGAAGTACATCGTGGATGGCGCGTTCGGCGACAAGGTGGGGGTCGCGCGCACGCTCGTGAAAGCGGTGCCGCTGCTCCTCACGGGTCTGGGCATGATGTTCGCTTGGCGTTCGGGGATGTACAACATCGGCGGCGAGGGCCAGTTCATCGCGGGCGGACTCGCTGGGGCGACGATGTACAAGCTCGCGTCAACCCTTCCACCGCCGCTCGCGACTCCCGTCATCGTGGTGGCGGCAGTGATGGGCGGTGCTGCGTTTGCCGCGTTCGCAGGATGGCTCCAGATTCGCCGGGGAGTTCCTCTCGTGATCTCAACCATCCTCCTCAATTTCATCGCGCTGCAGGCGCTGGATTGGGCCTGCGCCGGGCCGCTCAAAGCGGCCCAGAACCCGCTGCCCCAAACCGAACGTCTGCCCGCCGCGATCATGCTCACCCGGTTCGACCGCGCGACCGACCTCCACTCCGGGGCGATCGCGTTGGTGATCGCGCCGCTCTTGGCATGGGGATTTCTCATGCGGACGCGGCCGGGCTTCTCGCTCCGCGCGGTGGGGGCCAACCCCCGCTTTGCGCGTGCCAATGGGATCCCGGTCGAGCGCACGCAGCTGGCGGCAGTGGCCCTCTCCGGCGCATTTTGCGGTCTGGCGGCCGGAGTCGAGTATCTCGGACTGCAGGGCCAGCTCAGCACGAGTTTCAGCCTCAACTGGGGATTTGTCGCGATCCCCGTGGCCCTTTTAGGTGGCCTCCACCCGATCGGAGTTCTCGCGAGCGCGCTTTACTTCGGGGCCTTGCTTGCGGGAACCCAGCGGCTCGCCCAATATAGTCCGGCGGGCACCACGATCGTGCTCGTCATCCAAGGCGTCGCCGTGCTGGCCTTCATGGCCATGCTCGCGTGGCTGCCCAAGCCCAAAGTCGTGCCCGAGGGCGAGGAGCTGAGCCCGGCATGAGCTTCGACCTCGCGATGCTGCTGCTGTACGCCACGCCCGTCGCTCTCGCCGCGATCGGCGAAACGATCGGTCAAAAGGCAGGGCTCATCAATATCGGTCTCGAGGGGATCATGCTCGTCGGCGCGTACTTTGCGATGACGGGCACGCGCCTTAGCGGATCGGTCTGGGTCGGCATTGCGTGCGGCGTCTTGGCCGGCGCTCTTCTCGCGTCGATTCAGGCGATTTTCACGCTCCGGCTGGGCATCGATCAAGTCGTCGCGGGTACTGCGGTCAACCTCTTTTCCTTGGGTCTGACCAGTACCCTGTTCCGGATCGCGTTCGGCAGTTCTGGCCAGCTGATCTCACTGCCCAAACTCACGCCTGTGCTCGGGCTCGATGCTCTCGTCTGGCTGATGCTGGCCGCCATTCCCCTGGTCGCCTATCTGCTCTCGCGAACGCGGTGGGGCCTCGCACTCCGAGCCTGCGGCGAGTATCCGGATGCGGCGGCATCGGCGGGTCTGTCCGTGGCGGCGTTCCGTTGGCAGGCGGCGATCTTGGCGGGTGCGTTCGGCGCGCTGGCAGGCGTCCATCTTTGCCTCGGGATCACGGGGTCGTTTGCCGAGAACTACACGAATGGCCGCGGATTTGTCGCGATCGCGTTGGTCACCTTTGGCCGGTGGAATCCGTTCGGTGTGCTCGCGGCCGCGCTCATCGTCGGGTACGCCGAATCGCTGCAGTTTTTCCTCCAGACCAAGGGGACGCGGCTTCCCTTCCAGTTTTTCGTGGCGCTGCCCTACCTGATCTCGCTGACCGTGCTCATCTTTATGGGCCGGGGCACGCTGGCACCGCAAGCATTGGGCCAACCTTATCGTAGGAAAAACTGATGCCTCACATCGCGCTGGTGCGCCGGGTTTATTTCAGCAGCGGGCACCGCTATTGGTCGGCTGGGCTCGGCCCGGACGAAAATCGGGCGCGCTTTGGGCCATGGGCCTCGCCTTATAACCATGGGCACAACTACGTCCTGGACGTCGCGATCTCGGGCTCCATCGACCCGTCTCACGGCATGGTCATCAACATCAAGACGCTGGACGACATCCTGCAAGAGAGGATCGTCCGCGATTTCGACCAGAAGAGCCTGAACGACGAAGTCGCCGAATTCCAGAGTCGGCCGCCCACCACGGAAAACCTACTGCTCGTCATCGCCGACCGGCTCCGCGATCTGCCCCCAGGCGTACGCCTGGACCGCCTCGATCTGCAGGAAAATCATCTTCTCTCCGCATCCTACAACCTCACCATGAACGCCCTCGCTCTGACGCGGACCTACGAATTCGCAGCCTCCCACCGGCTTCACGCTCCTTCGCTTGGCGAACAAGCCAATCTGGAGCTGTTCGGGAAATGCAACAACCCCAACGGTCACGGCCACAACTACGTGCTGGAAGTGAGCGTCGAGGCCAATCCCGATCCGGACACGGGAATGATGATCGACCTCGGAACGCTCGACCGGATTGTCAACCGCGAGGTCGTCGATCGTTACGATCACAAGAATCTCAGCCTCGACCTGCCCGAATTCGCGAACAAAAATGCGACCAGCGAAGTGGTCGCATTAGAGATCTTTGAACGTCTTCGGGCCGCCTTGCCGCTCAAACTCGCAAAAGTGCGGCTGCTGGAGACAGCCCGAAACGCATTCGAAATTACGGCCGACTAGCTGGCCGCCTGAGCGAACGCCTCGAATACGGGGAGGTAGTACGCCCACGATTCGTTATGGCGCGCCCGAAGGTACGCGGGCAGCGACAGATACGGAATGAAGTGCGGCCGCTTCGGAGGACGCGCGAGCTTCATGCGGGCCTGCTGCGGCGTCTTATCGCCTTTCTTCAGGTTGCACTTGCGGCAGCACGCGACCAGGTTGTCCCAAGTCTGCGGCCCACCCATCCAGCGAGGCGTCACGTGGTCGATCGTCAGTTCTTTCCCGCGGACGCCGCAGTACTGGCAGGTGTATGCATCACGCGCCAAGATCGAATGCCGCGATAGCCGAAGCTGAGGCAGGGGCCGGCGCACGTGGTAGCGCATCTTTACAATGGAAGGCGCGGGCAGATCACCGCTGGTCGTGAACAGTCGGTCGACGTGATGTTCCAGGACATCGGCTTTGCCGAGCAGGATTAGAGCCATCGCGCGCCGCACATTGCAGACGTTGAGTGGCTCGAAGTCGGAATTCAATAACAGGACTTCATGTAGTGCCAAGGAGCGTCTCCTCCGAAAATTTGAGGTCAGAAAACAAAGCGGGCCCGGACGCACAAGCTTCCGGACCCGCCGCGGGAGATGCTGGAGCGACACACATTATCGTGTCGTTCCAGCTTTCGCTGCGACGTATCCTGAAACCAGGCATGGCGAGTCTGCGATTCATGTTTTCTAAATCTTCCAACGATACGATACGCGAAAAAGGCTCAAGCTTGGTCTTGTTTTTAACATTTCCCCCGTTTCTTGCAGGGATTGGAGTCGGAATTGAGGCTGGTTTAGAGTAAAATTTCTGTTCAAATCCGGCGGAACCGGGTGTAACCGCTCGGCCGGCGGATAATCCACGGATGGATATTGATTGCTCATGCATGTGTTAAGGATTGTGGGTGGGACGCCGCTACGCGGCGAGGTCGAAGTTCCGGGTAGCAAGAACGCTGCTCTGGCCATTCTTTCTGCGGTACTCCTTGCCGATGGTGAGACCGTGCTGCACAACGTGCCGCAAGTTTCCGATATCGGCATCAAGCTGAAGCTCCTCGAAAAGTTTGGGGCGAAAGTGGAATGGCGGGAAGGGTCTCTCTTTATCGATTGCTCTCGATTGAAGTCGGTCGAGGTCGACGAAGAAGCCGTTCGTCCGATTCGAACCTCGTTCTATATTCTCGGCTCGTTGCTGGCTCGCTTGGGCAAAGCCAAACTGCCTGCTCCCGGGGGCTGCAAGATCGGCGCGCGCCCGGTCGACCTACACCTCAAAGGTCTCCACCTGCTGGGGGCTACGGTCGAACTCGAGTCGGGTTGCTATATCGCCTCGGCCAAGCGGCTAGAAGGCGCCGAGATTTATCTGGACGTTCCCAGCGCCGGAGCCACGCAGCATCTGATGGCGACCGCGTGTCTCGCCAAGGGCAACACGACCATCCAAAACGCCGCGATCGAGCCTGAAATCGTCGCCCTCGCCGAGTTTCTCCAGAAAATGGGTGCTCGCATCGAAGGCGCAGGCACCGCGACGATCACAATCACGGGCGTCGAGCGACTGGGCGGCTGTGAATACCGAATTCCTGAAGATCGCCTTCAGGCGGGCACTTACCTGCTCGCCGGCGCCATCACCCACGGCGACGTCACCGTCCGCAACGTCTTCCCCGAGCACCAGACTGCGCTGGTCAATAAGCTTCGTGAAGCCGGGGCCGACTGCGACGAAGGCTACGACTGGGTCCGATGCGGCAATAGTCAAGGCTTGGCCGGCATCAAGGTCAAGACGATGCCCTATCCGGGCTTCCCCACGGATATTCAGCAGCCGATGTGCGCCTTGCTGACTTTGGCGACGGGCACAAGCGTGATCGAAGAGACGATTTACGAGAGCCGCGTGGGTCACGTCAGCGAACTCAACCGCATGGGCGCAAAGATTCGCCTCGAGGGCCGATCGACCGTCGTCGAGGGCGTCGACGAGCTCACCGGCGCCGTTGTTGAGTCCAGCGACCTGCGCGCTGGTGCCGCTCTTGTGCTCGCTGCGATGGCAGCCCGGGGTGAGAGCGTCATTAAGAATGTGCACTTTATCGATCGCGGTTATGAACGCTTTGAAGACAACCTGAACGCGCTGGGTGGCCGCGTCGAGCGCTTGGAATCCAAGCATTGGGAAAAGACCCTACCAGGGAGCGTTTGACGCGCCTTTGAGAGTTGTCCCCGAAGTTGGAATTGACCTCGGTACCGCGAATATCCTCGTTTACCGACGAGGCAAGGGTGTCGTGCTCATGGAGCCCACCGTTGTCGCCATCAACACGAAAAACCGCACCGTGCTGGCCGTTGGCAACGAGGCGCGGGAAATGCTCGGGCGCACGCCTGGCAACATTCAAGCGATTCGCCCCTTGAAAGACGGCGTCATCGCCGACTACTCGACCACGCTTCGCATGCTCGAATACCTCCTGAACAAGGTGTGCGGGCCCCGGCGCGTCTTCAAACCGCGTGTGCTGATCTGCGTGCCCAGCGGCGTGACCAACGTCGAGCGCCGCGCCGTCATCCAAGCCGCCAAGGCAGCCGGAGCCGGTGAAGCGATGACGATCGAAGAGCCGATGGCCGCCGCAATCGGCGCGGGTCTGCCGATCGCCTCGCCCGGCGGCAACATGGTGATCGATATTGGCGGGGGTACCACCGATATCGCCGTGATCTCCCTCGGCGGAATCGTGCTTTCCCACAGCTTGCGCGTGGGCGGCAACAAGCTGGACGAAGCGATCATCCGTCATATCCGCAACACGTACAACTTGATGATTGGGGAGCCCACAGCCGAGGAGATCAAGATCAAAATCGGCTCCGCATTCCCCCAAAATCCCGAGCTGCGCATGGAGATCCGTGGCCGCGACCTCGTGGCCGGTCTGCCGAAAACGGTCGAGATCAGCAGCGAAGAGATTCGCGAGGCGCTCACGGAGCCGGTCCGGCAGATTGCGGAAAAGCTCTGCACGGTTTTGGAAGACACCCCGCCCGAGCTGAGCAGCGATATCATCGAGCGCGGCATCACGCTGACCGGAGGTGGGGCGCTGCTTCGCGGCCTCGACCGCTTGCTCCAAAGCGTGACGGATATTCCCGTCTATGTGGCCGATAACGCCCTGCACTGCGTCGCGGTAGGGACCGGACGAGCCCTTGAAGAACTTGACGCGATCCGGAAATCGGGCGCGGTCACCACGATCTAGTACCATGAACCCATGAGCGGCGATGCCTTTCTTGGGGTTCGGGCCGAATATCAAGGCGACGATTTAAACCTCGCCACCCTCGACCGAGACCCCATCGAACTGCTGCGGAACTGGGTCGATTTGGCGTCGCACGAAGGCGTTCTCGAACCGAACGCGATGTGCCTCACGACCGTCGCCGAGTCGGGCCAGCCGAGCAGCAGAATCGTTCTGCTGCGAAAGCTCGACCAGCGCGGTCTGGTGTTCTTCACGAATTACGACAGTCGCAAAGGCTCCGAGATCGAAGCTCGCCCGAATGTCTGCGCCTGCTTTTGGTGGGGAGCACTCGAGCGCCAGGTTCGCGTGGAGGGTCTTGCCGAGCGTGTGCCCAGTGAAGAATCGGATGGCTACTTCCGGTCGCGTCCGGTGGCCAGCCAGGCCGCTTCAGCGGCGAGTCCTCAGTCCCGGCCCATCGATGACCTAGCCGATTTGGAGCGGCGGGCCGACGATCTGGTACGCGAGTATCCGGAGGGTCTTCCGCGACCGGAGCATTGGGGCGGCTATGTGATCCGGCCCTCCCGTTTTGAATTCTGGCAGGGCCGCCCTGCGCGGCTTCACAGCCGGGTGGTCTTCGTCCGGGCGGCAGATGGCTGGACCGTTCAGCGGCTCGCGCCCTAACGCTTGAGACGGGCATTGAGTTCGTCCTCGGCGAGGGGGATTTCGAACAGCTTGGTGCGGCTCGTGTGACCGCGCACGATATGGAGGCTCGATGGCGCTATTCCAAGATGCTTGGCCAGAAGCGCGGTGACGGCCGCATTGGCTTCGCCATCGGTGGGAGCCGCGGTCACATAAACCCGAACCAGGTCGGTCTCAACCGCGATGCGGTTACTTGAGGCACGGGGCGTAACGCGGACTTCGAGCCGGCTGGAGCTCAAGGCTTCATTTTGGGGGCGCCGGCGACGCCCTTCATGAGGTTCTTCACGCGGCGCTGATTGTTCTTGGCCACCTCGTCCTTGGGATTGATTTCCAGATAGAGATCCCAGATGCGGCGGGAGTCGGAGAACATGCCCAGCTTTTCATAGCTGTGCGCCAGGAGCCGGTAGCTGTTCGCGTGGGGATGCCGCTTCAGGGTCGGTTCGATGAGAGGCGGGACTTTGGCGTAGGCGCCGCGGTGAAAATAGAAATTAGCCTCTGGCCACGGCGCGTCCGGGTTTCCCGACGCCGACAGTCGGAACCGGATATAAAGCGCGAGGGCTTCGTCGTTGCGCTCGATGTTTTCGAGCATATAACCGAGATCGGTCACCGCTTCGTAATCGTTTGGATTCAGCTCCAGCTTCAGTCGAAGCGACTGCACGCACCGAGGAAACTGGCCATCTTTGAACCACTTGTCGTTCTGGCGACGAATGCGGTCTTCGGCCGCGTCCCAGATTTGGCCGATCCGTTTGGCGTCGACGGTCTGGCGAGGAGCCGAGCACAGGCCTGGCGCCATGAGAAGGCCGATCCACAGGAGCACGGCGGCGGACTTCATGAACGTTCGAGTTCCTCCGCCAAAATACGATTCACCAATTCAGGATTGGCCTTCCCCTGCGTCTGACTCATCACTTGCCCCACTAGGAATCCCATCGCGTTCTGGTGTCCCGCCTTTATCTTGGCCACGGGATCTGGGTTCGCTTGGATGACTCCTTTAACGATTGACGTAAGGGCATCCGTATCGGTTACTTGAGAAAGTCCCTTCTGGGCAACAATTTCGCTCGGCATCGTTCCTGAAGCGAACGATTCCGCAAAAATTTGCTTGGCCATTTTGCCGTTGATCTTCCCCTCGCTCAGGAGATTGAGCAAATCCACCACCGCAGCGGGGGTGACCGGCTGGTCTTCGATCGACCTACCGTGATCGTTGAGCAGCTTGGCCAGTTCTTGGCAAAGCCAGTTGCACACGAGCTTCGGTTCGCCGCCGAGTCGGACTCCTTCTTCAAAGAATGCCGCCCAAGCCCGGTCCGCCACCAGCACACCGGCGTCTTTCTCGCCCAGACCGAGTTCGGATTGGTAGCGCTTCGCTTTGGCGATGGGAAGTTCGGGCAATCCGGCGCGGAGCGTATCCAGATACGCCTCGTCGAACTCCATCGGGATCAGGTCGGGATCCTCGAAGTACCGGTAGTCGTTTTCCTCTTCCTTGGCGCGCATCGAGAAGCTGGTCTCCGACCCTTCGTTCCATCCGCGCGTTTCTTGGATCACGCGGCTGCCGGAATCGAGCAAGGCCGTCTGACGCCGCGTTTCGAACGCTATCCCGAGCTGGACGCTGCGGAAAGAGCTCAGGTTTTTGAGTTCCGTCTTCGTGCCGTACGCGGTTGACTCGACGGGACGGATGCTGATGTTCGGTTCGCACCGCAGCGAGCCCTCCTCCATCTTGCCGTCGCAAACACCGAGGTAGACCAGGATCGTCCGGAGTTGGACCAGATACTCCTTGGCTTCGTCGGGAGACGAGATGTCCGGCGGAAATTCGGTGACGATCTCCATCAACGGGACGCCGGCGCGGTTGTAATCCACCCCGGAACCGCCACCCGACATATGGATGAGCTTGCCCGTGTCTTCTTCCAGGTGCACCCGCCGAATCTTGATGCGTTTGGTCTCGCCGCTCGGCAGGGGAATATCCAGCCATCCGTGGTAGCCCAAGGGATTGGTCTCCCCGTACTGGCTGACCTGGTAGCCCTTCGGCAAGTCCGGATAGAAGTAGTTCTTCCGGTGGAAGACGCTTCGGCGCGCGATCGTGCAATTGAGCGCCATGGCGGTCCGAATCACTTGCTCGATGGCGAGACGATTCGGAACGGGGAGACTGCCGGGCAGCCCCAAGCAGACCGGGCATGTCCGTGTATTGGGCTCGCCCCCGAACGCGACGGGGCAGCGGCAGAACATCTTGCTTGCGGTCGTAAGCTCGGCATGAACTTCCATGCCCACGCTGGTGAGGTAGTTGGCCATGCGGTGAGAGGCCGGATTTTACCGGCCCTCTCGATTTACGAACCGAAGAGGTCGAAGTTATCGCTCAACAGAGCGTAATCGAATACCGTCACTGCCCCGTCGCCGTCCAGGTCAGCCGACGAGGGACGAGCCCCGTTAGGCCCGATCACATCCCAGTCCGGATCGGCACTCGAACGGTCAAAGTAGTCGGACAAAATCGAATAGTCGAACACGGTCACCCCGTTGTCTCCGTCGATATCGCCGCTATTGCCGAGAACGACCGCCGGAGCCGTCACTACGGTGGTGTTGAAGAGGACATTCCCCGCTTTCTTGCGGAGCCAGCCGTCCGTGCGCACAAAAACGTCGGCGGCGCCGCTGACAAACGAGTTGACCGAATACTTCCCGTTCGCGTCCAGACGGTCGGTGGTGGTCTGGACGGTTACGCCGTTCTGGATGACATCCAGCGTCACGATGCGGCCGGCCGGGGATCCCGAGAGACCTGCCAGGGTCACGGTGCCGTTCAGGGTTTTGTTGTAGGAGACCTGTGGGCAGTGAATGCTGAACTGATAGGCCGACGAGGCGTACGCCATGCTGGTTGCCGGTCCCGCCTTTCGCCCGGTCGCACTGGAATCGGCGTCGATCGAGATCGTGTGGCGGCCTGCGCCCAAGGTTTTGACTAATTCATAGTCAGATGGTCCGAGATACATGTACTGATCGTCGATCTGGACGACCACCTGACCCACCGCGTCGCCCGAATTCGAGGCGTTGCCATGCGACAGGAGGATGAGCGTGCCCGCCTGAGCAAGGACGAACTGGTTGTAATAGATGCCGTGCGCCAAGCCCCCGATCCAATTGTTTTGGTCGCCGATTCCGTTATCCGCTGCAATAAAGCTGGACTGGACCGTGCCCGACAAGAACCACATGTTGTTGGACAGCACGCCGTAGCCGCTGGCATAGCAGCTCTGAGAGGCTGAGCCGTATTTGGAGCCGACAAAATTGTTGTGGGTCACCGGCCCCTGAAGGTTGGGCAGGTCGCGATACCAACTATCGAGTCCTTCGAACGGAGATTCGTGCGACGCCGAGTGGCTGCCAAACACCTGCGACATCTCGACCGTGATCAGGCCCGCGCGGGCACTCGCAGAAGCAAGCATCAGAAGGCAAAGAGGTGACCACCGGGCCCAGTTCATAGTCTTGATTATAAGCGAGAAACGCCCGAATCCCACGGAATCTCACGTTAATTCACGCGTTATCATCAGGTGGGGCCGGCCATGCCCTTCACAATCGCGATGAGAACCGCGAGGACCGCGACAAACATCATGACGTAGACCACGATCATGGTCGCCAACTGGCCAGGCGTCGTCGTTTCGCGCTTGATCTTCACATGGAGCACGCGAAGTGAATCCGGCTTGGGCAGGCTATCCAGGATCGACGAGACGGCGTACTGACGTGTTGAAATCCGGCTGAGCACGGGTTCCGGGGAGCCCGTCGCTGGCCGTTCCACTCGGTAAAGCGGCTCCTCGAGTTCGTTAAGCGTTTCTCGGATACGCGCTTCACGCTGTTCTTCCCGGGCCGCGATGAGCGCTTTCTCGATCTCGCCATGGGACGCGCCGGTCGCTTCGGATATCGCGTCGAACATCAGCATCCGCTGCGTTGTAGTCGGGTCGGGTAGCGGCGGCGGTTCCGAGGCGGCGCAGAGCCGAGCGATCACCAGCCGAATATCCTCAGAGGTCAGGCCGTCATCGGGCTCGAGCGGACTGGATGAGAATTCGGTGGGCATACGGAGGGCATACGGAGGGAAAATAAAAAGGCGCCGGTGACGAATCACGGGCGCCTCGACATCTTTGGGGAAGCGCCGTTATTCGGCGGCCGCTTCAGCTTTCGGCTTCTTGGCAGCCGGCTTCTTGGCGGCGGCTGGCTTGGCGACCTTGGCCTTCTCCACCTTCTCGGCCGGAGCGGTCGAGGCAGCCGCAGTCAACTTGGCCGCAGCCTTCATGGCGCGCGACTTGCGTCGAGCCGCCTGATTCTTGTGGATGATGCCTCGCTGTGCGGCCTTGTCGATCGCCTTGCTGGCCTGAGCCACGCTGGCGGCGACGCCTTCGCCGTCGCCCTTGGCAGCAGCTTGTCGAACACGCTTGACATAGGTCTTGAGCGAGGTGCGCACGCTCTGATTCACGACGCGCTTCTTAGCGCTGCGTCGCAAATCCTTCTTAACCGATTTAATGTTGGCCATAAAAACTTTTTCGCTGGGTCGTTACTTCTTGACCTGGTTACCGTACCGCTTCATGAACTTCTCAACGCGGCCAGCACTGTCGACGATCTTCTTCTGACCCGTATAGAACGGGTGGCTGAAGGCGCTGATATCGAGGTGAATCACTTGATGCTCGACCCCGTCGATCACGCGCGTTTCATTGGACTTGGTCGTGGAAACGCCGGTCCATTCGTGCTCGCCGTCCACGAACAGAACGGGATAGTTAGCGGGATGTGTATCTGCCTTCATGGTTGTCTCGAATCGGGGATTATACCGCACTCGCTCGCGCGATGCCAGTCCCAGGGGCCAGCATTTTCAGCCCAAATCGAAGGAGGGCTGGTATGCTTTTCGGGCGCCTATGGCCATCCTCGTCGATCGTAACACCAAAGTCGTTGTCGCCGGTATGACCGGCCGTGAAGGGTCCTACCACGCTGGCCAGATGATCGAATACGGCACCCAGGTCGTCGCTGGCGTCACGCCCGGCAAGGGGGGCCAGGAGCATCTGGGCGTCCCCATCTTCGACACCATGCAGGACGCGGTGGACGCGACGGGCGCGAACGCGGCCCTCATTTTTGTGCCTGCCCCCTTTGCGGCAGACTCCGTTTTGGAGTGCGAGGCAGCCGGCATTCCCTTCACCACGCTGATCACGGAGGGCATTCCCATCCTCGATATGCTGCGCGTCGTGAACCGGCTGGAAACCAACGGCCGCATGCGGCTTCTGGGTGGCAACTGCGCCGGGATCATCACCCCGGGCCAGTGCAAGATGGGCATCATGCCCGGACACATTTTTAAACCGGGCCCGATCGGTATGGTCAGCCGCAGCGGCACCCTCACCTATGAGATCGTGTGGGAGCTCACCCGCGCAGACCTGGGCCAGACCACCTGCGTTGGCATTGGCGGCGATCCGCTGCCGGGAACCCGGTTCCTGGAAGTGCTCGAGATGTTCGAGGCCGATCCCGAGACCCAAGCCGTGGTCATGGTGGGCGAAATCGGAGGCTCCGACGAGGAGAAGGCAGCGGAATTCATCAAGACGATGAAGAAGCCAGTCGTTTCGTTCATCAGCGGCCGAACCGCACCGCCCGGCAAGCGCATGGGCCATGCCGGTGCCATCATCAGCGGTGGTACGGGTACTCCCCAGTCCAAGGTGGATGCCCTGCTCGGCGCCGGCGCTCAGGTCGCCGACCGCACGAGCGACGTCCCCGGACTCATCAAAAACGCGTTGTCCGTCCCGGCATAAATGCCCTCGGACCGGCATTTTGGGAGGCTTTTTGAGGATTCCCCGGCAGTTCCTGTCACATTCCCCCGCGCAGGCACGCGATTTGCTTAGAGGCTGACGTATAAAAACATACTGAATTCAAAGGAATTCTTTAGCCGAGAGCGAAGTTTTATAAATGGGTCAAATGTCGAACAAGACGCAGCAGGATGTAACCGAAGTCGCAGAGTCCGCGTCTAATCATCTTAGTGCCAGCCATTCAAGGGCGAATCTGGCCAGTGACTTGTCGGCGTTTCGCGCTACTTTCGTGAAAACTTTACCGGCCCTTAGCAGTACTTAGGGTTATGAGGCCCGCTTGTCTCCCAGGGAGGCGACGGGAGAGGCCCGAGCTTGACGACCATAACGGCACTACGGAAGGCGCCGAAAAAAACGACGGAATGAACTGGAGGAACCGATCTCTAACATGCCAGTAGACAACGGCTTACAAACGAACGTGCGACGGGGCAAACCGATCACCGTGCGCAGTGCTAACCGCGTCCCTTATTCCCAGGCTGCGGCGCACGCCCTCGTCGACGATCTCGTCGAGCCGCATGATGACGATCTTCTCGAACTCGCCGAGGGCGACGAGGAGCTTGAGGAACTTGAAGCTCCGCCCCAGCAGGACGATTCGGAAGAGCTCGAAATGTGGATGCGCCAGACTCGGCGCGCCCATCTGCTTACTCCTGCCCAGGAAGAGGACCTCGCCAAGAAGGTGCAGGCCCGCGACCTCGTCGAGCAGAACAAGATGGGAGAGCTTGCCAAGCTCCTCGGACGACCGAACAATTTTGATGAGGATGAACTCAAGTTCATCGTCAAGCAAGGCATCGAGGCGAAGCAGCACCTGATCGAATCGAACCTGCGTTTGGTGGTGTCGATCGCCAAGAAATACAATGCCCGCGGCATTCCCTTGGCGGACCTCATCCAGGAAGGCAACCTCGGTCTGATTCGTGCGGTCGAGAAATTCGACTGGCGCAAGGGCTTCCGTTTTTCGACCTACGCGACTTGGTGGATCCGCCGCGCGATCGCTCGCGCCATCATCAACCAGGGCCGCACGATCCGAATTCCGGTCTACGTGGCGGAACTGATCAACAAGGTCATGAAGACGGCCAACCGGCTCCAGCAGGATTTGCACCGCGAGCCGACGCCAGACGAGGTCGCTCGCGAAGTCGAGATGTCGTCGGACCGCGTTCAGGAGATGATGCGCGTTGCCGTCGAGCCGCTCTCGTTGGAAACCCCCGTGGGCGAAAAGGACAACAGCTCGATTGGAGACTTCATCCCGTCGAACAACATGCCGACTCCGGGTGATGTGACCTGGACGCTCATCCGACGCGAAGAGATCGACGGCATTCTTGGCCGGCTGACCAGCCGCGAGCGAGATGTTGTGCGACTTCGATTCGGACTCGACGACGGCCGCGCCCGCACCTTGGAAGAGGTCGGTTCGGCGCTGAACGTCACGCGTGAGCGCGTTCGCCAGATCGAACTCCGCGCGATGAAGAAGCTCCGCCATATCGGCCAAGAGCTTTCGTCGCAGGGCTTCAGCATCACGCCAAGCCCGAACTAAGCGACCACTTCTGAGTAGCTAATCAGTCTTGCCTCCCAAATCAGGGAGGCAAGACTATTTTTTGCGGCCCTCCTCAGTCCAAGGGCGATCCAATCCTGTCGAAGACGCGTGCACAAATCGAGCAACCTTTGGTGCCGCAGAGAAAGTGAAAGTTTGGAACAGCCCAAAGATTCCAAATAGGAATGATTTCGTAGAAATAGACACGATAATTCTCCCAGCTCCGAGGAGCAATACCTGACCGACGTCCGCCCATCTACGTAAAGTTCGCCACGGCAAATGGTGGGCCCGGCGGGGATCGAACCCGCGACCAAGCGGTTATGAGCCGCCCGCTCTAACCCCTGAGCTACAGGCCCTCGAGCAAGTGAAGCGTACCCGCCCCCGGCGAATCGGCCTGAGTACACTGGGGGACAGGTTGACCACTCCCTTGATCGATCAGCTCCTCGAACACGATTTTCGCTGCCCCGCCGCCGGGACATTGTATTGGCCCTGGGCCGATCTGCTTGTCGTCGCCCTCGATGAGGAAGCCGTGGCGCAGGCCTCGCTCTTCAGCACGGAGCCCGTGGACGATCTCGTCCTCGCCGCCTTGGGACGCTCCGGAGCCGGACGGCTGGCCTATCTTTATTGGGGTGATGCCGAGACCTTTCCCCATCGACTCATGGATCTGTCGGCCGACACCACGCTGATCGCTCGCTTCGGCGCGATGGCCGAATTCTCAGTCGGACGGGTGGCCTTGGCCGTCCAGCCCGCCCACGATCCGCGCAAGCAGACCATCAGTCTGACGGGCCAGAAGCCCGAAGGATCAGAGAACGGGTGGATATCGGGCAGCGTGCTGTACCTTCCCCTGCTTGCGGGAACGACCGGTCCCGAGCTTCCCGCCGCGTTTACCGCCATTTCTCTCAGCCCAGCTTAGGCTCATAGCGGACTATAATGTCCGGTTGTATGGCCAGCGTGGGTTCAATACAAGGTTGCTCATTTCTTCTTGCGGCAGGCAACGACGCCTTTACTCCCGAAGATTTCTCTGCCGACGAGCAGCTGATGATCCAAACTGCGGAGCAGTTCAGCCGTAAAGAGGTGATCCCGCTCGCGGAGCGCATCGACGCCCAAGAGCCGGGCCTGATGCCCAGCTTGATCCGGAAAGCCGGCGAACTCGGTTTCTGCGGAGCGGATACTCCGGAGCGGTACGGCGGTCTCGGGCTGAGCAAAAACCTTTCCGCTCGGATGCTGGAATTCCTATCGCTGAACGGCTCGATGTCGGTCACGATCGGTGTGACGAGCGGCATTAGCCAGGTGGGACTTGCCCTCTTCGGCAACGAGCCCCAGCGATCCAAATATCTGCCTCCCTTGGCCGGTGGCGAGCAGATTGGCGCCTACTGCCTGAGCGAACCCAACAGCGGCAGCGACGCGCTCAGCATGAGCACCCGCGCCGATCGCAAGGGCGATCATTGGGTGCTGAATGGGACCAAGATGTGGATCAGCAATGCTCAGTGGGCCGAGCAGTTCCTCGTCATGGCGAAGGTCGATGGTGAGCGCGTGACCGCGTTCCTCGTCGAGCGCGGATTTCCGGGGTTGGTGGTCGAGCGCGAGGAGCACAAGATGGGCCTCAAGGGATCGAGCACGGCGCGTGTCACGCTCGAAAACTGCGAAGTGCCCCTTGAAAACATGCTCTACGAGGAGGGCAAGGGCCACCACGTCGCCTTCAATGCGCTCAACATCGGCCGCTTCAAGCTGTCGTCCATGTCGATCGGCCCCGCTCGCTACGCGCTGGAGGAAGCGATCGGCTACGCCCGCGACCGGAAGCAGTTCGGTCGGCCCATCACCGACTTTGGGCTGATCCGAAAGAAAATCGCCGACTCCGCTGCACTCTTCTTTGCCGCGGAATCGATGATTTATCGGACGGGCGCCATGATTGATGGCGCGTTCGAATCCGCGCATGCGGATGCCTCACTCGATGAGATCCAAGGCAACCGAAAGGCAGCGGAAGAATTCGCGATCGAATGCAGCGCCTGCAAGGTGTTTTCCACGGAAGCGGAAGCGCTTATCGTCGACCACAGTCTTCAAATGTATGGGGGCTACGGCTTCACCGAAGAGTTCCCCATCGCCCGTGTCTATCGCGACGCCCGGGTCAGCAAGATTTACGAAGGCACGAACGAAATCAATCGCCTGTTCATCGCGGACCGTGTGCTGCGAAAGTTTGCCAGCGCGCCGGCCCGCGTCGAGGAGGATTCGCTCTTTGCGTCGTGGCTCGCCCAGGGCCTTGCCGCCGCGCGTCAGGATGACGACCAGCTCCGGCTCGGCGCGCTTGCCGATCTGATCGTGATTCACTATGCATCGCAGTCCGCGCGACTGCGAGCCGCGAAGCGCGGTGGGCTTGCGATCGAGATGAGCCAATACTTTGATGATTTGATGATTCCGGTCGCGGCCCAAGCGATTCGGACCTTAACCAACGAAGCGATTTCCCTTCCCGCTTCAAACAGTACGAACATGAACATGATCGCGGACGAAGCGATCTCCGCGCGCGGCCCCATATAAAACAAATAAAAAGCTTAAGAACTTGGGTCTCCACCCACAAAATCGCTTAGAATGACGGGTGGAGATGCGTTATTTCACGAGGGCATTATCAGCAACCGTCGCCGCACTTGCCGCGGCACGATGTTTCGGCTTGGTCGAGTACTACTTGGCTTATGGCGACCAGGCGTTAGTGGACTTGGCCCACAACGTGTTTCTCGACGGGCAGGAACGGGATCCGAATGCGATTTTGGGAGGTCGAATTCCAACCGATCGTCGACTTTGGATTCCTGGCGTTAATTTCACGTTTTCCGTCGAGGTGCGGATGAAGGTGATCTCGTCGGGCGACGCACCCACCCTCGATTTTCCGAGCGGCGTGATCTATCTCGGTTTCGACCGCGATGCGGCACCCGCTCTGAGCGAATACGCGGATCTGGAAGCCTTTACCGCAGCGCAAGACGACAAGTTCTTGACGGTTGGCGGGCTCACCATCGCTTCGTCGATCACCAATCTCGCTCAAAACCTTCCCGGCAAGCTGGGCACGAGCGGAACGAGCGGTTTCGTCAACATGCAGGCGCAAGGCGCGGCGTATCTCGCCCCCCGCTACTCGAAAGGGAGTGATCAGCGAAGCATTGGTATCACTCTTCCCTACATCTTTGGGCTTTCGAATCGGGCCGCACTGCCGCCCGGTACCGACGTGGGCCTTTGCAGGGTCACGCTCAAAAACATCGGTTTGGCACACCTGGCTTCTTACGGGACGGCGGGGACCGAGAAGGGTCTGTGCCTCTACTCTGCCGCAGAGGCGGTCAGTCGCGCCAACTTCGTGGTGACGACTCCGAAGGAACTTGGCTATCCCGCGTCGTTCACCACGATCGCCGTCCAAGCTGGTGACTACGATTCGACGATCAATCAGCCGCCGAAGATCGATTCACCGCCGGACCTGAATGTTCCGGAGGAATCGACCAGCACCGTTCAGTTCACTGCGACCGACGACGATGTCCCCAAGCACCAGCTGACCTTTACGCTGCCCACTCCCGTGGAGGGAGCGAGCATTACCCCCGACGGTCTGTTCTCATATGACGCGCCCGAGGGGACCGGTGGCCGGATCGTTTCCATCCGCGTCCGCGTGTACGACTATTACCAGCGGTTCGACGAGACGACGCTCAAGGTGACCGTCGTGAAGCGCAATAAGCACGTGCGCGGCACGATTCTCCTTCAGGACTACCTGGGCAATCCGAGTCGGCAAACCGCGACGTTCCTGATCTACCGCGTTTCCGATGGCGCTCTCGTCACATCGCGCTATGGCGTGCCAATCCGGTCCAACGGCTCCTTCGATATCGCGTGGGCGTCGAACGAGATTCCGGCGGGCACCTACCGCGTTTGGTGCAAGGCGACCCACTGGCTGAGCGAGGTCTCGGACCCAATCCAGATCACGCCAACTGGCTACGACAATCTTGGATTCTCGGTGCGCAATGGCGACGTCGATGGCGACAATGAAGTCACCGTCCTCGATTACTCGATCCTCTCCGATGCCTTCGACGGTCGACTCGACGACGCCAGCTATCTGGATTCGGCGGACCTCGACGGCGACGGCTGGATCACCGTGTTCGACTATTCGATCTTGTCACTGAACTTCGACCAGAAAGGACACTGAATTTGAACTTACTCGTGAGATCACGAAACGGGCGACGATCCCTCATCGTCGCTGCCGCCATCGGCACCTGCGGGCTCGCGAACGCACTCGTCGATATTTACTTGGCCTACGGAGACCCGACGCTTGTACAACTGGCCAGAAGCAATGTGCTTGGCTCGATTCGAGATCCAAATGCCGTGTTGGGAGGGAGAATCCCCGAAGATCGCGCTCTTCTGCTTCCTCAAATTGGCGCACCCTTCACTCTCGATATCCGCATGAAGGTCGTCAGTACGGATTCCGGGTCGAGTCCACTCCGGTCTTCGAGCGGCGTGGTGTTTCTCGGATTTGACCGAGACAATCCGCCTCCAAATGCGAAGTACTCGGATCTCGATGCTTTTACAGCCGCGCAAGACGACCATATGCTCTCGATCGGCGGCATAACCGTCTCGTCGAGCATCGGAAACCTGGGGCAAGGCTTTCCCGGAGAGATATCCGGCACTCCTGGTCTTGTCAACATGCAGATACAAGGCGCCCCCTACCTCTCGGGACGCTACAGCGCCACGGCGGAGCAACGCAGTATCGGTATCACGTTTCCTTACATCTATGGGCTTGCAAACAGCCTACTGGCACCGGTTGGCACGGATGTTCGGCTGTGTTCGGTCATGCTGAAGAACATCGGGATCGCATCTAGCGCGACGTATGGAAGCGCGGGCACCGAAACCGGGCTATGCCTCTACGCATCCAGCGACGCGGTCACCCGCGCAAACTTCTTGGCTTGCTTTCCCCGGGAATTTGGCTATCCGACTCGCACGAAGACGATCGCCGTCCAAGGCACCAATTTCGCCGCTATCAATCAACCGCCGAAATTTGACCCGCCTCCGACCTTGAGTACCGCGGAGGAGGCCAGTGTATCGCTTCAGCTCACCGCCACCGACGACGATAAGCCCGAGCATTACCTGCTGTTCTCGCTGCCGACTCCCGTTGCAGGCGCCTCGGTCACGCCCGATGGCTTGCTTACTTATTTGGCTCCCGAGGGCACCGGAGGCACGACTCAAAACATTACCGTCCGCGTCTCTGATTACTTTGGCGCTTTTGACGAAGCCATCGTCAAGGTAGCTGTCACCAAGCGGATCAAGCATATTCAGGGATCCATCCTGCTCCAGGACTACCTTGGCAATACCAGCACCGAAACAGCCAACTTTCAGATCTTCAAAGTGCCTGAGCAAACTCTGGTGACGACGCGGTTCGGCGTTCCTTTGAAGCCAGATGGCAGCTTCGACCTGACTTGGGTGACGAACGAGATACCGGCGGGTTCCTATCGCATTTGGGTCAAGACGAGCCATTGGCTCAGTGAATCCGCCTCCGTTTACGTTTCCCCAACAGGAGTGAGTGGCCTCAACTTCTCACTGCGCAACGGCGACGTCGATGGCGACAACGAAGTCACGATCTTCGACTATTCGTTGCTCTCCGACGCCTTCGACGGACGGTTGGACGATCCGACTTACTTGGGGTCGGCCGACCTCGATGGCGACGGCTGGATCACCGTGTTCGACTATTCGATCCTGTCGCTGAACTTCGACCAGAAAGGACACTGATGTGTAAACTACTGGTAGTCTGCCTTTGCCTTGTACACGCAAGCGCACATGCTTTTCTTCGGTTCTACTTGGCCTACGGCGATCAACATCTCGTCGATATCGCCCGGGATCCCATTTCAAAGGACGGACCACGAGACCCAAGCGCGGCGATCGGACGCGAGATATCCAGTGACCGACCGTTACTGCTTCCGGAAATCGGGGAGTCCTTCTCGCTCGAAATTCACTTGGTCGTTTCCTCGACCACGAGTGGAAATCCGCTGAACTTTAACTCAGGTGCCATTTTTTTAGGTTTTGACCGGGACACGGTCGGCGCAACAAACTATACAAGTCTGGAAGATTTCTACGCAAAGGCCGATCTCGGAAAATTGGGCATTGGCGGAACGACAATCGCCAACTCGATATTCGACCCTATACAGGGGATTCCAGGCATCACGGGTGGTGTGGCGGGGTTAGTCAACTTGCAGTTTCAGGGCTCTCCCGCGCTTGCTGGGGCATTTGGTTCCGGAGCAACGTTAAGGCCCATCGGCATATGGACACCCTATATTTTCGGAGCTGGAAATTCTGCATTGCTTCCCGTTTCGACTGATGTGCGTTTGGCGACGGTCCAGCTATCCAACCGCTCTCTCGAGCCCGGCGAGATCATGACGGACCCTAACCTGACGCTGCACGCCGCAACGAACGCGACATCCAGAAGTAACTTTGTGGTGACGTCTCCCAAGGCGGACGGTTACCCCATCACCTCCGCGAAATATCCGGTTGAAGGCTTCGATCGCGGGGCGTCGCTCGATCAGCCGCCAACGATCGATTCCATTTCCGATCAAGTCGCCGACGAAGAAACGCCCTTCATGGTGCAGTTTGTCGCTCTCGACGACGACTTCCCCATCCACCAGCTCACGTTCTCACTCCCCGGAACGCCACCGACCGGAGCGAGCATAACGCCAGATGGCCTCCTCACCTACACCCCGACCGAAGCCGACGGCGGCAACCAGAGAACAATCCGCGTCCGGGTCTCCGATTACTACAACAAGTTCGCGGAAACGGACCTAAAAGTGACGGTTCGAGAGGTGAAAAAATCCATCCAGGGATCGGTCCTGCTTCAGGACTTTGTCGGCAATCCGGCCACCGAGCACCTGGAAGTTGATTTTATTCGTGAGGACGGTTCGGTCGCGTCGCACCGCACGGGAATCATCCTAAAATCCAATGGCGGATTCAGCTTTGGCTGGGCCTCAAACGAGGTCTCGGCGGGAACGTATACCGTCCGCGCCAAGGCGAGCCATTGGTTGAGCCAAGCGGTCGGCGCGGTCAAGGTCACCTCCACCGGCGTCGACGGCCTTTCCTTTGTTCTGATCAACGGAGATGTCGATGGCGATAATCTCGTCTCGATTTTCGACTACGCGATCCTGAGTGACGCATTCGACACCCGCGAGGGCGATGCCAACTTTGTACTTAGCGCGGACCTCGATGGCGACGGCTGGGTCACCGTGTGGGACTATTCGATCTTGTCGCAGAACTTCGACAAAGGGGGAAATTGATGCGAAAACTACTGCTTGCCTGTCTTCTACTAGCTCAATCGGTCGCCTGGTCAAGCGTCCGGTACTACCTCGCGTACGGCGATCAAGACCTGGTCGATATTGCTCGAAATCCGTTTGTCGCGGGTGGTGCACGCGATCCAAATGCGGAGATAGGCCGGGCGATTCCCACCGACCGTCCCTTGCTCATTCCCGAAATCGGCAAGAACTTTTCGGTGCAAGTTCGTCTTCACGTCGACTCGACCACCTCAGGAGGACCACTTTCGTTCAATTCTGGCTTTCTCTTTCTGGGAATCGATACTGACACCACCGGCGCGTTTAATTACGCAGATACAGCGACCTTCTATTCTAACGCCGACTACCGAAAAATCGGAATTGCAGGAACGACCGCGCTGACATCCATCTCAGATCTCGCTACCGACGTCCCCGGGGTTTCCGGCGGCAAGGATGGCTTGGTTTCCGTTCAGTTCCAGGGCACTCCCATTTTGTCAGGCAGATTCGGGAGTGGTACGACACTTCGAGCGATCGGGATCGGCTTTTCTTATATTTTTGGCTCCGGCAATGTGGAGAAGGTGCCAGTCGATTACGACAAGTCTCTAGCGACCGTCCATCTCAGCAATCGGGGGGTTGCTATGGGCGAGACTTGGGGAATACCTAATAGTGAGGTCGGGCTTGTGCTGGTTGGAAAAGCGAATGCGACTTCAAGAAGCAACTTTGTGGTGTGTTCTCCGAAAGCGGACGGGTATCCCCTCACGGAACCCAGCTACGTCGTCGAAGGATTCGATAGCGGTGCAGCCCTGAACCAGCCGCCGACCATCGATGCCATAGCTGAACAGACCACGGACGAAGAAACCCCGTTGAGCGTGCAGTTCGTCGCTCACGACGACGACTTCCCCATCCACCAGCTCACGTTCTCGCTCCCGGGAACGCCGCCGACCGGAGCCAGCATCACACCTGATGGCCTCCTGACCTACACCCCGACCGAAACCGACGGCGGGACTCAACGAATCATCCTGGTCCGCGTATCCGATTACTATAACAAGGTCGCGGATACCATTCTGAAAGTCACGGTCCGCGAAGTGAAGAAGCTTATCCAAGGCTCGGTTCTCCTGCAGGACTTTGTCGGAAACCCGGTGGACGAGCTTCTTGAGATCGAGTTCGTGCGCGGGGACGGAAGCGTCGCCTCCCGTCGCACGGGCATTATTCTCAAACCCGATGGGACGTTCTCTTTCGGGTGGGCGGCGAACGAGGCTCCGGCTGGAACCTATCAAGTTCGGGCCAAGGTCAGCCATTGGCTCAGCCAAGTCATCGGCCCTGTCACCGTCGCTGCGAATGGTGCCAACAACCTGGCGTTCGTTCTGATGAATGGCGACGTCGATGGCGACAATATCGTGTCGATTTTCGACTATGCCGTCCTCAGCGATGCCTTCGATACCCGCGATGGAGATCCCGGTTTCCTGCCGAGCGCCGATCTCGATGGCGACGGCTGGGTCACCGTTTGGGACTACTCGATCCTCTCGCAGAATTTCGACCGCCAAGGAACGTAAGACCGTTTGCCAGTGTTTGCCGAAGAATCTTCGGCGGGCCGTCCGATGATAAAGCTGTACGGTACAGTTTAAACTGAATGAAATTCGATTCTGCTCTGCTCGATGCCTTGAATGATCGCGTCCTCATCTGGGACGGCGCGATGGGCACTCAGATTCAAAATGCGGGTTTGAGTCAGGACGATTTCACCCTGCGCGACGATCCTTCTTACGCTCCGGAAGTCCGGGCGGCCGCCGAGCGACTGGGCGGTGCCTACCTGGAAGGATGCAACGAACTGCTCAATGTGACCCGCCCCGATGCGATCGAGGCCATCCACGCCCGGTATCTGGCGGCCGGAGCCGACCTGATCGAGAGCAATACGTTTGGTTCGACGTCCATCGTCCTCAGCGAGTACCAGATTCCCGAGCTCACGTACGAGCTCAGCCTGCGCGCCGGCCAGATCGCCAAGCGGGCGGCAGTTGCGGCGAGCACCTCGACGAGGCCCCGGTTCGCGGTCGGCGCGATCGGTCCGGGCACCAAGCTCGTCTCGCTCCAGCAGGTCAGCTGGGACGAACTGGAGCACACCTACGCGGACAGTTTTCGCGGGCTGCTGGAAGGCGGCGTCGACGGGCTTCTCCTCGAGACCCTCCAAGACCTGCTCATGGTCAAAGCGGGCATCGTCGCCGCGCGTCGCGCGATGGACGAGACCGGTCGACGCGTTCCCCTCTTCGTCCAAGTCACCATGGAGCAGACGGGAACGATGCTCCTCGGCAGCGAGATCGGCGCGGCCCTGAACATGATCGAATGTTTTCCCGAGGTCGTCGCATTCGGCCTCAACTGCGCGACCGGCCCCGCCGAAATGTCGCCCCACATCCGATTCTTGGGCGAGAATTGCACACGTCCGATCTCCGTTCAGCCCAACGCCGGTCTTCCTGTGATGGAAGGCGGCAAAGCGGTGTACAAGCTTTCCCCGGCCGATTTGGCCAAGGCTCATGCGCATTTTGTGCAGGATTTCGGCGTCGCCATGTGCGGTGGGTGTTGCGGAACGACGCCCGCCCACATCGAGGCGGTTGCCGCCGAACTGGGCGGCCGCCGCCACGGCACGAACGCGCATTGGCAGCAGGTTCGCCCCCTCTTCCCCGGCTTCGACTTCGACTTAAAGACCGACGAGCAGGCCGCAGCCCTTAAGCTCGTCGGTTGCAGCAGCCTCTACATGTGCCAGCCCTACGAACAGGACAGCAGCTTCCTCATCGTGGGCGAAAAGACGAATGCCAACGGCAGCAAGGCGTTTCGCGAGATGCTCGCCGCCGAGAACTGGGAAGGGCTCACCGAATTGGCGCGCGAATTGGAGAGCGAGGGCTCGCACGTTTTGGATGTTTGCACCGCCTTTGTCGGCCGCGACGAAAAGCGCGATATGCAAACGCTTCTCGCCAGCTACAACCGCCAGATCACGGTGCCGATCATGATCGACTCGACCGAGGCGCCCGTCATCGAAGCCGCGCTTCAGATGCTTGCCGGTAAGCCGATCATCAACTCCATCAATTTCGAGGACGGCGAGGCGAGGACCGAGCGCGTGCTCGCGCTTTGCCGCACGTACGGCGCCGCCGTCGTCGGGCTGACCATCGACGAAGAAGGGATGGCCAAGAGCGTTGAACGCAAGGTCGCCATTGCCGACCGAATCCTGAGCAAGACGCGTGCGGCAGGCCTGCCCGACCACGACGTGTTTATCGATGCACTGACGTTCACGCTGGGCTCGGGAGACGAGGAGTTTCGCGATGCGGGCATTGCCACGATCGAAGCGATCCGCGAGATTCGAAAGCGCCACCCGCGCGTCAACACAACGCTGGGCGTCAGCAACATCTCCTTCGGCTTGAAGCCAGCCGCGCGTCAGGTGCTCAACTCGGTATTCCTGCACGAGGCGCGAGAAGCCGGGCTGACCAGCGCCATCGTGCACTTCAGCAAGATTCTGCCCGACAACCGCGTGGACGCCGAAGTGTGGGGAATCGCCGAAGATCTCGTTTATGACCGCCGGCGATTCGAGAAAGCGTCCTAGTCTCGCTTGACCGAGATACGATTCATCCGCTCCGGCATGCTCGCGAGCATGAACGCCGTCAGCGCGTTGTTCGTGCTCATCTGGGTGAGGTTGGCCGGCACCGCATTCTCGTAGGTGTCGTTGCCCGTGTGCCAAATAAAGAAGTAGTCCTGCGGCTCACGCTTCTTGTCCCATTCGAACGCAGGCACGCCGTGCCACAAGAATGGGGCGTAGTCGGTTCCGCCTGCCTCCTCGGGCTTGCCTTCATCCAGTTGGATCTTCAGCGGCGCATCCGGAAAGGCGTCATTGGTTGGCTTGACCGCCGCCTCCAGAATGGGCAGCCAGCTCTTTTGACCGTAGAGGCCAATCTCCAGGTTAGAGCCACCATCTTCTACTAATACAGCAACAATCTTGTCCAATTCAGACTCGTGCTGCTTGACGTATTCCACCGATCCGAGCAGCCCTTGCTCCTCGCCGGTGAACAGGATAAACCGGATCGTACGCTTGGGCTTGGCTCCGGTGGCGGCCAGGATGCGGGCCGCTTCGAGGACGGTACTCGACCCCGTGCCGTTGTCGCTGGCGCCCTCGGACCTCGGCCCATCCCAGCTATCGAGGTGACCACCAACGATCACGACTTCCCCGCCTGGATCAGCCCCGGGAATCTCGCCGATCAGGTTGTACACGGGCACTTCGCCGGGTACGAATCGCTGGTCGACATTGAATTCGAGCATCACCTTCCGGCCGATCGACATCGCCCGCCGGATTCGGCGCATCTCAGAGGCGCTGATGTTGACACGAACATCGTGCGAGGGCTGACCGTTTTCGATGAACTTCCACGTGCCGTGGGTGTGGACCAGGTCCCGCACATTCTCCTCGCCGTAGACGCGCCCCGCGATGCCGAGCGCATCGAGTTGACGGTCGACGTCCTCGAGCTTTGCCGCCGCGGGATCCGCTTTGCGCTGTTCCTCGGTCAGGGGATCGGAGCGGCGCGCGCCCCGCATGGCCGCAGCACGATGCATGAGCACCCACTTGCCTTTGAGCGACGATTTCACTCGCGCGAGTTCATCGAGGTCGACGGGCTGCTCAACCGCTTCCGCGCGCAGCGGTCCGTTCGTTCCGGGCGACCACGCGGCGGAACTGAATTCGATGGTCTTGCGATACGGCTCGACGACCTGCGCCTGGTAGCCCTTGCCGCGCTCGAATCCGATCGGCACCGCTCCCCATTTTTCACGGTGCACATTCGACAGACCGTACGCCTTCATCTGCTCCATGGCCCAAAGCTGGGCTGCTTCCAAGGCGCGCGAACCGGTGCGGCGGGCGCCAAATTGCTTGCACAGCGTATATAGCGTCTTGGCCGCCTGATTATGAGTCTTGCCTTCCTGGACAATCTTGGCGATATCGGCGGATTGGGCGGAACCGGCCCAGGGCCCGACGACCAGCAGTCCGAGCAAGCATGTACGAAATCTCATGGGGGCCAGCTTATCCAATAGCCGGCAAAAAAGAAAACGGACCAGGCCGTAGCCTGGTCCTGGGATTGACTTGGAGATGGAGTTAAGCCGTCAGGTCGTCTTCGCCGGACTTGTCGAAGTTATCCGACAGAATTCCGTAGTCGAAAACGGTGATTGCGCCATCATCGTCGAAGTCTGCGTCGACCGGGGCCGAGCCGTTGTCGCCAACGGTGAACCAATCGGTGTCAGCTTCCGACTTGTCGAAGTAGTCGGACAACACGCCGTAGTCGAAGACCGTGATCGAGTTGTCGTCATCAGCGTCGCCGTACCAGAACGTGATCGGGCTGCTCGAAGAGCCGGCCGTTGCGTTCCAGACGGTGGAGCGACCGCGAGTTGCGCGGTAAGGCTTCGCCTGCACGACATAGTGATCGATCACCGTCGAACCATCCGTCGTGTGCATCGGATTGAGCGCCAGGAACTTCTGGTTGGTCGAGTTAACCGAAGCAAACTCGGTCGAGAAGATCTTCTCGCCGAACTCGTCCGTCAGCGGAGTGCCGCTGGCGTCCGTACCCACGATGTCATAGAGAACGTTGCCAGGGTAGTTCGAGGAATCTCGTCCGGCAAAGTTCGCGTTGAGCGTCAGGTAGGCAGAGTCGGCGTCGATGGCGAGACCGATGCAAGGGTTGGCAACGCGAGCTCCAGCCGAGAAGTACGCCGTGGAGAAGTCCATGTTCGTGTACTCGGTGTAGGGCGTCGTCTGGTCAGCCGTGTTGGTCAGGTTCTCCATGCCGAAATCGTCGGTACCGACGATCAGGTCGTTCGGAGGCGTGCCCAGTCGGACGAGGCCATCTTCCCACGAGAATTTGCTCGTGTCGGTGGCGTTCGTACCCGGCTGATACGGGTCGGTCGGCGAGCACATGCTCATGTAGCGGAACTGAGCAGCCTTGGTGCTGGTCGCGGAGTCGAACGGGACATAGTCGCCGTTCGCATCGGCATACCCCATCGCCATGATGAGGGCACCATTGTCCCCGCTCGGTAGCGGGATCGACAAGCCGTCGTTGGCCACTGTGCCGGGATCGTCAAAGTCCGTTGCAAGGAGGTCGGCGAAGAACGCGCCGTCGCCAGCACCGAAATTGATCAATACGCCCGGAGTGAGAACGGGATTTGCGCCGCCGAGGTTGTACAGGTAGTTCATGATCGAGCCCGACCACGCTCCCGGTCCGGCGGGATCGGCCACGAATCCGTTAGCCGTGCCGACGAGGATCAGCAGCTCTTCATCGCCCGAAGAGGCACCCAGATTGGCCGTCGTGTTGCCGCCCGAGTTCCAGATCCAGCGCATTCGGAATCGCTCGGCGCGCTTGCCGCCCGTACCCGTCTTGAGCGCCATGTCGTCCACGATGAACGGAATGTTCGCGAAGTAGGTGCTGCCGCTGCTGGTATAGGTCCAGCTGGCGCCGCGAGGAGTAGCCGCCTGGTAAACCGTCGTGCCGTGTGCGCCGGCTACGGTATCCCAGTTCATCGAGTCGTAAGCCTTGACCCAGTTACCTACGTTCTTCTGGACCTGATTGTCCTTGGCGTGGAACTTGTGCCAAACCGGCTTCTGGCCAGGAATGTAGTAGGCCCAAGATTTCGGCGTTGCCTTGCGCTCGCGAAGACCAAGCGTGCTGTCGTCGACGAGTTTCAGATGGCGCTGATCGGCGAACGAAACGCCCATAAGTGCGCAACCCAGGGCCAATACGCCCAGGCTCTTTATCACAGAATTTTTATACATGAGAACCTCCAAGAATACAGCTCTATTCGAGCCAGCAGCGACAGTTGCAACCTAAAGTGCTTGCAAACAGAGTCGATGGGACATCTTATCATGGACATACTCGATTTACAAGAATTAAATTCCCAGGATTCGAAATTTCTTATTTTTTTGCGGCCCATCCCCCGCAAAAACAATGGCCCGGACCGAATGGTCCGGGCTTTGTTGGGTCGATCGAATCGACTTAGGCGAGAGGATCTTCGTCGCCGGACTTGTCGAAGTTGTCGGACAAGATACCGTAGTCAAAGACCGTGACCGCGCCGTCGTCATCGAAGTCGGCCTGGACGGGTGCAGCACCATTGTCTCCAATCGTGAACCAGTCCGCATCCGATTCCGACTTGTCGAAGTAGTCGGAGAGGATTCCGTAGTCGAAAACGGTGATCGAGTTATCGTCATCCGCATCGCCTGCGTAGATCGTCATGCTCTTGGTCGCGGAGCCGCCGTTGGTGTCCCACACGCTCGTCGTGCCGCGGGTGCAGCGGAACGGCTTCGTGGTGACCACGTAGTAGCGGGCTTCGCCCAGGTTCACGTTATCCGGAAGGTGCTCGTTGATCGCAATGAACTGACCCGGTTCCGAGTTGTTCTTCATCGCGGCGAACTGCGTGTCGTACACGACGCCCGAACCATCGTCAAGCGGCGTGCCGCTCGCATCCGTCACGACGATGTCGTAAAGGACGGTGTCCGGTCGGTTCGTCTGGTCGAGACCCGCGATCGTCGTGTTGATCGTGAGGTAAGCCTCGTTGGTGTCGATCGCGAAGCCGATGGCCGGGTGAAGGCGGGTCGGCGTAGCGAGGATCGCAGCACCCCAGTCGAGATCGGTGTACTCCGAGTACGGCTGATCGAAGTCGGCCGTATTCGTAAGGTTAGCCATCACGAACTCGCTCGAACCGATGTAGATGCTGTCGTTCGTGCCACCGAAGTAGTTGCCGCGAACGAGACCGTCGGTCCAAGCGAACTTGTCCGAGTCGGTCGGGTTGGTACCCGGCTGATACGGGTCGGTCGGCGAGCAGTTCGAAGCGAGGTATGCGTGAGCAGCCGCGTTCGGTGCGTCAGTGTCGCTGAACGTGTCGAAGAATCCATCAGCGGTGACCTGACCGATCGCGTAGATGAATCCACCGTTGTCCGTGTACGGAAGCGGAACGTAGAGCGGCGACGAGAAGTCGCTCGATGCGATCGGCGCATACCAGCCACCCTCGCCATCGCCAAAGTTGACCAGCACGCCAGGGGTGAGCACCGGATCGGTACCACCGAGGTCATACAGATAGTTGGCGAGCGAGCCACTCCAAGCGCCCGGACCGGCCGGATCTTTCACGACTTCAGCAGCCGAACCGATGAGGACGATGCAGTCCACACCCGTGCTGGCGCCATCGTTATACGCGGTTCCGTCGAGACCAAGCGGGTTCCAGCGGAACATCAACATCTGCTTCGAGCTGGGCTTACCCTTCGAAGCGGCCGTCGTTTTCATGTCGTCGACATAGAACGGGATGTTCGCGAAGTAGGTCGAACCGGCGTCCGTGTAGTTCACGCGAACACTTCGGGGGGTCGGGCCGTAGACCGAGGTCAGCGGGGCGTCGGCAGCCGTATCCCAAGCGACCGAGTCATACGCTTTTTCGTAAACGGGATCGTTCTTCGCATTGTCCGTGCCCTTCCAGGCGTGCCAGACAGGCTTCTGTCCAGGAATGTAGCGGGCCCAAGCTTTCGGCGTTGCGCGTCGAAACTTTTCATTCCCCACGGTGGGGAGGGCATTCTTTCGATCCGTGGCATTCGCGGTCGACGCCATTGCCACCGTGAGGGCGAGCAGCGCGAGGGAACCAAGCGATTTCCAATTAGTGCATCGAGTCATGATTTGTACGAGTTCTCCAAGTTATTCCTTGAGCGGTTGTCAATGTCGCTCAGAAGACTCAAATCGGATGCGTCCTGAGCCGCTTCCAGTGAGAGGTCCTTACATCATAGCAGGACTCATGCCAACGTACAAGAATATTCAGAACTTGCTAGTAGAAATACGTGGCGCGTATTCAAGTAATTGTTATGAAGACAAATCGTTCGATCCACTTTGGTCGAAGTTGACGGAAATATAACCGTAATCAAACACGCTCACGACGCCATCGTTATCAAGGTCTGCATCCACGGGGGCGAATCCAGAGGGGCCTGGAATCAGCCAGCTTGAATCTGCACTTGTGACATCAAAGCTATCGGAAAGAATGCCGTAGTCAAAAACAGTTATTGCGTTGTCATGGTCGACGTCGCCCAACTTAAATTGCAGGGTGGGCAATGTTGCCGAACCGGAAGCTGCGGACCAGAGCACAGTCGTGGCGCGGAGAGCCCGGTACGGAAAAGCCTGAATGATGTAATGGCTCGCCTCGGCCGCGTTGGCGTTCGGTTTCAGGTGAGGATTGATGACGGTGACTCGGCCGGTTGCGCCCGTAATATCCACCGCGACCTCCTGCTCAGCCCAAAGCACGGCACCCTGATCATCGAGCAGCGGCGTTCCGCCGGCGTCGACCGCAATCACGCGCAGCACCATGTGCGTCGGAATCGCACCGACATCCAGACCATCGAAATCGACGGGAATCGTCGCGAGGGCTGCCGTTGTATCGACGGCAAGGCCGATCGCCGGGTGGAGTTCACGCCCGCCCCCGAAAAAGGTGCTGCTTGTGAAGTTGAGATCGGAAAGCTCGGAGACGGCCTGCGCGGGTACGGTGTCGAACCCAAAGTCCGGGGTCACCAGTTGCACGTCATTGGGTTCGGTGCCGAAGGTCGCACTGCGCTTGAATCCGTCCATCCAAACTTTGGGATCCGAATCCGTTGCATTCGTGCCCGGCTGGTACGGATCGCCGGGGGCGCAGTTGCTCATGAGCCAGAACTCGGCCGCCGCGTTGGCGGGATCACCTTGCGCCGCGCCCAAAGGAACAAAGGCGCCGTTGCGCTCCTTGCCGAGGGCGAGAACGATACCGCCGGTGCTCGACGTCGGCCCCGGGAGCGGAAGTTGGAAGGCCTTGAGAAAGTCGGTGGATTTGAAATCGGCAAACCAGAAACCAGGATTCGGTCCGAAATCGACCAGGTAACCGCTGAGCTGCTGCAGATTGCTGCCGATCTGATAGAACGGCGTCGTGATCAATCCCGAGATCGCAGGACCGTTGGCGCCGCCGACCCCGCTGCACGTACCGATCAGCATGACGCAGTTCTTGGTCGAGGCGACCGAGGGCCACGAGCCTGAGCTGGCGGCTTCGCCCTCTGGGTTCCAGATAAACGCGACGCGTAGTCGCTCGGCGAATTTTCGGGCGGTCGTGGAGGGCATCACCATGTCGTCCACGATATAGGGCAGGTTCGCAAAATAGGTGCTGCCGGAATTGCTGTAAGTCCAGAGCGCCGATCGAGGCGTATTAGCCTGATAGACTTTGGCTGCCATCCCCGCAGGATCGCTGGCACTCAGCGCCGTATTCCAGTTGATCGTATCGTATGCCTTGAGCCAACTGGGGGCATCCAGGCCCTGCGATTGATTGGCTTGCCGCTCATGCCAAACAATCGGCTGTCCCGGCACATACTTCGCCCATCGCAGAGGTTGGATCGCGCGCGGATAGAAGCCATGGGGCGTCGTCTCCAGCAATCCGACTTGCGCCCACCCACAAAGAGCCGCGCTGACAAACAAAGTGCAAGCAAAACCTTTCATAGCAATGAACCGGAAAAACCGACCGATGGGATGATACCCATCGGCCTGGTTAGTCCCCGTTTTTATCGAAATTGGTGGACAGAATCGAGTAATCGAATACGGTAACCGCACCATCCCGATCGAGATCGGCGTCTTGGGGAGCGAAGCCGTCCACGCCCACCGTCGTCCAATCAGCATCCGTATTTTGGCGGTCGAAATAGTCGGAGAGAACGCTGTAATCGAAGACCGTCACCGCATTGTCGCCGTCGATATCGCCATTCATCAGGGTGGCGTTGATATTGTTCAGACTGACGCCTCCGGTCGAATTGGCGGCGACTCTCTTGCGCAGCCACGGACGAGACGAGATGTACAGCTGGTAGTTACCACCCGTCGACGGCTTGGGATCGACGATCTGGTAGGTGCCGTCGGGCTTCACGGCCACGGTCTGGGTGTCCAAGACGGTTCCGCTCGCGGTGTCGCGAATCTCCACCGTCGCCCACCGGTTTCCGGTCCCGGCCACGGCGAGGTCCAGGAACGTGATCTTGCCGCCGATCGTAATGGAGTTGTCGTCGACGAAAAGGGTCGTCGCCGCCTGCAGGATGCCCTTATTCTCGTTCCCTTCTGTGTTGTAGCCGTAAAGCTCGGCGTAGTCCGAATTTCGGAAGGTCTGGAAGATGTGGTCCGGGGTGTTCACGCCCGGGAAGAACGGGTTCGTATCGTCATCCCACTCGATGTCGGTGCTCGCGCTGGGGTTGGTCCCCGGGTAGCGTGGTTCGCCCGGCGACACCATGTTGCCGAACAGGGGCGATGCGCTTTGGAGGCCGGAAAGGGGGGTGAAATTGCCCTGACCATCGTCCGTGCCGATCTCCGTCACGACGGCTCCGTTGCCCGCGGGAAGGGCGACTCCACCCGGAATGCTGCCTCCGTTGAACTGGAGATTCACCTGCCCGCCGCTGAGATTGATTCGCTTGAGGGCGACGCCGCCAAGCGGCGTGGTGAACGCGGGACCATTGCCGTCATCGTTGAAATTCGTGCCTGTGTACACCTTCACGATGCAGGTGAGTACTCCGGATGCGGTCGCGCTGCCGTTCGGGTTCCACTGAACACCGACCTGGACGAACTTTGCCGTCCTCGACAGCACGCTGGACGGCAGGATCATGTCGTTTGCCGTCATGAAAATCTTGTAGGTCGCGGGAAGCTTGTAGATGCCGGCGTTCGGTCCATAAACGCTGGTCCAAGCCTGAAGCGTACTCGTCGTCGTGCTCATCGAGTCGAACGCGACCTTGAACACGGGCGCCTCGCGCTGCAGATCGCCCAGCGACTTCACCGGCATCCACGGTCCGATCTGATTGCCGTAGCGATCGAGAGGGGCGATCTCGTCGACCGTCTCCGTGCGCACGTCTTTGGGCGATACGGGCGTCAGCGGCGCATGGGGACGCAACTGAGCGGGCGCAATCGCAACCAAGGCTAAGAATCCGGCAAGCAGCGGAGTACGGTTCATGGCGAATAGGACCTCTGGAGAAGACCGAAAGTTCGGCCCCTTCCTATTGTACAAACGCGCAAGCCGCTACCGGATGACAATTTTATGGGGTTTAGCCCAGATGGGGACATCGACGCATGATCCCGTCGAACCACGCGCCACAAGCTTCGTCGTCGGTGGGCGGGGTTTCCCCGTCCAGCAGGTACCAGGTTTCGGAGTGCCCCGTCGACTGTCCCGGCTCGATCCAACGCACGGGACCGAGCGCCTCGACCTCCAGCATGTCCTCGCGGGTGTACGATTCGAAGTTACAGCCGAAATCGGGGTACGTCGCGGCTGGGTCGAAGCCGAACCGCTTGACGAACACCTGACCGTCGATGGCGTACGCGGCGATGCCCTGCTCGACCTGAGCCCCGAACTTTGTGGCGGGGGCGTCTGCCTGACGGAGCCGAATCACGCGAGAGCCCCAGGTGAACCGGGGGTCGTTCATGCGGGCATAGTGCCACAACACGATTGGCCGGGCGGGCAGCAGCTTCTCATCCCAGCTCAGGAAGGGCGACTGCGGAATCAGGCACTCGCCGCCAGGTCGAAACACCGTAATGCCCCACGACGAGATCTCGTACGGCTCCGGGCGCTCGTTGGTGATCGTGTGGCGAATCAGAAATCCATTGCCTGCCGCCTCGATCGATACCTCGCGGCGCAAGCCCGCCGCACCGAGAGGAGGACGAAGGATGGCCCGGTTCCCTTCCTCGACGAGTTCGACTTCGCCGTTATCCGGCTCGTTCGTGATCCCGTCGATTTCGGGCGAGCGCCACAGCCGGTGGCCGCCGTAGCTGTGATATTCGGTGCCACCCTTGGCTCCACGGGTCGCATCGTAAACCTTGAGCAGATTCTCGCCGGTTCGCGTCCGGAAGCCGAGAATTCGGGGACCCACTTCGAGGGTCGCGGTGAGTTCGAGGTCGCCGTGCTCCAGCCTTAAGCACCGGCTCCAACCCTCGAAAGATGTAATACCCATCGGTTGGCTAAATTACCCGAGAATGCCTCGCCTAAAAGCGGACTTGCCACTCAAGACGCATCGACCAGTTTTGGACGCGTTGGCTGTCTGGCCGGCTGTGCTGCCAGCTGATGTTGCCCAGGAACAGGCTGAACATCTGGTTGGGTCCCGGCCGCTGATCGTATCGGATGCTGTAGCGGTGCTGCGTTCGCCGCGGGGTCTGCGCGTTTTCGGTCTGCTCCAAGCCGTAGGTGATGTAGAACGGCGACGGGTTGTCCGCGTTCAGCGTGAGGTTCAAGTTGGCCACGCGGCTGAGCGATTTGGCTTGGTCGTTGATCAGCTCGTCCCAGCTGACGCCAAACTTCGTACGCGCGCTGCCCGTGAAATCGAGCTTCCAGCGATTGATGCGCTCGGCCTGAGTCTGCGAGCCGAGCAGCAGGTCGCCACGCGGCACCTCCGGATTCGTGACGAGCTGATGGGTCAGTTCCACGCCCTTGAACGGCCGGGCCGTCACGGAATAGCTTCGCACCATGACCTGGTTGTCTCCCGGCAAGGTTCGAAGTTTGTACGAGATCGCCGCCCGCAGATTGCGCTTTTCGTTCTGGTCGGTCGCGAATTTAAAGGTCCGGTCGATTCCGAGGTCGCCATTCGGGGCCACCTGCGACATATAGTCCCAGCCGAGCAAGTTGCTGCCGATCTTGCCCGCGAACGACATCACCCGGTTCTCCTTCTGGAACTGGCCGCGGTCGCGAATCGTGTCGGCGCCGTAGACGAGCTTGACGTCATCGAGAAAGCCCATGCGGAACGGCTTGACGGTCGAAAGCTGCACGTTGCCCGTGGCTTGGAAGCGCGTCGTATCCCACCGCTGGTCGGCATAGCTCATCGCTCCGATTGCGATGCCGCCAATCTGGCCCGGTGTGACCGTGAAATTGGTTTGCATGGTTCCGGCGGCCTGCGAGTTGATCTGGCGGGCATAGCCGTAATTCAGCCGCACATTCTTCCCGAGGTCGTACCAAAAACCGTAGTTGCGCTTCTGCTCGTCGGGTTTGTCGCCATCCCGGTCGATGCGCACGTCCGTCACCGCCACGCCAGCGATCTTCGAGAGGTCGGTGCTCAGCGTATTCGCGCTGATGCTCTCGTGGCCGCCGTCTTCGAACACCGTTCGTGTCTGCTCCGTCGCGACCGTGGTCCGGTCGCCGATCTTGGCTTCGTAAGCAAAAGTCTTTCGGTCGCTGCCCACCAGATTGCTTTGGGTGCCGTCGTATCCGAGTTTCTCGCTCTGGTACGACAGTTTCCCGAACCGGCCCAAATCGCGGGCGATGTTCAAGCGGTCTACCGAGGACGCGGCAAGGATCTGTAGCGGATCGTAGTTGTTCTGCCGCATCTGATAGAACTCGACCTTGGTGCGCTTGTCAGGTTCGTAGTTCAGCGCGAAGGTGTGGAGCGTCTTGGCCAGGTCGTCGATATCGTCCCGGGCATCCACCTGGCGAAGCGAAATGGTGAGGCCGCGCAACGGGCTGCCTCGCACGGCGAGGTCGCGCTGACTGAACCCTTGGATTTCGGCCATGCGGTCGCGTTCGGGATCGACCAGCTGTCCTGCGCTGGTGAACCCTTTGTCGAGCTTGCGGGTCGAGTACTGAACAGAAAGATTCTTGGAATCGATTCCGAGCGCCGTGCGGTCGAAACTCCCTTCGCCTTCGCGATTGGCATGGGTTTGACCGAAGGTCAGCTTGCCACCGCGGGGGAGAGCCGCCGACCCGTCGAGGTCGGTTCGCTTCAGGCCGCCCACGTTGCCGAGCCGATTCTGCTCGAATCCAAAGAGCGGGACGGATTCGGTGAGCCCTTGATCGAAAGACTGGGTGCGGTAGTTCAACCCGAACCGCGACGTTTGCAAGGAGAATCGGGAGGCCGAGCCGTCCTTATCCTTATTGCCGACGCTGAACCGATCGGCCATGAATGCGGCACCTCGTCCGAGGTCGAAACTCAGCCGGTCCGCGCTTCGATGAATCCCTGCCGTCTGGGTAAAAGTGCCCTTATCCTCGCCCCGATAGGCGACCCCACCGCCGGGCTCGATCATGCGACCGATGCGCTGAATGTAGCCCTGAATTTCCGAATCGGACATGCTCGGCAGCACGGCCGAGCCATCTTCGGAGCCCAAGCGGATGTGTTCGAACGCCCACTTCTTTCCGCCAAGGCGCAACTCGTCAGCCTTGAACCCTCGGTCTTCGCCCTCATCGGGTCGAAGCCACGCGCTCGAGACCATCCAGTTGTCCTTGCCGCCCAATCCCGGGTCGTAGGAGAACACGATATTCTGGCGCCGCATGCCCGCTTCGCGAGCCAGCTGACCCGCGTCGGCCTCCCGCAGGCTGCCAAACCGGGTGAACGCCTTCTCGACCCTCTGGTCGCTCCATTGGAGCTTGGCGCGTCCCACGCCGAGATCGGCGGAACGTCGGTAAAGCCCGCCCGCCTCGTCTTCGACCTTCAGCGAGCGGAAACTGCCCGCGCCGTTCTTGAGCGCCAGTCCCAGATCCAGCGTTTCCCGGCTCATGCCCGTTTCCTTCGCGAGCTGGCCGCGATCGGCCTCGGCCAAGTCGCCAAAGCGCTTGAAGTCCTTGTCGACGCGCTGACCCGACCAGTTGAACTTGACCGGCCCGGCGTTCAGGCCAAGCGAGCGCCACTCCAGCCCACTGTCGCCATCTTTGATGTTGCGATAGGCGTTGCTGACGTTGAAATCTTTGCTGCCGACGTTCTGAAGTTCGAAGGAGGCTCGCTTCAGGCCCCGTTCCTTCGCCAACTGGTCGACGAAACCGCCATCGAACCCCGCGTTGCGGAAAGAATCGAACGACGAGAACTTCTGGCTGATATCCTGCCAGGTGGCGGCGACGGTTCCGCCGAGGAATTTCGCGCCCAGCTTCTGGAGGATGGCCTGCGACTTCCCTGCGTCCAGCGTCGGACCTTCGCTTTTCGAATCGAGCAGCGAGCGGGACGTGACCGCGCGCTTTTCGCCGGAGAGTACAAGGCCGCTGACCGACGCTCCCGGAGCCAGGGTGAACTGGTTGCGGAGTCCATACATGTTGGAGGTCGAGACCGTACCGTCCGGTGCGCGGTCGGCCACGCCGAATCCAAACATCACCTGGTTCTCGCCCGCAAAGTTCAGGGCGAAGCCACTCGGACCCAGGATGTTCTGGCCGGTGAGGGTGGTCTTCTTCCGGGTCTCGTCGTAGCGGTAGGAGGCGCGGAAGGACTGGCCCGCGCGAGTGGGGACCAGAAGGAACACGGTGCCCCCCGCGTAGTCGATGCTGTAGTCGCGGTTGCGGACGAGCCGCCGTCCGTCCAGTTCAAAAATCTCGCTTCCGGGCAAGACGCCGGAGTTGCGCAACGGGACGCTGGGGCCCAAGCCGTCCAGCCGAATCAGGTCTTGAGACGACTTCCCGCCGATCTCCGATTTCTGGGCGGCACCCACCGGGACCGACAGGGCGGACTGCGCAGTGGCTGATGAAACAGCCAGCACTGCACTTGTCACCCCTACCCAGTTCAGGCGTCGACGCATCATTTGCAATAAGCCTGATTGTAATTATGCGTTGAAAGGCGGAAAACTGCGCCCGAAAATAGACTTTTTCGCGATTAGCCCCGAAAGAGCGACTTGAAGATGAAGAACGCGTTCGCCGGTCGTTCGGCCAGTCGCCGAACAAAGTACGGGTACCACTGGTCGCCAAACGGCACGTAAACGCGGACGCGGTACCCCTCTTGGACCAGCGCATTCTGGAGATCCCGGCGGATGCCATAGAGCATCTGGAACTCAAAGGAATCCTGCGCAATGCCCTTCTCACGCACAAAATCCTTCACCGCCCGGATGATCTTCTCGTCGTGGGTGGCGATGGCGGGATAGTTGCCCCGGGTCAGGAGCGTTTGGGCTCCCTCCCAGTAGGCGCGATCGACGTCGGCCTTATCGGGAAACGCCACGTCGTCCGGTTCCAGGTACGCGCCCTTGACGAGTCGAATCCGGCTGCCAAGGCTGATCAGTCGCTCTAAATCGGCGGGAGTGCGGCGAAGATAACTCTGAAGCACGGTGCCGGTGTTGCCGAACTCGGGAAACATCCGCTCGATCATGGCGATGGTCCGCTCCGTGTAGTCGCTCGATTCCATGTCGACGCGCACAAAGTTGCCCCTTTGACGCGCCGACTCGAGCACGCGGCGCAAATTGGCTTCGGCCACCTCGGTGCCCAGATCCAGGCCGCACTGAGTCAGTTTGATGGAGATGTTGATGAGGGATTTGTGGGGAGACTGGTCGATCCGCTCCAGCATCTGGCTGAACGTGTCCGCCGCCGCTTGGGCTTCCGCGGCGGTCTTCCTGTTCTCTCCCAAATAATCTAGCGTCACGCTCAGGCCCTGCCCGCAAAGCGCCTCGACGCTTTTCATCGCTTCTTCGAGCGTATCACCGGCGATAAACCGACGAACGAGGGGCCGGAAGAGGAAACTCCGGCGGACGAGCCGCTCCACCAGCGAGAGGTGGGAGGTCTTGAGGATGAGGGATCGGGTGGCGAGCATCGTTGATCGCAGTGGGCGCGAGGGACAGTTTACGATCTTTCGGCCAAGCTCGGCACGGGCAAATGCGCCTGAAAATCGCGCAAGACTTGCTCCACCTCGGCCAGCGACGAGCATGCCGTGAGCTTGTGGCGAATCTGGGCCGCCCCAAACTCGCCCTTGATGTACAGCGGGAGAAGGCCTCTAAGCGCGCTGATCGCCCGGCGCTCGGTCGCCGCGTCCACCGGCTCATAGGCATCGAGACCGGCTTCATAGGAGATCATCAGTTGGCAGTGCTCCAGGCAGGCTTCGATCCGCTCGCTCAGGCTGGGAAGGGCGGAAATGGGGCGGCCCTCGACCGACTCCACGATTCGCCGTAGCGCCCACGGATCGCCCATCGCCGCCCGGCCGACCATGACACCGTCGCAACCGGTTTCCTCAAACATGCGGTGGGCATCCTCCGGGGTTTTCACGTCGCCGTTACCGATCAGCGGAATTTGGACCGCCTCTCGCATCTGCGAGATCAGCTTCCAGTTGGCTTCGCCTTCGAATCCTTGCTTGGCGAACCGGGCGTGCAAAGTCAGCGCCTGGGCGCCCGCGCCCTGAAAACGGCGCGCAAGGTCAGGAGCCGCAAAGAGACCGTAATCCCACCCTGCCCGAACCTTGACCGTGACGGGGATGCGTACGGCGCGAACGACGTCGTGGACGATGCGCTCGGCGAGGTCGGGATCTTTGAGCAGCGCCGCGCCCGAGCCCGTCTTGCAGACCTTCGGGACCCAGCAGCCCATGTTGATGTCCAAGATATCGGCCCCGGCCGCTTCCGACTCCAGAGCCGCCTCCACCATCGTCGCGGGATCGCCACCAAAGATCTGGATGCCCAGCGGCCGCTCCTCGGGATGAATACGAAACTTCTTCCGCGTCTTGGCCGCGTTGTAATGGATGGCCATCGCACTGACGAACTCCGTGAACATGAGCCCGGGCCCCGCGATCCGCTTGGTGAGCCGTCGCATCGCCCAGTTGGTCACGTCTTCCATCGGAGCCAAAACGATGGGCGGTCCGACGCGAACGTGTCCGATTTGGAATGGCGCAGGGGTACGCATAACGCGGAAGGGAGAGCTCCCCAAGTATATCGCGTCCGTGGTCCCCGACCACCTCATCTCGAATCTGATAAGCTAGGCTATGCCCGCTCGCAAGCTCAATGTAGGCCTCATCGGCTACCAATTCATGGGCAAAGCTCACAGCAACGCCTACCGACAAGTTCGCCACTTTTTCGACCTGCCGATCGAGCCCGTCATGAAGACGATCTGCGGCCGGAACGAGCCGGCCGTCAAGGCTGCCGCCGACAAATTGGGCTGGCAAGGCTACTCCACCGACTGGCGCGCTGTGGTCGAAGACCCGTCGATCGACATCATCGACATCTCCACCCCTGGAGACAGCCATTGCGAAATCGCCTGTGCCGCTGCGGAAGCCGGCAAAATCGTGTTCTGCGAAAAACCGATTGGGAACACCCTGAGCGAGGCGCGCCGTATGCTCGACGCAGTCCAGCGGGCCAAAGTCCACCACGCCGTCTTCCACAACTACCGCAAGGCACCCGCCGTCGGCCTCGCCCGCCAACTCATCGAGGAAGGACGAATCGGGACGATTTATCACTTCCGGGCGACGTACCTCCAAGACTGGATCGCTTCACCGGACTTCCCTCTCGTCTGGAGACTCCAGAAGGAGAAGGCCGGGTCGGGAACCCACGGCGACATCAACGCCCACATCATCGACCTTGGCCGCTACCTGATCGGCGAGTTCAACGAAGTCTCTGGCTTGCTCCACACCTTCATCAAGGAGCGGCCCCTGGCGACCGGAATCGATGACGCTCTGGGGGCCACCGCAAGCGCCGAACGCGGCACGGTCACGGTGGACGACGCCGCCATGTTTCTTGCCCGATTTTCCAACGGAGCCCTGGGAACATTCGAGGCTTCCCGCTTTGCGGTAGGCCGTAAGAACTACAACCGATTTGAAATCAACGGTTCTAACGGTTCGCTCGTATTCAATCTCGAGCGGATGAACGAGCTGGAGTTTTACGACAACGACGATCCGGAGCACGCCCATGGCTTCCGGCTGATTCAGGCTACGGAAGGCGTGCATCCCTACGCCGGTCAATATTGGCCCGTCGGGCACATTCTGGGCTACGAGCATACGTTCATCAACCTCATCGCCGACGCGCTCCAAAGCATCGCCGACGATCGGCCGCCAGTGCCGAACTTCGTCGATGGCTACGAAAATCAGCGCGTGCTCGACGCGGTGGAACGCAGCAGCGAGACGCGAAGCTGGGTTACGCTGTAAACCATGACGGGGGAAAGCATGAGTTTGACCGAGGGCATCGCCCAGAGCTATATCGCCAAGGGCTTGACGCAAGACGAGGTGAGCCTGATCGCATCGATTTCGACGCCGGTCGAGGTATCGGCGGGCGATGTCATCTTTCAGAGGAGCACCAAAGACAAGGACCTTTACGTCGTCCTCGACGGCAAGGCCGTGATCAATGGCGTCAACAAGGATCTGATCACGCGCATCGGCCCTGGCGGCGTCTTCGGCGAGATTGCGCTTCTCGATGACCGCCCGCGTTCGGCCACGGTCCACGCGGAAACGGACGCGAAAATGGCGTTCATCCCCGCGAGTTCGCTGCGCGCGCTGATGGAGGAAAACCCCGAGATCGGGGTGAAAATTCTCCGCAATCTCGGGCAGACCCTCTGCGAGCGCCTGCGCTCAGCGAACCTCCAGATTGAGGCGCTGCTCGCGGGTCTCGACATGCCCTAGTCGGGATCGCAGACCCGGAACCGATCGCTCGCGGCCCACGCCGTGTGGGCTTCCTGCGGGGCGCCTGAGACTCCAGTCGTGGCGGCTTGGGCCTGACCAAGAATCGCGCCGAGCGCGTCGGGAATTTCCGTTGGCGGGGCCCATTCCGCGAACTCGCGTCCCAGAAAGCCGGTATCAAACGTGCCCGCCTTAAACTCGGGATGATCGATGACATCGAGGATGTAGGCAATGTTCTGGCGCACGCCCAAGATGTGAAAGTCGAGAAGCGCCGCCCGCGTCTTCGACAGCGCGTCCGCCCGCGTTTGCGCGTGGCAGATCACCTTGGCAATCAGACTGTCGTAGTAGCGACTGATCTCCCGCCCGACTCCAAAGCCGGTATCCACGCGAACGCCCGGCGCTTGGGGCTCCGCCCAGCCGATCAGCTTGCCAATCGAGGGAAGAAATCCTTTCGCGGGATCCTCGGCCACCACCCGCACCTCTACCGCATGCCCGTGAATCGCAGACCGGTCACCCGCCAGCAACGGCCCCGGAAGTCCATCGGCGAGTGACGCCCCTTGCGCGATCTCGATCTGCCAGCGCACCAAGTCCAAACCGGTGATCGCCTCCGTGACGGGGTGCTCCACCTGGAGCCGCGCGTTGACCTCGAGAAAATAGAATGCGTGGGCGACGGGATCGACCAAGAACTCCACCGTGCCGGCTCCCACGTAGCCAGCCGCCTTCGCGAGCTTGACCGCCGATTCGGCCATGCGTCGCCACAACTCATCCGTCATGATTGGCGACGGAGCTTCCTCGATCAGCTTCTGATGACGCCGTTGCACACTGCACTCCCGCTCGAAAAGCGGGGCGACGTTGCCGTGCTGGTCAGCCAAGATCTGGACTTCGACGTGTCGAGGCTGCTCGACCAACTTTTCGACCATCATCTCGCCGCTGCCAAAGGCCTGCAGGGCCTCGCTCGAAGCGACTTCGAACTCGCTGACCAGATCGCTTTCGTGGCGCACGACTCGCATCCCGCGGCCGCCGCCGCCCGCGCTCGCCTTGAGCATCACGGGAAAGCCGATCTTCCTCGCTTCCTCGAGCAATGTCTGCGCAGTCGCGCCCGGCTCGAAATAGCCTGGCGTGACGGGCACGCCCTGCGCGACGGCGAGTTGCTTGGCGTCGATCTTGGCCCCGAGTCGGCGCATGGCCTCCGGCGGCGGACCGAGAAAGATCAGACCAGCCTCCCGGCAGCGCTCGGAAAAATCGGCATTTTCGCTGAGAAACCCGTACCCCGGATGGATGGCATCGGCGCCAGTGGCGGCTGCCGCTTCCAAGATGCGGTCGATCGAGAGATAGCTCGCGGCTGGCTCAGGCGCGCCGATCGCCACCGCTTCATCGGCGAATTCGGCATGCCGGGAGGCTTCATCGGCGTCGCTATAGACGGCGACGGTCCGGATGCCCATCTCGCGCGCGGTCTTCATGACCCGCAAGGCGATCTCGCCCCGATTCGCGACCAACAGTTTTCGAATCAAAGTCCGTTCCACTCCACCACAAAGGACGCCTTCCGCTTTTCAAGAAACGCGGCCACCCCTTCCCGTCCCTCCTCACCAGCCCGGGCATCGGCGAGCCGGGACGCGGTTTCTTCATCCGGGAGCGGATAGTCGATCACGAGGCGCTTGCTCGCCGCGACCGCCTCGGGGCCGACCGTGAACAGAGCCTTCAGCTTGGCGTCGACCAGCCGGTCGAGTTCGGCTTGATCCTGAGCCACCTCGTGGACAAGCCCGATTTGCTGAGCTCGGGGAGCCAAAAACATCTCGCCCGTCATGAACAGAGCGCGGGCGTGTCCAACCCCGATCTTGGGGACCACGACCGACGAGATCGTGGCCGGAATGAGGCCCAAACGAACCTCACTGAATGCAAACTTGGTGTCGGCCAGGGCGATCGAAATATCCGATGCCGCCACGAGCCCGCATCCCCCGCCGAACGCCGCACCATGGACGGCGGTGACGATAGCGGCCGGGCAATCCAGCATGGCGCGAAAGAGCGCGGCCAGCTTGAGCGCGTCGGCGCAGTTCTGCTCCCGGGTGTAGTTGGCTGCTTTCTGCATCCATTGCAGGTCTCCGCCGGCGCAGAACGCGGGACCGTTGCCGCGCAGGAGAATGACCCGGGTTCCGGCGGGAAGATCGCTAAAAGCCAGGGTGAGCGCCTGGATTAGATCGTCATTGAAAGCGTTGCGGACGTCGGGCCGGTCCAGCGTGACCCGGCGCAGCGGGCCGTCGTTCTCCACGATGAGCATGCGGCGAGTATGGCGGAAATCGCCTTACCAGTACTGCCACTGCTTGGTCGCGAGAATGTAAACCCCCAGGCCGAAGTTGGTCACCGCGTGCGACAGAACACAGGCGTAGACGCTCTTGGTCTTGTACAGGAGCAAGGCCATCGCCAGCGAAAAGATGAGCGCCGGCAGCCACTCAGGGTGGGAAAAGGCGAACACCGCGCTCACGATGGCAACCCCCGTCGCAGAAAACTCACCGATCGGGAGCTTCTGATAGTCGGGTTGGGTCGCAAATCGGAGGGCAAAGGAGCGCCAGAACAGCTCTTCCATCACAGGAACGAGGGCGGCGAGGCCGATGAATCGCACGCTCAAGAAGGCCATCCGGAGGGCGGGATTTTCGATCTCCTTGAACGGATCGTATGCGGTGCGCGTGCCCACGTGGCCGGAATTGACCGTTTTATCGATCACGATCCACGTCAGGAGCATCAGCACGCCCATCATGATCGCTTCCTTGTTCCACTTGCGCTCGACCTTGATATCCGACCAGTTTCGCCGACAAAGCACCAGCGCGATCGTCGTGAGAACGACCTTGCCAATGTAAATATATGGGTACTGCTCCTTGAATGAGCCTTCCGCCTGCGTGATGCTCAAGAAGATGAGAATCGGCAGCACGTAGGGAAACCAAGGGTATTTCTGCGCTATTCGATCAAACATGAATCCTGTTTTGGGTCTCCGCAAAATAGTCGGGTGATCGCGTCAGGATTTGCAAGGCCATAGCCCTGAAGCCCTCAGAATATTCCCGATTTCTCCCACCAGATAGAAACTTCCCGTCACAACGATAACCCCGCCACTCGGTAAATCGTTCCGGGCGGCCTCGATCGCCTGTTCCGCGCTATTGTGCACTAAGACCTGCAAAAAGAACCGGGACGCGGCCTCCCGTAGCCGATTTGGATCCTGGGAACGCGGCTGGGCGATCGGGCAAAGGTGGACGGTTTGAACCAGTCCCTCGAACGTTTTGTAAAACTCGTCCGGTTCATGCCCCGACATCATGCCGCTGATCAGGGTGATCGGCGTCCCTTCGGGAAATTCGCTCCGGAGGCTTCGAACCAGTTGGACAGCGGCGTCCACGTTGTGGGCACCGTCCAAGACAAAGTCGCCGACCCGCTCAAACCGCCCCGGGGCATAGGCCAAGGCTAGACCGCGCGCGATTGCACTCTCGTCCGTAACCGCCCCAGCAACCCGGACCGCTTGGCTTGCCACGGCTGCATTGTCGTGCTGGATGGGTCCCGTGAGTCCAAGTTTGAGGCCGTTTACTGATTCAAAATCCACACCTAACTCGTACAGATCGCAGCCTCGGTCCCGTGCGATTTCGTGCATGACTCGGCGCGCAGGCTCCGGCAAGCGTCCGATAACGACGGGCCGCCCCGGCTTGATGATCCCCGCCTTTTCCGCCGCGATCTCCTCGATGCTGTTGCCCAGGATGTGCATGTGGTCGAGCCCGATACTGACGATCACGGAGCAAGCCGGCTCGACGACATTGGTTGCGTCCAGTCGACCGCCGAGCCCAACTTCGAGCGAGACCCAGTCGCATTCCCGCTCGTGCCAATAGGCAAACCCCAGAGCGGCTTTCAGCTCAAATTCAGTCACGCCGCCGTATTCGGTGTCGGCCAGATGGTCGCCGATGGCCAGCAAACGCTCGGTCAGCCGGGCGAAATCCGTCTCGGAGATCTGTTCTCGCCCGAACTGAACCCGTTCGCGAATGTTGTAGACAAACGGGCTAAAGAAGGCTCCGGTGCGCCACCCCGCCTCCACGAGGATGCTTTGCACGTACGCCGTCACGCTTCCCTTCCCGTTCGTCCCCGCGATATGGATGTACCGCGGCCGATCGCCGGCAACGGCCGAATCGAGCCCAGCGCGACGGACAAACTCGGTCATCCGGTCGAGCCCGAGTCGCCACCCCCGCTTTTCGAGGGCCGCCATGGCGGCGACGGCTTCGGGAAAGGTCAAAGGGCCGCCGGAGCTGGGATCAGGCCTGAAGCGGCGATGCGGCGCACAACCTCATCGAACCGCTCCCCATTCTGGTCGCCCAGCAGGGTCAGCGACATCCGCACAAAGCCCTCGCCGGCGTCGCCATAACCCGTGCCCGGAATCATGACGATATGGGCTCGCTTCAGCATTTCCGCCGCGAACTCAGCGCTCGTCATATTCGGATTCGGCACGCGGGCCCAAATGTAGAAGCTGGCTTTGGGCGGCGTCACCTGCCATCCCAAGCTGTTCAGGCCCGCGCACAGCTTGTTCCGCCGCGCCTGATAAATCTTTTGGGTGTCGCGATTGTCCAGGTTCAAAAGCGCGTAGGCGCCGGCCTCGGCGATCGCAGGAAACGCCTTGCTGTCGATATTCGATTTCAGGCGCTGCAGGGTTTGAACGGCATCGGGATGGCCGCAGGCAAAACCCAGTCGCCAGCCCGTCATGTTGTACATCTTGCTGAGCGAGTGAAACTCGATGGAGATATCCTTCGCGCCGGGAATCTGGAGCACGGTTGGATTTTCGAATCCGTCGTAAGTCACCGTCGCATAGGCCATGTCGTTCACAAGCAGAATCTCGTAGCTACGGCAGAACTCGACGAGCTCTTCGTAAAACGCTCGCGTGGCGACCGCGCCTGTTGGGTTGTGGGGATAGCAGACGTAGAAAAGCTTCGCGCGCCGAGCCAAATCAGAAGGAATTTCGGCGAGGTCAGGAAGGAACCCGTTTTCCGCCCGAAGCACGGTCTCGTGGACTTCGGCACCCGCCATCAGGCTGTTGACCTTGTAGACGGTGTAGCCCGGGTTGGGCGTGAGCACGACGTCGCCCGGCTCGGCGTAAGCCCAGGCCAGGTGCGCAAGTCCTTCCTTGCTGCCGATCAGCTGGACGAAGTCCGTCTCCGCATCCAAGGCAACGCCGAAGTTGCGCTCGTACCAAGAGCCGGCCGCCTGCAAGAACGGTCTCCAGCCGCGCGGAGTCTCGTCGTACCGGTGGGTAGCCGGATTCTCGACCGATTTCTTCAGCGCTTCCCGAATCGGGGTCGGGGTGGGCAGGTCCGGATCGCCAATCCCCAGGTCGATCACGTCGGCGCCTGCGGCGATCGCTTCCGCTTTGATGCGGCTGATTTCAGCGAAGAGGTAGGGCGGGATCAGGTCGAGGCGCTTGGCGGGCCGAATCATGACGACAATTTTACCGACGTCTGGGCCGCGTCACCAGGGTATCCTAACGCTTCGCCGGGGCATAGCGTAGCTTGGTAGCGCGTCTGGTTTGGGACCAGAAGGTCGCAGGTTCAAATCCTGCTGCCCCGACCAAAATCCCCCCTCCTTCCTACCCTTGCAATAACCTTAGGGCTCAATCTTTAGAGTCCGCTTCTAAAATTGATCAAAAAGTATTGTATTGACCGTAGATACAAATGATGCCCGTTAGGTGGGCATTAAAAAGTCATAAGAGATGCTCTTACTGCACTCTTCATTCTCAATTCTGTGGTAAAAATTAGGAGTGGCATCTCATGGCGCGAGCCATTTGCCGAAACGATTTTTCTTAACAAGACGACAAGCACAAAACCTTAATTTGGCCGGTACCGTCAGGTGCCGGCAATTTTTTTGCATTTAGGATCGTCCGGCGCGCGCGTGGGTATCCTCGCCTAGCTCATGGAACCTCTGGCCAGCCAGTTCGACTTACACTCGCCCGAAGCGACCGCAAATCGCAAAGCCATGGAGGAACAGATGGCGTTGTTCCACGCTCGCATGGCCCAGGTGATGGCGGGTGGCGGCGAAGAAGCGGTGGCCCGCCACAAGAAGCGCGGAAAGCTGCTCGCCCGTGAGCGCATCGAAGGTCTGCTCGATCCGGGCGCACCGTTCCTCGAGTTTTCGACCCTCGCCGCGTTCGACGTCTACGACAATGAGGCCCCGGGTGCGGGCATCGTCACCGGAATCGGCCGCATCCACAACCGGCCCTGTGTGATCGTCGCCAACGATGCGACCGTCAAGGGCGGGACCTATTATCCTCTGACGGTCAAGAAACACCTGCGCGCCCAAGAGATTGCGCTCGAGAACGGACTTCCCTGCATCTACCTCGTCGACAGCGGCGGCGCCAATCTCCCCCACCAGGCTGAGGTCTTTCCGGATAAGGACCACTTTGGCCGGATTTTCTTCAACCAGGCGACGATGTCGGCCCGGCGGATCCCTCAAATCGCGGCCGTGATGGGCTCCTGCACGGCGGGCGGCGCTTATGTGCCGGCCATGAGTGATGAAGCGATCATCGTCCGCGGTCAAGGCACCATCTTCCTGGGTGGTCCTCCGCTCGTGAAGGCGGCCACTGGCGAGGAAGTCTCCGCCGAAGAACTGGGAGGCGGCGAGGTCCACACTCGCATCAGCGGCGTTGCCGACCACCTGGCCGAGGACGACCATCACGCCCTCCAGATTGCGCGCCACATTGTGGAGTGCCTCGGGGCGCCCAGCCGTCAAAGCCAGACGTGGTTCGTTCCACCCATCGCGCCGGAGGACCCGCTCTTCGATCCCAAGGAGCTCTATAGCCTGGTGCCCAGCGAATCGAAGCAGCCCATGCCGATGCGAGAGGTCCTCGCCCGCGTGATCGACGGATCGAAGTTTCAAGAATTCAAGGCCGAATTCGGCAAAAGCCTGATCTGCGGCTTTGCCCGATTCTATGGCCATTTGGCGGGTGTTCTCGCAAACGACGGCATCTTGTTTAGTGAAAGTGCGCAAAAAGGTGCTCACTTCATCGAGCTGTGTCACCAGCGAGGAATTCCCCTTGTGTTTCTCCAAAACATTACAGGCTTCATGGTTGGTAAGCGGTATGAAAACGAAGGGATTGCCAAGCACGGCGCAAAGCTCGTCACGGCCGTAGCCACGGCGCGCGTACCGAAGTTCACCGTGATCGTGAACGGATCATACGGTGCTGGCAACTATGGAATGTGTGGTCGAGCGTACGGCCCGCGCCAGCTGTTCATGTGGCCCAACGCGCGCATTTCGGTCATGGGAGGCGAACAGGCAGCCAACGTGCTGCTCACCGTCAAAATGGATCAACTTGCCGCAAAGGGCGAATCGATGACGCCGGAAGAGCAGGAGCAGTTCAGGCGCCCGACCCTCGACAAATACGATCGAGAGTCCTCGGCCTACTTCTCGACCGCGCGGCTTTGGGACGATGGTCTGATCGACCCCGTGGATACGCGCCGCGTCATCGCGCTTGGAATCGAAGCGTCTCAGTATGCTGGTCTTGCTGATGACGACTTCGGCGTCTTCCGGATGTGAACGGTAGACTCCCGTCATGCCGACGCCCTCCCCGCTCCTTCTCGATTACGTCATCAACGGCATCGAAGGATGTCCGCGCATCGTGCGCGCGTTGCTTCGATCGGCGACTCCAGAAGACTACGGTCGGCGGCTTGCTCGGGATCGCTTCACCCTCAAGGAAGCCTTGGCACACTGGGCGGATTGGGACGCCATCCACTTGGAGCGTATCGAACGGATCCTCGCGGAAGATCGCCCGACCCTGATGGGCGTGGACGAAGGGCAAGTCGCCATCGAGCGCGACTACGCTCATCAAGACGTTGAATCGATCATGGCGCGATTTGAAACCGACCGCGCCAAGCTCGTAGCTCGTTTGCGCGCGGTTCAGCCGCACGAATGGTCTCGAACGGCGACTCGCGACCCACTCGGAGAGTTCGACTTGTTCCAGCAGGTCGCTATCGTCTCAGGCCACGACGGTTACCACCTGCGTCAGGTCGTGGATACGCTCGCTTCCTGAGCCAGCTGTCGCATCGCGGCCACCTGGGGTCTCCGGCCGGCCGGGCTGTCCAAGCTGAAGCATCGGACGTCGCCCAACTCGTCGCGAACTTTGGCTTCCATTTGGGCCACAGCTTGCCGCGCTTCAGGCGAGGCCGCCTCGAAGAAGTGCGCCACGATCTCGCCCGCGTCGTGGTCAAAAAGCCACAGGCCGATGATCTGGCCGCGATCCACAATCGCATCCGCAGTGAGATCTTTCAGATGGCCTCCCGCTTCCAGCAGCTTGCCCTTTTCGGCGGCGAGATGCCGACCGAAGTGGGTGGGATGGATGAACTCGCCCGCATTGCGTCGCAGCAGGAACAGGCTGTCCAACGTGCTGATCAGCCGGACCGAGGGCTCGGACGGCACCTCGAACCGTTCGTAGTCGTCCACCAGGTCGACGGGCATGAGCATCTCGGGGTCGCCGTCCACCGACACCAACTCCAGTCCTGCGACCGCCGCCTTCGTCTGCGCCACGGTGAACGCGCCGAAGTTTTGGAAATCCTTGAGCGTGGCGGGACCGATCCAATCGAAAAAGAGCCGCGCCAGTTCCGCGCGGGCTGCTTCGGGGTCCGGCTTGGTCGGAGCGGGATCCCACCGGGTGTAGGCGTACCGCTGCTGGTCGAGCCGCCCATCGACGGGAACCCGGCGAATGCGCCCTTCGATTTGCAGCGAGCCCAGCGCCAGCGGCAACGTCGTGGTTTGGCCCCGCTTCTTACCTTCTTCGCCGAGTGATCGTACTTGGTCGCCGAGTCGATCTCGCAGCGCTTTCGGCTCCAAGACCTCGTTGCTCAGCGCATCCAGGACGCTTGCCTTGAGCCGCTCGATCTCCTCCGAGGTCACGCCGAGATACTTGACGGCAGTTCGCTGCTCAGCCACTTCGGTGAAGCCCGTGCCCGCCGCAAGTGCGAGGCCGAACTGGCTCCGGGGTACCAAGTAGGTGCATCCCCTTGCGGCGGGCAACTCGTGAATCTCCACCTGGGCAACGGCCGCATCGATTTCGGCGCGGGAGACATCGCAACGGGCGAACAAAGTCTGATACGGATTCGCGCCCCCGACCGTGCGAGCCCAGCCCGTGGTCTCGATGATCTCAGGAAGAGACCGCTCGCTCAGACGACCATCGAGACCTTGCCGGTGAGCCCACCACGCCGGCCGTTTGTGCCAATTCATCCGTGTATCATGACGAACTCGCTCGGCGGGGTGCAAGGATTGATTCAATCCGTGGCGAAGGGAAATTCGGGATGGTTGGTCGTCGAACGCACTTCGATCTTGGCCATCAGGGTCGCGGTCGTCCACTTCGGAATACTCGGATAGGCATCGCCTCCGAACGGCACGCCCGCGTGAACACGGATTCGCGAGTCATGATCGGCGGGATTGAGTCGTCCCCCGAACGCGACCATATCGACCTTGTTCTGGGTGTTCTCTTCGGTTCCCGCGTCCCATGCGCGGTCGCCGTAGATGTACAGGTTGAACGACCGAGGCCATGCGCCCGAGTACAACTTGAGACCCATGCTCGAGACCGATTCGCCGATAAAGCCGTCGTTCGTGATGCCGAGCATCGATGCAAACTGGAGGTAGGGGTGGAGAGGATCGGCGCGCAAGGCGATGGTGTACTTCGATCCCGTGGTGAGCACCCGCGGTCCTACCGTGAAGTGATAGACATTGGTCTTAGCGGCGTACGTCAGCAGCGCGATCGGGTTGACCTGACCTTCTTCGGCGATCGCCTTGATTCCTGCACTTGCCGTGCCTCCGATCTGAAAGATATCGAAAGCAGCGTTGCTGGCGCAGAAATAGGCCGGGCTGAGCGGTTGGCTGCCCATATTGGTCAGGGTCACATAAAACGTGCCTGCGTAGGCTTGGGCGCCGAGCAGCGCGATCAAAGCGAGAAAAGTCTTCTTCATGCAAATTGCCTCCTGGCAGATCATGGCAATGCATGAAAGGGGATTCATGTTCCAACTTTCGCAAACGATTCACGCGCCAGATTCAGAAATGAAAAACGGGGAGGAACCGGCCCAGGTACCTATGAGTCTTACGGGGATGCGCACATCGACGGGAGTTCACCGGCCGAATCCGGCGTACCAAAAATTGGGAACCTTACAAACACGTCTGCGTTTCGGTGACCGTGTTGAACCCGTGGAGTTTGATTTAATGCGCACGATCATGACCGTCCTCGCTGTTGCTGGCCTTTGCCTCGCCTTGGGATTTGGCGTCACCTACGTCTATGCCCAGTCGAAGCCCGCCAAAACCTCTCAGGCCGCCACCTATCCCTATCGCCTCTCCGACGCGGAGTGGAAAAAGCGGCTTTCGAGTCAGGCCTATCATGTACTTCGTGAGCAAGGCACCGAGCCCGCCCACTCCGGCGCGTACTGGGACAACCACCGCAAGGGCACTTACTATTGCGCGGGATGCAATCAGAAGCTGTTCAGCTCGTCCACGAAGTTTGAATCGGGTACGGGTTGGCCGAGTTTTTGGCAGCCGGTGGCGAAGAGTGCGGTCATCGAGAAAACCGATCGCAGCTATGGGATGACTCGCACCGAAGTCGTTTGCTCGAACTGCGGCGGCCACTTGGGCCACGTCTTTAACGATGGCCCGAAACCGACCGGTTTGCGATATTGCATGAACTCGGTGAGTCTTAAATTTGTGGAGGCGAAATGACACCAGAAACGAAAGTAAATTTGACCGACGCGGAGTGGAAAGAGCGCTTGACTCCGGAGGAGTATCGCGTCCTCCGCGAGAAAGGCACGGAGCGGGCATTCACCGGCGCCTATTGGGATGAGAAAGGCTCCGGAACGTATCGGTGCGCAGGCTGCGGCGAAGCGCTCTTTACGAGTGGCACCAAATTTGATTCCGGATGCGGGTGGCCGAGCTTCTACGACGCGATCGACCATAGCAAGGTCGTCGAGGTGGAAGATCTCAGCCACGGCATGCGACGCGTCGAAGTGATTTGCGCCAATTGCGGTGGCCACCTCGGGCACGTCTTTCCGGATGGACCGGCGCCGACCGGCCTGCGGTACTGCATCAACTCGGTGAGCGTGAAGCTCGATCGAGACGCCTAGCGCCGGCGCACACGCAATTCAATCTGTCCAAGGCGGATCACATCATCAGGCGTGATCCGCGCTTTTTGTTGTGCGGTCAGCTTGGCGTCGTTGAGCATGGTGCCATTGGTCGAGCCGATGTCCGTCAAGTAAATCTCGTCGTCGGTGACTTCGATGACGCCATGGCGTCCGCTCACGTACGGATCGGGAATCGCGATGTCGTTCTCGGACTTCCGGCCAAACGAATTCTCGCCGCGCTGAAGCGGATGGTCCACGCCATCGATGGACAGGATGGCGACGGACGTATCGATCGACGGAGACTGCTGAAGCGCCGCCGTCTTCCCGCTCATTGGCATCACGGTCTTCTCCGATTCGCCCGGCATCGAGAAGGTCAGCTCGTATCCACCCAGGCTGATCACCTGGCCACTCGTGAGACGCGTCGCCGCCATCAAAGGCTGGCCGTCCAATTTGGTGCCGTTGGTGCTACCCAGGTCTTGCAAGGTGGCTTCGCCGCCTGCGCCGAGCGTGACTTGGGCGTGGCGCCGGCTGACACGCGTATCTTCGACCACCACGTCGCCTTGGCGGCCTAGGACGTTATCACCCGGTCGCAGCTGATGTTCGCGTCCCGCAGAATCGAGCAGGCACGGCAGTCGCACAGCCGGAGCCCCGAAGGCATCATCGGGGAGGGCGCGGTCGAAGATCAGCCCACAATCGACGCAGAACATGACCCCGACCGGATTGAAGGTTTTGCAAACCGGGCATTGAACCGGTTTGATCGTCATCGTCGCCTCAAGGGTGGGCGGCGTTCCCATCATGGTCTTGTTCGGATCAAGCGTCGGGCTTGAGCCGAGCATCTGCGTTTTGTTCGAGTCCATGGTTATCTTTATTCTGGACGGAAGCCGATTGGATTCGGTGCGACCGGCACAAAAAATCCCCCGGAGACCAAGCACCAGGGGATCTTAAGTTTTTTGGAGAGGCTGAAGATGTGTTAGGCGTCGCCGAGCAGATCGAAGTTGTTCGAAATGTAGCTGTAGTCGAACACAGTGATCGCTTCGTCGCCGTCCAAGTCGGCATCGACCGGAGCGAACCCGTTCACGCCCACCGTCGTCCAGCCCGCCTGCGACGAATTTCGATCGAAGTAGTCGGAGAGGACGGAGTAGTCAAAAACGGTGATCGTGTTGTCGCCGTCGATGTCGCCGTTCAGAAGGCTGAAGGTGAGACCGCTGATGCCGCCCGAGTTCAGATTGACGTTCGTGTACTTCTTGGCCAGCCAGTGCTTGCCCTTCACCCAAATGTCGACCGGACCGGAAGCGCACGCGGGAACCGTGAAGTCGCCCACTGTGTTCGGAGTGACCGTCGTCGACTGGATCACGGTCGCAGAGTTAGCCTGTCGGATTTCGACCTGAAGCTGCTGGGTATCCGGCGTCAGGTTGTAGTCCTGGAAGACGACGCTGCCCGAGATCGGCGAGCCCGCGGCCACGAAGTACGGCGCTGAGCAGAATCCGAAGCCGAGGTAGCCGTTGTAGGTGCCGTCCGGCTTGAATCGGAACACCCACTGTCGTGCGGTGTCGCCAACCAAGAGATCGCCGTCGCCGTCGGGAACGACCGAGTAGGGCTGCAGGCAGAATCCAGTCGCGAACAAGCCTTTATAGGTGCCATCCGCCGTGTCAAATCGGAAAATGCCGCCGATCGTCGGATCCGCCACGTAGGCTATGCCGTCCGCATCGATGCCAAAGCCGTGATAGTTCGTAGACAAGAAGCCGACGCCAAAGGATCCCTTGTACGTCCCGTCCGTGGCGAACCGGTAGATACGGCCCGTGGTGGCGTCGTCGACATAGATGTAGCCGTCCGTGCCGGCGCGCACACACCAGCTGTTGGTCACGAAGCCGCCGCCGATCGTGCCCATGTAGGTGCCGTCCGGCTTAAACTTGTAAACGCCCACGGCGGAGTTCGAGCGCGTGACGTAAATCAGGCCGTCCGGGCCAACGCAGATACCCAGCGCGACGTTCGTGCCGAGAAATCCGCTGCCGAAGGAACCCTTGTAGGTTCCGTCCGACGGGTCAAATCGCTTGATGTCGCCAGCCCCATAGTCGATGACATACAGGTTGCCATCGGGTCCGAAGGTGGCGTCCGTAGGCCCCTGCAAAATGCCGGAGCCGATGCTCCCTTTGTAGGTGCCATCTTTCGCATCAAAACGAAAAACTAATTTCCGGTTGTAGTCGGAAACAAAAGAGTCGCATGCCGCCAATGCTGAGCTGACCAGTGCCCCCAAAACGACAATTGACGCTGCAATTCGAATTCGGTTCATATCCTCTCCAAAATTCCCCAAGACGGGAAAGGCTCGCGCCTTTTTCAAGTTATCACATTTTGACCGAAAATCAAAGGAGAAAGTCCCAAAAGTTGCGCCAATGGCGGTCACCAGCGCCGATTAGCGGCCCAAGAGTCGGTTCGCATCCATTAACATCACCAGGGCGACCAACGCAAATACAAAGACCACCCCCACCGTCGAGACCAGCTGTTGTACCGGCATAGGCAAGCGACGATTGCCGCGAAGCACCTCGACGAACGCGACGACCATCTGACCGCCATCGAGCGGATGGAAGGGCAGCAGATTCATCACCCCCAAGCTGACGCTCAGCATGGCGGCAAGCACGAGCACGGTGGCAATTCCCTCCTCGCTTGCGCGGTGGGTCATCTGGGCGATACCCGCCGTGCCCGCGATTTCGTCCTTGGCGCGAGATGGGTGCATCGCGACCTGCACGAGGCCCTTGACCGTATCGATTGGATACATCAGGGCGGTCGGGAAAGCTTCGCTAAAGGCCAACGGCTTGCGCTCGGTCTGCCAGGTCGCCTGCATCTTCGCCTGGATCTTGCGCTCTTCGGTCAGGTCGAGCGATTCGCTGATGACGGGCGATGGCTCCGTATCCACCTTCGGGTGGACAATGACCTTCTTCGTGATCGAGCCACGGCCGATCAGAAACTCGAGCGGGCGACCTTCGCTGGACCGCACTTTCTTCAGCACGTCAAAGAACTTCGGGGTGGGTTCGCCATCGATGCTGATGACACGGTCGCCGGGCTGGATGCCCGCCTTGCCCGCCGGACCATCGGGCACGAGATTGCCGATGATCGCCGCTTCGTTCGGCTTCTGAACGCCGACTGTCACAAACATCACGGTGAGGAGCAGGATGCCAAAAGCCAGGCTGAACGCAGGGCCCGCCGCAAGCACCAGCCAGCGCGCCCACGCAGGGCGGTTAAAGAACCCACGAGGGATATCCACCTCGCTGCCGTCGTCCTTGGGGTGCATGCCCTTGATGGCGGCAAAGCCGCCGAGCGGAAGGGCGAGGAGAGAAAATTCGGTGCCGTGTCGATCCTTGCGGGCGAGCAGGGGCCGGAATTGGACGCTGACTTCTCCGCCCTGGTCATCGCGCAGCAGGCCATCGCCCAGCTTCGAATCTTCCGGCTTTTGGAGCACAGGCTGGTAGTAGGTGATCAGCGTCGCGATCAGCGAGGCGAAGAACAACAGACCGAGAAATTGATTGGCGGCAAACTTAGCCGCGGGTGTTGTGACCAGGTAGTAGCCCCCGGCGATCGCCCAAGCGATGCCCAGGATTCGGTACGCACCCCAGTTAGGCAGTCGGTAAAGAGCCTGCAGGCGGCTGGCGGTCCAAAGTGGGAGCGCGACCGCGACAGACGCGAGCCCGGCCAAATAAAGCCAGTTGATGTGGAAGGCGGCCCCGATAACAAGCCCAGCCACCGATATCAGTCCGCACAGAATCACGACCCAAGCCGAAACGAGGGGCCGATCCAGTCTCCACGACAGATCGGTGACGCGTCGGCCTCCCATCATGACCGCGAACGCATCGACATCCATCCCCAGCGCCCGCGCCACCCAGAAGTGTCCGAGTTCGTGGACCGCAACGAGAACGGTCAGCACGACCATCAGAACCAGAGCGGTCTGGCCGTAACTCAGCAGTTCAAGCAAATTCTCCATGGATGGGCTAGCCGTGACCGAGCCGCGACGCTACTTCGCGTCGGGCCCACTCATCGTATTCTAACAGCGATTCCAAGCTGGCGGTTTCCGTTTCGTGATGTTCGACGACGGCCGTGACAGTCTCCACAATGTCGAGGTAGCCCATGCTCCCCGCCAGAAAGTGGGCGACGGCGGCCTCATTCGCGGCGTTCATGACGCAGGGCGCCGTGCCCCCTCGTCGCTCGACCTCGCGGGCGAGTTGGATCGCGGGAAACGTCGCGTGGTCGACGGCTTCAAACGAAAGCTGCGGCGTTTGAACCGGATCCCACGTCGGCAGGCCGCTGTCGATCCGCTCGGGATAAAGAAGGGCGTACTGAATCGGCAGTCTCATATCTGGGAAGCCGAGTTGGCCGATCGCGCTGCCGTCCTTAAAGCGCACCAACGAGTGCAGCACGCTTTGGGGGTGGACGACCACATCGACCTGGTCCATGTTCACGCCGAACAGCCACTTGGCCTCGATCGTCTCGAGAGCCTTGTTCATCAGAGTCGCGCTGTCGATCGTGATCTTGCCTCCCATGGACCACGTGGGGTGGTCAAGGGCGTCAGCGCGGGTGACCGATTTCAGTTCGTCACGCGTGCGCCCGCGGAACGGCCCTCCGGATGCGGTGAGGATGATCTGATCGATCTGATCCACGCGGTAGCCCTGCAGGCACTGGAAGACCGCACTGTGCTCGCTGTCGATCGGCGTCATCATGGTTCCTTGCGCGGCAACCTTCGGCATGACGATTTCGCCTGCCGTGACGAGGACCTCCTTGCTCGCCAAGGCGATACGCTTCCCTGCTTCGATCGCGGCCAGAGTCGGCACGAGCCCGATCACGCCGGCGACGCTCACCACCACGAGATCGACATCATCGGCGCAAGCAACGTCGAGGACGGCGTTCATGCCGCCCGGCACGTCCACGCGACGGGCTGCGGCTTCATCGAACAGCGCCACGCGGCTCACCCCGAACTCCCTCGCCTGCTCTAGCAGCAAGTCGCCCTGCCGGTGCGCGGCGAGGCCGACGACTTGGAGTTGGTCGGGAAGACGGCGGACCACGTCGAGAGTCTGCGTCCCAATGCTGCCCGTCGAACCCAAAACCGCGATGCGTATCACTCCCCGATTATGCGGTCCCGAGCCTGTCATAATCCAAACTCATGGCAGCCTCCACTTCGGTCGATACGCGCTTTTCGCTGGATGAAGCGACGGCCCGCTCGCTGGCCGAGCGCTTTGGCACGCCGCTTTACGTCGTGGACGAGCGCCACTTCCGCGCGAGGATTCGCCGGTTCTGGGCGGCCTTTCGCGCCGAGTGGCCCGATTGCGAGCTGACCTTTGCCTCGAAGGCGAATTCGACCCTCGCTCTGCTCGCGATCGCCGCTCAAGAAGGCTGCTTGATCGATGTGGCGAGCGAAGGCGAGCTGCGAGCGGCGATGGCGGCGGGAGTTGCTCCTTCCCGATGCCACCTCCACGGCAACAACAAGTCGCGGCAAGAGCTTGAGTACGCGCTTTCGGTCGACATCAACCAGATCGTTGTCGATAATCTCGAAGAGCTCCGAACGATCGCGACCTTCGGCGGCAACGCCACGCTCGTGTTGCGCTTGGCCCCCGGCGTCGATCCGGTGACTCACGCCAAGATCAGCACGGGTCAGGCCGACACCAAATTTGGTTTCAATATCGCCGACGGCGCGGCCGAAGAGGCGGTTCGATTCTGCCTTGGCCACAACCTGAAGCTGGTCGGCTACCACTGCCACGTCGGCTCGCAGTTGCTCGATGCAGGCGCGCAAATTTCGGGCGGCGAAATCCTCGCCCAGTTTTCCGTCGCAATGCGAGATCGACACGGTTTTTCGCCCGAGATCATCAACGTCGGGGGTGGATTGGGCGTGCGCTACACCGACGCCGACGAGCCGATGGACGTCGAGGCGTACTGCCGGGCGATTGTGAGCGGCATGCGCGCGGTTTTGGAACCAGCTGGGCTGCATCCGACGCTGTGTCAGGAGCCAGGACGCTCGCTGATCGCCGAGTCGGGCGTGACGCTCTACCGCGTTGGCGTCCGCAAAACCGTGCCGAGTCCCAAGCTGGGCGAACGCACTTATCTGTGCGTCGACGGCGGCCTCAGCGATAATCCGCGGCCCGTCATGTACGGCAGCAAGTACACCGTTCGCTCATTCCGAAGCGGACCGACGGCACCCTTCACGATCAGCGGAAAGCACTGCGAGACGGACATGCTTTTCGAACAGGTGCCCCTACCCGAGTCCATCGAAGCCGGCGATTTGGTGCAGGTTTTGACGACCGGGGCGTATAACGCATCGATGGCGAACAACTACAATCGCTACCCGCGTCCCGCCACCGCGCTGATCCGCGAGAATGGCGAATTCGATCTCGTCCAGCGCCGAGACTCGTGGGAAGAGATGTTTGCGCGGGAAACGGTGCCTGGGGACCTCAAATCCTGATGCCCGGCTTTGAACCCTCCTTGTTCATCATTCAGGTGGTCGTGCTCCTGCTCGGCTTCACCGTGCACGAATACGCCCACGCCGTCGTGGCCGACGCCGCTGGCGATCCGACTCCCCGCTTTTACGGCCGGGTGACCCTGAATCCGCTCGCCCACCTCGATCCGACGGGCACGATGTTCATGCTCGTCACGATCATGACCGGCTACGGGATCGGCTGGGGCAAGCCGGTACCGGTCAATCCCGGCAAGATGCGAAATCCGCGCTGGGATCACTTCTGGTCGGTGGCGGCTGGGCCTCTGAGCAATTTGCTCCAGGCGTCCTGCTACGCGGTGCTGCTGCGCGGCTTCCAGATGATTGGCCCGTCGGGCCTGGCGCCTCAAGTCCAGGTCTTCCTGATGACCTTTTTCTGGATCGGGGTGATGCTCAACCTCGGCATGTTCCTGTTCAATCTGATTCCCCTCGGGCCGCTCGACGGACACTGGCTGTTTGGCGCGTTCTTGCCCGACCGCGAACGTGTCCGCTGGTACCAGTGGAATCGGACCTACGGCTCGGGCGTGCTCCTGCTCCTGCTCATGATGGGCTGGGTCACATCCTTCAATCTGATCGGCTCGCTCCTTTATCCCGGCATGCGATTCTTCTCGCGTCTGCTCACCGGAATGAACCTATGACCTCTCCACCACGACGAATTCTCAGCGGCATGCGCAGCTCGAATCCGAAGCTGCATATCGGCAATTACGAAGGCGCATTGAGGAACTGGGTCGATTTGCAGAACCAAGGCTACGAGATGTTCTGCATGGTGGCCGACATCCACGCGATGACGACGATGTTCGATCAGGTCTCGGCCATCAGCCGTAACTCGCGCGAGGTCGCCAAGGACTATGTGGCGGCGGGGATCGATCCTGAGAAGGCGGCCATCTTTGTTCAGTCCCACGTCCCCGAGCACGCTGAACTGCACCTGCTCTTCAGCATGATCACCCCCCTTGGCTGGCTGGAGCGCGTCCCCACCTATAAGGAGAAGCAAGCGGATCTTGGTGCGGCGGAGCGGGAGCCTTACGGGCTTCTCGGTTATCCTGTGCTGCAGAGCGTCGACATCCTGCTCTACAAACCATACGGCGTTCCCGTGGGTCGCGATCAAGCCCCGCACCTGGAGATCGGTAACGACCTGGCCCGGCGCTTCAATCATTTGTATGGCAAGGAAGTCTTCCAGCCGTACAAGTACTTGATTCCGGAGGATGAATCGCGAGCGACCGTTCCCGGACTCGACATGCGCAAGATGAGCAAGTCGTACGACAACTGCATTTATCTTCGCGACACCGCCGACGAGACAGCCGCAAAGATAAAGAGCGCATTCACCACGCCCACGAAAATCAAAAAGACGGATCCAGGCATCCCGGAAGGCTGCGCCGTATGCCAATACCTGAAGCTGTACTCACCCAATTGGGAGCAACAGTGGGACGAAGATCGCAAAGGCGAGCGCGGCTGTATGCAGAGCAAGCAGGAACTCACCGAATTGATTAACGAATACCTTCGTCCGATGCGCGAGCGGCGTGCTCAGTTGGATGACGCGACGATCGAAGGCATCCTCAGCCGTGGCGCTGAGAAGGCCCGCGAGGTCGCCTCTTCGACCATGCGCGAAGTCAAGGAGGCGATGGGACTGTGGTAAGCCTGCTCGAAATTGCACTGGACGGCAAGCGCTATTCGCGCGACTATTTCCTCCGCCACTTGGCCGGCCTGACGGATGCGGACTGGCATTTTAAACCCTTTCCCGAGGTCAAAACGATCGCGGAGACGCTTCAGCACATGATCGTCGACGACCTTTCCGCGCTGGAGTCGCTCGAGACGGGTGCGGACCCCGAGTACGACGCCTACGAGCCGGAGACCGGCACGCCGGAGCAACTCCTGGCTCGGCTCGCGGAAACGCACGCACAGCTGCTGCAAGCCATCGCCCGCCGCTTCCCTGACCCCGCGCCTGATACCAAGATCTGCATCTGGGGCGACCTCAAGCCATTTGTGTCGGGTGTGGGCTGGCTCAGCTCTGAGGACTGCTACCATGCGGGCCAAGTCGCCCTGCTCCGGATGGCGAAGGATCCCAAGTGGGACTACTACCTAACGGTCTACGGTCAGAGCTACGACAACTGCATCGGGAGCGAATCGTCGGGTGGCTGATTTCAGCGCCGTACGCGGCATCTATTTCGACCTGGACGACACGCTTTGCGGCTATTGGACCGCGAGCAAGATCGGCATGCGGCTTGCTTTCGAGCAGCACCCGGTGGACGGCAAAACGCCTGATGACATGATCGAGGCTTGGGCGTCGACGTTCCGCCGCTTCAGTTCGGGCCTGAAGAACGACACCGACCTTTACAAGCAGTACTGCAAGACCGGCGAGGTGACGCGAACGATGCAGATGCGCCACACGCTGGCCGCGGTGCGCGTCGACGATGAAGCCCTCGCGGCCGCGCTCTCGGAGACCTACATGGTCGAACGGGACCGCCATCTCAAGCTTTTTCCTGAAGCCGTCGAGGTGCTCGACAACCTCAAGTCCCGCTTTCCGCTCGGCCTGATCACGAACGGTCCCGCTGATATTCAGCGCCAAGAGATCGCGACCTGCGGCGTCGAGCACTATTTCGATCACATTTATATCGAGGGTGAGCTGGGCATGGGCAAGCCGGAGCGCCACGTTTTCGATGAGGCAGCACGCGCGATGGGCTTGGGACCTGAAGCGTTGCTCTTTGTGGGCAACAGTTACCACCATGATATCGCGCCCGCGATCGAGTACGGGTGGCACACGGCCTGGGTGAGGCGCGATACCGATGTTGCGCCGAGCATGAAACAACCGGAAGCCAAACCCGAGAGCGCGCCAGAACCCGACTTGGTCATCGGCGACTTGCGCGAACTGCTCCCCCTGCTATCCGTTTAAGGGTCCTGCAAAAACCAGAACCCCCTCCTCACGTCACCGTCGAGGAAGGGGTTTAGCTTAAGAATTGAGTGGTTTACCGATCGCGGATCGGCATGCCCATCGCTTTCAAGAATGCCCGAGCTTCTTCGTCATTCTTGGCCGATGTGCAGATCACGATATCCATACCGCGGATGCGGTCGAAGTTATCGTACGAAATTTCCGGGAAAACGAGCTGCTCTTTCAGGCCGAGCGCGTAGTTGCCGCGACCATCGAACGAGTTGCCGGGCAGACCCTGGAAGTCGCGGATGCGAGGGAGAACCACCGTGGCGAGCTTATCGAGGAAGTGATAAGCGCGGTCGCCTCGGAGGGTGACCTTGCATCCGATCTTCATGCCTTCGCGGAGTTTGAAGTTCGAGATGGCCTTTCGGGCGGTCGTGATGACCGGCTTCTGGCCCGAAATCACCTGCATGTCGCGAACCGCGTTGTCGAGAAGCTTCGGGTCCTTATCGGCACCGCCCACGCCCATGTTGATGACGATCTTCTCAAGGCGGGGGACCTGCATCACCGACTTGAACTTGAACTGCTCCATCAAGCGGGGGAGAACGGTCTCCTTGTACTGCTTGCGGAGGCGAGGCGCCGGTAATGCGCCTTGGGTCGCGGTCGTCGATTCTGCTGATTTTCGTGCCATGGTTTCTGTTTTGGCCGGCATAGGGCCCGGCCGACCCTCAAACGGGAAGCTGGATTACTTCTTCTTTTTCTTGGGCTCGTCGGCTTCGACAACGGCGCCCAGGTTCGTGCCGCTCTTCTTGGCGTAGCGAACCAGCTTGTCGCCTTCTTTGCGACGACCGACACGCGTGGGCTCACCCGACTTGGGATCGAGGACCATCACGTTGCTGATGTGGATCGGCACCGGAATCTGGAATCGGGCCGAGCGCTCGCCTTGGCTTCGCGCCTTGCGATGCTTGATCGCGCGGTTCAACGGAATCGGCTGCTCAGCGTTCTCCGGATTCTCTTGGAGGACGATAACCTTCTGCTCCTTCGGGCTCACCGCCGCGATGAAGCCCTTCTGGCCCTTGTCCTTGCCCGAGATGATCATGACCTTGTCGCCGGTCTTGACCTTGACCTTGATGTGCTGCGCACGAGCCTTCAGTTCTGCTTTAGTTGGCATGGTTAAACCACCTCCGGAGCGAGGCTGACGATCTTCATGAAGTTTGCGTCGCGCAGTTCGCGGGCGACCGGTCCGAAGATACGGGTGCCGCGCGGCTCCATGTTGCTCGGGTTGATGATGACGCACGCATTGTCATCGAATCGCAGCGTCGATCCATCGCCGCGGCGAATCGCCTTTTTCGTGCGCACGATCACCGCTTTGGCGACGTCGCCCTTCTTGATCGGCATGTTGGGAGTTGCGGACTTCACCGAACACACGATGAGGTCTCCCACGCCGCCGTAGCGGGGCTGGGATCCTTTCAGCACACGAATGCACATCACTTCGCGTGCGCCGGAATTGTCGGCAACCTTAAGCCTCGTAAATTGCTGTACCATTGTCTTTCTTTTGGGTTGGGTCGGGGGAGCCCGCGGGCTCCTTGGGCCAATCCGATTACTTCACTTTCTCGACGATCCGGGTGACGCGCCAGCGCTTCTCCTTGCTGATCGGTCGCGTCTCCATGATCTCCACGGTATCGCCCACATCACAGCTCAACTCATCGTGAGCCTTGAAGCGGTTCGACTTGATCACGGTCTTGCCGTACAAGCCGTGCTGCACGCGTCGCGTGATGATGACGACAACCGTCTTCTCCATCTTGTTGCTCACCACTTGGCCCTGTCGGACCTTGCGAGCATTGCGTTCCGTGGTCGCGGTCTCGGCCATCAGTTGCCGCCCCTCTTCTTCTGAGTAATCGTGGTCATAATGCGTGCGATATTGTGGCGTCGCACCTTCAGGCTGGCGACGTCGGTCATTTGGCGAAATACCAGGTCCCGTCGAGCTTTATAGAGATCGGCTCGCTCTCGAACCAATAACTCTTCCAGCTCCGGTACTGACTTTTCGCGAAGTTCGGAATTCTTCAAATGCTTCATTCAGGAGCCTCCTCGGTGGAAGCGGCTTCGGCCGTGACTTCGGTGGCGTCGTCGGCAGGCGCGTCGCCTGCGGCGGGCTCATCGACCGCGACCGCCTTGGTCGGGGGGACGAACATCGCCGAGTTCTTCGCTCGTCGCTCTTCCTTGATCTTCACTTGGGCCAGCACGTGCTCTTGGCCGGACTCAAGCGGAGGACCTTCGGCAAAGTCAGCCGTGCTGACGAATTTGCAGCGAATGGGAAGCTTGTGCATCGCCAATCGAAGCGCTTCGCGGGCCAGCTCTTCGGGAACGCCGCCGCCCATCTCGAACATGATGCGACCGGGCTTGATAACAGCGACCCATCCTTCGACCGGCGCCTTACCTTTACCCATGCGCTGCTCGAGCGGCTTCTTCGTGTACGGCTTGTCCGGGAAAATGCGGATCCAGACTTTGCCGACACGTCGAATGGTGCGCGTCATGGCGATACGAGCGGCTTCGATCTGTCGACTGGTGATCCAGCCGCATTCGAGGGCCATGATTCCGTAATCGCCGAAATCGAGATAGTTGCCGCGAACGGCTTTGCCGCGCATGCGACCGCGGTGATGTTTTCGGTGCTTGACTCGCTTAGGCAGTAGCATCGGGTTGAACCTCTTGAGAACTGGTGGCTTCGGCGGTTGCCGGAGCGGGTGCTGGTGCAGGCGCGGGTGCTGGTGCTTCGTCGACAGGCCCGTGCGGATCTTCGCGGCGCGGACGAGGTGCCGGACCGCCGCCTTCGCGGGGACCCATCGGAATTTCGTTCGCCCGGTGGCGCTCGGGGAGCACTTCGCCCTTGTAAATCCAAACCTTGACACCGACGGTGCCGTAGATCGTGTAAGCCGTGGCCAGACCGTAGTCGATATCGGCGCGAAGCGTGTGAAGCGGGATCTTGCCCACCTTGTCGCCTTCGCTGCGGGCGATATCGGAGCCGTTCAGACGGCCGCTGACCAGGACCTTGATGCCGCGACCGTTCATGCGAACGCATCGCGTCATCGCTTGGCGCATCGCGCGTCGGTGGCTGATTCGCTTTTCGAGCTGCTGGGCGATATTCTCGGCCACCAGCTGCGCGTCGAGCTCGGGCTGTCGGACCTCGGTCACGTTGACCTGAACGACCGACGTCGGGTCATTCTTCTTCACGAGTCGGTTCAGCTGGTCGCTGAGCTCGTCGATGCCCTTGCCGCCGCGACCAATGATCGCGCCGGGGCGAGCCGCAAAAAGGGTCACCTTGACGCGGTTGGCAGCACGCTCGATTTCAACGCGCGAGATGTTGCCCGTGCCGACCTTCGACCGGATAAAGTTCCGGATCTGATGATCGGACTCGAGAGCGACTCGAAAGCCCTTCTTGTCGTAGATCCAGTGGCTGTCCCAGCCGCGGATCACGCCGATTCGAAAACCTGTTGGATGGATTTTTTGACCCAAATTATTCCTCGCTCTTCTCGCCGGCTTCTTCGGCAGTGGTCTCGGTGGCTGGCGACTCTTCAACCGCCGGCGTCTCCGTCACTTCTTCTTCAGCAGGTGCCGCAGGCGCTTCTTCGACCGCAGCCGCTTCGGCCTTGGCCGGCTTTGCCGCCTTCTTCGGCGCGTCGAACTTCGGTCGCGCCTTCGCCTTGGTGCCCGTAGGCTTCTGCTTCGAGGTCACCTGATCGTCTTCGAGAACCACGGTGATGTGGCTCATCTTCTTGACGATGCGTGCGCCACGGCCCATCGACTTCTGGGTGACGCGCCGGAGCTTCGGCCCCTCGTCGACCATGATCGTGCTGACCCGCAACGCCTCGGGCTGGATCTTATGGTTCTCCATCGCGTTGGCGATGGCGCTCACCAGCACCTTGCGCAGCATAAAGGCGCCCTTGCTGGGGTGGAACGCAAGCGCGTGGGCGCTGGAGACCGCGGCTTTGCCTTTGATCTCGCTGGCGACCAGTCGCACTTTTCGCGGCTGCACCCGAATAAATTTCGCAGTTGCTCGAACTTCCATGGTCTTCGATTTCGCGGCTCGCCGCTTACTTCAGTCGGATCCCCCGGTCCGGAATGCCGCCCTGGTGCCCGTGATAGGTACGGGTCGGAGCGAATTCGCCCAATTTGTGGCCGATCATGTTCTCCGTCACGAAGACGGGGACGTGCTTGCGCCCGTCGTGAACGGCGATCGTGTGACCGATCATGTCGGGCGTGATGGTCGATCGTCGAGACCAGGTCTTGATGATCGTCTTCTTGCCCGAATCGTTCATCGCGTTCACCTTTTTCATCAGGTGGTCGTCGATGAAGAATCCCTTCTTTAAGCTGCGTGCCATAGATTTTCGTGTGGTACGTCGGGGTGCCGAACGTTACTTCGAACGCCTCCTAACGATAAATCGATCTGTGCGCTTGTTCTTGCGCGTCTTGCGTCCAATCGCCTTATTGCCCCATCGATCGACCGGACCCTTCTTGCGTCCGACCGGCGATTTGGCTTCACCACCACCGTGCGGGTGGTCGCGCGGGCTCTTGACGACACCGCGAACGTGCGGCTTGCGGCCCAGGCCTCGATTCTTACCGGCCTTACCGATCTGCTCGTTCTCGTGCTCGGCGTTGCCGACTTCGCCGACGGTCGCGCGGCACTTCATGTGAACCGTGCGCATTTCGCCGGACGGCAGTCGAAGGGTCACGTACGTGCCCTCCTTGGCCATCACCTGAGCGGCGGCACCGGCGCTGCGGACGATCTGTCCGCCTCGTCCGGGCTGAAGCTCGATGTTGTGAACGAGCGTTCCCAGCGGGATGCTCGCCAGCTCCAAGCAGTGACCGGGCAGGATGTCCGACCCTTCGCCGCTAAAAATCTCCGTGCCGACGCCGACGCCTTTAGGAGCGAGGATATATCGCTTCTCGCCGTCTGCGTACTCCAGGAGCGCGATGCGGCAGGTTCGGTTCGGATCGTATTCGATCGCGATGACCTCGGCCCGCACGCCGTCCTTCTGGCGCTTGAAGTCGATGATGCGATAGCGTCGCTTGTTGCCACCGCCCTTGTTGAACGACGTCACGCGACCGGTGTGGTTGCGTCCACCGCTCTTCTTAATCGTGACCGTCAGACTCTTTTCCGGTTTGCCCTTGGTGATCTCCGAGTAAGTCGAGGAGATCATATGGCGCCGGCCGGGCGACGTCGGTTTATGTCTTCGCGTTGGCATCTTAGACTCCGTAATCCTCGAGCAGCTGACCCTTCCTCAGGGTGACCACTGCCTTCTTCCAGTCCGGCCGCTTGCCTTTGGCGCGCTGGCCGACGCGGCGAGACTTACCGTTCATATGAATCGTGTGGACTCGCTCCACCACGATCATCTCGTCGGTTTTCTTCTTGCCGGTGTTGTAAATCTCTTCAATCGCGCGCTTGATCTCGAACTTGTTCGCGTCGATCTGCACCACGAACGTGTACTTGCGCGACTGCTCTTTCTCATCCTTGCGCGGATCGCCGTAGCTCAGAGCCACGGTCTTTTCCGTGATGTGCGGTCGGACGATGATGTCGTAAGAACTCTTCATGATCCCCAAACCTCTTCAATGCGCTGGAGAGCGGCCTGCGCGATGACGATCTTGTGCGCGATCAGGACGTCTCGGGTCGAGAACGTCGCGGACTTGCCGCCACCCGTTGCCGGGGCGGCTTCTGCCTTCTTGCTCTTCGACTTCGGCTTGGCTTCCTCAGCCGGAGCCGCCTCCGCCACCACGCGAGCGGGAGCGGTGCGGACCACCACGCCCTCGATATTGCGGAGCGAGCGGTAGGCCGTGTCGTCGTACTCGGCAAGAATCACAAGAACGCGGCGGGCATCGGCCACGCCGCAACTGGTCAGCCATTGGCTGGCGAGCTTGGTTTTCGGTTCGGTGAAGACCACCTGATCGACCACCGTCACATCGCCGGCCTGAATCTTGGCATTCAGAGCGCCAGCGAGGGCGGCTCGTCGCTCCTTCTTGTTCAACTTCTTCGTATAATCGCGCGGCTTGACAGCGAGCGCCATGCCGCCATGGGCATAGTGCGGAGCGCGGATCGTGCCTTGGCGGGCGTTACCCGTTTTCTTCTGGCGATACGGCTTGCGGCCGCCGCCCCGGGTTTCGCTTCGCGTCTTGGCGCTCTGCGTTCCCTGTCGCGAATTCGCCTCTTCGGCGACCACCGCTCGGTGGAGCACCGACATCACGGGCTGGGCGCCGGAGATCGCTTCGGCCAGCTTGTGCTTGCCGACGACCTTTCCGTCTTTACCTTTAATCTCGAGGTCTGCCATGCGTTACTTCCCTGCCTTGTTGATGATCACGAGTCCACCGTTGGCGCCAGGGACGCTGCCATCGATGAGAACCAAACCGCGCTCGGCGTCGACGCTGACGATCTTCAGACCCTTCTGGGTCACCTGATCGCCGCCCATGCGACCCGGTCGGCGCGAACCCTTAAATACGCGCTGCGGGCCGGTAGCCCCGTTCGAAAGCGGTCGCCGGTGCGTCATGTAGCCGTGGGTCATGTGCTGACCCTTAAATCCGTATCGCTTGACGCCGCCTGCGAATCCCTTACCCTTGCTGACACCCGTCACGGTGACGTCCTCGCCCTCGGCGAGCACTTCCACGGTGAACTCCTGGCCCGGCTCGAACGACTTGGCGTCGCCTACGCGGAACTCCTTCAGATGTCGCAGGTTCTTGCCCAGGCCCGCCTTCTTCAGGTGCCCGAACTTCGGAAACGTCAGGTGCTTGTCGCTGATGTCGCCGTAGCCGACTTGAACGGCGTTGTAGCCATCCGTCTCGTCGGTTTTGACTTGCGTTACATAGACCGGGCCCGCTTGTACAACGGTCACCGGTATCATTCGACCCTCAGCGTCATAGACGTGGGTCATGCCAATTTTAGTCCCGAGTATCCCCGGCAGCATGATTCCTCCAGTTGGTTGTGAAGCTTCCTCTGCTCCCCGCTCGTCTGGTCTGGTAGCCCTTCACTGAAGGCGAAGGGACGCATGACGGGCGGTGGCTCGAAGCCTCCGGTTGTTTTGTGCGCCTTGGTGAGGCGCGGAGGAGAATGATACCAGGACCCGGCGAGTTTGTCAAGGCTGGCCTTGAACGTGAGCGGTACCTGACACCGTCGCCTGTCACTTGGCGCCGGGCTGCCCGCGCTGGACCCACCTTTGCTGCCAGCTAGAATAGCGGCATGCCCCACCCGATTTACGTCGTCGATGCCTTCACCGACCAGCCCTTCCACGGCAATCCGGCGGGAGTCTGTCTGCTGGAACAGGCCGCCGACGAAGCCTGGATGCAGCGTGTCGCGGCGGAGATGAAGCATGCCGAAACCTCGTTTCTGGTGCCCGAGGGGCCGGGGCGGTGGGAGCTGCGCTGGTTTACTCCCGTCGCCGAGGTCGCCCTGTGCGGCCACGCCACGCTGGCGGCGGCCCATGTGCTCCTCGCCGAATTCGATCAGGGCCCCCGACTGGAGTTCGCCACACGCGAATCGGGCGTATTGGTCTGCGAGGCAACGGGCGACGGCCGAATCGCGATGGACTTCCCTGCACTTCCGCTGGCTCCCAGCGAGTCAGTCTTGATTCCCGGTGCCCTAGAGCTCTACGACACTGGCATGGACCTGCTCGCGGTCTTTCCCTCCGAGCGAAGCGTCCGGGAGTACCAGCCCGATTTCGCCGCGATCGAGCGGCTGTCGATCGCGGGAGGCGACGTGGCCCGTGGGCTCATCATCACCGCGCCGGGCGACCGCGAGTTCGACTGCGTCTCACGTTTCTTTGCGCCCGCGTTCGGCGTGCCCGAGGATCCCGTGACCGGATCGGCCCACTGCGCCTTGGCTCCATATTGGGCGGCAAGGCTTGGGAAGTCGAGACTCAACGCCTATCAAGCCAGCGCCCGTGGCGGTGTCATCCTCCTCGAGCATTTGGGACAGCGGGTTCGCCTGACGGGATCGTCCACGCTTGTCCTCCGCGGCGAGTTGCTGGCCTGATCACTCCCCCTGCCGAAGCGGAAAAATGCCTCGGTCCATCAGTTCGCCGACCAAACTGGTCGCCAAGACAAACGTTAGGCTGGCGAAAAAACAGAGCAGCGAGAGGCGCAGTAGCGCAATGCCGTACCGCCGCGCGAACCGGTTCTGCCGAATCAGATTTTCACGGGCGCGGGGGCGCATCCGGGCGGGCAGCCACTCGATCGAGCGCCATTGCAGCCGCTTGATCCCAGGACGCCGCATGATCCAAAGGATCGACCACCAAATCCGGCGCGCGATCCAGTCGATCAAGGCATTGCGTCAAAGTGCGCCGGCTGAACCACTCGCCCGGACGCGTCCAGGAAATAGAGGACCACGGGCGGGATCGGCTCACGGTTGCGGAGCACCTTGACCATCAGCTCGAATGGGCCCGACGCGTCGAACTCGCCCACGTAAGGCACGACCGCCCGCGGATTGGGACGATGCGTGTCGTGGTAGCGGACGATCGGCTCGTTGTTGATGCGCACGACCACGCCCACCGCGCTCGCTACGACCACGCGGTATCGGCCGGATTTCAGCATCGTAAGGGAGCCGTACAGATACATCGCGCCCGCGCCGTCCATAAAGAGCGGCTCCAGATCATAGAAGGTCGGATTGAAATGGTGCGGCGTCCACTTCACGACAAGGCGATTGCGGCCATTGAAGACTTCTGCCTGGTTGAGCACGTCTTCGCAGCGGAACACACGGTCGAAGGCGTTGCCGTCCATGTTATCGAACGGCCCGCAGGTGTACCAGAGGCCCCGGGCGAATACGGGGAAGGCGCACGTGCCGAGCGAGTCCTCGATCTGGATTTTGGATGCCGCTCCGGGTGGGGCGTCCTCGGGAATCCGAGCGACGAACGGAAATTCCGACTGCTCGCCGGGCAGCAACCGGAAGCTCGTCAGGTTGCAAGCGAACGGCCATTTCGTCAGCGACGTCGCCTTCGGATCACAAATCACCGTCTCGTGGCTCGAATTCACGAACCGCAAGATGCCTTGCACGCTCTTTCCCGGCTCTTGGGACAATTCGCTGAAGCTGTTCACGACCACATGAATGGGGCCCAGCGGCAGGACGCAGCAGGTCGAGTCGGCCTCCAATCGCGCCCAAGCGGCGGGCGGCTGCCGGTCTTCGATTTGGGCGAGCATCGCATCGACATCGGATTCGCTGGGTCCCTCGCTCTCGGCGGGTGGCGCCGGTTCGGCGGGCGTCGCGGCTTCGGTAGATGACTCGGCTGGCGCGGGGAGCGCGAGTTCGGGCTCGGGGGCAGGCAACGCTTTCTCCGCAGGCTCCGCCGGAGCCTCGCTTTCTGACGCATCCGCCGAAGCCCCAGTGGGCTCGATGGCTTCCGGTTCAGGCTCCGCGACCGGGAGCTCGACAACCGCCGCGACCGGCTCCGGAGCGGGGCGGGCGGCTTCTTCAATCGCGCGCGCCAGATCGTCGATCGTCGGGGGAAGATAGGCCGCATCGAGCTCGTGGCCAGCGACAAACACGGTGCCGAGCGGGTCCAGCCATTCCCGGTCGAGCGAACCCGACCAAGCGCCCGCCGCAGCCCCGACGACCCCAGCCACGATGGGGGCCGCACCGCCGATGCCCGCCGCCAAACGAATGGCTCGGCCAAAGTCGGTGTGCCCATACAGAATCGAAGCGACGATATCGCCGAGAGCTACGGCAGCATCGTATGGATCCGCCGTCCCCGCTGCGGCCATCGCGCCCGTCACATAGGTCTCAAAGGGTCGATCGCCATTGAATTGGCTCAGCGCAAACTTGATGGCAGCCGCGCCCCGGCCATCGGGGGTGACGGCATCGCGAGCCGCTTTGACGGCGTCTTTCACCGATCCGCCGACCGCGGCGACCGCAATCAGGGCAGCAACGGCCATCGCGCACCGCACGCCTTCCCCGCCGTGATCGAATTCGGCGTCGGCTTTGGCCGCGCGGCTTGCCTCGTCAGGCTGCCCTGGACGCAGCAGTCCCCAGACGACGGCCCGAAGGAGGGCTTGGGAGCCGTCCGAGATCGGGTTCGCGCGCCAGCCAGCGAGGGGCGGCGTCACGCCAAGTTCAAAATTAGCGCGTCCGAACGCCGTCTCCGCATAAAGCGAATTCCAGTGCGCCGCGAGTTCGGCGATGTAATTGGGGCTCTCCGCCGCCCTCGCCGCGATCGCCCACGTGTCGATGCCCTCGGAGACCGCCATCCGCCCCGGAATGGGCTCGTAGAAGTTCAAGGCTCGGTACGACCGCTCGCCCCGACGCGTCGAACCCAATGTTGCCCCCGCAATCGCGCCCCAAACCGCTGCGACTATCCTCTGCGCCATATGTGCTCCGGTTTACCCGGAATCGGGGGAGTTGGCTCGGGAAGCGGGTATAACGCCGCTGACCGCTACGGGTTCGACATGAAACTGTGCATCTGCGTCGTTCATAACCGAGACAAAAATCGGATCGTCGACGAATTGGTCCAAGCGGGCTTCAAGTTCACGATCATCGGCTCGACGGGAGGATTTCTTCGTGAAGGCAACACGACCCTCCTCATCGGCGTGCCATCGCCCGATGTCCCCAGCTTGCTCGAGCTCATCGAACAGCATGCCAATACGCGCGAGCAGATGGTGAATGCCACGACCTACGAGACGTCGCCGACGACCTCATTCATCCCGGCTCCGATCAAGGTCTCCGTTGGCGGCGCGGTGGTCTTCATCCTCGATGTCGAACAGTTCTCGAAGTTCTAGTTAAAGCCCTTCCAGACGCCGATCAGGCTGCTGTAATCGTCGGTCCAGCCCCGGAAGCCCGGCTTTTCCGGCATCTCTTTCCAGGGCTCGCCCGCCGTGACCGTCGCAAGGACACTCGGCTCCTTCGTCATCACCACCCACTCCGATGCGGTCTTGCCTTCCGCCATCTGCCAGGGCGTGACCGCGTTATCCATTTCGACGCGCGCTACGAGCCCTTCTGCCGCCGCAATCTGAGCCAAGACCGGCTTCATATCCAGATGCCGGTTGGAGATGTGGAACAGCAGCACGCCGTTGGGCGCCAAGCGACGCAAGTACAGCTGCACCGCCTCGCGGGTGATGAGGTGAATCGGGACCGCGTCCGAGCTATACGCATCGAAGACCATGGCGTCGTAAGTCGCCTCAGTCCGATTCAGCTGAATTCGGCCGTCGCCGACGATGATCTTGACGTCGCCCGCCGCGCTGGATAGGTACGTGAAGTATTTCGGGTCTTCCGCCACGGTGAGGACCAAGGGATCGATTTCGTAGATGTCCATCGAGTCCTGCTTGCGGCAATAGCAGGCCATCGTGCCCGCGCCCAACCCGAGCACCGCCATCCGCACGGGGCGATCCTTCTGAATATGGGCGAGAACCTGGCCCACCGGTCCCGTTCGGTGATAGTAGCTGGCGGGGACGGGCGGTCCGTTCCGCTTGAGCGGCTGATAGCCATGGACGGTCGTGCCGTGGCGCAGCACACGAAGCCCGGTGCTCTCCTGCCGAATCACGCGCAGGACTCCAAAAAAGCTTCTCCGCTCGAACTCGTACGTTTTGAGTTCGGGGCGATTCAAATTGCCCGCCACGAACACTCCTGCCATACCGAGCACGAAGCCGATCGGTCGGAGCGACGCCCACGCCAGCACCACGGCGACCAGAAGCATCAGGAACAGCCATTTCACGGTCTCATCCATTGCTCCGGAGAACCTCGCCACGACGAGCCAGTAGAGTCCGATCGCGACGACCGGCAAGGCATACGCCCAGCCCGCTTTCTTGCCGGTGAGACTGGGCAGCAGCGCGGCCGCGATCAGCAGCGTGACATGAAGCTCGAGGTTGTTGTTGAACGCGCTCGGCGCCACCAGGCCGCAGAAGATTCCGCCGAGCACACCGCCGAACGACATCGTGAGATAGAAGTCGGTCAGTCTGCTCGCATGGGGCCGGTCGCGGACCAGTTCGCCGTGGAACGCCATCGCCACGAGGAAGAACACGACCACGTACGTGCTCATGACCACGACTTTTGGCCGCACCGTCGCCGAGGCGAGCAAGACCGTTAGCGATGCGAGGGCGAGCGGCGCGAGTAATTGCCAGAACCGATGCGGGATCAGCGGCTTGCGCGCGAAGACCAGCACGAAACTGAGGATATAGAGCGTCAGCGGGATCAGCCACAAAAGCGGCATCGACGCAATGTCACTGGAGATCGTGCTCGTCACACCCAGCATCAGGCTGCTCGGCACGAACGCGAGCATGATCCACCGCAGACGCCGCGGCCACGGAATCGGCTCCGCCACTTCGGTCGGACCTGCCTGTTCGGCTTCGGCACCGCGCCGCGCAAACCAGCCGCAAGCGAGCAGCAGGACCACCAGCACGACGTAGCCGTAAGTCCATGCCCGAGACTGCTCCGCGAGGGCCAGACGAGGCTCGATCATAAATGGATACGCGATCAGCGCGAGAAGACTGCCCGCATTCGAGGCGGTGTACAGAAAGTACGGATCCTCAGCGTGGGCATGCCGGGTCTGGTGAAACCACTTCTGGAGGATCGGCGCGCCCGTCGTGACCATGAAGAAGGGCACCCCGATCGTGGTGGCCATGGTCGCCAGCACCCACGGAATCGGATTCTCCGTCGCGGGCGGCGCGATCCCTTTCGGCAAGGCAAAGGGCAGGAACGCGAGCGGAATGATGAGCAGCGCGCCATGGACCCAGAACTGTCCGCTGGGTCGCAGCCGCTTGAACAGCAGGTGGCCGTACGCGTATCCCGCGAGCAGCACGCCCTGGTAGAAAACCATCGCCGTATTCCAAACGGCTGGCGCTCCTCCCAGCACAGGGAGGAGCATCTTCGCGAAAACCGGCTGAATGAGAAACAGCAGGAAGGCGCTGAGGAACGACGTGACGGTGAAAAGGACGAGCACGGTCAGACCGAAGACGATCCAGCCGCGCTTACCGCTTCAGGCACTTCTCTACGAACTTGGCGACGTCGTCGTGCAGCTTCTTCCGCGAGCCCTTTTCGATGTACATCATGTGACCGGCCGGATAGTAGGTGAATTCCAATCGGCTCCGTCCTTCTGGGTTCAGGCCCATGTGGTTCACGGTGTAGATCGTAGCGTTGAAGGGGCATGCGAGATCGTAGTAGCCGCAGGCGTAGAGCACCCGGAAGCCCGGATTCTTGGCCACGACTTCGCGCAGATCGCTCGCCGTCTCGCTGTAGCCGCCCTGCGCCTGAGCCCACGGATAGACCATGCCCCACGTGTTGTACGGCATATCGGTCTTGATCTCAAGCTCGCGGTCGAGATAATCGTTCACACAGGTGGTGAACGGCGCCATCACCGCCTGATCGCTCGGGTCGTCGGAGGGACCATCGCCGACCTGCAGCTCCTCCTGGAGCGTGAGCCGGCTGTCGTAGCGTCCAACCGTCAGGTTATCGTCGCGGAGCAGCTCGCGGAAGAACCGAAACTCGCCGACGCGCAAGTTCGAGCCGAGGCAGTACTTCTTGCTCAGCCCCAGATATTCGCTCAACTTCCCAGCGATCTTGTCCTTTTCGACGGGCGTCAGGCTGTCCCCGCGTTGGAGCGCAGGCACATACTCCTTGTCGACCCAGGCCGAGGATTCCTTCACGACATCTTCGACCGTTTTGAAACGCGGCGACAGTTTCTTGTGGTACCACGCGGTCGCCGCCATCGAGGGCAAAAAGCCGACGTAGGTCGTGTCGTTGCCCCGCATGCCGTCCAGGGTCATAAAGTTGCTGGTGCCCGAGATGCTGATGAAGCCGTTGAGGGCGATGCCGTTCTGCAGAAGGTTCGCGCTGAGCCCCGAACCCCGAATACCGCCGTAGCTTTCACCCGCCAAAAAGAGTGGCGATCGCCACCGCTTGGTCTCCTTGAGCCAGCCCTTCACGAAGTTGGTGAAAGCAGTGATATCTTGCCGAACCCCGAAATACTTGGTGTTCAGCTCGGGCTTGAGCACCCTGCTGTAGCCGGTGGCGGGAGCGTCGACCATCACAACATCGGTGAAGTCCAGCCACGTATCCAGGTTATCGACCGCCTCATAAGGCGGCGTCGGGAAGGAGCCGTCGTCGTTCATGGGCGCCCGCTTGGGTCCCAAGGCGCCCATGTGAAGCCAAAGGCTGGCGCTGCCGGGACCGCCGTTGAAAGCAAACGTGACGGGCCGGGTACCGGGCGAAGCACCGTCCTTGCTGTAGTACACGTAAAACATCCGGCACTCCACTTCCCCCTTTTCGTCGCGGATCGGGATCTGCCCGGCGGTCGCAGTGTAAGCCAGCCGTCCGGTGGCCAGATTGATCTGGTGGTGAGTGACCGAGGTCGGAATTTCGTAGGTCGGCGAGGGCTTGGCAGGGGCCGCTTGCGGGCCGCTCGGTGCCGGGGCCGCCTGCTGTAAGCTAGCGGCCAGGATCAGGGCGTGAAGCATCGCGCGAGGTTACCTAAACGCCCTGCGCGAACCTCAGGCACAAAAAAAAGCCCTCGCTCCGCAAGCCGCGGGGCGAGGGCCGCTTTGACGTTGCCCGTTTAGAGCTTAATCTGAATATCGACGCCGCTCGGCAGGTCGAGTCGCATCAGCGAGTCGATCGTCTTGTTGCTGGGCTCATGGATATCGATGAGGCGGTTGTGCGTTCGAAGCTCAAAGTGCTCCATCGATTCCTTATCGATATGGGCCGCGCGGATGACGCAGAAGCGGCGGATGTTGGTCGGAAGGGGGATCGGGCCGCTGATGCGGGCGCCGGTCCGCTTGGCCGTCTCGACGATCTTTTCGGCCGACTGATCCAAGATGCGGTGATCGTAGGCGCGCAAACGAATGCGTACTCTCATGGTGTAATAACCTCTGGTTTAGAAATTGTCTGTAAATTCCAGGTTCTTTGACCCCAACCTCACAGACCGTCCGATCATACCAGCATCGTGCCATACTCAAGTGCATCATTTGCATGCACCAATTCCGAGAAGCACTCAGTTTCGACGACGTTCTCCTACTCCCCAAACGTACCGAGGTGCTTCCCAGCGAAGTCGACACCTCCTCCGTTTTTTTACCGGGCATTAGGCTCCGCGTCCCCATTGTTTCGGCCCCGATGGATACAGTGACCGAGGCACGCCTCGCGATCGCCATCGCCCGGGAGGGCGGGGTCGGGGTCATCCACCGCAACATGTCCATCGACCGGCAAGCCGAAGAGGTCGATCGGGTCAAGCGCAGTGAGCACGGAGTCATCACCAACCCCATCAAACTGACCGCCGACAAGACGATCAAGGAGGCGATCGCGCTCATGGACCGCTTCCACATCAGCGGCGTACCGATCGTGGACGAGACGGGTCAGTTGGTCGGGATCCTCACCAACCGCGATATCCGGTTCGAAACGAACCACGACAAGCTGATCCGCGAACGCATGACGAGCAAGAACCTCATCACCACGGGGGTGGGCACGACGCTCGAGCAAGCCGAACAAATCCTGGCTGAGCACCGCATCGAAAAGCTTCCTATCGTAGACGCCGACATGATGCTCCAGGGCCTGATCACGATCAAAGACATCGAGAAGGTCAAGCGTCACCCGGACGCGACCAAGGACGCTCGTGGCCGGCTGGTGGTCGGAGCCGCGATCGGTGCGTTACGAGAGCCGTACGAGCGCGCGAAGGCGCTCCACGACGCAGGAGTCGACTTCATCGTGATCGACGCCGCCCACGGCCACAGCAAGGGCGTGATGGACTGCGTCAAGCTCCTCAAGTCCAAGCTCCCCGACCTCAAGGTGATCGCGGGCAACGTGGCGACGCCGGAAGCGGTTCGCGATCTGCACGCCCTCGGTGCCGACGGACTCCGCGTCGGGATCGGCGCGGGCTCAATCTGTACCACGCGGGTCGTCGCCGGAATCGGCGTCCCGCAGTTCTCTGCTGTCTATTTCTGCGCCGAGGAGGCGCGTCAGCTTGGCATCCCCACCATCGCAGACGGCGGCATTCGATCCTCGGGCGACATCGTCAAGAGCCTCGCGGCGGGCGCGACCTGTGTGATGATGGGCAACATGTTCGGCGGCTGCGAAGAGAGCCCCGGCGAAATCGAGATCTATCGCAACCGCGCGTACAAGGTCTACCGCGGCATGGGCAGCATCGGCGCCATGAAGCAGGGATCGTCGGATCGCTACTTCCAGGTGAAGGACGCGGCCGCCGCTCTGGTTCCGGAAGGCGTCGAAGGCCGGGTCCCCTTCAAGGGTCCGCTCAGCGACACCATGGTCCAATTGCTCGGCGGTATCCGATCCGGCATGGGCTACATCGGAGCCAACAACCTGTCCGAGCTGCGCGAATTGGCGGAGTTCGTGAAGATCACCGGAGCCGGCCTACGCGAGAGCCATCCGCATGACGTCTGGATCACCAAAGAGCCGCCCAATTACAGCGCGCCCTCGGGCGGAGACGCGGACTAAGTGATCCGCTACACAGGCCAAAGCGACCGGTCGATCCGGCGTGTGGCGCTGGTGTCCAACGATGCACTCGGCAACTTCGTCGTCACCACGCCGCTGCTTCAAATGCTGCGCGAACGGTTTCGGCCTGAATCACTGATCGTTTTCGGGGGCAGCCGGACGGCCGAACTCGGCGAGAACAGCGACTTGATCGACCGATTCGTGCCGCTCCACGGCATGCCACCGCGAGAATTTGCCCAAGCACACGGCGGTGACGACTTCGACTTGGTCGTCAATGTCGAGCAGACCGCTTGGGCCAAAGCGGCCACCGCCATCCTGTGCGGCGAGGACACGTTGGTTTGCGGCCCTTGCATCGATGAACGCGGCCGCGCGGACCTGCCGTTTCCCGACGACGAGCGCGGCGAATTGTGGAGGGATCAAACGTGGATCGCCCCCGATCTGGCGACCCGCTACCCCTTCCTGAGCAGCGGGTTCATCGGCGAAATCTTCGCCCGTCTGGCGTATCTGGAGGGGCCCGTTCCTCCTTACCGTGTCCCGCAAGCCGGTCCCGGGCGGGCGATTCCCGATCTGCTCATCGCAACTTCGGCAAGCCTTCCTGAGAAGCTTTGGCCCCTCGCCAGTTGGCAGGCGGTCCTTTCCACCCTTCGCGAGGACGGCATATCGGTCGGCCTGATCGGGGCGCCTCCACGCAGTCAAAAAGCCCATTGGCAAGGCGGCGACGCAGAAGATGAACTGATTTCTCAGGGGCTGTGCGAGGATTTGCGCGGCCAATTCACCTTGCCCCAGGTGGTCGGCGCGCTCGGAGCATGCCGAGCCGTGCTCACGCTCGACAACGGCATCCTTCATTTGGCGGCCGCGACATCAACCCCCACGGTCGGCTTGTTCCGCGAAGGCATTCACCGGCTATGGGCTCCGCTCCACGGCGATGTTCGGGTCGTCACCGGTGCCCCCGTCGCAGATATTCCCCCCGAGCGCGTTTTGGCCCCGCTTCTTGAAGTTCTCGGCGTACACTAGCGAGCATGCTGGAGCTCATCGCGGCGGCGCTGGTCGCTTGCCAGGACGAACCGTTCGTCGACCCTGGATTCAATAAGCTGGTTTGGGTGCAATCGCCCAATTTCGGCCCTCGCCCCAAAGATGCCGTCATCGACACGATCGTGCTGCATCACACAGCCGGTCCGACCTTGTCGGGCACCGTGAAGTGGTTTCAAACGGAAAAGAGTCAGGTGAGCGCCCACTTTACGGTGGGAAAAGATGGATCGATCGTCCAGCACGTTTCGACCTTTGATCGGGCATGGCATGCGGGAGCCAGCCGTGACAGCTTTGGCCGCGAAAACGTGAACAATTTCTCGATTGGAATTGAAATGGTCAACGTCGGCGACGGGAAGGATCCGTGGACGGAAGCCCAGGTCGAAGCGGTCCACAACCTCTGCGCGCATCTCATTCGCCACCGATTTCCTGGGATCCGCCAGATCACGAGCCACGAATTCATCGCCCGGCCCCCGGGACGCAAAAACGATCCCAAGGGATTCCCCTGGGATCGCTTCAAGGACCTCGGCGTCCCGCTCGTTTACGGCGTTCAGCCCTAACCCTGCGCGCGCTCGATCTTGGCCCAGCTGTCACGAAGCGTGACGGTTCGGTTAAGCACGAGCGCCTCGGGCTTTGAATCGGGGTCGAGCGTGAAGTATCCCAGCCGTTCGAACTGATAAGGGTCGCCCAGTTTCGCGCTGGCGATCGAGGGCTCAATCCAGCCCTTCACGATGCGCAGCGAGTCGGGGTTAAGATGGTCCAGATAGCTGCCGCCCTCGGGCACGTCGTCGGGATTGGGCACGCCGAAGAGGTGGTCGTACAGCCTCACCTCGGCGGGCACGGCGGTCGCCGCGGCAACCCAGTGCAGAGTGGCCTTCACCTTCCGGCCATCGGGCGAATCCCCGCCCTTGGTGGCGGGATCGTACGTGCACCGGAGTTCAATGACTTCCCCGTTCTCGTTCTTCACGACTTCTTGGCAGGTGATGAAATAGCCGTACCTCAGCCGCACTTCCTTGCCCGGCGAGAGTCGGTAAAACTTGGGCGGCGGCACTTCGCGGAAATCGTCCTGCTCGATGTAAAGCTCGCGCGAGAATGGAACTTGGCGCGTTCCGGCCGATGGATCTTCCGGGTTGTTCACGGCATCCATCATCTCGGTCTGACCTTCGGGGTAATTCGTGATGACAACCTTCAGCGGATTCAGGACACCCATCACGCGCTTCGCGGTCCGGTTCAGTTCCTCGCGCATGCAGTCCTCGAGCACGTACGGCTCAAGCGGATTGTCGTTCTTGGAGACCCCGATGCGGCGGCAGAATTCGCGCACGCCGGTGGCCGTGTAGCCGCGGCGGCGTAGTCCGGCCAGCGTGGGCAGACGCGGATCGTCGTACCCTTGGACGTACCCGCCGTCGACCAGTTCGACAAACCGGCGCTTGCTCATCACCGTGTACAGCAGGTTGAGCCGTCCGAACTCGATCTGGCGCGGGTGGTAGATGCCGAGTTCGTCCAAGAACCAGTCGTATAGGGGGCGGTGATCTTCGTATTCGAGGGTGCACAGCGAATGTGTGATGCCCTCGATGGAATCTTCGAGTCCGTGCGCCCAGTCGTAGCTGGGATACACGCACCATTTATCGCCCTGTCGGTGGTGGTGGATGTGGCGGATTCGGTACATGACCGGATCGCGCAGATTCAGGTTGGGCGACGCCATGTCGATCTTGGCGCGGAGCGTGCGCTCGCCATCGGCAAACTCGCCCGCGAGCATACGATCGAACAGGTTCAGATTCTCGTCCACCGAGCGGTCGCGGTTCGGGCTGTTCTTGCCGGGAGAGGTCAGCGTGCCCCGCATGGCCCGCATCTCCTCGGGAGACTGGTCGCAAACATAGGCTTTGCCCTTGCGGATCAGATCTTTGGCCCATTCGACCATCTGATCGAAATAGTCGCTGCCGTAAAGCACCGAGCGATCCCACGGATCATGGTCGATGCCCTCAGGCAGGGGCACGGAGAGCAGCCAGTTGACGTCGTCGATGATGCTGTCGACAAACTCCTGGTCTTCCTTCACTGGGTTCGTATCGTCGAACCGGAGGTTGAAGTCGCCTTTAAACTCCAGGGCCATGCCGTAGTCGACCCACACCGCCTTGGCGTGTCCGATATGGAGGTAGGCGTTGGGCTCCGGCGGAAAGCGCGTGCAGACGCGGGTGAACCGCCCACTTTCCAAGTCGCTCACGATGGCGTCTCGGATGAAATGGGACGGGGAATCGACGGCAGGCGGCTCCGTAGTGGCCATATCTTTGGCTACAGGGTACCAGTTTGGGTTCAAAACCGCCTCAGCGGGGGGCTTGAGTTGGGCTCCAACTCTGTGTCACAATAACCGCAAAGCTCTCTGAAGACAGCTTGGTGGCTCACAAGGGCCTTAATCATTCGCCTAGCGATTGGCCAGCCGAGGGGCGTTCGGACCAAAACCCATAACAGTTTCTTCTGGCCTCGCGCCAGAGTGTGGATCGTTGGGGCTCCCGGACTCCTGTCCTACCGGGAGCCCCAAAATCATTTCAAGGAGGTCCACCAAGCTATGCCTACAGCGCAAAAAGCCGAAGTCATCGAACAGACCAAGGTTCTGTACGAGAAGTCGGCCGGTTTGGTCTTTGCGGATTATCGCGGACTGAAGGTCAAAGACCTGCAGGCCCTGCGAACGAACCTGAAGGCCAAAGGCGGCGAATTTCACGTCGTCAAAAACACGCTCTTTCGCATCGTGGCAGGTCAGGACATGGTCGGCCAGTTGCCTGCAGATTTGCACAACGGCACCACGGCCATCGCCTTTATCTACGCGAACGAAAGCGACTGCGCCAAAGTGCTCTTCGACTTTGCGAAGACGCACAAACAGCTGATCGTCAAGGGCGGCTACTTTAGCGGAAAGGCTTTCGACGCCAAAGAAGTCGAGAACCTGAGCAAGCTGCCACCGCGCGACGTCTTGATCGCCCAGGTCATTGGAGCCATCGCGGCCCCGCTTTCGAACCTGGTTGGCGTCATCGAAGCGCTCTATGCGGATCCGATCCGCGTCATTGGCGCCGTCGCCGACAAGGTCGCAGAGGGTTCACCGCTGCCCGCCTCGGCACCCGCCGAGGAAGCGCCCGCTGCACCCGCTGCTGAAGCAGATTCCGCTCCCGTCGCCGAAGAGGCGCCGGCCGAGCCCGCCCCCGCCGCTGAAGAAGCGGCCCCCGAAACCACCCAGGAGGAACAATCTTAAATGGCTACTACCGTTGAAACCATCGTCGAACAGATCAGCACCATGACCGCTCTCGAGCTCAGCGAGCTCAAGACGGCTCTCGAGGACAAGTTTGGCGTCACCGCCGCCGCTCCCATGATGGGCATGCCCATGATGATGCCGGGCGCCGGCGCCGCCGCTGAGCCGGTCGAAGAGAAGACCGAGTTCGACGTCATCCTCACCGATGGCGGCGGCAACAAGCTCCAGGTCATCAAGGTCGTTCGCGAACTCACGGGCCTCGGCCTGAAGGAAGCCAAGGACCTCGTCGATGGCGCACCCCAGCCGATCAAGCAGGGCGCGAGCAAGGACGACGCCGAGAAGATCAAGAAGTCGGTCGAAGAGGCTGGCGGAAAGGTCGACATCAAGTAAGTTCGAAAAGCGAACTTCAGATTCAAAACGAAAGCCCCACGCCACTTCGGTGTGGGGCTTTTGTCATGTTCTTGGTCCTAAATTGGTCCCAAGCCTCGTCAATTTCCGGGGACTCGTGATACGGTGATTTCACTTCTGAAACGTCTTCGCGACGCCTCAGAAAAAGGAGGAAGAACATGACTCACAGCACAGCGATCTGGCTTCGAATCGGTAGCGCCGCTCTCGCAATGGGGATGGGCCTGTCGGCTCACGCGGTCCTGACGCTCAACCCGAACATCGAAGTCAACGTGAATTGGCGCGAGGACTGCGACAAGCCGCTGAAAAACGCTCACTTGGGCACGATCTCGGCATCCGTCACGGAAGGGGAAAAGGCAGGGGCCGGTCTGAAGGCGGTTTTCACCGTAGACCAAAAGAACGCACCGAACTGCCTGTTCAGCGTGATGGAGTTCCACTGGTTCCAGATCATCACTCAGGACGATGATCCGACCGGCTACAAGGGCAAAAAGGATTACCCGCTGCCCGTCGTGGACACTCCGCTGGGCGGTTGGGACTATATGTACCAGGATGGTGCCGCGCGGACCAAACCGTACGACGACGCCACAAACGGTCGCTACAAGGACGACGCGGCCGATACGCTGCCCTGGTACCACACGCCGGAAGAAGAAGCCGGTGCGGCGGGCTCGGGCAACGAGACGGGTGGCTTTGGCAAATTCAAACGCGGCGTCTCTTACGAGATCAAGGATGGTCTCTCCGGGCTCCCCGATCCCAAGCTGATCAAGTTCACGACCTGGCTGATCGCCACCCCAAAATATGCCTACTGTCCGGGCACGAGCTGCTTGGCGAAGGGCGAAATGCTCCTGCTCGGCGGGTTCGACTGGACGATGGCACGCAAGGAGGGCAAGATCGCTCTGAGCGCCACCGCTCTCACGTCGACCAAGGCCCAAGCAGCGCTCGACCAAAAAGACACGGGCTTCAAAGGCTGGAAAGTCTATGACGGCGCGGCGCTCTGCTGCCCCGAACCGGCATCGCTGATGGCGCTGGCTCTCGGTGCCCTGGCGTTGCGCCGGCGTCGCCGAGCCTAAGAAACGAAACGGGGCCCCACGCTCCAGGATGGGAGCGGGGGCCCGTTTGCGGGGTGCTCAGGATTAGTTGGGGGTAACGACTTCAATCTTGATCGTCTTCGGCTGAGCTTCAGGAAGCTTGCTGATGACGACGGTCAAGATTCCGTCCTTGAACTGGGCTTGGATGTTCTCCAGGTCCAGGTTATCGGGCAGATTGATCTGGCGCTCGAAGGCGCCGGTACGAATCTCTCGATGCAGGTAGCGAACGCCCTCGCTCGGCGTGGCCTCGGCTCGCTCGCCCTTGATGGTCAGCACACCCTTATCCACGGTTATGGACAGGTTTTCCGCCGTGAAGCCGGGCGTAGAAGCCGTGACGAGCAGTTGCGCATCGGTCTCGGCCAAGTCGACCGGGAAACGGTGGCTCGGTCGCTCGATCGGATTCCCCATCGATTGGAGGGCGTGATCGAAGATGCGACCGATCGACTCAAGCTCGCGTACAGGCACGTTGTTTCGGTAAAGCAAGGTTTTCATGATTTCGAATGTTCCTCCTGACGTGATGTTCAGTACACCATATAACGTTAGTGTTATAGGCTCAAGTTCCATTTGAACTACCGTAAATTTACGGGTTTGAGAGCGGTAAGCAAAGAAAAAGCCCGAGCCAATGGCTCGGGCTGAAAAGGGACGCTTAGCTTAAGCGTCGCCGGAGAGATCGAAGTCATCGGAGAGGATGCCGTAGTCGAATACGGTCACGGCTCCGTCGCCATCGAGGTCCGCATCGGCCGGGGCCGATCCGTTCGCACCGACGGTGGTCCAATCCGAGTCGGCGTTGGTCTTGTCGAAGTAATCCGACAGTACACCATAGTCAAACACGGTGACCGAGTTGTCGCCATCGACGTCGCCGTCGAGCAGCGTCACGTTGATTCCGGTCGAGCTCGTCGCCACACCCGGGATCAATTTGCCGAGGAACGGCTTGCCGATGATGTACAGATCGTACGTTCCCGGAGCAACCGCCGCATTGATCGTGTAGCCAAAGCTGGAGTTGCAGGTGAACGTGCCGCTCGCTGCAACGGTCGAACCGCTTCGCAGTTCATAGCGGAAGGTGAGGCCGCTGGCCCAGACGCCGTCGACGGAGGCGCTGTTCACCGAAGTGAGGTTCAGCGTTCCCGAGATCGGCTGGGTCTTGAGTACGGTGAGCTCCATCGCCTGGATGCCCATGTTCGTGCTCATGGCGTAGATGACGGCCTTGTTGCCCGTGATCTTGCCGAATTTGACCTGGCCGGTACCGTTGCCGTTGGCGGCCACGGTGCCCGCATCCGTTCGGAACGACGCCTTGACCTGCGGAGCAAGCGGGTTGGTGCAATCATAAACACGGACCCGGTGATCGCCCGAGGTCGTTTCCTGCGTCGCCAGGACGGGCACGCCGTCGACGATCGCATAGTCGAGCAGTCGTTCGCTACCGAGGTTCAGCGTCGCGTCACCGAGGATGGTGTTCGCCGCGATGTCGAAGTAGCGAGCGTTGTTCTCGCCGCCAGCGCCGGCGTTATCGGTTCCGCAACCGAAGACGTGGGTGCCATCGGTAAACGTGATGCCGAGCCGGTAGTCTGGCTTGCCTGAGGAGCTGGCCGACGGATAATCGGTGAAGGTGGCGCCGCCGTCATTCGAGACGGTGACACCAGAGCCGCCCGTACCCGCGCCAGCGACGATCGAAACGTTCGAGCCCGATCCAAAAACGTCGAACGTATCGCCAAATCGGGGCAGCGTTCGGTTAGTCGCGCTCACGAGAACCGGATTGACGCCCAGGGTCTCGTCGTTCCATCGGTAGACGGAAAATCGAGAGGCGGTCGACGTGGCCAAGTTGCACATGTAAATGCGACCATCATCATCGCAGCCGATCATATTGCCGAGGAACGTTCCGCCACCCGTCAGAGCTGCGGCATCCGCCTTGAGCGAGCCCAAATAACCAGCGGTCTGGCCGTTGAGGATCTGCGGGAAAATTCCGGCACTCCGCGAGAGCAAAATCACGTGGTCGGTCGTCGGGTTGTAAGCCAAGCCGCGCTCCAGGTTGCCGGTGCTCAGCTTGATCGAAGCATCTTCGTCGGGGGCCAGCCAGCCGTCGCCGGACCAGGAGTTCAGCGGGGCGAGAGTCATGACTGTGCCCGCAGAGGCCCAAGCGCTCAAGGCCACAAGTGTTGAGAGTACAAATATCGAACGTTGCATCATTGGCTCCATCCGGATCGCCTGCGATCCGCGAATTACGGTCACCGCCTCTAGCTCCTTCGCCACCCCGACGCCCGGTAAAGCAGAAAACCGGGACAGCCAAAGATGGGTCATCGCGCGGAGCCGACGACGTGTGTTCTTTTTGGACTCGAACTTAAGGAGTATAGCCGAGCTTTCGGCTGCCGCTCCCCCCGAGGCGGAGGACTGAAGGCAAACAAGCAAATCTTGCAGGCGAATCAAAAGCAAAGCCCGGCAGACCTAAGGGTCTACCGGGCCAAATGAGCCGCGCTGGGCGACGTTATTTCGTGATTTCGTCCGTGCCCGGCTTAACCGGTGCGACGTCCTTGCTGGCGTCGGGAGCCGGTTCCGGATCCTCGTGCTTGGGCTTCGGCTCTGGCGAATTACCCGAGCTTCGCGACGAGCGAGATCCGCTTCGGGACGAACTCGTCACTTCCCCGTTGCCCACGCTCTTCGAGACGCGCTTGGCGCCGGCGTACCGGTTCGCATAGTAGCGGTCTCCGAGGCTGCTCACCGTGACCTGGCCACGGCCGCTGCTGGCATGAATGAACTTGCCGTCGCCGACATACATGCCGACGTGGCCGACGCGGCTTCCGCGGGTCTTGAAGAAGACCAAATCGCCCTTCTTCAGGTCGCCCTTGGAGACGCTTTGGCCGACGTTCGATTGCTCGGCCGCCGTACGAGGCAGTCGCACACCGTTGGCCCGGTACACCGATGAGGTGAACCCGGAGCAGTCGATGCCGGATCGCGACGTGCCGCCGTAGCGGTAGCGGACGCCGAGGTACGTCTGTGCCGTACCGAGGACGTCTCCCGACGCGCTGGCCACCCAGCCGCCGCCGTCCGATCGTCGAGCGCGAGATGGCTTGCGATCTCGTGATGTCGTGGGCCGATCGTTATCGTCCGACTTGTGATAAGCCACTCGAGTGCGCGATTTCGCCTGAGGCGTCGCTCGATCGAGCGGAGCGCCCATTTTGCGGGCGATCTGCCGCGCCTTGACGCTTGAAACGGGGTTCAGCAGATCCTGACGGACCCAGCCGACCGTTCCATAAGGAAACTTGAGCTTGACCCAATCGCCATCGCGATCCACAATCCGCGCGACCGTTCCTTCTTGGACGAGCGTGATGCGGGATTCGGTTTGGCTGGGCCCTCGGCGAATGATCACGTTGGCGCCGTTCACTTGGGCGTGGCTGGTCTGAATCGACTTTGAGCGACTCGCCACCACGGGCGCGGATCCTCCCACCTTGGGGATTCGGATCGTATGACCGGGTCGGATCGAGTTGAAATCGACGCCCGGATTGACCGCCTTCAACTCTGCGACGCGGATGTTGTTGCGCCGAGCGATGATCCAATCGTTATCGCCTTCTTGAATTTTGTAGGAAACCGTTCCTGCCTTGGCCTTTCCCTTAGTGGATGCAGCCACCTTGGCCGGCTTGACGCTCGCGGTTTTCGCAGATTTGCTGGAACTGGGCAGACGAAGCTTTTCGCCTGGCTTGATTCGGTCGATATTCCGACCTGTATTGGCCGTTCGGAGCGACTTCAGACTGATTCCGACGACCTTGGCAATTCGTTCGGGGGTATCCCCTTTTCGAACTGTATATGACTGTTGCGCGAAGGACACACTCACTGACAGCAAGCAGGCCCATAAGGTGCACTTTAGTTTGTGCAAATTTTAATCCTCCTCTGGGTGCCTGGGACTTTCTGACCGACTAAGCAGCCATCCCTGACAACTTCACTTCTTTCTTATGGTACCCCGTCGGTTTCCGAGGGTCAATGACCCATACGAGCCGCGCTGCCCGAAAGATTCCAAAGGTAATGATCGGCATTTTTGGCGGCGCTCAACAGGAGGCGGGTAGCCTTTTGAACCTGCCCGCATGCTCAGCATCCTGATCGTCAACTGGAATACGCGCGACCTTTTGGAGCGATGTCTTGCGACGATTCGAGCACAAAGCGGCCCCATTTGGGAGGCAATCGTGGTCGACAACGCGAGCCGCGATGGCAGCGCCGAGATGGTAAGGGAGCAATTTCCGGAGGTCGAACTGCTGGCAGAGACCCGAAATTGGGGCTACGCGGAAGGCAATAATCTGGCTTACAGGCGGGCCCAATACGACCTCATCCTCACGCTGAATGCCGACACCGAACTTCCCCCCGGGGTCTTGAGTCACGCCTGCGCCGTGATGGCTGAGAACGCCCAAGTGGGCGCGCTGAGCTGTCGATTTCGGGGGCTCGACGGGGAGTCGCAGGCGTCCGTCCGAGGCTTTCCCACTCTGTTGGGGCTGGCGGGCGACGCCTTGGGCTTGGCACGAATATGGCCAGGTTCAGCGTTTGATTCGTATAGGTTGAATAGCTTTGACTATGACCGCAGGCAACCAGCCCCGCAGCCGATGGCGACATTTCTCCTATTTCGGCGCCAAGCGATCGAGGCCGTCAACCCACCAGGAGTCCTCTTCGATCCCGCTTTCCCGATCTTTTTCAATGAGGTGGACTTACTCAAGCGGATGAGCGACGCGGGGTGGTCCTGCCTCTACACGCCCGAAATCGAGATCCGCCATCTGGGTGGGATGAGCACGAAGCAGGTGCGTCGGGACATGATTTGGGAATCGCATCGATCCCTCATTCGCTATCTGAAACGTCATGTTCTGCGCGGCTGGCGGCGCCTGCTCCAGCCTGGAGTGGTCGCCGCCATCTGGATAGCTGCGTGGGTTCGGGCCAGGGGATTCAGTGCCGGATTTAGACCTTAGCATCACGATCTGCAGCTGGAACACCCAGGCGGACTTGCGGCGATGCCTCCAAAGCCTGGAAGAGGCACAAGGTGAAGCGGCATTCGAGGTCATCGTCGTCGATAACGCCTCGCGCGATGGCTCTCCCGATATGGTCCGGACCGAGTTTCCATGGGTACGGTTGCTCGCCCAAACCGAGAACCTCGGATTTACGGGCGGCCACAATCTCGCTCTATCCCAGCGAGCCGCCCCTGCCGCCCTGCTCCTGAATTCCGACACGATCGTCCACCCTGGCGCCCTTCGCGAGCTGATGGCCTACGCCGGAAGCCACCCGGAAGTCGGCATCCTCGGGCCCAAGTTGCTTAACGGCGACGGCAGTCTTCAGTTCAGCTGCCGACGCTTTCCGAATCCGGTCGCGGCGCTTTTCCGGAACACCTTCATCGGCCGGCTCTTTCCCAACAATCCCTACACCCGGGATTACCTGATGCAGGACTGGGATCACGACCGTCCGCGCGAAGTCGACTGGGTTTCCGGGGCGGCGATGCTCGTGACCGGTCCCGCGCTGGACGTCCTGAAAGGATTCGATCCCGCCTACTTCATGTTCTGCGAAGACGTCGATCTATGCTGGCGCTGCTGGGAGGCTAAGTTCAAGGTGGTGTACCTTCCGGCTGCAGAAATCACGCACCTCATCGGACAGAGTACGAGCCAAGTCGCGAACAAAATGATCGTGCGGTTCCACCGCTCGATGATGCGCTTCTACGTGCGGAATCAGCTTCCCAAATCGCCGCTGCTCTTCCGGCCGCTGGGCTATCTCTTCGCCCTGGGCGGCTTGTCCGCGCGCGCAACCCTGTTTCTGGTCAAGAATGCAGTTGACGCGATGCGCAGGAGAATTACGGGACGCCCATGACCGACCGACTGACTTGGGAGAAGTGGCCGCAGTGGCTGGTCCTAGTGGCCCTATTTGTGGCGCCGATCCTTGGAGGCAATGTGACCGTCGATGCGGCCCCCGCCTCGGCTGGCTTGCTCAGCCCTGAGACGCCGTACGTCGCTCATTTCTTGATCCTCCTTCCCGTGGCCATCGCCTCCGTCGCGCTGATGTGGTCGCGGCGCGTCCAGATCGTTCCTGAGACCAAGTTCCTCGCCGCCCTGACGCTGATGATGGTGCTCATCGTGGCGAGTATCGCGGTCAGCCGCTTTACCTTCATCAGCGTGGGGGTCGCGATCGAATGGCTGGCGGCGGTTCTGGTTTTGTTCACGGTTCTCGGCGCTTTGGGAAAGGTTCAGGGCCCTCAACTTGCACTGGCCGCCCTCGCCGCGGGCTGTGCGACCGAAGCGCTGGTCGCCATTGTCGAATACGGTCAGACCCGAAGCATCGACCCCAACTGGCGTGTGTTTGGCGACTGGGTCCACCCGAACGTCCTCGCCGGCATGCTGCTGCTGGGTTTCTTTGCCAGTTTCGGATTGGCGGCCACGACCGAAAGGCTGTCCCGACTTCTCTGCTTGCTCGGCGCGACGGTCATCCTCATCGCGATCGGCCTTACCCAATCCAAAGGCGGACTGCTCGCTTGCGGAGCCGGGCTGATTGTTTGGCTGGCGCTCACCTGGCGCTCGATCCGTGTCTCTGCGCCCGCGATGGCCGTCCCGATCGTCCTCACCGTCCTGTTCTTTACCGGTCTGAAAGCCACGACTCCATCCGGCCAAGCCCTGTCGCGTGTGACGCAGGCCGCCGCGAATCAGGAGCAGTCCGCGGGATTTCGAACGCTGCTCTGGAAAAGCGCCGTTCGCAACATGCAGAGTCAGCCAGCTGGAACGGGCATCGGAACGTTTCGGTTCGAATCGGCCCGCGCAGGTCTGACGCAGCAGACCCATTTCGCTCACCAATCCTTCCTTCAGCTAGCCTCGGAAGCCAGCCCTTTCGCCGCGCTCGCGTTGATCGGCACCTTGGCGTTTTGGCTTCGCGCCACCCTCACCGCGACACGGCAGGACGAGCACCGAACGCTGTTGAGAAGCGGCGTGATCGCGGCGGTGGTGGCGTCGTGCGCCCACAGCTGCGTCGATAGCGACCTGTACCATTTTGGGATTGCCGTCGCGTTCTTCGGGCTGCTGGGCATCGGGCTCCAGTTGGCCGCGGACGGTTCGACGCCTGAACTGGTTCCCGCTCCGGCTCGCCGCGTTATCGGCATCGTCTCCGTGGTCGTGCTCACCCTCGGTTTGGGGGTCTTCGCCCTCGAGCAGCGCGGCAAGGCGGATTTACTTGGCGCGATGATGGCCGATCCCGCCCAAGCCAAGGCTCGCTATGCCACGCCTCCCTTGTGGGCCGAGCGAGATGGCGAGTGGTGGTATCTCGGCGTGATGACGGGCCTAGAGCCTGAATCAGCGTGGCTACCCAATTTGCAGCGGGCGTTCCGCCTCCAGCCCAGCCCCAAATTCGGCCGGGCGCTGGCCCGTGAACAGGCCCGACTGGGCCAAAACGCGGGAGCTGTCTCCACGCTTCAAGAGGCGCTACGTTCCGATCCCAATAACCTGCTCGTGCTGAAACAGGTCCTCAGCATCCAAGAGTCGCAGGGCGCGACTCAAGAGGCGGTAGCCACCGCCCAGAGGATGCTTCAGGTCGAGAAGTCGCCGTACTATCAGATTCGGGCGATCCCCGAGATCGTGCCAACCGAAACCGCCGACGCCCGGCTCGTGCTCGCCAAACTCGACCCACGCCAGCGCCAGAGGTGGCTCAAGGAAGCGACCGACATTTACCTGCGCTACCTGGAAACCACCGTGCCCAAGATCCTCGACGCCGCGAAGGCGAATCCTCCTCAGACGTTCGGTGGGGAAACCGTGGCCGAAGCAACCCGTCGGATGGAGAGCGCTGCGGGAGCAGCTGAACAGCTGGGGGATGCCGCATTGGCTGAGCGCTTCCGGTCATGGAACCGGTGAGCTGGAGCTCTGCTTTTTCGCAAAGAAGTGCCGCAGAATGTCGCCGGCAATAGGCGCGGCAACCTCGCCGCCGTGGCCAGCGTTTTCCACCACCACCGCCAGCGCGATCTGGGGCTTGTCGGCGGGAGCGTAGCAGACGAACCAAGAGTGGGTCTCCGCGTTGCGCCGGTTTTCTGCGCTTCCCGTCTTCCCCGCCACATCGATTCCAGGTATCTGGGCGGCCCGGGCGGTGCCTGCCGTCACCACCTGGATCATCGCGGCCCGAAGCTCTGACCAGAAGACGGCGTCAGCATCCACGTGGCCGAGCGGCTTCGGTTCGATGCGATTCGGTTTCTCTTGCCCAAACGGCGTGATCGCCCGCGCCAAATGGGGCACGAAACTCTTGCCGTTGTTTGCGACCAGACTCACGACACTTGCCATTTGGATCGGGGTGCACGAAAGCTCGCCCTGCCCCACCGACAGGTTGACGGTGTCGCCGAGATACCAAGCGCCGTCCTTTCGCCACTTCCTAATCCAGCGGTCCGTGGGCACGAGGCCCGGGCTTTCACCCACCAAGTCGATGCCGGTCCGATTGCCAAGTCCCACCAATTCACAGGCTTCACGCAGGCGGTCGACGCCTGCTTCCACCCCGAGGGTCGCGAAGTAGGCGTTGCACGATTTGGCAAAGGCGTTGCGGAACGTGATGGCTCCGTGGTGACCCAGGCATTTGAATTTGCGTTTGCCCAGCGAGTAGTAGCCGGGGCAAAAGATGGCGCGATTGGGATTGAACTTGCCGGCCAGATGAGAGGCGATGCTCGTAACGATCTTGAACGTCGAGCCCGGGGCGTAGCTCGAGCCGATGGCGCGGTTGATGAGCGGTTTGGCGGGGTCGTTCAGCAGCGCTTGATACTCCGCCTTGGAGATGCCCGTCGAGAACTGGGCCGCATCGTACGTCGGGCTGCTGACCATGCAAAGCACCTCGCCGGTGGTGGGGTCCAAACCCACAATGCCACCGCGATGACCTGACAACTTGGTGATCGCGTATCGCTGAAGGTCGGCGTCCAGTCCGAGGGTGATCTTGGAGCCGGGTACCGGGTTATCGCGCGCCGCGAAGCGGATCGGTTTTTGCTTGGCGTCGACTTCAAGCTCTTCCGTTCCCGGGACGCCCATCAGGTCCGACTCATAGATGCGCTCAAGGCCGATCTTGCCCACGTAGTCCGCTGGCTTGAGGCCCTTCAGCGAGAGCCGGTCGATGTCACTCTTGCTGGCCGTCCAGACGTAGCCCAGGATGTGCGCGTAGCTCTTGCTGTCGGAGTAGTACCGGAGCGGGAGCGAGGAGACACTGACCCCGGGGATCGCGCCCGTCGATTCGGCGATCCGCGTGGCCAGTTCGATCCCCACGCCGATTTTGAGTGGGGTCGGCACGATCGGCCGGTAGGCGTTATCGAGCTTGTCGAGCGCGTCGGCGGGATCCATGTCCAGCGCCGCACAGATTTCGGCGAGCGCTTGGGGATCCTTTTTCAGCGCTCGGGGCTGACCGGTCACGACGATGGTCGATTTGGTGCCCGCCAGCACCACCCCATTGCGATCTACAATCGCGCCGCGCGGAGCCATGGGATGAACAATCGTGGACCGGGTGTTGGCGGCTCGCTCGGTGAGTTCGCCCGCCATGACTACCTGGAGGTACCAGAGCCGCAGAAACAAAACGACCATGGCGACGGCGAGCGCGAGCGGGACAATGATGGCCCGCAGATCGATTGGCGTACGCTTTTCCTGATGGATGACAGACATCGCGCTTTACCGATGTTTGTGGCAGAAGCTTCGGGGCTGGGTGCCTCGACGGAACATACGCGGAACCTGCTCGGGGCAGGCTTCGCGAGCCAATTCTCCCGTATCCGCGCAGATCATGACTTGAATCAAGCGATCCGTTCGCTCATTAACCGGCGGCTTCGGATCTTCGCGGTGCCGCGCGGGCTCGGCCTTGGGCTCCTCCACGGGCGGTCCGTCGTCACTGGGAGCAGGTTCTTCCGCAGGTGGTGGTCCATCCGACGGAGGATCGCCCGCCTGCACATCAGGAGCCACTTTGACGTCACCGCCGCCCGCATCCTCGGGCACAATCGAATCGGATTTCTCCGGTCGATGGCGGCTTTCGGTGCGGCTTTCTTCGTCCTCTCGGGGCCGCTCGCCCATGATCTTCTGGCATTGGCGCATCGCCTCTACCCACATCTGGACCGTGACGGTGCCGCCAAAGACCTGGCTTTCCATTTCCTGATAGCGCCAATGCTTATGCTTGCCGGAGCCGACCAATTGCTCGTTAGCGATCCACGAAATGCCGAGCAGTTCGTTCGTAAAACCGCAGAACCACGCGTCCTTGTTGTCGCTTGTCGTGCCGGTTTTGCCGTGGGCATTCAAGACGGCTTGCGCAGCCTTACCCGTACCGTCGTTCACGACGGCACTCATCAGTTCGGCGACCTTTTCAGCCGCGTCAGGTGAGCACGAGGAAATCGAAATCTGCGGTTGGTTGTTCACCAGGGTCGTGCCATCAGTGGCGGTGATCCGCGCAACGACGTAGGGCTCGAACCGTTTCCCGCGCAGCATGAAGACGCTGTACGCGCGTGCCATCTCAAGCGGGGAGACCGGGCTGGACCCTAGCGAGATGCTGCGCACGGGGCTCAGTCGGGTCGTAAAGCCGAAGGCGTTTTGCGCGTAGTTCGTAAAATTGGTGACCCCAATCTTCTGAAGGGTCCGTGCGGCGGGCACGTTCATCGACCACGCAAACGCGGTGCGAACAGTGACCGCCCCGCCGTATTTACCGTTCGAATTTTGGGGAGACCAGGTGTCCGACCCCAGCTTCCAAGCAAATCGCTCATTGGAAACGGTGTCGTAGATGGACTCGTACACCCCGTCTTGGAACGCCTTGGCGTAGATAAAGGGCTTGAAAGACGACCCCGGCTGTCGCCGGCCCTGCGAAGCGACATTAAACTGATTGCGATCGTAGTCGACGCCGCCGACGATCGCCTTGACACGACCGCCCTTGTCCGTGAGGATGAACGCACCCGTTCTGACCCTGCTGCCTCGATATCGACGGACGAGGTCGCGCACCGCCTGCTCCGAGATCTCTTGCATCTGGGAATTCAGCGTGACCTCGACCTTGTAGCCGCCCCGGGAGAGGTCGATCTCCGGATAGTGGTCACGGATATCGTCGAGGATGTAGTCGATGGCGTACGGATGACGTCGCACCGAAACCAGGCCGCCACGCCGCTTCGTCACGAGCTTGACTTTCTCGGCAACGGCCGCTTCGTATTCGGACGGCGTGATCATGCCTTCTTCGCGCATCACGCCGAGAACGACGTTGCGATTATCAATGGCGCGCTTCAGGTTGGCAAATGGATTCTCGGAGCTGGGCCTTCGCACTAACCGGGCGAGCAGCGCGGCCTCTGCAACCGTGAGGCTCTTGAGGTCTTTGCCGAAATACGTCTGGGCGGCGGCCTTGATTCCGTAGGCATTGGCGCCGTAGAAAACTTGGTTGAGATAAAGCTCCAGGATGGTCTTCTTGTCGTAGCGGCGCTCGATCTGGATGGCAAGTGCCATGTCGCCGAACTTGCGGTCCAGAGTCTTCTCGCCTTCGGAGGTCAGCCGCTTGGCGAGCTGCATCGTCAAGGTGCTCGCTCCGCCCGCGATCCGCTTTTCGCTGACGTTCGTGAAGACCTGGCGCGCAACCGCCATCGGGTCGATGCCGGAGTGCTGGTAAAACCGTCGGTCTTCGGCTGCGATGGTCGCGTCGACGACAATCTTCGGGATCTCGTCGAAGCTCACCGGCTTCCGGTTCTCGGCCATGACCCGGTAGAGCAGCTGCCCGTCTGCGCTCCAGATCTCGCTGGGACCCACCTGAAAACTCGTCATCAGGTTTTCTATGGCGGGCAATTTTGTAGCGGCTTCTCGCAGCTTATTCGAGACAAAAATCGCGCACGGGATGCTGCCCAGCACGATGGTCACAAAGAGGAACGCAGCGATCGTTTTGGTGACGCGCCACCACGACCACCGCTTTTTCGGTTTAGCTTTCGTACGTCTACTAACCGTCGTTGCCACTGGTAGGAAGTATGACGCAGCCTGCTCGAAATTAGTGCCGAAGAATGGGACTTAGGGTCATTGGTGAACCAGGTTATCCGCCAAAGTCTTCAGTTCCTCGGTGCTCCGATCGCCCACGATCATGCGCCAAACTCCCTTGGATTCCCAGGAGTAAGCACCGAGTGTGCGCCCGGCCATTCGCCTCAGCCGCTGGGCGTCGATCGCCCCTTGAAAATGGAACAGGCTGACCCGGCCGCCTTGGCCGGAATAGACCTGCTGGTGAATACGTTTGTCGCCAAACTTGATGACCTTGCTCGATTCCAGTCGCCAGGGACCGGTGGGGGAAAGCCGCAGGACGTCGAACCCCATGTCGGCGCTGGTTTTCTTCAGCCGCTGCTCGGGGGTGATGACTTTAGCTCCCTTGCGGTTGATTTCGAAGTCCTTGGGGTCGATGATCGGGTTGAAGTTCACCCGCTGGAATTCAAAATAGCCCGCGCGGCTCCCATCGCGGTCGAACAGTTCACGCTTCAAGATCAGGCCCGTGTCCGAATCGATCCAAAGCTTGGTCATCAGATTGCCATTGGCATCGGCCACGGTGGTCAGATCCGAATTCCGACCGGCGATCGCGCCACCCGAGCCATGCTGGATTTTGAGCTTCATGCGGTCGGCTTCGCGGAGCATCCGGACGAACCGCGCCATCATCTCGTCTCGACGGGGGGGCACCTGCTCGATTGAATTCGACTGCGGATCGTACTGCAGACGGCCGCGCGGGGTCTCCACCACGACTTGTCCTGCGTAAGCAGAACCGGGCGCGTATTCGATCCGGGATCGGGGTCCATCGACGATCACGACCTCGACATTGCGGTAGCGCTCGCCTTCGAGCTTGAATTCGACGACTCGCGTTCCGCTGTAGCGGAGTTTGCGCTGAGCCATGAGCGCCTTGCCGAGCCAGGGATAGTCACGGAGCAACTGGCCCATTTCGGGGCGATCGCCGCGCTTTTGCATCGGCGGCCGGCCACCCTGTGCATGAAGCGCACAGGTGGCCAGCATCAATCCCAGGAGAATGGTCCAACGAAAATTCATAAGGATTCCAGGTCGGATTCGCTCCAATCGCTTGCCGACACGGGGATACCGTGGGCTTGTGCTTCCGGCACATGGGCGGAAACGTCCATCGCCGTCACGACATCGCGGTGCGCCGTCAGGAGCTTCGATTCCAACGAAACCGGCGGCGACTGGGACACCATGTCCTGCCTCACCGGCTCTTGACGCGTGACCATCAGGGTGACCGCGAAGGCCGCCGTGGCGGACAAGCCCGCGAGCGGAGCCCACTTCAGCCAGCCCTTGCTCGCCTTCGGAGCCGGAGCCAGCGATTGAAGTCGCTCGTTCAGTTCGGACCGCCATGCCATGCTGGGAACGTCGGTCGGCATGGCCGAGAGCAGGTCCCGGCTGCTCGCATCGGATTCGGCGAGCATCGCCTCGAGCTGAAGCTCCTCTTCTTGCGAGAGCTTGGCTTCAGAAAGCATCTTTTGAATCAGATCGTGATTCGGTTTCATAACGTTGCGGCCTCCCCTTCCAAATAGGTTTTGAGGCGCTGCTGTAAATAACTTCGGGCGAGGAACAGGCGGCTCTTCACCGTTCCGACCGGAATCCCCAGGGATTCGGCGATCTCTTCGTAAGCCATATCCTCGCGGTCGTGCATCCAGAGCACGGATCTTAATTTATCACTCATTTCGCTGATCGCTTGTTCAACGAACAGCTGAACCTCCTGATCCATCAGCAATGATTCGGGGGTTCCCGATTCATCGACGACGTCCCAGCCATTTTCGCCATGATCCCCAAGCCGGGAATCGAGGGTGACCTCCGTCGGAGACCGTTCCGCCTTGCGGGCTCGGTCCACGCACAGATTGTGGGCAATCCGGAACAGCCACGTCCGGAGGCTGGATCGGCCGTCGAAGCGCGAAAACGCTTGGAACGCCCGAATAAACACTTCCTGGGTGATATCCAGGGCCTCTTCCATATTCGGATGCATGCGGCGGACGAAGCCCAGGATTCGGCTCTGGTAGGCATCGACCAGCTTGCCGAAAGCTTCCATGTCCTGCCGGCGGCATTGTTCAATCAGCGCGTGTTCCGACGCCGAATCCATGCCGCGGTGACTCTGCAAGACGAATACTCCGAGTGTGCTCATGCCTTGATGAGCAGGGACGCCATCGGCATCCGAAGGTTCAACGCAATCGTACCAGGTTAGGCTGGAGGTCCCGATTCTTGTCTCCAAATCGGTCCTGTTTCATGAAATTCGATCGGGTCTTCCGCATCGAACTCTGCCTGCAGCAGCTCGAGGTCAGCCAGAGACAACCGTTCGCTGTACAGGGCCATCCCCAGGGCCGCATCGATCTGCATGGCGTGCAGCGCCTTGATCTCGTCCAAGGTCGTGATGCCACCCGCGGCCGTTATCGCATGACGAGTCCCCGCTCGCAACCGGCCGAACCAAGCCAAATCGGCACCCAGCATCAGACCCTCGTGGTCCACGTCGGTGCACAGAAAACCGGCGCAGTAGGGTTCGAAAGCGCCCAGCATCGCCTCCGCCTCCAGGCGCGTTGACTCCTGCCAGCCGTGCGTGACGATTTTGCCGGCCCGTGTATCGAGCGCGATCATGACCCGGGCCGGGCCGACCGCCGCCGCAAGCCCTTCCAAAAATGCGGTGTTGATCCCGTGAGGCGAGAACGCCGAGGTGCCCACGATCAGCCACGTCGCGCCTTGGTCGAGCACTTGCTTGGCCCGCTCGACCGATCTTATGCCTCCGCCGACACGGCAAGTCCACCGACCTGCGAGTTGCGCGATCGCCTCGCCGTTCGAGCCGGTGCCTTTGGCTCCATCGAGGTCGATGATCTGAAGTTCGGGAAAATGCGTGAACCGTTCGGCCACCGCGAGCGGATCGCCCGCTTCGATGGCCAGTTCGCGTCCTTGGACAAGCTGCACAGCCTGGCCACCCTGAATATCGATGCAAGGAATGATCATGGTTTTATTCGTACAGGAATGCCGTCAGGTGCCAGTTCGCGCTTCAATCGATCCACCGTATAGGATCCGTCGTGAACGATGCTCGCAATCAGGGCCGCATCCGCTTCTCCAATGGTTAAGACGTCCGAGATGTCCTTCACCACGCCTGCCCCTCCCGATGCGATGATGGGAACGCCCACGGCGCGCGAAGCGGCCTGCGTCAATTCGAGGTCGTAGCCGGCTCGGGTGCCATCGGCATCCATTGAAGTCAGCAATATCTCACCCGCTCCTTGCGCCACCCCTTGCTTCGCCCAATCCAACGCGTCGAGTTCTTGGCGGCGACGCCCACCGTGGGTGTAGACCCGCCACGAGTTCCCCTCCCGTTTGGCGTCGATCGCGAGGACGACCGCCTGCGCCCCGAACGCCCGGCTCAGTTCGGCGATGAGTTCGGGGCGAGCCACCGCCGCGCTGTTGACCCCAACTTTATCGGCCCCGGCTCGGAGCAGGGCGCGGGCATCGTCGACCGATCGAACTCCGCCTCCTACCGTCAAGGGAACGTAAACCCGACGCGCGGCTCGGCTGACGAGATCGACCATCGTCGCACGGCCTTCCGCGCTGGCGCTGATATCGAGAAACACAATTTCGTCGGCGCCCTGCCGGCTGTACTCGGCGGCGAGTTCGACCGGATCACCCATATCGCGAAGCGACTCGAACCGAACCCCTTTCACCACGCGATTCGCGTCCACATCCAAACAAGGAATGATGCGCTTCAGGAGCATGCCGCCTCCGCAAACCGCCGCAGGTAGTTCAGCCCCGTCTCCGCCGACTTTTCGGGATGATATTGAGCCGCCCAGATGCGCGACCGTTCGATCGACGCCGTCCAGATGCCGCCGTAATCGCAGGTGCTGACGGTACCCTCGACGACCGGTGCCGCAAAGCTGTTGGCGAAGTACACGGTTTCGCCGGCACTTGTCTGATTCCAGCCGATATGGGGCAGCCGCGGGGCTTGGAGCCGTTGGACGGCTGCCGGCCAAATCCCCAGCCCTTCCGAATCGGGAGACTCCTCGCTCGCGGCGAACAGGATTTGGAGACCGAGACAAATGCCCAGGTAGGGTCGATCGTCGTTGATCCAGCTCCGGAGCGCGGTCCGCAGATCTTGCGCATCGAGCGCCGCGCAAATCTGACCGAAGTGTCCGACACCCGGCAGCACGATGCCGTCGAGATCATCCCAGTTGTTGGGCGAATCGATGATTCGGTGCCCAACACCGAGGACCTCGAATGCGTTGGCGACCGACTGCAAATTGCCCGCGCCGTAGTCGATCAGGCCGATCACGGCGCCACCTTCCGAATTTCGGCAGCGCGGGCGTGGGCTTCCAGGCCTTCCGCGCGGGCCAAAGCCGAGATGCTCGGTTCCAAGGCCGCCAAGCCTGGCTGAGTGAGTTGCTGGACTGAGATGCACTTCACATAGTCCGCGGCGGAAAGGCCGCCGCGTACCCGGGCCACTCCCGAAGTGGGAAGCACATGATTCGTCCCGGAAGCGTAGTCACCCGCCGACTCAGGACTCCACTCACCAACGAAAATGCTCCCCGCATGGCGCACATGCTCGACCATCCATTCCTGTTCGAGCATGAGGTGTTCGGGCGCGATTCGGTTGACGCCGTCGAGCGCCTCCGACGCCGTCTCCGTCACCCAGATGAACGAGCTGCCCGCGATACTCTGGCGCGCAATTTCGGCGGTCGGCAAGCCGGCCAGTTGCGTTTCCACCTCGCGCGCAACGGCTTCGGCCAGCGCCCGGTTGGGCGTGATGAGAATGGCCCGCGCGGCTGGGTCGTGTTCGGCTTGGGCCAGCAAATCAGCCGCGATCCAGTCTGGACGTCCGTGCTCGCTGACCACAACGACTTCGCTGGGGCCAGCCAGAAAGTCAATCCCAGTTTCGCCCGCCACGAGCTTCTTCGCGGCAGTGACCCACGCCGACCCCGGCCCGACGATCCGGTCCGCGCGAGGGATCGACTCCGTGCCGTACGCAAAGGCCGCGACCGCGTGGGCGCCGCCGACGGCGAGGATCTTCGGCAGCCCCAGCCATCCGGCCACGGCCGAGAGCACGGGACTGATCCGCGGCGTTGCCGCGCAGATGGTGCCCACGCCCGCAACCTGAGCCGGTATCACCGTCATGAGGAGCGTGGACGGCAGCGGGTAGCGGCCGCTGGGGATGTACGCGGCAACGCAGTCCAGCGGACGGACCAGCTGACCCACACGGACCCCCGGCATGACTTCGAGTTCGAACGGCTGCGGCAATTGCCGCTCCGCAAAACGCCGGATATTGGCGGCCGCGGTTTCAATCGCGTGCTCGAGTTCGGGGTCCAGCGCTCCACCCGTCGGCACCCACAACTGCTCGCCCTCGAATCCATCGAACCGGCGTGCGTAGTCGAGGACGGCCCGATCGCCCCCCCGACGGACCCGCCGCAGGATTTCCGCGACCTGCTCCTCGACCGCTTCCATTTGAACGGCGTATCCGGACAAAGCCGCTTCGACTTGGCTGGAATCAAGAATGCGCATCATCACATCACGATCTTGTTGAGGGGGTATTCGACGATGTCCCTCGCTCCGCCTTCCTTGAGGCGCGGGATGAGCGAGCGGACTTGCTGCTCTTCGAGAATGGTGTTCACGGCCACCCAGCGCTTGTCGCTCAGCTCGCTGATCGTCGGGTTCTTCAGGGCGGGCAACAGATCGAGAATATCGGCGAGGCGATCTCGTTCGACGTTGAGCATCAAACCGACTTTGCCGAGCGCGGCAATCGCGCCTTCGAGGAGCAGCTTGATGTCCTCGAGCTTGCGCCGCTTCCAGTTATCGGCCCACGCTTCTCGGTTCGCGATGAGCTGGGTATTCGACTCCATCACCGTGTCCAGAATCTTCAGCTTGTTCGCCCGAAGCGACGATCCAGTTTCCGTGACTTCGACGATCGCGTCGGCGAGCACGGGTGGCTTGACTTCCGTGGCGCCCCAGGAGAACTCGACCTTGGCTTCCACGCCGTGCGAGGCCAGGTAGCGCCGTGTGGCTCCGACCAGTTCCGTGGCCACGATTTTCCCTTGCAGATCCTGGACAGATTGGATCGGCCCCGCTTCGGGTGCGGCGAGCACCCAGCGGACCTTGCCAAAACTCTGCTTCGCGTAGATGAGGTCGGCCACGACTTCGACGTCCGCTTCGTTTTCGATGACCCAATCGAGCCCAGTCAGTCCGGCATCCAAGATGCCGTCATCGACGTACCGCGCCATCTCCTGAGCGCGGATGAGCATGCACTCGATTTCGGGGTCGTCGATCGCGGGAAAATAGGATCGGCTCGAAACGGTGATCGAGAATCCGGCCCGGCGGAACAGGTCCACCGTCGCCGTCTCGAGACTTCCCTTCGGAATGCCCAACTTGAGTTTGCTCACGAGCCGTACACCTCCTGAGGATCGAACGCGCGCTCACGATCGACCACCCAGCCGCCCGGCGTCCATTTACGACTGAAGCACGATGCGTACCCCTCGTGGCACACGCCTGGCCCCTTGGCCTCCGCCGCGATCAGCAGCGTGTCCGCGTCGCAATCCGTGCGAATCTCCTTCACGACCAGTGTGTGGCCGCTCGTTTCGCCCTTGGTCCATAGGCGATCCCGCGTTCGGCTGTAGAACACAACCAGGCCGCTCTCCCGCGTCTTTTGCCAGGCTGCTTCGTTCATAAAGCCGACCATCAGCACCTCCGCGGTGGTCTCATCCACGACCACGGCCGGGACGAGTCCATCCAGTTTCTTAAAATCCAGTTCGATATCCATAAAGCTTGGTGAGGCAAAAACGACGAGAGCCCGCCTGTGAGGCGGGCTCTCGTCGGTCGTTGTTGAAAAAGGGTTCAGTCGCCGACAGGGTGCCCGCCATTTCGGTGGAAATGGTGATGCAGATGGCCCAAGGTATGGCGACGACCGTTCATTGACTTTCCCAAGTATGACACGCACCCATGTCCTTCGTGGGCAGTGCTCGTTATTTTCCCGGGGGTTCTGGGGCACCAGTTGCTGTATATTGAAAGAGCCCCCCTCCCGGGACGGCATTTTCTTGGAGAGGTCTATGAAATCGATTTTGGTTCTTGCCGCATTTGCGGTTGCCGCCTCGTCGTTTGGCTCCTACGAGCTGCTTTATGTCGTCGACCGAGCGACCACCGGGACCAAAGTGCATCGGTTCGATGGCGACACGGGTACCTATTTCGGCTCGTTCGGCGCTGATCTCAGCTCCGTAGCCAATGGCATCGCAATTAATTCCGCTGACGAGGTTTTTGTCTCGGATTCTCAGAAGATCTTTGTTTATCAGGGCTCGACGGGAAGTCTCATACGCGAGTTTTCCCTGACGTCGGTCATCGGCCTCATGAACTTGTCGCTGACTTCGACCGGGGACTTACTCGTCGCGGATTTCAACGGCAAGGGATTCCGCGTGAATGCGACGACAGGTGCGATTCTCGCGACTTATACTCCTCCGGCGGGAACCTCGGGAGTTTCGGCGCTTTTCCAGGGACCGACGGGGCACATCTTTGCCGCAATTCGCAACTTGAACAAGATTCAGCGATACCAACTCAACGGCACGTTGGATTCCTTGAGCGGCGTTACCGATAGCTTAGGCGATGCCTCCTATGGCACCAAGTCCGGTTCTATCGGATACTGCGCGACGGGCGCCGGCAAGAAGATTGTCTCGTTCGACATGTCGGGCAATCCCGCGACTATCCTCCCTTCTGTCGATGTGAGCGGCTTCACAGCCTTTGGAATCACGGGTCTCGCCGTAGGTCATGGGAATCGAATGTACGCCAGCGTATGGTCGTCGAGTTCAACAGGCTTTATTCAGCGGTTCGAAAAAGGGACGGGATTCACACGCGGGTCGTTTGGTTCCTCGATCTTGAAGAACCCGGTGAACATGGCTTCGGTTGTCGCACCAGAACCCACGAGTTTCGCCATTTTTGGTATGGCGGTGGCGGCCCTGGTAGCCACCCGTCGCAAGCGAAACGCCTAAACACGGATCTGAGCCGGACGCAAGCCCATCGGGCCCGCGTCCGGCCCTACATCACGAGGGCATCGGCAGACTGAACGCGCCGAGCCACTCCCGCAGCTTGGCGATGCGCGCCGCATTATCGGTCGGGAGCGCCAGCGGACGGCCACGGGCGTCGATGATCAGACCGAGCATCGACTTGTCGAGCATGCCCTTGATCTTGGGCTCGAAGGCCTTCATCGTTTCCGACTTGCCCTTGCCGTTGCCGATGTCGAAGTTCTTTGCAGGTTCGATGGTGAGCTCCTTCGTAACCTCCGGATCGAACGCCACGAGCTGAATCTTTCCGAATGGCACGGAAACGTCCACGCCAGCTCCCTTGACGGTGACGCAAGGCTCGCCTTCTTTGCACACGCCAACCGGCGCGATGCAGGTTCCGATCTTGACGATGCAGTCGCGCTCGAAGACCTGCTTTGCCGCTTCGTACAGGTGCTCGGACAACACGCCGAGGTGCGGCATCATGAAGATCGAGTCGACCGTGATCATCGTGACGCCTTCAGGCTGGTAAGCGTCGAGCATCATCAGAGCCGATTGAGCGCGCTTCGGAGCGTGCGATAGAACGCCGCCGGACCCGATGATCATGTCGAGCTGCATCATCTTGATCAGCGTGTCCGAGCCGCCCTTCTGCTCGAAAATTTCGCTCATGTCGCGTTGTTGCTGAACACCGGAAAGGCTGCGCGCCAGCGACTTGTGGTGCTCGAACGCGAGGCGAAGCGCTTCGCGCGAAACCGCATGCTCGATCAGCAGATCTTCGTAGGTCTGCGGGATCGTCGTGGGCCGAATCATCTTGTTGCGCAAGCGGTTGCGGACCTCAAACGGCTCAATCTGGAACGGGAGCCATCGCGCGATGTTTTCGATGCCGGCCTCTTTGAGCACGTTGCAAATCGAATAGCTCATCCCGAGGTTCGCGGAGACGGTGCGGTTATAGATGCCGCTGAATACGCTGAAGACGTCTGTCGTCGCGCCGCCGATGTCGACGCCAAGGATGTTCAGACCTTCCTGGTCGGCATAGGCCTTCATCAGCTTGCCCACCGCGTTCGGTGTGGCCATGACCTCTTCGCTCGTCCACTCGAGGAGCTTCGAGTAGCCCGGGGCCTGCTGCATCACGTGCTCGAGGAACAGTTCGTGAATCTCGTCGCGTGCGGGGTCGAGGTTCTCACGATCGAGCGTCGGGCGGATGTTGTCCACTTCCTTCAGTTCGATCGACGAGCCGAGCACCTCGCGGACTTCGGTGCGAGCGTCCTTGTTGCCCGCATAGATCACGGGCAGTTTCATATCGCCAAACCGCGGCTTGGGGTCGGCGCGCCGGATGACTTCGGCCATGTCGATGAGGTGGGTCTTGGTGCCGCCGTCGGTTCCGCCCGACATGAGAATGATGTCGGGGCGAAGCTGCCGAAGGCGATCTACTTTTTGAAACTCTTTTCGTCCGTCGTCGACCGCCAGCGTATCCATGAGGATCGCGCCTGCACCCAAGGCGGCACGCTCGGCCGATTCGGCCGACATCGCCTTGACAACGCCCGCCACCATCATCTGCAAGCCGCCGCCCGCCGAGCTGGTGCTCACGTACAGATCGCTCGCTTCAAGCGGACCGCCGCGCTGGTCGGTGACGCTGCCTTCTTTGCGCAGGCGCCAGACAAGGCCGTTCTTGAGCAAAGTTCGGCGTCCCGGGGCAAAGCCTTCCGGCACCACCTCTTCCGTGATCTCTTCGAGCTCCGTGATCGAGTTGAGCACGCCGACGGTCACGTCTTCGAACGGCTTCTCGACTGTGGTCGGCGCTTCGCCGCGAGCTACGAGGCGGTAGTCCCCCTGGTCGTTTTGTTCGATGAGGATGGCTTTGGTGGTGGTTGAGCCGCAGTCGGTCGCGACAATGCGGCGAACGGAATCGGACATGGCTGAGATTATGCGAGATCGCCGGTGTTTTTGGAAGAACTGGCAAAATACCGGGTAATTGATCCATACAAAACTGCCCGCATGATGGTATTGTCTAGACATAGTCCTATATGTCTAGAGCGATATCAGGGTCGATCGATCGCGAATCGGGGGTACCTGCTTACGAGCAGGTGAAGCGCCGGCTACGCGAAATGATCGTCTCGGGGACTTGGGCCAGAGGCGAGCAAATTCCGCCCGAACCCGAAATCGCCAAGCAGCTTGGGGTCAGTCGCATGACCGCAAACCGCGCCCTGAGCGAACTGGCTCAGGAAGGCTGGCTGACGCGACGCAAAGGCATGGGAACCTTCGTGGATTCCGAACCCGTCGCCGCCGCGAACGTCCGCATCCTGCTCCACGAAGACCCGATTGGGTCGCTAGACGACTACTATTTCGGCCGCCTATTGGCCTACCTTTCCGCCCGTCTAGGTGAAAAGGGACACCAGGTTGCCACCGCCCGCTGGGACGACGACGATCCGGAATCGCTCACCACGGGTTGCGACCTCGCCGTTTTTATCAATCCTCGCGCCGATGCCATGCGTCGGCTGACGGAAGTCCTGCCACGATCGGCCATTGCGCTCGGAGCCACTTGGCTCGGCGTTCAAGCCCCTTCCGTGGACAGCGACAACTTTGCCGGAGTGGCAATTGCTTACAGCCACCTCGCTCGACTCGGACATCGACGGATCGCCTTCGTTGGCGCATGCCCCAAGGACTCGAACACGGTGGACCGCGTAAGCGCCTACCGGGTGGTGGCACGTGTCAACAACGACGAAGCCTTCGGCGAAAAGCTGATTGTCTTCCCGGTTGCGCGAACGTTTGAAGCCGATGAGCGGGTGGCTGTAAGCAAAATCCTGACGGAGTCGCCACGACCAACGGCAGTGATTGCGGCCGGCCCGCACGTAGCGATGCTCGTGCTGGCCGAGGCCGCCCGAGCGGGCTTGCGGGTTCCGGACGACCTTTCGATCGTCGCCTATGACGATCCGCCGTTCCTCAGCCTCACGCATCCCGCGATGACAACCGTCAATCAGCCCCTCGACCAGCTGGCCGAGGCTGCGGTACGCGCGATTCAGGCGCTGATCGAGCCAGGACAGCCCGATGTGGATTCGATCGCGCTGGAGCCTGAGCTCATCGTTCGGGAAAGCACCGCGCCCCCGGCCTCCTAGTTGGGCCCATTTCGCTCTTTTCCGGCAGGCAAAAAGAACAAAACCCTGCCGTAAGAAAGGAGTCAAACACGGCAGGGAAAGGAATGGTTAGGATTTGCGGGCTCTGCGCTTGTGAGCAGCAAGCGTCAGGCCGCCTAGCCCGACCGCGATCAATGTCGCGGATTCAGGAACCGGAATGCAAGCCAGGCTATCGATCGTTCCTCGAATGTCGCCGAATGGCTTGACGCCGGCGCCCATGCTGACCCCGGTGAGATCGTAAGGCTTGACCGCCCCACCCTCTTCACCGACCCAGATCACGCCGCACAGCCCATCATAAGCGAGGCCGCCGGCGTTGGCGCCGATCTTAAACTTTTCAGTAAACGTATTCGTCGTGGGATCCCAAACGCCCACGGACTTGGTCGACCACTTGGAGATCCAGATCTCGCTGCCGACAAAGGTCATGCCAACGACGTCGGCCTGCTCCCACGAGTTGGTCGCGGAGCCGGTCGTCGGGTCGAGCTTGAAAATCTTTCCGTTGGCGCCGCTGGTCGCGACGTCCCAGTACGCACGGTACAGGTCTTTGCCGTTGCTGGCGAAATCCTCACCCTTAGAGGTCGGGATGTCCGAACCCATGCTCGTAACCGAGCCGCCTGAACCCGTGATCGTGCGCAGGGCGTTCGAATTGGCATCGCCCGCGTACAGCTTGTTATCCAATCGCTCGCCGACGGCGTCGATGTAAAAGCCAGTGGGGACGACGGTGCTCGCGATGACGACGTTGCACGCAACTTCGATCCGACCGAGATTGTCGGGCAGTTTGGCCTGAGCCAGATCTTCCACACTCGATGCGGCAAACAGGAAGCAGGTCGACGTATCCGCCTGCGCTATTCCCCCAAGTCCAATTGTCGCCAACGCGATCCAAGCAAAACGATTCATGTTCCTTCCTCTCCAAGCCGTGCGTCCTCTCAAAGCGGGACGCTTATGCGGCGGCGCACTGCGCCAGCCGAGAAGACTATACACGAGAAATTGCCGTTGATCAAGAAACTCAGGCAAAATTGCGTGTCACAGCCTTTTCGGGCCGTCTGGAAGGCGTCTCGGACCGAGCGTGTGGGGGCTGAACCTTAGGCTTGGGTATAAACGGATTGTTAGGGAGCTTGCATTGGCCGGAGTTACTTTTAGAAACATCTCGAAGATTTTTGGCAAGGACGTCAAAGCCGTCGACAATCTCAACCTGGAGATTCGCGATCAGGAATTCATGGTCCTCGTCGGTCCCTCTGGCTGTGGCAAAACCACCGCGCTGCGAATGATCGCTGGTCTGGAGGAAGCGACCGCCGGAGACCTCATGATCGGGGAGACCCGCGTCAACGATGTGCCTCCGAAGGATCGCGACATCGCGATGGTGTTCCAGAACTACGCGCTCTATCCGCACATGAGCGTGTACGACAATATCGCCTTCGGTCTGCGGCTCCGCGAACTGGGCGGCTTCTTCTGGCAGATCACGCACGCCGGCGAGGCAAAGACGATCAAGCAGGACATCGATCGACGCGTGCACGAAGCGGCCAAGATGCTCGACATCGACCACCTGCTCCAGCGACGCCCTAAGGAACTCTCGGGCGGTCAGCGCCAGCGTGTCGCGCTCGGCCGAGCGATCGTTCGGAAACCGAAAGTCTTCTTGATGGACGAGCCGCTCTCCAACCTCGATGCGAAGCTCCGTATCCAAACCCGCGCCGAACTCATCCGGCTCCACCGTTTGCTTGGAATTACGACGGTCTACGTCACGCACGACCAGGTCGAGGCGATGACGATGGGCCAGCGCATGGCGGTCATGCGCGACGGCGTGCTGCAACAGTGCGACGAGCCCGAAAAGGTCTACAACTTCCCCGCCAACAAGTTCGTGGCCGGGTTCATCGGCGCGCCCCCGATGAACTTCCTTGAGGCGTCCATCGTTCAGAACGGCAGCCTAATGGTCGATGCGGGAGAATTCAAATTCCCTCTTCCGGGCAACCACGGCGCGAAAGAACTGGTCGGACGCAAGGTGATCCTCGGCATCCGTCCTGAAGCCATCTACGACACGGCGCTCAACAATCCCGTCGCCTGTACACCGGATAACGCGTTCGAGGCGAAAGTCGATGTGATGGAGCCCCTCGGCCCCGAATATACGGCTTATATCAACGTGGGCAAGCACAACCTTCTCGCCACCATCGATAGCGGCACGAAGATTCAGGAGGGCCAGACTGCGAAGTTCTGCGTCAACCTCGATCAACTCCACGTTTTCGACGCGGAGAGTGAAGTCGCGCTCAGATAGCCCTTCCCGCTTTTGACTTGGGAAGACGAGACGTCTTCCCCCCTGGATGCGGACGGGGACGTCCGCGCTCCGTGGGAATCACAAGGAAGAATCCAGGTTACGCGTGGGCCCTCAGTCCTTCCAGAACCTCGCGGACATTCCAATCGCGTGCTTCCAACAGCTCCCACGCTTCGCTCTCGCTCACCGTGGTGAGCTCGCGCACGATACGCACGCAGCGCTCCTTGAGCTTTTGGTTCTTGGCCTTGACATCGACCATCAGATTCTCGATCACCTTGCCGCTGAGCACCATGGCGATGGTCGAGATGCGGTTGAGCACCATCTTCTGAGCCGTGCCCGCTTTGAGCCGCGTCGATCCCGTGAGGACCTCCGGACCGGTGTCGAGGAAGATGCCTAGTTCGGCCAGTTCGAGCAAGGGCGCGCCGCGGTTGTTGGCAATGCCGCAGGTCCACACGCCCTTCTGGCGTGCATGACGCACGGCCGAGCGCACATACGGCGTGCGGCCGCTGGCCGTGATGCCGATCACGATGTCGCGCTTGCTGACTTCCAAATCGTTGAGCTCTTGGATGGCGGCGTGCTCGTCGTCTTCCGCATCTTCGACCGCAACTGTCACGGCGGCGTTGCCACCGGCATGAAGAGCGACGAATCGACCTGCCTCCAAGCCGAACGTGGGCGCCATTTCAGCGGCATCCATCTGGGCGATGCGACCGCTGGTGCCCGCACCAACATAGATTATGCGACCGCCCGTTTGAAACGCTTCCGCCGCTTTCTCGGCGGTTTGAGCGATTTCGGATTCGACCGCTTTGATGGCGCGAAGCACAGCCGCTTCCTCTTCGTCCATCAGGCGGACCATCTCAAGAGCGGTCATGCGGTCGAGGCTAAACGATCGGGGATTTCGGCTTTCAGTACTCATCGTTGAATGTTCATGGCCAAGCGGGCGGCTCCTCGCGCAGGAGGTTCAGCCAGCTTTCGGATCACCGCGTTCCGGCCTCCACTAAGCAGACGCAAAGAACGCTCAAACTGTTTTCTGTATACGGGCGATATCGACCACAGACCACCGGTCAAGTAAACGTGCCAGGGCATTTGATCTCGGTGGTGGTCCCACAAGTGGCGCTGTACGATACCGGCCAGCTCGCGCTGCTGACTGTTGATCACATTCTTGGCGTAATCGATGCCGTCTTCATAGTCTACGGCCACAACGTTCGCAAGTTTCGCAACGAGTGCGGCAGGCGTGGGGCATCGATAGATGACGCTGGGAACTTCGTCGCGGCTTCTCGTGCCGAACAGTTCCTCCACGCTCAGCCAAAATCGGTCGCTGATGCCCGGTCCCTGCTTGCCCCCGAAGAGGGCGAGACTGAGGGCCATGCGTCCCACCGCGAAGGCGCTGCCATGATCGCCGAGCAATGGACCGCCGCCGCCCGACTTGAGATAGTCGCCATCTCGGTGCGAAAACACCAGTGAGCCCGTCCCCGCGATGACGCAACAGGTCACGTCTTCCGGACACGCCGCGAGGGCAGCGTGATAGTCCGGACGCGCATCGACGAGCGGAATTCCAAGCAGACTCGAGCCGAGTCGGGACAGCTCTTGCCGATCTTGAGGCGTCAAAACCCCGGCCGCGCAGATGACGGCGGCGTCCACTTTGGGCGCGCCTTGCGCCGCTTCCGTCAGGTGGTTGAGAAACTCTTCGCGCGGGGTGGAGGACCAGTTGGCGGGTCCAGATTGGCCCTCGAACACGACTTCTTGATCGTCGTTCAAGGCCAGCGCGCGCGTCGACGTGCCGCCACAATCGAATCCGAGGTAGATGGGCATGAGGAAGGCACCGCGACGTGCCGACTTGCAGTTTTACCCGCCCTGGGGTCGTGGCCGCCGAAGCGCAAAGGGCACAAGCAGGATGCCGGCCAGCGCGGCCGCGGCATTGAACAGGAAGGCGGTCTGGTGACCGGCACGGTCATAGAGCACCCCCGTGACCACGTTGCCGAGCAGAGTCGCCAGACCCGTCGCCATATAGAACAGGCCCATCGCCGAGCCGGCGGCTTCCGGCGGAGAATGGTCGGCAATCAGAGCCGTGCCGACGCCCTTCGACGCCCCAATCGCAAGACCGTAAATCGCAAAGAGCAGCCACAGCCACGCGCCGTGGGAGACGTACGCGAATCCCAAATACACGAGGCCGTACAGAAGCCAACCTGGAGTCATGACAGCCCAGCGGCCAAATCGATCGCTGAGAACTCCGCTCGGATAGGAGCTTGCCGCGAAGGTGACATTGTAGCAAGCGTAGGCGAGCACGACCATGGTGGGAGAGAGACCCATCTCGCCCGCGCGCCAAAGAAGAAAGGTATCGCTCGATCCGGCGAGCGCGAACATGAGGGAAATCCCGAGCGCCACCCAGTAATCGGGTTTGAGGCGCGTCATGAGCTCCTTCAGCGTGAGCTGAGCGCCGACACGCTTGACTTCGCTCTTGCGTTCTGGCTCGCGCACGCGCAAGGTCAGCCAAACGGCGATGGCTCCCGGAATTGCCGCGAGTAGGAACGCGAGTCGCAGCTGCGTCGACATCCATTGCACGAAGGCGATCGCGATGACGACGCCCACCAGGGCACCTCCTGTATCCATCGCGCGGTGATAGCCAAAGGCACGGCCGCGATCTTCGGAAGGGACGACGTCGGCGATGACCGTGTCGCGGGCGGTCGTGCGGATGCCTTTGCCCACACGGTCGGTAACGCGGGCCACCATGACCAAATGCCACGCGAAGGCCAGGCCGATGAGCGGCTTGCCGAGCGCGCTCAGGCCGTATCCCCATTGGATGTACGGCATGCGCTTGCCGGTGCGGTCGCTATGGAAGCCCGACCAGCCTTTCATCAGGCTAACCACCGACTCGGCGGCACCCTCGATGAGACCCATTAGCGAAGCAGGAGTTCCGAGCACTGAGCGCAAGAAGATGGGGATGAGGGGATACACCATCTCCGAGCAGATGTCGGCGAAGAAGCTCACCCAGCCGAGCGCTATGACGGTTTTCGGGAGGGGCTGCCTCTGGCTCATGGTTCGCAGTTTAGCGACTCATGAGCCAGAAGTGTGAATTACGAGGATTTGCCTGCTTTCTTTCGGCGCGTTTCCCAGCCTTTCTTGGCCGATTCGCTGCGGCTCTTGTGCTCCGCCGTCTTGGATTTTTGGTGCCCCAGTTTGGCGGCACCGCCGGTCTCCTTGTTGACGGTCGCCCAAGCGCGGCGCTCGGCCTCGTCGTCGCTGACGCCCTTCTTTTCGTAACTTTCTTCGATATGCTCCGCCATGCGTTTCTGGCGGCCACTGTAGGATTTCTTATCGCCTTGTGGCATCGTTAGTCACCTCGTCAACCAGTAACGTCCCGGCGGGTCGCCCCACCGGGATTTAAACGTCTTTTTGAGTCTTTGGCGAGAAATGTTTAGGGCGAGGCCGGCACGAGTTGGATCGTGAAGCGATCGTTTCCCCGAATCGCGGCCGTCCACGAGCCATCCTCTTGCCGGCAGAATCCGGGCCCGTCCTGACCTGGCACGTCGAGTTCCGGACACCAGTTCCGGGGCAGGCCGTCGAGTCGCACCACGCCGCGACTTTCGGCCGAGGCGCATAGCTCCATTTCGATCGTTTCGCCACGGTCCTGACACCGGCGCGACGGTAGATCGCAGAAGAGCGTGCCTCCTGCCTTCAGCGGCTGGAATGCGCACAGCGTGTAGGTGAACGCGGCGGCGCAGCCGTAGATTTCCTGCCCCACTGCCCCCGACGGCGCCCCGCTGGCATAAATGTCCTCGAGCGGGAACCAGAGGGTTCGGTCGATGTGGCCGTTTCGGTTCTCCTTCGCGAGGATCTCCTCCGGCATCGCGGGCGGATAATAGGCGATCGCGCGGGAAAGCACGTATCGGTAGTACTCGCCCATTAACAGTCGCACCGATGGCGCCCAATCATCTTCGGACTCCTGCAGGTATTGGCTGAACGCGGCGAACGTCTCGTAGCACTCGTACATCGCCATGTAGCGGGCGTCGTGCAGGCATGTTGCGCCGAGGAAGACGCAGTAGTTCTCGGCCAGCGCAATGTCCGACTCCCACATCACGATGTTGTGGAACAGATTGGCGATAAAGGTGAGCCCCAGCTTCTCCATCCGCTCGTCTTTCAGAATGCGGCTCAGTTGCACCGTGGCCACCGCTCCCCAGGCGGACAGGTTCGCCTGATACAGCATTTCGAACGACATCTCGCGGACGCATTCCACAGCTCGGCGCGCTTCTTCGAGGTAACGCGGATCCGGGCTGAGCTGATACGCCTGGAGCATGACGTAGGCGTAGATACCGCCGACGTCGGATTGCCCTGGCTCGCCTTCCTTGCGCTTCTCCAGAATCACGTCGCGCGTGATGACGTCGAAAAGCACGGGCCAGTCGTAATTGAAGTGATGCGCGGTTTCGATGCCGTATGCGAGCGACTTAAAGAAGTGCTCGCGAGCCAGCGCGTTTCCGCGCAGCGCCATGCGGCCCAGCGTCATGAGCGGATGGTAGAGATACCAAGCGTCGACCTGGTCGGCATCCTTGTCGCTGCCGACATCGGAGAGATACCGGCGCAACGTCTTCAGTTTGGGATCGTAGAAGCGGGCGACTCCCGCGAGCAGCTCATCGAACAGCGGTAAGTCTTGACCGAGCCAGTCTCCGTACTCCTTGAGTCCAAGGCTGACCGCGCATTGGACCATCGCGTCCGGATACTCGGCATTCGTGTAGGGCCGAACGTATCGGTCGCCGAAATGAGTCTCCGTCGCCTTCCCCGATGTTCGCAAATCCTCGTAGGTATGGCCGGCGATCTCCGGCCACGGATTAAACCGGATCGGAGGATGATCGATATGCCGATAGACTTCGGCCACGCAATCCAAGAATACTTGCGCGATATCGGCTGGATCGGTCGGCGCGCCCGGGCTGAAAACCAGCAGCGCATCGCTGATGACCATCTTCTTCTCAGCGGGCAAGGGCTTGGTCACCGCGGACGGAATCTGATAACCCAAGACCGGCCAATTCCCGCCCACGACCGACTCCGGCGTCGTTTCCGTGGTCCGGAAGAACTCATTGAGTGCGGTGAAATGTTGGTAGTAAAGCGCCATCGTCGCCGGTTCGTCCTGCCGGATGAATACGATGCCACTGTTGAGGGCGCGTTGGGCGGCGAGAACGGAGCCCTTCGCCTGCGTGGGATCGCGATGCTCACCCAGTGGGTAGAAGTCCCGTGGCGCATACGGAATGAGAAGATCATGCCAGGGCGTGATCTCCTGGCGTACGCGGACCATGGGGAGTTCCTCGCCCGGAAACGTCACGGCGACGTCGAACCGCGCCGCAGCCGATTCGATGACGATGTCGACACCGCTCTCAGACGGGGTGATGGATTCAAGTTTCGGCCGGGCGCCCAGCGTCCAACCCAGACGCACGGCGAATTCGGCGCCATGTTCCATGCCCAGCACCAGGAACATGGCGTCAAACCCGGCGTAAAGTTCTACTTTGAGTTGGCCAACGCGTTCGCTCCAGCAAGCTTGCCCACAACGCAGCAGTTCCGCTAGCTCGATCGCACCGGCGGCAAGTCCAGTCGGTGTTTCAGTAGTCGATGCCATAGCGGCCTACATGACGCCTCTGCCCATAAGGAGAGGCGTCAAAGCAGCCGATGTCCGGCAAGATTGCGGCAAACCCGTCGAACGCGCTCGACTAGGTTCCCGACTTGTCGAAGTTGTCGCTGATCACGGCGTAATCGAAGACGCTCACGCTTCCATCGCCATCGATATCCGCGTCATAGGGACGGAAGCCGTTCGGCCCAACGGTCTTCCATCCGGCGTGGAATTCGTCGCGATCGAAATAGTCGGACAGGATCGAATAGTCGAACACCGTAACCGAGTTGTCCCCGTCGATATCGCCGTTCAGGAGCGACAGAGAGCGGCTGACCGTGGTCGGACCGGACAACGTGAAGCTCGACGTCTTCTTGCTGAGCCAGTGGCTCGTCTTGAATCGAAGATAATAGGTCCCTTCCAGGCTCGTGATGTATTCGTACGACCCATCTTCCTTTGTGCGGATCGTCTGAGACGCGGCGACCGCATTGGTCGTCGCATTGACGAGGTCGACATCGAACAGATCGCCTTGTTCCTCAGTGCGGTCGGTCCAGTCCAGCAGCGTGACCTTCCCGTAGATCATGTTATAAGTCGGGTCGATCGATATCGTCTTTCCCGTTGAGTCGACCACGCCGTTCGCGACGACCTCGAGATCGTAGGTGCCTTTGGGGATGTTCGTTGGCAACTCCGCGTTGGTGTTTTGAATGCCGTGGTATGGCCCGATCGCCATGGTGCTGTGGTCGTGGGTGCGAGCGTAGTAAACGTTGCCCCCCGAGCTGCGGAGCCGAACCAGCGGAAAGTTCGTGTTGTACTCGCCTTCGTCGCCGTAAATCGCACCCTGAGACAAGCCGTTAATCTGCTCACCCGCGACCATAATGTCGTCGCCAGGTCGAGCGCGGGGCGGCGCGTAGATGTTTTTTGGGCGAATCGCAGGATCGATCGACATGATTCCGGAATAAATCCAGATCTCGCCGTTGCTCTGCGAGAGCGCCACTTGCCCCGTTGGAAGCTGAAGCAGGTGAACCGTGTAGCAGGGGTTGGGAATCCCCGTAAGAGGATCCGTCATCTGCGCCATCGTGTCGTTGTCGGGGTTATACAAATACAGGTGAGTCGGCCCCGTAAAGCTCGACGCGCGGTTGGCGACGCACATCACGATTCCGTTGGGCAATGTGAGCGCCATGCCATCTTCAGCGCCTTGCTGAATGCCGCTAATCTTGGGAAATGACGCAGCCGCTTTCCACGAGCCTGTGGTGCGACCGGGTGTGTAAAGGGCGTTCGAACCGGTCCCGCCGGTATGAAAGACCCGGCCGTCGTGGAGGGTAACTCCGGCTCCCGGCTCCTTGCTGGACGCGGTGTAGAGCGCAACGGGCACATCCCCGTCCCAGACCCAATCGTTCGTGGAGAGGTCGTATCGCTCCGATCGGTTCCCCGTAACGGCATCGGGAACGATAACATCCCCATTCCAGAGCAAGGTCCAACCTTCCTCATTGCTCTTGTTCACCAACCCCGGTCCCGCCGAGTTCGTATTGGTGGATGGATTGAAGATGGCGGTCTGGCTCGAACTCGCATTTCCAAACATGAATCGACCGTCCGGTAGGACCACGCAGGATCCATCTCCGATCGTCGACCATCCCGCTGGCGGTGTTACCGTCGACCACGTGTTGGTGTCCGGATTGTAAATCTCGCTAAAGGTGGTCCAGACCGCGTTCAGGGAGCCGGATTGCAACAGGTATTCCCCGCCAAACATGGGAATGCGGCCGTCGGCCAAGACCGAGCACGCGAAATACAGCCGGCCATGGGGCGACTGCGCCATCTCGGTCCAAGTGCCGGTGGTGTAGGATCCGGTCGCGCTGGGCTTATAGCGGAACCAACGTCGGCAGTTGGCCGCGGTGTATTCCGAGCCGACCAAGATAGATCCGTCCGTGAGCTGGAACATCGAGAATCCGTCGCATCCCGAGGGGCAATTGATGGCGGTCCAGGTCTGAGACCACGCCGAAACGGTCAAACAAAGGGAGGAGAGCAACAGGGTTCGTTTCATGAGTCCACTCGTTCGCCCTGTCGCGGGTGGCGACGGGTTCCAAGGAGTCTACAGCAGTTTTTTGCAATATGCCCTGAATAATCCGAGGGGCTAGGACCTTATTCCGACCAAGTGTGTCTATCTTGCGGGACAATCAGCCGACTTTAGACGTAGTAAACTAGAGTCTACACACTATGGCGATCGTTCAATACGATTCTCCCTATGAACTGAGCCGCGCATTCGAGCCGAAAGGCGATCAGGCGACGGCGATCGATGGTCTCATCGACGGGCTGGACACGGGCTACCGCTTCCAGACCCTTCTGGGCGCTACCGGTACGGGAAAGACGTTTACGATGGCCAGCGTGATTGCGCGCTCCCAACGTCCGGCGCTCATCATCGCTCACAACAAGACACTGGCTGCCCAGCTTTGCCAGGAGTTCAGGGCCTTCTTCCCGGAAAACTCGGTCCAGTACTTCATCAGCTATTACGACTACTATCAGCCTGAGGCCTACGTCCCTCAGAGCGACCTCTACATCGAAAAGGATTCGAGCGTCAACGAGGAGATCGAACGTCTCCGCCACGCGGCGACTCAGGCTCTTCTCGAGCGCCGCGACGTGGTCATCGTCGCCAGCGTCTCGTGCATCTATGGTCTGGGCTCTCCCGATACCTACGCGGAAAACGTCCTCACCTTCGAGACGGGCGGGACGATCGAAGTCGATACCGTCCTCCAGCAGCTGGTGAGGATGCAGTTCACCCGCAACGACATGGTGCTCGACCGGGGCACTTTCCGGGTTCGCGGCGATACCCTTGAGATCCAGCCCAAGGACGAGGAGCTCGTGACCCGCGTCGAATTCTTTGGCGACACGATTGAACGGATTCGAATCGTCGATCCGCTCACTCAGGAAGTCCTCGATCAGCCGACCAAGCTCAGTGTGTTCCCTGCCACACACTACGTGACCCCTTACGAGCGCCTGGATGCGGTGCTGGAACAGATCGAGCGCGAGACGTCCGACCAGATCGAGTTCTTCAAGAGTCAAGGCAAGCTGCTCGAAGCTCAGCGCCTGCGTCAACGCGTCGACTTCGACATCGAGATGATGCGAGAGGTCGGATTCTGCAACGGCATCGAGAACTACTCGCGCTACTTCGACGGCCGAGCTCCGGGGTCACCGCCCTACACCTTGCTCGACTTCTTGCCCCGTGACGCGGTCGTCTTCATCGACGAATCACACCAGACTTTGCCGCAAATCCGGGCGATGTTCAACGGTGACCAGCAACGTAAGTCGGTGCTCGTCGACTACGGTTTCCGACTCCCGAGCGCCCTCGACAACCGTCCGCTCAAGTTCGAGGAGTTTCTCGAGCGCGTGCCCCAAGTGGTCTTCGTCAGCGCCACGCCGGGACCGTTCGAGGAAGAGCAGGCGTCGCAGACCGTCCAGCAGATCATCCGCCCGACGTATCTGGTCGATCCCGAAATCGACATCCGGCCGACCCGCGGCCAGATCGACGATCTCATCCACGAGATACAGCTCCGGGTAGCCAAAAGGGAGCGCGTGCTCGTCACGACCTTGACCAAACGCATGGCCGAGGACCTCACCGGCTATCTGCAGGATGTCGGCGTTAAAGTGAACTATATCCACTCCAACATCCACTCGCTGGAGCGGCCCGAGATTCTGCGCGATCTGCGGCTGGGCGTTTACGATGTCGTGGTCGGCGTGAACCTGCTCCGGGAAGGCCTCGACCTCCCCGAAGTCTCCCTGGTGGCAATCCTGGATGCCGACAAAGAAGGCTTTCTGCGCTCCAATACCAGCTTGATCCAGACCATCGGCCGCGCGGCTCGAAACGTCGAAGGCCGGGTCATTATGTACGCGGACACGATCACGGGCTCGATGCAAAGCGCCATCGAGGAAACCACCCGACGCCGGGAGATCCAGATCCGCTACAACGAAGAGCATGGCGTCGCCCCCCAAACCGTGGCGAAGGAAGTGCGCGAAACGATCCGGTCGTACGACTCGGTGAACGAACTGGTCGCCCAGTACAACACGGAGACGAAAGATTCGATCGGCGATGGTCCGGTTCGAGTCGAAGATCTGCCCCTCCTCATCGATAAGCTCGAAAAAGAGATGAAGGATTTGGCCAAGGCCATGGAGTTCGAAAAGGCCGCCCAAGTTCGCGACGAAATCAATCAGCTCCGCAAGATGATCGGGGTCACCGACGGGAAGTTGGGGCGGGAACGTCGCCGCAACCCAATGATGGCGAACCGAAAACGCGGCCGCTAGGGATCGAATTAGCCCCCAAATACGTTACTAACCTTGGTTCAAATGAACAGAAGTTACACGAATCCATTCTTCAACGAAGGAACAGTTGATCGACAGGTCAGCAGTCCCATGACTCGGGAAGAGCCGATGACGGTTCCGGGCGCGATTGCCAAATCGGCGATCCTCGTCCTGATCGTGGTCGCGGTAGGCGCGATCGCCTATATGGCGGCACCGGTTGCCATGATGCCGCTCTTGCTGGTCGGCACGTTCGGCGGATTTGCGCTCGCGATCGCCACGATCTTCAAGCCGATTTGGGCTCCCGTGACGGCACCGGTTTACGCGGTTCTGGAAGGCGCGGCTCTGGGCTCGATCAGCTACCTGTACGAGCATGAGGTCGTGCGCGGATCGTATCAGGGCATCGTTCCTCAGGCGATTCTGCTGACACTGGGCGTTCTGGGCGCTATGCTGGCCCTGTACCGCTACCGGATCATCCGGGTCACGGAGACCTTCCGCATGGTCGTCTTCGGGGCGACGGCGGGAATCGCTCTGACCTACCTGGTCACCCTCGTCGCGGGCATCTTCTGGCGCGGAGCGTTTGACCTGGCCATCTATCGGCCCACGCCAGTCGGAATCGGCTTCAGCCTGTTCGTGGTCGGCTTGGCGGCGATGAACCTGGCCGTGGACTTCGATACCACGGAACGTGCGGCGCAAGCCCGGCTGCCCAAATACATGGAGTGGTACACCGGCTTCAGCCTGCTCGTGACCATCGTCTGGCTGTACCTGGAGGTTCTCCGCCTGCTCTCCAAACTGAACGGCCGACGCTAATTCGCGCGTGATTTTGACGGGCAGATGTGGAATACCCTTCACGGGGTATTTCAGCCATGTCAGAAGAAGCCAAGACCGCCGACGCACCAGCTAAGAAAAAGAAGGGCAAACTGCCCATTATCCTCGTACTTGTACTGGTTCTCGCCGGCGGTGGCTTCTTCATGATGAAGGGCAAGGGCGGCAAGAAGAAGGAGCCCGAAATCAAGCTGGGCGAGTTCCAGACGATGCCGGAGTTCCTCGTCAACCTCAAGGGCAACCACTACCTTCGGGCCGAGATCGCGCTCCAATTCAAGGAAGGATTCAAGAAGGAAGAGTTCGACAAGAACCTGCCCGTCATCCGCGACGCAATCGTCATGACCCTCTCCGGTCGATCCCAGTCGGAGATGAACACCACCCCCGGCAAGTGGCGGCTGAAGCGGGAGATCGCGTTCAACGTGAACAAGCAGCTCGAGCCCATCCTCAAGGCGGCCGAGGGTCACGGCGAAGAAGAAGCCGACTCCAAGAAGAAGGCGAAGAAAAAGAAGAAGGACGAGGAAGAAGAGCCCACCGGACCAGTCTTCGACAAGGAGGAACTCGAGCATCCCGACTGGGATAGCGACGAGGGCCCCTGCCTCAAGGTGAGCTTCACGACCTTCGCGACCCAGTAACACCTGGAGCGCGGGCGTCCTCGCCCGCAACTGGCCTGCGAGTCGTCTCGACTCGCACGATAAGAGGCTTTGCATACTAGCCTGTGCAACAAATCACATGTCTATGCGATAATGTGGCATGGGCGCACAGAATGCACGAGGAAACAATTCCGATTCGCAAAGAATGCGTGAGCGAGCGCTGGAGCTGCACGCTCTTGGCGTGCAAAAAACTCGGATTGCCCGGGATTTAGGCATCCATCGAAATACGGTGCATGGCTGGATAGAAAAGGGTGCACCGGCGAAAGAGCCACGAGAGATTCCCGACAAGAAATCTGGCACGGGAAACCTGGTGGTCGGGGTCACCGGGGCGAGTGGCGCCATTTACACGCAGCGATTTCTCCGCGAGGCCGCACGGCACTACCAGCGGATTCACCTCATTCTCAGCGAGCAAGCCGTCCAAGTCGCGGCCACCGAACTGGGAATCCAACTCGATAGGTCCGCGCTCGACTTTCGGGCCTGGCTGGGCATCGAGACCGACGTCATCCAACTCGCCGCCGAGCGCAACTTCTTCACGCCTCCCGCCAGCGGCTCCTACCTCCACGACGGCATGGTTATTCTTCCCTGCAGCATGGGAACGGCGGGCCGTATCGCGAATGGCATCAGTAACGATCTCTTAACCCGCGCGGCGGACGTATGCTTAAAGGAGGGTCGAAAGTTAATCGTCGTCCCTCGCGAGATGCCCTGGAATCTGATTATGCTGCGCAACCTCACGACCATCGCCGAAGCCGGAGGGACCGTTCTGCCGGCCTGCCCGGCTTGGTACACCAATCCTCAGTCCCTGGAAGACCTCGCCGACACCGTGGTCGCTCGAATTCTCCAAGCCCTCGGAGTCCCTCAGGACCTCCAGAAGCCTTGGATGAGTGAAGCTTGAAAGTCGTCATCGCGGGTGGATCTGGCCTGATCGGGATGGCGCTGTCCGAGCACCTGAAGAAGGCGGGCTACGATGTCGTCCACCTCGACCGGAAGCGCGACGTGGTGCCACGCTACCGTCAGGCCATCTGGGACGGCAAAACCGTCGGAGATTGGGCGCAAGAGCTCGAAGGCGCCGCGGGGGTCATCAATCTGGCCGGTGCTCCGATCAATCAGAAGTGGACCGATGAAGCCAAGCGCCAGATCATTGACTCGCGAGTCCAGTCGACCGCCGCCATTCGCCAGGCCATTGTGGGATGCTCGAATCCTCCGCTCGCGTGGATCAACGCCTCCGCGATCGGTTACTACGGGGATCGCGGCGACGAAGTCATCACCGAGACTTCGCCCCACGGGCCCGAGTCCGATTTTCTCGTCGAGAGCTGCCTCAAGTGGGAGGCCGCAGTCGGCGACAAGCTTCCCAACACCGTGCAGGCCATCACCCGGTTCGGGATCGTGCTCAGCACCAAAGGCGGTGCCTTTCCCGTGCTGTTCAAACTCGCCAAATCGTTTCTCGGCGGCGCCGCCGGCGACGGTCGCCAATACATCAGCTGGGTTCACATCGATGACGTGTGCGGTCTGCTCCACCGGATCGTGGACCAGCGGTGGTCGGGCGTCTTCAACGTCACGGCGCCCACGCCCGAGCGCAACGGCGAGTTCATGGCAAAGCTTCGGGCGGCCGTTCACCGACCCTGGTCACCTCCGGCACCCGCGTTCGCGTTTTCGATCCTCAATGTGCTCGGCGGCCCCGAACCCGACATGCTGCTCAAGGGGCAGCAGGTGATGCCTGCCCGAGCCAGCGAACTCGGCTATGAATTCCGCCATCCGACGCTCGAATCGGCTCTCGCCGTCCTGACTTAGTTGGCCGGCTTCGGCGCCTTGAGTTCCTTCTCGATCGCGGCGTTCAGGTCGGGATTATCCGGCTTGACGTCGGGCGCAAAGCGGGCCTTCACCTTGCCATCGCGACCAATCACGAATTTGGCGAAATTCCACTCGATCTCGTCCATTCGTCCGCTGTTGGCGATCAGCCACTTATACAAATCGTTGGTTTTCTCACCGCGCACGGTGGTTTTGGCGAACAACGGGAAGGTCACGCCAAAGTGCGATGAGCAGAACTCTTTGATCTCGGCATTGGTGCCGGGCTCCTGCGATCGGAAGTCATTGGCGGGAAAGCCAAGGATATCGAATCCTTCCGCGTGGTGCTTCTTGTACAGCGCCTCCAGGCCCTCGTAGTGGTACGTGAAGCCGCACTTGCTCGCCACGTTGACCACGACCAGCACATGGCCCTTATATTTGGCCAAAGGCACGGGTTTGCCATCGATGTCGGGCATCGTGAAATCGTAGATGGTCTTTTCCCGATCTGCGGTCGTCAACGCCTTCGCTCCTTCCGACTCCTTCACACATCCGAACAGCTGAGCTACGGCCAAAAGAATTCCCGCCAAAACCAATCCTCCACGCTTCATCGACTCATGATACGCGCGGGAAGGGCTTCGCAATCTGGTCCAGCGATGAAATTTCTGGAAAGGTGGTGGAGAACCTGCTTGAAAGCCGCCGAGAAAAAAGAAAATTTCGGCGCGTCGCCGCAACATGTCGGGCCGTCTTGCATACTCGGACACCATATCTTGTGGTTCTGAAACGTTGTCATGAAGTGCCCCTACTGCAGCCATCCCTCCCAAAAAGTGCTCGATTCTCGGCCCGCTCGCGATGATGAAGCGATCCGACGACGGCGCGAGTGCGAAGGCTGCGGCCGGCGATTTACAACGTTTGAAGCGCCCGAACGACCGCGACTGCTTGTGGTCAAGCGGGACGGTGCGCGGGAAGAATTCGACCGCGACAAAGTGCTCAAAGGCATGGTTGTCGCGTGTCATAAACGGCCCGTCGCCCACAGCGTGATTCAGCAGGCAGCAGACCGGATCGAGCGCGAACTCTATGATGCGTTCGAACTAGAAACTCGGTCCACCGACATCGGTGAGCGCATCATGAGTGAACTCATGCTCATCGACGAAGTCGCATTTGTCCGCTTCGCCAGCGTCTATCGCGCCTTTGCCACATGCGGCGATTTCAAGACGATCGTCGCTTCGATCAACCAGATTCAAAAGAAAAACCAGGAGGCGATTCCCGTACTTTCCCCGTCCTAGTTGCGACAATTTTACGTATACTGACGTATACTAAAGTACCGGAATCGATATCAACGGACTGATTCCATGAAGATTGAGCGTTATTTCACCAAAAGCGGCGAAGATCCCTTTGCCGGACTGACGTTTGAGCCCCGGAAAAGCGAAATTCGCAACCCGGACGGTTCCACGGTTTTCCAGATGGAGAACGTCATGGTCCCCAGCCAGTGGAGCCAGGTGGCCACGGACATTCTCGCCCAGAAGTACTTCCGCAAGGCGGGAGTCGGCGACGATTCAACCGGCGAAACGGATTCGCGTCAGGTGTTCCATCGGCTGGCCGGCTGCTGGCGTCACTGGGGCGAGGCCCACAGCTATTTCGACACGGCCGCCGACGCGCAGGCCTTTTACGACGAGCTGAGCTATATGCTCGCCGCGCAGATCGCGGCTCCGAACTCGCCGCAGTGGTTCAACACCGGGCTCCACTTTGCGTATGGAATCACGGGCACCGCGCAGGGCCACTACTACGTCGATCCCAAGACGAAGACCCTGGAGCGCAGCCTGAATGCCTACGAGCGACCCCAGCCCCACGCCTGCTTTATCCTCAGCGTAAAGGATGACCTCGTCAACGACGGCGGCATCATGGACTTGTGGACGCGAGAGGCCCGGATCTTCAAGTACGGCAGCGGCGTCGGAACCAATTTCAGCCGAATTCGAGGCGAGAATGAGCGCTTGAGCGGCGGCGGCCGATCGAGCGGCCTGATGAGCTTCCTCAAGGTCGGCGACCGCAGCGCCGGCGCGATCAAATCGGGTGGCACGACTCGCCGAGCGGCGAAGATGGTCTGCCTCGACGTCGATCACCCCGATATCGAGACGTTCGTTAATTGGAAGCCACTGGAAGAGCAGAAGGTGGCCTCGCTCGTGACGGGCTCGGTGCTCAACAACAAGCACCTCAACGCCATCATTCGGGCTTGCCACACCGGCCTGAATTCGGGTTCCAACGATCGCAATCAAGGCGGCTTGTTCGAGGCCGATGCCAAGGGTGATCGCTTCAATCCGCGGCAGAACCCGGCCCTTCGCAAGGCAATCGCAGAAGCCAAAGCCGTGGCGATCTCGCCCAATTACATTCAGCGCGCGATCCAGCTGGCCCGCAACGGTATCACGTCGATCGACTTCCCCGTTTACGACACCGGATACGAAAGCGAAGCCTATGTCACCGTTAGCGGCCAGAACTCGAACAACTCGGTCCGCGTTTCGAACACGTTCTTGCGAACGGTCGAGGAAGGCGGGACGTGGGACCTCATCGCCCGCACGGATGGAAAGGTCGTCAAGCGGCTGCAAGCCAAAGAGCTTTGGAGCGACATCTGCCAGGCAGCGTGGGCGAGCGCCGACCCCGGCATTCAGTACGACACCACGATCAATGAGTGGCACACGTGCCCAGCCGACGGCCGGATCAACGCAAGCAACCCGTGCAGCGAATATATGTTCCTGGATGACACGGCGTGCAACCTGGCATCCATCAATCTGATCAAGTTTTACAATCCGGAGAATGGTCAATTCGATCTCGACGGCTACCGCCACGCGATTCGTTTGTGGACCATCGTGCTCGAGATCAGCGTGCTGATGGCGCAGTTCCCAAGCAAGGAGATCGCGCAGCTCAGCTACGATTTCCGCACGCTGGGACTGGGCTACGCCAACTTGGGCGCGCTGCTCATGCAGATGGCGGTGCCCTATCACAGTTCGCAGGGCTTTGCGATCGCGGGCGCTTTGACCGCGATCATGGGCGGCGAGGCTTATGCCACGAGCGCCGAAATGGCCCGCGAGCAGGGACCGTTCGCGCGATATGCCGACAACGCGACTTCGATGATGCGCGTGATTCGGAACCACAAGCGCGCGAGCCACAACGCGCAGCAGAGCCAATATGAAGGGCTGGAGATTCCGCCGGTCGGCATCGATCCGGACGAATGCCCCACCGAGATGCTCAAGGCGGCCCGCGAGGCGTGGGACCGCGCGGAGCGGCTGGGCGAGGCCCATGGCTTCCGCAACGCTCAGGTCACCGTTCTTGCCCCGACCGGCACGATCGGCCTGATCATGGACTGCGACACCACCGGAGTCGAACCGGACTTCGCACTCGTGAAGTTCAAGAAGCTGGCGGGCGGTGGCTATTTCAAAATCGTCAACCAGTCCGTCCCGGTCGCCCTTCGCAAACTCGGCTACTCCACGGAACAGATCGAGGATGTGGTGGCTTACACGGTGGGTCGAAAAACCCTCGTGGGTGCGCCCCACATCAATCCCGAGTCATTGGGTGCGCGCGGGTTTACCCCCGAAATCCTAGACAAAATCGAACAGAATCTTGAAAATAGCTTTGAGATTCAGTTCGCCTTTAACCGGTACGTTCTCGGCGATTCCTTCTGCAAGCAGTACCTTCACTTCACCGACGAGCAGCTGAACGACTGGAGTTTCAACATGCTTGAAGCGCTTGGATTCACCAAAGCGCAGATCGATGAAGCCAACGCCTATGTCTGCGGCACGATGACGGTGGAGGGTGCGCCGCACCTGAAGCTGGAGCATTATCCCGTGTTCGACTGCGCCAACCGATGTGGCAAGACCGGTCAGCGGTTCATCCACCACGAGGGCCACATCCGCATGATGGCGGCGGCCCAGCCGTTTCTCTCCGGCGCGATCAGCAAGACCATCAACCTGCCCGCGGAGGCCACGATCGAGGAGATCGACGAGGCTTATCGGCTGTCTTGGAAGCTGGCTCTGAAGGCGAACGCTCTTTATCGCGACGGATCCAAGCTCAGCCAGCCGCTGAACGCCGCCGTCGATGATGCCGCCGCCGCGATCCTGGAAGCCTCGCTCGAGGAGTCCGATCTTGAGTCGCTCCAGATTGGGGACCTCATCGCGATCGACGCCGCTCACCAAGACCGCGTCGAGCAGACCGCCAAGAAGCTAGTCTATCGCTACCTGGCCAAGCGCCGGCTCATGCCGGGTCGCCGTAAGGGCTACACCCAGAAAGCCCGGGTGGGCGGTCACAAGGTCTACCTGCGCACGGGCGAATTCGAGGATGGATCGCTCGGCGAGATCTTCATCGATATGCATCGTGAAGGCGCGGCCTTCCGATCGTTGATGAACTGCTTCGCCATCGCCATCTCGTTGGGACTTCAGTACGGCGTGCCGCTCGAGGAGTTCGTCGAGGCTTTCGTGTTCACGCGGTTCGAGCCCAACGGTCCGGTTGCGGGACACGACAATATCAAGATGTCGACCTCGGTCATCGACTACATCTTCCGCGAGCTCGCGCTCTCTTATCTCGGCCGGACCGACTTGGTCCAGGTCAAACCCGAGGATCTGCGCGGCGATGCCATGGGTCGGCCCGAACAGGAGCCCGATTTCATGGACGAAGAAGAAGGCGAGGAGGTCGAGGGGTTCGTGCCCGGCTTCACCCACGAGGAGCACGGCTCGCGGGGGTATGAGCGAGGCCAGAATTCTGATTCAGGACCGACGGCGATGGCTTACCTCGCTGGTCCATCGGCCCACTCGAGTGTGGCTCCGGCCGCCGTTCTTCCTCAAGCCAAGGGCAGCGAGATGCGCGCCGAGAAGGTTCGCCAGGCCCGTCTTCAGGGCTACGAGGGCGATCCATGCCGCGATTGCGGCGCCTTCACGCTCGTCCGGAACGGAGTGTGCCTCAAGTGCAACACCTGCGGTGCCACGAGCGGCTGCAGCTAAATTCGGGAAAGCCGCGAGCCCCTAGGACCTTGTCCTGGGGGCTCTTTTCATTTGGAATGCATCGACCGGCAAAAACGAAATTGGCCCGGCTACCGAATGGTAACCGGGCCAAGATTGGGATCGAGTTCTTACTCGTAAACCTTCGTGATGGTGCCAGCACCAACGGTGCGGCCGCCTTCGCGAATAGCGAACTTGGAACCTTGCTCCATAGCGATCGGGGCGATCAGCTGGATCGTCATGGCGACGTTGTCGCCAGGCATGCACATCTCAGCCTTGCCGCCATCCTTGCCACGAATCTCTTCGATGTTTCCGGTGACGTCCGTCGTTCGGAAGTAGAACTGCGGTCGGTAGCCAGGCACGAACGGCGTGTGGCGACCACCCTCTTCTTTCGAGAGGACGTAGACTTCGCAGTCGAACTTCGTGTGCGGCTTGATCGAACCCGGCTTGCAGATAACCATGCCGCGCTCGATCGCAGTTCGGTCGATACCGCGAAGCAGAAGGCCGACGTTGTCGCCTGCCTGGCACTGATCCAGCAGCTTTCGGAACATTTCGATACCCGTGCAGGTCGTCTTGCGCGTGTCGGTAATACCGACGATCTCGACTTCCGTGTTCACGTTGAGCGTTCCGCGCTCGACACGGCCGGTGGCAACCGTACCGCGACCCGTGATCGTGAAAACGTCTTCCACGGCCATCAGGAACGGCTTGTCGGTGTCGCGCTCCGGAGTCGGGATCTTCTCGTCGACCGCGTCCATGAGGTCCGTGATCGCCTTGATCCACTTGTCATCCCAGTTGACGTTGCCGGCCTCGACCTGGTCGAGAGCCTTGCGGGCCGAACCGCGGATGATCGCCGTGTTGTCGCCGTCGAAGTTGTACTTGCTGAGAAGCTCGCGCACTTCGAGTTCGACGAGATCGAGCAGCTCGTCATCGTCCACGTCGTCGCACTTGTTGATAAAGACGACGATGTACGGAACGCCGACCTGGCGGGCGAGCAGGATGTGCTCGCGCGTCTGCTGCATCGGACCGTCGGTACCGGCAACCACGAGGATTGCGCCGTCCATCTGGGCGGCACCGGTGATCATGTTCTTGATAAAGTCGGCGTGTCCAGGACAGTCGACGTGAGCGTAGTGTCGCTTCTCCGTCTCGTATTCCTGGTGCGAGATGTTGATCGTAATGCCTCGAGCCTTCTCTTCCGGAGCCGAGTCGATCTCATCATACTTGCGCGCCTTCGCGAGTCCCTTTTCCTGCAGGACGCCGGTGATCGCGGCAGTCAAGGTCGTCTTGCCGTGGTCGACGTGGCCGATGGTGCCAATGTTGACGTGCGGCTTCGTTCGTTCGAATTTAGCTCTTGCCATTGATGATTCTTGTTTCCTCTGTAAATTGACGCTGTCCGCCTACGCCGACGGGCGCGGCGCGCCGCGGTGACCAGATGAGGGCTGGGCGACTTGCATGGATTGTACCTGGTCTCTCCCCCCGAGGGCAACGGTTCCAGGCGGCTTCGCCCCCATAAAAACCCCGTGAATGCCCCAAGGCATTTTGACACCTTTCTTTCGGCGAGTAGGATAAAGTGGTGCCCATCGTGGTTGAACCAGACCCGGGCGTCGGTACCCTCGCTACAGCCGAGGAAGCAGTTAAAGAACGGGCACAGTTGGCCGCCATCATCGAATCTTCCGATGACGGGATCATCTCGAAAGACCTGAATGGGGTCGTCCTGACTTGGAATACGGCTGCGGAACGCATTTATGGCTATTCCGCCGAGGAAATGATCGGAAAGTCGATCCGGCAGCTGATCCCTCCCGAGCGGCAGCACGAAGAAGACGAAACGTTAGCCAGTATCCGTCAGGGCAAGCCCGTCCGCAATTACGAAACGGAGCGGGTGCGCAAAGATGGTGTCCGGATTCTCGTCAATACGACGGTCAGCCCCATTTTCGCCCCGGACGGCAGCGTCCTCGCGGTCTCCCATGTCGTTCGCGATGTTAGCGACGCCCGCCGCCTCCGAGCGGAGATTTCCCGGCTCGCCGCGATCGTCGATTCATCCGACGATGGGATCATCTCGAAGACCCTCGACGGCACGATCCTAACCTGGAATCCCGCCGCCCAGCGCATCTACGGCTATTCTGCCGAGGAGATGGTCGGCCACTCGATTCGCAGGCTCTATCCGCCTCAGCTCGAGCACGAAGAGGACATCACACTCGCCGAGATCCGGGCGGGGCGGCCGGTGCGCAACTACGAAACGGAGCGCATCCGCAAAGACGGGACCCGGATCTTGGTGAACACGACGGTGAGCCCGATCTTCGCGCCCGATGGCACCGTGCTGGCGGTCTCGCACATCGTGCGCGACGTTACCGAAATCAAGGCGGCCGATCGCGAGCTGAAAAAGCGCATCGACCAGCTTAAGCTGCTCACCGAATCGCTCCCCGTGATGATCGCGTACGTCGACCGGGACGAGAGGATGCAAATTCTCAATCGCCACTACGAGGCCATCTTCGGCCGGTCGCGAGACGAGGTGATCGGCAAGCGCATCACCGAAGTGGCGCCGCCCGAACGGAAACAGATGTTCCGGGAGAAAATCGACGCGGTGTTTCGCGGGGAAACCGTCTCCTTTGAACTCCAGCTGCCCGTCAAAGATGGCGAGATCAGGGACTTTGTGGCCACTTACGTGCCCGAACGGGACGAAAGCGGCGAGGTCCAAGGATTCTTCACGCTCGTCCACGATCTGACGGAGGAGCGGCGCTCCGCCCGCAACGCCCGGTTCACGGCCGATGTGACCACGATGCTCACCACTCACGTGGACTCGCGGAGCTTGCTCCAGATGGTGGCGCAGGCAGCGGTGCCGTATTTTGCCGATTGGTGCGCAGTCGATCTGGTGGATGAAGTGGGCTTGCTCCAACGCTTGGCGATCAGCCACATCGATCCCGAGAAGGTGACGCTCGCTCGCGAATGGGCCCAGCGATGGCCCCCCGATCCATCCCGAGACGAGGGTGGATACCGCGTGTTGCGATCGGGCAAGGCTGAATTCGTTCAAGAAGTCACTCGGGAGATGCTTGAAGCGTCGATCGAAGATCCCGAGCTTCTCGAACTGATCGAGTCGCTCACGATACGGTCGTACATGGCGGTCCCGCTGCGCATTGGCGGGCGCGTCGCCGGCGTCATCACGTTCATCATCGCCGAATCGAACCGAAGCTACCGAGAGGAAGACCTCGAACTCGCCCTCGACCTGGCCCAGCGCACCGGCACCGCGATTGAAAACTCCCAGCTGTACGAAGCCCTGCGCGAGGCCGATCGCAAGAAAGACGAGTTCATCGCCACCCTCGCCCACGAACTCCGCAATCCGCTCGCACCGTTGCTGCTCGGTGTCGAAATCATCTCCGCCAGCGAAACGAGCAATCCCCAGAGCAAGCAGATCAGCGAGATGATGAATCGTCAGCTGAGCCAGCTGGTGCGGCTGGTCGACGATCTGCTGGATGTGAGCCGAATCACCACCGGCAAGCTTCAGCTTCAAACCGAGCCGCTAACCGTCAAGAAGATCATTGATAATGTGCTGGAGATGAGCCAGGCCGTGCTCGCCCAGCGCAAACACCACCTGAGCACCGATATCGGTTCACCCGGAACGATGGTGTATGGCGATCTCACCCGGATCACGCAGATCGTGATGAACCTGATCAACAATGCGGCGAAGTACAGCGAAGAAGGGTCGCCCATCGAACTTCGCACCACGGCCGACGAAGGCGAACTCGTGATCCGGGTCCGAGACTACGGCATCGGTATCGAGCCGAATCACATCGACCGCTTGTTCGACATGTTCTCGCAAGAGGAGTCCGCACGGTCGCGCTCGCAAGGGGGTCTCGGGATCGGGCTCGCCTTGGCCCGGATGCTTACTCAACTTCATGGTGGTCGAATCGCCGCATGCAGCGAGGGCCTCGGCCACGGCAGCGTCTTCGAAGTTCGCCTTCCGATCTATCAACTCGCACTGGACACCGGCCGGGATACGTCAGCCGATCACGAATTCCGGCGACGCAAAATCCTGGTCATCGACGACTTTGAAGATATTGCGAGCTCCACGGTCCAGATTTTATCGATGCTCAACCAGGACGCGAGCATGGCGCTCAACGGTCCGAGCGGCATCGAACGCTTTCAGGAGCTCAGGCCAGAACTCGTTCTCGTGGATATCGGCATGCCGGGAATGTCGGGCCACGAAGTCGCGCAGCGTATCCGAACATTGCCGGGCGGTCAGGAGGTCCGGCTGATCGCCCTGACCGGTTGGGGCGCCGCAGAAGATCGGGATCGCTCGCGACGCTCGGGCTTTAATGAGCACTTGGTCAAGCCCGTGAACCGGAAAGAGCTCGAGCGCCTCCTCCGCGACTAGTCACAAAACAAAGCGAGGCCCTTCTCGATGGAGAAGGGCCTCGTTCTTTCCTCAGTCAGGACCGGCTTATCGGCCGCCCTGCGATTTGGCGATGATTTCCGCGGCAATGTTGTTCGGAACTTCCTCGTAGTGCGAAGGAGTCACGTTCGGAATGGCGCGGCCCTGAGTCAGCGAGCGAAGCGTCGTGACGTAGCCGAACATTTCCGAAAGCGGGACGTGTGAGTTGACGACGGTGATTCCGCCCAGACCCGGCTCCATGCTTTCGATCCGTCCGCGTCGGGAGTTCAAGTCGCCGACGACATCGCCGACGTTGTTCTCCGGCGTCGTGACTTCGACGTGCATGATCGGCTCCTTCAGAACCGGATTTGCCTTCTTCATCGCTTCCTTGAAAGCGATGCCGCCCGCCTGCTTGAACGCGTTTTCGTTCGAGTCGACTTCGTGGAAGCTACCATCGATCACGGCGACGCGAACGTCGACGACCGGATAGCCAGCCACCACACCGCTGAGCAGCGCCTCGCGGACGCCCTTTTCGATCGCGGGGATGTACTCCTTCGGAATCGCACCACCGACGACCTTATTCTCGAACGTGAATCCACCACCGGCCGGTAGCGGCTCCAGCTCGATCCAGCAGTGACCGTACTGACCCGAACCACCCGTCTGGCGGATGAATCGGCCTTCGGCCTTCACCTTCGTGCGCACCGTTTCGCGGTAGGCGACCTGAGGCTTGCCCTGGTTCGCCTGCACGCCGAATTCTCGGTTCAGTCGGTCGACAATGATTTCGAGGTGGAGTTCGCCCATTCCCGAAATGATCGTCTGGCCCGATTCCGCGTCGGTGAAAACTCGGAACGTCGGATCTTCTTCGGCCAAGCGCTGCAGGCTGGTGCCCAGCTTTTCTTGGTCGGCGCGGCTCTTCGGCTCGATCGCGATCTGGATGACCGGCTCGGGGAACTTGATCGATTCCAACGAGATCGGGTGACTCTCATCGCAAATCGTAAAGCCCGTGCGGACATCGGTCAGACCGATGACGCCCACGATTTCGCCCGAATAAACCTCGTCGATGTCGTTTCGGCTGTTGGCGTGCATTTCGAGAACGCGGCCAATGCGCTCGGTTCGAGTCCGGAATTCGTTCGTTTGCGGATCGCGGTACGAGACCATGACCGGCGAGCCCTTCTTGAGCTTGCCCGAGTAGACGCGCAGGTAGGTCAGACGACCGACGTATTTGTCGCTCATGATCTTGAACGCGAGAGCCGTGAACGGCTCTTCGTCCGTGAGCTGACGAGTCAGTTCGTCTTCCGACCGCGGGTTGACGCCCGAAACCGATCCGATATCTGCCGGCGACGGCAGGTACTCGACAACCGCATCGACCATGGCCTGGACGCCCTTGTTCTTAAACGAGGAGCCCGAGATACACGGAACGATTTTGTTGGCGAGCGTGCCCTTTCGGAGCGCGGCTCGAATTTCGGCTTCGGTGATTTCGTTGCCTTCGAGGAACCGCTCCATGATCGAATCGTCGTAGTCCGCGATCGACTCGAGCATCTTCTCGCGCCACTCGGCCGCGACATCGCGCAGATCATCGGGGATGTCACCTTCGGTGAACTGCTTGCCGTCGTCCGACGTGTAAAGCGTTGCCTTCATCGTGATGAGGTCGACATAGCCCTTGTAATCGCTCTCGGCGCCGATCGGAATTTGAATCGGGGCCGCGTTGGCACCCAGCCGCTCGCGAAGACGCTTGACGACGCTGAAGAAATCAGCGCCCAAGCGGTCCATCTTGTTCACATATGCGATTCGAGGTACGCCGTACTTGTTGGCTTGTCGCCAAACCGTTTCGGACTGGGGCTGGACGCCGCCAACCGCACAATAAACCGCGACGAGGCCATCGAGAACGCGTAGCGAGCGCTCGACTTCAACCGTGAAGTCGACGTGGCCGGGCGTGTCGATGATGTTGATCTTGTGCTCGGGGCGGTCCTTCTTGGAACCCGACCAGAAGCACGAAGTCGCAGCGGACGTGATCGTGATACCACGCTCCTGCTCCTGCTCCATCCAGTCCATGGTTGCCGCGCCGTCGTGAACTTCCCCGATTTTGTGCGACTTACCCGTGTAATAGAGGATGCGCTCGGTCGTTGTCGTCTTACCCGCATCGATGTGAGCCGCGATGCCGATATTCCGAATCAGTTCTATGGGGTGACTGCGTGGCATGATGTTTCTCTGTTGATCTGTCTTTCATGGATAAGACCTATCGGCACTTTGCCGATAGGTCTTATCTGATGCTGCGTTTTCTAAAAATTAGAACCGGTAGTGGGCGAACGCCTTGTTGGCATCGGCCATTCGATGGGTATCTTCCCGCTTCTTAATCGAAGAGCCAGTACCGTTGTAGGCGTCGAGCAGTTCGGCCGAGAGTTTCTCGATCATGCTCTTCCCACTCCTCTTACGTGAGTTTTCGACCATCCATCGCAGGGCGAGGGTGCGGCGCCGCACGGGTCGCACTTCCATCGGCACCTGGTAGGTCTGGCCACCGACACGTCGCGGACGAACTTCGTAGTTCGGCATGACGTTCTGAAGCGCCTTCTCGAAAAGCTCGATTTCGGTCACTTCTGCTTTCTGGGCGGCGATTTCGAGCGCCTTGTAGAAGATGCGCTCGGCAATTGCCTTCTTCCCGTCGAGCATCATGCGGTTGATAAACCGCTGGATGAGTTCGCTGCCGTGCACCGGATCCGGCGCTACGATTCGCTTTTCAGCTTGTCCTTTTCGTGGCATGGTGGTTTACTTCTTGACCTCGGGCTTCGGTCGCTTGGCGCCGTACTTGCTGCGCCCTTGCTTTCGGTTGGCGGTTCCTGCCGTCTGCTGGGTGCCGCGCACGATGTGGTAGCGAACGCCGGGCAGGTCCTTCACACGACCACCTCGAACGAGCACCACCGAGTGCTCCTGAAGGTTGTGGCCGACGCCGGGAATGTAAGCCGTCACTTCGATGCCGTTGGTCAAACGAACACGAGCCACCTTCCGAAGCGCCGAGTTCGGCTTTTTCGGGGTGACGGTGCGCACGATGGTGCACACGCCGCGCTTAAAGGGGTTCCCTTTCAGCGCCGGCGACTTCGATTTCGTCTTGGGCGTGCTGCGCCCTTTCCGGACAAGTTGGTTAACGGTCGGCATTCATTCCTCAAATTTTGGTCGGCGGATCGGGAGGGCCCCATTCAACAGAAAACCCCGCCGATCGTCTCTCGATCGAACAGGGGTCAAGGCTGCCTAACGGTCGTGCGGTCGATTGTGCGATGTCCGTCGGGCGAAAGCCATATACCTCCTGTCAAATTGTCGGGCTCCCGAAGGTGCGCCAACTGGGGATTATGCGACAACACCCCTCACGTTGTCAAGTCCGATTCGAATGATGGGGGCGGGACCGCCTCCGGGCCCGGCCAGGCTCGGCTCCGCCCGCCCCCGACGAACTCAAGATAGGCCCTGATAAAGCATCAGGTGGTTGCCGTCCGGATCGTGGAACATGGCCAGCTTGACCATCCCCGGATATTCCCGGATCTCGCCATCGAAAACCACGCCCTTGCCCTGAAGATCGGCGACGACACGCTCGATATCGGTGACGCCCCACGTCAGGGTCGGCCCGCCTTTCACTTCGGGAGTCTCCACATCGGAAAAGCCCACGTTCACGCCTGGCACCGGCGTCTCCAGCTCGCACCACCCGATTTCGGGCACGTCGTACTGAAATTTGAAGCCCAGTATCTCGGTGTACCAGGCGATCGCCTTGGTCCGATCTTTCACGCCATAGGCGGCAGTCACGCCACCCGTGTACCCGAGCTCTCGCGCTCGATCCGTCAATTCCGTCATTGTCGTTGCCATTATTTTTGCCTCCCAACGTGCTCAAAAGCTCCGTTTGGTATATAAAGTATATCTAATATCATTCCAAAATACAAGAAGAAAGTGGACGCATTCGATCTTCAGACCTTAAAATCGCTCACGCACCACCGGTGGGGCCTTCTCGTGATCGCCGTGCTCCACCGCCACAACGGGTCCACTTTCGTCCGAATTTGCCGCGAACTCGGGGCGACGCAAGCCGCGATCCGGCAGACGCTGGACTGGCTCATGGCAGAAGGATGGGTCCGGCGTAATCCGGGCTACGGGCATCCCCTTCGACCCGAATACATCCTCACCGACGACGGAAAGGCGGTGGCGCCGTTCTGCCTCAAGATCGAATCGTGGGTTACCGAGTCGCCGATTGATGGCAGCGCGCTTCGCAAATGGTCGCTCGTCGCCCTGTTTTGGGTCTGCCGAGGGAGCGTCCGGTTTTCCGAACTCCGGCACCACATCCGAGGCGTGACCGACCGCGCCCTGAGCCAGACGCTCCGTGGCTTGGTGGAAGATGGGGTGCTCGAACGAACGCTGGTCGAAGGCAACCCGCCCTCGACCCGCTACTCCTTGCCCGCCCCCCATCAGGAGCGACTGCAAGAAGCGTTCGCGTTGCTCTAGAAAATGCTGAGGCCGGCTTTCTGCCAGTCTGCCAAGAACCGCGAGAGTCCGTTGTCGGTCAACGGATGCTTGGCGAGCATCTCGATGATCTTGTACGGCATCGTCGCGACGTGGGCACCGGCTTGGATCGCCTGAACCACGTGCAGCGGATGGCGAATGCTCGCGGCGAGCACCTCGCTTTCATACCCGTACCGCTCGACCATCTCGACCGTATCGGCCACGGCCCGCATGCCTTCGTCGCTCAAGTCGTCGACGCGGCCCACGAAATTGCTGATATAAGTTGCGCCCGCTTTTGCCGCAAGAAGCGCCTGGCTCACGCTGAACACAAGCGTCACGTTGGTCCGAATCTCTCGGCTGGTGAGTTCTTTCACCAGCTTGAGGCCGGCGGGGATAAGCGGAACCTTGACCGTCACTTGCGGATGCCAGCTTGAGATCTCGAGGGCCTCTTTAAGCATCGTCTCGTAATCGGTCGCGACCACTTCGGCGCTGATATCGCCTCCCGGCAGCAGTTCGCAGATCTTGAGAACGGTCTCTTTGAACCCCTTTCCCGACGCCGCGATCAGGCTGGGATTGGTGGTCGCGCCATCCAAAATCCCCAGGTCGGCGCCTTTGCGAACGTCTTCAACATCACCGGTATCGACAAACAGCTTCATGTCACCCCATTGTACTTGGGCACCGGTCAAACTGGAGAAAGCGATGGACCGCATGTTCGACACGATCGTCGCCCCCATCACCGGCGCACAAACGGCCGCCGTGGCGGTGATTCGGCTCAGTGGTCCGGATGCCTGGCAGATCGCGCGTCGCGTCTTTTCCCCCTGGCCCGAACCCGTTCAGCCGCGCTTCGCGCTCTACGGCCGATTCGCGCATGGCGACGACGGCCTCGCCCTGCCCTTCGCCCACGGCCACTCCTACACGGGCGAGGAGACGGTCGAGCTCAGCGTTCATGGCTCGACGCCATCGGTCGCCGCCTTGCTCGACGCCTGCATCGCGGCGGGAGCCCGTTTGGCCGAGCCGGGCGAATTCACCTACCAAGCTTTTCGGAACGGCCGGCTCGACCTCACCCGAGCGGAAGCCGTCCGGGAAATCGTGGAAAGCCAAACCCGGTCGCGCCTCGCGGCCTCCCTGTGGATGAAAACGGGTCAGCTTGCGTCGACAGTCGGAAATCTGCGGGACCAGGTGTACGCCCTGCTCGCGGCGGTCGAGGCGTCGGTGGACTTCTCCGAAGAGATCGGCGACTTCGATCGAATCGGGGCCCTGCGAGCGCTGGAACCCATCCAGGCGTCGCTGGCCGAACTCATCGAGGCCGCGAGTGTCTCTCAGATCGTCCGAGACGGTGTCCGCATCTCAATTCTCGGCCAGCCGAACGCCGGCAAGTCGTCGCTCCTCAACCGGCTCGCGGGAAGTGCCCGTGCCATCGTCGCCGCCTCGCCCGGAACCACTCGCGATGCGATCGAATGCCCCGTGGATTTGAACGGTCTCACCGCGCTGCTGGTCGATACGGCGGGGCTCCGTGATACGGCCGATCCGGTCGAGCGCGAAGGCGTGGACCGCAGTCACCACGAAAGCCGGGCCGCGCATCTGGTCTGGTACCTCTACGATGGCTCGGCAGGTTGGACGGCGTTCGATGGACAAACCGTGGAGCGGCTGGAAACCCCGGCTCTTATCATCGCCTCCAAGTCGGACCTGCCTCCGGCGGACACCCAAGCGGAGGACCCGGTCCGGGTGAGCGCGGTCACGGGATTGGGCATCGACGAACTCGTGGCAAGAACGAAAGCGCTGGTCGGGCTCCGCGAACTCGAGCACGCCCAACTCGTTCTCCCGCGCCACCGCGAGCACCTTCAGCGAACCTGGGACCAGCTGGTGGAACTCCGGGCCGCCTTGGAGACCGACGTGCCCGACGACCTCCTGTCGGTAAGGCTTCGCGCGATGATCGATGAACTCGGCGCCATCACCGGGGAGACGGCGTCTCCCGACATGGTGGAACGGATTTTCCGCGATTTTTGCATCGGAAAATAGCCGCGGCCTGGAACCTTACGACGCGGAAAGACATAATATAGATAGACTAACTTCGCTTGATAGCGATGGACTCAATTAGATGCGATTCGATAAACTGACGATCAAAGCACAGGAGGCCTTTCAAGAGGCTCAGCAGGTAGCGGTCAAGCTGCAACACCAAGCCGTCGATGGCGAGCACCTACTCGTCGCGATGCTCACGCAGCCCGACAGCGTAGCCAAACCGCTGATCGAAAAGGTCGGCGCCAACCAGGGCAGCCTGGTGGCGCAGCTGGACGCCGAACTCGATTCAAGGCCCAAGATTCAAGGCGCGTCCAATTACGGGGCGAGCATCTCCGGCCGACTCCAGCAATTGTTCAGCGATGCGTTCTCGCTCGCTGAAACGATGGGGGACGAGTACGTCAGCACCGAGCACCTGCTGCTGGCAATGGCGGAGGACAAAGGCGCCGCCGGCAAAATCCTGAAGGCAGCCGGGGTCACGAGCAAGGCGCTCCAGCAAGCGGTATCCGAAATCCGCGGCGGCCGCAAAATCGGCAGCCAAAACGCCGAGGACAGCTACCAGGCTCTTGAGAAATACGGGGTGGACCTCACGGCCCGTGCTCGTGCCAACAAGCTCGACCCGGTCATCGGCCGCGACGAAGAGATTCGCCGGGTCATCCAGGTGCTGTCGCGCCGGACCAAGAACAACCCGGTCCTGATCGGCGAACCGGGCGTCGGAAAGACCGCCGTCGTCGAGGGCCTCGCCCAGCGCATCGTGAAGGGCGATGTACCCGAATCGCTGCGCAACAAGAGCGTGATCTCCCTCGATTTGGGCGCGATGGTCGCCGGCGCCAAGTACCGTGGTGAATTCGAAGATCGCCTGAAAGCGGTGCTCGATGAAATCCGCAACGCAGGTGGGCAAATCATCCTGTTCATCGACGAGATGCACACCCTGGTCGGGGCGGGCAAAGCGGAAGGCTCGCTCGACGCGGCAAACATGCTCAAGCCAATGCTCGCTCGCGGCGAACTCCGCTGCGTGGGCGCAACGACACTCGATGAGTACAAAAAGAACATCGAAAAGGATGCCGCTCTCGAGCGCCGTTTCCAAACCGTGCTCGTGGACGAGCCGACCGTCGAGGAGACGATCAGCATCCTTCGCGGCTTGAAGGAGCGATACGAAATCCACCATGGTGTCCGCATCACGGACTCCGCGTTGGTCTCCGCCGCCACGCTGAGCAATCGCTACATCACGGACCGTTTCCTCCCCGACAAAGCGATCGACCTGATCGACGAAGCGGCGAGCAAACTCAAGATCGAAATCGACTCCGTACCTGTCGAGATCGACGACGTGGAACGCCAGATCGTGCAGCTCAAGATCGATCGCGAAGCGCTCAAGAAGGAGGAAGACCAGCCCAGCCGGGAGCGACTCGCTCAGCTCGAGAAGAAGCTTGCCGAGCTGGAAGAGTCGGCCAGTTCCCTGCGCGCGGTTTGGCAGACCGAGAAAGAGAAGATCGAGCGCGTGCGCTCCCTCAAAGAAGATTTAGAGCGCCTGCGTCAGGAACTGGAATCGGCGGAGCGCGAATACGATTTCGAGCGTGCCGCCCGCATCAAGAATGGCGACTTGCCCACACTGGAGGCCGAGCTGATCACCCAGACGGAAGAGCTCAGCCGCATCCAGAAGAGCAGCAAGCTCCTGAAAGAAGAGGTCGATAGCGACGATATCGCCGAAGTGGTCAGCAAGTGGACCGGCATCCCCGTCAGCCGGATGATGGAAGGCGAGATGCAGAAGCTCCTCAGCCTGGAAGAGCACCTGGCCGAGCGTGTCGTTGGCCAAACCGACGCCTTGATTTCGCTGAGCGATGCGATCCGTCGGTCCCGCAGCGGTATCGCCGACCCCAATCGGCCGATCGGCAGCTTCCTATTCCTCGGCCCGACCGGTGTCGGCAAAACCGAGACTGCCCGGGCCCTCGCAGAACTCCTGTTCGATGACGAAAAGGCGATGGTCCGAATCGACATGAGTGAGTATGGTGAGCGCCATAGCGTCGCTCGTCTGATCGGCGCGCCTCCCGGCTATATCGGCTACGAAGAAGGGGGCCAGCTGACCGAGGTCGTCCGACGACGGCCTTACTCGGTCGTCCTGCTCGACGAAGTCGAAAAGGCGCATCCGGAGGTTTTCAACGTGCTGCTCCAGGTCCTGGACGATGGCCGTTTGACGGATGGTCAAGGACGCACGGTCGACTTCCGCAACGCGATCGTCATCATGACCTCGAACCTCGGCTCGCAGCACTACGGCGATCCACTTTCCGACGAACGTTGGGAGGAGATAAAGGCAAAGGTCCTGGACGAGATTCGGCACTTTTTCCGACCCGAATTCATCAACCGACTGGACGATATCCTCGTGTTCCGGCCGCTTGGCATCGCCGAGATCAAGTCGATCGTGACGATCCAGTTGGGCCGGCTTTCCGAGAGGCTACGCGAACGGCGCATCACCCTCACGCTCACCGAAGGCGCTGCGTCGGAATTGGCGAGCGAGGGGTTCGATCCTGTTTACGGAGCGAGGCCGCTAAAGCGGGCGATCCAGCGCGAAATCCTTAATCCGCTCGCTACCGCGATCCTGCGCGGCGATATCGCGGACGGTTCGGCGGTCGAGGTGTCGTTCGAGGACGGTCGGTTCCAGTTTCGGCCACAGACCGTGGCGGCGGGCTAACCGTTCGCGGCGGTCCACATCGCTCGCGATCGCCGGGTAGCCTCGCCTTACTGTGACGGCAACCAAGCGATTTCGACTGTCCGCGTTTGGCGATGAGATTGGCCCCGATCTGGGCGAACAGATCGACGTGTTTCGCGAACTCGGCATCGCGCGCTACGACTTGCGAGCCGCCTACGGCAAAAACGTCCTCGACCTCTCGGATGACGAGGTCGACCGGTTCGCCGCCACCGTGGCCGAAGCCGGGCTGACGGTGCAGGCCATCGGCTCGCCGGTTAACAAGCTTCCTTTCGCTCAAACGACGGCAGAGGCCGAGTTCGCCAAGTTGCGGCGCATCATCGAAATCGCTGCGCGGCTCGGAGTCCAGCGCATCCGCATCTTCACGCCGGAGACTGGGCACAGCGATGCCACTTTTGCCGCCGACGTCGAGGCTTGGATCGGCGCCCAGGTCGATCTCGCGGCCCAGAAGGACGTCATCCTGCTCCATGAAAACGACGGCCGGTTCTATGGGGCTTTCCCCGATAACGCCCGGTCGCTTTTGGACAAATTCGGCGGCCCTCACTTTCGGGCCATCTACGATCCGGGTAATGCGGCCCTGATCGGGCTGCGGCTCGATGACTGGTTCCCGTGGCTCTTGCCTCACCTCGATACGATCCACGTGAAAGACGGTCTGGAGGCGACCGGGCAATTTGCCAGCGCGGGGCAAGGCGATGGCGAGTTTCCACGGCTGTTCCAGATGCTCGTGGAGGTGGACTGGGAGGGAACGCTGACCATGGAGCCGCACGCGGGAAGCGCCATCCCCAATAACACGCTGGGCGCGCATCCGTTCGCGCTCGCGGTGCAGGCCACGCGGACCGTTCTCGCCTCGGTGGGAGCGGAAGCATGAGCGTTCGGTTCGGAATCGTCGGCTGCGGCGCCATCCATGGCACTCACGCCGATGGCATTCTCGCCACCCCCGGCGCGGAGCTTGCCGGCTTTTATGATTTAGTCCCCGAACGATCGGAACGGGCCTCCGCGCGATACGGCGGGCGGGCCGCAGGCAGCCTCCCCGAATTGCTCGAGCACGTCGACGCGGTCTGTATCTGCGTGCCCAGCGGCGACCACCATACGGTGGGCATCGAAGTCGCCCAAGCGAAGAAGCACGTCCTGACGGAAAAACCGATCGACGTGACCGTCGATCAAGCCACGGCCCTAATCGACGCTTGTGACGAAGCCGGGGTCGTGCTCGGCGTCATTTCCCAGCATCGCATGGCGCCCGACATCCAGCGGGTCCGCGATGCCGCCCAGTCCGGTGATCTTGGACGCCTCATCTCCGCCGACGCGACGATCAAGTGGTACCGATCTCAAGCCTATTACGATTCCGGCGACTGGCGCGGCACGTGGAAGCTGGATGGAGGCGGCTGTCTCATGAACCAGGGTGTTCACTATATCGACATGATCCAGTGGATCATGGGCGATGCCGTCGCGGTCCGGGCCCTCACCCGCACCGTCGCTCACACGGGCATCGAAGTCGAAGACCTCGCTTACGCGATTGTCGAATACGCCAACGGCGGCCTCGGTCTGATCCAAGGATCGACGTCTTGCTACCCCGGCTTTGCCGAGCGGCTCGAAATCCACGGTACCCATGGCTCGGCGATCATCGAGGCCGACGCGCTGAAATTCTGGGATGTTCTGGCCGCTGACGACGAGCCCGGACTCTATGGCAAGGGCGTCATGTCGCAGCCCGCGCCCAATCAAAGCCGGTTCGCGGCAGAACCGGGACCGCCGCCCGCCTGGGGTGATCTCCATGCCGCTCAGATTGACGACTTCACACGAGCGATCGAGGAAGGCCGCCCGCCTGCGATCACCGGCCGCGACGCCCTGAAGCCCCTCCAGATCATTCTTGCGATCTATGAAAGCGCGCGTCGCAATGGCGAGCGTGTCCCTGTCGGCTAAAGATTGATCAGGCGGCCGGCAAACTGGCTTGCCCGGAGCACCGCATTTTTGCGCCCTGGCAAAAGTCCCATTCTCGGGCCAATTGGCCTAAAAGGTGAAAGAAGCGCTTGGTTGAACGAAGGAAATGAACTAAAATAGCTTCACCTTTCTGGAGGATGTCTGCGTGAAATCAAGTCTTAGAACACTCTCACTCGCTGTAACGGCCGGTCTTGTCGCCATGGGGGCCCAAGCCGCAAGCTGGAACACCGTTGCCACTTCTGGCTTCTCCGCTTTCTCGATGTTTCTCTGCACGGACGGCCGACTTCTCGTGGGCAGCGAATATTCCGGTTCTGCTAACTGGTACTTCCTGACTCCGAGTTCGACCGGTTCCTACACGTCCGGTGCGACGTGGACGACCGCTGCCACCAGCCCGACGAACCGACTCTACTACGGATGCGCCATCCTCGCCGATGGCCGCATTCCCATGTTCGGTGGCGAATATCTGAACTTGTCCGCCGTATGGACGAACAAGTGCGATATCTTCAACCCGGCCACCAACACCTGGACCACGCTGACTCCTCCTGCCGGCGCAAGCTGGTCGCAGATCGGCGACGCCACCTCGCAGGTGCTCGCTGATGGTCGCTTCTACTTCGGCAACGCCTTCAATACGGCCAGCGAGTTCTTTAACCCGTCGACCAACACCTTCACCGCCGGTCCGACGCTCCTCGACCGCAGCAATGAAGAAGGCTGGACCCCGACATGGAACGACTCACTCATCGTTCCCGATGCGTTCTCCAGCCGACGGTCCGAGCGTTACAACCCGGATACCAACTCGTGGGCATTCGACACGAACCTTCCTGTCGACATCTACACGGCATCCTCGTTTGAGCCGGGCGGTGGCGTCACGCTCATGGACGGTCGCGTCTTCCACACCGGTGGCCGCGGACAGAACGCGCTCTATACGCCGGGTGCCACTTCGGGTTCGAATGGTACATGGGTAGCCGCCGCCAGCTTCCCGTCCATTTCTGGCGTCCAGCAGGGCGCTGAGGACGGACAGGTCTGCTTGTTGCCGAACGGTCTCGTGATGTGCAGCGCCAACAAGGCGTCGTCCTTCACGGCTCCGACTCACCTGTATCTGTTCAACCCGACGACGAACACGATGACGCAGATCGCGGATCCGGTCTCTTGGGCCAGCAATCCGTGCTATACGTTCCACTTCATTGTTCTGCCCACCGGCCAGATCGCGGTGAGCTACTCTTCGGGCCAGCTTCTGATTTACACCCCGGATACGGCCGGCATCAACGATAGTTGGCGACCGTACAGCATCATCACGCCGCCGGTCTGCGCTGCTAACGACGATATCCTCGTTTTCGGTGAGCAGATCAACGGTCTCTCGCAGGGTGCGAACTACGGCGACGAAGGCATTTTCAACACGAACTTCCCACTCGTCCGATTGACGAACACCTCCACCGGCGTGGTGACCTACGCTCGCACCCACGATCACAGCACGATGGCGATTGGTCCGAACCACCAGCGCCAGTACACCAACGCGAAGATCCCCGCAGGTCTTGCGAACGGCACGTACAACATCGAAGTGATCGCGAACGGTCTCGCCCAGAAGACGCCGAACTCGATCTCGATCAACAGCAACCGCAACTTCATTTCGGGAACGATCACGTTCGAGAACTTCACCAATCGCGCTGAAGAGCCTGGCTTCTGGACGACGATGCAACTCGTGAACGCTTCGACCAACGTCGTTGCTGAGACGCAGTCGGTCCACACCACCGACGTGGTAAATGGTCGCTACCAGTTCCTCACGACCAAGACGGGCACGTATTACCTTCGCGCTCAAACCGGTCACTGGTTGTCCCAACGGTCGCCCAACTTCACGATCATTGGCAACACGTTTATCACGCAGAACTTCAGCCTCGATAACGGCGACATCGACCGCGACAACGTCATCTCGGTCTTTGACTACGGCATCCTGTCGGACTACTTCGACAAGGATGAGACCGATGCGGACTGGTTCACCTTCGGTGGCAACGGATGGCGCCCGTATGACGCCGATCTCGATGGCGACGGTCACGTCTCCGTCTTCGACTACGGCATCATCAGCACCAACTGGGACAAGTCGGGAACCTAATCCCCGATAACCTTGGCGGCCCGCGCTGTTTTCAGCGCGGGCCGCTTTTTTGCCACAGGACGCGAGTCGCCGCTCCAACCATCAGAGCCTGCAGTCCCATGGGAAGGACGTGGTAGTGCTCGAACTGCTTGAGGAACGCCATCGGCGCAAAGGCCAGCGTGCTTCCCAACCAAGCCCAGATCCAAAGCCGCTGTTCTTGACTGCGCAGCATGGTCAGCCACGTGGCGATCTGCCCGCTGCCCAAAAGGACCCACCGCCCCAAGTAAGGCGAGAGCAGCATCCCGAATCCCAGGTCGTAGGAGGTCAAGACGAACGGCACAGCGTTAGCGATGGGAAACCCATAATCGGCCAGGGAGAGCCAGGCGGCGGGTCCGTGCCGAAACTGCTGGGCCTGATAGCCAGATGGGGCGCTGGGTACAAGGAGGACGCGCGCGGTTACGTACGCGACAAGGAGGTCCGCCCACGCCAACAGCAGCGTGTTCGGACGCCGTGAAGCCCGGCGATTGCCCAGAAGCCAGAAAATACCGGCCAGCAGGACCGGTCCCACCACCGCTTGCTCGTACGAGCCGAGCGCGCACGCAAATCCGAGCATACTGACGACCATAGCCGGGCCCGACCCCGTGCGCCTAGCATGCAGGGCCGCGCCGAGCGCCACAAAGAGGAAGGCGGTCATGACCGTCGCCGTACGGCCCACGGGCCACTCGAAGACGCGGACCGCCAGCGGAACCGTGCCCACCGAGAAAGCGACCAGCCAGGTCGCAATCAACGCGATACCAATCGCTTCACGAACCCGGCGATGGATCGCCGAGCGACCGATCACGATCGCCGCATAGACCGTCGCGGCCAAGTCGCACCACGATCGCTGTCCGGTGAGCCAGGCCAAGTAGACCATCCATCCCAGGGGCATGAAGCCCAAGACCGCCGCGAGTTCGCATTCGAGCCACAGCAGCCCCGCAACGCAGCCGAACGCCCAGAGCGCGTTGGTCAGGCCATAGCCCCACGCCTGGTCCTTGTAAAGGCCGTGATCGACCTCGAAGGTCAAGGTGCTGATGGGCCGGTAGAAATGGTTCTCGAGGGGCCAGTCGCCCACGAACCAGCTGAACGGGGCGTTCCGCTCCTGGATCTTGATGAGGAGCACGCGAGTGTCGGTGTCCTGAAGCTGATCGGGATCCCGGTGAACGCGCAGAAGGCAGACCAGCAGAGCGACCGCCAGTCCGACCCAAGCCCACCGCCAACGCATGGCTCATTATAGAAGTCCATGCAAGAAAAAGCCGGTCGAGCCCAGTGCCCGGCCGGCTCAGAGGTGTAAGGGTGTTACTTCAGAAGGCTGGCAATTTTCGCGTCCAGGGTCTTCTGCATGTTCGGATCGAATCCGCTCATGGCCCACGCGACTTTGCCCTTTTTATCGATCAAGAAAAACTGTGGGATGCCGTCGATGCCCCACTTCTCCGCCAGCGAATCGTTGTCGTGCGTGAACGTGTAGGTGAATTTGTGCTGAGTCTTGTACTCAGTAGCGGCCTGCTTCGACGATTTGCCGTGCTCGCTAACGTTGGCACCGATCACGACCAGCCCCTTGCTGCCGTACTTGGCGTGCAGCGCCTGCATCACGGGCGATGCGGCCTTGCACGGGCCGCACCAGCTGGCCCAAAAGTCGAGAAGAACGACCTTGCCTTTCAGCGTCGAGTTCGTGTGCTTTTTACCGGCCAGGTCGGTCATCGAAAAGCTCGGGATGGGCTTGCCCACTTTGGGTAACTCGGCCGAAGCGGGCTTCGAAATGACGAGAAAAAGACCAGCGGCGAGAGCGGTCAGGGCGAGGGAGGTGCGTACGATCATAGCGAGATTGTTATTCAAAACGATGAACTCTCGCTTGAGTGCGGAGCTTCATTAACCTAGACGCGCCAGAGACCAAGAGCCGTTCCCAGCCGGCAAAAAATGAACAGGCCGACCGGAAATCTCCGGTCGGCCTGCTTCGGTTCGACTCGCTTAGCTCACGGTCGGGCCGCTCGAACTAGGTTCGTTCTTGGCCGCAGATAGGCCAGAGGACATCGAGCCGCGCTTGGACCACACGAAGGCGATCGTCAGCAGGATCAGAGCACCGATGGTGATCGAAGCCTGGACGGCCAGCGAGTAGTTCTTGATGATGAACGGAGCGAGCAACAGCCCGACCAGGTTCATGACCTTGATCAACGGGTTCAGGGCCGGACCAGCCGTATCCTTGAACGGGTCGCCGACGGTGTCGCAGACGACGCCAGCCTTGTGAGCTTCCGTTCCCTTGCCACCGTGCATGCCGTCTTCGATGAGCTTCTTCGCGTTGTCCCACATACCGCCCGAGTTGGCGAGGACGACAGCGAGGAGCTGTCCGGAGAGGATAGCGCCAGCCAAGAAGCCACCCAACGCCTGGGCGCCGACCAAGTTGTATTCGACGCCGTTGATCGTGGTGGCGGGCTTGCCGATCGCGAATCCGAAGGCAACCGCCACCGGAAGCGCAATCGCCAGAATGCCGGGGCCGAGCAGTTCGGTCTGTGCCGCCTGCGTGACGATCGCCACACATCGGCCGTAGTCCGGCTTGCTCGTACCGGCCATGATGCCCGGATCCTCGCGGAACTGCCGTCGAACTTCGTTAATCAAGAAGAACGAAGCACGGCCGACCGCGTTGATCGAGAACGCCGAGAACAGGAACGGTGCCGCGGCGCCAATCATCAGTCCCAAGAAGATCTCGGGGACTTCGATTCGCATTCCGACGACGGTCAGCTGCGCCTGCTCCACATAGCTGTGGAAGAGTGCGACAGCGGCGACGACGGCGGTCGCGATGGCAAAGCCCTTGGTCAGAGCCTTGGTCGTGTTGCCCGCAGCGTCGAGGCGCTGGACGCCTTTGCTGGCTTCCGGATTGGCATGGCCAGCACCCGACATTTCGAAAACGCCCTGAGCGTTGTCGGAGATCGGGCCGAACGTGTCCATCGCGAGGATGAAGCCAGTGGTGGTCAGAAGACCGAGACCGACCAACGCGATGCCATAGAAGCTCAACAGGTATCCGCCGTAATCCGCAGGCGGGAACAGCAGAAGAGGAATCGTGAGCGAGACAACGATGGCGAGCACCGAGAACACGCTCGATTCGAGTGCGTAAGCGAAGCCCTGAATGATCATCGGGGCCGGGCCAGCGGTGGCGACTTCCGCCACTTCGTTGACCGGTCGCTTGTGCGTCGATACGTAGTAGTCGGTCAGTCGTTCAAAAGCAAACGCCATGCCGACGCCGAAGAAGATGCACAGGAAGAAGCGCCACCACTCGACGGACTTGATGACCAGTGCGCCGTAGGACATCTGCTTCATCTGCGGCATGGTCGAGCCCGGCTTGGACTGCGCATCAGCCATGGCAGCCTTCACCGCACTGGCGCTTTCCTTGTAGTAGCTCAGGCCCATACCGGCTTGCGACCGTTGGGGCTTCTGGAACGGGGCCTTCGTCGTCAGCTCGGGGCCGATACCGACGGCGAGGTCACCCTTCGAGTTCGTCATGTAGTAGCACTCGTAGGCACCCAAGATCTTGACGGCGACGCCCTGCGGCGACTTGTTCGCGTTCTCGATCTGGGCGTTAGCCGCCTCTCGATCGATCGGACCGTAGAAGATCTTCGAAGTTTTCTTCTTGGGGGGCGGAGCAGGCTTGCCCGGTTCCGCCGGAGGTGCCGGCTGGTTCTGGGTGATTTCGAGCGAGAGCACTTGCAGACCCTTTCGGTCGGAGCCCTTGTTCGCGTCCTGCTCCTTCAAGATGTCTTCGACATTCTTGTAGGACGGCTGCTCGCCCGGGCCCTTCGGCGGGACTGCAATGCTGTACTTGAGCGCAGGATTGGCGGAGTCGGCCAGCGTCAGCTTGGAGAAGCCTTCCAGCTTCTTGGGCTCGTTCTGGAGATCCTCCGGCGTCATCGTCAGGTACTGGCGGATGAACTGCTCCGAATCCTCGGTATTGAGTTCGAGCGCCGCGAGCCGGCTGTCGCCCTTGATGTCCTCAAAGGTGACCTTGGTCGGGTCGCTGTACTTCTTCTCCTTGGCCACTTCAGCCTGGATCTTCTTAAACGCGAGGACTTCTTCGCGCCGTCCCTCGTCGGGGGTGCGAAGGGTCGTCGTGTTGATTCCGCCACCGGGACTCGAAGGACCCATCATGAAGTAAGCGGCACCAAGAGTCAGTGCGATCGCGATTGCGGCCGAGGAATAGAAGCCTCGTCCAATCGACTTGAGCGGATCGCTGTTGATGTCGTCCGAACCCTTCACCGAGAAGATGCCGATGATCGAAGCGATGATGCCGATACCGCGAGCGATCAAAGCGAACAGGATGAGCTTCATCCAAGTCGTCTGATCGAAGATGGCCGAAGTCGCGGCACCCAGCACGATGGCGGCCACGAGCGTGACCTCGTACGATTCAAAAATGTCTGCGGCCATGCCGGCGCAGTCGCCCACGTTATCGCCCACGTTGTCGGCGATCGTTGCGGGGTTGCGGGGGTCGTCTTCGGGAATGCCTGCCTCGACCTTTCCGACGAGGTCGGCTCCGACGTCAGCAGCCTTGGTGAAAATGCCGCCGCCAACACGCATAAAGAGCGCAGCGAGCGATCCACCAAATCCGAAGCCGATCAGGAGCTTCATCGCATGCTCGCCGCCCAACACGAAGATCGCGGTCGCGCCGAGCAGGCCCATACCCACCGTGATGAGGCCAGCGACGCCGCCGGCTTGGAACGCGGTTTCGAGAGCCGTTTTGTAGCTCGTCAAAGCGGCAGCTGCCGTCCGCATGTTCGCGTTCACGGCCATGATCATGCCGATGCGTCCGGCCGTATAGGAGGCCGCAACGCCGAGCACGAAGGAAATCGCCATATAAAGCGCGACCTGCACGCCGTAGCTTCCCTGGTAGGCAAAGAACAGAACGACAGCCAGCAAGACGACGAATATCGCCATCAGCTTCAGCTGCTGAGCGAGGTACGCCAGGGCGCCTTCGCGAACGGCGCCGCCCACTTCTTGCATCTTCTCATCGCCCGTTGGTCGGGCCATGAGCTTCGCGCGAAGCACGACCGCCATGACGATCGAGAGAAGACCGCAAGCGGCGGAAACGCCGAGCAGAATGTAGTCGTTGTTTGAGAACTTGAGGACGATGCTGTCCTCGCCGCCTGCAGCCAGCGCAAAGCTGGGCACGAGGAGGGCAAGGACTCCGAACAACGCGGCCAGAACCTTGCTCGGGATGGTTGTAATCCTAGAATTCATACCTGTTTTTGGGACCCCCAAAAGGATGCGCTAGTCTGCTCGCACGCACACTAGCGCTTGTTGGCGGCAAGGATACCCCAATGTTAAGTTCAGTTGAACCCTAGAAGCTAGGACGCGACCTGCTGGTGCTCGATGAATTCTGCCGCGCCGTCATGGACGGCCAACTGCCCGACCAGCATCTCCGCCTTTTTGCGGGGAATTCCGGTCAGCAAGGTCTGGGGAAGATTGCCCAGGATGTCCTTGACCTGGTTCCGATTGAGCGCCAGCATGCTCTGGAGGCAGGCAATGAGCTGCTCGGTTTTGTGCCCAGAAGCGATGAGCACAAGGTCGTAAAGCTTGTCGTCGTCATGGCGCGAATACGCATGGAACGATTGGGCGCGAACCGCGTTATCGGCGGTTGCGATGGGGATTTCGCGGTCGCAGTTTTCGCATATCAGGCCATGGCTCTTTTCCGAATACCAGTTGAGTTCGTGGCAAAAGCCGCAACGGACTTGGAAAACTTTGACAATCGCGCCATCCGCAAACGGGATGAGGCGGTGGCAGGCGACGCAGGAGAAGTCGCCGGTGGCAGGTTCCAGCAGCTTATTGTGGGCGTGGCAGTACGGACATTCGTAGTCGAAACTCGTGACCTTGCGCACCTGAAGAGCGCAGTAAATCGCGTAGCTGATGGAAGCGACTCCGAGGATCAGCAGGGTCCATCCCAGACCGATCAGCATCCCCTGGTAGCGAATCATCACTCCGCCCAGGGCCACACCAATGAGGCCACCTATGCCGGCCATGATGGCGTGCTCGGCGTGAATCTCGACGACATCCGAACTTCGTTGTGCTTGTGGCATCGTGTCCCCAGTTAAATTTTCGGTTGGCTTAATCAATATATTCGCGCACAGCGCAAACTTTCCTGCCCGAGTTAGGGACGCTCGGGGTGCGGAGTAAGATGCTGAGCCAGGAATGTCCGACCTTGCCCGCCGTTTTCGCGACCGATTTTTGATCGCCGACCCCAACCTTCTCTACTTCGACGGCAACTCCCTCGGGCGTTTGCCGCTTCGGGTCGCGGGCGACTTAGCTCGTCAAATCGAGCACAGCTGGGGCAATCGCCTGGTTCGGGCGTGGGGAGAAGGCTGGATGCAGCTTCCTGAGCGCGTGGCTGAAAAGATCGCCCAAGTGATCGGTGCCGCGCCTCAAGAGGTCCTCGCCTGCGATAGCACCTCGGTCAATCTGTTCAAGTTGACGATGGCGGCCTTAACGTATCAAACGGGCCGATCCGTGATCCTGACGGACGCGCTCAACTTCCCTTCCGATCTCTATGTGTTCCAGGGATGTGCCGCCCAAACTGGACGACACCGCGTGCAAATCGTCGAAAGCTCGGATGGGCTCACTGTCGACGTAGCAGCGTACGAGCGGGCCATAACTTCCGATGTCGCCGTCGTGGCCCTCAGCCACGTCGCTTTCAAGTCCGGATTCATGGCCGACCTTTCCGAGATGGCACGGCTGGCCCACGCGCATGGTGCGCTCCTTCTTGTCGATTTCAGCCACTCCGCTGGCGCGGTGCCGATCGATTTCGATGGCTGGGAGATCGACCTCGCAGTTGGCTGCACCTATAAATACATCAACGGCGGGCCGGGGGCGCCAGCGTATCTGGCGGTTCGGCAGACGTTGCTCGACCACTTGACATCCCCCATCTGGGGTTGGTTGGGAAGCGATCATCCGTTTGACTTTGAACTCGACTACCAACCCGCCGCCGGCATTCGTAGGTTCGCGGTCGGCACCCCGCCTGTTCTCTCGATGGCGGCGATCGAGGCCGGGCTCGACCTGATCCACGAAGCCGGTTTGGACGCCATCCGGGCTGCTTCGGTCGACCTGACCGAGCGCTTCATTGCACGATTCGACCAAGATCTCGCGCCGCTCGGGTTCGACCTCCTGACTCCCCGGGACCCCGACCAGCGGGGCTCACATGTCGCCTTGGGTCACCCTCATGCCTGGGAGATCGATCAGGCGCTGATCCGAGAGGAGAGCGTGATTCCGGATTTTCGGGCACCCGATTGCATCCGATTTGGCTTCAATCCACTTTATAACACCGCCGCCGAGATCGATGAAGGCGTCGAGCGTTTGGTACGGATCATCCGGTCAGACCGATGGCGAAATCAGGCCGCCCACCGCACATTCGTAACCTGAATAACATCTGGTCAACGGTAAAAGAACTGGGCCAGCGTTCCAATACTTCTCAATGTGTACATTTCGCCATTGTTAACGCTGGCTTACGCCCTGTCGCGGGCGCCGCTGGCGATATCGGAGCCCCCGGCGCAGGAGGAACCAAAGCCCAGCTTCAGTCTGAACGGCGTCATGGAAACCTTTTTCTATGCCATTCCCCACGCGAAAGGGGTGCGGCATCGGCTGAGTTGGGCTGAATTCAGGGCTCGTTACGGCGCTCACTGGTCGGCCACGTCGAGCTTCACGGTGATGCCCAATGCCACCCAGTTCGACGAGCAGGTCGTCGAATACGAAAATGCCTCGACCGGCGTTGCCGTGGGTCGCATGCGAATGCCTTTTGGGTTCGCCAGTTGGTCGGAACTCGTGTACACCCCGATCGTCAACCTGCCGTTCATCAAGGCGATGATGATCCGGCCGGATCTGTTTTCCATCCACAGCGACACGGGTGTGAAAGTACGTCAAGGCTTCGGGCCGACGGAAGTGACGGTGGCCTATGTGGACACCAACAACGCCCGGTTCGATGTCCTGCCCAACCATGCCGACACCGCCTTCGCGCGGATTCAAACCGGGATCCAGAACGCAATCATCGGCGTCAGCGGTTTCACCAAGATTTCCGGCCGAAACAATAGCAAATCGACCCTGATCGGGACCGACGTGCGCCTCACCTGGCCCCACACTCAGCTCCGCTTCGAGTGGAATCAGAGCGAAAGCGGAACTCCCAAGCCGGGAGGCTTCTACGCCGACCTGTTCTGGCGACCGCCCGGAGCGACCCGAACCCAGTTCGGCATCCGCACGGAGCAGGCCCGCAACGCATTTTCACCGAAGGTAGCCAAGCTCACCTCGATCGGCGTCCGCCACCAGTTTGATCCGCACCTGACCCTGTCCGCCTCATACGGGTTTGGGAATTCGGTGAAGCCCGCCGCCAATTGCAGAGGCTGGTCGATCCAAGCCTTGTTCGCCATCAAGTTTTAGGAGCCCTTTCGATGAAGACGATTCTCAGTTTCGCTATGGTCGGTGTCGCCTGCGCCCATGCGGCCGACGTCACCGGCACCGCCCGGCTGGCCGGGGGCCGTATCGCTGGCCAATCGGTGATCTGGCTCGAAGGGGCCGCGAAGTCCAAGCCGCTGCCTAAGTTCGTGGTCGACCAGCGCGACCGCGCCTTCGTGCCCCACATTTCGGTCGTCACGGCTGGCACGAAGATCGATTTTCCGAACAACGACTTCGTGTACCACAACGTGTTCGCCGAATACGACGCCAAGAAGTTCGATCTCGGCATGTATCCGCGCGGGTCGAAGAAAGAAGTCCGGTTCGATAAGCCGGGCTTGGTCGCGCTGCTTTGCAGCGTCCACAGCGAAATGAGCGCGTACGTGATGGTCGTGGACACCCCGTACTACGCCATCTCGAACAAAAAGGGAGGCTTTACGATCCCGAACGTCGCGCCCGGCGAGTACACGCTCAAAGCCTGGCACGAGAGCGGCCAGAAGGTCGTCCAGAAGGTCAAGGTCACGGCTTCCGGACTCAAGATCGATCCCGAACTTAGCCGCAAGTAACGCCTATGTCGATTCGCCGCAAGATCCAGCTGTTGATTGTCGGAGTGGCCGCGATGGTCCTGATCATCGCCCTCTGCATCTTCCGCTGGGCTTCGGAGCGAAATCTCGAAGATCGTGCCTCACGCGACGTTGCGCGAGCCCAGAACTATCTGGCCGGTGCCGTCCGCGAAAAGATGGAGAGCTTGACGGCCGAAACCGCGCTGCTCGCGGATCTGCCCGTCATGAAGTCGCTGATCATGGGCGGGCATCCTGAGACGGTCCAGGACCGCGCGACGTACTATCTGTCCAAGATTCGCGCGCGCGGCCTGATCATATTGGATGACGCTGGTCAAACCTTGGGCCAGGCTGGCGCGGTCGATCATATCTCCTCGAACTCCGAGCTCGTGAAGAAAATTTACGACGGCGAAGTCTGGTCGGGCTTTATTCACTCGGAGCGGCTGGTGGCCTTTGCCGTGGGCGTGCCCGTGAAAGCGGGCGAGTATGTGCGCGGCGGCATCATCACCATCGAACCGCTGGACCATTCGATCGCCCGAGGGATGGCCCACGAGGTCGGCGCCGGTCTCGCGTTCTACCACAGGGGCTTTCTCGTCGCCCATTCGCTGAAGGGCACTCCGCCTCCCGCCCAGCTGCCCGTAAATGGCTCGTACCGGGTGGGAATCCACGACGTACTGCTGCACAGCATCCCCGTGCCCGGCTCGCCCGACACGAACCAGCTGTCGGTGGCGACTTTGACGGACACAAGCGCGGAGCACGCGATGATCGTTAAAGTCCAGAGTGCTTTCGCGGGCATGCTCATCCTCGCCGCCTCGATCGGACTCCTGCTCGCCACGCGCTTGGCCCGGCAGATGACGCTGCCGCTGGAACTCGTGGTCGACGCTGCGCGGCAAGTCGAACGCGGCGAATGGCCAGAACGATTTAATCAACTTTCGCGGGACGAATTTGGACTCTTGCAGCGCGCCTTCAACGACATGACGGAGGCAATTCAGAGCAGTCAGTCCCGCTTGATGGCGATGGTCGATCTCGACCCCCTGACCGAACTGCCGAATCACCGCTATTTCCAGGACCGCCTCGACAAAGAAGTCATGGCATGCCGCATCGCGGAAACCAACCTCTGCCTGATCCTTCTCGATATCGACCACTTCGGGTCTTTCAATTCGAGTCGGGGCCGCCAGGATGGGGACCAGTTGCTCCGCGTGATTTCGCGAACCTTGCGCGAGATGGAAAAACCCGACGAACTCGTATCGCGCTACGGTGGCGAAGAGTTCGCGATCGCGGTATCCGGCTTGACTTTGAGTGAGACTTCCGAACGGTGCGACCAGCTCCGCGAGGCGATCCGCCGCCGTCTGCGCGAGCACTTTGGTCTCGAGATCACGATAAGCGCGGGCGTTGCCGAAATGGGTCCGAGCGCTTCCTATGCGGAAGGTTTGGCGCTCGCCGCAGAACTTGCGCTCAGCCGAGCCAAGCAGCTGGGAAGAAACCGAACTGCGTGTTTCGAGCCGGTGGGCGAGTGCGAAGTCGGCAACCAGTTCGAACTCCAGAACTTTATGGAGGACGCGAGCTTCTCCACGATTCAGGCTTTGGCCGCCGCTGTCGACGCGAAGGACACGTATACGAACGGCCATTCGCAGCGCGTCGCTACCTATGCGGTCGAAATCGCCCGAGCAGCTGGCGCGAGCGACACGACGTGCGATCTGATCTTCCGGGCGGCATCCCTTCACGATGTCGGAAAGATCGGCGTGCCCGATGGAATCTTGAAAAAGCAGGGCCCGCTAACGGATGAGGAGCGCGCAATCATGCAGACGCACCCTGTCCTCGGCGAAGTCATCGTCCGCAAAGTGCCTCGGCTCGGCGATACGCTCCCGGGCGTGCTGCACCACCACGAGGCCTGGGATGGCAGCGGCTATCCGGCCGGGCTGAAGGGCGAGGAGATTCCTTGGCAGGCGCGCGTGCTTGCGATCGCGGACACCTACGACGCGATGACGAGCGACCGCCCGTACCGGAAGGGCATGGAAACCAAGGTCGCCGTGAGCAAGATCGCGGCGGAGGCCGGACGCCAGTTCGACCCCGATCTCGTGGCCGTCTTTGTGCGCCTGATGGAGCAGCGCGACCGGCTCGCGGCCTAGCCTCGCAAAACGGCTGACCGCACCTTAAGCAGTGCTGAAGGCGCTCCCCACCACCGATGATTGAATAGGCATGCGCAATACACGATCCCGCTCGAAAGAATATGGGCATCTAGTTCCGGCGGACCGACTGAAGGTCTGCCCGCTCTGCTCGTGCCTGAATTCGGATGACACACCCGAGTGCCACGTATGCGGTTGGCACGGCACATTCTTGACGGATCGAGAAAACGTGTTTCACTCGATCGTGGACCTGCTCTCGCGGTGTCCCGACCTGCTCGATGCGCTCCGCCCGAAGAAATTCTCGTTGCGCGGATGCTTGGAGCGGATGCGACGACGCAAACGACTCGATATCGAAGTCTAAGGCCGAGCTACGGCATCAGATGCGTTTGGAGACACCGGTCCAGATCGCCGAGCAGATCGTCGACGTCTTCCAATCCGCAATAGAGCCTGACCACCCAGCGCGGCTCGGGCCAATCCACCGGGTGCTGCGGCATGAAGACGCAAAGCGACTCGTAGCCACCCCAACTGACGCCCAGCTGAAACATCTTCAAATCGTTCGCGAAGCGTCGGAGCCGGGCTTCATCCTGCACCTTGGGGGCAAAGGTGAGCAGCGAGCCGGTTCCCTGCATCTGCTTCTCCGCAAGATCCCTGCTTGGATGATCGTCAAAGCCGGGGAAAAACACTTCGCTGACTTCCGGCCGCTCGCGGAGCCAATGGGCGACGGTGCGCCCCGTTTCCCGGGCATGCTTCATGCGCAGCCCGAGCGTACGCAGCCCCCGCAGCAGCAGCCAAGCGGGCATGGGAGCCAGGGCTCCGCCAAACAGACTGACTTCCTTCGCAATCAACGAGCGCATCCGCTCTTCGCTGGTCGCGAGAGCGCCGGCGACCACATCGGAGTGACCAGCGATGTACTTGGTCGCGCTGTGAACCACGATGTCGATGCCAAAGTCCGCTGGCTGCTGGAAATAGGGCGAACAGTAGCTGTTGTCGATGATCGTCGCGATCCCTCGACTTTTGGCAAACGCCGCGATTGCTTCCAAATCTTGGATCCGAAACAGGATTGAGCTCGGGGATTCCAAGTAGAAGCAAGTGGTTTCGGGCGTTGCTGCGGCCATGTAGTCGTCGAGCGAGCCCGGGACAAACGTGGTGGTCACGCCGAACTGGGGCAGGTAGTCCCTTAGGAACTCCTTGGTCGGCCCGTAAACCGTGTCGATGCAAACGACGTGGTCGCCTGCTTTGACACAGCTCATGATGGCGGCCGAAATCGCGCCCATACCGCTGCCGAACAGTTTCGCCGCGCCCATGTGCTCGAGCGCCGCGATTTTGCGTTCTGCGATTTCGCACGTCGGATTCGCGACCCGGCTGTAAACGTATCGAGGGCGATCGAGGCTTTGCTGATCGAACGACGCCGCAAACGATTCGCAGTCGGGGAACACGAAAAGCGAGGTCTGAAAGATCGGTGGCGTTACGGCGCCCTCGACGTGCTCGTCTTCGGCATAGCGCTGCAGGATCGTATCGGGTCGCTCGTAGGGCTCAGGGCGGCGCATAACGGTGAGTCAAAACAATGGATTGAGGGGCGGAGTGATCCGCCCCTCACGTTCCTAGTGGTCTTCGTCCTGATCTTTGCGATGCTTATCGTAGGAGTCGATCAGCTTCTGCGCTTCCAAGTGCGGCACTTCTTCGTAGTGCGCGAACTCGCGATGGAAGCGGCCACGACCCTTGGTGATCGAACGGAGATCGAGCGCGTAGCGCGCCAGCGATCCCATCGGAACTTTGGCCGTAATGCGGGTCTTCCCCGGCGAGATGGGCTCCATGCCAGCCATATGACCTCGCCGACCGTTTAGGTCGCCGACGACATCGCCCACGCACTCATCGGGCACGTCGACTTCAAGGTTGTAGATCGGCTCAAGCAGCACGGGCTTGGCGCTTGCCGCAGCCGCGCGGAATCCGATCGCCGCCGCAATCTTGAACGCCTGTTCGCTCGAGTCGACGTCGTGGTAGCTGCCATCGTAGACGCTGACCTTGACATCGACAACCGGGAATCCCGCAAGGAATCCCTTCGACATCGTCTCGACGACACCCTTCTCCACCGCGGGGATGAAGTTCTTAGGGATCGCGCCACCGACGACTTTGTTCTCGAACTCGAAGCCGCCGCCTTCCGGAAGCGGCGAGACTTCCAGCCAGCAGTCGCCAAATTGGCCCTTGCCGCCCGTCTGCCGTTTGTGCCGTCCTTGCGCCTTGGCCGAACCGCGAATGGTCTCCTTATAGGGGATCCGGGCATCTTCGATCGTCACGGAGACGCCGAATCGAGCCTTCAGCTTTTCGATGACCGTGTCCAAGTGGATATCGCCCATACCTTCCAGAATCTCCTGGTGGACGACCGGATCGCGCGTGTAATGCAGCGTTCGGTCTTCTTCCAGAAGTTTCATTAGCGCTGGACCCAATTTGTCCTCGTCGCTCTTGGCCACCGGCTTGATCGCGACGCGGTAGATCGGCTCGGGGAAGTCGATGTTGGGCAGCTCGACCTTGTCCTTGGATGTGGTGAGCGTATCGCCCGTGTGGGTGTTCTGAAGCTTGGCCACCGCACAGATGTCGCCCGCGACGACGTTCGTCGCTGGTTCCTGACCCTTGCCGTGCGGATAGAACAGGTTGTGGAGCTTCTCTTCCGATCCGCTCGTCGTGTTCAGGGCCATCATGTCGGCCTTGACGGTGCCGCTCAGGACGCGCAAGTAGTTGATCTTGCCGACGTACGGGTCAGCGGTCGTCTTGAAGCAGAAGGCGGCGGTCGGTCCGTCCGGATCCGGCGCCATCGCCTTCCCATCGAAGACCTTCGGCACCTCGACCGGCGAAGGCAGCTCGCCGATGATGCGGTCGAGCAGGGTGGCGACGCCGATGCCGCTTTGCGCGGAGCCGATGAGCACCGGGACGACGCGTCCCGTCTCCGTACCCACGAGCAGACCATGTTCGATTTCTTCTTCGGTAAGGCTTTCGCCTTCCAAATACTTCAGGGCCAGATCGTCGTCGCCTTCGGCGGCGCTATCCATCATCCTGTCGCGTAAGCCAGCTGCGGCGTCTGCGAAACCAGTCGGGACCTCTTCGATCTCCACGCCGCGGTCCTTGCCCTTGTAGACCCTCATGTTGAGCAGGTCCAAAACGCCAGCAAAGGCGGCCTGGTGTCCGATGGGAATCTGCACCGGCACGATCTTTCGGCCGTAGCGGGCGTGGAGCGTTTCCAGCAAACCTTCGTAGTCGGCGTTGTCCCGCTCGAGTTTATTGACAAAGATGCAGGAGGCCAAGTTGTACTTTTCAGCCGTCTCCCAGGCGAGTTCGAAGCCCACGTCGATGTCGCGCTTGGCTTCGCACACGATGATCATCGATTCGACAACGCGCGCCACCCCATAGAGATCACCGATAAAGTCGGGGTAGCCCGGAACGTCGATGAGGTTGATCTTGTGGTCGTGCCATTCTAGGGGCAGAATGGAAGCGCTGACGCTTATCTTACGGCGAATCTCCAGCGGATCGTGATCGCTCTGCGTGTTGCCTGCATCCACGCTGCCTACCCGATCGGCCCCGCCCGCGGTGTAGAGCATGTGCTCCACGAGCATGGTCTTGCCAGAGCCGCCGTGGCCTACAATGGCAGCGTTTCGAATCTTATCTGCGCTGTACTGTTTCACTGTTCCCTCCGTTGGGTGAACCTTAACGTTCCTAGCTTACATGCCCGAAAGTCGCGCTCGCTTTTGCCCGGCTCGCTCACCTTGCTGAGACATTCCGGCTCGTGGCTCGTCATACTAAGCGATATGCCGACGCCGAAGCTGTTTCTCGCCCTCGTGCCGGTGGTCGCGGCCCTCGTGTGGCCGGCCCAACAGGCCTCTTTCAAGCGCCACGTGGACGTCCTCCAAAAGGCGAAAGGGGTCCAAGTTAAGTTCAAAGTGATCCAGATTGGGGGCGGAATCGACGAGGAGTCGCTCGACCTGTCGCGCCGCGGCGCGCTCCGGTGGGACACGCCCACACGGCTCGTGGTGAGCGACGGCAAGACGATTCGGGACTACAGCAAGACCAATCGCAGCTATACAGAAATTGACTACACAGAAGCAGCGCTGCTTGCGAAGCTGAACTCTGATGCGGTTTGGGCCTGGAAGGCGTTTTACGATGCCAAGATGGCGGGTCGCATCATCGGCGAGCGCGCGGGAACTTCGCGGACGGTCCGCGGCGTCAGCATGACCGACCTCGTTGTCTCACGCCGAGACGCCCTGCCGATCACGCTGATGATCGACGACAAGACCGGCGTCGCGCGCGGTGCCAATTTCAAGACCGAACGCGGCCAAGACGTCGTCGTCCAAACCACCGAATTCACGCTTAAAGAGGACGATCTCGGCGAAGGGCTGTTTGCTTGGACGCCACCCGAGGGAGCCAAGAAGCTGGAAGTCAGCGCCCAAAAGGTCACGTACGATCAGGTCGCGGAAATCCTCGAGAGCAATTGCGTTCGCTGCCACGGCGGCGAGAAGATCTCGGGCGGCGTCAACCTCGCTTCTTACGAGGATCTGATGCGCAGCCGCGTGGTCGTCGCGGGCGATCCTTCGGCCAGCCGGATGATCCGGATGATCAAGACAGGCAAAATGCCGCCCGATGGCAAGCTGGATCAGGAACTGATCGACAAGCTCGAGCAGTGGGTTGTTGATGGCTGCCTCGACGCGCCCGGCGAGTAACGCTCAGTTCTCCAAGGGAAGCTGAGTGGTGCTCTTGGCGGTGCCCATCACGAAGCACGACTGAATCTTGCCGACGCCTTTGATCGTCGACAGCTTTTCCGTCACGATCTTCTGGTAGCCGCTCATGCTCTCGGCGACGATCTTCAGGATGAAGTCGAATTCACCGCTGACATGATGGCACTCCAAGACTTCGGGAATCTGTCGAACGGCTCGCATGAACCGCTCGATCGGCTGCTCCTGGTGGAGGGACAGGCTGATCTGGGCGAATACGAGCAGGCGATAGCCCAGGTAGTCGCGGTTGAGCAGGGCCGTATACCCACTGATGAATCCCTGATCTTCGAGCTTGCGGATCCGCTGGAGAACGGACGGGGGCGAAAGCTTGATCTTTCGGGCGATGTCCGCGTTGGTGATGCGGCCGTCGGTCTGCAGCAGTTCGAGAATCTGCTCGTCGATCTCGTCTAGCAATTCGCGCATCGTCCCCAGCAAGATACCCCTTGCGGCCCAGCGGTACGGATACACTGGACGATATGACCGCCGTACTTCCACGCTGGGACCTCGAATCGATCTTTCCCTCAACCGAGTCATCGACCTACCGCGATGAGTTCCACGCGGTTGATAAGCTTCTGGGTGAGCTCGAACGCGACTTCGATCGGCTGAACATCCGGTACCGCGAGCAATCCAGCGACCGGGCGGAAGAACGCACCAGCTTCGAAGAGGCGGCCGACCGCTGGAACGAGGCGGGCCGACGGCTCCACACGATCTCCAGCTACACAATGTGCGCGGTCACGGTGGACACGAAAAACGAAGGTCTTCAGGCATGGCGATCCAAGCTCCTCGCGCTGGAAGTCCGGATGAGCAAGCTCGCGAAGGACTATTCGGCGTTCATCGGATCGATCGATGTGGACGCTCTGCTCCAAGCCAGCGAAAAGGCCCGGGCGATCGAATTCGCGGTCCGCAAGGAAGCCGAGGCGAGCCGCCACCTGATGACTCCCGCCGAAGAAGCGCTGGCGAGCGACCTGAGTCTGACCGGCTCCACGGCATGGGGCGAGCTGCACAGTTCGCTGACGTCCCAGATCATCGTCACGCTGGAAGTCGACGGCGCCGTCAAGGAGCTCCCGATGAGCGCGGTTCGCACCCTCGCCTATGACGAGCGGGAATCCGTCCGCAAGCACGCCTATCACGCCGAACTTCAGGCGTGGAGCGAAAACGATCTGGTCTGCGCCGCAGCCATGAACGGGATCAAGGGCGAGGTGGCCACGCTCGCTCGCCGCCGCAACTGGGCGAGCCCGTTCGAGGAGGCGCTGTTCCGCGCCAACACCGACCGCCAGACCATCGAAGCGATGATGGCCGCCGCCTTCGACGCCTTCCCCGCCTTCCGGCGTTACCTCCGAGCGAAATCGCGGCTCGTTCAAGAGGGCAAGAGCGGCACTCTGGCTTGGTACAACCTGTTCGCGCCGGTGGGCGAGCCGGGCCGTCGCTGGACGTTCGAGGAGGGTGCCTCGCTCGTCATCGAGAATTTTCACTCGTTCTCCCGCCGTATGGGCGAGTTTGGCGAGCGCATGGTTCGCGAGCGATGGGTGGACGCGGAGCCGCGCCCGGGCAAGATCGACGGCGCCTACTGCGCGGGCATTCGCAACGAAGAGAGCCGCATCCTCATGAATTTCAAGCCGTCGTTCGGCTCGGTGAGTACGCTCGCCCACGAATTCGGACACGCCTATCACAACCTGTGCCTGAAGGATCGGAAAATGGTCGAGCGCGAAACGCCCATGACCCTGGCCGAAACCGCGAGCATCTTCTGCGAGACGATCATCAAGCGGGCGGGCATCCGGTCCGCTGCGGAATCCGAGCGGCTGAGCATCCTCGACGCCAGTCTTCAGGGCTCGTGCCAGACGGTGGTCGACATCACAAGCCGGTTCCTCTTCGAGCGCGAAGTATTCGAGCGCCGCGAGGAGCGCGCGCTCTCATCCAACGAGATGTGCGAGATCATGCTATCGGCTCAGGAGCAGACGTATGGCGACGGAATGGCCCCCGAGCTGCGCCACCCCTACATGTGGGCCGTCAAGCCGCACTACTACGATGCGGCCAGCTACTACAACTTCCCCTACATGTACGGACTGCTGTTCGCGCTGGGCTTGTATGCGATCTACGAGCGTACGCCCGACACGTTCCGCGATGAGTACGACCGGCTGCTCGCCGACACAGGTCTCGCAAGCGGCGCCGACCTCGCCCAGCGATTCGAAATCGACGTTCGTGGGCAGGCGTTCTGGGCTTCGAGCCTGGCCGTGCTGGAGCGCGATATCGACGAATTCGAGCGGCTCGCGCTTCAGGCCGCGCCTGCGAAATAGGCGCGCACCTCGTCGGTACGCCACGCTCTGAGGAGCGGGAGTGCGAGGGGCAGCAGCACGATCGTGGCCACTCCGGCCACGAGGTTGCCTTCGTGGATTCGGTAGGTCCACGGCTGCCTAGGCAGGAGCAGCAAGCTCCAGGTCAGCAGCGCAAACAAGCAGCCCGTGACGATGAAGAAGATTTCAAGCGCCGAGGTATCGAGGGCGATCCCTTGCAGTTCGAGGGCGTAGCGGAGCAAGAGGCGAAACAGGACGGCCAAGAGGATGTTGAACAGGCCCGACCCGATGCAATAGGCCTGATAAAGCCGAACGGGTCGAGGCGCCATCGCCAGAGAGGCTACCCCGACCCAGATTCGGTGGAATGGGTTGGTGGGAAAATCTTCAGTTCATTCCAAGCGCTTCGCGAATCAGCGGATCTCGGCGCAGTCGATCGACGGCGCGTGAAAGCCGCTTTCGAGCATTGGCGCTCGTCATATCGGACTTTTCCGCGATCTCGTCGAACGAATAGCCGAGGCAAAACCGCATGTAGAGCAATTCTTGATCGATGAGGTTGAGCCCAGAGAGCCCGTTCGCGACGGCGTCGTCGACTTCAGTCGCAGACGGTTCGTCGATCGGTACTTCGGGAGCGTGGTCCAGCGGCATTTCGATGACCGCGCGACCATATTCCTTGCGGCGCCAGCTGCGCACACTCGTGCGAGCGAAGCCGCTAACCCAACTGCTGAGCGTGCCTTTGGTTGCGTCGAACTTGGCTAAGTTCTGGATAACGTCGATGAGACACTCTTGGGCCAATTCCTGACACTGGTCGGCGTTGAGACCCAGTTGAGAGAATCGTCGGACGAGTAGCTGGCGCAGATAGTTGGCCAGGGCCTCGGATTGTCGAGCATCTCCTTCTTTAGCTTGCGTTACCCAATGATTGACGCATACCGCATCCGGTATGTAATCCATATTTCCCACTCCCCATTCGCCACAAGCGACGGTGACCCGCCGGTGAGACAAACGTTATTTTAAGCATCAAACTACGCCGGGCCAATGCCCAAGCGCCCCTAATTGCTCATATGATATTGCAGGGTTGGCCGATTTGTGTGACGGAAAAATGAGAATTCCATAAAAGACCCGTACATTTACGGATTAGGTTCAAACCTGGGGGCAAGAATTCCACAATTTTCCCCCACCCCCTCCTCAGTCCAGAAGTTGCGGACATCTTGAGCAAACTCGATTTTTTGTGGAACCTGATTCAATTACCGGGGTCTATACGTCTAGCCTGATATAAATGCTCGTGTGAACCTGCAAAGCGTCACGAAGGAGTGATATTATGCCGATTAGCTATTGGAAGAGCACGTCTGAGCCATCGACGCTGTCTCGCCTTCCCAGCGTTCCGCTTCCGAGCGACTTGAGCACCGCCTGGAATCTGAAACGCGGCGAGATCTGTGCCTGATCGGGCCAGTTGCAATTATGTGTCATTTCATTGTTTGAAATGGAGAACCGAAAACTAGAACGCGATAAGGCGGAGAATGAGGCTGCGCTGACCTGCGACGAGGTCTGCGAACTGCTGTACTTATTCATATCCGATGAACTGGACGAGAATGAATCTCGCTCGGTGAGCGCCCATTTATTCGGGTGCGCGACCTGTCGTAAGGCCATGGCGGAGACCGTCAAAGTTGCGGGGACGCTCAGCACCGTTCTCCCTCGTGTGCCGCAGCGCTATTACTCCCGCTACAACTAATTCCGGCGATCGAGCGATCTACCGGCCGCCTTCGCTCGTCCTTTCTTTCTGATTTATGCGGCTCCTTTCCTGTCTAGCGCTCGTTGCTGCCGCGTCTGGCGTCTGGGCAACTCCGCCGATCTTCAAAGCCTACGAGCAAGCCTTCAAAATTGCGCCGTCCTCGAAGCTGGACAAGCTGGGCTGTGGAAACTGCCACACGCGCATCCCCCGCCACAACGATTTTGGCCTCGACGTCAAGGATGCGGTTCGCAAGGCGGGCATGAACCATCTGCAGGAGGCGCTCATCCGACTGGGCGACGCCGATTCCGACCATGACGGGTTCTCCAACCGGGCCGAGATCGCGGCCCAGACCGAGCCAGGAAATCCCGCGAGCAAGCCAAAAGGAGCCCCGCGCACGCGTCCCGTCGAAGAAGCGGCGTCGAGCGAGCCGCTAATTCCCAAGCACACGTTTCATCCCACGCTCGTTCACTTTCCCATCGCGCTGTACCTGTTCGGAGCGGCGCTGGATGTCTGGGGTGCGCGTCGACAGTCTTCCGAGCTGCGGCGCGCCGGATACTGGAATTTGCTGGCCGGAGCCCTGGCCTCGCTGATCGCCGTCCCGACGGGGCTGATCGCGATGTTGCGGCTGGGCTGGCCGCTCGCCGATGCGGTTCTGGTCCACTTCGCGATCGCGCTGGGCGCCACGGGCCTGATGCTCACGACGGTGGTGTGGAGGCGACGTGCCGAACTGCTGGGGAATGGCTACTGGCTTCTGCTGCTGGCGTCGTCGATCACGCTCGGTGTCGCGGGCCACTTTGGCGGCCAGCTGATTTACGGGGCGCGCTAAAAAGAGATGGCGCGGACGAAGGGATTCGAACCCCCAACCCTCAGTTCCGAAGACTGATGCTCTATCCGTTGAGCTACGTCCGCGAGCGTGAGTGCGATTGTACCCGGGCGGTCCCCCGCGAGAACGATCACGGCCCCAAGATGGGCACGCATCAGCGAGATGTCTGGGTGTTGCGAACCTGCGCCCAGGTTATTTTGGGCCAAAAGTCCCGAGCCGCGAACTTTTACAGTTCTTTATCTTCTAATCCATTGGCAGAGACAAAAATCGTTAGATGCAGATAACGATCGGAGATCAAGAATCTCAAGCCTCGCCAAAAGCTGAAATCATGTGCTTGTTCGTTAGGGGCGCGACACTCCACACGCGCCCCTTTTTTAGAAAGGTTTTATGATTTAGCGGCGGCTTGTTCCGCCGCGTTTTTTTCGATTTCCAGGCTGATTTTGCTTGCACGTTTGGCATCGAATGCGGCGAGGCTTTGGCTGGCTTTCTCCGGGTCCATCGCGGCTAATACACGTGCGATGTCCTCATCTTTCCAGGACGCACAAATTCCTGCAATTGTTTTGGCGTCCAATTCGTTCCAAAGCTTGGCGAGCTTCTTGGTGCCGGGAGTGAGGTCCAGCGGCGGTTTTGGCTTCGGCGGCTTCGGCTTTTCCGCGACCTTCGCAGGCTTGGGCGTGGTCTTCTCCTCACCCTCGCCGTACAGCTTGGAGGCTCCCGCCCCATAGAGCGATGCGGCGCGGTTCTTCTTGGGGGAAAGGCCCGGAATGGGCAGGATGCCTTTCATGCCCAGCACGACCACCAGAGCCAGCACCACGACCACCGCCGGCACGATGATGAGGACGAGCTTCTTCTTGCCGCCTTTGGCCTTGGGTGCCGGAGCTTCTGGTTTCGCTTCCGCCATTACTGCCCTCCCTTGCGCATGCGGTAGAGCGACATGACGCGCTCGACGTAGTTCTGGGTTTCTCGGAACGGCGGCACGCCGCCCGCCTTAAGCACAGCCCCCGGTCCCGCGTTGTAGGCGGCCAGCGCCAGCTTCGGATCTTTGAATTTCTGGAGCAGCGTCGCCAAGTATTTGGCGCCGCCACGAATGCTCTGCTCGGGATCGTACGGATCAATAACCCCGAGGCTTTCGGCTACGTCTGGCATCAATTGGGTCAGACCTCGCGCGCCTTTGTTCGAGGTCGAGCGGGCGTTATAGCTGCTTTCGACACCGATCAGGGCATCGAGAAGCTCGGGCTCAATGCCAAACTCCGACGCAGACCGACTGATCAGAGGCTGGAACTCGGTCGGCGCGTTCAAGGCGTCCATCCGCATATTCGCGCCGAATGGGGAAAGCGGCGCCTTCGAACCGATCTTTCCGTTGAGCCCGCTCGGTGGGCCCATGATCGGCATCGACCCGAGCTTGTTTTCGATCTTCTGCTCGATCGGTCCGATCTTGGCCTCCATCTTCGCTTCGAGCTCAGCCATCCGCGAGGCGATGCCGTCCGGCCCCAAACGCCGAATCATCATCCGATTCTTCTCCTCATCACCGCGAAATCGTCCAATTCGTTCTGTTCGCGCCGCGCTTCCAGCATCGTGAACTCGTCGAGCGCCTTGTCATGCAAAACCCGTAGCGCCTCCGCCTCCTGGCGAGCGGTCACCCAGCGCTGAAAAGCAGCTTGCTCATCTTGTTTGAGCACGTCTACCACGATCTCCTGGGCGCGCTCGTCGTCGTCGAGCCGCGACAGATAGTTCTCAAGGGTCACCATCTGGTCCACGCGCTCCACCGTCGTCTGGAGACACTCCGAGCGGCGGTCCTGGATCCGGCGAATTCCCAATTCACCCTCCAGCCGCATCGAGTGGCAACGCAGGTACTCGAGCTTGGCTTGCTCTTCTCGGTGCTCACGAAACTCGAGCACCTGCTGAAGCTTGAACTTAAACTTCATCGCTCACCAACTCCTGCAGCGTAGCCACGGTCGCGTCGATCCCACGCGCGTCGGCTCGATCCTGGCGCAAAAATCCATTGATGCGATCCCAGCGGTCGATCGCTTTGTCGGCCAGCGGTTTAGCCCCACCCTGATACGCCCCGATATTCACGAGATCCTCGACCTCTTCATGGGCGGCCAGCATCTCGCGAAATTGATTGGCGGCGCGGACGTGCTCTGGGCTCGTGACGAACGGCATCACACGGCTGAGGCTGCTCAAGACATCGATCGGCGGGTAGTGGCCTCGGCTGGTCAGCCGGCGGCTGAGCACCAGGTGGCCATCCAGAATCGACCGGGCGGCGTCGGCCACGGGCTCGTTGTTGTCGTCGCCTTCCACGAGCACGGTGTAGATCGCGGTGATCGCGCCCCGTGCGCCGCATCCGGCTCGCTCCATCAGTCGCGGGAGCAAGGCGAACACGCTCGGGGTGTAGCCGCGTGTGCTGGGCGGTTCACTGGCCGCCAACCCGACCTCTCGCTGCGCCATGGCAAACCGTGTGACGCTGTCCATCATGAGCAGAACGCTCAGGCCCTGGTCGCGGAAATATTCGGCGATTGCCGTCGCCGACATCGCCGCCTTGATGCGCTTCAGAGCGGGCTCATCGCTCGTTGCACAGATCACCACCGACTTGGCCAGCCCCTCTTCCTGCAGATCGTTTTGAATGAACTCGCGGACTTCTCGGCCTCGTTCACCGATGAGCGCGATAACGTTCACGTCGGCCGAGCTGGACCGCGCGATCATGCCGAGCAGCGTGCTCTTGCCAACGCCCGAGCCCGCAAAAATTCCGATCCGCTGACCAATCCCCATCGTATTGAGGCCGTCGATCGCGCTGACGCCGGTTGCCAGAGGCTGGCTGATCATCGCGCGCTCGAGCGGGCTTGGCGGGTTGGCATGAACCGGATACGTCTCGCTGCAATTGAGTTCGCCCAATTCATCGATCGGCTGACCGATCCCATCGAGCACGCGGCCCAAGAGATCGCGCCCAACCGGAATGCGCAGGCACTCATCGAGGCCCAGCACGCGGCATCCCGCGCGTATCCCGGTCATATCGCCGAGCGGCATCAGCAAAACCCGGTCGCCCCGGAAGCCGACGATTTCGGCGTACACCTGGGTTTGGTCGGTCTCGATCAGACAGGCGTCGCCCAAACGGCCGTTCGGGCCATTGGACTCCACCACCAGCCCGACCACCTGCGCCACACGGCCATAGACCTTCTGCCACCGGACCTGGGCCAAGGTCTCCCGCAAGGCGGAAAGTTGGGGCGCGGGAGCCAAGACTTTCACGCCGACCTCCTGTCATGGATGGTCAAATGGCCCAGCGTCTTGATTGCGGTATCGATCGAGGCGTCCACGACGCCGCCCTCCGTTTCAATCACCACACCACCGGTCAGGGTGACGTCGTCGACAATCTCGACGTGCTCCAGGGACGGAGCGATGGCGTGGATGCGCGGGGCATATTTGCGAACGAACTCGCTTTGATAAGGGTTGACCCGGATCCGGGCCGATTTCGAGTGCGTGACCTGCTCCATTGCGCGCCGGACGATGCTCTGGACCACCTCGGGATGGAGTTCGACCTCTTGGCACACGATGTCTGAGGCGACTTGCAGCGCCACTTTCGACAGCTCGACTTCCATCTTTGCGAACCATTCCTGGATCGCGCTCAGGACCGCTGAACACGTGTCATCCAGTTCCGACGCAAATCGGTCGACCGTGTCGGTCAGGTCTTTCTCATGGCGACTCCGAATCGACTTTTCGCCCTCGCGGAGGCCGACGTCGTAGCCTTCGTCGTAGCCCTCGTTGAATCCCCGCGCCTCGCCTTCCTTGTAGGCTTCGACCCGGAGCAACTCGATCTCGGTCATGCGCCGGCCGCCTTTGCGAAGCGCGCGCTCCTCCTCGGTTCGTGGCTTCTCGATCTGGCCGACCACATCCTGAAGGCCGGGTAATGCTTCGCTGACGCCTTTTACGATCGGCTTTCGCCTAGACAAGCACGTCCTCCTCGCCGCGTCCGATGGTGATGTCGCCCGTCTCTTCGAGTCGGCGGATCACCGCCACGATTTTCTGTTGGGCTTCCTCCACCACGCGGAGCTTGACGGGCCCCATAAACTCCATGTCTTCCTTGAGCATGCCGACGGCGCGGTCCGACATGTTGCGGAAGATCTTCTGCATGACTTCTCCGCCGACGCCCTTCAAGGCGGTCGCGAGGTCCTTCACGTCGACTTCCTTCAGGATCTGCTGAATCGCGCGATCGTCGAGTTGGATGATGTCTTCGAAGACGAACATCATGTTCTTGACTTGGTCCGCGAGCTCGGGGTTGTTTTCGCTCAGCGATTCCATGATCAGTCGCTCGGTGCCGCGGTCGACGCGGTTGAGGAGATCGACGAGCGCCTTGGGACCGCCCGCCTTGCTCATCTCGGGGCTGATCATGCTCGAAACCTTCTTCTCGAGAACTTGCTCGACTTTGCGGATCACTTCCGGCGGCGTCTGATCCATCATCGCAATGCGCTCGGCGACTTCGGCGCGGGCAATCGGATTGAGCTTGGTCAGGATCGTCGCCGCCTGCGTCAGCGGCATGTAGCTGAGCACGAGCGCGATGGTCTGCGGGTGTTCGTCCTGGATAAAGCTCAGCAGCTGAGCCGGGTCGGCGCGCTTGAGAAATTCGAACGGCACGACCTGCATGGCGGCCATGATTTTGTTGGTTAACTCTGTCGCGCGGTCCGATCCAAATGCAGCCTCGAGCACCTTGCGGGCGTTCTCCATACCGCCTTCCGCGATGAACTCCTGAGCCTGGGCCATCTCGTGAAATTCGTTGATGACCGTTTCCCTTTGCTCGGGAGATACCTTTTCCAACTTCGCGACTTCGAGCGAAAGCAGTTCGACCTGCTCCTCGTCGAAGTGTCGAATGACGTCGGCCGCGATTTCGGGGCCGAGCAGGGTCAGCATGACCGCTGCTTTCTTCTTGGGGGACAATTCACCGAGAGACTTTCTCATTTTCGATCATCCAACAGCCAGCTCTTGATGAGCATGGCAACGGCCTGCGGCTTGTCGACCGCCATCTTCTTAATCTGTTCGAGCGGGATGTTGACCTTTTCCGAAATCGTGGCGATGGCGCCGACGTTCGGTCCCGTTTCGATAAAGGCCAGCCCTGGCTTCTGGCTCGCCGGGATCGGCTCACCATCCGGCCCCATCACGTAAATCTGGTTCGGATCGAGTCCAGGAGGAAGCTCCTCGACGGGAATCTCGCGGTAGTCCCAATCCTGGTGTTGAATGCCACCGGGCGGTAGGCCCTGCACCTGCGGCATCGCTCGACCTCCCATCGGCATCACACCGCCGCCGGGGAGCGCGGCCACGGTGACGTTGCCCGCCTTCGCCGTCTTGCCGATCGCCTTGATGACCATGAAGCCAACAACAATCAGGGCGACAATCGGAAGCAACGAGAAGATCTGCTGCATGCGAGCCGCGCCCGCCGCATCTTGGTCGGCCTTGGCCGCCGTCTTCTTGGCGGTTTCATCGAACGCGACGCTGGTGACGCTGCTCGAAAAATGCTCGGTGTCGGCTAGCTTCGGTCCCAGATACTGCTGGACGTACTTTTCCACAGGCGCCGGGTCCTTGATCGCGGTCGAATTCACGAGAACGTTGATCGACATCGCCGTGATGTTTCCGGTCGCGGGCGTGGTCGTCGTCTGTCGCTCGCCCGTCGCGTAATTCGTGGCTTTGGACGTGCCGTTGTAGTTCCGTGAGGACTCGGATCCCGTTCCGGAGCCGCCGTTCTGACTGCCCGGTGCGCCAATGTTGCCGCTCGTGCCGGCCGCACCGCTATTGCTCCCGCCGGCTGCGCCTGCGCCCATCGTTTCCTGGTTGCTCTCGACCGAAATCGGCGATTCGCTCGTGGTCGGCGTCCGCTCTTGGACGCTCTTCTGGTCGAAATTCATTTCGAGCACGGGAATGCTCACCACGACATTTCCTGTTCCGAACGCGATGTCGAGCTTGCGCTGAAGCTCGGCCTCGCGCCGCTTGGATTCGTTGATTTCGGCTGTGACCTTGCGTTCGGCGATACCCGACGTGCTTCCCTCGCTCGCGCCATCCACAAGGAGCTGGCCCATCGAGTTGATGATCGTGATGTTCTTCTCTTCCAATCCGCTGACGGCGTACTGGACCATCCGGGCGATCGACTTCGCTTCGGCGGGACCCACGGGCGAGCCGGGGGCTTCGGTGATGACCACCGAGGCTGATGCGGGCTTGCCTTGCCGCTCGAAAGGCGATTCTTCTGCGAGCGTGAGGTGAACACGGGCGGCTTGGACGCCTTGAATCTGCTCGACCGATTTGGCGAGCTCTTCTTCGATGGCGACCTTCATCCGCTCCTGCTCGACCTTCGGGCTGTTCATGATGCCGAGTTCGCCGAGGCTGTTGTAGCCGGGCCGGCCCGAGGTTGGGAGCTTGTGGTTGACCGCGAGTTGGGCGTTGATATCTGCCACGCGATTGGCGGGGACGAGAATATTCCCCTGGCGGTCGAGTTCGACAGCGACGCCGAGCTTGTTCAGCTCGTTCAGCACCATGCCCTGGTCGGTGGAGCTGAGGCCCATATAGAGCGGCTCCATTTTGGGACGACCCGCAAAGTAGATCGTGCCCAGGAGCAACAGCCCGAGGAACACGCCGCCAAAGATCGTGACGACCTTTTGGGTGCGATCGGCGGTTTCCCACCACGCGCGCAGTTTCAGTAGAAGCGATGACATAGACGATCAGGAACGTAGCGTTAAATTGGAATGGACTAGATCTGCATGCGGCTGATCTCTTGATAAGCCTCGAGCAGCTTGTTGCGAACCTGCATGGTCAGCTGCATCGCGACGGATGATTTCTCCATGGCGATCATCACGTCTTGGATCTCGACGCCGGGCCGGTTGGCGAGGAACGCGTCCTGCAAGTCCGAGGCGTGGGTCTGCGACTCGTTGACTTCCTTCAGGGCATCAGTCAGCATTTGGCCGAAGTCGCCGCTGGTCTTTTCGACCGGCATGGCGCTTTCGATGCTGGGCGGAATGATGTTCTTGACGATTTCGATGCGCATGGCTTAGATCCTTCCGATGTTCAGCGCGCTCTTGATCATCGACTTGGCCGAATTGAAGGCGGCGACGTTGGCCTCGTAGGCCCGAGTCGCGGTCATCATGTCGACCATCTCGTAGATCGGATTCACATTGCTGTAATAGACCATGCCGTTGGCGTCGGCATAGGGGTTGGCGGGTTCGTAGACCGGCTGAAGCGGGCTCATGTCCGGCTCGATCTTTTCAATCTGAACGCCGCCGTTCGTGGCCTTCAAAATGACGTTGCGGCGCCGGTACGGGTCCTCACCCGGCTTGGCTACGGTGTGGGCGTTCGCCAAGTTGGTCGAAATGACGTCCATGCGAAAGCGCTCGGCCGTCATGCCGCTGCTGCTCGTTCTCAGGGCTGCGTTAAGACTCATGGATTATCGACCCTCCCTCACCACGCTCTTCAGCCCCGCGAAGTAGCGGCTCGTGAGCTCGGAAAGTGCTTCAAAGCGAAGCTGCGTTTCGACCATGCCCGACACTTCGCGCTCGAGGTCGACCGTCGAACCGTCGTTACGCAGGGCACCCGTGAAGACGCGATTGGCATTGCTCTGCCTCATCGACGCCAAGTGGGGAAAACGCTCGCCCGCCATCTCGAGGTGAACGGTGAAGTCCATGTCGCGGCGGGTGTAACCGGGCGTGTTTACGTTGGCCAAGTTTTCTGCCAGCAATTGATGCCGTCGGCTGGCCAATTCCATGCCCAAGTGGAGGTTGTCCACCTTCCTTCCAAAGACGTTTTGAAGCAGCGACATGAGGTTTTTAGGTTCAAGAATGTCAAGTGGACACGCTTTGGTTTGGATTGCGGCCCATGATTTCTGTCGGCATTTCTCACTCAATTCTTAGGTCCGCACCGCCGATTCGTGCGCAATTCGAACGATCCTGCGGTCGCCGTCGCTCATAATCCACGTATTGCCACCGGGGAAACGATGAATCCGAACTCAACCCTTCGTCGAATTGCACTTGCTGCGCTGCTGGCCGGACTGGTGGTGGGGGCCGCCCCCGCCGATGCGCAGGCCAAGAAAACCAGGCGCCCGGCCCGCAAACCATCCGCCGTCAGCCACGCGCCTCTCCCCAAGCTCGACCAGCTTTCCGCCCGGTTCGTGAAACTTCAGCGCGGCCACCTGCTCGTCGGGTTGAACGATGGCGGCATCGGCTTGTGCGATCCGGCCAGTGGCAAGACGGTCAACGTCGTCAAGGGTGCGGGCGGCAAGCCGACGCGGGACGCCGCCTGGGAAGGCGGACAGATGTGGTGGATCCGGGAAGGCGACGACCGGCTTTGGAGCGCCTCGCGCAGCCAGCGGACGGCGACGAGCATCGATCTCGCCAAGGCGGGCATGAGCCAGGCGCCGCGACGCCTGAGCGTGTGGCAGGGACGGATCCTTGTCCACGGCGACTCGGAAGTCCGCGCGATCGATCCCGTCACCAAGCAGGTCTCCGGCATCGACTCGGTGCTGCCCACCGATATCGCCCGCATCGCGCGCCAGGGGACGATCCTCTCGAACTGGACCACGACCCGCGAAGGGATGGGCCGCGGACAACTGATCGTCGTGCGCCGTTATGGCCGCAAGAATAAGGAAGTTCCCGGCCACCGCGCGGATATTGCGGCGTTCACGGGCTGGTTTTCCGACGGTCCCAACAACTATCGGCTCCTGGGCACTTACACCAAGCCGCTCGTCGAATTCCGTACCGGCAGCGGTGAGAAACCCGTGTTTCGGTTCGGCGACAAGACCGTGATCAGCGAATTCGGTGCATGCGATCCCGCCAACATCGCTCTCGGCCCGGAAGGATTGGTCGCCCTCGACGCGGAGTCGCTCTGCATGGTCCCGTTCCGCCGAACGAGCTGGCTTCCCGACGATATCGCCGTTCGCCACGCCCCGAACTACAGCTCGGTGATGAGCTACTGGGGCTCGAGCGTGTGGTGGGCCGACGGAACGAAGCTGACCTGCGCGAGCATCGAGGACGGCTCGACCGATACGATCGAAATTTCGACCAAAGACAGGGCCAAGATCGATAGCATCGCCGCCGATGACCAGGGCGCGTGGATCTGCGCGGGAGGCGCGATCAGCCGGATCGAAGCCACCGCCTTTACGCTTAATCGCACCGTCGCCGTCAAGATGCCGACCGATGTGGACCCGTTTGCGTCCTCGACGGCCGCTCCGACCCTCGGCGCCCGTGCCTTTCCGGTCGGAATTGGCAAGCCGAATCCTTCCATCGGGACCGATCTTTTTGTGCAGGTGAATGTTGGCGGCGACTATGACAAGCCGTGGCTCCCCGAACACCAGCGCTTGCTCGAGGTCGCCCAAAGCTGGCTTGGCACCCCGTATGTGTGGGGCGGCAACGACAAGTCGGGCTGTGACTGCTCCGGTTTTGTGCGCGGTGTCTTCATGGAGATGGGCATTAATCTCCCGCGCCACAGCCAAGATATGGGCCAGGCTTCGATCGGCGAAATCGTGACCGGTGATCTGCGCTTTGGCGACGTGCTTGTCTTCCCAAGTCCGAAGCACGTCGCGCTTTACGTCGGCGGCGGCAAGACGATTGAGGCGGTATCGGGTGGCGTGGGCTACAGCACGATCTGGCGGCGTAGCCAAGCGGTCGTACGGCGCTTTATCACGCAGTAGGTGTCTATCCAGAAACAGCAACGCCCCGAGCCAATTGGCACGGGGCGTTGTCGTTGATCGACGCTGCGTTAGGCTTTGCGGCGGCGAGCGACAAAGATACCGGCTGCGGCGGCCAGCACCACCAGCGAGCCCGGCTCGGGAACGGCGGCTTCAGCGCGCGACGTGCCGACCACGAGGTTGTCGACCTTGAGCGTGCCCATACCGTTGCTGGCGGAAAGCGACTGGCGAAACGCGATCGAGGAGAGGGGTACCGCTGCAGTACCATCGCCGGCGGTCGCCGATCCCAGTCCAACCACTTCAACCGAAGAAAACATGGTGGCCACGGCTGTGCTCAGAATGATTCGATACGCGAGACCAAGGGTCAACTCGTTCGCAACGATCGCGGTCACCGTATTTGCGCCGTTCGTGATGCCGATCTTGACCTTGGTCGAGGAAGAACCCGGAAGGGCAAAGACACGGCCCTTGAAGTTGCTTACCGTGGTGTCCTTGAAGTGGAAGAAGTAGCCGCCGGTGCCGCTCGGAAGCGCCGAGAACTTCACATCGAGCCCGGCAAAGATCGTGCCCGAACCTTGCGGAGTGAACGTGCGATTGACGTCCTCGCTCTCGGTCTCAGTCAGGTTGACCGCACTGGCTTGGACGTCGACTTGGCCCGCGGTTCCGCTGTGATTGGCCCAGATACCGGGCGCGACGGTCGTCAACGAACCGTTCGAGTAGTTAAATCGTTCATCGATCAGCAGCACGGCTTGGCTCTGCGCGACCACAGCCAGACCGGCGAGCGCGATCCATCCTTTCATCATTTTCATTTGAGCTCCTTTCAAACAACAGGGCGCCCGCAGAAAACGCGGGCCAACAACCCCATATAAATTGGGTGCAAACAGCCATTGCTGTGACGCCCGCACCCCCCGCTTAACAAAAAGCTAACCTTGCCCGACTCCGGGCCGTATACTCTGGCAATGACCGCGGACGAGCGCTACGCCCACGTCGTGCAAGGCTATGCCGAACACGTCAATCCGTTTCTTGCCAAGCTCATGAACTTCGCTGGCTTCGGCGTCGAAGATCATGCCGAAGGGTGCTGGCTCTGGGACCACGAAGGGCGCAAATTTCTCGATTGCCTGGGTGGGTACGGCTGCTTCTCCTTGGGACACCGCCATCCTCGCGTGATCGAAGCGGTCAAAGCTCAGCTCGACCTGATGCCCCTGAGCAGCAAGGTTTTCTTTGGCGAAAAACAGGCAGAACTCGCGACCAAACTTGCACAAATCGCCCCAGGCAATCTGGAATTCAGCTTCTTCTGCAACAGCGGCGCCGAAGCCGTGGAAGGTGCTCTGAAATTCGCGCGCAAGGTGACGGGTCGCACCCGGATCATCAGCACGCACGGCGGCTATCACGGCAAGACGCTGGGCGCTCTCTCGGTGACTGGTCGCGATAAGTACAAGATTAACCTGGGAGACCTCATCACAGACGTCGAGTATGTTGATTTCGGCGATGAAGTCGGCCTGTATCGGCACCTCAATTCCGACGTGGCCGCCGTGATCATCGAGCCGATCCAAGGCGAGGGCGGAATCCACGCGGCCCCCGACGGCTACCTCTGCGCGATTCGCGGTGGGTGTACCGAGACCGGCGCGCTGATGATCCTCGACGAAGTCCAGACCGGCCTAGGTCGCACGGGCAAAATGTGGGGCGCCGATTGGCATGGCGTCGAACCCGATCTGATGACGCTCGCCAAGTCCCTGGGCGGCGGCGTGATGCCGATCGGTGCCGTGATGGGCACTCCTGAGGTCTGGCGAAAGGTCTTTGGCGAAAATCCGCTGTTCCACACGAGCACGTTTGGCGGCAATCCGCTCGCCTGCGCCGCCGGCGTCGCCGCGATCGACGTGGTCTTGGATGAAGGATTGGTGGAGCGATCGCTCGCGATGGGCGACCGGATGATGGACGGCCTGCGCGAAGTCGCTGGCCGCCACAGCGACCTGGTCAAAGAAGTCCGCGGACGCGGCCTGATGATCGGAGTCGAGTTCACGATGGACGATGTGGGCGAGCTGGTCATCGGTCAGATGACCAAACGAGGCGTCATCGCCGCCTACTTCCTGAACAATCCGCGCGTCATCCGGTTCGAGCCGCCGCTCATCATCACCGACGAAGAAGTCGATCTCGCGGTGAAGGTCTTCGGAGAATCGGTAGCGGAAACCGCCGAACTCCTCGCAGGAGTCGCCTAGCTGTTGTTGTCCCCCGACCGTCCCGCCATTGTGCTCGCGCCGATGGACGGAATCACCGACGCGCCCATGCGTGAGCTCCAGGGCCGCGTCGGAGCGTTTTCCTACGCGGTCACGGAGTTCGTGCGCGTCAGCGCCCAACCCCTGCCCCGCCGAGTTTTCGCCCGGGACATCCCCGAATTGGCGGCCGGAGCGAGAACCGCATCGGGGCTCCCCGTCCAAGTCCAACTCCTGGGCGGTGATCCCGATCGAATGGCCGCCTCCGCCCAAGCCGCCGTCGCGGCGGGTGCCCGCGGGATCGACATCAATTTCGGCTGTCCCGCCCCGACCGTTAATCGGAACGACGGTGGGGCAAGCCTCTTACGCGAGCCGTGCCGCATCGAGGCGATCGTTCGGGCCGTCCGCCTTGCCTTGCCCGAGTCGGTGCCGGTTTCCGCGAAGTTACGGCTGGGTTGGGATACCACCGAGGCGATCGACGAGAACGCAGACGCGGCCGCTCGCGGCGGAGCGAACTGGATGACGATCCATGCCCGTACCAAAATTCAAGGCTACCGCCCGCCCGTGGATTGGCACGCGATCGGACGGGTCCGGGCCAGGCTTGCGATTCCCGTCATCGCCAACGGTGACCTGTGGACCTTCGATGACTTTCGCCGTTGCGAGGAGATCACGGGGTGCCGACACTTCATGATCGGACGCGGCGCGCTGGCCAACCCCGACCTGACGGCCCAAGTCGCTGAAGCGCTGGGACTGCCCCCGCCTCAGCTGCAACTGGAGACCTGGGCGGATCGGTTCGCGGCGCTCGCTCACACCATTGCGGCATCAGGGCACGCGGACATGCGCGCGGTCCAGCGGATCAAACAGTGGGCCAGCCTCGCGACAAGCTTTGGCGAATTTCAGAGGTTCGACCGTATCAAGAAGCTGATGACGGTGCACGAAATCATGGACGCGCTGCGAGAGGACGATCTTGGAGCAGACGATCCAGAACGCCGTCATCCGGAAAGTGAGTCTTCCCTTCCCGAACCACCTGCCGCATCAGTTCCATGCGCTCTGTCCGCTGGTAGATGATGCCGAGCCAGCGGTAAATGTCCTGAAGGGCTTCTTTCTCGTCGTCATCGAGGCGCGTGAATGAGGAATGCCCCAGCTTGCGGCCGGTTTCCAGGTTGGTCGCTGCTGCTTGGAGTTGATGCAGCTTCGTCGCCTGGATCTGGCCGATCTCGCGATAGATGGCGACGCTGAATGGATTCTGCGTTCGACCCTCGTCGAGATAAGCGAGCGCTTGATCGACGCTCTTGGGTGATTTGCCCCAAGCTAGGATCGCCGCACCGGTGGTGTACGCAGCCACGAAGTGAGGGTCGATCCAGGTCATCAGTCGGTACAGCGGCAGCGCCTGCTCGGGATTGTTATGCGTGTGGGCGTGCATGTCTTTCCAGCTGCTGCTCGCACGTTCCACGTCACCAAAGAGTCCCCGGAAATCCTTGTTCGCGGCGGGAATCACGGTGGTCACCGAGCCTTCGCCGTGGATGTGCGCATCCAGGCCATCGTCCGAACTCTGCGAGCTTTCTCCCTGGTGCTGCTCGGCCTCCGTCATGGGCCGCATTTCGACCCCGTTGTGGAGATAGAGATCAGTTCTTAGCCAAAGCCATGCATTGATCGATGTTCGAAACTGCCCGATGAGCGATGCGCTGGCATGGGTTTCGTGCGCTTCGAGTCCGGGCGTCTCCGCCGGAGCGGCCGTTCGGTTTTGCACGTCCTGAGAGATCCAGCCAGCCGTACTCATGACGGCCAGAGCACCACAGGTTGCGATCCACTGCCTCATCAAAGTGCCTGCCGTTTGAATTTGGCGTGCCCAAGGGCGAGGGCGGAAAGACTGTAGATCGTCATATACAGGGCGAGCCATCCGATCACCCAGGCTGGTGCGGCTCCCCAGTTCTGGTTTGCCATGCGCGAACCGAAATCGAACAGCGAGATTTGGGGAAGGACGAAGTTCACAGCCTTGAACAACACGGCCATCGGCGCAGAAGCGCCGGCCGCGGCCATGACCAGACCCCGGACCATCATCGCCGTGCCGAAACAGAGGATGAAGCTCAGCGTCGCCGATGCGGAGGGCGTCATGTACAGGCTGAGCGTCAAGCTCAGCGCACAGACGACGACCAGACCCATCATCTTGGCGAGAACATACTGCGCCATGATCGGCTCGAACGCGACCTGAAAAACGGCGAGGGCGGCAAAGGTGAGACCGCACAAAATCCCGAAGGAGATCCACGAGACCAGGATGGCGCCGACCAGCTTGCCCATGAGTAGATCGAACCGGGAGATCGGTCTCGACAGCAGGGGGTAGAGCGTGCGGTTCTTGATTTCCTCGGGCATCAGCCGCGAGGCACAAAGGATCGCCAGGATGGTCGAGAAACCACCCAGGACGGTCGCGGCCAGGTCTTTGGCAAAGCTCTCGAGTCCGTGCATCCCGAAAAAGCCCAAGGCGCCCGCGCTCAGCATAATGAGCAGCCCCAAAATGGCAACGACCCAAAGGTCTTTGCGTCGGAGCGATTCCAAAAGCACCCCGCGCGCGAGTGCGCGCCAAACACCGAACTTCATGCGGCCCTCCCAATCGCTTGCACGAAATACTCTTCCAAGGACCCTTCCTGAGCGACGAGGTCGATGATTTCGCCGTGGCCGCCGATGACGCGCTGGATGGCCATCAACAGTCTGTCCTTATCCTCAAAGCGAGCGTGAACGCGGTGCTGATCGTCCACCGACAGGTCGTCGGTGAGTCCAACCATGGAGATTTGGCCCCGAAAACAGATTTCGTATTGCCGCAGCTCTTCTTTCAGCGTGGAGACGATTCGTTCCTCGATGAGCAGTCCCTGGTCGATGAGCAGGATGCGATCGCAGAGCATCTCGACTTCGGCCAGTTCGTGACTCGAGAAAAACAGCGTCGTGCCTTGGCGGTTCCGCTCCTTGAGCAGCTGCCGGAGTTCCTTTCGACCGATCGGATCGAGTCCGGAGGTCACCTCGTCCAAGATGAGCACTTCGGGCTCGCCCAAGAGTGCCTGCGCGATTCCGACCCGCTGCAGCATGCCCTTCGAGAGCAGCCGGTTCTGCTTATCCATCGAACCGGTCAAACCGACCGCCTCGAGCAGTTCCTCGGTTTGCGCCCGCAAACGGGGACCACGCATGCCCTGGAGCTCGCCAAACAGGTTGAGCGTCTCCAGCGGCGTCAAATACGGGTAGTAAAGCGCGACTTCGGGAAGGTAGCCAACGCGCGATTTGGCTTCGATCGAACCGGCTGGCTTGCCAAGAATCCGGGCTTCGCCGGCGACCGGCTGGACAAAACCCATGAGGGCTTTGATGGTTGAACTCTTGCCGGCCCCGTTCGGGCCGAGAAATCCGACCACTTCTCCGGGTTCGACGGCGAGGGACAGTCCGCGCACAGCCTGAACGATTTTGCCGCGCTTGTTACGGTAATTGACCGCAAGGCGGTCAATGAAGATTGCAGATTCGTTCAAGATTGCTTCTCCCGTTTTTTAGGCGGCTGATGAGGCCGCGTCCATCTCTTCCCAAGCCGATTGCTGGATGAACTGTCGCCAGCGTCCACGGGTGATTCGGTCGTGGTTCTGAAAGAACACGCCCGCCCGGAAGCTCTGGCCGTCATCGTTCGGCACGGTGTAGCGCACCTCGCCCATCACGATGAGAGGCATGGGCTTGAGGGGAATGCGCAAAGAAACTTTGGAGCCACGTTCGATCGGCACCGGCGATTGCAGCGCCAGACCGCCATTCGAAACGTCGACGATTTCAACTTCGGTTTCGGCGTCGTCCAGACTCATTTCGCACCGCATCACGCGGCGAATCCGGGGGTCTTCGTCGGTCGAGCTGAGCGTAATGCCGCCCTCGATCATCAGGCGGATTTCGCGCGGATTGCTCGCCGTGACATAAGACTGGAAATGGGCCGTCGCGAACTGGTAGGTCACCGCGCAGTTGAATTTCTGACCGGGCTCGAGTTCGAAGTCGTCGTAGGTCGGCGTGATGCGCAGCTCGTGGTCGCTGGCGAACTCCACCCATCCACTGAATACTTCAGCGTCCGTCGTCCGCTGAAGCAAGATGCGATATCCCAGCAACACTTGTAGGTTCATGTCTGATGCACGATGAGGGCCGATCGTTTCGGACCTTCCCTATTTCCATCGGCATCTTTGTCGGCAAAACTTACGAATTCTCGCGGAAGAACAGGAACAAGTCGGTTTCTGGCACTTGCTCCAGGGGCAGCATTTCGCAGAGTCCCCGAAGCTGACCCCGGTGATAGGTGCCGTGATTCACGGTGTGAAGCGCAATTTCCTCGACGAGCATGAATCCGCTCCTGCCGTCCCGGAGGGTGTAAGAAATGTACGCGGTCAGATCGGTAATTCGGATGAATTCGAGCCACTGGGCGTGCATCAACTTGAACGCCTCGTCCAGCGGTTCCGGCAGTTCGGGCACTTCTTCCTCACTCCAGCACCGAGTAAGCCAGATACGCTGAACCTGGACGATATGATCGATGACTTCGCGGCATCGCTCCGGGTTTGGCAGTCCGGGCAATGCGGCCGTCCACTGCAGGTTCGCCCAGAGATCGTAGTCGAGGGCCCGTTCAATCCATTCTTTGCTGACCATATCTATTTCCAGTTGAATTCAGGGATCGTGCCCATGGGGCCGCTCGTACGAACTCGATCGCGAACGGCCCAGGCTCCTTGAAGCAATACATGCTCAACCTGCCCGGTAACCGGGACGCCTTCGTAGGGAGTCCAGCCACATTTGCTTTCGAGGTCATCGGCTTTGATTTGCCACTGGGCGGCAGGATCGAAGACCACGAGGTCGGCGTCTGCCCCCGGTTCGATTCGGCCCTTGCCCTTCAGGCCAAAGAGTTCTGCGGGGCGCTGACAAGCCATCCGTACAACCTTCTCCCACGACATCATGCCGCTGGCCGCCCAGGTCGAAAGCAAGGGCAGCGTGGTCTGCACCCCCGGCATCCCCGATGGAGACTCGGGATACGGTTTCGCCTTCTCCTCCTGCGTGTGGGGAGCGTGATCGCTGCCGAAGACGTCGAAGAGTCCATCTTCGAACGCGCGCCAGAGGGCCTGTCGATGCTCCGGAGACCGAATCGGCGGATTCTGCTGAATTTGGGTTCCCAGTCGCGCGTACTCGGTGGAATCGAAGAACAGGTGCTGCGGGGTGATTTCGCAGGTCACGGGCAAGCCCTCCGCTTTGGCCGCGGCAATCAGCGGGAGTTCCTCGGCCGTCGAGATATGAAGGATATGGACCGGCCTGCCCGTCTCGCGGCACGCCTGGATCACGCGCTCGGTCGACATTCGAGCCGCTTCCGCGTCCCGCCAGATCGGGTGTTGATCGACCGTAACCCCAGGGACGAGAATTTCGGATCGCCGCGCCCGGATGCGGGCCTCCTCCTCGCTGTGGATCGAGCAAGGCCGGAAGCCGTGGCGAAGCACCTCGAGAAGGTCCTCTTGACGGTCGACGAGCAGGCTTCCCGTGCTGCTCCCGACAAAAATCTTCACGCCTGGGGTGCCCGGCAGCATTTCGAGTCGAGCAAGGTCGGCCAAGTTCTCGGGACTGGCTCCGACAAAGAAGGCGATGTGGCACCAAGCCCGCCCGCGAGCGCGGTCGAGTTTGTCCCGCAGGGCCGCTTCGGTCGTCGTCGGCGGCTGTGTGTTGGGCATCTCGAATACGGTCGTCACCCCGCCCATGAGAGCCGCACGCGTGCCGGACTCGATGTCCTCTTTATGTTCGAGGCCGGGCTCCCGGAAATGCACTTGGGTGTCGATGAGGCCGGGCAGGATCAATTTGCCCCCAACATCGACGACCTCAGTGGCCGTGGCATGCGCGAGATCGCCCACCTCGGCGATGCGTCCGCCCTGGATCCCCACGTCGGCCACCACCGCGCCCGATTCGCGAACGACCCGTCCGCCGCGAAGGATGAGATCGAAGCTCATCGGCTGTCACCCACATTCCGGAACGTGACACGTCGGCTCATCGGTTGCATATTGTGATGCATCATGCCGCCGGCGTGAGTATCCTAACCAACCAGATGCCGACCGATCCCGCGCCTGAACTGACCGTCCTCGTCCCCGCGCTGGACGAAGAGGACACGATCAGAGAGGTCGTGGATCGCTTGCTCGCGCTTCCCGTCCGCGCCCAGGTCATCGTGATCGACGACGGCAGTCGGGACCAAACCGCGCCTATCCTCGCCTCCTATGGCGACCGTATCCTCGTCCTCACCAACCAAGAGCGGCAGGGCAAAGGCGCCGCGATCCGCCAGGGTCTATCCCGGGCCGAGGGGACGGTCACCGTCATTCAAGACGCCGATCTCGAATACCGACCCGAGGAGATCCCGATGCTGATCGAGCCGATCTTAGCGGGGCGGGCAGACATCGTGTACGGCAATCGATTCAAGAACGGCATGCACTCGGGCATGGCATTCGCCAACCGCTTGGTCAACGTTCTGCTCGCTTGGACGGCAAACCGTCTGTACCACCTCGGGATTACGGACGAGGCCACCTGCTATAAAGCGGTTCGAACCGAGCTGCTTCGGCGAATGGATCTCCAGTGTTCGCGCTTTGAATTCTGCCCAGAAGTCACGGCCAAGGCGGGCCGATTGGGAGAGCGGATCCTGGAGGTTCCGATCTCCTACGATCCGCGAACCAAAGAGGCGGGCAAAAAGATTCGGTGGACCGATGCTCCGGAGGCGTTCTGGACGTTGCTCAGGTACCGCTTTTGGAAGCCGTCAGGGTCAGTCCATGAAGCTGCCCAGCAGATAGCCGACCGGTAGCGCGAGGATGAGCATCAGGGTCAGCAAGAACTGACTTGGGCCCTCGTACTCGGCGTTGGCGCCGTGGCTGAGCTCCCGCCACATCCCGCAAAAGATCGCCTGCGCAAGAATCGCTCCCGTCCCGTAGGGCCAGTTGGGCGAAACGCGGGCTTCGTTCCACACGGTGGGATGGCCCGATTTGGCGAATCCAGCCAAGGCAAGAATCCAGGCCGCCGTCAAGGCAAGCAGAATCGCACCGATCCCGGCCCAGAACGCGAGGAACCGGCGGTTCCATTCGGTCGCCGTCATCGCTCCGCTCAGTACACCCAAAAGCGAAGCCGCCAGGCCCGCCCCAATCACCCCGAAACTGATGACGTAGTTGTAGGGAAAGAGCATGCAGCCGACGATCAGCACAGCGTAGCCAGCCGTGAAAGAAAGCTGGGCGAACCGCCAGCGCTTGTTCGGGAGCCTTGTTTCGGGTGCGGTCATAACCTGAACGTCGATGGCCGAGTCTACCTACGGCTTGACGCCGACGTTGGATGCTTGGGCAGGACCGTAGATCGTTCGCTCGAGCCGGGCGCGGAGAAATTCGGCCCGATGGCGCGCGGCCCCCGCCGAATCGTGGGTGCTGCGAACCTCCATGCTCGTCAGCCACTGGTCGACATCGCGGGGCGAAGGCGGGAACCCGGGAATCTGCAAGCAGGATGCCCAGCGTGACCAAGCCAGCACACGCAGCGCGTCGGCCAGCTTCAGTCCCCGCGAGGTCACGGCAAACTCAGCAGCCATACGGGCCTGTTCCGCCACGCGCTCGACGTCCACCTCGGTCCGCGCGGCCCGTTCCGCTTCCACCAGGTAGGTGCACGCCCCGACGAACTCGGGCGTAACGCCCTCGACCGAGCTGACCTGGACCATCGCGCCCAAGGCGCGGCTCGATTCGCCAAACAGACCGCGAACGACGATGTGGCGCTCGGTCAAGGCGCGCAGAATGCCGCGGAGGCGGTTGGTTTGGGCGATCCCGATCAGGTGAAGCATCGCCGACGCGCGAAGCCCGGGCCCCATGTTGGAAGGGCTGGCGTTCAGGAACCCCCAGCGCTCGTGCCACGCCCAGCGCAGATTCGAACCCAGATTCGACTCCACGCGCCGCGCACGATCCAGCGCTTCGTGGGCCGACCACCCCGCGCTCAGGCACTGGATGCGCAAGTGATCTTCCTCATTCACCATCACCGAGATCGCGCGAGTCGAATCGAAAAACAGCCCGCGTCCCGAAGCCCCGTAGGCAAAGTCCGGCGAGACCAGCCGGCATCCGACCAAATAGTCGAATTCGGCCGGGGTCATGCCGCGCGCTTCCTCCAATTGACACCGCCGCGCGGCCGAGCGAACCGCGTCGAGAATCGCGTTGAGGTCAGCCGGGTCCGCCGCATGGGGGTACCGGTAGCCGAACAAGTTACGCGCAAAACGAACGCGCGAGGAGATGACCACGTCGAGGTCAGCGGCATCGGCGGCCAGCCACGCCGGCGGGCTCATCGACTTGAGCACGATGCGGCGCCAGGTCTCCGAATTAGCTTGGCTGGGAATCGACACGGACGTGGCGCAAGTTTACTAGCCCGGGCCGGGTCGAACCTTCTTCAACGTGCTGTAAACGAACGCAAGAATCTCGGCGACGGCGGCAAACAGGTCGCGTGGAACGAAATCGCCCACCTCGCACTGCTTGTAAAGCTGCCGCGCCAACGGTGGATTGGGGATGATGGGCACATCGTGCTTGCGCGCGATCTCTCGGATTTTGAGAGCCAAATAGTCCTGCCCTTTCGCAACCACCATGGGGGCGTGCATCGAGCTGCGGTCGTATTGGATAGCCACCGAAAAGTGAGTCGGGTTGGTGATGATCGCGTCGGCGAGCGGCACCCGATCGATCATGCGCCCGCGCGAAAGCTTGCGCCGGAACTTCATCTGTGCCATCTTCATTTCGGGCGAGCCTTCCTGCTCTTTCATCTCGCGCTTCAGCTCGTCTTTGGTCATCCGGAGCTGGCGATCGACTTGTTTGCGTTGGAAGAAGTAGTCGAGGGCTGCCAGCACCACCCAGATCGCGGTGATCCGAAACAGGATCGCCATCGCCATACCGCCCAATTTGGTCGCGGCGGCGGCGGGGCTCAGCCAGGGCATGCCCATGAGGTTCTGCCAGTTTCCCGCGATAACCTGATAGGCGACGAGACCGAACAGACCGCACTTCAGAACCGCCTTCAGGCCCTCGACAAACGCAGTGCGAGAGGCCAGGCGTTTGAAGCCCTCGAACGGGTTCAGCTTGCCAAAATTCGGTTGGAGCGCTTCCCCGCTGAGAACGAAGCCGACCTGAGCGAAGTTGGCGACGAGTCCGGAGAACAGCGCGGCCCCGAGCAGCATCGTGGCGCCAAGGATGGTCGGTCGGAGCATGCCCAGCACCTCCCGAAACATCGTCAGCGGAGCGACATCTTTGGGGACGGCATAAAGCCCGTCGTGGATGGCGGTCATGAACCCGCGCGCCATCGACGCGAACGCGGTGGGAATCACCAGGCAGAGCGCGAGCATGACGAGCGCACTATTCAGGTCGTTCGATTTGGCGACGGTTCCCTTGCGCCGCGCCTCCATCTTGCGCTTGGGTGTCGCTTCCTCTGTCCTTTCCGCGCCATCATTCTCCGGCAACGCTCACCCCCCTTGTCGACCGCACGAGCCGGTCCGCGACGGTAAAGCTACGCTCGACGCCGAACTGAATCGCGGCGACCAGGATGGGCAGGGCGACCGAGAGCGCAACGACGCCGGCGAGGATCTTGCTCGGCATCGTGACCATGTACACCTGCATCTGGGGCACGGCGCGGCTGACAAGGCCCGCGGCGAGATCGATGATGATGCACACGCCCGCGGCGGGGGCCGCGATCTGCAACGCGAGCAGGCAAATCTGGCCGACGAAGGTCATCAGATTGGTTTGGAGTTCGATCCACGCGACATGGCCGGAGCCACCCGCAAGGTCAAAGCTGCGCACGAGCGCCGCGAACATCATGTGGTGCCCGTTCAGAAGCAGCAAGATCACGAGGGACAGCATGAACTTGAACTGCCCGAAGATCGTGGTGGAGCTCATCATGACGGGGTTCAGCAGCTGTGCGGAGCCCAAGCCGATGTTGAGGTCCAGGAACGCACCGCCCATCTGGACGCCCAGCAAAAGCAGCTGGGTGCACGCCCCGATCAAGAGGCCGATCAGGATTTGGTACAGCCCGATCGAGACCAACTGCAGCATGTCTGCCGGTACCGGTCCGAAGGTGGACTGCACGGCAGGCGTGATGCACATCGTCACCACGCCGCAGATCATCACCCGGATCTGGGCAGGGGTGGAGTTGCCAAAGATCGGCGACGCGAGCAGCAGCGCCGAAACGCGGCAGAAGACCATGAAGAACGCAAAGATAAAGGGCTGATCGAGGTGCACCTAAACCACCCTCGTCGCGTGCTCGAAGCACATCCTCATGAAGCTCACGAGGGTGCTCATCATCCAGCCTCCGAACAGGACGACCACGACCGCCGCACCGAGCAGTTTCGGCACGTAGGTAAGGGTCATTTCCTGGACCTGGGTGACGGCCTGAAAAACGCTCACGGCGAGGCCGATGAACAGCGCGACCGCGAGAACCGGCATCGAAACCATGACCGCGACGGTAAGTCCCTGGCGCGTGATCTCGAGGACGTAGGTTTGATTCATCTAGCGGTACCCCGTCACGATCGCATGGGCGATGACCGACCATCCATCCGCCAGAATGAAGACGAGCATCTTCGCGGGAAGAGAGATGACGGTGGGCGGCATCATCATCATGCCGAGCGACATGAGAATGCTCGCGACGATGAGGTCGATGATGATGAACGGAACGAAGACGTAGAAGCCGACGATGAACGCCGTCTTCAGCTCGCTCACCACGAAGGCGGGGATGAGACACAGCATCGACACGTTTTCCGCCGTGGTCTGCTCGCCGCGCAAGTCGACGAATAGCTTGAGGTCTTTGCTGTACGTGTTCTTGAGCATGAACTTGCGTAGCGGCGCCTGGGCCCGATCGATCGCTTTTTCCATCGAAAGCTTCTTCGCAAAGTACGGCTGGAGCGCCTTCTCGTTGATCTCCGTGTAGGTCGGAGACATGACGAACAGCGTGAGAAAAAGACTTATGCCCACCACCACCTGGTTGGGCGGGATGTTCTGCGCGCCAATCGCCGTTCGCAGCAGACTCAGGATGATGACGATGCGCGTAAACGCGGTCGTCAAGATCAGAATCGCGGGTGCCAGCGAGAGCACCGTCAGCAGGGCCAGAATCTTGAGCGATTCACTGACCTGGTCGGGCGACTTCGCCTGATCCATGCCGAGGCTGACCTTGGGCAGCGGCAGCGTCTGCGGGAAGACGGCGACCGTCGTCAGCATCAGAAGCAGGCCGACAGCGAGCCAGCGACGATGGGTTCGAATCCAGTCGATCGATTCGCGCCAGGAGTTAGCTCGCAAGGCGTTTCAACCTCTCCAATCGCTCGCGTGCGATTTCGGGATCGAGCTCGACGGCGGCCCGGGCCGGAGCGGCTTGGGGCTTTGGAGCCTTCATCGCTTCGTCGACCATCTCAAAGAAAGCTTTCTTGTCCGGCTCCTGAGCGTTCGGCGTGAGATCGGCCAGGCAGGTCGCGCCTTGCGAACCAATCGCGACGAGCAAGGTTCGGTCGCGGGCCGTGACCACATACAGGTTGCCGCCCGCGAAGGCGGCGGATTCCTCAATTCGGATGCTGCTGTTCAGCCCCGTCGTCATGCGGCGACTGAGCATCGGCATGAGCTTGGGCAACAGGAACTTGAGCGCCACGACCACGAGGATCACGGCAACGGCCATCTGGAGCATGGGCGCGAAGCCGAAACCCGGCGCCAACGATTCGCCCTTGGGCAGCGAAATGTCCGGTTTGGTAACCGGCGCCGCCTTGTCCTGAGCTTGGGCCAGTGTGCCCAGCACGAGCGCCGCTGCGACGAGATCGAATCGCATTACGCCACCTCGTTCAGTCGGGCCATCCGCTCTTGCGGACTCAAAATTTCGGTGATTCGAACGCCGAAGTTATCCTCGATGACAACGACTTCGCCTCGGGCGACGAGTCGGCCGTTCACCATCACATCGACCGGCTCACCGGCGGCCTTATCGATTTCGACGATACTGCCGCTGCCCAGATCGACAACCTCGCGCACCAGCATCCTCACCCGGCCAAGTTCGACCGAGATCTCGAGCGGGATGTCCATGAGGATCTCGAGGGCACCGGCGTCTTCCGGAGCTCCACCCGAGAGCGGAGGCGCGGTAAACGCATTCGCCTCTTGGGCCGCCTTCTTCGCGGCATCGTCGACGACTTGGGCAACGCCGAGCAGCATATGCGCGGTGTCGCTGTCCATCAGCCAAACGATCGTCCCGGAAATCGTTTCCGACGAGAACGCCACGTTTGTGCGCATCAGTTCGTCGGATCGCTGCAGGTTTGGCGGGAAACTGAAAATCTGATAGCGGATGGAAAGGCCGCTCGAGACGACGGCCTCGTCGCGGATATTGCCGACCGCCAGGCAGATGCCCTGGACGATCGCTTCCAACGCGGGCCGTGCGTCCGCCACATGCGAATCGTCGACCTCAGTCGGTGGCTCTCCCCGCACCAGGTGCAGGAAGTGAGCGAACGTCTCCTGGTCCACGAGCAGCACCTGCGAGTTCTCCGGACTGCTCGAGAACGAGAACTGAATGATCAGCTTCGGCGAGGCCATCTCGGAGTACAGATCGGCCGTGCTGGCCACCGTGACCAACGGATTTTGGAACGTGACCGCTTTGTTCAGGTTCTCGCTGACCGTCATGGTGACGGTCTGCCAGATCTGGTTCTGGACACTTCCAAACTTGACGACGACATCGGGCGGGATGGTAGGCATGGTTACATGAATTCCAGCGCGTGGCTGATGGTGAAAACGTACTTACGGCCTTGAATCGAGGGCTTCCCTTCGAACTTGGCGTGTTCTCCGACGAGGAAGGCGAGGTTGCGATCGGTCTGCTGGTCCAGCGACAGCACATCGCCGGACTTGAGCTCGAGGAAATCGCGAACGCTGAGCCGGGCTCGGCCCAGGCGCACGGCGCAATCCACCTCCGTCTGTTGAATCTGCCAGGCGAGCAGGCGGCGATTCGACGTGCTGACCTTGCGGTTGCTGCTGACGAACCACTTCTGGGCGCTCAGCTTGGCCGTGATCGGCTTGAGGACGAGGTACGGCACACAGACGCTCATCGCGCCGCGGGCTTCCCCGATCTTCACTTCAAACAAAATCGTGACGACGATATCGCTGGGCGGGGCGATCTGGACGAACTGAGAGCTTGTCTCCATGCCCTCGATCCCGGGGTTGACGATGACGATGCCTTCCCATGCGCTCTTGAGCGCCGAGAACATCCGCTCGACCATCTGGCGCACCAGCGGCCGCTCGATATCGGTGAGGACCGTGCGGTTGGCGGGTCGGCCCGGTCCACCCAGGAGCCGGTCGATCATCGTGAAGACCAAGGGAAATTCGATTTCGACGACGGCTTGGCCCGTGAGCGGCGGCATGGACATGACCGTGAATACGGACTGGTTGATGCTGCGCAGATACTCTTCGTACGGCACCTGCTCCAGCGAGATCAGGTCGATCGCGACGTGGCTGCGCAGGTAAGCCGAGAGGGCGGTGGCGGCGAGTCGGGCAAACGTTTCGTGCAGCATCTGGAGCGTTCGGAGCTGCTCCTTGCTGAACTTGTCGGGGCGGCGGAAGTCGTAGACCTCATACGCGATGCTCTTGCGTGAGGGATTCTTGACCGGAGAGCCGTCACCTCCGCCGGACTCGGGCACCACCATCGTCGGGCTGTCGCTCAACGACGATAACAGCGCCTCGATTTCGGACTGGCTGAGAATGTCCGACATCTAGGCTGCCCGCTCCAATTTGGTCCGATTTTCGGACGGTTTCCACGCCATCAGTATTTGTATCGGATATCGGCCCAATTTCCTTAGGCGCGAATCCACAAAGTGAAGGAGCGGAGCGAGTGAACGCGGGGGACCGCAAAAATGAAAATGGAGCGGGAGAAGAGATTCGAACCCTCGACCCTCTCGTTGGCAACGAGATGCTCTACCACTGAGCTACTCCCGCTCGCGGTAAGGAGCGTTATACCCCAAGCCCGCCGCGCTCGCAACCCCAGGGGTACCATCGCACTCGTGCCCGATTTATCCCGACTTCGTCTGGAGCTGGAGTCCCTTGCTCGCGAAGCCGGCCAAATGGCGCTGGACCGCCGTTCGGACCTTCAGACGTCCCTCAAAACCGATGGCACCCTCGTCACCATCGCCGACCGGGAGATCGAATCGTTCCTCCGCGTGCGCCTGCCCGAAATCCTTCCCGGCAGCACGATCTGGGGCGAGGAAGAGGGATACCGGGAAGCCGGTCCTGCCGGCCTCTGGCTGGTGGATCCGATCGATGGCACCTCGAATTTCGCGTACGGCTCGCCCCTCTGGGGCGTGAGCATCGGATTGATCACCGACACGGTCGTTCTGGGCGCCATTATGCTTCCCGACCTCGGCGAGCTCTTTTCTGCAGCGCGCGGCCAAGGCGCAACCTTGAATGGCCAGCCGCTCGCCCCCATCGAGCCGGGACCAATCAAGCCCGAGCAGCTCGTCAGCTATTGCGACCGGACAATCATCCACTTTGGCCGCCAACTGCCCGGCAAGATGCGCTACGCGGGCGCCTTCGTCGTCGAGGCCACGAGCTTGGCCAAAGGCGTGTTTCGGGCCGTGGTCAGTTCGAAACCGGCCCTCTACGATATTGCCGCTTCGATTTGTATCATCCGCGAACTCGGCGGCGAGGTTCGGTATCTGGACGGCACCCCGTTTGTCGAGGAAGGCGTGGTGGGCAAGAAGCGCATCCACGAGACGTTGTATCTGGGTCCCTATGATTCGGGACTCGTCTTGGCCGAGTCCGATGGCTCCAGCGTCTAAGCCTCTCCGTTAATCCGAGACCGCCGCACTCTTGAGGCGGGTCAGTTCCTCCTGGATGCGAGCCAGATCCTCATCAGCGTGCCCCTCGCTCGATTTGTCCCGAGCCATCTGTCGCACGCCTCGGTAGTCGCGTCGGCGCCTCAGCTCGTCTACGGCTTGGTCGATCGCGGTCTCGGTCAGATCGACGGGCCAATCCAGCAAGGCGAATTGCTCCAGTTGGAGCTGAATCTCAGGATCCTCCACGTGAGCGATCCACACCGAGATATTTCGGCTCTCGCATGCCGCGATCGCGGCCAAAATGACGTCCGCCCAGCGCTGGGCCGTTCCCGTAACGAGCAGTTCCGGTTCGGCGAGGAGATCGACGGCTCGGTCCACCCACTGAGGATCGAACAGCGCCCGCATGATCGGCTTTTCAACCCCGAGTAACGGCGCGCTCACCGGCCGTTCAAGAGGCGTGGCCGCCGCATGAGTCGGCCCTTTGCGTGCCTTCAGGGCCTGCGCCGTGATGCGCCGCAACACCTTTTGAGCGGCGAGCGGATCCTTCAGGTCCGGGTACTCGCCGCTCAACTGGATGATATGGCGCTCGCGCTCGAGCGGGTCATCGATCGTCGCCAAAATCGCGACAGCCTCCTTCCAGAAGGCCTCGCTTTGGATCGATTCGCGCTTGCGGAGCTGCACAAACTGAAAGTCACTGGGCGAGCAGCCGGCGTCCACCGCGCGGCGCACCGCGTCGGGTCCCGCCGTTTTCAGCAGAGTGTCCGGGTCATCCCCGGGTGGCATCAGGGCCACTTTGACCCGAAGGCCTTCCGCCTTCAGCAATTCGGAGGCACGCTGAGCGGCCTTTTCTCCGGCGGCGTCGCTATCGTACAAGATGACCACGTCGTCACACCAGCGTTTGAGCAGCCTCGCGTGATCCTCGCTCAGGGACGTCCCCAGACTCGCCACCGCTTCACTGACTCCAGCGCGGTGGCAGGCGATCACGTCGAGATACCCTTCCGTGAGCACCACGCGCCGACTCTTTTCGACGGTCTGGCGCGACTGGTAGAGCCCGTAGAGCACCCGGCGCTTGCTGTAAAGCGGCGTATCCGAACTGTTGATGTATTTCGGAATTCCGTCCCCGATAACGCGTCCGCCGAACCCGACCAGTGCCCCGCGCTCGTCGCGGATCGGAAAAATGAGCCGGTTCTTGAACCGGTCGGAGTAGCCGATCTGCTGGTCTCCGTCGACGAGAAACAGCTGCTGGCAGTCAAAGAGGGGATAGCCTGCCTTTTGGAGCGTGACCGTGAGGGCCTCGCCGCCCACCGGGCCATAGCCCAGTTCCCATGCGTCGATCACTTCCGGCGTGATGCCGCGATTCACGCAGTAAGCCTGCGCTTCCTCGCTCTTCTGGAGTTCCGCGCGGAAGAACGCAAGCGCCGTTTTCATCGCGCCTTCGTTCTGCTGCCGCTTGGACTTGGTCTCCGAGGCGTTCGAGCCGCGCCCACGGGAAAGCTTGTGCCCGATCCGGTCGGCGAGCAACTCCATAGCCTCCCGAAAATCCATCTTCTGGGTTTCCATCACCCAGGTGAAAATATCGCCGCGCGCCTTGCAGGCCCAGCAGATATAGGTGCCGGTCAGATCGGAGACTTGGAAGGAGGGCTTGGTGTCGTCGTGGAAAGGACATAGCCCAGTCCAATACTTCCCTCGCTTCTGGAGCGGGATGCGCTCCGTGATGAGCTCGACAATATTGACCCGACTTCGGATGAGGTCGCGGTCGTCAGCCATGTCCTATTTTGAAACGAAAAGCCCCGCCGCGTTGGGCAGGGCTTTCGAAATGGGGGAAAGTACCGATCGGTTACTTGCCGGCGGCGACGACGATACCCGTCACGCGGTGCGGCTTCTTGGCTTCGAGGCGCGAAAGTCGGAATGCGACCTTATCGCGAACCAAGTAGCGGACCACGAGGTTGTCGCCACTGATCTCATAGCCGTCGGGCGAACCGTACTTGCGGATCAGGTCGCCGAAGGACGAGCCGAAGGAAACGCCACGAGCGGTCTTTACCTTCGGATCGGACAGTCCGATCGCTTCGATCTGGACGACCTGGTTGTATTTGTCCATGACGAACGCGTACCGACCGGCCTTGCGGTTATAGATCCAGCGGGTGTATTCGACTTTCTCGCTGGACTCGGATCCACCCGAGCCGCTGGCGGGAGCACCGCCACCGCCGCGTCGGGCCGAACCTTCGCCACCGTCTTCGCCGATGCCAGGAGCCTGGGCGCCTCCCTGGCGGAATTCAAGAGTCGTATCGAACGGATCGCCGATCATCGGGCCCGTTGCGCTGGAAGCGGATCGGCCACCGGGTCGGCGCTTGCCGCCGCTCGGAGTACCGGCACCGCCGCCCGCATTGGACGGGGGGCCAGGAGGCGCTGCGCCTCGCGAACCTTCTTCGCCACCGGACGCCTGGCCTCCGCCACTATTCGAGTTCGTGGTCGAAAGGCTCAGCGGCTGGATTTCGTCAGGAGAACCAAATTTTTGAATCAGAATGACGCCTTTGGTGTAGAGCGGAATGCCGAGCAAGCGGCTTTCGGCCCGGCCTTTGCGCGGGTCTGGCTTCTTCTGCTGCGCCGAAACGCCAAACGTCGAGGCGAGTAGGGCGCTGGCGGTCAATAGTGCGACGAATCGAGTTCTCAAGTTCGGTTTTCCTCCAATACGAGACGGGGCTTTATTTTGCCCGCAAATACGACGGTCGTTCACGGCGATCAGGTTACAGGCCTCGGCACGACGACGGGTTCGATGACGTAGAATGTGTTATCCCGCTCGTCCCGCCCAACTGGGATCAGCGACATCTTAGGAGACAATATTTCGAATGGCTGCAGAACTCGCTGTCAAAACCACAGATTTTGAAGAGATGGTCCTGAAATCGGACGTCCCTGTTCTCGTCGACTTTTGGGCTGAATGGTGTGGGCCGTGCAAGGCTATCGGACCCAGCATCGAACAGCTTTCCCAGGAGCTCGCTCCCACCGCGAAGGTGTTCAAGGTCGATGTCGACGCCGAGGGCTCGCTTGCCGAGCGCTACGGAGTCATGAGCATCCCGGCCCTCCTCGTCTTCAAGGGCGGCCAAGTCGTCGACCAGATGGTCGGCGCAGCCCCGAAGGAAGTCATTGCCGGACTCGTCAAGAAGCACATCTGACGCCGTTTCAACCCGATTTCGCGGCCCTGTCCCGTCACAGGGCCGCGATTGTTTTTGCTCTGATAGAATGATCGTTATGCCTGTGGACCTTCGTTCCGATACGGTAACCAAGCCGACTCCCGAGATGCTGAAGGCGATGACGGAGGCTCCCGTCGGCGACGATGTCCTGGGCGACGATCCGACCGTGATCGAGCTCGAGGCGCTAGCCGCGAAGGAGATGAACATGGAGGCGGGGCTGTTCGTCCCCAGCGGAACGATGGGCAACCAGATCGCCCTTGCCGCACATACCCAGCCTGGCGACTCGGTCATCTTCGACGAAGAGTCTCACATGGTGTACTACGAAGTTGGCGCGCCCGGAGTGATCGCCGGCGTCGTGTGCCGCACCATCGAGTCCCAGCGCGGCATCATGGCCCCGGAGGCGATCGAGCGGCGCATTCTGACCGGCTCGCTCCATACGCCGGGTACGACGCTGCTTTGCCTGGAAAACACCCATAACCGGTCGGGCGGCACCGTGCTCCCCCCCGAGATGATGGCGGCCTACCGGGACATCGCCGACCGTCACGCCATCCGGATTCACGTCGATGGCGCCCGCATTTACAATGCTGCCGCCGCTTTGGGGCTGCCCGTTCGGGACGTCGTGCGCGGAGCCGACACCATCACGTTCTGCCTCAGCAAGGCGCTGGGCGCTCCGGTTGGCTCGGTGCTGTGCGGGACCGCCGCCTTCATCGAAAAAGCCCGCGTGTGGCGGAAGCGCCTCGGTGGGGGCATGCGCCAAGCGGGGCTGCTCGCTGCCGCGGGAATATATGGGATCCACCACATCGCGCCCAAACTCGGCGAGGACCACGCCCGGGCCCGGAAGCTCGCCACGCTGCTCCAGGACCTCCCCGGCGCGTGCGTCGATTTGGACCTCGTCGTTACCAACTTCGTGATGGTGGATACAGACCGGCCCAGCTCGATTTGGATCGAAGCACTGGAGAAGCACGGGATGCTGACGCTGCCGCCAGGACCGAACCGAATCCGGCTCGTTTTCCATCACCAGGTTCGGGATGAGGACGTCGAGCCCATCGCGACCGCCTTTCGGGCCGTAGCGCGCGAGCTGGCTTCTTAGCCCTTCGCAGTCGTCACGGGGAGAATCTTGGTGCGCTGCTTGGCGATATTGACGCGCGTGATCACCCACTTGCCCCGCAGCTTGTCCCAGGTGTCGAGCGAGTTCGTGCGAACGACGATCTTTTGCGGCTTCTTGCTCGCCCCGATGACGGCGATCATGCTAAGAACCTGTTCGACCGTCACCTTCGCCGTGCGGCCATCGTTCCAAATGTTCTTGATTCGGGACTTGGAATAGACCCAAGTCGCCTTCGTCAGCTGGCGTTTGAGCTCGGTCACGTTTTTCTTGTAAGGGGACACCTCGCCGTCTTCGGCGATGCTGTAGAACTTGGTGTCCATCATCTTCAGGATGGGCTTGGGGTCTCGGGACGACATCGCCTTGTCGTAGGTTTCGTACTTCTGGCGAATTATCCGGTCGACGGCATCATCCTCCGTCCACGCCACGAGGACGCCCGCGGTAAAAAGTGCGCCCATCAACCCACGAAAGAAAGCTTTTCTCATCCTCGTATAAATCCGATCCTGATTTGGCCGACCATAGGAGTATGGCCCGCCGTCCGTTGCTGCTGATCCTTCCTTGGTTACTATCGGCTCTCTCGGCTCAGGAGCAGAGTCCCAAGGTGATCGATCCGATCGAGTTTGGGAAAGCCCACGCCCGGGACTCAGCGGAAAAACTCACCGCCCCGTATCGGACGAACGTTGGGGTCGTGTTCACCGAGCGAGGCTATGTCCCCGTCGAGGACGTTCTGTGGCTCTCCGACGAGATGATCCGGCGATGGCTGGGCCGACTGAGTACGCGGGAACGCTGGTCGGAAGGCGAACTTGAACGCCGCCTCGCCATGCTCGCCGATGCGATGAACGGCCAGAGCTGGTTCCTCGTCTCCCTGCGCGCCTATCCCAAGCAAGACGTGTTCGAACTCGGCAACAGCGAGCCCGCACGCACCGAGAATCTCGCCCTGCTCGAAGCGTATATGAGCATCAACGACGTGCGGATGCGTGGGGAAATCCTCGCGCTGGGGCGCTGGCGCGCCCGGTCCGCCGCCGAGCTCAGCCAGTACAAGTGGTGGCTCCACGCCCCGTTTGGCGGGCCCATGGCTCCGGCTGACGAGCTCGAAGAGGTGAAGAGTCCGTACGATTTCGGCGACTATCATGCCGCCTGGTACCTGATCCACTTTCCAATCAAGAACCTGACCCGGCCATTCCAGCTTCGATTTGAGTCACCCACCAAAACGAGAACGGCCGGTTACTAGTCGCTTGCCTTACGGATAGGCGATAACGGTTGCTTTATTGATCTTGTCGCCCTTGCGAAGCGCGTCGATCACGGTCTGGCCAGTTAGCGTCTGGCCGAATACGCAGTAGTCGCCGTCCAGTCCGTGCTGCGGGGTGAGCGGGAAGTAGAACTGCGATCCGCCGCCCTCCTTGACCGCCGTGCTCGCCATCGCGACCACGTACGGGTCGTGGACCAGGTCATTGACCTCGAACGGAATCGTATAGCCCGGACCGCCGGTCCCGATGCTCGGATCGTCGAGCGGTAGGGTCTTCGTCAGCGGATCGCCGCCCTGAATTACGAAGCCCGGCTCGTAGCGGTGGAACACGATGCCGTCGTAGTAGCCCTTATTGATCAGCGTGACCATGTTGGCGCAGGTGATCGGCGACTTGTCGTTGCGAAGTCGATAGATGATCGTGCCCTGGGTTGTATCCAGTTGGACTGCGGCTTGGTCAAAAACCGTAATGGCGATCCGAGCCTTCTTTGCGGGATCTTCCTTGCTCGTGGCCACCACTTCGTAGGTACCGCCGGTGGTGGGTGCGGTGTAGTTCCCGTTCGAGTCGACCTTGCCGGCCGCTTCTCCGCCCGTGACCGACCACTGCACCGTGGTGTCGGTCGCATTGTCGACCTTGGCCGCCAATTGGAACGAGCTCTGAGTGAGCACGCGAGGAACGTTCGTCGTCGTGATCGTCACGCCGACCTCGGTCACGGTCACTGCAGCTGTGGCCGCCATTGACTGGTCTTTAGCCACCGCCACGCGAATTTGGTACGTGCCCGCTTTCGCCGGGGCCGTGTAGAAGCCGTCTGTCGTGATCGTGCCGCCCGTGCCGTCGCCATCGACGCTCCAGACGACCGGGCCAAAATCGCCGCCCTTGACGACCGCGGTGAACTGCTTCGTCTGCCCCACCTTCAGCGTCACCGTCGCGGGGGTGATGCGGATCGAGCTGGGATTATCGCCTGCTTTGCCGGCACAACCCGCCAAGAAAAGCACGGTCATCAACACCGAAAGCGCCAAAATCGCCCGAAGCAAGCTCATCAAAGCGCGGTTGTACCCCAACGACCAGGCTTTAGGTTCAATGTGGCTCTGCCCCTGTGGTTGGATGGGCAAATCTAGCCTTTATATGAATTTATGCAAATATACGGGGCTTTTCACTCCACGATTCGGCGCATGACAATACACTAATACGCGTTGCCCTGGGCAAGATGAACAAGTTTGAAGGTTCCCGCCGGCTCTGGGGAGAGTTCGGCGGTGGGTATTTGGAACCGATGACTATCGAAGTCCCAGGGCCTACGCCCTTTCGTACCGCGCTTCGAGGGCGTCCCAGGTGCCGGTTTCGATCGCCTCGCGGATCTCGCCCATCATCCGGCCATAGAAGCTCAAGTTGTGGAGCGTCGCCAGCCGTGGTCCCAGCGATTCGCCCGCTTTGAACAGGTGCCGCAAATAGGCCGCTGAATAGCGCTCGAGGGGTTCAAAAACCGAGCCGGGATCGACGGGTCCGTGCTCTTCTGCAAACCGTAAGTTGGTGACGTTCACCCGTCCATTCAGGGTGTATAGGCAGTGATGGCGGGCCATGCGGGTCGGCAGCACACAGTCGAACAGATCGACGCCTGACCGAACGCCATGAATAATGTCTCGAGGATGCCCGACGCCCATCAGGTAGCGGGCTTTGTTCGTCGGGAGGAGCGGCGCAACCTGGGTCACGACCGGATACTGCATTTCGGTGGGTTCGCCCACACTGACCCCGCCAATCGCAAACCCCGCGAACGGAAGCGCGCCGATGGTCGCGGCTGACTCGGCGCGTAGGTCCGGATGCACTCCGCCTTGTACGATCCCGAAGACGGCTTGGTCCGGTTTGCGCGCCTCCAGGTTCCGCGGCGCCCATCGGTGCGTGCGCTCCATGGCCGCTCGAGCCTCCTCCCGCGTGCACGGATAAGGTGGGCAGACGTCGAGAGCCATGCTGATATCGACTCCCAGTTCGGCCTGGATTTCGATCGCGCGCTCCGGACTGAGGAAGTGCTGGCTGCCGTCCAAGTGGGACCGGAACGCGACTCCTTCCTCGGTGATCGTGCGCATGTGGGCGAGGCTCATCACCTGGTAGCCGCCCGAATCGGTGAGAATCGCCCCGCTCCAGCCCATGAACTTCTGGAGGCCCCCCATCCGCTCGACCAGCGAACTTCCCGGCCGCAGAGACAGGTGGTAGGTGTTGGAAAGGATGAGCTGAAAGCCCAGTCGCTCGAGGTCCTCGCTCCCCACCGCTTTGACGGTGCCTTGCGTCCCAACCGGCATGAAGGCCGGCGTCTCGACGGTGCCATGCGGCGTGTGCAGGCGGCCGCGGCGCGCACCGGTATGGGGGCAGGTTGCCAGGAGCTCGAACTCGACCATCAGAAGCGAATGCCAAACATCACGAACAGTTGGTTCTGCCCGTGATTCGTATTGCGGGTGCCCCCGTTGGATACGTGTAACCAGCGGACACTGGCGATGAGGTCGCGGTCACCGAACGGAATCAGCGCGCCCACGCCCAATACGGGAGTCGAATTGACCGGACTGTCCAAGTCATACGTCCGCTTGGTGATGCCTTGCAAGCCCCATCCCGCCTCCCAGAAAACGCGAGGTTTATTTGGCTTGCCATATACATATCGCCCCATTGCGAGGCCCCCGATGGCGACGGTCGACCGATTCGGTCCTGTCGGCTGGTGCCCCCAAGAGGCATAGCTATACGCTTCCCACACGAGCAGCCCGGGCTGATTGAACAGCTTGAAGCGCGGCTCGGGCCGCGTCCATTGGAGCGCGACGCCGAGTCCCTGCCGCTTTTCTTCGCTGCCCAAGACGATCATGGACTTGAAACCATCGATCAGAAAGTAGCGCTCGGACTGGGCAAACGAGAGCGATGCAAGGCTGACAAGAAAACCGGCGATGGGAAGACGCATGAACGGAGAAACGTACCTCATGGCCGCCCTCGGGTACCCTCCGGTTCCCGCCATGAGCCAAAGACTGCCCGTTGTCGCCATCGTCGGTCGGCCAAATGTCGGCAAAAGCACCCTGTTTAACCGCATCGTCGGCTCCCGTCTTGCTGTCGTCGAGGACACGCCGGGCGTCACCCGAGATCGCCTTTACGCCCAAGCCGAACATTTCGGCAAGGTATTCACCCTGGTCGATACCGGCGGCATTTTGTTCATGGATGACGATCCGCTCGTTGAACAGATCCGCGTTCAAGCCCAGGTCGCGCTCGCCGAAGCGGACGCCATCATCATGATGGTCGACTGCGTCGAAGGGGTGAGCGCGGGCGACATCGATCTCGCGAACCAGCTCCGCGGATTCCGCAAACCGATCATTGTCGCGGCGAACAAGGCCGACAACAAACGGCGCGAGCAGCTCGCCAGCGAATTTTTCGAATTGGGCCTCGGCGACGTCATGCCCGTCTCTGGCCTCAATGGCATGGGCGTGAGCGACATGCTCGATGCCGTCTGCGATCTCCTGCCCACCCAGGAAAGTCTCGAAGAGGTGCCCGAAGAGCTCCGGCTCGCGATTGTCGGTCGCCCCAACGTCGGAAAGTCTTCCCTGCTCAACGCGTTCACGGGCGAGAAGCGCGCGATCGTCAGCAGCATCCCGGGCACCACCCGCGATGCGATCGACACTTTGGTCGAGTATCGAGGACAGCCCGTGCGGCTGATCGATACCGCAGGTTTGCGACGCCGCGGCAAGGTCCAAGGGACGATCGAATACTACATGGCCCTCCGCGCCACAAACGCGATCGAGCGATGCGACTGCGTGCTGGTCGTCGTCGACGGTCAGGAAGGGCTCACCGACGGCGATAAGCGCACAGCGAAAATGGCCCACGACGAGGGCCGCGCGCTCGTGATCGCGGTGAACAAGTGGGACTTGATGGAAGATATGGGCGCCAGCCCGCGCCGCCAGAGCCCCGAGCGCAAAGAGTTCGTCAAGACGATTCGCAACGAGCTGCCGGAGATGAGCTACGCCCCGATCTGTTTCACCTCCGCCAACGCAAGCTGGGGACTCGACGTGGTGATGGACCAGGTGTTCCAAGCCACGGAAAACTGGAAGTTCCGGATTACGACCGGCCCCCTCAATCGTTTGATTCAGGACGCCGCCTACGAACGACCGTATACGTCGAAAGGCAAGGCGCTCAAGCTGTACTATGCGTCTCAGGTGAGCAATCGTCCGCCCACGATCGTGGTGTTCTGCAACGATCTTGCCCTGATGCACTTTAGTTATCGTCGATATCTCGAAAACCGAATCCGCAAAGAATATCCGCTCCCGGGAACGCCGATTCGCCTGATCGTTAAACCCAAGCGAGCAGAAGAATAAGGATCGGGGATTCATTCGATTCGGTTTCACCGTTCTAACAGGAAGAACCATATGAAGCATTTCAAAGCATGGATGATCATGGGCGCGCTTTGGATGGCCGCCACAGGATGGAGCCAAGTCGATCCGAGTCGCGTCGTGATGGTGATCAACGGCGAGGAGATCAAGGGCTCGGAGTACTACAAACGGATGGAATATCTGCCGAACGTCGGACGGCAGATCAACGGCGAGTTCGTGGTGGACATGCCGGGCGTGCTCGCGCTCCAGCGACTGATCGACGAGCGTGTGATCCTTTCGCTCGCGGCCGACAAAGGCGTCCTTCCCACCAAAGCCGAAATCGACGAGTTTCTCACCGAGCGGCAAACCGAAGACCCGAAGTTTATTGAGACCTGGGCCACCGGCGGTTTGACCCGCGAGGACCTGGAATACCAGGTCAAGGTGGAGCTGGCCCAGTTCAAGCTCCAGACGCAGGGCATCACGATCACCGACGTCGAAGTCGAGAAGCATTACAACGAGAATCCGACCCGGTTCACCATTCGCAAGAAGTACACACTTCGGCTCATCGCGGTCCCCGAAGAGAAGAAGGCAGCCGTCGATACCGCGCTGAAATCCGGCAAGAGCTTTGCCGACGTCGCCAAGGAGATGAGCTCCGACATGACGCACCTCGATGGCGGGATGCTCGGCGATATCGAGCTGGATTACTTCGCCGATCCCGTGAAAAACATCGTCGCCGCAACCAAGATCGGGCAGGCGTCGGACTGGATCAAAGGTGAGACGCAGTCGGTTCGGTTCTATGTCGAGGCCATCAAGCCTGAGACCAAGATTCCGCTCGATGCCAAGCTCAAGAAGACTTTGCGCAAGAGCCTGATGCTGGATCGCGGCGTCACCAAAAACAATCTGCCCGCCATGCTCCTCGAGCAGCGCAAGAAGATGAAGGTGGACTACCGCCAAGTCCAGTTCAAGGACGAATTCCAGCGCTGGCTCGAAGGCTATAAGCTGGGCAAGTGACGGACCGCTCGTATTCAGGCGCCGACCTGGCTCCGCTCGATCGACTGGTTTACATTGTCGATCGGCTGTTGGGGCCGGGCGGGTGCCCCTGGGACCAAGCCCAGACCCACGAATCGCTGAAGAAATACCTCCTAGAAGAAGCGTATGAGGTGCTCGAGGCGATTGACCGCGAAGACCCGGCCGGCCTAGCCGAAGAGCTGGGCGATCTGCTGCTCCAGCCGATTCTGCATGCCCAGATCTCCGCTAAAAACGGCGGGTTCTCGACTCGCGAAGTCGCCACCGCGATCTGCGACAAGCTCGTTCGTCGGCATCCTCACGTTTTCGGCGATGTCGAGGCGGAGGACGCCGACGCGGTGCTGAAAAACTGGGACCAGATCAAGCGCTCCGAAAAGGGCGACGAGTCACCAGCCTCCATTCTCGATGGCGTTCCGCGCACGATGCCGAGCCTGGCCCGGGCGCTCATGATCAGCAAGCGGGCCGCCCGCGCCGGCTTTGAATGGCCCGATATCGAAGCCGTCTTCGAGAAGCTGCGCGAAGAGGAACGGGAGTTTGCCGAGGCCCTTGCCGGCGGCGATCCCGAACGGATCGAATCGGAGATGGGCGACTGGCTGTTCACGATGGTGAACGTCGCGCGGTGGACGCAGGTTGATCCCGAGGAGTCGCTTCGGCGCATGCTCGACCGGTTCACGGCCCGCTTCCAATGGATGGAGCAACACGCCGACGGCAATCTCGCCGATTTGGACGCAACATCCTGGGATAATCTCTGGAATCGGGCGAAATCCGCGAGCTCGTAGCAATTTCCTTGCACTCACCAACCGGTAAATCGAGCAGGTTTGTAAGAACTGTCTAAATAATTCTCACCATCCGTCACGAATGGCCTTCCATTTGCTGAATGTTCAATGGGTGCACCGTAGCGGTGTGGCTCAACATTGAGATTTTTGTCTGAAAGGAAACACAAAAACATGAAAGGAATGGTTAGGATTCTGGCCCTTACGGGCCTGTCCGGCGCGTTGCTGGGTGCCTCATACGCAACGATTCTTGCGCCAGGTGGCGGCGGAGTCGTTTTGGGTGCATCTCTCCCGCCGGGCGCATTGCTTACTTCGTCCTCGACGCCGTTCGTCGGCATCGACGGTCTGAACAACGTGACGTTCACGGGAACGCTCGATGCCGCCGTTTGGAAAGAGGCAGGGGGGAATTTGTCCTTCCTTTACCGAGTTCATAACAGCGCCAACTCGCAGCACGCCATCACGACGCTCGGTAACAGCAACTTCGGCCTTGGGATCGTCGATGCGGACTTCGACTTGTCGCCGGGCACGGCTCCGACCTATGTGGATCGCGATCTGAACGGATCGACGGTTTACTTCCACTTCGTCGCTCAGCCGCTTGGCCTCGGCGCGGTGGCCCCTGGTGCGAGCTCCAAGTGGTGCTACATCCGCACGTCGGCCACGTCGTACACGATCGGCAGCACGTCGATCATCGATGGCGGCGTCGCTACCGTCCAGACGTATGCTCCCGTGCCCGAACCGGCCAGCCTCATCGCGCTTGTCGGACCGGCGGCAGCCATCGTCCTTCGTCGCAAGCGATCGGCCTAAGCCGACTCGAACGTCAATCTTCCTTCTCCGTGCCCGCGAAACTTGAGCCATTTCGCGGGCATTTTCTCGTATAGTGAGGTGTTGGTTTTGCAGCTCTTCCGATCGCGATTCATGATTCGGGCGGCACGTTTGGTCGTGCTCTGTCTCGTCCTGTGGGCGGTCGGAGGTTGGGTGCCTACGGCCCACCACTGCGCCAAGTGCTGCTCCGGACAGGGCGACCGAAGGGCCCACCGTCCGGAAGACGCTCGCTCATGCCCGACCGCTCATCGCGCGGAGCTCCTGGTCGACGGTGGCCTGGCCAGCATCCCGTTTCACGCGGTCGACGTTCCCACCGCCCTCGCTTTGCCAGGCGTTTCCATGATGGCGATGTCCATGGAGATCGCCGATCGGCGCCAAAGCCGGCTACCCGACGACCGCCCGCCGCCGCCAACCCCTCCTCCCTGTTCGAACACTTGATCGACTCGGCGTCCCGCACCGGCCAAGCCCGCGTGCGCCTGACCCTATTCAAGTTTCGAACTCATGAAGAAAAACGCATTTACGCTCATCGAGCTGCTCGTCGTCATCGCGATCATCGCCATCTTGGCGGCGATCCTGTTCCCTGTTTTCGCCCAGGCGAAGGCAGCGGCCAAGAAAACGGCTGACCTATCGAACATGAACCAAATTGGCAAGGCGATCATGCTGTACGCCAACGACAACGACGACCATACGATGTATGTCGACCACAAGACCGAGTACGAGTGGTTTACGCCGTTGTACTCATACGTGAAGAGCAAGGACACGTTCCGGACACCCGCGTACAGCCGCAAAGCGATCAAGAACGATGCCGGCGTTCTTGAGATGCCCGATTCCGACTATTCGATCAACGGGCTCTTCTCCCATGGCGAATCGATGACGATCGCCAGCGAGCCCGCCAAGCAGATCATCGTGGCGATCCGCAACATCGACTTCTTCGATGCGGATTACCACCCGTGGCCGGAAAGCGCTTACAGCAACCCCGCGACGAAGGACTGGGATACCTTGAGCAAATACGCAGGCATCGACCACGTAGGTGGCTCCAGTGAGAACTGGTTCGAGTTGCGGCTGGCCAAAACGGCTTGGAACAGCAAGGGATCGAACTTCACGTTTACGGACGGCCACGCCAAATACTTCAACTGGGAGCAGACCGTGCAGGCCCCGCTGCCCGGCATGCACAACGTCGATCGTATCGTCGAAAAGGTGTTATAAACACCGGGGATAACGTTCGCCTGCTCCAAATTGACCCGCAGAGCGGCAATTCCAAGGTAGCATTCCTTGGCTCGCTTTGCGGGTTCAAAGGTGAACAGCGCCCACCGCGGGCGCGCAAGCAGTTATCGTGGATGCTCCAACTAAGCGCATAACTTTGGCCGATGTTGCCAAAGCGGCAGGTGTCTCTGTGCAAACCGCCTCGCATGTTTTGGCGGGAACGAAGAACGTTCGGATTAGCCCAGACACCCGAGACCGTGTTCAGTCCGCCGCTATTCAGGTGGGTTACCGCCCGAATCGTTTGGCCCAAGCGATGAAGAGCGGCAAGAGCAACCTCATCGGTATTTGGCTGCCCGTCGATCGGCCGATCGTCTCGTACATGCGGTTCCTGCAGATCTCCAGCGAACTCTTGGGCATGGCGGGGTATGAAATGCTCATCACGGGCCTGAGCGGCTCCATGGCTTATTCCGGCACGGGCCGCGCCCCTCACACCTGGCCGGTCGACGGCCTGATCGCGCACGATGCGGGCAAAGCCGTCCAGGTCTTTCGGGCGGACCCTCAAAACGATTCCGTCCCAATTGTTGTCATCGGTCTCGAGGACTTCGCCAACGCGGACAACGTGAGTTGGGACCTCGCGGCGGCGGCCGAACAGGTGACGAAGCAGATGATCGACTCCGGGTCGCGGCATATCGTCCATGTGACGCTCGACTGGATCGTGCGAGACTATCCCCGCGAGCAGCGTCGCCGAGGCTACACCAAGGCGATGGTCGACGCGGGTCTCAAGCCCGTCATTATCGAGACGACCGAAGAATCCGTGCATGGGGCTCGTGCAGCGATGACGGACTATTTGAACCACAACGACGCGCCGGACGGCCTATTTGGGTTCACCGACACCGTCGCGGTGGGGGCATCGAGCGCGCTCCTCGCGAAGGGACTTCGCATCCCCGATGACTGCGCCGTGTGGGGCTACGGCAATTTTCCCGAAGGAGAGAGCTTCATGGTGCCTATCTCCAGCCTCAGCATTCCGATTCGGGCGGTTGCCACCCAAGCCTGGGACTGGCTCTGCGACCGGATGGAAGACATCACCTTGGAAAGACGAGAGCGCATCCTGCCCATGGATATCATCGAACGCAGTTCCACCCGCCGCCAAAACCCATAAGTTGCGGCCTATAATGGGGTTGCAGGACCAACTCCATGCCACAAGTCATCGATGATTTGCTGCGAGATCTCGTTCAGCGCGACGCGAGCGATCTCCACATCAAAGCCGGCAATCCGCCGATCATGCGCATCCACGGGGACCTGATTCGGACCGACTATCCGGCCCTCACCGTCGAACAGACCAACAATCTCCTCGGCAGCATCCTGAACGAAGATCGCCTGAACCGGCTGAACACCTTCAAGGAGTGCGACCTCAGCTACTTCGTCGAGGGCGTTTCTCGGTTTCGCGTCAACATGTTCTGGCAGCGGGGCAAGCTCGGCGCCGTGTTCCGCGTGATTCCTTACAAGATCCGCACCATCGACGACCTGCACATGCCACCCGCGTGCAAGCGCATCGCACTGCTCCCACGCGGACTGATTCTCGTAACGGGGCCAACCGGGTCGGGAAAGAGCACTTCCCTCGCCGCGATGATTCACCACATCAACGTCAACCGGCGTAGCCACATCATGACGGTCGAGGACCCGATCGAATACACCCACCAGGATCGGATCAGCATCATCAACCAACGAGAACTGGGGACCGACACCCACTCGTTCGCCGACGCGCTCAAGCATGTCATGCGACAAAACCCCGACGTGATCTTGGTCGGTGAAATGCGCGACTTGGAAACGATTCAGCTCGCGATCACCGCGGCCGAGACGGGCCACCTCGTATTCAGCACGCTTCACACCGTGGACGCCGCGCAGACGATCGACCGCATCGTCGACGTCTTCCCTCCTCAGCAACAGGCGCAGATTCGGACCCAGCTGAGCGTGACGCTTCAGGCCGTCATCTCGCAGACACTGCTCCCCACCAAGGATGGCAAGGGACGGGTTGCCGCGTTCGAGGTCATGACGGCGACGTCGTCGATCCGCACCCTGATCCGCGACGGCAAGACCCATCAGCTCTATCTCAACATCCAAACGGGAGCGGAATACGGGATGCAGACGCTCGACGGCAATCTGCTCCATCTGCTCAAGGATGGCGTCATCGATTTCGATCACGCGCTGGCCAAGAGTTCGAACGCTTCCGAGTTCGCGCGCCGCGCCGCCGCCCTTGAGATTCCGGAGGCCATGAATGCAGCGCATTGAAGGATTTCTAAAGCGATGCGTCGAGCTTGGCGGCTCCGACGTCCACTTCAAGACCGATACCGGCCATATCTACAATCGCATCAATGGCGAATTGGAGCCGGTGGAAGCCCCGCCATTCACGGACGCTGAGTTTCGCCAAGAGCTCCAGCAGCTATTGCGTCCTGATCAGCTGAAGCGGTTCGACAACGAGCTCGAACTCGACTTCGCGCATGAAATCGTAGGCGTCAGCCGGTTCCGTGGCAATTTGTATCAGCAGCGAAACCACGCCCAAGCCGCTTTTCGTGTGATTCCCTATCACATTCAGACGATGGAGGATCTCCACCTCCCTTCGGCGACCTTTGATTTCATCGAGCGGCCACGCGGACTCGTGCTCGTAACCGGCCCCGCCGGCTCCGGCAAGTCCACCACACTTGCCGCCATGATCGACCGGATCAACCGCACCCAGCGGGTCCACATCGTCACGGTCGAAGACCCCGTCGAATTCGTCCACGATGATCACATGGCGCTGATCAATCAGCGCGAACTCGACACGGACACGATCAGCTTTTCGAACGCTCTCAAGTACGTTCTCCGGCAAGACCCGGACGTCATCCTCGTCGGCGAAATGCGCGACCTGGAGACGATCCACCTCGCCATCACGGCGGCCGAAACCGGGCACCTCGTCTTTGCCACGCTGCACACGGTCGATGCGGTGCAAACGGTCGACCGCGTCATCGACGTTTTCCCTCAATCGCAGCAGCAGCAGGTCCGAATGCAGCTCTCCGTGAACTTGGTGGGCGTCGTGAGCCAGACGCTCGTCCGTCGCAAGGACGGTCGCGGGCGCGTTGCCGCGTTTGAACTGCTGAACGCTACCGGGGCGGTCAAAAACCTGATCCGGGAAAACAAGACGTACCAGATCGGCTCGATCATCCAAACCGGTTCGAAGCTGAAGATGCAGACGTTGGACCAGTCCCTGACTCGGCTCGTCGAGGACGGCTTGGTGAGCTTTGAAGACGCCACTGCAAAGGCCAAGGACCCGGAGGAGTTCCACCGTCTGATGGCGCTTGCTCCCAACGCGGCTCAGCTGATGGGCAAGACTCCTTCGGCGGGTTCGCCGGGCGGTGCCGCGCCCCCGGCCACCGCCGAAGCAGGCGATGGTCAACCGAATTCCTCGCCGCCGACTGCTCCCGCCGCACGCGGCGCTCAGTTCCGGCCCGGGTATAAGCGCGAATAGATTGTCGATCGATCCCGCTCTCTTTCAAGAAAACGAACGGCTCGCCTCGCCCGCCGATGCGCGTCAAGTGCTGCGTACCGGCCCCTTAACGACGGAGTCGGGTTTCACGTTTGAGAACGCCGAGGTGGCGTTCGAAACCTGGGGAACGCTCAATGCGGCCCGCGATAACGCCGTCCTCGTCTGTCATGCCTTGAGCGGCGATTCTCACGCCGTCGGCTGGTGGGACCGACTCGTCGGCCCGGGCAAAGCGATCGACCCGGCCAAGCACTTCATCATCGGCTCGAACGCGCTCGGCGGATGTCAGGGCACCACCGGGCCAGCGTCGCTCGCCCCCGACGGCCGCAAGTACGGCAGCCGGTTCCCGGTCATCACGATCGGCGATATGGTCGAGCTTCAGGCGCGCCTGCTGGATCACCTTGGTATCGACCGGCTGCTTCTGGCCTGCGGAGGAAGCATGGGCGGCATGCAAGCGCTCGAATGGTCGCGCCGCTTCCCCGCCCGGATCGCCAACGTCTGGATGACCGCGAGCTGCCGAGCCCACAACGCCATGCAGATCGGCATTAATGAGGCGATGCGGCAAGCGATTCGTCGCGACAGCAATTGGGAAGGCGGCGACTATCTGCCCGAGCGGCCTCCCACCCAAGGGCTGGCCGTCGCTCGTATCATCGGCCACATCAGCTATCTGAGCGAGCCGAGCTTCGAGAGCAAATTTGGCCGCCGCATTCAGGACGGTCGGCTCGATGCACATGGCCAGCCGCAGTTTCAAGTTGAAAGTTATCTCAACTACCAAGGCGATAAATTTACGCAGCGATTTGACGCGGGAAGTTTGGTGAGTTTGACGTACGCAATTGATCGCTTCAGCGCAGAGACCATTGAAGCCCGCGATACACGATTTCTATTTACAGCGTTTAGCAGCGATTGGCTCTATCCGCCGCAACAGTCGCTCGAACTTTATGAGTTGGCCCGGGCGGGTGGTTGTGATGCCACTTACCGACTCATCGACTTGCCGTACGGTCACGATGCGTTCCTACTGGATGGCACCGAACAAGCGGCCGCACTTACGCGCTTTCTCGCTTAATCTTTCTGCCGACCAGCACGAGCGCAATCGCCCCGAGGATGTATTCGCTGCCGTGCGCGATGGAAACCGCCCAAAGCCGGCGATTTGCTTCGAAGTGGGGCCCTCGGTGACCGCCGGCAATCATGCCCATGCCAAAGTAGGTCACGATCAGGAGGCCGATCATGATGGCCCAGAGCCACGCGCAAGCTCGAAAAACGTGAGCGAGCACCCGTCGCGGCCGCAATGGAACCGCTCGCCAATGATTGATCCAAGCCAAAATGAGGCCAACAATCGCCCCAAACCACCATGAGGCGATGATGCCCCATATCCCCGCCATCACCCACGGGGACTGACTGTCGACGACATACGGATGATAGACGGTGAAGTATTCGACGGCGACGTTCGCCGTCACCACATCGAGCGCCAAGCCAAGCAGGCAGGCGAGCCCGATACTTCCCAAAATAATCCAGATTGCCGTTCGCATGGTTTCCTTAAAACTTTTGCGATTTCTATTGGTAAATCGTATTTGTTCCTGTACACTCAAGAGGTTACCGTACTGTTTTTCGGAGGAGTGGAAATTGAAATATTTAGCATTAATGGCCGTCGGCCTAGCCATGAGCTCGGCTCACGCCCAATATCGCACCTACCTCGCCTATGGCGATACGGATCTTGTGAACCTGAACAAGGCGACCGGTCACGACACGGGCGCGGCGGTTGGCCGCGAAATTCCGCAGGACCGGAATCTCTATGTCCCCGCCAAGGGATCGACGTTCAAGATTCAGGTCTGGGCCGAAATCGGGGCACAGACGACGACTCAGACCAACGGGGGCGTTCCCACTACGGCCGCCATCCAAACTGCGGTCACGTATGATCGCGGTCTACGAAAATCGACGGGGGCGGCAACCCTTCTCGACCACGCGGTCGAACCGGTGACCGCAGCCACGCTGATGAACAGTGGCCTTTCTGGTCACACCAACAACGGAACGGCTTTCACCGGTTACGCCACAGCGGTTGGCCCCGTAAACTGGCAACGGAGCTTCGGAACTGGGACCACCGCTGGTCCAGCCGGGCTCTACTTGGCGATGACTACGGCACCAGCAGGAATGGCTCCAGGCGGATACATGCTGGACGTACCCGCCAACTCCACAATATTGCTGTATACGATCGTTCTCAAGAATGTCTCTATAGGCATGGGCGAAACTTACGGTGATGGCGCCGACGAAAATGGACTTCTTCTGCCACGAGGCATGGGCAACGAAGGTAACTACTTAGTCAGCGTGCCAAAAACCTTCGGTCAGCAGGGCAAGGACCAGAAATGGGCGCTGCATGCGATGGCCGTGCCAGAGCCGAGTTCGCTGATTGCGGGACTGGGGCTCCTCGCCATGCTGGCACGGCGAAAATCCAAGCGCGTCGCATAAGCTCAGGGAACCGAGTTCGCGCCAGGGCGCCGGGAAACGAAATCATTCGTTCCCGGCGTCCTATTCGGTGGTAACCGCATGCCGCGCCGAACGTCCGATCCAGGAGAACCAGTCGACCCGAAGGACTCCGTGCATATGGACTTCAGCATGCCGCTATCCGCCGCCCCCGACCGAGCCATCGACGCATCAAGCGACGATGCTCTCGTCGCGGCCGCCAAAACGGGCGACTACGCCGCCTTTGAGGCCCTTTTTCACCGCCACCGCAATCTGGTCTACCGATATGCGTATCAGATGACCCACCGGCGCGATGACGCCGAGGACATGGTTCAAGAAGTCTTCGTCCGGGCTTACCAAAACCTGGGCCGGTATCGGGACGAGGCCAAATTCACGACCTGGCTCCTGCGCATCGCGACGAACCTGGGCACCGACCGCGTGCGAATGGTCCAGCGACGACAGAATCTAGAACAGCAGGAAGCCGCTGGCGCCCTCGCCTGGATGACCATCGGCGAACAGGAAGATCCCGTGCACAACCTGGAGAGCGAGCGAAGAGTGGGCGTGCTTCGCAAGGCGCTTGCCGCCCTGCCCGAGCATCACCGCTCCATTTTGGTGATGCGCGACCTGGAAGAGTGGGAATATCCCGATATCGCCAGAGTATTGAATTGCACCGTTGGCGGCGCAAAGCTTCGCGTTTTGCGGGCCCGCCGAGCCTTGCGGGACCGCATGATTCCGCTGCTCGAGGAGAACTCAAAGTGAAACGCGGCGACGAAGATCGACTGATCCAATTTGCATTTGGCGAACTCGACGAGCGCGAAGCGCGCCAGATCGAAGAACGGCTGGCCCATGATGCGGAAGCCGCCGCGCTTGTGGCCGAATTCCAATCCCTGCGTCAGGACTTTCGCGGTCTGGAACCGATTCCTCCCACCCAGTTTTCAGCGGATCGACTCCGTCATGCGATCGAAGCCGCCGGCACGCCGGTTGTTCGCCCCCATTGGCTTCGCCTTACCGGGTGGGCCGTTCCCGTCGCCGCGTTCGCCGTCGGGTTGCTCGTCATGAAGTCGCTTCAAGGCGGCGCTCCCCAGCCCCGGATCATCACGTCGCCCACCGTCGCGACCCAGGTGCCCGCTCCAAAGGTCACTATCGAGACCAAGGAGCCTCCCAAGGCCGTCGAAGTTCAACCGAAATTAAAGATCAAGGCTCCTGTTCGCGTCGCGGTCGTCAAGCACACGCCCAAAATTCGACCGTTCGTCGTCGAACCGGCCAAGGTGGTCGCCAGCCGATCTGCAGGACGGAAAGAAGCCGCGCCGCGTCCTACGTCGTCCGCCATGGGCGGTGCGATGGCCAAGGCGAGCCCCACGATCGCTGAAGGTACCGGCAAGCCAGACCAAAGTCCAGGCGCATCCGGGACCACCGCCGACATGGCCAACGCCGATCGTCTTCAGCAGCAGCCTGATGTCACCGCGTCGGTCGTTATCATTCGCCCCGAACCCGAAATCACGACTGGCGCCAATTCTGCGACCGAGTTGATCTCCACTGAAGATGTTCTTATCAGCGGCTAGCCTCTTCATTCTGGGATACGCCCAAGTTCAGGCCCAAAACCTTGACTTTACACGCGATGTCTGGCCCAAGGTCAGCCGCTCGCTCGTTTCGATCGCAACGCCTCAAGCCACCGTCTTTGCGGCCCTGATCGACTCCAACGGACTGTTCTTGGCGCCCAGTTCGGCCATCACCGCGCCCAGCGTTATGGGACGATCCGACAAAGGCATTCAAGTAGCGCTGATCCGGGTAGCCATCGACGAGCCGAGCGGACTCTGTTTGCTCCAGGCACCGGCGTGGGATTCGCATGCGGCGCCCGCGCTTCGCGTCGCGACTCCCGCCGAAGTGGCGGGTAAGCCGATGGCGGCGGCGGTGCCCGGCCTCGTGGTCCGCGGCGACTACACCCAAGGCAACCGAATCGGTGTTCTTCGCGGCAGCCGACGCTATTTGCCGTTGGGTGAAATCCGATTTGAATCCCAGCAGCAGCGGCTCGGTGGCGCTCTGCTCTTTACGAGCGAGGGCAAGCTCGCCGGAGTTCTCAGCGCGACTCTCGACCTGATCCAGGTGCGTCACGAAAAATCGAATCAAGCGGCACAATCGGATGTCGCCCAGCGTCTCAGCATGTCCCAATTTGGACCGTCCGGGGTCACCGTGAGCTACACGCTCACGCCTGAGGTGCTTGCCCGCGTGGTGCAAGGCTTCAATCGACCGGACCACCGTGTCGACCACCCCAGCATTGGTCTCACCTTTAAGGATTCGAAGACCAGAATCGGCGCGGAAGTCGCGTCGGTCGAGCCTGGCTCGCCCAGCCAAGAGGCGGGGCTTCTTCCTGGTGACGTAGTGACGGAACTCGATGGCCAGCCGACGCTTGGCGCCGTTGACCTCGCCGTCGCGCTGTTTCGACAGAAGTTTGGGAGCACGATCGTGCTCACCGTGATGCGGGAAGATCGGACCGTAAAATTCAAGGTCCGTGTCGGACGCTTACGCGACGACGCGAAAATCTCGTATCTGCCATTGGGCAGTTCGGCTGCCATTGAATTCGTTAATTGACGCGTTGAATACGACGTCGATCGTCGATTCCACCGGAACATCGGCCAGCTGATCGGCCAGGTTGAATGCCATCGCTTTGTGAACAGACCCAGTTGGACCGCGTAGGCCCAAACTGACATGCTCACCCGTCTTGGTGAGTTTCTTGTCGTAGATCACCATGCCGCGGGTCATGAGCAGAGGTTCCCGGTTCCCCATTCCGAACGGCTCCAGCCGCTGCAGTTCCTCGAGCGATTGCAGGGTGATGTACGTGGCGTCCACCACCAAGTCGACTTCGTAGGCTCGCATCATCATCTCGGGTGTGATGTGCTGGCTGCCGAACGCGCGGAGCTGGGCGAAAAACTCCTCGCAGTTCTCGCCATCCACGCTAAAACCGGCGGCGGCGGCGTGGCCACCGCCACCCGCCAGCAAGCTGCGATGAGCCTCGATCGCCATCGAGAGATCGAAGCCGGGAATCGACCGCGCACTGCCGTGGGCACCCCCTGTTTCGGGATCGAGGCAGCCGACAAAGGCGGGGCGATTGAACCGCTCGGCCAGTTTGCCCGCGACGAGCCCCACCAGACCCTTATGCCAGCCTGGATTGGCGATTGCGATGATCGGGTGGGCATCAAATCCGCCGTCCATGACCAGCTGAATCGCTTGTTCGGTAATCCGCTGCTGCTCGGCGCGCCGCTCGATATTGAGTTCTTCCAGCTGATCGACCAGAGCCGAAGCCGGCCCGACCTCGTTCTCGATGAGAAGCGCGAGGGCAAGGGCGGCATCATCGATACGACCCGCCGCGTTGAGTCGCGGCCCGATTTTGTAGCCCAGGTCGTAACAGGTGACTTTGGGCGAATTGTTCAGCACGCGGCTGAGCATCGTCCGCAGTCCCACCTTCTTGGTCAGGGGGAGTTGGGCAAGTCCGTGACGAACGATCACGCGGTTCTCGTCGATGAGCGGCATGACGTCGGCGACGGTGCCGATCGCGGCCAAGTCCACGAACGCGCGATAGAAATGCTCAGGCTTATGTCCGAGTTCGCGCGTTAAACCTCCACACAGCTTGAAGGCGACGCCCACGCCGGCCAGCTCCGAGAACGGATACTTCGAATCGGTCCGATGCGGATTGATGACGGCGTCGGCGGCGGGAAGCTCGCGCGTGATCGCGTGGTGGTCGGTAATCACCACCCGCATTCCGGCGGCTTTGGCCATATCGACCTGCTCGTGGGCGGCAACGCCGCAGTCGCAGCTCAGGAAGAGTTTCGCGCCCAACGAGATGGCGTGGCGGACGGCGTCCTTGTGAATGCCGTAGCCCTCCTTCATTCGGTGGGGCACGTGGACGTGTACCTCACATCCGATGCTGCGAAGAAACCGGGTGAGCAGGGCCGCGCTCGTGACGCCATCGGCATCGTAATCGCCGTGGACGTAAATCAGTTCGCCTCGCTCGCGCGCGCCGAGGATCGCCTTAACGGCAGGCTCGAAATCGGGCAGCATGGCCGGATCGTGCAGATGCTCCAGGCGTGGGTCGAGGAACTTCTCGAGGGTCTCGGGCGTGGTGTGACCGCGGGCGAGCAGCACCCCTGCGATCAAAGGAGATAAGCCGAATTCGGCGGCGAGACGCGCGACCGACTCTTGGTCGATTTGAGGTTCGATCCAGCGAGTCGCGGGTGCCGCCACCGTCATCAACTACATCTTCTCGACTTGGGTGAAATCCAGCTCGACCGGCGTTTCGCGGCCGAAGATATTGATGAGAACCTTGAGCTTCTCGCGTTCGGCGTTGACTTCCTCGATCTTGCCGGTGTACTCGCTGAATGGACCCTCGATGACGCGAATGACATCGTTCTTGCCATAAGCGACCTTCGGAGCTTCCTTGTTGCTCTCCAGATTGCTCATGATGCGCGAGACTTCGTAGTCTTCGAGCGGTACCGGGCGGTTTCCGCTTTGGACGAATCCCGTGACGCCGCTTGTCGATTTGACCAGCTTGTAGACGTCGTCGGTCAGGTTCATCTGGATGAGGATATAACCCGGGAAAACCTTCTTGTCGACCAGCATGCGCTTGCCGGCGCGGGTCGTCAATTCCTGCTCGGTGGGGATCAGGATCTGGAACAAGTCTTGATCCCAATAACCCTCGACCTGCGCGCGACGGGTCAAAACCTCTTTGACTTTATTCTCGTGGCCAGCGATCGTGTGAACGGCGTACCAAGCGCGGGCCATTTAGCGTCCGCCTCGCAGCACGGATTCAAACAGGGTGCCGAAACCGGTGGAAATGCCAAAAAGATAAAGCACGCCGATGATGCAAACCGTGAAAACGACGGCGGTGAGACGATTGACTTCCTTGGCAGAAGGCCAGCTCACGTGCTTCATTTCGCGCACCGTTTCGCGCCAGAAGCCACGCATTCCTCGTTTCATGTTGGGAACGGGAACGTTCCCAGTCGGCTGTTGATGATCACTCATAGCTTGTCCATTCATCCGCCGTGGCGGGCGAACGAGAGACGTCTGCTTAACCGCGGGGAATGAGAAGGAGGATACCAGCACGGGCGCAATTTTGCGCCACCCTTATTTGCGGATCGAAACAATTTTGTACTTAATCTTCCCCGCCGGAGCCTCAAACGTCACCACGTCGTCCACCTTGGCACCGAGCAGCGCGATACCCATCGGCGACTCGTTGGAAATGAGGTCGTCGTCGGGATTGGCTTCGATGCTCGAAACGATGCGGACTTCGAACTCGACGTGGCGATCCACATCTTGGACCTTGACCACTGCGCCGAAATCGACGTGATCCGTGGCGATCTGATCGGGCTCGATCACCTGGGCCGTCGCAAAAAGAGCCTTGAGCTCGGCAATCCGGTTCTCGACGATGGCTTGTTCGAACTTGACCTCGTCGAGTTCGCTGTTGTCTTCGCTGAACTCGCCGTGAGTCTTGCTGTCACGAAGCCGCTCGGCGATCTCGGCCCGTTTGTTCATGGTCAGATCTTCGAGTTCCTTCTGCATGCGCTCATAGCCTTCGGCAGTGAGCAGCACGGCAGTGGTCAATGTAACGGGCGTCTCCAATTCGTCCATGGGTGGTCTCGTGGCAAGATGCGAGCGCGTTATTATACGCGAATCTCCCCAATATACGTCTGAGAAGCCGCATAGGTTCATTCTGCGCTCGTTATTTTGCCGTGCTGATCTTCGGTTGATGCGCTTTCGATCCTTAGGGCGGTACCTTGAAAACGGTGTAATGAACTTATCGTCTGGGCCAAACCGTCTACCCGACGCCTTGAATCGTTTTTTTGCCGCGATCGCCTTGATCGCCGTGGCCGTAGCGGCTTGGAGTCAGAATTCCGCCCTGACCGCCAAACAGATCACGGACCGAATCCGGCCCGCGGGGACCGTCGTGGTGCATAAGCATGCGACCGGAGCCGACATGGTGGAGATCACGATGCTCGATCCCACTTACCCGCCTGACCTTCTCAAAGCTCAGGCCCAAAAGATCGGCGAGAACGCGGGCTCGGCAAGCCGCGGTGTCGCCCTGCAGTACGACGGTCAGCCCGGGAAGGGCTTTCTGCGGGTCTCCTTTGCCACCGATCATCTGGCGGACCCCGCGACGGGCACCTATCGTCTCCAGCCGATCGTGCGGGCCTTCGCTGGCGCTCCGGACAAGCATCGCATCGAGGCGCTGGTCATCAGCTTCACCGATCCGCATGTGACCAAGTCGACGCTCCGCACTTGGACAAGCAAGGGCGCGGTGGTGGCGGGTCAATACATCGCGTCCCCGCCCGGACTCGAGTACCGAGTGGCGCTGCTGGATCAGAACCCAGCCCAAATCGATATCCCTGAGACCTTCCAGGCAACCGCGAAAGTCGTACCGCCCCAACCTGCACCGAAGCCTAAACGAAGTCTTTGGCTTACCGTCGTCATCGCCGTAGGATCGGCTGCCGCAGGTGCCTTGGTATACTTCATTGTCTTATCCATGGGTCGTCCTAATCGCGACTCCATGCGTCCGAACCACCCTTAGATCATTAGCCATGCGCGACGTTAACTCCATCACCCTGCCTGAACTCGTCGAACTCGGATTCCAGCTGAACGCCAGCGACATTCTGGTGAAAGCCAACCAGAAGCCGATGATGAAGCAGTACAGCAAGGTTGCTCACCTGCCGGGAGAATGGCCCGTCCTCAACGAGAAGGACGTGGCGCGCATGCTGAACGAAATGATGAACGAGCGCCAGCAGAAGCGCTTTGACGAGCACCATGAAATGGACCTTTCCTTTGCGGTCCGCGATATCTGCCGTGTTCGCGCCAACTTTTACCGCCAGCGCGGTTCGGGTGCCGCCGTTCTCCGAATTATTCCCCTCGAAATCCGCACGCTTGAGCAGCTCGGCCTTCCGCCCGTTCTCGGCGAAGTCACGAAGCACCGACAGGGCTTGGTCCTCGTTACGGGTCCCACCGGCTCCGGAAAGACGACAACGCTCGCGGCGCTCATCGACATCATCAATCAGAACCGGGCCTGTCACATCGTGACCGTGGAAGACCCGCTCGAAATCGTCCACAGCGACAAGATCGCGTACGTCTCGCAAAGAGAAGTCAACATCGATACCGACGACTTCCAGCCCGCCCTGCGCGCGGTCGTTCGCGAAGCTCCTGACGTCATCCTCATCGGTGAAATGCGCGACGTCAACACGATGAACGTCGCCATGCAGGCCGGTGAAACCGGTCACCTCGTCTTCTCCACCGTCCACACCTCCAGCGCCTACGAAACCTTGGACCGTGTCATCAACATGTTCCCGCCGCACGAAAAGAATCACCTCTGCTTGCGGCTTGCGAACTCGCTCCGAGCGGTTATCGCTCAGAAGCTCGTGCCACGCGCCGACGGCAATGGCCGCGTCGTCTGCAACGAGGTTCTGATCTGTACGCCGACGGTTTCGAAGGCGATTGAGGACGGCCACTTTGGTGATCTCTATAACCTGATGAACGAGGGCGGATTCTGGGGCATGCAGACAATGAACCAGGCTCTCGCTCGATACGTCAAGGCGGGCATCATCGCAGAAGATGTGGCACTCAACTACGCCGGCGTTGTTTCGGAACTCAAGCAACTTCTGCGCCGCTAATCGCCGCTGAAGTCGAAGTTCTGACTGATCACGCCGTAGTCGAAAACGCTGACCACACCGTCTCCGTCCACATCCGCATCCACGGGAGCGAATCCATTCGAGCCGACTTCCAGCCAACTGGGATCGTCGCTGGTGAGGTCGAAGTAGTCGGACAGGATGCCGTAATCGAAGACCGTAACGGCGTTGTCGCCATCAATGTCGCCGTTGAAGAGCGACGGATACAGATCACCGCCCTGATTGCCGACGCTGATCTGCAGCGTCTGCGAAAGCCACCCGGCTGCGCTGATGCGGAAATCAAAAATGCCCACATAGGGGAACGGGAATTTCGCCACGCCATCCGCGTCCAAGGTCACGCGCGCGGTGGTAAGTAGCTCGCTTTGACCGGCCCACCTAATCTCGATATCCGCTTCGATCCCACTTGGACCGGGCGTGTAGTCTTGGAGCTCGGCTTGGAGCGTCATGGACCGGCCCTGGACGGCCGTCGTCCAAGCATCCGCCATCTGATCGTATCCGGCCTTGTTCGGGTGCACCAGATCGCTGTAGTTATTGGGCGACACCGCTGAGTAATGATCGACACCGACCACGTTGTGACCGGCTTGGACCTCCTGCTGCAAGATGCCGCCCGGGCCTAGCAAAGCGGTGTTGAAGGCATGGGCCAACGCGTTCTGCGCAGGGTCCAGCAGGTGCGGCAGGCTGCCCACCACGACCTTGGCGCCCGGCTTTAATTGGCAGATCAGGTCGATGAGCGATTTCAGCCGCTGAGGCGCGGTCGCAAGATCATGATTTGCGAGAACATCGTTGGTGCCCGCGAGCAGGAGAACCACATCGGGATCGAGCGTGCCCGGAGCGAGGAGCATGTCGCGCGCCGGCTCATACAGCCCGGCGTGCCCGGCCAGGTCATGGAAGATGGTCGCGCCGTTGAAGCCGTTGTGGTACGGGTTCGGGAGGTTCGTGCTGGGATTGCTCCACTGCGTGCCCAGCATGCGCACAGACTTCCCGCTAGCCGCCAAATTGGCCATCAGCTTTTCTCGATAGCCACCCGGAACCGGATAGCCGGAGGTCAGACTGTCACCCAAAGGCATGATCGTGAGATCGAAGTGCGCGATTCGCAGGGTCGACTCCACGAATGCCAGCGCGTAGTTCGGCCCGACCGAGAGCGAGCCCTGACGGATGGCGTAGGTCCCCGGATCCTCGCCCGGATCACGAGTCGCCGCTCCGGAAATGGCGTCGCCCGCCAGGAGCGTCCCGACAACCGCGACGGTCAGCGCGGGATCAGGTTCGCCCGGTTGTTTGAACTGCGGATTGGCCGTCACCGTGATCAGTCGCGGTTGAATTTGGAGTGAGCCGTCCTCATAGGTGGCCGCGTAATTCGCATTCGGCAGATTCAGCGATCCCCGATAAACGGTATAGGTGCCGACGTTTTCACCCGGCTCGCGAACGGGCAGGCCAACAAGGTGGTCGCCTGCGACGAGGGGCGGCACCGCCGTCGCCGTGAACACCGGATCGGCGTCACCATACGACTTCGTCTTGCTATCGATTTTGATCACGACCGGCCGTGCCGTGATTTCAAGGTTGGCGCCTGCAAACGTGATTGAATAGTCGGCTCCGCCGCTCAGCGACCCTTGCCGGATTGCATAAGTGCCGACGGATTCGCCGGCTTCGCGATCGAGCGATCCGCTCAGCGAGTCGCCCGGCTGAAGCGAGCCGCTGACGATCTGATAGCTGAATTCGGGATCTTCGTCGCCGTACTGTTTGGTCTTTGCATCGGCATTGATCGTGATCGGCTTGGGCTCAATCGTGAGATCGCCTTCCTCGAAATTGAGCGTGTAGTTCGCAGGCAGATGAAGAGTGCCCTGCTTGATGCGGTATGTGCCGACATGCTGACCCGGTTCTCGGGTCAGTTCGCCCGAAAAGGCGTCGCTTCCGACGAGCGGGGGATCGAACGTGTAGGTCAGCGCGGGTTCCGGATCCCCGTAAACGACCTGCTTAGCCGCCGCGCGCACCGTAATCGTCTTCGGCAGGATCGTCAGTTCCGCGCCCTGGAACGTCACGTTCGAATGGGACTGCAGGGTGAGAGTGCCCTGATGAATCGCGTACTGGCCGACATCCTCGCCCCCATCGCGCTGAAGTCCGCCCGACGTCGTGTCGCCGATAAGCGCGCCGGGAAGGATCCGGAATGTGAGGTCCGGATCGGGGTCGCCGTAAGTCTTGGTCTTGGCGTCGGCGGCCAAGGTCACGAAGTCGAGTTCGAGACGCCGGCGCATCACGGTCGACCAGAGCGTCGCCATCTTCTCGTAGCCGTCCGCGTTCAGGTGGAGCGGGTCGCTGAAGTCGCTGGAGGGAATGCCGTTATAAAAGTCGACGCCGGTGACCTTGTGGCCCAGCAAGCGGAGCTGCTCGATGACGCCGCCGGGGCCACCGACCTGCTGATTGAACATCTGTACGTAAGCATCGCGGTGGCCACTGTAGTTGTGGGGCAACAGACCCACAAGCACTTCCATATCGGGCTTGTACGTGACGATCGTGTTGATCAGTTCGTACATGCGCTGCGGCGCTCCGGCAATATCGTCGGTCGTGTTCAGTTCGTCCGAACCGACGAGCAGGAGGAGCACGTTCGGATCGGGGGTTCCGGGAGCCAAGACTTGGTTGACGCGGTCGAGAACCCCAGGGCGCTCACCGTCGTCGTGTCCGATCCCGCCATTCACCAGGCCCTCGTGGAAGAGGCCAACCTGATCCTCAGGATCATTGATCGTGCTCGACCCCATATACGTGATCGAATAGCCCGAGCTCTGCAGTTTGGTCCGTAGCGGGAGACGGTAGCCGCCAGGAACGGGAATGCCAGCCGTGAGGTCGTCACCAATCGCCATCAGCGATAGCGGGGAGCCACCGCCGGGATGAATCGCAAACTCGGCCGTGCCGTACGTGATCGCATAGTTACCGAGCACCGCTTGCGGCGAAAGCTGGGCAGAAATGGTGTAGGGGCTCAGGTCGACCGATTCGCCCGGCGTGCGTGAATACGTGGCGGTCACGTTGTCGGCGGGAAGAAATCCCGTGAGCGTCCCCGTGAACGCGGGATCCGGCTCTCCGACGATTTTCGAAGCGGGGTCGGGAGTGACGCTGGCCGCCCGCTGCCCGATCGAGAACAGATTCGGCAGAACGGTCAGAGCATAGTTCGAGCCGAGCGTGAGAGTTCCCTTCTCGATGGCGTACGAGCCCACGTTCTCGCCCGGCACGCGAGCCAGCAGGCCACTGAACGAATCGCCGGGCCGGAGTGTGCCCGAGAGCAAGTGGTAGGTGAGGGCGGGATCGGCTTCGCCATACGTCTTGCCGAGCGGATCGGCTGCGACCGTCACGGGCCGGGCCGTGATGTGGAGATGGCCATCGACGAATTGGAGGTCGTAATCGCTTCCGGCGGAGACCGTGCCCTTGTGGACCGCATAGTCGCCCACATCTTCGCCCGAATCGCGAGTGGGAGAACCAGATAGCGCATCGGAGCCCACGAGGTTTCCGCTGGTGATGTGGACGGTCAGCGTCGGATCGGTATCGCCAAAGGTCTTGGTGAGATCGTCCGCGGTGACGGTCAGGGGCCGGGGATTGATGGTGAAATTGGCACCCAGGTAGGTGAGGCTGTAGTTGTTACTGAGTGCGAGGGTGCCTTGGTTGATTGCGTAGCTGCCGACGTGGTCGCCGGTGTCCCGAGCGAGGCTGCCCGAGAAGGTATCGCCAGCCACGAGTGCAGGCGACACCGAGTAAGTGAGCGGCGGATCCGAATCGCCATAGAGGCGGCGTTTGGCATCGGCTTGAACCGTCACCGGCTTCGGCGTGATCGTCAGGTTTTCGCTCTCAAATTGGATGGTGTAGTTGCCGTCTCCAGAAAGCGTCCCTTGGTTAATCGGGTACGAGCCGACATCGCTCCCCGGCGCGCGCGAAAGCGAACCGGACAAGGCGGGGCCGATACCAAGCGCGGGCGAAACCGTATAGGTGAGGGCTGGGTCGGCGTCGCCGTAGACCTTTTGCTTGGCGTCGGCGCGAACGGTGATGGTCTTGGGTGCGATCGTCAGGTTGGCCGAATGGAAGCGCAGCCGGTAGCATGCCGGGAGTTTCAGCGTGCCCTGAGTGATTTCGTAGTCGCCCGCATCTTCCCCGCCTTCTCGCTGAAGCGCCCCGGTGAACGAATCGCCCGGGAAAAGGGCGGGCGAAAACGTGTAGGTCAAGGGCGGGTCGTTATCGCCGATCGTTTTGGTGGCCGGCTGGACGGTCACATCCACATTGATAACACCCCACGACGAGTCGTCGATCGTGTTCTTGTACCACTTGGTCATCGGAATCACGTCGAGCTCGCCGGTCTGGCGCTTGACGTTCAAATAGTCGATGAGGGCGCGGAAGTCGGACCGGTTGACTTCATTGTTAGTCGCCGGCGTCACGCCGTCATTGATCACCTTGTGGAGGAGGAGCGGGACGGTGCCTCCCGTCGCCATCGCCTCGTTGATCTTGTTGATCGCGCTGGAAACCACGAAATCGCCGGTGCCGCCGACGATTTGCGCATTCACGATCATCATCGGTCCGAACGGGAACGCGATGCCGCCAGCGGTCCCCCGGCCCGTTTCGGTCCCGAGATCGGCCATCGCCTGATAGATGTTGGTGCTCGTCTCCCCGTACGGGTAGGCCACTTGCAGGTGGCAATCGTCGCGAACCCAGCCGTAGCTGGCGATCACATCGCGCGTGGCGCCGAATTCATTGAGGACAGTTTGGTAACTCGATCCCGCAAAGTGTTGGTGCGTGTAGCTGTGGTTCGAAATGTCCCAACCACGGTTATAGGCGTCTTGAAGCTGTGTGGGTGAGCAGTAGCTGAGATTTTGCGGCTGCTGCAGTGTCATTCCGATGACGTAGGTCGTGCCGACCATCCCGTACTGAGACATGTACAGGACGCCGTCGGTGTACGACGAGGCCAGATTGTCATCGAAACCCACGATGATCTGGGGGCGGAAATACTGGTTCATCCGCATGTCGTCGAGGTACACGATCGACTGCTTGCCCGAGATCGCCGCAGACCGAATGCGCGCGATGATCATCGGGTTGGACCAGGATTCGCCGTTGGGCGAGGTGAATTGGGCCCGGCGAATGTAAATCTTGTTCCAGCCGGAATTCTTTGGAACGAAGTTGAAGGCGTAATAACGGCTGAATGACGCGGTGCTCGTAAAGTAGAGCGTCATGGAAGGCTGAACGCCGACGCTCGGTTCGGCGTACACCCAGAGACTAATCAGGTTCATCCCCGACATGTCGAGGGACGGTAACGTGCGGTCGGAGAAGGCGACCGATCCCACGCTCGAGACCATCTTGAGGGCATAGCTGCCCTCGGTCACATGGGAATTCGTGAGCAGAATGGATGCGCCCAGTTGCAGTTGGTTCGGGGTGTCGAAAGCGTCGATCTGGGTGCCCGGCGTAGGCTGATTGACGAGCTGAGCCATGCAAAACTGCAGGGTGAGCAATACGCTAACCCCCAGAAGAGCAAGTCTTCCGCCTATCTTAATGTGCATTTATTGCAATCCTTTCGACAACCCACTGCGGTGTGGTGGGGTCATTATAACAATTTAAGTACCAAAACACCACCACATTTTTATGCTTTTTCTTATTTTTCAGAAAATGACCAAAGCAGTCATGATTCAGTTAGTGTCCGGCAAAATCCGAATGCAGGCCCAAAACGCTCGAGGGGGGTCCTTGCAAAGCAATCGCCGGGCGTGACATACTCCCTCCACTGCGCGCGCGGGAGTAGCTCAGTGGTTAGAGCGCCGCCCTGTCACGGCGGAGGCCGCGGGTTCAAGTCCCGTCTTCCGCGCCAGTCTTTTTTGCCGCGGTAGCTCAGTTGGTAGAGCAAAGCACTGAAAATGCTTGGGTCGCCGGTTCAAGTCCGGCCTGCGGCACCATCTTCTTCCCTTTCATAATCCAGTTCGGGCCCGAAGGGCGTCCTTAAACATGAAAGGAATGGTTTTGCCGCACCGATTCTGGCTCCTCATCATTTTGGTCCTGGCCGCGGGCACCGCTTGGGCGGACCGCCTCATCGCGCCCGGCGACCGCCTCCGCCTCGTGTGCGAAGAAGAGCCCACGCTCAGTCGCGAGTACGTTATTTCCAAGGACGGCCTGATTCTCGTCGACTTTATCGGCGGGGTACGCGTGGCCGGTTTGACCACCGGCGAGGCCAGCGAGAAGATCGGCAAGGCGCTCATCGATCAACGCATCGTCCGCACCGCAACCCTCAAACTCGACTTCGCGGCCGTCGATAAGGGCGTGATCCGCGTCACCGGCGCTATCGCGTCCGGCATCGAGGTGCCTTATTCCCAGGGGCTCCGGCTGGCCGACGTGCTCAAGAGCGCTCAACCCAACGCCAACGCAGACCTGACTGCGGTCGAAATCACGCCGACGGGCGGCAAGAAACTCGTCGTCGATTTCGCCCGTCTCGATTCCCGCACCAACGAGAACAATCCCGAACTCCAACCGGGCGATCTGGTCTTCGTACCGATCCTCATCAAGAAGGCGGACTGCTTCGTTTTTGGCGGTGTGCTCAAGCCCGGCGTGGTGCCGTTTGAGAACGGCTTGGACGTGGCCCGGGCCATCGAACGCGTCGGCGGCTTTGCTCCGAATGGCGATCGCAAGCGCATCCGATTGGAGCGCGAAGGCAAAGAGCCGGTTTGGGTGGATTTGAACAACGCCTACATGAACCTAGCGCTCACCCCGGGCGATCGACTCATCGTCGAACTGACCCCGGTCCGCCAATTCATCACCATCGACGGCTTCGTCATGATGCCGGGACCTATCGAATACCGAGAAGGCATGACCTTGCTCCAAGCCGTGCGCGCCGCAGGCGATACGCTGATGGACCCCAAGACGGTTCGCGTGCAAATCGAGTCGGGCACCGGCAAGCAGCGCAAGAAAACGATTTATGACCTCAAGAAGATCATCGAAGGCTTCACCGGTGATGTGAAGCTGATCCTCGGGGACAAAATCAGCGTGCTACGCGGAGGCAAGCGACGCGCGTCGGAGGAATTTGCGCCTCCGCCCCCCATGCAACCGGCGGGCAACTTTTGACCCGGTTCGATCGAAGCAAGGGTCGGCCGGAACCGATCGCCGCTCTCAACCGCATTCTCGAAATCGAGAACGGCGAGCCTCTCGTCGCGCTTGCCGATCTCGCTCCGACCGTGGTTGTTCCCTATGAGCGCACCATCCCGTATTGCCGCGAGTCGGTCGCGAAGATGGCCGAGCAGGCCGCGAAAAACCTCCCGACCGGCTACCAACTGGCGGTGACGGATGCGTGGCGTCCGATCGAGCGGCAGAAGCTGATTTATGAGTGGTTCACCCGGTGCGTGCACGAAGCGTTTCCGGGACTTCCCTATGCCGCTGTGAGGCGCCGGGTGAATCGGTTCGTGGCTCCCTACGACCAGAAAGCTCCGCCGGGACATTGCACGGGGGCCGCGCTCGACGTGCTCCTCCTGGACGAAGCCGGCGAAATCCTCGACGTCGTTTCGCCGTTCGATCGCTTCAAAGCCGCGCCGACCTACACGTACGGCCTATCTCCCGAAGCCCAGCGCCACCGCGACATCCTCGTGAACACGCTGCTGGAAGTTGGCTTTAGCAACTGCCGCGACGAATGGTGGCATTACAGCTATGGCGATGCGGGCTGGGCGGTCCGGCTTGGACACGCGCAGTGCTTTTATGGCGTCGCCCATCTGCCGGAGGAGCTGTATGCCGAAAAGCAGGCGATTTGGCTGGAAGCGTTGAAGGATCGGAAGAATCCGTACCTGTCTCCGAACGACTGATCGCCCGGGGCTACTCCGTGATCAGGGCGGGCTGCTGAGTTTCGATCGTCGCGATCTGACCGACGTCGGGCGGATTCTCGAACGCCATCTTGGAAAGATCGGCAGGCACCGGAATCGGATATTCCCCCGAGAAACAAGCCAAACAGAAGTGCCCCTGGTCTTTTCCGACCGCGTCGACCGCCCCCTGAATACTCAGATAACCCAGGCTCGTTGCGCCGACATGATCCCGGATCTCGTCGATCGTCATGCGGGCCGCGGCCAGTTCACCTTTGCTCGCCATGTCGATGCCGTAGAAACAGGGGAATTTGATCGGCGGCGCCGTGATCCGCACGTGGACTTCCCGGGCACCAGCCTCGAACAGCAGCTTGACAATCTGCCGGGTCGTGGTCGCGCGGACGATCGAATCGTCCACGAGGACCACCCGCTGGCCCTCGATGTGCTCGACCAGTGGAGTGAGCTTCATCCGCACGCCGAGCTCGCGCATGCGCTGGTCGGGCTGGATAAAGGTGCGGTGGATATAGCGGCTTTTGGTCATCCCCTCGCGGAACGGAATGCCACTCGCGCGGCTCAGGCCCAGGGCGGCGGGAATGCCCGAATCGGGTACGGGCACCACGATGTCGGCTTCGACCGGGTGCTCGCGCCAGAGATTTTCGCCCATCCGCTCACGCGCGGAATACAGCAGCGTTCCGTACATGTGACTGTCCGGACGGGCAAAGTAGATAAATTCGAACAGACACATGGAGGGCCGAACCGCCGGCATCCCCTGGGCGAATCGCATGTCGCCCTTCTCCATGATCACCATCTCACCAGGCTCGAGTTCGCGCTCGACCTTGCCATCCAGCGGCCCGAACGCGCAGCTCTCGCTCGCGATCATCGCGCCGCCGGCGACACGCCCGGCGACGAGCGGACGCACTCCATTCGGATCGCGAAATCCGATGACCCGTTGGGGCGTGAGGACGGCGCAGCAGTAGGCGCCTTTGATGCGCCGCATCGTGGACGCGATAGCGTCTTCTTCGCGCATCCCGTCGTGCAGGGCGTGGACGATCAGTCGAGCGATCACTTCGCTATCGTTGGTGGAATTGAAAATCTCGCCTTGAGCCTGCATCTCCGCGCGCAGTTCGGCGGCGTTGATCAGATTGCCGTTGTGGGCGACGGCGATCTCGCCGACCAGGCTCTGACAAAAGATAGGCTGCGCATTGCGCAAGACGCTGGCCCCAGTGGTGCTGTATCGCGTGTGGCCGATCGCCAGGGCCCCGGGCAGTGAGCTGAGAACTTCTTCGTTAAAGACCTGGCTGACGAGGCCCATGTCTTTATGCATGCGCACCGCGTGGCCATCACTCACAGCGATCCCGGCGGACTCCTGTCCGCGGTGCTGGAGGGCGAAGAGTCCGAAAAAGGTCAAACGGGCAGCCTCGCCGTGGTCGAGCGAGAGGCCCATGATTCCGCATTCTTCCTTTAAGCGGTCATCTGCCACAGTTCATTCTACTCCCGGCACGGTCAGGATGCCTCACGCTACAATCACCCCGTGGCCACCCATCAGTCGCCGTGTTCGATCTGCTCTGAACTCGAGGAATGCCGCGCGGATTCGCACCCACGGCTGATCGGTGAAATGGACTCGGGATATGCCGTCCTCGGGCCAAATCAATACTTCCTCGGCTACTCATTGCTGCTCTGTTCACAGCCCGCGACCGAGCTGGACGAATTGGAGCCGCTGATGCGGCGTCAGTTCCTGGACGACATGGCCCGCCTGGCCGCGGCCGTGCGCCGCGTTGTGCGGCCGTACAAGCTGAATTACGAAGCGCTCGGCAACCAGGTGCATCACCTGCACTGGCATATCTTCCCGCGGACCTTGGATGAACCGCTGCCGACGGAACCGGTTTGGCGCGCCTTGCCCGATCCCGAGCTGGCCACGCTGCACGATTTCGATCCGGATCGGCACGCCGAACTGCTCGCGGCCATGCGCCAAGCCTTGCACGCCATTTAGCGGCGGCGGCGCAGGCCGCGGACGAACGAAAGCGCCATCAGTCCAAGCGAAACCCACTCGACTTTTTGGGCGACACGGCCCGAGATGGCATTCACGGTCGAGAGAAGATTGGAGGTCTGACCGCCCACGCGCCCGGTCGTGCTTTTCACTTCGGAAATCAGCTCCTGAACGTTCTTGCCAATCTCGTCCGCTCGCTGGGTGAGGCCGTGAATTTTGGTCGAGACGTCCTTGATCGCGGCGATCAGATAAAACGCGGCGACGATGAGCCCGATCAGCAGAAGGATAAAGAGGGCGAAAAAGACGCCGCTGAGCGTGAGCCACCAATCAGGGATCGTCGTCGTCATCGAATCACCTTCGCGGTCACCGTCGTGATGCGGCCGCCGGGGAGGGCGATCGCCGTTTCCACCAATCCATCGACACTGCTGAGCGTTTTGTTCATGATTTGGACCTGCCGACCCCAAAGCCCGCGGATACGAAGGTCCGCCCGGACCTCACGCTCGGCAGGATTTTCGATCTGCATCTCTATCCAACGTTTTCTTTCGTCGATCGTGACCGATTGCAGTTGCCCAAATCCAAGGAGGATCTCGACTCCGATCTGGCGGAAGACCAAGCGGCGCCCCACGCCGTCCCAAGGCCGGATCACAAACTTGCCCCCTTCTTGCTCCAGATGACAGCCGAAGGTGTAGAACCCTTGGCTTCGATTGGGCAGGATATAGGCACCGGCGCCGCGCAGATAATGGTAATAGCCCAGCCCACTCGCTCCCGTGAACGGGTTGTAGCCGTGGTGGCGGCTCGCCAGGTCCGGGCAATAGCACATGCTGGCCGCGCCATCCCGCCGAACCAGCGCCCAAGGACCGAGCATCCCTCCGAACGCCAGTCGCATATAGGCGTCCGGCAGCGCGAGATAATCGCGGTCGAGTGAACTGAAGAACATCAGCGAGTTGGGAATTGTGGTGTGGGCCAGACACGCTTCGCCGCGATCGACCAGCGCCTGCAGCGGAGTCGAATCTGCGCCGTCCCAGCTTCGTTTGTCGCTGCCGTACCACCACCAACTCGGCGCGAGCGACCGACTCGCATAGGCGCAGCGCATGGTTCGCTCGAGATGCTCGTCGTTTTGGGCATACAGACCGGCCGCGAAAACTTCCTCGAATCCGCTCGTGTCGAGTACGGATTCGCCCGCGTACGGGTACTGCTGTTTGGTCATCTGGTTCGCCTTGTCGGCAACCAGTGGCTCCAGAGCGGCCAACTCGTCTTTCATGCCCTCGCGTTTGAGGTCATCGAGCAGCTCATACAAACGCGCGGCTCCAAGGATGCCGACGGTCCGCACGTAATGCCGCCAACCGAATCGGAACATCGCCAGCGCGGTCTGCGCGGCTCGGGCCAGATAGGCCTTGGGACGTTCCTTGGTCTGGCCGTAGGTGTTGGCGATTCTGTACATCGAGTGGTACAGGTTGAACACGGCCGGATACGTCATCGGACGGCCCGCGTAGACGCCAATCCACGAGTTGTCGGTTAGAACGGATCCCACCGACATGTCGCCCGGGTTCTGTACATTTTCCAGCAGGAAATCATGGACGTATTCCTCGAGCGCTCGAATCTCGCGGCGATTCGGATAAATAGCGTTCTTTTCGGCGAGAAAGAGCGCGTCGGCCAGGGAGCACTCAATGCCGCTGGCCCCGCCATACTCCTCGACTTCGGTCGAGCGCTCGCCGGTCTCATAGTTTGTGAGCAGGATTCCCTTGTCGAGTGGACTGCCCGCTTCGTGATGAATCTGGTGATCGACGATCCACGCGGCCCGCTTCTTGATCAGCGAATCGATGGGCTCGGTAAACATGAGATGGCAGTGGCTGAGACTGCCGTTCGCATCCTCGAAGCTCACGAGTACCGGTCCGGGACGGGTCGGCCGGACAAAGCAGAATCCGCCTTCTTCGTCGAAATCCGTCTCTGCGTTGGTCGTCGAGCTGAAGAAAAATCGGCGCGGCGCCGTTCCCTGCACTTCGACGGCGATACCGACATCCATCGGTGCGACCGCGCTCGGCAGGAGGCGAATCGCGGGTCGCCCGCACGCGACGAGTGTTTGGAAGACGCCGTCTTGCTTGTCCCGTTCGGTGGGGACGAAACGGATTTGGAACGTGCGCGAATCGTCTGGCTCCAAGATGAGCGAGGTGTGATCGTTGCTCCAGTTCTTCCACCCTTCGCGCTCGATCACGGCGCGGCTGTGCGCATATACGACGGGGATGCCTTCCCACTGGTGGGGCGTATTCAGCGACGCGGGAATGTGGTTGAAAAACTCCCAGCCGATGCGGTCGCCGGGAAAGACGAGCAGCCCGGGCGCGGCGGCGGTCATGCGTTGGGCGAAAAGCCAGCTGGCGGCGCCCCCGATGAACTGGTGGATATAGAGACGAGAAGCCCAGAGCCGGGCGAGCTGCTCATCGCTCCAGCCGAACCCGTCATAAAAGTTGTTGAACGCAAGTGGAAACGCGAGTTCGCCGATCTCGATCGTGGTCTTCGACCGATTGCGGATTTCAACGTCCCAACACACCTGCGGGATCACGCCGCCGACTTCGTAATATCGGCCCGTTGCCTGAATTTCGGGTAAGAGCGGGAACTCATACTCGAAAGAAACAGTCCCATGGTCGATGCCCAATTCATCATCAAAGTCGAACAGATGCTGGGCTGCTCCGTTTCGACTTGAAACCCAAGGATCGTCGGGATTGCTTCTTGCGGAAACCAGGATGGTGCCTGGATAGAGGTCTTCGGCGGCTTCCTCGCCGTAGGCCAGCGGAGGGAGGACGAATTGAAACTCCTCGCCCTCTTCCGGTAATGCGGGATCGGCCGCCCAAAGCTGGACGATTCGCCCCCCAGGTCCAAATTCCATCGAAATCAGACTGCCGCTAAACTCCGGCCTATCGTCTGAAAATGCGTCCATCGGTGCCAGGGATCATACCCATGGAACCGCTCGCGCGAAGACCCGGCAATTTATAAGACCGGACGGGAAAGCAAAAGGTGGTATTGACGGCACGGTGAGCGCCAAAAGTTCACTTTATTGACCCTTTTTTACTAATTTCCTACGTCAGCCCTTTTTTTCTAGGGTTTTTTCGATTAGTATAACTACAGGGAAGACCCACCTTCTCACCCGACCAAAAACATTCTCATTACAGCCAATGAACCCACGAGTTTCGGGCGTCCTCCCCAACGCCCTTCGCAAAACGCTCATTGTTCTTAGCGCGGCTGCCGCGCAATTTTGCTTCGCCCAGGTCGGATGGAGTCCGCTTTGGCAAGAGTACACAGCCAGCCCCGACACGCATCCGAATATTCCGAATTTCAGCTACGCCGGCTACCGATGCGGCGACTCCGCGATTCCCTCGGGAAACACCTTCCCCACCGGGCAGACAGTTTCCACCTTCAATGTGAAGTCGGGCTATGGCGCCAAGGGAGATGGCATCACGGATGACACGACCTCGATCAAAAATGCGATCACGGCCGCTTCGGCCAACGGGGGCGTGGTCTATTTCCCCGCTGGCACGTATCAGATCTCAAATGTCATCCAGATCAATGGCTCGCGGGTGATTCTTCGAGGCGCCGGCCAAGGGCAGACCATTCTGCGATTTACACGATCCCGCAACGCGATTCAAGGCGGTTTTTGGCCCGATTCGGGCGGCCTGATCACGTTCGGCTCCGGGTTCAACTTCCAGCGCGGGGTGAGCATTTCTCCTTACAACCTGTATCCGAACCGTGGTGGGCGGACGATTCAGGTGGATCATCCTCAGAACATTCGGTTTGATCAAAAGTACATCATCGGCATTCAAAACGACGTGACCGATCCGACCGCGATTGCCCGCATGCTCATGGGAGATGGGGAGTGGGCGACCACGTGGTTCAACACTCCGGAATACGACGCGATCTCGGCGGGAGTCAAAGGCATCAACCTTTTTCAGCCGATCGACTTCACGTCCGTCAATGGCAACATCGCCACCTTCCGGCCCGCGCTCCGCTTCGACATGAGGCAGCGCTTCCAGCCGTACGTTGCCAGCATCGTCGATTCCGTCAACGACGTCGGCATCGACAACCTCTCGGTCGTGATGCAACGCGACTATGAGTATTTCCCGCAGGACCACCGGTACGAAAAGGGGTGGAACGGCATCGAATTCTATGGGGTCGTCAACGGCTGGGCGTCCAACGTGACGATCACGGACACGGACGGCATTGGACTCTCCGTTGCTTACGGAGTCAATATCACGGCACAATACGTGACCGTGAACGCCAGTGCCCCCAATCGCCGGCGTCACCACCACGCGATCAAGCTTGCTCAGGCGAACGATTGTTTAGTCAAGAATTTCACGGTCAGTTCGAAGCCTCTTCACGGCCTCAGCATCTCGGCCTATTCAGCCGGCAACGTATTCTCGCAAGGCACGATTTCTGAAGGCGCGTTCGACTATCACAAGCTGCTCCCGTACGAAAATCTGTTCACCGAGATCACGATCAAGAACGATGGTCTGGTGAGCGGAACGACAACCGCGGGTCCCATGATGGGATGCCGCAACGTCCACTGGAACATCGACGGACAGTACTCGGGCAATCTTTCGATCAACGAACCGACGTGGATGCCATCGGGCGCATTGGTCGGCCTGCGCGGCTTCCCGGCCCCGGCGACGGCTTCTCCGCTCCTCGGGAATTCGTATGCACGAATCGAATCGACCGGAAATGTCACGCCCACGCCGAGCAACCTTTATCTCGCTCAGTACGCCATGCGAAAGGGTCTCACGATTCCTTCCGGTGGTGTCGCGGTCGGCGACGTTCGCTATCTGCCCTCGGGCTACATCCCGAACATGTCGAACGGCGTCCTGAACGCCTACATGACGGGGCAGGATGGCTGGACCATGTGGGAGCCGTGGGTGAAGACTTACACGAACCCCATGGCCAAGCTCGGCCGCGTCACGACGCATCCGGACTATCCGGGCGGCATTCAAGTGATTCAGGGCCTGGGCAAAGGTACGGACAGCCGCATTCAGCGCGTCATGGACAGCCGCTGGTGGTCCACGCCGTTTACGGGCAACGAGACCGATGCTCGGATGACGTTCGACTGCCAAGGCGGCGGGCAGATCGCGATGTACGGATCGGAATCGATGCAGTTCGGCTATTGGGACGCCATGTGGACGGTCCGCGGCGGAGCTCTTCTCGTCAACGGCGTGAATGTTCCCTCCGTCGATATCTCCATCCCTGGAGTCTTCGGCGAGATCGACAAAACGGACTGGATTCGCATCCAACTGCGCATCAACTTCCGTGACTTCAACAACCTCGGTTCGTGCAGTCTCTACTACCGGAACCTGACCAAGCGGGATGCCGATTTCCGGCCCGTGACGACCGTTCAGCGGGTGCCTCTCTTGGGCGGCATTCCTCGCCCCTCGACCTGGGGCACGTTGGGAGTCTTCGTCTCCGATGACTTCTGCGTGACGAATATTCAGCCGGGTCAATATTCTTATATCAAACGAGCACCAACTGGACGTCCTGGTTCTGCAGGACAGTGAACGAACCACTCTGTTTGAGCCTTATCGGAATCGGGAACGTGCGCTGCGCGGTCCCGATTCTTGCTTCATTGGCCCGCTATTTCGGCGAAAGGCCCCTCGTTGTGCGCTTCTGGGATCCAGAATTCGAGCGCGCCGACTTGTTCTGGCGTCTTGGCCGGGCGCTGTTCACCTTCGCGGAAGCACCCCACGAGTGTGAGTTCATAGAGACGGCGGAGGAAGCGCTCGATGGGGCGGATTTCGTGGTGGTGAGCTTCGGCGAAAACGCGGCGCGGAAGTGGATGAACCGCAAGCACGGCGACCGCGAGTCAGCGCTCCGGGAAGCAGCCACCAGGCTGAGCGGGCTCTTGCCGGGCGTCCCCACCCTTGATCTCGGTTATCCGCCGACTCTCGAAGGCGCCGAGACGCTGGCGGGTTGGCCCGGTCCCATCGAACCGCTCGCCGAGACTTTGCGTCCGCATCAGGTGCTGCGCTGGATTCGCGGCGACGAATACCCCCACGACTTGCTCGAAGCGTACGACCAGTCACCGCTCAAGGCCTGGCTGGACGCGCTCTGGGCGGTGCGCCGCACCGCACGCGACGACTCAGGGGCTTAGAGCCTTCCTGAGCCCAGAACCGCAATCCGTGCCCCTAGCGCCTGCGGGAGTGGGCTGGTATAATAGTTGACCTACCGCGGGGTGGAGCAGCCTGGTAGCTCGTCGGGCTCATAACCCGGAGGTCGCAAGTTCAAATCTTGCCCCCGCAACCAAGTTTTCCCGGTCGGGTTGATTCTGAGGAAGGATCAACCCGACTTCGTTTTTGCGGCAGTCGATGCCCTTGTATCCGTCATAATAGGTTCACTTCATGTCAGCCGCACCCGCTCAGTCGTCGACGCCGCGTACTCCGAGCGTGGGCCGGGCCGGGGCGATCATGATGGCGAGCCTCTTTCTCAGCCGCGTGCTGGGGATCGCCCGCGATACGATCATGGCGGCGATGTTCGGGCGAACCGCCCTGACCGACGCCTACGTTCTCGCGTTCCAAATCCCTGACCTGCTTTTCTTTCTCATCGCAGGCGGCGCGCTGAGTTCGGCGTTTATCCCCGTCTTCAGCGAGTACCTGCACACGGAGCGCGAGCGGGATGCCTGGCGGATCTTCAGCTCGGTCGTGAACATCATGGCGCTGTTCCTTCTGCTCGTCATCGCGGCAGCATGGATCTTCGCCATCCCTCTCGCGCAAAAGGTGGCGCCCGGTAAGAGCGCAGAATTGATCCCGCTCATCGCTCAGATGAGCCGGATTCTTCTTCCTGCCCAGTTCGCCTTCTTCATTGGCGGCCTCATGTTCGGCACGCTTTACGCGCGGCAACGATTCGCGGTCCCCGGCTTGGGACCGAACGTTTACAACCTGGGCATCATTTTCGGTGCGCTCATCATCAGCCACTTCGTCAGCCCCGGCATCGTTGGCATGGCGATTGGCGCGCTGGTCGGGGCTGTCCTCGGGAACCTCGTGATTCCGATGGTGGCGATGGCCCAGATGGGCTCGCGGTACGAATTCGCCATCGATTGGAAGCATCCCGGCGTGCGCAAAGTTTTCCGCCTGATGCTGCCCGTCGTGCTCGGCCTTTCGCTCCCGGGTGTCTACGCGATGATCATGCGTGGCTACGGGTCGTACTTCCCGGAAGGCGTCAATACCGCGCTCGACCTCTCGAACAAGCTCATGCAGGCCCCGCTGGGCATCTTCGGCCAGTCGATGGCGATCGCCGTCTTCCCCGCCCTGTCGCAGTTCTTTGCCCAGGACAAAATGGACGCGTTCCGGGCCCAGCTCGCCAGCACGATCCGGACCGTCGTGTTCATCACGATCCCCATTTCCGCCGTGATGTTGGTCCTCGGCCAAGATATCGTCGCGGCGCTGCTCCAATACGGCAAGTTCAAGTCGGCCGACACCGCCGTCGTCGCGCACTGTCTCCAGATGTTCTCGTTCGGCATCGCCGCGTGGTGCCTCCATCCCGTGATCATGCGCGGCTTCTTTGCGATGCACAGCAGTGTTAAACCGATCGTCATCGGCACGATCACCACGGGCGTTTTCTTGGGCCTTTGCAGTTTGTTCGTGGGCACTGGGCTTGGCTATCTCGGCTTGCCACTGGCGAGCTCGATTTCGGCGGTCGTCCTCGTCATCATGATGCTTGGCGTCCTGATTCGAGACCTTGGCGGGTTCGACCTGAAGGGCGTGCTCGAGACCGTGGTTAAGAGCTTGATCGCGGCCGCCGTCATGGGCGGCGTGATCTTCGCCCTCTCGAAGGTACTGCCGATGAATGGGGGCGTGGGGCGCAATGCGGTCGCATTCGGGAGGCTGTTCCTGCTGGGGTTGGGCGGCGCATGGCTCTATGCGGCCTTGGCCCGCGCGATGAAGATGCCCGAGACTGCGTATGTTGAAAGGGCGATGAACCGGATTTCACGCCGCCGCGTGGTCGAGCAGACACCGCCAACGGAGTAGTGGTACCTTTGGGTGACCACACCCCAACGTCGAGGTAACCGTATTTCTCATGAATGAAGCAGTGATCGTCGCGGGCAAGCGCACGCCCATTGGCGCCTTTCAAGGCGCCCTCTCCAGTTTCAAGGCTCCCCAATTGGGGTCTCTCGCGATCAAAGCCGCTCTCGAAGCCGCTGGCGTTCAGCCGGGCCAGATCGATGAAGTGATCATGGGATGCGTGCTGACCGGCGGCATGGGTCAGGCTCCCGCGCGGCAGGCGTCGCTCGGCGCCGGCATTCCCGACTCGGTTCCCTGTCTCACCATCAACAAGGTCTGCGGCAGCGGCATGAAAGCCGTAATGCTGGCCGCCCAGGCCATCCGCCTGGGGGATAGCGAAGTCGTCCTTGCCGGTGGCATGGAAAGCATGACCAACGCGCCCTACGTGCTCGACAAAGCCCGCGACGGCTACCGCATGGGCAACGGAACGATCATCGACTCGATGATCAACGACGGCCTGTGGGACCCGTACAACGATTGCCATATGGGCAACTGCGGCGACCGCACGGCCGCTGAATTCTCGATTTCGCGCGAAGAGCTCGACCGGTTCGCCGCTCAGAGCTATACGCGGTCGATGGACGCCGCCAAGCGCCTCGCGGAGGAGATCGTCCCCGTCGAAGTGCCCCAGCGCAAAGGTGATCCCATCGTGGTTTGTGAAGACGAGGAGCCCCAGCGCGGCAACGTATCCAAGCTCGCCGGGCTCCGGCCCGCCTTCGACAAAGCGGGCGTGACCACCGCAGGGAACGCGAGCAGCATCAACGATGGGGCGTGCGCCATGGTGGTCGCCTCGTCGGCGCGCTGCGAAAAGGAAGGCTGGAGGCCGATCGCCCGGATCAAAGGCTATGCAACTCACGCTCAGGAACCCCAGTGGTTCACGACCGCCCCTGCGTTCGCGATCGAGAAGTTGCTGAAGCAAGCGAACTTGCATGCGAGCGATATCGATCTTTTCGAGGTCAATGAGGCGTTTGCCGTGGTCAGCCTGATCGTGGCGCAAAAGGCAGGCATTCCCGAGGACAAGCTCAACGTCAATGGCGGCGCGGTGGCCTTGGGTCACCCGATTGGAGCTACGGGCGCCCGGCTGATTCTGACCGCGGCCATGGAGCTCAAGCGAAAGGGCGGACGCTATGCCGTCGCAACGCCCTGTATTGGCGGTGGCGAGGCCACGGCGATCCTCATTGAGGCGATCTAAGCCGTTAGTTGAATCGAAGCAGCGGCATCTCTTGCACTTCCGCAGGGATGTCGCCGACTTCGGTTCGGACCGAGACGTAATCGCGGTTGGAGGCGTAATCGTTGCGAACGTAGCCCGCCGCAATAAACCCAAACTCGGGACTGTCGAACGCGCTCGTTACGACGCCAATCTGACCCCGCCCGGGCACCACAATCGGATTGCCTTCGGCTAAGGGCAGTTCGCTCAGCAAGGCGACCCAGGTGCGATTCGTGTGCCCACGGCTGTAAATGCGCATGAGCACTTCCTGTCCCTGGTAGCAGCCCTTTTTGTAGCTGACGTGGGACGATTCGAACGCCTCGCCCAACTCGGGCGGCAGCGTCTTCGAATCGATATCGACACCGTAGTGGGGGACACCCGCTTCGAGGCTCGCGATCCGATACGATTCCGCATCGACCTCTTCAAACTTTTCGCGAATCGCCTGGAGCGCAGCCTTCGCCGTTCGCGGGATGACGAGATCCCATCCGCCTAAACCGGTTCGGTTGGACCTGAGGAGCAGAACGTCAGCCTTGGCGAGCTTGATCTCGGCGGAGTCCAGCGATGGCAGTTCGATGAGCTCGCCTAAAATGCGGCTGGCATCAGGTCCCTGAAGGCTAACGAGGACGACGTCTGGAACGTTCGCCCGCACATCCTCCATCAAAACGTATTTCTCGACCCGCTGCAGGACGACATCCGCACAGCGACGATCGGTCGTGATGATGAATCGATCTCCTACCGACCAAAGCTGGCACACCGCTTCGATCTGGCCGGTCGGCGAGCAGAGACAAAAGTTGAGAAATCCACCGGGCCGCAGATTACGCAAATCTTGCGTGGCTTGACCTTGGAGCCATCCCTTTCGATCCTCGCCTTCGAGCTGAATCACCTGAAGCCACTCGAGTTCGATGCGGCCGCAAGTCGACCTCAGCAATTCGTAGCCACGAAATACACGATCAGAGGCAGAATCAAGGGAAAGAGTGTCGCTCATGGCAATCAAAAGTGCCAAATGGCACAAAATGGGATAACGCGGCGGCGCTGCCTCGACCTTCTACGATTGTAGCGCATCAGCCGTGTCAAATCGAATGAAATCCCCCTTGCTTTTCGTGGCATTTAGTGCCTTTACCGGGTTATTGAGCCAGGCCATGATTAGCCGGTTTGAACGCGCGGCGGCTGCCGATATCTCAAGCAAGCTGCAAGGCGAACACCGCAAGGTCGAAGTCGATATCCAGGCCAACACTCTCTCCGCGGCCTGGGGGATGGTCGACTCCGTGACGATCCGCGCTTCCCAGTTCTCCGCCGACTCGCTGCCACTCTTCACCGAGCCCGAGCGGTCGCAGGTCGGCCACGTGGACATGCTCCGCATCGAGCTGAGTGACTTTGACTTTGGCCGACTCCACATCCAGAGCCTCTCCGCCGCGATCCCCAACTGTCGGTTCGATCAGGGGCTCGCGCTGCGCAGCCGACAAGTCCGCCTGAGCCGGAGTGGGGTGGGTACGGGATCGGTACAACTCAACGAAAAGGATCTCGAACGATTCGTCCTCAAAAAATATAAGGAGATCAAACGAGTTTCCGTCCGAATCGACCGGGGGAAAGTCTGGGTTGAAGGCTACGGCGAGTTTCTCATCGCCAAGACGGATTTTGAGGTCATCGCCGACCTGCGCATCGAAAACGGCACACGTCTCCACCTCGACCACGCCAAGATCTACTTGAATTGGGTTCGGGCCGACGAGCCTGCCCGCAATGTGCTCCTGAAGACGCTCAACCCAATCGTCGATCTGAACCGCGATCTCAACCTGTTTGACGCGATCCAAATGGACCGAATCGAGCTCAAACGCGGTACGTTGACCGCGTTTGGCTCGACTCGAATTCCCGTCCGTCCGTCAGAACTCGCCCGTTAGGTCGAAGTTGTCGGAAATGATGCCGTAGTCGAAAACGGTCACCGCGCCGTCTTCATCCAGGTCAGCGTCTGAGGGGCGGAAGCCGTTGGGTCCCACCACATTCCAGTTAGCATCCGCAGACGACTTATCGAAATAGTCCGAGAGCACGCCGTAATCGAACACGGTGACCGCGTCATCGGCATCGATGTCGCCGTTGAGCAGGACAAACCGCAGATCGTTGGCACCGGTCGCGTTGATCCAAACGTTGCGGCGAGCCGACGTCATCCACGTCTTCCCTCGCGCGACGATGTCGTACGGGCCGGGGGGCAGGCTGGTCGGGATGTTGATCGTCCCGCCCGCGCCGAGGTTGACGAGGTTGGACTGGACGATCGAGGTCGTTCCAGCCGTGTAAACGCGCACGAGCACCTGGTGACCGGCCAACGGCTGCGTTGTGCTCTGCAGATCGACCGTACCGACGATCGAGCCACCTCCCACGGGTGTCCTTTCATCGGCGCCGCGATCGATCACCGCGCCCACGATTCGGGCTTCGCCATCGATGTCGAACGATCCTTGCGCGATGGCGTTCAGACCCGAATTGATGCACGGCGATGCGGCCGAGAGGTGATAGTCCCCGGTCGCCAAACTCACAAAGAGCGGATCGAGCACACCGTCGTTCGGTCCAGCAATGACGCCGTTGCCGTTATAGACGGTGTTGCCAAACAAGTCGTTGTAATCGTTGTTGAAGAAGCCGGCATAGGACCGGACTCCGCCATTCGTATTGAACGCGACGATGTTGTTGTAGAACGTAAGCGGGTTGCTCGTGCTTCCCACACCGCCGCAGTCTCCGGCCTGGTTCTGGACGACGGTCGCATTGACGATCGCGGGGGTTCCCGTATCGGCGAAGATGCCGCCTCCGCGTCCGCCTCCCGACGCCGTGGTCGCAATGTTGCCCGACACCATGCAGTTGGCGACGAGGACGGTTCCGCCTGCGACAAAGATGCCGCCGCCGAGCGCCGTCGCCGCTGCCGTCGTGCCTTGCACGAGGTTCTTATTGACCGTGCAGTTCAGGATGGCCACCGACGAGGCAGCTCCCACGTAGATTCCGCCTCCAAAAGCCGAGGAGGTCGACTGCGCAGTGTTGTTTTGGACGACGCAGTTGCGGATGACGCCCGCGGTCGCCGTGCACTGGATGCCGCCGCCTGCATTCGCCTTGCCGCCCTGAATGACGAGACCATCGATCAGGGTGCCCGCGGAGGCTCCCGTCATCGCGATCACCGAGCTGGTGCCATTGCCCGAGACCACAACCCGGTTCGAGAGATAGCTCCGTTGCGCGAGCAACAGTTCGGCACCGTTAAAACCGCCGTACAGTTCGACGCCGGGCTTCATCGAAAACTGTTCGTTGTAAAGCCCGCGCTCCACCCAAACCTGGTCACCAGGAACGGCGGCGGCAAGGCCCGCGGTAATCGTTCGCTTCGCCAGAGCCCAAGAGGCACCCGAGTTAGCGTTGTTACCGGCCGTCGATACCCGAATCACGGCTGCCGAACTCATCGATGCAGCCAAGCACAAACTGGCCCACAACAGGGGCTTCCATTCGCTTCTCATTTCAACTCCCTCACCGCGCGACTCCACAACCGCGCAAGGCTTAAAAAACTAAGTGCTGGCCAAGCAACTCCCCAACCCGCGAGCACCCCTTATGTTGTACTGCACTTTTGCTGAAATATCTCCGGCAGAGCCGGTGTTTTAACTTATCTCGGTGTTTTTGCGGGGAGACTGTCATCCCAAACCGTTCGGGTCGACGCCGCCATCTGGGTCATGCGCCCGATCGCCCATTTCGCCATTTCGGGCGACCAGTCGCGGGCATCCATCGCATAGTCGATCTGGAAGCGCTTGCCTTCTAGATCGTAGGAGAATGACGCCGGCTCGTACTTCTGATTGAGGATGAACATCCGCATCAGGTTGTCCTTGGTCATGCTCTGGGGCGACTTGAGCTTCTTCAGCTTCAGCAACAACCAGACGACCTTACTATCAGGCTTCCGAAATATCTGGAGTTCTAATTTTTGCGAAGCGACGGTAACAGGAATGACCCACGCAGCAGGGGTCTCTTTCAGCTTGATCGGGGTAGGCGTCTTGCCAATCTCTTTGAGCACTCCAGGCAGGTCCGTGACAATGCCCGGAGCCTTCGGCTCAAACGGCAATACGGGAGGCCGTGCATCCAGATCTTCAATGTCCTGCGGTTCTTGCGACTCCTGGGCGAGTGCCCAACCCGCGAGACTCAGGACGAAAACGGATGCCAGCCATCTCATACCTATTCCAGCACCGATTTGCCGGTAACCGTTCCATCCGGCTCGATATCGTAAACCAGCGGCACACCCGTTTCCAGGTTGAGTTCGAGCACTTCTTCGTTAGAAAGCTGGTCGAGCTTCATCACGATCGAGCGATTGCTGTTGCCATGCGCAACGACCAAGACATTTTTGCCCTGCCGGACATCACCCATGATGCACCGCTCGAAAAACGGCAGCGTGCGCTCGGCGGTGTTCTTGAGCGCTTCGCCGTTCGGTGGGGGCGTATCGAACGAGCGGCGCCAAATCTTCACCTGCTCTTCGCCGAACTGCTGTCGAAGCTCGTCTTTGTTCAAGCCTTGGAGGTCGCCGTAATGACGCTCATTCAGGGCCTGGTCGCGAATCACCGGCACGTCCAGGGCCAGGGTTTCCAGGATGATCTGAAGCGTGTTCTGGGCGCGACTGAGTGCGCTCGTGTAGGCGACATCGATGGGTAACCCCTTCAGGCGCTCGCCGGCGCGCCGTGCCTCATCCCTGCCCTGTTGGGTGAGAGGAACGTCCACCCAGCCCGTAAAGCGGTTTTCAAGATTCCAAAGCGATTGGCCGTGACGAATGAGGATCAGTTTCGACATCGTGCCCTGAGTTTATCTGGGACGCCCCAGCCGTGGCTTACTCAGGACATCGAATGACGACATGATCGATCGGTCCCGTGCGAGCCGATCGATCCCGGCTGCGACTGAACACGTCGCAGTACGAAGTTCGAAGGGTATTCCAGTCGCGGGTGGTCGGCGATTCGGGGATCGTGTTTCCCGATCCGTCGCTCAGGCCGGGATACATCAGATCGGCGATCAGCGGTGAGTGCCCATTGATGCCGAGCGCATGGCCCATCTCGTGGGTCAACGTCTTGCGCAGATCCGTCAGCGGCCGCGGCGAGCCGTTCGCAAACGCGTAAGCCACCTCGATAACGGCGTTGATCATCTCCGAATCCTGGATGGAGAAGCTGGTTTGGCCGAGCACCCCACTGGGCAGTTCGCTGGGCGCAACGAATTTGACCACGATCGCGGCGCTTGCGGCGTTCGACGTCTGCAAGAAGGCGACCGCTGACCCCGAAATGGTCTCCCAGGCGTTCAGCGACCACGAGAAGGCATCGAGTTCGTTCGGCGACCACTGGGACGAGTTCGCGGGCGTGATGCGCAGCGGGAATTTGGTCCAGTAATAGAGGCTCGGCGTGCAGCCGGACGAGCACCCCGGCAGCAGGTTGGCCACATAGTTCGGGGTGTACGAGCTGTTGGTGCATCCCTGCCCCACCGTCCCACCGGTCGTGGTCGTACCCGTTGTGGTCGTGCCTGATGTGGTCGTTGTGCCGGAACTGCTGGTCCCGGTGGTGGTGGTGGTGGCCCCGGCTGGCCCGCCACCACCGCAGGCAGCGATGAGGGCGGAGCCGCAAGCCGCGGCCGCAACGCAGGTGATCCATCCGGGAATCTTCATGGGACTTAGCTAAATTGACGCAGGAAGCGAAGGTCGTTTTCCAAGAAGTGACGCAGGTCATCGACCCCGTACGCCATCATCGGGATGCGCTCGACCCCCAGCCCGAAGGCAAAGCCACTGTAAATCTCGGTGTCGATGCCGAAGTGATCGAGGATATTGGGATGGATGAGGCCAGCGCCGCCGAGTTCTACCCAGCGGCCATTGAATAGCTTGGGCGTGGAGATCGCATAGTCGACGCCGGGCTCGACAAACGGGAAAAAGTCCGGCCGGAACCGCACCTTCACCTCGTCGCCAAACATGGATCGCACAAAGGCTCCCAGAGTCCCTTTCAGGTGCGCCATCGAAACGTGGGTATCGACCATGAAGGCGTCGACCTGATGAAAGGTGTGCGAGTGGGTCCGGTCGACCGCCTCATTGCGGAATGTGCGACCGATCGTGAAGCAGCGGAACGGGGGCTTCCTGGTCTCAAAAATGTGGCCCTGGATAGCGGTAGCTTGGGTACGCAGGAGAAGGTCGTCGGAGATGTAGAACGTATCCTGATCGTCCATTGCCGGGTGGTCGGGCGGGTAGTTCAGGACATCGAAGTTGTATTTGAAATGCTCGAGTTCGTTCGATTCGACGTACTCGAACCCCATGCCGATGAACACGTCTTTGATCCGGTTGCAGGTGATCTGGAGAATATGCTCCTGACCCATCGGCGGTCGGCGGGACGGCATCGTGATGTCGATCCGCTCCTGTTCGAACTGTACGGACTGCTCGGCTCGCTTGAGCTCGCTCCGCCGGGCGTCGATATCCGTTTGGACGGTCTGGCGGGCGTCGTTGACGGCTTTGCCAAAGGCGGGGCGCTCGTCAGCCGACATGCTGCCGAGTTGCTTCATCAGACCCATGATCGAGCCGTTCTTGCCCAGAAACCGATTCTCGATCTCGGCAAGTGCCGACGTCGTCGCCGCATCCGCGACGGCGCGTTGGGCTTCGGCCACCAGCTCCGCGAGGGGTGAAGTGGAATTCACCGCCGCATTTTACTTCCCGAGCTAGAATTTCTCGCTTCGAGCCCGTTCCATTTCTCGGCGGGTCTCTTTTTGGAGGATGGATTCGCGCTTGTCGTACTGGCGCTTGCCCCGTCCGAGGCCGATTTCAACCTTGACTCGGCCGTTTTTGAAGTAAAGCTTCAGCGGGAGGATGGCGAGGCCTTTCTCCATGGATCGCCGTTCAAGCAGGTTGATCTCCTTGCGGTGCATGAGCAGCTTGATGTCGCGGCGGCGCTCCGGCCGGAAATGGTGCGAGAAGCTGTAGGGCTCGATATCGGCTTCCATCAGCCAAAGCTCGCCGTTCAGAATGCGGCAGAACGCGTCGGTCAGATTCACTCGACCGCCGTAAACGCTCTTCACCTCGCTTCCGACAAGCGCGATGCCCGCCTCCCAGGTGTCGATGATGTCGTAGTCGTACCGAGCTCGGCGATTCTGGATAGTGGCGGGACCGGCTGGCTCCTGCTTGCCCGTTCCCTTCTTGGCCATGGAACTCAGGAGTGTACCGAACCGGTTCACTTCTGGCGAAAGGTAAATTAGAATTCCATGAAGCACGCGAATCTCCTCATCGCCGCCTGCGTGGCGGTTGGGTTAATCGGCTGCAATTCCGCGCCAGAGCCTACCGCTGCCTCGACACCGGCCGAGACGCCCAAGCCAGCTCCGGGTTCGGAAGCCAAGGAGCGTCCCGAAGACCAAAAGAAGACCGTCTCCACCACCCCCGGCGAAAAGGTCGTCACCAAGGCCGGCAACGGGCTGGAGATCATCGATGAAGTCGTTGGCAAGGGCGATCCCGTCGGCGAGGGCGACCTCGTGCTCGTGCTTTATCGGGGCAATTTGAAGTCGAACGGGAAAGAGTTCGATTCGAATATGAAGCCCGATGGCAACCCGCTGCCCGTCCGTGTTGGTGCCGGTGGCGTCATCAAAGGCTGGGAGATGGGCATTCCCGGCATGCGCATCGGCGGCAAGCGCAAGCTGATCATTCCTTATCAGCTCGCCTATGGCGAGCGCGGCAAGGAGCCGGACATCCCCGCCAAGTCGGATCTCGTGTTCGAGATCACGTTGCTCGACTTCGTCAAGAAAGGCGAGGACGACATTTACGACAAGACCGATTTGAAGCCTGGCACGGGACCTGAAGCCCAGCCCGGCGACAAGATTACGATCAACTACAAGGGCATGTTTGCCAACGGCAAGGTCTTCGAAGACTCGTATAAGACCAAAACTCCGTTCACCTTTACGCTGGGCAATGCGGAGGTCATCGAAGGATGGGAGGCCGGCCTGAAAGGCATGAAGGAAGGCGGCAAGCGCAAGCTCCGCATCCCGCCGAAGCTGGCCTATGGCGCAGCCGGAGCCGGTGGCGGACGAGTTCCGCCCGACATGCTCGTAACCTACGAAATCGATCTCGTCAAGGTCGAAAAGAAGAAATAAGTGCAATTCAACGGGAAGCGACCGCATGAGTCGCTTCCCGTTCGCCACAATAGAAATCGAATGAACGGTTTCTCTACTCGCTCGAAATGGCTGCTCGGAGCGGGCCTTGCTCTTCTGGCACACCCAAGTTCTCACGCTCAGGTAACGCCCTCGGGCGGGGCTTACCTGCTGCGCATGAAGTTCGTGAAGGGCGCAACCAGCCTCTACAATCTCGAGACGATTACCAGCGACCCTCGCACGGGCAAGCCTCAGCGCACGACGGTCCCGATGTCGATGACGGTGACGGCCGCCAAGGGCGCGACCGGCACGATGAAGGTCAAGGTCGGCCCCATCCCTGGCTCGAACCGCGTGCAGGAGTCGGTGATCACGCTCGACGCCCGCGGCAAGATGGTCAAGGGTGAGGCGGGCATGACGGGCGTCTCAAGCGTCGCCCTTCCCGAGAAGCCGATCAAGCTGGGCAGCACTTGGCAAAACCAGGTTCAGGTCAACACGCCGCTCGGCGCGCTGACGACGAACACGGTCTACAAGCTCCACGGATTCAAAGTGGTGAACAACCGCAAGGTGGCCGTGATCAATGTCACCACCAAGGCGGCCAAGCAAGGCATTACCATCGACGGCAAAGGCGCGATGTCCCTCGTCATGGCAGACGGCTCGCTGAACGGCATGTTCCTCAGCCAAACGATTACGATCGAGCCGAAGATGTCGAGCCCTGGCGCGACGATCAAGACGAAAGTCGTCGTCGTCCGCACGAACTAGGCGTCGGTCTGATCCAGATCCAGCACTTTCGGAGGCGGAGCCTTCTCCGCCTCGACTTGGGCTATATCGTCCGGGTTGCCCACGAGGACGTCGACGCCCGGCCCGGCAACTTTCTCCCATCTGCCCTTCTCGACGCGCTTCCACGTCGTGAATCCCTTCTTCCCGGCCTGCTCGGGGCTGCTCTCGACGCCCACTTTGAATGAGGCGCAACTGACCACGCGGCGCACGTCGAGTCCGCACTGCGGGCAATACGTGAGCGGCTCCTCATTGACGCCCTGGATCACTTCGATACGGTTCGGGCACATCTGGCAGTCGTGATCCACCGGTTCATATTCGTAAATGGGCATGCTTTTTTTAGGACTCTCACGGGTCAATCCAGGTTCAAAACGGGGCCAAAACACCATTTTGCGCATTTTCCGGCACGAATGCTTGGAACGATTGGACCTTTATGGCCGATCATATAGATGGCTTTATCGTCGAGGAAAGGAACAGCAATCAACCGTTCATAACTACCGAAATAGCCCACGTGCGAGCCCCGTGATATCAAGAGCCCGCACCGTGAAACACCGCATTCGACAAAACTGATTAGCGCACAGCGCGCGAACGGTGAGGAGAGAATCCTGAGGAAACAGGGAGTCTCTCCTTTGGTGTTTTTGCCCGTACGTCAGACGCCGATTGGGCGGATGTCGTAGATGTCGAGATACTTCTCGCGAAGTCCCGCCACGTAGTCGTCCGCGCTCAGCGGCTTGCCGGTGACCCGCTGGACGAGTTCTTTCGGCGTGTACTTTCGGCCCTGGCTGTAAACCTTTTCGGTCAGCCATCCCAATATTTCGCCAAATTTGCCGTCGCGAATCAGCGTGTTGGTGTCAGGCAGGTCCTGCTGAAGCGCACGCCAGATCTGGTAGCTGAGCAGGTTGCCCATCGAATACGTCGGGAAGTAGCCGATGGAGCCCATCGACCAGTGCACATCCTGCAAGCATCCCTTCGAATCGTTCGGGACCTCGACCCCGAGATAGTCGCGATATTTCTGGTTCCATGCCTCGGGCAGATCGTTGATCGCGAGGGCGCCGGTCAGGACGTCGCACTCGATTTCGAAGCGCACGAGGACGTGCATGTTATAAGTCACCTCGTCCGCCTCGACGCGGATCAGAGAGGGCTCGACCTTGTTGATCATGCGATAGAACTGCTCGACGTCGAACGCGGCCAGCGCCGGGAATTCGGCCTGGATCCGGTGCAGGTACCGCTGCCAGAACGGGAGCGATCGGCCCACGATGTTCTCCCATAGCCGGGATTGGCTCTCGTGGACGCCCAGGGAGACACCGCCCGCGAGCGGCGTGAGATCCCAAGCTTCGGGGCTTCCCTGTTCGTACATACCGTGGCCGGCCTCGTGCAGCGAGCCGAAGATAGCGGAGCCGACGTAATCCTTGAAGCGCGTCGTCAGGCGCACGTCGTTGACCGACCAGTTGGTGCAGAACGGATGCGGCGCGGTGTCCTGTCGTCCACGATCCATGTCGAAACCGATCTCTTGGACGAGGAAGTCGCAGATCCGTCGCTGATGCTCCACGTTCCAATCGCCATAAAGGACGTGGTCGTCGATCGGGTGACCGTGGGCGCGAATTTCATCCAGGAGCGAGACGGTCGCCGTCTTGAGGGTGTCGAACATCGCGCGGCAGTCGGCGGCCGTGGCGCCTTCTTCGTACTGGTCGAGGAGAGCATCGTATGGGTGATCCGTGTAGCCAAGGTGTTTTGCTTCTTCCTTGGCGATTTCAAACATGCGTGCGAGCACGGGCGCGAATGACTTGAAATCGTTGTTGGCCCGCGCCTCGACCCATCGCTCGTGTGCTTCGCTCGACAGTTTGGACTTCTCTTCCACCAGCGCGGAAGGAATTTTGGTCGCGAGATCGATGTCGCGGCGGACGACGCGCAGCATCGCCTCATCATCGGATCCGGGTTGGGCTTCAGCCTTGGAGTCGTCCAACAGCTTACGGGTCTCATCCGCCACGAGCGTGTCGTGAGCGAGGCGGGTCAGCCGCCCCAGATGCTCGGCTCTCGCGGCAGCGCCACCGCGTGGCATCAGGACCTGCTGATCCCACTCCATCATCGCGGTTGCGGCGCGGAGCGCATTGACATCGGCAAGTCGGGACTTCAAGGCTGTCAGCTTCGACATGAGTTAAGGTTACCTGCCGAGTCGCGCCAGGTTTTGTCCTCATTTCGTGTCAATCTGGGGCCATGAGCGGTTGGCTAGCGGCAGGAACGGTGTTCATGATCCACGGAGCCGGTGGCGGCGGCTGGGAGTACGACTTCTGGAAACCGGTTTGGGCGCAGGCAGGCTGGACCGTGATCGCCCGAGACCTGGTTCCTTCTGAACAGGGCCTCGCGAAGACCACTTACGCCGACTACGAAACTCAGGTGCGCCGTTGGACCGAGCGCGCTCCACGGCCTTGGGTCGTCGTGGGTGCCAGTCTCGGCGGCATTCTCGCGCTCACCACACAGGACGACATTCGACCCGACGCGATCATCCTGGTGAATCCGGCGCCCCCGGCCAACTTTCGCCCGCCCACGTCGAATCCGCCAAACCTGGAGATCATTCGGTGGGCCAACGGCCCTCTGAAGGATACAGAGGACGCCATGCCCGACAGCGACCGCGCGACGATTCTATGGGCGTGGAAACGGTGGCGCGATGAGTCGGGATCGGTCCTCAATACCGTGCAAGCCGGCCTCCCCGTCGAGCCCGTCGCCGCGCCCGTTCTCATGATCATCGGCACCGCCGACACCGACATCGACCCGACCGTGAGCTACCGTCTGGGTCGATCGCTGGGCGCCACCCTGTCGGTCTATCGCGGGATGAGCCATGTCGGCCCCCTCATGGGGACTCGGGCGGCCCGGGTCGCTCAGGAGGCCCTGGATTGGACCAAGCGACGGCTATCGGCGCCCGCCTCAAATTAAGGAAAAATTGCGGCCCAACGAGGGCGATTTATGGTCCCCACCAAGCAGCACTTGCCACCGCCATCGCTGATCGAGACCTAATGTCCAGCAAATGTACCGATCTTTAAGGCGATCCCTTGCGGGGAGGGGGAATCGGATGTACACTTTCTTACGTTGCGTTTACTTTTGGAGAGGTGGCCATCGCTTGGATGGTCTTAAATTTAAATTCGAAAGACCTATCTTAGGATCGTCTGCTTCCCCTTTAGTCGCGCATCGACCTGCGTCGTGAATCGATCGTCTGCCGGTTTTCAAGGACCCCGCGACCGCGTGTTGCTCGCCGTGGGGAGCGTAGCGACGATGGATCGCGGTGCAATTCGAGCCTAAGCACACGCACAAGGAGGCTCGTTTCATTGGGTGTGCCCCGTAACGTTCGGGGCCACCCTTTTTTCATGCCTCGGGAACAGGTCCTTTCTGACCAAAATCAAATTTAGACATCTTTCAACGCAACAGGTCTCAAATTTCCTGAGTAATCTGTTCATAGAATTAAGGCAATCCCGAGGAACCATGCACGAACGACCTCTTCATCAAATTCCCGCCAGGGACCCGGTGACCGGGCAAGAGCTCTATATTTCGGAACTCACCTCTATGGACGGTGAGATCACGATCCGGGGACGGTTTCAGGTTCCCCGGCTTTCCCAACTCGATGCCGAGCAGCACCGTTTCCTCGAAACGTTCCTTCGCTGCCGCGGCATGATCAGCAGCGTCGAGAAAGAACTCGGGATCAGCTACCCGACCGTTCGATCCCGACTGGATGCGCTTCTCGAGACACTGAATCTCGCTCCTACCGCCGAGCGACCCCGACGGGCAGCAGGCAACCTCGAGAGCAAGCGTAAAATTCTGGAACAGCTTGAGCAGGGCGAAATCACGGCCGAAGAGGCCAAGGTGAAACTGCGTGGAGAACATGCGCGATGAATAGGGACGAAGTCAAACGGATCATGAAGTTGGTCCAAGACGGCAAGTTGAGCCCGGACGATGCGACCGAGCTCATCGAGGCATTCGAGGTTTCGAGCGAAGAATCCGAGGAGCGTGAGCCGAGCTTTGCCGGGACCGCGGGCGGTTCGCCGCCTCCGCCACCGCCGAAAGTTGACGGCAGCGACGCCAAGAGCGACCGCGAGCCGTTCGCCCACTTCTTTGAGGCGATCGAGAAGATCGGCAAAGACGTGGCAACGTCGGTTAACTGGACGGAAGTCGCAGGCCAAATTCGCACGGGCGCCAAGAAGGGCGTCGAGGCGCTGAAGCAAGCCGCCGAAGAAGCCCGCAAGAACGGTGTTCATATCGGCTTTGGCTTGTTCGGCAGCGTCAGCGAGCGACGCGTCGAACTTCCCCTCACGCTGCCCGAAGGCAAGTCGCTCCGGATCGATAGCCCGGCTGGCGACATCAAGGTCTTGGGCGGCCAGCCGCAAGCCATGGCGATCGCCAAGGCGACCGTGCGCGGGGCCAACGACGAGGAAGCCAAGCAGAAGGCGGACAGCTACACGCTGATCATCGAGGAAAGCGACACGAGCGTTTTGATTCGCCAGCCCGATGTGACCGGCCTGCACGTCGATCTCGAGATTCACGTGACCAACTCGCCCGACGTTGAAATCCGTTCGACCAGCGGCGATATCTGGGTGGAAGGAACGGGCGGCGCATGCCGAATTCAGTCGGAAAGCGGCGATCTTCACTTGGTCGGATTGACCAAGTCGGCTGAGTTGCAGACGACGAACGGCGATGTGCTCCTTCGCGACTCGGCAACGGATTATGTGGAACTCACCACCGAACGCGGCAGCGTCCGGCTGGAGCAGGTCACGGGCAATCTCAACGTCCGCACCTCTTCCGGAGACATCAACCTCTCCAAGTGCTGGGGCAAGACGATCTCCGTCGAAGCCGTGACCGGCGATGTGCTGATCGATCTCGATCAACCGATCACCGGCACCCTCACGGTCCACACCGTTCAAGGCGACACCAACGTTAACGTGCCCGACGGTTCAAACTGCCGCGTCTCGATCGGTACCCTGCGAGGCACCGTTTCATGCGGACTGGAACTGGAGAACGCGAAGTCGCAAGAGCAGCGTGTGACCGGAATCCTGGGTCAAGGCGAAGGACAGCTCGACATCAGCGCGATCAGTGGCGATGTTCGGCTCGGCCAGCGGGTTCACGCCCCTTAGGCTTCCGGTTCGATCACGCCGCCTGCGAAGACCGATTCTCCGCGGTAGGCGACCGCGATCTGGCCCGGCGTCACCGCACGCACGGGTCGATCGAATACGATGCGTGTCGAAGACCCGCCCACGATTCGGGCGGGTTCGGCTTGCATGTTGTAGCGAATCTTGGCCATGACCCGCTCCGGCTCCTGCGGAGGCGCACCAGCGCTCCAGTGGACTTCGCTCAGCACGACTTCTTGCTGGAGCAGTTCATCGGCTCCACCGACGACAACGCGGTTGGCGGACGGCTCGAGCCGCAGCACGAAAAGCGGCTTGCCATCGCGGGATGGCACGCGAATGCCGCGGCGCTGACCCACCGTGAAGCCGGCCACGCCTTCGTGCGTGCCCAGAGATTCGCCCTCGGGACTCACGATCTCACCTTCCCGGAAGAGGTCGGGGCGCTTCTTGCGGAGGAACTCGGTGTAGCCACCCGCCTCACTCACGAAGCAGATCTCTTGAGAATCCGGCTTGAGGGCCACGGGCAGGCCCATCTCCTGGGCCATCTGGCGCGTCTGCGCCTTGCTTCCAAGTTCACCCAGCGGAAACATGATTTGGGATAGCTGCTGCTGGCCCAACATGTACAAAACGTAACTTTGGTCCTTCTCGCCACCCCGGGCGCGGAGCAAGCGATACCTACCATCTGCCGATCGCCGGACCCGGGCGTAGTGACCAGTCGCCAAATACTGGCAGCCGAGCTCGGGCAGCATTTGGAACAGCGCCTCGAATTTCACCCGTCGATTGCACTGCACGCACGGGTTGGGCGTGCGCCCCGCTGCGTACTCTTCGACGAAATTGTCGATGACGGTCTCGCGGAACTGATCTTTGAAATTGATGACGTAATGCGGGATGTCGAGAATCCGTGCGACCCGGCGAGCGTCCTCGACCGCGCCCAGCGAGCAGCAACCCGCATGGCGGGGATCGCGCTGGCTCTCCTGCCAAATCTGCATCGTCACGCCAACGACGTCGTAGCCGCGCCGCTTCAAAAGCCCGGCGACCACGCTGCTATCCACCCCGCCCGACATCGCGACGAGGACCGTAGGCTTACTTCGCGACTGGGCCATTTTCAAGCAAGTTACTGTAGGGCGGCTGCATCATCATCTCGCTCAGTTCCTTCGCGCCCACCGCGCGCGGCTTCAGGCCCTTGGCGAAGACGTAAAACGTCGGGGTCTGCCCGAGTTTCAAGGTTTGAGCCATCTGGCGCTGCTCACCCACCTGGAGCAGCAGCGACGGATCGCGGCTGGTGATCCGCGTCTTTAAATCTTCCGCATCGAGGCCGATGTCCTTGGCCGCGGCCAGGATCCCTTCGAACGAGTTGATGGCGTCTTTGGACGTTCGGAAGAACTTGTCCACCATCTGGAAATACTTATCGTGCTCGGCCGCATAGACGATCGCGAGCGCGGCCGTCGCGCTGAACTTGTGGTCCGAGTTTTCGTACAGCGGAAAGTTCTGGAACGAGTAGCGAATCTTGGTCGCGTTGCGGTCCACCAGTGCCTTCACGTCGATATAAGAGGCACGGCATCCCGGGCAGAACACATCGGCGTATTCGATGATCGAGATGGGCGCGTCCTCCGGCCCTTCCCACATCCGCTTATCCTTCACGACCTCGGTAGGGCTCAGCGTCGCGCTGAGTTCGATCTTCGTCATCTTGCCCGCTTTACGGTCGGCGAGCGTCTTCACTTGCATCCCGACCGCACCCAGCGCCACGATCGCGCAGACCGTGGTCATGAGCTTGTCACCGCCCGGCACCGGCTCTTCGGGCAGTGTCATTTGGGCCAGGCCCGAATGGAGCAAGAACGTGAGCAGCATGATCACTGCCGACGAAATACACCACGGACAGGGCGACCCGAGTTCGACGATCGAAACGTACTGGAGATACACGCTGAGCAGCAGGCCGATGCCCGACATCGCCATGCCGAGCACGATGATCGGCCGCGCCTGGGCCAAACCCATGCGGGCGCGGAGGATGCCGAAAACCGCAAAGGTCATATAGGCGGCGAGGCCAAAGACGGCCACAGGCACCCCGAACCAGCGGCTGGACGGATCTTCCGCGAGCTTGTTGCAGCCATCCGCAACGCCGCACGGCAGATCCTTGCCCATCGTGTGAGCCACGGTGAGCACGCCCGCGACGAATAAGCCCGCCCAAGCCAAGATGGTGAGCACGCGATGGACGAACAGGGCCTTCACGGCGGTGATTATACTTTTCCGGTCGGTCACGGGTATCTTGTTGAACCTAAACCCCGGTTCTTTTCAATGAGTTCCACCCTGATTCGTCCCGCCTCCATGGAAGCACGGCCGCGCCCGCAGATGGTCCGCGGCACCTATTTCGTGCAGACCTGGGGTTGCCAGATGAACGTCGAGGACTCGGAGCAGATCGAATTGGGGCTTCAATCGATCGGTTTCACTCCCGCCGCCTCCGTCCACGAAGCCCAGATTGTGTTGCTGAACACGTGCAGCGTCCGCAAAAAGCCGGAGGACAAGGCGTTCTCCCTGCTCGGCGAGATGGCCCCGCTCAAGGCCACCCAGCCCGACCGAGTGATCGGCGTGTGCGGCTGTATGGCCCAGCTTCGTGCCGATGAGATTCGCCGACGAGCCCCGCATGTCGACTTCGTCGTAGGTACCGCCCAGATCTCGAAAATTGCAGGTTTGGTTGAAGAAACCTTGCAACAACGCTCGTTCCGCAAGCGGATGGAGCTGCCCGAGCGCAAGGGTGCAGTCGTTACCGACATTCCGCTGCGCGCGGTCGATCGCAAACCCAAACTGAAGGCGTTCGTCCCGATCCAGTACGGCTGCGACAAGTTCTGCACGTTCTGCATCGTTCCAACGACCCGAGGGCGCGAACGATCTCGCCCGACGGCCGAGATCGTGGCGGAATGTGCCGCCCTCGCCGCACAGGGAACCCGCGAAGTCACCCTGCTCGGTCAGACCGTGAACAGCTACGGCAAGAATCTGGAAGAAGGCAAAGTGCCGTTTTCCGAGCTTCTCCTCCAAGTGGCCGCGATCGACGGCATTGAGCGCATCCGGTACACGAGCCCTTACCCACGCGATTTCAAGTCCGACCTCATCGACGTCATCCGCGATTGTCCGAAGGTGATGCCGCACGTTCACATGCCGCTCCAAAGCGGCGACGACGCGATGCTCAAGTCGATGAAGCGGCTCTACACCCGCGGCAGCTTCATGGAGATCCTCGCCGAGCTCCGCGAAAAGGTGCCCCACATTCTCGTGACGACCGATTTGATCGTCGGATTTCCTGGAGAAACCGAGGAACAGTTCGAGGCGACGCTCTCGGCCGTCGAAGAAGCCCAGTTCTACGGTTCGTACATGTTTATCTACTCGCCGCGGCCGGGCACGCCCGCCGCCGAGATGGAGCAGCTGCCCTACCGTCTCAAGCAGCAACGACTCGAGCGGCTGGCCGAACTCCAAGGCCGCCTCACGCTCGCCATGAACGAATCGTTTGTGGGCCGGACGCTCGAAGTCCTGGTCGAATCGAGCTCACCCAAGAACCCGAACCTGCTTCAAGGCTACTCGCCCGGATTCGTGATGACGCACTTCGCGGGCGGACCCGAGCTGATCGGACGCACCGTGCCCGTGCGCGTTGTGTCCGGCCACCCGTGGGGAGTGATGGGCGAACTGTCACAATAGAGACATGCCTTTCGATCTTCCGATCGGACCCGATTCCCCCGAAGTTTTCAACAGCGTCATCGAAATTCCGCGCTACAGCACCAACAAGTACGAATACGACGCCGAGCTCGGCATGTTCAAGCTGGACCGGGTGCTCTATTCCCCGCTTTTTTATCCATTCGACTACGGATTCATCCCCCAGACGCTCTACTTGGACGGCGACCCGCTCGACGTCCTCGTCATGGTCTCCCACCCCACGTTTCCGGGATGCGTCATCGAGTCGAGCGCGATCGGCGTGCTCGAAATGAAGGATGAGAAAGGCCCGGACGAAAAGATTCTCTGCGTGGCCAAGAGGGACCCGCGGTTTGGCAACCGAACGTCGATCGAGCAGATCAACGAGCACACGCTGAAGGAGATCACCCACTTCTTCGAGGTTTACAAGCAGCTCGAAGAAAAGTCGGTCGAAGTGATCGGTTGGCACGGTGCCGAGGTCGCGCGTGAACTGATCGAGAAGTACACGGTCAAGTCGTAAGCTTGTCTTTTTCGAGTAGTGCGTCCAGCTCGCTCTCGGAACGGTTCGTGAGTTCGGCCATCATCCGGTCGAACTCTTCGCGCTGAAGGTTTCTTCGCTCGCGGCGGTATTTACCGGCCAAGAACGTGATCTTGTCTTCGCGGGTCTCGCAGATCAGCCTCGGGACTTCGGCGGGCTTGCCGTCTCGAAATGCGACCATCGTCACGCGCGCCGTGTTCGTATTCCGGCGCACGCCGGTCAGCACGTTCTCCGAGACGACATGAATGGTGACCTCGACCGAGGTCCGGCCCACGTACGAGACCGATCCCACCATCGTCACCAGTTCTCCGACCTCGATCGGCTCCAAGAAATCGACGCGGTCAAAGCTGGCCGTCACGCAGATCGTCTCGGCGAACTTGGAGGCGGTCACATACGCGCACAGGTCGATGCGGGCGAGCAGGGATCCGCCGAACGCCTTGCCCAGGAAGTTGGCATCGGTCGGCTCGATGACCTGAGCCATGGTCACGACGGTTTCGGACACTCGCTTGGCGAACACGCCCGAATTATGGGCCGGACGGCGTGAGTCCAGCGCGCCCCAACCCCCGGTTAGATCGGTTTCGGTCCGTGGGCAGGGTGCCGCGCGGCATCCTCGTTCTGAAGCCTCATCGCGCTTTCCCCGGGTCGCGGACCGGATCTCCCTCCCCCGGCCCCTCCCTCATCTTCGCTGGCGCTGCAGACGAGGGAGGGGAGAAGACGAATTCGGTCCCCCCTCCTCGGGGGCAGCGAAGCGAAATATGAGGAGGGGTTAGGGGGTGGAGATCTGCGCCGCCGGGGGCCGACCCGGCCGCAAAGGGCCCAAACCTCGCACGCCCCATCAGGATTTCGCGATTTTGAACCTAAAGGCGAAAATTTCGGGGCAAAACCGATGATTTGTTTTGCTTGGGTTTCAAAAACCCAGGCAAAAGAAATCGTTCGTCTGCGGTCCCCAATCATTTTGTTCCAGAACAAAATCGTTCGTCTTCGCTTGGTTTTGAAGACCCAGGCAAAAGAAATCGCTCGTCTGCGAAACTCAACGATTTTGTTCCAGAACAAAATCGTTCGTTTTGCTTGTTCTTGGCGAAAACACCCAATAGAAATCGATTGTTTGCGGACCCCGACGATCTCATTCGAGACCAAAATCGTTGGTCCCACGTGGTACCGGTGAAACCACCATCTCGCGGGCCGGTTTCGATGTACAGACATCAACGCGGAGCTTAATTCTCGCCGCTCCGGTCGAAGGCGTCGGACAAAATCGAATAGTCGAAAACGGTGATGGCACCGTCGAGGTCGATGTCGCAATCGTGGGGCCGAATGCCATCGGAGCCGGCCGTATTCCAGTTGGACGCCGCGCTGGTCACGTCGAAGTTGTTCGAGAGCGCCGAATAGTCGAACACCGTCACCGAGTTGTCGCCATCGATGTCGCCCCGGATCGCGGCGCGTTCCAGGCCCGTGAGAGCCGGGGCCATGACCTGGGACGGGAATTTCACGCTCAGCGATTGCAGTTCCTTGACCCAAACATCGTACGTGCCGGAGCCGGCGACGGGCATCCACCAAAAGCCCGTTTCGTCCAGCGTCACGGTCTCGCTTTGGGCGGCCACCCCCGTGGCGGGATCGCGCAGTTCGACACTCGCAGTTAAGCCCAGCGGCGGCTGGGACAGGTTCGAAAAGAGGAGCCGGCCCGACACGAAGTTGCCGCTCGCCTGCCCGCCCAGACCTTCGTAAAGGATGTTCGTCAGGTCCACCCGAACGGGAAACAGAATGTTGCCGTTCAGATTGCCCTTCATCGTGAAGGTGTTCGTGCCCGTCGGGTCTTTTGTGATCGTCACGTTTCGCCCTCGGCCCGAGGCGGGATCGACGCGGGCAACGGCGCTCGCGAGCACCGCCGTATACGTGCCGCTGATTGACGTGATTTTGACCGTGTAGGTCTGTCCATCGTACGTGAACGTGACGGTCTGGCCGATCAGGTCGGGAGCCGTCACCGCCCATTTCACCCGATTGGAACCGAGGTCGGTCCCGGTCAGCACGGCCGAGCCGTGGAGCCCGAGATTGGTCGCGAGCGCGCCGATGTCGACGGTGCCATTGAGTGAGCCGGACGCCTTGGTGACTTCGCCCCAGTAACCGGCGGGGACCTCGACGGGCTGGCTCGTGATCACGATGATCGCGGTGCCGCTCGCCCCGAGAGGCTTGAGCGCGAAGTCGGTCGCGTTGCGGAAGTCGTCGATGGGCGCCGCCCAACTGAAGAGGCTGAGACCGGCAAGAGCAGCGGAGACCATCGGGCGGAGCATGTCCCTTGATTGTATTGCACTCCCGGGATGTTCGCGGCTGAATGTTGGCCTCTCGGGTATATTTTTGGTCCCGGCGCCGTACCCAAGTGGTTAAGGGAACGGTCTGCAAAACCGTCACGCAGCGGTTCGAATCCGCTCGGCGCCTCCAAACCTCCCTTTTCTGCCGTCTTATTCTTCGCTGATGGCCACACTTTCTCGCCGAGCCCAAGAGCCCGTAATTGGTCCGCTGGGCGTGGTCGCGCCTCCTCCCATCGCCGTCGAATGCGAGTCGTTCACCGGGTCGCTTCCGATGCTGCTCGTCGCAATCAAGGCGAAAAAGGTCGACCTCATGGACGTGCCGCTCGGCCCGATCTGCGAGGCGTATCTGATGTACCTGTTGGAATCGGCCACCGAGGTCGATTTGGCGTCGGCCGCGCTTCCCGCTCTCGCCTATCTGCTCGAGCGCAAGGCGTGGCAGCTCCTGCCGGCCGAGGAGCCCGAGCCCGAGCACGAGGGCGAAACCGCGCTCATCCTGCCCTCGATCGATGCTTACGAGCCGGTCATCGAAGCCTTGCGCCTGCTGGAAGACGAGCGCTCCCGGCTCTTCTTCCGGACGCCTGAAACCTGCGCTCAGTACGAACTGCCGTTCGAGCTGGGCGACGTCGAGGCGAGCGATTTGGGCCGGGCCCTCGAGAGCCTGCTCCGGCGGGCCGTCCCGGGGGACGCCCCCATTCTCGCGCGCAGTCGCCGCTCGCTGAGCGACCAGATGTCGATTGTTCGCGGCGCCCTTCAGCAGCAGCCGCTTCCCCTCGATGATCTGGTCGTCGGCGAATTCACCCGAGCCGAAGCGGTGTGGTGGTTCCTTGCGCTGCTCGAGCTCATCCGACTCGGCCAAGCCCGCGTTCGGCTCGAGGGCGAATCGGTTCTGTTCCAGCGAGGTGAAGCGTGAATCCCATCGCTGCGCTCGAAGCGATTCTCTTTGTCTCCGACAAGCCGGTCAGTATCGAAACGCTCAGCGAATTGCTCGGCGCGGATGCCGACGCGATTCGCGGCTGGCTCCAAGAGTTGGGACAGCGGTACGACGGAAGTTCGGCGATCCAACTCGTCCAGCTTGCCGGTGGGTATCAGCTTTCCACGCGATCTGAATTCGCCGATCTCGTGGCCCGGTTCCTCGCTCCCGCCAAGCAGCGACTCTCGCGCAGCGTTATGGAAGTTCTCGCCATCGTCGCGTACCGCCAGCCCGTCACGGTCGCCGAAATCGAAGCGGTCCGAGGCGTGCAAAGCGATTACGGGCTGCGCCAACTGCTCGATCGCCGTTTGGTGCGCGAGGTCGGCCGCAAAAATACGCCGGGCCGTCCCGTGCTGTACGGAACGACCCAACAGTTCTTGCACCAGTTCAAGATGGTCACGCTCGACGACCTGCCTGAGCTTTCCATCGAACAGGCGACCGATCAACCCGCGCTCGATATGCGCGTGCCGATTGGCCCGGGGGATTAGCGAGCCCGTCGGCGAAGGATCAGCGCACTCGCACCCGCGACGAGAGCGATCACAGAGCCTGGCTCCGGAACCGCCGACGTCAGCTTCAGCGAGAAATAGTGCTCGCCAGCCGTCTGGTCCGACCAAATGTGGTGAGCGTTCGCATCGAGCGGCGCCCCCACGCCCCAAGCGTTCGTGCCGCGCAGCCCGAGGTCGACCGGGGTTAGGTCGTTGACGCCAAATCCGGTCCGCGAAAGCTTCCAGTTCTGGACGTTCGTGACTTCGTATTGGGTTCCGTTCGGCGTCGTGAAATCGGCATCGCTCAGCTGAACCTGGCCGATGATCATCGACGGCTGGCCGAAAGCATCTCGGGCTCGAATGTGGAGGTAGTTGTCGACCCCGGCGGTCAAGGCGACGCTCACGACGTCGATGGTTCCCCACAGAGATGTCTTGTTCAGGAACTGCGTGCCTTGGACCGAATCATCGGTCGAGATGTACGCATCCATGAAGTCATCCGCGGTCGCGGTGAGGGTGAGCATCGTGGCGTGGCTGCAGGCGGCGGCGGCGACGAGACCCGCGAAAAGAAACGTTTTCATAATCCTTCTCCAAATGAAACAATCAAGCGGTCCGGCTCATAGGCAAACAGACCGCCTCGAGTATACAGCGGGTCCGCCCAGGGGCGACCCTCGCAATTTCCACGGATTCAGCGAGCCGAACTGGTGGCGGAAGCGATTGTCTGGGCGACTTCCGCCGCGTGCCCTTCCGGCTTGACTTTGTTCCACACGCGAATCACGACGCCATCGGGATCCACGAGGAAGGTGGTGCGCTCGACCCCCATGTACTTCTTGCCGTACATCGACTTCTCCACCCAGACGCCACACGCTTGGCACAGCGTGGTTTCGGTGTCAGCGAGCAGCGTGTACTTGAGGCCGAATTTGTCGGCGAACTTGCGATGCGACTTCGACGAATCGGGGCTGATGCCGATCACTTGTCCGCCCGGAATTTCGGGGAGCGCGACATTGAACTCGCATGATTCGACCGTGCAGCCGGGTGTGTCGTCCTTGGGATAGAAGAAGTAGACGGCGTAATCGTTGGTAAAGTCCGCATTGGTCTTGGTTTGCCCGTCCTGATCGGCGAGGCTGAATGCGGGGAATTTCTCTCCTGGTTGTAACACTGTATTATTTTGACGAATTCCGGGGCCGCTCCACGTCTATAGTTCCAATACCAGTAGACGAAGGTATCCTAAATCGGAGCAACCGTGCTAACCCAAACCTTTTGCCATATTCAGGGAATCGGACGCGAAACCGAGCGTCACCTTTGGAGTCAGGGATGCCGGGCGTGGTCGCAGTACCTGGCCGATCCACGCGCCTACGAAATCAATGGCGCCGCCCGTGAGGTCGTCTTGCGCGAACTCGAGGCCTCGATGGAAGCGCTCGAACGTCGCGAGCATCAGTATTTCCGTAAAGCACTCGGCCAGAGCGAAGTGTGGCGGGCCTGGCCGGCGTTCCGGGAATCGGTCTGCTATCTCGATATCGAAACGGACGGAGGACGTCGCCAGCAGGACGTCACCATCATCGGGCTTTACGACGGGGCGTCGTTCGAATGCTTGGTGAAAGGCCGTGACCTGGAATCATTCGCGGACCTCATCTCGGGTTACTCGATGATCGTCACCTTCTGCGGCGCGATGTTCGATGTGCCCATCTTGCAGAAGCGGTTCAAGCACGTGACGTTCGACCATCTTCACCTCGACCTCCATCCCACGCTTCGCAAAGTGGGCTACCGGGGAGGGCTCAAGAAGATCGAGAAGCAGCTCGGCATCGAACGCTCGGCCGAGACGTCGGGCCTGACGGGGCTAGACGCCGTTTATTTGTGGCGCGACTACCTGCGGGGCGACGAACGGGCTCTGGCCCGGCTGATCGCATACAACCGCGAGGATGTGGTCAACCTGGAGCGCTTGACGGAAATCTGCTACGAACGACTGACCGAGTCGATCTGGTCGCCGGCAGCGGCACCCGCCTCGGCCGTGACCGCTTAGCGGTTCGGCTTCTTCTTGACTTCGCCGCGCTCGCGCGCCTTCACCTTGTCCGAATCGTCAGGCGGTGGCGGCAGGACGAGCTGATAGCTGGCGTTAGCGAACCACGCGTTCTTATCGGCCGGATTGTCGTACCAGTATTCGCCGGTATAGAGATTCTTGTCGAATTCGCCTTGAATTCGAATGACGCCTTTGCCGTACCAAACGGCGTTCATGTTCTTGCCGAACCATTGAACCGAGCGCCACGTGCCCGTCAGCACGACCGTGCCCTTGCCGAAGTAGACCACGCGGCCGCGATCTTCATACAGCTTCTTCAGGTCGCCGCGCACGTCGAGCGAGCCTTTGAGGCTGTTGATCATCAGCGTGCCCTGGCAGCTGACTTCGGCGCGCCCCTCGCAATCGATCATTTTGAAGCTGCCGATGCTCGTCTTCAGGTGCATCGTCGCATAGCCCGGTTTCTGATCCACGCCGGCCATTTGCGCCGGAGTTGCGGGCTGAGCTAATGCTGCTGCACCGAGGGCGAACACGGCGAAATTGACAAAATGGGCTCGATTCATGCGCGGGATGAGTTTATCTGATTTGGATTCGTGATCAGCCTGCGGGCTGGTACGTCATCTAAAATAGACAAATCGATGCATAAAGTTCCTCGGATGTGGCTGCTCATCGTGCTGTCCTCGGTCGGCCTGGCGGGAATGATCATGGCGTTCGTCGGAAACGCCAGCCCGTATGTGTCGCTTCCCGAGGCAAGGTCTGCCCAGCAAACGGGCGAAGTCCATGTCGTGGCCGACCTTGTGAAATCGTCTGTCAGCGTTCGTCCCCGCGAGAACGTCGTCGATTTCACTTTGCGCGATGAAGCGGGCGTGGAGCTTCCCGTTCGATATCGGGGCCAAGCCCCTGGAAATCTGATGGAAGCCACCCGAATGGTCGCCGTCGGCCGCATGACAGGCGACCGGTTTGAATCGACCAAGCTGATTCTCAAGTGCCCGTCCAAGTACGAGAGCCAGGGCGCCAACTAACACCGTGGATCCTCACCTCGAGCACGTTTTGCAACCCGCCCCCTCATGGTCGATGGCCCTGGGTAACGCGGGCTACGGCCTGATCGGCTTGGCCGTGGTGGCATTTCTCTTTTCGGCCCTCGCCGGGATTTTTGCTCCGAGTCGGCTAAAACTGGCGACCACCCTATTCACGACCGGTTCGCTTTCCATTTTTGGTGCATTCGCAGCGCTGACGGCGCTTGTCGTGACGGATCGTTTCGAATACAAGTACGTTTTTTCTCACTCCGACCGGGCGACCGGTTTGGCCTACAAAATCGCGGCGGTCTGGTCGGCCCAAGAAGGCAGTTTCCTGCTCTGGGCGACGACGGCGGCCATTTTTGGACTGCTGGTCGGGCGCTGCACGGGCACGTATCGTCGGTGGTTCACGGTTCCGTACGCGCTTTTCCTCGGTTCGCTCGCGGGAATTCTGCTGTATGAATCGCCGTTCAAACTCCAGTTGATCGACGGCAAGGCACTGGTACCGCCAGACGGCCTCGGCATGGTCCCGTCGCTGCTCAACTACTGGATCACGATTCACCCACCCACCATCTTCATGGGCTTCGGCGCCCTCACCGCCCTGTTCTGCTGGTCGTTCGCCGCGCTAGCGACACGCGACATGGACAGCTGGATCAAGCCTGTACGGCCGTGGACGATCGCGACCGCCACCATCCTTGGAATCGGCCTGTGTATGGGCGGGTTCTGGGCTTATGAGACGCTCGGGTGGGGTGGATTTTGGGCGTGGGATTCGGTCGAGAACACCAGCTTCGTGCCGTGGCTCGTCGCCCTAACGCTCGTCCACGGCATCTTCATCCAAGTGGCTCGCGGCAAGTGGCAATTCGCGAACACGTTCTTGGCGGGCTTCTCGCTGCTCAGCTTCATCTACGGCACCTTCCTGACCCGCTCCGGATTCTTGAAGGATATGAGCGTCCACAGCTTCGCCGAAATGGACCGCGGAGCGCTGCGGATCTTGGTGGGCATTATGGCCGTCTCGGCTGCCGCCTTCTTCGGACTCTGGGGCACCCGGCTCTGGCAAGCGCGACGGGCCGCCTCGACCGAAAGCCCGAAGCAGGGCCCGTTCCAACTCGAGACCTTTTACAGTTGGGGCGTCACGCTGCTCTTGGGACTCGCTCTTGCGGCGGGCATCGGCATGAGCGTGCCGCTCTTTATGGCGTTGACTGGTCGAAGCGGCAAGGTGGTGGATGAAGCGCTCTACCACCGCGTGATCGTCTGGCTCTTCGTCCCCACGATGGTCGTGATGGGCATCGCGCCGTTCCTCACCTGGCGCTCGGCTGCCTTCAAATCTTCGCTGGGTCGGCTCGCCAATGCGCTCGGGCTCTCGGTGGCGATCCTCGGGCTGATCATGCTCAGCATGCGATTTGTCCCGGGGGCATTCCGACCCGACCCCGGTGCGACGATTCCGTTCCCGCGCGGGCTGAATGTCCCGCTGACGCCGTGGGTGCTGTTCCTCGCGTGGCTGACCGTATTCGTCCTCTCGACCAGCCTTTGGCGAGCGGGCGAGATGTGGAAGCGTGCGCGCCCTTCGATCGGCGGAGTCGTGAGTCACGCCGGTTTGGCACTGGCCGTGGGAGGCCTCATCTTGTCGAGGGGATTTGAGCGCAAAGAGCAAGTCATTGTCCAGCGCGACCGTCCCGGATTTGGTCTGGGCTACGTGATCGCCTACGACGGCACGTCCAAGGACTATCTGCAGCGCGAAAACCGCGTGCGGTTCAAGTTCCAAGATGGCAAGACGAGTTTCTCGGCCAGTCCCGTGCTGTACTACACGGAGCGACCCGACGGCGGCGATCCCCAGCCCACGGTCCGCCCCGACATTTTCTTCCACGGGCTGTACGACGTCTATGTCGCGATCTCGCCGATGGTGTTCGAAGTGGGCGATCCGATCAGCTTGAAGGAAAACCAGAACGTCGACGTCGAAAAGACCAACGTGAAGTACCTGGGTCTGCGACGTGAAGGCGAAGTCGGTGCGCGCGGCACGAAGTTCATCGCCAAGTTGGTGGTCACCCAGCCGGATGGACAGCAAATGACCGCAGAACCGTACTTCGCCATCGGGGAGAATGGGCCCGAGCGGCCCAACGTCGAGATTGGCGATTATTTCGTCGCCGTCGACCGCATCGACGCGGCGACCAAGGCGGTCACGCTGCAGTTCTATTTCAAAGAACCACTCTTCCCGCTCGAAGTGTTCTACAAGCCGTTCACGCTGTTCGTCTGGCTGGGGGCTGGTATCATGACTCTGGGTGGGTTGATCGCCGCCCTTCATCGCGCTCGAGGCGCGAAGAGCGTGCGTCCGGTATTGGACGGCGCCGAAGCCATCTCCGAAGATGCTCCTGAACCAATTGCTCAAAGCTAAGCTCCATCACGCCCGCGTGACCTATGCGAATCCCGACTACGTGGGAAGCATCGAGATCGATCGCGCGCTCATGGAGGCGGTTGGCCTGCTCGATGGCGAACTCGTGCACGTTTGGGCCGTGGATCATCGCGAGCGCCTCGTAACCTATGCGTTTGCAGGACCTCCCGGCGTCGTGGGGCTGAACGGCGGTGCCGCTCATTTCTTCCGACCGGGCGACCGCGTCATCATCGCGGCTTTTGCGATGAGTGACGAGCCCATCGTCCCCAAAATGGTCCTGCTCGGCGAGCACAACGAAATCGTGCGCGACATGACCCCGTTTTCGGTCTTGGGTTGAGCCCGGGGGCCGTATAATGGCTCTAATGAGCCTGACTGCCGCCGCATCCCGCCACCGCGTTCCTCTCGCCGAAGCCGATCCCGCGATTGCCGATTTGATCGCGCAGGAAGAGCGGCGCCAAGAAGCCAATCTCGAGTTGATCGCGAGCGAGAACATCGCCAGCTTGGCCGTGCGTCAGGCGATGATGTCGGTCCTGACCGACAAGTACGCCGAAGGCTATCCGGGCAAGCGCTACTACGGCGGCTGCGAAGTCGTGGACGAAGTGGAGATTCTCGCGCTGGAGCGAGTCAAGGCACTCTATGGTGCGGCTCACGCCAACGTCCAGCCCCATAGTGGCGCGCAGGCCAATATGGCCGTCTATTTTGCCTTCCTGAAGCCGGGCGACACCTTGATGGCCATGAACCTCGCTCACGGCGGCCACTTAACGCACGGATCGCCGGTGAACTTCAGCGGGCAGTTCTACAACATCGTTCCCTACGGCGTTCGGGAAGATACGGAGCGAATCGATTACGACGAGATTCGCGATTTGGCCAAGAAAAACCGCCCAAAGATGATCGTATCGGGCGCTACGGCCTACTCGCGCGAGTTTGACTTCAAGACGATCCGCGAGATTGCGGATGAAGTCGGCGCCATGCACATGTGCGATATGGCGCACTACAGCGGCCTCATCGCGGGCGGCCAATATCCCAACCCGGTTCCCCATTGCCACGTCGTGACCAGCACGACCCACAAATCGATTCGTGGGCCGCGTGGCGGCATGATCCTTTGGAACGACGAGGAGCTGACGAAGCCGATCCAGATGAGCGTCTTCCCTGGCATCCAGGGCGGCCCGCTGATGCACGTCATCGCAGCCAAGGCGGTGGCCTTCGGCGAGGCCCAGCAGAGCACGTTCAAGGACTATCAGATCCAGATCAAGAAGAATGCGGCGGCCCTGGCCGAGGCGATGACGAGCAACGGATTTCGCGTCGTCAGCGGTGGCACCGACTCTCACCTCATGCTGATCGACCTGCGGAGCTACGGCGTGAACGGTAAGGTGGCTCAGCACACGCTCGATCAGGCCGGCATCACCACGAACAAGAATTCGATTCCGTTCGACCCCGAAAAGCCTTTTGTAACGAGCGGCATTCGGCTGGGCACCCCGGCCGTGACGACGCGCGGCATGAAAGAGCCCGAAATGGCAGAGATCGCCGCGCTCATCGGCCGCGCCCTTCGCGCGGTTGACAATGCGCCCGAGTTGGACGCGGTCCGCGCCGATGTCGTCGCCCTCACCCGCCGATTCCCGATTCACGGCGTTTAGTTCGCGGGTACATTTCCGCCATGCGTTGGGAAGGTGAGCGCGAAAGTGAGAACGTCGAGGACCGACGAGGCATCAGTGCGGGTGGACTCGTCGCCGGCGGCGGCATCGGCACCGTCGTTCTTGCCCTTGTGGTCATGCTGCTCGGCGGCAACCCGCAAGACGTGCTCCAGCAGGTCCAGTCTCCCCGCTCGGGCCCGGCTCAGGGCGGAAACGTGCAAGCCTCGCCCGAAGAACAGCGCCGGGCGAAGTTCGTGCGCGTAATTCTCGCCGACACCGAGGACGTCTGGCACAAGATTTTCAGCGAGAAAGGGTTGGACTACGCCGAGCCCAAGCTCGTGATGTTCACCCAGCAAGTCGATTCGGCATGTGGCACGGCGAGCGCGGCCGTTGGCCCGTTTTACTGCGGCGGCGACCAGAAGGTCTACATCGATCTGAGCTTTTACGATGAGCTGCAGCAGCGCTTTGGCGCACCTGGGGAATTCGCTCAAGCCTACGTGATCGCCCACGAAGTCGGTCACCACGTCCAGAACCTGCTCGGGACCATGGACAAGGTGCACAAAGCCGAATCTCGCATGAGCGAGCGGGACCGCAATCAGCTCAGCGTTCGGCTGGAACTCCAGGCCGACTACTACGCCGGGCTCTGGGCGCACTACACCCAGCAGATGAAGAACAATCTCACCGACCGCGACATCCGGGACGGATTACAGGCCGCCAACGCGATCGGCGACGATACGTTGCAGAGACAGGCCCAAGGCTATGTGGTGCCAGACGCGTTTACGCACGGCTCGTCCGAGCAACGGATGCGATGGTTCACGAAGGGCTGGAAACAAGGCACGCTGGAGGGCGGCGATACCTTCAACGCCGACCCGCTTTAGGCCTTACCCTTCACTTCGGCCAGGATCTGCTGCCACTTCTTCTTCTCTTCGCCCTCGACCTTTTTGATCTTGCGCTCCAAGATCGAGGTCAGCCACGGCTCGGCCTTTTCGCGCGAAGTCGAGATCACCTTCTTGATCACGGGGACCGCGATGTTTCCGATCTGCTCCTTCTGAGAAAGAACGCACGTGGCAATCAACGTTCGCGCCTCGCCCAGCATTTTGTCGGAGCCGTCCCATTCCTTCAGAAGGCGTCGCGATTCCTGACTCATCCGAATGGCGCTTTGGTAAATCGTGTTGCCGGAAAGGCCCTCGTTGGTCGTGGTGACCTTGGGAATCTTCTCGATATTGGGTTCGTCCGCGTTCATGCCCGCTTTGTTGTTCGCAACCGGCTCCTGGGCCGCGCAGCCACTCAAAAAGACGGCCGCCATCGCGGCCGCGATATGAATCCACTTCATCGATTAACCTCCAACTGTCGTCGAAGCCGGCTCGCCTTCTGAACCGCTTCCGCAAATGCCCGTCGCACGGCGACATCGGCCTGCTTCGACCACGTCCCCGCCCAAATTCGTGCTGTTTCCCACCATGCCGCAAATTGGCTCTTCGGAACCTCGGTAGGAACGATGGGGGCTGTTCCCTCCTGAAGATCGAGCCGGAGCGAGGTCTTCAGCTTTCGCGTTGTCTTCGCCTTGGTCTTCAGGTCCGTTGCTTCGCTGACCGTGTCGGCGTCGACCTTAACGGTCCGGAACAGACCGCGCTGGCGATCGAACGTCGCTTCGCCCTTGCCTTCCAGCGATGTTGTCACCTTCTGGGCAGCTTCGGCCTCGGTCTTCACGACCTGCAAGCTTTCGTCTTCCAGCGTGTCGTACTTCTGATCCAGGGCGAGCGCAATGCCGACGGCTTGGTCGGTCACCGACTTTGCCTCGCAGTGATAGTTGACCAGGCTGCCCGAGAACGACTTCGAGTAGTCCCATTTCGTGCCCACACTCACGGGACCGGCGGGAAACTCGATGGGCAGGTATGAAATGTCGGGAAATCGCTTGATGTCGAGGCCCGGGAGCTTCACCGGCAGGGCGATATCGGGGGCGTCGGTCTTGACCAGCTTCCCGGCGGGGGTGATGACGACGGTCGTTTTCGGGAAATACGACTTGATATTGTCGAGCCCGATGGGCAGCGGCGCGCCATTGAACAGGATCTCCGCCTTCTGGATGTCGCTCTGGACTTGAAGGTCGCCGGTCGCCGTGGGCTTCAGCCCTTGGATCCCCACCGTCATCTTCACCTCGACCTTGCCTTCTTGCCCGCCCAAGACGGGGATGAAGCCATCGAACGTGACGACGAACTGGTAAGTGGCCACCGTAGTGGGCGAAAACGCGTACAAAAGGGCGGCGGTCGCTAGGGGCGTCATGTTGGCTATGAGATTATGACGTTGCTGGGCGGTGAGGAATTCCCGCAGGTGAACCGGAAGCGCCCCACTGGTACGTCTGAACCTTTGACCGATGCAAACGCCCGAGCCCCTTCCCGAAGGCACGCTGCTCCATGAAAGATATTGGCTCAGTGGCGTTCTGGGCGCAGGTGGATTTGGAATAACCTACCGAGCCACCGACCGCGAGCGCGGCGATTCCTGCGTCGTCAAGGAGTTGGCCCCGAGCGGAGCGTCCCGCTGTGCCGATCAACGGATCGAGATGGCCGGCCTCGGTTCGGCTCAGGCTCAGCGGCTTCGGCACCAGTTCCTGGCCGAAGCCAAGCTGCTCCGCGGCTTGCAGATTCCGGGCATCCTATCCGTCCGCGACCTCTTCCAGGAGAATGCCACCTCGTACTATGTGACTCAGTACGTGGAAGGCTCGGTCACGCTCCAGCGCTGGTTTCAGCAGGACGGCCGCCTGGATGTCGCCGAACTGCGCCCGCTCCTGCTTTCGCTGCTGGGCACCTTGGCCCGGCTCCACGACCGCGGGTTGCTCCACCGCGATATCAAGCCGAGCAATATCCTCCGCGGTCCGGACCATTCCGTCTATCTGATCGATTTCGGGTCGGCCCGAGAGTGGGTGGCCGATGCCACGGTCCACCACACCGTGCTGTTCACGCCTCACTTCGCACCGATCGAGCAGATGAGCGTGGGCGCGCGGCGCGGACCAGGCACCGACCTGTACGGTCTGTGCGCGACCGCCTACTGGCTCCTCACGGGGGAGCTGCCCACGCCCGCCACAGACCGCGCCGCAGGAGTCGCCCTCGTCCCTCTGCGCGATCTGCGCCCCGATATCGAGCCGGAATTCGCCGAGATCATTGAGTCCGGGCTGTCCCTCCGGCTCACCGACCGCCCCGCGAGCGCCGACGAGCTGATTCGGCGCCTCGAAGCCGAGCACCACGCGCCGGACGATTACTCGCGTCTCGAGCTCTTGGATCGCAAAACCGCGCTCATGCGTGCGCTCAAGCCCGGCAAGCGGGAATGCCCCGCTTGCTCGGGCGTGCTGACCGAGGTGAAGCCGCTGGCTCCGAACTTATGCCCGGTGTGCCGAGAGGGCCGGCTTAAGCCACGCGGGACGGAGCTGAACCTCTGCCCGGTCTGCCATGTCGGCCGCCTCCAGCCCCACGATTACTCCAACAAGCCGGGCTACTGCCCCGTCTGCCGAACGGGCCATTTGCGCCCCGAAGGCGTGCCGGTGCCCTGGAAAGCCCGCGTATACCGCTGCGAGGAGTGCGACGAGACCTTTGAAGTCAAGGGCGACACCATGCGCCGCCCCGCCGTCGACATCTCGGCCACGATCACCCAGTGGCGGGAAGCGAGCGGGCGAGCCGCAATCGTCCAGGTTTGCGACGGCTGTGATGCGGAATTCGACGAGCTGACCGATGGCCGCCGCAAGCTGGTGAAGCCGGTCAAAGGAGTCGCTGGCTACGACCTGCTCTATCCCGAAGAATGGGCGCTGATCGCCAAGGGCTTCGATCCGGGCTCCGGCAACCTGTATTGCGGCTCGTGCGACGCGGACTATTTCGTGGACGCCGAGTCACTCACGCTGCTCCACCACGTCCACGATCCTTACCGATTCGCGGCCCGATTCGAAGGCCGCATCCTGCCGCTTTCCGCGATTCCCTGGGCGGGCGCGGGCAAGGCGAGCGGGCTGCCGGGCCTGACCTGTCACCAGTGCGCGACCGAGTTCGATTACGAAGGGGACGAATTGGCGCTCGCCTTCTCGGAGCATCCTGTGCTTGCACGGCACGAGAACGAAGTTCATTCCATCCCAGATTGGCACCGCATCGCCCATGAGCTGCCGTTGGTTGGTCAGGAAGATGAGTTGACCCAGCAGATGGCAGACGCGATCGAATCCGAGTTCCGGGCAGGCAACCTTCCCTTCGATGCACGCAAGCCCGACCTTTTCTGGCAGGGCACGCTCCTGATCGACGGCGCACCGACTCCCCTCACCATCCACGCCGACGAGATCGTGCTCGGGGGCATGCTTCGCAAGAAACGGCTCGCCTTGGTCGACGTGGAGGGCATCCAAACGGACGGCGACATGATCGAACTGACGATGGCGGACGGCGCCGTCCTCGAAGGAGAGGTCGAACCGATCGACTTCACGGTCGAGCTGCCCTCCAATCGCGTGACCATCGAACTGGACGCGGGCGCGCTGGGCGCCATGCTCGAGCGGAGGATTCGGCTCGTGTCTACAGGTCGTTGACCGTACGGTGCCGAAGCGGCACCGACGGCAAGCCTAGCGTCTCTGCTGTGGCCGTGGAGGTCACCCGAAGCAGCTTCTCCAAAATCACCTTGACCGACCCAGCGATCGGGAAGGCGAGCAGCATGCCCGCGAGGCCGAACAACGCGCCGCCCGAGAACACGACGAACATGCTCGCCAGCGGGCTCAGGCCCACGGCCTTGCCCACCAGGCGGGGATAGATCAGCTGGTCGAAGACGACGTGGCACACGACGAACAACGCCGTGATGACGGCCGCGAAGGCCCATGAATCGCCCATCGACATCCACCAGTTGCCCGTGTTGCCGCTCAGCCCGGTGATCACGAACAGAGAAACGATGCTGATCGCGGGGCCGACGAGGGGGATCAGATAGACGGCGCCAAACAGAATGCCCAAAAGGACGGAATACGGGGCGCCCAGCAGGCTGAGCACGATTGCGGCCATGGTCATATAGAGTCCCACGGCGATCGTCACCCCACGCAGGTAGTTGATGAACACTTCACCCACGCTTCGCAAGAGACCGACGGTCTCGCGACGAATGGCGGGCGGAATCCAGCTGGCGGCTTTGATTTTGAACTTCTCCATGTCGGACAAAATGAGCCAAACAAACAAAGGCGTGAAGAGGAGCAGGAAGAACTGGGATGCCGCCGAGCCGATGAGCCCGAGAAATCCCTTGAAAAAGTTCTGAATGACCTGCGCTGCCTCCTGCCGATGTGGTTCGACATATTGTTCGACGATGGAACGGCGCGTTGCGGGCAAACCCATCGTTTGAAGGGGACCTTTGAACCGTTCGAGGAAGGAGTCGACCGTACCCGCCGCACTCCGTGGACGCGCTCGAACGACGGGATTCCAGCGATAGAGCATGGATTGCTCGCGATCCTGTTCGGCCAGCGACTGGGTGAGGGCCTCGACCTTCTCGCTAAAGCCGCTGAGCTGCTGCCCGATGACCGGCCCGACTTTGACGATCAGGCCGAAGAGCAGCACAAAGAAGGTCGTGAAGACGATCACCAGCGCGCGGCCGCGAGGAACGCCCCGCTTGCGGAGGCGATTGATCGTCGGCTCCAGCAGCGAACTGATGATGATGGCGAGCACGAACGGGAGCAGAACTCCCCGAACCAGGAAGAGGAACCACACGCCGACGAGCACTAGCCCGACCCATAGTGCGATTTTCCACCCCGCCATTGTGCGGTTATTCTACTGGTAACCGGCGCGCCAGCGTACGGTACGAACGACAATGGGACCAAACGACGCAATGTCGGTTGGCCCCAAATCGTTCGAAATTCGAAGAAATCGGCTTAGGCGCCGACTTCTTCGGCGGGTCCGATGGCGGCTCGCTTCGCTTTCTGCTCGGCGATCCACTCCTCGGTGCGACCCTTCAGTTCCTTGAACTTGCCGCCCAATTCGTCCCGAACTTCAGATCCTGCCTTCGGGGCGAAAAGCAGACCTGCGGCCGCTCCGACGAGCGTTCCGAGGCCAAAGCCGGCCAACAAATAAACTAATGCATTCTTGTCGTCACTGTCGCTCATGAGTTGAGTCCTCCTATCACTTCTTTGCGAGCTTCTTCGAGCTCCTTCGATTTAAGTATGCGCGAATCAACTGCCATCCTATCATAACGATTGTCGGCGTAATTCCCTTACTCTTCCCTCCCGCGACGCGTTGCGCAACGGCAACAAGGTCGTTTGAAGGTTCGCGCTGGAGAATGACCTCGCGCAAACGAGCCAGTTGCTGGCCCTGAGATTCGACCTCGCGCGTGACCCCGTCGACTTGCTTCCCGAGACCCATCAGGGCCTTGCGAAGTTCCGTAACCGTCCTGAGCAAAGCGAAGCAGAGCCCAAGTCCGATGACGACCGCCACGGTCAGAATGGCCAGGATCACGTTCTCCATCGTGGGCAGACTTTACCTCTCGCTTGCGCCAGCCGGGGGCAGATCGACCCATGGATAGGCTGGCACATCAAAAATGAACGGCTGAAACTTCTTTCTGTTCGGGTGTTTGGTGAAATAGGAGGCAGCGTCGAACGTGCTGCCGTCCGGGAACCCTCTGCGGGCCCGAAAACTCATCGCCCGCGCCGAGTCGCTCGTGAGCACTTTGGCGTTGACAGCGCCATGGAGCGCGTACCCAGCCCGGGGGTCGAGATCGCTTCGGCCGCATAACGTGGTGCTGCTGGCGCCGACGACGCCTTTGGCCTCGTCGGTCGTGTCGGCCAGAAAGCCTTGGGCGAGCTGACTGTCGATTTTTCCCTCGTTGGCTTTCAGGAGCTTGGCCCATCGATCCTTCCGCGCTTTGTTGCCAAATAGGCTGCCCGATCGGTCGCCCGGAGTCTCTTCGGCGATGAATTTCTCGTCCTCGGGATAGTTCGCGCCGTAATAGCTTCCCGTCGTGCTCCGATGGAAGATCACGTTCTTGAGCCCCAGAATCAGCTTTCCGATCTCCTGATTTTTCGTATCGGCCATCAGCCACGTGTTGGTGTAGCCGCCGTTGTTCTTGGTTCGGAGCAGCTTGACCATCTGGTCGAGGTCACCGCTGTACTGGATCGCGCGTCGCATCCGAATGAATTCGGGATCGCCCGACATATCGAACCCACGGAACCCGGAGATCGTGGTCTCGCAGAGGGCGATGCCCTGCGAGTTCAGCGCGAAATCGCTGCCACTGTGGATGAAGCCGGGATAACAATCGAAGATAAACCGGTAGCCCTTGGCGGGCGTGACATCCAGGATGATGTTCCAGCGGAACCCCGTGACGTAGCCCCACCACAGTTCGTGGCCCATGACGACCTTTCCGTCCGCGGTCGCCGATCCGGTGCTGACAAATGCGCTGCACGCATGCGGGGCACGGCTCTGAACGGCGGCGTTTTCCGCCTGGGGCAGGTAGTACCAGGCGATGTCGATGTAGCTATTCAGGGCGAGGATGTCGTCCGCATCGAGAGCCACCCCTTTCTTGGCAAGTCCCGCCGCAATCCCTTTGATCTCTTCCTGGTACTCCGGCTCGATCTTCGGCCAGAAGTACTGTTTCGAGAGCGCTTTCAGGCGCGACCAAGGCAAACCGTCGTTTTCCAGCTCGAAGGCCAAGGCCTTCTGCGCATCGACAATCTCGGCTGAGGCCAGGGAGCCGTACTGCTGGCCGATCTCGAATGGCTTGCCCGCGAGTTGGAGGACGACCCAGCCGCCCACCTCTTTGCGGACCCCGGCTGGCGGAGGACTGAGGGCAAGCGTCAGGGCGAGTGCGGCGGGAAGCATCACGATCATAGGATACGCCCGACGGGTACCCTGAAGTTCATGCATCCGCTCGGGATTCTGGTCGCAGTGTATGGCGTCATCAACATCGTCGGTGGTGTTTTCGCGTTCCAGAAATTCGGCAGTCAAGCCTCGCTGCTGATGGGCGGGGTGATGGGCGTCCTGCTCCTCGTTGCGGCCGTGCTCACCGGTAAAAACCCCGGTCTGGGATTCCGGATGGCGGGCGGCATCTGCGTCATCCTGCTCGGCTTTTGGGTGTACCGACTGTTCGAAGTGATCGGCCAGGGCAAGAGCCCGATGGCCCCCGCGGGCAACCTCGTTCTTGCGCTCGCGGTGTTCGCGATTTTGGGCGGATCGCACATGGCCGCCATGAAAAAGCGACGGCTCGAAGGTCCCGGCGCCTAGTCCACAGGAAACCTCAGAGCCCGATTCACGGTCATAATGCCGGTCTGCGCCGCATGAATTTTGCCAACAACTAGCCTTGGCGAAAGGAGATCCGTTGGAATGAGTTCACTCAAGGTTTTGTATGTGTCCGTGGAGGTCGAGCCGTTTGCGAAAGTAGGCGGACTGGCCGACGTCGCTGGCTCTTTGCCGGTTGCCCTCCAGGAGATGGGTCATGACGTCAAGATTGCAATGCCAGCCTATGGCAAGGTTCTGCATGACGGGTTCAAGGTCCGCACCGTAACGGACAAGCTTCCCGTCGAAATGAACTCGTGGAACACGATCACGGGCTCTCTGCATGAGACTGAGCTCGACGGCGTGCCCGTGTGGCTGCTCGGCGGCAAGCACTATTTCGATGGCATTCACCGCAGCGAAGACGTTTATTCGCCGGGCTGCGACGCCTACCTCTTCTTTGCCGCGGCGATCCTGAAGGCGTGCGAAAGCCAGGGCTGGATACCCGACGTGATCCACTGCAACGACTGGCACACCGGCTTCCTCCCGGTTCTCCTGCGGGAAAAGGGCGGCGAGGCGTGGAAGAAGACGGCTAGCGTCTACTCGATCCACAACCTGGCTTATCAGGGCGAATTTGGCCCGGACATCCTGGACTTGGTGGGCTTGCCCCGATCGCTGTTCAACATGCACCAGTTGGAGACCTTCGGGTCGGTCAATTTCCTGAAGGCTGGCTGTGTCTACGCTGACCAAGTCAACACGGTGAGCCCGACCTACTCCCGCGAGATTCAGACTCCCGAGTACGGCGTGCGGCTGTGGGGCCTCATGGGTGACCTGGCCAAGCTTGGCCGGCTCCACGGCATCCTCAACGGCATCAACGTCAAGCAGTTCGATCCCGCGACCGATCCGCATATTGCCAGCCACTTCTCGGCCGAGGATCTCTCCGGAAAGGCCGCCTGCAAAGAAGCCCTTCAGCGCGAACTGAATCTGCCCGTGGATCCCGAAGTGCCTGTTTATGGCATCGTCAGCCGCTTGAGCAATCAGAAAGGCTTCGATATCCTCATCCGACAGGCTTACGGCATGCTCTCGCTTCCGGCCCAACTCGTGGTGGTTGCGGTCGGTGACCCGTGGGCCGCGAACGAGCTGCGCCAACTGGAAGCGGACTGGCCCGATCGCGTTCGGTTTGTCGAGCGATTCGACCCGCCGTTCGCACAGAAGGTCTACGCCGGTTCCGATTTCTTCCTCATGCCCAGCGCATTCGAGCCTTGCGGCCTGGGCCAGATGATCGCCATGCGCTACGGCACGATTCCGGTGGTCCGGCGCACGGGTGGCCTCTGCGACACCGTGTTCGAGAACGAGAACGGATTCACGTTCGACCACAGCGGTGGCCGAGAGCTTTACGAGGCGATTCGGCGTTCGAGCGAAGTGTTCAAGGATCGGGCCCGCATCGAGCAGCTCCGCAAGAAGGGGATGGCGGGCGATTACACCTGGGCCAGCCGAGCGGCGGAATACGTCGCGATGTACCAGCAGGGCGTGGACGGGCGCCGACTTGAGTCGGTCGTTAGCTCCGCTCGTTCTTAAGATTCGCCTGAGCGTTGCGCCGGAGCCCTTCGAGCCCGGCGCGGCGCACCGGCGACCCTTGAGTTAATTCGTCAAACTCCTCTGGGGCGATCGTGGACATTTCGACCAAGCTGGGCCAGGTCCGCAACCGAACCAGATCGGGATGGCGGGTGGGTTGGGCCCGCAGCGGCTGCGACGCCCGAGCGGCATTGAACGGGCACACCTCCTGACAGATGTCGCAGCCAAAGGTCCAGTCACCGACCTGCGCTTCTTGTTCCGCCGTGAACTCCCCCCGTTGCTCGATGGTCAGCGCGCTGATGCAGCGGCTAGCGTCCACTTGCCATCGACCGTTGAGCTGGACGATGGCCCCGGTCGGACAGGCGTCGATACACGCCCGGCAGGTACCGCAGCCGCCATGCGCGGGAGCATCGGGCTCCAAGTCTGCCGAGAGCAAGACGGCGGCGAGAAAGAACCAGCTTCCCCGTTGCGAATGGATCAGGCACGTGTTCTTGCCAAACCACCCGAGTCCGGCGCGCTGGGCATACTCACGTTCGAAAAACGGGGCTGAATCAACGCATATGCGGGATTCAACAGCTTCGATTTCGGATAGCTTTTGACATATTTTCTTGCACATACCACGCAACACGCGGTGATAGTCCCGGCCCAGAGCATATCGAGCAATGCGCGGTCGGCCGGGCTCGGGTCGAGGCGGCTCCTGCTGATAATTCAGGCCGAGCATGAGCACGGACCGGGCCGACGGCATGAGGGTTCTCGGATCGGCGCGAAGCTCACGGGAGCGAGGCAGGTACTCCATCGCGCCGTGAAATCCGGCGGCCAGCCATTCTTCGAAAGCGCCGATCGTCTGACTCGGTGCGGCCGGGCAGATCCCAGCTAAATCGAATCCTTCCTCGAGCGCGATCGACTTGACGAGGCTAGCCGTCAGCATGTTCAAGTTGGGATACCAGACTCGACCACTGGTCGTTCGTCAGCTGGTGCGGCCGAGCCGATGGACTCAAGCCCTCCCGGCTTAGCCACTCGGCGACCACGGTCGCATGCGAGGCCAGATTGTTCGTCAGGGTTTTGCGGGGCTGCCGGAAGGCGCGGCTGACCCACGCACGAAACGCGGGATGGATCGCTCCCGAACGGGGGACGAACCGGAGCACCACGCTGTCGACCTTGGGCGGTGGGTAGAACGCCCCGCTGGTCGCCAAGCAGACCCGGTCAATGGTGAACTCCCGCTGCATCACCACACTGAGCGACCCACGCGACGAGGTGCCGGCCTGGGCGAGAATGCGCTCCCCGACCTCTTTTTGCATCATGAGCACCAACCGATCGACCATCGTCGCAAGATCCTGAAATCGCCCCAAAAGCGGTCCTGTGATGTTATACGGCATGTTGCTGACGATCCCACGGGGTTCCGGCAGGTCAACCGTTAAAGCGGCAAGATCGGTGTCGAGGGCGTCGCCCGCGACCACCCGGGCATCGGGCGCGGTCTCGGTGAGGGCAGAAACGGCGACGGGATCGATTTCGACAGCGGTCACGGCGGCCCGCTCAGCGAGTCTCGACGTGAGGACGCCAGGACCCGGTCCGACTTCGAGAATGCCGGCGAGGCCGTCGGTGGCTCGAATGATCGCGTCGACGACGCGATCGGAGACCAGAAAGTGCTGCCCAAAACGCTTTTGGGGCCGCCATCCGTGGCGCCCCAAGAGAATTTGTAAATCGGACGGGTTCGTCAGCCTCAACGGCTGCTCAGGATGTGAACCTTGACTTTGCGTCGTCCGAACTGCCGAGCCTGACCCTCGGTGGGGAAACAGAGGTCGATCCGGTGACCCTTGATGGCTCCGCCCGTATCGGCGGCCTTGGCAAAGCCGTATCCTTCTACGAACACCATCGTTCCGAGCGGAATCACGCGTGGATCGACTGCGACAACGCCGAATCGAGCGATGATGCCGCTTGCCGTTCGGGGTGGGCCCTTGCGGCTGATGCCCGCATACGGCTCATACGCCGTCGCGACCATGTCGATGACTTTGCTGCGAACCCAGGTACCACGGCTGGACTCAAAACCGGTCTTGCCGATCAGATAGACACAGTCAGTGGGCTCGGTTCGAGTGGTCGATACGAGTTCCTTGCCGACGGGTTTACCGTTCTCGATGACCACCTTAAAGGTCTTGATGACGGCGCCGTCCTTGCCGTCTTGCTTCTTGACCATTCGTCCGGCTCCGACCGTCCGGCTCAATTCATATTTGACGGAAAATGGAATCCGGACTCGCTCCACGCGAGTTTCTTCCTGATTCGTTTCCCTTACTTCGGGGACAGTCGATGCTTCTTGCGCGAATACCGCGCTAGCGACAAGCATCGCCACCCCCAACAAAATCGTCTTTCCGAGACGCATTTGGACCTCCTCTTGCGTTGTTGGTTCGGAGGTTGTACCTCACGAGGGCCGCCAATGGCAACCAAAGGCAGTCAACGGCAGCCTTCCACCGCCATCCGTTGAACCTGACCTCAGGCTAGAACGCGATTTTTGAAAAAATCTCGTTATTTCTCGCTTTTTCGTGTTTTCGAGGGCCGTCTAGCGCGCCAATTTCGCTGTTGATCGACGAAAAGATAGAGCTGCGCCCAGCCCGCCAAATCGCCAAACCGATCCCGAATGGCGTCCCCCATCTGGCGCTTACGCAAGGGCGTCAGAGCGCCGCTCCAAGCCGGAAAATAGAGCCGAGTCGCCGCTTCGGCCAGGTGCGTATCGACGGGCACGGCCGCGCCCTGATGAAGGCCGTAAAGCTGGATGCAGTCGGCCAACTTGTCGCCGATGCTCCGAATCGACGTCAGTTCCTCATGCGCCCGCTCGTACGAATAGGTTTTGAGCGCGGCGAGATACGCTTCTCCGCCCCGGGCCACCAGCTCGCGGGCGACCTCCGGGATCGTGCCCGCTCGGTAACCGAACCCCGACTGCCGCAGCGAGACCTCGGGTACTCCGGCGATCGCTTCGAGACTCGGAAATTCCCCTTCGCCCAGCTGACATAGGCTTTGCACCATCGCGGTGATGCGCGGCAGATGGTTATTGGCACTGCACAGAAACGAAAAAAACACTTCGCGCGTGCAGCGGGGCTGCATGAGGCGGAGTCCGGGAAGGCTCTCCACCACCGGCTCGATCACCGCGTCCGCCCAAACCAGCTGCTCCCGAACCTGCGCCAGGTTCAGATTCAGTTGGAAGATCGACCGAAAATGATCCAGATCGCCGCCAACGCCGAGTCCGCCGCGTTCGATTTCGACCTGGAACTCCGCCGATCCATCCCAGCCGCGCCATAACCCCGCGTCCTGCTCGCTCCACCGGAACGCCTGCCCGCAACGGACCGTCAAGGGAAAATCGAACTCGTGCGGCGGGATCACCACGCGGGAGGTCAAACGGGCCGCACTCCATCGGGCAGCCGCCGCAGAAACTCTTCCTCCGATTCGACGGGAATACCCAGCTGGGTGGCCTTGTCCAGCTTCGAGCCCGCCCCCGGTCCGGCCACCACCAGCGTGGTCGCCTTGCTCACCGAGCCGGCCGCCCGGCCGCCCTGGGCCATGACCAGTTCCTCGGCGGCCTCGCGGGTCAGGTGCTCCAGTTTGCCCGTGAAAACGATGGTTTGGCCCGCAAACAGGTCTCCCGAGGGAGCGGCCGCCTCGCCTCCGGTCACGCCTAGCGCGGTCAGGCGATCCAGGAGCCGGATGTTGTCCGGATCTTCGAGCCATTGCTCGACCGCGCTCGCCGTCTTGGGTCCGATGTCGGGCACCTCGTTCAGTTGGTCGGCGTTGGCATGGCGCAGACCGTCGAGCGAGCCAAAGCGCCGGGCGAGGTCGCGGGCCGTGCGATCGCCCACCTGAGGAATGCCAAGCGCCGCGATGAGGCGATCGAGAGGCCGGGATTTCGAAGCTTCGATGGCGTTCAGCAGGTTCTCGGTGGAGGTCTCGCCCATTCGCTCCAGTTCGAGCAGCTTCTGCTTTCGATCCTTCAGCTCATACAAACTGGGGATGTCCTCGATCAGGCCAAGTTCCAGGAACCGCGCGACCTGCTTCTCGCCCAGCCCTTCGATGTCCATGGCGCGTCGCGAGGCGAAATGGATGAGCTGGCCAGCGGTTTGAGCTGGGCAAGACCGGTTCGGGCACCGTACCGCCACATAGCCTTCAACTTTAGTGAGGGGCGTTCCGCACACGGGACATGTTTCGATCATAGCCGGAGGAAGCGCGTTTGCTGGTCGTTTTTCCAGGACGGGCCCCACGACCTCGGGAATAACATCGCCGGCACGTTGGACGATCACCGTGTCGCCCACCCGAACATCCTTGCGAAGAAGCTCCTCGTAGTTATGGAGCGTGGCGCGGGTCACGGTCACGCCGCCCACCACCACGGGCGCCAGTTCCGCCACCGGAGTGACCACACCGGTCCGGCCAACCTGCCACCCAATGCCTTCGAGAATCGTGAACGCCTGCTCGGCGGGAAACTTATAGGCGATCGCCCAGCGGGGTCCCCGCGCCGTCTGCCCCAATTCACGCTGAAGGTCGAGCGAGTTCACCTTGAACACGACGCCGTCGATGCCGAACGGCATATCGGCGCGCTTTTCATGAGCCTCGCGGGCAAAGGCGATCAGTTCGTCGACGCCCCGGCAGACGCGCGCGGTCGTGTGGACGAAGAATCCGTATTCGCTCAGCGTGTGAAGGGCGCCTGACTGCGTGTCCGAAAACGCGGCCGGGTCGGAGGCGCCGTAGCAGAAAAAACTGAGCCGCCGTTGCGCGGTGAGCCGGCTGTCCAACTGGCGCATTCCGCCGCTCGCCGCGTTTCGGGGATTGGCGAATACCTGCTCGCCTCGCGCCAGACGTTCCTCGTTGAGGCGCTGGAATACACGCTTGAGCATGACGACCTCGCCCCGGATTTCCGTGGCGATGGGGGCGGGAATCGTCAGAGGAATGCCCTGGACAGTCTTCGCATTGGACGTGACCACTTCCCCGGTCGTGCCGTCGCCTCGGGTGGTCGCGAGCGCCAGGTGTCCATCCTGATACGTGAGGGACAGCGAAAGACCATCGAATTTCAGCTCTGCGAAATACTCGACGTCTTCCGCGCTGCCGAGCGCGCGGCGGACGCGTTCATCGAAGGTTCGCAGTTCGTCCTCCCCGAAGGCGTTGTCGAGGGAGAGCATCGGCATCTGGTGGCGATGCTGTTCAAAGCCGGCGACGGGTTCGGCCCCGACGCGCTGGGTGGGACTGTCGGGCGTTCGCAATTCGGGATGAGCCGACTCCAGATCGACGAGTTCGCGGAACAGCCGATCGAACTCGGTGTCGCTGATTTCAGGGCTCTCGTGAAGATAGTAGAGACGGTTGTGCCGCTCGATTTCGCGACGTAGCCACGCCGCCCGCTCCGCCGGATCCATGCTCGCGAGGATACCGGCCTGTACTGCTGCTGGTTTTCTTCCCGAGTCGATTCTACGCCCCGCGATTGGCACAAATCGTGAAGGAGGCTGGGTGGAAAACCAGATTACGCCCGATGGCGGATCGGTTTCAGAGGAGAAGGAATACGATCATGCGAATCAACCATCTATTAGGCTTTGCAGTGCTCGTTGGCGTGATGGCTCAGGGTGCTTATGCTCAATGGGGCAGCTCGAGCTGGCAGGCGACCGACAAGCAGTTCAGCCAGAACGACAGCGCGGGTCACGTGAAGTCGATCAAGGCAAGTACGAACAACACCAACGACTTTGCTTGGTACGCCAACTTTGGCAAGAACAGCAAGGGCGACAAGCCCGAAGCGTTTTGGCTCGTCGTGAGCCCCGGCCCCAACCCGAAGGGCAACAACCACGAACTCGCCATTTTCTACTTCGATGCCTCCAAGGGCCAGCCGAAGCTCACGGCTTATGCCTATAACGGCGTCAACGGCGACAACTCGTACAAGACTCCGAACGACCGGATCGCGACCAGCGTGAACAACACCTCCTGGATCAAGGAACTGGTCGCCAAGGACAACCCGGACGGCACGCGAACCCTCGGCTTCCGCATCAACCCGACCTCGGTCAACGACCACAAGCCGGCCAGCCAAGGCTGGACGGGTGCCCACTTCGGCCCCAAGATCGGCGTGTGGTTCCACTCGGCGAGCGGCGTGACGACGTCGTACGACCAGAAGGGCTACCTGACCAAGTTTGAGTACTGCAACCAGGGTTGGGTCGACCTCGAGAACAAGGGCTGCGTTCCTGAGCCGGCTTCGTTCGTTGCCGCTGGAATTGGCTTTGTCGGTCTGATGATCCGACGCAAAGTCGCCCGATAAAAGTCGGTCTCATTAACGTCAAATTAAGCCCGGCGCATCCTCGGTGGATGCGCCGGGTTTTTTCGCTGACAATATTGCTGGATGAGCGCAATTTCCCTCCCAATTTCTGAATGTTGTGGGTATCGTAGTCAAGTTAGATGGCGTCTCTAGGGGCGGATCTTTGAAATGGGAGTGACTATTTATGCTTTGCAAAATTTCTAAGTACGCGCTCATCGCTTTGGTTGGACTTGGCGCGCAGTCTGCTTTTGGCTGGTACGACTGCAAGTACGTCGCGGTGATCAAGAACAATCCTCCGCAGGATTCGAGCGGTGGCAAGATCAATCAGATCAAGGCCAGCATCAATCCGCAGCTGAACGACCTCGCTTGGTACGCCAACTTTGGCAAGAACAGCAAGGGTGAACAGACGAACGGCTTCTGGCTTGTGCTGTCGAAGGGACCGAACCCGAAGGGTCTTCCCGGCCAGCTCGCCATTTTCTACCTCGATGCGTCGAAGGCTCAGCCGGTACTGAGCGTGTACGGCTACAACGGCAAGAACGGCGACAGCTCGTACTGGGACGGCAACGGCTCGGGCGGCGCGGCGGACAAGATTCTCTCGTCCAAGAACAGCACGAACTGGATCAAGGAGCTCGTCGTCAAGGACAACCCGGACGGCACCCGAACCCTCGGCTTCCGCATCAACCCGACCACGATCAACAACCACAGCCCGCTTTACAAAGCCGGCAACCCGTGGGAAGGCGCCCAGATCGGCGACTTCATGGGCGTTTGGTTCCACCCCGTGACCGGTTTGACCACCGACTACGGCACGGACGGCTTCTTGAAGAAGAACAAATTCTCGTACGCCAACCAGGGCTGGTACGACGACTCTTGGGTGAAGACCACCTGCAGTGACAACCCGGTTCCCGAGCCCGCCACGATCGGCGCGCTCGCGGCTGGTTTCGTTGCGATTCTCGGCGCGCGCAAGCTTCGCAAGTAAGATAACGCGCTCCAGCACGGGCAATCCTCGGATTAATCTGAGGGTTGCCCGTCGTTTTTTTGCCGATCATGCGATTCTCGCAAAAACCCCGACCTGGTCGAACCGGGCGGTGCGGAACTCTATGGACAGGAGGGCCAGAACGATGACTCGAACCGCCTTGTTTACACGCATGGTTTCGACGCTGTCGTCCATGTCGCACTTGCAGCGGCAGCTGGCCGACAGTGCCCGCATGTACCGTGGGAATGCACCGCCCGACCCCGCACAGGCCGCGATGCACTCCCGCGTTGAAAACGCCATCCAAAGAACCGAAGAAATCGTTGATGAAGCGGCCTACGCGATCATCAGCATGAACCTCGACATCACCGCCTAAATCGCCCACACAGACTTATGAGCCTATCCATTCATGGAGTGAAGGGAGCGTATGCGAACGTGCAAGTTGCACGGTCGGAGCGCTCGATGGCCGCGCCGTCTGCGTCCAAACCGAAGCCAGTTCAGAAGCCGGCTCCGGCACCTGCCGCCCCGCCCAAACCGGGTGAAGGTCGGACGCTCGACATCACGGTCTAACCCGCAGCGCCTTCAGGCATGCAGGCGAGTCCATTCGGTAACCTAACCGAATGGCTCGACCCGCCCTGACGCCTCTGATCGCGACCCTGTACGAAATGCAGGCGAGTTCGATCGAGCCGCGTCTGAAGAAACTCGGCATCGGCTGGACCACGTTCCAGCTGCTTTCCGCTGTCCGAGGGGCGGGCTCAGAAGCGTCTCAGGCCGAGATCGCGCGGCGACTCGGAATTACGGCGGCCACTCTGTCGGAGAGCGTCACCGAGCACGTCGGCAAAGGCCTGCTCAGCCAGAACGCGGGCATCGGCGACCGACGCGTCAAAGTGCTCAAGCTCACCGCGAAAGCGGATCGCGTTCTCACCGAGGTCATGGACATTCTCCAGGAGACCGAGCGTAAAATGACGGAAGGGATCGGCGAACAGACGCTCAAGACGTGTGCCAGCACCCTTGAAAAATGCTTGGGAAATCTTGACAATCTTTCCGGCAGTTAGTCGTCCCTTCCCTAAAGGCGGCTAGACATGATTCGCATCGTCGGTATTCAGCGATCGGCAAGGCTTGAAGAAGAGTTCATTCTTCTTCAGAACCAGAGTTCCATGCGCCAAAATTTGCGCGGCCACGCCCTGATGAACGAGTCTGCCCGGATGGGCGACCTCGCCAAGGGCATGTTTCAAGTCCTTACGGACGACGAAATGATCGGTCCCGGTCAGTTCGTTCTGGTGCGCACGGGGTCGGGCGCCGGACGGTGGGGCACCTCACGCGACGGTACCAAGATTTACAACACGTTCTTGGGTCTTCCCCGAGCGGTGTGGGGCGTCGACCATGGACCTGTGCATATCCTGAAAGTCGAGCATTCCTATTGCGAGCGAATGACCGCTTCCATGAGCGTCTGAACCGGTCTCCCCGGTACAGTTGAGTTCATGCCCGCGATCGAATTCGACCGCTATTACCGGTACGACGAACTCACCCGTCTGCTCCACGATTTCGCCGCCGAATACCCTCACTTGGTCCAGGTGGACTCCATCGGAACCAGCTACGAAGGCCGCCCGATTTGGATCGTCGAGGTGACCAATTCGGCGACCGGTCCGGCGGCTCATAAGCCCGCGTTCTGGTGCGATGGCAATATCCACGCCTCCGAAGTCAGCGCCTCGACCGCCGTCCTTTACTTGTTGAACAAACTGACCACGCAGTTCGGCAAAGACGACACGGTGACCCGGGCGCTGGATTCGAGGGCATTCTATCTCGTCCCTCGGCTCAACCCCGATGGGGCCGAGTGGGCGCTGGCAGATACCCCGAAATTCATCCGCTCCTCCACCCGGCCCTACCCGTTCGACGAAGAAGATATCGCGGGGCTCGAGCGCATGGACGTGGATGGCGATGGACGCATGCTCAATATGCGCGTCGTCGATCCCAATGGAGCTTGGAAAGTTTCCGATCAAGAGCCGCGCCTGATGCAGCGGCGCGAGCCCGGCGAGATCGGCGGCACCTACTATCGCATGATGCCGGAAGGGCTGTTCCACCACTTCGATCCCCTCACGCTGCGGGCCCGAAAGATCAAAGAGGGCCTTGACCTCAATCGCAACTTCCCAACCGGATGGCGACTCGAAGGCGAACAGTTCGGGGCAGGCGACTTCCCCACGAGCGAGCCCGAGATTCGAGCCTGCGTCGCGGCGATCGTCGCGCGACCCAACATCTGTGGTGCAATGACGTTCCATACGTTCTCGGGAGTCCACCTCCGGCCACCCAGCCGCTACCCCGACGACGACCTCCCTGCCGAGGATCTCTGGAATTACCAACTGCTCGGCGAGAAGGGCAAAGAGATCACGGGCTACCCGGCGATCAGCAACTACCACGAGTTTCGCTACCACCCGAAGGAGGTCATCACCGGCGTCTTCGACGACTGGATGTACGAGCACCGAGGCGTCTTTGCGTGGACGACCGAACTGTGGTCGCCGCAGCGCCAAGCCGGCATCACCGATTACAAATACATCGATTGGTTCCGCACCCACCCGTTCGAAGACGACATCAAGTTGCTGCAATGGTCGGACCGAGAACTGGGCGGGACGGGCTACATCGACTGGTACGAATTCGACCACCCGCAACTCGGCCGCATCGAGTTGGGCGGCTGGGATCCGATCGCGGCCTTTCGCAATCCTCCCGCGAAGTTTCTTGAGAAAGAAGTCGCTCCGCATAGCGACTGGGCGATCTGGCAGGCGTTGGCATCGCCCAAGCTGGAGCAGAAGGCGTTCGAGGTGGTGCCGATCGGTGGTGGAGCCCACCGCATTCGATGGGCGGTCGTGAACACCGGTTTCCTACCGACCTACGTGACCGAGAAGGGCAAAGCGAACAAGCTGACACGAGGCGTGGTCGCCGAGATCAGCCGCGAAGGCCACGAAGGCGGACCCGGATCGCTGGCCCCCGAATGGCTGGCGGGCGGGCAGCTCCGCAGCGAAGGACCGCAGCTGAAAGGCTGGTCCCACCTCTCGCTATCGGGATTTGGCTCGGCCATGAATGCGACGGAAGAAGCCCACGTGTTCGAATGGGTTGTGACGCAGCCCGGCAACTATCACCTGATCGCGCACCATGCGCGCGCCGGCCGCATCGAAGTGGGATTTGGCATCTAAGAGCTATGTTGACTGACCGCCCATCCTGGGACGCGTACTTCATGCAGATCGCGCAGCTCGTGAAATCTCGAGCGACGTGTCCACGGCGACAAGTTGGCGCCGTCATCGAGCGCGACCGACAAATCCTCGCGACCGGATACAACGGCGCGCCGCGGGGGTTGCGCCACTGCCCCGAAGGCGGTCCCGAACACGACTGGCCCACCGGCTGCATGCGGGCGGGTCATTGCATCCGGTCGCTCCATGCCGAACAGAACGCGCTGCTCCAAGCGGCCAAGCTCGGGATCTCCTGCGAGAACGCAAATATGTACGTCACGTGCCAACCGTGCAACACGTGCGCCAAAATGATTATCAACGCAGGTATCCAACACGTGATCTATGAAGGCGACTACCCCGATGACTTTTCGAAAGAGCTCTTTCGCGAATCGTCGATCGAGGTATTCCGCTTCACCGATGGCGCGCTTGAAAAGGTGATGCTCTAGCTTGGATTTCGGGTGCTGGATCGCGGTGGCGGCGGAACGGTCGCATATCTTGGGCGGCTTTGGATCGCCGCTGGTGGTCGCCCTTGGCGCGTGTCTCGTCACCTGGCTGCTCACGCCGCTGGTGAGCAAATTTGCCATTCAAAAGGGGGCGGTCGATGACCCGACCCGCGACGACCGACGCGTCCACACCAAACCGATCCCACGCTGGGGCGGTCTCGCGATTTTTGGCGGCATCGTCATTCCCCTGCTCATCGCGCTGCCGCTGCGATTTCCCCATCCATTCGCGAACTATCTGATCGCCCTGTTCGTGCTCGGCGTGGCCGTCGTGGTGATGGGTGCGCTGGACGATCTGTACCAGTTTCCCGCCAAAATCCAGGCGTTATTTCTCATCGCGGTCGGCATAGCGATCCAGTTTTTCTTTGATGGCGCCGGACGCGTCCAGATCAAGGGCATTATGTGGCCGCCCTTTGGGCAGGGCACATGGGTCGATTTTGGCTGGGTCGCCATCCCCTTGACCGCGATCTACATCTTCGTCGTCACCAAGACCTCCGACACGATCGACGGCATCGACGGTTTGGCCGCCGGCATCTCCACCATCGCCGCCGCAACGCTGTCCGTACTCGCCACCTACGAGGGGCAGCCTCGCGTCGCTCTTGTGGCCGCTGCGGTCAGCGGCGCCGCCCTTGGTTTCCTCCGTCACAACTACAATCCGGCGCGAATCTTCATGGGAACGGGCGGCGCGCAATTGCTCGGTTTCATGCTGTCCGTGCTCAGCATCGTGGGTGCCCTCAAAACGGCCGCCGCGGTGGCGTTTGTGGTCCCGTTACTCGTTTTTGGCGTTCCTATTTTCGATGCGGTGTTCGTGGTCGTCCGGCGTGTGCTCAGCCGCCAGCCGATCACCCAGGCCGATAAGCGGCACCTGCACCATTCCTTGCTCCAGAAGGGGCTCAATCAACGTCAGGCGGTTTGGGTGCTCTATCTCGTTGCGATGACCTTGAGCGGAATCCTACTGGTCGTGGTGAAGCTCTTTGCCTGAAAAGCCGCGCATCGCGTGCGTGGTGGGCACACGCCCCGACGCCATCAAATCCGCGCCCGTCATCTGCGAGCTGCGGAAGTACGACGCCGTCGAAACCGTCATCTTCAGCACGGGCCAGCACCGCGAGATGCTCGCCCAGGCGCTCGCGACCTTCGACCTGAAAGCGGACGAGAATCTGGACATCATGCAGCCCGGCCAGTCGCTGGCGCAGATCACGTCCCGCTCACTGGAAGGCCTAGACCGACTCTATCAGCAGTACGAGCCGAAGCTCGTGCTGGCCCAAGGCGACACCACCACCACCTTTGTCGCGGGGCTCACCGCCTTTTATCGCCAAATTCCCTTCTGCCATATCGAGGCGGGTCTTCGTACGGACAGCATCTACAATCCGTTTCCCGAGGAGTTTAATCGCCGGGCAGTGGCACCCTTCGCCGAGCAGCATTACGCGCCGACTCGCGAAGCGGCCGACCGACTTCTCCACGAGCGCATTCCGCCCTACCGCGTGTTTGTCACCGGCAACACGGGTATCGACGCCGTGCTGCGGGTCGCCGAAAACACGACGCAGCATTGGTATGCCGATAGCTCCGAGCGGATCGTCCTCCTCACGACCCACCGCCGGGAGAACTGGGGCCGACCGCAGGAGCAGATCGCGCGCGCCGCGCTGGAACTGGTACGACGCTTTGCCGACATCCGACTGGTCGTCGCGATGCACCGTAACCCCGATGTGCGAGCGACGTTGCTCGGAATTCTGGAAGGACACGACCGCGTCGACCTCATCGAGCCGCCCGACTATGCCGATTTCGTGAAGCTGATGCAGCGGAGCACGCTCATCCTCAGCGACTCGGGTGGTGTGCAAGAAGAAGCCCCGGCGTTCAAGATTCCCGTGCTCGTGCTGCGGGAAACGACGGAACGACCGGAAGGAGTCGAGATGGGCGTCGCCAAGCTGGTCGGGGCCGATTACGATCGCATTGTCGAAGAAGCTTTTGCCCTCTTGGAGTCCCCAGCCGCGCTCGATGCGATGATGGCGGTCGGCTCGCCTTATGGCGACGGCGGCGCGGCGAAACGTATTCGTTATCTGGTGCTCGAACTCCTCGGTATCGAGTCGCCGCAGGAGTCGATGTGGATTTAGTTCAGGCTGTCGTTCTTGGCATTGTTCAGGGCCTTACGGAGTGGCTTCCCATCAGCAGCACCGCGCACCTGCGCGTCGTGCCCGCTTTGCTGGGCTGGGCCGATCCAGGAGCCGCCTTCACCGCCGTCATCCAACTCGGCACCCTCGCCGCGTGTTTGATCTATTTCCGCAACGACCTGAGCAAGGCGTTCAAGGGCTGGATCCGTGGCCTGCGCGGGGAGCGAAGCGAAGAAGCGAATATGGGCTGGGCGATCCTGATCGGAACCCTCCCCATCGCGATCTTGGGTTTCCTGTTTAAACACCAGATCGAGGGCCCGCTGCGATCGCTCTACATCATCGCGAGTTCGCTCATCATCGTTGGCGTGCTCATGGCATTCGCAGAGGCGACGGCAACCAACCGGCGGAACATCGACTCGGTTAGGCCATCGGACGGCCTGCGGGTGGGCATGTGGCAGGCGATCGCGCTTATCCCGGGCGCCAGCCGAAGCGGCAGCACCATCACGGGTGGCTTATGGTCCGGCTTCGACCGCGCATCGGCCGCGCGATTCTCGTTTCTCCTGAGCGTCCCCAGCATTTTCGCTGCCGGCATCAAGGAGCTTTACGATGAGCGGAAATCCCTCCTCGGCCAGAGCATGACGCCCGTGATCGTCGCCACGCTGGTCTCGTTCGTGGTCGGCTACGCGAGCATCGCGTTCCTGATGAACTACCTTCAAAAGCGAACGACGACCGTCTTCATCGTGTACCGGATCGTGCTGGGCGTCTTCCTGCTCGTCCTGCTTGCCCGCGGCACCCTGACCCCGTAAACCACCGCGATGTTTCGGAAGAAACCTGCTGCTCCCACGCTTCCGCCCGAATGGCTGATCGTCGGCCTCGGCAATCCCGGGCCCGAGTATCGCGGTACGCGCCACAACGTCGGGTTCGAGGTCATCGACGAGCTCGCCGACCGATGGAAGGGCAAACTCGCGACCCGGCAGCACAAGGCAACGTTCGGCGTCATGTCCATCCGCGGGGTACCTATGGTGCTGGCCAAACCCATGACCTACATGAACCTGAGCGGGCAGGCGGTCGCGCCGCTGTTGCGTGCGTTTTCACTGTCGCCGGATCGGCTCATCGTGATCGCGGACGAACTGGATTTGCCCCTTGGCCGCGTGCAGATGAAGCCGGGCGGCGGCGCCGCCGGCCATAACGGCCACAAGTCGGTCCAGCAAGCGCTGGGTACCCAGCAGTACGCGAGGATTCGCATCGGCATCGGCAAGGGCGACGAAGCCACGATCGACCACGTGCTCGGGCGATTCCATGGCGACGACCTCGCCACCGCCATGCGGAGCTTGGAGCGTGCCGCTGACGCGATCGAACGCGTTGCAGAGTCTGGGCTGGAACAGGCGATCGGCTGGCTCAATTCGCAAGCCTGAGTCTCGGGCCGCCGACTTAGACCGGCTCGCCGAGATAGGCTTCGATGACTTTCGGATTCGAGCGAATCGCTTCTGGCGGTCCCTGCGCAATCTCCTCACCGTGATCGAGCACGAGGATGCGCTCGCAAAGCGCCATGACGAACTTCATGTCGTGTTCGATGAGGAGAACGGTCATTCCGAACTCGTCCCGGATTTTTCGCACGGTCTGACGCAGATCTTCCGATTCCTGCGGGTTCATGCCCGCGGCCGGTTCATCGAGGAGAAGCAGTTCAGGCTGGGTCGCCATCGCGCGCGCGATTTCCAGTCGGCGCTGCTTGCCATAGGGCAGATCGCGGCTCCGCACGTGGGCCACGTCGGCGAGGTCCATCACTTCGAGCAGTTCCATCGCCTGGTCGCGTAACCGATCCGTCTCCGCGATAGCCCCGGGACCGAAAACGAGTCCGGAGACCAGGCTCGTCTGGTGCCGCAGGTATCCGCCAACCACGACGTTCTCGAGCACGCTCAGGGCGCCAAACAGTCGGATGTTCTGGAAGGTGCGCGCGATGCCCAGCTTGGCGATTTGGTTGGGGGGCAACGAGCGCGAAGCACCGCCCGAGGCGATGGTCTTGCCCTTGTAGACGATATCGCCCGAGGTTGGCCGGTATACGCCCGTGATCAGGTTGAAGCACGTGGTCTTCCCCGCTCCGTTTGGACCGATCAGCCCGAACAGATCGCCCTTCGCCAGCTCGAATGAAACCGTGTTGACCGCCACCAGACCACCGAAGCGGATGGTCGCCTTCTGGACTTGCAGGACCGGCTGACTCACGAAGAAACCCCCAGTCCGCGGGCTTTTCGGCGAAGCAGCCAGTCCCAACTGAATTCGTGATGCGCAAACACACCCTGCGGCCGCAGCAGCATGAGGATGATGAGCGTTGCCGCAAAGATCACCATGCGCAGCTTGTTGGCTTCGTAGACGGCGCTGTTCAGGCTAGAAATGGGATGCAACGCTGCACCCACCGCCAATTTGACCACGATCGCTCCGGCGATCGCCCCGAAATAGAGGCCGATGCGCTGACCGGTCTGGCCGTGGAAGTGCTCGCCGATCCGTCGGAAGGCGGCGACCGCGACAATGACCGCAATCACCCCCGCCAGCAGCGAGTCGCCGGTCACCGGCTTTGCGTCGCGCAGCAGTTCGGGCAGGAAGAATAGGGTGATGCCTGCGAGGACCGATCCCGTGATGGACCCGGTTCCGCCCAGCACAATCATCGTGAGGATGATGAACGAGAGGTCCATCGAGAACATCGTGGGGTTGATAAACCCTTCGTAATGGGCGAGCAGCGCGCCGGCAGCGCCCGCAAACGCCGAGCCAAGAACGAACGCGGCGACTTTGACTCGAGTCACGTCGACACCCATCGCGGAGCTGGCGATCTCGTCTTCGCGAACGGCCAGAAACGGTAAACCGTGCGCCGTCTTCAGCAGATTGCGACAGACGCCGATGCACGCCATTGCGAGCAGCCAGATGAGCCAGATGAATTCGAATTTGGGCTTGACGTTGAACCCGTACGAACCACCGACCGCATCGATGTTTTGGACCAGAATGCGGATGATTTCGCCGAAGCCCAACGTGACGATGGCAAGGTAGTCGCCCCTCAGGCGCAGCGAAGGCAGGCCGACAATGAAGCCGGAAATCGACGCGGCGACCGCACCGACCAGCATCATCAGAATCAGCCACACGGCCCCGGACAGCGGCTGGCCCGCAAAGAACCGAACGGTGAGAAATCCGGCGACGTAGGCACCGACTTGGTAGAAGGCGGCGTGGCCGATCGAGAACTGACCGGTGATGCCGTTGATCAGGTTCAGCGACACGGCGAGGGTGACGTACAGGCCAGCCAGCGCGAAGAGTCGCTCGGGCACAAACCGCTGGGCGTGAGCGAGAGCATCGATGCCGAAGGCGAACCCAATGCACACGATCATCGAGATGATCCGCGAAAGCCACGCCATCAGACTTTCTCCATCTTGGCCGAGCCAAGCAGCCCACCGGGCCGGAACAACAGGACGACGATGAGAATCACGAGCGCGACCGCATCGCGGTAAGAGCTGTAGCCGAGCCAAACGACGAGGGTTTCGGCGACGCCCATGAGAAGGCCGCCCAGAACCGCGCCAGGAATGTTGCCAATGCCGCCCAGAACGGCAGCTACAAACGCTTTCACGCCCGGCTTGACGCCATAAAACGTATCGAGGGGAGTGCCCAGGAAGGTGGCGTTCATCATGGCTCCGGCACCCGCCAAAGCGGAACCGATCATGAACGTGACCACCACGATCTTGTTCACGTTGATGCCCATCAGGAACGCGGAGTCGAAATCGTGACTGACCGCGCGCATTTCGCGTCCGACGGGGGTGTTCAAGACGATGTGTCGCAGCACAAGCATGAGGCCGATACTCGTCACGAACATGATGAACTGGCCGGTAGGAATCGTAATGCGCAGGCCGCTCGCATCCCGCTTGTTGCGGGCTTCGTTGAGGGCGGCCTCGGCGGCGAGCTTGTCTTTGCGCATCTGATCGCCGGGCGCCTTGAGCTCGAATTCGGACTTGATGCCGTACTCTTTCTGCTGCCGGGCCATCTCGGTCGTAAAGGCCTGATTGACCGAATCAAATTTGGTTTGGGCCGTGTCCACCGCGCTGGCGAGTTCGCCCCGCGCCGGAACGATCGGGATCGCGATAACGCCGCGATACGGGTTGACCCGCTCGGGAATGCTGGGTTGCGGACTGTTCGGAAGCACCAGCGCGCCGCCGTATTGGAGCAGAAGGGAGACGCCGATAGCCGTGATCAGCGAGGCGATGCGCGGCTGATTCCGCATGGGTCGGTACGCAAAAAGCTCGATGAGGACGCCGACGATCGCGCAGACCGTCATGCTGGCGAACATCATCATCAGCAGGTTCACCCAGCTGGATGCTTGGACATCGTTCGGGCCGCTAAAGCCGACTGCTCGCGCGACGAACAGCGCCGTGTAAGCGCCGAGCATGAACACTTCGCCGTGGGCAAAGTTGATCAGGCGCAAGACGCCATAGACCATCGTGTAGCCCAGCGCAATCAAGGCGTAAATGGAACCCAGAAGGATTCCATTTACAACCTGTTGGGGCAGCGTCGAAAAATCGACGCCCGCCAAAAGATGAGGGAATGCCCCCATTCGTTACTTGCCGACCACCTGATCGTATTCGTATGCCTTTCGGAACAGCTGTCCGTCCGGCTTTTGGACTTCAACGACGAGCGCGCGCTTGGTCGGATTGCCGTTCTTGCCCTTGAGGGAGATCACGCCCGACACGCCTTTGAATCCTTCCGTCTCGTCGAGTGCATCGCGGAGACCGACCGAATCCTTGGTCTTAGCTCGCTTCATCGCGTCGATCGTCAGCAGGGTGGCGTCGTAGCCGAGAGCGCCCATTGTGGTACCCGGCAGCTTGCCTTCGTATTTCTTCTTCCACTTGTCGAGGAAGTCCTTCACTTCGGCGCGATCCTCTTGGTTGTTGTAGTGGTTGCAGAAGTAACCACCCAAGATGGCGTCGCCGCCGTTGCTGAGCAGTTCCAGGCTGTCCCATCCGTCGCCGCCGAGGAACTTGGCGTTGATGCCCTGCTCCCGAGCCTGCTTCGCGATCTGGCCGACTTCGGTGAAGTAGCCACTCATGAAGATGCCGTCCGGATTCTTCGACTTGAGGTTGGTCAGCTGGCCGCTGAACTGCGAGTTCTTCGACTCATAAAACTCTTCCTGGATGATCTTGCCGCCCAGCTTCTCGAAGAAATCGCGGAAGCTGTTGGAAAGACCGGTCGAGTACGGCTGCTGCTTGTCGGTCATGAGAGCGATGTTGCGCAGGCCCAGCTCTTCGTAGGCGAATTTCGCCATGACGGGACCCTGGAACGCATCGGTGTAGCAGACGCGGAAGACGTTGTTGCCGACATCGGTGAGGTCCGTTCGCGTCGCGCCAACGGCGACGACGGGAACGCCCTTTTCGAAGGCACTCTGAGCGATCTGGGCCGTGATGCCGCTCGCGACTTCGCCGACGACGGCGATCGCGCCTTGGCTGATCAGCTTTTCAGCGGCCGACTTGCCTTGCTCGGGTTTGGAGGCCGAATCCTCGACCATCAGTTCGATCTTCTTGCCGTCGATGCCGCCGGCGGCATTTGCTTCTTCGACCGCCAGCTCAGCGCCCTTCTTGCTGTCTTGGCCCCAGGGCAGCAGGTCGCCATTCAAGCTCGCCACGAGGCCAATCTTGACCGTGTCGCCCGTGACCGAGTTGCCCTTGGCGCTCATGGCCGGGCGCTTGTTGCCCGTTCCTGCGTTGTCCCCCGCGGGTGTCGTTTTGGTCGTGTCCGTTCCGTTAGCCGCTGGTTCTTCAGCGCCCTTGCAGCCCCACATCATCGTGGAACCGAGAACGGCGGTTAGCGAAAGAAGAGTTGCCGTTGATTGAAACTTCAAATTCACACCTACCTATCGTCGCTTGCCCCCAGTCTCGCACGGGGACGATAACTTAGGGAGCGAGTATACAGAATCAGGGGAACGGATTTGCACGCGACCCGGCTTGAATCCATTTTCAGGCGATCCGTGGCCCGGTCAGAACGCGCCCGATCACCCAGCAAACGCTCGTCCAAGCCGCAATGAGGGCGATGCCAAGAACCGTGCCGGTGAGATCCCAGTGGAGCGAGGTGTATATGTAGCGCGGTTGGTCACGTGTCAGGATCCGCGCCGCGATGAGGAGGGCGCAACCGACCACCGCCAGGATCGCGTGGACGGTGATCCATCCGAAGGCTCGTGTCGATTTGGACGCCGCCATCCCTGCCGCCACGCAGGCAGCAAGAATCAAAATCTGGATGGACCAGCATGCGATCGTGGCCAGTTCAGATATTCGTCCACCGTCGATGGGCGGACCGATGACGACCAGGCCCCATGGCAAAATCGCCAAGAGCGTCATCACTTTCCATTTCGTTTTGGCACTCATCGGAAGCTATCCTGAGTTCGGCCGGCCAGGGGACTGATCGCGTATTATGGTGCTGGAGAGAACCGAATATGCCCGATCAACAGTCAGAGTTCGTTCAATTGGCCGCCCAGGCAGTTCGTGAAAACCGCTTTGAACAAGCGCTCGAACTCGCCTCGCAAGCCTTGGCCATCGATCCAACCAGTGTGGATGCGCTGGTGATCCGCGGCATTGCCTATGCCCAGACCCAACAGTCGGATGCGGCAACCGCCGCCTTTCGAGAAGCGATTCGGATTGATCCAACCAGCAGCAAGGCGTACTATAACCTTGCCACCCATCTTTACCAATTGGGCCAAAAGCAAGAAGCGCTCACGATGGCGCGTGAAGCCAGTCGTCTGGATGGCAGCAATTCGGCAGCCAAGGAATTGGCCCTGCTCCTCGAGACCGAACTGAACACCAGTCCGTCGGAACGCATCGGATCGCCTTACGGTGCCCCCATGTCGCAAGCGCCCATGGGCCCGGTGCGAGTGATGCCCGACACGGAGCCGGTGCATTCCATCGGATTCATCCAGAACCTTGGCAAAACATGGGTGACGATCGGCTGGGTCATCGCGATCGCTGGCTTGGCCTATTTCTTGATCATGATTCCCACCCAGATCAAGATGGTCAATCTGATGATGGAAAACCTGCAAAACCCGGACGCGATGCGAGCGGCGATGCAAAAACTACAAACGCCTACGGCCCAAGCCCTCGGCTACCTGGGCTGGGTCATCAATCTCGGGATGCTCATTTGGCTGACCCTCGATTTGGCCGATCGAAAGGGTAACTGGCTTTGGCTGATCGCGCAGATCTGTTGCTGTTTTCTCCTGCCCTTCGGATCGTTCGCGCTGTATTTGTCAGTTGGTCGCAAGAACTAATTTGGCTCGCTACGCGTTAGAATGAACTGATCTTCCTATGTTCAGTGTCGCATCCATCGCTCTCCTTTCTGGGCTCACGGCCCTACCGACCGAAATTCCGTTCAAGATCGGTGACAATGCTATCGTCGTCGACGCCGTGATCAACGGCCGCGACGGCTCGTTCATGTTTGATACCGGCTTTAGCGGCACGCTGCTGATGAATGATGAGATCAACATCGGCAAAGCGTCGGGACAGATGAATCTGCGCGACTTTGTCGGGCAGTTCACCGCCCAAACCGTGCCGGTTAAGTCGCTGAAACTCGGCGGGCTCACCGTCGATCCGAAGGATCGCGAAGTCGTGCAGCAGCCCCTTCAGCACCTGACGGATAGCTACCTGACGCACACGGACGGCATCATGGGGTTGGAAGTGTTCCGCGACTACGTCACGGAAATCAACATCCAGCACAAGAAGTTCATCGTGCACCCGAAGGATGTCGACATCTCGAAGCGCGTCCCCGATAATCAGCGGACCTTCCTGCTCAAGATGCTGCCCATCGGCACCAATTCAATCGAACTCACAGTCGATGCCCCGAACGGCAAGATGCATTTGGCACTGGATACGGGCAATGCGTTTTATGCGACAACCCACAAGGAAGTTCTCGAACGAGTCGGCATTTGGCCAACGGGTCAAAAACCGCAATTTATGCGGACTTCGTGGGTCGGCTCTGGTCCGGTGAACAGCTTCTACATTGCGATGCCTGAAGTGAAGATCTTCGGCGTGCCCGTCAAGCAAAGCGTGTGGAGCATTATCGACCTTCCGAGTTCGTCGAGCGAACATGATGGCACGGTCGGTTTCGGCTTTCTGCGCAACTTCAATATCACGTTCGACCTGGCGCGGCGACGCGTTTGGCTCGAGCGATGGACCGACAGCGTCGATTCCATTCCCAAAGCTGACGTGGGCATCAGCGCAATCTATAACCCGGCGACTCGGCGGGTTCAGATCTGGAACGTCACGCCCGCGAGCCCAGCCGAAAAGGCGGGTATCAAGCGCGGCGATGACTTGCTCGCAATCGACGGCCAGGAGCTGCTCTCGCGGAGCACCAACCAGCTGTCGACGATGCTCGAAGGTCCTGAGAACTCGGCCGTCAAGGTGGCGGTCTCCCGCAATGGAAACCTCACGAACTACGAGCTGAAACGCCAGATCCTTGTCAATATCGTAAAAAAGTAGCGACCGCGTCATCGAGCATCGCCTCAGTCAGCCTGCCCGTGAAAGTGTTTTGCTGACTGGGGTGATAGCTCGCGGTCACGCGCGCTCCCGATGGCAGTTCGGCGGACGCGCTATGGGCGAAACGGACGACGGGTTTCACGCCCAGATTGCGGTGAAGCTGGTCCCACGCGATCGATCCCAGACACAGGAACGACGTCCACGTCCTGCTTTCGAGCAGCGGTGCCAAGTGCACCCGGCAGTTGAGGATCTCTTCGGGCAGCAGCTTGTTCAGCGGAGGCGCGCAATGGGCGACCGCCGTGATCAGAACGCCGCTCAACTCCAGTCCGTCATCCCGTCCCACCGAAATGGGCTGATTGGCCACCCCCGCCTTATAGAGCGCGCGAAAAAGCCAGTCGCCGCTGCGGTCACCCGTGAAAATTCGGCCGGTTCGATTGCCCCCATGAGCAGCCGGCGCCAGACCGATGATCAGGCGATGGGCATCGGGGTCGCCAAAGGTAGGCACTGGCTTGCCCCAGTAGGTCTCTTCCCGATAGGCTGCTCGCTTTTCAGCGGCAATCTGCTCGCACCATGCGCGCAGGCGCGGACACCGCTCGCATGCGACGACGGCGCGATTATGTTCGGCTAGGAAAGTCTCAGACCCATCTCCGCCCATTGCTGTGCATCGATGGTACTCGGGGCATCCATGAACGGGTCGTAGCCGTTGCCCACCTTCGGGAAGGCGATGACCTCGCGAATGTTGTCCTCGTCGAGCAGGTACATGATCAGCCGGTCGATGCCGGGCGCAATGCCGCCGTGGGGCGGCGCGCCGTATTCGAACGCCTCGATGATGTGGCCGAATCGCTCTTTCTGGGTCTCCGGCGAGATACCGAGGAGCGAGAACACGCGCTGCTGAATATCGGGTCGGTGAATTCGAATTGAGCCCGAAGCCCATTCGCTGCCGTTACAAACGATGTCGTAACAGTCGGCGCGGACTTTGCCGGGGTCCGTTTCGAGCAGATGCATGTCTTCTGCTTTGGGCGATGTGAACGGGTGGTGCGTGGCATCCCATCGCTGGTCATCGGCGTTCCAATCCACCAGCGGGAAATCCACCACGAATCCGAAGTGGAGGGTGCGTTGGTCAATCAGCCCTGCCCGCTTGCCGACTTCGAGGCGTAGCCGGTACAGAGCGTTGTTGCCCCGGCTGTACTCGTCCGCCACGAAGCAGAGTAGATCGCCCGCCTCGGCTTGGGATTCGGCGAGGATGCCTTCCAGTTCTTCCGGCCCCAGGAACTTGACGATGGAGCTCTTGACGACGAGGCCGGACTTCGCTTGGTACGTCCCTTCTTCCGCGGCGTCTGGTCCCAGGACGGCCAGACTCGCCATCCCTTTCGACCCGAACTCCTTGCAGAAGTCCTCGAGGGTTCCGACCTCTTTGCGCGAGAGGGTCGCCCCGCCCGGAAAACGGACGCCTCGCACGCGGCCGCCCGATTCGACGCAACTTTTGAAGACGCCAAAACCCGAATTGCGGATCGCTTCCGAAACATCGAACAGTTCCAATCCGAACCGCATATCGGGCTTGTCGCATCCGAACCGACGCATCGATTCGTCATAGGTTACGCGGTCAAACTTTGTGATTTTGTTCTTCGGGAGGTCAAACTCTTCGATCAATTCGTTGATGACGCTGACCGTCATGCCTTCGATGAGCGTGAGGATGTCCTCTTGGTTAACGAATGACATCTCGAGGTCGAGCTGAGTGAATTCCGGCTGCCGGTCGGACCGCTGCGACTCGTCGCGAAAGCATTTCGCGACCTGGTAGTACCGCTCCACGCCCGCGACCATGAGCATCTGCTTGTACTGCTGTGGGCTCTGGGGCAGCGCGTAAAACTTGCCTGGCTCCAGTCGATACGGCACCAGGTAGTCGCGTGCGCCTTCCGGGGTCGACTTCGTGATGATGGGCGTCTCGATTTCGAGAAAACCTTGGTTGTCCAGATAGCCCCGCAGTTTGCGGATCGCAGCCGCGCGCAGCGCCAATTTCCGGAGCATCGAGGGCCGCCGGATATCCAGATAGCGGTACTTGATGCGCAGCTCTTCGTTCACGGTGCGCATCTGGTCTTCATCGCTGACCGGGAACGGCAGCGGCTTGGCCGGGCCAAGGATCGCATATTCAGACACCGTGACCTCGATATCGCCCGTGCTCATCTTCGGGTTGCGGGTCTGCTCGTCGCGCATCTTCACGGTGCCGACAATGCTGAGGCAGCTTTCCGCGCGAATTTCGGGCTGACCAGCGAACGCCGCCGGGTCGAGCAGGAGCTGGACGATGCCACTCTTGTCCCGCAAGTCGACGAAAAGGACGCCCCCGAGGTCACGGGCCTTATGGACCCAACCATTCAGGGTGATCGTTTGACCGGCATGGGAACCGCGCAATTCGCCGCAAAAATGCGTTCGCTGGGCAAAGCTCATAGGAGAGTCCAAGAATACCCGGATCAGACTCGGCGGGCTCGTTCCAGATAGGCGTGGTACGGGAGGCAGGAGACTCGTTCAGGACGCTCGAAATACTCCAACGCGCGAGCCAGCGCCTGGGCCGTATCAATGTTCGTGATGCACGCCACACCCGTCTCGATACACGCTCGCCGAATCCGCGCGGCGTGGTCGTTCGACTGCTGACCCGGGGACGGCGTGTTGATCATGAGACTCACCGAACCGTCCATACAGAGGTCGAGCAGGTTGGGGGAGCCGTCCTGGATCTTGTTCACCCGCGTGCTACGGATTCCGGCTTCTGCGAGCGCGTCGTGGGTGCCCGCCGTCGCGGCGATGGGATATCCCTTCCCGACCAGCTCTTTGCCGATCCGAATCGCGGCCGACTTATCGGCGTCGGCGACGCTGACCACAACGAAGCCGTTCGGCTTGAACTGGATGCCACTGCCCACCAGCGCCTTGTAAAGGGCCGCCTCGTACTCGAAGTCGATCCCCAGGATCTCACCCGTGGACTTCATCTCCGGCCCGAGGCTGGGCTCGACCTTGGCGAGTTTCTGGAAGCTGAACACGGGAGCCTTGACGGCGTAGAGCTTCGGCTCGGGAATCGGATTTTCGCCGGATGCAAATCGCTCTTCGGGCAGGATTTCGACGCCGTTGGGTCCGAGGTGGCAGAGACCCGAGACGTAGCCGTGATCCTTGAGCTTCTCGCCCATCATACAGAGCGTGCCGAGCTTGATCATGGGCACGTCGGTGACCTTGCTGAGGTACGGCACCGTGCGGGACGCACGCGGATTCACTTCGAGCACGTACGGAACGTCGTCCTGAATGACGAACTGGATATTCATCAGCCCGCGGATGCCGAGCTCGCGGGCGATCTTGATCGCCGAGGTCACCATCTGGCCCTGGATGGAAGGCGACAGGGTGACCGGTGGGTAAACCGCCATCGAATCGCCGCTATGGACGCCGGCGCGCTCGATGTGCTCCATCAGGCCCGGGATCACGGCGGTTTCCCCGTCGCAAATGACATCGACTTCCGCTTCTCGCCCGAGAAGATATTTGTCGACAAGAACCGGCTGCCCCGGATTCGCCGCTTCGGCCTCGGCAAAGATCGGTTCCAGCGCCGCCTCTTCATGGACGATCTCCATGGCGCGTCCCCCGAGAACAAAGCTCGGTCGCACGAGAACGGGATAGCCCACCTTCTTCGCCACTTTCTTGGCTTCGACGAGGCTCCGCACGGCCGCTCCCGCAGGCTTAGGTAAGCCCAATCGGACCATCAGCGCGTCGAACTGGTCGCGATCTTCGGCGGCAGCGATCGAGGCTGGGCTCGTCCCGAGTACGGTCACACCCGATTCGTGCAGCCGCTGGGCGAGGTTGATCGCGGTCTGACCGCCAAATTGGGTCACGACGCCGATCGGTTTCTCACGGCGGACGACCCGAATCACTTCTTCCGCGGTCACAGGCTCGAAATAGAGCGCGTCGGCCGTGTCGAAATCGGTACTGACCGTCTCCGGGTTGTTGTTGATGATGACGCCGCGGTATCCCATGTCGCGAAGCGTCCAGATGCAGTGAACGCACGAATAGTCGAACTCAATACCCTGACCAATCCGAATCGGGCCAGATCCGAGCACGAGGACAGTGGGTTTCATGCGCTGGGGCCTATTGTGACACGCCGCGAGCCCACCGCACGGGTCGGCAAAAGAAGAGAAACCCGGTGGAAAACACCGGGTCTCTTTATTCTTCCTTTCAAATTTTGCTGACTTTTAAATCGAGCTTGCAGTCCCAACGTCCTGCGTACACATCCTATCGTTCCGTGGGACATCGATTTGTGACACAAACTTTTTTGCGGGATCAGAATTAGGCATATTTGCGGGCCTTTCCGCCGCTCCCACCGATTCGTCCGGCTCGACCGGTCCGACAAGATGAGATTCGCGGGGAATTTATAGCAAAGGCTAATTTTTATAGCCTATAATAAAACTCATGACAGGCCATCTTCCCGGTCGGCACGGCGCGAACTCGCTGCCGGAGGTCTTTGCCTCCATCCGAATTCCGACGACGGGGCATGCGTGGCGACGACTGTTCGCCTTCGTCGGGCCAGGCTTCATGGTCAGCGTCGGCTACATGGACCCCGGCAACTGGGCGACGGACCTCGCGGGCGGGTCCCGTTACGGCTTCGCTCTGCTCTGGGTCATCCTGCTTTCGAACCTGATGGCGATGCTGCTCCAGTCGCTTTGCGTGCGGCTCGGCATCGTGACCCAGATGGACCTCGCCCAGGCGTGCCGCCAAATCTACAGCAAGCCGGTTTCGGTGATGCTTTGGCTGCTCTGCGAGATCGCGATCATCGCGTGCGATCTGGCCGAAGTCGTCGGCTCGGCGGTTGCGCTGAACTTACTCTTTGGCATTCCGCTCGTCGTGGGCGTTCTAATCACGTCCGCCGACGTGCTGCTGCTCCTCGGCTTGATGCGGTTCGGCTTCCGCAAGCTCGAAGCGATCATCTTTGTTCTGGTCTCCACCGTGGGCTTCTGCTTTGCCTACCAGCTCTTCCTGAGCCAACCATCCCTTCCTGGCATCGCCCGTGGGTTCGTGGTGCCGAGTCTTCCCGACCGTGATGCCCTGCTCATTTCGATCGGCATCCTCGGCGCGACGGTGATGCCCCACAATCTGTATCTGCATAGCTCGATCGTCCAGACGCGCCAGGTCGAGCGGAATCCCGAGAAGATTCGCGAGGCGATTCGGTGGTCGACTTGGGACGTGATCGTCGCGCTGGCCGCGGCGCTGTTCGTCAATGCCGCCATTCTCATCCTGGCCGCGGCGGTGTTCAATAAAGGCGGCCACATCGTGGAGGAGTTGGGCCAGGCGCACGAACTGCTTCGACCCGCCCTGGGCGGAGCCGCTGCCACCGCGTTCGCGGTTGCGCTGCTGGCCAGCGGCCAAAGCGCCACGATCACGGGCACGCTCGCCGGCCAGATCGTCATGGAGGGCTTCCTCAACCTGAGGATTCAGCCGTGGCTGCGGCGTCTGATCACGCGGTCGCTGGCGATCATCCCCGCCGTGATCCTCGTTTCCGCCAGTGGGGGTAAGGGCACGGTCGAACTGCTCGTGCTCTCGCAGGTCGTGCTCTCGATGCAGCTTTCCTTTGCGGCGGTGCCGCTGGTCATGATGACTTCCAGCCGCAAGCTCATGGGCGAATTTGTGAACAGCACTCCCGTTGCCATCCTGGGGGCCGTGACGGTGGCGATCATCGCCGGCTTGAATCTTTGGCTGCTCCAGCGCCAGTTCGGCCCGCTCTATTTCGGACTAGGCGTAGCCGTGATGGCCCTCGCCTTCGGGATTCCCACGCTTCTCGAGCGCCGGCGCCGAGCGGCTACGCCAGCCGCGCAGCCTTGAGGTAACGCTCCAGCGTGTCCTTGTCGTAGGGATCCATCTGCTGGGCTCGCTTGAGTTCGAGATCGGCTTCCACCGTCTGACCCGAGGCGCGTAGATAACGCTCGAGCAGGCCGTAATAGGCGTTCTTGTCGGGATCGAGCTCGCTCGCCAGCCGGATCGCCTTGATCGCGTCCGCGATTTTCCCCGCGCCAAAGAAGGCGACGCTCGCCATAGCCAAGAGCACATCATCGCCGGGCGAAAGCTCGATCGCGGCCCGAAGCGCATCCAGCGCCTCGTCGAATCGGCCCATTTCGATGAGCAAATCGCCCATCCAGTAGTGGTGGAACGACTGATCGGGAGCGTAGAAAACCGCCATCTGCACCGCCTCGAGCGCCTTGGCACGGAAGCCGGCCGTGCGAAGCGTCTCCGCCATTTTCAAGTAGTAGTAGGCATTGGTGGGCTCGAGCGCGATCGCGTCTTCGAGCTTGCGCAGGCTGTCCTGCGTCCGCCCTTGGCGGCGATAGATGTCGCTGAGACCGACGTAAGGCTCGGGGTTCGTCCGCTGCAGCTTGACCGCGCGCTCGTATTGGCGCAGGGCTTGGGGACCGAGTTCGAGCACCTCATAAGCGCTCGCAAGCCCGATGAGGTTCTTCGCGACATCGCCTTCCAGATTCTCGATCGCGGTGATGTAATGCTTGGCCGCGACCTCATAGTTACCTTCGTTGAGGTGCATCTCGGCGAGTTCGGCCGCACTGTCGTTGCTCTCTCCCGCAACTTCTTCCTCGAAGGTGGCCTCGGCCGGGTCCTCGGGCTGTTCGGCCATCGGTTCAGGCGATGAGAGCCCGAACAGCTGGGCGATATCCTCGAAATGGTTCATAAGCTTTTTGATTCGACGTCCCGACCCCGCGACTCGTTCGCAAGTCAGGTCCTGCTTAAAATTGTGTCAAATTTTCCGATTCCGAGAATTCTTCGTGAGGATCGGGCGAACCTGCGGCTATAATAAGCGCAGAGTCTTAAGAAGATCAATCTGGCTGTTCGTGTGTCTGGTTCGTTTCGTCCGTCTCCGTTCTGCCTCAGGGAACTTTTCTTTCAGATTCGAATTCACACGGAAATTACAGCACAGAAATGGCAACCAAATCTCTTTTTGTTGGCAATCTCCCCTACTCGGCAACCGAGAGCGAGATTTTTATGCACTTTGGCGACTACCAGCCGCACACGGTCCGCATCATGGAGGGACGAGGCTTCGCCTTCGTCGATGTCGAGGCTGATCAGGCTGACAAGGCGATCGAGACTCTCAACGGTTCGAACATGGGCGGTCGCACGCTCGTCGTGAACGAAGCTCGACCTCGCGGTGCGGGCGGCGGCGGTGGCGGCGGTGAGCGCCGTGGCGGCGGTGGCGGCTACGGTGGTGGCGGCGGCTACGGCGGCGGCGGTGGCGGTCGCAGCGGTGGAGGCGGCTATGGCGGTGGCGGCGGTGGTCGCGACCGGAACAGTGGTGGCGGCGGCGGCCGCGGTCGCTGGTAAGCAGCCCTTCGACGCAACTTTCGAAGTCTCCCCGGCTCCTCACGGAACGGGGAGACTTTATTTTAGGTAACTATTGCTTATGAAGCGCGCCTTGCTTGCTTTCCTTTGTGTCTCCACTGTCCTGCGAGGTGCTCTCGCTCAGGCGACGTACGAGTATCCGGTCGATGAGACCGACAAGACCCCACCCGCTGAGCTCAAATCGCGACGCGACACGATCAAGAAGGAATTGGGCGCGGGAACGATCGGCGTGTTCTTCACCAATCCAACTCGGAATCGAAACAATGACGTCGATTTCGACTTTCGGGCCGATTCGAATTTTCTTTATCTCACTGGCTTCAACGAACCCGATGCCGCACTGATCCTCTCGCCGGATGGCTTCCAGGTCGACGGCAAGACGGTCACCGAAGTTCTTTTCCTGAACGAGCCAGACCAGATGTCGCTGACGTGGCTGGGCTACCGCATGGGCCCCTACTATGCCGAGCGGCTCTTGGGCATGGAAATGGCCCTGCCCAACAAGCGGTTCGCCGAGATCTTCAAGCTCGCCTCTTCGGGCAAGAAGTTGACGACCGGACGAATGCCGGCGGGCCCCGTCGACACCCTGGCCGTCATGATCGACGCCATGAATAAGTCGAAGGAGGAGCAGAAGCTCGAAGCTGGACCTCGCATCAGTCGAAAGCTGAGCGACATGCGCGGGATCAAATCAGCCTACGAAATCGAGATGCTGCGCAAAGTCTGCGATATTTCCGCCCGAGCGCACGTGGCTGCGATGAAGGCGATCAAGCCGAACATGCGCGAATATGAAATTGCCGCGTTGGTCAAGTATCAGTTCGCCAAAGAAGGATGCGAATACGAAGGCTATCCGCCCATCTGCGGGAGCGGCCCGAACAGCACGATCCTTCACTACGAAGCCAACCGCCGCCTGATGAAGGACGGAGAAATTTATTGCATGGACTCGGCGGGCGAGTACCACGGCTACAGCGCCGACGTCACGCGCACGTTCCCGGTCAACGGCAAGTTCACGCCCGAACAGAAGGAGATCTATCAGATCGTTTATGACGCCCAAGAGGCGGGGATTGCCATGTGCAAACCCGGCTCGACCTTCCGCGACATCGAAGCGAAGGTCCGCAGCGTCCTCTCGGCGGGTTTGCTCAAGCTGGGCATCATCAAGAACGCCAACGAACTGGGCCGCTACTACATGCACGGCTTCGGTCACGGCATCGGGCTGGATGTGCACGATCCCGCGCCAGCCACCCTTGTCGCCGGCGCCGCGTTGACGGTGGAGCCGGGAATCTATATCAAGGCGAACAGCCCATGCGATCCGAAGTACTGGAACATCGGAGTGCGGATCGAGGACGACATCCTCGTCACGGAAAACGGCCCCGAGAACATGTCGAAGGCCGCCCCGCGCACGATCGCAGAAGTCGAAAAGACGATGGCGAGCCGCTAGGCTCGCTTAGCGCCAATCGTCGAACAGCCCGCTGACGGATTCATTCACGTGGATCCGTCGGATGGCCTCGCCGATCAGGGGAGCGCACGGCAGCGTCGTCAGCTTCGGGAACTCCTTGACGCTTGGAACAGGCACCGTGTCCGTCACGATCACCCGACTGATGATCGAATCCTGCATGCGCTGGCTGGCGTTGCCGCTGAGCACGGCGTGCGTGGCGCAGACCATGACCTCTGCCGCTCCGCGCTTGAGGAGCGCCTCGGCGCCGCTGATCACACTTCCCCCCGTGTCGATCATGTCGTCGATCATGATGCACTTCTTACCGGAGACATCGCCGATGATTTCGATGATGTCGACCTTGTTCGGCTCGGGACGACGCTTGGCGATGATGGCGATGGGAGCGTGGAGCATTTCTGCGAGGGAGCGAGCGCGGCCGACTCCGGCCACGTCCGGAGACACCACCACGCAATCTTCGTCCGCCAGGTTCTCTTCCACCAGATAGCGACCCAGGATAGGTCCGGCATAGAGGTGATCGACGGGCATGTCGAAGAATCCTTGAATCTGCTCGGCGTGGAGATCGCAGCACACGACGCGCTGGGCGCCCGCGACGGAAATGAGGTCGGCGATGAGCCGAGCCGTGACCGGTTCGCGCGGCTTGATCTTCTTGTCCTGCCGGGCATAGCCGTAGTACGGCATGACCACCGTGATGTGGCGCGCGCTGGCACGGCGGAACGCGTCCAACATGATGAGCAGTTCCATCACCGTGTCGTTGGTGGGATAGCAGGTCGGCTGGATGATAAAGACGTCGTTGCCTCGGGCGCTCTCATCCACTTGGACTCGAATTTCGCCGTCGCTGAACTTGGTGGAGGTGATGCGTCCTAACGACAGGCCGAGGTATCGGGCAACCTTCTCACCCAGTTCGCGGTGAGCGTTGCCAGAAAAGAGCTTCATTCCTTCCAAGTCTGCACTCATGACCCTTCCGTTTCGCTCTTCTGAGAGCGCCATTGCTTGACCCATCCTTCTTTGACCTCCTGACGAGCCCGACCAAGCGCCAGCGCATCTTCGGGAACGTCTCGATTGATTGTACTTCCGGCGGCGACCATGGATCGAGAGCCGATCGTCACGGGCGCGATGAGCGTTGAATTCGAACCGACGAACGTGTCGTCGCCGATCGTCGTCGGATACTTTCCGAATCCATTGTAGTTGCAGGTGATCGTTCCGGCTCCGATGTTCGTTCGCTCGCCCACCGTGGCGTCCCCGATGTAGCTCAGGTGACTCACGGCCGCTTGGGCGCCCAACTGGGCGTTTTTCACTTCAACGAAGTTACCGATTTTGACCCGCGGGCCCAGCACCGTGCGCGGCCGCAGGTGGGCAAACGGACCACACCGCGACGCTTCTTGCATCTCGGCGCGGTCGACGCAGCTGCACAGCACGACGCATTCGTGGCCGACCACCGAATCGTTTACGATCGAATTAGGACCGATCCGGCATTGCTCGCCAATTTTGGTGCGGCCGGTAATGCGCGTCCCGGGACCAATCCAGGTGTCTTCCCCAATCGCGACGTCGAGGCCGATGAACGTCGTCCCCGGATCCTCGATCGTGACCCCGCCTCGAGCATGCATCTCCAAAATGCGCGTCCTCAGGATCTGGGCGGCTTCCGTCAACTGCCAACGGTCGTTCACGCCCATGAAGACGCGGGCGTCGGGATAGCAGACGGTCTCGACGCGGTGCCCCCCGGAAGCGAGCCAAGAGATCACGTCCGTCAGGTAGTACTCGCCTTGGGCGTTATCGTTGCGCAGGAGTTCGAGTCCCTCGCGCAGAAGGTCCGCATCGAAGCAGTAAATGCTCGAATTGACCTCATTAATTCGCAACTGGCCGGGTGAGCAGTCTTTATGCTCCACGATGCCGATCGGGCGATCCTGGTCGTCACGGACCATCCGGCCGTAACCCGTGGGATCGTCGACCAAGAACGTGCCGACGACGGCCTTGGCCCCGGTTTCGCGGGCTTTAGTCAGAAGCAGCGCCACCGACTCGGCATCGAGCAGCGGCGTATCTCCTGGGGTCACCACGACCAAGCCTTGGAAGCCAGCGAGCTCCGGCATCGCCATTTTCATCGCGTGTCCGGTTCCGTTCTGCTCGGCTTGAATGGCGTACCGCTGATCGGGCCCCAGCCGCTCGCGCACCAGTTCGGCCCCGGAGCCGATGACGTAAATCGGGTTTTGGATGCCAGCTCCGGCCAAAGCGCGCGCCACCAACTCCACCATGGGCACACCGCAGACTTCGTGGATCACCTTGGGCAGCCGCGACTTCATTCGGGTGCCTTTTCCTGCCGCCAAAATCACGCCTGCCGCCGCACTCATGGGAGAACCCCAAGATACCTATTTCGAGGCTGGCTCGGGACCCGCGGGCATTTAATCAGGCGCAATTGCTCATTTCTCCAACAGCCCTCTCGATCCTGGGGAACTTACCGAACTCAAGGGGTGTATCCTGTGGAGCACTGTTCCGGAACTAAGAAAATGATCAGAAAACTAGCTTGGATCGCGTGCGCGGTCCTCTCGCACTCGCTCGTTTACGCCCAGGTGCCTGCCGCAGATAAGAAAGCGGAGGACAAGAAGCCTGAAGTCAAGCAGGAAGAAAAGAAGGAGCCTCAGAAAGATCCGAAAGTCGCCGACTACGAGAAGGCCATCAAGGACCTGCCGAAGTTTGACGGTCCATTCACGTTTTACACTCGCAAGAAAGATATTCTCCTCGAAATCCCCGAGGACAAGCTCGGCAAGAATTTCTACGTCGAAGCCACGTTCAACACCGGCATCGGCATCTTCTTGGGCGCCGCTGGCTTCCCTCTGAACACCGTCGACGTGTTCCGATTGGATAAGGCCAGCGACGAGAAGCTGAATCTCGTTCACCCGCGCACGAGCAACCGATTCGCGAGCAACGATCCGCAGGTGGTTGCCGCCGAGCGCGCATTCCCCGAGGCGATCCTCGGCGACTTCCGCATCGAGCAGTACAACCCTGAGAAAAAGCTCTACCTCGTCAATATCACAAACCTGTTCTTCGGCGATGTCTTCCGTCTGAGCGAGGCGATGCCGGTGCTCCTGGGCGGCGCGTACAGCCAGGACCGCGATAAATCGGGCGTCGATAAGATCAAGAGCTTCGGCGACAACTCGATCGTGCGGATGAACCTCCACTATGTGGCAGCGCGCATTCCCGGCGGCGGAGTCAACATCGACCTGCTTGGATTGGGCATCGGCGGTAACACGCTGGAAGACTCGCGGAGCGCCCCGTTCAAGCTGACTTACAATCTGTACTTCCAAAAGAAAAGCGACTATCAGCCGCGCCTCGGCGATCCCCGCGTCGGATTCATCACGACGGACTATTTCTCGCTGGACAAATTCCCCCAGCAGGATCGCACCCGCCGGCTCATCTGCCGCTTCGATTTGCGTAAGAAAGATCCGAAGGCCGCGCTGAGCGAGCCGGTCGAGCCGATCGTGTGGGTCATCGATAACTCGGTGCCGGACAAGTATCGAGATGCCGTCCGTAGAGGCATCCTGTTCTGGAACAAAGCGTTCGAGGCCGCAGGCTACAAGGACGCGATCGTCGTAAAGGACGCTCCGACGAACGATCCCGATTGGGATCACGCCGACACCCGGACGAACGTCGTCCGATGGGTGCTGAACAACGCGACGGGCTTTGCCATCGCCGTTGCTTGGCTCCGCAACGATCCGTTCACGGGCGAAACCGTCAACGCGGCGGTCAGCCTGGACGCAAACTGGTCGTGGTTCGGCATGACCGAATTCGACACCTCGGCCATGCCGAGCGGTGTCGCCGTCCAAACCGGCCTCCAAGCGCTCGTGCGTGGCGAAGAGGGCAAGAAGGCGCTCGATCGACTCGAGGGCAAAACCCCGGCCAAGATTCAGGCCACGTTCGACGCGCTCCAGAAGATCGGTTGGAACCGAGGCCAAGTGCAGTGTTCCTACGCCGAGGGCTTGAAGTCCTCCGCGATGCTGGGCTACTACGCGGCGCTCTCCAGCGGCATGAACGTGTCGAAGGACGAATACGTCGCTCAGCTCATCTCTGACGTGACGTGCCACGAAGTTGGCCACTGTCTCGGGCTCGAGCACAACTTCGCAGGCTCGACGATGCTTTCGACGAGCGACCTGAAGAATGACGCGGTGATCGAGCAGAAGGGTCTGACCGGATCGGTCATGGACTATGTGCCCGTCAACCTCCAGGCCGTCCTCAACAAGGGCAAGAACTACTTTACGCCGACCGTCGGTCCTTACGACGTCTGGGCGATCAAGTACGGCTACAGCGATAAGATGGCGCCGACGACGGATGGTGAAGTCCAGTGGCTGCAGCGCATTGCGAGCCAGCAGGGCCAACCGGGTCTGTTCTACATGAACGACAACGACGCCGACGGCATCGACCCGAACGTCGTGCGCTACGACATGGCGAAGGACCCGATCAACTACGCTCGCGTCACGATCGAAGCCGCTCGCCGTGCGCGACAGTACGCGCTGACCAACCTGCCGAAGTTTGGCTCGGACTACTCCGAGCGAAACCAGATTCTGCTGCGCAGCCTGGTGGCGGGATTCCGCGAGGGCGGCAACATCACCCGGTTCGTGGGCGGCGTCTATGGCAACCGCAACCACAAGGGCGACGCCTTCGAGCGACCGACCCTCAGCCCGGTTCCGGCGGCCACCCAGCGCGAAGCGATGAGCCTCATCTGCGGCAAGCTCCTGAGCTACAAGACTCTGGATCTGCCGGAGAATGTCCTGTTTACGCTCAGCCAGAGCTATGAAACGGGCCAAGGCAGCGGCTATTCGGCTCCGTTGCGCGACATCATCGGCGGGCTCCAGATCGGCCTCGTGGCGCAGCTTCTGAATGCGCGCAAGATGGACCTGATCAGCGAGAACAACTACAAGACCGAGCGCCAGAAAGGTTCGTACACGATCGCCGAGCACGTCACCAAGCTGACGTCGGCGGTCTTCGACGAACTGACGCCCGCGTCCAACGTCACCGCCACTCGCCGCGACTTGCAGCGGTTCACGCTGTCGGCCCTGACGACGATCGCCGGCGCTCCTGCCGGTGCCGTGAATGACGACGCTCGCGCCGTCTGCTCGGAATCGATTCGCGCTCTCCGTGGCGACATCGGCACCGCTCTCAAGCGACCGACGCTCGACACGATGACGCGCGCTCACCTCAAGGATATGGCGGCGACCATCGATCGGTTCAATGCCCGGATCGCCACGGCTCGCTAAGTCGCGTCCGCGAATCTGCTGACGACGAGGCTCCCACTCGGGAGCCTCGTCCATTTTTTGCCGTATACTCGGCGGCGATGAGCCTGACTGTCCTGCGCCATCCCCTATCGCGCCACCTGATCGATACGCTGCGGGATGTGAATACCGACCCCGCCTCGTTTCGAACCTATGCGCGCACGCTGACCACCATGCTGGTCCTGGCCGCCACCGAACCCATCGCGCTGGAGTCGAAGTCGGTCCAAACTCCGCTCGAGACCACCGAAGGCAGCTTTCTGGGCCAAGCCGTCGCGGTCGTACCCGTCCTCCGGGCGGGCCTGAGCATGTTGGAACCGGTGGTGGAGCTGTTTCCCGATGTCGCGGTGGGCTATATCGGCCTCGAGCGCAGCCACGAGACCGCGATCGCGCACAGCTACTACTGCAAACTTCCCCGCTTGGACGGACGGTTTACGATCTGCTGCGATCCTATGCTCGCCACGGGCGGCTCGGCTTCACAGGCGATTTCCCTGCTCAAATCGCACGGCGCCAAACAGGTCACGATGGTCAGCATGATCGCGTCGCCCCAAGGCGTCGCGCGCGTCGAGACCGACCATCCCGACGTGCCGATCTTCACGGCCGCACTGGATCGCGGGCTGAATGAGCGCAAATATATCGTGCCCGGCTTGGGCGACTTTGGCGACCGACTTTACGGCACGCTCTAGTCGATCTTCGAGAGCGCCAAGATCAGGCCGTCGAGCGTCAGGTTCGGTTCGTACCGCTCCAGCGATGGGCACGCGCCCATGAAGATGCCGCCCAATCCGCCCGTCGCGATCACCGTGGGGCGACTGGGCAGCTCGGCGGAGATGCGGGCGATGAGCGTTTCCACCGAGCCCGCGTAGCCCAAGACGATGCCGGATTGAAGCGCCTCGAGCGTGTTCGTACCGATGGCTCGGTGGGGCAGATCGAGCGGCACTTGGGGCAGCTTGGCGGCGCGCGAGAAGAGCGCCTCCATCGAAACCTGGACGCCGGTCATGATAGAGCCGCCCAAATACTCGCCTTCGGCCGAGACCACGTCGAAGGTCGTTGCGGTGCCGAAGTCGACGATGATGTACGGCCCCGGTCCTTCGTGGAGCGCGGCGAGAGCGTTCGCGATCCGATCCGCGCCGACGGCTTCCACCGGACGGTATTGAACCGGAATCCCCACCTGCGGCCCCGTGCGAAGAAACTTCGGCTTAACGCCGAGGTATTTCGTGGCGAATCGCTCGAGCAGGGTGTCCATGGTCGGCACCACCGACGCCACCACGATCGATTCGGCGTGCATCGGAATCCCGGCGACTTGGCAAAGGCTGGTTAGGTTTGCGGCAAGCTCGTCTTCGGTGGTTCGGCTGGGATCTGTGGCGATCCGCCAGATCGCCTTCCACTCTGCCCCGTCCCACCGTCCGAAGACGGTGTGGGTATTGCCAACATCAATCGCCCAGTTCATAGGTCAAATCAACTTGGGAGTAGATCGTGCCGCTCAAGTCGCGCTTCATCGCGTCCACGATCTGCCCGGCCAGGCGGTCGCGCAGATCGACTTCGTCCGCCTCGACCATGACGCGGACCATCGGCTGGGTACCGCTTGGACGCACATTGATTCGCCCTCGTCCGGCCAGCGCCGCTTCCGCTTCGGCGATCGCCGCCCGGACCGGCTCTGAGCCCTGCAGCGCTTCTTTGCTCGAAATCTGGACGTTGACGAGGAGCTGCGGCCACATGTCGAAATCGGAGTAGAACGCTCCCGCCGGTCGCTTTTCGCGACGCAGAACTCGAAGCACTTCGAGCGCCGTGATCAGGCCGTCGCCGGTGGGTCCGCGCTCTGAAAAAATGATGTGTCCCGACTGCTCACCACCGATCTTGGCGGACCGCTCCACCATGCGCTGGCTGACATATTTGTCGCCAACCGACGCGCGCGTCAGCTCGATGCCTTCGCGCTCCAAGTACCGCTCAAAGCCGCCATTGCTCATCACAGTCCCCACGACCACGGGAGGATCGAACGCGCCTTCGTGACGCCAGTGCGCGCTCCAGAGCGCCATCGTGCGGTCGCCATTGATCAGGCGGCCTTGCTCGTCGGAAAAAACCGCCCGATCGGCGTCGCCATCGAACGCAATGCCGAATTCAGCGCCGTGGTTGCGGGTGAGCTCTTGCACCGTGCCGGGGTGGGTGGCCCCACAGCGGACGTTGATGTTCATGCCGTCCGGACGATCGCCCGTCGCGATCACTTGGGCGCCCAATCGGCGGAAGATCTCGATTCCGAGTTCGTAGGCCGCGCCATGGGCGGCATCCACGGCGAGGGTCATGCCGTCGAGTCGCTCCGGCACAATCGCCTCGAGCATCGCAAGATAGTTGGCGACGCCCGTTCGATCTTGCTCGAGCGTTCCGACATCGGCGCCCTGGGGACGATTCTCCATCGGCGCATCCAGCAACGACTCCACCTCGATTTCGAAATCGTCAGTGACCTTTTTGCCGTCGTGGGCGATCAGCTTGATACCGTTATCCGGCGCGGGATTGTGGCTCGCCGAAATCACCGCCCCCAGCCCAAACTCGCCAGTCCGGGCGATGTAGCTGACGCATCCGGTTGGGACGATGCCGAGCGTCGTGACGTCCACACCAACCGAGCAGAATCCGCTCGTGAGCGCGGTGCCGAGCATGGGCCCGCTGCGGCGCGTGTCGCGCCCAATGACCACGCGGGGGATGCCGCCCTGCGCCTTGAGGGCGCGGCCCGCGGCGGTTCCGATCTGAAAACACAGTTCGGGAGTCAGCTTGACGTTCGCGACGCCCCGCACTCCATCCGTACCGAAGTAGCGACGGCTCACGGAGCTTTCGAGACCTTGACGCGGGCGGGTCGCACGACCTTCGCGTCCATCTTGTAACCGGCCGACAGCTCTTCGATCACGGTGCCAGGCTCGTGCTCGGTGCTCGCTTCCAGGGCGATCGCTTCGTGGTGTTCGGGATCGAACGGCTGTCCGACCACGTCCATCCGCTTCAGCTTAACGGATTCGAGCGCTGTGCGCAGCTGGCGGTCGACCAGCTTGACTCCTTCGATCAGCGCTTCCACCGAAGCCCCGCCGGCGTAGGCCGCCAGCGTTCGGTCGAAGTTGTCGAGAACCGGGATGATGTCCTGGACCAGGCTCTCGGTGGCAAACCGGCGAAAGTCGTCTCGCTCCTGTTGGTGACGGCGGCGTAGGTTCTGCATATCCGCCAGCGTGCGCATGAGCTGATCCTTCAGTTCGTCGCGCTCACGAGCCAGCGCCTCGATCTTCTCCTGTTGGGGATCACCGAATTCCTCGTCCAGCGCTTCGGACTCGTTTTTCAGATCCGCCAGGGCCTCATCGTCGATCATTTCGGGTTCTTGCGTTGGGAAATCCATCATATGGTGATACGACCGCACGCGCGGCCGCCGGGTGGGAATGAACCTGGATTTTACCTTTTGACGACCCTAATTCTTCACGAATTGCACGTGTCCATCGAGGTACGCCACGACACGGCCACCATTAACATCGATGTAGCCAAGCTCAGTAGACGCGGGATTTTCGACCTTGCTCATGTCCAGCACGCCACTGTAGGTGTAGTTAAAGTCGGCCATGATCGACGAGCTGCGGATGTAGGGCATCACGATATCTTGCCAATTGGTCGAGGGCGGCAGCACGTCATCGAAATCGTTGGCGTACATAATCATCGCCAGCGCCACTTGCTTGGCTCGGTTGATCGCCTGACGGCGATTCTCACCTTCAAGCGCTTGGGAGTACTGCTCCAGACTCATCCGCTCAATCCTTCGGACGAAGAGGCAGCCTTCCGCGACGTAGGCGATCGCCTTTTCGGTCGGATCGATGGTGCCGCGTGACTCCAAATTCGGAGTCACCGGGATCCACAGCGACGGCGCGCCCTTCCGTAGATCGCGTCGCGACAGCGACAGCATGCCTGGCTCACCCGGTGAGCCACCTTCCTCCGGCCGATTCAGAAAATAGGTCTTTTTTGGCTTCTCTTCACCGGTGGCTTCGGTCTCCTGAGTGAGATCATTGGGCGTCATCTTTCTGACAACTCCGCTCGCCAAGTCCACCGAAAGCCACACCAACTGGCCCTTGCCGTCCGGATTTTTGACGTAGCGAATAACAACCACTCGCTTCCCGTCTGGTGATAGCTCGACCACCCGGTTAATGTCAGGAGGCAGGGTGACCCGGTTTTGGTTACCCTTGGCATCGACGAGGACGACTTGGCTGACTTGGCCATCGTGATAAAGGGCGACCAAGCTCACACCACGCACGGAGCTCACTAAACTCGGTGCAGTCTCACCGCTTTCTGCAAAGGTGGCGAGGGTCCGCCCGGACACGTCCACAAGCGCCAGGGACGACATCATTTCCGAGCGCGAATAGCGGAGGAGCCAGAACGACTCCCCGGTGTCATTCCAGGAGACGGATTCCATCGTGGCCGAGCCTGGTTCGAGCTTGCTGACCACGATCGACTTGTCGTTCGCCGTGTCGTACAGGAATGAGCGCCGGGGCTCGGTCGCGGCACGCTTCGAACCGGGAGCGGGCATCTGAAAGGCAACCAGATACCGACCGGCCGGCGACCACGCATAGGAGGCGACCATTCCAGAGCAAACCAGTTGAGGAGGAAGCAGGTAGTAAGCGTCGCGTTCGGTCAACAGCGCCTGGGGCACCGGCTCTTCGGCACTCTGGGCATGGATCTTCGCCCCCACAATCGCGAACATGACCCCAAGCAACCAGAACACCCTCATGAGCATATGGACGCAAACGTCCCCGCCTTCGGTTCGATTAGCGGCCCGGCGAGGTACGGGCCGCGACCGCGCGCACGATCGGGATTGGATCGGTGGCCAAGCCGAGGAAGTACGCGCGGTGTTTCACGGGACACCGACCGTTCAGACCCAGCAGCGCCTGAATGCGAACGCCAACATCGGGATCGAGCAGGCGGTGACCCAGTTCGTCCAAAGCTTCGGGGGTTCCAATCAGGCCGAGCAGTTCGGTCCCGATCCTGGCGGATCGTGGATTGCTGTCCGTGGCTAGCCTCTTGGCCGATTCGATCCCGCGCAGCGGAAACTTGGCCATGAGTTGGAGCGCCGCTTTTCGCAGAGGCAGCACCGTACTCGTCGCCAACGCTTCGGCCGTGCCGTACGCCTGCTCCGATCCAATTTGGGCAATGCTCACCATCGCCGCGGTCGCCAACATCGCGTCGGGCGAAGCCGCGAGCGGGAGCAGCTCTGGCACGACCTCTTCCCCGCCGATCGCCCCCGCCGCCCGGGCCACGCGGAGCTGCAGTTCCGGCTCCCTGATGAGCATCGGCAGGGCCGGCGATGCTTCCTTCACATTGCCGTCGATGGCGATTCCGAGCGCGTTCCTGCGTTCGTCGACGTCCTTCGAAATCAGCTTGCGAGAAAGCGCGAGGCGGGCTTCCGTTCCGACCCGGTTCATCACGTCGACGAAGGCCCGCTGCTGCAACCGGTCGCTCGATTTGAGATGGCGATCGAGCATCCACTCGAACGCGGGTAAGCCGATGGCGACCAGTCGATCCAAGTTATCGGCCACTTCAAGTTGGGCCGTGCCCACCCCCCACTGGGACGCCTTGGCGTAGATGCGCTCCAAGTCGGCGTCGCTGGGTTTAGACAGGCTGCCGGGCGTGACCTTGGGCCGGGGATGCTCGGCCGCTGCGACCGTCTTGGTTTCCCGATCGTACGCCACACCCCACTGCGGAGTCGCGGCCGCTTCCGCATCGCCCAGGCCATCGCGATACTGATCGTGACCGCCCAGGTCGGCAAAGACACCAAGCGAACCCGTGCCCCGGGCGGGATTGCCTTTGCCGGGAGGTCCTTGGTACCGGTCATCCCCTTCGCTGTCGATAAAAATGCCCAGGCCGTTCGCATTACCGATGCCGGGAGAACTATCGCGGGCCGCGTAGATATCGTTGCCTTTGCGATCGAGCAGGAACGAGACGCCATAGTCGTGGCCGATTGCATGCGCCGCGCCATATTTCATGGCATAGGCGTCGTCGCCCTCGAGATCGAAGAGATACGCCGCCGTGCAATGCATCGCGCTCGCTTGCGCGTAATGGTAGGCGCTATAAGTATCGCTACCTTGGGCGTCATAGAGGGTTCCCAGCGAGAACCAGTAGCTCGCCGCCTGCGCATAAGTTTCGGCAAGGTAGGCATCATCGCCCCCAAGGTCGGTGAGCATGCCGACGCCTCCGCTCACTCCACCCGTATCCTCGCGAAATCCGGTTCCGAAGCCCTGCGCTTCGCTGTAATGGACGGTTTTGAAGAGTGGCGAATTGAGGATCAGACCTCCGGCGCGGTAGATGTCGTTCCCGCGGCGATCGATCTGCCAACCCACGCCTCGCGTGCGGCCCGCGCCTTGTCCCAAGAACTTGCAATCGTACTTGTCGTCGCCCAAGGTGTCGACCAGCATCCCGACGCCGAACATGCCGAATCCCTGGCAAAGCGCTTTGGATGTGTACAAGTCTGAGCCGCCCTCTTTGGCGACAACGCCCATACCCGCCAAGCCCGCGCCGAGCGCCAGCGAGCCGGTACGAAAAACGCAGTCGCCCGCCGATATTCTCGCGATACCAACGCCCATCAGCCCAACGCCAAGCCCCAAATCGCCGACCGCAAACGTGGTGCGTTCGCCGAGATCGATGAGGACGGACGCTGCACCGACTCCGCTCGCGTGGCGACCTGTGTAGGTGTTGTTGCCCCCGAGGTCGATGGTCAGGCCCGCGTCACGCTCGGTGTGGATGTCGTCTCCCCGTCCGCACACGATGACGCTGACGCCCAATGCCTTGAGGCGTACGGGTTTCGGGACGTCGGAAGTGGATGCTTTCAGAGCGGGAAGCTCGGCTTCGATCGCGCGTTCTACGGTGACGCCCGCCGCGCAGATCCGGGCCAAGTCCACTTTTTCGAGGAGCTTGAGCACTTCGGCGCGTCCGAGCGGCGTGCCCTTCACGAAGTCGAATTTGATGCCGGGCTCTTCCGCCGCGAGCGGGGGGAGCGAATCGATCAGGGAGCGCTTCTCCTCCGCCGTCAACTGACCCAGCGCTTCGCGAATTTCGGTGTTGGCCAAGCTGACGGCTCCGACCAGCCGGCCGATCGGACCGGCGAGATCAGCGGGAATTCCTTTCAGCGCGATGCCTTGGTTGCCTGCCCGTGGCAACGCCTTGACCTCTTGTCCCAAGGCCGCATAAGCCGATGAGGCCAACAGTCGGGACAGAGGCTGGCTAACCGCCGTCGCATGCAGCTTCATGATGACCTCGGCGGCCTCCAGGGGCTTGTCGAGCGCGAGGTCCACCAGTCTGAGTCGGTACGGGTCCTTGAACGGCTTGCGCTCGAATTGGAGGTCCGAAAGCGAGAGGTTGCCGACGATCAAACTATCCTCGAGGCCCGACTTCTCCTCGGGTGTCAGCTGAGCGCAGGCGATGCCCGTCAACCCGACCAGGAACGCCGCCCACCGAATGAAGGAGCCAAGAGCCATGACTGGCTAGTCTACACTCGCTCGGAGGACACCATCGACGATTTCCCAAACCGGATAGGTTGGCACGCGAAGATCGTCAAGAATCCGCTCGTCGAGCGGCAATAAAGATTCCTGTTCGCGCATCGAATCGTAAGCCATGGCCAGTCCCATCGGATGAGCGCGGCTGTGCTCGATTCCCGGCAGCAGCCAGTCGATGCGGATGCGAGTTTGCGGGCTCGCCAGCCGCACGAGTGGTCCGAACAGTTGCCGATCGAGTTCGGCGATCAGCCAGGCAAGGCGCTCCAGCCCATGATCGTTGACAACATGAGTGGCGGATTCCAGCACGAGAACCACGGGCTCCCCGCGCTCAGTGTGCTGGACGATCTGGCCGTATTCCAAGCGGTATTCGTTGCCGACCGCACCGCCTCCGAGCCATCGATAGGCGGAAAGGCGCGTGAGCGCCTCGAGTCGCCACGACCGCGCGGAATAGCCCGCCATCAGTCGGCGGCGGAGCGCGAGATTCGGGAGCTGAACGGCAAACCCTGGTCCATAGGGCCACGCAACGTTCAACTGTGGCTGCCCTTCCCCGAGCCGTCGCCGGTTGAGCTCCAATTCGGAGAGCAAATTCACCGAGTCGTCGATCCAGGTTCTGAGGAGAGACTCGCCGTCGCCCTCGGGCAGGACCTCGCGCATGAGCTTTCCTTCGCAATCCTGTGGCCTTGAGCAGTGCAAATCGATTGAGCCATCTTCCCAGACGAGGCCAAACGGTCCAGCCGGTCCTGTGACGGGAATCGCGCGCTTGCGTTGGAGCCGCACGAGGGCATCGCCGATCACCTGCAGCTCTTCGATGCTCGCGGGGGGCTCCGGATGGCTCAGCCGGTGGTCGTCATCGAGACTGAGTAGCTCCAAGCGGAACCGTATGCTTCGGGCCGGAGGCTCGGCACCAATGAGCGCCACGGTCAGGGGCCCATCCGGTACGTCTGCCGCATCGTGAGGGAGGCCGAGCCATTCGAGTTCGGAGGTGAGCGGACGCGCGCTGAGACGCACGATCTTGGATCGGGCGGCCATTTCCCGCGTCCCCGCGGGCAGTTCCCGCAGCACCGACATGGATTCGCTCTGCGAAGCGACGCCCGGCATGATGAGAATCAGGTGGCGATCACTCATGGTTCGATTTCATGGGCCGGAAGAACAGCAAGATGAAGGTGAGCATGCCCGCCAAGTCGATCATGACATCCACCCACGAAGCGCCGCGACCGGCCGAAAAGTGCTGCCGAAACTCATCGAAGCACGCGTGGGGGAGCGTCCAGGCGAGGCTGAACCAGCGCGACCGTACGGCATCGGCACCCGCCGCGAATGCCGCTCGGGCCGCGAAGAACGCCATGAGCCCGTAGAACGTGAAATGGATGACCTTGCGGAAGTCGTAAACGATTCGGGCTGCTTCCGTGAAATGGAGGTTAAACCAATCCATCACCGGATAAACCCAGGGATCGCCGCCGCCCTTCGTGCCTGAAAAATGCGCGATCAGCACGCCAGAGATCACGGCCGCCATCAGCCACACCATCGCTCGCCGCGTCGACGGCATCAGCACGAGCGCGACCACACTCGCGCCCACCGCTAGAATGGAGCCAAAAAACATCGGCGTCCAGAACTGGCTGTTGAGCGTTTCGCGCTGGAACGACAGCAGATAGAAGAGAGTGACCATCGGCGGATAAATGCCGTAGGCTGAGAGCAGAAAGTCGATCTTGTTCTCGGCGGGAAAGAGCACGATCGCCCCAATCAGGCTGACCCAGAGCCCGAGAATGAGCCACAGCCGATCCGTGGTCGGCGCCGCGAGCATGAACCCGGTGCCAAAGAGGATCATGCCGATCAGCCAGACGCTGCGATTGAGCGTTCGCGGCGCGTTACGGGAATTCATAGGATGCCAACGGCTGGGTACGCTGACCGGACTCCATGCGAATCCTGGTCACGAACGATGATGGCATACGTGCCGAAGGGCTGGCCTTTCTCGTGCGCGCGGCCATGTCGCTGGGCGAAGTGAAAATCGTTGCGCCCGATCGGGAGCGCAGCGCTTGCGGCCATAGCATGACCATGCGGGACCCGCTCCGAGCCAAACGAGTCGCGTGGCCCGAGACCGCTCACCGAGCCGTCCCGTTCGATTGGCCTGAGCTGGAGGCCTATGAAGTCAACGGGGTGCCAACGGATTGCGTCAACGTGGCACGGACGCTCGCCTGGCCGGATGGTTGCGACTTGATCCTGAGCGGCATCAACAACGGCCCGAATTTGGGGTTCGACGTCACCTATAGCGGGACCGTGGCTGCGGCCATGGAAGGCGTCATCAACGGCATCTTTTCCATTGCCGTCTCGATGGCCCTGTTCGTGGACGATGCTCCGATTCACTACGAAACGGCGACCGCTTGGCTGGACCAGCGGCTGCAATGGCTGGTGGATCTTCCGCGTAAGCCACTGACGCTGCTCAACGTCAACGTTCCGAGCATCGATGCCGATGAGCTGCGCGGCGAGCGCATCACCGCGATGGGCAAGCGAGTCTACGAGGACCGCATCGAATTGCGCGACGATCCGTGGGGGCGCCCCTACTACTGGCAAGGTGGTGTGACGGCGATGCAGTCCCGCGAACCGGGCACGGACGTGCTCGCGGTGAGCGACGGCTTCGTTTCGATCACGCCGGTGAGCTTGGACTGGACGGACCACGCGTTTGCCCGCGAGCTCGACGCGGCAATGTCTCGCGGCGCCGTTTCTTAGTTCGGGTGCATGGCGGTTTCGCCTGTTTCCAGCGCATGCAGCCGCATGCGAATGCGCTGGTCCAAATGATTAAGCGACGGGTCGACTGGCTCGGGGCTGAGTCGCCCTGCCCGTTTCCACAGCGCAACCGCGATGGCGCCAACCGAAAGACCAAGAGCGAACGGGATCAGATACCGCACACCTTAGAATTTACCACCGCAAAAACAACACCGTCCCTTCGGCCTAGGCCAAAGGGACGGCGATTGCTGATTGATGCCGATTAACCGGGGTTCCGGTCGATAAAGAGCACGCCCGTGATCGCCTGGCCGGTCGACTGCACGGTCGCGGTGAAGGTGACGCCAATCGGTCGCGAGACCTGAGTCGTACCTACCGTGAACGTGGCCGTCTTCTGGCCCGCCGGAATTGTGACCGACGTCGGGTGATTGACGAAGCTCGGTTGATTCGACGAGAGCAGGATAACCAGACCACCTGCCGGAGCCGGCTGGTCGATCGTGATCGTGCCCGTCGAGTTGGAGCCGCCCACCACCGATTCGGGGTTGAACGAGAGTGTCTTCGCGTTGGCAACCGTGACGGTCACGAGGGCTTGGAGCTGGCTCGTTCCCTTCGTTGCCGTCAGCGTGATGTTGCGCTGGCTCGCCACCGGAGTGGTCGTGACACTGAACGTCACTTCGTTCGAACCGGCCGGAATCGTAACCTGAGAAGGCACGCCCACGACGCTCGGATCGGCCGACGAGATCAGCACCACCACACCGCCCGCAGGAGCGTTGCTGTCGATACCGACGGTTGCCGTCGTCGTCGTGCCACCGCTGACCGTGCTCGGCGTCACGATGAACTTCACGAGCTGCTGAGCCTTGACGAGGAGGACAGCCGACTTGGTCACGCCGCCATTGATGGTCGCCGTCACCGTCACGTTCGTGTCGGATTGAACGACCTTTGAGGTCACCGTGAAGTTAGCCGTCGTGCCACCTGCCGGGATGGTCACCGTGCTCGGGTTGATCGTGGCGGCGCCGGTGTTGCTGCTGGTCAGCGTCACCGTGAGGCCGCTAGCCGGAGCGACTTCTCCACCCAGAAGGGTGATCGTGCCGGCGCTGGATCCGAGTCCGCCAATCACCGTGGTCGGCGTCAGCGAGATCGAGTAGTCGAGCGGTCGAACCACGACGAAGTCGGCCTTCGACGCGTAGCCCGGGGAGCCCGTGCTGATCGTGAGGCCCTGCGGCGAAGCCACGACGCTGGTTGCGAGATCGAACGTTGCCGAGGTCGCGCCCGGAGCGATGTAGACGTGATTCGGATAGGCCGAACCATCCGCCTTCTTGCCGACGGCGATGCCGACGGCCGGGTTATCGCTGACGAGCAGGATATTCAGACCGCTGGCCGAAGCCGGCTTGTTGAGCTGGACGACGCCCGTCAAGTTGGTGCCACCGAGTGCCGACTTCACGCCGCCGAGAAGCGGAGCGTTGATCGTGACGCCCGTGATGTCGACTTGATCGATGAGCAGTGTGCCCAGTACGGAGCCGCCATTCACGCTTGCCCGAATCGTGGCCGATGTGTCGCCAGCGGTCGCCGCGAATGTGTCGACTTTGAAGGTTGCCGATCGACCGTCGGCCGCGATCGTCGCGGTACCCAAGGTGACCGGTGCGCCCGTCGAGGTCAGCGTGATCGTCGTTCCCGCGACCACGATGCCGTCGAACTGGATGGTGCCCGTCGAAGACTCGCCCCCGTTGACGCGGGCCGGATCGAAGCTAATGCTCGATGGCTGCGCGGGCAGGAGCTTCAACGAGGTCGAGAGGCCGACGCCCTGGACCGTGACCGTCAAGTTGACGGTGGTTTCCGTGGCCACGCCACTCGTTTGGATGTCGAAGATCTGGCTCTGCTGGCCGCTCGGAATGTTCTGAGTGGACGGCGTCACCGTGACGAGATCGGGGCGATCGGTCGAGAACGTGAAGTCCACGCCGCTCGCAAGAGCAGCTTGGATGAGACCGACGGTGCCGTGCACCGAGTCGCCACCCGTGACTTCATCGGCGTCGATCGTGAACGTGTCGAGCCAAGGCTTGACCGTGGCGCGGGAGACAAGGAAGTCGCCATCCATCTCTGCGCGCACGTCGAGAGCCGTCGGCGTGGTCACTGCGTTCGTGAAGATCGTAAAGCCGACCGTGGTCTGTCCTGCCGGAATCGTCAGGCGCTTGCTGATAGGGCCACCCACGCGGTCGAAGCGACCGATGGTCGGGTTCAGCACGCGAACTGTAACCTGCTGGCCACCCGCTGGCGCCGGAGCCTTGATGGAAACCGCGCCGTCGATGAACGCGCCGAGTCCGCCCGCGGCCGTGGTCGGCGTGAGCAGGAGCGTGTTCAGGGTCGGAAGATTGACACGATACTTGAAGAGGAAGCCATCACCCGATCCATTAGGATTCGCCTTGAAAGCCAACGGCGTGATGAAGCCTGCCGGAAGGCCTGCCGTCGCCAATCCATTCAGGTATGGGCTTTGGTTGGATTCGCTGTGGAGCGAACGATCGTTGATCGCTTCCATCGTGGTGACGCCCGCAACCCAAAGGCTGTTCGACTTATCGAGCGAAATGCCATAGACGTGATCGTTCGACGTGTTGCCGCCAATATAGGTGCTGAACAGAACGCCCGTTGCCGTCGGATCGATCACGTAGACAAAGCCTTCGAGCGAGGACACGACTGCTGCGATCGGATTGACGACTCGCGGCGCGTTGAGATTGCCACCCGTGTACGTGTTATCGATGGCCGCTTCTTGGCCGATAATTGCCGGACCGAATGGCGTGACCGGGACGCTCGACGGAATCGTCGGACCCGGGCAAACGGTTGGATCGCGGAAACCGACACCACCACCAAGGTAGAGGTTGCCTCTCGAGTCCACGGCAGCACCGGTGACTTCGATGAAGTCGCCCGTCGTGCCCAGGCCGGTGCTGTAAAGAATCTGGCTGCCATCGGGACTGATCTTGGTCGCCGCGAGCTGAGATCCGGCGGTGAACACCTGACCGAACGTACCGACTGTTCGCGGGAAGTTGAACGACTTGGATCGGGAAATCACATAGGAATTTCCAGATGCATCGGACGCGATGGCAAGACCGGTGTCATTGCCGATGCCGCCAAGTACAGCGGAGAATTGGACTCCGCCGCTATTGTTGTACTTACGGACAAAGGCGTCGCCGCTCTTGATCAGGTTTCCGCCGCTGAACACACCGCTCGTGGTAGCGAACGTCGTGCTGGAGGCATTGGTCAGAACGTTCCCGCTGACGGCAACCGAGCCAACCACATAGATCGAACCCGAGGCATCGATCGTTCCTCCGGTGAGCCCACTGACCGCAGTGCCCGTGACGTACTGGCTCTTGGTCGTATTAATATTGGGAACGACGGAGCCCTTGGGAATCTGGAGGTCCAAGATGTAGCCGGGGCCTGCCGTACCCGGAATTCCGGTTACCGAGCCGTCGACGCCGCCAAACATGGCGACTTCAACAGAGCCGCTCGGAGTCGCGACGGGCTTGATGCCAAAGCCGACGAGACCGTTCGTGCCCTCGAAGATCTGAATGTATTGGCGGGTAACGGGGTCGAGCACATCCGTAGCGCTCTTCTCCAGCCGCATCAAGAACGCAGCGGGAACTTGGCGATCAGCCGAATAAACCGTTTTCAGGCCCGTAGAATCGACGCCCATTCCCTGTACCGATTGGCTGAGAAAAACGGCGGCAGTTCCTGTCGGGAGGTTTGCTCCGCCTGGATCGACCAAAGTCGAGCCACCAGCCTGCAGCGGAGTGATATTGCAGCTAAATCCAAGGCCGACCAGTGCCGCAACGATCTGGTCCGGCGTCGCATTAAACGGAATCGGATCCGTCGTGAAAATGATGTTGTTAAAAAGGACGCGAATCTTGAACGTTCCGCCCACTGGTCGGAAGCCGAGCGCGTCCCACGAGAAGTCCCACTCCTGCTGATAAGGAGCAACACCGGCGACAAACGCCACTGCGATCCTGGACGTGGAGTTAACTGTGATGCCTCCATCGACCGGGTTGACCGTGGAAACCTTGACTTCGTTATTGGGAAGTGGACCACCCGTCGTCGTAAAGCCGCCCGCAGGCGCTGTGGGCAGACCGTTCAGTGCTGTTGCGATCGTGGCCGCACTCGCATTAAATGCCAAATTGGCCGTCGTTGCGCCCTTATAGCTGATCGTGAAGTTGCCGTTCGTTGGATTTGGATCGCCAGATGAAGCCTTGTGGATGGCATTCGAAAACGCCCCGGTGAGGTTATAGGACGTCGTCGTGCCCGAGATCCAAAGGTCGCCGTACTGGTCCACACCGGCGTACTTTGCGATGTCGTCGCCCCAGCCGCCGATGAAAGCGGAGTAAGTGATCGCGTAGGCGTCGCCTTGGAGCGCCACGACGAACGCGTCGTGATTGGCGCGCCAGTTATAGCCGTACGGACCAGCCGTGATCGGAAAATCAGCGGCGGTCGTCGAGCCGGTGATATAGACCGTCGAGTTGTTATCCGAGGCCACACCGCGCACGTCCTGCGAGGCAAACAGAGCGTCGCCGCCGAGGTAGGTGCCGTAAACGAGCGGGTCGATCGTCAGCGTCTGTGATTTGTCATAGGATCCGAGCGCGAAGCCCACTCGGTTTTCGCCGAGCTTGACGAACTTGGCGCTTACACGGCGCTTCGAGTTGCCGCTACCCTGATACGCGAACAGGCCCGTCTGTCGGATCGGACCGCGCACGGTTTGAATGGTGAGGTTGCCGGACGCATCGACCTCCACACCCGTGTTGCCTTCAAAGTTGAGTTTGATCTGTGAGGGGTTGCCACCCGGCTTGACGATGAAGTCGTACCGGACCATCTTCTTGTCGAGGTAGCTGCGAAAATCGATGTTCGAGTAAACGTTCTTGAGGAACGCTTCGCCGAAAGCACCGACGCCTTGGAAGGTGCCACGCGGATTGATGAAGTCAATCTTGCGCGCAACCTTGTCAACGCCGGCCGGTTTGGCCGACTCGTTGGCGTCCGCGAACTCCACCTTGACGACCACGCCTTCACGCTTGTCCACGCCGTCGACATTCTTATACTCATAAGAGTCGAGCGTGAAGCCCGTTCGGGTCATCCAGTAGTCGAGGCCAGGAATCCGCGCGAGAAAACGCGGCTCGGATCCCCATTGCCCCTTGTTCTCGACGAAATTCGCGTTGGCCTCCGCCATGCGAGCGTCGAACGCCGCAGGTGGCTTGGGCGTGGGCAGAATCGGGTTGACCGATTGGGTTGGTGCTTGGGCGTGGGCGCCCAGACCAGAAAAAACCATTCCGACGCCAGCCGACAGCCAGGCGACGCAATTACGAAATCGAATCACAGACATACACCTCAAAAGCGCAGTATAGCTAAAAGAAAAACGCCGTTATCACCGGCAGTCCGGCAGTTAGACGGTCTTTAAACCTATGACGACTGAGTGGCCGCAGAGTTTTTTCAAAAATTTATCCTCCGACAGGCTCGAGGACGCCTTTTGTCGCGTTCTCGGCGTCTGCGGTGACCGCTCGAATGCTGGCTTGGGCCGCGATCGCTCCTGCAATCTGCCGGAACCGGCCCGCGACCACTGACTCGGGCAAGCCCGCCGTTACGGGATCGCCTCCGCTCTCGCCCACGCCGATCGAAGGATCGAGCGGGATCGAGCCCAGCAACCGAACTCCAAGATGTCCCGCTAGTTCTTCGCCGGAGGAGCCCGCAAACAGCCGCGTTTCTTCCCCGCAGCCGGGGCAGACGTAGGCGGCCATGTTTTCGACCACGCCCAGCACGGGAGCATTGAGTCGGCGGAAAAGCGCGGCGCTCTTGCCCGCGATGTTCGCCGCCACGTGGTGAGGCGTCGAGACGATCACAACTCCCGTGAGCGGGACCAACTGGGCCAGAGACATCGGGGCGTCGCCCGTGCCCGGCGGCAGGTCGACGAGCAGGTAGTCCAGTTCGCCCCACAGCACATCTTCCAGAAGCTGTTTGACGGTGCCAGCGACCATCGGTCCGCGCCAGAGCACGGCTTGATTCGGCTCCAGCAGGAAACCGATCGACATCAGCTTCACGCCGTAACGCTCGATCGGGACGATTTTCGCGTTCTCTGTGTATGGATGGTCTCCGTCGCAGCCCATCATGAGCGGGATGCTCGGGCCATAAACGTCCGCATCGAGCAGCCCGACCCGCGCGCCCGTTTGGGCGAGCGCGATGGCGATATTTACGCTGACGGTGCTCTTCCCCACGCCGCCTTTGCCCGACGCGATCGCGATGCACTGCTTGACACCGGGGATTAAATCGGCGCGCTCGACGACGCGGGCACGGGTCTGGGCGGTCATCGTGACCTCGACGATGCCCACTCCGTTCAAAGCGAGCACGGCATCCTCCGCTTGTTGCTTGAGGATGTCTTTCACCGGGCATGCGGGCGTGGTGAGCTCGACATCGAATGCGACTCGACTGCCTTCAATCGTGAGATTCTTAACAAAGCCAAGCGCAACGATATCGCGATGCAGGTCCGGATCTTTCACCGCCCGCAAGGCATCGAGCACTTGCTCGGGAGTCGGGGACATGTTCAGAGGGTACCCCCGCTTAGTCGTCGCCGCTACGATCGAAGTTGTCGGAAATGTAGCCGTAATCGAAGACCGAAATGACGCCATCGCCATCGAGGTCCGCATCGACCGGTCGCCAGCCGTTGCCGCCCACCGTCAGCCAATCTCCGTCGCTGCTGCTCTTGTCGAAATAGTCGCTGAGCACGCCGTAGTCGAACACGGTCACCACGTTATCGTTGTCGATATCGCCGTTGTACGGTAAGGCGACATCGATCCCGAAGGTGCCGTTTGCGAGGACGTTGATATTGGGCACCACCTTCCGCAGGTGAGTGTTGCTCTTGAACGCGAGATCCTTGACGCCGCGAACCGAGGTCGAAATCGAATAGGAGCCATCGGCCGCAAGCGCGACGGTCTTCGTGTCGAGCGCGGTCGTCGAGCCGGGATTGCGAATCTCCACGGTCACGGACTTCGTTGTGAGGTCTCCGCTGAAATCGGCGAGCGTCACCACGCCCCGAATGGTGCCGGTCGGAATCGCTTCCACCTTCAAATTATCGAAGTAAGCCTTATCGGTGGTGGCGAAACCCAGGAAGATGTCGGCATCGCCGAACACGCCATTGTTCGTGTTGAGCGTGGCGCTCTCCGCCAGAACCGTGCCTCCGACCTCGAACCGGGCGATGTTGTCCGCATAGTTCAGGGTCAGGCCGTATCTGCGGTAGCTGTTTCGCGCGGTCGCCGTCGCCGACTTCACCCACGTCGGCGTGGAGAGTGCCGGGTCGTAATACCAAACGCTGGCATCGAAGTTGTCCGCGTACAAGCCCTGAATAAACGTGCCCGCGCTGTCGTAGCAGAGAATGCCGTAGATGCTCGTGTTCGAGAACGAAGCCGTTCCGCTCGGAGCGACCAGGTACTCGTCCCAGGTCACGCGAATGACCTTGTTGCTCGACGAGGTGACGTTGAAATTGAGTGGCTTGTACCACCAGTCCGAGGAGACCGCTTGGTTGGCGTCCACGGCGACGCTGCGGCCACCGCTACTGACGATCGAAGTCTGCACTTGGGCGGCGGGATCGGGGTTCGCGCTGGTGATTTGGACCCAGCTCTGTTGGCCCGTCAGGTTTCCGACTGTGTAGCCCTCCGTCGGTTCAAAGCCCGTATTGAGCAGCACTTGAGTCGAAGCAGATCCGGCAAGACCCAAGCAGATGGCAAGCAGCGCGATGCGATTCATAACGGGTGTCCTACAATTCTAACGCAGGCACGGCGAAAAAACCACCGAAGCAGGCGCAAACCGGCAAGCCGATCTTCGAACCCAGTAAGAACACGTGCCTTCCCGTTACTCGGCCTTCGGGCGGGGCCCCATCCAGTCGGTATCGATGCCGTGCTCGATCAATCGCTCGGAAAGCTGGCCGATATGCCCGTGCAGGTGCCGCAAGCTGAGGATCAGAAGCTCAACCTGGGAAACGCCCGGATACCAGGTGTATCCGCATTGCGCCTTGTCCAAATCCAAGGCGTCGATTCGAGCATCGACTTCCCCATCGATGCGATCCACCAACGCCAGAAGCTCTTCGCGAGAGTACGGTTCAGCGACGGGCGTATCGCCTTCCAGCACCGTGTTCGCGACGTTGTGCTTTTCCCAGTGCGGCCACGACGCCAGGTCGTCGTACAGGTACAGATGGGCGTAGCCGATCGCGTGATACGCGACCCGCCAAAAGTTGCGGGGGTGCTCGCCGCCCGCCCAGAGGTCATCCGGGCAGCGATCGACCACTTGGCGCATCATCGCCAGGGCCGCGTGATGCTGATTTTTGAGCGCAGTTCTGATGTCAGCCAATTCAGATGTTCTCCTTGAGCCAGTCGGCGATGATGGTGAGGACCGCCGGATTGAAAACGCTACCAGGTCGCCCCCACTTGGCGCGAGCGTCGGCGAAAGAACTCGTCTGGTAGAAGCCGTGGTCGGACTGGGGCACCTTCACGAATTTAGCGGCGCCCGGATGGGCCTGGTTCACGATCTTCTCCATCAGGGGGTGATCGTCCAGACTCGCGATAAAGTCATTCTCGCCGCACAGAAGGAGAACCTTGCCTTGGACCTTCGCCCAATCCCCCGCGACATCATGCTCGGAGAGCTCTTTGAAAAACTGCAATCCGACCCCCGAATACGTCCTTCCATCCGGAATGATTTCGGCCACGGTCCCAGCCAGCTCGGGATGCTCTTTCGCAATTTCGGCCGGCTTTTTGCCTTCGTAGAACAGGTAGTGCTGAAGCGCGGTAAATCGGCGCATTTCCGCCCCGATCTGGCTTTCGGGGACACCGGCCAACACCATCTGTCGCCGGGAGTTCTCGATCAGATACTCCGGCCAAGACTTGACCATGCCGGAAGCCACGATCACCCCTTTGTATGCCTTCTCGCTGCCGAGAATCGGTCCGAACGCACTGCCCATGCTGTGGCCGAACAGCACCATCCGATCCTGATCCACGAAATCATATTTGGGCAGAGCGGCCAGTGCTTGCCGGTAAGCATCGAGTTCGGTATTAAACGTTAGCTCGGGGTAGATCGGCCCTTCGCTGTCGCCCTGACCCGGCTTGTCGATCCGAGCCGTGCAGTAATCCATTTCAGCGAATTTCGTCAGGAACTCGCCGTAGGGCACCGTCGCGAAATCGCCGTCGACCGAGTAGCCCCCGATCCCGCCCAGCAGCATCACGATCGGGAATTTGCCCGGCTTCTTGGGGTGGGTGACGATGAGCCGAATGCGTTTGCCTTGGGAGACGACTTGGTCGTAAATCACGTCGTAGCGATCAGTCGGCGACTGCTTGGGGCGCTCGAGCAGCTTCACGATCTTCGATTCTGTCTTGCCATCCCGTTTGTAGCCGATCTTCAGCGAATCACCCGCGTTGTGTTTGCGCATGACCTGGACTAAGTCGGCGGTGGTCGTCAAAGCCGTGCCGTCGACGTCCACCAGCACATCGCCCGTCTTGAAGCCGGCCGCCTCGGCCGTGAGTTTGGGCAAGATTCCCGCGATCTGGATTCCGCCGCCTTGTGCAGGCGCCAGTTGCGCGCCAAATGCGCCCTTACGCGGGAGCGGTGCGGTGGTTTGACCGGGGAGAGCCGTACCAATGGAAAACGCGATTGCTGCAAGCAAAGCCATAGGCAGCATTACTGGTCTGGCCCGGACGCCTGTTCCCCACTCCATATGGTAAGTGTGCTCAGCAGAAGCACAATCATTGCTTTGACTTGAGCTGGCCGATGCATTACTGGAGCCTTCCCATGAATTTAGCTGGATGCTTCCCCTAGCGAGCAATAACCTTGCGCGTAGGCGTCCAGCTCACCTGCCGGTGCTGGTTCTTGGTTCTTTGAAGCCAGCATGCGTACACGGTTGGCCAGATGTTGGCTGTATACATCCAAGACGTTGTGGACCGTATCGGTGGCTAAAGCATGCGGGGGAAACTCGTCGGCCATCCGAGCTGCATTAGGCTCCGCGGGAAAGCAGAATCGGGCGGTATCGAGCCACGGATCGGTAGGCACATAGAACTCCGGGACGAGATCCTGAAGCAGGCAAGCCGCGGACTCAATAATGGCCCCAGGGTCGCCGACTTGGCTCGCCTCAAACGCGGCTTCGTCCGTTAATTCGAAGAGCCGTGCCGCGATCTGCGCTCGTGACCCCTCGAGCCGCACGGAGCCAATTACTCGAATATCGAGATCGGTGCTCGCCCAGACCACCCGCCCCACGTAATAGTGGCTCTTCGGTGTGCACACGAAGCCGGACACGAAACCGTCGTGATAGTCGTAGTAGCAGACACGCACCGGGGGGCCAAAGAATCCGGCGCGAGCTTTCTTTCGTCCTTTGCTCAGTCGATAGATAGAACTCCTCCACTTAGAGTATCAATAAATAGCCAGTTCCGATTTATGATCCACCAGGCTACGCAGAAACCTCGACGCGGTTCTTGCCCGAAATGTTGAAGCACGAACGCGGCGACCCTCTGATTATCGCGGCCGAAGCGCCACGTAGGCGACTGAGGCAGCCCTTATGGTTTGACCCAATACCCTTGGGATTTCTTTGAGGCTACTGGGCCGATGCTTGCAAACCCGCTCCGAAATCCCCGTGTAGGAAAGCTCCCGGATGCGATGGTAGCACTGAGACCACCGTGATACGGCTAACGAGCCGCAGAAAATGATCTGCACAGTTGCAAAAAGGCACATCGCCCGGCGCAGGGCCGGGCGAAATTCTGAGAAAGGAAGTCGACGAGCTACGACGCGAGCAACGCGCCGCTCAGTTCCTTGCGCAGCAGAGCTCGCGCTCGGAAGAGCCAGCTCTTGACGGTGCCTTCCGGCTTGTTGAGCTCGCGGGCGATTTCGCTGACCTTCTTGTCGTCGAAGTGGTGCATCAGCACGATCGTCTTGTACGAGTTTGGCAGGCGACGAATCGCCCGATCTACGATCGAACCCACGTCGGCGCGCTCGGCCACCACTTCGGGCGAGTCGTTCGTGCCGTAGAGCATGTACTCGACTCGGTCGAGCGATTCCATGTCGCTGCGGTTCTGCCGGGTGTGGTCGACGCAGCAGTTGGCGCAGATGCGCAGCAGCCACGGCAGGAACGGTCGGCCCGATTCGAAGCCGCCCATGGCGCGGAACGCCTTGATGGTGGCTTCTTGGACCACGTCCTGGGCGCGCTCGACGTTGCGCAGGCGGCGGACCGCCAGTCGAAGCATGTCGTCCCGGTACTGGTCGATCAATTCCTCGAAGGCAGAACGGTCGCCCGCCTTTGCGTCCTCGATCAAGATTTCGTCGTTACCCAAGTTCTGATATTTAGTTTTCATCGGTTTCCCTTCCACGCGACTATGATATCTTAAGGTCGGCATTAAAAGTTTCAAGGTCCTAGGACTTTTTTGGGAGTCAGATTCAAACCGGACGGGGAAATCCACGCAATTTAACGCTCTTTTAATCTGGGGAGGCATCCGAGGATATGAGGAGGATGGATGCACTTTCGATTGGAAAGTGGAGCGCAGGGACTGGCGCACTGATTGCGATGGCGACGTCACTGTTCGCCACGCGAACCGTTTCGGGGGACTTCACGCCCGCCGAATATGGCAACCAGAAGCACCTGTGGCTCCTCGCTTATTCAGCGCCGGTGCGCGCTGTGGAAGAGCTCGGCGAGCAGGCGGATCCTGCTCGCGTGGATGTCGTCGCCGAACAGTGGATTTCGGGCTACGAGCGGGGGCATCTGAAGATGGTTCCCTCGGTGAGCTACGATGACACCTGCCGGGACGGAGTCAAGCAGGCCATCCTCACGGCGAAGATCAACTTGGGCTACTACCTGATACGCGGAGGCAAACGGGCTTTGGCGGAGGGAGACCGGGCTAAGGCGGCCGCTCGATTTGTCCGGGCGATCGAGGTGCAGGAGATCATGAAGGAAAGCGATCTGCCGAGCGTGCTCGTATCCAGCCGAATTCAGATCGAAGGGCTCAATCACCTCGCGGCCAACCGTGCGGCGATGACGACGGCCGACCGGATTCGGCTCAGCCGGCTCTGGGACCCGAGTTCATATCGCGATATCGCCCGCTTGCTGGGCAACACGACTTCCCTTTACTCGGAGTCGGAGGTCGGCATCAATTGGCTTCACCCGTATATCGATGACGCGCTCGTGAAAGCGACGGGCATCATGGGCAGCCACCCCGCGACGGACGGCGAAGCCGTGCGACAGATTCGCGCTTATGTGGGCATGGCCCACCACGAAGGCCCCTCGATCCTGTTTACGGCCAGGAACGCCTGGACGGCACAGACGAATTTTCAGGTCAAGCTCGGCGAGATGCTGCAAAAACGAAGCGAGCCAGCAGCCACCTATGCGGCTACTGACTCGTCGGCTCAGGCATCGGACGTTAACGGGCCGGCTTAAGCGAGATCGCGCTGTCGGTTCGTGCGATCACGACCGTGTTGGGGTCGATCGTCACCGCGCTGATCTCTCCGAGCTTCTCTGTCAGCTGCCAAGAAAGGGTATTGGCATCGATCGATTCATCGATCTCGACGGGAAGACGGTAGTGATCGGCCAATGCCTTGGCAAGTTCAAAAGCGCTCCCCTTGCCCGCGAGAGTGGTCAATCGGTCATGTCCGGGAACGGCGACCAGCGCCTTCCGACCATCCGACCGCTCGACTCGAAAGATGAATGCGGTTGGGTTCGGGTTACTCAGCTTTGATTTGAGCTGGTCGCCCTTCAGGGTGAATTCTCGCAGGACCTGATTGGTCTCGGCACTGCGAACGGTCACGGTTCGCGAACCGGAGCCCTGATCGCTCACGACTGGCTCCATGCCGTCGTAATCGATTTTGAAGGAAGCCTGGCTGCTCGTGGGCAGGGCTGCCGCCTGGCCGCCGTCGCCCCGCATGAAAATTCCAATTGCGGTCATGGCAAGGCCGGTGGTGACGAGACCGCCAATCGCGGCGTTGCGCCACCAAAGCCAGCCTCGGGCTGGTGCCTGCTGCTTGGTTTCGTAAATGTGGCGGTCCAGCCGAGCGGAAATCTTCTCGTGAAGGTCCATGGGCAGATCAATTTCGATCTCGCGCATCGCTTCCAGGCCCTGAATCGCTTCTGCGAAAGCCGCATATTCCGCACTCAGTTGGGCGTCGGATTGCAGCGCGCGCTCGAAGCTTTGCTTCAAGCCCGGCTCGAGGGCGCCCTCGTAGTACGCGGAAAAGTAGTCTCGTGTTTTTTGAGCGTTCATAACGACCTCAGGGCATCAGACCGGATCCAGCTTCGAATTGTTCCCGCCCATTTTTATTGCATTTTCATGAAAGTTCACCGGCCGGGCCTTAAGTCCCGATTCGAACCTTCAGTCGAGCGTAAAAAGCGCTTCGTCTTTGGTGAGCAGCTCGCGAAGGGCGAGCCGGGCTCGGTTGAGCCGGCTTTTGACGGTGCCGATGGGAAGGTCCAGCGCCTGGGCGATCTCCTCGTAGGCCAAGCCTTCCACGTGATACATCATCAGCATCGCCCGCTGGTACTCGGGCAGCCGCTTAAGGGCTTCCCCGACGAGCCGTTCGCGTTCACCGGACTCCACTTGAATATCGGGCCCGCTGGCGGTGTCTTCGATCTGCCGCTCCATCTCGTTTTCGGAACCCTGGATGTTCTGGTCCAGGCTGACCGTGAAGCGAGACTTATCCTTCTTCCGCAAATCCAGATAACAGTTGGTGAGGATGCGGTAGAGCCAGGTCGTGAATGCGCTTTGACCCCGGAAATTCTGCAGGGCATTATGGACTCGGACGAAGGCATCGGCCACGATATCGCTCGCCTCGTCGGGGTTCGACGTCAGGCGATAGGCGTACTGATAGGCGCGCTTCTCGTGCTTGACGATGAGATCGTTAAACGCGTTGCGGTCACCGCGCTGGGCCCGGCTGATGAGAATGGAGTCGTCGGCGAAATCGCTCATGGCGTAGTTGGGGTCCGCCGTCCGTATGCGGCGTGCCGAATCGCATTTTCCTCCTCTTGACTCAAACCGACCTCACTGCGACCTTCGACCAATTCCTTGCAATAAAACCGGGCGTCGGCGCGACCAATCAGGCTGCTGAGGACGGCTCCGTTGCCTTTTTCATCGTAGATGGCGAGCGCAAAACTTTGCTCGCCGCGGATGTCGTCGAAGGCGTCGAACCGCGTGAATCCAACGAACCGTTTCGCCGAGAGCATACGCGAATCGAGCGACTGAACGCGCTCGGCCAGGTTCGTGTGACCGGTTTCCAAGCTGTTGAGGCGCGAAAGATGGGCCTCCAGCTTCTGCTCCAGGCTCGAGCCGTTTCCACTGAGCAGAGCCTGCCAGCGTGCCTCAAAGCGGCGCCAGCGCAACCAGATCGTGCCCGCAAAAAGGAGGGCAAGAAAGCCAAATGCAAATCCGAGAACGGCCAGAGCCTGTGCGTTTCCCTTGGAAAGTTCCGAAAATAGATTCATAGCCGGGGTCGGGCCCGATGCAAGCCCCGGGCGGCAAGAAGTATAACCTTGCTGGGCGCCAAAGTTGCGCAACGGGCACACGATCGTTCAGCGAGCAGCCGAAATATGGCGAGTTCAACCAAGAAAAAAGCCGCGGCCGGATTCGGAGGAGTGCTTGTTTTCATTCTCGTGCTTTCCATCGTCTTCAAGCAGGCGACCCAGACGGTCATCGTCTCGGGACGCTCGATGCTTCCGACGTTTAAGGACGGGCAGCGACTCCTCGTCAGCAACGCTTATTGGCTGATCGGTTCGATCAAGCAGAACGATATCGTCGTCATAAAAGAAAGAAATGCAAGCGGTTACATCATCAAACGGGTTTACCGGCTGGGCGGCGAGGTCGTCGATTTCCTGAACGTCCCCCGCAACTGGCCCTTCTCGAAGGGTGAGTACACGGTGCCAAAGAACATGATCTACGTTCTGGGCGACAACCGTGCGGAATCGGAGGACAGCCGGTCCTTTGGCCCGAAACCTGTTTCAGATGTCATCGGGAAGGTGCTCGTCGCACGGTGAGAAGATTCGCCACAGGTAAATACGGACGTCAGAAGCTGGAGTTTTTCCCAGCCCCCTTCAAGGCGCCTCTGAGGGCGTTCGCCTCGCTGGTTTTCCCCTGGCACGAGGGCAAGGTGGTCGTCTGCCACATCTGCGATCGCGGCTGGTGCATCCCCAGCGGACGCGTCGAACCCCACGAAACGTCTCGGGAAGCGGCGGCGCGCGAAGCGATCGAGGAGGCCGGCATTCTTCTCGAAGAGCCCCAGTACATTGGCTGCTACCGGATCTCGGATCGGGACGAGGTGCGCTGGGCGGACGTTTACACGGCGCGCGTGAAGGAGCTGGTAGATATTACGATGCCCAATGAGTCGCTGGGCCGGCGAATTGTCGGGCTGGAAGACCTCCCCACCATCTACCACCTCTGGAACGAACTGACCTCCCAGATGTTCGAATTCTCACGGGAAGTGCTCGTTCGCCGCGAGCAATGCGGCGGATATTAACAGCCGGTTACCGTACCAACGGCAGTGATGCCAGATTCAAATGAGGCAGGTTCAGATACCGGCCCAACTTTTCCTCCGACGCTGGAACAACCTACCCAGGAGCGGTGAGGTCTCGAGAAGATCCGCCGGGTATGTGGGAATGTATTTACTAAGTTGGAATGAAGATCAAAGGCGCATCGACGCCAGCCTGGGCGGCAGAATCACACTGCAGGAAGCCCGAGTTCTCATCGACGATATCGACGAAACCATCCAGCGGATCAAAGACGACTGTTTTTCGATTCGCCTGGACCGCAGCAAGGTGAGTCGGTATGACGAGGGTGTCGAACCCCTTCTGCAAACGGCACAGGAACAGTTCCTGGAGTCGGGCGCCAGCAAGATCGTCCATATCGCCAAGGACGATTCCGAAGCCGTCCAGATCATCGATCTGAATCTGCAACTGGTGCTGGAAGGGCGCGAAGAAGTCATTCCTCTCCACGCGGTCGCGTAACGCCAGCGCGGCCATTCGCCAACCCCCCGGTCCCCGTTTCGAGTCTTTAGGCTCGGGCGGGGACTTTTCGTGCCATAATCCCCAAGCGAGCAGCCCGCTCGTCTAATGGCAGGACGACAGGTTCTGGCCCTGTTAATCGTGGTTCGAATCCATGGCGGGCTGCCATTCTTCTTTTTGCGCCAAACTAGCCCTCAATTCTATGACGAAAGGGCGACTCGAGGCATTCAGCGACGCAGTGATCGCGATCATCCTCACGATCATGGTCCTTGAACTGAGGCCACCTCATGGGAGCCTCATCCAGGCTCTGTATCCTCTTTCGCCGAAACTGATCAGCTATGCGATCAGCTTCATTTTCATGGCGATCTACTGGAACAACCACCACCACATGTTCCAGACCGTTCGGCGCGTGAACGGTCCCGTGCTCTGGGCGAACACCAATCTGCTGTTCTGGCTATCGCTCGTGCCTTTCGCCACCGCCTGGATGGGAGAGAATTCGTTCGCCGCCCAGCCGGTGATGGTCTACGGCATTGTGCTGATCATGTGCGCCTTCGCGTACTACTTTCTCACCCGCGCGCTGGTGCGATCGGAGGGCCAAGATTCGCCCTATGCACGGGCGCTGGGCTCTGATTTCAAGGGCAAGATCTCACTCGTGATCTATCTGGCGGGAATCCTTTGCGCCCTCGCTTGGCCGGTGGTTTCGGGAATGCTCTACTTCCTGGTTTCACTCATCTGGCTGATCCCCGATCGCCGGTTCGAACACGTCCATCTCAATAGTGAATAATGCAGTTATGCTGAAGTGGAGCCTCACGTTGCTCGTCGTGCTTGGAACCCTGTTCGCATCGGCGGACACGGGAGGGGTGCCCGATCGGCTGTGGAGCCGCATGAAGCGCGGCGTGAATATCACGCGCTGGTTCTGCTACCTGCCGCCGGATGCCAGCGACGCTTATTTCGCTTCGTATTTCACGGCGCAGGATTACGCCAACCTCGATCGCTTGAAAATCGGCTGCGTCCGGCTCTGCATTGCCCCGAATACGATCTATCACGATGGGCATGTCAAGGCTGGCGCGCTCAAAGCCATCGACAAGGCCGTGGCGAGCCTGGTCCAGCGCGGCAAAGTCGTCGTATGGGATCTCCACGACAACGACACGCTCAAGCTGCATGAATCGGGTGATGTGGAAGGATTCGTGACCTTTTGGAAGGAGATCGCCCAGCACTACAAGGGCAAATACAAGACGGATGTTGCCTTCGAACTGATGAACGAACCACAGTTCCAATCGAACGCGAGCAAGTGGTACGACATTCAGCGCAAGACGGTCGCCGCAATCCGCAAAATCGATCCGGCGCGGACCATCGTCGTCTCGGGCACCGGCTACTCGAACATCCCTCAGATGCAGCAACTGCCCAAGCTCGCTGAATCGAATCTGATTTACACCTACCACAGCTACGATCCGTTCGATTTCACGCACCAAGGCGCAACCTGGGCCGGCGACTATGTGAAAGTCCTGAAAGGCGTGCCATTCCCGGCGAGCCCTGAGGGTGTGCAACCGCTGTTGAGCAGCACGCCCCAGCCCTACCGACAATGGCTAGAAAATTACGGGAAATCGCGCTATGGCGAGAAAAACCTCGCGGAGCTTTTGGCGCAAGCCGCGAGCTACGGCAAGAAGCACAATGTCCCGGTCTGGCTCGGCGAATTCGGTGCGTTTCCGCCCGTTTCACCGCCCGAGAGCCGAAAGAACTGGTTCCGCTCCTTCCGAAGCGCCATGGACACGAACCACACCTCGTGGTGCCTGTGGGGCTACGACGACATCTTTGGGCTGGGACGCGTGAACGAGCAGGGCACGATCAAGCTCGACCCGATGGTGCAGACCGTTCTGTTCGGAAAGTAACCCTACTCGGGCTTGTGGAGCAATTCGATGACGGCGCCGAGTTGCGCGTTGCCGTCGAAGTACGCGTACTGGCCGCCGCCCCCCATATCTCCGATCATCATCTGGTCGACGCCCTGTTCGGCGAGCCGATCGCGGGTTGCGTCCAGGTTGTCCACCCAAAACGCAAGATGGTGGAGCCGCTCGCCGCGCTCCTCCATCCCTTCGTACCAAGCATTTTGGGTACCGATTGGTTCGAGGAGTTCGAGCTGAAGTCCGCCCAGGTCGAAGAAAGCGAGCTTGACGGCGTCATCGGTCGGATTCCCTCGGTAGCTTGCGTTCGAGACTGAGCCCCGATCGGTCACATATGTTTCCGGCACCTCGACGCCGAGCACCGCGGCCCACCGTGCCTTGCTGGCTTCAATATCGCGCACGACGATGGCCACTTGAGCCAGTTTGTTATCTCGAAATCCCACTCCCGACATGATCGATCTATCTTGCCATAACTGCCGTCAGATCGATCCGAACCGCGCGATCGCCGCCTTTTCCAGTTCCTCCCGATGATCCGGGTGGGCGATCGAGATCATCGCCTTGGCTCTCTGGCGCAGATTCTTGCCGTAGAGATTTACCGCGCCGTATTCGGTCACGACATAGTGGACATGGGCTCGGGTCGTGACCACGCCCGCGCCCGGCTTTAGAATCGCTGCGATTCGGGATTCACCCTTCGACGTGACGCTGGGCAGAGCGAAGATCGGTCGCCCTCCCACGGAGAGTGACGCGCCGCGAATGAAGTCCATCTGGCCACCGACACCGCTATAGAGGCGGGTACCGATCGAGTCGGCACAGATTTGTCCGGTGAGGTCGACCTCGATCGCGCTGTTGATCGCGGTGACCTTGGGATTGCGCCGGATGACCGCGGTGTCGTTGACGTAGGCAATGTCGAGCATCGCCACCAGCGGGTTGTCGTCCACGAAATCGTAGAGCCGCCGGGAGCCCAGCACAAATCCGGCCACGATCTTGCCGGGGTGCACGCGCTTGAACTTGCCCGTGATGACGCCTCGCTCGACGAGATCGATCAAGCCGTCGCTGAACATCTCGGTGTGGACGCCCAGGTCCTTGTGGCTGGTGAGCGCGGCGAGAACCGCATTCGGAATCGCGCCAATGCCCATCTGAAGCGTGGCGCCATCCTCGATCAGTTCGGCGCAGTTGCGCCCGATCCGTTGCTCGATGTCGTTCGGCGGCGGAATGCTGTGTTCGGGCAGGGGCATGTCGCACTCGACCGCCGCTGTCAGCTGGTCGACGTGGATGAGACCGTCGCCGTGCGTCCGCGGCATTTGCGGATTGATCTGAGCGATCACGTGGCGCGCGTTCTGCACGGCCGCCCGCGTGGCCTCGATCGACGTCCCGAGCGAGCAGAAACCGTGGCGGTCGGGCGGGGAGACCTGAATCAGAGTCACGTCGAGGGGCATGACGCCACTGCTGAATAGCGCCGGGACCTCGCTCAGGAAGATCGGCACGTAGTCGGCGCGGCCCTCGCCCACCGCCGATCGGCAGTTGCTCCCGACGAAGAGGGCGTTCACATGGAAGCTCTGGGCCAGCTCGGGCGCGGTATACGGGGCTGGCCCCTCCGTATGGAGCTGAACGATTTCGACATCCCGCAGTTCAGGGGCTCGTTTGACGAGCGCTTGAATGAGGGGCTGAGGGGCGGCGGCCACACCGTGGATGTAGATACGGTCGCCGCTCTGAACGACTTTGAGCGCTTCATCGGCTGTGGTGGGAATCACACCAAGAGAGTATCCGACCGCAGGTGGCCTTGAACCAAGACTAGGAGAAATTGGGACGGACGAATGAGGCATCATGGCCTCTATGGGCCAGTCATTCCTCTTTTCGGACGCACTATCCGCTTACGTTCACCACAATTGGGTGCGCGACCAGCCGCTCTTGGCCCAGCTGCGCGAGGAAACCAGCCAGCATCCCCGAGCCATGATGCAGATCGCGGCGGAAGAGGGCCAACTGCTGGACTTTCTCGTCCGGCTGATCGGGGCTAAGAAGTGCTTGGAGATCGGCGTCTTCACGGGCTATTCCGCGCTCGTCACGGCGCTGGCGATGGGCGACGGGGGGCTGTTGGTCGCCCTCGATGTCGAACCCGAATTCACCTCGGTGGGCGAGCGGTACTGGGAGCGGGCGGGGGTTCGCGACCGGATCGATCTGCGGCTCGCGCCCGCGCTGGAATCGCTGGCGGCCCTGTCCGCCGAAGGACACGACGGCAGTTTCGACTTCTGCTTTATCGATGCCGACAAGCCCAACTATTCGCACTACTTGGATGCGGCCCACCGGCTGTTGCGCGTCGGTGGCCTCTTTGCAATCGACAACGTCCTCTGGAGTGGCCGCGTCGCGGATGCAGCCGACACCGAACTGGATACAGCAGCGCTTCGCGAACTCAATGCGAAGCTTCACGATGACGCGCGGTTCGATCTGTGTCTGATCGCGATCGGCGACGGCGTCACGCTCCTGAGGAAGCGCTGAAGTACACTTTCCCGCTATGGATCTCGGCTACTTCAGCTACCCTCTTCCCGCCAATGAGCCCGTGCTCAACTACGCTCCCGGCAGCCCAGAGCGGGCCAAGCTGAAAGCCAAGCTCGGCGAGCTCAAGTCCACGACCGTGGACGCGCCGCTCGTCATCGGCGGTGAGCACATCCGAACGGGAACCCTCGGCGAGATCCGCCCGCCGCACGAGCACGGTCACAAGCTCGGTCAGTTTCACAAGGCGGGCGAGACGGAAATTCGCAAGGCGATCGATGCGGCTCTGGCCGCGCGGCTCGCTTGGAGCGACCTGAGCTGGGAGAACCGCGCGAACATCTTTCTGAGGGCGGCGGACCTCATCGCAACCAAGTACCGAGCCGACATGAACGGCACCACGATGCTGGGTCAGAGCAAGAACGCGTACCAAGCCGAAATCGACAGTGCCTGCGAAATCATCGACTTCCTGCGATTCAACGTCCACTACCTGAGCGAGATCTACCGCCAGCAGCCTATCCAGTCGCCGGGAATTCATAACCGGCTCGAGTACCGCGGCCTGGAAGGGTTCGTTCTCGCTGTCACCCCCTTCAACTTCACCGCCATCGGTGGCAACCTCCCCACCAGCGCCGCACTCTGTGGCAACGTGGTGGTCTGGAAGCCGGCGAACACCCAGGTCTTCAGCGCCCAGATGTTCATGCGGATCATGGAGGAGGCGGGGCTCCCTCCCGGAGTGATCAATCTGGTCTATGCCGATGGCGCCACGATTGGTGATATCTGCTTCAGCCATCGCGACTTCGCCGGTGTCCACTTCACCGGTTCCACCGGAGTCTTCCAGACGATGTGGAAGACGATCGGATCAAACATCGCGAACTACCGGTCCTATCCCCGGATCGTCGGCGAGACCGGCGGCAAAGACTTTGTGCTCGCGCACCCCTCATCCGATCCGGCGGTCGTGGCGACCGCGTTGCTGCGCGGGGCGTTCGAATACCAGGGCCAGAAGTGCTCGGCCGCATCCCGATGCTATATCCCGTCGAACATCGCAGCGGAAGTGAAGGAGCGTCTGGTCGAGGGCGTGAAAACCTTTAAAATGGGCTCGGTCGAAGACTTCTCCAATTTCGTCAACGCCGTGATCGACGAGCGATCGTTCGACAACATCATGGGCTATCTGAATCAGGCCAAGTCCGCCTTAGACGCGAAGATCCTAGTGGGCGGAAACGGCGACAAATCGGTCGGCTACTTCGTCGAGCCGACCGTCATCGAAGCCACCAACCCGCGATTCGTCACGATGTGCGAGGAGATTTTCGGCCCCGTGCTCTCACTCCATGTCTACAACGAGAACGAGTTCGACGCGACGCTCGACCTTGTCGACACGACTTCGCCGTACGCCCTGACCGGCTCCATCATTTCGCAAGACCGGGCGGCCGTGGAACAAGCCACCAATCGTTTGCGACACGCCGCCGGCAACTTCTACATCAATGACAAGCCGACGGGCGCGGTGGTGGGTCAGCAGCCGTTCGGAGGCGCGCGCGCCAGCGGCACCAACGATAAGGCCGGATCGATCCTGAATCTCTATCGCTGGCTCAGCCCGCGGACGATCAAGGAAACGTTCAATCCGCCCGTGGACTATCGCTATCCGTTCCTTTCCGAAGCTTAAAAGGAGTCGAGGGCCAATGCGCAAGCGCACGGCCCTCTTTTTGGCTGTCGGTTGGATAAAAGACGGTTACTTCGGCAACAGGACGGTGTCGATCACGTGGATCACGCCGTTCGTGCATTCGATGTCGGCCTTGATGACCTTCGAACTGTTGACGGCCACGCCGTGCTTGTTCGAAACGCGAACCGACTTGCCGCCCAAGGTCTTCACGTGGGCGCCGTTTTTGAGCTTCAGAATGTCCTTCGCCCGATACTCGCCCGCCACGACGTGATAGGTGAGGATCGCGGTCAGCTTGTCCTTGTTTTCCGGCTTCAGGAGCATGGCGATCGTTCCCGGCTTGGCCTTTTCGAGCTTGGCGAATGCCGCGTCGGTCGGGGCGAAAACGGTGAACGGTCCTTTCGCCTTGAGCGCGTCCACCAGTCCGGCCGCTTTCACGGCGGCGACGAGGGTGTTGAACTGCCCGGCGTTGGCGGCCGTATCGACGATATCGGCCTTGGCGGCAAAGGCGAGGGTGGTGAATCCAAGTGCGAGAGAAAGAATCGTTGCTTTAATTGGTTTCATAAAGTTGCCTTGAGCGACGGTTTCAGCCATGCCCCAACGGAATCGGTCGGCTGGATCGCGTTACTCGGTGTCGCTTGACAACGGATTATACTGGCCTTGTCTAGAATTCGTCCCCAATTTGTCTAGATTTTTAAGGAATTTCTTGCGGTGAATCAAGAAAGTGCCCGAAAAAGTATCGACAAGAATTAGACAAATGCCAGAATGAAGTGAGTGAAGCCGATTTTTTCCATCCGGGCCGTTTCGTTGCGAACGGGGCTCTCGTCGCATACGATTCGCGCATGGGAAAAACGGTACGGGGTTCTCTGCGCATGCCGGTCCGATTCCAATCGTCGGCTTTACAGCGAAGAGGAAGTGCAGCGGCTCGTCCTGCTTCGGCAAGCCCAGGCTAAAGGGCACCGACTCGCCGAAATCGCTCAGCTCGACAATGAGGAACTCCGCGGACTGGTCGGCGGCCCTGGGCTCTCCCCGGTGTCCGAGGAAACCGCGTTCGAGGTTCCGCCCCAGAACGCCTCGCAGGTGGTCGAAGCATGCCTGGACGCGATCCGGGCGCTAGACGCGGATGGGCTGGAGCGGACCCTGAACTGGGCGATCGCGCACTATGGCATTCGGTCGTGCGTGGACTGCCTCATCGTCAAGCTTCTTGCCGCTATCGATACGGGCTGGACCACCGGCGATATTTCGATCGCCCATGAGCATCTGGCCTCGGCCACGTTGCGCGGATTCCTCGATCGCAGTCGACGTCAGGTTTCCGCACTCCCCAACGCCCCCCGGCTCGTGGTCACCACACCGGCCGCCCAGATTCACGAACTCGGAGCGATGTTGGTGGCGCTCGTCGCCAGCTTGGAGGGCTGGGACGTGACTTACCTCGGGCCCAACCTCCCCGCCGTGGAAATTGCGACGGCAGTCCGGATTTGTGGGGCTCAAACGGTGGCGCTCAGCATCGTCTATCCGGCGAACGATCCCCAACTCGAGACCGAATTGGAGCTGCTCCGCCAGGTCCTGGGGCCGCAGATCGCGATCTGGATCGGCGGACGGTCGGCCTCTGCCCAAAAGGGCGTCATCCAGGCGATCGGGGCACGGTTGATCGAGTCGTTCGACGATCTACGGGCCGAGCTCGCGAACCGCCACTTAGCCTGAAATTGGATCGGGCATCCGGATTTCCGGACCTGAAACATCCGGGTATTCCATCGCCATCGGGGGCGGAGTCAGCGATACCGGCTGGGTTCTCGGTTCTGCCGGAGGGGCCGGAGCTGCTGCGGGAGCGGGCGGCGGGGGCGGAGGCGACGAATATTCCGCATCGCGAACGGGAGTCGGCATGCCCATCCCGCCCGAAGCCGATCGACGAGCCTCAAAATTCTGCCAGGCCTGGTTCTCGATGGCGTCGAGCTTGCCGCGAATTTCGTCTTCGCTCGGCTCCATCGACCGGAGACCCGCGCCGGGATTGGCTTCATCGAGCTTGGCCAAGGTCTCTTTCAACTTGGGAGACATGGCCCCGCTCGCTTGCGTTTTGAGCGTGTGAAGCTGAACGCAGCCGCCCAACGCCCATCCGCCGATCGCCAAAGCCAGCCACATCGAATTTGCTCGAATCTTCATGGGTGCCCCAATGCATTATAGGTTGCGTCTGGGTGGCGGTTCAGCCGCACAACTTACCGGTATCCTCGAAGTGCCGTGTCCGACATGCCCCACCGCCGCTGGAATCCGCTGCTGGAGGAGTGGGTCTTGGTTTCGCCGCATCGGACCCAGCGCCCTTGGCAGGGAGCCGAGAGCCCAACCCAGCCGGAGACGGTCCCCTACGACCCCACCTGTTACCTCTGCCCTGGGAATACCCGGGCGACGGGAGCGGTCAATCCCCCATACACGAGCACGTTTGTCTTCCCCAACGACTTCGCCGCGCTCCTGCCCGAATCTGCCGTTGCGACGCCGCAGGCAGGATTGTTCCGGTCCGAACCGGCCCGGGGCGAGTGCCGCGTACTCTGTTTCTCCCCGCGCCACGACCTCACCCTCGCGCACCTCGAAGGTGATGCGATGCAGGCGGTCGTCGATCTTTGGATCGACCAGTATCGCGATCTGGCCGACCGCTGGACCTACGTCCAGATTTTCGAGAACAAGGGCGAGATCATGGGCTGCAGCAACCCCCATCCCCACGGCCAAGTGTGGGCGGGCGACTTCATCCCTAGTCTGGTCGAGCGGGAACTCGCGACCCAATCAAAGCGGCCAGGACTCCTCGCCGAAATCGTGGCCGCAGAGCTCGACGCAGAGATCCGCGTCATCGCCGAAAACGAGGAGTGGCTGTGGTGGGTGCCGTTTTGGGCGGTCTGGCCCTTTGAATCCATGCTCGCCCCCCGCAGACCGGTCACTTCTCTCGCGGAACTCAGTGCCGATGCGGTGGCCGCGCTCACCGCGATATTGCCCGTGGGCCTGAAAGCCATGGACCGCCTCTTCGGAGTCTCCTTCCCCTATTCGATGGGGTGGCACCATGCGCCGCGCTCAACCGACGCATCGGATGCCTGGCACCTTCATGCCCACTTTTATCCCCCGCTTCTGCGAAGCGCCCAAGTGAAGAAATTTATGGTCGGATACGAAATGCTTGCTGAACCCCAGCGCGATATGACCCCGGAACTGGCGGCGGCTCGGCTGCGGGAGGGCGCCCGGTGAAAGCCGCCCGCGCCGACGAAATCGCCGATCTGATCGAACGAGCCCGGGGCTCGTTTCGCGAGCAGTTCGGTCGCGAGGCGGAGCGGATCGCAGTGGCGCCCGGCCGCGCCAATCTGATCGGTGAGCACACCGATTACCACGATGGCTTCGTATTCCCCATCGCGATCGACCGGTACATCGTCGTCGCGGCGGCTCCCGAGGATTCCAGCCTCGTCTACTCAGAGGATCGCGGCCTCAGTTCGCCCTTTCGGGCCCAAGAGGTATCTCCCGGGCCATCGAGGCACTGGGACGATTATGCGCGGGGCATGGCCTGGGCGCTCCGCGACTACGGAGCCGTGCCCGATCTCGAAACCGCCATCATCTCCAACCTTCCCATCGGCAGCGGACTGAGCAGCAGCGCGGCGATGGAGATGGCGTTCGGCGTCCTGTGGCGCGACCTGGCGGGATTCGACATCGACGACCTCACGCTCGCCCAAATTGGCCAGCGGGCGGAGAACGATTTTTGTAGGATGAACTGCGGAATCATGGACCAAACCGCGTCGATCATGGGCCGAGCCCACCAAGCGATGCGCATCGATACGCGCCGCCCGATATCCGTGCGCTATGCATCGTTGCCTGCCGGAGTCAGCGTTGTCGTCTGCGACACCAATGTGCGCCACAGCCATGTCACGTCGGGCTACAACGACCGGCGTCACGAAAGCGAGGTCGCGGCCCGAGCGCTCGGAGTGAACGCCTTGCGGGATGTTGGTCTTGACCAACTCGAGGCGGCGCGCGAATCGATGGGTGACATTCCCTACCGCCGGGCGCGGCATATCATCACCGAGAACGCCCGCGTCAACGCTTTTGAAGCCGCGCTTGCGACGGAAAATCGGCTGCGCATCAGCGCGTTGATGACGGCTGCCCATGAAAGCATTCGCGATGATTTCGAGGCGAGTTGTGCCGAACTGGACTGGATGGCGGAAGCCTGTTGGGCCCAAGATGTCTGCTGGGGAGCTCGTATGACAGGCGGCGGTTTTGGCGGCTCGTGCGTTGCGCTGGTCGAGGAGGACCACGTCGAGCGGTTCATTGCGGGCGTCGCCTCCGAATACGAGCGTCGGTCGGGCCGCGAACCGACGTTCCACGTGTGCCAAGCGGTCGATGGCGCCCGCGTCGTCGCGTCCTAGTCGAACGCGGCCGCGATATCGGGTTGCCGGGCCATCAGCGCCAGTACTTCTTCGCGCCGGGAACGCCGCGCGCTGCCACCCAGGGATTCGCAGTTGAGGCAGCCGGCCGCCGCCGCAAACCGCAGCACTTCGGCCCGCGGCCAGCTTTCCGATAAGCCTAGGAGCATGCCCGCGCGAAACACGTCGCCCGCTCCCGTTGAATCGACGTAGCGATCGCAAACGAACGCGGGATACCACCGGGGTGCCTGGCCGGGTTCGGCGTAGACGAATCCATGGTGGCCATCACTGAGGATCGTCGTGCAGCCATGGCGATCGGCCCATCGCGCCGCCCAATCGGCGTTGCCGGGGCGGTCGCCGCGCGATCCCACCCGATCGGTACTGCTCTGCCACACCGATCCAGGAGGCACCTCATCGTCGGGCTCGGCGAAATCCTCGAGGTAGATACGAAAACCGGCATCGACCGCACGGCGGACGGCATCTCGGGAACATCGCGTCTGGTTCGGGTCGAACGTCGCCCATTCGCCGGGCTGAGCGGTGCGGTCAAAGGCCGCGACTCGCTCGTCCATTGAGACAAAGCCGTAACCGAACATCGTCCGGTCGCCGTCCGGCGTGACGTAAACATCGCAGAACGGGGACGGCCCTTCATCGTGGATCAAGGGACGACCGCCTGCTTCTTGGACCTGCTGGTCCAGCCAGTCCGCAGTCGCTCCGGCTCCGACCGGATTGCCCACGAGGTCCGCTTCCGCGCCCCAGGCCCAAAGAGCCACCGCCGTATTGGCGGCTTCACCGCCCAGCATCCATGTTTCGCTTTCGATCTCGGCATAGCCGCCTTTAGCCGGCAGCGCATCGACGCGCCTCACGCGATCCAGGCAGACGGTGCCGTAAACACAGATCATCCTCGACATTATAGGTACCCTTGGCACGATGCTGATGGCGCAAGGCTTGGCCTGCTTCGTGCTGTGGATCGCGTACGGATTCTGGATGCGGCAACGCGCTGCATCGATGGCTCAACGGCTTTCCCTCGCATCGAAATCGCTGCGGATCACGCTGGGCTCGCTCGGCTTTTTTGTCTCCGCCGGGCTCCTGATCGGCGGCCTATACGGAATTCAGGCGCTCGGAGGCATTCGGGGCGGCTCCCTTACGGGATGGGCTTGGGCGGCGGTTGCCGTGCTCGGACTCGGTTTCATCCACCTCCAGACCCTCTGCGCCCTGGCGCTCGTCACGAACATCCGCCGCGATAACGTGGGACCCACCCAGCCGTCCAATTCATCGGCTGCACCAAAATCATGACTATGCCTTTTCGCTCCTTGATCGTCGTTTTTGTCGCTCTCCTCGCGTGGGCCATGCCGCAGGTCGGTCGTGCCCAATCGCAGGAGGAGATGGCGCGTCGCAGCGACGCGATCCTCAAGAAGGTGCGCCAAGTCGATCTGCTCAATCAGATCTTGCCGATCCTGCTGACCAAGGACCAGATCGACAAGCTGCTGCCCGCGCTGGAGAAAGCTCGCGGCGAGGTGAAGAAGGCAGAAAAGGCCGAGTTCGAGTTCCTCAAGAGCTTGGAAGCCAAGCTCGACAAGTCGATCACCGAAGCGATCGACAAGGGCAAGGTTCCGATGCAGGAGGACGTGAAAACGATCTATGTCACGTTCCGAACGCTGGTCATGAAACGGAGCGCCGTGATCGAGGACAACACGGACACGGTCTACGAGGTCGTCGACAAGGTGTTCACCACCGCCCAGAAAAAGGAAGTCGCGAACTCGCTCCAGATTTCTCAGCTCAACCCCGGCGTCGACGTCAAGAAGATGGACGAGACGGCCAAGGTCAAATTCTTCATCAAGGTCGTGCTCCTCGACCCGCCCGCGTACGACCTCTTGGTCAAGCTCAGCCAGAAAAAATAAGGGAGTCACGACCGCATTTATACGGGTCTTCCCTGAAATTCAGCTTAGCTCCAAGGTCGGCTTTGGAGAAGCGTGATATAGTATCGATAAGGAGCTGCTGAACCGTTTCAGCTTTATCAATAGTCCAATCGGGCGAAAAGCGGTTAGCTGGCTTCGTTGATCTCACGGGTCAGGAGAAAAAGCAATGAAGAAAAGGTCAATGTTGACCGCCGCAATGATGGGGCTGATGGTCTCGTCCTCGATGGCGGCCAGTATTTTGGATGCTCACAAAGCAGTCGTCCAAACCATTTTTACCGACATGCCGAGCTCAACGTTCGCGCCTGTCAACAACTTCCCTCAGAGCATGGTGCTGCAAGATAGCGGTGCTGTGAACTCGACCGCCGCATGGAAAGCTAACCGCCGAGCGTGGTTCGTTTCTCAGGACGGCGTCAATCCGTTCAGCATGGATCCGAACGAGGCTTTCGAGCTCACGATGGACCAGAAGCTGGAAACCAACGTACCCCTCAATCCACGACGGGCTGAAGCCGGACTTTTCCTGCGCATCCCCATCATCGAGGGTTGGTACTCCGACGTTCAGTACATCATCACGCCGGATGGCGAAGTCGCCGCCTTCGGCGCGCCCTGCGCGTTCTATTCGTTCACCGCTTCGGACGGCGAATCGTACACGCTCGGCTCGACCGTGCGCCTCGGCTTCCGCTATTTCAAGGATGTCGACGGCATGTACTACATCCAGTGGCGATTCAAGGATAAGTGGAGCTCGAAGGTTCGACTCGAAGGCGAAGCCCAGGGTCTTCCTCACGACTTCACGACGCAAGGCTGGTACGAGTACGACTGGAACGATAACGGCACGGTCAAGCACCTGATCCCGATCATCGGTTCTTACATCCAGCTCGTTTCGCAGGACAACATCACGAACAACACGAAGCTCACCTGCAGCAACGTTTGGATCGATCCGTATCCTGCCGTTTCCGGCACCGTTACCCTGGGTGGCGTCTCCACCGACGGCACGGGCGATGCGCTCTCGATCGAAGTCCGCAATCCGGGCTCGACCACCGCGCTCCAAACCGCGAACGCAACGGTCCAACCGGGCGGTCACTATGCCTTCAAGCCGACCGTGGCCGATGGCACCTATGACATCGCGATCAAGGGTTCGACCCACCTGCGCAAAGTTCTGAAGAACGTCACGATCGACACGACGGGAACGACCGGCGTGAACGTGACGCTTCCGTGGAACGGCGACGCCGATGGCGACAACCAGGTCACCGTGTTCGACTACTCGATCCTGTCGGATTCGTTCGACAAGTCGGTGGGCGACGCAGGCTACAACGCCGCGGCTGACTTCGACCGCGACGGTTCGATCACGGTGTTCGACTATTCGCTCCTGAGCGATGCGTTCGACAAGTCCGGCGACGACTAAATTCAATGCACAGGGGGGCTGCAACGCCCCCTGATGGCTCGACCCTCGTCCATCTTGCGCGGTTCCTTTCCCCCATCAGGGCCGCGCAGATGGACCTCCCCCTCCCTTCAATGTTCTTGCCTTTCGTACGTATCACGCGCTCCATCTCCGAAGCCATGAGCGTCCGTGCCAAACTAGCTCACATTGCCCGGTGAATTTGCCTGTGGACCTAACTCAACGACTCGAAACGCTTTCGGAACCGCTGCAGAGCACGCCGTTTGGGCATTTTTCGCCCGAAACGAACGAATACGTCATCACGAATATCCACCTGCCCCGACCGTGGTCCAACGTGATGAGCAACGGCCGGTACGGCCTCGTCCTCAGCCATTACGGCGGCGGCTTTTCCTGGCTCGATAACTGCCAGTGGCAGCGGATCACACGCTGGGACCAAGATCTCACCCTCGATCTGCACGGGCGGTTCGTCTACGTACAGAATTTGGCGCGACCGGAGCGCATCTGGTCGACCACCTATCACCCCACCAAAATCGAGGCCACGACCGAGGTCGTGCGCCAGGGCATGGGCTATACCGTTTTCGAGCGCACGGTCGAAGGCATTCGGACCGAGCAGACCGTGTTCGTCAGTCAGGCCGGCCAGCGCGAAGTGTGGCTGATCCGCGTCACCAACTTGACCGATGGCCCCATCCGTCTGGCTCTGACGAGCTACCTGGACCTCTATATGGGCGGCCAGGGCGACTGGCACCGCGAATTCCAAAAGCTGTTCATTGAAACCGAGGTCACCGATTCGGCCATCCTCGCGTGGAAGCACCCCGGCCTCGCCGAACACGAGCGGCGCGTGGAAGAGCTTCCGTTTGTGGCTTGCCACAGCGCGGTCGGAGCCGATTCCATCGCATGGTGCAACGACAAGGCCACCTTCCTCGGCGCTCCGGGCGATCTCGCCCAACCGGCCGCCTTGCTGAATCCTTCCACGTTCAAGGCGGGTGAAGGTCGATGGGACGATCCGATCGCTGCGTGCCGCGCGACAATCGCGCTGGCTCCGACCGAGAGCCGCGTTGTCGCGTTTGTGCTGGGCGCAGAAAAGGACCGCGAAGCCGCCCTCCAGTCGGTGCGGGTCACCGTTCCCGACCTCCAGCGCGAACTGACGGACGTGAAGGAGCATTGGAACGACGTCTGCAGTCAGACGACGATTTCCACTCCCGATCCCGTTCTCGATACGCTCGTCAACACGTGGCTGAAGTATCAGACCATCGCGGGGCGGATGGACGCGCGCTGCGCCTACTACCAGCAGGGCGGTGCTTACGGCTACCGCGATCAGCTGCAGGACAGTCTGATGTGCCTCACCCACGACCCCGCCCGCACGTTGCGCCAGCTGAAGATTCAGGCGGAAGCGATGTATGAAGACGGCGGCGTGCGCCACTGGTGGCACCCCGATTTCCCCGGCTACAGCGAGAGCCGACACAGCGACACGTGCTTGTGGCTGGCCTACGGCTTGCTCGCCTATATCGACGAGACGAACGATCTGGCTTCGCTCGGTGATCCCGTCCGCTATCTCTCGCGGGAAACCCAGACCTTTGCCTCTTCCGACACGCTGCTGGGCCACGCGCGGCGCGGCATCGATCGCGCTCTCGCCCGAATTTCCCCGCGCGGCATCCCGCTGATCGGCGCCGGCGACTGGAACGACGGTCTATCGCACACCGGCTTGGAAGGACGCGGTGAATCGGTTTGGATGGCGATGTTCCTTTACGACATCCTCACGCGCTGGGCTCCGATCATGGACGAACTCGGTCACGCCGATGAGGCCAAGCGGTATCGCGATGCCGCCGCCAGCCTGCACCAGGCGGTCGACGCCCATGCGTGGGACGGAGCCTGGTATCTCGCCGGTATCAACGATTTTGGCGAGCCGTTTGGCAGCCACCGCAATCGCTCGGGCCAGATCTTCCTGAACATGCAGACCTGGAGCGTGATCAGCGGCATCGGAACGCCGGAACGCACGCGGGCCGCGATGAATAGTGCGCGCGAGCGGCTGTTCAAGCCATACGGCGCCTTGCTCCTGGCTCCCGCCTACAGCACGGTTGATCCGAATATCGGCTACATCACGCGGTACGCGCCTGGTCTCCGGGAGAACGGCGGTGTCTATTCGCACGCCTCGACATGGGCCGTGATCGCACTCGCGAAATCAGGCGCCTACGCCGAAGCGGTGCAGATGTTGCGCGCAATGCTCCCGGCGAAAACAAGCGACTGCGCCGAGCTTTATGCGGCCGAGCCTTACGTCATGCCTGGGAACGTGGACGGCCCCGATTCGCCTCACGAAGGCCGAGCAGGCTGGACGTGGTACACGGGTTCTTCGGCCTGGATGGTCCGGGTGGCGCTCGACTGGGTGTGCGGCGTGCGGGCCACTCGCGAAGGCCTCGTGGTCGACCCTGGCGCTCTCGCGGTTTGGCCGGAGTACGCCGTCCGACGCAAGTTCCGCGGCGACACGTTTGTGATCCGCTTTGACCAGAACGCGCGCGGCGGTCCGAAGGGCCCCCTCTGCGGCGATGGCAAAGGCGAAACGTTCGAGATCGTGGTCGGCCCGGCTTAGCTTCGCGGCGAACCTGGCCATCAGATGAATTTCATGTAATTCCAGCGCTTCATCTTCCAATTTTGGAAAATCAAGACTATACTTAGTGAAACGGTTCAGCAACGATGCAAAACCGAGTAACGATCCAAGATGTCGCCGAAATGGCGAAGGTGAGCAAGGTCACCGTCAGCTACGTCCTCAATGGCCGGGACGCAGCGGCGCGCATTAGCGCGGAGACCAAAGCACGCGTCTTGGACGCCGCCAAACAGCTGGGCTATCGACCCAGCGCCGTGGCCCGCATGCTGGTTAATCGCCGCTCAGGCACTATCGCTGTCGTCTTCCAGTACGCCCAGTACTTCTCGACGTGGTCGAGCTTCACGAGCGACGTCATGCACGGCGTCTGCGAGGCCGCCGTCGACGCCGACATCGACATCATGCTTCACACGAAGGTCGCCAGCGATATGGCGATGGAAGCCAACCAACTGATGGACGGCCGCGCCGATGGCGCGCTCCTGCTCCGCGACGGCAACGACCCATTGGTCGCCGAGCTTGTCGAACGACAGTTTCCTTGCGTGCTCTTTTTCACACGCAGCTACCTGCCGGGGACGGCGTTTGTCGATGCGGATAACTATGCCGGCGGTCGCATCGCCACCCAGCACCTGATCGACCTTGGTCATCGACGCATCGGCATGATCCGCGGCAGCTCGCTCGCCGTGAGTTCGACGGATCGCTACAACGGCTATCGGGAGGCGCTCGAGTCCGCCAACCTGGCCGTGGATCCTCGCGACGTGGTGCAGATCGCTGCACCAGATGGCGACATTGCCGAACTGAAGGACCTCCTGGCCCGACCGGACCGACCCACTGCCCTTTTCATCTGGTCGGACGATGTGGCCTACCGAGTCCTCGCGGTGGCCAAGTCGATGGGCATTCGCGTCCCCGATCAGCTTTCAATTGTTGGTTTCGACTCGCTGAACCAGTCCAGTTTCTGCAACCCGCCCCTGACCAGCGTCAAACAGCCCGTTGCAGAAATGGCTCGTGAAGCCACCGAAATGCTTGTTGCCCAAATCAATGGCGATCCGCTCAAGCGGACGCAAACGATTTATCCCTTGTCACTCGATATCCGGTCTTCGACCGCCCCATATCATCGCTGATAAAAACCTCAATGGAGAAGTCTGTGAAACATCTATCTCGAGCATTCACCCTCATCGAACTGTTGGTGGTGATTGCGATTATCGCCATCCTCGCTGCCATACTCTTCCCCGTCTTCGCCCAGGCCAAAGAAGCGGCCAAGGTGAGCGTCGCGCTTTCCAACACCAAGCAGGTTGGAATCGGTCTTCAAATGTACTTGAACGACAATGAGGACGTATTCCCGCTTCGCTACACGGACTGCGTGACCAACGGCGGCTTCCCTCGACAGAACTGGAAGCACCTCGTTGCGCCATACGTCAAGAGCACCGACATCTATCGCGACCCGGTGAACCCGGCCGCCAAACTGTACGATGCTCAGGGCGATGCCACGAACACGACCAAGTACGGCGTTCAGCCGAAAGAGCCCAAGTTCTTCCGCGGCTACTTCTTCTACGATGCGTTCTTCAAGGGCGGCGAGTGGTCGAACTCATGCGACAACACGAAGCCGTTCGGCAAGTACACCGCCAGCTCGATCGAAGAGCCGACGCGCGCCATGATCATCGGCGAGCACAAGGAGTTCTGGCCGGATAACGGACCGTGGTCTCGATTCATCGGACCCAAGGGCTGGAATTCGGGCGACGATCCGATGTGGAAGACGACGTACAACTTTGGCGGCGGCAAGAAGGGCGACAAGAACTGGATGATCGTCTTCGGCGACTCCCACGCCAAGTTCACCCCCGTCACCGACCTCTGTGGCCAACCGGGCGCCCTGAACATGTGGCAGTACGATCCGGGCAACCTCAACTTCACGATCGCAGGCAAGAATGAGAAGCTCACCTGGATGGAGACCTTCTGCATCAGCTTGCGCTACTACCTGAAGCAGGGCTGGCTCTAAGCGCCCCCCGATCCTCATCGAGTTCCCCGCCCGTGTAGCGCGGGGAACTCGAATGGAGTTTGATGAATCATGATGATTCCCTTTGTTGCCACGATGGCAGCGACCTTGGCATCGCCCCTCGCCGTACCCACGGGCCAGGAATTGCTCGATCAGATGTCCTATCGAGCCTTCCAATTCTTCTACCAACAGTCGCACGCGACCACCGGTTTTTCGAAGGATCGCGCGGCTAACTTCGGGACCAGCGACACGTTCACGGTATCGAGCGTCGCATCGACCGGATACGCCCTGACCGCCTACGCGATTGCGGTGAAGCGGAACTGGCTGGATCGCAATACGGCGCTCGGACTCGCTCGCAAAACGTTTCGCGCGCTCGTGACCACCGCTCCCAAAAACAAGGGCTGGTTCTATCACTTCATCGACTGGCAGACCGGCGCTCGCCAATGGCAGTGCGAGGTCAGCAGCATCGATTCCGCGCTCCTGTTCTGCGGCATGATCGTCGCCCAGCAGTATTTCCAGGACGGCCAGCTCACGGCCGATTTCAACACGATCATGAATGCGGTCGATTGGAAATGGATGCTGACCGACGGCGGCACGAAACCGAATAGCACCACGCTCTGCATGGGCTGGAAACCGGAGTCGGGCTTCATCAACGCGCGCTGGGGCGACTATTCGGAGCAGAAAATGCTCATCGTCACCGCGTTGGGCGCGAGCAAGGACATGCCCGACACGCTGTGGACCGCTTTCTCGCGTCCCGTCGTCAAGTACAAAAATTACACGACCTACGGCGGAGGGCCGATCTTCATCCACCAGATGGCCGAGGGCTATCTGGACCTGCGCAACAAGCGCGATGCCAAAGGCTACGACTACTGGAATGCGAGCAAGGGCGAGTTCCTGGCCCAGCGCCAATATGCAGCCGATAACTCGACCAAGTTCAAGAACTACGGCATCAACTATTGGGGCTTCAACGCCAGCGACGGTCCGGATGGCTATCAGGTCTCGGGCTTCCCTGGCTGGGGTGGCGACAATGGCACCATCTCGCCGACCGGCGTGGCCGCCAGCGCGGAATGGATCCCAACCGAAGCGATGGCCTGTCTCGATAACATCGCGGCGCTCCATCCCGATGCGTGGGGTCGTTACGGCTTTAGCAACGGCATCAATGCGCAGCGCAACTGGAAAGGTCCCGACCAGCTCGGTATCGACGCTGGCATGGCGATGGTCGCCATCGAAAACCGGCGCGACAACTTCGTCCGCTCCCAATTTATGGCCCACCCCATCATCAAAAAGGGGATGAGCCGGATCACCTGGATCGACACCCGAAAGAAATCGAATGCCCCGAAAAAGTAAACGGTCGCCGTCGCCGCTCGTCCGCGGAGTCCAGCTTGGATTACTGGTTTTGTGCTGGCTGGCTCTCGCGGGGGCGGCGACAGCGACGGTTCGCTTAAGGTTCGTCGTCTGGGAAGGCGACGAGGCAATGAAGCCGATCCGCAATGCAGTGGCGGCGTTTGAAAAAGCCCATCCCGGCATCGTCGTCGAGCTCGAACGCACCCCCTCCGATGTCTATCAGGAAAAGCTGCTAACCCAATACGCCGCCGGAGTTGCTCCCGACGTTGGGATGGAGTTGCCCGAATTCTTTCAAAAGTTCGCCAAGCGAAAGGCGCTGCTTCCCCTGGATTCCTTTATCGAGGGCCCCGACGGGGTCGATCTTTCCCAGTGGTATCCCGGCGCGGTCGCAGCGTATCGGTACCAGAAGCAACTCTATGTGCTGGCCCGCGATGTCGCTCCGATCGGCGTGGTCTATTACAACAAGAAGATCTTCGCCGAGGCGAACCTGCCCAACCCGGACGGCACTTGGACGTGGGACTTTGAGCCTCGCCCGGAGTTGCGCGAAAAAGACTTCACGTGGGTCATGCAGCAGCTCACGAAGAAGGACGCGGGCGGCAAGACCGTGCGCTGGGGCTTCGCCACCGGCTGGAGCGCGCTTTTCACCGACACCATGGCCTACTCGATGGGCGCCAGCTACGTCGATGACCGCGAGGATACGAAGCGCCTGCAGTTGGACGATCCCCGATTTGCGCGGGTCTACCAATACGTCCAAGACCTGGCTTACAAGAAGAGGTGGATTCCGAGTCAGCTCGAGCTGACCACGAGTCTGCAAACCAACGCCACCGACCTGTTTGTCCAGGGTCGCCTGGCGATGTTCCAGGGCGGCATCTGGGAAGTCCCCAATCTCCGCAAGAAGCTCGTCCCCGGCACGCCTGGATTTTTCGAGTGGGACATCACGATGGCGCCCGCCTACAAGGACGGCCGCCTGGTCGTGCCGAGCGGCGGCGCGGGCTACTGCATCCTGAGTTCGACCAAGCACCCGCGGGAGGCGTGGCTGCTCGTGAAATGGATGGCCGGCCCGGAAGGCGCAAAGGAACTCGCCGCAAGCGGCCTCGCCCAGCCCGCTGTCCGCAAGCTTGCGCTGAGCGAGCCGTGGATTCCGGGTCCGAACACTCCCGCCGACCAGCAGTACCCGCACAACCGCATCATCACGGACCGACTCGTTCCCCACGCGATCTATGACCCTTCGTACGAGGCGTACAAAGAGGTCAAGACGTACACGGACCAGACGGTCGAGAAGATTTTCATGGGCACGATGTCCGCCCAGGAAGCGCTGCTGGAAGGCCAGAAGCGCGGGCAATCCCGGCTGGATACGATTCGCGCTCAATCCCAGTGGGGGCCGTTCCCCTGGGGACTCGGCTTCGGTATCGGAGCCGTTGCCGTTCTCGGTCTTGTGGCGCTCATCTATGCGCCGGAATTCCGTGTGAAGCGCTCCGAGAAAGAGCGACGCGAGAATCGCACGGCTTATCTCTTTATCGCGCCATGGGTGCTGGGCATTTTCGTATTCACGCTCGGACCGATGATCTTCTCCCTGCTCATGAGCTTCTCGGATTGGGACGTGATCACTCCCGCCAAGTGGCGAGGCGTTGGGAATTACACGGAAGCGTTCACAGGGGACGCCCGGTTCTGGGTTTCGCTCAAGGTCACGCTCATCTATGTCGCGGTCTCGGTGCCGCTAGGCATCGCCGTATCGCTCGGCCTCGCCCTGCTGCTGAACGTGAAGGTGAAGGGCATGCCGCTTTATCGCACGCTCTTCTATCTGCCCTCGCTCTCCAGTGGTGTGGCGGCCGCGCTCATCTGGAAGGCGATCTTCAAAGCCGACGGCGGCCTGCTCAATACGATCATCTACGGCATGGACGGCAAGGGCAACTTCCTCGGGCTGGCATCGCTTCTCGCGCCGCTCGGAAAGCCGGGCGAACCGATCAACTGGCTTGGCAATGAGAACACGGCGCTGGCCTCGCTGATCCTCATGGCGCTATGGGGTGCGGGCGGCGGCATGGTGATTCTGCTCGCTGGGCTGCAGGGCATTCCAACGTTCTATTACGAAGCGGCGACGGTCGATGGCGCCAATCGGTGGACCCAGTTCCGGCGGATCACGATCCCGCTTCTCGCTCCCGCTTTGATGTTCTCGCTGATCACCGGGCTCATCGGAAGCTTTCAGGTGTTCACGCAGAGCTACGTGATGACGGCAGGCGGGCCGGGTGAGTCGACGATGTTCTACATGCTCCACCTTTACCGTCAGGCGTTCCAATCGCTGCGCATGGGCTATGCGGCGGCGCTGGCTTGGGTGCTGTTCCTCATCATCTTGATCCTCACCATGCTGCAGCTACGCCTGAACAAATCCATCTACTACGAGTCGGAGGCCCGCTGATGGATTCCGTGCGGATGCGCGAACAAGCGGTTCGAGTCGGCGTTTGGCTCCTGCTTCTGGTGGGCTCCGTCGCGTTCATGCTGCCGTTCTACGTCATGCTCGTGATGTCCCTCAAGACACCGCAGCAGATCGCGACGACGTCGGTCTGGACTTGGCCGAGCCCCGTGATCTGGTCCAACTACTCCGAGGTGCTCGCCAACCCGTCCGTAGTGTTCGCAAAGCTCCTCGCCAACACGAGCCTGATCTCCGCAATCACGACCTTGGGCACGCTCGTCAGTTCGATCTTTGTGGCGTACGCCTTCGCGCGAATGAAGTTCGTGGGCCGGGATCGCCTGTTCATCGCTTTGCTCGCGACAATGATGTTGCCGGGAATCGTGACGATGATCCCGACCTACGTCATGTTTGCAAAGGTCCACTGGATCAACACCTTCCTGCCGCTAACGGTCCCCGCCTTCTTTGGGGGCGCCTACAACATCTTCTTGCTGCGTCAGTTCTTCATGGGTATTCCCCGCGAGCTCGACGAAGCGGCCGTCCTCGATGGCGCCAGCCATTTCACGATCCTCTCGCGGGTGATCGTGCCGAACTCGGGACCCGTGATTGCCACCGTGGCGATCTTTGCGTTCATCTGGAGCTGGCGCGATTTCATGGGCCCGCTGCTTTATCTGAACAGCCCCGACCTGCAGACGCTCGAGGTGGGCCTTCGATCGTACCAATCGATCAATGGCGACCAATGGCACCTGATGATGGCGGCGAGCGTGCTCGTCACGATTCCGTTGATCGTGCTGTTCTTTATCGGCCAGCGCTACTTCATCAAAGGCATCGTGATGACGGGCGGCAAATAGCCTCGATCACGCGTCGCCGGATTGGTCGAAATGGTCCGAGATAAGGCTGTAGTCGAAGACGGACACTGATTCGTCGCCATCGATATCGGCGTCCTTCGGCGCATACCCATTTCCGCCAATCGTGTTCCAGTTGGCCGATGAACTGCTTGCATCGAAGTAGTCGCTGAGAATGCTGTAGTCGAACACCGTAATCGAGTCGTCTCCGTCGATGTCACCGTTCGCTCCCGAGACGAGATTCATGACGCCTCCCGGTGTCACGACGATGTTCGCGTTCAGCTTGCGGAGCCAGTGCGATGCCTTCACGGCGACCGTGTAAACACCGGGCGACGGAAGGCTTTCCACAACGAATAAGCCGGTGGAAGAGTTGACCGTGACGTGGCTCGTGGAAACCAGGGTGGAGCCTTGGCGAAACTGAAGCTCGCACGGGATCAAGCCCGCGGGTGCCGACCAATCCTGCAGCTGAACGGATCCGGTCATCGTGGCCGCCGGGCCAAGCCGGACGTTGTCCAAGTAGGTTTCGTCGGGCCCGGTCTTCCATTCCGCGATAATGTACAGGCCGGTGACGTTACTGAGCACTTGCTTGAATTCGGCCTCGGTCGGCACGGGTCCCGACGGGGAGCCGAAGTGCCAGATCGAAGAGGGCGTGAGGTTCAGGCTAACGTGAGACCACACGTCGATGGGCAGCGAGCCATTCCTGCACCATAAGCCCTGAGTACCGTTGGCGATGATCACCATGGGGTAATCGACCGAATCCGTGTAGGTCACCTTGGAATCGAACGTCAGCGTCGAGCCATAGGCACTCGACTTGTTGCCCAGGAATTTGGCGGGCGCACTGAAGAAAACCTCTTGAAAGATGTCCGTGACAAAAATTCCGGGGCCGTTAAATCCTGCCGCCGCGTTGTAGCTGACATTGGACGAGCCCGAAGGCGGAAGCGCGTAGGAGCTGTTGAACCCCGTGGCCGTCCAACCTTCTGCATCGAAGTCGAAATTCGAGAACTGGCCGAAGGCTGCCCCCGAGCTGAAGGCGACCAACATGATAGTGATCAAACGTGAATTCATGGCCATAGTTTCCCTCGAATCAGTTCAGAACGCAAGGAGAATTCCGCGCGCTTTGATCAAACGTCGACAACCCGATCATACGACCGAATCTCGCCGCGGAACAATAGGAATAACACCAGAGCGCAGCAGGCAATCGCAAGAACGAACGCTATGGCTCCGACCGCACCGCCCAGCATGGCGAGCGAGGCGACGCACCCGCAAATGCTCACGGTGATCACGCCGTACGCCAGTATCAGGCGGCTCATCGTGCGCTGGCGCATATTCGTGCCCCGAAAATGCAGGAGAAGATACGGGCTTCCGCACTTGGCGCACCGAATCTCGCCGACCGGATTCACGTTTCCGCAATTCGGGCAACGGATCGGTTCGAACTCACGGGGCCGTGGTGTTTCCCGCTTCCACTGTTTGAGCCGCGACTCTTCCTTCCGAAAGATATCTCGCATGGACGCGTTGCGCGAAGGATCCATATCGGTCGACAGCGAATTCACAGTCCGCTCCGCAATCGCGATCGCGTGGCCGCTCAGGCCCAGATCGTACAGCCGCTGCGCCAATTCGAAATAGCTTGGGATCGTTTGGGGTCGCTCGGCGATGGTGGCGAAGCAGCGCTCCAGCCCTTCCACATCGATCATGTGAAACTCGGCTCGCGAAAGCTGCGTCACCGCGTACGGATAAAGTGCGGCCAAAACGACCATGCACAGGAAGATGCCCAGCGAGACGCCGTCGCTCTGGGCCGACACCGCCATCACGAACATGCCCACAACGCCGCCCAGCGCCAAAATCCCGCTGATGACGTCGATCTCCTGACCGAGCATCATCCCAAAGATCTTGAGCACCACGAAGCCGATGAACGGAAACATCAGCAGCGTGAGCAGGAACTGGAAGAAGGGCATCGACAGTCAGACGGATTTCGTTACCGAATCGTCCTAGCCGCGGCCATATTTCGCTTCGTACAGCATCACTTTCACGCCACCCGGCACCTGCATCATGATCGTGTAGCCGAATCCATCGTCCCGGACGTCGCCGGTGAACGTGGCTCCTTTCGCCTTGAGCTCCGCCACCGTGCCGTGGATGTCGTCCACAAAGAAGGAGATTTCCGCGGTCCCGCTGGGTGGTGCTTCCGCGTAGTCGTTGGGATGGACGCCAAGGTCGGCTTGCGGGATATTGAAGATCAGCCAACCACCGCCGGCATCGAAGTGATCGAAGCCCATCACATCCTTGAAGAAGGCGCGTGTTGCGGCTGGATCGCTTGAATAGAACATGCCGTGCATTCCACGTATCATGCCGGCGTTTTACCTCTCGTCCGGTACCATGATGCAATTGAAGCCGGCTTCTATGAATCGATTTCAGCGCACGCGCGACGACCATAGCCGCGAAACCGCGGAAGATTACGTCGAGCTCATCGACGCCCTCATCGAAGACAAAGGTGAGGCCCGCGTGGTCGATATCGCCGAACGACTGGGGATCAGCCAGGTGACCGTCAGCAAGACGATTCAGCGGCTGCAACGGGAGGGTCTTGTCACCAGCGAGCCGTACCGAAGCATCTTCCTCACCGAGGCGGGGAGGCAATTGGCCGCCGATTCCCGCGAGCGCCACGAAATTGTGCTCCGCTTCCTGCTCTCGCTCGGTGTGGGACCGGAAACGGCCGAAATCGACGCCGAAGGCATCGAGCACCACGTGAGCGCGGAGACGCTGGACGCCATGCGGCGCTCGATCAATAGATGATGTCGGTCAGGAAGTAGTCGGCGACGTAGATCAGCACCATCGAAATCACCACCGTGCTCGTCGTGGATTTACCCACGCCCACCGCGCCGCCCTTCGTCCGGAGCCCTTGCTGACACGCCACGAGCGCGACGATCAAGCCGAAAATCACCGTCTTCTCCATGCCACCGATGAAGTCGCCCGGTTGGACCCATTGGCGCAGCGACTGCATGAACGTGCCGCCGGGAACGCCCCGGCTGACCGACGTGATGTAGCCGCCGATCACGCCCGCATAGCAGCCGATCAGGCAGAGCATCGGAACCATGACCACGCCCGCGATCACGCGCGGCACCACGAGATAGTCCGTGGGGTCCACCGAGAGCGAGCGTAGAGCGTCGACCTGCTGAGTTACGGTCATCGAACCGATCTGGGCAGCCATGGCCGAACCGCACCGCGCCGCCACCATGATGCCGGCGAGCACCGGCGCAATTTCGCGGGTGACGGCGAGCCCGATCGTGCCGCCGCTCAGGCTGGCCGCTCCATATCGAATCAGGATGTCGGAGGTGTAGAGGGCGAGCACGGCCCCCGAGAAGAAGGTAGTCAGCGCCACGATGGGCACCGACATGATGCCAACGAACGCCATCTGCTCGAGGATCTGGCCCAGTTCCAGCCGCAACCGGACCATTCGCTTGATGGCGCTGGTCAGCAGAATCGCGCACTCGCCAACGAAGGTCACCAACGACAGCAGCGGATTCCAACTTTCGGCGCGGGCCATGTCGCCTAGGTTACCCGCGCGAATACAATAGGACCATGCGACGACTTTGGTTCGGTTTCGCGCTTGCGGGGTTTGTGTCTCAGGCCTGGGCCGATTTTTCTTTGACCATCATCCACACCAACGACCTTCACGGCCACTTGGAGCCGACCACGATTCGGGGCAAAAGTTTGGGAGGCTACGCGCGTATGGCGGCGGAGATCAACCGCGTCCGAGCCACGGCCACCAACCCAATCGTGCTCAATGCGGGCGACACCTTCCAAGGCACGCTCTACTTTGGATTGTTCCTGGGCCAAGCCGACGCGATGATCCTGAATCAGATGAACTACCAGGCGGCGTGTCTCGGCAACCACGAATTCGACAAGGGTCCCGTGCCCCTTGCCCGCTATGCGAGTCGGTCGCAGTTTCCCCTGCTCGCTTGTAACCTCGACTTCAGCGCCGAACCCACGCTTCGGGATCGCGTGAAACCGTGGACCGTCGTCCAAACCGGCGGCGCGAAAATCGGCTTGGTCGGCGCGGTGACGCCCGACGTGTTCAACATCAGCAGTCCCGGCCCGACCGTCAAACTGCTCGACCTGAAGCGTACGCTCCGCTCGTCGGTGGCTTCCCTGCGCGAGCAAGGCGTGGATAAGATTGTCCTGCTGAGCCACCTCGGGTACGCGCTGGAACAAGAAGTTGCGCGGGAAGTCGAGGGGATCGACGTGATCGTCGGCGGCCACTCGCATTCGCTTCTCGGCGCAGAGGCTCCTGGACTTCCGAAGCCGGCGGGCCCGTATCCGACCGAAGTTGAATCGCCCGAGCGCCACAAGGTGCTCCTGCTGAGCTCGTGGGAGTGGTGCAAGGTCGTCGGCAGCATCCAGGTCGAATTCGACGATTCCGGATACGTCAAGAGCTATTCCAAGGCGAGCCCCACCGTAATGGATGACAGCAAGCCGGAAGAGCCAGTCGTCAAGTCGATGGTCTCGATCTACGGCACGCTGGTCGAGGCGTACAAAGGCGAGGTGCTGACCACCGCCGTCGACGCGATCGTGAAGACGAGCCCGACGGGGGTCGAGTCGACGATGGGCAATCTCATCGCCGACTCCATGCTCGACCAGTTCTCGGCCCAGGGCGCCCAGATTGCGATGGTCAATTCAGGCGGCATTCGCTCGAGCTGGGACAAGGGTCCCGTCACCTATAGCAAAGCCTATGAGGTGATGCCATTTGCGAACACGATTGTTCTCCTCGATCTCACCGGTGCCGAACTCCTCGCCGCCCTCGAAGAAGGCATTCCCGCCCCCGGCAAGAACGGCGCCCAACTCCAGGTCTCGCGCGGCTTTGCCTACGTCCATGACCGTTCCAAGCCAGAGGGCCAACGGGTGACGGCGACCCTGGAGGGCAAACCGATCGACCCGAAAGCGACGTACACCGTCGTCGTCCAGGCGTTCATTGCCGCTGGTGGCGACAACCAGTCGGTGCTGAAGGCCGCCAAAGGAAAGCGGATCGACACCGGGATTGTGGACCTGGAATCGTTTGTGGCCTACCTGAAAAAGCATCCGACCCTCGATCCGAAGATCGAAGGTCGGGTCACGCTGAAATAGCGGTTAGGCGGAAATCTTGCCGAGTTCGTCCTTGAGAATATTGATCGAGTCGATATTCTCAGGGTCGACGCCGTTCAGCGCCGCCAGATAGAGCGACACAAAGTCGCCATAGAGAGCGAGGCTCAGCATCTTCTCGATGAGGTTGGCGCCTTCGGCTCGGACGGTGACCGTCTCGGTCGTATCGGCCGTGAGCCGTGCCACCACTTCGGAGCGCTTCTTCATCTTTGCACTCTCGCTGCCGTCCTCGAGCACAATGCTCACCCAATTCGCGTTCTGGTCCTTGGCCTTGACCCAGCCCAAGATCTCGTTGTGGCAGAGCTCGGGGAAGATGTTGGCGAAGGTCATGCACTTCGCGTTCTCGTTGATCTGGCACTTCCAGCGATTCGCGACGATGTGCTGCCATCCGCCCAGACCGTAAAGTGTGCTCAACTTGCCGTGGAGTTGCTCCGCGAGTTGCTTCGTGGGGTTCTTCTCGAACGGCACTTCGATTTCGTACTTGGCGACGGTCGCCTTCAGATGGGCGATGAGCGCATCGAAATCGATTGCGGGCAGAAGTCCGAGCTTCACACACGCCACCAAAACCGGGACGAGCATAAAGCCAAGCGCTGTGCGCGGCGGCTGGCCCCCGGGGATTTGGATGATCGGAAAACCGTCTTGCTTGGCCAGTTCGGCGAGCTTGCCGCCGCTCGTCACGACGATCACCTGGGCACCGGCCTTCTTGGCGTCGGCATAAGCGCTCAGCGTCTCTTCGGTATTGCCCGAGTACGACGTGGCGAAGAGGAGCGTGCCGATGCCGACCGTCTTCGGCAGGTGATAGTCCCGGTTGACGAACATCGGGATCGCCGAAAATTCGTCGAAGAGCGCCTTGGTGAAATCGCCGCCGCTCGCGGATCCGCCCAGGCCGGTCAAGACGACCAACTGCGGCTTGCTGACGGGAACTGGCAGGTCGACGCCTTCGGCGATCTCCCTGGCTTTGGCGCACTGATCCGGGAACTCCCGAGTCAAGCGAAACATCTCCTTCGGATCGAGCCGAAGGACGAACGAAGCGTCATCGAGTTGATGCATAAAGTGGGTTATTCGTCGGCGAAGGGATCGTATTCGTCGGCACTCGGCGCCACCGAAACGGCCGCGCCGACCGGCGCGCCACCCGCGTTCTGGTCGTCGCGCGGACGGTCGAGACCCTGGACGTTATCGGCCACGATCTCCACGACTTCGCGGTTGGTGCCGTCGCTCGCCTGGTATTTGCGAGACTGAAGTCGGCCCTCGACGGCGACCAGTCGGCCCTTCGTCAGGTAGTTCGAGACATATTCCGCGGTCTGCGACCACGCCACGACTTTGAAGAAATCCGCGTCGGGCGATCCATCGGTCGGCTTGATTCGCTTGGTGACGGCGATGCTGAAATCGCACACGTTTTTGCCTGTCGCGGTGGTCCGCAGCTCGGGATCACGGGTCAGGCGGCCAACGACAACAACTCGATTGATCACTGGATAATTACTCCTCGCGAAGGTAGATGCGGTGGCGAATCACGTCGTCCGAAATGCGCATCTGGCGGTTCAATTCGGCCGGAACCGTCGACTCGGATTCAAACATCATGATGATGTAGTTCCCCTCGCGGAAGCCGTTGATTTCGTAGGCGAGTTTGCGCTTGTCCCACTTGGCCGCGGATTCGACGGTGCCGCCCTGGGCCTCCACGACGCCCTTGAATCGGTTGGCGATCTCCTGCACTTTCGAATCATCGAACTGCGGACTGACGATGTAAAACGCTTCGTATTTTCTGGTGTTCACGGAAATTTGTTACTGCTCCCTATGGGCTGGCTCGCAGATGGACTGCGCATCCAGACAGCCGATCGACTCCGGCGTGGCCGGGCGGTGGCTGCAGAAAGCCCGAATTGAGGGTGCAAGTATACCGCACGCCCCCGCTCACCCAACCAAAGCCCCGACAGGTTTGCTGGAATTGCGACTTACGGGGCCCAATGGGCGAGAGCCTGATGTACTATCCCCCTATTGGGGCTTTTGTCCCATTTTGAATCTGGGAGGCGCATGATGCGGTGGAGTCCTTCTCGTTTGGTTGATTTTCGCTATGGCTTGTTTCGCTTTTCGGCTTCGGCTCGCGCCCGGCGGCTGAGGCGGCGCCGCTCGTTGTATTTCTCAAACCTCCGGCCGACCCCCGTCCGACGCCGGGCATGATTCTGCTATACTGCTGAGGCCCGGAGAGGTCGCATAGTGGTCTAGTGCGGTGCACTCGAAATGCACTGAGGTGCAAGCCTCCGTGGGTTCGAATCCCACCCTCTCCTCCATTCTCCCCCTAGACCTCATGCCCGAAGGGCTAGACTGATCGCATGTACGCGGCTTTGCCGGCATTGCTGATCATGGCTTCCTCTCCGCTCTCGTCCGTCTCCGAGTCCCGACTTCGCGCCGACGTCGAAAAGCTCGCCAGCTTCCCCACCCGCAACACCCTCTCGCCCCAGTTGCTGGACGCCGCAAACTGGGTGGCCGACCAGTTCCGCGCGATTCCCGGCCTGAAGGTGGAGCTGATGCGCTACACCGCGCCGAAGGGGCGCCGCGTTCCCGAAGACACGTCCGTAGTCCAAGTGGTGGCCACGTGGCCCGGTCAGGACGAGCGACGGATCGTCATCGGGGGGCATATGGATTCGCTGAACCTGAAAGCCGATGTCCTCACCGGCCGCGCGCCCGGCGCGAACGATGACGCGAGCGGCGTCGCAGTGACGCTCGAAGCGGCCCGCAACCTCTGCACGCGGACATGGCCGCACACCCTCGTCTTTGTCGCCTTCACGGGCGAAGAGCAAGGACTTCTCGGATCACGCGCACTGGCGACGATGGCGGCCGAGCAGCATTGGTCGATCGATGCCGTGCTCAGCAACGATACGGTCGGCTCGAGTTCGAACAAAGCGGGCCAGAAGGACGAGCATCGGGTGCGTATCTTCAGCGATGAGCCCAAAGGCACCGCCCAGTCCCGCGAACTCGCGCGGTACATCGAATTCGCCACTCGGGACGCAGTTCCCCACTTCGGACCGAAGCTCGTCTTTCGGCGCGACCGTTTCGGTCGTGGCGGCGACCACACACCGTTTCATGAAGCCGGGTTCAGCGCCGTGCGGTTTGTGGAGGTCCACGAGGAATACACGCGGCAGCACACCGAAGACGATCTTCCTCAGCACATGGATTTCCGCTACCTCGCCAACGTGGCCCGGCTGAATATTGCCGCGCTGCAGGCGCTGGCTCAGGCGGGACGTCCGCCGGAGGACGTGCGGGTGGTCTTGGACCAGGCCCACGACACCACGCTGACCTGGCGCGGCACTGGCCGGCACCGCGTCTATTGGCGGGAAACGACCAGCCCGATTTGGCAAGGCACGCAGATGGTGGACGGTGAGCGCGCCACGATCAAGGGCGTCAACAAGGACGACCACACCTTCGCCGTGGGCGCGGAAAACGGCATCCCCGTCGTCGCGCAGTAACAACGATTTGCATCGCAACTTTTACGACCATGCCCGAAATCATTGAGCCGTTTCGAATCAAGTCCGTCGAGCCGATTCGCTTTACGACTGAAGCCGAGCGCGCGGAAATCCTCCGGCGCGCCCACCACAACGTTTTCTTGGTGGATGCCGACGATGTGCTCATCGACTTGCTCACCGACAGCGGCACCAGCGCGATGTCGGCCGCGCAGTGGGCGGCGATCATGGTGGGCGACGAGAGCTACGCGGGATCGCGCTCATTCCACAAGTTCGAATCCAAGGTGCGCGAGATTTTTGGCTTCAAGCATGTGATCCCGGTTCACCAGGGTCGCGCCGCCGAGAAGATCCTGATGTCGATCGTGGGCGGGAAGGGAAAGGTCATTCCCAACAACAACCACTTCGACACGACGCGGGCCAATGTCGAGTTCACGGGAGCGGAGGCCCTCGATCTCGTGATCGACGAAGGCCGCGATTTCAATTGCGAACATCCCTTCAAGGGGAACCTTGACCCGGCCAAGTTGCGCGCCTTGATCGCGCAGCGCCGGGACGACATTCCGATCGGGATGGTGACCATTACCAACAACACGGGCGGCGGTCAGCCCGTTTCGATGGCCAACATCCGCGAGATCTCCAGCATCTACCGCGAAGCCGGCATTCCGTTCATCATCGACGCCTGCCGCTTCGCGGAAAACTCCTGGTTCATCAAGCAGCGTGAAGATGCGTATGCAACCGTTGCGGCAAAGACCATTGCGCAAGAAATATTTTCCTACGCAGACGGCGCGACGATGAGCCTCAAGAAGGATGGATTCGGCAACATCGGCGGATTTCTCGCGGTCAACGACGATCGTCTGGCCGAGCAAGCGAGAAATCTCGTCATCCTGACAGAAGGCTTCCCCACCTATGGCGGTCTCGCGGGCCGTGACCTCGAAGCCCTCGCGGTCGGACTTGAAGAAACGCTCGACGAGCATTACTTGGAGTACCGCCACGCCACCGTTCGCTACCTCGCCAACAAACTGATCGAGGCGGGCATCCAGATCGTCCGGCCCGCGGGGGGCCATGCGGTCTACATCGATGCCAAGAGCTTCTACCCCCACATCCCACCGGCTCAATTCCCGGCCCAGGTTCTGGTGTGCGAGCTCTACCGGCAGGGCGGTATCCGCGGGGTCGAAATCGGCTCGGGAATGTTTGGCAAGCACGTGGACGGAGTCGAGGTTCCGGCGGACCGCGAGTTGGTTCGCTTGGCCCTTCCGCGACGGGTCTATACCCAGGCGCACGTCAACTATGTGGCCGATATTCTCATTCAGATGGCAGGCGAAGCCGACCAAGCTCGTGGACTCAAAATCACCCAGCAAGCCCCCTTCCTGCGCCACTTCACCGCCCATTTTGAGCCTGCCTAGAACTTTGCCGGTCCTGGGTCCTCACTGAACAGCCGGCGATGCCAGAGCGTCATGCCTGCTGTCCGTTCAACAACTTGGAGATCACCCTGATGAAACCGTTCTTAACCTTTTGTGTTGTCTTAGCCGTCATCTTCGCCGCCGTAGGCGGTCATGCCCAGGTCGCCACCAAGCGGGGCCATCGTGGCCAGGGCCAAGCGATCACTCGCGAAGATATCCGGCCCATGAAAAATGCGTATCGTCTGTGCGTGGAAGCGCAGCAGCTGCTTCGCCGCGGTCTGCCCATCTACGATGGCCACCGCGTGAAAGCGATCCAGTGGGACCAGATTGCCGCGCTCGAGCTGCGCGCGGGCATCCTTTGGAATAAAGCGAACGATCCGACGCCGAACCGGCAGCAGCAGATCGGCAAATCCACGATCCGCGACAACGAGCCCAAGTCCAAATACTCGGCTCAACAGATCGCGGAGAGCAACAAGCGGCTGCAGCGCGCCGGCGAACTGCTCACGAAGGCGCTGGCCATTCTGAAGCCGCTGCCCAACGAATACGGCGGGCACCGGGCCGAAGCTATGCGGGCCATCGATAACGCCCTGAAGGAGCTCACGACCGCACTCGGCGGCACTCAGACCGCTCAGCCGTAAGGGCACGGTTACATCCGCTGGGCCTTCGCCCAGCGGAACAGCATATAAATTGCTCCGCTGATGATGGTTTCGATGAAGAAGCTGGCGTAGTCCACTGGCTTGTTCATTCCATAAGCGGTGGAGAGCCCCATCCTCCTCCGAATGCCGGTTTGCTCACGCGCCGGCTTTTTCGCTTAATCGTGGTACAAAGTGGCTCATGCGATCCGCCGAAGCATCGCGTGGCAAGTTTCTCGACATGAGCCCCTACCAGTGGCTCGTTCTTTTTGCGGCCTGGTTGGGGTGGGGTTTCGACGTCTTCGACGGCCTGCTCTTCAATTACGTCGCGAAGAACTGCGTCCCCACGCTGCTCGGCGTACCCATCGGTTCGCCCGAAGCGGCCGCGCTCGTGCCCGTGTGGACGGGGCGGCTGACCTCTCTCCTTCTGGTGGGCTGGGGCATCGGCGGACTGCTCTTCGGCAAGATCTGCGACCGGTTCGGACGAACGCGGACCCTGATGCTGACCATGCTGATGTATGCGGTGGGGACGGCCCTGTGCGCGGTCGCCCCCAATATTTGGGTCCTGATCGCGTGCCGGATCGTCGCCAGCCTGGGCATTGGCGGCGAATGGGCGGCGGGGGCTTCGATGGTCGCCGAGGTCGTCCCCGAAAAACGACGAGTCGAGGCGGGCGCCCTGCTCTATACGGCCGCGCCGATGGGTCTCTTCCTCGCCACCTACGTCACGTACTGGATTCAAGGCGTGGCCTTCCCCGCCCAGCCCGAGGTCGCCTGGCGCTACGTTTTCCTGTGCGGTTTGATCCCGGCGGCGGCTGCGTTCGTGGTGCGCGCCTTTGTGAAGGAGCCCGACCGCTGGAAAGATGCGGGCGACAAGGTTCAGCCGGCGATCGCGGAGCTGTTTCGCTCGCGGTTTCTCCGGACCACGCTTTCGGGCCTCGGCATGGCCGTCATCGCGCTGCTCATGTGGTGGAGCTGCAATGCGTTCATTCCCATCATGAGCGAGAGTCTCGCCAAAAGCGTGGGCGCAAAGCCAGAAGAGTTCAAGAAGATCGCGACCAACAGCTTCAATCTGGGTGGCCTTATCGGCACCCTGCTGACCGTACCGATTGCCAAGCGCTTCGGTCGACGCTGGATGTTCCTGGTGTATTTCCTCAGCTCGGCGCTCGCGATTTACGGGGTCTTCGGGCTGGAACACGACGCTCTGAGACGCTGCTACCTCTGCTTCTTCATCGGGCTTACCGTGTTCGGGGTGTTCGGATCCTTCACCTACTTCCTGCCCGAGCTCTATCCGACCCGCCTTCGCGCAACGGGCGCGGGGTTCTGCTACAACGCGGGACGGTTCGTGGCCGCTTTTGGGCCAACCGTGGTGGGAACGGTGGCCAAGCAAGGCACCGCCGCCATCCTTTCCGCGCTCGCTTGGGTGGCCGTCGTTCCGATCGTCGGGCTCTTCTTCCTGCCGTTTATCCTGGAGACCTACAACCGGCCGCTTCAAGATTGAGGCTGGCTAGAATCTCCACGTCCACCGGGCGCCGATGACGAAGTCCGGGCCGATATTGAGGATGCCGCCGAGCAAGTCCTTGTCTTCAGAAAAGTAGAGTTCGAGGTCGCCGTTCGCGCCGATGCGCCGGTAAGCGAACGAGGCGATTCGATGGGGCCCATCGGCGTCGCGGACGCCCGTACGCACGGCCGCGGACTCTGAACTCCACTGGGCGAGCCAGCGGTCCTTCGAGTTCGGCTTGTAGATGAATGCGACGGTTTGCTGGTCCCCTCGGCTGCGAACTCCGGGCACCGCCTTACCGCGACCCTGGACCAGTCCGGCCAGCATGGCGTGGACGTCCCAGCGCCGATTGATCGGCCACAGCCCGTCGATCGCGATACCGAGGTCCCAGCCGCCCGAACCCAGCAACTGGGCTGCATTGCCGGTCGGGAGTTTGAGGGCAACGCGGCCGACGACGTTGCGTCGGATCGCGTAGCTTGCGCCAACGGAGGCGTCGCCGATGCCCGAGGCCGAGCCAAAATCGTAGGCACCGGTCAGGGCGACCCGGGAGCGGCCAAATGCGGTGGCGTTCCGGGCGGGATCGCTCCAACGCAGAACGTTCTGATGCCATCCGTCGATAATGGGGTCGAGGAAGCCGCCACTCCGGTCCATCAAGGGCAGTTCGGCGAACCACTCCCAACCCGATCCCATCCCCTGCCGCATCGTGGCGAGCAGACGATGCACCTCGGCATCCTCATCCACGCCGCCGATCTTGCGAAAGTCGTTAGCGGCAGTGAGGCTCAGCGACCAGCTTTGGCGGCCTTTGGCGAGCACGTCGGCCTGAGGTTCGAACCGGTAGACAATCAGCTGGAGCGGCCGGTGGTTACGGGTGCGAAGTGCTCCTTCTTGAGCCCAAGCCGTCAGAGCCGCCGCGAGAACACCGGCCATAGCCCCGCCTCGAATCATAATAGTGACTGTTTTGCCCACCGACCCATTGTGTCCCCAGCCCGCCCGAATTCGCCGCATGACGCACGGCGATCTCGACGGGGTGGTCGGACTCCAAGCGCTCTGTTTCCCGCTGCCATTCGACCCTGATCTGCTGTGGCAGCGGCCTCACCTCGAACGCCACCTCGAGCTTTTTGCCGACGGACAGTTCGTGGCCGAGAGTGCCCAAGGCATCGTGGCTTCCTGCAGCAACACCTTGGTGGCCGAACGCAGCTGGGCCGAAGGACGCTCTTGGGAGGCCACCGTCGGCGGTCCCATGCTCGACCACTTCGACGCCCATGGAACAACTCTTTATGGGCTGGACATCAGCGTGCATCCGGACTGCCGGGGCTTGGGCCTCGCCCGGGCGCTGTACCAGGCGAGGTTCGACCTGGTGAAGGATCGCCAGCTCGCGCGCTATGGCACCGCATGCCGCCTCCCGGGATATCAGGAGTGGGCGAGGGGGCGTGACCAGGCGACTCCGCAACAGTACGCGGATGATGTGGCGGCGGGCCGGATTTCCGATCGGACGATGACTCCGCTGCTCAAAGTCGGCGTCAAGTATTTGGGCGTGATCGAAAACTATATGGATGATGAGGAATCGGGCAACGCTGCCGCGAAGCTGGAGTGGAGACCATGAGCACCCTCCGCGTCGGTGCCGTCGCCTGGAAGCTACGACGGGTTCGCTCAGACGGCGAATTCTTTGCGCACCTGTTCGACTTCGTCGAATCGGCCCACCGGCAGGGTGTGGAAGTCTTGGTCTTCCCCGAGTTGTTCGTTCTCGAGCTGCTGTCGCTCGAGCCCGGGCTCGCTGAGAAAGACGTCCCCAAGTATCTGATCCAGTACGACGAGGTGATCCAGGATTGGGTAGCCCGGATCTCCAAGTCCAGCGGCCTCACGCTCGTGGCTGGCTCCCAATTCCGTGAGAACGGCGAAGGCATCCTCAATACATGCGTGATCGGCCATCCCGAGTACGGCCTCGTGCGCGGCGACAAGAACAACCTCACGGCGTACGAGCGGGATGTGTGGCGACTTCGTTCCGGGCACGGATTGGCGCGGCCCCACGACCACCGGCTGGGGGTGACGATCTGCTACGACTGCGAATTCCCGGAAAGTGGCCGCTCGTTGGCCGAAGAAGGCGTGCTGGTCCAGTGCGTCCCCGCCTTCACAGAAACCCAGCAAGGGTTTCAGCGGGTGCGGTGGTGCTGCCAGGCCCGCGCGGTCGAGAACCAGAATTTCGTGGTCCACGCCTCGCTCTTGGGGTCGCTTGGACGCGAGCCGGTGCCTCAGACGTACGGCTCCAGCGCCATTCTTTGCCCCAGCATCGAGCCGTTCCCAGCGAACGCCGTGCTCGACGAGACTCCGCTGAACGAGGAGGGTATGGCCGTGGCCGACCTGAATTTCGATGACTTGGCGCGGGCGCGGGAAGAAGGCGACGTGACGAACTGGAAAGACCGTCACCGCGGTGACTGGACCCAAATACGTCAATAGCGGGCCGGTCGCTCAAATGGCGACCGAACCCGCTTGGATTTTGTCCTCTCCAAAGTGCCTCGCCAGCAAAAAGCCAGCAGGGGCATCTGGGCCCGCTCGTTAGCGGACGCGAATCGAATCTCGGGACAGGGTGACGGTGCCGCCCTGAACGCGCTCGGGAAGTTCGAGCGTCATGCCTGCGAAATAGATGTGGCGCGCACCGAACCGAGTGTGGTGCCGCTCGGCGACATGAATTTCGACTTTGACCCCACTGCGCTCGGCGATGATTTCTTCTCGAACGAGGGTGCCGAGCTTGCCAGCGAACACTTCATGCTCACGGACTTCCACGACCTTCCAGTCGGCGGGGGCGAGGAGCATCGATGCGGCGATAAGCGTCGTGATCATGCTTTTATTAGACAGCAAGACACGGGCCCGCTGAGGACTTTGGCGCGCAAATCTGGCATCTATGCAGGGCTTATTTCGCGAGGACCTTCTTGGCCGCGTCGGCGATCTCGTTTTCGGGCACCAGCTCGTTGCTTTCTGCTGTGAGCAAGCGCGCGGCGGGCAGCACCTTGGTGAACCCACCGGTCGCCGAATCGAGGTCGGCGGCGATATCGAGCATGTGGAGTCCATCCACCAGCACATCCTTCATCGGCCGCTCGTCCCACGGCTTTTCGGACCGGACGAGATACTCAAAAACGCCACGAATTCGCTCGGACCCCGAGCCGGCGCAGGCGTAAGAGGCGTTCTGGAACCGGGCTCCGGCCGCATCGAAGAAGTAAATCGAGAACTGCCCCGTTCGCGAATCGTAGGCGGAGAGGATCGGGATAAACAGACCGATGCCTTCGAGAGCGCCGGGCATGTTCCCCGCGATGACGCGCGAGATCTCCTGGAGCTTGCCTTCGAGCGACATTTCTTGTAGGTGCAGCCGGCTGTAATACTTGAACGTGTGGCGGAGCAAGCGGCACACTTCGATCGCGCGGGCGAACGAGCCGCTGATGGCGACGACGGTCGAATCATCGAGGGCGACGATCTTCTCCGCGTGGTCATACATGATCAGGTTGCCCATCGTGGCGCGCCGATCGGCCAGGGTCAGCACGCCTTCCTTGCAGCGAAGGGACAAAACCGTGGTGCCGTGGGTTTCCAGGTGGGCGGGCAAGGCGGGAGGCAGCTTGAAACCCACGAGCTCGTCAAAGGTTTGCGGACGGGGCAAGTTCATTGGCCGGACCGCTGGCGATACTTTTTCGCCTGATCAGGGTCGACGTTCTTCATGCGGCGCAGCAGTTCATTGGGCCCGCCGGGCTTGCCGATTTTGGGCTTTCCAGGACCGGAATCATCCCCTTGCTTTCGCTCGGGTTCCGGGTTGCTGGGCCGTGTGAGACGATCGTCGCTGTTTATGATCATGATCCGATTCCCTGGAGATTGTGGACAAATTGTCTTACGTCCTCGGCTTGAATTCGTTCCAGCGGGTACTCCGCGTCTGGATTCAAGAATACTTCCTCTTCTCCCGCTACCGAAATCGAACTCCAACTCATGGTGCCAATCTCCTGCGCGAAGCGCGATACGGCGAACGCGCGCGCCTGCGCTCGGGTCGGCTCGAACATCTCCTCCAACCGGGCCGCAACCTCCGCTTCGTCGTCGTTGGGCTCGACCTCTTCCATCATCTGGAGCGCGTCGAACAGGCCCTCGTCGGGATCGATGTTGTGATATTCGAGGTCGAGCGACTGCAGAGCCGGGTGCGACCAGTCGGACTGCTCCTCTTCGATGAACTGCTCGAGCACGTGGCGCTTGGCCGCCCAATCGACCGACCGTCGGAACCGCTCGGGGCAGTCCTCGAGCGCGACCAGTAAGTCGCGGCACTCGCTGACCAGTTTCGCCAGTTCGGATTCGGGATCAGATCGCAGGTCGAGGGCTTGGTCCGCCGCGGCAAAATACGATTCGAAGATCTCTCGCGCGGTCGTCCAACTGCCCCGCTCGAGGGGGAGTTCGAAGCGGTACGCGCTGTCGCGGCTGATCGACTGGAAGGCGGCAACGGGGTCGGCCAGCTTCCATTGCGGCGTCTCACCCGCTTCGGCGAGGAGCAAGGCCAGCTTGACGAGTCCGGCCTTTCGGCGCGTGCAGGATGCCATGCGGTTGGCGTCGCCGGAGATCACATGAAGCCGTATGGAGGTCCGCGGGTCCGCGTGCGGCTCGTCCCGTGTATTGAAGATGGGCCTTCGGAACAGAGTCTCCGCGTTGCACGGCTCGACCATGAAATCTGCGCGCTGGCTTAGCTGAAAATCGCACGGAGGTCCGGATTCCCGCCCCACCTTGCCCGCTCCGCACAAAATCTGGCGGACGACGAGCATGGGCAAGACGGCATCATAGATCGCCTGAAATCCGAGACCGCGTGGACACAGGTAGCTCTCGTGAGTGCCATAGGAGGCGCCGTGAAAGTCGGTGTTGTTCTTGTAGATGCGGGCGACCATGCCCGTTTTTTCACGGAACGCCTGGGCGGTTTCCCGCAGCGCAAGTTCGCCCGCTTGGTCATGGAGCGCGAGTTCCCGCAACGACCAGCATTCCGGCGTCGAGTACTCGGGGTGACCGTGGTCGTTGTAGAACCGTGCGCCATTGACGAGGACACGGTCGGTACGCGTCTCGATGTCGCTGCGGCGAGTCGTATGGCGATCGTAGCGGGCGTCGTCGGGATCGACCGCGAGCCGATCCAAACGAAAGCCCCGCAGATCGGCGCGCGGAGACTCCTGTCGGTAGTCCCAGCCCGCGAACGCAGGGCGTGGATAGCTTCGAACGAATTCGATGGCGTCCTCAACCTGGGATTCCACCGCTCGCCCTTCAATGAGAAGACCGTACTCGGTTTCGATCCCGGCGAGGATACGCCGCATATTTAACGTCGGAGCACGACGAAGGCACCCGAGTTCCCGAACGGGAATTCGGCCGGCGCGCTCGCGATGTCCCAATCGGCTCGGCGCACAACGCCGTTCACATAGGTGATGTTCGAGATCGTGCCGCTGACCTCACCGGTCGGCTCCGCTTCAACGACCGTGTTCACGGGGAAGACGCTGAAGACGCCCTTGGTGTTATCGCCGTTGACGCCGTATTGAACTTCGCCTTGCCACAGCGCCACAATCTTGCCGCCGCTCACTTTGTAGAACACGAGCTGCTGCCGGGTGTCGTCCGTGCTGTTCGGGAAGGCCACCGCGTTGATCTCGGAGTTGCTGGAGAGCACATCCGAGTACGGGCGCCAGATGCCGGTGAGGGCCGCGACCGGGGTGTCGATCGGGTCCAGTTCCTGCAAGGTGTACGAGTTCTGGGTGCGCTGGCCGCCGATGACGGGACCTTCCGCAATCGTGCCGCTCTTGATCGCAACCGGATCGAGCAGTTCAAAAATCGAGTCGGTGCCGAGGCCCTTGCTGATCGCGATGCCGTCGCCCGAGAAGAGAATCTTGTCGGCCGCTTCGCCGCTGCCGGTGGTCACCGGTCGGTCCTGCTCATCCATCCCCGAGAGGTCGAACGAAACATAGTCCGAAATGAAGCCGCGAATGGAGCGCGTTCGAAGATCGTAGTTTAGGCTGGTGAACCGGTCTTCGTCAAAGTTGACGCCCGTCGCATCATCGTAAAAAATCGTCTGGTCGTCGAGCCGAACTTGGAGCGAGGTCTGCCGACCGGGATAGACCTTGAGGTCCACGTCGAACGGCTGGGAGGGCTGGATGGCGACCGAGTTGGCCGAGGTCAGATCGCGAATTCCGTTCGGAGCCGTCGGATCTTCTTCCTGGAGCTGGGCCACTTCAAAGGGGAACTCGGTGAACGTCTGCACCGGCGTCGTCGCGTCAAAGCTGACCGAGAACTGGCGAGAGTTGATCGTGTATCCATCGAGCAGAACGCTGATGGGCTGATCGACCACGTTTTGAGTGTCCGGAATCACGTTCGTGACGCCGTTCAAGAATTCGACCTTCTTGATCACAGCGATTTGCGAGCCAGGTGCGCGTCGATCCGCGCCCGAAAGGAACGTCACGTTGACGAGCCCGTTCTGAGCGAGATTGACCGTGGGCACGCTGCGCTCGGTCGACCCTGTCGTACCGGTGGTGCCGGTCGTACCGTTGTCGCCGCCGCCACCGCCGCAGCCGATGATCGCGGCCGCCAGGACCAGAATCGCAGAAACCTTCAAAGAATTCGTCACTTGTTCACCCTGAAAAGCCGGCGTCGCACCGTGGGTCGCGCCGATCCACGTTTTTGACGCGCGAACTGTCCGGTAAGTTTGCACGGTTTTGAGGTCCGCCCGCTAGGGGATCCTTTCCGAAGGTGGTCAAGACGCAATAGGTACACTGCCCGATCACAAGAATGAAACGGGACGACATGCTCGACCTGAATGACGCGTTGCAGCATCCAGGTCGCAAGATTGCGGTCGATCTGTCAACCGAACTTCCCGAAGAAGCCGACATCGATTTGGTCACGCCCGTCGAGGGTTTCATCGAAGCCGTCAGCACGGGAAATCTGTTGCTGATCGAAGGAGAGTTCAAGACGAAATGCGTGCTGGAGTGTTCGCGTTGCGGCGGACCACTGGCCGTCGACGTCCAATTCTCGATGGATGAACAGTTTGGCGTGGAAGGCGTCCCGAGCTCTTATGCGGCGGATGACTACGCGCGGGTCGTCTCGGACGAACCCTATCCGCTTTTTGAAGGTAACAGCTTGTTGGTGGAAAATCTCGTGCGGCAAGGACTCTTGCTCAATATGCCCGTTCAACCTCTGTGCCCCCACGGTTGGGAAGGCGAATGTCCCGAAGCAGAAGCTCGGAACGCCAGCCACCGTCAGGCCGGATCGGCCGAAGGCCACAGCTTTGATTCCCTGGCCCAGCTCAAACGGGAGGACGGGGAATGAATTTAGCGCTCGACGCCATGGGCGGGGACCATGCACCAGGTGAAATCGTCGCGGGCGCCCTTCAGGCCGCGCCCCTGATTCGCGGCACGATCACGTTGGTGGGCGAACTGCGCGCCCTCGAACCGCTGCTGCCGAGCCCGTTGCCGTCGAACATTGAACTCAAACCGGCCTCGCAGGTCATCACGATGGAGGAAAAGCCGACCGAAGCCCTCCGACGAAAGAAAGATTCTTCACTGGCCGTCTCGATCCAGATGGTGAGCGATGGCGTGGCCGACGCGGCGATCAGTGCAGGAAACACCGGCGCGGCCACGGCAGGCTCCCTGCTGGCATGGCGATCTCCGGAAGGTGTTCACCGGCCCGCGATCGCATCGTTCTTTCCCAATCGACACGGCGGTTTCGTTCTGCTCGATGCGGGCGCAAGTCCCGACGTCGATCCGGCGCATCTGGTCGAGTTCGCGATCATGGGACGCGCGTATGCCCAGCGCGTGCTCGACCGTCCCGAGCCGAAAGTCCATCTGCTCAATATCGGTGAAGAGCCGGGCAAAGGTAACGCCTTCGCCAAACGCACACACGAACTGCTCGCCGAGCACTCCTGGTTCTCGGGCAACATTGAAGGCAAAGATCTCTTCCGTCAAACCTGCGACGTGGTCGTGTGCGACGCTTTTGTCGGCAATATTGTCCTCAAGACCGCGGAAGGCATCGCGGAATATATCCTCAGCATGATCAAGGATCAAGTGCCGACAAGCATGTTGGGCCGACTGCCTTATCTGCCCCTGCGCAAGCTGCTCGCCCCGCTTCGCAAGCAGACCGACTATGCCGAGTACGGGGGCATGCCGCTGCTCGGGCTCAACCACCTTATGGTGATCTGCCACGGCCGCAGCAACGCCAAAGCAATCAAGAATGCGCTCATTCAGGCACAAACGTCCGTCGAGCACAATCTGGTAGAAACAATCAGGAGCTCATTCGGCTCCCTCCTTTTGAAATGAGCGTACGCGCCGTAATCCGCGGGATTGGGCATGCCGTGCCCGATAAAGTTCTGACCAACGCCGACTTGGAAAAGATGGTGGCGACGTCGGACGAATGGATACGGCAGCGCACCGGTATCAGTGAGCGACGAATCGCTGGTCCTCACGAAACGTCAGGCACTCTTGGCCTGCAAGCGGGCAAAGAGGCGTTGGCCTCCGCCCAGATGGACCCCAACGATCTCGACCTGATCATCTGTGGCACCGTCACGGGCGACTACCAGTTCCCTGCCACCGCAAATCTCATCCAGAACGGCCTCGGCGCCAAGCACGCGGGCGCGTTCGACATCGGTGCCGCATGCGCGGGCTTCATTTATTCGGCCAGCGTGGGTGCGGCTCTGATCGAATCGGGTCAGGCCCGGCGGATTCTCGTCGTAGGCGTTGACACCCTCACCAAGTTTGTCGATTGGACGGACCGCTCCACCTGCGTCCTCTTTGGCGACGGTGCGGGCGCGGTGGTGCTGGAAGGTCAGTTGGGAAGCGACCACGGCATCATTCATACGGTACTGCTCAGCGACGGCTCCGGAGCACGGCATATCACCTTCGAGCATGGTGGCTCCAAACATCCGGTTTCAGACCCCGCGAGCGACAGTGTGCGCAAGGCCATCTTCATGGCCGGCGCGGAAGTTTATCGATTTGCTGTGACCGCGATGGGCGATGCGTGCTGCCGCGTCCTCGACCTTGCCGAAATCGGCCCGGACGACATCGATCTGTTCGTTCCTCACCAGGCGAATCTGCGAATCATTGATTCGGCTGCCGAACGGTTGGGACTTCCCTCCGAGAAGGTGTTCGTGAACGTGCACAAATACGGCAACACGAGCGGTGGCTCGATTCCGCTCGCGCTTTACGAAGCGGTTCAGCAGGGACGGCTTCAGCCCGGAATGACCGTGTTGACGGTGGGATTTGGCGCGGGCCTCGTTTGGGGCGCCAATATCATTCGCTGGTAGCGTCAGATCCAGGTCGACGCGCGTCGGAACAGCTTTTCCGACATCGGTCGTCGGAGATACGCAAACACGAGATCCGGAAAACCGGCCATGAAATCCAGCTCATAATCGGCGGGCGGCGAGATGAGCACGGTCGGCACCTTCTTCACCTCGGCGTGCGAAAGCTTGGCCTGGGCAAACTTTTCGTAGCCCGCAATCTTGTGCGGCTCTTCGAGCGTGCAGATCAGATCCACGAAAATAAGGTCGGCGTCGGCAGAGCATTCGAGCGCCTGTTTCCAATCCGAGTAGATTTCGACGACATCATCCGATTGAAACGCCTTCTTCGACTGTTCAACCAGTTCTTCGTCTTTCGTAATCAGGACATACTTCATAGCAATTCCCCACAGCCCATCATGTTAATACCCGGTAAACGAGCACACCTGTCCCCATACGGCCCGGCTTTTTTGCCATGAATTTCGAAGCCGATCTGCTCGAGGAGCCGATTCCGCCACCGGCAGGCTCATTACGCAAAAACATTTCCTGGACGTTTCTCGGCAATCTCGTCTACGGCGGCTGCCAGTGGCTGATGCTGATCCTGCTCGCCAAGCTGGTGCCCAAGGCCGACGTCGGGCTTTACACGCTGGGTCTGGCCGTTTCCGCGCCGGTCGTGTTGCTCACCAATATGCATTTGCGGGCGGTCTATGTCACCGACCAAGACCGCAAGCAGTCGTTTGCAACCTATCTGGGGCTGCGCATCCTTTCTTCAGTGGTTGCCCTTTTCGTGGTCGCGATTGCGTCATTGGTGCTCGGATACTCGCGCGATCAGTTTGTGATGATCATGCTCATCGCCGTGAGCAAAGCGGTTGAAGCGATCAGCGATATCGCCTACGGGCCACCGCAAGACCGGGAAAAGATGGAACGCATCGGCATTTCGCTGAGCGTCAAAGGCGTCCTGTCGGTGGCATTCTTCGGGGTTGCGCTGTTCGCGACACGCCAGGTCGTCGCGGCGACCCTCGCCCTGATCGCGGCGTGGACCGTCGTCCTCTTTTTATATGACTTCCGATCCATCCGTGCCGTGGAGCCAGAGACGAGTTTGGTCCCCGATTTTCACCGAAAGGCGATGAGCGTCCTTGCACTTTCGGCGTGGCCCCTGGGGGCGAGCATGATGTTCGTCTCGCTCAATTTCAACATCCCGCAGATCCTCATCGAGAAACATTTGGGAGCCGCGCTGCTCGGCATCTTTTCCTCGATGCTCTACCTCATGGAGTTGGGCAACAAGATCGTGATGTCGGTGGGCGAGGCGGCCCAGCCACGGCTCAGCCGATACTTCGCCGAGCGGCAAGCGAAAGCCTACGAGGGCTTGTCGCTGAAGCTGGCGGGCATCGGCATCGTTATCGGCCTGACCGGCGTAGCCATCGTCGCCGTGGCCGGCACCGTGATCCTTCGCGTCCTGTTCAAGCCCGAGTACGCCGCATATGGCAGCGCGTTCCTTGCCCTGACCCTCGCTAGCACGGCGCGGTACGGCGCCCAGATGCTCTGGTATCCGATGCTGGCGGCGAGATACTTCCGTGCCCAGCTTCCGCTCGTCTCATCGACCGCGCTTGCGACCTTCATCGGATGCTGGCTGCTCGTCCCCCGTTACCAATTCGTGGGCGCCGCCTCGGCGATGGCGATCTCAGCGCTCTATCAGATGATCGTCGGAGTTTGGGTCGTCCGCCACGCGGCGCGCCAGATCGCGACTTAAACGATTCCGCTTCGGAGCAGATCTTTCAGCATGAGCAAGCCGTGGACACGACCATCGCTGACCACGGGTAGCTCGCCGATCTTCTTCGGCAGATTCTGAAACACCTCGAGCGCTTCCACGGCGAGCAGATCCGGCTCGATCGTCGAAAACGATCGAGCCATGAAATCGGCCGCGACCGCATCGATGGGTGATGGAGCGGAAAGGAAATGGCGTCGCAGGTCGCCGTCGCTGACAAAACCCACCATCCGCCCGTCGCCATCCACCACGCACGCCGCTCCGGCGCCGGCCTGGGTGATCGCGCGCATCAGGTCGAGAATAGGAGTTTCCGGCGGACAGGTGGCGAGATCGGCCCCCGTGCGCATGACATCGCGCACGGTTAGTAGGAGCCGCTTGCCCAGCGTGCCGCTGGGATGGAAGCGGGCGAAATCGTCGGGGCCGAAGCCGCGCTGCTCCATGACGGCGACCGCAAGCGCGTCACTCAGGGCGAGCATCGCGGTGGTCGAGGTGGTCGGTGCCAGCGCGATGCTGCACGCTTCCTTCCGCACGCGGGTATCGAGCACGAGATCGGCAAGCCGCGCGGCACTGCTGTCGGCCCGCCCCGTCACGAGAATGCACCGAGCCCCGATCGCCTTCAGCGGGACGAAAAGCTTGACGATCTCATCGGTTTCGCCGCTGTGGGAATACAGCAGGACGACGTCGCCCGCCGCGGTGGACCCGAGGTCGCCGTGGACCGCTTCCGCCGCATGCATGAAGTGGCTCGGCGTGCCCGTGCTGCTGAGGGTGCCTGCGGTCTTGAACGCGATGTGGCCGGACTTGCCGACGCCACAGGTCACCACGCGGCCCGGGCAAGCCAGAATCCATTCCACCGCCGTTCGAAACCGCTCGTCGCGCGTGTCGGCGAGGTCGTTGAGCGCCTGCGCCTCTTCACGAAGTACCCGCTGGATGGTGGCGTCGATTTCAGCGCTCAAATCGGCTCCGCATATTCAAAATCGTCTTGCCCATCAGCGACGCGCACCATTCGACCGCCATTTTCGCGGTGGAGTTGTTCGCGTCTTCGAGCGGGTTGGTCTCCACGAGATCCAGGCCCGCCAAACGGTATGGACAGTCGGGCTTGATCAGCCACGAGTGGAGGAGTTCCGCCACCAGGTGGCCCTCCCGATAGGTGAGGCCGCCGCGCACCGCCGTCCCCGTGCCAGGGGCGAGGATCGGATCCAGGCAGTCGACATCGAAACTCACCCAGAGGTGGCGCGCGCCCGTGCTCCGCATCCAGACATCGAATTCTTCGAGCACGCGTTCGCTGCCCCACCGGTCGATGTCTTGCATCGTGGTGGCAAACGCTTCGGGATGACGCGCGATCGCGTCCGATTCTCCCCGGTCGACGTCGCGCAAACCGATCCAGCTCAGCCGGTCGAATCCAAGAGCTGGCTTGGGAACGATTTCGTTGAGAATCTGGCGCCACTGCGCCGCCATCTCTGGCGTGGCCGCCGGATCGTCTTGCCCGGTGAGTGCGGCCAGAGCCATGCCATGAAGATTGCCCGAAGGTGAGGTGCTGGGCACATTGAGATCCGCGTGGGCATCGATCCAAAGCACCGCGAGCTCGCCGGGAAATTGGCCCAGAGCACCGGCGACCGAACCGATCGAAATGCTGTGGTCGCCGCCCACGACGAGAGGGACCCGGCCCGCATCGAGCGACTGCTGGACCCGGCGTCGAAGCCGTGAATAGGTTGGAAATCCGTCGCCGAAATGCCGCAGCCCGCCGGGGGTGTCGATCGCGAGCGCGTCAGTCGAGATATCGCCGCCATCGTCGACGGTGAGACCGATGCTTTCGAGCGCTTCGATGAGCCCAGCATGGCGCAGCGCAACCGGACCGAGAGCACTGCCTGGCCGCCGGCCGCATTTGTCGAACGGCGCCCCAATAATTTCGATCATGGCCGATATTGTACGCCCCCAAGTACACTCACGCCCTATGCCACCGGTCGTCGGTGTTCTCGCCGTTCAGGGCGACTTTGCCAAGCATCTCGAAGTGGTGGACCGCCTGGGCGTGTCTGGCCACGAAATTCGCACCCCCGAAGACCTCGCAACCGTCGATCGACTGATCATTCCCGGCGGAGAAAGCACCACCGTCGGGCTGCTGCTGGAGCGGTTTGGTTTGGCGGAAGCGCTGAAGCGAGCAGCGGCAGACGGCATGCCGATCTGGGGCACATGCATGGGCATGATCCTGCTTGCGAGCGACATCGAGGGCTCGGACCAGTTCCGCCTCGGCCTGCTCGATATCGAGGTTCGCCGCAACGCGTTCGGCGCCCAGGTGCACAGCTTTGAGCGACCGGTCGCGGTCAATGTCCTGGATGGTGATCTGATGGCTGTCTTCATCCGCGCGCCCATCGTCACTCGGTGGGGCGATGCGGTGGAACCGCTCGCGATGTTGGATGGTCAATGCGTCGCGGTCCGGCAGGGCAAGGTCATCGGCACGTCGTTTCACCCCGAATTGACCGACGACGACCGTCTTCACCGCTGGTTCTTGGAATTGTGACGCGGTTGTCAATGGCCGCCGCGCGCGCCTAAAGGGATTGGGCTTTCTGCCCCAGAACTACCCCCTAGAGGAGATCCATGTCCAAAGATTATTCGAGCGATCCCCGCGCTCGTCAGACCGTCGCCGCGAACCGCGTACCCGTCGATCTCGCCGCCAACATTCCTTCCCTCGCCAACTACTGGTTTCTCGCCGTCACGACCACCGTCACCGTATCCGGCTACTTTGTGGATATCGCGGGCAACCGGGTCGGCAACTCGTTTTCGTCCACGGTCCCGACCGGCAACGGCACGAACGACCCCAAGGATTTCGCCACGCTCTACGGGTCGGCGATCCCAAGCACAGCGGTCGGCTTCGTCGGCCAGCAAAGCGGCGATCTTTATGTCGACATCGTCGCCGGCGGCGCGTCGGCCGACTTCAAGTCCAACTACGCGCGCTTCCCGAAACTGGGCTCGGCGTACAACCAGGCGATCGGGCGGGTGAACGTCTGATGCCTACGCTCAGCCAAATCAGCACGCTGCGCAACGAGCCCTTCAAGGGTTGTTACAATGTGCACCGGGGGCTCCGAAGGTTCCGCAATGCCCTCGGCCGATGCCACATACCGATCTCGGGGGCTGGTTACGGCGGACTCGATATCGTCGCGTTGGGCACCTCGATCCTGCGCGGCTATGGTCTGGGCAGCCCCACCTACGACAGCCCGATTCACCAGCTCAAAGTGCGGCTGCAGTCGCGCTACAACCCGGCAGGCGTGCTCGGCGGCTTCGGTCTGGTCCGCGCGGATGCCGATCCCGGCTTTACGCAAGGTGCCACGCCGTTCACGGTCGGTTCCGGGGCCGCCATGATTGGCGACGGTCGTGGCTCCAATACGGCGATGCAGATGCGGTTCTGGTTCGATGGCGCCGCCACCGATGCCGCCGCCAAACGGCTGGGCATCACCGCCTTTGAGCCGATCTACGTGCCGACCGCCGCCGCGCAAAGCTTTGCCTGGGATCTTCACGGGTCGAACGCCTTCGTGACCACCGGGAGCGGTTCGGTCGCTCACAACACGATTGTCAGCACGGGCACCCAAAGCTGGGCCACCCATCACGGCTCCATCCCCGTCGACGTCACGAGCGGGGCCGCGCCGACGCTCTCGGCGACGAACTCCTACTCGCTGCAGTTTTCGCCCGCGAGCGGCTCGATCTGGCTCAACGGAGTGATCGCCTACAACGGCGACATCGACTGCGGTGTTCGCGTGCATAACTTGGCGGTCAACGGTTCACAGCTCGGATCGTCGTTTTGGAACGACACCTCCGCGAAGCAGGTCGTGACCAACTTCTGCACTGCGAGCTTTGGGGCGACTCATACGAAGCTGATCGTGAGCGACTTCATCGCTAACGAAGCCATCAACGACCCGAGCCTGGCCAACCTCGCCACGTTCAAAAGTACGCTCGCTTCCGCCGTCGCCGCCGTCACTTCCCATGCGAGCCTGCCTTGTTGGCTGCACGTGATTCCGACCTGCCCATCCACGGTCGCGGTGGACACGTACCGCGCCTACGCGGGCGCGATCAAGGACGTGTGCGACGCCAACCGCGACGTGATGGCCGTGCTCGATATGGCGGAGATCGTGGACTACGGCGTCTACGCGACGTGGAACGCGCAGTTGGGCTGGATTCAAGGCGATGGGATTCATCCCACCGGTGCCGGTGCAACCGCTCTGGCGCAACACCTCGACCAGCTGCTCCAACTCGCCTAAAAAGAAAAAGACCCCGCTCCGAGGGCTGGATGCGGGGCTTTTTGCTTTGGGGGAGAGAAGAGTCTATGCTCTTTCAAGTTGTTCGACTCCGAGGTTCCAATATTTGTTCAACCGGTCCTCAATCTTGCGCGACTCCTGGCAAATAGGTCAAGCGAACATCAGAGTCGTACGTTCGAACCTGGTCGAGCAGCAGTTGCGAGCCCCGTAGCGCATAGGCGCCCAGCGGGCCATCAGAGAGCCAGGACGCGCCTTCCCCAAAGTACATGGGACCGACGAACAGTTCGATCCGGTCGAATAGGCCCGCTTCCACGAACGAGCGCAACGTTCGCGCGCCACCCTCGACGAGAATGCCGCGGACGCCACGATCCCAGGCTTGGAGGATCAGTTCTTCCAAGACGAAGCCACCGTCGGCCATCGGGCAGGGACATTGAAACGGTCCATTCGGCTCGCCCGCGATGACCTGCCATGCTTCCCCGGGCTCGCTGAAAATTCGGTGGCTATGCTCGAGGGTGCCCAGCGGATCGAGCACGATGCGAAGCGGCTCTTGACCGAGATCGGGAATCCTAGCCGTTAACTTAGGGTCGTCCGATTCGACCGTTTGGCGCCCGACCAAAACCGAACCCATTTCCGCGCGAAGCTCGCGCGCGGCGGCTCGGGCCGCTTCGCCCGTGATCCACTTGCTGGTGCCGTCGCCCCGCGCGATCCGGCCGTCAACGGTGATCGCAGCCTTGAGGGTGATGTACGGCGACTGGCGCCGCATCGCCGTGAGCCACACCGCGTTCGCCTCCTCCGCCTCTGCTTTCAGAAACCCACTTTCGACGGCGATGCCCGCGGCCCGCAGCGTATCGGCTCCTCCGGCTGCGTGAGGATTCGGGTCGTCGACTGCATAGGTGACCGAGCGGACCTTGGCCCGGATGAGGGCCCGCGAACAGGGCGGGGTTCGGCCTTGGTGGTTGCACGGCTCAAGCGTGACGTAGACATCGGCGCCTTCTGCGCGCTCACCCGCATCTTCCAGGGCGTTGGCTTCGGCATGGGCCTGACCGGCCTCGGCATGAAAGCCTTCCCCCACGATTTCGCCCCCGCGGACGATCACGCACCCGACATGGGGATTGGGCATCGGCCACCCTTGGCGGCTGAGCTCGATCGCTCGCCGCATGAAGACCTCATTCGGAACGTGGTTCATCGCGTTTCCCCCCGTGGTCCTGGATGGTGCCCATGACCAGCTCCTCAAAATTCTTGGACGACTCCTCCAGGTACGCGAGCCTCATCTGTCGCGAGACGAACGAAGCCCCCGCCGCCGCGCCCAAGAATGCGGCGCAGGTCGATCCGAAATAGAGGGCAAGCCGTCGTGCGTAACGGACTTTTTCGACCTTCGTCGCCTGGTTCGACGGTCGCGGGCCAATCACGATCGGCCACGCCAAAAGGAGGGCGATCCCCGCGATCAAACAGACTCCTGTGACGATCTTGGCTACCATGCTGATTTGAGCGACGCGACTCCCTCGGCGATTGAAGCCGACCGGGCCAAATAGTTGCCCGCCACGAATACGTTGGCTCCGGCCTCGGCGGCGGTACGAATGGATCGGCCGTCGATGCCTCCGTCCACCTCGATCTCCAAGTCCGGCCGCAACTGGCGCAGTTCGCGCACTTTGTCCAGGCACGACGGAATCAGCGCCTGACCGCCCCAACCGGGATTCACCGTCATCACCAGGGCGAGATCCAGATGATCGAGGATGGGCCGGATCGCTTCCACACTCGTGGCGGGATTGATCGCGACTCCCGCCTGCACCCCTTTTTCTCGAAGCATGGTGACCAGTCGATGAGCATGGACGGTCGCTTCGGCATGAAAGATGATCCGCTGGCATCCTGCGGCGGTGAACGCCTCGAAATGCTTTTCCGGCTCCCTCGTCATCAAGTGCGCCTCGAACGGCGTCGCTCCAAGCGAGCGCACCGACCGGATGAGCTCCGCCCCGAACGTGATTGGCGGGACGAACTGCCCGTCCATCACATCGAAGTGAATCCACTCGACATCGGTCGCCACGAGCTCAGCCACCGCATCCCGATAACGCGACGGATCAAAGCTCAGGATGGACGGCGCAAGCTGTTTTTTCACTCCTGAGCCGCCGCATCGTTGGTGTTTTCGTTGGCATCGACGAATTGCTGCTTCACCAATTCACCGTCGTAGAAGATGCGGAAGGTTGCCTTGGTGCCGTAGCCGGTTGCGTTGATTTTAAAGCGGTCGCCTTTCTTTCGGCGCATTTCTTGAACCACGCTGGTCCCCCGCGCATCGGTCATGTCGATCCGCACGAGGACGGCGGCCTTGGGCGTCTTCACGTCGACTTCCAACTCATACGTGGTGCGTATTTCCGCATCGGTCGAAGCGCTGTCTTCGCCTTGCGCTCCGCTGCTGGTGATGACTTGGACCGTCGTCATGCGCTCGACTTTCTTGCGCGGCTCGGGCACCTGCTTGATGATGTTGCCGTTGGGAATATTGTCGTCGGGCTGCGAGCGAATCGCCCCATCCAGACGCAAGTTCATCCGCTCCAGCAGGTCGCGGGCATCGGCCACGGTGCGACCACGCAAATCCGGGAGCTCGACGAACTTGCTGCCCGCACTGAGGACCACGCCCACCCCGGTTCCCTGGCGCATTTCGCGTCCCGACGCGGGATCGGTTTTGAGAATCGTGTTTTCCGGCTGGCGCTCGTCATAGATGCGCCGGATCGTCGTCATCCGCAAGCCAAGTTTGCGTAGCGTTTCCTGGCCGTCCGCTGCGGCCTGCCCAATCAAGTTCGGCACCTTGACCGTTTTCGGCTTGGTCAGATTCCAGTACACAAAGCCGCTCGCCAAGATCACCACCGCACAAACGCTGAGATAGAACAGGAAGGCGAGCCAGCGCGGAATGCTGTCGCTCAGTTCTCGCTCTTTTTTCTTCGTCGGTTTGGCTTCGGGCTCTTGTTCGCGGATGGCACTCATGCGAGGGGCAACGGGCTGGTTGGCGGGCTCGGGCGCGGCGGTCACCGCCTTGCCAAAGCGCACGGCATCATAAATCATTCGGCATGCGCTGAGCATGTCTCCTGCGCTGGCGAATCGATCGCGTGGATCCTTCGACAGGGCGCGCTTCACCACATCTTCGATGGCGCTCGGGATCGAAGGATTGAGGGCGCGCATCTGGGGCGGTGGCGCGGTCGCGTGCTTAGCCGCCATGGCCAGCGAGGTATCCGCGGAGTACGGGGTTTTGCCGATCAGCAGCTCGTAAAAGACGCATCCCGCCGAATAGATGTCGGAGGAAGGACTGGGCATCTGGCCCGAGGAGATTTCGGGTGCCAAATAGGGCGCCATCTCGCTGAGCATTTCGGCCGCGAGGGCCGTGGTCGAGCTATACACCGACCACAAACCCGTGCCGAGCAGCTTGATCTTGCCGTCCGGCGTCACGAGAATATTGCGCGGTCGGACGTCGCCATGGCATTGCTCGGCGCCGTGAATCGCGACGAGGCCTTCGAGCAGGCCAATCATCAGCTGCAAGCAGACCGGTGCCGAGAACGGCGCGAGCCGCTTGATGCGCTCAGAAAGCAACTGCCCCGGACCGCCCTCCGTGATGATGAACGGCTGCCCTTCGTGCTCGTCGAGGTCGATGTAGCGCTCGACTGCGGCGGATTGAATCTCGCTGGTCCGCGAGACGACTTCTTGAGCCCGCGCCCTGAAATCGGGAAGTCCGGCCAGTACCGTCGGTGGCACCCGAACGAACACTTCCTTCGCGGCCATGCGGTCTTTCGCGCGGTAGAGGGTCGCCAAGGGCGAAACGTCGAGCTCCTGCATCAGCTCATAGCGCAGGTTCAGGACGGTACCGGTCATGAAACCTCCCGATCTGGCATCTGGCCGAGCGCGATGAGGGCGATGAGCAGAAAGAGGGCGAGCCACGCGACCGGCGCGGAGTCGACGCGATGGGCATAGTCACTGCCTTGGCCGGCGAAATAGGCCCACTGGCTCGCGGCATAACCCACCGCCAGCAAGGCGATGACAGCCAGGCACACCAGGTTGCGCAACCGGCCCATCATGGGTTCAATAGCTCCACGACCAGCGACTCGTCCACGTCGTCGCAGAGTTTACACGCTCCCACCTGCGTCAACAGACTGAAACTGAGTCGACCGTCTCGCGCTTTTTTATCGCGCTTCATCGTATCGACCAGATCGGATGGGTTAAGCCCCTCCGGAATGGTCGTCGGCAAGTGGAGTCGATGGCACGCCTCGGCGACCAATTCGCTCGTCCCGGCGGGCGTGACCCCGATCCGTTCGCCCAATTTGGATTCGAAAACCATGCCGATCGCGACCGCCTCGCCGTGGAGCAGGGTCTCGTAATGAAGCGCCTTTTCGAGCGCGTGCCCCAGCGTATGGCCAAAGTTGAGAATCGCGCGAAGCCCCGTCGTTTCGAACTCATCTTCAGCCACCACCTTCGCCTTTTGAGCGATGGCCCACGCCACGATGCGCGGAAGATCCTCGCTGCCGGGATGGAGGTGGCTGAGGTCCATCGCGGCGTCCAGAATCAGCCGGGTCTTCAGGATCTCAGCCGCCCCCGCCCAAAACTCGCGCTCGGGCAAAGTGCTCAGCGTTTCGAGGCAAATCTCCACACGGCTCGGTGGCCAAAACGCGCCCACCAAATTCTTGCCTGCTTCCAGGTCGATACCGACCTTTCCTCCCACGCTGGAATCGACTTGGCTGAGCAGCGTGGTCGGAATCTGGACGAACTGAACGCCCCGCATGTAAGAAGCGGCAAGAAATCCAGCCAGATCGCCCACGACGCCTCCCCCGAACGCGGCGATGACCGATCGGCGGCTCGCACCATGTCGGGCCAGCCATTCGAGCGCCTGGCCGTAGCACTGCAGCGATTTGGAGCGCTCCCCGGGCGGAACAACGAACGTGGGGCCATCTGGAAGGCGCCCGCCCCAGGCACGGTGGACATTCTCGTCCGTGACGATGAACGGGGGCTGATCAAATCGGGCCCATGCGTCGGCGATCGAGCCGAACTGAACGGGATACGACCCGCGCGAGTGGTTGATCGTCATGCATCCACCTTCATCAGCGCCAAAATCGAATGCGCGACTTCCTCGTGGCTCTGCGTTTCGATTCGCACGCGCCGGTCCGCTTGCTCATAGAGCGGTCGGCGGGTCTCTAAGAGATCGCGAAGCCGCTGCTCCCATTGATCGACCTCCAAGAGGGGCCGTTTCTTGCGGCTGGCCCGGAGCCGCTCGATGAGGAGGTCGGCATCGACCTCAAGATAAATCGTGGTGCCGAGACGCCGAAGTTCGTCCCAGTTTTCGGGGCGAATCACAATGCCGCCACCGGTGGAAAGCACTCCGGGCTGGGGATCGAGGGCACGCAGAATCGACGTCTCGTGGTCGCGAAAAGTCGATTCCCCATAGATATCAAACATGCTCTGGATGCTGCGGCCAAGCCGGTGCTGAAGCAGGCGATCGGTGTCTTCGAAAGGAAGATCAGCCATGGTCGCCAACTCGCGCCCGACCGTGGTCTTACCCGATCCCATCATTCCTAACAGTATCCAGTAGCCGTCCATTCCCTCTGCGGATATGAAAAAAGTGGCGCGGCCGTTGCTCGGCTGCGCCACCCTGGTTCGCTGCTCGGCGGATTAAGGAGTCAGTCCGCCGGCGTCGTCGTCTTCAACGATGTAAGGCGTGACGAACACGATCAGTTCGCTATCCGATCGGTTGCTGGTCGTCTGCTTGAAGAACTGACCGATGATCGGAAGATCCGAGAGGATCGGGAACCGCGAGACCGACGAGTTGGTCGACTTACGCGTGAAGCCGGCGAGCGCGATCGTGTTACCGCTCTTGACGCGGGCGACCACGTTGATAGCCTGCGTGCTGATGTCGGGAATTTCCTGACCGTCAGGACCACGGCGAAGCTGGCCGATATCCGACAGTACCGGAGTGAGCGTCATCGTCACGTAGCCGTCGTCGTTGATTCGGGGTCGAACTGCGATCGATGTATTGATCGGAATTTGGACCGGAGTCGGGAACTGGGTGATACCGCCAGCGCCGTTGACGACCTGCGTAATGAAGATGGTTGTCGTTGTTTGCAGCGCAACCGTCGCAGGCTGGTTGTTCAGTGTGCGCAGGAGCGGTGCCTGAACGGATTTGCCTTGGCTTTCCAGAAGCAACGTTCGCAGTCGGGTGGTCACGTTGCCGGTCGCGTAGTTGATGAAGATCGGGTCGCCAACTCGGGCAAACGAACCTGGTCGGTTGCCGGCAGCCACTGCGCCGCGCTGGTAGAGCCAGTCGATACCGAGCGACTTGCTCGCACCTTGCGTGGTCGTAATGAATTCGATTTTGATGACAACCTGCTTCGGAGCGACATCGAACAGAGCGATGATGCGCTGAAGCTGGCGAATGGCTTCTTCCGAGCCCTGGACGACCAAGCTATTATCGGTCGGATCGTAGGTGATCTTGTCCTGCTCGATGCCTTCCGGAACGTAACCTTGTCCCGGCGTCAGCTGAGTTCCGCCGCCGCCTGCGTTCCCTTGTCCACCGCTTGGGCCGCCGCCCTGACCGCCGCCTCGGCTGCCGCCGCCCGGAGTTCCAAAACCGGCCTGTCGCGCGGTTTCACCCGGCAGGACGATGTCATTTCCCCCGAAGCCCGAAGTGGATGAGGAAACCTGGGGTTCCTTCGTGTTCATCGGATATCCCTGAGCAGGGAATCCGTTGCTGATCACGTTCAGGGACGGAGCCGGAATCGGCTGATTGAGAATCGATCGCGCAGCAACCTGCTGCAACTCCTGATAGGCAAGTGCCGCATCGACCGGCTTCAGATCGCGAATCATTTCGAGGACCGCGCGAGCGTCAGCCTTAATGATCTTGATCTTGCGGACAACGGACGGAGCCTTGACCTTCGGCTGAACCACGCCGTCATTGCCGTGCGTGACGTTGGGCGTACCACGGTGAATGACGTAAACGCCATTCTCGTCCTTTTCCGCCCATGCGCCCGCGGCCTGGCACAGGTAGCGGATCGCCTCCTCCGGCGTTACGTGCGCCAGAGAGAGCGTGACTCGGTTGAACTCCTTGTCGCTCGGAGCGATGATGAACTGGATGCCCGTTTGGCGGGTGAGCATCTGGGTCGCTTGGACCAGATCGGCATCCTTCAGGTTCAAGTCAAACCGCTCGGCTGTCTGCGCCAGCGCGGCATGCCCCACCACCATCAGGGCCGCAAGAGAGATGGCTCGCCATCCTTGTTTCATCGTCATCAACTTACTGTTAGTCATGGTTCAATCCGAGTCACACACAAAATGTATCGCTCAGGCGAAACTAGAAACCGCCTCGAGCACCGCCGCCGCCGCCGCCAAAGCCGCTGCCGCCGCCACTGAAGCCGCCTCCAAAGCCGCCGCCACCAAAGCCGCCGCCTCCGAATCCGCTGCTACCGCCGCCAAATCCGCTGCTGCCGCCTCCGAAGCCGCTGTTACCGAAACCGCCTGATCCGCCGAAGCCAGATCCGCCGCCGGCACCGCCGCCGAGGCTTGTGCTCATTTCAGGCTGCATATAGGGGTCCACGACGCCCTGCAGGAGTCGGAAAATCAGGGCCGGATCCGCATGGCGAATTCGAATCTTAACCGGTGCCGCCTCGGCCTTCGGCTGAGTCGTGCTCAAATCGGGCGTGTCGCCAGGATTGATGTCGGCATTTTCCTTCTTCAAGACGATGTTGTAGATGCCGCCTTCGACTCGGTACGTGGCTCCAACCTGATTCAGCACGTTTCGAAGGGCCGTCTCGAACGGGACACTCTTCAAGCTGACCGTCACCGTGCCCTGCACGTCGCCGGCGATCGTGTACTGCACGTTCACCGACTTAAAGATCAAGCGCAGAGCCTCGCGGACATCCGCCTGATCGAGTTCGAGGGACGGGATGATCTGATCGCGCGGATCGACCTGGGCCATCGCCTTCATCGGCGCGCCGATCATCAACCCGGCCATCAGGCCAGCCGCGATGAACAGAGAAATTCTTTTTTTCATGAGCTTCGTTTTTCGATACCTCCGCTTGAAAGAAGGCTGAATCGGTTGTTGGTTTCCTATTTTGATGTAATTCTGGATTATTCGCCGAGGCCAGGTGCTTGGCCAGGACCCTGCGGACCGCTCGGGGCGCCGCGTCCGCCGCGCTTGCCACCACTCGGTGCGCCAGCTGCGCCGCCACCGCCGCCTCCGCCATTATTGCCGCCACCGCCGCCGCCACCGAATTCGCCGCCCAGGCTGCCGCGCAGCGGAATCACGATTTCATGGGGAAGACGATTGCCGCCGCGACGCAGGACCGCTTTTTCATCGTCGACGGAAACGACGACCCATTCGGTACCTTCGATGCGGGTGCCCGGTCGAATCTCGTAGACGCGGCCGTTGTCCCACTCCAGCAGCGCATAAACGCCGCTTTTGGCGAGAACGATGCCCGCCAACCGGCGATTGGCCGGCTGCGGCTCGGAAATCTCCTGCTCGTCTGGCTTCTCTTCCGGCGGAACGTACATCAGCGTAAAGCCGCCGAGTTCTTCCACTGTACGAGCCTGGCTTTGGTCCGCGTCAAAGGCCTTCTCGATGGGCTGCAGCGCGAACGGATCGTTGCGATGCCCGTAATTACGCGTTGCCGCCAGGGTGTAAATCTGTTGGAAGCCGGGGTCGTTCGGCATCTCGACCGGAACGCCCGCTTCTGCCCCGATATCGAGCTTGGCGAGAGCGGCACCCGCAGTGGGTGTCGAGGCCGTCGGCGTGACCGGCGTGTCGCTAGCGGGGGCTTCCCCTCCGCCACAACCCGCCATCGCACCGGCGAGGAATAGTCCTGCTGCAAGCCATTTCATCGAGTGGTTCATCTGATTAACCGGCACCGACGGCACCGCCTTTGCGAGAGAATCCAGGTTGACCGAAGGTCCCGACCGAACCGCGAGGACCGCCGCCCGGTGCCGCGCCACCACCTCCACCGCCGCCGCCACCGTTGGCATCGCCGCCGCCACCCTCGGGAACCGGGCCCGACGGCTTGGGAGCGCGAATGTAGGCCACGACCGTGAGGTTGTAGGTGCCCACCAACTTCGGAGAGGTGCCATTAATGGCGAGACCGTCGACGACCGCAATATAGTTCGGCATCGAGGCCCACGCTTGGTAGTTCGCGAAAATCTGGGCCAAGGTCCCGCGAACCTGAATCTGTCCGAAATCGTAGATGGCGACCGGGAACTTGATCGCGGGATAGTTGAATCCGGTTTCGACGATGTCCTTCGCGCTTGTCGAGAACGCTGGAACCGTCGGTCCCGTCAAAACTTCCACTCCGCCCCGCTTCAACTGGGCGTTCACGGCGCGCTGAATGCTGTCGCGAAACTTCGGTGCGTCGACGGTCAACTGCCAACGGTTGACGGCCAGATCGATTCCGCCTTGGCGCAGATTGCGCGGCGGGGTTTTTCGCTCGACGACCTCTTGCCATTCCATGCCCGACTGCTGCACGAGCTTGACCGCATTATCGAGCCGCTTTTTGGCGGCAGGCATCTTGTCGGCTTCAACTTGCAGCGCCTCCGCGTACTCGTTGTAGTACCGCGTTTCCGTCGAATTCGGAATGTAGTGCTGAAAAAGCCCGTAGGTGATCGCAACCAAGAAGACCGCGATGCCGATGAGCAGGATTGTCCAGGGTGCCAGTTTCATCGTGTCATGCGCTCCTTAGATATCTTCCCCACGTCCGCCGCGCGGAGGTCCAGGTACCGAACCAGGGGGTGGGCCGCCAGGGCCGCTCGGGCCGGGTGCTCCCGGAGCACCGCCTCCCGGAGCCGGCGCGCCGTTCGAAACAGCGCCTGCCTGCGGGGCCGTGGTCAGCGTTGCACGCGGGTTCGGGGTTCGCAAATCGTAGCTGACCCCGGCCGTGCCCGCACCCGGCGCTACCGATTCAAGCAGAACCGAAACTTGCACGTCGGACCAGCGCGGCATCGCCGTCTTGACAATGTTGGGCTGACCGTAGCCGGCCACGTTTTGGAAACCGGTCGCTTCCGTACCGGCGCGAGCGATGAGTTCGTTCACTCGCTCCGCGGCGTATTCCGAAAGCTGCGGGTCGCCGACTCGGCGAGGCTCCGCTCGTTGATCGAATTCGTTAAGACCCGGAACCATTTTGTTATCCAGGACATATCCACTTCGCGATACCGATCGCGCGCCGGGAATGCGCAGGAGCGCAAGCATGAGGTCGGCGTACTGCTGGAAGCTCTGGATGGTGCCGGTCAGGTTGAGCTGGACCGCGTTGTCCCCCGCCGGCGTCACCGACATCGAATACACGCGGTAGAAGCCGGGGATATACGGCATGACCTGCCGATAGAAGTTCGGGTGCTTCGGAATGTGCGTTTGAACCGCTTTATATAGCTCGATGTTGCGCGTCAGCATGAGGACGCGCTCATCCGACATGAGGGTGTCGGCCTGCTGGGCCACGGCAAGCGCGGCGGCCGCCTGAGGCTCCAGCTCCGTCGCCTTTTGTTTCGCTTCGGCAAGGTTCCGATTCGAAGACATGATCAGGAACACCGAACCGATCACGCCAAGCGCGGCCATTGCGAGCGAAATGACGACCATTGCTCGCGTTTGCGCGCCTTTCGATACGGAAGTGGGCAGTAGGTTAAGTTTCATGCGCGATCAGTTATAGAAAATGTGCAGCCCATTGCCGACGGCAACTGCGAACTCCTGTCGGTGATTTTCCAACAAACCGGGCTCCAGGCGCTTGGCCATCACGCCAACCGCGCGGAGCGGATCGTAGAGCGTCGTGTCGATTCCCAGCGACTTCGTGAGGAACGGCGACAGGCCGAGCAGCTTGGCGCCACCGCCGCACAGCATGACCACGTCGACATCCCCGCCCTTGGATCGGAAATAATCGATCGACCGGCGGACTTCAGAAACAAATTCGTCGAGCACAGGAGCGAACGAGTTGAAAATGCGCGTCGTTTCGTTATCGGCCACCGGTGCGGGTGCCGCCATAACGGGGTCCATCGCCTGCGTTTGGTATTCGGGCGCAGAAGCCGGTGCCGGTGCTACCGCCTCGGGCTCAGCGTCGGGATCGGCAAACGGGTTGTAGGCCGCCATCGGATCGGCTGCCTGATATGGAGTCATGCCCGATTCCGTGATGGCCGCTGCCGGGGCGTCAGAGGGGTCAGCGAACGGATTGTACGGCTGGAACGCCATCGCGTCATAGCCGCCATCGAACGTCGCGGTTCCCGCTCCGGCCGATTCCGGAATAAGCGCCTTCTCCAGCTTGATCGCTTCTGCATCGGCAAAGGCCACTCCAAGCTGCTCAGAAATCGACTGGGTGAAATTCTCGCCGCCGATCGGCACCATGCGAGGCATGAGCAGATGGCCGTCTCGGTACATGTTGATCGACGTGGATTTGTGACCGATGTCGACGAGGCAGACCGTCTTCCCGGCGAGGTCGTCGCCGTGGCTCGTGGCCAGAGTGCGAGCGAGGCCCAGCGGCTCGACATCGAGTGCGGCGGCCTGTTTGCCGCTCTTCTTGATCATGGAGATCAGGGTATCGATCGCGCTCTGCGGAGAGATCGCCATGACCACGTCCATGTTGGTCGCGGCGGGATCCATCACCGGGAACGCTTTGAAATCGCTGACGACCGTGCTCTCGGCGAACGGGATGTTGCGCGTGATCTCCCAGTTCATGTGGTCCTTCAGCTCGGATTCCGTCATCTTCGGGACTTCGAGCGTGCGGACGAGCACCGAGGCTTGGCCGGCGACGGAGACCACCATGTGGGAAGCCGTGGCTCCGCTCTTGGTGAGCATCTCTTTGATTACGGCACTGACCGTGTCGATGTCGTAGACGCCGGTGTGATCGACGGCCCCAGCAGGCGTGTCAGCGATGGCGAGCGCCGTAATGGCCGGCTCCTTCCCGGAGACCTTCAACTCGGCAATTTTGATCTTTTGGCTGCCGACGTCGACACCTAATACGCTTGTTAGTTTCTTCGCCATAAATTGCTTTCCGTAGCTCTGGCCCCAGGAGTTCCTATCTTATCACTCGCATCGGACACTCGTCAACAAGGCCCGGCTTCGGTCTCAGGCAGAAATTGGACGTCTGCCCTGCCTCGTAAGGTTCGAGGCCCCCCAAAATTACTGCGAAGACCTCCCGTTGGGGAGGTCTCCGAAGTTTCATTTTTATCCGCCTGGCTTCGAGGTCAGCCTCGGCGCCAAGGTTTGGAAGAACACATCTGGCACACCGTACCGGGTGCTCGCCCAGAACATCCAGATCAGTCCGGGCCGATGGAAGTCGGCGCGGTTGAACGGACCGTTGAGCGGATCGAGGGCCAGGCTGACCGACGTCTCGTTCGACGGTTTGCCGATCGGCATCGCGTTCTCGGTCATTTCCGGCACAAGCGTCACGTTCGCCGTGTACCGAATACCCTGAACCAGCTTCCCGCTTTCGTCGACGCCGTCGTACGTGATCGACACCGTGCGCGCCTCGCTGTCCGACGTGCAGTACACGCGGCGAGCGCCCGGATCGAGCTGATAGTACGAGCCACCGGCGAGGCCGTTGATCGTGAAGTTAGTCGGAGCGCCATTGCCGTTGGTCGCGATCGGCAACGGCAAGGTGATACCGAAGCGATACGTGGCCATCGTCGGACGGCTGTTGTCCTGACCGTTCGTCGGCGCGTTGGTGAACGCGAAGACGTATCGGTCGACCCGGGCCGTGTTATTGGCGGGATTGATCGCCGAGCCACCGCTCGTGAACCACAGCGACGAATCGGCCGTGAAGCGCTCATCGTACACGTGGGAGACGCTGCGATAATTGACGCCTAAACCGCCGCTGACGCGGAGCCATCGCGGCGTATTGCGCACCACGAGTTGAACGTTGTTCGGAATGATCGAGCCGATGAAGCGGACCGAGCCGGTTTCGAAGTCCAGCTGGACCTTTCCACCGAAGATCGTGGCCTGCGTCATGACGCGAGTCGCGGTATCGAACTTGCGCGTGCCCGGTACGAGAATGCTCTCGTAATTGGCTTGACCGTTACCGGGGATGATGCGCTTCACGTCGACGGCCGGAACCGTCAGCGGATTCGTCTGCGATTCGGTCGCCGAAATGTCTGCGATGTCCTGTCCACCGGCGAGCCAGTCGACGCCATCGGCCCAATAGGCCGACGTGGTCGCGTCGTATTTCAGACGATCGATGCGCGTGCCCCACGCCACGACGACCGAGCCACCCTGGCGTACCGGATATCCGCTCGTGCGGTCCGCGTTGAGCGTGCCCAAGAAGACTTCGGTGTTCGGACGGCCGCGGAGCCGCGCCGTGAACGACATGTCGATATTGACGTTGCCGCCCGCCGCGCGTCGCATCGTCGCCGATGGGTTGCCCACCGATTCGAAACCGCGCGAGAGATTGAGGCTGTCGACCAGTCGGGACCGGGTGGTCAGCGGGACCCATTGAGTTCCGTTGAAGTTGGCCCAGTTGAGCTGGCTCGTGCCTGCCGAACTCGTGGTGAAGAACACGGTCGAGTTCGACGAGGACTGAACGACGGCGGGTCGACCGATCTTGACGTGCGGATCGAGACCTTCCGGTCCGGAATCCAGCGCGACCGGGGCGCCGACCGTGACGCTGCCGTTCTGGGCCACCGTAAGGGTGGTCGCGAACAGCTTGGAAATGATTTCCGAGTCCTTCTGCGCGGTTTGGCGGCGTGCCTCACCGACGAAAGCCATCGTCATTTCGTTGCGGCCATTTCGACCGGCGTCCGTGATCGGATCGAGTGGATTGAACGCGCCGCCGCTCGGCAGGGCGGTCAAACCGAATCGAGCCGAATTGGAGTCCGTGCCCGTTCCGAAATAGACCGTCGGATCGCCACCCGGGTATGGGCCGGCCGATTGCTGGAACCACCGACTGTTATTCGCGGGCTGGAAGGCGTTTAGATCGCGGAGGAAGCTGCTGCCCACTCCGTTATTCGGGGTCGAGCCACGAACCGATCCGATATAGATGCGCGACTGATCGACGCGCGCCATATCGGCTTGCGTGCGATCGCGAGGATTCCATGCCGGCTGATCGTTGCCGCCGCCCGCCGCCAGACGATTCGAGGTCCAAGCGACGACCAAGTTGCCGTTCGAATCACGCACGCCCGATGGATCGCTGTTCGACCACAAGAACGGACGCAAGGCACCCGTCGAATCTCGGGAGAGATCGAAGTCGGCCATCGGCGACGTTTTCAGCAGGTAGCTGTTCGTCAATCGCGCTTCCGAAACGGTGAACTTCAAGATCATCGCCGGGTCCGAATACGGCTCGTAGACGTAGGAGTTGCCGACGAGCGAGTCCGGCTTCAGGCGTGGATCCGAGGCGCTCGGTCGCTGCCGATCTTCGAAGACGTACACGTTCTGCTGATAGACGCCGCTCGGCGTTCCCAGCGGGACGGACACCGCCACCTTGGGATCGGAGATCGACTCGTTAAAGTCGTTGGCGCTCGCGTACTGAGTTTCTGCGAACAGCCGACCATCCGCGATCCCGAGGAACGCGTTCGCGCGGCGCACCGGGTTGGTGCGGAAGCGTGTCGGCGAGGCATCACCGGGCCGCGCCTTTTGCAGGACGTTGACCGCGTTGGCCCGTGGCGCGTACCGCGGATCGAGGTCCGTGTGCAGGTGCAGGAAGTTATCCAGCGCGCTGCCCGACTGCAGGTTGTTCGAAGGCAGGAAGTTATAGAACGTGCTGCCGTTCGGGTCCTGCACGTACTTCGCCGTGCGGAGGTTCAGCAGGTTGACGTTGCCCTGGTTAAGAACGCTGAACCGCTGATAGAACGGATTCGTGCGCGTGCTGAACTGGGCTGCGTTCGGGCTGAACGAACTGTTGTTCCACGGCGAGGTCGGAGCAAAGCCTGAGCCGATCGGCAAGCTGCCGAGGTCGACGGTGGGCGTACCCATCTCAAGCCGCTCGTCCAAGGCGATCGACGCGGTGTGCGTGATGTAGCGGAACGCTTCAATCGCCACGTTGCCGCTAAGCTGTCGCCCCGGCTGATTCGTATCGACGTAGACGAACTGATCGCCCGCGTAACCGGTTCGGCACGGCGGCTGATATTTCGGCACATCCATCGAGAAGAGGAACTGGTTCTGGGTGATCTGTCGATTCAGACCGGCGTTGTAGTTGGCCGGAGTGCGCAAATACAGCTCCCAGTCCGTTGTGGTGTACGTGGGCGGTTGGAGGCCGACGGGCGAGAACAGCGGGTTCTCGACCTCGTTGTAAATCTCCTTCGTTACGCTGATCGTTTCTCGGCGCAGGTCCGGGTAGTCCAGGCTCGGGTTATCCTTCACCGGTCCGGGATACTGCTCGAAGTTGCGGAACAACTGAAGATCGACATCGACGAGCGGTTTGTACACGCTGCCGGTGCCGCCAAACCAGTAAAGATCCGACGTTTGAACGCGAACATTCTGAAGACCCTTGCCCGGGCCGTAGACGAGGCGCATCAGGGAGCGGTCGCCCACGATCGCTTCGGTCAAAGCCGACTGACCATGATCGATCAAGCCGTTCTTATCGTTGAGATCGTTGCCGTATCCGCGCTTGACGAACTTCTCCGATGTCGCGGTGTGCGAGGCATCGGTATAAACGGTGTTGCCATTGAGGATCGCCTCGTTGCTCGCTGCGTTGACCGTCCAGCCCACCGTACCGGTCAGCGCCGAGTCCGACGCGAGGGCCAGCGGATTCGACAACTCGAACGTCCCCACGATGCGCGAATTGACATCCGACGCGTTGGTGAAGACGCGCCAGTTCTTGTTCGGCACCGTGATGTTCGAGACTTGTCCCGAGGTGCGGTTCGCGGTCACGCCGATACGGACATCGAGTCGTCCTGGAGCGACGGCATTGTTGCCCGCGCCTTGGAGCAGGACCTTGAGCAGCACGTAGTTCGCGCCCTTGCCGCTCTTGTCCGAGAGCTTGGACGGCTGAACCGTGACGCGCTGGGTGACCGCTCCGCCCACCGACGATACATAGGCTTCGATGCCATAGCTGAGTCGGGAGCTGTAGAGGCTGGCTTCGTCGAGGTTGTAAACCAAGAAATAGAGGGCTTCGCCGTACTCGAAATTCTTGCGCGTGACGTTCGAATAGAACTTCTCGCTGTCGATCGTGCCGGCGTTCAGGGCGGCGTCGATATCGGCGCGAGAGAGGCCCGCCGCGTTGGACGCCCGCTTGCCGTTCAAGTCTTCCCACACGCCAGGAAGCACCAGAGCGATGCGCGCGTTGGTTGCGATTTCACGCGGACCCGAGTTGTTCGGATCGGTCGGCACGGGAATCTCGATGACGGGTGAAGTACCCGTCGTAATCTGCTGACTGTCTTCCGGATAATCGGGGTCTTGGCTGAAGGCGTAGAGGAATCCGGCCGAGTCGGCGCCGTACATCCAGCTGAAGTCTTCATCCCACGGGTTCGAGCCGCCCGGGATTCGCGCGCCGAGCGCCATGCTCGTCGTCTTGCCCTTGGTCTCGACGCCCCACGCCTGACGGCGCATGACATCGCGTGGCAAGCCGGTGTTATCGGGATCGCCGTTGTCGTCGTTGAGCCGTGCAAAGAGCGCACGGTAGCCCGTCGCCGAAGGCACAAGCACGACCGGTCGCCCCGGAGGCGCAGGATTGTCCAAGGCGCCGCTCGGCAGGAACGTCGTCATGTAGCTGAAGCTCAGATCGCCGATCGGGGCTTCACCAATCTCGCTCGTGTACCAAATCACTGCGCCGGTATCGGCGTTCAGCGCATACACGTTCTTGTTCGAGTTTCCGACGAAGACGGTGCTGGGGTTACCCAGGCCGATCTCCACCGACGAAGCGACGGTCGGCGTCGAGTACACGAACGAATCGAACGGTGCGGCGGCGGGTCCGGTGCTCTTCCAGAGAACATCGCCTTCCCCGTCGGCATTGCGGTCGACCGCATCCAGGCAGAAGAACGTCTTGTTACCGCCGTTCGGTCCACCTTCGCCCGTTCCGAAATAGATCTTGCTGTTCATGACAGCCGCGCTCATCGAAATTGAGCCGGCAGGGGACTTGTTCGGTCCCGGGTACTGCCATGCTAGCGTGGTGGTGCGCGTCGTCGGGTCGCCCGCGGCGTCGAGCGTGTAAATCTTGCCCTTCGTCGTCGGGACGATGATCGAGCCGTGCGGCAGGCCATCGGTTCCGGTGGTTTCCACGTACGACAGCGACCCACTGAACGGGCCGAGATCACTCGGCACCGATGCGGCCGGATAGTCGTTCGGATAGGTCCAGCGACGCGTCGTGGTGCCGTCTCCGCGACCGGTGACATCGATGCAGTAAACGCGACCGTTGGTCGAAGCGATGTAGAGCAGGTCGGCGACGTCCGTCGTGTTGCCACCCGTTCGCACGTGCTCGATGAAGCCTGAAGTCGTATCCCACGAGGTCGGCATTTCGGCCACGCCGTCCTTTCCGTCGATTCCGTCCACCTGGTTGGGGTCGGGACCGGCGACTTCGCTCGGCCACGTCCAATAAACCTTGGTGGTGCCCGTCGGAACTCCCGAAGAATCGACATCGCCCTTGGCATCCAGGCAGTACAGCTTGCCGTTCTCCATCGGCACGATCACGACGTCCCTCGGCGTCACGGTGGTGCCAACGCGAATGGGAACGGTCGCAAAGATCGGCGTGCTACGGACGCTCAGGTCCGCCGTGCGGACGAAGCGAATCGCGTCCGCCATGATCTTCTTGCCGGCGTCGTTTGCGCTCGTACTGCGGTTGGTCACCGTCACGTAAAGCGGTTGGGCAGGGCCCTGGTTCGAAAAACGGCTGCGGAGGGCGAAGTTGCCTTCATCCTTGACGCTCAGCACCTTCCAGCCCGCAATACCGGTCTGATTCAACGTGCCGTAGCCGACAAAGAGTGAGCCTTCGTAGACCTCATACGTCGCGGCTTCCGCGAGTTCGGTGTTCGTGCCGGGCATCCACACCTCGATGCGGTACGTACCCGGAGCGAGTTGCGGCCGGTAGTAGACCCGAGCCGTCGGCGGCGGAGGCGTATCGCTCGTATTGACATCGGCGTCGCCTTCGAGATAGTCGTAACCCTTGAAGCCGGTGGTGGTCGTCGAGGAGTTGAAGCCAAGCGACGCTTGCACGTTTCCGTTCAGATTGTCGAGTTGAACGCTCTGCTCAGCGTGCGAGACGTTCCACGAGCCCAAACCGAGAATGAACTGGCGGCGATCTTCCGAATAACGGTTGATTTCGTCGGTCGTGTTGGACCAAGGTCGGCGCGCGGGCCACGACCAAATCTGGTTACGGCGGTCTTCCCCGCCCAACGACTTGACGTTCTGGTAATCGGCCTTGATGCCACCGTCGTTTTCATCGATCTTGAGGCCGTTGTGACGGTAGGCACCCGTGACGCCCATGTTGTACGAGGCGATCTCCGAGCCCGCCTGCACCGTCATCGGCTCATTGCGAGCGGCGATCACGCGCCAAGGATTGGCCGGATAAGGGCTGTACATCGGATCGGGGGCGGCCACCTTCATCTTGCCCACCACCGGCGACGCCACATAGCTGCCTTCGTTGGTGACGGCGCGCGAAAGCTCGCACTCGTCCGCATATACGCAGATCTGGCTGCGCGTATCGGTCAGGTTGCCCTGTCCATCGCGCGGTACGGTATTGATCAGTCGAACCGTGATGCGATTGCTGGAGTTGGCTTTAAAAACGCGAGTCGTATTCAGACCGCCGTTGCCCAAGCGAACGCGGCCGCTGCCCGTCGCATACGTATCGACCTTGTCGTGGACGAGGTAGGTCGTGTCGGCGGCGTTGTCCGGATTGACGGTGCCTTCGATCTCGTAAACGAAATAGCGCTGTTGGTAGAACAGGTTCTCGGCGGCGCCCAGATCAACGTCGGTCGGACCGGTCGGGATGTTGACGTAGATCGAATATTCTTGGCCAGCCTTCGCGGCGTTAAAGGTCCATTCAAAAACGCTGCGGGTGGAGCCTCCGGCGGGGAGCCAGTAGTTCTCGTAATCGAGCGACGGCACGCACGGCGCCCAAAGATAGGGCGCGCGGCCGAACTGGGGACTCTTTTCGACGTAGCCGAAAGCGACGGTGCCGCCCGGTGTCTGCCAATCCGCAGCCGGGAACCCTTGAGCGTTGGGCGTCTCCCAGTTATCGATGACCGAATTCAGGTCGACGAGGGGATCAAACCACCGAAGAAATCCGCGGCCTGGCGTATTGCTCAGCAGATTGCCGGTTTGTTTGCCCTGGCGTCCGCTGGTGCCCCCTAGGGTCGGATACTCCTGTGCCATGACGAGCAGCACAGAAGCCATCCAGAGAGCGCCGACAAGCAGCGCCATGCCTAATTTAAAGTTCGGTCTCATACGAGATTGAGTTGTTTTAGCGGCGGTCCGCAAAGACGGGGTTGACGATGCCGCGCACGCCTTGGACGGGCGGCAATTCAAAGTCCACTATAAATGTGTTGAATCCTAGATTCAATTTGTTCCAGCCGAAACCGTATCCTGTCCCGGAAGTGTCGTTTTCGCCCTTGATCAGCACGATTTCGCCATTGAACGTCTCGCCACCTCGGGTACGACCGATGTAGCCGTTGACCACGAGAATCTGTCCCGAATCGAGACGGCGCGCGTACAAAGGTCGGAACCCAAGCGGATTCTCGTTGAGCGGCGGCTGGTTGTTCAGGAACCGTCGCATCGAGGCGTAGACCGGCTCGCGCACATTGGCGCCGTCGGTCGAGCGAACGCCCGAGACTTCGACGGGCAGCATCCAGGTGCAGGCCCACGTATTGGCCGCAGGATCCTTCGGGGTCAGTTCGTAGACGCCGGTCGAATCCGTCACCATGATCCGGAGCTGGGCGATCACCTTGCCGTTTGAATCGGGTACTCCGACGAACCGCATCGTGACCGAAGTGAGACCACGGAAGTGCCGCTCCGTTTGGGCAGGGCTCTGAACGCGAACGTCCTGCCCCAGCGTATTGTCCCAGAACGGGGCATCGATCGCGCTCGTTTCGTAGTGATTTACAACGTTCACGGCACCCTTCGTCGGATCGTACACGACGATCCCGCCGTTGCCGCTCGCATTCGCGAGGTGCTCAGGTTCCGCCGACGTCAATCCAAAGCTCGACGCGGACGGCTCGGCGTTGGCAAAGCCAAACGCGAAGACCGGCGTCTGTCGCCCTGTCACGTTGTCGAAATAGCTGACGCGGCCGATGCTGTTGTAGGCAAAGCCCCGGCCGGAGAGGTCGGAGCGCGTGTGCCACCAGAGCACGCCAATCGCCTTTTCCAGCTGGCCGGGCTTGTCGCTGCCGGGATCGGCGTAGCTGATCAGCTCACCTTGCTGGCGGCGCTGCGGGTTGTACGTATACCGGTCCACGAGTTCGATCGCACGGTAATTGCCCATATCGGCAATCACGTAGTGTTGCCAGAACTCGTAGTCTTGGCGATTCGTGAACGCGTTGCGACCGCCCTTTTCGACCGGCCTTTCGACCGTTGTGTAGGTCGCGATATCGCGCGGCAGGCGAAGCTTGAGCGGCTCGTTATTGCTATAGCCGTCTGGCTTCCAATTCGGGTCGACCTTCATGCTCGTGATCGAGCGCAGTTCGCGGCCCGCGCTGTCGATACGGACGATGCGGTCGTTACCGGCGTCCACCATCCAGTACGCATTGTTTCCGGATGGATAGACGCGCCAAGGCTTGGAGATCGGAATCGACGATTCATCGACGCCTGTCACCCCGTTCGCACCCGAGAACCGCGTGTTCTCCAGCGTCCAAAGCGGGTTGCCCGAGGCATCGGAGCGAAGAATTCGATTCTCGTCGGCGACCAGGAAGTCGCCGCGCGAAAACGCGTAAAGCGCTGAGTTGCCCCAAACCGCCAGCACGCCTTCGCCGCCCGTGATGCCGAAAATCTGCGAATCTTCGATGACGGCTTGGCCCAGACGAACGGCGAAGTCGTCGCCCGTCTTGATCCCCCAGAACTGGGGCCACAGCACGTAGGGACTGCCGATAATGGCTCGGTTGAATCCGTTTCCTCCAGTCGAATCGGCCGGAGTCACCGTGACTTGGCTGAGAACCTTCTGCCAGGGTCGCGCCGAGCGCTTCATCCATGAGCGCTTGACAATCTGCGACTGCAGATCGCTGGGGCTCACTTGGACGTTGATGCCGTAGAGCAAACCTTGGAAGTTGAAGCCTTGGTTGATGTTGAAACCGAACTTGATGAATCCGGGCAGCAAACTTCCTCCGCCCAGGTAGATCGTATCGCCATTGACCACCGGCTGAGTGAAGGCATTCATGCCGTTGAACACGGTCTGCCACTTGAGCGGATTCCAGCGTCCCCGGGCCGATCCCGGCACGATCGCTCCATCCTTTGCCTCCGCTTCGGGCTCGATGATGATGTCCGACTGGCCACCGGTGCGAACGACGATCGGCAGATTCACTGCGAGCGAATCGCGAATTTGCCCGCGCTTGACCGTCATCATGTTGTCGATGCGCAGCCGGCCTGTATTCGGCTTGTCCGGCACCAACTGTTCGAAGGTGAACTGTCCCGGCTGAAGCGCGCTCAGCACCTCGGGCTTGCCCTTGGTTTGGCTTCGCGCCGTATCGGGTTGGACCACGGCAAAGCTCGGATTCAAGTTCTCGAGCAGAATTTCCGGCGTCGGCGGATTCGCATCGAACGCGAGCAGCGCGGTCGTATTGTCGCCCAGATTGTCGAGAGCCGAAAATCCGAATTTCTTCTGGCCGACCGCCATCACGTAGACCGTATTGCCGCGCACGGTCGGTCCGCTCGAGAACCGCAAGCTTTGAATCTCACGGTCGAGCGGCCGGAAGCCGGGAGCGGGCTGAATCAGGTCGATGACCCCGTCGTAATCGATGATCGCGGGATCGTACTTAAAGTCCTGAGCGGTTCCGCTCGGATTGGTGAGCGGGAACGTGAACGTATCGTACAGTTCCCAGCGATAAAGCATGCGGAAGTCGCCACGGCCTTCTTCGCGGAAGCACATCATCGAGCCACCCGGGCTCGCGCTAACGCCGCCACCGGTGCCGGTGACCACGAAGATGTTTCCGTTGCCCGCCATCGCGATGTTGCCCAAGACTTTGCGGCGCGGGCTGAGGTTTTCGTCCGGGAACCGGAGATCGCCGCGCACAAAGGCTTCCGGCTGGATCAGCGTCCCATTGAAATCGCGTCGTCCCCAGTCGATCGTATAGTCGATGCGGAGCGCGACGGTCGGATTGGCCGCCGACTGGTCATCAAAAACGAGGCCAGACGCACCCGGGCCGAGCTGAACGTTGATCCAACCCGGGGCATCCCCGTCCTGCGGCGCCGCATTCGCAAACACGTTCGCCATCTCAGACGTGGTGTAGGGCCGCTGGGTGAGCGGATCGAGGAGCGTGATCTTCACGCCGTATGGGCTTGGTCCTGAGGGCAGGTAAACCGGCAAGCCGTTGAGTGAGGCACGGGTTCCGATCTTGAGCGTGTTGCCCGAGCGCACCATGGCCGCCGGTCGCTCGCCTCGCGATCCGATCCATACGCTGGCGAGCCCGCAGGGACGGCGCGTGGTCGTGTCGCTCGTGGTGGGAACGTAGGCCACTCGGTCGAGACCGCCCGAGTTGTCCTGAATCGAAATGTAGCCGACCGTGGCCGGGCCCGACGGGGCGGGCATGCGCGACGCACCATCGACGGACCAGCCGTTCGCCGACTGAATCTGCTTCATCGAGCGGATATCGACCGCCCAAATGCGTCCCACGGGGAGGCCGTTGCGGGTCGTCGTATCCGTGATATAGGCGATGCCTTCGTGAATCGTCGGCGCAAAAGCGGTGCCGGGCTGACCCGCTTTGTCGGGAGTCGCCGTGCCGATGCGAGCCACCGAATTCAGGTTGCCCGAGGTGGGCGGATCGAGCGGAAATGCCACGAGATTGCCATTGGCATCGACGACGAGAATCTCGTCGGCGGGCGAGTTGACATCAGGGATTTCGACCGCCACAGGCGCCGAGATCGGTCCCGCGAGGTTCTCGCTCTTCCAAAGCATGTCGCCTTCGCCGGGGACGGCATCGGGCAGCCCGTCGTCCGGGTTGCCATCGTTGTCGAGATCGACAGACGGATTGGCGTCCTTGACGATGATCTGGCTTCCCGCCGTCAGGATAACGCGGCCTTTATAGAAGACTGCGCTCTGGTTGGCGCCTTGAGGGACTTCGGCTTGCTTAAAGCGGCGAAGCAGCGGCGCCGTCAGGTTGATCGACGTGCTGTTCGTCTTGCGCGAGCCGCGACCGGCGGACGGAAACGCGGAATTCAAATTGATCGCATTGATCGCGAACTTAGCTGCCGCGACCTGAGCCGCGCTGAACGACGGATCAGCCATGTAGAAGTTGCCGACCTGCTGGTCGGAAACCACGCCACCGATGCCCTTGCCCGTGATGAGCAGCGTGCCATCGCCCAATTGGGCGGTTGCCGCCGCGAGCCGACCGTTCGAATCGCGAACGATGGCCTGATAACGCGACGAATCGGCCTCAATCCAAGACTGGATCAGTTCGATCGAGCCCAGCGCGCCCGCATCCAGCGGACCAAACATGTAGCCACTTGCGCCGAATAGGCCGCCCAGTTCTCCATCGGAAACGAGGTTCGGTACGTTCAGCAGCGGATGGTCGATATTCCACTCGAGCGTCGCGGTGGACGAGAAGAGTTGGAAGGGCATGGGCGGTGGGTTGACGATGTCAACGCCGTTGCCGCTCGTACCGACGATATCGATCCACAAAAAACCGCCTTGGTCGACGTATCGGCGAAGCTTCTCTCGGTTTCGGGCGCTCAGCGAGAGCTGGCCGCCGATGCCGAGATACAGCGCATCGTACTGGCTGAGCACGTCATCGCTGGTGTTCTGGAGGAAAACTTCCCAGTAGCCGGCTTGGCGGCGCTCGAGCCGCGAACCCGTCGGTGCCACATTCGAGTAGCCAAGCGCGAGAAATCGAGTTCGGACGGCATCGGAAACGATCGTATTGGCGCGCGGATTGACGAAAGTCCAGTTGGCAGGTTTGACCGATCGGAGGCGATCCAGCGCGGCCCAAACGAACGGCCGGGGATTCACCGGTTGGGCATTCGACGCCCAGTTGTTGTCCTGCCCAGGCACGACAAGCACGCCTGCCTTGATCGGGGTGGTGTTCAGGGCATACGTAAGCGGCTGAGCGTTCGCCAGACTGCTGGCGAACGCGATACCGAGGGCGAGGAACGTCTTCAACTTCATGGGTTTACTTCGCCGAAATAGACGAGGGTCGAACTCACCGGCAACCGGGGCAGGGGCGGCAGAGCCCACATTCCATCGGCGGTCATGCGAATCGGATTGGATCCATCGGCCGAGGCGAGGGCGAGCGACGGATCGTAGTTGATCGAAAGATTGGGCACGTACGGCTGGCCGCCATTGCTGATATTCATGCCGTTGGGCACGTGTTGCTTTGGAATCGTGCGCAGACTGCCGTCATTGTTCGTCGAGCCACCGAGATAGCGCGGGAGCCATCCCCACTTGCGCTGCCACTCGGCTTGCTGGGCGATCGTCGGCGGCATATTCTCCGACACGGCACCCACGATGGTCAGCTTGACGTCCAGCGGTTCACCGTAGAACGGTGCTTCCGGCGGCATGCCGTAGCGCGCAAATCGATTGGCTTGCGCCTTGGCCAGACCGTCGGCAGCGGCGACCGTCGCGAAATTCACGCGGGTGTCTTCCTGGTTGGTGTTGAAGCTGGGGCCCGGAATCACGAAGAACGAGCCTTCCTGGGCGTACATCGTCGCCTCGATGCGAACATCGAGCGGCACCACCGCGATGCGCGACAGGTAGTAGTTCTCCGTCGCATCGCGGACGGGCGGGTTGAGTCGAAGCGTCAGCTCGGTCTCATCCTGAACCGCCAACTCGTAGGCACCGTAAGCGTTGTTCGAGGGCGCGCTCAGCTTGCGATTCGCAAACGTCCACGTCGGCGTGACCAACGGAGTCGAAGCGACTTCAAAGTTCGGATATGCGTTGCCCGATCGATCGAGACCGAGGATCGGCACGTTGTTCGCATTCGGGAAGTAAGGCGAAACGCCGCGGTTGAAATCGGGTTCGTACGATTTCGCCACATCGAAAAGAAGCGAAACGGGGTTCGATCCGCTGACGTTGAAATACGTGCGCGGCATGATGTCCAGGGACACATACGTTCCCGAGCTCGAGCTGTTCGCGCTGCGTGCGTGGTTGAGGAGCAGCGTGCTCGGAATCAGTGCCGAGGAGTTGGCATCCGCATACAGGTTCGCCAGCGGCTGCCGAGTCCGCGCGTCGTTCAGCAACTGGACTTGGAACGTCGCTGTCTCGATGCCGCCAAAGCGAAGTCCGACCGAGCGCGGCATATCGACGTTGGCCTCGATCGGCCCCGGCTCCAGTTCCTGATTCAGGCCAGGTCCGACGAACATCGTCGTATTCACGCAGATGTAATCCTTGGCGAGCAGAGCGATCATCGACGTGCTCGGGCCCGAGATGATGCTGTCGCCCTCCACCACGACGCCGTTGGTCGAATTGCCGACGATGCCCTTGGTGATGCTGCCATCGATGTAGATCGTGCCCATCGAGACGACGGTGATCTGCTGGTTCGTCGGGATGACGCCACGGACGCGGATGTCGCCTTCGAAATAGAGGATGCCGTCGAAGCGTGAGCCGAACTGCTTGAAGTCGTTGTTCTGAAGCTGCTGGCCAGGCAGGTCGATCAGCGTCGGCGATTGGATGCCATTGAGGATGTAGGTCACCAGCTTGCCGTTATCGACGAAAGTGCGCGTTCGGAACCGAACCGACGAGATCGTCGTTCGCTGACCGTTCGGCAGGCGCCAGTAGCGCGCGTTCTGATTCGCCGCCCGCGTATCCCGCGTGATGATAAAGCCGTCGGGCATCAAGCGCAAGTAGCTGGCGATGGGGACAAAGAACGGTCCGTGCCAGCCGCCGCCTTTCGGATTGACCTGGCGGTTCGGGCTGAGCCAAACGTCGATGAGGTTGCTGACCACACCCGTGGTTTCGCGGCTCGACTCGTCGCCGAGATTGGCCACATCGTTGGCGTCGACATAGACGCCCGAGCCATAACCGAACCGGCCGATATTGACGCCATTGACGACCTTGCCGCTGTCGCGGGTCATCTGGCGGTAAATGGGCGAGTTGTTGGTCGGGTCGACTTCGAGAATGCTGGGCGGCTGCTTATAAGGCACCGACCGCGTGTAGCCGCCCGCGTCGGCGCCGTTGATGCCGTCGCGGATCAGGCCGTTCTGGGTGCTGAACGTCTGAGAGCGGCTGTCGAGGCCCTGCTGACCGATATTGAAAACCGTGGTGTTGCCGGACGGATCGATGCTCTGGATGCGCAGCGAGGACGCGGCGTTGGCGGCGCGAATTTCGCCTGCGACGTCCCACTGATCGCCAAGACCCGCGTTCAGCGTGGCGTCATGGCGTCCGTGGACGACGAGATCCGCGTTCGAATAAAGCGAACCCGTGCCCTTGGCGAGCGTGTTACCGGAAGGATCGAGGAGGTCGCCGCCGTACAGCGTCGTGATCTCGACGGGAACGCCCGGGTCATTGTTGTCGCCGGTTTCTTTGTAGGTGATGCCGAGGTTCTCGGTATCGACGCCCTTCAGGTTCTGTCCTGATGCGGCGGTGAGCGATCCGATTTCGGCTGGGCTGGAGACGCGGAAAATATTGGTGATGAACCGAGCCGACTCGATAATGCCGATGCTCGCGAAGGCGATCTGCTTTCGCGTTTCCGTAACGCTCAGATCTCGGGCTTTCAGTTCGCCCAGCGCGGTGCGAAACGCATTCTGCGAAGCGTAATTCGTGACCTGGACTCCCTTGCTCAGCAAGTTGGTGGGGTCGTTCGGATTGAATCGCTGCGCGCGACCGACCGATTCGATGATCAGGTAGTTGCGCGCCTTGCCCGGCTGGCGCAAAGCGCCCGTTGGGCTGGAGAAGACGCCAAAGGCGCTCGGCGCGTAGCGGACGCGAACCAGCGCGCGCCCTTTCTCGAAATTAACGCGGCTGTAGGGTCCGAGTCCATCGGGGCCGCCTCGGTCCAGGACCTTGTCCGCCGTATTGCGGAGCGGAAAGCCGGAGCCCGGTCGAAGGTAAAGCGCGTCCGGATCGCGGCTGATGCCAGCGGCGTCGGTCACAGGAAGCGTGGTCTCGGGATGCCAGTCGGCCGCGCTCAGCGAATAGCGCAGCTGATAATGAGCAAAACGGATGCCGGCCTCGGCCAAGTCCCCGGCGGCCGTGCGCTGGATCGATCGTCCCGTCTGGGTGATGTTTCGCGAGACAATGCCCGTGAACACGAGACCAAGAATGAGCAGCACGCCCAGCACCAGGATCGAGATGACAAGCATCTGACCCCGCTGGCGGTGAAGTCTCCGAACATTCGTTGCGAGTAACGAGCGGTCCATAGCGCTTAGCGGAAGAAGTTGCGAACGGTCGCGGTTCCCTTCAGACTCACACCGAGTGGATTCGGCAGATTCGTCTGGGGGAAATTGCGAATCGTCAGATTGATATCGATGACCTGCCGAGAATCGTAATCGATTGCGAACACGTCATTCGGCTCCGTAAATTGGAACCGGTAGTACACGAAAATGTTCCCTTGCGGCAGGGGCTCACCCATGCGGGAGTTGAACTTGATGTAGCCCGCGCGGAACTGGGCCTGGAGGATCGCCGAGATGACGCTGTTCGGGTCATAAACGCGCGGATCCGTGCTGACGCCGGTGATGCCGTACGACTTTTCCCAGTCCGGCTCCTTGATGTCGTTGTAGCGAATGAAATACTCATTGGGACCAACCTGGTCGGGCGACGCCACGCGCGAATAGCGCGTCTGACGTCCCTGGTTGGGACCGGGGCGCTGGTCCGGGCCGAACACGATCTCGCTGCCCGGGGTGATGCGGGTTCGCGCAAATCCGAGCGTGGGATGCAGCGGGCTCGCCGAGCCATCCGGCAGCGGCAGCACGCGCAGATCGAGGTAGCGATGACACAACTGCGCCTTATTCGCTTGGCCCTGAAGCTGCGGCGGCATCAGGAGATCCCAGTCGTCCCACAGCTTGTTGAAGCGGGTGTTGATCTGGCTGGTGAAGCTCGCCGGACGTGAGTCGTCGTCTTTCCAGCGCGTGTCGTTAACCGGGGTGCCGGTCGGGCCCACCTGGGGGCCCGTTGCGGCGAGCGGCCGGTTGTCTGTGACCACGTTCTGGAGCCCCGCCGGAATCGGATTGTTGCCGACTTCGGTGATCGGGAAACTGGCGATGATTTTGCCCTGGCGCGTATCGACCGAGTAGCCGATGAACAGGTCGCGAAGGGCCTGATTGTTGACCCAGTTCACGCCCGTACCGCCGGCGCGGGTGTTCGCCACTGCGATCGCGTAGTTAAACGGATAGCGGAAGGTGTCGCGCAATGAGGCGGGCACGTCAGGCGGTACTGGCGCCGACTGCTCCGTGCTGCGAGCGCGGGCATACTCCTCGAGATCGAACAGTTCGGTACCGGCTTGATCTTCCTGCCCCGTCCCGTCGTAAGCGAAGATGCTCGCCCCCGCCTTGGCGCCGGCTTGAACGCGGGCTCGTCCGATGAGATACGGCGTGCCCGGCGCCCACGGATTGAACACCGTTTCGGGGTTAGCGTAATTGAACTGCGTGGGCCACGTGCGGACCGTGGTCGACGTCCAGCTGCCGAATTCGGTGCGGTAGACGTCGGGAGCAAACTTGTCGGCGGTATCCGTGACCTCGCCTGAGCGCACCGCGACCATTCCCGCCGCCGGCTCATTGCTAATTCGCGTCGGATTGAACTGAACAAGCGGAACGACACGCGGCGCATTGCCATCGTAGGTTACGGCGCGATTCGCCTTGTTGAAAATCGGCTGGACCATGTCGTAGCGACTGATCTCCGTGATGACCCGTGCGCGGCGCATCCACTGCAGGATGCGGTAGCTCTTCGACTTCGATTTGCTCGTGTCGTACTTGTTCGTGTCGTCGGCGAGTGAGAAATTGAAGAAGGCCGGATCGTCGAGAATCGGCTGGCCCGCCTTATCGACGCCGAACAGGTCCGTGTTGCTGGCCCAGCCTTGATTGCCGAACTGCTTGAGTTCGACTTCGGCGCGGTACAGCACATACAGGTTGTCGCGCGATCCGCTTCGGGGCATCAGGAGGCCGTCGTATGGGTTCGTGTACGCGCCTGGCTTCCAATCGGCGAGATTGTTCGCATCCGCGCCGTTTTTCGTCGCCACGAGCGGTTCGCGAAGTCCGATGAAATAGCGGATCATCTTGAAGCCGGCCGCCGTCGGCAGCACGACCTGACCGCGAGGCGTTCGCAGAGTCGGGTCTTCCTTCCAGTTGTTCGGATCGTTCGGATCGCCGTTGGGATCGATGAGAATATCGGGGTTGCGCAATGCACCGTTCGGGCCGCGTACGGGATCGCCTTGCGACGGCGCGAGGATATCGAGCTTCGCGTAGTTGAGGGCGAGATTGACGTCTTTCCCATCCCTGCCGGGCAGCGTCACGACGATCGAGCCCTTGTCGCCCGTGTTGTCACGGACGCCAGCGCCGTTGCTGATCTCGCGGGTGAGCTGATCGATGAGGAATCGACCGCGCTCCTGGGCATCACTGAAGCCCTGACCGGCGCGGGTCAAGTTAAAGCTCTGCACCATGGGGATGCTGATGATGGTGAGCAGGATGGCGCTGACGGCCATAACCGTGAGCAGCTCGATGAGGGTGAAACCGCGTTTCATGGTGTGGAATCGCCTCGCGTAAGGAACGTCGTGGATTCGTTGCGTCGGCTGCTTTGCGTCCAAGTCTGCCACGCCTCGAGGTTCTTGACCGGATCGGCACCCAGCGAGAAGGACGTTGGGTTCCACGATACGCGAACTCCAACCGAGGCGCCTCTCACGCGGCGGACCGAATAGCCGTTGCTGTAGTCGAACGACACCGCGTTGGGGTCTTTCTGGGTCAGCTCCACGAAACCGAGCTGAAGATCGCCGGCGCGCGGCGGCTGAATCAGGAACTCCTGATCGCGCATGACTTGAAGCGTGCCCGTGTTATCGAGGTACCACACCTCGCCAACCACGACCGACTTGCCGATGTCCGACAGCGGGAAGTAGATCCGGTTCGCCGTGCCGACGGTGTTGCTGCCGCCCAGGTAGCACTGGCCGAAGCCGAGGGTCTGGTTATAAATCGCGGTGTACGACTGCGCCGCCTTCACGGTCTGCACCGCCCACTCGCCGTTTGCTTGGAACAGGGCACGGACGCTGCGACCCGCAATGCTGATCAGCGATCGCGTCGTGGCGCCCGGGTACATCACGTAGGCCTGGAGTCCGTCGCCCGGATTGCCGTTACCGTCGATGAAGGTCACGATGCCCGCCGACTTGTCGATCTGATACGAGACGGGCAACAGCACCGCACCCGTATCGATATCGACGAGCGCGAAATCAGCGCGGCCGCGGGTGTTGGCGGAAAGCGGGAGGTCAAAACCCATGCCCTTGTAGGGCCGATTATCTGGCTCCAAGTTCCCCAACACCTTCAGATTGCTCATCGTCAGCTTGTGCTGATACGGCTCCGACTCGGCGATTCGGAAGTCTTCGCGCAGGATCCGCCAGTCGAGCACGTCGTAGTCGACGCGGGCCCGAAGCGGGACGCGGCCTTGGCGGCGGCGCTCACGGTAGTTGAAGCCAGCCGAATTGAAGGCGAGCATGCCGAGGGTGCGATCGTAGAGCAGAACCTGAAAGGCGGCGTCGGAATAGAGGCCGTCGTTGCCCACCACTTGCGAGCCGTTGAGGAAGTCAGCGGGAGTCGCAACCAAATCAAATGCGCGCTGGACGCGGACCGTATCGATTTCGGCGTGAACAAAATCCGCGTCGGCCGTCAGGGCGGCGAGGTCGTAAAGCCAATAGTGCGCCCACTGCCCCACTTGCGCGCTCGGGGCCTTCAGGGCGGGCACGATGATGGTGCGCGACTCGTAATTCCCGGACGTGTTCTTGGCGATATAGGAAAACGCGACGCGGAACGTGCGCGCAAACGCGGGATTGTCGGCGCGATACGGGCCTTGCGGAATCGCGAGCGTCGTCCCGTCTTCATCGACGAGCACCGTCGAATCCTGCCGACGAATCGGATCGCCAACCCCCGGATTGTTCGCGTCGCCGCCTGAGCCGTTGATCTCGTCCACGATGTTGCGGTCGAGGTCATTGCCATAAACCAGGAGCGGTGAGTTGAACTGCGTGTTGTTGACGATAGGCGCGAACTGCAGCGTCATCAGCGATCCGTAGAACTGCGTGCCGCCGTAACTCAAGAATCGGGGCGCCGGTATGGTCCTGCCCTCGCCGACCACGTGGCGCATGACGTTGGCGCTGGTCAGAAACGGCCACGCATCGACCTTCTGATTGTTCGCGTCGAGCATGATGCCGTTGGCATCGATTCCCGCCGAAAGCGGCGCGAGATCGTTGGGCCGCTTGTCGAGGTCGACAAGGATGTTAAAGCGAGAGGTGGCCGAATCCCAAACATAGCGAACGGGCAGGATCGCCTCGGCGATTTGGTCCGACTGACCTTTGAGGCGCTCCAGCTCGGCACGAGCCAACTGAACTGCGACCGACGAGCTGCGGGATGTTTTGAGGATGCTGAGGCCCTTGGGATAGATCTGCACGACGGCGAGGATGCCGACGAGAAAGACCACCATGACCACCAGGACCTCGACGAGCGAGGTGCCCTTTCGGATCCGGTCGTTGCGCGATTGAATTCGAATCATGACTTAGGTCGAGCCCACCCCGGGCTCATGGAACAACTGTTGGACTACGGAATCACGCGCCAGGATCGCTCGAAAACGTCGCGCGAATCAAAATACTTCGCGCCGCCTCCAAGGAAGAGGATCATGTCGCTCTTTTGGCGGGAAGGACCGTTCGTGCCCGGATCGCGGAAGAAGCTGTTCCACGTGATCACGGTGCTCTCGGGCGGGTCGTTATAGCCGAGTTGGCGAGGATCGTCCACGCCGCTGCCACCCTTCAGTCCGAAGTCGGACCAAAAGAGCGCGTAGTGAAGTTCGGCGCGCTTGCCGCCGCCACTGTCCGTCACTTCGGCCGTGTCGTAGCCGCTGATTTTATAGAAGTACGCCTTGGGGGAAGCGGGATTGCCGGGATCGGTGGTGACCGCGTTCGTCGGACCGTACAGCTGGCGCGTGCCCGCCGTATCGTCCTTGTTATCCCGAACGCCGTCCCCGTTCACGTCGTAAACGGGAGCTTGTCCGACCGGCCGCGGATCTTTGTTCGGCCATACCGCCGTGGTGATTTCGCTGTTCGCGGCGCGCAGGTAGCTGGGGCGGAACGTCTCCAGACTCTCCACCCGCTTCGGATAGAGATACGTCTTGGTCGCGTTGGCCGGAACCACGTTGGTCGAGGTGTAGCCGCCGCCCGCGTTATAAAGGGAAACGTAACCTAGCAGAGCGGGGGGATAGCCGCCCTGGTCGACCCGATACAGTTGGAGCGCGTTGCGAAGCTGATTCATCGCCGACAAGTCGGAGTTCTTGTAGGCGGTCGCCTTTGCCCGAGCAAACACGGGGAATATAATTGCCGCGAGGATCGCAATAATAGCAATCACCGTGAGCAGCTCGATAAGCGTAAAGGCGCGAAATCGCTTCATAGCAGTAATCCCCAAACGGTTTCTATGACTTGCCCCTTTCAAGGCAGGTTCCCTGCAATTGTGAATGAATTCTTTGTAAAAACGGTCAGTCCAGACCATTCGCTCTTAAATAACTCCGAACCAGTCCGACAAAAAACGGTTGGAAAAGGCTGGTGGCGATCGCGCCCAGCGCCAAATAGGGTCCAAACGGGATCATCGTGAGCGAAATATCGGCGTCTTCGTCGATGTCTTCGTAGGCGTACGGATTCTCCCCAAACCATTTTTCATAGAGCGGCACGAAGAAGAGTCCGATCACATCGATGCAGAGCAAATAGCCCAGTCCGCACAGGAGCAACGATCCCAGGGACTCTGGCGGCATATCCTCCTCCGCCGTGTCCTCCTCGGTCGCCGGTTCCTCCTCGCCCCTCTTCAGCAGGCGCGGAAGGATCTGGAGGATCCCGATGGCCGCGCCAAAGATCACGGCCAGACCAAACGAGATCCCGGCCGCAAGCGGAAACAACACCGCCCCGATTCCGCGAGCCATCTTGATATCGCCGTGGCCCATCGCGTCCTTTTGAAACAGGAGGCGGCCGAGAAATGCGATCCCCCAAAATACGGCGACGCCCAGCAAGCCTCCCGCAATCGCGGACGGAATGCCCCAGGTCGTTGCCCGTTCGTTCCCCGAAGCGTAAAGCGCCACGTTGTAAACGAGCCCGATGATGAGCATGAAGGCGTTGATCGGGTCGGGGATGATATAGAACTGCAAATCGATAAAGATCGCGGCCACGAGAGCGGCCAGGAATAGCGCGATCACCACCGCACGGACGGGATCCCACCCGACAATCAGCCATTGCCACCAGGCACCGGCCCACAGCGAACCGGTCAGGAGCTCGACAAAGAAGTAGCGCGCGCCGATCTTGGCCTTACAGTGGCGACATCGACCGCCCAGCACGAGCCAGCTGAGGAGTGGAAACAGATCGGGCAAGGTGAGCCGGTGGCGACATGTCGGGCAGAACGAGAACTTGGGCTCTCCCAGCGACATGCCGCGCGGCATGCGGTAAATCACCACGTTCAAAAAGCTGCCGATCGAGGCTCCGATGAGGAGCCCGACCACCCATGTCCACTCAGGAAACAACGTTCACCCGCCCCGTATTATCCCTAGTCATCTCAATTAAATCTTCGGCATTCTCCGCCGTCCCTCAGTTCGAACCCGGAGAAAACGGGATAAGCTCGACGGATGCGACTGTCGCGGGCGGGTTGGCTTGGATTCGGGATAGTGACGCTGGGTGCATCAATTTGGGCGCTTCAAACCCATGCTTTGGCGCGCCTGGGGCGCCAGCCGGACGGATCGTTCCTGGTCTCTTCGGGTCAGCGGATCCTTCCCGGCACCATCGCATTCGATGGTCGCGTCGTCGACATCGCCGCCCACCCGAACCGCCCAATCGCCGCCGTCATGGGCCAAGACTCCGTGTTTTTGGTCGATGACCACCAAGTGATCCCGGGCAGCACGATCAAGCTCGCCGCCGGCGCCGCTTTTCACGGTCTCAAGTGGACGCCCGACGGCAAGACCCTGTTCGCCAGCCTGTCCAATGGCACGATCGCTCGCTTCACCCTCTCCGGAGATGAATTCAAGGCCGGTCCAGAAATCCGGTTTGTTCGCAACCAGAAAAACCTCCGCCCGGGAGGAATCGCGATCACCCAGGCGGGCGACCGGCTGTTCACGACGCTGCTTGAATCGGGCGAAGTCGCCGAAGTTAACCTGGCGACCGATGTGGTCGTTCGAACTTACAATGTTCAGAAACTGCCCTACGATGTGGCGCTGTCTCGCGACGAAAAATCGCTGATCGTCGCCAATTGGGGCGGCCGGGACCTCCGGGAAGATGAAGAAGACGAGGAAGGAGCCGGCGAATCGGCTGAAGTTCTCATCGCCGCCGATTCCCGCAATGCGCCAGCTTCCGGCACGATATCCATCGTCGACCGAGAAAGTCGGCAAGCCGTTCACATCGCGACCGGCATCAGCCCGACCGGAGTCATTGTCAACGGCGACCGTGCCTACGTGCCCTGCGCGGCCGATGACACCGTCTGCGAGATCGACGTGGTGGGCCGGCGGCTCGCCCGCACCTTCCGGCTGAAATGGGGCTCTTTGAACTTATTTGGCTCGATGCCGAATGCGCTCCTGGTCCAAGGCGACCGGCTTTACGTGGCGAATGGGGGCGATAACGCCCTCGCGGTCCTCGATCTTCAGTCAGGCCGAACTGAAGGCTTTCTCCCCGTCGGCTTCTTCCCCATCGCCCTCGCTCTCGCACCCGATGGCAGGATCTGGGTCGCCAACGCCAAAGGCAATGGAAGCGTGCGGAACGTGCTGAGAGGCAAACCGGGCGGTCCTCACGACTTTCAAGGCACGGTTTCGGTCGTCGAACCGAAGCAGGACCTGGCCGCCGCCACCCGCACCGTCGCCGCGAACAATCATTGGGATGCTCCCGCCCCCAAGCCGTCGCTCAAGGTGTTCAACGGAGCCATCGAGCACGTGATCTACGTGATCAAGGAAAACCGGACCTACGATCAGATTTTCGGAGACATGCTGCAAGGCAACGGCGATCCGAAGCTTTGCGAAATGGGCGAGAACGTCACGCCCAACCACCATCAGCTGGCGCGAGAGTTTGCCCTTTTCGACAACACCTACGTGAGCGGGACCAATAGTGCCGAGGGTCACCACTGGACCGATGAGGCGATCAACAGCAGCTATCTCGAGCACTTTTATTCGGGTTATCGGACCTATCCCGACGATGGCGTCGACACGATGGCGAACTCACCGCAAGGCGCGATCTGGGATCAGGCCATGAAGGCCGGCAAGAAGGTTCGCATTTACGGCGAGTTCTGCAACGCGGCCAAGAACGACGTGAAGCCTCATACGAATAGCTGGTTCGACGTGTGGAACGATCGCCAAGCAAAGCTATTTCGCTATACGGCAGTCTCCTACACCGAGATGCCACAGCTGAAGTCGGTCGTGCACCCGAACTATCTGTACTGGCCCCTGACGCAGATGGATCAGTGGCGCGCGGACATCTTCATCGACGAGTTTCAGCGCATGAGCCGTGAAAAGCGGGTTCCGAATCTGATCGTGATGACGCTTCCGTGCGATCACACCGAGGGTCGAAATCCCAACTACCCGACGCCCCGCGCCATGGTCGCCGATAACGATCTCGCCTTGGGCCGCATCGTCGAGGCCGTTTCGCAGACTCCAGAATGGGCCAAAACCTGCATCATCTCGATCGAAGACGACGCCCAGGCGGGTCCGGACCACGTCGACGGGCACCGGTGCGCTTTCGGCATCTACAGCCCGTACGTCAAGCGGGGGACCGTCGATTCGACGTTCTACACAACGGTCTCCGCGCTGCGCACGATCGAAATGATGCTCGGGCTCAAGCCGATGAACCGGTTTGACGCCACGACCCCACCGATCCAAGCTTGCTTCACGGATACGCCCGATCTGAAGCCCTACCGCCATCTGCCCAATCGCGTGCCGCTCGACGAGCGCAATCCCGAACCGAAATCGCTCAAAGGCGAAGCGCTGTTCTGGACGCAAAAATCGATGGCGCTCGATTGGTCGGGAATCGATCGCGCGGACTGGTACTGGTTGAATCGAGTCATCTGGTACGCGAATCATCACGGCAACCCGCCTTATCCGGGAGATCAGCCCTGGAAGCCGGACCGGTATGCTTCCGGTCATGGAGTCGCCCGAACCGAAGACGCTGATTGATCAGGCGTTCGCGCTACTCGCGGAGCACCCCGGTTTTGCCTCCCGGCCGGATCAGGCGCATCTCGCGCTGCTGATTTCGGACTGCGTCGAGACCGGCGACAGCGGCGCGTTTGAGGCGCCCACGGGCTTGGGCAAGTCCCTCGCCGCGCTCATCCCCGCGATCGCCCACGCCATCGCCGATGGCAAACGCGTGGTGGTCGCCACCTACACGAACGTCCTCGCCGAGCAGTACTGGTTCAAAGACCTTCCGCTCGCCCTGAGCTTATTCGATGAAGCGCGCTGGCCCAAGACCCAGCTGCTGATGGGGCGCCAACGCTATGCCTGCCTCGCCGAGATCAAGGGTCAACGCGAGCTGGTCACGCCGAACTTGGACCTGGGCATTGAATCCGAATTCCGGAACCGCTACCGTGGTCCGCGCGGGCGGATCACCGATCACTGGAAGAAGATTTCGGCGCCTCCGGTCTGTCCTAGTCGGCTCTGCCCCCATTACGAAGCGTGCCACTACTACCGGGCCCGGCGAGGAGCCGAGCGAGCGGGCGTCGTGATCACCAACCACGCCGTGGTGCTGCAAGACGCCCAGCTTCGGTCTTCGACCGACGGCGAAATGACCCTTCTGGGTGAATACGACTTTCTGATCTTGGACGAGGCTCACGACTTCCTCCACGCCGCCCAAAACGCCCTCGAATTCGAGGTCACACCGTCGCGGCTCGATCTTATCCTCAGTCTCGCCGAGAAGATCGACCAGGGCGTGATGCCGGTTGCCCTGAACACGGAGCGCCTCGACGGCTGGCTGCACATCTCCGAGCGCTTCCGCGACCAGGTGCTGACCGCGAAAGACAAGCTCCAGATGGAGATTCACGGCTCCGGAATTCTCGCCGCTGCCCCGCCCGAACTCCAGCAGTTCCCCAGCGTCAAGCAGGTGCTCGTCGAGGCCCCCCGGCCGGCCGTGGTCGAGGTCTGCGATCTCCTGGCCGACTCGGTCAAAGCGTTCGTGCAGGGCTTGGACGACCTCGCCGAAAACTGCAAGGCCGAGGATGAATCCGGCAAGCTGGCCTTTGAGACGATCCGGAACTACCGGGTTTTCATCCAAGAATTCGGCCTGGGCTGCATCCACGTCCTCACGCCGCCCGACGTGAGCGTCGCGCATCTTTCGACCCAGTTCACGCCCATTGTCCGGAGCGATACGATCGACTTGGCCGGGCCGCTACGAGAGCTGATCTGGGATCAGGGCCCCGTCGTCTCCATGTCGGCGACCCTAGCGCTGGACGGCACCTTCGAATTTTTCCAGCGGACCACCGGCGCGACATTCGCGCATGAAGAGATCTTGCCGTCTCCATTCGATTACTCGACCCAGAGCGCGCTCTATCTGCCCAAGGCAGGCACGATTCTCGACCCCACGGTCGCTCGGCGCGAGAACCGGGAAGCCGAGTACATCGGCTCGGTCGCGCGGGAACTGAAATCGATCATCGAAACGTTCGAGGGCCGGACCTTGGCTCTCTTCCACTCTCGGCGTGACATGGAGGCGGTTGCCGAGCAGGTCGATCTGCCCGCCAGCTTGCCCATCCTGGTTCAGCGCACGTCGGGCTCGGCTCAGCAGGGCGAGTTGTTCAAGGCCGATCCCCACACCTCGCTATTCGCGCTTCGATCCTTCTGGACGGGATTCGATGCTCCAGGCGATACGCTCATGTGTGTGGCGCTGGTCCGGATGCCGTTCGAGGTGCCCGTCGACCCATTGGTCATCGCGCGCAACTCGTGGCTTCAGCTTCAAGGGCGCGATCCGTTCCACGAGCATTCGCTCAGCCTCGTGAAAATGATGCTGCGACAGGGGGCGGGTCGGCTGATTCGAACCGCGGACGACCGCGGGGTCATCGCCTTGCTCGACAGCCGAATTCGAACCAAAAACTATGGAGAAGCCCTTCTCGCCAACCTGCCGCCGAGCATGCACGTCTTCGACGATATTCGGGAGGCGGCGGCTCGAATTGGATTTAGCCCCTCGGATACCGATTTATCGAACCTTTTAAGGCGCTCGATCCGATAATCTTCCCGTGGTGCAGCGCGAGCGGTATAATGCGAAATCTGCGGTGAGATGGCTGAGTGGTCGAAAGCGCCCGCCTGCTAAGTGGGTAGGGGAATTTCTCCCCTCTCGAGTTCGAATCTCGATCTCACCGCCAGCCTGCCTTGCCCTGGCATTTTTACTCGCTCTCCCGGCGGCCTCGTTTGGTCAGTCGTTGGACGAGTACCTCAAGCTCCGCCGCCAGTACAAAGTTTCCCAGCCCACGACTACCGCCGCTCTGGAATCGTTCGTCGGTTCGCGCGTTCTGGAAATTCGAGGCGTCGTCAAAGGCTCGATGTCGGGCCCCGGGGGCAATCTCGTACTCGTCGAGACCGCCGACGGTCGCACGCTGGACATCGGCGCCAAGGCGGTGCCGGACTGGATGCTGGCGGGCGAAGTCCCCGCCCGGCTCCTCGTGCAAGCCAAACGCGCTTCTGAGACCGATGATCTCGACGCGCTCATGCTGGGTGCGCGGCCCGATGGCGACTTGATCAAATATGATCCGAAGCCATCGAAAGCGTCCCCAAAGAAGAGTTGGGCTCCCCTGCGTGGTCCGATTGGACCGTCGCGCGGTGGCGTCAGCCGACGCGATGTTCCCCGCAACTGGAATTTGCCCGCCTCTGACGCGGTGCCCTATTACGCCGCCTTCGCCAAGCGAGAAAATCCACGTCTGAGCGATACCGAGGCGAGCAAAATCGCCCAAGGCGTGATCGGATTTAGCCTCAAGTTTGGCGTCGATGCCCGCCTCATCATGGCGATTGTTCTCTGCGAGAGCGGCTTCAATCCCAAGGATACGAGCCGGGCCGGAGCGCGAGGCCTCGGTCAGCTGATGCCCGATACCGCGCGCGAGCTCGGCGTCAGCAACATTTACGATACGAACGAAAATCTGTACGGCACGGTCCGGCTGCTGCGCAGCCACCTGGACAAGTACGGTCAGAATGGTGACGACCTCCGGTCCCTTTCCCTCGCCTTAGCGGCGTATAACGCTGGGCCGGGCGCCGTGAAGAAGCACGGCGGCATCCCGCCCTATCGCGAGACGCAGAACTACGTCCAGAAAGTCATTCGGGTGTATCGACAAATCTGCGGCACCTAATCGGGGAAGCGTCGGCCAAAGCCATCGAGGCGGAGCCCACCGCTCAGCATCACGACGCCGTCGATCACCGACCACAGCCAGCCCGCCAAACATGGCGAGAGCACGAGTTGCAGCACGCCGTGGGCCCAGTAGCCCAAATACATCCGCCCAACGCCCGGAATGAGGATATTCAGCACACCCGCGGCAACCCGGCTCCGATCGCTCACGGGCAGCTGGGATAGATCGTAATAGGTGTGTCGCGCCAGCATTTCTGGTCCCGACATGAAGCTGGTCGGGGGCGCTTGCGTGTTGACGGGCGGAATCGAAAATCCTCGCGAGCCAGGAGTCGGCGGCGGAGGCGGAGCCGTATAGGGCGCGTTTTCGGCGAAGATGGCCGCCAGCGTCGGGACGGCCATGCAGGTCACCCAGTCGCTCATACCCGTCCGCCATACGTAGGTGTCGCGTTCGATCACGCCATCGCGGATCAGCTCGCCCATCTGTTCCAGCGTGAGCGGACCGAGCTGGCCGTAATGACCAACGTAATACCAATCCGCTTGAATGCCTGAGACGCCCGAATCCATGATCGCCGATTTCTCTTAACTTACGCGGATTGTAGCCACCGGGCTGCGGGTTCTGCACGGTGAACTCGAACAAGTACAATTCATTTGTGAATGCGCGGATGGTCCTCGAACAGCTGATGAGCGGCCAGGACCTTGACGCCGACGCGGCTGAGACGCTGATGGCACAGGTCGTGGACGGTGCCCTGACCGACGTTCAGATAGCGGCCGTCCTCGTCGCACTCCGGATGAAGGGAGCCCAAGCCTCGGAACTCGCGGGATTCACGCGGGTCCTCCAGCGCCACGCGCTTACCCTGAAAAACGCCCCGGATAACCTGGTCGATACCTGCGGCACGGGCGGAGGTATCAACACATTCAACCTGTCTACCGGTGCTGCATTTGTCGCCGCCGCAGCCGGGGTCAAAGTCGCCAAGCACGGCAATCGAGCCGTCACCAGCAAGTGCGGCAGCGCCGATGTGCTCGAGGCGCTGGGCGTTTCGCTTGGACTGGAATTGGAGAGAGCTCAGCACCTGCTCGAAACGGTCGGCATTGTGTTTCTTTTCGCTCCCGCCCATCATCCCGCGCTCAAAGCGGTCGGCGCGGCGCGCCAGCAGCTCGGCGTGCGCACGGTTTTCAATCAACTCGGGCCCCTCGCGAACCCGGCCGGCGCCAAGCGGCAACTGATCGGCGTCTACGACTTCACCCTGGCGCCTCCCATGGCTCAGGCGCTTTCCGTGCTGGGCGCGGAGCGGGCCCTCATCGTGCAGGGCGAGGATGGCATGGACGAGATCTCGCCCTGCGCCCCGACAAAGGTGATGGACCTCCGCGATGGCGATATCGTCGAGACCCGCTTGGAGCCGCGCCAATTCGGCTTTGAACCCCTCGACCTGGCGGATGTTTCCGCGGGTGAAACGATCGAAGAGAACGCCCAGCTGTTACGCGCGGCGTTATCTGGCGTTGATAGCAAGCGGGCCATCGCCCTGATCCCCAATGCCGCCGCAGCCATTTGGCTGGGAGGGCTCACCGCGACGATCAGCGAGGCGGCCGAACTGGCTCGCCAGACGATTGCGGAGGGCAAAGCCATCCACAAGCTCGACGAGCTCATCGAGGCCACTAGGAGTTTTTAAGCATGAATATTCTCGACCGCATCTTTCAGCGGAAGCGCACCGTGGCCGAAATGAGACGCCATGAACTCGCCGAGTGGCGGGCGAAGGCGGACGATGCCGCGCCCACGCTCGGGTTTCACCTAGCCCTGCGGGGCAAAGATCGCGTGGCTCTCATCGCCGAGGTGAAGCGCGCCAGCCCCACGGCGGGCGTGATCCGGGAAGATTTCGATCCGGGAGACATGGCCCTGGCCTATGCCGAAGCGGGCGCGGACTGCCTGAGCGTCCTGACCGACGTCGAGGATTTCGGCGGCTCGCCCGACCACTTGCTGCTCGCCAAAAGCACGGCGCTCCTCCCCACTCTCAGGAAGGACTTTACGGTCGACGAGATCGACGTCTACGAGGCCCGGGCGATCGGCGCCGACGCGATCTTGCTCATCGCCAATGGCCTCAGCGATACCCAGCTGAAGGAATACCGAGAACTGGCCGAAAGCCTCGGCATGGACGCCCTGGTTGAAGTCCACTCGGAAGATGAAGTCGATCGCGCGATCGCCTCCGGGGCGACACTGGTCGGCGTGAACAACCGAGATCTCACGACCTTTCAGACCGACATCGCCGTGGGAGAGCGCGTCATCCCGCACATTCGGGCGCGGGCCACGACCGTCGCTGAAAGCGCCATCAGCTCGCGCGACGATGTGGAGCGAGTTCAGGCGGTCGGTGCCCACGCCGTGCTCATTGGCACCGCTTTTGCCCGAGAGAGCGATGTGGGAGCCGCTGTACGTACGGTGATGGGCTGGTGACACGGCTAAAGATCTGCGGCCTGACCAACGCAGACGACGCCTGGGCCGCCGTTGAGGCGGGCGCGCACGCAGTCGGGTTTGTTTTAGAGCCAAGCAGCCCGCGAGCGATCGCGCAGGCGCAGGCTGAGCAGATCGCGGAACAGCTGCCCGCTTACGTGACGACGGTCGCCGTATTCGGTCCCATGCCGAACGATTTCAGCAGCCGGGTGTTTGATGCCGTCCAAGCCACGCAGGGGCTCAACCAACCCCATCGGCGGGCCATTCGCGCGATCCGACTGGGCGGAGGTCTAGCGCTCGACCAGGCACTGGAAGCGGCCGAGGGTTGGCCGACCGTGCTCCTCGACGCGTATTCGTCCCAAGGCTATGGCGGGACAGGGGAAACCGTGGACTGGGGCCTTGCCCGAGAATTTCGCCTGCAAACGCGGGCCCGGGTGATCTTGGCCGGTGGCTTGACCCCCGACAACGTCGAGGAAGTGATTCGCGTCGTGCAGCCCTATGCGGTCGATGTGAGCAGCGGGATCGAGCAAAGCGTGGGGCGCAAAAACCACGAAAGCCTGCAGTCATTTGCCGAAGCAGTGAGAAAATCGATGGGATAAATTGGAACGACCCGCGGGCGAGATGCGAGTCGGAGGCTACGCATCCCACCCACGGGGATCGTTCCTCTCGCTCAGAAGCAATATATGAGAAAAAACGCGGAGACGCTGAAAGGAGAGCAAAGCACGCCTCCGCAAAGTCTTTTTCAAAGTCGATGCCTTCTATTCCGGTTACCTAATGGCAACTCTCTGAGACACACGGCTTTGGTAACCAACATCATACCGCGACTTTTCGAGAAAACAAGGACTTTTTTTGAATTTCCCCAATAAAATTACTTGCTTTTCCCGCGAAAGTGTCACACTTGCCCGGTTTTTGCGCCCACGAGCGGGACTCAGGTCCTAGGACCAATGGCCCTCCCCACCAAATCGAGCGCGTCGATGGCCGCCCGATCCCCGTCTCCATATAGTAGACAGGGGTACCCTTTTATCGCATGATTGTTTCCCTCCGAGGCGAGCTTCTTGAGAACAGCGGCGCTCGCGTCGTTCTCGATGTGGCGGGCGTCGGCTACGATGTCGCCATCCCCGCTTCGATGGCGCACCAGTTGCCGCCCGTGGGTATGCCCGTGCAGATCCTGGTCCGCCACGTCTTTCGCGAGGACGGCCAGTACCTTTTTGGATTCCTGACGCCGCTCCAGCGGACCCTTTTTGATTTGCTGACCGAAGCGAAAGGCTGCGGCCCGAAAATCAGCCTCGCATTGCTCGGAGAACTCGGCGCGGAAGGTGTCATCGCCGCGATCCAGGCCCAAGACCTGAAAATGCTTTGCCGGACGCCCGGCGTCGGCGCGCGTCTGGCCGAACGCATTCTCGTCGAACTCAAGGACAAGGTGAACGAGTTGCAGTGGGGAGAGCGGATCGCCTCGGCCGCCACCCAGAGCCGCACGGCTCCCGCGGCCACCCCCGACAGCGAACTTGTCGAAGCGTTGCTCGCACTGGGCTATCGCCGCAACGAAGCCGAGCATGCGGCCCAACTGGCGCGCTCCGAAGCCGATTCTGTTGAAGAGCAGCTGAAGCTGGCCCTGAGGAGCCTGAAGAAATGAGCCGGACGGATATCCTGAATCCCGAGCCTGAACTGGGTGAGACCAGCTTTGACCTGAGCCTGCGGCCCAAGCGTCTGGGCGAATTCATCGGTCAGGACAAGCTCAAAGGCAATCTCGGGATCTTCCTCCAGGCTGCGCTGCAGAGGGGCGAGCCTCTCGACCACGTCCTCTTTTACGGCCCTCCTGGCCTCGGCAAGACCACGCTCGCCCACATCATGGCGGCGGAGATGAACACCACGATTCACGTGACGAGCGGGCCGGCCATCGAGCGACCGGGCGATCTCGTCGGCATTCTGACGAACCTGGATCCGGGCGCCATCCTGTTTATCGATGAAATCCACCGGCTGAGCCGGCCCGTCGAGGAGATTCTCTATCCCGCGATGGAGGACTGCAAGGTCGACATCATGATCGGTAAGGGCCCGGCGGCTCGTTCGATTCGGTTGGATGTTCCCCGCTTCACGGTGATCGGGGCGACCACGCGTCAAGGACTGCTTACTGGTCCCCTCCGTGACCGGTTCGGCATCGTCAGCCACCTCGAGTATTACAACGCGGAGGCGCTCGATCACATCATTCGGCGTTCGGCCGCGATTCTGGGCATGTCCATCGCCGGTGCGGGATCGCACGAACTTGCTCGGCGGGCGCGCGGCACCCCCCGAATCGCGAACCGCTTACTGCGCCGAGTTCGGGACTTCGCCCAAGTCGACGGCAAAGACACGATCGATGCGGAAACGGCGGATCGCGCCCTGACGGCCTTGGAAGTCGATGGCATCGGCCTCGACCGGATGGACCGCCGCATCTTGGAGGCGATCATCACGAAATACCGCGGCGGACCGGTGGGTGTGGAGACGATCGCGGCGACGGTGGGAGAAGACACCGGCACGATCGAGGACGTCTACGAGCCTTACCTGCTGCAGCTGGGCATGCTGCAGCGCACCCCGCGGGGACGCGCGGTGACCCGATTGGCGTATGAGCATCTGGGGCATGCGATTCCGAAAGATAAGGAGCGATCGCCGCAACTTTTCGAGGACGAAACCCGATAATTACGGGGCAAGCTCAGCGTGACCAAATGAAGGGTCGCGCGTCTAGGATGTTGAATCCCATGAAGGCCATTGTCGCAACTACGATCTTTCTTGTCCTGCTGCTCGCGGCGGCAGTGGGGTTCGCTTCGCCCGAAGCGGGGCCATTCTTGGTCCTGGAGATCGAAGGCAAGGGCACGATCAAGATCAAGCTCCACACTTCGGAGGCACCGGTCACGACCAAGCGAATCATCGAACTGACCAACCAGAAGTTTTACGACGGACAGCGGTTCTTCAAGGTCATTCGCCAGCCTCGTCCGTTCCTCGCCCAGGTGGGAGATCCTAATTCCCGGACCAAGCGGCTGGACGATCCGTCGCTCGGCACCTCGGGCACAGGCAAGCGTTTGGCATACGAGGATTCCGGCTTTTCCCACGTTCCCGGCGCGGTGGGGCTGTCGCATCTGCCGAACGATAAAGACTCCGGCGACTGCCAGTTTTATATCGTGCTGGGCAAGTCCAGCTTCCTGGACGGAAACTACACGGTGTTCGGCCAAGTCTCCCAAGGCATGGACCAACTCGAGCGTCTTGAACTCGGCGACCGCATCACCAGCGCCCGAATCGAGTCGAACTAAGCCTAACTCTGGTATATCCCGTTCGTGAAATTGGCGCGGGCGATTGGTCTTAGGGTCCTCTACGGACTCGTCAGCCTGCTCTTCATTTCCTTCATCACCTTCATCGCCGATGAATTCGCCCCCGGCGATGCGGCTTTGCTGATCGTCGGTGAAAAAGGGTCTCCGGAAGCCTACGAGCGTCAGCGGCATGCCATGGGCTTGGATCGCCCCTGGCCCGTACGCTACGTCGAGTTCATCGGAAATGCGGCTCGTGGCGACTTTGGCCACAGCTACATTGGCACCAAAGAGCCTGTGTCCGAAATCCTCGCCCGCAACCTGCCCATGACGGCGAAGATCGCCACACTGGCGATTCTTCTCGCGAGCGCGGTGGGCATCACGTTGGGGACATTGGCCGCGCTCAAGGAAAATCGTTGGCCGGACCGCGCCGTCCTCACGATGAGCACACTCGGCGTCACGGTGCCCAATTTCGTCCTCGCACCGGTTCTGGTGCTCATTTTCGCGTACCAATTGGAGGTGCTCCCAACCTCTTGGGAGCCCAACTTGCGTGCGCCTGAGCTCTACTATCTCATCTTGCCCGTGTTTATCTTGTCGCTCCGGCCCATGGCCAGCCTCACGCGGCTCACTCGCGCGAGCATGATCGAGACCCTGAACCAGGAGTTCGTTCGCCTCGCCGTCGCGAAAGGCATTCCGCGACGGCGCATGATTTTCCGCCACGCGCTCCGCAACGCGATCCTGCCCGTCGTGACCGCGATCGGCACCAACTTCGGATTTCTCCTTACGGGTTCTTTCATCATCGAGACCGCCTTCATCCTGCCCGGCGTCGGCCACGCGGCGATCGAAGCGATCCAGAAGCGAGACACGCCGGTCATTCAGGCCACGACCCTGGTCGCGGGCCTGCTCTTCATCGGCATCAACCTCATCGTCGACATCCTGCTTCCGATCCTTGATCCCCGCATCCGGGAGGCACAGATTTGAAGATCCGCAGCGGTCTTTTCTGGGGTGGGGTCGTTTTTCTCATCTTGCTCCTGCTCTTCGCGGTCTTCGGGCCGACGGCTCGGCACGACTATCTGCTCAAGGTCGGCACCCCGCACCTGCCGCCGAGTGGCCAGTTCTGGTTCGGTACCGACGAACAGGGTCGCGACGTCTTCGCCCGGCTCGCGTACGGCGCACGGGTCTCGCTCTTTGTCGGATTCTGCGTCCAGTTCATCGCTCTTGCTGTCGGCATCACGCTCGGCATGATTTCCGTGCTCGGGCCGAAATGGCTCTCGGTCCCGATTTTGCGGCTGACGGACGGCATGTTCGCCTTCCCCGACATCCTGCTCGCGATTCTCATCATCGGCGTGTGGAACCTGGGCATCACGCCCGTCATCGTGGCGCTGGCGATCACGGCATGGCCCGCCGTCGTGCGCCTGGTGCGCGGATTGGTCGCCAGCCTCAAAGACCGCGAATTCGTTGTCGCAGCGCGTGCAATCGGCGGGAGTCAGTGGTACGTGGCGTATCGCCACCTGCTGCCTCACCTGTGGGGCACGATCCTCGCGCTCTCCATGGTGGACATGGCGGGAACGATCCTCGCTGAAAGTGCGCTGAGTTTCCTCGGCATCGGCGTTCAGCCGCCCACGCCGAGTTGGGGCGGCATGATCAATAACGCGCGGCTCGACATGAACTCCCACCCAATGCTGCTCGTTTGGCCATGCCTCTTCCTCAGCGCCTCGATCTTCGCGCTGAACTTCGTGGGCGACGGCCTACGCGAAATGCTCGACCCGCGAAGCGCCCGATCCTAAGACGAGCGCACGTCGGGAGCGAGCAGCGAGACGCCGCGTTTAGAGCGAATCACTTCGATCGCCTTCTTGAGCTGGTTATCTGATTTCGGATCGCCGATCACCACGTTCGGGCTCAGATTGAGCGGTTCCAACACGTCGGGCTTGATACCACCGCTCACGTACTGGCCTTCTTCATCGACCTTTCGACCGATATCGTTGCCGCTCGGCAAGAAGTAATGCCCGATCGTCACCTTGGCGCTCGAACCATCCATCAGCAGGAACACCGACTGGACGCTGGCCTTGCCGTACGTGTGCTCGCCGACGAGGGTGGCCAGCTTGTAATCGTGGAGCACGCCCGAGAAGATTTCCGCGGCGCTCGCTGAATCCTCATTGAGCAGGATCACGACCGGATAGCTGAGGTCTTTGCGGCGGCCACTGGGCGTCTTTTCGAGCGACTCTTGGCCCTGCCGACTCTTGATCTTCACGACCAGTTTGTCGGAGACAAATCGACTCAGCATTTGCGTGGCCGATTCCAGCAAGCCGCCGGGATTGCTGCGCAAGTCGATGATCAGCCCGTTGATCCCTCGCCGATCCAAATCGTCGAGGACGTTATCGAACTGCTCCGGCGTGTTCTCCGCAAACGCGTAAACGAACAGGTAGCCGATGTTCTCGCCGTCAAGGATGTATCCATCTGCGGTCGGCGCCACGACGGTGTCCCGGGGGATCGTCAGTTCAACCACCTGCAGGGGCGACCCGCGCATCACGGTGAGGCGCACTTTGGTGCCCTTCGGTCCCTTGATCTTGGAGACGATCTCATCGATCGGCTTCCCTTCCATGACCTTTCCGTCGACAGACTTGATCAGGTCGCCCGGTTTCAATCCAAACTTGTTCGCGGGACCATCTTTGAAGACGGTCATGACCTTGGCGCCAAACTGGTCGGGAGAGAGTCGTGCGCCCACGCCTTGGAAGTCGTTACGGCCGGTGGTCTCTTTGTTGAACTCTTCCGCGATCTTCGGCTCCATGAAAACCGTGTGCGGGTCGCCGAGCGAGGACATCAGGCCCTCCATCGCCGCGTACTTCAGCTCCGATGGAGCGACCTTGCGGAAATAATCCTTTTGGATGCGCGCGAAGTTGAATCGAAAGACTTCGGTCGCCGTCGGTTGGGGCAAGTCGTCACCGGCGGTGCGGGTGAGCTGCTGAATGCCTTGCGCGGGCGATCGGCCTTCCCGGATATCTTGCCAGGAGAAGCCAAAAACGAGCCCGAGGGCGGCAAACGCGATCGTGGCGAGGACGGGTTTCATGCGGCCTCCTTCTTGACTTGGACGGGGAGCGCTTTCAAGCGGCCCGTGGGCAAGGTGTATCCCGAACCATCGGGCAAAGCGATCACTTCGATCATGGCGTTCTCTCCTGCCGTCTGACCTTGCAGCTTGGCCACGCGCGCACTCTCGGCGATCCGAGCAAAGATTTCGGCCGCGCCACGCGTCGTCGAATCCACGATGAGCGTGAGATTGGCATGAACTTTGGCGCCAGTCTTGACTTCAATCGAGGTCTCGGCCTGGCCCTTTTCATTGAGGACGGTGCCGTATTTGCCTTTGGGCAAGGTGGCTTCCAGAATCTTCTGCAGCTCGTCGTAGTTGCCGACTCCGCTGTTGCGCAGGTCCAGCGTCATCGTCGAATTTGAGGCAAGCTTCTCAGCCAATTCACGGGCCGCGCCTTCCACGAAAGCCAGTCGATAGCCTTCGCTTCCGCTGGCCACGGGAGCCAGCACCGAGGACGCCTTCGAGAGCTCGGCTTCCGTGCGTTCCTTACCGTGCATCCAGGCGACTTTGACCGTCCCCGTCTCGCCCAAGGTCATCACATCGCGAACACGCGCCGGCGTAATGCCGTTTTTCAGCCGGTCCATCAGCGCTCTCATGCGCTTGTTCATCTCGTCCGGCTCCAGCTTGCTTTCACGTAGCGCCGTCGATTCCTTGCGGAGCGCCAAAATCTGCTTCGAGGACATCACCCAGCGACCGTTCACGGCCTCGATCTCGTCGCCCGGCTGCAACCCTGCCTTGGCGGCGGGGCTGTCGGGAACAACGGCGCTGACCACCACCTGCGGAATCAGCGACGCGGTGTCTTCGATTCGCTTGCCATCGCGCAGTTTCTCCAACGTCTTCTCATCGTAAATGAACCGAACTTCAACGCCAATGCCCTCGAAATTCCCGCGCTGGGAGGCGAGAAAGGCCTTGAACTGGTCCTTGTTCATGTAGTTCGCAAGCGGATCGGCGAGACGGGTGACCATCCCCTTGACCGCGCCCACCGCGAGCTTCATGTCGTCGTCGACCTCGTCGACGTACTTCTGCTTGACCAGCTGCGTAAGGGCGTAGAAGTAGTCGCTTTCGGGGATATCCGCCGATTCCTCTCGGGAGGCGTACAGCGTTTTGAGCGCCATCACGCGCGGTGAGGGGACGGACGCTCCCAGATCGAGCCGCGACCGCCAGCCCAACCCGATGAGAATCGCGGCGACGACCGCGATGAGCTGCACGATGGCCAAGGAAAATCGTTTGGTTTTAGGCATGTCGGTCTGACCGGAACATCAATTATATCAACGAACCAGAGGGTTATCCAGTTTTTCTACACGTCGATCATGCCGATCAGCGTGATCCTCCGGAGTCAGCAGGAACGCGTCCAAGACAGCCTTGGCGATCTCGGGGTCGGTCGTCCGCTCCCCGACACACAGCACATTTGCGTGATTGTGCTGCCGCGCCAACTCTGCCATCACGGGCGAGCAGCAGTTCGCTGCCCGAATCCCCTCATACCGATTCGCCCGGATGCTCATCCCAATGCCCGAGCCACACACGAGGACGCCGAATCCGGCGTCGCCCCTCAAAAGCTTCGGCACAAGCTCGTCGACAGCATCGGGGTAATCGTACGGGCTTTGACTCAGCGCGCCCACGATTTCCACCTGATAGCCCAGGTCCTCCGCGTGATCGGCCAGGATCTCCCGAAGAGCAAACCCGGCGTGGTCAGAACCTAAAATGAGCTTATTCATGATTTGATGTAGCCTTCCGCGCGGAGTCGGTCGACCAGCGCGGCAGGCCAAGGGGCAAGCTTGCCCTGAGTGGCCGCGATCTCGCGCAACACCGCCGGGTGAGCTTCCTGTTCTAAAGACGCCAGATCTTCGCGCGTCAGCGCTACTCCCTCGGCGGCGGCTCGGCGGATGGCAGCGACGCGCGTCCCGGGATCGCGGTCCACCAACCCTCGCCGAATCGCCTTCATGAGCAGCTCCGTGCTTTTGGCAGGAACCGCGCCCACGATGGCCCGCCGGACGAAACCACTGTCATCACTCATGCCTTTGACCGCTTCCGCCTGAAGGCTGGGGTTATCGAGGCCGAGCAGCTTCTCGTAGGCACCGGCGCGAACGCGCTCCGACTCGTCGTTCACACCGAGATACAGCATCCGCTTCGCAACGGTCTCCACTTGGGGCCGTCCCGTCTCGACCACGGCGAGGCGCGTATTCGGCTCGGGATCGAGCAGGAACGTGAGCTGCATGATCGCCGACTCCGGCGTCTCGATACGGGCGAGCGCCCGAATCGCTTCGGCACGCAGCGTCCAATCTTTCGCGGCGAAGATCGTGCTCAGGTTGGCGGCCAGGTTCGGTGCCAGCGGTTCGGGCCAGGCTCGCAACGCGGCCACGGCACCTTCGCGGTTGTTATCGAACGGCCCGCGCATGACGATGTTCTTGAGGATATCGAGCGCCTCGGGCGTTCCCTGATGGGCGAGTGCTTGGCACGCCACGATCGAACCCCAAACCGAGGCGCTTCGGGCGATCGGCTCCAGCCATGCTTCCGATCCGGGCACCTTGACCCGCATCAGAACCGCGCAGGCGTTGACGCGCAAAGGATCGTTGGTCCCCGCGATTCCCGCCTGCAACTGCGTGATCTGCTCTGCCGAAAGCGGTTCGCGCATCGCGGCAAAGCTCTGGATGGCCTGATCATCGGCGGTCAGTACGGGTTGAGCGCTGGTCTCGGCGGCGGTCGAAGATTCCAATCGGAGGCTCGCGATGTCGAACTTAACCACCGCAAACTGCAGTCGTTCGTAAAGCGGCGCGTTGCTGGGTGGGCCAAATTCGATCGCCGCGATGGGCTTGCCGCCTGTTTGAAGGGGGAGCCGGACCTCTCGCCACGTGTCGTCGTTGGGAAACGGCAGATTGGGCAGCTCGGCCTGAATGACCATGTCACTCGGGTTCTCGCGGGTGAGGAGATTAGGCGTGCCCAGCACCAGCTCTTGGACGGGCGTGTTGTCTTGTCCCGCCGCGAAAATTTTCACAGAAAGCGGATCGATCGCCTTCGTCTTGAACTGGAAAACAAGCTGGTTCGCCGGCGCATTGGCACCGGCGAGGAGTTCGCCCGGTTGGCCGAATCGCACGCCCCCGCGTCGATAAATTTTCTTTTCGGTGATGCTCCAGTCGCCGAATTTCTCGCCGGGCGCCACCTCGAAGTGACCGCGTGCAACGGGCTTGGCGAACGGGTCGCTGCTCACGGGCCATCGCGCGGGGTCCGTCTGGCGAATCTTCTGTTCGACCTCATCCGGAAGCGGTACGGGACGCACATCGCCCGATACCGCGAGCCCATCGCGGCGGTAACCGATGACCGAGCCCAAGGATCGCGCGTCCGTCCGGTATAGAGCGAGCTGCTCGATCGGCACCGCCCTTCCATTCTGTGTTTCACCCAACACCGTGAGCGGGTCGGCCGGCAATTTGATCGCATCGATGGGGCTTTGCTCCGGCTTGCCGACCGGGTGTGCCGCGCGGTCTTTCAGCACCGTCGCCAGCGACGAGCCGTAATACGCGGCGCCCCCCAGACCACCGACACCCAACCGCTTCGAAAGCTGGGCGAAAAACGCTTGACCGAGCTCCATGCTGAGCGGATGCGGGTCGGTACTCAGGATCGTGGCATAGTACGGCACGATGCCCTTGTCATAGTCCGGCATCCGCAGTTCACTCGTCAGGACGAGGACGCAGTCGTAAGGCCCCGAATACCGCTTACTATCCGTCTCGAATAAGGACTCGTTCACGCGGGCGGGGGTGGGGTCGACGAGCGGCTTTCCCGGCCACGAGCGGTAAGCGGTGTCATCGAACTGGACGTCCAGCTGGACATCGAGCGTGCCGTGGGTCAGAGCTTCGGCGGTCGCCTCAAAGCGAGCCAGATCGGCCAGCAGTTCGGGGACCTGATAATCGTCGATCGTGGAACGGCGGAACCGATACGCGTCACGTCGATCGATCACGAGTCGCTCGACGTGGTTCAGCACAAAAATCTTGGTGCGCCACGGCATCGCCTTCCCGGCGGCGATATTGGCTTTGGCGGCGGGGTAATCGCGAATCACGGACTCGAAATCGTGGCGATACCAGGGCGCATCGATGTGGATTTCGCGATTCGAGTTGGCGACGAAGTTCAGTCCGCCCGCCTCGAAGGCGACGAGATCGGGACGGAGGCGCGCCCTGGGAACCTCGATCGAAACCGGCTTCCCCGCCAGGGTCGTTTCGCCCAAAACGACCGGCTCAGCGCCCGCCTGCAAAACGCCCAGCGCCGACCAAACCAGGAGGGGAGAAATCATGAGTTCATTTTACTGTTCGTAAAGCCGGATGTCACGCTCGGATGTCGCGTGACCATCACCTCGACTCCATTTCAGTGCCTCAGAGGCATGGAGCGTGCTCAGGTCCGCGGGCATGCGTCCGACCAGATCGAGCACCACCTTGCGGATGCGCTCGCTATTCTTTTTGAAGACTTCCAAAACGCTTTCCGCCGTCACCGGGGCTTCGCCGGCTTCGATACCGCAATCGTAATCGGTGATCAGCGAGATATTGACGACCGCCATCCCCATTTCGCGGCAGAGATACGCCTCTGGATACTGCGTCATGTTAATGACTTCCCAACCCATGCGGGTGAACCACTGGCTTTCGGCGATGGTCGAGAAGCGCGGGCCCTGGACCACCACAATCGTTCCCGTCTCGTGGACGGGGATGCCGTGCGAACGGATCACGTCGATGGCGAGCTGCCGAAGCGTCTCGTCGTAAGTATGTGCAGGGGACAGGTGGGTGACAATCGGACCGTCGTAGAACGTATCCGCCCGGCCATTGGTCCGGTCCACAAACTGGTCGGCCACCACGAAGTCGCCGGGTCGGACGTGCTTTTGAAGCGAGCCCGCCGCGCAGGGGCTGATGATCGCTTGGCAACCGAGCTGCTTCAACGCCCAGACGTTGGCGCGGTAGTTCACCTTGTGGGGAGGAATCGTGTGGTTACGTCCGTGGCGCGGGAGAAATGCGATCTCACGGCCGCTGACCGTGGCCAGCATGACGGCATCGCTGGGCGGCCCGTATGGCGTGTCGATCTTGACTTCTTGCACGTGGTCGAGGAGCTGATAAAAGCCCGAACCACCAAACACTCCAATTTCTGCCATTACTTGTTCTCGCCAGAGGTGAATTGACCCACGATGCGAACGAAGGTGTCGAGCCGGGAGCCGACTCGCAGCATCATCGAGGCGTCGACGCCCGCCACGCGCTTGTTCTTCACGGCGCTCAGGGTCTGCACGCGCGGGTCTTTGTAAAACGCTTCGCTTTCCTTCTTGCCGGCCACGATGACCACGTCCGGATTCCATGCCAAAAGGGATTCCATGTTCACCGGCTCAAAAATCTTTCCGCTCGGGCCGATCGGCTGCGCGCCCATCGATTTCAGGAGGTTGCCCAAGAATCCCGACGTTCCCGCCAGCATGTATTCGGTCCCGCTGCCGCCCATCACGAAGGCGACCTTGGGGCCGGGCTGGGGCATGGCCGACTTGTATCGGTTCCTACTCGCCTCGATCTTGTCGATGTATTCGCTGACCCGGGATTCGACGCCCGTTCGCGCGGCGAACCGGTACATCCAGTCGTAGGACCCTTCCAGCGTCGTCGCATCCATAGGCATCAACTCTGCGCCCGTGACCTTCTTCAATTCGGCTTCGTCGGCCGCGTTGAAGAGCGACTTGTCGTAAACGATGAGCTGCGGTTTGTACGCAATCAGTTTCTCGGCCGAAGGCTTGATGCCCGACATGACGACGGGAATCGATTTGACCGTGTCGGGGTAATCGCAGGCCGCCGTTCGACCGAGCAGCGTGCCTTCCGCGAACTGCATCACGATCTCGGTCGTGCTCGGGCTCAGGCTCACGACGCGCGCGACCGGATTCGGCGGGAATCGTCCTCCGCGTGTTTCGGGGGGCGTACAGCCCACTAAGATCGCCGCTAGAAACAGGAACAGCGCCCACATGCCGCGATGCATAGGCGTAATTGTGGCCGACACCCAGGCGAATCTGCTGAAGGAGAGCGAGGATGGCAGGGGCAACAGGATTCGAACCCGCGACCTACGGTTTTGGAGACCGCCGCTCTACCAACTGAGCTATACCCCTGCGCGGGAAAATAATTCTAGCATATTGACCTCGGATCAGCGGATCACTTCGAAGTCAACGGCGCGCCACGCCCGTAATTTTCCGGACGCATCGTAGGCCTCTGCGGTGAGGCGATTCATGCCCGGAGGAAGTTCGCGGGTATCCAGCCAGAAGCCAATCTTCTCGGTGCCCACTTCGGACTCCGCGAGCCGTTTGCCATTGACCAAGAACCGGGCTTTCATCGCTTCGATCGGATACTCCGACCACGCTTTCACGCGGACCCGACCGGTCAGCGTAAAGCCGTTCTTGAATTCCACGGGCCGTGACGGAAGGAGGTTGACCTCGCTCTGCGGGGGGCCCGTCAAGAAATATTCGGACCGGACGGCGGTCTTGTAAGCCTCCAGGACGCGCGGATCGCTGGTCACCGTGTAGTTGTTGTTGCGACGGTGCGCGACGAGCAGGTTGTTCGAATCGAAATAGTTGATCGCCTTGACGCGCTTATAGTTCTTGCGCAGATCGAAATAGAGATCGTCGATGTTGTCGCAGGCGAAGTCGATCACGCTCTTGCCCTCGAGCGCCGAAAAGTGGGTGGTCGCGTACTCGCAAATCATGATCGGCTTGCGGGCCGAATACATCTTGTAGACAAAATCCAGCATCTCGCGAGGCCTCACGTTTTCGGCGGGCTTGGTCGGATCCTGGTTGAAATAGGTGACGTTGTACATATTCACGCCGACCCAATCGGTCCATTCATCGCCGGGATAGTAGCTGGGGATGGTGCGCTGGGGATTCGAGTACGGGCACCAGACCATCGCGACGTTGGGCGCTCGTTTGCGCATGATCTGCGCGACGAGGCGGAATTTGCGTGTGTATAGCTCGGGGTCGCCGTGATACGCGGTCCACGGACCGTTCATCTCGCTGGCGAACCGCAGGAAGATCTTGGCTTTGGATCGGGCCATGTCGTCGGCGAGCGTTCGCAGGTAGTCGTCGTCTTGGACCTGCTGCAGGCCGAGATTCGGTTCCAGCGCGATGTGGACGAGTTTGCCTTGGCTGACGAGGTAGCGCACCCAGTCGACCGGCAGACGCGTGCCATAGCCCAGGTAGAAGAAATACATCGCGTGGCGCTTGCCGACGATCTCCTCAAACTCGGACGGAATTTTGCGTGTCGCCATGTTCTGGTCGACAAAACTGGATTTCAAGAGCGGATCGAGCTCGATGTAAGCACCGAGGTAGCACCCCGATTCCGGCTCAAACTTGGCGAGCTTGTGATTCGTGGGCGGAAGCCGAAGCGACTTCGGATCGTTCGCCACGTACAGTTCCATCTGGCCGGGGCGCTGGAGATGGGAAAGCGTCGAGATGGCGGCGCCGACGCTACTGATCGCGCCTGCGGCAAGTGCGCACAGGCCCATCGCGACGGCCAGTACGAGCCAACTGATTTCCCCGATCATGCTGCGGTTGTTTCGCATCCGATAGTGGCGCAGCTCGGAGCTCCGCGATCAAAAGCGTCGGCCCGCCATGGGTTTCGCAGGAGCGGTGTCCAGCGCCACGCGGGCAGGCTCTCGATGCAAAAGCTGAGAAACTGCTTCACTTATCTCTCGGAAGTTCTTGGCCGAAAATTGAGACCAAGTGCCAATAATCTGCGAATCTGGTCCGATCACCACCGCCGTGGGCGACTCGGTGACGCCGTACAGCTTGACGATCTGTTGCTCGGGATCGGAGATAACGGGAAATCGAACGAAACTTTTCGTGACCCAGTCGAGCACCTTTTCGTCGTTGCCAAACCCCACGCCGACGAAATTGGCTTGCCCCTTGTAAGCCTCGGCGAGCAGACCGTAGTAGGGGATCGCCTCATTCGTGATCGGGTCGTCCAGTCGCACGAAAACGACGACGAGCGGGCCCTTTTTCACCAAGTCCAGCATGGAGTACGCCTCGCGGTCCTGAGCGCGGCCCTTAAAGGTCGGCGCGGGCCGCGTCGGCATGGATGTACAGCCCACCGCCAAAGCAACGATCAGCAGCGGAACCAGTCGCTTCATGACTGCTCCCCGCGCGAAATCGCGATGCCGAGCGCAATCCATCCTGCCATGAGTGATGCTCCGCCCAGCGGCGCGACCATGCCCAGAGACCGGATGCCGGAAACAGCGAGCACGTAGAGCGAGCCGGAAAAGAGGACCGTGCCGACGAGAAACAGGATCATCGCGAGGCGAACCGGCTTTGCCGCGGACCGGCTGATTAAGGCGTAGGCGAGAACGCCCGCGAGGGCGTGCATGAGGTGAAAGCGGGCCCCGGTCTGGAAGATCTCCAGGTCGGCCGGCGTCAAGCGATCACGCAAGGCGTGAGTCCCAAAAGCGCTGAGCAGGACCCCGAGAAACCCGCTGAACGCAGCCGCCGCACCGAGATGTTTCACAACATCCTGAAGGTACCAGCCGCTAACTCTGCTTGGCAGGTGCGAACATTTGATCGAGCGTGACGAACACGTAGCCCATCTTTCGCGCCGCCCGGATGATTCCCGGAAGCGCCTGCATCGTCTGATCGATGCCGCTGTGCATCAAGATGATGCCGCCCGGAGAGATCTTGAGTGCGTTCCGTGTGATTTTCTCGACGCCGGGGGACTTAAAATCGCCCGCGTTCGCGGTCCAGAGAACGGTGGTCAGGCCCGCCCAACGGGCGCAAGCGATGACATCATCGTCCAGGTCGCCACCCGGAGGTCGGCAGAACGAAGGGGTGAGACCGGTGATCGACTGGATGACCTTCTGGCAGGCCAGATACTCGGTCTTGATCATTTCCGGGGTGCGCTTGTTCAGCTGGACGTGGCTGAACGAGTGATTGCCGATGCAGTGCCCCTCATCCGCGATCTGGAAGACGAGATCGGGGTTGGCCTCGCACTGCCGGCCGACCAAGAAGAACGTCGCCTTCACATTCTCCGCCTTCAGCAGGGCGAGCAGGCGCGGCGTGTAAGCCGGGTGCGGCCCGTCGTCGAACGTGAGCGCGATGATCTTGTGCGGGGTCGAGGCCCGACTGACGCTCGGACGGGTGATGCGCATCAAAGCTTGGCGGCGGGCGGCCAGGTCCGGATCCAGCAGTTCCTGCTGGACGTCGCGGAGGGCGGCTTGCCAAAACGGGCTGTTCTTTCGTTCGGTGAGCCCATTGATCTTCCAGCCTTTGAAGACGGGCTTGGGGGTAGCACGGACTTTTGACGCAGAATTATCGCCCGAGGCATTGCCTCCGAACGAGTACAAACCCAGCCCCAAAAGGAGCGCTGTCAGTGAGATTCGCGTCCACATACCGATCCATCGGTGCCACTTGCGCCGAAGCACCCATGATATCCGATGCTACTTCGCGTTCATAGAGTTCCCTTATGCAAAATCGGTTGTTCTATAAGAAATAGCCACCGATTTCCAGACGTTTTCCCCAGCAAAAACACCGCTCCCCAGCCGAAAATGCCGGCCGGGGAGCAGATCAGGCTCGAAAGCGGCTTACTTGCCGTCTCGGTAGGAGTTCCAAGCCGTCAACATGCGACTGGACTGACCCGCTGAGAACTGCGTCATGCAGGAGTCGTCCGTGTAGTCCATGAAGTTCGTGATCGGGTCGTTGCCCGGGTACTTGGTGCCCGTGCACGTATTTCGTCCGGTCGGACAGCCAAAAGCGGCGCTGCGCTCCGCCGGCGTGTCGCTCACGAAGTCGTTGTTGGTGCTGCAGCCACCCTGGAAGGTGTGATACAGGCCCATCCAGTGGCCCACCTCGTGGGTCGCGGTGTCGCCCAGGTTATACGGGGCGGCCGAGCCACCCGGCAGGGAGGCGCTGAGGACGACCACGCCGTCCATCTTCGGGCTCGCGGTGTAGTCCCACGGGAAGGTGGCCCAACCAAGAAGTCCGCCACCCATGTTGTTGAGGTAGAGGTTCAGGTTCTGGGCGGTTCCCTTGCGGAGCGCGTTCTTCATGTTCGTCTCGGCCGACGTGCCCGGCTGAGCCGTGTACCAGGTCGCATTCGAGGTGCGATCCGTCGAAATGAGCCGGAACGAGAAGCCGGTGCTGGCATAAGCAGCGTTCAGCACTGAAATCTGCGATGCGATCGTGGAATCCGATACGTTGCCAGTCGAGCCATTCGTGATGACGTGGACGTAAACGCCGATTTGGGCAGGCCCCGCTCGGGTCACCATGTCTCGGGCGAGAACGGCTTCAGCCTGGTCGACGACGTCTTGGGAAGGAGTGAGCGTTCCGCAGCGACCTCGCGCCACGCGGGAGTCATCTCCCGTATCGGATTCGGTGCCAAGGCCCTGACCGCCGCAGCCGTAAGCAACAAGTCCGGCGAGCAGCGCCGAACCGACAACAAAAAGGTGCATTTTGTTCATCAAGCTAATTACCCCCAGCGCCGTTCTTCGTCGAACGGCAACTGAACCTAAATGAAAGATTCTTTCGCCAAGACGGCGAAAGTCCGAACATTGTACGCGCCTTTTTGAAAAGTGCAAGTAACTTTTGCGTTGCTGGGTCTAAAGCTCCGCCAACCGAAGCAGTTCGCTCCACCGCTTGCGCAGGTCCCCAAGAAGCGGAGACTGGGACCGAGCGAGCGCAATCAGTTCCAAGTCGACGCTGGCCAAGAGCACATGTTCTTCCTGCACGGGCCCCCTGGCCACGATTTGGCCGAACGGGTCGGTCACCGAGCTCCCGCCCGTGAACCCCTTCCCCCCTTCGAATCCGCTCAGCATCGCGTTCAGGCAGAAGATGTTGTGCTCGCCCGAGATCATCTGGAGGAGCTTGCCCCAATGAATCAGGTTGCTCGGCTCCGGCCCGGAAAAGCCTCGGGCGGGCGAGGCGCTGGGCACAATGAGCAGTTCGGCGCCTTTGACGGCCGCGATCGTGGGCAGGATGCTGTGCCAGACGTCTTCGCAGATCAGTAGGGCAACCGTGCCTGACCGAGTCGCGAAAACCGGCAGGTCGCTACCTGAATTGACAAACCGTTCTTCGTCGAATACGCCGTAGGTCGGTAGGAAAAACTTGCGGTAGGTCTCGATGAGGCGGACGCTTCCGTCCTGAATTTCCAGGTACGCGGCGGAATTATAGAGCTGCCCCGACCATTGCTCGTAGAAGCCGAGCACGAGATCGAAATCGGCTGACGGCTGCAGGCGGGACTCCAGTTGAGCGGTCAAATCCGCACCGGTCAGAGCGCATTCCAACACGCCCCCCTCCAAGAAATATCCGCTGGTCGAGGCTTCGGGGAAGACCACCAACCGCGCGCCTTCGCCGGCGGCTTGGGTGGCCAGGTCGACGATGCGGTCGAGATTGGCGCCCACCTGAGCTTTCCGGGGCGCAAACTGAACGCAGGCGACTTGGAACGGCATGTGCGGTCTTAGTCTACCGATGAGCCGTCCACCACGCTGAGGCGGGGTCGGCGGAAGATTCCGGGCGGCACTTGCGCCCCGAGTCCGCCCAGACGCGCGATCGTCCGCGCCCAGGTTCCGTCGCCGGCCCCCGGATCGGCCATCACGCACAGGCGTTTCTGGGCTCGAGTCATCGCCACATACAGCACCCGGAGACGCTCCTCGTGGTCGCCAGCCTTGCGCTTGGCCGCCAGATAGAGGTGCAGGAAGTTCGGCGCGCCCACAAATCGTGTACTCACGACGCCACGCTTGGCGTCGAACTCGATCTCCTTCTGCTTGGTGTCGGGCGTATGGTAGGTCCCCGCCAGGATCACTACCGGGAACTCCAGCCCCTTCGCCCGGTGGATGGTGGAAACGCGGACCGACCCCACCGACTCGTCCGTCGTCGGTGCGTTCCCTTCCTTGTGCCGCATCGACTGGATGTCCCGAATGCGATCCGCAAACTGTCTCGGACTCATTTCGGGTTGCTGGGTCGCCACGGCGAGGAGCTTCCGCGCGTTGGCGAGGGCCTGCCGTGGCTGCGGCGATTTGGCCATCGACGGCAGATAGTCCGTCCTCGCAAACACGTCTGCGATGACCTCCCACGCGCTCATTCGGTCTGCGGTCCGCTCCATTGGGAGAAACCACCGTAGGAACGATTCGATCTTTGCCGCATCGCTCTCGATGGGCGATACGAAGGTCGGCAGCAGCGCGGACACCGTCGCTTCCTCCGCACGTGCTCGGGCGGCCAGGATCACGATCGCGTCGTCGCTGAGATCCACCATCGGACTCCGGAGCAGGGCGAGCAGGGTCAGGTCGTCCGTCGGGTCGGAGAGCGACCGGAGGACGTTCGCGAGATCGCGTATTTCGAGCTCGGCATAAAACTCTTCGTAGTTCGATACCGCCGTCGTCGGGATGCCCCGGGCGCGCAAGGCGCTGGAAATCTGGACGACTTCCTGATTCGCAGGACTCAGGATCGCAATATCCGAATGAGGAACCCCCTCCGATAGCAGCTGTTCGGTCCAGTGGACCACGAGTTCCAGATCGAAGTCCCGGGATTCCCACCATTCGACTCCCGTGAACACAGACGGTGCGGCGAAGGGATCATCACTGTCCTCCGGCTCGCTCGCGCCAGGCTCCATCGGCCGGTAACTCGACGGCCAAACCTGACCGAATACGTGATTGACGAACCGGAGAATGCCCGCTTCCGACCGGTAATTCGTCCGCATCTCCACCTTAGGCAGAACCACGGTCTTTTCGACGAACAGATCGACGTCCGCTTGGCGGAACCGGAAGATGGACTGCTGGGGATCGCCGACGAGCATCTGCACCGGAATCGCCATGGACTCCAAAAGCCGGTACTGGACGGGATTGACGTCCTGCATCTCGTCGATCAGAACCGCCCGAAATTGTCGTCGCAGCCGTGCGGCACACCGGGGCTCTTTCTCGACCAGTCGCACTGCCCGCGCCTCGAGTTCGGCGAAGTCGAACCGTTGCTCCCGGTCCATACGCCGCTCGAGTGCGCGCCACACGCTGGTCTGAAGCAGCATTAGTCCGCACGTCAATTCCAGCTGGCGCTGATACTCGTCCTCGGGGATGATCTTGATGTAGGTAGGCTTCTTGAGCTTTGCGCTGTTAAACAGGCGCTCCAGCCGGACCTGAAGCGGCTCGACGCTCAGTCGGAACTCCTCTCGGATCGCCTCCGGCAGCTCAGGGGCCAAAACTTCGCTGATGAACAGTTCGTACGCCTTGACGCTGCGGTAGCGTCCGTCGAGCTCCGAGGGCGTCACCCCGCTGCCGCGCAGGGCGTCGATCGTCGTCCGGATCGCGCCCGCCAACCGCGAGTGGAGCGATCGGGCCGTTTGGTATTCGCCTCGACCGGCGAGTTCGTACAGCAGAGCCTCGACGCACGGATCGCTCGCGAGATCGCCAGCCAATTCGGCCTGGATCGCTTCTTCCAGCCAGACGCGGTGGTCGAACTCGTCGAGGACTTCGAATTCCGGATCCACGCCAGCGAGCAACGCGTTTTCGCGCAGCAGTCGCTCGCAAAATCCGTGGATGGTCTGGATCGGCCCCGTCTCCGCGATCTGGGCGTCCGTCCACCGTTCGCGCTCTTGCAGCTCACGCACGATGCGCCGCTTCATTTCCGCGGCCGCCTTTCGCGTGTAGGTGATCGTGAGGATTTCGTCGGGTCGCCATCCATCTTCGATCACGTGGCGCACAAACCGCGCCACAAGCACCTTCGTCTTGCCCGCCCCCGCGCCCGCCAGCACGGAGAGAGCCGACTCGCGATGGTCGACCGCCGCGCGCTGCTCTTGATTAAAGTTCGTTTCGTCGCCGGTCATGGTTCGAAAACGTCCTCCTCGTCAGGGGGCGGCATCGGGAGCATCCGGTAGCCGAAATCGTTCGAAAACCGGCAGACCTCGCCGAACGCACAGTAGCTGCAGTGTCGGCCCGGTTTCGGCGTGATCGTTCGGGACGCAATGGTTGCGCGCACCTTTCTCAGCTCGGCCTTGACATCACGCAAGAAAGTGTCCTTTTCCACGTCGATGTCATTGACCATGGCCCGGCGCTTGGCGTCCTTCGGCCACATGATGTCCGAGTACCGAGGCAGCAGATACAGCGTCCGCGACTCGCCGAGAGCATCGATTTCGAGGCCGTAGCTCCGAACCCCTTTGCGGTACGCGGTGAGGATGTACAGGCCGTATTCGAACAGCACCTCAAAGCTGTCGTCCTTGTTCAGCGAGATCGATCGGTTGCGATAGAACCGAATAACCCGGTGGTCGTCTCGCTCCCACAGCCCATCGATCTGTCCTTTCAGCCGAATCGGGCCCTCCGGTGTCGGAACCTCATCGCGAAGCTCCGGATCAGAGAGGGAGACGGATTCTTGAATGGGTGTGCCTTGCCTCCAGGAGTCCCGAGAAAACAGTTCGCGATGCAATAGTTGCGATGACACGCGATCCAGCGAAGCGCGGAACAGATTCTGTTCGAGCTCGGACATGCGGGCCCCTCGTTGGGAAAGGAAGAGTTCGGTGGCTTCCTTGAGCCGCCGCCTTCCGTCGTCGATCGATGTCGCTTCGCCCAATCGCGCGCGGCGGATCAACCAAGGTAGAAGCGTCGCCGGGGAAAAATCGTCGGGACGAAGGCGCAGACGGTATTGGAACACGCCTCGGAACGAGCATTGCCGGTGAGCGAGAATTTCGTCCACGTCGAGTCCGGCTGAGAAATCCGCCGCGATCGCGTCACGTCCCTCGTCCGTCTCCAGCGCAGCGAGCCGGACGGCAGCCGCACTTCCCTCCCACTTGAGCAAAGCCTCGGCGAGCGCTCCATCGTGCGGGCTCCGGCAGGCGGCCAGCGGTGGCGTCAGGTCGGACCGGCGGTAGTCGTGCTTGGTCAGGTGCGACCCGAAAAACCGCTCAAGCTCGGTGAGATAGAACGCCGGAACGTTGTCTCGTTCCTCCCCCGTCTGAGGGTAGCTCAGCACCAGCTTGCGCGCCGGCGCCGTGCAACATTTCACAAAGAAATCCCGCTCGGCGCGTGCCCGATCATGGGAATCCATGAGCCGCGGCAGTTCGGGTCGAGCCACAGAAAGCGCCGCTCGTTCGTGGTCGTCCAGGATTGCGTTTTCAAGTCGGCGCCGGGGAGTGACGCCCTCCAGCATGCCGAGGACAAAAGCCACGTCGCAATCGATCACCAGATCGGGGTCGGACACGACCAGCACGCCGTGCCCGATTCGGCTCGGCAAGACCATCTCCTCTCGTGACCAGACGTCTCCGGCCAGGCTCGCAAAGCCGCGCAGGGTGAGAAGCTTGGGCTCGGGCTGATCGAGGGCGATCGCGATGTCTTCGAGCGCACGATCCATCGCCTTGGTGGCGGGCAGGTCGCGCTCAAAAGTCGCATTTTCTTCGCTCCCGACCGTGGTCGGGAGCGGCTCGATCTGCGTGAGGTCGAGCAGCATTTTTCGCCACGCGTGTACGGATTTTTCGGACTCCAGCGCCTGTTTTCGCCAAGCGAGAACGCTGCTCAAGAACGTGTAGCGATCGGAGCGTTCAGCCACCCACTGATCCAGCTGCGCCCACGGATCTGGCGCCATGGTCATGCACTCCGCCAATCCCACGCGAAGTTCGTTGGAGACCTGCCGGTCGAGTCCAACATAGCTGTTCATGAGCACCGCATGGAGGGGGCGCACGTCGAGGGAAGCAAGCGCCCGCAGAAGCTCCAAAACGAAATGGGCGAACGCGTTCGTCAGCAGCGGGATGAGCATGCGGACGTTCACCGGCACGCCGATGGTCAGGCTTGCGGCGCGCAGCAGCGGTGCGTACGTGGCCGCATCGCGGGCGATGATGGCAATCCGGTTCGGAAGCAGACCCTGATCGGTGAGTTCGAGGCAATGCCGAAGCGCCCACTCGCTCTCGGCCAAGGCGTCGGCGGCAGAAAAGATGGAGACTTCTGGATGCGGGAGGTCGCGATCAGCGGCCGTTGCACCCGTGAACAGACCCTCTGCCCAGTGCGCCTCCGAGGCCACGCTACCTCCCGGCGCTACATGTTGGAGCGTTCGCTGCGCTTCGCCAAAGAGCTCGTCGTGATTCAGCTTTTGGACGATTACCTGGACGGGAACACCGCAGGCAGCCAGCCACCGAGCCAAGTCGCAGGACTGGGGATCATAGCCGGATCCACAGACGAAAACGATGTCGCCCAGGAACGGCAGCGGCCGCGGCTCGCTGGCGAGGATTCGGGCCACTCGGTCGCTTCCATGTTCGCGGTGAGCAGTGGCCAGCATGGCATCCACCCGCTGCATGACTCCCGCCAGAGCCCGTGCCCGGTCCGCCACTGCAGGATCCTCGATGGACGCCAGTACATCGGAGGCGTAGCCAAAGTGGCGCAGGTCGTGCATCGTGGAAGCCAGCAGCTGGTGAAACCCGGGAAAGTGGCTGCACCGAGCGAGCGTCTCGTCCGGCTCGGATTCTCCAACCGCAGCCAAGATCGCTTCGAGTTGGCGGCGGGTGACCTGACGTCCGCTTGGCAGACCGATGCCCATCATGATCTGGTTCAGGAGGCCAGAAAGAGGCGTGGCGAGCACGTTTTCGTTTTCGGCGAGGGCGTACCTCACCAAAGGCATCAGGCGATCGTCGATCGCGGTGACGATGCCGTGCCGTCGGATGCTGCGACGCACCGCGGCGATCAGAGAACGTGGATCGGCCGCGACGCACTGAACAGGTAGACGTTCTTGCACCAGCACCAAGGTGTATTATGCCTTCCGTGGCGCGCCCGATTTGGAGTTTTGGGAGAAAGCTCGCCGGGAACCTGATTCCGCTGGTGGTGGCTTCCCCGTTCGCCGTTGCGGGAGCCCTGATGTATCGGCCCGCGATCGGACCGGAGCTTCGCTCGATGCTTTGGCTCAGCGCATTCCCCATCGTTGGCTGGGTCGCAGTCAATGTGTTCGGCTTCTGGGGCAATTCGGACATGCGCCGGGAAATGATGAGGCGCCTTCAGCGCCAGCGCCCAGACTTGCGCGCGCCGATGTGGTTCGGCGGATTCGCCCGCCCGAAGTACCAGAGCTTGCTTGATCCCCACGAGGACATCGGCTTTCTCATCCTTACCGACGAGGCTATTGAGTTTTTTGGGGAAACCGTTCAAGTCGCCCTGCCCCTGGATCAGGTGACGGGAGTTGGACGTCGCGCGAATCCACATACGTGGATCGGCATCGGCGGTTGGATCGCCATCGATGGCGAACTCGCCGGACAGAAGGTGCGCATGCTCTTCGAGCCCAGGGAATCCAACTTTGTGATCGGCAACCGGAAGGTGGCACGCCAGATCGGCGAGCGTCTGGCCGAGTGGCTCAAACAAAGACAGGCCCCGAACTCGGTGTGAGCCCAGGGCCTTGGTGGCGATATCGAACTATTGAGTTTTTATCGTGGCCGTCTTAGCCCCGCAGGAGCGTGAGAACGGCGGACGGCGCGCTGTTGGCCTGAGCCAGCATCGACATACCCGACTGCTGAAGGATCTGCAGCTGAGTGAACCGGGTCATTTCCTCGGCAACGTCCACGTCGCGGATCGTCGAGTCGGCAGCCGAGAGGTTTTCCTTGGCGATCGACAGCGAACGTGCGTTCGAGTCGAGAACGTTGCGCATGAAGTTACCAATGTCACCACGTTGCTTGGAGACCTTGTCAACCGCAGCGTCCAGGTTCTGCAGCGCGGTGGCTGCAGACGAGGTGCTCATGATGTCGAGGGCCGAGAGACCGAGCGACGAGGAGCTTGCCGCCGTGAGCGAGAGGCTCGCGGTCTGACCGATGTTCGCACCGATCTGGAACTGGGCGGAACCGGCGTTGACCTGACCGACCGTGCTCACCGCAACCGCGTTTCCTGCTTCCGTCAGACGGAGCATGTTGCCCACCGAGTCGCGCAGCGTCAGACCATCGTCCGTCGATGCCGATCGGAAGTCGACATAGCTACCGCCGTTCACGGAGAGGCGAACGTAACCGTCGACGCCGAGCTGACCACCTGCACCCGCGTTACCGAGAGTGAAGTTGCCCGCAGCAGCGGCCACAGCCGTGCTCGCCGACGTGATGTTGATCGTGTTTGCGATGTCCCCGAACTTCGTTGCCGAGAACTGGAACGTCGCCGCACCACCATTGTTCACCATCGACAGGATGACGCCCGTGTCAGACGAGCGTGCGTTGACCATGTTGACCACGTCCTGGTTCGTCATGTTCGCGGTTGCCGTGAACTTGACGCCATTGATCGTGAAGTCGCCCGCATTGGCCGAACCCACCGCGGTGGTGAGAGCGGTCGCGACGGTCGTCGCAGCGAGCGCACGGCCCTGCGCATAGGCCGAAGTGGCCTTCAAAGCAGCCGTTTGGACGTCGATGGCGACGCCGCCTGAACTGCTCACGCTCTGAGTCGAGGCCGAAAGGCCCGTTCCGAGCGTTCCTCCGATCGAAAGGGCCGAGACCTTCGTCGAGTCGGTGATCGAGGCAGCCACACCGGCCGAGCCATCCAGCAGCTTCTTGTTACCGAACTGGGTGGTGCCCGCGATACGGTCGATAGAAGACAGAATGGAGTTCAGCTGGTCTTGGTTGGCCTGCTTCTGCGCCGTCGAGAGCGTCGCGTCGTTCGAGTTCGCCAGAGCGAGCGAACGGGCGTCGGTCAACAGCTTGTTAACTTCGGCGAGAGCGCCTTCCGCGGTTTTCGCGAAGTTCGTGGCGTCCTGGCCGTTACGGATTGCCTGCTGAATACCAGCGATCTGGCCGCGGAAACCTTCGGAGATCTGGAGACCTGCAGGATCGTCGGCGCCTGAGTTGATGCGGAGACCCGTGGTCAGACGCGTCATCGACTGCGAAGCGTCCATCGTCGACTTGGTGAGGTTCCGCAGAGCGTTCATCGCCTGCAGGTTTGTATTGATTCGAAATGACATATCAGTGAATCCTCCGTGAGTGTGAATCTCTAAGATTCTCGCGGCGTCAGATCACGCAAACCCTGCGCAAGATCAATCCATGATCGATCCTTCGTCGCGAACACTTGTCGTATTCCATAACCTTTCTGGGACTACCGATCAAAGCGGCAAAACCTGGTAACCCAAAAAATACGAGGTATCCCCGTAAAATACGGGCTTTCGGGGATTCCTAGTAAACTTGCATAATGAAGCTGAACGAAGACGTGGCAAGGTTCAAACGCGAACTTTTCGCGGACCTGAGCGAGCAGCGGCAACCGCGCTTCGGCGAATACGATTCGGGGCTTCTCGCCGAGCTTCGGGATTTCGGAACTCCCCAAATTGGATCCACCCGATTCGCGCCCGATCGCATCACCATCGAATTTATTTATTCGAAACCAGGTACGGCATCATCGATTTTCTCGATATCGATTAAGCCACAAGAAAGGATCGTATTCTTACCGGTGCCGCAGTGGGTCATTGAATCCATCTGGCAAGGCGATATCGATGGCTCTTACCACTACGAGTCGGAGGCCATGTTGTTGGTTAAGGCTTTCGAAGAATCGCTGGAACCATCGGCCAATGCGCAATTTTTCGGACCTCAGGCACCCAAACGCCGCGAATAGCCTCCGCCGGGTAGATTCCTAAGCCATGACGACCCTTCTCGCCACCTGGCTCCAGCCGGGAGAGGTGGCCATCCGAGCAGCGTGGGAATCTCGATCGGGCGGGAGCAACCTTCTCGATTCGCTCACCGACGGTCTCGCTGCCGCCGAACTCGACCCCGACCTGATCGCGATCGGCCTCGGCTCGGTTCCCAACGAAGACGGTGAGCTCGAGCTCGATGCGAGCGTCATGGATGGCCGCACACTGGATTGCGGCGCCGTCTGCGCGGTGCGCGGGATCGTGCCCGTCATCAAGGTAGCCCAGCGGGTGATGGAGACGACCTCCCACGTCATGATCGCCGGCGATCAGGCCCGGCGGTTCGCGATTGCCGAAGGCTTCGAGCCGAGAAATCTGATCACCGCCGACGCTGTGCGCCGCTATGACGAGTGGATCGCCGACCCGGAGCGGCATTCGAACTATGTGCATCACAAGGATGACAAGCCAGGCGACACCGTGACGATGCTCGGCTTGGAGCCGGACCGACATCTCTGCGCGGCCTGCTCGACGAGCGGAATGCCGTTCAAGCTTCCCGGGCGCGTCGGGGATTCTCCCATCATTGGCGCGGGAATCTATGCCGATGACGAGGCGGGCGCCGCCGGCGCCACGGGCTACGGCGAAGAACTGTGGAAGGCCTGCGCTTCGTTCCGGACCGTCGAAGCGATGCGCCGAGGAGGCACTCCTCAGGAAGCCTGTGAAGACACCGTCCGTACGATGATCCGCCGGCAACCCAAATCCCTCGATATGCCCTGCGTGGTCTTCGCGCTCTCGCCCGAAGGCGAAGTCGGCGCCGCCATCAGCAAAGGCGAATTTGACCTGTGGATCTGCCGCGACGGCGTCATCGAATGCCAGCACTTCACCGGGCTCGTGGAGGGCTAAGGTGCCACGGCTGATCGGCACGGCTGGCCACGTCGATCACGGAAAAACGACCCTGATCCATGCCCTCACCGGCATCGACGCCGATCGGCTACCCGAAGAAAAGGCGCGCGGCATGACCATCGACCTGGGCTTTGCTCACATCGACTTGCCCGGGCTTGGCGAAGTCAGCATTGTCGATGTGCCCGGTCATGAGAAATTTCTGCGCAACATGCTGGTGGGCGCCCACGGCATCGATGTCGCCCTGCTATGCGTCGCTGCCGACGAGTCGGTCATGGCGCAAACCCGAGAGCACTTCGCCATCCTGGAACGGTTGCCGGTCGCGCAGATGGTGGTGGCGCTGACGAAGTGCGATCGCGCCGAGCCGGAATTGCGCGATGCCTCCCGCGACGACATTCGCTCGCTTCTCGCGGATACCCGGTTCGAGGGCTCGCCCATCATCGAAGTTTCCGCGATCCAAGGTTCGGGCATTGATGACCTCCGGGCCGCCCTCATCGAAGCCGTCGGCAAATCAGCTCCGCGCCCCCCTTCGGAATGGAGTCTGCCGATCGACCGAGCGTTCAGCGTCAAAGGCTTCGGAACGGTTGTCACGGGCACGCTGGGAGGTGGCGTCCTGACGCGTGAGGCGGCTGCGGAGCTCATGCCGAGCGGTCAGACGGCTCGTATCCGCGGCTTGGAGGTTCACGGTGTGGCGGTCGATCACGCCGAACCCGGGCAACGGGTCGGCATCAACTTAGGTGGGATCGACCTGGCTGACGTCGAGCGGGGCCAACTGCTCGCCTCGCCGGGAACCGCTTTCGGCACCCGGCGGGTGGAGATTGCTCTATCAACGCCTTGGACGGCGAAGGCCCGCGAGCGCATTCGGCTGAGCGTCGGGGCCACGGAAGCAATTGGCCGTGTGCGGCAAGTCCCCGACGATGACACCCGACTCATCGTCGAACTCGAGTCCGAGATCGGCGTCGTGAAGGGCCAAAGCGTCATCTTAAGGCGATACTCGCCGCCTGATCTGCTGGGAGGCGGGGTGGTATCAGTACCCATCGCCCAAGGAATCCAAGCCAGGGCCGCGTCGACTCTGGTCGAATTGGTGGCCCAATTCCCCAACGGCGTATCGACCGATGACATTTGCCGCCGGCTCGGCTCGACGCCTCAAAAACTAGGCGACGACTTTGAAAGAGAACGAAAATCGGGAGCCTTACTCGGGTTCGCGGGACTTTGGATCACACCCGAGAATTATCAAGAAGCGACCGGCCGCCTCGTTCACTCTCTATCGCTCCTTCACGCGGCTCAACCGACCGTCGCCCTCCAATCGATCGGACCGGTGCTCGAAGCGACGGAGCTGCCGTGGAGCGGAAAACCCCTCGAGCGCATCCTCGCCGACCTGAAGAACCGCGGCACGCTCCGGGGCGAAGGCATGAAGGTCGCGTGCTCGGAGTTCGTGGTGGAGCTGTCACCCAAGCAGCGACAGTTCCTCGACCGGCTTCTCGCGGTGATGGCGGCGGGCGGCCTGAATGCGGCCAACCTGCCCGACCTCGCGAAGGCGCTGCCGGCCCCCGTTCAAGCCGTCGAGGAGATCGTCAAGCTGGGCCTGGCGACGGGCGAACTCGTTCGGGTGGACACGATCCTGTGGACCCGATCCGTCGTACAGACTGCGCGCGAAACGCTGCTCCAGAGGTTCGCCTCGGCACCGTTTTCTGCCGCTGAGGCGCGGGACGCCCTCCAGACCAGTCGCAAGTACATTATCCCGCTGCTGGAACACTTCGACGCGATCGGGTTCACGGTGCGGCGAGGCGAAACGAGACTGATCGTCGAACGCTAATCGGCCCAATCCACGGGCATCCAGTGCACGATCGAACCGGGCGCGAGTTGGCCGATTCGACTCAGCTCGGCCTCGGGCACGGTACCGACCACCGGATAGCCGCCAATCGTGGGGCCGTCCGGCCCCACGACAATGAGCTCGCCCGACGGCGTCCACTGAACCGCTCCCGGCCAGCACGGCTCGCTGAGTTCATTCTCGGTCGGCCCCCCCGCGAGGTCGGCGCGAAGCCTTACGCCGCGTCGGTCGCTCGCGATCTGAACGGTCCATTCGGCGCCGAGCCACGGCCCGTCCATGCGGGGGACGATGGCGATTGGACCGGGACGAAGGCTCGCGGGCGCCGACCCGAGAGCGGTGTGCCCGCCTGGTTGGCTCGCTTGCGAAGCGATCTCCGCGCCGGGAGCGAGCGGCGTCAGCGCATCGGGTTCTCCGATCGCGATCACGATGCGGGCTCCGGTTCGCGGCGGCCCGATAACCAGCCGACTCGCAACCTGAATCGGAAATGCGCACTGCGTTCGGCCCGGCACGTTATCCAAACTGAGCGAAGCTGGCGCTCCCGTCACGGCTATCCATCCTGCTTCGAGGCATACGAGGGTGATCGACCCGAGAGCAAGTTCGATCACGGGACACGACGGCGGCAAATCCAGGAGGGCGCGAGCGGCATCGGCGGAAATCGCGTCGAACGGGCCACCTCGGGGAACCCCGAACGGGAGGTGCTCCAGCGAAGGGGGCGGGACCCATGCGGCGGCGCCGAGGATCCGCTCGACGGTCAGTCGCATGGACCAATCTCCCATCCCGCCCGAATCAACCCATCCCGGACGGCACGCAGGACGGCAGGCGAATCGCTCCGGTCCCCGTGCACGCAAACGGTATCGACATGCGGAGCGAGCCGCTCGGCTTGCGCGACGATCGTATCCTCGTCGGTCAATTCCGCTCCTGGTTGGCCACGAGGGATGAGGGTCCCTGTCTCGGTATAGCCACGCTCAGCAAACCCTTCGCGGATCAATCTCACCCCGGCCGCGGCGGCCCATTGGGCGTGGAGGGTCGCCTCCAAACCCACGAGTGGGCACTGGTAGTGCCGCAGCATGGGCACGATGACGTCCCCCCACCGGGGGTCGGTGGCGGAGGCGTTGTAAATCGCCCCATGCGGCTTGATCGCCCAAAAGTCAGTGGAAAGGTCGATCTGCCGGATCAGGCTCGCGAGAATTTCACTGGGCTCGAATTGATGGGGCGCGACCCTTCCAAAGTTCTCGGGGTCGTCGAGGCCGGGATGGGCTACGATGCGCAGGCCTCGGCCGCGCGCAAGTCTCTCCGTTGCCCGGGTGAGATCGGGCGACCCGGCGTGGGCGCCGCCGCAAATGTTCACGGTGGTCGCCAGCACCATCAGTTCGGCGTCCCAAGTCATCCCCTCGCCCAAATCCACATTGAGGTCGATGCGGCTCATGATCCCAAGCGCTTCCCCTCCCGCGCCTCGAACTCCTCACGATCGATCGCACAAAACCGAACGCGGTCACCCGGCGCGATCGGGAAGAAGCCCGACGCCTCGTCAACGAGCACGCAGGGCGTCCGACCGATGATCGGCCAGCCGCCGGGACGCTCGAGGGGATAGACCGCGGTTTGGCGACCGGTCAGTGCGACAGAACCCGGCTCGGTCCGCGTTCGTGGACTGGGCAGTCGCGGGACGCCGCTGAGCTCGTCGGGCAACCAGCCCAAATACGCGAAGCCAGGACAAAACCCCACCGCGAAGCAGGTGTATTCGGCGCTGGCATGGAGTTGGGCCAGCTCGTCAGGATCCAAATTCAGGATCCGGCACGCCTCGCCTGGTTCGGTTTGGTAAAGCACGGGAATCTCGTGGCTGCGGCCGCCCGTCTCAGGCGATGGCGCCAAGGAGACGGCGATTCTCTGTAGCACGGGCAAGGATGGAGGCGCCGCCCGAAAATACAATCCGATCGTCGAATACGCGGGCACAACCTGCTCGAGGAGATCGCCAAACGCCTGCTGGAAGCCGGCGATCCACCGAAAGGCGGGGATTTCCGGAGGGCATCGGACGAGCACGACTCGGTCGGCAACGCGCTCCACATCCATGCTCCGAAGATTAACTCAATAAAATAGGGCGATGCCCAACCTCACCGTGCCGATTACCCTGACCGACGCTGCCACGCTCCCGGTCTACCAGACCGAGGGAGCGGCCGGATGCGATCTGTGCACGGCGGAAGATTTCTCGCTCGCTCCGATGGAACGAAAACTGGTGCCTACCGGTCTAAGAATTGCGATTCCCGCCGGCTATGAGGCGCAAATTCGGCCTCGATCTGGGCTTGCCCTGCGGCACGGAATCAGCATGGTCAATACGCCAGGCACCATCGACAGCGACTACCGCGGTGAGGTCGGCGTGCTGATGATCAATTTGGGATCGGAATCGGTGGCCTTCAAGCGCGGCGAACGCATCGCGCAGATGGTGATCTGTCCGGTCATTCAGGCTCAGTTCAACGTGGTGGAGGACTTATCCGCCACCGGACGAGGAGAAGGCGGTTTTGGAAGCACAGGAGTTAGCAGCTAAGAAGATCACATGTCCCCGGTGCTTTGCTGAGGTCAAAGACGGCAAGACCGGCTGTTACGAGATCGATTGTCCTCTCGCGGATGCGGGAATCGAAATCGGACCGGACGAACTCGTCTATCCCGATCTCGCCCGCGCGAATCTGTTGCGGATGCGCGGCGAGTATGGCGAGGCGCGCGCCATCTGCTTCTCGTTGCTCAAGCAGTACCCGGGCAACCACACCGCTCATACGCTCCTGGGCGACATTTATGCTGAGCAGGGCGATCTGGAACAGGCCAAGGAATGGTACGAACTGGCGCTCGACCTTCAACCGGAATCAGAGACCGACCAGGTCAAACTGGCCGAAATCCAGCGTCGCATCGCGGATCGCGATACGGCGAAGATGGCCAAGGACCTCGGGCTGCCGACGACCGTCTCAAACGCGCGCAAATTCGTTTATATCGCGATCGGCGGCATCGTGCTCCTGTCCATCGGGGCGTTCCTCGTGGGCGCAAAACTCAACCGTCGATCGGAACCCATGCGGACTATCACAACGCCCGTGACGGCGCCGGCGATCCAGGCCTCCGCGACTCCGGTGAACGTCCCGCCGGTCGAGACGAAGTCGGAAATCCCCGTCCAGCCGACCACGCCCGCCGCTCCGGACAGCACGGTCACGGATGAATTGCGACGCGAATTTCCTCAGAATGAGCGCGTGATCTCGGCCACGTTGGACGGAGACCATGGACTGATCGTCCGGTTGCGGCGCTACCAAGGAGAGATCGCAAGTGCGATCAGTGGCCCCATTTTGGACTACACCCTGCAGCACTATCCGGCACGGACCCGGGTCGCCTTTGAATTCGAGGATATCGGCCAGCCCGCTCCAAGCGGCACAAGCGACGCACCGCCCGAACCCAAGCCAGAAACTGAAATCACGAAATAAACTAGGGGCATGCCCGACATGCTCCTGGCGATTCAGAACTACACCCTCCGTCACCTCATGGAGGAAGATTTCTTCGGCACCCTCAAGGCCGTTCGCGACCTCGGCATCGAGTACTGCGAACTCGCCGGCACGGGCAAATATTCCGCCGCCGAGGTTCGCGAAGGCCTCGAAAAGATCGGCATGCGGGCGATCGGCGCCCACGTTGGATTCGATCCCGACAACACCGATGTCGAGAAGGCGGTCAGCGATGCCAAGATTCTCGGCTACCACTATATCGTGTGCCCTTGGGTGAGCCAGGACAAGATCGCCAAAGGCTGGGAGTACCTCGGGCGGGCGTTCGAGCAGATCGCCCAGGGCATCGCGGCGAAGGGTCTTCAGTTTGCCTATCACAACCACGATTTCGAATTCAAAGCGGATCCGAAGGGTCGTATCGGCATGGAAGTGTTCTACGAGAATGCCGATCCCGGGCTCGTCCAAGCCGAACTCGATCTGTGCTGGGTGCAGCACGGCGGTCAGGATCCCGTCGCATGGCTCAAGAAGATGCATGCGCGAGTTCCCCTCGTGCACCTGAAGGACCTCTGCCCCACCGCATCGCACCCCGATTGCGCCCCCGGCGACGGCATCCTCGATTGGGACGCGATTCTGCCCGCGTGCGAAGCGGCTGGCGTGGAGTACGGTGTCATCGAGATCGACCAGCCGGAAAACGGCCTGGAAGATGTCGAGCGAGCGGTGAAGTTCTTGCGGACAAAGGGCTACTAAGGTCCGCTGACGTATTCGAGCGAGCGGGACCAGCGATCGTCGCGCGACTGGTCCTGCTTGACGATGCCGATGCCTTCCGCAAACCAGGTGTCCACGGCCGTCACGTGTCCGCCTGACTTCAATTGCGTCTTGACGATCAGAGAGGGGACCGACCGACCGGAAATCTTGTAGCTGGATTTGGCCTGGGTGATGGTGGCGTTCGCCGAGCTGCTTCGCCCCGCGACCGTCACGGTTCCATGCCACGTCGTGGTGGAGCCAGGGCGCGAACCAAGCAAGATGGGCAAGGCAGGATCGAATCGCGTTCCCGCGAGCGTTTCGGCCATGAGCCAGTGGTCTTTCCAAAAAAGGACGCTCTCACCCATCGGCCCCGCCAGTCGAACTCCAGTGGTGTCACCCGCGGAAACGGCCCCGAGCACGGAAACCTCTTCCACTCGGCTGATCAGACCGCTGCGCATCGTATAGCTCCAGCGGGACCCCGTGTCCGAAGGGAAATAGCGAGCCGTGTCATCGCCGCATCCGGTGAGCGAAAGTCCGACCAAAAGCCCCGCAGCCCACCGTTTCACGCGTCTGCGATCGCCTCGAGTTTGGCTAGGCTCTGAAGGAGCTTTTTGACTCCGGTGACACCGGGGAAGGCCACCGTCACTTCCGCATCGTTTTTCAGGGGATTGCAGGCGATGACCACTCCAATTCCAAATTTGCCATGACGGACCTTCGCGCCAACCGTGAACGGCGGCTTCCAATCGGGCGCCTTCAGTCGTTCGGCGGCGACCTGCGTTTGCACGACCGCGTACGTCCCCGTTCGGTCCGCGCGGACGGTGCGATCGATCGAAGAACTCAAGCTGGGAATCGGTGTGCTGCGGTCGTCGAGCAGCTCCGCCGGAATATCGTCCAAGAATCGCGATCGCCGATTGAATTGCGGCTGACCGAAAACGGTGCGTCTCCGGGCGTAGTTCAGATTCAGCTCTTCGCGGGCCCGGGTCACGCCGACATAGCACAGCCGCCTTTCCTCCTCGACTTCTTGATCGTTGCCGATCGAGCGCGAGTGGGGAAAAACCCCTTCCTCCATGCCCGTCATGAACACCACGGGAAACTCCAGTCCCTTCGCCGAGTGCAGCGTCATCAGCGTCACCGCTTCCCCGCCCTCGTTCAGCGAATCGACGTCGGCCTGAAGGGCTATGCCTTCGAGGAAGCCTCCCAAGGACGGCCCGTCCTCGGCTGACTGATCGTATTCGAACGCCACGTTCACGAATTCTTGAAGGTTTTCCAGTCGGGAGATCGATTCTTCCGAGCCTTCGGCGCGAAGTTCGTCGAGATAGCCACTGCCGCTGAGCAGATGCTTGAGCACGCCCGTGATCGCACCTTTTTCCGCAATCTGCTGGGCGTCGTCGATCAGGCCCATGAATGCTTTGATCGACATCAGCGCCTTGCGCTGGAGCCCGTGCTGAATCTCCTGATCGTGCATCGCTTCCCATACCGAGCGGCCCGTTTCTTGCGCCCATCGGTCGAAGGTCTCGATCGTTTTGTTACCGATGCCTCGGGTCGGCACGTTGAGGATGCGTTTGAGGGAAATCGTGTCGAGCGGATTGAGCACGACGCGGAGATAGGCAACCATATCCTTGATCTCCTTGCGTTCATAGAATCGCTGACCGCCGATCAGCACGTGCGGTACCCGCATCGTGAGGAAAGCCTCTTCCATCACGCGGCTTTGCGCGTTGGTGCGATAGAGGACGGCGAAGTCCCCGAACGACCGCCGGCCCGTGCGCACCTCCTTGATGATCGCGTCGGCGACCACCATGGCCTCGTCTTGCTCGGTGCCCGCCTCTCGCACCACGATCGGGGTTCCCTGCCCGTTCTCGGTCCACAGCTTTTTCTCGGCTCGGGATCGGTTGTGACGGATCACATGGTAGGCCGCCTCGAGCACGGTTTTCGTCGACCGGTAGTTCTGGGCGAGGGTGACAACTTTCGCGTTGGGATGGTCGCTGCCGAAGCGCAGCATGAGCGAGACATCGGCGCCCCGCCAGGCATAAATGGACTGGTCGTCGTCGCCCACGATGGTGATGTTGTGGTGCTTGCCCGAAATCAGCTGGGCAAACCGGTATTGGGCAAAGTTCACGTCCTGATACTCGTCGATGAGGACGTGCAGGAATCGCTCCTGATACTTCTCGCGAACTTCGGTGGACTCTTCGAGCAAGCGGACCGCCTGCATCAGAATGTCGTCGAAGTCCATCGCGCCCGCTTTGATGAGGCGATTGCTGTAAATCGGATAGATATCGGCGACCAGACGCTCGAAAAAGCCGGCGGCCCCTTCCGCGTACTGCTTGGGCGAGACCAGTTTTTCCTTGGCGCGGCTGATTTCGGCGAGCACCGCACGCGGCTGAATCTGCTTCTCGTCGAGACCCTTCTGCTTCAGGATTTCACGGACCAGGCTGATCTGGTCCGTATCGTCGTACACCACGAAGTTGCGGTCGAGACCGATCGCGCCACCATCAAAACGAAGAAGTCGCGCGCAGATCGAGTGGAACGTGCCGAGCCACAGAGAGCGCGAATCGTCGCCGACCATCTCGGTCACGCGCTCGCGCATCTCCCTCGCCGCCTTGTTGGTGAAGGTTACGGCAAGAATTCGCGAGGGCCAAACGCCTTCGTGGATCAGCCGCGCAATGCGGCAAGTGATGACGCGCGTTTTGCCCGAACCTGCGCCAGCGAAAATCTGCAGTGGACCGCCGGGCCATTCGACCGCTTCCCGCTGTTCGGGATTGAGAGTATTGACGTCGAAAGGAACGGTCATGGGCAAACAATATTATGACGACAAACGTCTATCATGAGGCGCTGTAACAACCCTCTCTAGCACAGCGTCAGAAACAGTGGTCAAAATAGGCCAGAGTCTGGTGGAATCGCCGGACGTCGCAAGGAATCAAAACCAACCACCATGTCCCGCGTATTTGGCATCGCCGTCGCCCTTAGTCTCACCGCCCTATCCATGGCGCAGGGCACGTTTACGATCCGCCGACCCGCCGACGGCAGCACCGTCCGCGAGATCGTCAAGGTTCGCATTCCCAAGAAGAGCATCCCCGCTGTGGGTTACATCGGCATCGAGGTGAACGACAAGTTCATCGAAGCCGTATCGCCCGTCGGCAGCCAGGATTTCGAAGGCAACGACTTCGTTTACAAGCTCGACACGAAGGCGCGAGGGATCGCCGACGGCCGGCTGAAGATCACGGCCTATCTCTACGGCGACTTCGGCACGACCAACCAGATCCTCGGACAGTCGTCCGTGACGGTGAAGCTCGACAACCGCGCCAGCATCAAGGCTCCGGCAGGTGGGTTCCGGCTTCGATACAAATTCCCCGAGGGACGTGAGCTGGTCTATAACACCGAGCTCCGCCAGTCGGTCTCCACGATCAGCGAGGCCCAAGCCAAGCTGGGTGGTCGCGCCGCCGAACTGCCGCGCGAGCCGATGCTGCTTCAGTTCCTTTACAGTTTCGAGCACACGACCTACAACAAGGGTCGCCAAGAGACGCTGCTCCGCATGCAACCGATGCCGAAGTCGGGCAAGGACTACGCGTATCTTCAGCTCACGAAGGACGAGTCCCCGCGCCGGTACTACTCGGAAGAGTTCGCCTCGATCTATATGCAGATCACGGACACCGGCCGCGAGACCTTTGGCCGAATGCCCGCTTACTGGCCGATGGAAGGCTCCGTGGGTCAGACACGCGAATTCAACGTGTTCGGCCTGCTGCCGCTCCCCGCACTCCCCACGCAGGGCGTTAAGCCGGGCGATTCTTGGAACGGATTCTTCCTGGAATCGGCTTCCCCGAATTTGAACGACTGGTATTCCGTCGAAAAACTGACGAAGCCGTCTCCTGCTCGCGGCACGCTCGAAACGATCGAGTATGAAGGGGGCCGTAAGTGCGCAAGAATTCGAAACAAGCTGACCGTGGGCAACTCGAAGGACCTCGGTACTTCGGAATTCGATGAGGTCTTCTGGCTCGACATCGAGCGTGGTGTGATCACCCGGCTTGAGCGCAACCAGACCGTGACCGTCCGCGTCCGCGAAGATGGCGGTGGCGGTGGCGGCTTCAACGGCGGTGAGGCTGGCGCACGCGGTGGAAATTCCGGCGGCGCTTCCGCTCCCGGCGTCGGCGAATGGAATCGCGACGACAACGGCGCGGGCACGCTGCATCAAGACGGTGAAGGCGAGGGCGAAGGCTCCGCACGCCGCGGTGGCGGACGAGGCCAAGGCCGCCAAGGCCCTCCGGGCCCTCCAGGCCAATTTAACCGTGGAGGCGGTGGCACCGGTTCGTCTGCGGGCCGCACCCGAATCCTCCGACAACGTTTCCAAGTTGTGATGACTTTGGCTAACTAGCCGTGTTCGGCTTGCTTGGCCCCCGCGATCGAAACGCCTCGGATGATCCCGAGGCGTTTCGTGCTCCATTAGCCGAGCATCTCGACGAGCTTCGCGGACGTGTCATCCGCATCGCGATCATCTTGGTGGTCGCCTTCACGATCGCCTGGTTCATTCAGCCGCCGATTTACGCCTACCTGACTAAGCTCGTGCGCGAGCTGATCCCGAAGACAGCCGACTACAAAGAGGCGTTCAACTCCTTCACCGGTCCGTTCATGCTCAAAATGCGGCTGGCCGGTTATATGTCGCTTATCTTGGGCGCGCCCTTCATCGTCCGCGAGCTGTGGGGTTTTGTCGAACCGGGGCTCAAAGAAAATGAGAAGAAGCCGCTGCGAACGGTCGTCCCGATCAGCGTCGGCCTGTTCTTCCTGGGCTGTTTCTTCGGATTTCTGATCATTCCGACCACGACCGCCTGGTTCGTCTCCTATCTGGAGGAGTTTCCAGGGACGGCCCTTTTCCAAGAGCCGGGCACGATGGTGTTTTTCATCCTCAAGCTGCTGCTCTCGTTCGGCTTGGGGTTCCAGCTGCCCGTTATCGTCTTCGCGCTGGTGAAGGTCGGCATCTTGACACCCCAGACGCTCAAGACGTATTGGCGCCAGGCTGCTTTTGGCATCTTCTTTGGATCGGCCCTGCTGACCCCGAGCAACGATTGGTTCACGATGCTGATGATGGCCGTGCCCCTCACGATCCTCTTCTTCGGGAGCATGGCGGCGGTCCGTCTCACCAATCGCCATCAACTTCATGCGCCCGAGCTCGACGAACTCGACTGATCTCGCGCGGCTCGCCCGGGAGATTCTCGGCCCGAACCGGGAGGTCGGCGCGATCGTTGAAACGCCGCCCCGAGCCGCCGAGCTGGTCCCGATTCCCAGCTCCCTGCATCCACGCCTGATCGAACGCCTCGAAAGCCAGGGTATCGACCGGCTGTTCACGCACCAAGCCGAGGCAGTCCTCGCCGCCCAGTCCGGGGCTCACGTGCTCGTCACGACGGGAACCAACTCGGGCAAATCGCTTTGCTACCACCTGCCCGTCCTCGACACGTTGCTGCGGGAGCCGTCCGCACATGCGCTTTACCTCTTCCCCACCAAAGCGCTGGGCCAAGACCAGATGGCGCGGTTGGAGCAGCTCATTCCCGATGCCACGATGATCGCGGGCGTTTACGATGGCGATACCGCGCGTGGGCAACGATCCATGCTCCGGCGGAGCGGCAACATCGTGTTTTCAAATCCCGAAATGCTCCACTTGGGGCTGCTGCCGAATAACGAAAGCTGGGGACGGTTTTGGCGGTCGCTGCGCTACGTCGTGCTCGACGAAGTTCACGTCTATAGCGGCATTTTCGGCTCGCACGTGGCGAACGTGATCCGGCGACTTCTCCGCATCTGCCGGTGGTATGGGGCGCGCCCGCAACTGATCGGAACAAGTGCCACGCTCGGTGATCCACTCGAATCGTTTCGGCTCCTCACGGGCCAAACTCCGCTCGTCATCGACCGCGATGCGAGCGCCCAAGGATCCCGCTTGCTCGCCCTCCTTCCGCCGTCGGAAGCCAGCCCGTCTCCGAACCGCGACGCGGGCCGATTGCTGGCGGAGCTGGCCATTCGGGGCGAGCGAGCGCTCTGTTTCTGCCGATCTCGGGCCGGGACCGAGCGGGTGCTCATCCATGCCCGGGACGTTCTCGCCGAGCAGGGCCACGATGTGCGGATCGTCGATGCGTATCGCGGCGGCTATACGCCCGCCGAACGCCGAAAGTTGGAGGCTCGACTGCGCAAAGGCGACCTGCGAGGCCTCGCGACCACCAACGCGCTCGAACTGGGCATCGACGTCGGCGACCTCTCGTCGGTGATCATCAACGGTTACCCGGGAACGCTGGCGAGCTTCTGGCAACAGGCAGCGCGGGCGGGCCGCGGAACGTCAGAAGGTCTGACGCTTTTCCTCGCCCACGACGATCCGCTGGAATACCACCTGGTCCACGAACCGGAGAACCTGGTTGACCCATCCCGCGCGGGCATTCACCTCCATCCGGGTAACAGCCAGATCCTTGCCGCGCATCTGCGTTGCGCCGCCTACGAGCGGCCCATCGCCGAGGACGAATGGAGCTGGTTCCCCGAGGAAGCACTCGAAATCGCGGCGACTGCCGATCTCCAGTTCAGCCGCGACCGCTGGTTTTATCCCTCCCACGAACACCCGGCTTCCAAAGTCGACCTGCGAGGCAGCCTCGGGCCGAAGTTCGACCTGATCGTGGACGGCGCGACGATCGGTCACATGGAGTCCTGGCGGGCCCAGACCCACGCCTTGCCCGGCTCGATCTATCTTCACCGTGGCGAAACGTTCCTCGTCGATCGCCTCTCCTTCGGGGATCGGCGCATCGAATTGGAGCCGATCGACGCCGACTGGACGACCGGGACGACGGTGCAATCGGTGGTGGAAACCAGCGTGCCCATCCGCGACCGGGCTTTCGGTCCCCACCGCCTCTTTCTGGCGGGCATACGAGTCACAAGCACGGTGACCGCCCTTCACCGCCAGATGCCGGATGGCTCGCAGGAGCCGATTCCGATCGACGTTCAGCCCCCGCCCCGGGTTTTGGAGACTTTGGCCGTTCGCTGGGAGGTCGCGGGAGAGTTCGATCCCGAGGACGAGCGCGCGGCGGCGGCCGTTCATGCGTTGGAGCATGCCCTGCGGGCGGCCGCGCCGCTCGTGGGCCGGTGCGCTCCCCAAGATCTCGGCTCGGCGTGGTACGCCTGCTGGCCGGATTCCATGACGCCCGCAGTTTTGGTCTACGACGACGTACCCGGGGGCGTGGGCATCGCCGAACTGCTGTTCGAAGGCGCGGAGCAGTGGTGGACCCAAGCTCAGCAGATCGTAACCGGATGTGACTGCTTGGATGGCTGCCCGAGATGCCTCTATTGGGCCAATTGCGAACTCCGGAACGACTTCCTTTCCAAGTCCGGCATCCTGAATATTTTTGCGGGCTGAGAATCAACTCGGCGCTGGCAATTGTCCCTAAAATTACCGATAACCCATTTATCGCTGACTGTGAGGTTGGATATGCATCGACGTAGATTGGGACATTTAGCCGGCTGGTTCGTGGGACTGGCCGTGATGGGAGGCTGCGCCGGCTCGGGAACGGGCACGACGCCGGTCGCTCAAGACACCGTGGCCGTAACGTGGGTTTCTGCGCTTCTGCAGGCCATTCGCACCGTGAAACCAGGACCGACGGTCACCGCCCGGTCCATCGCCATTGTCAACACCGCCATGTACGACGCCTGGGCCGCGTACGACCCGAAAGCCGTTGGAACCCGCCTGGGAGGCACGTTCCGCCGCCCCGCGGCCGAGTGGACGAACGCAAATAAGGACAAGGCCGTCAGTTATGCCGCTTACCGTGCCTTGGTCGATCAATTCCCGACCGAGAAGGCGAACTTTGACACGCTGATGAATTCGATGGGGCTCGACCCCGCAAACGCTTCGACAGACGCGGCAACGCCCGAAGGCGTGGGCAACGTGGCCGCGAAAGCGCTGCTCGATTTCCGTCACGCCGACGGCTCCAATCAGCTCGGCGACCTGCATGCAGGTGCCTACACGGATTACACGGGCTATGCACCGGTGAACACGGTCGACACCATCGTCGATCCGAACCACTGGCAGCCGCTGAAGTTCTCGACGGGTGCGACGCCCGGCTTCACGACGCCCCACTGGGGACGTGTGGTCGGATTCTCGATTACCGACCCGACCGCCCTGCGACCGGAGGCCCCTCCCGTTGCCGGCAGCGCCGAATACAAAGAGGCAGCGGATGAGATCGTGTCGCTCGAAGCGAATCTGACCGACAAGGAAAAGGTCATCGCCGAATACTGGGCAGACGGCCCCAAGAGCGAATTTCCGCCCGGACACTGGCAGCTCTTTGGCCAGTACGTCAGCCGCCGGGACCGCCACGACCTCGATCAGGACGTGAAGATGTTCTTCATGCTCGGCAATGCGGTGCTCGATTCGAGCATCTGCTGCTGGGAAGCAAAGCGGTTCTACGATTACGCCCGGCCGATTACGGCCATCCGCTATCTCTACAAGGATCAGACGATCAAGGGATGGCTGGGACCGGGCAAAGGCATCGGCGACATCCAGGGTCAGAACTGGGTTCCGTACCAGCCGTCGACGTTCATCACGCCGCCCTTCGCCGAGTACACCTCCGGACACAGCACGTTCAGCGCCTCGTGTGCCGAAGTTCTCAAGCGATTCACGGGCAGCGATTACTTTGGCAATTCGGTGACTTTTGCGACCGGAGCTTCTTTGACGGAGCCGGGCGTCACGCCGACTGTCCCGGTCACGCTCAGCTGGCAGACGTTCTCCGACGCAGCCGACGAGGCGGGCATGTCGCGGCGCTACGGGGGCATCCACTTCAAGAGTGGCGACCTCAAGGCGCGAGCCATGGGACGTGTCATCGGAGGCATGGTTTACGACAAAGCCATGGACTATATCAACGGCCGAGCCCCCTAGGCTCGGCTGAATCCCCCAAACCGGCGGGTACCCTTGCCGGTATGGAATCTCAGGCCCTCACCTATCAGGACGCGGGGGTGGATATCGACGAAGCGCAGCGAGCGCTGCGCTCCGTCGATGCCGCAATCCGAAACACCTTGGGCGACCGAGTCATCGGCAGCGTCGGTTCTTTTGGGGGCCTCTACTCCATCGCCAACCTTTCCGGAGTAAACCGCCCGGTGCTGGTCAGCAGCATCGACGGCGTGGGCACCAAAACGAAGGTCGCGGCGATGATGGGCGACCATTCGAACTTGGGCGCCGATATCGTCAATCACTGCGTCAACGATATTCTCTGCCAAGGCGCGCGTCCCCTCTTTTTCCTCGACTATTTCGGCTGCTCCCGGCTGCAAGCCTCGATCTTCGAGCAAGTCGTGAAAGGGGCCGCAGAGGCGTGTGCCGCCGTCGGATGTGCGCTCATCGGAGGCGAAACGGCCGAAATGCCGCAGGTTTATCACGACGACGAAGTCGACATCGTGGGGTCTATTGTCGGGTTGGTGGATATGGACGCTCGCTTGCCCCGCGGCAAGATGCAGCCCGGCGACGCGATCATCGGCATCGCCAGCAACGGCCTCCACACGAACGGGTTTTCTTTGGCGCGGCGCGCGCTCTTCGAGATGGGTGGGCTCTCCGTGCGCGACGTACTCCCCGGGCTCAACACGACCATCGGCGAGGAACTGCTCCGGCCCCACCGCAGCTATTTCTCCGCGGTCTATCCGCTGATCCAAGACTTCGAGGGCCTGTATGCCATCGCTCATGTCACCGGTGGCGGGCTTTTCGATAATCTGCCGCGAGTCATGCCCTCCAACTGCCGGGCCGTGATCGATCGCCGAAGCTGGACTCCCTTGCCGATTTTCGATGCGATTCAGCAATGCGGCAATGTGCCGCTCCGAGAGATGTTCCGCACGTTCAATATGGGCATCGGCATGGTGCTCTTCGTCGCCCGCGATATCGTTCCGACCGTGATCCAGCGCCTCTCGACCGCCAACGAAATGGCGGCGGTGATCGGCGAAGTTCAGGCTGGCTCGAACGACGTTCAAATCGTTTAGATCATGCCCAACGCTGCGTTCACCACCCTGGGCTGCAAAGTCAACCAGTACGAAACTCAGCGCATTCTCGAGTCGTTCGAGGAAGCCGGCTTCGGGATCGTGGCGTTCGATGACGTGGCGGATGTTTACGTCATCAATTCGTGCAGCGTGACCAGCATCGCCGAAAGCAAGAGTCTGTACACGATTCGGCGCGCGACGCGGAAGAACCCCAGCGCGAAGGTCGTGGTCACCGGATGCGCCGCCCAGATGCACCAGATTCGCGGCGAGCAAATTCCCGGCGCCGATGTCGTCGTCCCCAATCCCGAAAAGCTGGATGCGCTCGCTCACCTGTTTCGGGCGTTCCCAGAGCTGGCCAGCCGCGTCCGGCAGGAGCCGCGCCGCGAGGCCAATCCGCCCGCCGGCCGGACCCGGGCCACCCTGAAACTCCAGGACGGCTGCAACTTCTATTGCTCATACTGCTCGATTCCGTTTACGCGACCGGGCATGGTCAGCCGACCCGCGGAGGAAGTCCTGCTCGAAGCCTGGAAGATCGCCGAGCAAGGCCACCGGGAAGTGGTCCTGACCGGAGTGCTGATCGGCGCATACGGACCAGAAACGGGCAGTGGCGGTCCAGACTTCGAGTCGATCGTCGAACGCATTGCGCGGGAATCGGGGATCAGCCGGGTGCGCATCAGTTCCATCGAACTGCGCCAAGTGACGGATCGCTTGGTTGGTCTCATCCAAGACGGGCACGTGGTGCCCCACCTCCACATTCCGCTTCAAAGCGGAGACACCGGCGTGCTCGCCGATATGAACCGTCAGTACACGCAGCAGGATTACATCGACCGTTGCCACGCCCTCCAGCGCGCCATTCCCGACCTGAGCCTCACCACCGATATCCTGGTCGGATTCCCGACCGAGACCGACGCACGCTTCCGGTCGAGTGTTGAGGTATGCGAAGCGGTCGGGTTCTTGAAGGCACACGTCTTTAGTTTCAGCCCGCGCCATGGCACGCCCGCCGACCAATGGGGCGATCCGATTTCGCCGGAGGTCAAGGCCGAGCGGAGGACGGTACTGACGGAGACCACCCAGCGGACAGCCAACGCTTTCCGCGCCCGATTCTTGGGCCGGACCATGGAAGTTTTGGCCGAGGGCAAGCAGCGAGACGGACTTCTGGAGGGCCTCACCGCGAACTACCTGACCGTTCAGTTCCCCGGCCCGTCGGCCTTGGCACGGTCGTTTTCCACGGTCCGGCTGGTGGAACTGGGCGCCGAGAAACTCATCGGCGAATTGGGGCTCGCCGAAGCGATCCAGCCGCTCTTGGTCCGGAACTAGTCCTTTGGGCGTGAGATCTCTCCGACTCGCGAAACCCGGCGCTCATGGACAAGTGCCTCGTCACGGCCCAGCGGGTGCCCACCAAAACCTTGACGCATGAGGGCGATGGCTCGTGCCCACAACCGATCGTCGTCGCGGCTCGCGAACAGTTGCATCACGGACTGAGCGATGACGGGAATCGGAACTTCCATCGCGAGCGCGTCGGCCACCAGCCAGTTGACTTCGCCGGTGTCTTCGATCACGCCCGGGACGGATTCCATGTCGCCTCGCTGGGCATATGCCTCGTGCATCAAATCCACCAACCAGGACCGAATCACCGAGCCATTGCGCCAGCACGACAGCACGTCTGGAATCGGCAAGTCCTGGGGGAAGCGTTCCAGCAGTTCGATCCCTTCGCCGATCGCTTGCAGCATGCCGAACTCGATCCCGTTGTGGACGAGCTTGACGTAGTGACCCGCGCCCGGCCCGCCTGCATCGACAAAGCCTCCCGTCACGCAAAGATCTTGGAGAATCGGGCTGACGCGTGCTTTGGCGTCAGCATGGCCGCCGATCATGAAGCAGGCCCCGTTCCGGGCGCCCATGATGCCTCCGCTCGTCCCGAGATCGACGAAATGCAGGCCGCGGGATTCCCAGTGCGATTGGCGTCGAACGGAATCGCCCCAATAGGAGTTGCCGCCGTCGACCATGATGTCGCCGGGCTCCAACACTTCGCTCAGACTCTCGGAGAGACGATCGACGAGGTCACCCGCGTGCACGTAGAGGAAAACGACGCGAGGCCGAACGGTCAGTGCGGCGGCCATCTCGGCATGGGTCGTCACCTCGACCAGCCCGGCCTCGAGCAGTTCGTTGGACGCGCCCGCGGCATCGTTTCCCACGACCCGGTATCCGGCCCTCAGCGCCTGCAGCGCCAAGCCGCCTCCCATTCGTCCGAGCCCGATCACCGCAAATTCTTTCACTCTGCTGGCTTACCCGCTTTTGCGCCTCGGCGCCCGGTTAGAATAGGCACCATATGCCCACGATTTTCACCCGTATCATCCAGCGCGAGATTCCGGCGGACATCGTTTACGAAGACGAGCATGTCGTCGCGTTTCGCGATATCGAACCCATGGCGCCGATCCACATTCTGATCGTGCCGCGCGAGGAGATCAGCGGCGTAGCCGAAGTGCCGACGGCGGGCGATCACCAGTATCTGCTCAACGCGGCGCGAACGATCGCCGAGCAGCTTGGGATCGAAGGGGGCTACCGATTGGTGGTCAACCAAGGTGCCGACGCCGGCCAAACCGTGCCTCACTTGCACATGCATCTTCTCGCAGGGACCAAGCTCGGCTCGTTCAACTGACGGGCGATATGCCAAAATCTAGGTTCAAGGAGCCCACAACCAACGATGCCTCAAGTTCCCGTCCGTATTCCCCAAATCGGTGAAGGCTTGCAAGAAGCCCGCCTCGTCGCCGTCCTAAAAAACCCCGGCGACTCGATCAAACGCGACGAACCGATTTACCAAATGGAGACCGACAAGGCGGTCATGGACGTGGAATCGCCGTACGAGGGCACGTTGGTCGAATGGCTGGCGCCGGTCGACGCGATCCTCCCCATCGGCGGCGAAGTCGCAATCATGGACGTCGTGGGCGCCGTGGACGAAGTTCCCGCGGCTCACGGTCAGGCGCATGCGGCAAGCACAACCACAACAACATCGGCCGCGCCGACGGCAGGCTCCTCCGGCCCACGGCGGACCGACGTCCCGCCCCGGACCCGGGCTTACGCCAAGGAGAAAGGCGTCACCGACGAGCAGCTCGCCGAGATTTCCGCGAAGGGCAGCCGCCTCATGCCGGAAGATATCGACGCGTATTTGGCGGGTGGCGCCGTTAAGTCTGCCGCTCCCGCAAGCAACGACCAATACGCGGAGCAGGAACTCGGCCAAAAGCAGCGCCTGCTGAGCTCACGTTTGGTGCGCGGTAATCAACTCGTCGTGCCCGGCACGATTAGCGTGGCGTGCAACTGGACCAAGATCGAGGCCCTGCGCGCCGCTCAAAAAGCGAATGGCGGCGATTTCCAGCCCAGCAGCTTCACCGCGTTTGCCTATGCAGTTTCGACGGTCCTGCGCAACCATCCGTTGTTCCGCTCGACTATGGTCGGCGACTCGGTCCTCCGTACCTACCACCACACGAATCTCGGCATCGCGGTCGGACTGGACTCGGGCGATCTCGTGATCGCGGTGGTCGATCAAGCCGATGCGCTGGATTGGCCGACCTTCGCCCAGCAAGCGCGCGCTCAGATCGAAAAGGCGCGGGGCGGTCAAGATCAGGCCAATGAGAGCGTGACGATCAGCTTGACGAACATGCAGAACTTTGGGCTCCGCGACGCGGTGCCCGTGGTGGTGCCGCCTTCCGTGGCCACCCTGTTCATCGGCGAGATCTACCAAGGCATCGATCAACAATCGACCGACATTCGACTCACCCGGTTTGCCAACCTCGGCCTGACGTTCGATCACCGAGTCATCAACGGCGTCGATGCGGCCAAATTCCTGAACGACATCAAGGAGGCGGCCGAAAACATCGACCGTCTGATCCAGCCATGAAACCCGTAATCGGGATCACGGTGGAACCTAAATTTGAGCCGGAGAATGTCCGGTCGCGCGGCAAACTGATGCTCAACTGGAACTACCCGGAAGAGGTCGCCAAGTGCGGAGGGGTTCCACTCCTGATTCCACCCATGGCGGACATGGCGGAGGTCGCCCAAATCATCGACGGGTGGCTCATTCCGGGCGGACTGGATATCGACGCCTCGAACTTTGGTCAGGACAACCATCCGGAAGCTGAGCTGCAAGACCCTTCGCGGTATTCGAGCGAGGCTGCCCTTTACGCCGCCGTCCCGGAGGACCTGCCCATCCTGGGCATCTGCTACGGCTGCCAACTGGTCAACGTCATTGCCGGTGGGGACCTCATTCAGCATCTGCCCGATGTGGTCGATCACGGCGAGCACTCGGGAGGCACCGACCAGAGTTATGAAATCGATCCCTCGAGCCAGCTCGCGGCGGTAATCGGACGGTCGGAGGCCCGGGGCAAGAGCTTTCATCACCAAGCCGTAGGCAAGATCGGCACCGGGCTTCGGGTCTCGGCGCGCCACGAAGACGGCACGGTCGAGGCGGTTGAAGGAACCGGTTCCCGCTGGCTGATCGGCGTGCAGTGGCATCCCGAGCGAACGCCGGACCATGAGGAAAGCCAGCGCCTGTTTCGGGCGTTTATCGAGGCGGCCCGGGCATTCCGCGCCGCGCGGCGGACGCCATGAAATGGCGGGTCGACGGCCAGGAGGCGATCCTCCACCCCAACACAGAAGGGGTGAGCGTCAAGAAGGCGGTTGACCGACTTTATGTTCGAACGCCGGATGGCACGGGTACCGCCCTAGCCGTCCAGGCCGGCGGCGTCACTTGGGTGAGCTATGGCGGTCGCGTTTTTGAAATCGAGCCGTTCTTGGCTCGAACCGGACGGGCCGCGCCGCTCTCCAGCGGCGAGTTTCGGGCGCCCATGCCGGGAGCCGTGATTGATGTCCTTGTCGCGGAAGGAGACACGGTCGTCAAGGGTCAAAAACTGCTCGTCCTGGAGGCGATGAAGACCCAGCAGCCCATCGCTTCGCCGTTTGATGGCCGCGTGGCCGCACTCGGCGTAGAAAAGGGGCGGCAGGTCGCGGAAGGCGACTTGCTGGTCCGTGTGGAGCCCACCGGTGAATAGGCCCAGCCCCAAATACCAGTCTTTCCATCAATCAGGTTCAACGGAGTCACATTACGACCCCGTTCGAACTGATGTTCTATGTCAGACCCTAACTGACAACCCTAAGAACCTGCCCGGATGTCTGTCCGGGGCGGCTGGTCGTGCACTCCGCGTGTGGGTGGGCGATCGCCGGATCGAGTCAGTCGACAACGAGGCAGGAACTCCCCATAAGATCGCCCTCGGACCCCCATCCGGGGGCACCTTTTCCCGCATAATCGACCCATGATTCGCATCGTCGAGGTCGGTCCGCGCGACGGCCTTCAGAACGAAGCCGTGCCCATCCCCACTGAGGCCAAAGCCGCCTTCATTCGTCGGCTTTTTGCGGCGGGGTTAAGGGAGATCGAGTTCTCCAGTTTCGTGTCGCCCAAATGGGTGCCTCAGCTCGGCGACGCCGAAGACCTGTGGACCATGCTGGAACCGGAAATTCAGGCAGGCGCCCTCGCCCTCGTCCCCAATCAGAAGGGATTCGAACGGGCCGAGCAACTCGGTGTTCGGCGCATCGCCGTCTTCACCGCTGCGAGCGATGCGTTCACCCAGAAGAATATCCGCATGTCGGTCGAGGAATCGATCCAAGGCTTCCAGGGCTTTGTTCCCGATTTCCGATCCAGTGGCGGCTTTGTGCGAGCCTATGTCAGCACCGCGTTCGAGTGTCCCTATGCGGGACGCATCGCGCCCGAGCGGGTGGTCGAAGTTTGCCAGATGCTCGATGCGATGGGCGTCGATGAGCTCAGTCTTGGCGATACGATCGGTGCGGCTGGTCCGGCCGAAGTGGACCGGCTGACCACGGCCCTGCTCGCGCATTTCCCGGCTGAGCGCCTGACCTACCATTTCCACGATACGCGGGGGACGGCGATCGCCAATGTGGCGGCGGCGCTCCGGCTCGGAATTCGATCGTTTGATTCCAGCGCGGCGGGTTTGGGAGGATGCCCTTATGCTCCTGGTGCGGGCGGCAATCTCGCCACGGACGACCTGGTCTATTTCCTCGAACGAGAGGGCCATGCAACCGGGGTGGACGCCGCCCAGCTGGCGAGCGCGAGCCTGCCTATTTTGGAGGCACTTGGGCGCGCACCGATGGCGAAGGCGCAGCTGGCGAAGCTTGCCCAGCGCGATGCGTCATTGCATTCCTAAATCCAAACCCCGCCAGCGCAAGCGCCATGACGGCGACGACGGCAGTGGCCATCCTTTCGTCGGTGGTCATCTTGAATTGGTCCCGGTTGATGATCAAAATCACGGCGCCGATCGGCACGAGCGCAGGCAACGTCGCGAGGCTGATCGGGCCGAGCTGCACTCCGCCGAGAAACAGCACGACGAAGAGATAGCCCACGAGGACCGGAATCATCCATTTCAGCGTCTGCGCCGTGCGCATCTGGTAGCGATGCAGCACAAAGAAAAACATCGAGAGGAAGAACAGATCGGCCGGGCCAATGTAAGCGGCGGGACCGATGTTTACGCCCGGGATCTTCACGGCGACCGCCGTAAACACCTCGGGACGCGTCTGGATGATTCGTTGCGGCAACGAAGTCGGCGTGAGGATGAGGAACGCATCGAAACCAGCCAGGAAGATGGCGATCGGAATCAGCAGGTTTCGGTCCTTTACGAGGAGCGCGATCAAGACGCCCAGCCCGAGGCACCAAAGCACGATACCGGTTTGGCCCACGGCCTCCATGACCGCGGCGGGAAATGGCGCGAGCCCGGCCCGCACTCCGAAGATTCCGGCCGCGTGAGCGATGACGCCGGTCGCAAGAAACGCGCCTGCTTTGCCGGCCGTCCAGTTCCAAGCCGAGGCGGAATAGAGCGCGAGAATCGGCCCCATCACGAACAGCGCCGTGACGATGATGGTGGCGAGGAGGGCGATCGATTCCGGAGCGCGCACGAACGCCAGCACGAGACGCAGCGCGAAGATCGTCCCCAAAACACCCGCGAAAACGGCGAGGCCAGGGCGTTTCGACTCGGCACCGAAATCCATGCCGCTATTTTGACTGTTCCTCGAGCACAAGAAACCCTCGGCACCAGGTTGGAGTGCCGAGGGTTGTGTCGATGAGATGAGAGGGACGCTTAAGCGCGCTTGCGGCGAAGCAAGGCGAGGGCGCCCAAGCCGATGACGGCGACGCTCGCCGGCTCCGGAACAGCTTCAACCTTCAGGTTGTCGACGCCGACCCAGTCGAGGAACCAGCCCGGGGCCAGGGCGATGTACTTGGCATTGCCCAGAGGCGCGGTCGCCGTAACGGTTTTGACGGCACCCGAACCGGAGGCAAAGCCCTGACCGACCAGGTTAAGGCTGGAGTCGTACAACGCGACAAACGAGAAATTATCGAAATCGCCGATGAAATCGACCGAGATCGATGACACCAACTGGTCGCAGCTCACCAGCATCGAGGGGTCGTCATCTTCACTGAGCCATCCATCAAAGCTGTGGAGAATGTTTCCCATTGACGGATCGTAACCACCGCCGAAGCTGGTGCTCGTGATCGTCATGTCCGAGTTGGTGGCCCAACCAGCGCCAGAATAGGCGTTCGGAGCGAAGTGGAAGCCCCAAGCCGCATATTGTTCGTCGCAGGTGGACTCCGTCGCGATCGGGTTTCCGAGCGCGTCCGTATCGAAGTCCATCGTATACAGAGTGGCGAAAGACGGTGCCGCAAAGGCGCCCAGTGCTAACAGCACCAAGGTTGATTTCATCATTTGATTGCTCCTTTTCAGAAAGATGTGAGACGCACAAACTTGCGGCTACACAATTGCAACTGTATCACCTTTTTCAGGAAAAACCAAGTTTTTTATGATTTTTTTGTCAATTTCGCCAGCACCCTAACTGGGCGTCGCCCAATTTCACCTCGGAGATTGCCAGCTCTTCCAGTAATCTGGGTCCTCGATCGCCAGCGCTTCCTTGGTGAGATACAGCGGAGCGTACGTGTCGAGCATCACCGCGAGCTCCTCGGTCTTGGTCGCTCCGATCGAACGCTCCACCGCTCCCGGTTGCGGTCCGTGGGGGATGCCGAGGGGATGCAGCGTGATCGATCCCTCTTCGATTCCCTTGCGCGAGCCGAACTTGTCATTGCAGTAGTACAAGACTTCGTCTGAGTCCACGTTCGAGTGGACGTACGGCACCACAATCGCCTCGGGATGGTAGTCGAGCATGCGTGGGCAGAAGGAGCACACCACAAAGCCAGCGCCCTGGAACGTCTGATGAATCGGGGGTGGCATGTGACGTTTGCCCGTGATCGGCGCGAAATCGTGGATCGAGAACGCCCACGGGAACACATAGCCGTCCCAGCCGACGATATCGAACGGGTGGAACGGGTACTCGTATCGAATCATCTTTCCACGCGCCTTCACGTCGACGAAGAATGATCCGCGTTCATCGTGCGTTCTGAGCTCAGACGGCGGCCGCACGTGGCGCTCATGGATCGGCGAATGCTCGAGGTGCTGACCGAATTCATTGCGGTATCGCTTCGGAATGCTTACCATCCCGTGGCTTTCAAACGCGAGCATGCGAACCGGGAGCGAATCGAATCGGATGCGCCAAATCGTTCCGCGCGGAACGACGATGTAGTCGCCCGGTCGGAACGGCACGTCGCCATACATGGATTCGAACGTTCCGCTGCCGTCGTGGATGAATAGAATCTCGTCACCCTCCGCGTTCTTGGTGAAATGCTCCATCTGGTCGGCGACCACGGCTTGGTACCAGATCACGTCGGAATTGCCCATCAAGGCGACTCGCCCTGTGATCGCATCCCCACGAGGCTGCATGCGTGCCGTGCGAAGGTGGCGATGATGGAGCGGTTCGTCCTTCAAAAATTCAGGGGCCGCCGTGCCCAAATCCTCCCACTTTCCGACTTCCGTCGGCTCGTGGATGTGATACGCCAAAGTCATGGGCCCGCTAAAGCCGTGGGTGCTGATCAGCTGCTCGCGATAGAGGCCGCCGTCGGGCTTGCGAAACTGGGTGTGGGGATCCTTTGGGAGCTGTCCAAGTCGGTGATAGCGTGGCATCGTTGCCTCCTGAATGGGTTGGATGAATACCGCTATTGTACTTGCGAATCCCCGTTCTTCCCGGGAGCAGCGAGGCGTTACATACGCAGAAATGTGGGATACGAACCGACGTCCTCGAATCCCAGCCGCAGGTACACCGGGTAACCCATTTTCGAGGCTTGAAGGACGCAAACTTCGTACCCGTCTCGAAACGCCTCGGCGACCGCAAATGCGGTCAGAGCTCCGCCGAGTCCCTTTCCCCGTGCCTCCTCGACCGTACCCACGCAGTAGATTCCGGGAATGGAGTGACTGATGTGGAGCATCGCGACGCACGCGGCGCGTCCGTTCTTCACCATCATCCACGAGCGCGTGTCCGGGTCCGAAGTCGTGAGACCCTGGCAGATCTCAAGCGGCATGCTGAATGCCTGAGCCGCCGCATCCATCCAGAGCACCCGCGTTGGACCGTCGGTGACCTCCACGATCTCCCAGTCCTCGGGGACGCTTGGACTTTGAAATGCCTCAACGGAGACGGCCATCGCGGGACTGTGCCGTTCGATGAATCCAGCATCGGTGAGCCGGTCCACCACGGCCGGCGAGGGTGAGTTGAGGAATGCGATCAAGGCAGGCGCCGTCACCTGCGACATCGCGCTCAGCGCTTCTTCGATCGAGACGCGATCGGTGCTGTCCGCTACGGCGGCAAGATTTCCAAACGCGGTCGGCCGGCCCGTCACCCACAAGAAGAGTTCTGGTCGCGCGATCGCTCGCGAATCGGCGATCACCTCTTTGATGGTCTCCTGATAATGCCGTGCGATCTCACGGCTGGGATTGGGTCCCAACCAGCGACTCCATTCCGTGTTTGGCATAAGTCTTCGCGTGATACCACGGTTTGCTACGTGGGCGACAACCGGTGGAAATACGCGCAAATTATGAAGATATTTGGGCTTTGGACAGCGGTAATCTTAATCAGTTCATTGGAACGAAAGGAGTAACAAATGAATTTTCGGTCTTTGCTGCCGGTGGCGGTGGCATGCCTCGGCGCAGGCGCGCAGGCGCAACTGGTGTTCGGTACAACGGGCAAGACGGCAACCCTGCCCACGGCTTACTACATGGACGTCACCACGGGTGCGGTCAGCGGCCTCTATAACTACACTCTCAACAAAAAGGTCAACGGCATCGTGGCCGACCGCTCCAGCGGAAAGATCTATTCCAATGACGCGGCCCGGCTCAATGTTTGGAACTATGGCGCGGTCGGCACGGCTCCGACCTTCATCGGCGGATTCTATCGCTGGGATCCCGCGATTTCGGCGGCTCCGGTCGTCACGGGTATCGACGATCTCACTTGGGCGAAAGGCAAGATGTACGGCTGGAATGCTTTTGCCAACGCTGGCTACAAGCGCGGCATCTATGAGATCCCGACCAGTGCCGATAGCACGGGCAAGGTCGTGATGACCAATGAGATTTGGAAGGATACGACGGGTCTCTTCACCTTCCAGGGCTTGGCGTACGACCCGGTGCGGAACGTCTTTTACGGCGCGAACAACAACGCGGCCGCGGGTCAGGGCGTGGGTCTGTACAAGATCGAGGCGTTCGGCTCGGGCGCGGTGACCTGGATGGGCGCATTCCCCGCCGGTCGCACGGGCATCGACGGTCTTGTCGTCGGCGACGATGGCAACCTCTGGATGACCGAGAAAGACCGCACGAACGACAATCTCTACGTGTTCTCGATGAAGATCGCGACCGGCGCCTTTGGGGCAAGCTACACCTTCAACTACCCAGACCACACGACGGCAGGCGGACCGACCGTCCTCGCCACGGGTGCGACCTGGGCTCCGTTTGCGGCCGTTCCCGAGCCGGGTTCGCTGCTCGCGATGGGACTGGGCGCGCTCGTCCTCATCCGACGCCGCAGGGCCTGAACGAGACAGAAGTGGAGTTGGCTCAGCCAACTCCACTTTGAATAGCTAGCGACACCACCGGACTGTTTGGTCGCTAAGATCGCGTGCGTCGCCGAACGACGTGCCACGCTGCGGTTGCAACAAGGAGTGTTGCCACCGAGCTGGGCTCGGGGACCGGCGCACTGCTTCCGCCGCGGGGCAGCAGGAAGAAGGGAATCGGAGCGAGCGCCCAGAGCGGAAAGGCTGCCGCGATGGGACTCGATGAAATCGTTGCCGTGACCGGTCCCAGCGGCGTGGGGAATGGCGTAGCCGGTTCAATCGGCACCAACGGCGCCGTCTCGGGAGTTACCGCCACCGTGATCGGCTCGGGCATGGCCGGCTCGAGGACCACTTCGGGCTGAGGCACCGCGATTTCGGTCGACGTCATCTTGCTGATTTCGGCGGCGGGCGGTAAGAAGATTCTTCGGCCAAGCGGATTGCCACAGCGGGCCACGAGCAGAGGCGTGTCATCCGCGCTGACCCACACGAGCTCCGTGCCCTTCAGCGTGCGCATGCCTGAGCCAACCAGGCCGGTCTTGTGATCCACGTGGTAGACCTGCATGCGGCTCGTCTTGCCCAGCTGCCGGAGGTGAAGGGTTCGGAAGAACTGCTCGAGCTCGTCCCGAGAAACGCCGTAATGCCGCTGGTAGGTATGGAGAACCCGCGGCGAATCGAGCGAGCTGATGAGCGCGGTGGTGTTCCGCGCCGGAGCGTTCAGGAAAGAACGTGGGGGTACTTCCCCGTTCGGGTCGAGCGACCATGCGGCCGATCCAATCGTGCAAGCAATAACAAGTAGCGCGGTTTTCACGCGTCCTCCTCCAAGAAAAAGAATGAAAATAATCGAGGCGGCAATCCGCCACACTCCCTTCGACCAACGCGCCGACCGGTTGTTTCTGCGATAGGACTTTTGGCCTTGGCGACAAAAAAAGATCAAGGGAGCGCAATCCCCGTACTTATTGGAGCCTTGTTGGCCGGAATATTGCGGGAACTAAAGAACCATCCGGAGGGCAAGGCATCCCCTATTCCACATTTCTTCAAAATGCCCCTAAAGAAATGTGCGGGGTTTGCCGATAACTCATGTAGGACACTTGTGTCCATGGCAGAAAAAGGCAATCCTGGGGGTGACCCCTTGAGCGCAAAGCCTAGGATCTCCGCGGCCCCCACGCCGCACGAGACAGCCGGGTTGCCTGTCTGGAGAAGCAAGGCGCCGCTGGAGGCAACATGCGAATTTCAGATACGGAACTACAAAAAGTCATTGCGATGGGCGGAATTTCGCTCATCCCGAAAGAAGGCGGATTCGACGTCTCCCCCCGCGACGGAGATGAAGAGCTCATTCGCCAACTGACGCACGACATCATCGAGATGGAGGACCGCGAGGACATGATCATGTCCCTCAAGGAACGAATCGCCAAGGGTGAATACAACCCGACGTCGGAGGAGATTGCCGACACCATGATTCGACGAGCCATCGCTGACCGAATTCGATAGCTAACCTTTCAGTGTCGAGCACCCTTCCCCGAGGGTGCTCTTTTTTTTCAGAGCCGCGGCATGCGGGTAAGGGTTGGCGCGCCCTTTTCCCACATGAGCAACGCGGAACATTCCCCTTCGGCTTTCGGGCCGTATTCGATATTGGCGAACTCGCCCGTCTGGGTCAGTCGCAACATGCCCAGATTTGTGAGCGGACTGAGCTTGGCGCCGGGCGGACACCGAAGCAGAATGCTCCGATCTTGACCCTTCGTGTACCGCCACTTGAGCACGCAGCCCTTTTCGTGGGATTGGGCGATGATCGGCTCGGAACTGAGTACCCGAATCGGCGTCTCTAACGCGGCATAAAGTGTGCTCGGCTTGCCGCCGTAGAGCGCGTCGCGCAGTTCGGCGAAGCCGTCGGCTGGTGCGGCCGTGGGCTCGGCCAAGAAGGTGTAGCCCAGATCCTTGCGCCAAGCAGCGTAGCCCTTGGCCGATGCGAGACCGCATTGCAGCATGGCCCCCCAAACCCGAACCTTTGGATCATCCGAAAGCGCGGCGGCCACGGCTGCCATCGAACTTGAAGCCGTCGCTTTACCGGAGTCGTCGGCACAGAGCATCCATTGCCGAGCGTCCACGGCCCACAGCAGGGACGAAAGCAACGAGTTGCCCGCCTTGTTGCCCCGCAACCGATCGAGCGACTGGGCAGCCACCGCATGCGCCGCCGTGAGCTCCATCGAAACGCCCTTCTCGTCAAAGGGCAAACGAAGCTGCGTGAACGGCTCCGTGACCGTGGGGGAGTCGGCTAAGAAGTCTTCGACGCCCGACTCCGCATTATCGAAAGCCAACTTGTCCGCGCACGAAAACAGAAGGCCCAAAGCGAGCTGCGAGACGGAGACCGGATCGAGCGGTGAGATGGTGGCGGGCAGGGCGTCGGCCTCCGCGCCGACCGCAAGCGCCCGGCCCTCGGGAACCGACTTCATCGGAAAGAAGACCGCCAATTTTTCCGTGGCACAGAACGCCGTCGGTCCATCCGTCAGCGGGGCATTTTCACCCAGGACGCCGCTGCGGAGTTCCACCGGATAGCCACCGCGCGTGGCGAGGGCTAAGCCCACCGGAATCGCGGCGCCCGGGCGATCATACGTCCAAATCCCCAGAACACCGCCTGCTTCGGGCCGGGCCTCGAACGAAGCCAGCGTGGGCGCCGACTGGATCCAGGTTTCGGGATGCCGCGCCACAATCACGGTCTGCTGTCCGAGCGCAGCAGCATCGTTTGCGGGCATCGGCCGCAATCCGAACGGAAGCGCCACACGGACCCAGCCCTCAAAATCCGGCGTGGACCGGATCGCCCAATCGCCCGGTTTGCCTTCGACGTGCAGAGACGCGTCGCGCATAGGAAAGCCCAGAAGAACCGCGGGCTGCTCGTCGCGAAAACTCACCAGCACCCATTTGGTCTTGGGAGTCGGGATTCCGTCGCCGACGGACCCTTCCGACCACGACAGAAAGGGCGCTTGAAGCGAACTCAAGCGCAGAGCCAGCCCCCGCGGGAAATAAAGCTCGAACGATGGGGCGGCGACGTTCACGCGCAGCTTAGATGGATTCCAGGCTCCGCCGGACACGAGATAAACGCCTTGCTGATCGCTGGCGGAAACGGTCTGGAATTTGCCGAGCGTGCGTTCGAACCGCAGGCGATCCGCCCGGGTCGAGAGGGCGCGAAATCCCAGCTCATCCATTTGAAAGCCGGGAATCGGCGGAGGGGCGCGATACCCGAACCGGCCAAAGGCCTGAGCCTGACCCAGTGCGACCAAAAAAACAACGAGCGAACTAATTAAGGGACGCACCGAGTATTTCTATACCCAATCGGTGCGTTCGTTTGGACCAGCTCAGTCCCACATCGCGGTAGCCGAGTCGATATCCGATGACCAAGCTGTAATCGAGGAAGGACGCGCCGCCGTACCGATCATAGGTGTACGAGGTGCCCAGCCGCCATTGTGTGGACAGCCGATATCCCAGGTCCACGAACGTGTTCATACGATCGAGGTCCAGCGCTTTGGTCGCAAAGACCGACATCGTCAGATTCCCCGCGCCGATATAGCTTTGCGCGCTCAGGCGATGGCGACCGATGTAGAGGCTGTTGAACCCATCGTCGAGAAAATCGTAAGTCAGAACCACATTCGCGTTGCTGCCAAACGATTGGCTCAGCGAGGTGGTGAGACTCGTGGTTAGACCGCGGTGGACGTTCCGTCCCGTGAGGCCGCTCGCGGTGATGGAAGACGAGATCGACGTGCGCGGGCTGAGGCGAAGAAGATCGCTCTGGATGCGGGCCTTCAGGCCGTAGCTTTCCTGCGTTCGACTGCTCGTGCCGCCGCCGCTGTAAGTCTGGAGGCTGGACGTAAAGCCGTACGTGTAGCGCAACGGCGAATTGCCCAGCTTCACGGGATCCTTTTCGATACCGAAATAGTGCTGGACACTGCTGAAGGGCGAGCCACGGACTGCACGTCCGAAGTTGGAGTTGTAGTTCGCGCTGTAGCCCGCCATCTGGTGGCTGAGGCTGAGCGTGCCGTAAAGCGTGGTGTTGGCAGGAAAATCGAGTTGGGCGGACATCGTCGTTCGTTCGCCCAGGCGAAGATAGTGTCGCGCCGAGAGGCCCCAGTCACGGCGTGCCAAGCCGTTGAAGATCAGCCCGCCTTCCGAATCGGATCCGCGGTTCCAACTCAGTTCGTAATCGAGGAACGTGCCCGTGCTCGCCCCGGTGCCGCTGCCATATCGCGTGCCGTTGCGGAACCGAAGAAGACTGGTCTGCCCCGGCTTCAAGGTCAGGTAGTACGGGTAATTGATCGCAAGCTGGTTGTTCGTCACGTTGACGAACTGGTCGGTGATGATCGGTTTGCGCTCGTTCGGATTGAGCTGGAACAAGGGCACCTTCATCACTTTCGCGCCGCCGACAAACACCTCGGCGCGATGGAAATCGATTTGACGCGCCGGGAAAACCACCGCTTTCTTGCCCGAGACGATCGTGACTGCGTTCGTAAGATCGAGAAGGTTGTAGTTCTGCGGAACGGTCGCCATCGGAAACTCGTTGGCGCCGCTTGACGAAAGGTCGTAGCCCATCGCCTGGAATCCTTGCTCCTTCGATACCGCGAACAGGGCCTTGCCGGCGGGTTTCACCACCGTCTTCTCCACTTCTTTCTGGATGACGGCGAGCCCGCGCCGACGAGTGAGCACGAACTGAAGCTGGTCGAACGAGTATGTGTTTTTCCCGATCTTGATGCGCGCATTCCACGCTCGCACTTCGTACTGGGCCGGGCGAAGCTGGAGTTGGTCGGCTTCGATCTCGATGTCGCGATACATCAGCTTCGCGCCATGGTCGGAGCCAGAGGCCTGCACCACCTGATTTTCGGGGCTGTACTTGAGCGAGGAATCGCTGACGATCTCGATGTAGTCGCGGGCACTCGAGAGCAGCGAGCGGTCGCTGACAAACTCGACTGTCGAGCGACCCACCGCATTCAGGGCCAGCACTGAGGCTGTAATGGTCGCGGAACCCGTGATGCTCGGCGACACCAAGATGGCGCGCGCCAATCCACCACTCGTGGTGACCACGTTTTCGCGAAACGTGCCGATCGTGGTCGTGAAGACCACCTGGGTGCCGTCGGGAACGCTTCGTCCGTTCCCATCCCGGACATCGGCGCTCACCGTCATCGTGCTCCGCCCATCCGCCACGCTCATGGTGGGATTGGTGCTCAGCGTGATGGTGGCGGTTCCTGCCCAGCTGAAAATCGCGAGAAGGAGCAGCACGACGATCGCGGCTGGCTTAATCGCCATCCGGCTCCGGATCAGTCGTTTCTCATGCTGCAGATTCATCCGGTTAATAGAGTTTTGGGGCAAAGCCAGAGAATAGACTCTCCAGCTTTGCCCAATGGTTCGGCGAACCCGAACCTCGTATTGCGGCTTTAGCGAACGACGTTGATCGGAACGATGCGTCGGACGCGCTCACCGCCGCTCGTTTCGGCAACGATCTCGACTCGGTACGAGCCCGGAGCCACGGAGCGATTCGCGTTATCCCGCATCGTCCAGACGGCCGAGTTCTCACCCGCGTTGTCGGCTCGACCACGCGAGACGGTATAGACTTCCTTGCCATTGCCGCCCAGGATTCGGATCGACGTCGTCGCCGGACCGGAGAGGTTATAGCTGATCGTGAACGGAGCACGAACATCCTTGGTCGCGCGGTTGACCACCACGCTGCCGATGATCGCCTTCGTGACCGTGGTCGGCTCCATCTGAAGCGCCAGTTCGCGCTCGCCCGCCTGATCCATGTGGAACGTGTAGCTGGACGAGTAGCGGATGTCGCGAGTCAGATTGCTTGCCTTGTCCACGACTTGGAAGCGCACATTCGTCGGAATCGTCGCGATGTTGGGCCACGTGACCGTCACATCGCCTGGCTCTTCAGCGCGAACCCGTACGGTCCACTGCGTTCGCTTGGCCTTATCCGTATAGGCTTGGGCCAGTCGCGTCGGCTTGCCATCGAACGTGTCCACGATCGAAAGTTCGATCTTGCTGTTCGGGGCCTTCGGCGGCTTGGGCGTGGCGAGGCGAGTGGCGAGGGTCGAGCTCTCCGCGACGCCAACGTAGTTCGCGGCGTCGAGCGAGGAGTTCGTGCGAGCCACGAGCTGCAGTCGCCAATTCTTCTCTGTCTGCTTCCAAGCGTTCGTGCTTGCGCTGCGGACCGAGCCGGGAAGACCCGGGGTGAAGACGGCCGGCCAGTTCAAGCGGATCGGCTTCTGCGACTTCACGTAGATCCAGTAGCCCTGGTTCGGAAGCACAAAGTCCGTTGAAGCCTGAGTGAAGGAGTACGAACCGGCGAACGGATCATCCGGATTGCGGTTCCAGTAGGCCAAGCTCGGGGTGATCAGACCGCCGTCGACGAGCTGCTGCCACGTGAGCGCTTCCTTCGGGCTGTCTTCAGCAACGCCCACGAGCTGACTCAATTGGATCGGATACTGAGTCGGGTTACCGATCATGTTCCAACCCGGACGCAGGTTGTAAAGATAGTCTTGGTTGACGACGCCCGGAACCGGCGACGCACCGTTGAGGGTCAGGTACTGGAGTTCGTTGTTGGGAACGATCCAAACGCCTTCACCACGCGTCACGCTCTGCACCGGCTGGTACAGGCCCTGGTCGGGGATCCACTTGTACGCCACGTAGTCCACGCCCGACGTGAGTCCGAGGATCTTGTCGAGAGAGGAGTCGAGGAAGTTCCAGGGGAATGTTACGAGGTTCGGGCCCTGGGCAAGGCGAAGCCGCGGCGTCGCGGAAACGAGCACCTTGGCGGCGACCGTTTTGGCCTGGCCGGGCACCGGCTCGAACTTGATCGTGAACGGAATTTCGCCGTTCACCTGACCGTCGGCAACGATGCTCCACGAGACCGCAGCCGTGTTGTTCGGATCGACCTTGGCGATCGTCTTCGACTGCGATTCGCCCGCCGCGAGCCGGAGGCTGCCATCTTCCGGCAGGAAGATGGTCACCTTGGCGTTGGTGATGGGGATCGCCTGGTCGAGCTTGACGTACTGGTTGTCCAGATACGCATAAACCGTGAATGGGTTCGGATTCAGTCCGTTGTTGGTTGCGTCCGGTGAGTCGGAGGTGGCGATAACCTTAGGCGTATCGATCAGAGCCGGATACGGCAGGTTATAGTCGCCGAAGCTCCACGGGGCGCGGATGTAATGGACCACCGTTCGAACGCCGCCCGAAGCGGTTTGCACGGGAGCGAAGACCTGCATGAAGCTGACTTCGTCCAGCAGCGTATCCGAGTTGTCCAGGATCGGCTGCGGATTCGAGTTCAGGATCGGATCGCCCGTACCGAAATCGTTGAAGACGCGCGGCCGCATGACGTTGTTGAACAGCAACGACGGAGACTGGTGGCCGCCATGGTTACCGATGATGAACTGCGCAGCGGACGTAGCGTCCGAGGTTTCGGACTTGGTCAGGTTATCGACACGGAGACCGTATGGAGTGGACTGACCGAAATAGAAGCTGCAGGTGGTCGGGAAGCCGCTGTTCTTGGCGAGCCAGTTGCGCTCAGATCGCACGGGTTTCGTGGTGTCCGGCACGACGTAGCCAACATAGGGCGCGACCGGATCGTTGCTCAGTTTCTGGAAATACAGACCCGTCGCGGTCGGCAAAGACGAGCCGGACTGGTTGTTCCCGTTCGCGTCGAGGATGCCCGCGTTTGCCGTTCGCATGCCGACGTACGCACCGAACCGGATACCCAATCGCTGCGGATTGGTGTCCAGATTCTGCATGCGCCATTCCAGGCGCGCGGCATCTCCGAGCAGTCGAACGGTGAGCGTCGTATCGACATTGTTCTCGCGGTAGCTGCCTACCGTGTAGTTGCCGCTCAGGCCCGAGAAGAAGCCGGCCAGACCGCCATCGCCAAACAGGTGTACTTTCGACGCGTCATCGGCGGCGGGATCCGAGTACCGAATGATCTGGGCGTAGCAGTAGTCACCCACGGGGTCGATCGGTGCACCGACAGTCAGCGCCAGGAAGTCGTCAAAACTGCTCTGGCGGGACCCAACCGGACCGATCCAGAACGCCATGCGACCGGTCGCATTCAAGGTTCGGGAGCTTGGACCGTAGCAGGGACCATTCTGGCCGCCATAGGTGACGGAACCCGAGTGCCCGAGTGCGAAGCCGATGAAGTCGTTTTGGATCGCGTTGAAGCCGTAGTCTGTGGTGTACGGCATCATGTTCATCGGGTCGATGCATTCGTAATACCAACCGTCGCTTCCGGCCTGTGCAAACGCCCCGATGGCGCCAGCCGTGAGCACTCCAACTAATCCCGCCCGTAGAAAACGCATGTTTATTTCCTGATTCCGTTAAGATGGGCTTCCCAACTTTTGCGTCGCTGGGAAGCCCTGGTTCTCGTTACACTATTCCTTCACGCCTAAAACCGACTAAGGTTTCGGCGGAATCGCAGGTCGTGTGTACTTGAGTGGTGCACTCCAGATGTACCGCAGGCCGCTGCCCGTGGTATCGACGGGTCCCGGAGCGTCCGCGATGTTCCGTGCGCCGATTCTCCAATAGAGCGTCGTGCTCGCAGGATAGATGGTCAGCGCCTCCGGAACGACCGGAGTGAATATCTGGCCCGAGGCCACGTTATCCGTGAACGTCAACACCGTGGTCGAGTTGGCTCGCGAGAACGTCGGGTCGGGCGAAATCTGCAGTGCATATTCGACGACCACGCTCGTGACGGCGCCTCGAACCGAGTCGAAGCTGAACTTCGGCGCGGTGGAGAGGGCGATGCCATCCTCGGGCGAGCGAAGCACAGGTCGGTTAAACGGCGTGGCGATACCGCTGGCCGGCTGTCGCGGCGACACGTAATAGCAATAGCTTCCTGCCGTGTTGCCCGTCGTACCACCCGTCGATCCGGTCGTGCCGGTTGTTCCCGTCGTGCCGGTCGTACCGGTGGTGCCGGTCGTACCGGTCGTACCGGTCGATCCCGTACTGCCCGTCGTTCCCGACGAGGTCGAGCCCGAGCTGCCGCCCGCGTTCGGATCGTCAAGTGTTTGGGAGATTCGGTAGACCAATTCGACCGAATACTGGTACGGCGTACCCGGCGTAATGCCCTGGCCCGTCGTGGACGTTGTCCCGGCTGAGCCCTGACAACCGCTGACCGTGCCGGCCGTCGGAGCCGTGTAGTAGTTGATGGTAGCCGTCGGACTTCCGATATCGATGAGAGAAGTGGCCGCCGGATCCGTGGTTACCGCGACCGGAGTATCCGTCACATCTTGACGCCAGACCTGCCAGGCCACGCGATTATCGAGACCCTTCACAAAACCGTTTGGACTCCAGCTCACGCGAACCGCCGGACGATCATCCGACGTCAGGAGCGCTTCCGCCCGTGCGTTGGAAATCGAACCGTTGTCTGAGCCGCGGCCACCGCCGAGCAACAGACCAAGCAACACGAGGACGAGGAGGACCGTGACGATCTGTCCCGTATTGTCGCTGCGCTTGGACTTGACCACTCCGACATCGCCTTCGCGACCGAAGTTCGGATTGATGTCTGGGACGCGGAAGACGACACGAACTGAGTCGCCGGGTTGAGCGCCCTTGATGACGCGCGTGATGTTCACGAACGCCGAGTCGGGCTCGACCGACGTCACGACCGCCGTAGCCACCTGCTCACGACCTCGCGTCACGATGACTTCCTGGCCGGTGACGAAACCAGATCGCGCGCCCTTGTTGATCAGAGCCGATCGATCCAGCGTGTTCAGCACCGTGGCGCGCGGCAACGTGTTTGCGCCAATCGCGCCAACCGCCTTAAAGCCTGCGTCGGAAATCGCTCGTCCGATCAATTCGGAGTCACTGACCTCGCCCGGGGTACGAGCGGATTCACCGAGAACGGCAGCGCCATTCACAGCGAGACCCGAGGACACGTCGTAAACCACGACGCGCGCTTTGATTTCCGCCTTCTTGCCCGATGCGTTCGAGGTGACGCGCCAGTTGACGATCTCGCCGCTGACGATACTCGATGCGCGGAGATTCTGGCCAAGTCGGATGAGCTCGTCCTTCTTCACGATCGGATCGACGTAGCCGAGCTCTTGCATCACGCGAGTGACGGATTCGCTCGGAACGATATCGACTTTGTCGGTCTTGGCGAGTTCAGCAGCGAATGCTTCCGACGCCTTCTTGCCGATGCCTTCCGAAGGAACCTTGCTGCGATCAGCAAAGCTGACGATCGCCCATTGATCCCGGTCCGCTATCTGGGCTTCCGCCTTGCGCGTGGCCATGATGAGCGTGAATAGGGGAAGGATGAGAGAAAAAATGGTGCATAGGCTGACGGCCTTGCCCGATCTCGTTTTGATGAACCGCCTCACGTGCGTGAGTCCTCCTTGTGCCGCTGTACGTTGTCCACTTCTTGAACCTTTGTCTCCTGATCGCTTGACGCTTCCGTGCCACAAATAGCCGAGAGCCTGCCCCTGTCGCGGGTAGTGAACCTCTCGTTCGCGCGTCGAATGGCCGATACGTTCTGTAACGACTGACGACGTGCGACGTTTCGGTCCGTCCCACAGACAGTGCGAGCGAGTTTAGCACACTTCGCGCCCGCGTGTTTGCTACCGATCGAGTGCTCGATCGATCTGCCGATGGACGTCTTCGAAGGGCCGATTCGTTCGGATCACATGACCTGCGAACGGAATTTTCGCACGAGTTGGCAACTGCAGCCGAAGCACCGCGTCGATTTCTCGAATTCCCCGCTCGATCAGGCGCTGTCGCTGCGCTTCGGGGCCGCAAGTCACCACCCAGATTTCATCGAAGAGCGGTGCGAGATCGGTCTCAAAGAGCAGCGGAACTTCGAAAAATTCAGCTGGCGACTGGCGCAAGTCCGCGACCACGCGCGGATGAAAAATGCGATTAAGCTGGCGACGCGCCTGCTCACTCTCCAAGATCTCCCACCACGATTCGCGGCTGCGATCGGCGGTACCGAAGTGAGAGGCAATCTCGCCGCGCACGGTGGGGTCCGACCATAGGGACTTGACGCACGCGTCCGCGCTCCAAGTGGTGTGGCCTTTTTCGGCCAGATAGCCCAGGACGGAGGACTTCCCCTCCGCTATGCCGCCGGTCACGCCGACCCTCATGGGGCGACCTCGTGGGGCAAAAAGAAAGAAGGCAGGTCGATGGCGACCTGCCTCATCTGATTACTCTTCCGTTTCTTCCGCGGGGGTTTCTTCGCCGGTGGATTCTTCATCCTCTGGCGCATCCTCGCGGCCCAAGAAGCCCTTGAGCATGCCGAGGCGTTCTCCGATCGTCGCGCCGCCCGTCGGCACGCGACCCACAATCGGCATATCGTCCTCGTCGTGATCGCGACCTCCGCGACCCCGGGCACTCTTCTTCTTCTTGCCGCCGGCTTTGCCGCGACGATCGTCGTCGTACTCGCCGCTGCCGCCGCTGGTGTAGGTCGAAGCGTACTCCTGACCCACTCCGTCGGGAACATGAATTTGGGTACCGCCAGCGCGCAGACTCAGCACCATTCGGCGCTCGTCCGGCTTCAGGTCGATAATCACCACTTCGACTTCTTGGCCCTCGGTCAAAACGTCGCTGGGCTTGCCAATGCGGCGGGTTGCGATCTCGCTGACCGGCAGGAACGCTTCAGCGCCTTCCGGCAGCTTAACAAACGCACCGTTCTGGACGAGTCGGCTGATCTTGCACTCCAGTTTCTGGCCGATTCGGTAGTTCTCTCGGATGAGATTCCAGGGATCGGGCAGAACCTGACGGAGACCCAGGCTGATCTTGGAGTTCGCCTTGTCGAGGCGAAGCACCATGACCTTAATGTCCTGGCCTTCCTTGAGCACTTCGCGCGGATGGTTGATCCGCATCCAGCTCATTTCGCTGATGTGGAGCAGACCGTCGATGCCACCGAGATCGATGAACGCACCGTAATCGGTCAGCCGGCGCACGGTGCCTTCCAGGATATCGCCTGGCGAGACGTCCGTGAAAATCTTCTCTTTAACTTCTTCGCGTCGCTCTTCTTCCGCCTGTCGGTTCGAGAGCACGACCTTCTTTCGGTCGCGGTCGATCTCGATGACCTTGAGCTGAAGAACCTGACCCACGTACTTCTCGATGTTGCGGAGCTTGCCGTTGCCGACGTGAGTTGCCGGGACGAAGCCGCGAACGCCGATGTCCACCACGAGACCGCCCTTGACGCGGTCCACGACGGTGGCGTTGAGCATCTTGCCTTCCTGGAAGCTCTGGATGATGTGGTTCCAGGTCTCTTCGAAGTCGGCTCGCTTCTTGGAAACGACCGGATTGCCATCTGCGCCGCCTTCGGGCTTGATGACGACGACCTGAATCTTGTCGCCAACTTTGACGTGATCGTGAGCAGATTCAAGCTGCTCTTCCGCCAATTCGTTGAGGAACACGACGCCCTCGGACTTGGTGCCGAGGTCGACGAACACCTTGTCGTTCTCGACTTGAATAACCGTTGCTTCGATGCGGTCGCCTTTGCTCAGCTTGCGGTAGCCCTGTTCGCGAGACGGAGTGTCTTGCGAGAGTTCGGCCATGGCTTGCTCGAACAGGTCGGCATCCGACATGGCCGGCTCAGGCGTTTTGGGCGCAGGAGCAGGTGCGGGAGCCTGTGCTTCGGCAGGAGCGGGCGCCTCTGCCACAGGGGCATCGGGCGCGGGGGTCGCGGTCGAGTCCGTCACTTCGGGAGCAGTGGCGGCTTCGGGGCTAGTCGGCGCGTCGGATGAGGCTGCGGCTTCCGGAGTCGGATCCGTCTTCAGCATTTCATCGGTCGACGCGATGGATTCGTCGTTCATCGTGATCATTTAGAAAGCGCTTTTGTGGCGAGTGCGCTTACTTTACCTGATTTGCTCAACCGTCCACAGCGATTTTGGAGCCCAGATATCACCCCGCGGCCCCTCAACCGACGAAATCAGTAGACTAGCTGACCGTGACCAAGGCTGTCATCGATGTAGGTTCAAATTCCGTGCTGCTCCTCGTCGAACGGTACAACGATGGACGCTGGCTCCCGCTTTTCGAGTCGACCCACGTCACCGGCCTGGGCCGAGAAACGAACCGAACCGGACGCCTGAGCGAGGAAGGCATGGCCGAAACACTCGGCGCGCTCGCGACTTGCTTTGAACAAGCTCGCGCACACGGAGCCACCGATATCGTGGCGGCGGCGACCATGGCGGCCCGGATCGCGACCAACTCGGACGAGTTTCTCGCTCGTGCGCAAGCTCAGAACACGCCCGTTGTCGTTATTTCCGGTGACGAGGAGGCCGAGTACGGCTTTCGGTGCGTCGCGGAGGATCCGCTGTTCGCCCACGAGCCGCGCCTGACCATCATCGACGTGGGCGGCCACAGCACCGAGCTCATGACGGCCGACCGAACTCCGCGCGGATGGCAGACCTTGTTCCGGCGCAGCTTTCCGATCGGCGCGCTCGGACTGCGAGCTGGCGTCCTCAGCGACCCCAGTCCCGCGATTCCGGCCCGACTCCATGCGGTGGCCCAGATCGACGACACGCTCGGACTGACCTACCTTCCCCACAGCTGCGGCCGCGTCGTGACGCTGGGCGCGACGGGAGTCAATCTGATCACGATTCGCGAGCGGATGGCCGAATGGGACTCCGCTCGGGTTCACGGCCAGGAGCTCGATTACGAAGAGATCAGCAAGGCGGTGGGCTGGATGTTCGACATGGATGATGCCCAGCGAGCCGCTATTGTGGGCATGGAGCGCGGACGGGAACGGACCCTCCATATCGGAGCCCTCATCCTCGAGCGGTTTCTCCACGCGGTGAAATCCCTAACGTGCACGGTAAGTACACGGGGTTGGCGTCACGGCCTGCTCGAAAATTCTGCGGCCCTTGATTCTCGCAGCTAAGTTCGGGGTAACACCGGTGTTGGTGGAGCGATGGGTTTCCAAACTGTAAGTGGCAAAAAGCGTGCGGGTTTGATGGGTGCAGGGGCGATGGCGGCCCTGGTCGGCGGATACTTTTTGACGATGAAGCCGAACGACGGATCGGATCTGTCGCGTCAGCTTTCCGGCCAGGTATCGGGCATGATCGTCGTTCAGATCGCGGGCGCCGTCCGCAAACCCGGATTGGTGGAAATACCCGCCCAATCGCGGCTCCAAAGCGCGATCGATAAGGCTGGCGGCCTCGCTCAGGACGCGGATACGGGTCGACTTAATCTTGCCGACCCCTTGGTCGACGGCTGCAAAGTCACGATTCCCCACTTGGGCGATCCCGAAGGGGTGCCCGTCGTCATGATGCCCTCGATGAAGTCGTCGATCTCGACCTTCAGCTCGGCGGGTTCGGCTTCGTCGGGCGGCCGGGGCTCCAAGTCCCGGTCGTCGCGCAGCACTCCGGAGTCGGCGATGGGGACGATCTCCCTCAACACCGCCACCCAAGCGGAGCTCGAGTCCCTGCCCGGTATCGGACCCAAGACCGCTCAGAAGATCATGGAGTACCGCGCGGCGAGCGGTGGTTTCAAGTCCGTCGAGGAACTGATGGAAGTGAAGGGCATCGGGCCCAAGAAGATGGAGCAGATTCGACCGCACGTTCGGCTCTAGTTCGGCTGGAACCCTGAAGCAATCCTTCAGGAATGGCCACAATAGAAATACCGTGTCCATTCAGCCGGCGTCGCCCGCCCGATCCATCACCCTGAACGAAGTCCGCAGCAATCCCAAGGTTCGCGACCTGATCGACGGGGCGAATGAGGTCATGCGTGCGATGGGCTATACCGAGCATGGTCACCGCCACGTGGGCGTGGTCAGCAGCATCACGCGCTATATCATGGACAACCTCGGCCTGGGCGGCCGCGATGCCGAACTCGCCCAAATCGCCGCCTATCTCCACGATATCGGCAACGTGATCAACCGCGTCGATCACCCGATCTCGGGGGCGAATATCGCCTTCACCATCCTCAACGAGATGGGGATGCCGACCTCCGAAATAGCGCCGATTCTGGGGGCGATCGGCAACCACGAGGAACTCGTGGGAACGCCCGTCAGCACGATGTCCGCCGCCCTGATCATCGCGGACAAGAGCGATGTGCACTACACCCGGGTCCAAAACCCGCTCATGGAGACGTTCGATATTCACGACCGCGTGAACTATGCCGTTCAGAAGAGCCGGGTGGAAATGGAAAACACGGCCAAGACGATCACGCTTCTGCTTGAAATCGACACCGAATTTGCCAGCGTGATGGAATATTTCGAGATTTTCTTGAGTCGTATGGTCATGTGCCGCCGCTCCGCGGACATTTTCGGCTACCGATTCTTGCTGAGCGTGAATGGCACCCGACTGGAATAGCGCCCATGCCGATTTTTGAGTACTCCGCGACCGACGCGCAAGGCCAATCCGTACGAGGGACGGTGATCGAGCGGGACCTGGCGCAGGCCGCGAGCAATCTGGCCGAGAAGGGCCTAACCATCCATCAGCTCCAAGCCGCGATCACGAGCCCCGAGATGGCGATGCCGACCGTCGCGCGCCTGGCCCCAGTCACGGAGGCGCCCCGCGTGGAACACACACGAATTTCATCTGGTCCGACGGGGCGGCGGAATTTCATCGCGACCGAAGTTTGGGGACCGATGTTCGGCCGGGTCAAGCTGAGCGATCTGCTCTTTTTCTTTCGCCAGTCGTCGACCATGCTCGATGCGGGCATCAGTCCTGCTCAGGCGTTCACCACGCTATCGGGCCAGGCCCAGAGCCCCAAGTTCTCCCGGATCATTCGCGAACTGGCCACCCACGCCAGCGAAGGACGCCCGATGAGCTTCGGACTCCAGCGCTACCCCGAGGTATTCAGCCCGCTGATCGTCAGCCTCGTCCGCGCGGGCGAGGAAGGCGGGTTTGTCGACTCCGTTCTCGCTCAGATCGCCGACTACATCGAGCAAGAGATCAATCTTCGCGGACTCATTCGGCGCGTAACGATCTATCCGAAGCTGGTGCTTGCCGCCTCGATCGTCGTCTTGACCGCTGCGAATTTGATCATTCGGGCGCTCGCCCCGAATTCGCCGATCTCCTTGTCGTCGCCGCTCACCACGCCTGCGACTTGGATCTGGCTCGGGCCGCTGCTCATCGGCCTGTTCCTCTTTTTCCGGGTGGGGCTCCATAACCCTCGGATCAAATTTAACTACGATCTCATCGTCACCAACCTGCCTTTCGTGGGCAAGACGATGCGGCAGTTTGCGATGGCGAAATTCGGCCGCGCGCTCGGCGCTCTCTACAAGGGCGGCGTGCCGATCCATGTCGGCTTCAAGCTCTCCGCCGACGCGTGCGGCAACGAGTATTTGAGAGCGAAGATGTATCCCGCCTTTAGCCGTCTCGATACGGGCGCGGGCATTACGGAAACGTTGCGCAGCACGGGAGCCTTTGATCCGATCGTGCTCGACATGACTGCCACCGGCGAGCAGACCGGCAATCTCGACCAGATGCTCCAGAAAATGGCGCAGTTTTACGAAGGCGAGGCGGAAACCCGAGCGATCCAGATGGGCCACTTCATCGGCGTCCTCGCGCTGCTGCTGGTCGCGAGCTACGTGGCCTACATTTACATCTCTAATCTCGCCGGCGTCTTCCAGAAGACCTATCAGGGCAACCTCGAAAATCTGTGAGCCGAACCCATTACGAAGTCCTGGAGATCTCGACGGGCGCGACCGCCGAAGAGGTCCGTGCCGCATTTCAGCGTCTGGCCAAGATTCACCATCCTGATCGGTCGGACGATCCCAGCTCGACCGATAAATTCATCGAGATCAAGACGGCTTACGAGGTTCTCTCCGACGCGCGTCGCCGGTCGGACTATGACCGGCTCATCGCTCCGCCGAAGCCCGCGCCCAAGATGGAGCCGCAGCCGTGGGAAGTCAATGCCCCGACCCGGCGCCCCGCTGCGGCAAAGCGCCCGGCCGCCAAACCCTCACGGGACGTCCCCGAGATGCTGCGCATGACCGCCCTCCTCAGTCAGGGCCGCCTTGCCAACGCCGAGCAGTACGCGCGGAAGCTGATTCGATCGCACCCCGATCATCCCCTCGCCTACGGCGTCATGGGCGACATTCATCGGCATCGCGGCGATTTGGCGCAGGCGGTCGAAATGTACGCGATCGCGATTCAGCTCGATGGAAAGAATACGGCGCTGCGGTCCAAGCACGACCAGGCCCTCGATGCCCTTTCGCGGAAGCAGAAGCAACAGGCGTACCGCTATGGGCACCCGGCCGGCCCCACGGCGGAGCCTGCGATCTTGCCGGTCGCGATCGGAGTCGCGCTCGTCTCGACCGTTTACATTTTTGTCAGCCGAGAAATGCCGTTTGCCCCGGGGATCGGTCCGATCTCGACGTGGACAGTCGGCCTGGTCGTCATGGTGATCATCGCGGGCATCGCGCTCGGCGCGGGGCTGGTGATGGCCGGAGAGCTCGAACCGTTTGGGATGAATCGCGGCGGCGACGTGACCCGGGTGCCTCCCGCTGTGCTCATTGGCCTCGTCGCCATGGTCAACTTCTGGGCGGCTATCTTGCTGTACGCGGCGATCGGAGCGGTCCAGAAGTCGCTCAATACCAGCGTGTCCCGGGCACTGGCCAGCGCGGGAGGGGTCTGTCTCTTGTTCACGTTCGCCAGCTTTGCCAGCCACCGAATCGATGGCTGGCAAACACTGATTTGGAGCGGCAATCTCGCCTACGCAGGAGTCGTCTTCGGCTGGCTGGTCGCCGACGGCGTTACTTCTTGAGCTTGGATTCGTACTTCTCGCGGAACTTGCGCACTTTGGGCTCGATGACCACGCGGCAGTAACCCGCGTTCATGCCGGCCCGCTCGGAATCGCTGGCTTTTTCATAGCGCTGAAAGTAGTTCTGGTGATAGTCCTCGGCGCGAGAATAGTTCTTCAACGGTTCGATCGTGGTGACGATCGGGTCTTTCCAGATCTTCTCGCGCTCGACATCCGCCTTCACCCTTTCCGCGAGCGCTTTCTCCTCATCGCTGGCGAAGAAGATGGCGCTGCGATACTGCGTGCCGACGTCGTTGCCCTGGCGATTGAGGGTCGTCGGATCGTGCGTCGTGAAGAAGATGTGAAGAATATCGTCCGAACTGATCACGCCCGGATCGTAGGTCACCTTGACGACCTCGGCATGTCCCGTCTTCCCGGTGCAGACCTCGGAATAGGTGGGGTTGGGAACGGCTCCGCCGGCATAACCGGATTCGACCGAGACGACGCCTTTCAGCTCCTCATACACGGCTTCGACGCACCAGAAACAGCCGCCCGCGAGGACGATGCTCTTGGTCTTGCCGTTCGAAACAGGCTCGGGTTGGTTCATTGAAAACTCGTTATTCATGGTGGGGCTCAAGGTGGCGCAACCAATCGCGCACAAACAGAGACCGAACAGGGTCAAAAGGCTTGTTCCGCTGATCATCGTTATTTCGTAAGCCGAAATCCGACGAATCGTTCCAACTTAGTGAACGCTGGCGCCTTCCGGTGCCTCGGCCTCAGGCTGAAGGAGGATGGCGGTGCCATCCGGACCGTCCGCCGCTAGCACCATCCCTTGCGATTCATGGCCAGCCAGTTTCGCCGTCTTCAAGTTCGCCACAACGATGATCTGCCGTCCGACGAGGTCCATCGGGTTGTAGCTCTTCTTGATTCCCGCGAGAATCTGGCGCTTCTCCTCGCCGATCATGACTTGAAGCTTGATCAGCTTTTCGCTGTTCTCCAGCGGCTCGGCTTCCAGAACGCGCGCGACGCGGAGCTGGACCTTCATGAACTCCTTGATGTCGATTTCGGCGACTTCGGGCTTGGCCGGGGCGGCGGGCGCGGGCGTTGGGGCGGGAGCGGCAGGTGTCTCGTTCATTTTCTTCAGGTCGATTCGGGGGAATAGGGGTTTAGGTTGGCCCAAGGGCGTTCCCTTAACCAATACGTCGTCGCTGGCCAATCGGTCCCAGTCCGTAAGGGGCTCGGCCCCGAGCTGGTGGGCGATCTGGTCGGCAGTGTGGGGCATCACCGGTCGGATGAGACCCTCGCTCGTGCGCAAGGCGTGGAGCATGGAAAGCAGCACGGACGGAAGCGCGGGATCGTTGGCCTTGGCCAGAGCCCAGGGCGCGCGCGTGTCGATGTACTTGTTCAGATACCGGACCAATCCGAGCACGCTCTCCATCGCCGCATCGATTCGCAGCGTCTCCATCGCGGATTCGAACTCCTGGACGGCGAGCAGAATTCGGTCCTTCATTTCCGGCTCGACCGATCCATCGGGCACAACGGCCGGGGCGAGAAACTTATGGGCCATCGAAAGCGATCGGTTCAGGGCATTGCCCAGATCGTTCGCCAGGTCGGCGTTGTAATGCTTGTCGACTTCCTCTCGTGTGTACGAGGTGTCGCCATCGTAGGGCAGCAGCCGCGCCAGCGAGAAGCGGACGACGTCGATCGCGATCTCGCGTTCGCATCCGGTCTTGGCAATGATTTCGTCGATCAGCTCGAGCGGATAGATCACGTTGCCAAGCGACTTGCTCATCTTGGCGTCGCCGAAGACAAACCAGCCGTGGGCGATGACGGTCTGCGGCAGGGGCAGTTCCGCGCCCATAAGCATCGCGGGCCAGAGCGTGGCGTGAAAGCGAGTGAAGATCTCTTTGGCCATCCAGTGGATGTCGGCAGGCCAAAGCTCTTGCCACCCTTCATCGGGCCAGCCGGTGGCCGTGAGATAGCTGATCAGCGCGTCGAACCACACGTAAAACACTTGGTCCGAGTCGCCCGGCACGGGAATGCCCCATCCGTTGGTTTTGCGACTGATCGCCATGTCGCGCAAGCCCTGCTTGATGAAGCTGACCGCTTCGTTTCTGCGGCTTTCGGGAAGCAAGAATTGCGGGTTGGATTCGATGTGTTCGAGCAGGCGGTCACCAAAATCGCTCAGCTTGAAAAACCAGTTGGTTTCGCTCACCCGCTGGACTGGATTGCCATCAGGGCTTTTCCCATCCACCAGCTCGCTTTCCTTGTAAAAGGTTTCGCTGCTGACGTCGTACCAGCCTTCGTAAAGCCCTTCATATACGAGGCCCTTCTCGCGCAAGATCTCGAAGAAGGTCTGAACGGCGCGAACGTGTCGCGGCTCCGTGGTCCGAATGAAGTCGAAGTAGTCGTAGTGCAACGCCTCGAAGACATCGCGAAACTTCTGGCTCACTTCGTCGACGAATGGTTTGGCTTCTCGCCCGGCCTTCACCGCGCTCTCGTAAACCTTCGGACCGTTCTCATCGGTACCGGTCAAGAAAACCGCGTCTTCGCCCCGCATCTTCCGGTACCGAGTCGCCATATCGCATACGAGCATGGTGAGAGCTGTGCCGATGTGGGGAGCGGCGTTCACGTAATAGATCGGTGTCGTGATGTAGGTGCGCTTGGAAGCCATTCCCCTTCATTGTGGCTTGCACGGCGTCTGACGTGCGCTCTTATCCGCTTCGCTGCGATTTCGGGGCACATGTACCCAGTACTTAGGACATTGGGTTTGCTCACGAGCATTGCTATACTGAGCACATGCGGGGGATAGCTGCGTTAGTGGGTGTGACAGTCATGGTCGTTGGATGCGCCAAGCCGTCCGAGGACTACGTCAAGCTGGGCGAGAAAGCGCCGGCACTGGGATCCGCGGGCAAGAAGTCGATGGCGGAGTTCTTGCCGGGCAAGTGGACCCTGAGCTTCGGCAGCTCGGATCCATTGGCCGCCCAGATGGCCAAGCTGATGGGAACGAACTCCATCGAGGAGTTCTGGAGCTTTGAGGCCGACGGTTCGTTTACGGACCACATTAACAAGGATCTGTCCTTGGGCGGTCGCTGGGCACCAGAAGGCAACTTGATCCGCCTCACCTACACCACATACGGCGGCAAAGACATCGAGAAGGCGAAGGCCGAGGCAAAGGCGGCCGAAGAGAAAGGCACTCAGGGTGGCATCAAGATGGCCTACCAGCTCGAGTCGATCTTGGGAATGGCGGAAAAGAAGACGCTTCTCGGGGTGGATTCCACCGGAAAGCGCCTCGCATTCTATATGCCGTCCCTGGACGGGTCGCTGCGGGCGAGCAGTCTCGGCCTGGATCGCATGGGCAAGCCAGGGGCTGAAAAATGACGGGCACCGACCTTGCCGGGACGCTGAGCGAGGCCCAAAAGCTGGTTTACGCGGGCCGCGCACAAGAAGCGCTGGCTCTGCTCAAGCCGCTCGAGGCAACGCATGCCGCCTCCGTCGAGCTCTGGCAGTGGCTCGGCTACGCCTATTCGGGTTCGAATGACCTGACCAGCGCGGACGGCGCGTTTCAGCGCGCGCTCTCGCTGGCCCCGAAGGACCCGCTCACGCTCTACGGACTGGGGCAGCTGCGTGTTTCTCAGGGCCAGCTCGAAGCGGGGATCGAGCTTTTCGACCGCGCGATCCTTGAGCAGCCCAACCTCGAATACATTCGCACCGCACTCGTGACCACCCTGATGATGCAGGGGAAACAGGCTTTTGCGGCCGGGAATCTGGCCGGAGGCGAAGCGAGCTACCTGCGAGCGACCAAGCTGGCGCTCAAGGATCCGCGACCGTCGGTTGAGTTGGTCCGAGAACTCGCCCAGATCGGCGACGTGCCTCGAGCTCGGCACTATGCGGCTCAGGGTATTGCGAAGTTTCCCGCCGTCCCCGAGATGGTTCAGGTCGCCAACGAGCTCCAAGTCGGCCCCGGTCCGGGAGCGCCCGCTCCGGTTCAAGCCGCCGTCATGATCGAGCCGCAGGGAGCTCCTGTCGCAGCTCCACAGCCGGTGCAACCGGTCGCGCATCAACAGATTCAATGCCCCGCGTGCAAGCGCATGGCGATGGAATGGGCGTCGATCTGTCCGCACTGCGGCGAGCGACTGAAGGCAAGCGCGGCGAGCGTCGCCATGAGTCAGATTCCCACCACGACCTGGCAGGAAGTCGCCTATCGGATCGTGGCCGTGCTCTGGATCGCCTCCGCCGTTTTCACGATCGTTTCCGGTGTCGCTGAAGTGCGCAAGGCAGAGGAAGCTCTCCGCGAACTCACCGGCCACGGCAGCGGTAACCAAGATGGCCGTGCGATGTACTTCTACATCATGGGCGGCCTGCAGGCCTTCGTCGGCATCGGACTGCTCATCGAGAACGAAACGCTCCAGTTCATCGCGAAGATCATCTGCTACCTCTCGCTGTTTGTCGGCGCGCGCGGCACCGTGGTCGGTTTCCTGGGCGGGCATCCGTTGGAGGGTCTTGTCGGCCTAGCCCAGCTCTCGCTGGCGGGCTTCGCGATCTATCTGATCAACTGCGTCAGCGACTGACCGCTCAGCACTCGCTCGATGAGCTCGGCCGTGTGCATCACGCGGACCGTGGCCCCGTGCTCGCGGGCGGCTTGGTCAATCCAGGCGAGGCATCCGGGATTGCCTGTCGCGACGATCTGGGCTTTGGTGGCCTCGATGTGCTTCCACTTGCGCTCCAGCAATCGCCGCGCCATGTCGGGCTGGACGAGATTGTAGATCCCCGCGCTTCCGCAGCAAGTGTCCGCCTCGGCGAGTTCCCGAAATTCCACGCCAGGAAGGGCACGAAGGAGGGTACGAGGTGCCTCGCGCACGCGCTGACCATGGGCCAGGTGACACGCGTCGTGGTAGGTCACGCAAACCGGTTCGGCGTCGGAGCGGGTCTTGGGCTGGAACGATTCCCGTACCAGAAATTCACAAATGTCGAAGGTGCGCTGGGCCAGCGATTCGAACCTCGGATCGAGTTCTTTCGCATCCTTGATCGTCGAGCCACAGCCGGCCGAATTGACGATGAGGGGGTCGTCGCCGGCGACCACATCCGCCAAGCGGGCCATGCGTTCGCGAGCCTGATCGAGCCGCCCATTGTGTGCGTGCAGCGCGCCACAGCACGCGTCGGCCGTCATCACAGGCTCGAATCCGGCGCGCCTCAATAATCGGCACGTGGCCTCATGAACCGGATCGTAAAGGACGCCCATCGCGCACCCGGTCAACACGTGAACACGGCCGCGAACGGGGGGCAGATCGGTCAACGGCGGCCAATCGATCCTGGCCATGGGTCGAGGGGTGTCGGCTTGGGCCGGCTGCCCCGAGAGCAGGCGACTCACGAATCCCGGCAGCCGCCGCGAGGGCCACAGCCGTGCGAGCGCGAGTTGCATGCGGAGCAGGCGAGGCTGGGTCAAGCCATGAAGGAGCCAGCCGCGTGTTGGACGGGCCGCCTGCCGCTCCATCGTGTCGCGTGCATGCTCAAAGATCTGGCCGTAGCGGACGCCGCTCGGGCAAGCCGTCTCGCAGGCACGGCAACCGAGGCACTGGTCGAGGTGAGCGCGTACGTCGCGCTGCCAGTCGACTTTCCCTTCCAGCGCCCCTCGCACCAGGTAAATCCGGCCGCGAGGCGACTCCCGCTCGTCACCCGTCTCGGTGAACGTCGGGCACGATTCCAGACAGAACCCGCATCGAATGCATTGGCTCGTCAAATCGCCCAGATCTGGCATGGCGCAAGCTTACTGGGTTGCGTCCACCGGGAACCCAGGCACGGGCGGTCGCTCGCCCGCGATCACATCCATTTGCCCCATGTTCACGCCGATCACGTAACCGTTTGGCGCGATAGCCGTCGCGGTGTAGGCTTCCAGGGCTCCGTTCGTCATGCGAATCTGCTCCGAAAGCGTGTTCGTGACGAAGTCCCACTTATAGAGGATGCCGTTCTCGTTGTTCATAAACGCGCACTTGCCGTAGGGATCGACGGCCGCCGATGCGATGCACCACTCAGTCGTGGTGGGAGAAGGCATGGTGGAATAGATCTTCATCGTCTGCTTTCCGGAGTAAATGTCCGTTGCCGTCGCATTGGGATCGAGCAGCGCCACTTGGTCGCGCTGACCATTAAAGCCATAGTAGTTGTATTTGCAGAGCAGAAGGTACGGAGAAGTACCTTGATAGCCTGGCACCCATGCCTTTCTCACGATCGACGGCGTATTGTCCCAACCGAATGCCCCCGACGGCTTTTCGACGGTGAGATCGGCATTGTAATGTGCCAATTTGCCTCGGATCGACTCTGAATTCGTCCCTACGTACACATCGAAATCAGGAGCGACGACGGGTGAGCTGGTCGAATCCGCCGACGCATAGGCAGGCAGCGTCGAATCCCGAAGCGAGAAAATCTTGACTCGATTTCGCACCGAAAGATCGGAGGTGTTGAGCCGCACGAGATAGCCCGCCGTTCGGTTCGTGGAATCGGTGCCCACGAGCTGCCAATAGATGTCACCGTTGTAGCCGATCGCGGGCGAGCCATTACCGGTTGGCCGGAAAAGAGACCCTTCGGGAACGCACGACTGCGCCGCCTTCACGACGGCTGTCCGATCCGGTGCAATCTTGACCAGGGAACTGAATACGTAGGAAAACGGTGTGCTGGTGGCGCGGTAGCCGTAAAAGATGTTGCCCTGACCGTCCGTCGTGATCGAGCCCGCGATTTTCAGCACCGACTCAAGCGTCGTCTTATCGCGCGTGTAGTTTTCCATGCCGTAGGGCGCTACACGGGTTACGGGTGAATCCGGATCATCGGCATTCTGCTTGATGAGGACCGTGCCTGCCGCACCCGGGATCACCAACTCGTTTCGGCCCGTCAACGCTGGCCCGCAGAGCGACACCCACGAGTAGTTCTGGCTAACGAAGTCGGTGGCGACGGAATAAATCAGTTTGCCCGTGGTCAGCGACCGGGCATCGATCCGGTATCCATTCGAAGATCCCGTTTTAACCGGATAGATCACCGTCCCGCGTTCGGTGACGAGCGCTGCCCCGTAATGCACGGTCCCACTCGGTGCCTCGTCGACCTTGGTCGTCCATCGGATCTTGGTCAAGCGCGACGCGCTGGTATGCGCGATCCCATCGTGGTGCGATCCGCCGTTGACCTGCGTCCAAGCCATCGACGTTCTCGGGGTCGCGAGAATAAGTGCGAGTAAAGTGGTGATCATCGTCCCTCCGCAGACATTATAAGGCAGGAAATCTGATGCCGCAGCCGTTCGGCCAACTCTTTCTGAATTGCGGGCCCGTCGACGATTTCCCAGCGGTCGTCGGCCGCGTGAAGAAGCCAATCTCCCGGCCAGCGTTGGGGCATGGAATCGAGCCAAAACGTGCCGGTCGCGCCGTCCGCGCAAAGGATCGCTGATCCTCCGGCGTCTTGGGCGGTAGCAAAATCGCTCGGCAGCACCCGGTGGACCCAAATCTCTCGGACCGTCCTTTCAGAACGGGATTCGGTTTCGGTGGGAGGCTTCGCAAACGTCCGCAGAATCGCACGCCGGAACGTTCCGATCTCCCCAAAGGAGCCCACAAGCGCCCGGTGGATATCGAACCCAGCCACGCTCTTCACCACCCGCGCCCCCGCCCGGATGCCAGTCAAAACGTCGAAGTCGATGGTCGCTCCAACCAGCCAATCCCGCCAACTTCCCCCATCCGCCTCAAGCAAGTGCGGCAAGTTTTCATCGAGCAGCTGCCGGATCGTATGGTCTTCGCATGGCCACACCGACGGTGACCGATGCGGAATCCACTGGCCCGCCGGCGAGAGGGCCCGGTTGAGCTCGCGCAGGGTCATGCCCGCATCGCACTCGACGACAAAATCGTCCGGCCAATGCTCCCAGGTCATGTCGCGACCCCTCGCCACCGCCGCACGTGCTCGATGCATCCGCGCTGATCCGGTAAGACCTTGCATGGATTGAGCAACGAGGACGGATTGAACGCCGTCTTGATTGCGCCTTGGACCTTGAGTTCGTCCGCTGAAAACATCTTGGTGAGCAGATCGATCTTCTCGATCCCGATCCCGTGTTCTCCGCTCACCGATCCGCCCAGTTCGATACACCGCTCGATGATGCGCTCTCCCGCGGCGATCACCGCTTGGACTTGAGCCGGATCGCGATCGTCGAAATAGAAACACGGGTGGAGGTTGCCGTCACCCGCGTGAAACAGATTAGCCACGCCAACACCGCATTCAGCGGCGACTTCGTACACGTAGTTCAGCATCTCCGGCAACTTGGAGCGAGGGATCACGCCATCGTGGGTCACGATCGAAGGCGCCAGACGACCCATCGCGCCAATCCCCTTCTTGCGGGCGGTCCACAGACGCTGACGCTCGGCCTCGCTCTGGGCGATCTCGACCGACAAGGCTTGCTGAGCCGCACACTGCCGCTCGACCACGGCGATTTCGTGGGCCACGGCTTCGGCTTCGCCATCGCATTCCACCAGCAGCATGGCGGCAGTTCCGAGCGGACTCGTCAGGCCGAACGCCTGCCGCAACGCGACCAGGATGTTTGCGTCCATCATCTCGAGCGCAGCCGGAATGATGCCGCTGGCGATGATTCCAGAAACGCATTGCGTCGCATGCTCGAGAGTCGGAAAAGCAGCAAGGAGTGTCTTCACGGCCGGCGGCGTGGGGATGAGTTTGACCCAAGCCTCCGTCACGATCCCGAGCAGTCCCTCCGATCCCACGATCAAGGCGAGAGCGTCGAGGCCGGGCGCGTTCGGGGCACCGCCACCGATTTCAACGACCGAGCCATCGGCCAACACCATCGTGACGCCGAGCACATGCTGATAGGTGACCCCGCGCTTGAGCGTGTGCGGCCCGCCCGAATTTTCGGCGATGTTTCCCCCGAGTGTGCTCACCGACTGTGAACTCGGATCGGGCGCAAAGTGGAGACCGTACGCCGCGACCGCCCGCGTGAGATCGAGATTGACCACGCCGGCCTCCGCCCGCATGCGGCGGTTGGGCACATCGATTTCGAGGATGCGTTTGAGACGCTTGAGCGAGATGACGACCCCGCCGAGCGCGGCCATCGCGCCGCCGCTCAGGCCCGTCCCCGCTCCTCGGGGTGTGAACGGCAGATTGAATTCGTTGCAGAGGGCGACGACCCGCTGAACCTCGGCCGTGCTTTCCGGGAGCACCACGACCTGTGGCGGCGATTTGTCGACCGTGTAGGCATCGCATTCATAGGCGCGCTGACCGGCGGCATCCGCGATGATTTGATCCTCGCGGAATGCCTCAGCCAAGCGGTCCAAGAATGCGGGTTGCATCAGACCGCCGCCGGAACGCTCGCGGTTTGCTCGAAATCAGATCGGTCCGCGATGCGCACGTTGTACACCTCGAGGAGGTCCTGTGCGCTTAAAGTGGGGAGCGATTCCAGTCGTCGAACCAATTCCTCAGAGCCGCTCTCGACAGCGAGCTGGGCATGCTGAACGAACTTGTGCCGCAGGATGCCGTGGAGATCCGCCGTTCGGTTTCGCGCATGACCCGCCGGATACATCACGAGGCCGCTATCGAAGCTGGCCCCGCCTTGAACCTGGATCACGAGCGAGGTGGGAATGCCGTCCGGATATTTCGCATCGTAGTCGGGGCCGCCATGAAGGAATTCGATTCGCTCCATGAGCTTGCGGGTTTCGGGATGAAACACGGCCGACTCGTCGACTTTGTAATCGTACGGCGAGAGCATGAGCGCCTTCCAGATCTCGTCGTGAGCTTCGGGTACCCGGCCAAGTTCTTGGGCCTTGCGCAGGAATGTCGCGACGATGTAGGCCATCGAGTGGTCGGCGCTCTGCCGCGTCGTCGGCTTCTTCTTCATCGGATTGCCGATGATGCCGAAGGCTGGCTCATAGGCGACGATCGTGATCTTCTCGATGGAACCCGGCTTGAGCAACTCGGGGTGCCGGGCGAGGAGATCGACGACGCCCTGGAGCGCCCCAGCCGACTGGTGCTCGTACAGACCGAGTTTGAAATGCATGCCCATGACGGCGAAATCCGTGCCGGACATGCTTAACACCAGGTCGAACGGTGCATCGCCCTGCTCCTTCCATCGCTCGGCCCCTTGGGTCGTCGGCTCGAAGAAACGGAAGATCGCTTCCGGGTTGCGGAAGATATCGCGAGGTCCTACGAAACCGCGAAGAGCACGATGAACGCTGAGAACGGCCATCTCGGTTGAGATCGCGGCGCTCGCGCCCTTGCTGTCGCTCAGTTGTTTGCCCGCGCGGATGGCGCGCCACGGAATGTAATGCGCGACGACCATGCCGATCGCGCTTTCGATCTGTTCTGCCGTGGCGCCCATCAGTGCGCCGTACGCGGCCGCACTGCCGATCGCCCCGTGCACGACGTGGTCCAGCTTGTAGGTCTTGAGGCTGAATACTTCGGCGAGCCGGCCACGAATTTCATCGATGAGCAGCATCGCCTTGAGGGCGGTCGCGCCGTCCAGACCGCGCTGCTGACATGCGGCGATGGCGACCGGATAGAAGTCGTTGTGGCCGAATTCGCCCGCCGTGTGCCCGAGTTCGGGTCTGAATCCAAAGTTGGTGCCGTTGCTGTCCCACTCGCGTACGGCCGAGGAGTTCGCGACCACCGCTTTTTCTGGCTTCACCCGAGCCGTCGATCCGAATACCATCGCGCCTTTCGGGTCAACGTAGTCCAGGGCTTCCTCGCGCAGGACTTTCGGGGCGTTGGTGCCCAGGGCAAGCGCGCTCAGTCCGCAGAGGCAAGCGTCGGTGTGGAAGAGGCGGGTGCGATCGAGAACGGTCGAATCAGGAGTGGCGTGCGCCAAGAAATCGAGGGCGTACTGCCCCAAGCCAAGGGCTTGATTCGAGTCCCGGGACAACTTTGTCGGAGATTCCATCAAATAGGATTGTACTGGGCTTGGCGATGGGCCATTCCTGCGATATCATGAAGAAGATCCATTGATTGTGGAGGGGATCTCAAAATGAAAAATATGATGCTTGCCGCGCTCCTCGCGGCCTCGACCTGGAGTTTCGGGTCGTTTGAATTGCTTCTCGTCGCAGATGCGGGCACCAGTACCGTGCATCGCTTTGATTCCGTGACCGGCTCCTACTTCGGCAGCTTCGGCTCCGGCTACTTGAATGCGGTGACCGATATGGCCATCGATTCACGCTCCCAGTCAGCCTTCGTGCTTGAAGGCGCGAACCGAATCTATCAGTTCGACTACAACACGGGCCTCTATCTTTCCAGCCCTCAGCTCGGCTTCAGTCCCCTGGATATTCAGGGAAGCCAAGCGGGTGGGTTCTTGGCAAAGGCCTCGAACATTTCCTGGCGGCTCTACAATGCCGCAGCATCGAGTTTTGTGACGTTCAACGCCCCTTCGGGAGCGGTATTCGGTTCGGCAACGACTATGGCGTCCGGTTTTACTGCGATCGCCGAATCAGTGGGAGCCAGCCTTTCGATCGGAATTTACAATTCGGCCGGTGCAAGAGTGTCGGCATTATCGTTCGGGGGGACATCAATCGACTACTTGCAGGCGACGGGCAACTCTATCGCCGACCTTTACACGTTCTCAGGAGCACGTTGGGCGGAGGTCCTGACGTTCACCTCAGCCGGTGCGTTTCAAGACGCGACCGTTAGCGACAGCAACATGACCGGCTTTGTAAATGGGCCGAGAGCATCGGTCCTTGGCCACGGCTCGATCTGTCATGTCGTGGGCATTAACCCAGCCAACGCCGCCCAAGGGATCGTTGGTCGGACCGAGCCCATTAACAGCTCCAACAAAGGTACTTACGGAACGAGCGTTCTCAAGAATCCAGTCGCCGTCGGCATCGTGGTGGCACCGGAGCCCGGCTCCATGGTGGCCCTGGCCATTGGAGCAATGGCTCTGCTGCGACGCCGTCGCGCCTAGCCAGGAAAGTCGTCGGGGGGCGGTTCCGTATCGCCCCCTCGCCATCCTTTGTAAAAGGCGTCGCGCGATGCTTTCACCCGTTCGACGAGATCGTGGCCGAAGGCGTTGATGTGACCCATTTTTCGGCCGGGACGTGTTTCCACCTTCCCGTACCAATGCACGGCTACTCCCGGATCGTGCCCCAGCGCTGAACTCAAACCCAGTCGCCAATCTTGGGCGCCCTCGATGCCGAACAAGTTGACCATCGCGGTCGGCACCCCGTCGACCGGTGCCGGCGAAAGACCCATGACGCACCGAACATGCTGCTCAAACTGGCTGACGCCGCCCCAGTCCATCGTGTAGTGGCCGGAATTGTGGGGCCTCGGCGCGATCTCGTTCACGAGAATCTGGCCGTCTGCGGTCTCGAACATTTCGACTCCGAACAGACCCGCTCCGTCCTCAGAAGCCACGGCCTGAATCGCTTGAATCGCGACCTTCGACGCGTCCACATCGGCGGGATAAACGAGATCGCAAACAGAATTTTTCTGCTCGGATACCACCGTCGGAAAGACGCCGCCGCGACCGACTCCTTGGAACACCATCGCCGCCAGTTCGCGCTTGAACTCGACCAGTTTTTCCGCCATCCAGCCGCCGTCCGCCCACAGGGTCCGGTGCTCTTCAAATTCATCGGCGTCGCGGGCATAGCGGGTCCCTTTCCCATCGTAGCCACCAAACCGCGCCTTGAGGACCATCGGAAAACCGATTTTGGCGATCGCCTGCGTCCCGTCGTCTTCGATGGCGACGCCTGGTGAGCAGGGCACCCCTTTGGCCATCAGCGCCTCTTTCTGATGGAGCTTGTCTTGAATCGTGGCGAGGGTCTTGATTCCTGGCCGAACCACGGTCGCCGGACGGCCGGAGGTGTCGCAGGCCTGTTCGAGAGCGGAGGCCGGGACGAATTCGTTTTCAAACGTGATGATCGAACAGAGCGTGAGCAGCTGCGACAGGCTTTCTGGATCGGAGAGCTTGCCGACCAAATTTGGCGCAATCTGCGACGCGGGGGTGATCTGGCCCGGATCCAGGCTCATGCACGAAAGCCCCATCCGTTGCGCGGCCATGATCGACATCCGGGCCAGCTGGCCACCGCCCAAAAAGCCGATGTCGAATTGAGGCAAGCCTAGCCCATCCCCACGATGTTGTAGCCGCTGTCGATGTAGATCACTTGGCCGGACACGCCGCGGCTCAGATCGCTCATCAAATAGACTGCGCTGCCGCCGACTTCGGCTTGGGTGTACTCGCGCTTGAGCGGCGCCTTCTCCTGGACATACCGGATCATCGACACCAGATCCTTAACGCCTCGCGCGGCTACGGTATTGAGGGGTCCCGGAGAAAGCGTGTTGACGCGGATGCCGCGTACGCCGAGATCCTGGCTCAGGTAGCGAACCGAGCTCTCCAGGGCCGCCTTCGCGACGCCCATGACGTTGTAGTTCCCCACCGCCCTGACCGCGCCCAGGTAGCTGATCGTCATCACGCTGGCGTCATCGGCGAGCACCGGCTCCAGCGCGCGGCAGAGCGCGACCAGCGAATAGCAGCTGATGTCGAGCGCGGTCGCGAAGTCGGCGCGCTGCGTATCGACAAATCGTCCGGCGAGGGCTTCCTTCGGGGCAAACGCCGCGCTGTGGACTAGGAAATCGATCGTCCCGTACTTTTCGGCGACGTCTTTGGCCAGCTGGTCCAACTGCTCGTCGATGGTGAAGTCGACCATCAGCGGGTGATATTCGGGGCGGCCTTCAATCAGCTTGTTGACGCTGTCGAGCATCCGCTCATTTTGCGCTCCGACCCCCACTTGAGCCCCGTGGGCGGCGGCGGCCTCGGCGATGGCCCACCCGATGCTGTTGCGGTTCACGACGTTGAGGACGAGCCCCTTCTTGCCTTCCAGAAGCATATCGGGATTATGGCGGCTTCAAACAAAAACGACCCGAACGCCATAAGCGTCCGGGCCGTTCGATCTGGTTTGGTTTATTCGGAGTCGCCGGAGGACAGACCTTCGATGACTTTGACCAGCGGCAAGAACATCGCGATGACGATGAAGCCGACCACGAAGCCGAGGAACACGATGAGCACGGGTTCCAGAGCAGCCGTCAGCGACGCAAGCGTGGCTTCGACCTCCGACTCGTAAAAGTCGGCAATCTTCTGAAGCATGTAGTCGAGCGATCCCGATTCTTCGCCGACACCGATCATGTGCACGACCATCGGCGGGAACATGCGGGACGCTTCGAGCGGATCGCCGATGCGGTCGCCTTCGCGGATGCGGGCTCGGGCTTCGAGAACGGCGTCGGCCATGATCGTGTTGCCGACCGTGCCCGCCACCGTTTCCATCGCCTGCAAGATGGGAACACCCGACGTCAGCAGGGTGCCCATGGTGCGGCTGAACCGCGCCATGCAGATCTTGTGGTGCAGTTTTCCGAAAACGGGAATTTTGAGCTTCATCCGGTCAGCGGTGCGACGCCCAAACCGGGTGTTGACGAACACCCTCCACGCGAACGTGATGCCTACGACCGCAATGATGATGATCAGCCAGTTCTTCTTGAAGTTCTCGGAAAGGTCGATGAGGAACTTGGTCATCGCCGGGAACTGGTCGTCCTTCAGGCCGATGTCCTTAAACAGCTGTGCGAACTGCGGAACGACCCAGGTGACGAGGAAGATGACGATGCCGACGGCCGCGATGATGACGAGGGTTGGATACGTCAACGCCGATTTGACCTTGCGGCGCAGTTCCACGTCCTTTTCCAGGAACTGGGATAGTCGCTGCAGGGATTCTTCAAGGACACCACCGATTTCACCGGCTTTGATCAAGCCGATGAACAGATTGGAAAACGCGCGGGGGTGCCGCTGCATCGCCCGTGACAAGCTTTCGCCCGATTCGACGCGCTCGCCGATGTCGATGAGGATGCGCTTGAGCTTCGGGTTCTGGGTTTGGCGACCCAAAACGTCCAAGCAGCGGACGAGCGAGACGCCCGCATCGACCATGGTCGAGAACTGGCGGCAGAACACGGCCAAGTCGGCAAGTTTGACCTTGCCGGAGCGCACCTTCTTCGTCTTCGCGCCCTTAATGACCGCGATTTCGGTGACGGTGAATCCTTGTTCTTCGAACCTCTTCCGAAGAATATCCTCGGTTTCGGCTTCTGCGGTGCCTTTTTGAAGGCCGCCTGAACCATCTCGGAACGTGTAGCTATAGACTGGCATGGCCGTGTTTTCTTACAAGTGATATCGGTCGGATCGTTTAGCGTCCTCTCTGCGGGGGCCCGCTGGGGCCACCACTCTGAGCGCCCGTGTTGATCATCTTCTTCAGTTCTTCCACGTTGATGGCGCGGGTCAGGATCTCTTCCAAGGTCACGTAGCCCTTCTGATAGAGATCGCGCAGGCACATGTCCATCGTCAGCATGCCCACGTTACCGCTCGTCTGGATCATCGACATGATCTGGTGCGTTTTGTTCTCGCGGATGAGGTTCTTGATAGCGGGCGTCGCGATCATGATCTCGTTTGCGGGGACACGGCCGGGGCCGCTCGCTCGAGGCAACAGTTGCTGGGCGACAATCGCGACGATGTTGTTCGCGAGCTGAATGCGCACCTGCTCCTGCTGTCCCGGAGGAAAGACGTCGATCATACGGTCGATCGATTCGGCGGCGTTGTTCGTGTGGAGCGTTGCGAAGACCAAGTGGCCGGTTTCCGCCGCGGTGATCGCGAGGTGGATCGTCTCCGTATCGCGCATTTCACCGACGAGCAACACGTCGGGGTCTTCACGAAGGCTGGCGCGCAGCGCGTTGTTAAAGCTCCGCGTGTCCGCACCCAGCTCGCGCTGGTTGATGATCGAAAGCTTGTGCGAGTGCAGGTATTCGATCGGGTCTTCGATCGTGATGATGTGCACCGCGCGGTTCATGTTGATGAAGTTGATCATCGCGGCGAGCGACGTCGACTTACCAGAACCCGTAGGACCGGTGACGAGGATGAGGCCGCGAGGGCGCTCCGTCAGCGTTTCCAGGAGAGGCGGAAGATTGAGGTCTCGGCAGGTCGGAATTTTGCTCGAGATCAATCGGAAGGCGGCGGCAACCGCACCCTTTTCGCGGTAGAGGTTCACGCGGAAGCGGGCGCGAACGGTGGAACCGCCCGGCGTTCGCATACTCACCGGCATGGGCAGGGAGTAGGAAAAGTCCAGTTCGAGTGTCGTCTCAAACTTCTGGATGTTCTCGTCCGAGATGATTTCGTAGAGCATCCGCTGGGTCTGCTGCGCGTTGAACTTCTCGAAGTTCAGGCGCTTGAGCTGACCGTCCTCGCGGATGATGGGCTCACTCGACGTGCAGATGTGAAGGTCCGACGCGTTGCGGTCGACGACGATATGAAGCAGTTCGTCGATGTGAAGGTCTTCAATCGGACGAGGGCCGCCGACTTTCGCTTGTTCCACTGGCGGCGTCCCGCCTCCCCCGGCTTGGTAAGCGGGCGGCATGGGGGGCGCGCCCGGGTTCGAGGAATTCGACATCGAGTTATCCATAAATTTCCTTTAGTTCCAGTCCAACATCAATAGCCCGCCGTGAAGACGACGCGCATGACTTCTTCGGGAGTGGTGAGTCCCGCCAAAACTTTTCCAAGGCCGTCTTCGCGCAACTCCTTCATGCCGTTCGCCTTGGCGGCGGCCTTGACGTCTTGCAGGGTCGCGCGGCGCACCACCATTTCGGCGATCTCCGCATTAAAGACCATCAGCTCGTGGAAGCCGGTTCGGCCCCGGTATCCCGACATCTTGTTGTCCTCGTGCGGAACGCCGCGATAAAGCGTGACTTCGGCTTCGGGATCGCTGACTTCGAAGCCGAAGCGCCGCAGATCCATTTCGGTAACCGTGTACGGCTCCTTGTGATCCTGATCGATGCGGCGACCCAGCCGCTGGGCGAGAACGCCGATGAGCGTCGCTGCGATGAGGTACGGCTCAATGCCCATGTCGATCATACGAAGCGTGGTCGACGGGGCGTCGTTCGTGTGAATCGTGGAGAGGACCAAGTGACCCGTCAACGACGATTCAATCGCGATTTCCGCCGTTTCCAAGTCGCGCATTTCGCCGACCATGATGATGTCGGGGTCTTGGCGAAGGAAGGCACGCAGAGCGGTCGCGAAGGTCAGACCTGCCTTTCGGTTCATCTGAACCTGCGCGATGCCAGGAAGCTGGTACTCGACCGGGTCTTCGGCCGTCACGATGTTCACGCCGATCGTATTGAGCTTGTTGAGCACCGAATACAGCGTGGTCGTCTTGCCCGAACCCGTCGGACCCGAGCAGAGGAACATCCCGTTCGGCTGGCTGACCAGCTCTTCAATCTTCACCTGATTCTCTTCGGTGAAGCCGAGCTTGCCAAGGCCAATCATGACGCTTCCCTTGTCGAGAATTCGCATAACGATCTTCTCGCCGTGGGGCGTCGGAATGGAGCTGACGCGAAGGTCGAACTCCTTGTTGTTGTGCCGAACTTCGATACGGCCGTCTTGCGGAACGCGCCGTTCGGCGATGTTCATCTCGGCCATGATTTTCAAGCGCGAAATGAGGGGCGCCTGAAGGTTCTTGGGAACCGTCATCGCTTCAGAGAGCACGCCGTCGATGCGGTATCGGACGCGAACGCCACGCTGCTGGGGTTCGACGTGAATATCTGAAGCGCGGTCAAAAATCGCTTGCTGGATGACGGCGTTGGCGAGCTTGATGATCGGCGCCTGCTCGGCCATCTTCTCGGCATCGGCATCTCCCGCATCGTCGTCGCTTCCGCGACCCACGCCCGCTTCGGCCATCAGTCGCCGCAGGTCGCCTGCCATCGCAGGAGCCTCGGCCGCAGCGGTCTGAGCTTGCGCAGCCGGAGCCGCATCGGTTCCGCCGCTGTAGTACTTTTTGATGGCGTCTTCGATCGCGCCGGGGACGGCGACAACCGGGACGACTCGGCAGCCGGACACCATTTTCACGTCGTCCATCGCCGGGATGTTCGCCGTGTTGGCCATCGCCAGCCAGAGCGTGGTGCCGTCTTTTTTGACGGGGATCACATTGTGATTCTTGGCGATGCGTTCGGGGACGACGTTGATCGCGCTCGATTCGATCTGAACGCGGTCGAGGTCGACGAACTGAACGCCAGCTTCCGCCGCGCGCGCCGCCAGTACCTCGCGCTCAGCGACGAACCCAAGGTCGATGAGAACCTTGCCGAGGTCGGGCGTTTTGGTCTGTTCTTGGACGCGCTGGGCTTCTTGCAGTCTTTCCGGTGTGAGAAATCCCTTCTCCACCAGAAACTGGGCCATCGGTTTTCGCGGCAATGCCATCTATTCGTTATCCACCATGAGTGTTGGCCAGATTGCGGAACGATCCGCTGATCGCATCGCTCCATCCATAGATCGCCCATTTTAGACCGCCTGCGCAAGAGAATGCGTAGGTAGACGTCTGAGCGGGCAGGCTAACACATGGTTGACGACCCCGCGCTCGGAAAAGTTCGAGTCTGACTTCACGTTGCTCTGCCCCGCGCCATAATGGTGACTTGCTCCGTCAGTTCATCTCCAAACTCATTCGAGAAGCCCTGGACGCCCTTGCCCGGGACGGCCAAATCGCGCCGATCGAGGGCGCTGAAATCGAAGTCAGCGACCCCAAATCGCCCGATCACGGCGACTACGCCAGCAACGTCGCCATGGTGCTCGCCAAGCGACTCGGCTTGAACCCGCGCGACCTCGCCACCCGCCTCGTCGAGCGACTGGAGCAGACCGAAGCGTTCGATTCGATCGAGATCGCCGGACCCGGATTTATCAATTTCAGGCTGGGCAGCCAAGCGTTCGCCGAGCAACTCGCCCGACCCTTCCCCCAACCGGAGTCGCGCGGCAAGATCAATGTGGAATTCGTCTCGGTGAATCCGAACGGACCCATCACGATCGGGTCCGGACGCGGCGCCGCGTACGGCTCGTGCCTGTGCCGCGTGCTCGCTGCCGCCGGATACCACGTGCACCGCGAGTACTACATCAACGACGGTGTGAACAGCGAGCAGATGCGTCTCTTCGCCGAGAGCGTGCGCTCCTACCTCGAAGGCCTTCCGTTCCCCGAGAAGGGCTACAAGGGGGACTATGTTCAGGCCGTTGCCGAACGCCTGCGCCAAGACGGGACGCGACCCAGCGACATCGACGCCTATCAGACCGTCAGTCAGGACCTGATGCTCGAGCGTCAGCGCGCGGACCTCGCCGCGTTTGGCGTCGAATTCGACACCTGGTTTTCAGAGCAGTCGCTGCACGATTCGGGCGCAGTCGCGGCCGAACTTCAGCTGCTTATGGATCACCGCGTGGCCGATGATGAGCCCGTCCGGGTGAAGCTGAAGCTTGCGAAAGGCGGAAAGATCGACGAAGTCGAGCGCGAGGTCCAAACTGCTCAGCAAGGCGGCGATGACGACGAATCCGCCGGCGAAGGCGAACTGCCCACGGTCTGGCTGCGCAGCACCAAATTTGGCGACGATATGGACCGTGTGCTGCGCCGCCGCGATGGCCGGCTCACCTATATCGCAAGCGACGTCGCCTATCACAAGGACAAGCTCGGCGACGGATCCGGGGTCCGCGGCAGTGGCCCCGTCGATAAGATGATCACGGTGCTCGGGCCAGACCATCACGGCTACATTCACCGATTGCAGGCCGTCGTAGCCGCCGACCTCATGCCGACGATCGACGCGGGCGCGAGTCCCGAAGGGTTGGATGAGCACGAGCAGCGGATCTACCGCTCAGCGGCCGAACGCGACGCCGCCCAGCGCGCTCTTGCCGAGGCGAAATCCAAGCTCGAAGTGCTCATCTTCCAGTTGGTGCGATTCGTCAAAGACGGACAGCCCGCGCCGATGCGCAAGCGTGACGGCAACATTTACGCGCTCATCGATTTAATTCGCGAGATCGGTATTGCCGCCGCCCCGGACGCCGGCGAGAGCGAGCAACTGCGGATTGGGCGCGACGTGGCCCGCTTCTTCTATCTGATGCGCAGCCACGACACGACGATGGACTTCGATCTGGACCTCGCCGCGCGTATGAGCGACGACAATCCGGTTTTCTACGTTCAGTACGCCCACGCTCGCATCTGCAGCATCCTGGAAAAAGCGGGCGGAGAGCCCTCACAGGCCGATTTCACGCTGCTGACCGACCCCCGCGAGCGAGCACTCATCAAGAAGACGGCCGATTTGACGTACGAAATCGATCGCTGCGCGGCCGACTACGGCGTCCATCGCCTCGCCACTTATGCGCAGGAATTGGCGCGGTCGTTCCACCACTTTTACGATGGATGTCGCGTGATCCTGGCCGATCAGCCCGAACTCACCGCCGCGCGACTGGGGCTATGCGTGGCGACGCGCGACACCCTGCGGCGAACCTTTGAACTGCTCGGTATCAGCGCGCCAAACGCGATGTAATCACTTTTTGCCGGTGTAATTGACCAGCTTCAGATCGCCGAACTGCACCAGGCCAATGCTCGGAGCGAACGCCATCGTGCGCGTATCCTCCGGGAACAGCGCGTCGGTCTCCTTCGCGGTGACACAACGATCGAACGTGCCGGCCGGCGTCGCCACGCTCTCGGCGACGGCCAGATGCTCGAGCCGAGTCATCGCGACGTCCGGGGAAAGCTCACGGTAGTAGGCGTCGCCCTTGGCCGGGTGACCGGCGAGCCAAAGTGCGTAGTGCGCATTGCGCGAACCCGACTTCCAGCCCTTGGCGCCGGTGACGTCCTTGCCAAAGCAGTAGATATCGCGGGTCTTGCGATCCATGGCGAGGAACCGTCGGGTCAGGCCGGTGATGACCTCGCCCTCCAGGGTTCGCTCTTCCACGATGCGGCACAGGATGCCGTCGATGCGGGCCGTCTCTGGCAAAACCGTCACGACAAGGCTCGATTTTTGGCCATCCTTTTCGCCTTCCAGGGTCAGCTGGTAATCCGGTTCGAGCACGAAATAGTCGCTGCGGCCGGCGCTGGTGAATTGGTCGACCATGACCGCGAATTCCTTGCGGAAGGTCGGCGTCTGCTGCAAGACGAGCATGGCGAGAAGCGGAGCGGCGTTCAATAGCATCGGTTCAAATCTCTCTCTATGGAACGACGGATCGGACCGTTCGTTTCGCGTCCGACAATCGCCCTACATTCGTTTTCGGTTCGAATCGCCGCGAAGATTACCGGAATCCCGGTACCCGAGACTTGAGCGGCTCCCGGCGGCGTAGAATGAATTCAGATGACGTCCCTTGTTCGGCAAATGCTTCTTTCTGCGGTCCTGTTCGGGTTGGCGGGTGGGGCGTATAGCTGGTTCGTGCGCTGTTCGGGCTCCACGTGAACCAGTGCACGACATCCGGCGGTGCCGGTTGTAGGAGGCATGCTCATGGGCGTCGCCGTGGCGATCCTGTCGCGCCGAGATTAGACTGATTTCGTTTTACGGCGAAGAACGAAGCCAGCCGTCCCTGCCAGCGCGAGCTATCACAGCTTTGCGCGAACGACGCCCGCAATCGTGCGAGGCCGGAGACTCCCGCGCGAAGCCGCTCTGATAAACTAGCTTCATCGAACCCCAGACTCCCGTCGCCATCTACGTCCACACGCCGTTTTGCCCGAGCAAATGCGGTTATTGCGATTTCAACAGCTTCGCGATGACGGGTGAAATCATGGAGCGGACGGTCGCGGCGACGTGTGCCGAAATCGAGCGCAGCCCATGGCGCGGGCGACCGGCCAAGACCATCTTCTTTGGCGGGGGCACACCCACCTTCTTGGAAGCCGGGCAGCTCAATCGAATCCTCGCCGCCGTCCTCGCCGCCCATCCCCCGATCGCCGACTGCGAAATCACAAGCGAGGCGAACCCGGGCACGGTCGATGCGTCCAAGTTCGCCGCGATGCGCGACGCTGGGTTCAACCGCTTGAGCCTCGGCGCGCAAAGCTTTCAAAGCGAGGACCTGGTGCGGCTAGGGCGGGTCCACGGCGCCCGCGACGTCGGCCACGCGGTGGCGCTCGCCCGCGAGGCGGGCTTCGAGAACGTCAATATCGACCTGATCTTTGGTCTGCCCGGGCAGTCGGTTCGCGCGTGGGAACAGAACCTGGATTTGGCGCTCGCGCTCGGAACCGAGCACCTGAGCCTGTACGGACTCACGATCGAGCCCAACACGCGGTTTTACAAGCTGAACCTGCGCGGGATGCTCAATCTGCCCGACGACGAGGCCCAGGCTCGGATGTTTGCGCTCGCCCAATCGCGCGCCCAAGCGCACGGCTTTCGCGCCTACGAGATCAGCAACTACGCCAAGCCCGGCTTCGAATGCCGGCACAACCTTGCCTATTGGCGCGCCGAGGAGTATCTGGCGTATGGCCCCGGCGCGGTCGGCTGCTACGGCCTGCCCGACGGCTCTCGTCAGCGCTACACGAACACCAAGCATCCCCAGGCCTATTGCGAGAAAATCGAAGCTCGGAGCGCGCTGTGGTGCGATTCGGAGCAACTTTCCGCCGACACGCTTCGACTCGAGCGGATCATGCTCGGCCTACGCACGAGCGAAGGATTCGATGCCGAACTGGCCGAGCCCAGCGGCCTGAGTACCACCCGGGAGCGCGGCTGGACCATCGAAAAGGATGGCCGAGTTTTGCTGACCGAGGATGGTCGGCTGTTCTGCAGCGCCGCCACCGCAATGCTCATCTAAGCCCCACCTCAGTACACTCACGAGCGACATGGCTTTGAACATGTGGATGCTCGATATCGCGCGCGAACAGTCGCCGTCGCTCGACCACCTGCGGCAGATGGCGCAGCTGACCCTGGACAGCGGCTACGATGCGTGGGGGCTTTATCTGGAGCACCGCTTTGCGTATCCCAGCGCGCCCTGGGCGGCCGGGACGGGGGCGGTGACCCCGGACATGGTCCGCACCCTCATCGCCGAATTCCCCGGCCTTCAGATCATCCCGTTCATCAACCTGCTCGGGCACTTCGAAGGGTTCCTCTATACCGAGGGTGGGCAGAAGTACCGCGAGGAGATGTTCAAGGGTCTTCAAGCCTGCCCCTCGTGCCCCGAATTCGTGGCGCTGTGCGAGGGTCTCATCGATGACATCCTCGGGATTTTTGCCGCTGACATCGTGCACATCGGCGGCGACGAGACGGCGCAGCTGGGGATGTGCGACCGGTGCCGAGCGAGGATCGAGGCCCTTCCCCACGCGCCCGAGACGGAGGTCGATGGGAAAGCCTGGCTTTACGGCGAACACTTTGGTCCGCTAGCCCGGCGCGTGGCGGCGGCGGGTCGAACACCCGCCGTGTGGGGCGATATGTTCGTTCAGCATCCCAGTGCGCTCGACCACTTGCCCGCCGAGACGATCATTTTCGACTGGCAATATTTTAACGGCGTCCGTGAAACCGCCCCCGCGTTTACGGATCGTGGATTCCGGGTCATGGGTTGCCCGGCGATCCAGACATACAACGCCGCCTGGTGCCACGTGACTCAAAGCGAGGAGAATGTGCGAGAGGTCGCACAGGACGTGCGCGAGATGGGCCTTCATGGTGTTTGCGTGACCACGTGGGAAAACGGCCTGTTCGGCAGCTACGACACGCTCTTTCCGATGCTCCGCAACTTCGGCCAGTTGCTCAGCGGCCGATCGGACGAGCGGTGCGCGGGGCAGCTATCGGAATGGGGGAAGCTGATGAGCGACGGCCTCGCCGCGTGCGGAGGCAGCTTCACACCCGGTCGAATTCGGAGTTCGCTCAAGGTTCGGCTGATGCTGCAAGCCAATCCGTTCCTGGCCTGGATGCACCACGCCGAGGAGTACATGGGCAAGGTCGGCAGCAAAGCCTTGGCGGTGTGCGAGCAGGCGCTTGCGGCGGCAGACAATGAAGCCGAGCAAGGCGTCGCGGTTTTTGTGCGCAGTGGAATCGAATTCGTGCGCATCGCGGAATCGGCAAGGCGTCTCTACGCGGCGGGGAAAGCAGAGGAAGCGGTCAGCGCGCTGGCGCTCACCCGCCATCTATTCGACGAACTCGCCAAAGTCGCCCGACGGACTCATGAGCGCATCGGCGGGAGCTTGGCCGACATCGAGCGGTGCCGAATCGCGCGCGAGCAAGTCGAACGCGTGATTGTTCGGATTCGCCGGTATGGAGACGGCTCGCTCGGCTATCTGCCCGCCTTCGAGCACCTCACCCATCCCAAATTCTGCCCGCACGACCAGGCCGCGTGGTGGCTGATCAACAAATGGGCGAACGAATAGCCTCGCCGGTACACTATTTGGGTTCATGGCCACCCCTGCTCAGCGCGTCGATCTGACCATCATCGGCGGCGGTCCCGTTGGTTTGTTCGCCGCGTTCTATGCTGGTCTGCGCGGCATGTCGGTGCGTATTGTGGATTCGCTCCCCGAGCTCGGCGGCCAACTCACCGCCCTCTATCCCGAGAAGTATGTCTATGACATGCCCGGCTTCCCCAAAGTCCTCGCCAAGGACCTGGCCCGCGATCTGATCGCGCAAGGCACCCAATTTGGGCCGGACCTCTGCTTGGAAGAGACCGCAAGCCGCCTGATCGATGAAGGCGAGGAGGGCTGGACGCTGGTCACCGCCAGCGAGCGGCTACTCCCGACACGAACGATCGTCATCGCGGCTGGCGCCGGGGCGTTTTCCCCGACCAAGCTCGGCGTCGAGCGGGAAGACCATTTTCACGGCCGGGGACTTCATTACGGCGTCCGCGACAAGGAGCTGTTCCGGGGAAAGCGTGTCGTCATCGTGGGGGGCGGCGACAGCGCGTTTGATTGGGCCTGGGAACTGCACCCGATCGCCGAGTCCGTGCGAATCGTTCATCGCCGCGACGGCTTTCGTGCCCATGAGGAGACGATCGAGAAAGTGCGCGATGCCGGCGTCGAGTTTCATTTGTGGCAAGTCACTCAGTCGCTGCACGGCGACGGCGAACTCACGGGGTTGAGCACGGAGAACACCCAGACGAAGGACATCGTCCACCACGAAGCGGATGCTGTCATCGTCAACATCGGCTTCAAATCGTCGCTCGGGCCAATCAAAGAATGGGGTTTGACGATCGAGAAGAATCAGATCGTCGTGGATCACCTCTACCGAACCAACCTGAACGGGGTGTTCGCAGTCGGCGACGTCTGCTCGTTCGAGGGCAAGCTGAAGCTGATCGCAACGGGCGTGGGTGAAGCGGCCACCGCGGTCTGCGTGGCCAAGACGCTGCTCGACCCGGGAGCGAAGCTGTTCCCGGGTCACAGCAGCGATATGACACTTTAGGCTTCCTGCTGTTCGGGCTGGAAGAACCAGACGTGGGCGCCTTGCGGATCCTGAATGAGGACCATTCGCCCCACGGTCGGAACATCCATCGGTCCGTGCACGACCGTTCCGCCGTTGGCCTGGCATTTGGCGAGGCGATCGTCGACGTTATCCACGCCGATGAAGACCGACCAATGAGGCGGCACGTCGTTCATGCCGGGCATTTCGGTGGTTCCGATGATGCCGGCGACGGGCTGGCCATTGGCCACGAACATCGTGTACTCGCCCGGATGACCACCGGGCATCGGCATGGAGACCGTGGACCATCCGAGGGTCTTCGTGTAGAAATCCATCGCGACCGACTGCTTCGGCCCATAAACTTCGTGCCAAATAAACGTTTTTCCTTGCGCAAGTGCTGATTCAGACATGGTGATTAACCTCCAACCGCAGAAACGTTACCTGCCGAGGGGAACGAACGGTTTCAGGCTCTCAACTTTTTTCGGGTCCATAGCGTAATCTGATGTGTGGTGAATACGATGAGCGCCAAACGAATCGGCGTCGTGCTGTGGCTGGCTTTCGCGGCGCTGGTGGCGCATGCGCAGACTCAGACGCAGACTCCTCAACGCGATCTGTCGCAGGATGCCTACGAGGCCTTGGCCAAGCAGACGATATGGGTCTGGCCGAGCGCACGCGACAAGGTCGACGTCGCCAAGGTGGAAGCCGCGGCCAAGAAGATCGAGCCGATGAAGCTGAAGGTCATCGTCGTGCCCGAGCTCAAGGGCAAGTGGAAAAGAGGCTCCCAGGAACTCCGCGCGTCCTACGGTAAGTGGCTGGGCAAAGAGCGACTGGGACTGGACAACTACACGGTCATCGTTTACACGAAGAACGGTATCAGCGCCTACAGCGATAAGTTGGGCGACGCCAAACTGCAGGACCTTTCCAACCAAGCGGCGCGATTGGCGACCCGAAACGACTTTACGCCCGCCATCGTGTACCTGGCCGAGCACCTCGACACGCAGGCGTCGCGTACGGATGCCGCCCGTGGCGTCTCGCTCGGACTCGTCATCGGAATTCCCGTCGCCATCCTTGGCGCCGTCTTCATCGGCCGCGCCGCCAAGAAGAAGATGGCGCTCAAGAGCGCGACCGATCAGGCGATGAACTTGAGGACACAGGCCCTCGAAGGCATCAGTTACCTCGACAGCTACGCCGACCTGCTCCCCAAGGGCAATGACGCGACCGCGGTGGTCCAGTATCGGCAGCGCGCGTTCGAAGAGTACGAAAAGGGCACGGCGATTTTGAAATCGGCTCGGGAGGCCCGCGAAATCGACGGCGCCAAGCACGCCTTCGGCAACGCCCTCAGCGATATCGAGGAAGGCAAACGCCATATCGGGGCCATCACAGGCGGCACCAACATTGCGTTCTCGATTCCTCCGCGTATCGACGATGCGCAGTCTGGTCCACCCCCCGTGGTCGACGGAGCACCGCTCTATGAGCCGGTCCAGAACGTCTGCTTCTTCTGCTCACGTCCCGGCCACGGCGATCTCACTCCTGTGACGATGAATTTGGCGGGCCAGAAACGAACGGTGATGGTCTGCCCCGACGACCTGCAAGACCTGCAAAGCGGTCAGCAGCCGCGCATGCGCGGGCAGTACATGAACGGACAGTTCACCCCCTGGTACCAGGTGCCCGGTTACGACCCCTACGTGAGCTACGGTAGCGGGAATTTCATCTGGGACATGCTGGCGATGAACTCGCTCATGAACATGTTCAATCCGTTTGGCTACGGCTACGGCTTTCACCATCACCACTATTGGGACCCGGGTCCCGATTACGGTTCGGGCAGCTGGTCGGGTGGCGGCGGCGATGGCGGAGGGTTCAGCCTGAATCCGGCCGACCAAGGCGGCAACTTTGGCGGCGGTGACTTCGGCGGCGACTTTGGCGACAGCGGCGATTCGGGCGGAGGCGGCTTCAGCTTCGGCGACTTCTTTGGCGGTGGCGGAGGCAGCGACGGCGGCGGTGACTTCGGTGGCGGAGACTTCGGTGGCGGCGATTTCGGCGGCGGCGATGGAGGCGGAGGCGGCGACTTCTAAGGAGTTGCTCGTGCACTCCGAGTTGCGCTGGCTGAACTCCCCTCTTAGTACGGAACCGACAGCGGAAACACGGCGATTTCCAGATCGGGCTCTTCCCCACCGATCCTGAGCGGCTGCAGCCCGGGACCACCGTCCTCGGTGGTGCGATGACGGATCACGTAGAACTCGTCACGGTTCACGTAGCATTTGATGGCGCCATCGAAGAGCGCCGCGCCCACAAAGGTCGGAGCGGCGATGCGGCTCGCACTCAGGGCTACGTCGACCTGCAGCGCACTCTGGACTTTGGTGGCAAACTCACCATCGAAGAGGCGAAGCACCGTCCGGATGCCCGGATTGATCTGGCGCGCTGAAAGCCCGACACTGAGATTGACGGTGTCGTCTTCGGTGGCCGCCACCAGCGCGACTGCGCCTTTGATGCCCGAGCGTTCGAGTGTCGCCATGTCTCTGCCATCGCCTTGAACAAACGGGACATCGGCGGGCAGACTCGATTGGCGATCGGCTTCCAGATTGAGATCCACAGCGACGACCTTGACTCCCATGCGGTGCAGTTCGAGGGTCGTCCGCAACCCCACGTTGCCCAGACCCACCACCACCACGTGACCGCTTTGCGGGACCCGCTGACGGCCGAGCGCTCGCTCGAATCGAGAGGCGACGACGAAGTCCGTGATGATCGAGTACAGGGTGGCTACGGCGGCGGAGCCGAGAATCATCAGGAGACACGCGTAAACCTTGAGCCAAGCCTGCGCGTCCCGAGGCGTGATGTCGCCGTATCCGGTCGTGGTCACCGTCGTGACGACGAAGTAGATCGCGTCGACGGGGCTCAGGCGCATGCCCCACCAGAAGATGAAGACGCTGACCACCACGAGAACCACGATCAATCCCATCAGACCGCGGATCTGGCGCGGCGCGGATCTCAAGATATCGCGCATGTGGCTAAGCCCATAAAGCCAGTTTTCGACGACCCGGGCGATGCTCGACGTTCGCGCCTTTTCGTGCAACAAATCCGGCGTGATCAGCTTTTTAAGCCGCAGAAAGTCGCTCTGGTGACAGACCACTTCGATCGGATCGCCATGCTGGTCGGTCCCGCCGACCTGGTGAAGCCGTCCCGAGGCGATGAGGGGGCTTGCCTCGTCGACTAGTTCGGGCTCGAGCGCCCCGATCACATACTCATTTCCGTCCCAATCGAAGCTCCCATGAATGGTTTCGCCGAGCGAAGCGGAGGCAAAGGCTGGTGCCGAAAGCGCGGACATCGCGAGCGCCCGATCGATGCCAATCGCTTCTTCGAGCCTCCGGGCGAGAATCTGATCGAACATCCGTACGACCACGCGGAGTTTGGGCATCAGCCGTCTCGCGTCGAGGGCGATTTCGATGTTCGTGAGGTCGTTGCTCGTGCAAGCGATGATGGCGCGCGCGTCGGCGAGGCGCGCTTGCCGCAGGACGGATTCATTGCGGGCGTTGCCTAAAATGATCTCGACCCCGTGCTGACGTATTTCGTCGAGGAGATCATCGCGTCCGGGCAGCGTGACGACCACCAGGGGCTGGGACAGACCGAGCAATAGCTTGCAAACTCGATAGCCCACTTGGCCGAGTCCGCAAACGATTACGTGTCCCAATTTGGATCCTGTAGGGCGCGCCAACTCGCTGCCCGTTCATATTCAAGACGGGTGAGGGGCCCGAATGTTGGCGGAGCCAAAGGCTGGGCTCAAAACAAAAAAAGCAGACCCGGTCGATGGGACCAGGTCTGCCTTTGTGTGGGACGTTCGAGGCTTAGCGCTCGTCGACCGGGACCCACACCTCTTTGCTCGGCCCTTCGTAGATGCACGACGGGCGAATGAGGCGGTTATTGGCCAGCTGCTCCAGCACGTGGGCCGACCAACCGGACACCCGGGCGATCACAAAGATCGGCGTGTACAGTTCGATGGGAATGCCGAGGCTGTAGTAAGCATAAGCGGCCGGGAAGTCGACATTCGGATAGATGCCCTTTTCGGTCTCCATCACATTTTCGAGAATATCGGCGATCTTGCTGTACTTCTCTTGGCCCTTCCTGGCGGCGAGGTCCTTGGCGACCTTTGTCATGTAGATCGCGCGTGGGTCCCGCTTCTTGTATTCGCGGTGACCAAAGCCCATGATCTTCTTTTTGTTGGCGAGCGCGTCGCGGATCCAGGCGTCGGCCTTGTCCGGCGAACCGATCTCTTCCAACATGTGCATCGCTTCTTCGTTCGCACCACCATGGAGGGGTCCCTTCAGCGTGCCGATACCCGTCACGATGCCGCTGTAGATATCGCTCAGCGTCGCCACGCAAACGCGGCAAGCGAACGTCGAGGCGTTGTAGCCGTGCTCGGCATAAAGCGTGAGCGAGGAATCGAGCACGTGCGCGGTCTCCGCGTCGGGCTCCTGACCGGACATCAAGTGCAGGAAGTTCTGCGCGATCGTGTGCTCCGGCTTCGGCTTGATCGGATCTTGGCCGGTGCGAATGCGATATCCGTTACCGATGATGGTGGACGCCTTGGCGAGAATGCGGATGGCCTTGCGGAGGTTGGCGTCCTGATCGGTCGCTGGTTTGGCGTAATCCGGATCGTAGGCGGCGGCGACGGCAAAGCCAGTTTTGCCGAGCTCCATCGGATGTGCATTCTTCGGCAGCTGTCGCAGTGCCTGATAAACCTGATCGGGTACTTCGCGCTCTTCGGCAAGCGTCTTTTTGAAGGCGTCGAGTTCGGCACGGTTCGGCAAGTGGCCCTTCAGCAAGAGATGGGCGGTTTCTTCGAAGCTGCCGCGGGAGGCGAGATCATGAACGTCGTATCCGCGATAAACCAGCGTGCTTGTTTCGCTGACGATGTCGCTGATCGAGGTCACGCCTCCGATCACGCCTTCGAGGCCGGGGCTATAGTTCGGATACAAGGTTGCACTCATGATCGTTTGGTACTTTCACTTTTCGCCTGAGACAGGCGCGACTTGAGAATTAACCTAAATTGTACCCGTGGCCGAGGTCGAATATTCCTCTGCCACGCACCCGCAGTGGCCGCCGAAGCGTCCTCAATTTCGATGGCGTGGTGGGCGAAATCCGGACTGGTCTTTTTGGGTGCGGGAGTTGGAGCGAACGCACGGTACTGGCTAGCCGTTCTTCTCGCCCAGCGTTCAGTCGACTTTCCCGTCGGCACTCTGGTCGTCAACGTCAGCGGGTGCCTCGTCATTGGCGTCGTGATGGCGCTCGCTATGGCGGCGCAGTGGGACCAAGGCTGGCTTCTTCTCGTGGCCATCGGAGCGCTTGGGGGATACACCACCTTTTCCACGTTCGGATTCGAGACGGTTCGTCTGCTGCAGCAGGGTAAATGGGGCGGCGCCGCCCTGTACGTTGGCCTGAGTAACGGCCTCGGCATCGGCGCAAGCGCGCTCGGCTATTGGGTGGGGCTTCGCCTGAGCGGCTAGCGCGCCCACTTCTCGCCTTGATCGGTGTACGCATCGTAGTGGATCGCCGTATACAGCTCCTTTCGCGTCCGCATTCGATCCATCCATCCTTTCTGCGTGCCCGTTTCCACCAGGTCGCTGTAAAACTCTTCGAGCGAGCGAAGGATCACGCGAAGCGCCGTGACCGGGAAGATCACCATCTGATATCCCAGCGCTTCGAATTCGCTCGCGGTGATTAACGGGGTCTTGCCGAACTCGGTCATGTTCGCGAGCAGCGGCACGTCTGGACAGCCTTTTCGGAACTGTTCGAATTCCGCCTCGCTCTGCAGCCCTTCTGGGAAAATCGCATCGGCGCCGGCTTGGCAATAGGCTTTGGCACGGTCGATCGCCGATTCGATGCCCTCCACGGACCGGGCATCGGTCCGGGCGATGAGCAGGAAGCTGTCGTCTCGCTTGGCATCGTGCGCGGCGCGAATCTTGGCGACCATCTGCTCGGTCCGCACCACATCTTTGCCATCGAGGTGCCCGCAACGCTTGGGATTCACCTGGTCTTCGAGATGAATTCCGGCAAGGCCCGCGCGCTCCATCTCGATTACGGTTCGGACCACATTCCACTCTTCCCCAAATCCCGTATCGGCGTCGCTGATGACGGGCACCGGAACCACCTGGGTACACCGGGCTGCCGTCCCCGCCATCTCCTCGAGGGTGATCAAGCCGATATCCGGCACCCCAAGCAGCGCGTTCGTCGTGGCTCCACCCGAAAGATAGATGGCTTGCGCGCCCTGATTGACGGCGACCCGGGCACTCAATGCGTTGAAGGCGCCCGGCATCACGACGATGCCCTGCTTAATCATCTCGCGCAAACGCAGGCCGGGTCGGGCGATCGGTGGATGCAGCATGCCTCGATTATGGGGAAAAGTTGCACGCGAACGTAAATCGTTTGGCCACCTTCGTCCGTCTTTTGCCTATACTAATGTCTATGCAAACGGTCTGGCCTTTGCTCGCGTTCATCTTCGGGCTCGCTCTCGGCGGGGGCGCGATTGCGTTTCTGCTCCGCCCCAAGGTCGCGCTGGCCGAAACGGCGTGCAAGGAACGGGACGAACTGCGTGTCGCCTGCGCAGGTCACACGGCGCGGATCGCGATGATGGAACCGATGCGCGACGAAATCGACCGGGTCAAGGCCGAACTGCGGAGCACCGAAGACCAGTTACGCGAGCTCTCCGAAGAGCGCGCCCGGATGGATGCCCAGCTTTCGGAACGGCAGCAGTCGTTCCAAGAGCAGATGAAGCTGATCGAGGACGCCAAGCGATCGCTCCCCGAATCGTTCAAAACCCTTTCCTCCGAGGCCCTCAAGGCGTCCAAGGACGACTTCCTCAAGACAATGACCACGTTCTTCGAGCAAGAGATGCGGAGCATCAAGGGCGACCACGAGCAGCGCAAGGAAGCCATCACGGAGATGCTGAAGCCGTTCCAGGACAAGCTGGGCGAGCTCCAAAAGCACAACCAAGATCTCGAAACCAAGCGTGTTCAGGCCTATGCCGAGCTTTCCGGCCAGATCCGCACCCTGTTCGAATCGGAGCAAAAGCTCCAAAGCGAGACGCGAACCCTCGTTTCCGCGCTCAAGAACCCGGGCCACCGCGGACGATGGGGCGAAATGCAGCTGAAGCGCGTCGTCGAGATGGCGGGACTCATCGAGCATGTTGACTTCCAGGAGCAGGTGAGCTTGAAGGCGAACGAATCGCGCCTGCGCCCGGACCTGATTGTGAACCTGCCCAGTCAGCGCACGATCGTGGTCGACTCGAAGGCCCCGTACGAGTCCTACTCCCGCGCCCTGGAGTGCGAAAACGATCAGGAGCGGCTTCAACTGTTCCAAGACCACGCCCGAAGCGTGCGCAACCATATCCTCACGCTTGCCGGCAAGGAGTATTGGCGCCAGCTCCCGAATTCGCCCGAATTCGTCGTTCTGTTCTTGCCAGCCGAGCCGGTCTATTCGAGTGCGCTCGAGCACGATCCGCAGCTTATCGAGCTCGCGGTACAGCACAACGTGTTGATTGCCACTCCGATGACCTTGATCGCGCTGTTCCGCGCGGTTGCCTATGGCTGGCGCAACGAGAAGCTGGCCGAAAACGCGAAGCAGATCTCGGACCTGGGCCGCCAACTGTACGACCGGATCGGCAAGATGGCCGAATACCTGGGACAAATGCGCCGCAGCTTGGATTCCACCGTTCGCAGCTGGGATTCGCTGGTCGGCAATATCGAAGGCTCGGTCCTGCCCGCCGCACGCAAGATCAAGGACCTGGATACGGGTGCCCTCAAGGTGATCGAACCGCTGGAGCCGATCGGCAAGACGCCGCGGGCTCTGGTGGCCAAGGAAGTCGTGTCCCGCGAGACGGCGATCACCCACCTGTTCGCCAGCGAGCCGCTCGAATCCGGTAGTTCTGCAATTTAGGCCCCTTCTCGGGTGAGCCGACGATGTAGGTGGGGCGATTGGGCTCCGAAGAAGGACTACATCGTGCGGCAAAGTCTAGGGGCAAAAAGCGATCTGCGAACGGGGATTGGCGTCAAGGCCGACCCCAAAATCCTCCTCTCCAGCTACCTGCTTCATTTGGGCCAGGTCGACCTCGAGAACGCGATCGAATCTGAACTCGCGGAAAACCCGGCGCTCGAGCGGATCGAAAGCAACGAGGAGTGCCTGAGTCCCGACGACATCGTGGACCGGCTGATCCATAAGAATCGATCCGAACGCACGCAGGACTACGAGGGCAATCGCTCGGTGAGCGGGGCGTCGGATACGGAAGTGGACTGGCTGGATTTCGCGCCCAGCGACGACTGCCTCCGCGACCACCTCATCGCCCAGCTTCCCGCCGACCTTCCCCATCCCATTTACCGGGCCGTCGAGCACATGATCGATTCCCTGGACGAGAGGGGCTATCTGACGACGCCAGTGCACGAGATTGCGCTCGAATGTGAGGTGAGCCTGGAAGCGGCCGAAGAAGCGCTGGGCATCCTCCACAAGCTGGAGCCAGCAGGCGTGGGCGCCTCCGGGCTGCAGGAATCTCTCCTCCTTCAACTGTCCGAGCCCGTCGGCCTCGAAGAGCGGATCGCTCGCAGCATTCTCGCGAATCGGTTCGATGACCTCGTGGCCCGCGACGTGAGGAGCCTGATGCGCGCGTTCCGTGTGCTGCCCGAGGTCATCGAGTCCGCGTTCAAGGTCATCGAGGGTCTGACGCCGTATCCGGCCGAAGGATTCTCTCACCACGTGGGTCGCTCGCGGGCGAGCCGATCGTCTGGCGTCAAGCCGGACTTAATCCTCAGCCGTAACGAGCAAGGCTGGAGCGTGGAAGCCAAAGGGTCGGATGGGCGCCAATTTGCGATCGACCGCACCTACCGGGAGCGACTGGCCGTGTTGGCCCGCGAGCGGCGCCGCGATCGCGACGAAGTGCGTCATCTCCAGACCTACGTCGAGCGAGCCAAACGGTTCATCGACTCGCTGGACATCCGCAGAACGACCCTAGAGCGCATCGGATTCCATCTGATCGAGCACCAGCAAGGCTTTATCTCCACGGGGGAATACCGATTCTTGACCGCCCTGACCCGCGCTGGCATGGCAAGGGCGCTCGGACTCCACGAAAGCACGATCAGCCGAGCGACGCAGGGCAAATTCGTTCAGATCGCGACGGGCGAGGTCGTGTCGTTCGAAGTGTTCTTCAAGCCCGCGCTCCGGGTCCAGAAGCTGATCGAGGAGATATTGGCGAGCGAGAATCCGAATCGGCCGCTCTCGGACGAGCAGATCACCCAAATCCTGGCTTCTCGAGGCGTTGTTGTCGCCAGAAGAACGGTCAACAAATATCGGGACAAGAAGAAGCTGTTGAGTTCAAGACGCCGGCGATCTGCCTAGGTTTGAGGCGGTAATCCTCGCAAAAACCTACCCTGTGGAACTCTTCTGTTTGCGCCAACATTGAATGGTGTGAGCCAGGAGAAAGTTACTTTCTCCGCGTTTAGAAGGGGTCCATGAATGATCCCGCTCCAAAAATCCGTCCAACGAGACAGCAGCAGACACCAAGCAAAGCAATGACTCGATAGGTTTTGTCCTCTCCTTCCTATCGAGTCTCTTTTTTTTACCTCGATACCAGGTATTAATACGTGTGTTTCAGGCTTTTGGAGAATTTTCTGGCGCAGGCGTCACAAAAGCCGTCGCAAACGACAATAACACACGAGCGTCTCTGACGCACACGAATTCTGTAAGACCCACCAGAGGTTATGCAGGATACAACGAAAGCAAAAGAACTGGCCCGGTGGAACCTGTCCTCTCCTTTCCGCCGGGATCTTTTTTTTGCCCCCCTCCCCTTCGATTTCCATCACCGCGTCCCCGCGCGTGAACGATTGTGACAACGTTATTTCACCCGGATAGTTTTTGCTTCGATCTCTGCAAAAACTGGAAAATCGATTCCGCGGAAGTCACAAAACCGGTGCAATAGAACAATAAGAAAGTGTCAGGCGAGACCTAGAGTCGAGCCGAACGAATTCTGGAACGATCCATCTAGAGATCGAACAGAGCGAAGAAGCAAAAGGTTGCCCGGTGGATTCTGTCCTCTCCTATCCATCGGGCGTTTTTTCTTTTTGCAGGGTCTCTCAGAGCGGATTGTCGCCAAATGCGCCGAAAGCATCCGAGAGCAGACCGTAGTCGAAAACGGTCACGGCTCCATCGCCATCCAGATCGGCGGCCGCATCAAAGCCGACATCGCCCGCCGCCCTATCAAACGAATCCGAGAGCCGACCATAGTCGAACACGCTGACCACGTTGTCGCCGTCGATGTCCCCATTGGTGAGGATCAGGTTTAGTCCCGTCACGTCTCCGCCGGTGGTGGACACTGAGACGACTTTGCGCAGGCCGGTCGGCGTCTTCACCGCGAGCTGATAGTCGCCGCTGGGAGCCGGAATCTGGAACTTCCCACTCGGTGAAAGACCCACGTTCCAGGTCCGCGTCGCCTCACCGGTTCGCTTGGTCTGGATTTCAAGCCGGTTGGGCGTCTGGCCACCGTCGATCACACCATTCAGTTTCACGGTGCCGAAAATGCCCGCGCTTGGCGTCGTCTCCGTGATGCGGCTGACCGTCTTTGCCGAAAGATTGCTGACGAGCAGTTCGCCGCTGGTATCGCTTTCGATGGCGGCCAGATTCGCCCCAAAGTTCGGAATTGCGGTGAGCACCTGCGTCACCGTGGCTTGCAGCGTGGTCGGGTCGAAGGCGATCCGCAGGGCGTAAATCGTCGAATTGCAGTAGTCCGTGAAGAAGTAGGTGCCGTACCAATCCGGTCCTAAGCGGACGCCGCGGTAGAGCACACCGCCGGAGATCGAACAACTCGAGGCATGGGTGTATTCGTAGATCGGATCGACGAAGGGTGCCGTTCCGCCGCCCAAACCCGTGTCGTGCAACCCCTCGCGCACGCGCCAGCCGTAATTGGATCCAGCTACGCCAGGTGCCTGGTAGTCGATTTCCTCATAGGCGCCCTGCCCCACGTCGGCAATGAAGATGCCGCCAAAACCGTTGAGTTCTGGTCGGTCAAATGCCCACTTCCACGGATTGCGAAGTCCATACGACCAGATCTCGGACAGCCCGTTCGTGCCGTTGTACGGATTGCCAGCGGGAATCCCGTAGTTCTTGGTGGAATCGCCCGGGAAATCGTCGCGATCCACGTCGAGACGCAGCATCTTGCCCAAGAGCGACTGCTTGTTCTGCGCGCGATTTTCGGGATCGTTGCCCGATCCGCCATCGCCCATGCCGATGTACAGATAGCCGTCGGGACCGAATCGGAGCGTGCCCCCGTTGTGGTTCGAATACGGCTGAGCGATCGTGATCACATTCGTGCGCGAACCGGCGGTGGCGACGTCGCTGGTGGCGGTGGGCACCGAGTAGCGCGCGATGTTCGTGTTTCCACCGCTATCCGTGTAGTTCACATAGAAGTACGGGGTGGTCGGAAAGTTGGGGTGAAACGCGACGCCCAGCAGCCCCTGTTCTCCGCCCGTCGCGACCGGACTGACGCTCAGGAATGGGGTGGCGAGGAGCGAGCCCGCCTTGAGCACGCGAATGCGGCCAATCGTGCCCGACCGCTGCTCGACGATGAACAGACGCGCGTCCCCGTCGGGCTGGATCGCGGCGACAGGCTGGGCGAGACCGCTCGCGAGAGTCGTGAGCTGGAGTGAGGCGGAGCCACCGCTGACCAGAGCGGTGCAGAGGGCGAGCAAAGACAAGCGGTGCGACAGAACGGCCATCATTGCATTCTAAGACGCTTTTTGCGACTCGATGCTTGCGGAAGCGCGTCCAGATTAACTTTTGTTGCGAATGTGGAGCATGTCACCGTCTCGGATGACGTACTCCTTGCCTTCCAGGTGCATCTTTCCGCCGCTATAGGCCGCGTCCAAACTCCCTGCGGCGAGATAGTCCTCGTAGTGCACGATCTCCGCCCGGATGAAGCCTTTCGCGATATCGGTGTGGATCGTGCCCGCGGCCTTGAGGGCGTTTGAGCCCCGCCGTAGCGGCCAAGCGCGCGTCTCGTTCTCGCCTGCGGTGAAGAACGTAATCAGGCCCAACTGCTCGTAGATGGCTCGGATGACCTTTGCACTCGCCGGCTCGGTGAGGCCCAGGCTGGCAAGAAAGTCGGGCTGATCGGCTGGATCAAGTTGGCTGATCTCCTCTTCGAGGGTTGCGCACGCCGCGAAAGCCTGGGTGCCCATCTGAAGGAGACGATCGATCTCGCCGCGGACGGCATCCGAGGGTTGAGCGGCCTCGTCCTCGCCGACATTGAACGCCACGACCATGTACTTCAGGCTAAGGAACTGATAGTTTCTCAGGACGAGCAGTTCGTCTTCGGAGAGATCCATGGCGCGAAGCGGCGTCCCTTCCATCAGCGGATCGCGCAGGCGCTCCAGTACGGCGTGCTCGACGTACTCGGGATGCCCTGGCTTCTTGACGTTCATGCTCTTGGCGAGCTTTTCCAGCCGCGACTCCATGATCTGGAGGTCAGAAAGCAGAAACTCTTCGTCGACTCGTCGTTGATCGCGCACCGGATCGACTTCCGCGTAGTACGGAGCCATCGGCGAATCATAGGCGCGCACGACGTGCAGGAAGATGTCCATCTTGCGCGCGTCGTCCAGCAGCTTTTGCGAAAACATCCGGCCCGAGCCCTGAACGGCATCGAGATCGTCATGGAGGATCACGGTCGCGGGCGTAATCTTCTTCGGCTTGACTTGCTCGACGATCTGGTCGAACCGAGCATCAGGCACAGGCACCGCCGTGACGCTGCCCTTAGCTTGCCCCTTGGCGGCCGCGCGATAAAGCGAGCTTTTGCCCGACGCCTGAAATCCAATCATTCCAACCTTCATAAATGCCTACTAGCGATTCGAAAACTCAACTTGCACGGGTCGCTTGCCCATCTGGGACGGAAGAACCCAAAACAGGACGATCGTGCCTAACAAAAGAAGAAGCGCAAGCCACGGAAAACCAGACTGGGGGCGGGCCACGATTGGCCGCGCCGCCGCTCGGGGAGCGAGTTCTTCGACGTCCTCGATCTCCTCGTGCGGTGCCCCTTGGTCTTCCTTGCGCATACCCTTGAACCTAAGCGGCCGATCCTGCGGCCGACTCTTCGGCGGCGGCCAAGCGCCGCGCTTGCTCTTCTTGGGCCAGCGCATCGAGCAGCTTTTGGATATCCCCATCCATGAACGTCAGCACGTTGCTCACGTCCATGCCGATCCGGTGGTCGGTGATTCGGCTTTGGGGGAAGTTGTACGTCCGAATTTTCTCGCTCCGATCGCCGGTTCCGATCTGGCCCTTCCGGAGTTCCCCGCGCTCCTTCTGCAAGCGCTCTTGCTCCGCCTGGTACAGCTTGGACCGGAGGACTTGCATCGCCTTGAGCTTGTTCTGCTGCTGGCTTCGCTCGTCCTGGCAGGTCACGGCGATGCCTGAGGGACGGTGCACGATCCGGATGGCCGTCTCGTTTTTCTGCATGTGCTGTCCACCCGCGCTGGAGCTTCGGAAGGTGGAGACTTCCAGATCGTCGTCCTTGATCTGGACGTCCACATCTTCGGCTTCTGGAAGCACCGCGACCGTCACGGTCGACGTGTGAATGCGGCCTCCGCTCTCGGTCGCGGGAACGCGCTGCACGCGGTGCACGCCGGATTCGTGCTTCAGATGGGAGTACGCGCCCTTCGCGTCAATCGTGAAGGTCACGCGGTCGAGCGAGCCCAGACCCGATTCCACGTGCTCGATGACTTCGGTCTTCCATTTGCGCCGCTCGGCATAGCGCAGGTACATCCGGAACAGCTCGTTCGCAAACAGGCCGGCCTCGTCGCCGCCCGCAGCCGGTCGAATTTCGATAATGACGCTCTTGTCGTCCAGTGGATCCTTCGGCACGAGCATCGCCTTCAGTTCGCCTTCCAGCGAAGGAATCTGTTCGCGAAGCACGCCCACCTCGGCCTCGGCGAGCTCCTTCATCTCTGGATCGGAGAGCATCTCCTCTGCTTCGGCGAGAGCCTTGAGGGCCGCTTTGTATCGCCGAATCACGCCGACGATATCGACCAGTTCCGAGCGTGCTTGACCCAGGCGCTGAAGTTCGCTGGGCTGGGTGACAACGGCTGGATCTTGAAGCTGGGCTTCGATCGAGTCGAAGCGTTTCTCGATCTCTTCGAGCTTATCGAGCATGCAGGCACGATTGTACTTGGCTGGCGTCCTGCTCGGTCACCAGCCGATGCCTCAAGCCGTATAGCAGAGTTGCCGGGTTTCTTTGCGATAGCCGCTATCGGTAGGCAGAAAGATCGCGCATTCCGTCAGTTCGCCACCGTACACGTGGATAGTGACGGCCGGAGTCTGGTCCTCATTCTCGATCGTGTGATGGTCGAATGGAGGGATCAGCGCGCCCGCTTCGCCAACGCCGGCGATGACGGTCTTGGCGGGCTGGAAGTTCAGGATCGGCTCGGATTCGTCGTTCTTCAGATCGTAGCTGACGACCTTGATGCGGCCCCGGTAGACGCATTCCACGCACCAAAAACCGGCGTGATCGTGGATCGGCGTTCCCTGACCATGGTCCCAGACCATGGCGAGAACGGTAAAGCGATTGTTCGGCGCCCGGTAAACCAAGCGGCGCGCGTATCGATCCGGAGCCGTCTGCAGAAACTCGGGCGCCAGAAACGCTTCCCCGCTCCCCACGGCGTCCTCGAGAGCCTGCTTGACCTTCTCGGTGCAGCCACTCATCTCCGCGATCTCCGCTGCTTCCGCAATGCGCGCGATCAACTCTTCCAACCTAGCTTGTGTCGGCATCTTTTCACCCCGTTGTGAAACATTCGTCGAGCACCCCGATCAGGATCTCGACTTCTTGCACCGTATTGTAGTGCACTAAGCTCGCTCGAACAACGCCATCGGCAGGAGAAATGCCCAGTGCTTCGCACAATCGGTACGAATACATATGTCCGGACCGCAATCCGATCCCACGTCGCTGGCAGAACGCGGAGACATCCTGTGAGCTGAGACGAGCATGGCGGAAGCTCACGGTGGCCACGCGACCGTCCGGGCGGGACGGTCCGATGATCTCCACGTCGTCCCGTGACGCGAGATAGGTCATCAGCCGCTCGAGAGGTGGCCGCTCGAGCCGGTGGAACAGGCCAAAGACCTGTCGCAAGCTCTCCCGATCATGGATCGCGTCGGCGTTGCGGCCGAGCACATCGTTGAAGTACTCGCCCAACCCCACCACCATCGCGCAGCCCTCGTGGTTCAAATTGCCGAGTTCGAATTTGCGGGGCACGTCATCGCGATCGACGAAGAAGTGATTGGGGCCTTCCACGCTCGCCATTAAATCGTTCCGCATGAACAGACAGGCCATATGCGGTCCGTACACTTTGTAGGTCGAATAGACGTAGGCATCGCAGCCCCAATCCGCCATATCCATCAGAGCGTGAGAGGCATAGGCGACGCCGTCTACCACGACTTTCGCGCCGCGGCGATGGACAAGCTCGGTTACGGCTCGCACGTCCACGATCTCGCCAAGAAGGTTGCTCACGTGGGGAAAGGCGACCACCTTCGTTCGGGGACCGATGAGTTGGTCGAGTTCGTCCAGCGAGCATTGGCGGCTGGCGGGATCTACGCGCCACCACTTGATGACGATGCCGCGCCGCTCCAGATGAACCCACGGATTCGCGTTTGCCTCATGCGCGGTTTCACAAAGGATGACCTCATCGCCCGGCGTCCACGTATCGGCGAGCGCGTCTGCGAGCATGCGGAGCAGCTGCGAGGTCGACGCCCCGAAGACCACGTCGCCCAAACCGTCGCCGTTCATGAGGAGCCGGACGAAGTCGTGGGCGTCATGGAGAATACGCCCCGCCTGGCTGCTCTCGGGGTAGTCGGCCCCATAGTTCACGTAGCACGTGGACAGGTACCGCTTCACCGCCTCGATCACCTGGATGGGCACCAGCGACCCGCCCGCATTTTCAAAGAAGACGGTGGAGGATTGGAGCTGGGGAAACTGGAGGCGCACGCGTTCGACCAGATCAAGATCAGCGGAAGTCATCGATGCTCAATCTACCTGCCGTCGGTGGCAACCGTTAGGCTCACGCGAACGTTATAATCACCGGTAAGCCAGGCGTGCGGCATCGGGCGCCAGGGAGGAATATTTGTGTCCATTACATCTTTAGCATTAGCGGCCCTGATCATGGGGGGCCAGACCTCGGCGACCGAGATGCGCCTGCTGCGGCAGCCCACCGTCTACGGCGATTCGGTCGTATTCAGTTACGGTGGCGACCTTTGGAAGACCAGCCTGACCGGTGGCATCGCCGAGCGCCTGACGTCATTTTCCGGCATCGAGAGCCTGCCGCGCTTCTCTCCTGACGGCAAATGGATCTCGTTTGCCGGCATGTACGACGGCGGCATGGGCATTTACGCCATTCCGAGCGAGGGTGGTCAGCCAAAGCGCGTAACTTATAGCGGCGAAGGCGAAGCTCCGATTGCGTGGACCCCAGACGGCAAGATCATGTACCGCTCGGCTCGCGGCAGTATCGGCGGCCATGCGGCCCGACTGTGGAAGGTCGGCATTGACGGCGGATTCCCGGTGGAGACTCCGGTAGCGGAATTTGCAACCGGAACGTCGAGCCCCGATGGCCAGTCGGTCGCCTACAACCGCAACAATTCATACACCTTCAACTGGCGGCGTTATCGCGGCGGCACACAGGGTGTCGTTTCGATCTACAACATGGCGAAGAACACCTACGAGGAGCTGCCCCACAAGCGGGAGAACTCGTGGCATCCGATGTGGGTCGGCGATTCGATTTACTTCGTGAGTGACGAGACCGAGAACACCGTTAACCTCTATCGGTACGACCTCAAGTCCAAGTCCAAGAAGAAGCTGACCAACTTCAACGACTTCGACATCAAGAACCCGTCGACCGACGGCAAGACCATCGTCTTCGAGCGCAATGCGATCCTGTACGCCTACGACATCGCGAGCGGAAAGATCAGCCCGATCCAGCCGCGCGTGGTGGGTGACATCATCCCCGAGCGCGCAGCCGTGCGCAATGTCGCTGGCCAGATCCAAGGCCTCGACATCTCGCCTTCGGGCGTCCGCGTGGCCATCGAAGCCCGGGGCGAGGTCTTTACGGCTCCCGCCAAGAACGGCGAGATTCGTAACCTCACGATGAGCCCGGCATCCCGGGAGCGCACGCCGATCTGGTCGCCAGACGGTCAAACGATCGCTTACATGAGCGACGCGACAGGCGAATACGAGATCTATACAAAATCGCAGAAGGGGGGCGAGGCCACCCAACTCACGACCGGCGGCAAGTACAAGTACACGAACTTGCTTTGGTCGCCCGACTCGAAGATGATCGCGTTCACGACGGTCGATCTCAAGTTCGGCTACCTGGACGTGACGACCAAGAAGATCACGGAAGTCCTGACCAGCGACTATCCGATCACCGGCTTCGATTGGTCGCCGCAATCCGACTGGATCGTCTACAGCGTGTTGCGCGCCAATTCGAACAGCGGCGTGTCTCTGTACAACGTCAAGACCGGCAAGACCACCCAGGTTTCGAGCGGCTCTTACGACGACTTGAGCCCGACATTCGACCTGAACGGTAAGTACCTGTACTTCGTTTCGCGTCGATCGTTCAATCCGGCTCCCGGCACGTTCGAGTACACGTTCAGCTTCGATCGCGGTCAGCGCGTCTATGCGCTGACGCTTCAGAAGGACACGACGAACCCGTTCACGATGGCGAGCGACGACGAGCCCGAAAAGAAGACGGACGGCAAGCCCGGCTCTGCTCCGAGCGGAGAAAAGAAGAGCGAACTCAAGATCGACCTGGATGGACTGGAGTCGCGCGCCTTTGCCCTGCCGTGGGGCGATGGGGACTACGGTTTCGCCGTTGGTGGCAACAACGGTTGCTACACCTTCACCGGCGGCACCTTGAAGTACTTCGATTTCAACTCGAAGCAGTCGATGGACATCATCTCGGGTACGGGCAGCATGGCGTTTAACGCCAGCCGCAATAAGATCGCTTACATCGGCCCGGGCGGCATCGTCGGAATCATCGACGCGAAGCCCGGTAACCAAATTGGAACCGGCCGCGTGAACACCTCGCGTCTCATGGCCACCGTCGATCCGAAGGCCGAGTGGAAGCAGATCTTCTGGGAAGCCTGGCGCTACGAGCGCGATCGCTTCTATGACAAGAACTTCTTGGGCATGGATTGGAACGCGATCGGCAAGAGCTACGCCGCCATGCTGCCTTACGTGGCCCATCGCAACGACCTCAACTACGTCATCGGTCTCATGATCGGCGAACTGGGCACGTCCCACTCGTACAATGGCGGCGGCGACCTCGGTCTGCCTCAGGGCCTCGTCCCGGTGGGCAAGCTCGGCGCCGACTTCGAACTCGTGGGTGGCAAGGTGCGCATCAAGCGGATCTACCGCGACGATTCGTTCGACCTGGGCGTGCAGGGCCCTCTCACCGAGCCGGGCATGCGCGTCTCGGAAGGCAACTATCTGCTCGCGGTCGATGGCAACGAAGTCGGTCCGAACCACGACCCGTACGAGTTTCTGAACGGCAAGGTCGGCATGGCCGTGGAACTGCTCGTCAACGACAAGCCGAGTCGCGATGGCGCTTGGACCATCACGGTGAAGCCGCTCCCGGACGAGACGAATCTCCGATATGCGACCTGGACCGAGGATATGCGCAATATGGTCGATCGACTGTCGAACGGTCGCCTCGGTTACGCCCACGTCCCCAATACTTCGGAAGAAGGCTGGATCGGTCTGGCGAAGGGCTTCTATCGCGACAGCGGTAAGGAAGGCTTCATCGTCGACGAGCGCTATAACGGAGGCGGCAACATCCCCGACGTGATGGTGTTCCAGCTGAATCGACGGATCCACAGCTACTTCACCCAGCGAAACGGTGCGGAATACCACTTCCCAGTGGCCGCCCAGGACGTGCCGAAGGTGATGCTGGTCAACCAGTACGCGGGATCGGGCGGCGATATGTTCCCCTGGCTGTTCAAGAAGTTCGGCCTGGGACCGCTGATCGGCAAGCGCACCTGGGGCGGCTTGGTCGGCATCAACGGCGGGGCTCCGCTGGTCGATGGTGGCTATGTCACGGCACCCGAATTCGCGATCTACGATCACGAGAAGGGTGAGTGGATTGCCGAAAACGAAGGCATCAGCCCCGACATCGACGTCGATTTGCGGCCCGACATGCTGGCCCAGGGTCGAGACCTCCAGATCGAAAAGGCAGTTGAAGTTCTGTTGAAGGAAATTCAGAAGCCCCGCGTGAAGAAAACGCCCACGGTCAAGAAGGTCAAGTAACCCTTCGTATCGAATAGCGTCCCCAGTTCGCCCATGTGGCACTGGGGACGCGCTTTCTAGACCTGAGTAAACTGCCCACCTATGCTGTTCCGCAAAGGAAATGCTCACCGCGACCGCTTCGAGCGGAAAGCGGAAGAGATATTTCCCGCCCTCTTCGGTACGGCACTGCGTCTCACCCGCGACCGCGAGGATGCTCAGGATCTGGTCCAAGAGGCCATGATTCGAGCCTATGAGGCGTTCGACCGGTTCGACGGTCGTAATTTCAAGGCGTGGATGCTCCGCATCATGACGAACCTGTACATCAACCGGTATCGTCAGCGCCAGCGCGAAGCGCCCCAGACGTCGATCGACGAAGAAACGGCCTTCGAGCCCGTGGCAGAAGAGGGGCAAATCCCCGACCGGCAGCTCTTCGACCAACTGGTTGGGGCCGAGGTCGAAGAAGCGCTGCTCAAGGTTCCGCCCGATTTCCGCACTGCGGTCCTTCTTTCCGACGTGGAAGGACTGTCCTACGAGGAGATCGCCGAGGCGACCAACGTCCCGATCGGTACGGTTCGATCAAGACTGGCAAGAGGACGGGCGATTTTGCGCCGGGAATTGGAACGCTACGCCACGGAAGAAGGTTATTTGAGACAGGACCCCTCTGAGGGATCGTGATATGAGCGATTTATTGAAGATTCATGCTTTGGCCGATGGCCAATTGGAAGGAAGCGATCGCGAAGCCGCCCAGAAGCAGCTGAACGAGTGTCCGCACAGCAAAGCCGAATTCGAGGCCGTGGTGGCCTTGAAGGGCGCGCTCAAGTCCCATGTGCAGGGCGTCGACTGCGAGGAGACCTGGGCCAAGTGCCGGGGTCGTCTGGATGAGCTCGATCGTAGCCAGCGAGTAGAAAGCTTCGTCGGCCGATACGCCTGGGGCATTTGCGGCGCGTTTCTCGTGTTCATCGCGGGTGCCGCCGTTCTGAATCGCCTGAATCCGAATTCCACTCTCAAATTGCACGAAGTCAGTTCGGCCACACGCAATCTATCCTCAGCCTCCATCAACCCCGGCAGCATCGGCAGCTGGCTCCTGAAGGAATTGGGCGGCAAAGCCCCGGTCCGATTGGAAGACCAAGGTCCGATCCAAGTCGTGGCCCAGCGAGCCGGCATCGACCCCGAAGGTCGCCGGGTCGTCCAGCTTCAGATGCAAGATGGCAAAGGCCCGCTGGTTCTCGTTCTGGTAACGAATACGGATGCGATCGAAGGCGAAGGCTCGGGGTCAACCACTCACGGCCAGATCGATAACGCCAACTGCATCACGTGGGTCGATGGTCGCGTCGCATGCCTTTTGATCGGCCAAAGGTCCCATGAGGAACTCGAAGCGATCTCTGAACGTCTTAAACTTTAAGCAACTGTAAAGCTTAACTTCTTCTGATCCTCTCCAATCCTCAGGAACAGCCCCGCACTCCCCAAACAGTGCGGGGTTTTCTACGTCTTAGTCCCCTGACTTATCGAAATTGTCGCTGAGGTAGGAATAGTCGAAGACGGTGATCGCACCATCCCCATCTAGGTCGGCCTCCCGGGGTGCAAATCCGTTTGGACCAATCTTAGTCCAGTTCGCACTTGAACTGGAGAGATCGAAGTAATCGGACAATACCGAGTAGTCAAAGACAGTGATCGTATTGTCACCGTCGATGTCGCCTACCAGGAGTTCGATCGTCCCGAAAGAGGTGTCACCAGCGCTTGTATTGACGACGACTTTGCGGCGCAGATAGGGCGCTCCGCCAATCACCATCTCGAACGTGCCTTTATCCGGAGCCAAAGCTGTCAGCACTGAACCCGCGAGGTGACCGTCATGCTCGAATCGTTCGTTTTGTCCGCCGACATCCCGATACCGAACTGGTATCTCCGTGCGAACCGCGTCACCCTGCAAGTGGACGGATCCCATGACCTTCGGATGAGGATAAGTGTCCGCGTACGTCAGCTCGCCCGAAGCTGATTTTGAGTAAATGCGAACGTTCGGCGGCACGGGACCGCCGTCAGCGCCTGTGAAGTCTTTAAAAACGATCGTGTCCGGAAAAGCCACCCAGCCGTTGGCCGCACCGGAAATCAACCCGAAGAATCCGGTGCCTTTCGCACGAGTTTCCATCTTGGCCTGTCCTGACCAACTAATGGTGTATCGGCTGACCCCGGGCATCACGGTGACCTTCGCCGAACCGCTTTCGTTGATCGCGACCTGTTCGGGAATGGCCGTGATCGACTCTGCTTCGATCTCCTTCGAAATGGTTTGACCAAATGCACTTGCAGTCAATTTGAGGCTACCTTTGCAGAACGTGGCGTCCGGATCTCCAAAACTCTCGGCTGCGCCGATATCACCAGCCACCGTCCACGGCAACTCAATCGTTGCGGCGGTTTTGGACTCGATTGTAATTTCACGGCATGCACTGAACGTTACTTCGCGCTTCTTCCCTGGATAGGGACCGGTTCCAGCGTGGAAGACGTACAGATCGCCGAGGTTGCCGTTGAATTTGTCGAGCAGCACGACCGGCTCGCACGGCCCTACTGTGGGGCTAAGATCGATGCTCGCGTCATTGTGAAAAACATGGTTCTTGGCGTAATCCGATAACTTGCCGGCCACGTTGCGAATAAATTCGTCCTTCGACTGAACGTGGTATTCAAATCCTGACCCAGAGACCTGATAATCCCAAATGAGGAAATTACCGCAGCCTTGGCCCTGCGTCAGGGCATCGATGAGGTCCAATCCGTCGGCGAGGCGGCTGATATTCTCGGAGACCGGAACCGGCAACGAGTCGATCACGTCGTTCAGGGAGTAGTTGTAGAGCAAGTCATGCCCCGTAGATCGAATGACCCTGGAACACTGGCTATAACTCGGACTGCAGACCGCAAGTGCCGCCAGTGGCATGCACCATTTGAACCAAATTCTCTCACCCATCCGACCAGTATAAACCAGCTTTTTGCGGGTGGTGCCGATATCGTCCTAATTACTTCTTCGCGGCTTGGAGCGACTTGGTAACCGCCGTTTTGAGCAGCTGAACGCTCTTCGCGTCGCCACTCAGGTTCACGATGTTGGTCGTGATTTTCAATTTGTTGTAGACCAAAACCGTGTTCTTCACGTCCGCGCCGGTGTTGATCGAGTAGTTCTCGATCGCCTGCTTCTGGTCGGCGGGGAGATAGGCGAGCGCCACATTCTTCAGCCCCCATGACCGGCCATAAGCGGCCAATCGATTGCTGAGCGTGCCCTCCGATTCCTGCTTGGGATTCAGATAAACGATGAACGCCTTCAGCTTCTTGGCTTTGTACTGCTGCGTCAGTTTTTCGAGCGTCGTCGCGATGCCTCGAATATTGGCGGGATCGTCGCCATTGACCCAAACTTGGACGGCGGGAAGCATGCCGTATTTGCACACCGGGCAGGTATGCGTGCCCTTATCCGGACCCCAAGCGTGGACAGGATCATAGGCCACGGCATATTCGCCGATTTTGAGGCCGGACTTCGGCGCCTCGGCCCATGCGACGGTGACCAACGCCAATGCGGCGAAAGCGATTTTGCTCATGTTAGTTAGGACGCATGCCCAGGGCTGGCCGTCACGTCAAACACTCGGCGTATCGAAGACCGGAGACGAGACCGGCTCTGCGGGGAAAGCGTTGGAGTGAATCGTGCCTGGATCCGCGTAGTCGGCAAAGGCAGGAACTTCCTTCTGCATCTCCGCCATGATTTCGCGCACATTGAAGAAGGGGACGGACGTGTTCTCACGCAGCAGAATCTCGCTGAAGACCTGCCACGCTTGCTTGGCGTCGCCCGGGGTCGGGATGATCTGTGTCATCGCCTGAACGCGGCGCTCGATGTTGGTATAGGTGCCCGATTGCTCGGCAGGAGCTTCGAGCGGCAGCACGACGGATGCGTAAGCCATCGCCTCGTTTTCCAAGCTCGCCTGGACCACCAGGAACGGAACCGTCTCGAGGGCGAGCATGGCCCGATCGGCGGTCGCCGGCTCGGCCAGGGGATCGCAATCGAGAAGCCAAAGCGCTTGGATCTTGGCGTCGATCGCGTCTTCGAGGATCTGGTGGGTGCCCACGCCACGTTCCGCCGCAGCGATCGGAATGCCGCCAGGAAGGCGATCTGGCAAGACGCCGATTTCTTCCGCGCCCTGATCGTTGCCGTGACGTGCGTAGCAGTTGAAGTGGCTGCCCGTGAGCTTGGCAATCTGACCCAGCCGGTAAAGCGTTGTGAGCCCGTTCGGGTCGTCGAGCAGACCGTGGGTGGTCACGATGATAGTGGGCTCGGCCAGAAGGTCGAGTAGCGCCTGGAATTGGGGTCCGGTCACGTCGCACTGCTCGCAGACGGCGTCGAGGCCGTAGGCGCTCCAATCGCCGTCTACCGACTTGCCGCGATCAGCCAGACCGCGAAGCAGACCGGCCGCCAAGATGTGCTCGGTGCCTGGGCGGTAATGCAGGGTCGTCGAGGCGAAGTCGTCAGACTCGCTCGTCTCGGCGTGAGCCACCACCACCTGGGCGCCGTAGCGCACGGCCGCTTTGCGAACCCGCAGATATACCATCGGAGCCTCGTCGGCCAGCGAGGTGCCAAGCACCAAAATTCGGGGCGCGCCTTCGAGTTCGGCGATCTTTGTGCGGACTTGAGGCAGCCCAAGCTTCTGCTCCAGCCGATCATCCACCGACTGCAAGCTTTGCGTCCAGCGCGAATCGAGATTGTTCGATTTGAACAGCGATCGGAACAGCCGCTGGAACAGGAACAGGCCCTCGTTGGACACCTTGCCACCGGCCAGTCCCGCTACCGAATTTCCGCCCGAAGCAAACGCTTCGGCGATCGCATTGTAGGCCTCGCCCCACGTGCAGGGCTCGAAATTCGAGCCTCGACGGATGAGCGGCGTGGTCAGACGAGTCGAGTCGCTGTACCAGTCGTGGCCGAATTTGCCGCGATCGCAGGTCCACTCTTCGTTGACCGCTTCATTGGTCCGGCCGTTGACGCGGACAAACTTGCCGGCTCGGTAATCGAACCAGATGCTGCAGTGATTCGCGCACTCCAAGCACGTCGCGGGCTTGGTTTCCAGATCCCACGGGCGAGCGCGGAATCGGTATTTGGAATTCGTGAGGGCGCCGACGGGGCAGATCTCAATGACGTTGCCGCTGAACTTCGACTCGAAATCGGTGAGTTCGAAGGTGCTTGGCTGCATCGAGGCACCCCGGAAGCGGAACGCCAACTGCGCGTCGCCCGAAATCTCCTCGGTAAAGCGGACGCACCGACCGCATTGGATGCAGCGCTCCAAGTCGAGCGTGACGTACTTGCTGAGCGGAAATGCCTTCGGCGCGTGGCGCTTGCTTTCGATGAACCGGCTCGTGCTGGGGCCGTAAAAAATCGTGTTGTTCTGAAGGGGGCACTCGCCGCCCCGGTCGCAGACCGGGCAATCCAGCGGGTGATTGATGAGCAGGAACTCCAGAACACCCTTCCGGTCGCGATGGACCATCTCGGTGTCGGTGTAGATCACCATGTTGTTGTCGGCGGGCAAGGTGCAAGCCGCTTGGGGCTTGGGCATCTTGCGGACCGAGCCGTCGGGCTGAAGCGTGCCGACTTCGACCAGGCACATGCGGCACATCCCCACCGGCTTCATGCGCGGGTGGTAGCAGAAGATCGGAATCTCGCTGCCGATGCGCTTGACCGATTCGACGATCAGTTCGCCTTTGGGCACGTCGAGTTCGATATCGTTGATTCGGATCTTGACGGTTTCAGGTGTCGCTGCGGCGGCCATCGCTAAGTGAAACTCTACCCGGTTTCAACGCGCCGCTCCTTCCCGGAGCGGGGTAACGTCTCGCGTTACAGCCATGTCCAGTGCAGTGCAACGTGAATCCGCGCCCAGCGGCATCGCCAAGGTGATTCTCGCCTCTTCGGCGGGCACGCTGATCGAGTGGTACGACTTTTACATCTTCGGCTCGCTCGCGACCATCCTGGCCACCCAGTTCTTCCCAAAAGAGAACGAGGCGCTCGGCCTGCTGTTCACGTTGGGCACGTTCGCGACTGGGTTCGTGGTTCGACCCTTCGGTGCCATCGTTTTTGGCCGGATGGGCGACCTCGTCGGCCGCAAACACACCTTCCTCCTCACCCTCATGATGATGGGGCTCTCGACGGTGCTGATCGGCATTATTCCGACTTACGAGATGATCGGCGTCGCGGCACCCATCATCGTCTTGCTGCTGCGCATGATCCAGGGCCTGGCGCTGGGCGGAGAATATGGCGGCGCTGCCACCTACGTCGCCGAGAACGCTCCGGCCGGTCAGCGAGGCTATTTCACCAGCTTCATCCAGACCACAGCTACGCTTGGACTGTTCGTTTCGCTGCTTGTGATTCTGGCGACCCGGGCGGCCGTCGGGGAAACCGCCTTTAGCCAGTGGGGTTGGCGGATTCCGTTCCTCGTCAGTTCCCTTTTGGTCATCTTCAGCTATTTCATCCGGCGTCGAATGGATGAAAGTCCCTTGTTCACCCGCCTCAAATCGAGCGGTCAAGTCAGTACGAATCCGCTCGCCGAGAGCTTCCGCCAGCCCGAAAACCGTCGCCTCGTCCTCATCGCATTGATTGGCGCGACGGCTGGCCAGGGGGTTGTTTGGTACACGGGCCAGTTTTACGCTCTGTTCTTTCTCCAGACCGTGGTCCAGATTCAAGGGGCCGCCGCGAACAAAATCGTCGCTTGGGCCCTTCTCGCCGCTACGCCGATGTTCGTGGTGTTCGGTGGCCTGAGCGACAAGATCGGCCGCAAGAAACTGATGATGGCGGGATGTCTGCTTGGTGCGCTCCTTTACTATCCGATCTACACCAGCATGGCTCGCGTGGCGACGCCGGTGGACGGCTCAGTGGGTACCCCGACGATCTCGTACTCGTCCACGACCGATCCCGTTACGAAGAAGGTCACCGTTCTCCAGGTCGCGACCCAAGATGAATCGATCGGTCGACGCGTGACGAAGACGCCAGTCCAGAGCGAGGACAATCCAACGCCGCTGCCGAAAGAAAAGCCGAAAGTCGAATTGACGCCAACGGCACCGGTGTTTTGGACGCTGTCCCTGCTCGTGTTCGTCCAGGTGCTGTTCGTCACGATGGTCTACGGCCCCATCGCCGCGTTCCTTGTCGAGTTGTTCCCCACCCGAATCCGCTACACCTCGATGTCGCTGCCCTATCACGTCGGCAATGGCGTCTTCGGTGGCCTCGTGCCCTTCGTGGCGCAATGGCTGGTCGGAGCAACCGGAAACAAGTTTGCGGGTCTGTGGTATCCGATTCTGATCGCCAGCATCACGTTCGTGGCGGGCTCGATGCTGATCCACGAGCATCGAACTCGGGAGGGGTTCGAGGAAGACGCTTGAACCGGCGAACCGGCCATACTGCTTATTGCGCATGCCCACCCTTCGCATCACAGGCACGTTCCTGGACGAAATCACGCACGACATTCCGAGCCAAAACTGGGCTCGCGAGGATTGGCGGCGGGAGTTTGAGCTCTATCAGCGAATCGGAATCGACACGGTCATCATCATCCGTGCCGGCTACCAGAACAAGTGCATCTTCCCGGCTCGATCCATCCCCGACCTGCTTCCGATTTACGACGATCTGGGCGAAATCTTCTTTTCCCTCGCCGATGAGTTCGGCCTGGCGGTGTATTTTGGAACCTACGATTCTGGCTTCCACTGGTGGCGCCGATCGTGGTGGAAAGAAGTCGAGCTGAACGAGGCGTTCTTGGAAGAAGCATGGAAGCGATACGGCCATCACGCCAGCTTCAAGGGTTGGTATCTGAGCCACGAAACGGGCAAAAATGACGCTCATATCATCGAGCTGTTCAACAAGATTGGCGGGATCTGCAAAGCCCTCGCGCCCCTTCCCGTCCTGATTTCGCCTTATCCGCAAGGCGCCAAGCAGATGGGCGAGAACGCCCTGACGCTCGACGAAAGTTTCGACCACTGGGACCGCATCTTCGCGGAGACCAACGGATCGTTCGACATCTGCGCGTTCCAAGATGGGCAAGTTCACTATCAGGAACTACCCACCTTCGTCGCCGGCATCAAAGAGATCGCACGTAAATACGATCTGACGATCTGGTCCAACGTCGAGTCGTTCGACCGCGACATGCCGATCAAGTTTCCGCCTGCCGACTGGCGCTACCTCCGATTCAAACTGGAAACGGCGAGCCAGGTCGCGGAAAAGATCATCACGTTCGAGTTTCCGCATTTTATGTCTCCCCACTCGTGCTACCCGGCCGCTCACAACCTATTCCGGCGGTACTGCGAGCACTTTGAGATCTGCCGCGACGCCCAGTAACGCGAACCCATGAAGCGGCCGTCTCCCATTGTTGCCATCTTCATGACCGTGCTCATCGACATGTTGAGCTTCGGCATGGTCATTCCCGACCTCCAGCTTCGCGGCCAGCACCTGGGCGCGACAGGCGTGGTGCTGGGCTTCGTGATGGCAGTCTTCAGCCTGGCTCAGCTGATCTTCGCTCCGTTTTTGGGGCGCCTCAGCGATACCATCGGCCGACGAAAGGTTCTCATCGTCACGGCGGCCCTCACGGTGGCGTCCTGCGTCCTCTATGCCTGGACCCACCAGCTCGGGATGATGATCGCGAGCCGCGTACTCTCCGGGATTGCCGCGGGCAATCTGGGGGTGGCGTTCGCCTACGTCAGCGACGTCACGCCGCCCGAGCAACGTGCCAAGAGCATGGGTCTGCTCGGTGCCGGGTTCGGCATCGGGTTCGTCCTCGGACCGCCGCTCGGCGCATGGCTGGTGGCGTTGGGGCACGGGACCCCGCTCGTCCTCGGCTTGGCGGCAGCGGCCATGGCCCTGGTCAACCTCGTCTTCCTCGTCTGGTTCTTGCCCGACGCCCCGATCCAGCCCGCGAATCCGGATGCGGTCAAACGGAGCAACTTTCAAAACCTGCTCGAGGGACTTCGGACGCCCGAACTCAGCACGTTCCTGCTGCTCTACTTCAGCGCCAATTTCGCCTTTTCGAACCTTGAGAGCACCTTCTTCCTGCTGTGCGCCAACCATTTCGGTATGAGCCAGCAATCGGGCGCCTATGTTCTGGCGTGGGTGGGCATTGTCATTGCGGTCACCCAAGGCGCGTTGGTCGGACCCCTCGTGCGCAAGCTGGGTGAGCTCGGCATGCTGCGGCTGGCCTACGGCCTTTTGGCCCCGACGCTCCTCCTTGTCCCCTTCGCGGGACCATGGATTCCGATGCTGGTGGGAGCGGCCATCTTAGGGTTTGCGAACGGCATGGCCAATCCTGCCGTCAACAGTCTGATCTCCAAAGCCGCCCCGGCCGATATGCGGGGAGGCATCTTCGGACTCACGAGTTCGCTCGGAGCGGTGGCAAGGATAGCGGGACCGTTATTTGCCAATGCGCTGTACGTACGGTCGTACTGGTGGCCTTACGCCGCAGCGGCTGGTCTCATGCTGATCCCCCTTGGTGCTGCGCTCATGGCTCGGGCTCCGGTCGGTACTCCAGGGTCGGCAGAAGCAGATCCTGCCCCCTCTTAGGCCCACCATGCCCACTGGGATTTTGGGGGGCCGGATGGCGAATCCGGCCCTGGGCTGGAGGAAGATAGGAGGATTTGTGGGGGTTCCTCGCTATGCGTGTCTGGCGGGTTGCCTTGCCGACAACGAGTCTGTTCCGTGCCGGGAAGCCGGTTCCGACCGACAGGCTTGCCAGGTTCAATGGGAAGGCGGCTCAAACTGGCGGGATTGCGCGCGAAAGGTTGCGGGGACGCCGATCTGTGCCATAATAGCGGTTCAGTTCAACTGAGGAGTACCAGTACAAGACATGAGCGAAGAGACCACTCCGACGCAGGCCGAAACCACAGCCCCAGGCGCCGCGTCAAACACCGGTGGTGATAAGGAAGGGGGCCGCGGTTACGGCGAGGGCAAAGTTCGCCGAGGCCGCAAGCGCAAGGTCAGCTATTTGACCATCAACAAGATCGACAAGGTCGACTATAAGGAGGTCAACATCCTCCGACGGTTCACCAACGATCGCGGCAAGATCCTGTCGTCCAAGCACTCGGGCAACACGGCCAAGCAGCAGCGCATGATCTCGGAGGCGATTCGCCGGGCCCGAGAAATGGCGTTGATGCCGTTCGTGGTTCGTGAAATCTCGGCCGAGCGCCCGCCGCGCCACAGCCGACCGTATCGCGAGGATCGCGGTCCGCGCGATGCCGCTCCGGCCCCGGCTCCTGAAGCCGCCGCTCCGGAAGCCTCATCCGCCGAATAGCCCGACTAGCCATTTACAGCAAAAGCCTCAGGACATTGTCCTGAGGCTTTTTTGTTGGCTCTGGAATTGGGCTGAAAATCGAAGTGAGCCGGCTGGGACTCGAACCCAGGACCCACGCCTTAAAAGGGCGTTGCTCTACCGACTGAGCTACCGGCTCGGATGAACTTTGATGGTACCCCGGCAAAACAAAACGCGCCCCGAATGGAGTTCGGGGCGCGCTTGGAACTCTCCGACCTTACTGGTCTTGCTGACCTTTGCCGATCCCGTTCTTTTCGTTGTACTGATCGCGTGTCTTCTGGCTGTCTTGAGCGGCGGTACCGCCCGGATCCTGCGAACCGCAGCCGGCCATGAAGGTGGCGACAAACGAAGCGAGAATCAAGAAAGAGATGGCTCGGCGCATCAGTTCTTCATGCCCCACATCGGGTAGTTGATGTTGGTGTTCAGCGCGGCCGGTCCAGGAACCGTGCCGCCGGTCAGACCGCACGGAATCGTGCCCGTGAAGCCATATTCCTTGGCGCTCGGCGTCTTGCCGAGGAAGTTGCCCAGGTTGAGCCACTTGGCGCTGCCATCAGCGAATCCGACCGTGATGCCATCCGCGAAAACACGGCTGGGATCCGGAGCCGTCTTAATCGGGTTACACGAACCGTCGACTTTGTAGAACTCTCGCTCCCAGATTTCGCGAATCGCGACAGGATAAACGTTGTTAACTGCGGCGCTCGACTCCGTCGAAAGGTAGATCGTCGGGGCGAACGCGATGTTGGGGTTACCCACTTCGAACAGGAGCATCGCTTCAGACGGGCTCGGGAGGTTCGACACCACACCGCCGCCGATCGCCGCGTTGCGGAACGCGCCAGCGCGAGTCGTGCTGCCCAAAGTGTTCAGGGCGCCCGTCAGGCCGAGGTTGATGGCGAGACCGCCCGTCAGCTGGCCACACTGCGACCACTGGCCCTGCGGACAGCTACCGGTCTTCGCATCGTTCTTGCCTCGAGCCGGGTGGACGAAGATGTCGATTGACTTGGCGTACGGCATCACCCATTTCTGCCACGAGAAGTGGTTGGTGCGGTAGTAGAACGGCGAGGACTGGCATCCCACACCCGTGTAGTTGAACGCGTTCTTGTTGAGAGCCGAGTTCAGCGCGCTCTTGTCGACGCAGTCGTCTTGACGCGGCAGGACGTCATCGCTGTCATTGGCGTACATGATGACGGCGATGCCGATCTGCTTCTGCGCAGAGATGACCGATGTCTTCTTTGCCGCAGTCTTAGCCTGAGCGAAAACCGGGAACAGGATGGCCGCCAAGATGGCGATGATGGCAATAACTACGAGTAATTCAATCAGCGTAAATGCTTTCTTCACAGCTTTGACTCCATGATTTCAGCCGCCGAAGAGCACCGACAGCCGGATGAGGGACACACAATTTTGCAACTCAAATATTAACTGTTCGTTAACATTCTCGACTATTGAACCCGCTCCGCACGGCGAAAATCTACTTGTAATACAGCAAGCCGTTGGTCCTCAGCGAGTCAAACTCACGGCACTCCGTCTCCATACGGCCCGCAGTTTCACGCCACGGTTTACCGCGCTCAATTGCCGGTCGCAGCCAGTCATTTCCAGCAAGAATATCGATGGGCAGTCGGTCCCAAACGTACTCGTAGGGAGGGTCGATCCAAATTGGGCGGTCGCCGCTTTGCCGCACCGCGTGAGCGAGCATGGTGACCGTGGTGATCACGGGCCTAAACGCGGCTCGGTCCAAGATGTGGATGAAAACGCCTCCGCAAATCTGGCCGCCATGCTTGTGGAAGGTGGGCTGGAACTGGATCGGTCGGAAGTAGACGCCGGGGAGCCCTTCTGCATTCAAATCGTCGGCGAGCCTCCAAGCATCTATCCACGGCGCGCCAAACGTTTCGAACGGCCGGGTGGTCCCACGACCCTCGCTGAACACGGTCGCCTCCACCAGACATCCGCCCGGATAGACGAGAGCGGTCGTGGAAGTGGGCATGTTGGGCGAAGGCATCACCCAGGGCAGGCCGGTGTCATCGAAAAATTGACTCCGGTCCCAATCCGAGACGCGCTCGACGTCCAGGGTGCTCTTGGGGAAGTAGTGGGTCTGAAGATAGGTCGCGATTTCTCCAAGCGTCATGCCGTGGCGGGTTGGGAGGGGGTATAGCCCGACAAAGCTCGAAAAGGCTTCCCCGCTTCCCTGAGGACCAGCCGTGTGCTCGCCGCGCAATACGGTCCCCTCGACCTGCACGCCGCCCAGAGGGTTCGGACGATCTAGAATCAGAACCGGGATGCCCAGCGGCTCGCATGCCTTGAGACAAAGAGCCATGGTCCACATGAACGTGTAGTAACGGCTCCCAATGTCGGGAAGATCCACCACGAGGAGGTCGAGTCCCTCGAGCATGGCGGGGGTGGGCTCGCGGTGCTCGCCATACAGCGAAAAGAACCGAAGGCCCGTGCGTGGGTCGATGTAACCCTCCCACTCGATCATGTTGTCTTGGGTGTGGCCCCAGATCCCGTGCTGCGGACCAAAGGCGGCCCCGATCTCGACACCCAATTCAAGCAGATGGTCGAGGAGATGGCGCAGGTCGCTGGCGACCGTCGCCTGATTGCAGACCACGCCCACACGTTTGCCCTTGAGCCGCGCGGCACCGCTTGCGATCAGTCGATCCAGCCCCGTCATTACGGGCATGGGTGAGCCTCCAGAAACGGCCGCACACGCTCAATCCATCGCAGCCAGTTGGCGTGCCGCTCCACCTGAGCCGAAAGCCCGGCCGGTAGATGAGGACGCAGAAAATCGCGATGCGTCTGAACGCGCATCCGCTCCGTTTGAGAGAGCCGGGCAGATCGAAAGCGGGTGACTAACATCATGATTTCGTACCAGCGGATGTTTCGCGCGAGCGTCTGACTGGGGTAGCAAGCCGCCAGCTTCCGTTTGAGCTGGACCTCCTCCGGTGCGAGCTCGCGAACTTCTTCGTCTTCGGGGGTCGCAAACCGGTTGAGCGTTTGAATCCCTCTCAGATAAGTGTGATACATCGGAAACTCGATCACCGCGCATTCGCGCGCTGAATTGACGCTGAGGTTCACGGCATCGTGATCCAGATGGCCCTGCTCAAAGGCGTGGGTGACAATGCGGTCGGGCCGAAAGCGCTCAATCTCCGCCCCGATCGTGGCGCGAAGCTCCGGCAGACAATCCACCAGGCTGCCATCCGGGTAGGTCGAGTAGGCCAATTGATCATCGGAGGCACCGATTATCGCCATCGCCGCCCGCGACTCGGCCTCGCGAATCGAGTTCGAGTGCATCCACACGGCGCGGACCGGGTTGCCGCGTCGCACGCATTGACGAATCCAGGCGGCTACTCCGATCTCGTCATCGGGATGGGCAAAAACGAACAGCCACCTCAGATTGGGATCAGGATCGAAGGCCACCATCGTCGGCCTTGATTCTAGCCGCAAAACAAAAGAACACCTGAGCTTGATCGCCCAGGTGTTCTCCGATCCGATGGGTTGGTTCTTAGCTGACTTTGGCTTTGAGCTTCAGTTCCTTCTTGATGAATTCGGGCGTCACGAACATCTTGCCCCGTTGCATCAGGCACTGACCGAGGGACTCGCTCGCCGACGACATTTTGCCGCCCGGGAGCTTGATGACGACCGCTTCGGTCTCCTTGTCCCACTTAATCTTGAATTCAAACTTCTTGGCCGCTTCCTTCAGCAGAACGTACGTTTTGCCGTTGATCTTGTAGCCCTTCAGGGTGACGGGCTGGCCATCGCCGGTCTCGGCAGTGGTGTCCTCGGCCACGGCAGTGCCTTCATCATCGACCGCCGCCTCGCCATGCGCTTCGCCGCCTTTGACCACGGAACCGCCCTTGCCGATCTTCAGCTCGTTGACAATCTTGTAATCCTTGAGCTTGAGATCGCCGATGAACAAGTCGACTTTGTCCTTGACTTCGCTCGTGGGCACATTGCCGCGAACGTAGATTTTGGACTCGTCCTTGTCGAGGCTGACGTTCATCTTCCGCGCATATTCGGGGAACGATTCTTTGAGCTGGTCTTTCACGTGCTCCACCATCTTCTGGGGAGACGCCAGACCGCCGCCGCTGCTTTTCACGGTTGCCTTCGTCGCGCTTGTATCCGCACATCCCGCCCCCAAAACCAGGGCGCCCATTGCACACGTAAAGATCAAAATCAGTCGCTTTACCATCAGTCCTCCGGGCCTTGAGCACTCGAATACGTGCCTACCCCTAATGAAATATACGGATCGCGAGTCCATTTCTCTAGGTTTGGAGGCTTCGATTGGTCGAAAATCGCTGAGGTTTGGGTGTGGTCCGGCGCGGTAGCATCACCTCATGAGCGCAACGGCGGCGACCCGAATCTCGATCGCCGAAGTCGCCCTCGACGCGCGCAGCGCCGGTTCGGAGGCCACCTTCACGTACCGAAATGACGGCGGCGCCCATCCTGGTGACCTGGTTCTGGTGCCGCTGGGCCCGAGGCAGGCGCTCGGCATCGTGGAGTCGGTGGGCGAGAAAACCGCAGACGAGTTGCCCTTTCCCGTGGCGCACCTCCGGGCGATCCAGGGCGTCGTGGAACGGTTCGAACTCCCCGCGGCGACCATGGAGCTTCTCCGCTTCGTGCAGGACGAATACCTCGCCAGCATTTCTCAGGCGATGACTGCCGCCCTGCCACCCGGACTCAAAGACCGGCTCGCGACCAAGTGGCAACTGGCCGACCAGGCGCCGGCCCCGCAGCTGAATGCGGCCCAACAGGAGATTCTCGCCGTACTGCGCGACAAAGGCTCGATCACCGAGTCGAAATCCAATCCACTGCTGGCCGGTACCCGTAAGCTGCTCCGGGGACTCGAAAAAATGGGGTTGGTCGAGCAGCATCTGAGCCTCTCGACCGGCCAAGAACGACGCCGCCTCGGAGGCCAGCTTCGTCTGAGTTCGGACCATGCCGCCGTCGAGCAGTATCTCATTCGGCACGGCAAACGACGCCCGGCCCAGGCGATGACCCTGATGCGCCTGCAAGGCTCCGAATCCACGAGCTTTTCGCCCCAGGAAATCAAGGCGCTTTGCGGATGTACGGACGCCACGCTCAAGACGCTGCTGGAGGCGGGCATGCTCGTCGAGGTGGCCGGTCCAGAAGCCTCCCTCGGCTCGGCGCCCACCCCGAACCCCGCCCAAGCGGCGGCTTCTGAGCGCATCACCGAAGCCATTCATGCCCGCCGTCACGAGACATTCCTGCTCTATGGGGTCACCGGAAGCGGCAAGACGGAGGTTTATCTCCGCTGCGCGGCGGCTGCGCTCAAGGCGGGACGGCAAGTGCTTTACCTCGTGCCCGAAATCGCCCTCACGGCCCAAGTTATCGCGCAACTTCGGGACCGGTTTGGGCGGAACGTGGCCGTCATGCATTCGGGCATGGCTCCCCAGGAACGGCTGGAGAGTTGGTCCCGCGTCCAATCGGGCGAGGCGCCGATCGTGCTCGGCCCGCGCAGCGCGCTCTTCGCGCCGCTGACGAACATCGGACTGATCGTTCAGGACGAGGAGCACGAGACCAGCTATAAGCAAGAGACATCACCGCGATATCACGCCCGGGTCTTAGCCCGAAAGCTGGCTGAGATCCATCACGCCGCGCTCGTGCTTGGGTCGGCGACGCCCTCACTCGAAACGATGTACGAAGCCCGTCAGGGGTCGATCTGCTTACTCGAACTCCCCCAACGAGCGGCCGCTGCCTCGACCCTGCCGGACGTTCAAATCCAGGACCTGCGTGAAGTGTATGCGGGTGGCCGCGCCCGAATATTCTCGGACGCCTTGCTGGCCGAACTCCAAACCACGCTGGACCGCCGCCAGCAGGCGATGCTGTTCCTCAATCGGCGGGCCTTTGCACCGTTCTTGGCGTGTCGCACCTGCGGTCACTCATTCGAGTGTCCGCGCTGCACGGTTTCTCTCTCGTATCACAAACGCGACCGTCGGCTTCGATGCCATCACTGCGGATTCGAGTCGCTGGCCCCCGAGACATGCCCCGTGTGTGAAGGCACCCGCATTGCGCCCTTTGGACTGGGGGTCGAGCGGTTGGAGGAAGCCGTGATCGAGGCCTTTCCGACGGCTCGAGTCGTCCGGATTGATCGCGATATCGCCCGCCGGCGAGGGGCACTCGAGGAGACCTTCGCGACCTTCCGGAGCGGCGGCGCGGACATCTTGGTCGGCACCCAAATGATCGCAAAGGGACTCGATTTTCCGAACGTCACCCTGGTCGGGGTCGTCGCCGCCGATATCTCCCTCAACTTGCCCGATTTTCGGGCCGAGGAACGGACCTTTCAATTACTTTCCCAGGTGGCCGGGCGCGCGGGACGGCGGCAGGAGCGCGGTCGGGTGATCATCCAGACCATGAATCCGACCAATCGTGCCGTGGAGCACGCCCGCGACCACGACTACAAGGCGTTCTTCGACGGTCTGATCGACGAACGACGGGCACTGGCGTATCCGCCGTTTAACCGTCTGGTCAATATCGTGGCGTCGGGTACATCCAAGAAGGCGGTTCAGGACGCGATCGATGCGATCGCTCGCCAAGCGCGGGAAAGGCTCGATGCGTCTGCGTTATTGGGCCCAGCGAGCTGCCCCATCGAGCGGCTTGACGAAAAATGGCGATTTCACCTTCTGGTCAAGCTTCCTTTTAATGTCTCCCCGGGCGACTTCTATGCCGGTATACAGGTCCGCGAAGTACCAGGCGTGCAGGTGGTTTTCGATGTGGACGCCCAGTCGCTTATGTGAAAAGGGGACCGCGGTGGCCACGGAAGAAGTCAGCGCCGGTCATTGCCTTTCGGCCGGCCGGCTGCACCGTCCTGAGCTCCAAATTGCCGTCCGTCATGCCAACGTGTAAAGCGCTCCCAATACATCGAGTGTCGCCTGCCTCCAAGTCCCAGTCGGAAAGGCGAGCTTCCAGGACTTTCAGGGGACCGTCGGGAAGAGCAAAGAATGCGCCAGGAGAAGGAGTGGTCGCTCGAAAGCGGTTGTATTCGCTCCGGGCGCCTCGATGAATCGAGAGTTCGGCATCGCTTTTCTCGATCTTCGCCGCGTGACTGGCCAGCGAGTCGTCCTGGACGGCCCGTGGATAATCGCCGTTCACCAATCGGTTAATCCATTCTCCGATCAAATTTCGCGCGACAAGCGATAGGCGTTGGGCGAGTTCGCCGTACGTCTCGTCGGGCCCGATCGGCGTTTCCGCGACCGCGATCATATCCCCTGTGTCCATTCCCCGATCCATTTGCATCAGGGTGACGCCGGTTGTGGTGCAGCCGTCCATGATCGCCCGCTGGATAGGAGCGGCACCGCGATACGCGGGCAGGATCGATCCGTGCAGGTTGATCCCCCCGATGCGGGCGGATTCGAGGACCAGCTGACTCAGAATTTGCCCGTACGCGGCCACGATCAAGGCGTCGGCCTCGAGAGCCCGAAGTCGTTCGACGAATTCAGGAGCGCGGGACTTCTCGGGCGTCTCCACGGGGAGACCGAGTTCCTCAGCCTTGAGCTTGACCGGCGAGGGCTGCAGTCGGAGGTGTCGCCCGGCTGGCCGGTCGGGCTGGCTCACGACGAGGGCCACATGGGGAGCCAGCACTTCCAGCGACGGGACCGCAAAGTCCGCCGTGCCCATGAAGACCAGCTTCATTCGGCGGCCGGCTCGCCGTCCGGATGGCTCCAGTGCAAAGTGGCGATATCCACTTTGTCGATGAACAAAACGCCATCCAAATGGTCAATTTCATGCTGGACGATTCGGGCGGGCATACCCTCCAAGTCGTAGGCCATCGGACGACCTTTTCGGTCGTACGCCTCGACGCAAACGGAGACCGCCCGTGGTACGTCGCCATACAGTCCGGGAATGCTCAGGCAGCCTTCTTGACCGGATTCGCTGCCTTGAACTTCCTTCACCACTGGGTTAATCAGCGCCAGCGGCTTTTGACCGGACGGTGCAATGACGATGACCCGCTCCAGAACGCCCACCTGCGGAGCGGCGAGGCCCACGCCGTTGGCGCGGGTCATGATTCGGATCATATCGTCGATCAGCTTGTCCAGCTTCTTCGACATCTTGACGACCTCTTTCGCCACTTGCCGCAGCACGGGATCAGGGATCTTTACGACAGGGCGTTCGGCCGACTTTTCGTACAAATATTTGAACTCGTCGGGGACGACTATCTGCATCCAATTAATTATGGCAAAGTGAAGATGGATACTCGGTCATGGCCATCCAGGTCCGAACGTGTCTCCGCGCTCGCCCACCCAAATTCGGCAAAAACTGCCTCGACCGCTTCGCGCTGAGTCCACCCATGCTCCACCGCGATCGCGCCCCCGCGCGATAAAAAGGGAGCGGCCGACGAGGCGATCGCCCGGTAGGCAGCAAGGCCGCCTTCCTCGGCATAAAGCGCCAGATGCGGCTCCCAATCCGTCAACTCCGGTTCCAGCGGTTCCTGGGGGCCGACGTACGGTGGATTCGAGACGACGAGGTCGAACGTGCCCGTGATGTTCGCGAACCAGTCGCTCTCGACCCATTCAACTGATGCCCCGAGCCGCGCCCCGTTTTCCTGCGCGAGAGGAAGGGCCCTGGCCGAAATGTCGCTCCCTGTCACGCGGCAGTCAGGAAGTTCGAGGGCAATCGTGACGGCGAGACAACCGCTGCCGGTCCCCAAGTCGAGAAGTGTGTCCGGCCGTCTTTGGACCGCAATATCGACCAGCAACTCCGTCTCCTGGCGCGGGATGAGCACATCCGGCGTCACGCGAAACGTGCGTCCATAGAATTCGCGATCCCCGAGAATATAAGCGAGCGGCTCGCGTGCCACGCGTCTCTTGAGCCAGGCCTCGGCCATCACGGCTTCGGGCAGCGCGTCGTCCCGATGGGCGAGCAGCCAAGATCGGTCGACCCCAAGTGACCGGGCGAGCAGAACTTGGGCTTCAAGCTCAGGAGAATCGCCGGGCAACTTCTGAGTGGCCAGACTCAGCCACTCGCGGATCGTCATGGACGCGGGAGTTGAGGACTGAAGCAGGCCGCCGAGAAGCTGCCTTCTTGCCCCGAGATGGGCTTGACGTTGCTGCCGTCCGTGTTCACCGTATAGATTGGGCGGATCTTGCCTTCTCGGCGCGTGAGCACCACTTTGGTTCCGCTGGGATGCCACTCGGAATCCAGAATTTCTCCGGGTGCGATGGGCTTGAATTTGCGGGCGCCGGCTTCTTCAATCGGGCCAACCAGCAGCGCTTGCGGCGCAAATTGATCGGTCGAATCAATCGTTCCGGCCAAGATCAACATCTCCTGACCATCCGGTGAAATGCGCGGCCGCGCCAGAACATTCGTCTTGTCGGCAGAAACGCCGATCAGCTTCGGCTCCAGTTCCTTGGCGCTGGTTTCGAACGTGATCACGGCGTGCTGGTAAGGCGGAGTCGCCACGCCATTCTTGATGTATTGCCGAGGCACATCATTCTTGTTGACAAACTGGAATCCGACGATCGAGGCCACCACGCGGCCCCTCGCGTCCACATCGAAGTCGATGGTACGGCCCGCCATGATCTGATGCGGTGCGGGCAGGGTCGATTCGCCATTGGCGTCGATAACGACATTCATGTTCTGGACAATGAGGACCTCGCCATCGTCCCGCTTCATCACCGCGACGACGGAGTCGCGACCGGCTCCCCATTTCGCCTTCTTGAAGCTCGTTCCAATCTTGTCGTAGAGTGCCTTAAACTGATCGGCGCCGCCCTCTTCTCGGCTGGCTTGGGCGATTTCGGCCCGGACGGGCGGCAACACTTGGCGGGTGGACGTCTCTCGTGGGTCCAGTTCCTGCACGAATCCGCCGGAGGTGATCAGGCCGATGTTGCGAACCGAGTCAGGACCGGCTCCCGAGAAGCTCAAGTTGCCCTTCGACCGGCTTCCGATGGATCGACGCTCGACAAGCTGCTCCTTGGCCAGATTCCAGCGGTAAACGTTGAACGTTTCGCCCTCCCGATCGCTCACGAAGAACAAACGGTTGCCATCGGGCCGCCAAACTGGCTCACGCTCGGTGTGGCCGTTCTTGAATCCGGGCGCGGCGATTTTAGTGCCGTCGGCCTTGAACACGACCACTTGAGATCCGTCGGACGTGTTCTCGACCGCGGCAATCCAATCTTGGGTGTCGACAGTTCCGAGATCGGGATCGATCGTGAAGCTCTTCCACCATTGAAAGGCGAAGGCGAGGCCGGCGATGAGGAAGAGACCGATGGCGATACGAATCGTTCGCTTTCGGTTGATGAGCGGTTCTTTGGCTTGCGTGGTCACCGTGAGTGGTTTACCTGGTTAGACTTCGGGCGCGAATTGCGGGGGGCTCGGCGGCGGGGTCGATGCGGTCAGGATCGGCTTGGGCTGCCAAATGATCGCCTTCGTGTTCTGGACTTCGATCGGGTCGCCCTGAATGAGCTGCGAACCGTTCGGGATCATCGATGCGGCCAGCGATGAGATCGCGATGCCACCGGGAGGTGCCGCTTTCTGCATGTGAACTGCAACATCGATCACGTGTGCAAAGTTCACGGAGACCGCATTTTCTCCGGGCGGCACGACTTGACCGTAGTGGATGCCCGCTCTCAGCGTAATCGGTGTTCCGAGCCGGTTGCGGTGCGTGTTGAGTTCGACCAACCCTCCCTGAATGTTGCGGGCCGCCGCGAAGGCCTGCTGCGGGTGTTCGAACACTGCCGTGACGCCGTCGCCCGCCGTGGAGTGGATGGATCCCGAATGCTTCTTGACGATGGTCTCGACGAACCGGTGAAACTCGTTAAACGTGAACTCGATCGCCAGCGGATCGGCAGTCGCTTTCATCCGGGTCGAACCCACGATGTCGAGGCTGAGGTACGCCGCATGCTGCTCGTTCGCGCGCAGTTTGTCTTGGAGTTCGAGCAGTTGCTTGAGCAAAGCTTGGCGCTCTTCGGTTGGCGTTTTGAAGTTCAGGCGATTCGTCTTGTTGCCGAAGATCGCATTGGCGACCAAGCCGCCCAGAGCCCCAGCACCCATCATCGGCAAGATCAGAAATGAATCTTCGACCCGAGGGACGCGGAAGAACATCGAGAGGAGCAGCAGGAAGAGGGAGTTGGCGATGAACTGCCCCGCACCAAAGATCGCGCCTGACCAGACGGCAATCTTGCGTTCGTGAGCCCGGGCTGCGTTGTAGGCAGCTCCCAGGATAAACAGAAACGTGAGAATGCCAAAGAACCCCGTCCGGTCGCCAAACGTACCGCCGAAGGCCTGGGCGAGCCCGCATCCAGAGGCCATCAGCGTCGAAATGACGTAAAACCGAACCGATTCGTCGAGCGACAGGATCGTGCTGCGGACGCGGCTGAAGAGCGATTGTCGCTTTTGGACGCCTGGCGCCGACCACGCGGCGATACGCACGTAATCGAGCGGGGCACCTGTGGCTTCCGCTACCGCGCGCAAGGCTTCATCATCGAGTTCGCCACCTGTCGATTCCTTCAGGCGCGACGCGAGGATGAGCAGCTCTTGAATATCCGGCTCCACTCCAGCCACTTCATGGCTGGGTGTGCTGTTCAGTTCTCGCATGCGAACCTATTGTACTTCGGGAGTCTGCCCAGATTCGAGAATTTCGGCAGACTCCCGCAAGGTTATGGACTACAGATTGGCCCCGTTCTGGGCAATCACGTTCGCATACCAGGAGTAGCTGTCCTTTGGGATCCGCTCGAGCGTCTCGTAGTTCACGTAGATGAGGCCAAACCGCTCCTTGTAGCCCTCGGCCCACTCGAAGTTGTCCAGCAGCGACCACTGGAGGTATCCCCGAACATCGGCCCCATCCGCGATGGCGCGGCGTAGTTGCAGCAGGTGCCGGTGGAGGTAGTCGATCCGCTGAGGATCGTGGACCTTGCCGTCGAGTGAGACGATGTCGACGTTCGAGCAGCCATTTTCCGTGATATAGATCGGCAATTGATAGCGCTCGTGGAACAGTTTCGGGCCCCAGTAAAGGCACTCGGGCCGGATATTCCAGCGGAACGCGGTTAGCGGATTTTCGATCGGAGTCGGCACGACTTCGAACCGCTTGCCTTCGGCCGCTCGGACTCGTTCCGCTTGGTACGTGTTCATGCCGAAGAAGTCGATCGGCTGTTGGATGATCTTGATATCGTCCTGCGAGAGATCGGGGACGATGCCTTTGCGGACCGCCTCCTCGTTGCCCGGATAGCCGCCCAAAATCATCGGGTCGTGAATGAACGACGTCTGCCAGAAGGAATCGGGCCGGATATCGAACATGAAGTTGCGGGTTGCCTGGATATCGGCTTCTGAATCGGTGTGGGCGATGCCGGTCTCGGCAACGGGTGCGATGCCGACCTGGCACGGACGCGGCGAGTGGGCGCGAATGGCCTGAACGCCACGGCCATGGCTGAGCTGGACGTTCTTCATGATCACGCGGACATCGTTCCAGGCGAGTTTGAGACCCGGTGCGTGGAAGGCCGTGTAGTGACCACCCACGAAGCATTGCGGCTCGTTAAACGTCATCCAGTGTCCGACCCGATCGCCGAACTTCTCGGCGCAGAGGGCGGCATAGTCCGCGAACCATTGAGAGGAATCGGGGTTCATCCAGCCACCTCGATGGTACAGGCCCATCGGATAGTCCCAGTGGAAAAGGGTCACGAACGGCTGAATGTTCTTTTCGAGCAAGGCATCAATCAATCGGTTATAGAAATCGATTCCCTTCTGGTTCACCTCCCCTGCGCCGGTTGGCATGACGCGCGACCACGAGATGCTAAACCGGTACGCGTTCGCATTCATCTTGGCGAGCAGATCCACGTCTTCGCGGTAGCGATGGTAGTGGTCGTCGGCGACGGCCCCGGTATGCCCTTGGTAGATCGCGCCCGGCCGCTCGCACATCATGTCCCAGACGCTGGGACCACGACCATCTTCTGCTGCCGCGCCTTCAATCTGATACGATGCCGTGGAGGCGCCCCACACAAAACCATCGGGAAATGAAGCCATTGATGGTTAGTTTATAGGCTGTGCGGCGTCCCGGTCAAAGGGGTCGGGTGCTATCCTTCCAGGCTTTCATACCGGTCTTTCAAACCGGCCACGACGGCGGGATCGGCGAGGGTCGTCGTGTCGCCCAGCGCCCGTCCTTCCGCGACGTCGCGCAGCAACCGCCGCATGATCTTGCCGCTGCGGGTTTTGGGCAGGTCGGCGCAGATCATGATGTCGTCGGGCCGTGCGAGCGCACCAATCTTGTCGGCCACGTGCTTCTTGAGTTCGGCCACCAGTTCCGGCGTGTTCGGCACGCCGCTCTTGATGATTACGAACGCACAAATTGCTTGGCCCTTCAGGTCGTGAGTCTTGCCGATCACCGCCGCCTCGGCGACGGAATGGTGGTCGACGAGGGCGCTTTCGACTTCCATCGTCGAAATGTTGTGACCCGCCACGAGCATGATGTCGTCGACCCGGCCCAGCAGCCAGAAATAGCCATCCTCATCGACTTTCACGCCGTCACCAGGAAAATACAGGCCCGGGAACTTGGTCCAGTACACGTTCATAAACCGGTCGGGATCGCCCCAAATGCCACGGGTCATGCTTGGCCAAGGATGCTTGATCGCGAGGATGCCGCCGACGGGATCGCCTTCGTTCCGCGCTCGGCTGCGATCGTAGAAAGCCAGTCGGCCCTGGACGGGCGTGATTTCGTTTCCGTGATCGTCGACCACGATCGGCTGAATGCCAGGGAACGGCTGCGTGGCACTTCCCG
>JBGAHK010000003.1:0-270899 GCA_044226215.1 Fimbriimonadaceae bacterium | reverse complement strand
TGGTGATGCCTGGCAACGGCGAGATCATGATCGCGCCCGTCTCCGTCTGCCACCACGTATCGACGATCGGGCAACGCGATTTGCCGATGACCTCGTGATACCAAATCCAGGCTTCGGGATTGATCGGTTCTCCGACCGAGCCCAGTAAGCGCAACGATGACAAGTCGCATCGATCCGGATACTGCGTGCCCCACTTCATGAACGCGCGAATCGCGGTCGGGGCCGTGTAGAGAATGGTGACTTTGTGCTTTTCGACGATCCGCCAAAACCGGTCCTTATCCGGCGCATCGGGCGCACCTTCGTACATCAGAACCGTGGCCGCGTTCGCGAGCGGGCCGTAGACGACATAGCTGTGGCCCGTCACCCATCCGCAGTCGGCCGTGCACCAGTAGATGTCATCCGGCTTGAGGTCGAACACCCACTGAGTGGTGGCGTAAACGCCGGTGAGGTAGCCGCCGGTCGTGTGCACGATGCCCTTCGGCTTCCCCGTGGATCCACTCGTATACAGGATGTAAAGCAGGTCCTCACTGTCCATCGGCTCGGGCGGACAAGCGTCGCTTTGACCGTCGACGATATCGTGCCACCAGAGGTCGCGGCCATGTTGCCAAACGCCCGCGTTGTAATGGGGCACGGACCCGCCCTCTGGGCCGATGCGGCGAAGCACGAGCACCGATTCGATCGAAGGACAGCCCATGGCGAGAGCTTCATCGGCCAAGTGCTTCAGGGGCACGACGCCGCCTCGGCGCCACCCGCCGTCCGCCGTGATCAGGAGCTTCGCTCCCGCATCGTTGATACGCTCGTGCAGCGAATCGCTGCTGAATCCTCCGAATACGACGCTATGGGCGGCACCGATTCGGGCGCACGCCAGCATGGCGATCGCGAGCTCGGGAACCATGGGCATGTAAATGCACACCCGGTCGCCCTTGCTCACGCCCAGCGAGCGGAGGCCGTTGGCGGCCCGCGCGACTTCCCTTTGGAGTTCGGCAAAGGTCAGGGTGCGCTCGTCGCCCGGCTCGCCCTCCCAAATGATCGCGCGCTTGTCGCCCAGGCCGCCCGCCACGTGGCGATCCACACAGTTTGCACACGCGTTGAGCTTGCCGCCCAAGAACCATTTCGCGTTCGGGAGATTCCACTCCAGCGCGGTATGCCATGGCTCGATCCAATCGAGTTCTCGCGCCCAATCCTCCCAGAATCCGACGGGATTGGCCAAAGCGCGATCATAAATTTCAGCGTCGTTGATATTGGCTTGAGCCACGAAATCGGCGGACGGTTCGAAATGGCGTTGTTCTTGAAGCAGCGTGTCGAGCGTTTCGGACAATGGGGTTCGCCTCGGGTTGGAATCAGGCTAGTTTAGCCCGATCTCGGGACGTGCTATAGTCCAGCACAGTGGTAGTTCAGGTCGAAATCGATCGTTTTGCGCAGGAAGTATCAGACCGTCTTGGACTGAAAGAAGCACTCGTCTGCGCGAAGGGCTCGGGCGTTTTCGTGAGCGCGGGCGATCCGGTCAAGAACCTCATCATCTGCTCGTGGGCGCGGCGTAGCGAAGGCGATGTCTGGCGGGCTCTTAGCGAGGCTGGACTCAAGCTCGGCAAAGGGAGTTGGCTCACCGAGGCGAGCGAACTCGACATGGGCGCTCCTTCGGATATTTCGGTCGCGGCCGTGGCGTATCGCTCGATCGATCAGAAGCCCGGCATCTGGGTCGACGTCTACCCGACGTTGCCCACCCCCGCCGAAGTGCTCCTCAAGATGTTCGAGGAGTTCAAAGATACGGGAGACTTGGGCGACGTTCCCTTTGAGGAGTTTATGGCGCTCGCCAACCCGAACGTGGTCGTTATGACCGCGGACGAGGTTCGTTTCCACGCCGACCAAAAAACTCGGTAACCGTCGGCGCGAGATCGCGGCAGATCGCATGTTGCGGACACGAGACTTGGTGGTCGTTGACCATGCCCACCGCTTGCATCAGCGCGTATAGAATCGTCGAGCCCACGAACTTGAAGCCGCGCTTGACCATATCCTTGCTCATCGCGTCCGAAATCTCGCTCGTCGCAGGAATATCCGCCATGGACTGCCGCTCGTTCTGAACGGGCTGGAAATCGACGAACGACCAGAAATAGTGGGTCAGCGATCCAAATTCGGCTTGCACCTCCTGCGTACATCGCGCGTTGGTGATCGAGGACCGAACTTTCAACTGGTTCCTGACGATGCCAGGATCGCCCATTAAGCGCTCGACATCCGCCTCGGTGTACGCGGCGACCTGGTCGACCACAAAGCCTTCGTAAGCGAGACGATACGCCTCGCGCTTCTTTAAAATCGTCGTCCAACTCAGCCCGGCCTGGGCGCCGTCCAAAATCAGCGCCTCGAATAATCGCTGATCGTCGAGTACAGGTCGTCCCCATTCGTGGTCGTGGTACGAGACGTTCGGCTCGGTCGCCGCCCAATCGCAGCGGCTCATCGACCCGGCCCCCGAAACGTGTCGGGCCACTCATGATCGCCCTTGCCTTCGCTGAAGAGCCATGTCTTGTTGAACGCGATCTTCTCGGAAGCCGAATCCCGCACTTCGTGGACGGCGGCGAGGTAGATCGAGTTCTTTCCGAACTTTTGGTTGACCTCGTCGACGGCCCGGCTCAGGTTCACCGTCGGCTTGGGAGGGTCGAAAAGGCTCGGCGTGATCGCCTCGTGGCTGGCGAGTTCGCTCAAAGTGATGCCCACGGTCCGGGGCACCTGAAAGTCGTGACGGGCCCAGAGTCGGTTGAATACTTCGACCATGCTCGGAGTGTCTTGGGCGGCGGGCATTCGGCTGTGGGCGTGCCAGTTCTTCACCCCTGCAATATGAACGGTCAGGGCTTGTGCCCACAAGCCGTCGGCGCGGAGCCGGGCGCTCGCCTTTTGAAGAAGCCGCATCAGAATGTCGTGCGCTCCGACCTCGGTCCGAAGATGGGGCGGGAGCACGTGGGAGTGACCCAGGGTCTGGCCGGTGTTGACCTTCAGGTCGACTTCGAAGCCGCGCAGCAGGTACCACCAGCGCTCTCCCCCCACCGACCCAAAGGCCTGGCGGAGCTGCTGCGGGCTCGCGTTCAACAAGTCGGTGCTATCGAAGATGCCAAAGGCCTGAAGCCTGGCCTGGGTTCGCCGGTTGATCCCACAAAATTCGGTGAGTGCCAATCCTTCGATGCGATTGGGCAGGTCCGTTGCCTCGATCTTCACGAGGCCGTTCGGCTTCTGCAGATCGGTGGCCAATTTGGCGAGAAAGCTGTTCGGAGCGATGCCGATGGAGGCGGTCATGCACTCGCCGACGCCATCGCGAAGCGCTTCCTTCATCCGGTTCGCCAGTTCGATCGCCCGATCTGGCTCACGCTCCGCACCGAGGAGTCGGAACTTCATCTCGTCGATACTGCACACCTGGTCGATCGGAAGCACCGTCTCGACCACTTCCAGCACCCGCCGGTGGTAATGGGTGTAAAGCGCCGGAGTGGCCGGGACGATGAGCAGATCGGGGCACATGCGCTTGGCATCGCCGATCATGGTGCCGGTCTTGATTCCAAATTTCTTCGCCTCATAGGAGGCGGCAATGACAAACGACGTGTCGGCCATCACCGGGCCCACCGCGATCGGGCGACCGCGCAGTTCCGGTCTCTCCTGCTGCTCTACCGAGGCAAAGTAGCTGTTGAGATCGAGAAACATCACCCGCAGCGGCCGTGGATCGGAGGCCAATGCGGGCAAGGCGACCGGTTCGGGGGATAGTGCTTTCATGTCTACTATATAATACTAGACATTCTCGGCTTTGGTATCTCCAATCTTGCTGGGCCAGCCAATTTTTTTCCATGAACTACAATTTGGCGTGCTCTCGCGCTATGACCTGAGCCGGCCAGACTGGCGCAACGCGCTGCTGTGGCCGGCGAGCCTCCTCTATGGGGCGGGCTGGCGCGTCTACCGAGCGCTTTATGATGTGGGCCTCAAGCGCGCGAGCGAACCGCACCCGGCGATCGTCTGCGTGGGCAACCTGGTGGTCGGCGGGACCGGCAAGACCCCGCTCACTCGATTCATCGCCGAGACGCTCATCGAAGCGGGCCGCACGGTGGTGATCGGTCTGAGTGGGTACGGCAGTCCGTCGGCGGAAGCCGCTCAGATCGCACCGGACGGGCCGCTCGATGCCCGGCAATGGGGGGACGAACCCGCCACGATGCGCCAGTGGCTTCCCGATGTCCCGCTCGTCGTGGGTCGGCGGCGTGTTTTGGCCGCCACCCTCTGCGCTGAGCGATTTCCCGGCAGCGTCTTGCTGATGGATGACGGTCTGCAGCATCTTCCTTTGCGCAAGCGCTTGACGATCGTCGTGCGACCTCCCGAAGGCACCGTGCGCTGGATGTTGCCGGCGGGTCCCTATCGCGAACCACCATCAGAAGAGCGTCGCTATGACCTCCACCTGCCGGGCGAGTTCGAATGGGTCCAACACCCCACTGAACTGATCGATCGCGAGGGCCAAACCGTTTCTGGATGGGATCTGGCCAGCCCGATCCATCTGCTTTGCGGAGTCGGTCGGCCCGACCGGCTTCTCGCCGCACTCGAGGCGATCGGCGTGAAGCCAGATCGTGTGACCCTGCTCGGCGATCACGAGGCGGCGCGACCCGAAATGATCCGTTCTGGCGAGTCGACGATTTTGACGCGCAAGGATTGGGTCAAAATTGAAGCAGTAGCCCCCACCGACGCACGAATCGTCATTGCTGATTATCGGGTGTCGGTCGAGCCGCGGGATCGGTTCCGCGCTTGGCTTCTCGACCATCTCCATGAGTCCTAGCCGCCGCGAAATGGAAGGAATCTTGGGCGCCTTTGCGTTTGAAAAGGCGCAACGTGCGTTCCTGCGCAAATCGCCGGAAGGAGCCGAACGCGCGGGAGCTCGCTGGGGTCGACTGCTGTTTCGAGTTTCGAAGAAGCACCGCGAGCGAGCCCTCACCAATTTGACTTTGGCCTTCCCGGAGATGTCGCCCACCGAGCGACTCGCGCTCGCCCAGCGCGTATTCGAACACTACGGCATCGCGACGGCCGACTTTCTCCGCGCCAGTCGCCGCTCGATCGAAGAGCTCGATGCGACGACGGAAGTGCGAGGCCGCGAAAACTTGGACGACGGCCTGAGCCGCGGCAAGGGCGTGTTGCTCATCACCGGGCACTTCGGCAATTGGGAGCGCTGCTCTTCTTGGATGTCCGCCCACGGCTATCCGTTGAACGTGATCATTCGGGATGCAAATAATTCGAAGCTCAATGATATGGTCAACGAATTGCGTACGTCGACGGGCACGCGGGTGATTCCTCGCGGCAATGCGGCCCGCCCGATGATCGAGCGTCTGCGCGCGAACGAGATCATCGGCATCCTGCCCGACCAGAACACGGACGAGGCGTACCTGCCCTTCTTTGGCCATCCCGCGGGGACCACTCTCGGCCCGGGCGTCATCGCCAGCCGCACGGGCGCCGCCGTGGTGCCGATGTGGACCGTTCGGATCGGGCCCAACCGGTACCAGATCAATTTCGAGCCTGTCATGGAGCCGCTGCCTGGGTACGAGGTCAACGGCGAAGGCATGATGCGGGCCGTCATGGCTTTCTTGGAGCGCGTCATTCGCCTCCATCCCGAGCAGTGGCTGTGGTTCCACGATCGCTGGAAGAGCGCGCGCCGAAAAGGCCTGCTCTAACCGCTCAAGAGCTCGCGCGCCACTCGCGCCACGTCGTCGACCTGGATCGTGTCCATGCACCGCGTCACGGCCGTGCAATGGCGCGATCGACAGCCTTCGCATCGTTCCCGCGCGGAAATCACTCGGTCCCGAGGATCTTGGGGACCGAGCACTTCGGCGCGTGTCGGGCCGAAGAGGGCGAGGACTCGGCAGCCGCTCGCTTGAGCCATATGCATCGGACCGGTATCGCCGCCGATGAACAGGGCGCACCGCTCGAACAGGGCGCCCAATTCGAGCAAGGACGTCTTGCCGCACCAGTTGAGGACGTCCGGGTTCAAGGCCACGATCTGCTCGCACAGCGGTGCGTCAGCCGGCGCGCCAACCGTGGCGAATACCGTGCGTTCATCGGCCAAGAGCCGCGCCAGTTCGCCGAATCGCTCCGGGCGCCACTGCTTGGGCTCTTTGCCCGCGGATGGATTGAGGATCACGAGACGCCGGTCACCGATCTCGGCCTGTTCCATGAGCGTCTCGATCGCCGCGCGATGGGCATCGGTAATCGGCAGCCGCATCGGATACGGCCCCGGCTGACCGCCCGCAGCTTCACCTCGCAGTAGGAGCTGCCGCGTGATCGGCAGATCGCGATGAGCGGCGGCACGGATGTGATAGGTTAGGGCGGCGCCTTCGCGTGCTTCCGCGGGTCCCACGCGACACCTAGCTCCGGACAGAAGTCCGAGCAGGGCGGACTTGAACAGCCCCTGGAGATCGAGGCTGATATCGAATCGTTGCGGCCGCAACTGTCTCGCGAGCACGAACGCTCCGCGAAGCCCCAACTTGCGATCCCATTTCACGACTCGGTCGATGAACGGATTGCCTTCCACAACGGCAGCACAATGCTGATGCACGGCCCACCAGATTTCCGCCTCGGGATAAGCCGCGCGCAGCGACTCGGCGACCGGCGTCGCGTGGAGGCAGTCGCCGATGGCGCTGAGCTTGATGATCAGGATACGTTCGACGCGAGCGGGAATCAACCCTTGCAAGTTTGATCGATCGCGGCGGTCAGCGCATCCACGCACTCCCGGCGCAGGCCCGTACTCCGCAGGCGGCTTTCGATCTGCTGAGACAGCGCGTAGACGGATCCGGCCGTGCGGCGGTAGTAGCTCGCGATGTCGTCCTCGTTAATGCCCATCAGGCTGTGCATCGCCCAGATGCACCAGCTGGTCGAATCGATTCCAAGCTGTGCGGCGGCCGGACTGGTCGCGCTCCACCGCGTTACGGTCTCGTGGGCGAAATCGCGAATGTCCCACCCCATCGAGTCGCTGAGCATCGGCATGAGCAGTCCGCAGGCGCGCAGATTTTCGCTGGGTCGATTCCAAGACAGGCTGACCACCTGAAGTCGCCGCAGAGCGCCGATGAGCGTCCGCGCGTCGCCTTTGGCCTTACAGGCGATCAACTTTTCCAATTCGCCCGTAATCGTCATGCCCTCGAGGCGGGCGAGTTCGTGGACCAGCAGACGCCGCTCGCAAAGCGATGGGGCATCGATCTGCGCGATCGACCACTCGCGGAAACAGGGCAGCCAGGTGCGGAGCGAACGTCGGGCCCCCGCGCTGTTGAAGGCGAGGGCGGTCGGTCGCCGGCTTCGCAGTCGACGCTCGAGAACGCGTCGCAGTTCTTGGCGAGCGCGCATGCTTCCAAATACGTCTTGGCTATCGTCGAGAAGGAGCGGCCCCGGCGAATCCCAATGTTCGGCCCGGCTCAGCCAAGATTTCGTATTCTCCACTCGCGCCGGAAATCGCACTTGAGCGGAGATGGCATCCGCGATCACGTTCAGTAGATGCGTTTTGCCCCAACCGGACGGCCCGATGAAGAGGGCGAAGGGGTTGATGCCCGCGACAAAATGGCGGGCCACTTGAATGGCCTGCTCATTGGACGGCAGGGGCGCAAAGTTGGGCAATTCCGTTACGTCTTTGGTGAACAATGCCCGAGACAGCCGCATAGGACATGGTTCGGTCTTGATCGATTCGATGGCTCCCCCGGCCACCATTTCTTGTCGCGTCAACGTCGTACTTCCTCCAACAAGCTCAAGGTGAGCGGAGCCCCCCGCACACCCATCCTTGTTTTGGCGCACCGCTCCGATTGGCGTCAAGTCCATGTTTTGGCGACACAATCCTGCGGCTAGGTTGGATTAAGAGTTAATTTGGCCCTAATCAGATTCGGCTGGGGTCCTATACTTTTTTTGAAAATTTGACCGCTGATGGGGCTTTCCCCCGGGTTTTCCACCGGCCCCCGCATTAATGCTTGATCTTGGGCCACGCTTCGGAGAAATTAAAGTGTGGGCTCTGCACCCCGTTGTGACAGGATAGGCACGTTTTTTCCGTCACTTTTTGGAGTCGATTCTCCGCCGGAGAGTGCACGTGAGCGGCTGCGGGGCCGTGGCAGCTTTCGCATCCGACATGGGTCAAGGAAGGCGTTGCCGTCTTCGACCGAAATCCCGATTCATCGCGGAGGCCGACCACGTGGCAACCCACGCACTCGGGGTCGAAGGCATGGCCCTCGCGCTCCAACGTGGTGTAAGCGCGGGCATGCTCGCTTCCCTCCCAGACGCGGTGGGCATCCTCGTGGCAGCTCCGGCATGCGGCAGTCCCAGCGAACGCTTCTCCGCGGCTGCGAGGCACCTTTTCCAGCAGCTTCTCATCGCTCACCCGCTCCAAATACGTTTTGTAGATCCGCGCCACAGCCGGATCGTCTTTGAATTCTTCGCCGAGTTCGATCACGGCGTAGCGAACCGGTCGGTTGTTTTCCACTTCGATCCGCAGAAGCGCCTTGCCCTGATCGCCCGGACTCGCCAGCCAGGTGTCCCCCACGATCGTGGGCTCGGGCGACGGCGAACCATGACTGTGGTAGGCAGCAACGAGGATGGACGGCTCGCGTTCGGCCAGTCGGCGGGCGGCCGCCGCATCGCCATCGACCAAGGCGAGCGCGGGCACCCCATCGGCGCTGATCTTGTTGGGCGGCCCACCCACGATGGTCAGCCCGGATCGCGTGATCACGTTCAGGGATCCATCGAGCCATGGAGCCCCCGAAAGGCGGCGAAGCGACTCTACCGTCGTGGGTGCCCGCCGCGCATCCGCCTCGGTGAGGAGGACGGCATCCACCTTCATCGCCTTGAGCGATTGGGCGAGGGTCTCGGCCTTCATATCGGCCTGGCGATCCAGCCCTCCGAAGAAGCCCCCCATGTCAAGGTGAATCGTCTTGCCGGGAATGCCCAACTGTTTGGCCGCGGTGGCGCGACGCTTGATGCCACCCACCATCGGCTTGGTGCAGCCGCACGGCCCGAGCGAGCCTTGCGAGTCGCCTCCGATGAGGATCACGGCCTGAACCTCGGAATCGGCAGGCCCCATGGCCACGCCGGTCAACAAACCGATCGCTCCCAGCCAGGGGCCGATTTTCAGTGGACGGCCCCGCGGATCGGCACCACGATCTGGGGCTGATCTTTGCTGTCGGTGGCGATCGTCAGCTCGGCGCGGATGTCGCCAAAGTCGATCGCGCCAGAGAACTTGACGCGGACGATGTAATCGTCTCCGGTCCGGCTTGGCTCGACCACGGCGCTGAAGGCGGGATGGGAGCTGGTGACGCCCAGAATTTTGAACGGCTTGCCGGGACGCGCGACCTGAAGCGGATACGACGCCGCCTTGCGTTCGATATCGCCCAGGAAGAGCGACATCGGCTGAACGGCGATGCCGCGCTGAACATAAATGCCGTGACGAAGGACCGAGAAGCCGGGGTCATCCGTCGTGAGCACGAGGTTCACCAGGTTTCGTCCCGGAGCGATCGACGTGCCGGTGAGCGCATCGATTTCGTAGCCGAAGCCCTCCAGCATCTCGAGCGTCCTGCCATCGGCCCGTATCACCTTGCCTGTCATCGGCTTGATCTGAGCGGCGCCCGTGATCCCTTCCAATTCCGCGCGTTGCACCTTCATGGGCATCGCGGGATTCACCCAGAAATAAAATTTCGTGCGGAGGCCGTCGTCGCCAATGACGTAGGTCGATTGGGGGGCTGCATCGATGATTTCGTATCTCGGCGAGATTGGAAACTCGACGGGGATGACGAGGTAGTTGCGGTCGGGATCGTTCGAATAGAAGAACAGCTGCTTTCGGAAATCGCTCGAGTATTCGGTGGTGTCGATCCCGACGCGGACCAACGTCGTGGCACCAGGCTCGACGCTGCTGGGCGGTGAAATGGTGAAGCAGCCGCAATCGGGAATGAGCGCCCAGTTGAGCTTGCCTGTGCCCGTGTTTGTTAATGAAATCGAAAACTCGGCGGGCCGCCCCTGAATCTGGGGCGCGAGGACCGCTTTCGTGATATCGAGCCTGGCCTGCGGCTGCGTGGCCTCGACCCTTTGCTTCTTGGTGAGCGAGGTGCGAAGCAGGTCGACCGTGGCGAGATTCTGCTCGGCCATCCGGCGATTCACGGGCAGAATCCTGTTGGCGACATTGTTCGGGACATCCTTGCGGTCCATGATCGTCCCCGTCCGCATCGTTCGCTCCAGCCCGAAGTACCGCCCGATCGCGTAGGCGACCTCGTTATGGACGTCGGTGCCGCTCGTGGAAATCTTGGTTGCCGTGCGCTTCAGCGCGAGTACGCCTTCGACCTTCGCTTCGTTGGGATCGGTCGATTCGAAGAACACCGCGCCCGCGGGGCCGACGCTGTCCGGGTTGGCCGGTAAAGTCTCGGTGAAGCCGATCTTGATCGCGCCCGGCTTCCCGAGCTTGAACGTGACGCCGGATAGGACCTGTTTCCATTCGTCGATCGCCTGATCGCGTGCCTTGACGAATTCGGGCCGGGACGCAGCGGGGACTTTCGCGTCGTCCCATTCGATGACGACGGTTTTGGACGGCAACTGACGGACCAGGCGATCCGCGCCCGTGAAATCGCCCTTCGCCAAGCGCACCTTGACGTCGTAGACCGAACGCATGAAGTGGGCGCTCGATCCCCATGGCAGATCGAGGCTGGGGCTGACCTGGGCAGCCGCGAGAAGAAGCGGAACGAGAAGCGTCACTGCTTCATTTTGACGTCCGACGGGCCACGCGAATTCGCCCGTTCGAAGTCTGGTAGATTCTCGCCAATGACGAAAGGCGCACTCCTGCCCGCAAAGCCAGGCGCGGAACAACCGCGCGCGGTTTGGCGTCGTGCCGGGTGTGGAGGCGATGGCGGTTAATCGACGCGGAATGGCCGGCGCACTCGTCGGCTTGCTCACGTTCGGAGTCGGGATCGCCATGCTCGCGATCACCTTCACGTACGCGTTCGAAGTCTTCCGCAAACCGCCCACCGAAGCGATCGGCATCCAAGCCAATCAGCCCTTGGACGTGAACGAGACGGGGCGCCTTGGGATCACGCTCGTCTACCGGATTCTCTTGCTCCTCGTGATGTGCCTTCTCGCCTCCGTCATCGCGAGCCGGGGCATCAAGCTGTACGGCGCCTCCGTCGCGGCGGGCGGACGTGTCTTGGACGACGAAGAGACCGTCGAGACCGCCTAGCTCTGGCGAATTTCCAGCGGCCACACCACCTTCAGAATCAGGCTGTTGCGATACTTCACCGCGTTCGGATCGCCCACGATCAGGAAGTATTCGACGCCCCGCGCGCCCGAACGCTTGAACGCCACGTACGCGTTGTTCCCTTTCCGAGTCGCGACGGCCCGGCCGCCCACACTCAGATCGCGGCCGAGATCCCAATTGAACGAAAAGATGCTCAGGGTGGAGCGATCGAAATGCCGGAGTTCCTGGGACGAGAGCGAAAGCTGAAGCTTGTCGATCGGACGATACGCAAGGACGGCCGTTTGCTGGACATAGTGGTGCCCATCGATCGAACCCTCGTTATAGCCAAACCCGATCCGCCGCGTCGAGCTGTCGTCGGGCCATTGGAACCCAATGCCGAGGATATGATCGTGGCTGCCTTCGAACGTGCCCCACGTCCCGCTCCATTGAAGCAGGAACTTGTTCCGCAGACTTAAACCACCGAAGGCGTCGACTTGCTCGCGGTATTTATCGCCATCGAGGTGCCAGAACTTGGCCGCGAAGATGCCTTGGTTGAACTGCTTGAACGGACCCTGTTTCCAAGGCACGCTGTATTCCGTATACATCGTGCCGCCTTTGGCGTTCTGTTCCTGGACAAACCCCAAGCGAGGCAGAAAGTTGGAAGTCACTTCGGTGAGGTCCACGCTGCCATTCCACAGTCCCTTGTTATAGAAGAAGCCCGTATTCGTCCACTGCCCGGTACCGACCTTCTCATCGCGGGTGAACATCTGCCCGAAGTAAAAATTGAACGGCCCCATCTGTTTGCTGCCGTTGACATAGGCGCCATCGTTGCTTCGACCGTTCTCGCGGTTGCTGACCACCGCGAACCGCGCATCGGAGGAGGAGTTGAACTTGGTATTGGCGCCGGCGACAAACACGTTCTGCCGACCGAAGTCGGTGACATTCATCACGCCATAGTTCGTGCGGTCGTCCAGTTTGCCGTAAACCTTTTCGCCGAGATCGAACTGACGAACCCGCTGCGACGTGAAGATCCGCGTATCGAACCCCGTCTGGAAATAGTCGCTGCCCTCCTGGAAAAACGGCCGCGCCTCGGGGATCAGGCGCTCGAAATAGCTGAAATCGAGACTCAGCACCTGGTTCTCGATATTGCGAAAGTCGGGCAAGATGCTCACGACCGCGTTCGTCTGCGGGTTCAGCTGCGATTTGATGTCGACGCCCGCGTTCCAGATCGTGTGGAGCCCTTTCGCGCCGCCGAAATAGCCATACGGCAGGAACTTCACCACGCGCTCGAACGGAACTTTCGGAACATCGACCGCCAACCAGCGGCCAAAGTTGTCGCCATTGTCGCCCACGTAGCGCCAGGCGTAATCCCGACGCAGGTTTTGGAGGTGCCGTCGCACCTGGAATCGAAGCGTTTTCTTGCCGGCGGCGGGCAGCGACATCAGCTTCCAGGGAATCTTCGCCTCGGCCTCCCAGCCTTTATCGGTGACGCGGCCCTTGGCGATGAATTCGCCCGACCATTCGCGCTTGGCCGCTTTTCCGCCCGCAATTTGGATCTGCGTAGCCCCGCGGGGATTGATATAGAAGTCGTTGAAGCCGTTCAGCGTGCCGTACGGATCGATGCGGAGCACTACATGGTCGTCGCCGCCCACCTGGGAGTTGGTCCGATACTCGTTCGCCACGATCCCGCCCGGGTTCGGATCGTCGAATCGACACGCGAAGTAGATAAAGTCCTGATCGTAAGCAAGCCAGAACTGCCCATCCTGAGGCGCGAGCGCGCCACCTTGCGTATCGAACCATTGCGCGCCGCTCGGGACCCCCTGCCACTCTTGCGGATCTACCACGCCATCGATCGTCGGCGGTTGGGTCATGCGAACGGCGGGAAAATTGCTTGTGCCCGTGATCGGCCCGTCGGGGCGTAGGATCGGGGCGACCGGAAGGCCAAGGAACGCAGGCATAGCTGTGCGTTCTACCGCACCGAACCTTCCCCGGTTCCCGCTCGTCTTATCTTTCCCTTATTTTTAGGGCCCGAATGGACACGATCTGGAGCCATGCGACCGGTGAGTATCGTTGAAGTACACCGCCTGGGGAACGCGAATCGCGCTGGCTAGGTGGTATCCCCGCACCTCGCTCGTGCTAAGCTCGGCCAAGATGCTGAAGCTCCTTGCCCTTCCCCTTCTGGCCCCGATCGCGCTACTCAGCCGTCCAACCTCTACCCCCGTCGCGCTGAAACGGCTGAACTACGTTCCCTTCCACCTGCAGTTTCTGGATGGTTGCAGCAAGGAAAAGGTTGCGGGTTGGTATAACGTCACGTCGCTGATGACCGAGGACGCGAACGAGCTGCTTGCCGTGTTGAGTAGCGAAGATGGCTCCGCCGGAATTGCCAAGGACGACATACGCGCGCGCATCGAATTTGAGGATGGAGAGATTTATTGGGTCGATTGGCGGTACCGCGTCGAACACGCGGGGCACAGCTACCGACTATCTCCCACGAACCGCGAAAGGCTCTTCCATCTGTTTTCTGCTGCGATACCGAGCGCGCCTTCCAGCAGCTACTTCGAGCAGGTCGATCGTGAGGAAAGTCGCTATTCGAGCCACGAGATCCCGTAAATCAGCCCGGATGATCGCAGGCTGAACCGCCCGACGAGGCCGGGAGGAGAGGGTTGGGTTGAGGCATCAAAACGGAGGCCTGGGAGCCGTGAAGCGGTTCATACACGCTGTGGAAGAGCTTATTTTGGGACGAAGCTTTTGAAAGTACCGTACTGTCAACTCGTGGGATTAATCTGCTGGTTACTGGCGGCCTCGTGCGCTCCCCACTCGCGGGTCACTGAAGTCCAGATTGATCACGTCATGTCGGGCCTTCGCCACTCCGGGGGAGTAAGTAACCGCGCAGATCGGTTTATCGTTGACTCTCATTTGCCACGAATACCCAGAAATAGCAATGAAGCGACCTTTTATGCGACAACCAGGGTGCGAATAGACGACGTTGACTCCGTATGGATCTCGAACGCAGAGATTGTCACCGCGCGGTTGGAAGACGCCCAATACACCCGATCCGCGGCCGAGTCCGGGCGCATGGTATTCATCGTAGCCAAGAGGAATGGCACTGCTTGGCCCCAGACCGTGAGAATTGAAGTCGGGAAACGGCATCCTAGGACGCAGCTTGTGGCCGAGACAACCCTACCCGAGGAAGAGCGATACAACATGTATGCAGGGTGGGATGCCGGCCAAGATCCCCTACGATTTTTGAAACGCCACGTCCCCAAGTATGCGTGTCTATCTTTGATCAAGAAAGTACCCGCAGGTTATCGACCCATGGGTGAATTTCCACTTATTCAGGTCTGGAATCTGAGCGAGGGGCGACGGACGTGGTTGGTCGCATCGAATCGACCTTGGGAGCTGAAAAATGGAGCCCAGAGAATTCACGTCCCTGTCGCCTTTCAGGGACATGAGCGCACCCTTCACAGAGACGGCCTTGAGATTGTTCAGCGACGATAAATGCGTGCCCCCTTCGGTCAATGAAACGATGCGTGCGTTAAGCTACGACTACGATGATAGGATTCGATGCCTCAACCCAATCCTTCGGATTGCGTTGAGGCCACCATTCCGGGCTGCTCGATGTTCCTACAGGCCCTGGGCCGTGATAGACTGACTCCATGAGCCGTCAGGCACCCGCGTCGGAGAGCTTAGCCTCAACGCAACCCGGAGGATTGGGTTGAGGCATCAAACCCGACGGTTAAGTGTTGTTCTTGCGGCTAGCTTGTTGGTTACCGCCGTAGTCTTCTACCTTCGTTGCGATCAAGGTGGCGCAGCAGAGTATAAACTGGTGTTGCCTCGAGATCTACGAGGGGGAGTACCCATTATTTACAGGAGCGTGTCCGTAGCGCGAGAAGATGGTTTGACAGTGTTGGATGCTTCTGCCGGAAAGCTTGTATGTCCGCGAGACACCTTTGAAAGGTGGTTCGACTTTAAAGTAGTGGTTGATACTGCAGGAAAGAACATTGTGTACGATCCGACCGCGGACTCCCCAAATGAAACTGCGTTCCGCGGCATCGTACAGGGACCTGACTCTTACGGCGACTGGCTATTCGTCGGTACTCTAAGTGAGCGAAACACTTTTGCGGACAGGATAGCATTTGGCAGGCAAACAGGTTCGCAGCGTTAGGGATGTGGGGCGCACCAGTATAATGCGCCTTTGATGCCTCAACCCAATCCTCCGGATTGCGACCAGGCTACCCTTCCGTGCTGCTCCGTGTCCATACAGCCAGCCGATCGGAACTCGATTCCCCTTCCGGGTGGAGGGAAGACGTGATCTATCCTCGATCACCGTCGACCCGCACGGGATATCGCGCTGTTTTTCTTGGCCCGGGGCCTGGGCCGTGATAGACTGATTCCATGAGCCGTAAGACGCACGTATTGGGGCGTGTCGCCTCAACGCAACCCTCACGGTGGTTGTGCAGTGCGTGAGCCTCGATTAATAGTCTTTAAGTTACCGCAGTCATTTACAGGGCTTATCATAGTTACCGCTGATCGACAATTACACGAAACGCCTAATGTAGAGAGTAGAGAGGCGGGGTTCCAGCTAACGATTCTAGTTCCGAAAGACGGCAAGGTCAATTTGCGCTCTCTCGACAACTTCACAATCGGCTGTGATGAGCAATTTTATGATTACAGTGGTAGGTGGTTGGAGTCTATGGAGCCAACCGAAATTCCTGGAGTCAAGAGAGTTTACCAATACGGCCGCATGTCGAGTAGCGATGATCCACGAGATCGGATCGTATACTTTATTGGGACACCCGAGGAGGCTTCACGATTCCGCTATTATGGCGACCGCCCTAAATTCTGAGCCAGTGGATAGTGTTTTGTTGTGGTCATGGCAGTTAGTGCCTCACGCGCTCTAAGTCTTGGAGCGTTTTGATGCCTCAACCCAATCCTTCGGATTGCGTTGAGGCCACCATTCCGTGCTGCTCGATGTTCCTACAGGCCCTGGGCCGTGATAGACTGACTCCATGAGCCGTCAGGTGCCCGCGTCGTGGAGCTTAGCCTCAACGCAACCTGAGAGGGCTGGGTTGAGGCATCAAAGGTTCCTCGTAAAGTGAGATGAGTTTCCGAAGACTTACGATGTGGAGCGGATTAACATTCATCCTCGTTGGGGGAGTAGGAGTCCTTTTCCTTCAGGGCTTCTTTGATGTTCCGCCGAAGGCTATATTAGAGCAAATCGAAGCCTATCGCTGGAAATTCGGATTCTGGCCAGCTAATTTTGAGTCAACACGTGCCGTTGGCTCGGTGGGGCTTGGGCCCATAGTCGACCGTACGGCTCCATTCGAGGTTGTTGCCATCAGACCCATTTCCTCGAACGTTTGCGAGGTATCGATTTCTGGCCCGACGTATCTGTTCCTACTGAAGCGCGTGGCAACTTACACGCTCATTTTCACGGAGAGCAGGAACGAGTTCTTCCGTCAACATGTTGGCCACCGTCAACGGCAACGGTCGTAATTGTACTCCGGCCAGCGGCATCGTAATGCGATGCATTCCCTCAGTATTGGAGTGAGGTTACAATTCCCTGCTGACCCCTGTCCATACAGCCAATCGATCGGAACTCGATTCCCCTTCCGGGAGATGATCCATCCGCGATGACCCTCGCCCAGCTGGGACAGGGTCTATTAGTCCGCAAACCAGGGTGAGGGGTGCTAGCACAGAATGTCGCGCCGTTTTCTTGGCCCAGAGCCTGGGCCGTGATAGACTGATGGCATGAGTCGCGATCTTGCGATTGTCTCCGTCTTGGGAATACTAGTGCTACTAGCATTCTGGGCCGCTCCCCTGCGAGGAAAGTGGTGGTGCAGCCAGTGGCTCGCGAGCGCGCTTGCACTAGGGGCAGGCACGCTTCTGATTGGCACAGAAATTGGCAGAAGAGCCTGGCATTATCAGCACGAAACAAATGCAGCGCTCCGGGAACGAATTCTAGACGGATTGCTTACAAACGCGAGCGTTGTTATCGTAATAGCATTCGCTCTCTACGCTCTGTTCAGTCTGTTACTGCCAATATTCCCAATAGCGATTGCTCGGCCTTGGCGCATTCGAGTCTTCTGCTTGTTGCTTTCTGTAGGTAGTCTACTGATTGTGATCGGGTGGTATGAGCATGCAACTCTTCTCACTTTTGGTGACTAGTTGTCTTATGCCGCAATAGTACAGCGCCTGACTTCAATCTCCACCTTTTGTGATGCCTCATTGCAATCCGCCGGACTGCAATGAGGTTAAGATCCATGGCTGCCCTCTGTGCATGCCACCGGCAGATCGATGCTTCGGCTTTGCATCCAACCTCGAACCTCAATTCCCCTTGGGCAGCGCGAAGAGATGATCCATCCGCTCTCACCCTCGCCCCTCTGGGGTAACTAGTGGGTAAGCCCGCGAACCGGCGTGATGGGCCTTAGCACAGAATGTCGCGCCATTTTGTTTGGCCCAGGGCCGGGCCATGATAGACTAGCTGAATGAGCCGTCAGGTGCCCGCGTCGGGGAGCTCAGCCTCAACGCAACCCGAGGGGGTTGGATTGAGGCATCAAACCCAGGAAGACTTGGTTGGGCACGTCATCCGGCTAGGAGCCGGTGGGAGGTTGAGCATTGATATTCTTATGGCTTTGCACGATGGCCGGTTCTCGGCTTGGTCATGGTGGGTTCGCAAACCAGGTCGCCGCGGAACTACTGTTGCTGATTGTATTTTCTCCAATTGCATTGCTAGGAGTTTGTTCCGGCGTGAAGGGGCGGTCCGCACAGGTCTCCTCGAACCGCACGCCGCTTCGGCTCCTCGTGCTCACATACGTATTCCCATTTCCGATGTTGGATGAGGAGTGGCTTGGTCATATTCTGATTCTGGGGGTTGCCATTATTGTTGCCAGCTGGGGTTTTGCAGCCAGGCTGAGGATCTTGACCCCTGCCAACGGGTGAACTGGCGTCGAGGGAGGTCAAGCTGTTATTGACTGCAATCCCATGTTTTCTGCCTCAATCCAATTCCCCGGCTACCCTCAACCTCGCCCTTTATTCGCACATCGGTCCACAACTAGGATATAAGTCATCATGCGAAACAGCTTGCTCCTCTGCTCATTGCTCATCATGTTTCAATCGGAACCCAATATTCCAAAACCTACACGCCCGTGCGTGCCAGACGCCAAAACGGCGGCAAGAGTGGCCTACTCGGTTTCTGCGGCGCTCTATGGAGAAAAGATAATCAATGCAGAATTACCATTCAAATGTATCCTTAAGGACAATGTCTGGATGGTAGTTGGGGCTATGCCCTCAAAAGCGAAGCGCATGACCGGGGGTACGGTGACCGTTAAGATAAGCAGGTTGGACGGCCGAATTATTGGGATCATTCACGGAAAATAAGGTACCGAATCGGAGGCTTCCCGCGATGTCCCGTGGTTCGTTGCCTCACCCCAACAGCGGTTTGCATTGAAGCTACGCTCTCCTGCTGCTCAACTCGCTCCCTCGCGTCGCAGTTGGTGTCTCGACTTTGATGCCTCAACCCAATCCTCCGGATTGCGTTGAGGCTACCCTTCCGTGCTGCTCGATGTTCCTCCAGGCCCTGGGTCGTGATAGACTGGCTCCATGAGCCGCGAGGTGCCCATGTCCGGGAACTTAGCCTCAACGCAACCCGGAGGGTTGGGTTGAGGCATCAAAGGATTTTTCTTGTTATCGGCATTGCAGCCGCTCTCTGGTTGGCCCATAACACACTTCCAACCAGGGATGGTTCGAACTTCGATTATGCAGCGCGTTTGGCGACCTGCCTCAGCGACATCGATCTTCATCGCGTCTCGGTCGAGAAGGCGAATGCGATGCTGAGCGAGTTTGATATTCAGCTTGAGAAGCATGGGGAAACGGCCATGGATGACAGGCACGATCTTTTTGTCGGGATTTCACCCGAACAGATCTTTAGCTTGGGCCTCTTTCGGTCGTATGCGCGGATCCTGGTTGATGTTGAACGTGCTACAGGCAGAATTACGCGGTCACGCACGATATGGATACCCATTGGTTTCTAGTCAGTGAATGCTTCCACCGAAGTTTGCTAGAAAGCTATGAAGTCATACCCGCGTTTGATGCCTCGGCCAATCCTCAGCGATTGCGCTGAGGCTACCATTCCGCGCTGCTCGATGTTCATGCAGGGCCTGGGCCGTGATAGACTGACTCCATGAGCCGTCAGGTGCCAGCGTCGGGGAGCTTAGCCTCAACGCAACCCGAGAGGTTGGGTTGAGGCATCAAAATTGGTTGAGACGTCAAATGCGGCAGTAGATTGATGAGCCACCTGATCATCCTGCCTACACACTCGGAGTTGACGTCGGTAGACGTGCGTTCCTTTACTGGTCACAACGCCACGATCCTCGAAGGTGGCCCATCGGAAGGAGCTCTGGATAAGACCTTTTGCTCGGACCACAACATTGATGTCCTCATTATTTTCCAGACATTCATGGGGGCCTATTTTGTCCGCAACTATGGGAGCCGAGGCATAGGCGATGGCCCGACCATCGTGCCAAGCAAAATCGGATTACGCACCGACGTGTTTATCGAGGAGACGGGCGACTGTGCCGAATACGTTGGCGCGCGCGCACTAGCGCCGGCGGTGACCACCGTGCCCGAGCTCTATCAGCAATGGAGGCGCTTTTTCTTAGAAGCTGTTAGCGTTGTAGGCGGTGCCAAGCCAATATCGTTTGGGTTTCGTGGGTCGACCGGCCCACAATTGTCGGAGCATGGCATTCCCGCTGAGCGAGCGTTGCATACCATCATCGCTGCCCACGAATCGGCTCGACTGGAATACATGTGAGTGCCAGTGAACGCTAATGGCCGTTTGCCTTCTCTCCTCTGCAGGCGAGGGTCGGTGAGTCCGGGTAGACGGGCCTCGGCGCGCACAAAATACCGCGCCGTTTTTCTTGGCCAGAGCCCGAACCGTGATAGTCTGACTCCATGAGCTGTGAGGCACCCATGTCGGGGAGCTTAGCCTCAACGCAACCGGAGAGGGTTGGGTTGAGGCATCAAACCGGATATCGGTCGAACCAGCATCATTCACCCGCACTAAGTCATTCGTTCCACAACACCACGCGCTCGTAACTGACGATGGCAGCGGGTGAATCGCCACCAATTAGTGCATCCCGCAGCAAATCCACTGTCATATTTCGCAAATCTTGCAAGGACCAAAACAGATCTTCGCCTCTCACCGAAACGGAAACCGAAGCATCGACACAAGTGAGGTGAACGATCACTTGGTCAGCGATCTTTTTGAGTGTGACGCTTGCTGTATCATTCGCGTGCAAGTCTTGCACACCGAATAATGAGGAGGACCATTCTAGATCCATATTGTCGACCTCTTCCCATTCAGTAATACGGTGTGTTGACCATCGTGAATGCGGGAAATGATGTTTCTACAGAATCGAAGCGCGGCATCCACGGCACCCCATTGGTCCTCGCTGTAGGCGACAGAATATTCTCGCACGCCTTCCTCGCTTGTAACGATGATTCTGCACAAGAACTCTTCATCCAGTGTCTTGACTGGCTCCAGCACCTGAATACAAATGGATTGCTCGACCTCTCGCACAATCACGTATGTCCTCTCGGCAATGATCTTTTCGTTCATCTTGTTTTAGCAGTACACTTACTGTATGCATCCTGGCACACGATGCGAAGCCGAGCAGTGTCTCCACTCGCAATTTTAGATGCCTCAACCCAATCTTCTGGGATTGCATTGAGGCGAACATCCCTGGCTGCCCTCTGTGCATGCCACCGCTGGATCGCCGATTCGGCCCCTGCATCCGACATCGAACTGAATTCCGCCTTGAGCAGCGCGAAGTGCTCAGCGATTCGCTTACCCACGGTGCTCGACGTGAGGAACGTTGACCGGCACGGGAGATCAAGGCGTTTTCTTGGCGCAGAGTCTCGGCCGTGATAGACTGGCTGCATGAGCGATGAGGTATCCGTGTCGGGGAGCTTAGCCTCAACGCAACCCCGAGAGGGTTGGATTGAGGCATCAAACCGGATATCGGTCAAACCGGCGTCATTCACCCGCAGGACGTTCCCTTGGTGGTCGAAGCTGTAGATTCCCAGTGACGTCCCGATATGCCGTGCGATCAAGCCATCGGGTGCGAAGTAGTTGTTCTTGATGAAGTTCCCACTGGCATCCAGCTCGCAGACGATATTCCCCTGTTCGTACGGATAGTACGTCTTCTGTTGGTACCAAGCCTTCTTCTTCCACGACAGCAGAAACCAATTACCATTCGTCATTTCCCAAACTGCAGCGCGGAGTTAGAAACTGGTGCGTGTTAGCCAGATTTCCCTTGTATATCCTGGGTAAAGGCGAGCAGTTCCTCTTCAACGGAATCCAAGGCTTCAAAGTGACCATTTTCCGTTCGCAAGAACAGTTGGTTGGTATTGGCTTTGAGAAACTTCGCAACGTATATCGACATCACCAGTACGGCATGCCTCAACGCAAGAAATGAGAATTCGTCACGAATCCTCTGATCTCGCACCGGAGCATGATGTCGTTCAACTTGAATCTTAAATTCCGGACCTTCGTAGACGTCCAAGGTCATTCGGAACACGCACACCATACTCTGGGCATGCTGAACAAAGTAAGAGTGGTCAGCGATTCGCATGATTTGGATCTCGCTTACAAGATTGCCCCTGAAAGACACTCGCGGTACTTCTTTCTTGCAATTTCTCTCAAGCGTCTCGCGATCACGGACCCAATGTCTCCCGAAAGCTGCTTGTTCGCAATCCAATCCATCATTGTATCAAAGTCAAAGTCGCATTCATCGGAAGTAAGGCGCTTAGACATTTGAGACTCGATGAACTCTTTGTACGACCCGTAGGAGCCCTCCCCGGTGTATCCCCCGGTGATTAAGTCGTTGAAGTAATTTGCCACTGCTGGGTCACATGGTGGGCAACCTCCCGTGCCTTGAGTCGGGCTATTGACAACAGGATCGTTAATGACCGCCGGAGCGATAATTGCGGCACCCGACGCGATAGCTTTGCCAGCTGCGCTCAAAATCGGCGAAGTACAACCACCGGAAGCCCCACCAGCAGCGTTGATGTCGTTAATTATGCCTGCCGCAACTTCATAAGAGGCGTCTGCGGCAGCAGCTTCGGCGCTACCGACCTCGGCCATCGCTCCGGCAAGTGCCGCTGATGTTTGTGCGGATGCTGCCTGAAGGCCCTCAGGGTCAGTCGAGAGTACAGATCGGGATCGGCAATACCCATAAACATTTGCTCCGCCCCCGTAGCCAATTGGATCGCGAGTCACCCACCGCCCGTTTTGCGGATCGTAGTAGCGGTGCTGGCAGTAGTAGAGACCGTTGTTGTCACGGTAATAGCCCCAGCGGGCGTTGTAGGTGTGGTTGGTGAAGCTGGACCCCCAGCCGTAGCTCGGAATGATCTGGTTTACCTGACCCCAGGCGTTGTAGCTGAAGCGGATATCGGTCGAGCCAGCGTCGTTCACCCGAACCACATTGCCCTGGTGGTCGAAGGAGTATATTCCCAGCGAAGTCCCGATATGGCGGGCTATCAGGCCATCAGGCGCAAAGTAGTTGTTCTTGGTGCAGTTGCCCGATGCATCCAGCTCGCAGACGATATTCCCCTGGTCATAGAGGTAGTAGGTCTTCGGTTGGTACGAAGCTTCCTTCTTCCATGCCCGAAGGCCATCCGCCCGATACCCGTAGCTGTAGGTCCCTCCGAGCGCGGTCGTGAGCATCCGGTTCTCTTCGTCGAACGCGCTCGTAGAACCCCGATAAGTCGTTGGATTCCCATTCCCATCGTAGGCATAGCCAGTCCCCGTTCGCTGGTTGTTACCATTGTAGGCAATGCCGCTCGAACTTCGGTAGGTCGTCGGATTCCCCGCCGAATCGTAGGCGTTGTTCTCGGTGTAACCACCAAACCGCGAACTCGTTTCCTGAGTCAGCCGGTCTCGGTTGCTAGAGCCATTGACATTCCCGTCGTATTGGAACCCGACAGTGCCATTCATAGACGTCGCAGGAGACGGAATCCCGCTCACCGTGAACCCGGTCATATTGAATACACCATCGTAGGCGAATTGGTTCTCAGCCAGAGCCGTATTTGAAAGACTCGTCAGCATCCCGACGGCGTTGTATTGGTAGGTCGCGGCTTCTCCGTTCACCCATGCCGAGCCGTTCCACCGCTGAGTCGTCCGCGTGTTCTGCCAACCGTTACCATAGTAGGTGCTAAGGACCTGAACGACGTTCGTCGCGCTTGGAGTCGTGTTCCGAACCGCCGCCATTGAGGTGTAGCGACCCGCCTTATCGTAGGCGTAGCTCCAAGTCTGAGTCGGATACGAGCCACTCGCGCCGTATCCAGGCAGCGTCATGCTCTGGCGACTGCCATCCGGATAGAAAGCATAGCCTAACGTCTTGGTCGGCAGTCCCGTGTAAGTCCGGGTGCTGCTCGTGACGTTCCCAAGATCGTCGTACGATGACCCACCGACCCCCGAACTGTCGGTAACACTCGTCACCCGTCCGTAGGAATCATAAGCCATCGCGACCGAGGCTCCGTTCGAGTAGCTCACGCTGTGAAGTTGACCATCCGGCTCGGTGTAGTCGTAGGTCGTCGTGATGCCGCGGCCATCGGTTCGTCCCGTGAGCCTCCCAACGTTGTCGTAGCTGGTGAACTGGACTCGGTCGGACGTGCCACCGGTATTGCCCGGATAATCAATCTGGGTAACTTGGCCCTTCGTGTTGTACGTGTAGGTCGTCTGGTGAGTGGAACCAGCGCCATCGCGAAGGGTCTTCATCCGGTAGGCGGCGTTGTAGGTGAAGCTCGCTTCCTCTGTGCTTCCGGTCCGGCTGAGAAGCTCACCTTCTGCTCCGTAGCTCAAGTTCGTTTGGCGAACCAATGTTCCGGATTCGTTGTACGCGTTGGTTTGGCTTGTCGGCCCGCCCGTGTATAGAAAAACCTGCTGGTTCCTCGCATTACCCGTGCCCGTGTTCCCGGTCACCGGAAGATAGGAATCGGTCTGCTGGTTGGCGAGATTAAATGAGTACGTGCTTGTATTGCCCAGGGCATCCCACATGCTTGTGGTGTTCGCCCGAGCATCGTAGCGCATATGCGTGACTTCGCCATTACTGTTCGTGATCGTCAGGGGCTGACCAATCGCGGCAGACTGCGAATAGCTGCCATCGGTCGTGTAATTGAACGCCGTTGTGTGCGCCGTCTCGGCGTTGTTGCCTGGTGTGACGATACTCGTTATATTGCCCAGGCTATCGTAGCTGTACGTTGTCGTTTGATGATTGCCCGTGTTTACTTCGCCCGGAATCGGCGCATTGACGGTATTGAGCAGGCCATTCGTGTAATAGGTGTAAGTCGTGGATGTCTGAGTCCCCGTAAAGGAGGTTCCACTCATGGTTCCGTTTTGTATCGACACTAATCGACCCATCGGGAAAACAGAGTAGTCGTACGTGGCGAGCGTTGTGATGCCGCGTGGAGTTTCTGTTGTCAGCAAGTGCCCATACTGGTCCCATGAGTAGTTCCAAGTGTGGGAGGTCGCGTCCGTCACCGCGGTGGCTTTATAAGGGTTCGTCCCGCTAAAGCTTTTGGTGCTCACAACGGTCCCGCTTGCGTCCCGAACCTGAGTAAGATTCATCTTAGCGTCAAAGTCCAAAAAGCGCTTTTCAACGACCGTCGCCGATGGATCCTTGAATTGGATCTCCGCTCGATTGATACTGGGATCATTAATGATCGCAACCGTGTTACTGTTGCCATCTACGAGACTCGTCACGCGACCGTCCGCATTGTAGTTGATCGTTGCAGTCGACATTCCTGTACCCGTCGGCGAAGGTACCGATATAGTCTTGAGCGTGGGAATTTGTTCGGTTCCGTCGGAATTTCCGGTAAGCGCGTACGTATACTGGTAGCGCGTGGGAGGGCTGCTTGTACCCGTTGCCACAATCTGAGAAGCTTGAGTCAAACCGAAGACCTGCGTGGGTGCTCCCGCTGCGGTCACGTTTGCATTCGCAAAGATTTCAACGCTATAGTAAACGGAGCGGCTGTAGCGGTCGGATGCGGAAACGAAATTTCCGTTCGAGTCGGTTGCGAGAGTAAGGAGAGGCGAGCCTGCACTGTCACGAATCGTCTTTAGGTTCCTGAGCGTATAAGTCCGTGTTGTGCTCCCGCCCGACCCATCCGCCACGAGGAGCGACCTTGTCGTCTTGTCCTCGTAGTCGAGTGTGATGTAATTACCCGGTTTGTTGGTAATTCGGGCCAGACGATATATTGCCCCCGCCTTCACGTACGGCGATGTCGGCTGCCCGCTCGCCGGATAGCTCTCCGCCAGAGTTGTTCGGAAGACCGTTTCATCGGCGCCTTGAATCTCAAAAAGATCGCCGCCAGCCGTAGCATCGTATTGCCATTTGACAATATATGCAGCTCCCTGCTCATTCGGCACTAAGGTGATCGGGCCGGGCGATGATGAGGTTGGCTTGCTGGTTCCACTTGGAAGCGAAAACCCGATGTGCGCGCTGTTTGGCAGAATCAAGTCCACGTGATAGTTCGTGGTGGGGCCACCACCCTCGACTCCGCCTGGCGTTGTCGACTCCCACTCATTCACCACAAAATTATACGTATGCGTCCAGCTCGTACCGAATCCGTTTTCGACCGGATTACCGAGGCTGTGGTACTCGCGGCCCCATGCCACGCTAGGTCCGGTCGGATTGTAAACGGTGAGATCGGCGGCGGGCTTGTACTCCTCACCGCCGGTGGCAACGTTTACCGGGTCGCCGGTTGCCGGCCCGCCCGTCGCAACGGGGCAGGTTTGGCCTTTGGCGCAGTCTCCGCAAAGGAGACCCTCCGGCCTCGTGCCGCAAATGATTCCGTCGGGGAGGAACGGGAGCCATTGCACCGTCGCGGAGTTTGCGAGTCCGGCGAAAGGGTTGTTTGCGGGGCTGATGGAAGCGAACAGACTCCCCTCCGGCTCAAAAGCGTCGGCGATCCAGACTGATTCTTCTGAGTCAGGTTTAACGGCCGAGACAAAGACATCGGGCTCCATCGCTGCCCACTGGCGCCAACTGACTTGACGGGTCCCGCCACAATCAACGCACCAATACTTGACTCCCGACCTCGAAGCCGCGATGACAGTGAGGAAATGGTCATGCTCCACGTGCGCAATGACAGGCATGGGCATCTTCGAGACGACCTCGGCTTTCCCGGTTAGGACAATCGGCTGAAAGCCGAACGCCTCGATGCCTTTGGCGATGTCCTTGAGGTCCGAACCAAAGCCGTCGTGCCGCACTTTAGCCGAGGCTGTTTGCTCATCGTATGGAACCCCGAACCGCGTGACCACCTTTGCAACGCTGCGAACGCCGCATAGCGGGTCGAGCTTTCCAGGTTGATAGATCCCAAGGCGTTCGTGTGCGGCGTGGCATCCGGCACAGGCTTCGGAGTGCCGCATAAACCCAATGAGCGCTCGTGAGTTCGGCGCACCCGATTTGATCAGGTCGCGAAGATAATTTGCTGCTTCCCGATAACGGCCTTGAAAGTGGAGGGCAAAAGCTTTGGCCCGCTTTGCAAGGAGGGAGATTTCCTTGCAGTTACGGTTCTCCGTAATGACCTTTGCGAGTTCGGCTTCAGCAACGCGTGGCTCGCGAGAACCCGATAGAGTGAGTTCTGCAAGTCGCAGCTTCGATAGGGGCGCAGAGTCGCGCTTCCACGAGGCAATTTTATCAGCGGGCACCGCGTATTGGATCTGCCCAACTTCGTCCAGCAGGCTTCCCTCGTGCGGAATTGGCGTGGCCACAGGTCCTCCGAATTCAGCCGGATTTCCAAATGTCGCCTTATTTGTTCGCACGACAGGCAAACCGCGCGCCACCCTAGGACCGACCGCTTCAATACCGGCGGCCTGGGTCGGGCTCGTTGGCACCCTGGCGAATGCTGGCCCCGCAATGTTCAAGAGCAGGGCTGCCGCGACTCCGACTGCGACACCGCGTCCAAAACCGCGATCTAAACGACTACGCAAAATTTCCAGAATGGCCATTGGCTCCCCCCGCCTTCTTACCGGCGTTGCCATATCTTACAGGACTTTTCTCCTAAATCGCAGTTTTTTTTCGTTTTGTTAAAGAACTGTCGCGCGAGAGCCCCAACAATGGTCGCGCCTCTTGGTAGGGACGGCCGCGGTTCTATCCTCTCGGCCACCGGGGGCCCTGGCCTCTGCACGCCCGACAACGCCGGAGCCCTTCAAACCCAATTTTTCAAGAACTTCCTCAAGAAAATTCGGGCAGGGGCAATAACAATCCCATGTACATCACGGAGCAGTCCAAAATGGGATCGCTCATCCCGGCGGCACAGTCCTTCTATTCGGTATGCAATACCAATTCTGTGGCGTTGGGATTGACGACGGCCAACTTGAACGAAATCAATACCGCGGTCACGGCGCTCGTCAATGCGTATGGCGTTCAGGTCAATGCCAAGGAAGCATTCCGCAATAGCGTTACCGCAAAGGACGCTCAGCAGAAGGCGCTTAAAGCCATTATCAGCAAGTGGGCCAAGACTTTTTCATGCCAATCAGGCGATTACCGACGCTCTTTTGGCGAACTTGCAGCTGCCGCCCCACAATCCGGACCGATCGACCACCGCCCCGACCGTTCCTCAAGATCTGGTAGCCAAGGCGAACGCGGAAGGCTTCGTGACGCTGAAATGGAAGCGCAACGGCAACCCAACCGGCACCGTTTTCATCATCGAATCGCAAAGCGCCCCCGGCGGCGCCTGGACGCAGGTCGGCGCGGTGACCACCGCCAAGTTCGAATGGCAAGCCGAAGTGGGCCATTTCATCGGCTTCCGGGTCAAGGCCACCCGCACCAAGCAGTCGTCGCAGTTCTCGACCCCGGTCGTGCTGTGGGCCGACGGCGGCAGCGGCGAAGTCTTCGAGCTGAAGGCCGCCTAACGCCGTCTTCTTCTCCTCGTGTTGCGAGCCCGGGAACACCCGTTCCTGGGCACGTCTTTGTTTAGCCCCGACCGCGCTGAGGCAAGAAGAGACACCAGCCACCGAAATGGAGTAGGGTGGGTTATGAGTCGACCCTCGAGAAAAGACATACGCGCCGCCATCGACAAGCTGAGGGCCAAGCCTGAGCAGGCGGGAGGCGGCACGAACGATCAAACCGCGGACGCAAGCAAGCCGCCCGCGCAGAAATCGAGCCAGCGCATCCGAAAGAAAGGCATCTAGCTAGTCGTCGTCGGCATCTTTCCGAACCCCGAGCCGCGTCGTGCGCGCCACCGGCGGCAGCGGCGTCTGGGGGCCCTTGATCGCACCCCACAGGATGTCGTTCAGGGTTTCATCGGCCAGGCTTTCCTCGTGCGTCCGGCTGATCTTGGCGCTTTCCTTCGAGCGGTAGGCGTTCACGCCGTTGATCTTGCAGGCGATCTCTCGGGACGGTAGGATCGCTTTGAACGGGGCCGAGTTCGAAGCCGAAGGTTCGAAGACCGAGATCGGCGATGCGACCGCGTCGTACTGGCTCATCGGCTTCAATCCGAGCAGAATCTCCATCGTGCGCAGCATCGAATCGGTGTTATAGAAGCGATGATCCACGGTGCCCGGCTTGATGTAGGGCGAGACCAGGTACGCCGTCGAGCGGTGCGCGTCCACGTGGTCGAGCCCGGCCTGCGCGTCGTCTTCGAGGACGCAGATCACGGTGGATTTCCAGAATTTGCTGTGCGAGACCGCTTCGACCAGCTGGCCGACCGCGTAATCGTTATCCGCGACCATCGACTGCGGCGTCGGCATGTTCTTCTGGGTGCCGACGGTGTGGTCGCACGGGAACCGGACCATTTGGAACTTGGGCATCTTCCCCGACTTCACGAAGCCATCGAACTCCCGCTTCCATTCTTGGAAGCGATTCGTCGAGCCTTTCTTGCCGTACGTGGCCTTCTGCTGGGGGAATTTGAAACCGTAGTGATCGTAGAGGCCGCTATCCGGGAAGGTCATGTCGAAGGACGGGAAGTCGGTATCGGTTTTGCCGAGCAGCGCCTTTTTCGCCGGGAAGTTGTTCCCGAGGAGCCGGACCTTGTCGAAGCGCTTGTCCTCGGGCGTGTCGTACTGCAGGAAGAAGCCGTAGTTGCGGAAGCTGACTCCGCCCGCCGCGCAATGGTCCCAGATATAGCCGCTCGCCGGCTTGGCGACGTCGGGGATGCCGATCAGGTCGATCGGGACTCCGTTGTTCGATCCTTCCGTGTCGTAGCTTCGGCCGCGGCCGCTGTAGTTATAGGGCGTGTTGCGGCTGGCGTAGCTCGAGACCATCCCGCATGTGCTCCACATCCACCCGTCTTGGCTGACCTCGGCACAGACGTGGAAGTTGTCGAGGAGGACGAATCGCTCCGCCAGCGCGTGCTGATTCGGACTGACTTCCTTTGGAAAGAGGCACAGTTTCGGGTCGCCGTTTCCTTTCGCAACGTCGCCGAGCACGTTGTCGTAGGTCCGATTCTCCTTGATCACGTAGATGACGTGCTGGATGCCGGGGTTCTTCAGATCCGGATGCTCGACCTGATCGATGTTCGGCCGAAGGCGATTGTTCTCCACCACTCGCCGTGTTTCAGCGATCAGCTCCGGCCTGGACGGAACGCGAATGCGGCTGACCGTCCCTTCGATGATGTTCTGGATGTACGTCCCTCTTCCCTTCACGTCCGCGCCGTTGGGATTCTGAACCTGGACGCCTTTCGCACACGCCACGTAGAGGAAGTCGCCCTTCGCCACGACCGCCGTCGGGAGCCAGCCCGTCGGGATGTAGCCGGTGAGCCTTCCCTGCCACAAATCCACAACCCCGATGGCGTTCATATCGCTGAGCGCAACGTAGAGTTTGCTTTCATCCGGCGAGAGCGCCATCCCTTGCGGACCTGCGCCCGGCAGACCCCGCAGCTCGGTCGGCCGAACGAGAATCGTATTCTTCACCGCGTCCTTATCGGGGTCGATGATGCTGATCGAATCGCTGCCCGCATTCGCGACGAACAGCTTGGAGCCGCTCTTGTTGAAGAGCAATCCTTCGGGCTGGGCGCCCACCGCGATCGACTTCACGAGCTGGCGACGGTCGATATCCACGACATCGACGCACGCGTCCCGCTCACTGGCGACATAGGCTTTGCGGGTGGCTTTGACCCCACCTCTGCGGACGGCGAGCGCGTATGGAAATCCCGAACACCGAATCTCCGCCTGCTTCGCTCCCGTTTCCGCATCGTAGACGCCGACGCTGCCCTTGAAGTCGGTCTCCAATCCGGTCTGGTTATGGGCGACGACGAGAAGTTTGCCGTCCCCCGTGAAGTCGATCCCCGCCGGATGGTTCGGGAGGTCGTTCTTCTTCTCTTTCGCGGTGCTGATGGGCTCGCCGTCCTTCTCCAGCTTTCCTTCGCGGAGGGCGATGCGGTCAATCAGGTCCTCCGCGCCTCGGCTGACAAAGAGGCGGCCGGAGGTCGGCTGGACCGCGAGCCCGAAGTACATCCCCTGGTTCTTTCCGTTGTACGGAATCTGGCTGCTGGTGGTCCACGAGTCCAGGTCGATCGCGGTCAGGAACTCCCGGAAGCCGGTGTCGGCGCAGATCAGCCGTTTGCCGTCGGACGAGAGGACGAGATTGTTCGGATAGCTCCCGACCTCGATGTGCTCGCCGACCGGAGTGATCCGCTTCCCGGTCGGAAGGGTGGCTGTCCTGCTGGCATCCTGGGTCTGCATCCCGCTTGCCATCGGAGTCAACGCCAAAACCAGGGCCATGAGCATGGATTCAGTTTGGCATGAGTCTCACCTTCAAACGTGGTGCGAGGATGTCGCGCTGTTTCTTGCCTCGGAATACTGCCCATGATAGACTGGCTTCATGAGCAGTGAGCTGCCCGCACCGGAGATCGCAGCCTCAATACAACCCGGCTTAAATTGGGTTGCGGCATTAAAGAAGGGTCGCACGTTAAAACTCGGCTTGGCACTGGCCTCACTAGCTCTAATTTCGCTGCTATGGTACCGGCAGCAAGAATGGGATCCTAATCGCGACCAGGCAGCGGTCGTCTTCTTTAAAGCTAACGCAATACAGCTTCCCCCTTCGTGGAATTATGTTGTCAGTGAGGACGGTCTGAGACTCAGGTGTACTTCAAGACGTAACGCCACGGTAGATTTTTATTCACTTTCGGCATATCTACCGCGATTAGGCCCGAATCTCATTGTGGAGCCTCTCGGCTCCAACCAGGACCTGGCTTACATCGTGAGCGATTTAGGAAAAGGCGTTAGTCGCTTGAGTGGTTACCTATTAAGAGACCGAGAGCCTGTGCTCCGGGTAGAGATGCGGTTTGGTCCTTTGGATTCGATGCATGATCTACTCCGCGACGAGAGGCGGGCCCTAGGCCAAGCATGGTGGGTTGTTCGGAACGCAAGACGCCTGATAGCCAGTCCCGACCCATGACGAAGTCAATTCTGCGACCTACGCGCATTGGTGCTTCGCTCAGTGGCCCTGTGTCACGCCTCTCGAGCGCAAAGGCTTGATTCTTGCGTTACACGCTGGATAATCGACTCGGCTCTTAAGCAGAACCGTCCTGAATAAGGTTCTCAAGCACCTCTCGAAAACGCTCTGATGCGCATTTAAGCATCGCCTGTACGATCGAACCCTTCGCTGAGAGCAGCGTAGTCGAACACCGTGATCGCGCCATCTCGGTCGAGGTCCACATCTTCGGGAGCCACACCCGCGCTGTCTTCGGCAAACCAGTTCGCGTCGCTCGAGGTCTTGTCGAACCAGTCAGAAAGGTAACTATAGTCAAAGACTGTAACTGAATTATCACGGTCGATATCGCCGTAAAAAAAGTCGAGGTCCACGTTCTCGAACGGCGCGGACGTGAGGAGAACGGGACGCCGGACCCTGAGCATGCCGGCATCTTCGAACACGATTTCATACGCTCCGTCGGGAAGCATCGTCGCGACCTCGTAGGTTCCGTTGCTTTTGGGGAAAAGAAGGCCATACGAGACGGCGACCCCGTTTTGCCAAACGGAGAACGGCACTTGAGTTCGACTGCCGGATAGCACACCTAAATTGCACTTACCGCGAAAACTACCTTGCGCATTTGGATATGGCCTCACAAACCGATTGTTGACTAAGCCTCTGGAAGGCGCATTTGCCGTATATCCCTCCGGCAAGTCAAAAACAGGTGGGTTTTCGGGCCCGATTCCCGCCCGCGCCATGAGATTAACCCGAAGATTCATGTCGAGATATTGACGATAGCCCGTTGCCCGATTGGCAAACCACGAACTGCAGCCGTGGTCAGAAGTGATCATTCCCGATGCGCCAAAGGCATGACCGACATCGGTTGGCACGTCCGTCAGGGTCACGATCTCCGAAAAGGAGATGTCTTTGTTCGTATTCGTACCGCTGTAATTGCCCACCCATAGCTGATCCCTGACCCTCATCTGATAATTAGCATTCCAGTTCGCAGACCCTTGCGTGATATTCGTCTGAACGCTTACCGTCAGCTGGAAAAAGCATTTGACCGTAATGGGACCCGAGGGCTGGCCATCGAGACGGCTAAAAACGAGGTCGGGAGCAAAGGTATCTCCTCGGCAATCCGTGGCAAAGCTGCCACCTGCGTAAGTAATGGGGCTGCCGTTGACCTTATACGTCCCGTGCACCCGGGAGTAGTGGGATCTCAGGTCGGCAAACCCTGGGCCGACCGATGAATACACGGACACGGACCCTTGCTGAGCGGGCTTATAGACCGCGCTTGTACTAACAGCGGAGGTACGCGCGCTCGCAGCGAAAAAGCCATCCGAGCCGGCATTGTCGGTCTTGTAATCCGACTTTGTGCCGCCGGCCCCTGGAACCGACATGAGATAGGAGACTGAGGCACCCGCATAAGCCCGGCATCCCAAAGATGCGTGGCCGACGACCGCGCACATCCCAGCCAGAATGTTCCTTCTTCGTGTTGCCATGCCCGCACCTTACCCGTGGGATCCAGAAATAGGCACATTTCTCGCACTTTTTTATTCTTTTGCGAGAATCTAATGGATCTGCCAATCGTGGCAAGCGAGTCGCGCCCTCACATGCTAAGGTCGTTCGTATACTGATCGACCGGCTTCGGAGTTAAGGTCTGAGGACGGGATTGGGCAGCGAGAATAGCCCCATGGCAGCCATATCGTCCCCCTCGGACAACCCTAAGCTTCTCGCGTGGCTCGCCACGATCATTGTCGTCTTGCTCGCCGCCTACCTTTACTTGGCCGTGGCGGGAATGCCGGCTATAACTCACCTGAAGCGACTCTCCGACCAGCAGGGCGAGAATATTCTCACCCTTCGCACGCTCGTTCAGCGAACAGGAGCCCGTGGAAGATGAATGGCAAGATGCCCTTTAGCCCCCTCACGCTTCGGTTTCTCGTGATATTCATGCTTAGCGTGCAAATCTTCTTCACCGTGCTGCTCCGCCAAATGTTGGCGAAACAAGATGCGCTGATCCTGCATCTGGCGGACGCCGAGGAAGAAATGGCTGGCCAGCTTCATGAATTGGCCCGTGCGCAGCGCCGCTAAGATCCCGACCCGCATCGTCGTGCGGCCAATTGCGGTCGGAAGCAGTCGAGCGCCTAGCCGCAATTTTGTGGCTTCGGAGCACAAAACCCGTGTTAGACTGAATTAATGCCCGGGCGCCTGCGCGCATCGGGAAGCCCATCGAGGCGGACTCGGATTCATTCTTCGAGTGGGCGTGGGGAAGTGAAATTGTCGATGCAAAAACAGATGGTTGTGTCATTACGAGGGCTGGCCTCGTTGCTTGTCGTGCTCGTCGCTGCGGTGGGGGTTCGCGCTCAAGACCCCGACGACGTCGTGGGCGAGATCGATCCGTTCGGCCAGCCGAAGCAGATCAAGCGCATGCAGTGGTTTAACGAGCCACGCCAACTCCCCAACGGCACGATGCCCGTCAACGCGTGGCACAAGGCCTGGCTAAAGGCCAAGAAAATGCCGGTCTACAAAGATCCAGGCCCGGCGACTCCGGCGGGCTTTCAGTGGGAATTCATGGGCCCGACCCAAACCGACGTGAACTGGCTCGGACGGGTGAATGCGTTGGCGATCGACCCGACGAACTCGAACATCATTTACGCGGGCGAAGCCAAAGGCGGCCTTTGGAAGTCGACGGACGGCGGCGCCACTTGGACGAACCTGACCGACTTTCTCAGCAGCCAAGTGTCCGGGTGCATCACCATCGACCCGGTCGATCACAACACGATCTATTACGGCACGGGCGAGGAATACAATGCCGTCAGGACGCTGGGTGGCGTCGGCATTTGGAAATCCACCGACGCCGGCGCAACGTGGACGCTTCGCGGGAACGACCTCGCGGGACAGCGCATCAGCGATATCGCCATCGATCCGACGAATCGAAATTGGTGGGCGGTCGGCACCTCCGATGGAGCCTACATCACCTTTCTTGGAGGCACAAGTTGGGGGAGAGCGATGGGAGGGGTTTGCTCGTCGCTCAAGATGGACCCGTCCAACCACCTGATCGTTTGGGCCGCGCTCGGTGATTACCGCGGCGCCGCGGCGAACGGAATCTATAAATCGACGGATCGGGGAGTCAGTTATACGCTCCAGACGGCCTCTGGTTTGCCGAGCGGTACGGGTGTGGGGCGAATCGAACTGTCGGTCTGCAAATCGAACCCGAACGTCGTCTACGCGGTCTATTCCAATCCAGTGGGGAACAAATTTGGGGGAATCTGGAAGACAACGAACGGGGGCACTTCGTGGAGTTCGCTGGCCGTTCCAAACGAACCCTACGGCCAGGGGTGGTACGACCTGGCGATCGCCGTCGACCCTAACAACCCGCTTGTCGCCTACCTGGGCGGGGTTAATCTGTACAAGACGACCAACGGCGGCGCGAGCTGGACCAATATCACCGGGGATCACACCGATCATCACCAGCTTGTTTTTGATCCAAACAACTCGAACACAATTTTCGTGGGCGGCGACTTTGGGCTGAACAAAATCACCAACGGCGGAGCGACCTATACCGCGCTGAATAACGGGCGGGGCGCGATGGAATATTACAACTTCGATGTCCATCCCACCGATCCCAACCAGATGTTCGCGGGAGCCCAGGATAACGCGACACAAATCAAGACCGGCGCGAGCACCACGTTCAGCGCCGTCATCGGAGGCGACGGATTCTGGTGTGCCTATGATCGCACCAATCCAAACGTGATGATTGGCGAAATCTATTACGGCCAGGCTTTCCGGTCGACGACGGGTCCCGGTGGCAACTTCAGCAACGTGTTCAGTGCAAGCGCGGCCGGCGATCGCGGCTACTGGTCATCGCCGATGAAGAGCGATCCAACGACATCCGGAGTGTTCTATATCGGATGTTCGAAACTGTATAAGTCGACCGCCAGCGGCGCAAATGGGACATGGGCGGCAATCTCGCCTGACCTCTCGGGAGGCGGCGGCAACAACTACATCGTCACCTTCGCGATCGCGCCCTCGACCAGCCAGACGATCTACACGGGAGCCAACTCGGGCAAGCTGTATGTCACCTCGAACGGAGGCGGCAGCTGGACCGACCGCTCGGCGGGACTGACCGGATGGATTGGCGACATCGCGATCGATCCGACCAATCCCAACCGGGCGTTCGTGTGCATTCAGACCTACGGCGTTCCGCACGTTTACGCGACGACGACGGGAGGTCTGGTCTGGACCGATATCTCGGGGAACCTGCCGGACGTCTCGTGCAGCGCGATCGCGGTCAATCCGAAGAATCTGAATCAGATCTTCGTCGGCACCGATATCGGACCGTTCACGACGAAGGATGGCGTCACCTGGTCCAGGTTGGGATCAAACTTCCCGACCGTGCCTATCACCGCGTTCCGGACGAATGCGACGACAGGATATCTCAGCTGCTCGACCTATGGCCGTGGGCTTTGGCGCTATGCGTTGCCGACAGGCGTCACCGTTTCCGGGAAGATCACGCTCGAGGGCATCGAACCCACCGCGGCACCGCGGACCATCACCTTCGATGCACGGGACTATGTTTCCAATGCGGTGGTAGCCACGATTCCGGTTTCGGTCGCGCCGAACGGCAACTACACCGTCACCGGGCTCGACAATCTGAAATACACCCTCTCGGTGCATGGCAAGTACTACCTGCGCAAGAACCTGGTGGTCGATACCAGCGCGGGACCGCTGACGGGCGTGAATTTCACCCTGAAAACGGGCGATGTCGACGGCGATAACGCCATCACTGTGTTCGATTACGGCGTGCTCAGCGACTACTTCGATCTCACGAGTGGGGACGGAAATTGGAACACGGTCGGCGGAAACGGGTTCGCGCCGAAGGACGCCGATTTCGATGGCGATGACGCGATAACGGTGTTCGACTATGGCTACTTGAGCACGAACTTCGACCAAGCGGGCGACGACTAGGAGAGGCATCCCGGTCCCGGATCTAGTCGGGTCCGGGACCGAATGCTCAGCGATCTAGCTCGCCGAACGGCGTCGGCGCGCCAACAGACCCACTCCGACCGTCAATGCCAGAAGGCCAGCGGGTTCAGGCGCCACGACCGAGGCGACCGCATAGGGCGTCTTGAGGATTCCCTTTCCATAGCTGCGTCGATAGGCGGGTGAACCTGTGACGACCGAATACACATTCAAGATTCCGCTGCCCGATCCGTCGGTCGCTTTGCCGGACGCAAAGAGCGTGCTGCCGTGGCCGACCGCAATTCCGTTACAGGCTTGAATGGAACCCAGTGGCTTTGAGCCGAGGTCGGTAGGAGGGCCAGTGAGGGAGAATTGGCGCAAGTCAGCCCCACTGTTGCCCGTGACCCACCCAGTACCGTTGAGCGTAACCGACTGCCAAAGGGAGTAGGGGCTGCCCACTGAGCCAAACGTGGTCGTGCCCTGCGCGCCACCGGCGTAGCTGAATCGCCGAGCGACATTGCTGGCGCGATCGAAGCTATAAACGTTTCCGTCCGGACCCAACGTCAGACTGGCCGTATCATTCGACGCATATTTGTTCTGGAAAACGAAGTTCGAATTGTAGCGGTAGCCGCCAGAACTCGTGCCAATAAGCAGATCACCATTATTCCCCAGGGAAATATTCCAGGTCGAGCCCAGCCCCGACAGTGAAACTTCGCGCAGGAGTAGCCCCGTGCTGTAGTCGTATTCCCGAACCACACCGTCGTTATAATTGCCCGTGTAGCACCGACCCGTGTTTTGATTGACGGCAAGGCCGATCAGGCCGAACGCATACCCGTCGCCCGCGCCAAACGATCCGAAGTAGGCTCCGGTGACGCCGTCGAATCGATGAACGCTGTTCGTCTCGTTATCGGCCACGAGCACGAGTTCGAACGACGAATGTGCGCTGCATGCAGCCGCGACCAAACAGGCGAAAATGAGCTTTTTCATGATCCTCTCCATCGGGTGGTGAACCATAGGTCCTACCCACGACCTTCATTCTACAGGAAGGTTGGGCGATCCGGGCCGACAAATGGGTCGAGATGCCGTAATGCCCGTCACTTGGTCAGGACATCAAGCCGGAAGAATTGCGTGCGAGTGACCCAAGAGGCCCGCATTATAATGAGTCCATGCGATGGGGAATGCTGGTCCTGGCGGTGGGAGCCGTTTGCGGCGCGCGGGCGGATGTCGTGTACCGGGTGATCCCGCTTTCATTCGGGGCGCGCGCAATCAACGCCTTCGGACACGTGCTCTACGGCGATAACACCGCGGGCAGCTTCCTGTATCGCAATGGGGGCGTGATCAGCATTCCCGCGCCCGCCGGCGGCACGAAGCCGGTCGCCTATGATCTCAACGATGCCGATTTTATCGTGGGCTACTACACGGGCAGCAATGGACAGTACCGAGGCATGGTCTGGACGGAGGCGGGCGGATCGGTCGATGTGGGCAATCTGCCCGGCGGACTCTACTCGGCCCTGACGCGCGTGAATGCAAGCGGAGCTGCCGCCGGTCTAGCGCGGCCCAGCGGTACGGGCTCCTTCCTCGAGCGACCGTGCATGTGGACGGCGTCGGGCGGCCTCGTCATTTGGGTCTGCCGACCGGTTATACGAACGGCGAAAGCTATGGCATCAACGACGCCGGGACGATCGTGGGACGGGTGACCGGGACGACTTCGAGTAATTCGTTTCGCAAGCCGCTCGGTGGTGCTTGGACCATCTTGCCCGCACCGGCGGGCACCAAGAATGGCGAAGCGCGCGACATCGACGCGAGCGGCAACGCCTGCGGTGTTACGGCTTCCGGCGGACCATCGCAAGCCATGTATTGGCCTGCCTCGGGGGGCTACGTTTCCATCGGCAAGCTTCCCGGATTCACCGATGCCTTCGCGCTCGCAATGAACGATCAGGGCACCGTCGTTGGGAATTCGATCAACGGTCCCACCTATCACGCGTTTATGTGGGACATGGTCGGCGGAATCGTCGATCTGAACTCGCGGCTCGATGCGTCCGCCTCGGGTTATGTCCTGCAGGGCGGATTGGGCATCAATAATGCCGGCGAGATTTGCGGCTGGGGCACTTATCACGGGCAAAGCATCGGCTACATCGCTCGGCCGGTGGTTCCCGTCACCATCCGGATCGCGGGCAACGTTCAGCTCCAGGATTGGTATGGCCCGGTGGACCAGGTCGAGGTGACCGTTTCCGTGTTTACGGTCGGCGATACCACACCACTCCAGAGTGTCAAGGCGCAGCTGGATGCCTCCGGCCATTTCGACACGACGTTCCCGACCAAGATGGCCGCCGGCGATTACGATGTGCGGATTCGCGGTCCGCACTGGCTCTCTCGCCTTCGCTCGTCGCAGGCGCTTTCGGCCAATCTCGGCGCGAACCAGGACGCCGACCTCATCAATGGCGACGTGGACGGCGACGATGTCGTCACCGTGTTCGACTACGCGGCGCTTTCGAACTACTTCGACAAAAGCAGCGGCGATCCGGACTGGGCGACGGTGGGCGGCGATGGCTTCGCCCCCCGCGATGCGGATGTGGACGGCGACGAGGCGGTCACGGTGTTCGACTACTCGGTCCTCAGCGGCAACTTCGACCGGTCTGGGGAGTAATGTTGGCGTCGGGCGGTCGGGTCGCCTTGGGATAGACTTGATTCGGAAGTGTGCTTATGGGAGCGTTTGGTAAGTGGTTGAACGCGCGCCGCGAGCGCGCAAAACTCCGAAAAGAGTTGGCCCTTTATTGGGGCCCCGTCGACGTCGCCAAGGATGAGATTAACTTCTACGAGACGCCCGAGGTCTATTTCGAAACCTTGAGCCGCTTTCCCGAGTGGGTCGTCGATCTATTCGCCACGACGTGGCTGGTGGCCGAAGTCAACAACGGGGGATTTAGTCAGCATTTCTTTAATTCGACCGGTGTGGTGACCCCGGAAGCGATCGACGGGTTTGAGCGACTGGGTTGCGCTGAGGCGGCAAGCGTGACGAGGGCCGCCGCGATCATGCTCGGACCTGAATTTCCGCGGGACCGCGAGGAACGTCAGAGGTGCGCCCTGGCGCTTGGTCCAAAGATGGGCGACGACCCAACCCAGATTCTGCGGACCGACCTCTGGTACGAGATCGACGGCGCCTTTTATCAAGCTCTGGAATCACGCGACTTCGACGCGGACCTTCTGGCGTACGCCAAGCTCCATAATCCGAATCGCGATGCCGTCCAGTACATCACCGCTCGCTAGATCGGTCTCACCGGGGTGGCCCAACGGCTCCGCACCAGGGGAAAGAGGTCGCTGGCGACCAAATGGACCCCGACCCACAGCGTAAACCACTGAACGCCAAGAATCGGGCTGAGCCACCAGAGGTCGTACCGGGCGCACAGAATGCCCAACGTAAACACGACGGCGTGAATGCCCAGAATCGGGGCGAGCGTCAGTAACCGATCACGGCCCCGGCTACGAGATGCGGCATAGGCGTAGCTGCCCAAATAGTGGTAATAACTGCCGGCCGCGATATGGAAGACATAGACCCCGGCAAGGAATTGGGGCTCCACCGATCGACTAAGGCCTCCCCATATAAGCGCCTCGGCGATGAAATACAGAGCCATCAGTTGTGTCTTGGATTCGCCGTAGAGCAGTTTGGTCCATCCGCCCGGTGGACGCAGGATGAGGCCGAGACCGATGGAAACGAGCCAGAGCACCCACGGCTGTCCGTTGATGCCGCCGATATTGAGAAGAACGACGCTGAGCCACCCGAACGCGATGATCGAGGCATAAGATCTCAGCCACCGGTGCGGCCCGACGGGACGCATCGCAAACGTTTGCTCGGCTTTCAGAAAATGGTCGATGAAATAGACCCAGACCAGGCCGCTGAACAGGGTCGCGCCCATCATTGCACGCGCACCCCACAACAAAGCGCTGCCCATGCACAAGAGCGCTCCAAAAAGGAGGAGTGCGCGACGATCGCGCCGGACCATGGCCGTGGCCTGTCCACGGAACGCATAAAGAAAGTGCGCCCAGCCCGCCCAAGCCGCGCACGCGTACACATTCCCCACTTCCACGGGCCAAGTCGGCGACGCTAACCGCAGCACCTCCGCCGAAACCAGCTGATACGGCAGGGCGAAGGAGATACCGATGAGCAGGCAGGTGATGGCGAAAACCGCCACCGGCTCCATGCGACTCTTTGTCAGGATCTCACCGACCACCGGACTCCGATTCTACTGCGCCCGGAGCGACCGAGCGCAAAAATGGCTAGAATCGCGTTTGCGCTTTCAATCGAAAGATTGGGCCACTCGAATACGCTCCATGAACTCGAAACCGCTTGTCGCCCTCGCCATGCTCTTTATCTTTGCCGTCGCTCGGCCCGACGACGGCGATGTCTCCGGGTGGGTTCAGGATGCCTCGACAGGGGCGTATCTTTCCGGCGCGACCGTGACCTACATCGCACCGCCCGGCGTCGACCCGGGAAAGCGAAAGCCCGACGAGACGGATCGCGATGGGAAGTACACGATTCGCGCGCCGCTGGGCCGGAACGAATCCCACAACACGTTCAAGATCGATTTGCTGGTTCAGAAATATCAGGGCCCTGAGAACATCAAGCGCGCGATCGATACCACGATCATGATCCTGCGCGTGAGCAAGCCGGGCTACCGCACCTTCGTGGGTCCGGTCGAAGTGAACGGCGCGAGCCTGGAACCGTTCGAGGCGTTCGTCGATACCGTCCATCTTCAACCCGAACGGGCACCGACCCCGTCGTTCGCGATGGCGATCAAAGAGTCGATCCGGGTCAGTTCGTCGAACGACCAACGCCTGGTGCCCCTCGGCAAGCTGTACGAAGACACGCTGGTGCTGACCGGGTTGCCCGTCTCGAAAAACCACGCGAACGGCTGCGTTTTTATGCCGCTGTTCCCATGGAACGATTTCCGGCCGATCAATGAGCCGTTTTATCGCAACCGCAAGGAAGGGTTCCAGCTCGGGATCAAAGCGGGACTGTGGAACAAGCAGCCCGCCATCGTGCGAACCAGCCACCTGAAGGCGTACCTGGCTTACTTCACGCCGTATCTGGATCAGCTCCCCGGAAAGGCGAAGATCGCGACTTATCCACGGCTCGTGGGCTATGGATACGCCGGTGCCGAGCCGGAACGCGTGAGCCGTCTGCTGAGGACGCTCGAGCAGCTCAACCCGTCGAACTGCAGCCGGGAGGAGATGAGCGCCGTGGCCGATCAGCTGACCACGGCATGGCCCGAGGTGAAGGAGATGGTGGCGCGCTACGTGACGCAGCGGTTTGGGGCCAGACGCCCGAGGAAGAACAGTACAACCCCAACGACGGCCACATTCCGTTCCGCCTGACCTCGCGCGGCAAAGCATTCTTGCCCAAGCTGGAGGCGGCGCAAGCGCTCTATCGTGACGGCAAGTCCGACGAAGCCAAGGCCGCGTTCGCCGCCCTGTTCGATCGCGACGACGCCAAGCGAGACGAAGACTTCCTGGGCCGCCTCAACTACGGCCGGATCCTCTTTCAAGAAGGCGAAACCGATCACGCCGCCGCGATCTGGGCCGATGCCCTTCGCTTTGCGCGAAGCCGCCCCACCGACCTGACCGAGCCCAACAAGCAAGAGGTCGAATCCGGGCCAGGCTATGTACGCCTCAAAATCACGGTGCCGAGCGTCGTGCTGAGCGGGACCGTGAACTTCAAGTTCGCGGAAGGCGCCAGCGTCTATAACGCCGTGAACTTCTTGGGCGCGTTCAAAAACCCCGGTGCGGATTGGAATGCGACCGCCATCGTCGCGCGCTCACTCACCGAACTCGGGCTGGGCGGCAAGGTCATCGATCTGGTCAAGCAGGGCCTTCAGGCGGAGCCCGACAACGGGGCTCTTTTGGAAGCGGCGGTCCTCGCCGCCCGCGCCGTGCAGGATGGCGCTCTCGAGCAGGCGCCCCTCGCACGTTTGAAGGCAATCAATCCGAACCACCGGCTGTTCGCTCGAGAGAAAGTGGTCGCGCTTTTGAAGGGTTGACGGCAGATGTCGGGCCCCCAATCAGCAAGGGAGTTAGGATCAACTTGATCCCCAGAACCCGCTAGCTCGTGCAAAATCATTTCTCCGCGTCACTTGAGGTTTTTTAGGTTCAAAACCAGAATCGCGAGCGTTTTGTTTCGATGATTTTGCCAAAAACGTCGACGACTGGGGCGAAAACGTTGACGATTTTTGCAAAGTGTTCGTAGCGTGAGCATTTTGTTTCGAATGTTTTGCGCAAAACGTCGACGACTTGGACGAAAACGTCAACGATTTTTGCAAAGTGTTCGTGGCGCGAGTATTTTGTTTCGATGGTTTTGCGGAAAACGTCGACGACTTCGGCGAAATCGTCGACGTTTTTGGCCGGGAGTTCGTGTTTTTTTCTTCGCGCTTCGACGAATGGGATGCGAGCGGCGCAGCTATCCGGCTGATCGCCCCGGTCTTTCGCGGGGCGTTTCCAGCTTCCCGCCGGCTCCGGTCACAGCCGAAACGGGCCCGGCGTGCAACCTGCACAGAACGGTTGCAAACCGGGCCCAAAGCCGACGCGCTTATTCGCCAGACTTATCGAAGTTGTCGCTCAGGATGCCGTAATCGAAGACACTCACCGTGTCGTCGCCATCGAGGTCGGCGTCCTTCGGAGCAGATCCGTTTCCACCCACCGTCGACCAGTCAGCATCGTTGCTCGAGCGATCGAAATAGTCAGAAAGCACGCCGTAATCGAAGACGGTGATCGAGTTATCTCGGTCGATGTCGCCATTAACCGGAGTGATGTCGACCACTTCTCCGCCCGTCGGACCAATCGTCACGGTCGCGGTCTTGGATAGCCAGTGGCCGCCCTGCATCCAAAGCGTGGCCGTCCCGTTCGGAACGGACAGCGGCAGAAGTTTGGCAAAGACCTGATTCGGGCCGAGCGGTTGCGACCACGACGCCAGGACAGCGCCATTCGAATCCCGCAGTTCGAATTGGAACGTGAACGGGGCGAACGAGCCAGCAAAATCCGGGAACGAGGCGTTGCCGCGCAGGAGCTTTCCTGGAATCCGCTCGATGTACCGGAAGTTGTTGAAATTCCGGTCTCCGCCCAAGTTGCCGTAGGCGGGCGTGCTCACTCCCGAGCCCGGATCGAGAACCTGCACTTCGGTGCCGCTCGACCAGATGATGTTGCCGTCGTCGAGCCGATAAGCACCGCGCGATCCGATGGAGAGCGGCAGCGTCCAATAGTCGGTCTTCGTGCCGGTCGTTGTGCCTTGGAAGCGATACACACCCGTGTACGGCAGGCTGAAGCCCGCGACCAGCACTCCGTTCGTCATCAGCGGATCGATATGGATCTGCTCCGGGAAGTTGATGTCGGTCGTACCGTCCGAGTCATACCAAACGGTGACGGTCTTGGTGGCAAGGTCGACTCGGTAGATGTTATCGAGACCGGATTCGGAGACGAGCGCGTCCGAGCCGCGGAAGCAGATATCGAATGGCGAAGTTCCCGTCGGCAGGACGGCCCAAGTCTCTTGGCCCGACCCATCGAGATTGAAGCGCTGGATGGATCGCGGAACCGTACCGGCCAGCGTGGTGAGATACAGCTTGCCATCGTGGACCTCGCCGCCGCGGATGTTGCTCAGGCCCGCAAACGTACCATCGACTACGGTGCCCAGATAGCGGCCGTCGTAGGCGAATTCGAACACGCTGCTTCGGCCCTGGTCCAGGCAGAACAACGTGCCGCGGGTGCTGTCGATCGCGTTGAGAATGGTCGCTGAGCCCGACGTGCCGCCTTCGGGCAAGGTGCTCTCGATCAGGTGGTTGTTCAGGACGCTTCCGTCCGCGGGGTCGAACGAAAGAATGGAGTCCGTGTAGGAGTTGGGGATGACGAGGAAACCGTCGCAAAAGGCGAGGCTGCTCGCCAATACGATGAACGTAGAAGCAAGGAGACGATTCATGGGTGAGGAGTCCAAGTTAAAGGGGCCCCGCCGCGAAAAGCGGCGGAGCAGAAATCAGCCTGAAGACAAGGCTTACTTGCGGCGGCGACGAATGAGAACCGCGGCGCCGGTGGCGATCGCCAGGATCGAGCCGGGCTCGGGCACGGCCGCACCCTCGATCGTCACCATGTCGTAGCGCATGGTTCCGTTCACCGAGTAGGTCGAGTTACCGGGGCTGGTGTTACCAATCGTGGCGTAGCTCGTTCCGGTCGGAGCACCGACGATTCCGAAGATCGCCACGATGCGGAAACCGAAGTTCGGGTTATTGATGACGCCGGGTACCGAGCTCAGGTCCGCGGTCGAGCCATTGACCATCGTCAGCGTGATGCCCGGGATCTCGTAGTTCTGGAACGGGATGTAGTTCGTACCGTCGATCGTGTACTGCAGCTGCTGCCAGCGGCTGGCCGAAGCCGAACCGCGGCGGTCGAAGCTGATCTTCACGTTCTTGTAACCGACCGTGGAGGCTTTGACTTGGATGCCGGCCGTGCCGCTTGCCTGGCCTTGCGCCGGATAGGCGGTGGTGTGGTAGGCGGTGTCGTCCGAGTCGGCGGCAGGATCGGTGCTACCCGTGCCGGCTGTGTAAAGGGTGGTGTTCGAACCGAGACCCACGCGACTGATCGCGCTGCCGCCGAGGATGGCGATGTTGGCGACGTCGGTACCCGTCTGGGTGCTGCCATCCGAAGGTACAGAGTTGAAATTCCACTGATAGAGGATCGCGGCGTGCGACATTCCGACCAGGCTGACTGCCATGGCCGCGGCAAAAATTGATTTCATATTCAAATTCCTTTCAAAAAACCAAACGCTAAGTAGTGGACTCTACCTAGATAATCGTTCGCGCTCGCTCGATTTGTGACGCATGCGGCCCCGACCGCGCCACCCCCCGGCAATACTGCCCGGCAAAAGGCAAACTTTCTTGGTTCTTTGTTGCGAACCTTCTGTATCATGGAGATGATCCCGGAATTCGCTGGGTGCTTGCCTTTTTTCTTGGAGAAGAGTATGAAATCAATTTCGCTGGCATTATTGCTGGTAGCCACTTCAGTTGCTGCCCACGGGTCCTATGAGCTGCTGATGCAGATCGACAATTCGGGTGTGCCTGCGGTGCGGCGCATCGATCCCTACACGGGAGCTTCGTTTGGATCGTTCGGCGGTGGTTATTTGCGGCGACCCCAGTCCCTCGCTTACCGAAATGGGGTCGTGTATGTCCTCGACACCGTCGGAAACGGTGTCGGCCAAGGACGAATCCAGCGTTACAATCCATCCACCGGTGAATTGCTGGGCGTGATCCCGCTGCCCGGTACTTGGGGAAAGGTGAACGACGGTTCGACGCTGGATATCGATTCTGCTGGGAACTTCTTCGTCTCGGACGCCGGAGCGAGCGGAGGAAACATCTCCTACGTCAACCAATACACCCCGAATGGAGGCTATCTCGCGGGCCGCTTCTGGTCCACTTCGGGCAGCAACGCTTTCGATACGGGAATCGCTCTCAATGAAGCCAAGTCGCGTTTGTACGTGGCAAACGATGCGTCTGGCTCGATCGACGTGTACAACACGACGGCCTCCAGTGAAGCGATCCAGTCGGTCGTCACTCCGGGAAAGGCGTTGTGGATGACGTCGAACAACGGATTCCTGTATTACACGACGAACACAGCTACAGGCGTCGCCCACCGGATCTCCATTAATGCCAGCACGGGCGCCCTGGGGACCATTACCGATTTCAACCTCGCGCCAGGCATGATCAATTCGCGCGGTTTTGGCATCGGTCACACGCCAGTCATGTATACGAGCCAGTTCGATGGAACGAAGTGGTCGATCAGCCGATTCAACTCAGAAACGCTGGATTTCATGGGCAGCGTTGCGGCCGGTGTCAACGCCAATCCCTGGGGAAATATCGTCGTGATCACCGCTCCGGAGCCGTCCACGATGGTCGTCCTCGGCCTGAGCACATTGGTTCTTTGGCGACGAAAGCGATCGAGCTGAGTCCCACCGACAAAAATAGCCTCCTGGATCATCTCCAGGAGGCTATTTCACTTTTCGCAGAGGGCTGAATTAGCCGCCCTGATTGCCCTGACCAAGCCGCTTTTCCAACTCGTTCAGTTCGGATTCGACGTCGGTTGACGCGCTGACCGTCGGCGTGGTGGTCGTCGTCGTGCTCTTCGTGCCGAGGCGCTCTTCGAGTTTGCGCAGTTCCTCGTCGGCGGCCAGATCCATCTGCTGGTCTTCCATCGACATGATCTTGCCCTGCACGCTGCCTGCCATCATTTCGGTTCGGGCAGCCGCTTCCGCCTGCTTGTTGCGAATCTTATCGCGCGCAGCCGCAAACGAGCCTTCGTATTCGTTCTCGAAGGTCAGGCCTTCCAACGCCTTCGAAATCGAGGTCTGAATCTGGGCCTGTTTCCACTGGGCCTTCATCGCCAAAGACTCGGCGACCTTCTTGCGGACCTCTTCTTCCTGGCGCTTGATGGCGACCTTCACGCTCTCGACCGTCTCAACCGCCTGGGCGAGGGTCCCCTTGAGGGATTCGATCTGCTGATCGCTCGACATCTTTTCCCGCAGGAACTGCCGGGCCAAGTCGCGATTGTCTTGTTTGAGAGCCAGAGTTGCCTTCGCTTCCAGATCAGCCGACTTGCGGACGGCATCATCCATCATCGCCTGAAGCTGATTCTTCTGGGCGATCGCCTGAACGGCCTTCTCCCGGTTGCTGACGAGCGCCTGCTGCATATCGCGCCGCGCCTGATCCAGCATAATCTCCGGATCTTCAAGGTTGTCCATCGTCCGGTTGAAAAGAGCCCGGAGCCACGCAAAAAACCGCTTAAACAATGTCGTTATTCCTCGAGGTCGCCTTTAGGTGTCGCGAGTATACACCGCATGAATTGATCGTTCGCCCTATCCGTGTAGTCTCGGTCGGTTCTGGGAGTAACATCAGAGTTATGACTAAGTGGCGCGGCTTGGCCGGTGTGCTCGTTCCAGCCTTGATACTGAGTTCAACCTTAATTGGTTGCCGGGGATATCGCGCTGCTCCCATGACGCGCCCGCCGGAAGATAAAGCGACCGCAGTGCAAAAGCCGGCCGACGACGCAACGGAACCGGCGAGCGGAGGCATGACGCCGACCGAAAGTGGCCCCGCCGAACCTACGACGACCCCTGAGGCGCCTGCACCGCACTCCGGCCCAACGCCGTTGCGAGACTCGGAAGGTCAGCCCGGAGGTCCCCCTCCCGGCCCGCCACCCGAGGGAGGGCCAAAAGGCCCACCGCCCGACGAGGGCGTGCGCGCCAATGTGCCGCCGCCGCCCGAGCGCGATCCCAGCGCAGATCCCCGATCCGCGATCGTCGATCCTTCCAAGGTCCATCCCGTCACGATGGAAATGGTGGGCGACGCCAACAAGCGAGCGAACACCGCCGCTCCCGCGTTCACCAGCCTGGACGAGAATGGGGCCAAGACCAGCCTGAAGCAGGTAGCCGGTGGCCGACCGCTCATGTTTTATTTCATCAACGCCGAATGTCCGTGCTGCGTGGAAGCCGAGCCATTCGTGGAGCGTCTCGTGGTCGCCTACACGGGCAAGGCGAACTTCGCCGGCGTGATCGACGCGGCACCGGCTAAAGCCAAATCGTGGAAGGAAGCGAACACGGCGAGCTTCCCGCTGGTGACCGATCCGCAGAAGTCGATCATCAAGAAGTACGGCGTGAAGAACGGCGTGTACTTCGTGCTCGTGCGTCCCGATCTCACCATCGAGCGCGTCTATCCCGGCTACTCCAAGGCACTGCTCAAACAGATGACCACCGCCCTCGACCGCCTGACGAAACAGAGCGGCACCCAGATTGAAACGAAGGACGCGCCCGACCGGCCAACATCGGGTTGTTCGTTTGAAGGATAATCGGCTGGAGGCGGGAACTTTTGCGGGTCCCGCGCTCTTGATCAAGACGAGGACGGGCCGTCCGGGCTGCCCGTACCCGCTAGGTATAATCCCCGCGCAATTATTCAGGAGGTGCACCCAATCTTGGGCGCGGCCATCGAGACTCGAAAACTAACTAAAACCTACCGCGCAAGAAAAGGTGCGGCCGCTAACGTGGTCGACAACTTGGACCTCCACGTCGAGGAAGGCGAAATTTTTGGCTTCCTTGGTCCCAATGGAGCGGGCAAGACGACAACCATCAAGATGTTGCTGGGCATCATCTACCCCACCTCGGGCGAGGCCTACGTGCTCGACCGGGAGATCGGGGACATGGCCGTCCACCGCATCATCAGCTACCTGCCCGAGAAGCCGTACTACTACGAGCATATGACCGGGCTGGAAATCCTGAAATTTTACGGCTCGCTCTTCGGCATCAACGACCAGGATCTGTTCATTCGGCTCCTCGAGAAGGTGAACCTGGCCGGAGACATGAAGAAGACGATTTCGCAGTACTCGAAGGGTATGCAGCAGCGCATCGGTCTGGCCCAAAGCCTGATCAACGATCCCAAGCTGCTGTTCCTCGATGAGCCGACCGGCGGTCTCGACCCCATCGCTCACATCGAAATCCGCGACCTCATTCTCCAATTCCGCGAGGAAGGCAAGACGGTCTTCATCTCGAGCCACGAGTTGAGCGACGTCGAGCGCATCTGTGACCGGGTCGCCATCATCAACAAGGGCCGCATCGAGGCGCAAGGACGACTCGAAGATCTCCTTCAGGGCGGCCGCATTGAAATCACGGCCAACAAGGTGCCCGAAGCCCTCCACGACAAACTCAAGTTCGAAGATTCGATCGTGAGTCTCAAGAGCGGCCGGTTGATCCTCGACGTACCTGACCGCATCAACCCCAACGAAATTTTGGATGCGCTTCGCACGTCCGGTTCAGAAATCGTGAGCGTGATTCCCCGCCGAAAGCGACTGGAAGATCTCTTCTTGGAAACCGTCGAACGCGCCGGAAAGAATCGGGAGGTTACGGAATGAGAGTTATCGCAGCGATCGCCTCGACCACCGTCGGCGAAGCCATCCGCCGCAAAGTGCTCCTCATCATCCTGATGATTGGTGTGCTCTTTGTCGCTATCGCGCCCGGTCTGTCGATTCTGTCCGCTCGCTCGGAGCGATCGGTCCTCATCGGTATGACCCTCGGAATGATCCAGCTCACCAGCGCGGTCATCTCGATCGTGCTCACGGTGTACTTGATCCCGAACGAAATCGAACGGCGAACGATCTATACCATCCTGAGCAAACCCGTACAGCGGGTCCAGTTCCTCGTTGGCAAATACTTGGGTGCGGTCGCTGCGCTCGCGATGATGATGTCCTTGATGACGCTCGTGCTCATCATCGTCTTCGCGCTGCAGCAACAGGTTTACGCGATCAACCAGCTTGCGATTCTCGCCAAGGCCCCGGCGATGTACTTCATCCAGATGTGCCTGCTCTCGGCGGTCGCCATCTGCTTCTCCACGTTCGTGACGCCGCTCGTCAACTTCTTCTTGAGCGGAGGTCTGTTCCTCGTCGGGTCACTGTTCAGCTCGTTCTTCACCTCGCTGGAATCCAATCAGAGCGCGCCGACGGTCGCCAAGGTGATCTCGAAGTTCGTGACGTTCGTGCTTCCCGATTTCGCCCGCTACAACACGCAGAATCCGATCATCAACCCGGGCCAGCAGATCCAAAGCGAACTGAACTATTACTTAGGCGCGACAGGCTACGGACTCCTGTACATCGGAATCCTGCTCATCGTGGGCATGATCATCTTCGATCGACGCGAGGTTTGACATGAGGCAGAACCGAACCAAGCTTCTGGGAATCGCGGCCGTCCTGTTCATTGCGCAGGGCGTTCTCAACCTTGGCTATCTCAAGCCGATGTGGATGAAGAACTACGCGCCCAAGCAGGCAACGGCGGTCGAGGGTCTCTCGCCCGACCAACTGCTCGCGGCGCTAGCCGGATTCCGCGAGATGATTGCCGGCATTCTCTGGGTTCGCGCCGACAGCTTCTTCGATAACGGCAACTACGACGCCATCCTGCCCATCATCCAGCTGGTCACGATTCTCGACCCGCATCAGATCGACGTCTTCGCGACGGGCATGTGGCACATCGCTTACAACTTCACCGACGAAGAGCAGCGCAGCGACCGGCGCTACATCCCTTCCGCGCTCGCACTGGGCAAGAAAGGCTCCAAGCTGAATCCCGAGACGTACGAGATGTTCTTCGAGACGGGTTGGCTGTGGTTCCACAAGGTCGACGACAACTACGATCAGGCCGTCAAGTGGTTCAAGCTCGCCGCCGAAAAGCCGGACATGATGGAAGCCCGCAAAAATCTCTTGGCGACGGCTTACCAGCGCAACGGCGAGATCGAGAAGGGCTTGCAGCGGTGGTACGAACTGTACGACGCGGCCAACAAGGCTTACCAGAATCACGAGGAAACGTTCGGACTCTTTCAGCAGAAGGAGACGATCGAGAACAACATCGATACGATGCTGGTCCGCATGTCCCAGCGCGGCTACTTTGGCAACAAGCAGGGGATCAAGGCCTCGGTGCCGTATGATACGGACAACCCGTTCGATGTCGGCTTCAGCGCCCGCGTCACGGTCGAAGATTCACGCATTCTGCGCATCGAAGGCACCTGGAACGTCCTTCCCGTCGGAACACGCATCCGGGTCATCCTGCGCGACGCCGACTATCCGCGTGCGACTCCCGCAGGCATGGATTGGGACTTCTCGGACGACGTCAACCTGGATCCGCCGAAGGACATCACGTTCATGCAGGATCAGCTGTACGTCAAAAACCGCCGCTTCGATAAGCGGATCGACATGAGCAAGGACCCGACGATGTATCCGTTCCGTGCGGAGAACTACCTCGTCGAGTTCTATTACAATCCGCGCAGCGCTCCTCCTCATATCCAGGACAAATTCGGCTGGAATGGAGAGGGCATGACCGACCCCAACTTCCTCAACACGTCGATTCGGCCCGGGCAGCGGGTGATGTATACGACGCTGAAGTTGAACCGCGATCAGATTCTGCTTCGCGGCGAATGGGTCGACCGGCATCCGGTCGTGCAGACAGCCAACTTCAAGGCTCCGGACCGCACGAACTCGGAGAAGGACCTGATCGAGGTCCCCGGCTTGCTCAACGAAGCCGGCAAGTAATCTTAAACGCCGACTTCCGAGCGTCGCTCACTGACGCGGCGCTCGGAATGATCGAGCACCTTCTTTCGGAACCGCAGCTGCTTCGGCGTCACCTCGAGAAGCTCGTCATCGCGCAACCACGCCAGAGCCTGCTCCAGTGAGAAGTCCTTATGGGCATCGAGGACGCTGGTGGCCTCGGATGTCGCCGAGCGCATGTTGGTCGCCGCCTTCGTCTTGGTGATGTTCACCACGAGGTCTTCGTCGCGGGCGTTCTGGCCGACGATCATGCCGCCGTATACATCGGTGCCAACGGGATAGAACAGGATGCCCCGCTCTTGGACGTCTTCGTAGGCATAGCGTGTCACCTTGCCCGGATCCTTGGCGATGAGCGAACCGACCGTTCGCGAAGCGACCTCGCCGGAGTACGGGCGGTAGCCCTCGAAGATGCTGCCCATGATGCCAAGGCCCTTGGTGAGCGTGAGGTAGTTCGAGCGGAAGCCGATGAGTCCGCGCGTGGGGATCACGTACTCCAGGCGGCTTGTGCCGTTCGGATTCTTGACCATGTCGGTCATTTCGCCCTTTCGGCGGCTGAGCTCCTCCATGACGAAGCCTACCGACTCTTCCGGTAGTTCCAGCGTAAGGCGCTCGAACGGCTCCTCGAGCTCCCCGCTCTCGTTCCGAACAAAGATGACTTGCGGCCGGGAGATCGCCATCTCATAGCCTTCCCGACGCATCGTCTCGATCAGGATGGCCAGCTGCAGCTCGCCCCGCGCGGAGACTTTAACGAGGTCAGCCGGCGCGTCCGGATCGACCTTGATCGAGACGCTGACCGCCTCTTCCTTTTCGATGCGCTCGCGGATCTTGTGGATGGTAAGGAACTTGCCACCATCTTTGCCCGCCAGCGGCGATTGATTGGCATAAAAGTTCATCGAGAGCGTGCTCGGCTCGATATCGATGCGCGCGAGCGGCTCGGGCACCTCGGTCGAGGCGATCGTATCGAACAGGAGGACGTTGTCCAGGCCCGCCATCATGACGATCTCGCCCGCCGCCACTTCCGTGACTTCTCGCAGCGCGATGCCTTCGTAGGTCCACAGCTTGGTGACGTTGAAGCCCGTCGTCTTGGTCGTGCCATCGGCGCCTGGGGACATATGGTTCAGCCGGTCGCCGACCTTGATGCGACCCTGGAGAATCTTGCCGCCGAACATGCGGCCCACGTAGTCGTTGTAGTCGAGGTTGTTGATCTGAACCAAGAACGGTGCGTTTTCGTCGCCTTCAGGCGGCGGCACTGAATTCACGATCATCTCGAACAGCTCGCGCATGTCCTGCTCGCCGCCATCGGGATTCACCCGGGCGAATCCACCCGAACCGCTCGTATACAGGTGCGGGAAGAACAGATCGTCTTCGTTCGCGCCGAGATCGATGAACAGGTCGATCGTCTTATCGTAAGCGTCCAGCGGGCGAGCGCCCTCACGGTCGATCTTGTTGATGCAGACGATCGGCTTCAGCTGGTTCTGAAAAGCTTTGCGGAGGACGAACCGCGTCTGCGGCATCGGGCCCTCGTTCGCATCGACCACGAGCAGGACGCCATCGACCATGCTGAGCACGCGCTCGACTTCACCGCCGAAATCAGCGTGGCCGGGCGTGTCGACGATGTTGATCTTTGCGTCCTTATATCGCACACTCGCGACCTTGGAGAGGATGGTGATGCCCTTCTCGCGCTCAAGGTCATTGCTGTCCATGACCCGGTCGGCCATGTGCTGGTTCTCGCGGAACAGCCCCGCCTGCTTGAAAATGGCATCGACCAGCGTTGTCTTGCCGTGATCGACATGCGCGATAATGCCAATGTTGCGTATGGGGGGCACGGTCGGATTGTACCTTTCGGGAGGTCCTAAAGCCAAATTTTATGGCGAAACCGTTCCGCGCGCGACTCCAATGGACTTGCGGACCACCCATTGGTTCTTGCCAATGCGGCGTATCAGACTAAAACCTTGGTCCTGAAACATCTTCACGGTGCCGGCGTGGAGAAAGGAACTCGACATCTTCTGGGACTCGGTGTCGAACGGATACGCCTCCACCACACCGCCGCCCATTGCCTCGATCATGTCGAGGGCACCCGCCAGGGCCAGTCGCGCCACCCCGCGCTTGCGATTGCCTTTCCCCACGAAGAAACAGGGCAGCCGCCAATCGGGAAGAAGATCGAGGTCGGCCTCGTAGTTCTTCCGGTTCTTGACGTTCGGCAATTCGTCGCAGCGTCCGAATTGGCACCACCCAACCGCGTCGTCGCCATCGAAGACCAGCGCGGCGTGAGCGCGATCTTCCCGAACCAGGCGTTCCTTTGTGTCGCGATACGGCTTCATCTGCCCTTTCTCGCCCTTTGGATCCAGGTGAAATGCAATGCACCAACAGCCCCCGAATATTCCGCCGTTCGCCTCGACCAAGCGCGCGAAAGCTGGCCAGGTTTCGCGTGAAAGCGGTCGAACCACGAGTCGGTCGCTCATGAATTAATCATAGCTTTGCCCGCGCCTCGCCGCACTCGGTCCCGCCTCGGAAGACAACAAAAAAGTGCTACCTGCGCAAGCAGGTAGCACTCGAACTCGGAATCTTCGGGTTTAGCGAGCGGAGCGTCGTCGCTTCAGGCCGATCAGCAGCGCGCCGCCAAGGACGGCGAGGCTTGCCGGCTCAGGGACGGCGACGAGTTGGATGTTGCCAAAGTTGGCCGCATCGGTGGCCCACACGCAGGAACCAACCGTCTCGAATCCATACTGGACGTGCCGATTCGGATTGGCAATCAGCGGAAGGCTGATGCTGAATGCGCCCGGGGTCAGCGAGACCGTTGTCTGGACGAAGGAGCTGTAGTCGGGAGCGAAGTCCTTGATGAAGGCGACGCTCGTCCAGCCGTTGCCCAGCGAATCGGTGTGACCGAACAGGGTGTTCGAAAGAACGGAGCCCTGGAAGGTCAGCGTGCCGCTATACACGCCCGTCGTTTCGACGTACATGTTGGCGTCCATGATCTTGTTGCCTTGGGCGCCAGCTTTACCGCCGCCCTTGTACCAATAGTCATTGGCGTCGTTGATGTTGTTCGTGCCGAGCGTCAGAACCGGGCCGGAGAATGTGGCCGTCAGATCCGCCGTACCCCAAGTGTTGCCGAACTGGTAGGCGCCTCCATCCTGAGGAAGATTCGAGACGTTCATGTATCCCAGCCATGTGGCGGAAGGATCGATGGAGACGGTCGCTGCCTGAGCCTGAATGGCAGCACCGGCGACAGCGCTCAAAGCCAAACCTAAAATGAGATTCTTCATTGAATTATCCTTTGATGTGAAATCCAAGTCCCGCGATGCGAAACGATCACAAATCAGTCTATCTCAGTTTGGTCGCGCAGCCATCCGTAAAAATACCAAATTGCGAAACGTTTCGCTAGCATAAATACTTGGATCAGGTTCAAGGGTCGTTTAAGAACCCCGTGTTAATAAAGTGCAAAGAATTTCGATCCCTCATAAAGTGCTCGAGCTTCTCTTCCGATGAGAGGAATGGGCCACTGGTGGCCCGAAGCTGAAACCTTACTTAGGGGAAGATATGAACCTTTTCGCACTTCGACGCACGATCGCACCGCTCTTCGTTCTTGCACTATTCCAGTTGGGACATGGCCAGGCCGTCATCAAGGAGTACGCACTTAATGTGGGCGATCTCGCCTACGACGCCACGTCAGGAAGGCTGCTGGCAACGATTCCAGGTTCGGTACCCATCACGGGCAATCAGGTCGCTTGGATCAATCCGAGCACGGGCGCGACCGTTAAGAGCGTCCCGATTGGCAGCGATCCAAAGCGGATTGTGCTGAGCTCTTCAGGAAAGACGGCATTCGTTGGTTTGAACGGCGCAGGCGCGTTTCGCCCGCTCGACCTGGCCACCGGTATCGCAGGTGTTCAGGTCAGTTTGGGAACGGGATCGTTCGGGCCTCGCTTTGCGGAGGATATGGCCGTCCTGCCCGGAAGCGAGACCACGGTCGCCGTTTCGCGGTTCCGCTCGGGCGTTAGCCCGCGGCACGACGGAGTCGCCATTTTCGACGGCTCGGTCCAGCGGACCAAAACGACCCAGGATCATACGGGAAGCAATGTGATCGCCTTTGGATCAGATCCCTCGACGCTCTACGGACTGAATATCGAAACAACGGAATTTGGACTGCGCAAGATTAAGGTCGATGCGACGGGCTTGGCGGAATCGCTCGTCAAATCGAACCTCGGCTCGGGGTTTGGCGGCAACATTCAAGTTCTTGGAGACCGCGTCTTTCTCTCGAACGGACGAGCGTTCTCGACCACGGACCTCACGTTGCAAGGCACGTTTTCGGCTAGCGGAATGCTGACCACAGATGCCGTCAATCGCCGCATCTTTTTCTTGAGCGGAAATGGATCGTCGAGGACGCTGAACATCCTCAACATCGACACGTACACCCTGCTCGATACAATCACGATCCCGAATGTCGATGGTACAGCCAGTTCGCTGACCCGCTTTGGATCGAATGGCATCGCGTTTCGGACCGACAAGTCCGAGTTGATTACGATCACCGCGAAAGCCGTGCCCGAGCCTGGCTCGATTCTCGCACTCGGTATGGCCGCGACTCTGGTCCTACGACGCTTGCGCCGCGCCAACTGAAGCGCGATCGGGCGAGATGCTTCCGATCAACGGAAGCATCTCGCCACAACCTTAGTCCGCGCCGGTCGTGTCGAAGCTGTCGCTCAAGATGCCGTAGTCGAAGACACTGATGACGTCATCGCCGTCCAAGTCGGCTTGGTACGGAGCAAAGCCGTTGCCTCCCGTGACGAACCAATCCGAATCGCCATTGGACTTGTCGAAGTAATCCGAAAGGATGCCGTAGTCGAAGACCGTGACTGCGTTATCGTTATCGATGTCCCCGTTAACGAGATTCTGAAGCGGAAGGGTGACCGTTCCGGTGCCCATACAGTCGACGTTCTCCCACGCCTTGGCGAGGTGGTGGGAACCCTTGATCCGGATCCGATACTTCCCGGGTTCGACCAAGAGGGTGCGGTCAATATTGCCGCCGCTTGTCGTCGTGACGAAGGTCGTGTTGCTCCGACCCGCATAGTACGGCTGGAACTCGACTTGAACCTGCTGGAAACTCCTCGGATCGTCGAGGAGCTTCGCCTGAATTCGCACAGGGCGGTCGTCGGTCGCGTAAATTCGCTTCTCATAGAATCCCCGTCCGAACGTCGAAACTCGGAGCCAGGCATAGCCGTCGGCGGCGATGCTGAACCGGAGGCCGTTGGTATAGGTGGAAACCGGCATGCCGATGGTGTCCCGGTACCAGGTCGTGCCGTTGTTATCCGAGCGCAGGATGCCGAACTCCGTTGCGGCAAAGAGGACCGACGACGAGTACGGATGGGCGATCACGTGGAATACGCGGCCTACGCCCAAGATCGTCGCCATGTTGCCCGTGATATTCGTCCAACTGGCACCATAGTCCGTCGTTCGGAAGACCTGCGGCGCGCCACCACTCGTATTGGCGCTGGACGCATAAGCGTAGTACGCGCGCCATCGATCGGAGTCCACCAAGGGCCGAGTATTGGTCGTCGCCCAAGGGATCGGGCAGGTGAAGAACCGAGTTTGGTTGACTCCCGCCGTTACAAAGGCGACATCACTGGTCTCATTGAACGTGATCCAAGCCGCCTCGTTGCCATCGTAGCTCACTTCGGTGGTCCGGATCGACCGAGGAATGGTCTGCGTCTGTTCCGAGGCGAACGTGCTCCACGTCGGGGACGCAACGCTGGTATCGGTGCGCAACACGAAGTTGCTGTTGCCCGAATAAACCAATTTGCCGTATCCGGGATACGGATCGGGGACCATCGCCTGCGCCCACTGGTTTAGGCTGTTGTTCGTAATATCGGTGAAGGTCGCGGCGTTCTTCGTAAAGTACTGTCGGAATGGCACCGCACCGTTAAACGCACCCCAGCTCGAATAAAGCCAGTTCGAGTCATCCGTGTTGATTCCAACCCGGCCGCCATCTGCGCCTCCCAGGTTCTTGTAGGGTTGCGTTGCGCCCACATCGATTTTGATCGTGTAGTTGTCCTGGAGCCCCGCGATCAGGCGGCTGAACGAAGACCGACTTTCCGCCATCGCTTGGTCGTCCGTTACGGTCTGCATGCACGAAAGGCCAAATCGGTTGGGTGAATCGAAGAGGAGGCTGAACTGCTTCCAATAAAAGAAGGCGCCGCCGTCGTTGAGGATCCAAATATTCGTGTTGGTCGGATCGGTGACGAAATCGTTGTAGTCCGGGTGCCCACCATCGAACGACGTCGTCGCCGTATTGCCCACGGCGGTCCGGGCATTGCTGATTTTCGCCACATTAGCAACGCCAAAGTATAGGATGTCGGCATTGGACGGGTCGCAGAACAGAAAGTTGGTGTGGAACGCTTGAGCCGCGCTGATCGGATCCGAAGCGAACGTGATTTTGTCCGCCGCGAGCCAAGTCTGACCGTAATCCTTCGAGTGCCAGATGGCGCTCAGCGTATTCGCGGCCGTGAATGCGAGGGCGTAAACGTGGGTCGAATCGGCGTCGCTGTAAGAAATGCGGATTCTGGGGATGGCGAGCGTGGTGGTGTCCAAACGGCGCGACCACGTCACGCCGAAATCGGCTGAAAGATAAATGCCTTGACCTTGCACGGTGGCATACCACCAGTTCTGGGCCGTTTTATCCTTGACAAGATCGTCGATGACGCCCGTCAGCACCCGCGTCCAAGTCGTGCCGAAGTTCGTGGTTCGATAGATGCCCTGATCCGTACTGATCAAAATCGTGTTCGAGGTGGCGTCGTTGATGTCAACGATCGCACGCGTGCAATAGTTGGGCTGGGTACCGCCGGGCATTGTCATACGGGTCCAGGTCGCCCCCTGATCGGTCGTTTTGTACACGCCCGAACCGGCAAACCGATTTTCTGTTCCCGTACCGACGATCATCCGGTTCGCGTCGTTCGGATCGATCGCCAAAGCGCCGACACAGGCGCTGCCAGGCAGTGTGTCATTGACCGGAACGTAAAAACCCGTTACTGCGACTTTCTTCCAGATTCCGCCTCCAACCGCGCCAAGATACGGCACGACGGCCGACCCTTGAGTCGGGTCCGCCGCAAAGGCGATGGATTCGATACGGCCAGCGTAGGCGTTGGACGAGGTTGGATTCTCGACGAAGTTGCCGATCGAACGCCAGGAATTGATGCCGTCGCCCGGCACTCGGTTGATCGGGCTGTCGCCCCAGAGCTCGCTGCTTCGGGCGTAAGCTTCGGGACTAAGGCGGTTTTTCCAGCGCTCCTTCAGGATGTTGGTGTCCTCGTCTCGGCCCTCTCCGGGCTCGTCCTCAAAGATCTCGCGTTGCCCTTCTTGGATCGTGCGCTGCGGAGCCGGGGCCGGCTTTCCGCCCGGACGATTCGGATCAGGCTGGGTGCCCAGCTTGCGGAACGGCTTCGGAGAAGGATGAAGGAATTCGTTCACTTCCCACGGCATCCAATGGGTGGCCGGCTGCGCTCCCTCGCGGGACTGGGCAAAGGCACCCACAGTTGCAACAGTCAGGGACAAGACCAGAGAAAGGGCTTTCAAATTCATTTGCTACCGCCGAAGCAAGTCCACTATAACTCAATTTCGGTGCGATACCAAGCGATTTGCCTGAATTTGCAGCAAGAAGGCTGCCCCCGCTCCAGGGCCGCTACCCCAACAAGTCGCGGAGCGTCATGCGCAATGTCTTGCGCTCTCCATTCCGGTCGACCAGGATCCGGAGCGTGGAACCGGCTGGCTTGCGCATCTGGGCTTTGAGTTCAAGCGGATGGATGTGGTCGAGCCGTGTTCCGTCCACTTCCAGCAGGACATCTCCAGGCAGAAATCCGGCTTCGGATGCGGGCGTACCCTCTTCGGCGCGGACCACCCGATGGGCTCTGCCATCGTAGTCCGTCACGAGACCCGACCGAGCCGTGTAGCAAGGCTTCGTGAAATCCGGGGATCGACGGAAGTACGCCTTCCCCCCTTTATAGTCGAGCGTGAAGACGAACTTGGACAGGATGTCGTGGCCCACGTTGGCGACGGTGGATTTGGAGGCGAACGCACCTTTCGTATTGCTGGAAAAATCGGCGATCACATCGGGCAGTTGGGCGCCGGCGAACACGATCGAGTGGACCTTCGCTAGTTCGCCCGTTGTGAATCCACCCACGCCCGCTCCCGTAATCGTGGTAAGGCGACGCGGATACTTCTCGCGGATGCCGTTGCGATCAAGAAAATCCTTGAAGAACGAGATCGATCCGCCCGCGCCGGTATCGAGCGTGAACCAACCGTCAAACCCTTCGAACGAGCCCTCCACGCAAGGATGGTTCTCGAGAATCCGCAAAGGAACTGGCTGGATGCCCGCGGGAGCGATAAACGACTTTGGATCGCGGAACACCACTTCGCACCGCTGATAATCGATCGTCGTCACGAAGTTCTTGAGGAAGTCGTAGCCGATGAGGCCGTCGCACTGGAGAATTTTCGGAAGGTCGATCACCAGGGCGTTCAGATTCTTGGCCTCGACCTCGCCCACTTTCATCGACGACATCCTGACCAGTCGTCCCTTCGTCGGTTCGGAGCCCACTCCGGTCGCATCAATGTCGAGACCCTTCGTCAATCCGATGCGTTGAGCGAATTCGGGCACGAGGCAGTTGACGCCGGCACCCGTATCCAGAACGAAATGACCCGGCTGCCCATTCACGACCACGTCGCAAAAGAGGTAGCCGCCGATCACCTTGACCTTGACGGCCGGATTGACGGTTGTGGCCTGAGCCGAAGCAAGCGCAGGAAGGATCAACAGGGCGGCGAGCCCGAATGGACGCATCCACCGATAGTACCAATCGGTTACGGGGTCGCTGCCACCGGCAGATCGCTGCACCAGGTGTCCACCACGCACTTCCACTGGCCGTTCGGTTGCTTCTTCCAGATCTCCACGTTCTTTCCGCGGTCCGTCACCGCTTGTCCGTTGCCGTCCTTGGCCGTCAGTTCATAGACGCCATAAAGGTAAGCGAGATCAAGCGAACGAGCCACTTCGATCTTGATCGGCTTCCAGCTCACGCGAAGATCAGGCATCGAAAGAAACGCGGCGATGGACTTGCGGATCGCGGCGGGAGTCGTCGCCATCGGTTCGTTCGCGGGCAAGATCACGGCGTTGGGCGCGTAGAACGCACACCAGGCGTCGGGATTCTTTGTTGCAGCGGCCTTAACCCACGCCTCATCCAACTTCCGGATCTGGGCTTCCACCTTTGTACGCTCCGAAGCCTTTCCCCGTCGGGCTTGCGCCAACGCAATTGACGATGAATTCAAGACCAAACAGACCGCAAGAACCGGAGCAAGATATCGCATGGCGGCATCCTACCCGCCCGTATCGCTCAGGACCACACTGATCTTGCCGTTCGGTTCGAACGTGGCCAGCTGCAGCTGGCGGACTGGACCCACCGTTCATTCGGATCACCCATGACTTTTGGGCTCGCGAACGAAAAAATATGTTCGTGCCGGCATTTTTGTGTTATACAAAGAGCCTCAGGAGGATTTCTTCTATGGCAAATCGAAGTTCGGAAGAACCAGGGCCAAATCAGATCTCGCGTCGAACCGTACTTTTGGGCGCGACTTCTGCTGCGCTGCTGGCCGCTTCCCCGGTTGCACTAGCCAAAAGCGCGCGGAAAACCGAGCGCCGAGGTGTGGCCGGTGATGCCATCACAAGTCCGATGCGGCGCTATATGGCGGCCGCTGTCGTGCTTCAAGATGGCCGGGTGCTGATCACCGGTGGCTACGACCGTCCGTGGAACGGCCGGGACCGCATCTGTCCGCTCCGTTCCGCGATGATCTACGACCCAAATGCGGATGAGTGGACCTCAGCAGGATCGATGCTGGTGGGTCGTGCCCGACACGCGGCGGTCACGTTGGAAGATGGCCGAGTGGCGGTCATCGGTGGCATCGCCATGCGGCCTACCGCAACGGTGGAGCTGTTCGATCCCCGCACCGCGCGATGGGCGATGGGCGAGCCGCTCGAGCAGCCTCGCTACGACCACACCGCCGCCGCCGATGGCAACGCGGTTTACGTTTTGGGCGGCAGCGCCCAGTCCATGCTCGGCGGGGCCGAACTGCTTCGGTTCCCTGCCGCACGACCATTCGAGGAGGAATAACACATGCCTATTTACATGAAGATTGACGGCATCGACGGCGATGTCACGGTTAAAGGACACGAGAACTGGTTCGAACTTCAGAGCTACGGCTGGGGCGCCGAACAGCAGGGCTCGTCGGGTGGTGGTGGCGCTGGCAAAGTCGTCTTCAGCGACCTGAGCATCGTGAAGTCGACGGGCAAAGGCTCGCCCGCGATCTTCCTGAACTGCGCTTCGGGCAAGCATCTCAAAACGGTCACACTGGAGCAGACGCGACGCCGACGCGATGGCGAACAGGTCTATCTGACGATCACCCTGACGGATGTGCTGGTCACGTCCTACCAGCAGAACGGGGACAACGGAAGCATTCCGTTCGAGAACGTCAGCTTCAACTTCGCGCAGATCAAATATGTCCAGAAGGTCCAGCAGGCAGACGGCTCGGTCAAGGATGAGACTGCGTCCTGGGACATCAAGCGCGGCGGCGCCTAAGCCCCTGTTGATTCATGGAAAGAGCCCGACGCGTCATGCGTCAGGCTCTTCTCCGTTCGGTCAGTCGCCGCTTCGGTCGAACCCGTTGCTGATGATGCCGTAGTCGAACACCGACACGGCACCGTCGCCGTCCAGATCCGCATCTTTCGGTGCGAACCCGTTTGGTCCGATCGTGGTCCAATTCGGGCTCTCCATGGTGAGATCGAAATAGTCGGACAGGATGCCGTAGTCGAACACCGTGATCGAGTTATCACCGTCGATATCGCCGTTCGTGAGCGGGACGTACACCTCGACCGAGTCGAAGCCAAGGGTCACATCGAGCGTTTTGGCGAGGAAGTGCGGAGCCGAAATCCGCAACTGCGCCGATCCCGTCTTCGTGGAATCCACCGAGAAATGCCCCGCCCCATCGAGCGTCACGTCGTTGAACGTCTCCACGACCGACCCGTTCTGGATCACTTCGATCTTGGCTTTCGGCATGGGGCCAGCGTAGTCTTGAAGGGCCACCGTTCCCGAAATCTTGGGGGTGCCGGTCAGCTCGATCTCGCCTTCGATCTGGAACGCGTAATTGGGTAAATCGGCGGCCCCGACGTAGCCTTCGTAGTAGCCGGTGTTCGACACCATGCTGTGGCCCGAGCCGAAATCCGAACCCGACCATTGCCAAATCTCGCCGAAGAAGCTTTGCCCGTTCACATCGAACCAGTAGGTCTTGCCGAGCTGCAGCGAAAACTGCGTGGTCGTTTCCTCGTAGCGCCAGGTGCCGTCGGCTTCGGGCACACCCACGATCTGGACCCCGCCGCCTCCGGCAAAGCCGCTCGGCAGTCCATTCACGTCGTTAATGAAAAAGAAGGCAAAGAAGCCCGCGGGCTGGAAATCGAACCCCATGTGGGTTCCCCACCACGTGATCTTGGAAATATGGAAGATCCCGTTCGCGCCGGGCACCTTGAACTGGTTGGCGACGATTCGCCGTGGCGCATGCACGTCGCTGACGGAAAGAGCGCCATTGCGCGGGTGACTGACGAGTGTGACCGACGCAGAGGATCCGACAGCTGCCCCCAGCGCGATCAGCGATAGTAACATCGTTTTTCGCATGGGACGGATTGTCTCCGGGGCCGCAACCGTTTTAGCCGGGCTTCAAAAGACGTTCAGAAGCTGTTCATTTTTTGGTCTCGGAACGTCCATTGAGGACATGTCTGCGATCATTTCCCAGCCGAACGCGGCGATCAGCGCCGTTGGTCAGAGCCTCATTGTTCAAGAATGGACCGGCAGCGGAGCGGGCTACATGCACGTGCATCACGAGGACGATGAGGCTTGGCACGTCTTGGAGGGATCGCTCACCTTTATGCTTCCGGAGGGCGAGGTGGTCGCCGGAGCGGGAACGACCGTCTTCGTGCCGGCCGGAACGCCGCACGACTACAAGGAAAACGGCGGACCCGCGCGGTACCTCATCATCCTCACACCGCGGCTCCATGCGCTCATCCAGGAACTCCACAACACGCCGTGGTCGGAGCATGCAGAAGTGCAGAAGAAATATCGATCTGAGATCGTCAGCTAGCGCTTGCGGGTATCCATTTGCGCCAGGCCAGCGTGAGCAGGGGTGCCACAACGAGCGCCGGCAGCATCGACTCGGAGGGCAGCTTCTTGATCTGGGCCAAGCCGAGCCCGATCGCCAGCAAAATCACACCGCCTGCGCCGCTCGCCTCGCGGAGGAGTTCGGGCTGGCTCTGCAGCCAAGTGAGACGACGCGCCATCAGGGTGATCGAGCCTTGCACGACGAGCACCACAGCGGCCGTCACGACCACGCCCGGTCCCATCGTGGCCGCGAAGAAGATGGCGGCGATGCCGTCCATCACCGATTTCAGCGCAATCAACTCAAGTCGGTTTTCGAGCGCATCCTGGATGCACCCGAGGAGTGTCATCGGCCCCACGCAAAATAGGATGGACGTGGAGATAAGTGCTTCGTTGAATCGGCCTCCTCCGCCCACCCGCAGACGAGCCCACTCAGCGAAGATCTCGAGGCCGCCGCTGATCCCCATCGCCACTCCGAGGGCACCTCCGACTGCCACACTCACCGCGATCACGAGCACGTTCTCGGCGGCAAGCATCATTTTGAGGCCGATGCCGATGGTGACGAGCCCGATACCGATCAGACAGACGTCGAGCATCGCCGGCGGCAGGTGCGACCCGACCGCAAGACCCAGCAGTGAGCCTAGAAGAACGGTCGCCGTATTGAGCAGCGCACCGCGTGGGACTTTCACCTGGCGCTCCTAAACGGTCACGTGGCAGAACGGCGCAAGCGCCTTCAGTTCGGCCATGAGCGTCTCGTACTGATCGGGCACGAGAGCCTGCGATCCGTCGCTCAGCGCGTGGCGCGGATCGGGGTGCAGTTCGACCATGATGCCGTCCGCACCGGCCACCATCGCTGCCTTGGCCATCGGGGCCACGTAGCGGGCGACGCCGGTCCCGTGCGATGGGTCGACGATCACAGGCAAGTGTGAGTGTTCCTTCAGCACCGGCACCGCGCTCAAGTCCAGGGTGTTGCGCGTGTAGCTCTTATCGATCGGCATCACGCCCCGCTCACACAAAATGAGCTGGTTGTTGCCGTGGTGAAGAATGTATTCCGCCGCGAGCAGAAATTCGTCGATGCTGGCCGACGGTCCCCGCTTGAGAAAGACCGGCTTTTGGGACTTTCCGACCGCGTTGAGCAGCGGGAAATTCTGCATCGAGCGGGCCCCGATTTGGAGGATATCCACGTACTCGGCGACGGTCTCGACCATGTCGCTGCTCATCACTTCAGAGATCGTAACGAGCCCGGTTTCGTCGCCCACCGCCTTGATGATCTCGAGGCCCTCCATTTGAAGGCCCTGGAACGCATACGGCGAAGTCCGGGGCTTGAACGCACCGCCCCGCAGGATCTTCGCACCGCTTCGCTTGACGATGTCGGCGCTCGTGCGGAACTGCTCGTACGATTCGACCGAGCACGGACCCGCCATCACGGCAAAGGATCCCGCGCCGATCTCGACGCCCTTCACCTGCACCGTGGTGCGCGATCGCTTGAATTCATAGCTGGCGAGCTTGTACGGTCGGCTCGTCTGGGTGATCTTGTTGACGCCTTCGAGCAAGCCGATGCTTGCCTCCAGTTTGTCGCGATCATCCGGCGTCAGAGACGCGGGAATGCCGATGGCCACCCGATTTTCGCCGGGCAAGACAAGCGGTTCAAAACCGCACTCTTTGATTTCATTGCAGACGGCCTGAATCTGGGCTTCGGTCGCCTCGACCTGCATCACGATGATCATGGGAAGCGGATAGGGTACCTCGCAGGTTCAAGCGCGGCCAACCAGGAAGTTACGGGGACGCACAAACTCCGTTTCTCGGACGTCTTTTATGCCGGGAACCTGCCTGGATTCCAGGAAGTCCTCGTACACTGAGTGTCAGTACTGATGTTTCAATTGGCGTTGCCCCTTCTCATGTTCGGTCCCATCGACGACCTGCCCACGCGGATTCATGGCGTCGAGGTCCACCCGCGTCGCCTGCTCGTCCACTATCAGGGCGGCAGCGCTCCGCGCCGAGCCGTCAGCTTGCGCGGCGTGCGGGTGCTGTGGGACGCGAAAGAGATCGGATGGCTGGCGGTCGAAACTTCTACCGCGCGGTTGGTCGCGACCCGCCAAGAGCTGCGCAAAATACCGGGAATCGACCGCGTCGATTACGACCGGGCCGCTCGCGCCGCCTACACCCCCTCCGATCCGCTCTGGTCCCAGCAGACGCATTACGTCCGCCTGAAACTCGACCAAGCGTGGAATCTCTCTCGCGGTTCCAACGTCACCGTCGCGGTTCTGGATACGGGCATATTGGCCTCCCACCCGGATCTCGCCGCCAACGTGTGGCAGAACACGGGCGAAATCGCCAACAACGGCATTGATGATGACGGTAACGGCTACATCGATGACCGTATCGGCTACGACTTCACCTATGACGACAGCAACCCGGACGACGTCGAGGGCCACGGCACGGCGTGCTCGGGCTTGGTCGCCGAAGTTCAAAACAACGGCCAAGGCGGCACCGGTCCCGCTCCGTTTGCTAAGGTGATGACCCTCAAGGTCGCGACCGATGCAGGACTCTTCTACGATTCGGCCACCGTCCCCGCCTACATCTACGGCGCGAATATGGGCGCGAAGATCTTCTCGTGCTCGTTCTTCAGCGATGCCGTCAGCACCGCCGAGCGCGACGCGCTCAGCTACGCGGTGTCCAAAGGTGTGTTGCCCGTCGTCGCCGCCGGCAACTTTAACGAGGTCTTTCCGACCTACCCGTCCTCCTACGAAATGTGTCTGTCCGTCGGCGCGACCAATACGAGCAATCTGAAGGCCAGTTTCTCCAATCTCGGCTCCTGGATCGACGTCGCCGCTCCGGGAACCAGCCTCACCACGACGACGAACGACGGCTCCTACACGAGTACGTTCGCGGGAACGAGTGGATCGTGTCCGCAGGTGGCGGGCATCGTCGCGCTCCTCAAGGGCGCCAATCCCAGCCTGACCACCACCCAGATCGGTCAGATCATCGAAGACACCGCCACCTCCCTCATCCAGTCGCCTTACGGCGAATGGACGACCTACGGCCTCGTCGATGCCAATGCCGCGATGCAGGCCGTTTTGGCCGGCGGCGTGGTTGCTCCGCGCACGCCCCAGGTCAAGTGGATGTCGCCGATACAACCCGATCCGCTTCGCGCCTCCACCACGATCCGCATTCACGGGCGCGGTTTCCAGTCTCCGAATACCGTTCAGGTGATGATGGGCAACACGGTCCTGCCCATCATCGCTCAGACACGTGACTACGTCGATGTCCGAGCGGCCCGGGCCACGGGCGCGACCACCGTTCGCGTGAATGGCTCGCTCGTGGCGTCAATTCCATCCGGCAATCAGAAACGCCTGACCTACTCGATCACCGACATGAGCGGCGACACGGGCACCTTCACGGGTGGTTTCGCTGAGTTGGCGCAACCCGGGGACGCGTTGGAGGCCAAGGGTCTTGCGAGCGGCAGCGGCAACCTCGTGCTGGAGGGCATTTTCCAGGGCGTTCAGGTTGAGCCCGGCCTCACGCTGGTCATCAAGCGGCGGTACGTGGGCACTTCGGCCGGCACGGAAACACTATCGTTCTATGACTGGGACACCGCGTCGTACCCGTACGCCACGTTCCTGCCCGTCTCCTCAGTGCCCGTCAGCTCGGTGGGCACAGGACTGACGACCGAAATCCCCCTGACCGACATCGCGCGGTACGTGGATTTCGATGGCGTCGTCTACTTCAAGCTTTCCGCAACCGGAATCGGAAGCGGAAAGGAGATCGATATCGACCAGATTCAGATCGTCAAGAAGACGCGCTAAGCGCCCTGCAACTGCTTGAACTGCTCGAGCTCCGTGCTCAGCGACTCCCAACGGCTCAGGCCATCTTCGATCGCCTGACGGAGCCGGCCGTGATTCAGCGACAGTTCCATCAGGTCTGCGCCAGTGGGGGGGCGGGCCATCACGCGCTCCAGCTCCTCAAGTTCGAGTTCGAGCTTGGCGACCTCATCCTCGGTCTTGCTCACCTCTTTCCCCAGCCGCTCGATCTGTTTGCTGATCTCGCGCGGGCTCAGCGGCGTGGGAGGTACGTCGCCGGATCCCGGTTTGCGAAAGAACACGCCTTCCACGGCCGGTGGCGGGGTCGCTGGCTTCGGGGCGGGCCGAGCTGAGGTCTTGCGATCTTGCCAGGACCGGTACTCCCCGTAGTGACCCCCGAACGCAATCACCCCGGAGCGACGGATATCGAGCGTGTGGTCGGTGGTTCGCTCCAGAAGCCAGCGGTCGTGAGATACGAGAATGAGCGTGCCCGTGTAATCCCGCAGCACATCGGCGAGCGCCTCACGAGAGGCCATGTCCAGGTGGTTGGTCGGCTCGTCGAGGATGAGCAGATTGGGATGCAAGCCCGTCAGGACGGCCAGCTGAACCTTGTTTCGTTCCCCGCCGCTCAGCGTCTTCACCGGCCGCGTCGCGTCGTCTCCTGAGAGCAGAAACCGTCCCAAGAGCGAGCGCGCGGGACCAAGCTCCATGCCCAATGTCTCGTTCAGGATGTGCATCGGGCTCAGGTCGGAATCCAACGTCTCTGCGTCCTGAGCGAAATAGGCGGGCAGGACATTCGATCCAACCCGAAACGCACCGGATGTGGGCGTCAGTTTCCCCAAGATGATCTTCAGGAGCGTCGACTTGCCCACCCCGTTCTCCCCGATCACGCCCCAACGCTCGCCAATGCGAACGGTCCAGTCGAGGTGCTGGAAAAGCGGGGTGTCTTCGAACGCCATGCCGAGGTCCTTGCACTCGACCACGAGGTCACCGCTGCGCTTCACCGAGCCGAACCCCGCCGCGATACCCTTATCGTTTTTCGGCGCTTCGACCACTCGCTCCTGGAGTTTCTGGAGTTGCTTCTGCCGGCCGCGCGCTTGCGCCGTTCGCTGGCTGTTCATGAACCGCCGCACGAATTCGTCCAGCTTGGCCATCTCGTCTTGCTGGCGCCGGGCCACTTCCGCCTGCCACTCGTCCTCCGCCTTTCGAAGCTCGACGAATTTTTCGTAGGGTCCGGGGTAGCTCTTCGATCGGCCGTTGCGAAGCTCCACGGTACGCTGAGCCACGCTGTTCAGAAACGTTCGGTCGTGGGACACGATCAGGACCGCGCCGTGATACGATTTGATCCACCGCTCCAGCCACTCCACCGCTTGGAGGTCGAGATGATTCGTGGGCTCGTCCAAGATCAGCATTTCCGGCTCTTGGAGGAGCATTTTGGCGAGCATAAGACGGGTGCGCTCCCCGCCGCTGAGCTTAGAGACGGGCTTGGAAAATTCAGCCTCTTCGAAGCCCATCCGCTGGAGCACCACCTTGAAATCGCGCTCGATCGCGTACCCGCCTTGGGCGATGAAGTGTTCTTGGATGAGCGAATACTCGTCCAGGTCTTCGGGCTGGGCGTCGCCGCCGTTCAGCTTCGTTTCGAGCATTTCAAGGCGGTCCTGAAGTTCGACCAGGTGCGCCCGCGCGCGCTCGGCTTCTTCGATGACCGTCAGCGACGGATTGAGGGTGGCATGCTGGCTGAGATATCCGGTGCTGACGCCGCGCTCCCAATGAACGCCGCCGCTATCGGGTTCAAGTTCGCCCGTGAGAATCTTGAGGAGCGTGGTCTTGCCTGCGCCATTACGCCCGACGAGCGCCACTTTTTCGTGGCGCTCCATGCGGAGATCGAATTCTTCGAGGATGACTTCACCGGCGAATTCTTTCCGGATGCCACGGGCGTTCAGAAGCACAGCCCTATTGTACTGGCCCTTAAATCACGTTCTTTCGGATGAAGTCTTCGCCCTTGCTCGGCCGGATCGGCTTGACGGTCACCACACTGTCGGGCTCCACGTCGAGCAGCTTCAGCCAGTCCTCCATCGTGTCGGACTTCGGGAAGATCTCGTTTTCGCGATATTCCGCTTCGAGTGCGGTCACCATATCTTCGCGCGAAATGCCGTGCTCCACAGTTGGCTCCGCAATCGCGCGGCGGATTGCGGTGTCCTTCGCCCGGTCGACGATCGACTTCAGCAAAGCGCCACTCACCAGATCACGCCAGTGCAGCGTATCGCTGTTGCCGCTTCGATAGAACACCTTGAGAAACTCGGTCTTGGGTGACGTCTGCCAAAGCTGCGCGATCGTGGACTCGATGAGTTCCTTGCGCGCGCACGACGGTTCATGGTCGAACTCGGCTACCAAAGCGGGATCGATCGGCAGGTTCGGATTGAGGTAAATGCTCAGGATCTCGCGGGACGATTCGCGGTCGGGACGGTTGACCTTGACTTTGCGGTCGATGCGCTCCGGACGGAGCACCGCCGGATCGATGTAGTCGGGACGATTGCTCGTCAGGATGAGCACGACGTTCTGGAGCGAGACCAAGCCGTCGAGTTCGGCGCAGAACTGGGGCACCACCGTATTGCTGATATTCATCCAGCGGCCGCTGCTGCGCGTCCTGAGCACGGATTCTGCCTCGTCCATGAAGATCACGACCAACCGACCTTCTTTGGCTTTGCTTCGCGCGGTCTCGAAAATCTCGCGGACAATGCGCTCGGTTTCTCCGAGCCACATGTTGAGGATCTTGGGACCCGAGATGTGCATAAAGTATTCCTTGACTTCGTGCCCCACCCGGTCCGAATATTCCTTGGCCAGATTGTAGGCCGTGGCCTTTCCAATGAGCGTCTTGCCACACCCCGGAGGTCCGTAAAGCAGGATGCCTTTGACCGGTTGCTTTTCAAATTTGGCGTAGAGCTCGGGATGGAGCAGCGGCTGCTCGATCGTTTCCCGAATCAGTGAAATCGCTTCTTCCTGGCCGCCTACCTTCTCCCAGGGAATTTGGGAGATTTTTTCCATGAAGTAATCCTGGGTTTCCTGGTGCGCAAAATGCTCGACCGCAAGTCGGCCGGTGGCGTCCAGTCGCACTTCGTCACCCTTCTTGATCGGGATATCGTCCAGATCCGACGCGCGTCCGACGAGACGCCCTTGCTGATTCTGGGGATCGCTGCCAATGCGCAACCGACCGTCGGGCAGCGTCTCCGCGACCTTGAGAATGTTTCCGCCCATCGGCACATCGAGGATGCCGATGACGGCGTAGGCCTCGTTCAGTCGTACCCGCACGCCCGTCTTGAGATCGTCGTCGTCGACTTTCGGATCGACTTCGGCCACATACTCGGTATCGCCGAGCGCGACCAACACCAAGCCGTTATCCAAGTGCTTGAGAAAAATGCCCAAGCGATTGGCCGGCGCGGTCAGTTTGCGATACGCCTCTTCGTATTCGGCGAGCAGCTGCTCGCGGGCAGCGTCTTCCTTGCCGAGCTTGCCAATTTCATCGCGAAGGGCGGCCACATAGTTTTGGAGGCGCTGCGAATCGTCGGGCAGTTCTTCTTCGATCTTGTTCAGGATTCGAATCGCGGGGGATTCTTGGGGGTCCATTGCTTTCTTTATACGCTCAATCGCGTGGCCTTCGTACGATTGGACGGTAAGGATTGATCAAGCGACGTCGTGATCGTCTTCGCTGCGAGGACTTCGGTGAAACATGCGGTCGAGCCAGGTCCAGAAGAGGCCGATCGACGGGTCGTCCGCCAAGTGGATCGGGCCCTCGGGAACCTCATCGACGATTTCGGGCGGATTTTCGACGGGCACGGATGGCTCCGCCGCTTCCTCGGGTGGCGCGCTAACTTCGGCCGGGGCGAAACGAGTCCTCCGGAGTGTCACCCCCGGCGTGCGGATAATCGATGGTGAGGTTCGGACCCTTCTTCTGGGCCAAACAGTCCTTGCTCGCCTTGTTGATCAGCTCGTCCACGGTCGAGGCATAGTGGACGTTCAGGCGCTCTTTGGTGCGACGACCGCCCGCGATGCCCACACTGAAGGTGACCGGATGGTCGACTTCGCGCACAAAAAGATCGGCCGATTCCGACTTGAGATAGGCGGCCAGTCGCTCGGCGTCGACCCGGTTGCGCAGGGTCCCGAGAGCGAACTCGTCGCCGCCATAGCGAACAAGAATATCGGTCCGGCGGTCGACCACCTCTTTGAGAAGTCCCGAAATCCGGCGGAGCACGTCATCGCCAACCGTGTGGCCGTAGCGCTTGTTGTACTCGCCGAACTTGTCGATATCGATAAAAATGATCGTGATCTCGCGACCGGCCGCAAGGTTTTGTGCACCCCATTCCCGGAGGCGATCGCTCCAGCCCAGGTTCGTGAGCGGGTCCCAGCTTCGGCGCAGCTCCTTCAGCAGGTGGTGTGAGGTGAGGACGCCCAGGAAGTTACCCTCGTCCATCACCGGCGCAATATCGATATCTTCATCGATGAAGAACTGAGCCGCTTTCTGCACCAACATGGAAGCAGGGAGTTCGTGGCGGATCGGACTCATGATCGTCTCGACCGCGGCCTCTTCATCCGCCATCTGTGTGGCGGCCAGGGTCACCATGCCGACCAGACGATCGCCTTCGAGCACCCCGATGGCGCGCAGGTGGTGTCCGGCGAGCAGAAGCCGCGCCGTACCCACACGGTGGGCCTTGTTCAGCCACACCGGCACCAATTCAAGTTCGCCGAGTTTATGCATGCTATGCGTGCCTGGAGGCAAGCCTTAACTTCATCGTAGCGCCAGCCACGACCGAGGACCCAAAGGAAAAACTGCGGGCATTGCGCAAATCCAGCGGATTTGCGTGCCGACTCACCTCTCCCTTATCTCTCTTCATTGTGGCGCGGATTTCTGGCCCCTGTTCGGGTAACCAACTCCTCCCGATCGACCGTTTCCACTTTTGGGCCATTGGGACTAACGGACAGACGCCGGAAATGGGTCCTTTGGATCGCGCTTTCGCGAAAGCCAGTAGACTTGCCACATGCTCGAGCTCGACGGCGAGCCGCTCTCTTATCGTCAAATAGCCCAGATTGCCCGTGGAATGGAGGTTCGGCTGGCCCCCGGCGCTCGGGACCGCATGCTTCGCTCGCGTGCGGTGATCGACCGTATCGTCGAAAGTAACCAGCAGATATACGGGGTCAATACGGGCTTTGGCAAGCTGAGTGATGTCGCGATTCCTATCCACGATCTCGAGCGCCTGCAGATCAATCTCGTCCGGAGTCATGCCTGTGGCATGGGCGATCCCCTAAGCGAGGCCGAAGTCCGGGTCATGTTGCTGCTTCGCGCCGCCGTGCTCGCGGTCGGCTTCAGCGGAGCACGCCCCGAATGCGCGGAGACGATGATCGCGATGCTCAACCGAGGCGTTCATCCCGTCGTTCCCGAGCTTGGTTCAGTTGGCGCAAGCGGCGATCTGGCTCCGCTGGCCCATCTCGCCCTGGTTGTGATCGGCGAAGGCGAAGCGAACTTCCAGGGGCGGCGCATGCCGGGACGAGAGGCGATGGCCCAAGCTGGCATCGAGCCACTCCAGCTGAAGGCGAAAGAAGGACTCGCTCTGCTCAACGGCACGCAGGCGATCGGAGCCGTCGGAGGACTGGCCCTGATTCGCGGGCTGAGATGCCTCTGGCTGGCCAACGTGGTCGGCATGATGACGCTGGACGCGCTTCGCGACACCCCGGCCGCCTACGACGACCGGCTTCAGCGGGCTCGCCCCCATGCTGGGCAAATCGCGGTCGCCGACCATCTGCGCGAGGTGATCGAAGGCAGCGAAATTCGCGAATCCCACCGCCACGGCGATCATCGCGTCCAAGATGCCTACAGCATCCGCTGCATGCCCCAGGTCCATGGAGCCGTGCTGGGAGCCCTGCGCCACGCCCTCGACGTGCTCGAAATCGAGACGGCGTCCGCGACGGACAATCCCCTCGTCTTCGCAGAATCGGGAGACGTGATTTCGGGCGGCAACTTCCACGGCGCTCCCCTCGCCTACGCCTTGGACTACGCTGCCATCGCCCTCACCGATCTCGCCGCGATCATCGAGCGGCGCATCGAACGGCTTGTGAATCCAGATCTGAGCGAAGGCCTTCCCGCATTTTTGACGACCGACGCCGGAACCAGCTCAGGATTCATGATCGCCCAGGTCGCGGCTGCGGCTCTGCTCTCCGAATGCCGCGTGCTCGCCCACCCCGCCAGTGTCGACAACACTCCGACCTCGGCGGGCAAAGAAGACCACGTCTCGATGGGCATGACGGCGGCGCTCAAGCTGCGACGGATCGTCAGCTTGGTCGAACGGGTTCTTGCGATCGAAATGCTCGCCGCGGCTGAGGGAATCGACTTCCGGCGACCGCTGAAGTCGTCGCCCGCGATCGAGGCCGTTCACCAAATGGTGAGGAGTATCGCCCCGCGTGTTGACGCCGACCGTGCGCTCGGGATCGACTTGGAAGCCCTGGCCGTCGCGATACGCGACGCCCGATTCGATTTCGCGATTGCATCCCGGCTAGGGGCGTAGCGGAAGCTCGAAGTAGAGGACGTCGTCTTCGGGATTCTCGTTGTACTGCGGAATCTCGACGAAGCCCAGCGAATGATAGAGCGCGACGGCAGGTTTTAAACGGGCCAGCGTGTCGAGCAGCGCCTTCTCATAGCCAGCGTGTTTGGACCACTCGAGGAGCGCCACCGCGAGCAACCGGCCATAACCCTTCCCCCGGGCCTCGGGCTGGATGTACATCCGCTTGAGTTCGCAGGTGCCGGGACCGTGTGGGCGGACCGCCCCGCAACCCACCACCTGCTCCCCCGCTCGCACCAGAACCAGCGTGCCTTCAGGCGCGGAATATTTTCCGGGAAGCGCCGCCAGCTCCTCCGCGAACCCTTGGAAACACAGATCGACGCCGAGATCCTCCTCGTACTCGCGGAACAGCCGTCGGACGGTTTCCAGCCCGTCCGGCAGTTCGATCGCTTCGACGATAGAAAAGTCAGGAGGCGACGAGCTCACGGAGATCCTCGTCGCCGATTTCGCCCTTGGTGTCGGCCGCATTGAGGAACCGCGCATAAATCTCCTCGAACCGGTCCTCGGGGAAGCTGAAACCGATCTCAGCCAATCGGTGCTTCAGGCCGTGGCGCCCGGAGCGCGCGGTGAGAATGATCTCAGTTCGCTCTGCTCCCACGAGCTTGGGATCGATGATTTCGTAGGTCGAACGCTCCTTGAGAACGCCATCTTGGTGGATGCCCGACGAGTGGGCATACGCGTTTGCCCCGACCACCGCCTTGTTGCGCTGGACGACCATTCCCGTGTGCTGTGCGACCAGTCGGGAAAGCGGGACGAGCTGCGTCGTGTCGATCGAATGGGTGACGCCGAACTTGTCCTCGCGGATGGTCAGCGCCATCACGACTTCTTCGAGCGCCGTATTGCCGGCTCGCTCGCCGATGCCATTGACGGTGACTTCGACTTGGCGCGCTCCACCGATGACCCCCGCGAGCGTATTCGCCGTCGCCATGCCGAGGTCGTTGTGACAATGGCACGAGAAGACCGCTTTGTCGCTGTTCGGTACATTTTCGATGATGCCTGCGATCAGCTCGCGGTATTCGGCGGGGTAAGTGAAGCCAGTGGTATCGGGAACATTGATCGTGGTGGCGCCCGCCGCGATGACGGCCTCCACCACGCGGTAGACATAGTCGCGATCCGCCCGGCCCGAATCCTCCATGAAATACTCGATGTCGTCCGTGAACTGGCGAGCGTAGCGCACCGCTTTCACGCCGACTTCCAACGCCTCGTCAGCCGTCATGCGAAGCTTGTGCAAAAGATGGTTCTGGCTGACGCCCAGGCCGGTATGGATCCGCTTGCTTTCGGCGGGGGCGAGAGCTTCGGCGGCCACCTCGATGTCCTTCTCCCGAGCGCGAGTCAGGCCGCAAATGGTCACGCCTTTGATCTCCTTGGCGAGCGTATTGACGCTCTCGAAATCGCCTGGTGACGAGATCGGGAATCCACCTTCGATGATGTTGACGCCAATTCGCTGGAGCGCCCGTGCGATCTCCAGCTTTTGGGTCATGTTGAGGTGCACGCCGGGGCTCTGCTCGCCGTCGCGCAGAGTGGTATCGAAAAACAGCACTTGGTTCATGGGAGGCAGCCTCTGATGCTAGAGATTATACGCGCCCGCCTGGGGGTGCTAGTCGATTTCGAGCAGGGTCGCGCTCGGCTCGTCGTTCATGCTGTCGTGGCCGGACGCAGTGGCCGCAACGATGTTCTCGATGCGGATGCCGAATTTCCCGGGCAGATAGATGCCGGGCTCGATGCTGAAGCAGAAGCCAGGCTCGACCGGCAGTTTGTTCCCCGCGACGATGTAGGGCTCCTCGTGGCCGCGCGTGCCGATTCCGTGGCCGGTTCGATGTACAAAGAACTCGCCGTATCCCGCCTGTTCGATCACGTCGCGCGCCGCCTGGTCGATTTGCTCGCACGCCCGGCCGACCTTGATCGCTTGACGCGCGGCGTGGTGCGCTTCCAAGACCACCTGATAAACCCGATGGGCCTCCTCCGTCGCCGGTCCGCACGAGACCACGCGCGTGATGTCGCTGTGATACCCCTCGTACAGGCAGCCGAAATCCATCAGCACGATGTCGCCACGCCGAACTTCCGTATGATCGGACAGGTGATGCGGCTCGGCGCTGGCCGCACCAACCGCCACAATCGCAAAGGTCGGCGTCCCACCCAACTCCTTCATCGCCGTGCTGAGCGCGTCGGCGATTTCCAGCTCGGTGGCTCCCGGCATCACCGCCCTTTTGCCTGCCTCGAATGCCTGGTCGGCGATGTCACCCGCTTTGCGAAGCAGGTCGATTTCGCGCTGATCCTTCACACGCATCAGCTTGGCGATGACAGAGCCCGCCGGGCGGAACAGGGCGGTGGGCATTACCGCCTGAATCTCGAGCAGGGTCTTCGCGGGCATCTCGTCGTCGATGCCGAGCACGCCCTTCTTCAGGTCCCAGTCGTTCACAAGATCGCGAAAATGGGCGACCGGATCTTCGCCGTCGCGCCACCCCCGAATGTCCTCGATGCCGATGCGCTCGGCCTGGTTCGCGCTCAGGGCCGGGCAGATCAGGCGAACCCGACCGTCGCAGTGGATCGCGAGAACCATAAACCGCTCATGGCTGTTCTCCGAAAACCCCTGCAGGTAGCCCATCGCGTACTGATTCGAAACGAGCAGCGCGCTGAGACCTGCCTCGCAGATCTCCTCGGCCAAACGAGTGATTCGGCTGGAATAAACAGTCGTGGTCATGAGCAATCGTAGGGGAAGGTGGGCGCGGTACCCCGTCGGTATAATGATAGCTCGTTGGCGGATCGTCTAATGGTAGGACACCGGTTTTTGGTGCCGTATGTCTAGGTTCGAATCCTAGTCCGCCAGCCACTTCAGTTTGGTTCATCCGCCTGCCTTGCGATGGCGCGACCTTTCAGTCCAATTTGCGAGGTCCTAGGCCCTCGGCGACAAATTCAATTGGGGCCGGCAGATTGTGTTGTACAGTAGTCGAGTCATGCGACAGTTGCAGCAAACTGCCCTTTTGGCCCTGACGTGCCTCGCCTCGTGCACGTTCGGAAACGGACGCGTCGCCGTGCGTCCCGCCGTGGCCAACGACGCTCCGCCGATTCAGGTTCTGGAGGGTGCCCCTCCCCGAACGGGCGATCCGATCGCGATCGACCGGGAGCAGCCGTCCGACACCATTTTTGTCACGCTGGAGTCCGGAGCGCAGCCGCAGGCTCTCGCTTGGGCGCTGGGTCTTACCTACGTGCGCCCATTTGAGGCCGATCCCAATCGCCACTTTTTCAAAGCGGCAACTTCGGCCGAGGCGGTCGCCGCGAACGCTGAGCTTCAAAAAGCGCCGGGCGTCATCGAATCGCATGTGATGAACAAGCCGCGCCTCGTGACGAACTGGGCGCCGAACGATCCCTACTTCTCGCCCGTATTTCCTCCCGCCCAGTATCCCGGCCAATGGCACATCTATAACAAGGCCAAGCCGATGCTCGACCTCAACGTCTCGCCGGTCTGGGATTCCGGTTCTCTCTTTGCCGCCAATTACACCGGCAATGGCGTGATCGTCTGCAACCCCGAGGAAGGCGTCGTCATATCGCACCTCGATCTATTCGCCAATTTCAAGAGCACCTACGCGTACGACTATGTCGATGGCGACAATGCTCCCTATCCGGCCAAGGACGCGAACGGCATCTATTACGATCCGCACGGCACGGCGTGCGCTGGCTTGCTCGCCGCCGTCGGTGCGAACGGACGCGGTGGGACCGGCGTCGCTCCCGAGGCCGATCTCAGCCCGATCCGCTTTAGCTTCTCCGTCCCCGCCGATGGCACCTCCGCGATCGTTAAGAACAGCACGTCGCCGAACACGTTCATCAACATCAAGAGCCAGAGCTACGGATACGACCTGCCGTTCTACGAGAACGAGGACGATTTTCAGGCCCTCGGCTACTCCACGGGCGCGGGCACGATCCACTGCCTTTCGGCCGGTAACTACAGAAACACCAACGCGGGCGATTCGGGCTCGATGCATTCGCGCGCTGCGCGCCGGGCGATTGTCGTGGGTGCCCTGGGCAGCAACGGCAAGTTTTCGAACTACTCCAACTTCGGCTCGTGCCTCTTCTGCTGCGCGCCGTCGAGTTCGAACGGTTTCTTCGGGATCGCGTCCACCGATAATCCCGGTGAGGGCGGATACAACCTGTCGGGCAAGGTGACCGACTATCCGAACCGCGATTACACGAACAGTTTCGGCGGCACCTCCGCCGCGACTCCGGAAGTGGCGGGTGTGATGGCACTGGCTAAAGAAGCTCAGCCGGCCCTTTCGCCCCGCATGGCCCAGCACCTGCTCGTGAAGACCTGTCGCAAGGTCGATCCCAACGACAACACCACGACGAGCTATGGCGGCTGGCGCGCCAACGCCGCCGGCATCGAGTTCAACCCGAACTACGGCTTTGGTCTTGTCGACGCGGCCGCGTTTGTCGATGCCGCCAAGCAGTACACGGGTGTGACCGCCGAGGCTTACGAGACGACGGGCGTCGTCACGAACCATGCGGACCTGCCCGACAACAATTCGGCAGGTGCCTCGTGGGATGTGACCATGCCCACGCACGAGCCGCTCGAGAGCATCCAGATCTATCCGTATCTCCAAAGCGAGCGCTACAGCGACCTGGAAGTCTGGATTCGGTCTCCACAAGGCATGTGGTCGCCGCTGGTCCGCTCCATCGCGGGCGGAACGCGCGTTTTCGGTTCCAAACTCCACGTGGAAACGTTGGTCACCAACGCGTTCTGGGGCCAAGACCCTTACGGCGTTTGGCGCGTCCTGATCCGCGATTCGTCGCCCAACTACACGACCTACCTGGAGAACTGGCAGTGCATCTTCTACACGGGCAAGCTGACCGGTACGCCCAAGACGATGACGGGAACCGTCAATCTAGGGAGCGATTGGGAAGGCGGCGACTACGGCACGCCAGCACGGCTCTCGATCTATGGTGCGGGAGACATCTTCCCCACCAAGACGCACCAGTTCACGATCAAGCCCGACGGCAAGTTCAGCTTCCCGACCACGTTGGCGGCAGGCACCTACACGATGTATCTCAACGTGTGGCACTGGCTCCGCGCAAAGAAGACGGTGATCGTTGGGGCCACCGGCGCGAACACCTCGTGGACGCTCTTGAACGGCGACATCGATAACGACAACGCAATCACGGTCTTCGACTACTCGCTCCTGAGCGATGCTTGGGACACGGATCCGACGTCGATGGCGTGGAACCCCGATGCCGACCTCAATGGCAACGGCACCATCGAGGTTTTCGATTACTCGATTCTGTCGACCAACTTCGACAAGTCGGGGTCCTAGACCTCGATCACGGCGGGAATCACGAGCGGCCGCAGCTGGGAGCGCCGGTGGATCGCCTTGCGGATCGTGTCGGCGATTTCGTGACGCAGGACCTCGACATCCTTCAGGTCCTCGCGGCTGTACGCCTTGAGGTGATCGCTGAGGGTCTCCACCGCTTCTTGGAGCGCGTTCGGCGGACCGGAAAAGCCCTTCGCCTGAATTTCAGGGTCGGAGACGACTTCGCCTCGCTCGATGTCGACCGCGAGCGTCACCACGACGGTGCCGTCGTTCGCGAGGGCACTGCGATCGCGGAGCACTTCATCGGACACGCCGGGATTGCCTGCGTTGTCGACAAGCACACGGCCAAACGGCACGGGCTCGCCGAGTCGCGCGATCGTTTCCTGGATGAGCAGCGGCACGCCGTCGAACAGCGTAAAAATGCGCGACTCGGGATAGCCCATCTCGAGGGCCATCTTGCGATAAAGATGCTGATGGCGCGGCTCGCCATGGACGGGCGCCAAATAGTACGGCCGCGTCAAGTTGATCATCATCTTTAACTCTTCGCGGTAGGCATGACCCGAAACGTGAATCGGCGTTTCGCTTTCGTAAATCACGGTCGCACCCATTCGGAACAGCCGGTTGATCGTGCGCCAGATCGCGCCTTCGTTACCAGGAATCGGCCGGGCAGAGTAAAGGATGGTGTCGCCGTCCTTGATCTGCATCCGTGAGTATTCGGCGCGAGACATCTGAACGAGCGCCGACATCGGCTCGCCCTGGCTTCCCGTGGTGAGGATGACGAGCTTGTCGTTCGGATATTGCGAGACTTCGTTGAGCTTGACCCACGTGCCTCGGGGAATCTGGAGATAGCCGAGCTTTGAGCAGATATCGAGGGTCTGCTCCATGCGCCGACCCGCAACCGCCACCTTGCGTCCGGTCTCCGCCGCCACATCAAATGCCTGCTGCATCCGGTGGATATTGCTGGCGAAGGTCGTGATGAGCACGCGCCCGGGGGCTTGCGTGAAAACCTTTCGAAAACCCGCCGCCACTGCCTTCTCGCTCGGACCCCATCCCGGGCGGTCGACGTTGGTCGAGTCGCTGAGCAAACAAACAACGCCTTCTTTGCCGATCTCGGCGAGGCGACCAATGTTGCTCAGCTTGCCATCGACGGGGCTGAAGTCGAACTTGAAGTCGGCGGTGAACAGCACATAGCCGTGCTCGGTTTCAATCGCGATGCAGCACGTTTCGGGGATCGAGTGGGTAATGCGGACCGGCTCGACCGTAAACGATCCCGCCTTGACTCGCTCGCCCGGCTCGATCGTGCGGAAATCGATCGTTCGGATGTCCATCTTCTCGCCCAGCTTGTTCTGGATCAGCGCCATCGTGAGCGGCGTTGCGTAGACCGGACAGCGGACGTGCGGCAGCAGATAAGGAAGCGCGCCAACGTGGTCCTCGTGGGCGTGAGTGAGGAAAATGCCCTTGAGGCGCTCTTTGTTTTCCAGGATGTGCGTGAAATCGGGGATGACGATGTCCACCCCGAACATCTCTTCCGTCGGAAACGACAATCCGACATCGACGACGATCATGTCGTCGCCCTGGGTGACCACCGTACAGTTTTTTCCGATTTCCCCCGCGCCGCCCAGAGGCACGATGCTTACATCTGCCATGAACCCAGAAGGGTACCAGACCCAGCCGTCCGCCTCACCTTCGCTTTCGCTTGGGCTCGGGAGCACTAACGGGCACGGGAGCCGTAATCCGCTCCGCTTCCGGTTCGGGGGGACGGTCGCCCAGCATCCGGCCCAGCTCCTGCACGGTCTCCTTCAACGCATCGAAGAACGCGTCCGAATAGATCGCAGGAAGCAGCAGCTTGTGTCGCTCGAACTGGCCGTCCACGCCTTTGCTCTCCGTAATCGCCACGTAGAGCTCGCCGCGCTCGGCTCGCTTGATGTCAAAAAAGTAAGTTCGTCGGCCCGCCCGCAACGCCTTGGCGTGCAGCGCAAATGTCGACGATTGATCGCTAGCAATAGTAGACATATAGATACTATACAAGACGCCAGACGCGAATGCAAGCGTTTCGCGAAAAACTTTCGAACGTCTGATCATCGATCGAGCACTCAGCTTTGGAGGAGACATGCTATTCGCATCTTTGATCGTATCGACAGCCCTGCTGGGGCAAGCCCAAGCGCCGAGTCAACTCGCCCCCCCGGGCGAATTGGTCAGCACCGGATCTGCCGTTCGCTGCCCTTTGGAACGCACGACGGTGGTCGCGAACATCGCGGGGATGGGCGCCCGCGTGACGGTTCGGCAAACCTTCCGGAATCCGTCGACCAAGCCCATCGAGGCCATTTACACCTTTCCCCTTTCCGAGAAATCGGCCGTCGACCGCATGAAAATGGTCATCGGCACGCGCACCGTGATCGGCCAGATCAAGCGCCGCGACGAGGCCAAGGCGATCTATGAGGCGGCCAGGAATGCGGGTCAGGCGGCTGCACTGCTAAACCAAGAGCGCCCCAACATCTTCACCCAATCGGTGGCGAACATCGCGCCCGGCGCGAAGATCGACGTCGAGATCAGCTACGTCGAGTTACTCAAATTCGACAGTGGCGAATTCGAGTTCGCGTTTCCGATGGTGGTCGGGCCCCGGTATCTGGGCCATACTCCCGATCCCCAAAAGGTCACCCCGCCCATCGTGCCCAACTTGCGCAACGGGGCGAATATCTCGATTGATGTGAATGTCGACGCCGGTGCCAAGATTCAGTCGCTGAATTCCGTACAGCAGCCGATCAAGGTGGAGCGTCCCAGCGAGCGGACCGCTCATGTCGCACTCAAAAACGCGGACGAAATTCCGAACAAGGATTTCATTCTTCGGTACACGGTCGCGACCAACGAGGTCAAGGACGCGCTGCTCACCTATCGCGACCCCCAGAAGGGCGGCTTCTTCACGCTGATTCTGATGCCGCCGAAACGACCTTCCGCCGCCCAGATCGCACCGAAGGAGATGATTTTCGTGATGGACCAGAGCGGTAGCCAGGCCGGCATGCCGATCGAAAAGTCGAAGGAACTCACCTTGCGACTGCTCGACAAAATGAACCCACACGACACGTTCAACGTGATCAGCTTCAGCAACGATGTGCGCTGGGCCTTCCCGCAGTCGCTGCCGCGCACGCCGGATAACGTCGCTCGCGCCAAAGCGTTTGTGAGTGGTCTCGACGCTTCGGGCGGAACCGAACTCTGCAAGGCCGTCGAGGCCGCCTTGGGCAGCCCCGACGACCCGATGCGCGTCCGATACGTGGTCTTTAACACGGACGGATTTATTGGCAACGAAGGTCAGATCCTGAAAGCGATTCAGGACCACCGAGGCGAGAGCCGCATGTTCACGTTTGGCATCGGATCGAGCGTGAACCGCTACCTCGTCGAATCGATGTCGTCCGAGGGCAAGGGACTGTGCGAAGTGGTCACGCTGAACACCGCGGTCGACAAAGTGGTGGACGACTTCGCGAAGACGCTCTCGACGCCGGTCCTCACCGATGTCGCCGTCGATATCGATGGACTCGATGTTTACGACGTGTTCCCGCGCCAGATTCCGGACGTGATGCGCGATCGCCCGGTTGTGGTAACGGGCCGCTTTAGGCAGCCGGGCCAGGGACAGTTGCGGCTTCGGGGCCGCCTCGGGCAGGAAGAATGGAGCCAATCGACCGCTGTCAACTTTCCGGCCGAGAGCACGAATAGCAACAGCCTCATGAGCCTTTGGGCGCGGCAGAAGGTCGATGATCTGACCCGCTCGGATTACGTCCGGACCGTCTCAGGCTCGACCGTGGATGCCACGGGTACGCAGAAGGAGATCGAGCGCATCGGTCTTGACTACTCGATCATGACCGCGTTCACTTCCTTTGTGGCCGTCGATACGCGCATCAGCAATCGAACCGGAAAGGTCGAGACGGTTCCGGTGCCGGTTCCCCTCGCCGACGGGCTTTCGGCGGATCGCTTTGCGCAAAGCGGGGCGCCCATGTCCACGGCCGGCAATCCAGGCTTAATCGCCGGCGGCGGACGCAGAGCCGGGGGATCGTTTGCTTCCGCCGCCAAGACGGAAGAGAAAGAGGATCTCGCGCGAAAGTCAAAGAATATTTCGGCTCCCGCCATCGACGCCATGATCACGGTACGCAAGGTGGATGCGGCAACGCTTAAAGCCATTCGCGCGCTGGGACTGACCGTGACGAAATCGGAACCCAAGCGAAAGATCGTGTGGGTCCGCGGTACGGCCGTCCAACTCAAGGCGCTTTCGCACCTGAAAGCGGTTCTTAAAATCGAACCGAAGAGGAGCGGCTAGCGCAACCTGAGCCAGGTCATCAGGGGCCGATGGTCCGACGCATCGACGTTCGGAACATCGGCCCCGACGCATTCAAGACCGGCACCGAGCCAGATGTAATCGACACGTTTGGTGGGGATGTGCGTGGTCAGCGTCCAGCCATAACCGCGACCGCTCAGGGCGAAGGCGTCGCGAAGGTGCGCACGCAGTTCTCGATACCCCGGGCCTGTGGGTTGCTGGTTCATGTCGCCAGCAACAATGAGCGGCCCGTCGATCTTCGGGACGATCGATGTGACCAACTGAGACTGAATCAGGCGAAATCGATCGACATCGATCATCCGCCCAAGCTTGGCCCAGCCCGAGTACTGCTCGAGGTGCTCGGCAGCGAAATGCACGTTCATGAGCTGGACCGTTTTGCCATTCACCTGGATCGCGGCTCGTTGAAACCACCGGCGGCGCGGCAAACCCGGGACTTCCACCGGTGCCAATTCCTGAATCGGAAAGCGCGAGAAGATGGTCAAGTCAAAGGATTTCGCCACGAAATGGTGCGGCAATCCACGCTGGATCGCCTCGACCGGATGCAGACGATCGACCGGAGCGATCGATTCTTGGACGAACAGAACATCCGGGTCGAGCTTGGCGACGGTTTGCGCCAATCTCTCTTCGCCCTCGTATGCGAACTCGACGTTGTAGGTCATCACCTTGAGATCGTGCGGCTCCGTGGCGACGACTCCGCCGAAGCTGGGCGCCCCGACCATGAGCATCCACGCCAGGGCGAAAGTCGCCGCCGCAAGAGCGACCAAGCGACCGTTCTTTCGGATCCATCCCGCGACGAGCCACGGCAAGACGAAGAAGGGCCAGACCAACGTCGGCATCGTCAGCACCAGGGCAGTGAGCAGATTCCCCGCTGGCAGGACGAGTAGCGTCAGCCAAACGATGACCAGCAGCGCCCAGGCTGGAGCGAAGGTCTTGGCGGAGCGCTTCCAAGAGGGTTTCGGTGGCATGGTGGATGGCTGGTTCAGCGCATGAATTGGGAAATCGGTTCCCGGCCGTCATCGGTTTGCAGGACAAGATTCAGCGTGCGCCTCAATTGGGGACCACAATGGAGTTGAAGGTCGGTGATTGGCCTGTTCCGCCCGACTTATCGCCCGCGAACCATCGATAGGGTCGCGGATGCACCCAGCGGAATCAGGTTGATGAATGGTGAATGTGCTCCGTATTCTGGGCGGCGCAACCTTGGTGCTCGCCCTCACTCCGGTTATGGCCGGACAGTTCTGCAATCAGCCGCCCAAGGCAGGCGGTGGGACCCTCCGATCATCCCAGCTCTGGGTCGACTTGAGCGGGCAAGGCAACGACCTCGATGGGGACTCCATCATTTATGCTGACTTTGTTCTGACCCAATCCTCCACGATCGACCACGTCGAGTGGTGGGGCGTGGGCGCGTGCGAAAAGGGCTTCCAAATCGAGTTTTGGAAACAGGATCCCGGCACGATCGCCTACCAGCCGTACGGCGTCTTTCGCGGCTCGGGCGCGAAAGCCGAAAAAGCCTACGACTTCCAGATTCCAACGACCAGCTCCGATCCCAGCGGCATGGTCCACTACTCGCTCGACCTGCCAACTCCGGTGACTCTGGCCGCCAACAACACCGCCAATCCTCGCTGGTTTTTGGCCGTAATCGGGCGCACTGCCCAGGCCTACTACTCGTGGAACTGGTCACAGAACATCTCGGGATCGACACGCTGCTTCCAATTCGTCCGGGGTGGGCATGAGGGCGGAGGCGACCTGTATCGCGTGCTGCCCGAAGGTCGCGCGATGTTGCTCTCGCACCAGACTCGAATCAGCGGCCATGTCGCGCTTGGCGACTTTGACCCCGGTCCCCTCGACCAACTCGTGATCGTCGAAGTGGTCCAGAACGACGTGACGATCGAGTCCACGCCGGTCTATCTCGACGCTGCCGGGGCCTTCTCGATACCGACCGCGGCAACCGGCACCGCTCAGGTCCGCGTGAAAGCCAGCCACTGGCTGTCTCGGCTCACCCCTGCCGTCAGCGTGGATAACTCGATCGACGTCGGCACGCTCGCCCTGAAAAACGGCGACATCGATGGCGATAACGTCGTGTCCGTCTTCGACTACGGTGTCCTCAGCGACTACTTCGACCGAAGCGCAGCGGACGCGGATTGGACCTATGTTGGCGATAACGGCTTCGCCCCAGTCGATGCCGACCTCGATGGCGACAGCGCAGTCACCGTGTTCGACTACGGAATCCTGAGCACGAATTTCGATCTCGTCGGCGAATAGCACGCGCGTCGGCTAAACCTAGGCCACATCCTTCAAAATAAGGGTGTGGCCTATCGCGATTTTCAGCACTTCCTCGAAGTGCTCGAATCCAAATCGGAACTGAAGCGAATCAAAGAACCGGTCAGCCCGGAACTCGAAATTACAGAAATCGCAGATCGGGTGATGAAAAAGGATGGCCCGGCGCTTCTTTTCGAGCAGGTTCACGGCCTTCCCCACCGACTAGGTACCTCGAACCCGCGCAGTGCGATCGCGAATAACCCTTCCATCCTCGCGCCTCGCGACGCCGCGCCGCTCGACTACGGGATGCCCGTTGCGATCAACACGATGGGCTCGCGGCGGCGGATGTCGCTTGCCCTGAGCTGCGACGATTTCGAAGAACATGCCGATCGTATTCGCAAGCTGCTCGCGGCGCCAGGTCAAGTGCCCAAAACACTGGTCGAGAAGCTCCGATTCGGTTTGGAAATGGGGGGCGAACTGAAGTCGGCCGGCCCGAAGACGGTCGACCGCGCCCTGTGTCAAGAAGTCGTACTTCAAGGCGACGACATCGATCTGACGAAGCTGCCGATCCTCACCTGCTGGCCCGAGGACGGGGGTCCCTACATCACGCTGCCGCTCGTCTTCACAAACGATCCGAATACGGGCAAACGCAACGTCGGCATGTACCGGGTTCAGTTGTATGACCGAAACACGACCGGCATGCATTGGCAGATGCACAAGACGGGCATGCGCCACATGGAGGACGCGGGCGAAAAGCGGCGCAACATCGAGGTCGCCATCGTCTTGGGCGGAGATCCCGTGTACGCATTCAGCGCGATCTCACCGCTGCCGCCCGGTATCGACGAGATGCTGTTCGCGGGATTCCTGCGGCGAGACAATGTTCGACTCGTCAAGGCGAAGACGATCGACGCCTACGTGCCCGCCGACGCCGAGATCGTGCTCGAAGGCTACGTCGATCCCAACGAGCGTCGGCTCGAAGGACCCTTTGGCGATCACACCGGTTACTATTCGCTCGCGGGAGATTTCCCGGTGTTCCACTGCACGTGCGTGACGATGCGATCCAAGCCGGTTTATCCCGCGACGATCGTGGGCGTACCGCCCATGGAAGACGGCTGGATGGGCAAAGCGGTCGAGCGCATTTTCATGCCCCTGGTCCAGACCACGGTCCCCGAAATCGTGGATATGAATTTGCCCATCGACGCCTGCTTCCACAACGTTGCGTTTATCTCGATACGGAAGAAGTATCCGGGCCATGCCTATAAGGTGATGAACGCGGTCTGGGGCTTGGGCCAGCTTGCCTTCACTAAGATGGTGTTCATCTTCGATGAAGACTGCGATGTCCAGAACATCGGCGAAGTCCTGTTCCGCATCGGTGCGAACGTGGACCCCAGCCGCGATGTGCTGCTTTCTCGCGGCCCCCTGGACCAGCTCGATCACTCGGCCCAGATCGAAGGTTTTGGCGGCAAAATCGGATTCGATTGCACCCACAAATGGCCAGGGGAGAACGGCTTCAATCGCGACTGGCCGAAGCTCATCAAGATGGCGCCGGACGTGGTGGCGAAGATCGACGCGCTCTGGCCGCGACTCGGGCTCTAATCGTGGACGTAATCCACGAGTTGCTTCGCCCGGGTCCAGTGGGCGGCCACGAGCATGCACAGCGCCCCGCCCAGCACGATCGAGAACCGTTCGCCGCCAAACCGGGCCACCGCTCCCGCTTCGAAGTCACCAAGCTGCGGACCTGACATGTGGAACAGGCTGCACGTGGCATTCATGCGTCCACGGAGCTCATCGGGCGTCGCGAGCTGACGGATCGTCTGCCGCAGCACCGTGCTGATCATATCGCTGGCCCCGACCAGGGCCAAGCAGAACGCGGCCATCCACAGGTTTTGGGAGAGGCCGAAGAAGATCGTGAAGAGGCCGTAAGAGGCGATCATCATGATGACGACTCGGCCCTGATGCCGAATCGTGGGACGAATCGACATGCCTCCCGCCGCGATGAGGGCCCCAATGCCGCCCGACGCGCTAAGGATGCCAAAACCCTGCGGGCCCAGCCGCAGAATCGAATGCGCGAAAGCGGGCAGCAGCGCCTCCGCGCCGCTGAGAAACGTCGCCCAGAAGTCGATCCACATGGCGTGGCGCACCGGCGGCGTCCGGTTCACAAAGGTCCAGCCCTCGCCGATCTGGCGGAAGACGTCGCGGACCGAACGCGGGCGGTCGGCAGGCTCGGGCGGCTTGGTGCCGCGCAAATGCCAGACCGCGATGATCACGGCCAGGAACGATAAGAAGTTCACGAAATAGCAGAGGGCGAGACCGGAATAGCTGCCGATGCCGCTCCAGGCGATCATAAAGCCGGCGATGATCGGGCCGAGCACATCGCTCATCCGCCACGCCACCCCGTTCAGACTCGCGGACTGCGGATAGTCCTCGATCGGCACTAGCCCGACTTGAAGCGCTTGCCGGGCGGGACCATCGAATGCGCGGGCGATCGAATTCACGGACACGATCGCGAACAGACCGGCGATGGGAAGCCCCGATTGAGTCGCGCCATAGAACAGGAGCAGCGCGAGAAGCGCCATCGTCGTCTGGGTCGCGAGCATGACTTTGCGGCGATCCGCCTGGTCCGCGAGCACCCCACCGAACAGGGCAAACAGCAGCAGCGGCACCACACGGGCGAGGCCGAGCATGCCGACCATGAAGGACGAACCGGTGAGGTGATAGACGTGCCACGCGATCGCGCTCGCCTGCACATTGCTGCCCACATTCGAGATGAACGCCCCCGTCAGGTAGTTACGAAACTCGCGATGTCGCAGGGCGGCAGGGAGTCGAGGGCGGGCCACGGGACCTCAGCATATCTGAGGCAGCCTCGTCCTGAGGTACACCTTAGGCATGATCGCCTCCCAACTCGACGAACTTCGCTTGATTCCGCAACTTGGCCAATATGCCGGCGAGGACCTCGTCGTCACCTCCCCGATCGACCGCAAGGAGATCGCGCGGCTTCGCGCTCACTCTCAAGCCGAGATCGACAAGATGATCGCGCAATCGGTCGAGGCGTTTCACGCTTGGCGCGAAGTGCCTGCGCCGCGCCGGGGCGAACTCGTGCGCATCTTCGGTGAAAAGCTCCGCGAGAACAAAGAGGCGCTCGCCCGGCTCGTGACCATCGAGTGCGGCAAGATCCTCACGGAAGGTCGAGGCGAAGTCCAGGAGATGATCGACATCTGCGATTTCGCAGTGGGCCTGTCGCGACAGCTCTACGGCTTGACGATCGCGAGCGAGCGACCGAACCATGTGATGCAGGAGACGTGGCTTCCCCTCGGGCCGATCGGCATCATCAGCGCGTTCAATTTCCCGGTCGCCGTCTGGTCGTGGAACGCCTGCCTTGCGCTGGTATGCGGTGACTCGTGCATCTGGAAGCCGAGCGAAAAGACGCCCCTCACGGCGCTCGCGGTCCAGCACCTCTTCGAAGAGGCGGCTGCCCAAATTCCCGAGGCACCCACCCATCTTAGCCAGGTCGCATTGGGGGCGATTCCGGCTGGCATGCAACTGGTGGAGGACCGCCGCATTCCGCTGATCAGCGCGACGGGCTCGACGCGGATGGGTCGCACCGTCGGCCCCGCCGTCGCCGGACGATTTGGCCGCGCTCTGCTCGAACTCGGCGGGAACAACGCGATCATCGTCACGCCGAGTGCAGATCTGAACGTCGCGCTGCCCAGCATCCTGTTTGGAAGCGTCGGCACGGCGGGTCAGCGCTGCACCAGCACGCGTCGCGTCATCGTTCACCGTTCGCTAGCGGACCGAATCTTCGGCATGCTCGAAGGTGCGTACCGCCAGATCGGTGAATCCAAAGTCGGCGATCCGCTCGATGGCGCCACGCTGGTCGGCCCGCTCATCGACGAGATGGCGTTCGACAACATGCAGCGAGCCCTGGAGCGCGTCAAGCCGGAAGCGGCCACCATCGTTGGCGGCGAGCGGACGCGGACCGATCTGGGCGGCCATTATGTGCGCCCGGCGCTCGTTCGGTTGGAACGCAACAGCTCCACGATCGACGAGGAGACCTTTGCGCCGATCACGTACCTGATCCCGTACGACACGCTCGATGAAGCGCTCGCCATCCATAACTCCGTGCCGCAAGGTCTCAGTTCGGCGATCATGACGACCGACGTGCGCGAAGCTGAGTACTTTAAGCGCCACAGCGATTGCGGGATCGCGAACGTGAACATCGGAACGAGCGGCGCGGAAATCGGCGGCGCGTTTGGCGGCGAGAAAGAGACGGGCGGCGGACGTGAATCCGGGTCCGACTCGTGGAAAGCGTACATGCGCCGGCAAACGTCGACGACGTACTTTGGAACCGACGCCCCGGCGTTGGCCCAGGGCGTCGAGTTTACGGTTTAGGCGCGTTTCCGGCGGACGAGCGCCAGAGCACCGACGGCCATGGCGATCATGCTGCCCGGCTCGGGGGCCACGCATTGCGGCACCAGGGTCTGGGTGAAGCCGACGCAGCCCTTGTCATCCCGGAATGAGGCCGCCCCGCGCTGATACTGCGTGGCGTCGGTCTTGATTCGGATGCGGGCCGACTGATCGCCCGGCAGCACGCGCTGCTCTTTGGGAGCGCCCGAAAATACAAAGTTAACGAACTTCCCGTCGTTGCTCCGGTCGGCCTTGCCGGGAAAGATCGAGCCTTCCGTGCCATCACTATGAGGCGACTTATCGGCGTCGACGTCCGTCTTGCAGCCCGTAAAGTCCGCAAGTCCCAGACGAACGAACTTGCCCATCGAGGACGCATCGTTGCGGAGCACGTAGTAGAACTGAAGTTTCCCGTCTTTTTTCGTGATCACCGAGAAGACGAGGCCCTTCGAGCAGACCTTTCCGTCGGCGTCTTTGAGTTCGACGAGGTCGGTCTTCTGCTCCACAAAGTCGCCTTCGAGAAGCCCGTCGAATTCGGGTACGTCGACGACCTTCCCGGGATCGAGGACCACGGCATGGGCAACCGACCATGATGCGGATAGGAGGCTCATGAGGAACAAGCCCCGACAGCTGTTGAGATGCATATGTTTTTCCTTTCTCTCAAAAGCTAGTCCAATGACTAACCACTGATGTCCTATCTTACTGCAGGTTTTGTGGCTTGTTAAAGCAAAGTTAAGCCGACCGGACTTTGGTCCTCGATTTCCCACAATCCCGATTGCCCGGGGACGGGGAGCTCGTCCCCGTCGAGTTCGGCGTTCGGTTCAATGGTTGCGTACGACACGACCGAAGGGAGGAGCCATTGACAGCGATATCGCCTGACGAACGTCTCGTCCGGGGCCAATTCCCAACTCGCAGGATGCTCGGGATTGATGAAATAGACCGGATCGGAGCCGTCCCAGCCGTCTTCGCCAAATCGCTCGATCCATGTGGCGACGAGCAACCGGCCCTTGGACTCTTCGACCACCCGATAGTACGGCGTCAAGAGCCAGTAGACGCAAAATGCGGCTTCCTCGGGATCGGCGATGTGGGTGTGCCAGGCGCCCGCCGCGATCATCGACTCCTCGCCGAGGTCGTAGATCGTTACGGGGAATGTCTCGTCGAGCTTTGGGGTCACCACGATCGACATCGAGCGTCGTTCGACCTCGAGCGGTGCTTCCGAAAAGTGGGCCAGCAATCGCTCCAAGATATCCAGCGCTTGGGTTCCGGAATCCGCCGTCATACGGTTCGAGGGTACCTGCGCTCGCATGGATCGTTACGCGAGAAGCTCGGTCGGCCCTCTTCCGCGTATTTTTTCGGCGAAAACTCCTCATTCCGTCCTTCAACTTTCAAAACCCGATGAATGGAATGGTAAGTTTTCGGCGAAAACACCCCATTCTGTCCTTCAGACTTCGAAGTCCGATGATCGGAATTGTAAGTTTTCGCCGAAAACACCCGCGAAAAATCGTCGGAACTGTAAGTTTTTGCCGAGAACTTACAGTTCGGGTGGATGAACAAGGCTGATTGGCCTTCCGATTTGACTGAAATCGGGCTCGCTGGGCGTGCTTCGCCCGCAGAACATGCAGCGTTCGGTTGCCGAGAGCGGCAACGTAAAGGCGCGGTGATACGGCCGTTGCCGACCGGATTGGAACCCGGCGGCCCGTATCCCGGTTCCTAACCACCATGAGGGATGCGTTCGCCCAACTGGTCGGATTTGCGCGCACGCAGATCATCTCCGCCGCGTTCGCCATCCTCATCATTGCCGGCCTGTTTCTCACCGCCGTCGTTCCCGTCGGTTTGGACCGCTACGATTTCATGCTCGTGCTGTGCGTTTTGGCGCAGATCGTGTTCGTGGCGAAGGGCTGGGAGACGCGGCGGGAACTGCTCGCGATCTGCATCTTCCACGTCCTGGGGCTCTGTCTGGAGCTGTACAAAGTCAGCCACGGCTCGTGGAGCTATCCCGGCCAGGGATTCAAGATCGGCGGCGTGCCGATCTACAGCGGCTTTATGTACGCGAGCGTGGCGAGCTACCTGATGCAGGCGTGGCGGCGACACCGCATGACGGTCGAGAACTTCCCCGCCTGGCCGTGGGTCGGGATGATTGCCGCCGCGATCTACGCCAACTTCTTTTTGGCCCGCCATTTCGGCGACGTGCGGTGGATTCTCGCTGCGTTCGTGTTTCTCAGCTTCGGCCGGAGTTATGTCCATGTCGACGCGGGTCAGGGCCGATGGCGCGTGAACTTGCTGTTCGGCTTCCTCGGCCTGGGCACGTGGGTTTGGATCGCGGAACACGTGTGCACCAGGCTCGGCGCATGGCAGTATCCGAATCAAGCGCACGGCTGGACCTGGGTCGATGCGGGCAAATGGTCGTCGTGGTGCCTGCTCGTGGTGATCAGCTTTTTGGCGGTCGCGGTCTTTAAGTTGCCCCGACCCGAGCCCGCGCCTGCGAACCCCAGTAAACTGCGCGCATGATTCTGCCGCTGATCAGCGCTATCGTCCTTCAGAACGAGGTCGACCCGTATCTGCTGCCGATCGTCGACAAGACGCCGGTGGAGGTACGACCCGGATTGAACCGTGGGAGCGCGCCGGCTGGCTTCGACGACTTGGTGAAAGCCTGCGATGGACAGCGGTTTCTTCTCATCGGCGAAAGCCACGATAACCCGCGCCATCACGAATTTCAGGCCCGCGCGATCCGCGCGCTGGCGGCGGCCGGGCGGCGGGTCGTGGTCGGTTTCGAGATGTTCACTCGCCCGAACCAAGCCAACCTCGCGCCGTGGACGCTGGGATGGTGGACGGAAGACGAATTCATTCGCGAAGCGGATTGGAAGAAGCAGTGGGGATTCGATTTCGGCCTCTACCGGCCCATCTTCGACGCCGTCCGCGACCTCAAGTTGCCGATGGTCGCGCTGAACGTGCCGCGCGCTTGGGTTTCTGCCGTGGGCAAGGGCGGGCCCGCCGCGCTCACCCCCGAACAGAAGAAGGAACTTCCGGAGCTCTACTTGGAGAACAAAGATCATCGGCAGGTTTTCACCGCGCTGATGGGAGGACACCCGATGACAGGAACGCAAGGCGACAACATTTACGCGGCTCAGGTGCTGTGGGACGAGGGCATGGCCGATACGGCGCTGAAGGACATGGCGACGCGGCGCGATCCCAAGACGATCATGGTGATCATTGCGGGCAGCGGCCACGTGATGTACGGGCAAGGCATCGCCTACCGCATCAACCGTCGGACGGGTGAGCGTCCCCGAACTATCGTCTGCATCGATGGCGACGAGAAGCGGACGGTGTCGAAAGGCTTGGCCGATTTTGTCTTCGTGGGCGGCCAGGGGGTGTCCAAGTGAAGCGACTTCTGGTGATTGGCGGCACGCGCTTTGTGGGCCGGGCGATGGTCGAGGAAGCCCTCTCGCGTGGATGGGACGTCACCGTCTTTCATCGCGGTCAGACGAATGACCATCTGTTTGAAGGACGCGTCACGACGGTTCATGGCGACCGACTTCATGACCTTGGCCTCATCCAAGGCGAGTTCGATGCCTGCATTGACTCGTGCGGCTATTTCCCCCGCGCGATTTGGATCGCTGCCGATGCGCTGAGCGACCGCGTCGGCCACATGACCTTCGTCTCCACGATCTCGGTCTACGCGGATCCACCGCCCGGCTCTGACGAACTGGCCGCGCTCGGAACGCTCGAAGACAAAACGGTCGAGGAGATCACGGGCGAAACCTACGGCGGACTCAAGGTGCTGTGCGAGGAGGCCGTGAAGCAGGCGTTCGGCGAGAAGTCGTTCTTGCCGCGCCCGGGGCTGATCATCGGGCCCGAGGATTACACCGACCGATGGACGTACTGGATCTGGAAGATTGCCACCCAAGCGGAGACGCTGGTCCCCAACGTTCCCGAGGGCCAGATCCAACTCATCGACGCCCGCGATCTCGCCAAGTTCGTGATCCACGGCATCGACCAGGGCTATTCCGGACCCTACAACTGCGTCGGTCCGGCCACACCGCACCGATTCCTCGACGTGCTCGAGGAGACGCGCCGAGAGCTGAATCCGAGCGGAAAGATCACCCTCGTCGACCCGGCGGAATTGGAAGCCGCGGGCAAGTCGGACGACGCGGCGTTCCCGCTGTACGGGTTTGTTCAGCTCCCGGGATGGTCCTCGATCAGCGCCGCCAAGGCGCGAGCGGCCGGCCTTCAGCTTCGTCCGCTTCTGGAGAGCGCTCGCGACACGGTGGACTGGATGCGAACCCGGGACAAGAAGGAACTCGCGGTCGGGCTTTCGCCCGAAGATGAGCGCGCGCTGCTCGACCAGCTTCAGCCCAGCAGCTGATCGGGATTGAGCGCCTGGAGCTCGGGCAGCACGAACAGCCCGTCCTTGCGGACGAGTTGGCCATCGAACCAGATCTCGCCGCCGCCGTAGTCCGGCCGCTGGATCAGGACGGTATCCCAGTGGATGCTCGACTTGTTGCCGTTGCCGCCCGGGCCCGTATAAGCGTTGCCGGGGGTCAGGTGGAAGCTGCCCGCGATCTTCTCGTCGAAGAGCGTGTCTTTCATCGGATGGAGGATGTGCGGATTGAATCCAAGCGCCCATTCGCCGAAGTACCGTGATCCTTCGTCCGTGTCCAAGATGTCGTTTAGCTTGGCGGTTTGGCCATCGCAGGAGGCGTCCACGATCTTGCCATCCTTGACCACGTACCGGATGTCCTTGAACTCGGTCCCCTGGTAAAGCGAGACGGTGTTGTAGGTGATGGTCCCGTTCATCGAGTCCTTGACCGGGCAACTGAAGCACTCTCCGTCCGGGATATTGCGCAGGCCAACGCACGGGACGCTGCCGATGCCTTTGATGCTGAATTCGAGGTCGGTGCCTGGTCCCTTGATGGCCACCCGGTCCGTGCGATCCATGAGCTCCTTGAGCGGCGCTGCGGCGGTAGCCATGCGTGAGTAGTCCAGCGTGCAGACTCGGAAGTAGTAGTCCTCGAACGCCTCGGTGCTCATACTCGCCTGCTGGGCGAACGCCGCCGTCGGCCACTTCAGGGCGACCCACTTGGTGTTCGGCACCCGGGTTTCGAAGACGACCGGAGTCATGTAGTGTTGGGCCCAAAGGCGATCCGTTTCCGGACTTGTGTCGCCCAATTCGGCGTAGTTCAGGCTGCCGCGGACCGCAATGTAAGCGGTCATCAGGTCCATTTCGTGCCTTTCCGAGTCCGCGATCATCTTCGCGTTCTCGACCGTCATGCCGAGCATCAGCTGACGCTTGACCGCCGCCTGCTCCAACCGAACGGCCACCCGCGCACCCTTCGACTGCGCCACCCGCACGATTTCGGCGATGGCCTCCGCGGGCACGTCGAACGCGTGAACGAGGACGCTATCGGACGGTCCCAATCGGGTGGAATGGCTGCAAAGCAGCTCGGCAAGCTGAGTCACGCGCGGATCGATCATGGCGGTCCGAAAGAGTACCTGCGCGGCAAAAAGCGGCGAGGCCGGCCCCCGCAGGGACCAGCCTCGTCAGATCATTCAAGAGAATGCGGGGATTACTCGCCCGACTTCTTCTCGCCTTCGGCCGGCTTCGCTTCGCCTTCAGCGGGCTTAGCATCGCCTTCGGCCGGCTTGGCATCGCCTTCCATCTTGCCTTCGGCTCCGGCTTCCGGCTTCTTCTCGCCTTCCATCTTGCCTTCAGCGCCGGCTTCCGGCTTCTTCTCGCCCTCGTTCGGCTTGGCTTCGCCCGTCGACTTGGTCGCGTCGGTGCCGGTGGTGCCTTCGGTGGTCTCGCCGCTCGCGCAGCCAACCATGAGAGCAGAAACGAATGCGCCTGCAACGAACAGGCTCAGGATCTTCTTAAAGTTCATGAGTAGTTAGATTCCTCCTAGATTTCGCGGTCACGCAACCGCGGCTTGTCCATGGGCAAGCTGAGCGCATGGTACCTTAAAGGTCGGCTGATTCCGCAAAAAAGCGAGGAAAACCGGGCCGTCAGGGTATTTGCAAGCCTGCTCCATCCGACTCAACGCCCGTCACTTTCCACTGGGTTCCCGGAATGACCAGCCAGCGGAAAACTCGCTCCTTGTGGAGCGTGATGCGGACGTTCCCGAACTCCTGGTCGAAGGTGCCCACCAAGCTGCTGACCTTGAGCCGCACCGGGCTGACGATCGTCGCCGTGTCCCCCTCGATCCGGGGCGTTTTCTGGGTGATATGGACGTCCGGCTGGTTCTTCCGGATGTACTCGGTGACGTTCTTGGACGAGAACATCGAGTCGCCGTTCACCTTGACTTGGGAGGAGATGAAGTCGAGAACGGGCCCGCTCCGGCCTTCCCGTGCCGCTGCGACGGCTTCGTCGAGTGACTTCTCGATGAGCTGCTGATCGCTCGGCTGATTCGACGAGAGCACGAAAAAGATCGTTCCGATCGCCAGGACCAAGAACGCGATTGCGATTCCAAGCTTTGTTTTCATCGTCTCACGCTCTTGACGCCGTGAACGCAACCAAACGATCTATTTCGGCCACATCTGCTTCAATTTGCGTGCGAAGTGCCTCCAGCGAGTCGAACTTCAGCTCGTCCCGCACCCGGTGATCGAACGTCAGCCGCACCGCGCTGCCATAAAGCGGCTCGCCAGGGTAATCCAACAGGTACGCCTCGATGGTGCGGTGCTCTCCGCCGACGGTCGGGCGCACGCCCACGCTGATCGCGGCCTTGAATTCGCCCAGCCTCGTCGTGCAGCGACCGCCATAGATGCCGTTGGCCGGGGTGACGAGCCGCTCGCCCATCCGGGCCAGATTCAGCGTGGGATAACCGATCGTGCGCCCCAGTTTTTGGCCCGTGACGACCACACCCTCGATCTCGAACGGTCGGCCCAGCTGGCGAGCGGCTTCCGCGCAGTCGCCCCGGCTGATCGCGTCTCGAATCACCGAACTGCTGACCCGATGGCCCTCGACCGTGACAGGGGGCATCACCGAACTGGGCATGCGCTCGGCAAGCCAGTCCGGGGTGCCGACTCGTCGCTGGCCGAACGCGAAATCATGGCCGACGACGCAGTGCACCACGCGAAGCGCCCCCACGAGGACATCGTCGTAAAACGCCTGGGCGGGCGTCGCCGCCATGCGCGCATCGAACGGCAGCACGACCGTCGCCGCGACCCCAATCGCCGCGATCTGTCGCAAGTTCTGGCTGAGGGACTGAATCTGCAAAGGAGCGTCGTCCGGACGCAGCACGGAAAGCGGGTGGCGGTCAAACGTGACCACCACGCTGGGCGACTCCATCGCCTCCGCGCGCCGGACGGTGTCTTCGATCAGGGCGCGATGGCCGAGGTGGATGCCATCGAATGTGCCGATGCAGGCCACACATTGATGCCACTCGGGCTGTACCGATTCGAGGCCGAAATGCACCAGCATCGGGCTATATGGTGGCCGAAAACGCCTCGGCCAGGCACGCCGGTAACATCAAACCATGTTGGTGATGGTCACCGAGCGGTTCAAAGATGTGGCCGCCGTACGCGAGCGGTTCCTCGCCCAGGGGCGAATGCTGCCGGACGGGGTGGCGTTCGTCGACAGCTGGATCTCACCGGACGGGATCACCTGCTGGATGCTTGTCACGACCCCGTCGATCCCTGCCCTCCAGCCGTGGATCGACCGGTGGACCGATCTGATGGAGTTTTCGGTCGAGGAGGCCCTGCCTTCACGAGATTTTTGGGCCGAGTTCGATCAGCGCGCGTTGTAGAATAAAGACATGCTGAGACGCGCGTTCACGCTCATCGAACTATTGGTGGTTATCGCAATCATTGCGATCCTGGCCGCCATTCTCTTCCCCGTGTTCGCGCAAGCCAAGATGGCCGCCAAAAAATCGAACGATTTAAGCCATCTCAAGCAGGATGTTCTTGCGAATATCATGTATCTCAACGACAACGACGATGTCCACATGGCGTTCGTCTATTCGGATTCGGATACGGTCGACCTCGGTCCCCACTGGGCCGATCGCCTTCAGCCGTATAGCAAGAGCAAGGACATTTTCAGCGATCCATCCAACACGCTCAAGCTCTGGAGCGTGCGCGGCTACTGGCTTCCCGGCGCTTCCTCGAAAACCGACCCGGACAAGCTCAAGAAAGCCTATCGCGTCACGTACAGCCTGAACAGCATGATCGCCCATAGCGACGGCGACCCGGTCAAGCCGCGCACCGCTTCGAACAGCGGCATCCCCACCCCAGCCGATACGGTACTGATGGGCCCGTCGCTCAACTGGTTCACGTGGCCGACCTGCCGCATCAACGGCACCACCACCGACCTCGTCTGGAACGTGAGCAACCCGACCGCAGGCTGGGGCTATGAATTCTGGGGTGGCATCACCGCCAACGCCGGATACGCCGGCGGCGCGAACTTTGGCTACTGCGACGGCCATGCGCTGTACTGCAAAATCGCGCCGGGCGGCGACAAGGGTGGGGCCGCGACCTCGCTCTACTCGGCCGCGTTCCCCCGCGCCAAGCTGAAGCCCGAAGCGACCACCGACGGCAAATGCCCCACGACTTACGACAGCGAGAACAATGGGTTCTAAATCGAAAGCCATGCAAAGAAATTCGAACTGGTTTCTTCTCTTGATGACCGCTCTGATCGCCACCGCGCTGGTCGCGGGCTGCTCGGGCGGAAGCAGTTCGGGCGGTCCCGAGCCCATTCACGAAGGCGACTACAAGGATTCTCCCGGCGGCGCTGGCAAGACGAAGTAGCCCAGCGCCTTGGATCGCTCAGGTTAACTTCTGCTCCTAACGAATCGCTAAACCGCCTGGTAAAGCTCGAACGCTTCTCGAAGGTTCACCAATGTTCGCGGGAGCGACGTCGGGGCTTCGATCGTTTCGTCCTCCACCACCAAGCCGGCCTCCGCGAACATCAGCCGCTCGAGTGGTCGCAATTCGAGTCGAAAGACATAAATCCAGGCCAGCAGTTCCCGGGCCGCCTCCCGAGCGGCATCCTCCAAACCGATGCGACGGGCAACCGCGCAGAGAGCCAGCCCGACTGCTGTCATCATCACCTTTTGGCGACCGCTGAGGGCGGCATCGAGGGCTTGGATCGCGTACTGCACCGCCATCGGTCGATTGTGGCGTTCGTAAACCAAGCTCGCCGTGGCCAGGCCCGCCGAATCTTTACGCACGGCTTCGTCGAGTTGGGCCATCTTCACCCACTCGTCGGCTAACCGGAGCGCTTCGTCGGTTTCGCCACTCACCTCGGCGATATGGATCATCGCGGCGAGACAATGGGCCGCGTTGTAGCGCGCGTTGGGCTCGGTGGCTTCACTCAGGCTCGCGATCACCGTTTCGAAGACCACGCGCGCGGTGTCGAGCTTGAGGACATAAAAGTGGGTGAACGCGAGGTTCGCCTGACTCACTGCGGCTAGATACGGGAGGTTTTCCTGCTCACACAGCTTCGTCGCCTGGGTCAGAACCGCCTCGGCCTCGTCGACATCGCCCGAATTGGCCGCGTGCATGCCCAGGTAATTGAGGGCGGCGACCTGATCCAGCGCGCGCGGCGATTCCATCAGCTGGATCGCGAGTCGGCGCATGCGTTGGCTTTCTCCTTCCTGGCTGTAGAACTGAAGCAGCCGCTTGGCCACCCCGGCTCGATCGGGTGACCAGCCCGTTGTTCGCTCCAGAACCGCTTCGAGCAGCGATTTCAGTTCCGGGCCGTGACTGACGATCGCCCAATTCACCTGCTGAGCGGCGAGCAAGGGAAGCAACCGCTCGGGGGCTTCTTCCGAAAGCACCGTGAACAGGTTTTGGACGAGCTCCAGCTGGACGGAGGAGACGATTCGCGCATTCGGCTGGGCGTACCCACCCGAGAGGGCCTTGGTGGCGACGGCGGCCACGTCTGCGTTGACGTCGCGCGCCGCTCTCGCTCGCCAAAGCGTTCGAAAATCCTCATACGCCTTTCGAGCCTCGGCGACTCGGTCGAGTTTGCCCAGGAGCTGGAGTTGGAGCTTGACCGCCGCTTCGTCGATCGGGTTCATCTGGCGCACGTGGTGAATGTGTTCCAGCGCCATCTCCGTCTCGCCCTTCGCCCCGAGCAGTTCCGCCAGCCCAAAGAGCGTTCGGCAACTGAGGATGTGGTGGCGCTGGCGATACGGCTCCATCCACAGACGGTCCCATGAGGCGAACAGCGGCTCCCGGACGAGGTTCGAGAGTGCGTACAGCAGCATCAGCCGGTCCGACTCCTCGGCCTCGGCTGCGATGCGCAGTTCCAGTTTCTTGGCGTCGTGCCATTCCGAACTGGCTTGGAGCACGACGCGTCCGCTGCCCTCATCGACGAACAACGCCGATTCGCCGACCGAAGCTTTCGCGTAATGAAGCGCGGGGCGAAGGCTTTTCAGCTGCTCTGAAGGCAGCATCTCGGGCCAGATCGCGTCGGCAAGTTGAGTGCGGTTGAGCTGTCCGGCGGGCTGCATCGCGAGAAGTGCGACCACTTCGGCGGCGCGTGACGTGCGGAACGACGCCTTTGAGCCGGGCCCCGTTTCGACTTCGAATTTGCCGAATACTTTGACCGCGACGCTCGGCACCCCATTATTTTAGCCAGTTGAACCCAATTCGTTGGCAAAATCCAGGTCATGGATCACGCTTGTTGACATTCTTTTGCGGCGCTTGTGCGGCGGAAAATCGGCCATGATGGCGATATGCTGCCTTGCGCTTTGATGCTCGCGATGTCATCGACGGTCGCCGATCGTCCCCTCCTCAGCCCTGTTTTCGGGAACCACATGGTGGTGCAGCGCGACCGGCCCAGCGTGTTCTGGGGCTGGGATCAGCCGGGCGCCACCGTCCGTGTGGATTGGGCGGGCCGGCAAGCCAAAGCCACCGCCGCCAGCGATGGCAAGTGGATGGTGCGGATCGATCCCCCCAAGACCGGCGGCCCGTATCAGCTTTCCGTCGTCGGCTCGGCCGGGACGGTATCGCTCAGCGACATCCTGGTCGGCGATGTCTGGATCTGCAGCGGCCAATCGAACATGGAGATGGGCGTGTCGATGGTCAACGATGCCCAGAAGGAGATCCAAGCCGCCAACCACCCGACGCTTCGACTTTTCCTTGGCTTGCGCGGCATGGGACTGAGCCCGCTCCCGCTCGTCGCGGGATCATGGGCCCTCTGCACGCCGCAGAACATCGCCCAGGGAGGATGGGGCGGCTTCCCGGCCACCGCCTATTTCTTCGGCCGCGAGCTGAACGAGAAGCTCGACGTTCCGATCGGCCTGGTCGCGACAAGTTGGGGCGGCACGGCCGGTGAGGCTTGGGTGCCGCGCGCCGAACTCGAGAAGATCGGCGACTGGAAGCCCCAGTTCCAAACCATCGACGAGCGACTCAAACCCGGAGCGGAAGCCGAGTCGGTGATCGTCGAACGCTGGTTCGGCAAGAATGATCCGCTTTCTGCTGCCCACGCCGAGAGCGAGCAGTATGACGACTCGGCTTGGAAGTCCATTGCGGGCCCGAACACTTATCCCGCGATGGGCGTGAAGGACCATCCTGGCGTCGTGTGGCTGAGGGGCGAGTTCGACCTCAAATCCGAGCCCAATGCTTCAGAAGAGATCGTGCTCTCCGTGGGCTCGGCTTGGGATACGTGCTCGGTGTGGCTCAACGGCAAGTACGTTGGCACTTCGAACAACGGCCTGATCTGGCAGCAGTACAAAGTTTTGGGATCGGCGATGCGAGCAGGCCGTAACCGGGTGGCGATCCGACTTCTCTCGGGCAATGGTGGCGGCGGCGTGGGCTCTGGCCCGGATAACGTGGTGGTCTACCGGCCGTCGGGTCCCGTCAAGATCGGCAATTGGAAGCTGGGTGTGGGCGCCACCCTCAAGCAGACTGGACCGTTCCCAATGGTGGTCGAGAACAACCCCTCAGCTCCCGCCAGCCTGTACAACGCGATGATGCATCCGTACGCGCCGATGGCCGTGAAAGGAGCGATCTGGTACCAGGGCGAGAGCAACGTCGGGCGAGCCGGCCAGTACGTGAAGATTCTCAAGGGAATGTCGAGCGGATGGCGCCAGGCGTTCGAAAACCCGAACATGCCGTTCTACATCGTGCAGCTGTCTTCCTACGGCAATCGCATGGTCCAGCCCGGCGACGAATCGTGGGCGGAACTGCGCTATGCCCAGGCGATCGCGGCCAAGGAGATTCCAAACAGCGGCCTCGCTGTCACCGTCGACATCGGCGACGCCAAGGATATCCATCCCAAGAACAAACAGGACGTTGGCAAGCGCCTGGCACTCCTCGCGCTCCACCGCACCTACGGGAAAGCGGTGGTGGATCAGGGTCCTACCTTCGCCGGACAGACGATCGACGGCAACAAGATTCGCCTGAGATTCACCAGCGTCGGCGGGGGCCTCGAACCGAAGAACACGGATCTCGTTGGATTCGCTGTCGCCGGGAGCGACCGCAAGTGGCACTGGGCCACGGCCCGGATCGAAGGGGACGCGGTGGTCGTGGAATCAGCGGAGGTCGCGCAGCCGGTCGCCGTTCGGTACGCCTGGGATGCCGATCCCGCCAACAACCTGCGCAATCGAGAAGGCCTGCCCGCCACTCCGTTCCGCACGGATGACTGGCCGCTTCTGTCCTTTCCCAAGCCCTGAGAAAAAAACTGAGCGCCGCATCGCCACGAATCGAGATTTACCGTTATACTAACTCTCGATGGGATTGGCGACGGCGCTTCTACTCACAATCGTTGGGCAATCGGCGCCCAACACGTGGTTCGGTCCAGCGACGGTGTCTTTTGGCACGGCCGTCACGGGAAACCCGTACGACACGAGCGCGAATGATGCCTGGGTGACCTTCACCAAGGGCAGCACCTCGGTCCGGGTGCCCGCGTACTACGACGACCGGTCTTGGAAGGCGACGCTCATCGGCCCGAGCGCCGGCGACTATCGCGCCGAGCTCACGGTCAATGGCGCGCAAGCGGGCTCCGCCAAGGTATCGCTCTCGCAGAAACTCGATGCTGGCTTCGTTCGCAAAGGCGGACGCACCGGTCTCGAACTCGACAACGGGAAACCGTATTGGCCCCTCGGCATGAACCTGGGCTGGATGAGCTCCGGCCATCCGCCGATTCCCGAATTCTTGACCCAGATGGGCGCGTCGGGCATGAACTGGAGCCGCATTTGGGCCTGTCATTGGGACGGAAAGAACCCTTGGTGGCCGGACGACAAAACCGTCAAACTGCCGCTCGGCGAATATTGGCCCAAGTCCTTGGCTCAATGGGACCGCATCGTCAAGGCGGCCGAAAAAGCGGGAATCCGATTCCAGTTCGTGCTCTTCCACCACGGCCAGTGGAGCACCACCACGAATCCGAACTGGTCGGACAATCCGTGGAACAAGGCGAACGGCGGATTTCTCGCGGACCCAACCGACTTCTTTACCGATCAGCAGGCCAAAAAGCTCTCCAAAGACTGGATTCGCTACGCCATAGCGCGCTGGGGCTATTCCCCCGCGATCATGGGCTGGGAGCTGTTCAACGAAGTCCAATGGGTGGACGCGGTCAACAAGAATCGCAAAGCCGAAGTCGGCGTCTGGCACAACGAAATGGCGGACTACGTGCGATCGATCGATCCCCATCATCTCGTCCTGACCAGTTCCGAAGTCTCGTTGCCGATTTGGAAGAACGTCGACATGATGCAGCCCCACGGCTACCCGCCGCGGGTGCTCGCGATGGTTCTGGGTGCCAAAGTGGAAGGCAACAAGCCGTACATGTTCGGCGAAGTTGGTCCCGGCGATTTCGGTGGCGGACGGACCACCCAGACGCAGGCCGTCCGCGACGGCATCTATGGCGGGTTGCTCGCGCTCCACAGTGGCGCCGCCCAGTTCTGGACCTGGGATGTCGTGCCGCGCTACAACTTGCTCGGCGAGTGGAAACGAGCCCGAAAGATTTTCGACGACAGCCGGGTGCTGGGCGAGGTGGGGCTCGCCCGCACCCACCTTGAGCTGGACTCCAAGCTCGGTGCGGACCTAACGTTCGCGCCGGCAGGGGGCTGGGAACCCACGCGGCGATTCGAGTACACCTTGCCGCAGGACATCGACAAGATGACCGAGTTCTCGAGCTTCCACCAGGGCAAGGGCCACCCCGAGATGCGGCCCAAACCGATTCGGCTGATGTTCCGCGCGCCCCAGGCAGGGAAAGCCGTCTTCCGGATCGGCTCGATTTCCGGTACGGGCGGTGCATTCATCGCTCGGGTGAATGGCAAGGAAGTCGTGCGCCGCGACTACGCGGGCGGGACGACGTTCATTAAGGTCGAAGAGATCGAAGTGCCGTTCTCGGCCGGAGCCGTCACGATCGAACTCGATAACGACGGAAGCGACTGGATCCAGATCACGCGTGTCGTCATCCCCGGCATCGCGCCAGAAGTCAGCGCGACCACCGTCGCCAGCCGAAATCTCGTATTCAGTCGACTGGAAAAGGCGACCGCTACCGGCTCCGCGCGGCTGGCGCTGGGCAATCTGCCCCTCCGATCCGGAGTCGCCTCTGGACAGCTGATCGATCTCGACACCGGGAAGGCGACGTCCGTTTCGCTGACGATTCGCAACGGCAAAGCCACGTCACGCTTGCCGGTAACGGGTCGCGACTCCATTCTCTGGCTCAGAACGAAAAGCAAATAGGTGAAAGGCATGACTTGGATCGCACTACTCTTGACCTCCGGGCTGGTGGGCTGCACAACGCCCCAAACCGCGTCGACCACGATCGAGATCGATGGAGGATCCGTCAAACCGATCAGTCGCTACATCTACGGCATCAATTACCCGTTCGGGGCGGGTGATCCCGATTGGAAGCAGTACACGGTGCCCTTCACCTATGCTCGCATGGGCGGCAACCGAATGACCGCCTACAACTGGGAAACCAACGCGAGCAACGCAGGCAACGATTTCCATCACCAGAACGACAACTACATCGGTGACTCGAACGAGCCGGGATGGACGGCCAAGACGTTTATGGACAAGGCGCAGCAGTTGGGCGCCGCCGTCATCCTAACTCTGCCCACGGCCGGCTACGTTTCCGCCGATAAGAACGGCGATGGCGACGTTAACAAGACGCCGAATTATCTGTCGGTCCGGTTCCACAAATCGCTCTCGACCAAGCCGGGCGGCGCTTACGCCTATCCACCGAACACCGACGACCAAGAGGTCTATCAAGACGAGTTCGTCTCTTGGATCACGCGTGTGGCCTCGCCCAAAACGCCGCTCTGGTTCAGCCTGGATAACGAGCCCGACCTTTGGGGCAGCACCCACCAGCGGATTTGGCCCAAGAATCCCACTGCGGCCCAGATCATCGCCAACAACATCGAGTTCGGTTCGATGATCAAAAACATCGCGCCGAAAGCCATGGTATTTGGTCTCGCGAGCTACGGGTGGAACGGGTACCGCACGTTCCAGGACGCCCCCGACCTTGGTGGCCGCGACTTCCTCGATATGTATCTCGAGGCGATCCACGCCGCCAATCAAAAAGCGAAAAAGCAGGTGGTCGACGTGCTCGACCTGCACTGGTATCCGGAAGCGCAAGGAGATGGCGTGCGCATCTGCAACGGTCCGGACAAGCCGGGGACGCCCGCCGCGCGGATCATGGCACCGCGATCGCTCTGGGATCCCACCTACGTGGAGACGAGCTGGATCACGCAGTCGAACGGAGGCAAGCCCATCACCCTGCTTCCCGATACCTTCGGTCGGATCGCGAAATATTGTCCGGAGATGAAGCTGTCGTTCAACGAATACAACTACGGCGGCGAGAACGTCATCAGCGGCGCGATGGCGCAAGCCGATGTGCTGGGTCTCTTCGGCCGCTACGGCGTGTTCGCGGCCGCGCATTGGGGGGTCAAACCCACCGACAAGGCGATCCTCGCCGGCTTCGAGGCTTTTCTCAACATGGATGGGCAAGGTGCCCAGTTCGGCGACCAGGGCCTGAAAGTCAAGGGCGAAGAAGCCGCCAAAAACGCGGTGTACGCGGCGAAAGACGCGAAGGGCCGCGTGACCATCGTCGCGATCAATAAGCTGGGCGACGCCCAGTCGCTGCGACTCTCCCTGAAGGGCCTTCGTCCTCGCAGCGCACGCGCATTTGCCGTTACCGCCGAATCGTTACCGGGCCGCAAGGAGATTCCTGCGAAGGTCACCGGCGACGTCATCGAACTCCAGGCGCCTAAGGAGAGCGTCGTCAGCGTCATCGCGCAGCCTTAGCGCGAAACGTTTCGCAGCCGGTAGGCTACACAAGCTCATGCGGATTGTGGCAACGTGGTTCAGACTCGGGCTGATCGCCTGTCTCTTCGCCTTGGTCGCTGTTTGCCGCGCCGAGCCGATCACGCTTCGGTTCGTCGTGTGGGACGGTGACGAGGCGCTCCAGATCTTGCGCGGCGTGGCGCGGCAGTTCGAAAAGGAACATCCGAACATACGGGTCAAGCTCGAGAACGTCGCCTACAACGACTACTTCACGAAGCTGCTCGCCCAATACGCGGCTGGCGTCGCGCCCGACGTGGCGATGCTCAATCCCGACCAGTTCCAGAATTTCGCCAAGCGCGGCGCGCTCAGCGTTCTGGACAACTTTTACGACCAGATTCCCGGCTTCAACATCAAGGACTACTACGGTCCGATCGTCAAAGCCCATTCCTGGCAAGGCAAGCTGTACGTACTCCCGCGCGACATCGCCCCGATCGGCCTCATCTACTACAACAAACGGCTGTTCGATGAGGCAGGAATTCCCTATCCGGATGGCACGTGGACGTGGGATTTCAAAGTCCGGCCCGAACTGAAAGAGAAGGACTTCCTCTGGGTTCTGAAGCAGATGACGAAATACGACACGCGTGGCCGCGTCGCTCGCTACGGCCTCGCCCCGTTCTTCCCGGGCGCCGTTGCCGATCTCTTCGTGTACTCGCAGGGTGCTCGATACGCGAACAACAGCGAATCGCCAACGCGGGTGATGTTCGATGATCCGCGCGTTCTGAAAGCCCACGAATTCCTCGCCGACATCTTCCTCGACAAGAAGAAAAAGTGGATCGCTTCGCCGACCGAATTGAGCTCGGTGGTGCAGTCCACCGCCGACCAGCTTTTCTCCAGTCAAAAAGCCGCCATGTACTACTGCGGCATCTGGGACTCGATCAAGTTCCGCCGCGCGCTCGTCCCCGGCTCGAAGGAGTTCTTCGATTGGGACATCGCGATGGTCCCAGCTTACGCCCACGGCGTCCGCGCCCATCCGTCGGGTGGCTCGGGCTACGCGGTGATGTCGTCCACGCCGCATCCGAAAGAGGCGTGGCTTCTCGCCACCTATATGGCCGGCGCCCCCGGCATGCTCGCGATGGCGAAGGCAGGTATCGCTCAGCCCGCGATCCAAAAGCTTGCGCTCTCGCCCGCGTGGATTCCGAACGACCAAACGCCGATCGAGGAGCGCTATCCCGCGAACCGTATCATTACGGACACACTGGTCCCCAGTGCCACCTTCACGCCCAACGCAAGCTACTGGCCCGAGTTGCTCCAGATGCTCGGTGCGAAGCAGGATGCGATCTGGAACGGCACTCTTTCGGCCAAAGAGGGACTGAGTCAGGCGCAGGACCTCGCCCAAAATCGGCTCAACGATATCCTCAAGCAAGAGAAGCTGCCGGTCCTCAACTGGACGGGCGCGGCCATCTTCATCTTGGGACTGATCGCTGCGCTCGTGGGTTGGGTGTATTGGCCATCCAAGCAGCCGACCAAGGTCGCTTATTCGAAAGGCGAAACGCGCGCCGCCTATGGATTTATCTCGCCCTGGCTGATCGGTGCGCTTGTGTTTACCGTGGGCCCCATGCTGGTCTCCCTGGTCATGAGCGCCACGGATTGGGACATTATCCAGCCCGCACGCTATCGAGGACTCGGCAACTACGGCGAGATCTTCGGATCCGACCCGCGGTTCTGGAAGTCGCTGGCCGTCAGCGCCATCTATACGATTGTTTCGGTGCCATGTGGCATTGTCGTCGCACTTGCCCTGGCGTTATTGCTCAACATCAACGTTCGGGGCATTTCGCTTTATCGGACCTGCTTCTATCTGCCCGCTTTGGCGAGCACGGTCGCCTCGTCGCTGGTTTGGCGGAAGATCTTCCAGCAGGAAGGCGGTCTCATCAACTCGGTGATTTACGGCGCCAACGGTGACCGAAACCTCTTCGGTCTCGGTTCGCTGATGACGCAGATCACGGGCAAGACCGATCCCGCCAACTGGATGGGGGATGAACGCCTCGCTTTGGCGAGCTTCATCATCATGTCGCTGTGGAGCGTTGGCGGCAGCATGGTCATTCTGCTCGCCGGTCTGCAGGGCATTCCGAGCTTCTACTACGAGGCTGCGACACTCGACGGCGCGAGCCCCTGGCAGCGATTCCGGACGATCACGTTCCCGCTGCTCACGCCATCGCTTTACTTCGTTCTCATCACCGGTGTCATTGGGTCGTTCCAGGTATTCACGCAGGTGTTCGTCATCACGGCGGGTGCAGGAAGTCCGAACGACGCCACGCGCGTCTTCATGCTCCACCTCTACGACAACGCATTCCGTAACTTGCGTATGGGCTACGCCTCCGCTCTTGCCTGGATCCTGTTCCTCGTGATCCTTGTCTTCACCTTGCTCCAGCTCCTGCTGAACCGCAAGGTCTACTACGAAGGAGAAGCCCGATGATCGTCAGTACAGAACACCGCCGGATGCGAAGCGCGGCCACGGCCCAGAAGGTCTCGCGCGTGCTCGCGATCATCTTGTTGACGGTAGGAGCCATCCTGTTCCTCACGCCGTTCTACACGTCGATCGTCATGTCGCTCAAGACGCCCGCGGAGCTGGCAACCACGAGCACGTTCGCTCCGCCCCAACAGCCGACGCTTCAGAACTACAAAGAAGTCCTCACGAGTGAGAACGTCAGCTTCAGCCAGTTCTTCTGGAACACCCTGGTGATCGCTCTGCTCTCGACAATGGGCGTCGTGCTGAGTTCGAGCTTGGTCGCGTTTGGGTTTGCGCGGCTTCGCTTCCGAGGGCGCGATCGCTGGTTTTTCCTGCTGCTCTGTACGATGATGCTTCCCAGCATCGTCACGATGATCCCGACCTATCTGCTGTACGCGAAGCTCAAGTGGGTGAACTCGTTCCTACCCCTCATCGTGCCTGCATGGTTTGGTGGTGGCGCTTTCAACGTTTTCTTGTTGCGCCAGTTCTTCATGGGCATTCCCCGCGAGCTCGACGAGGCGGCGATTATCGACGGCGCGTCGTACTTCCGAATTTGGTGGAGCGTCGTCATGCCGCTTTCCAAAACCGCGCTCGCAACGGTCGGAGTCTTCAGCTTTATCTACAGCTGGCGCGACTTCTTGGGCCCGCTCATCTATCTGAACGACACCTCGAAACAGACGCTGGAACTGGGTCTCTCCACGTACAACGGCCTTCAGGCGGAGAAATATCACCTGCTCATGGCGGGCAGCGTGCTCGTTATGCTGCCGCTCGTGGTGATCTTCTTCGTCGGCCAGCGCTACTTCGTGAAGGGCATCGTCATGACCGGAATCAAATAGCGATATCGGCGCCGTTCGTCCGAATCACGTTCTGATACCAGCGGTACGAGTCCTTCGGGATGCGCTTCTGAGTCGCATAGTCCACGAAGATCAGGCCGAACCGTTCGCGGTAGCCCTCTGCCCACTCGAAGTTGTCCATCAGCGACCAGTGGAAGTATCCGCCCACTTTGACGCCATCCCGCGCGGCCTTCTTCAGCTCGGCGACGTGGCGGTGGGTGTAGTCGATGCGCTGCGGATCGTGGACGTGTCCGTCGACTGAAATCCAGTCCTGGTTGGAAAGGCCGTTCTCGGTCACGATGATCGGCTTGCCGTACCGCTCGTAGAAAAACTTCGCGCCCCAATACAGGCAGTCGGGTTCGACCGGCCACTTCAGCGCGGTGACGGGCGCCCCGATCGGACGGCCCACCGGTTCCGGCTTGCCATCTTTGCCTCGGCGAACGCGAATGCCGTGATACATGTTCATGCCGAAGAAGTCGAGTGGCTGGTGCATCGTCTTCAGGTCGTCGGGATTGAACTTGGGCATCTTTTCGCCGTAGGCCCGCACGCCATCCTCAGGGTATTTGCCAAAGAAGACGGGATCGAGCCACCAAGCCATGTTCCAAGCCGATTCGGTTTCGACTCCGAACGTCGCCTCATGGGCTGCCGCGCGGTCGTCCTCGGAGTCGGTCTCCGGCATGAAGATGGCGCAGGCGTGCGCCATGCCGACCTTGGCCGGCAACTTGGCGCTGGCGCGAAGGGCTTGGGTGGCCAGCCCGTGGCCCACCATCGCGTGGTGCATCGCGACAAGAACTTCGTCCCATCGCAGCTTGTCGCCGGGGGCATGGACTCCTGTGTGAAGCCCAAGGCCGATGAAGCACTGCGGCTCATTCTGAGTCATCCAGTTGGTGACCCGGTCGCCCAGGGATTGCGCGAGCACGGTCGCGTAGTCGGCGAACCACTTCGGAGAATCCGGGTTCAGCCATCCGCCTTGGCGATACAGTTCGAGCGGATAGTCCCAGTGGAAAAGCGTCACCCAAGGTTCGATGCCGCTGGCGAGAAGTTGGTCGACCAGGCGGTTATAAAAGTCGAGGCCCTTGCCGTTCACATCGCACTGACCCGTGGGAAGGATGCGGGGCCACGAGATGCTGAAGCGGTACCCGCGAATGCCCAGTTCCTTCATGAGCTCGATATCGCCAGCGTATCGGTGATAGTGGTCGCAAGCGACATCGCCATTGTGCGATTCATAAACCGCACCCGGCTTGCGGCAGAACATGTCCCAAACACATGGACCGCGTCCATCGATTTGGCCTGCTCCCTCGATCTGGTACGAGGCGGTGGCGGCACCCCACACGAAGTCTTGATCAAAGCTCATGATAATTTAGTCCAACGGAAAAGTTAGGGGTGAATGGAGTATACCGATGTGGTCTAGGACTGGTAAGGAATCGGCGCATCGGCCAACACCCACGTTCCCTGCCCTTCAGCCTCGATCTTGAGTTCTTCGCCGCTCCGCGTCGCCCGCAGATGCAACCGGGGTTTGCCGCGCTGATCCACGAGTTCGAGGGTCGCCTCTCGAACGTCGTACGCGAACAGCTGTAGATCCTTTTCGAACTCGTAGTCGGGGCGATCATCGCGCGCGCCCCACGGAAGCAACGTATTCGGACGCACCAGGAGAGGCAGCGAAAAGACGCCGTGCTTCTCGCGGAACCACCCTGGGCCGGTTACCGTCTCGCCCGTCAGTAACGAGGTCCACGTGCCGGCAGGGACGTAATAATCGACCACGCCATCTGGCGAAAACACGGGGGCGACGAGGAGCGAATCGCCGAGCATGTACTGGCGGTCGAGGTAAGTGCAGCCAGGATCATCCGGAAACTCCAGCCGCATCGCCCGCATCATCGGCACCCCTGTGCGATGAGCCTGAACCGCCGCCGAATACAGGTAGGGCATGAGCCGGTGCTTCAGCTTCGTGAAGTAGCGGAGGACATCGCTGGATTCCTCATCGACCGACCAGGGCACCCGGTAGGAATGCGATCCGTGGAGCCGGCTGTGACTGCTCAACAGACCAAATGCGATCCAGCGCTTAAACAAGTCAGGCGGCGGCGTGCCTTCGAAGCCGCCAATGTCGTGACTCCAGAAACCAAAGCCGCAGGCTCCCAGAGAGAGGCCTCCGCGAAGACTCTCCGCCATCGCCTCGAAATCGGACCAGCAGTCGCCGCCCCAGTGGACTGGGAACTGTTGGCCACCCACGGTCGCCGACCGCGCGAAGAGCACGGCCTCGCCGATCCCGCGCTTGCGCTCCAGCAATTTGAACACCGCCTCGTTATAGAGCTGGGTGTACATGTTGTGCATGCGAACGGGGTCCGAGCCATCGTAGTACACCACGTCGGTCGGTATGCGCTCGCCAAAGTCAGTCTTCAGCGCATCGACGCCCATGTCGAGCACTTCGGCCAACCGGGACGTGAACCAGTCGGTGGCCAGGGGATTCGTAAAATCGACCAGCGCCATTCCGGGCTGCCACATGTCCCACTGCCAAACGTCGCCGTTCGGCTTGCGAACGAAGTAGCCCGCTTCCTTCCCTTCTTCGAACAGGCGTGAGGCCTGCGCGATGTATGGATTGATCCAAACGCACACCTTCAGACCTCGTTCGTGGAGCCGGTCCAACATCTCCTTTGGATTCGGGAATGTGGCCGGGTTCCACCGCAGATCGGTCCAATGAAACGCCTCCATCCAAGCGCAATCGAAATGGAAGACGCTAAGCGGGAGGTCGCGCTCCGCCATTTGGTCGAGAAAACCCATCACCGTGGCCTCGTCGTACTGGGTTGTGAAACTCGTCGAGAGCCAGAGACCGAATGACCAAGCCGGGGGAAGCGCCGGACGGCCAGTCAGTGCCGTATATCGTTCGAGGATCTCCTTGGGGCTGGGCCCGTAGATGACGTAGTAATCGAGCCCCTCGCCCGGAACTGAGAAGCCCACGCGGGACACACGCTCGGTCGCGACTTCGAACGAGACCCGACCCGGATCGTTGACGAAGATGCCGTAGCCCCGATCGGTCATGTAGAACGGCACGTTCTTGTAGGCTTGTTCGCTATTGGCACCCCCGTCCTCGTGCCAGATGTCGACGACCTGACCATTTTTGACCCAAGCCGTGAAGCGCTCGCCGAGGCCGATCACGGTTTCTCCGACCTGCAACGTCAGTTGATCCTGAATGTGGGGCCCGTCACCCTCGACATCCATCAGCGCCATGCCGCGGGCGGGGCTGCCCGTCAATCGCCGCCCATCCGCTTCGAAGTCGACCTTCCAAGCCGCACGATCGATCCTCGCCGACAGACGGCCGCTTTTAAGCACGACCCTGGCTTCATCGATCTCGATCTCGGCTGGAACCGTCTCGGTGGCGACTCGGAAATGGGGTCCCCGATTGAGGCCGCCCTCGAAATGCCGAATGCTCACCTTGATCACGTTCTCCATCGGCGAGCTCAGGCGGACGGTCAGCACCGGGCCCTGGAGAGTATCGCCAAGGTGAGCGACTTCGCGACAGGGGGCCAGGATCTCCACGGAGTCGCCCTTGCGATCGCATCGGAACGCCTGGCGCGCGTAGTGGGCAGCCACACCACGGCGCAAAAGCCAGTTTCCGTCGGTAAATTTCATTTTCGTGTTTTTGCGCGTCTTAAGGTTCGAAATCGCACGATTTACGCCATAGGGAGCAAACCTTATGATTTATAAATCTACCGATAAATCTGATATTTGCTCTGTTCATCAGAACGGTGGTTCTTTCGTTATACCAATTCACCGCTCGGGGCCGGCGCGCCCTAGTCGCCCCGCCCCAAGAATGACTCAACTACAACGCAGTTCATCCTTATTTATCTGACACTCTCAGATTCACTTCGTGAACGCCTGCAAGGGAGCGGCAGAGGAGATGACCGATCGGTCCGGCCAAGCCATATCGAAGGGTTCCTCCGCGGGCACTGACAGCCGCCGCCCCGGGCAATCCGGTTTGAGGCGCCAGAACGGAGCCGCCCTGCTCCAAATCGACAATCACCAGATCGGCGACAAAGCCGTCGAGCTGAACCACCAGCTCGTTTTCCTCCCGTCGAACGTGGAGCGGGATGGGCGTGGTTTGGAGGTCTTTTGGCTCGCAACTCCAAGACCATGTCTGGCTCGTGGCGTCTCCGTCGAACCATGCGGAGAGCGCGGTTCGGGTCGGGACCTGGGGAGACAGGTCGATCCGGGCAACCAACTTCCGCTCGTAGGGCTGAAGCTCGCAAGGTTCTGAGCCGCTATCGAGAACATCGCCGGACACCGTATCCACGATCTCCCACCGGACGGCTGCCTGGCGTACTTCCGCCGCGTCGCTGATCGCCCAGATCTCACGGGCCGATTCATCGCTCACGATCGAGATCAGCGTGGGCGCATAGAGTCGGGCCAGTTCTTGTCCAGCCGGTTTGAGGAGCCGATGATAGTCCTCCAACGCCCAGCTCTGAACCGGCCAGCAGTCATTGATCTGCCAGATCAGTGAACCGCGGCACAGGGGCGAGCGGCGGAAGTATTCGACGCCAAATCGCATCGCATCCCGCTGATTGAGCTGGCTGTAATACACCCAATCCTCGAGCGAAGCGCTGGCCGTATAGTGCAGTTCGACGTATCCGTGGAACGTCTCGGTCCCCTTGCCGGTCTTGTCGTGCCACACGACTTGGGGTGATTTAACGCCGCGGTCGGCGTCGTCGAGGGTGTTCGCCCAAACCGAGAGAGAGCACGAGGACGCAAAGCCGTATTCGGAAGAAAAGCGGGTTCTCGAGTCGCGGTAGTGGAGCCAGTCTCCGCGCCCGTGCCAGACATCCCAATAGTGGCTGTCGCCGTACTGGTCGACATTCGCGCCTTCGGGAATTCCCGGTCCGGGAATGGCCGTCGGACTCGTTTCGATGTACGGGGTCAGGGGGTCCAAGCGAGAAACGACTTCGGGCAGAACCTCCTTGTACAGCTTCTCACCGTAGAAGCGGGGCGGTGCCTCGCCCGGTCCGCCCCATTTGCCGAGCCACATCGTCTCGTTCTCGTTGTTGCCGCACCACAGCGCGAGCGACGCCCGGTCGCGCAACCGGAGAACTTGGACTTCTGCTTCGCGACGGCCCTCTTCGGCATATTCGTCGGTGTCGGGATAGTAGCTGCACGCGTAGGAAAAATCCTGCCACACGAGGATGCCGGCTTCATCGCAGGCATCGTAAAACGCCTCCGACTCGTAAAAGCCCCCGCCCCAGACGCGCAGCATATTAAAGCCCAGCCGCGTGTAACCCTGAATCCGCTTGCGAATCGACTCTGCATCCGCCCGCGCGATGAACGAATCATCAGGAATCCAGTTCGCGCCGCGAGCGTAGATCCTGCGCCCGTTCACCTCGAACTCGAACGAGCGACCGGATTCGTCGCTCTCTCGCAACAGGCGAATCGTGCGGAGACCGATTTTCTTGTCGATCCGGTGGCCAGAGGCCAGTTCAACGGAAACGGGGATGAGGGCGGGTTCGCCTTCTGTTGCCGGCCACCATCGGGGGCCATTCAGTTCGAATTCCAACGACTCTCCGGGCTTACGGACGTGGTCGCCAACTCGGACAGTCGCGCCGCTCTCACCCTCGATTTCCAGTTCGACGCGAATCTTGAAGGCTCCCGATTCCAGGGGCTGTTGAAGGAAGCTCGCCCGGACGATCCGGGATTCGAACTCGAGGAGCGAAACGGGTCCCGCGATGCCGCAGGAAACGAGCCGCGGACCCCAGTCCCACCCCGACATGTAGCCCGGCTTGCGGATAAACGCGCGCTCATCGAACCAATTCGTGTTCCAGTCGATGCCTTGTCGCTCGAAGTAGTCCCGCCGCCGATCGATTCCAACGCGAACGGGCGATTCGAACAAAACTTGCAGCTCGTTCACCCCCGCCACCAGGCGATCGGTGACGTCGAACTCCACCGGCGTGTGCATGTTTTGGGCCTGACCCAACGGCTCGCCGTTCAACGTGATCGTCGCGATCGTATCCAGGCAGTCGAATCGAAGCACGCGCCTCGGCGCGCCGGGTTTGGGCTGCCATTCGAACTCGCAGCGATACACCCAATCCCGCTCGTCCACCCACCGCGCACTCGTTTCGAACATCCGCTGGAAGGGGTCGGCGATCAGGCCTTCGCGCATCAGATCGAGATGGATAGCACCCGGAATTTGGGCGGGCAGCCACTGGATCGGGTTGAGTTGGGGGCGATGAAATCCTGGGCCAGGATTCTGTTCTCGGACGGTCCAGTTTTGGTGGAGTTGGGTGGTGATCACGGCTTAAATTTTGGCGCAGAAGAGCCCGCTCCCCGTTAAGGGTGGAGCGGGCTGACGAGGATGCTTCAACGAAGCTGTTTACTGAGAGCCCGGTGCTTGGCCTGGAGGCGGCCCGCCTGGAGGCGCTCCACCCGGAGGGCCGCCACCCTTGAGAGCGTCCGGAATGGTCTTATCCGGCTTCTCGTAGCTGGCTTGCTCGGATTTTGTCACTTCGGGCTTGCCCGCCCCGCATCCGGCGAGGAGGAGCAACAACCCAACGATTCCAAGAATGGAGAGCAATGATTTCATAGGTTAATTTTCAGCCCGGAAGGCGTTCCACATGTTTTCGGAAGGCTTGCCCAGCAGGTCAGGATTGGTCTTCCGCGGATCCATGGCCTTGGCCGAGCCGTCGCACATTCCGAAAATGGCCTGACCGTTAAACGGAGCCGTCACGCCGCCGAACCGGTTGTCCAGGTTTGCCGTGATGTCCGCGCCATTGGCTTTGAATTTGTACGGGTTGCCGTCGCGTGAGCCGTCGGGAATACAGGTTCCCCAGCCGGACGAATCCCAGTTGTACTTGTCATTAGCCTTCTTGTCGCACGGATCGAGAATGATCGACGAGGGGCCGAACGCCGGATTGCTTCCAAAGCGCTCGGTGAACGCGATGGTGGCCGACGGTCGAACGACCTGGCTGGTCGTGACAGTGCCGCGGCTCATCCATGCCGTCGACGTGCAACCATCTCGCTTGGCGTTAACGGCCTGGTTCAAGCCCATCACGCCGAGAACGGCGTTACCCGAGCCGTCCCAGTCCAGGTAGCCGTTGGAAACGAAGGAGATATTAATGCCGTTGGGATTCGTGGGAAGCCAGCTCGGCCAGCCCTTCTTTTCCTTGGGATCCATCGAGTCGCGAAGCAGGTCGAGCGTCTTGACGTACGGTTGCGTGTCGTAGACCCAGCCACCGTCGAGCGGAGTGAACCAGCAAGCGCCGCTTCCCATCGGAAACGTGTCTTCAGCGTCGTTCACATACATGAGGACCGCAAGGGTCATCTGCTTCATGCCGGAGATGGTGACGGTCTTTTTGGCTGCAACCTTAGCCTGGGCGAAAACCGGGAACAGGATAGCCGCCAAGATGGCAATGATTGCGATTACGACAAGTAGTTCGATGAGCGTGAACGCTCGTTTTAATTTCATAGGATTGCACCTCTTTGGACAGGTCCCGTTGACTCTCTAACGTCGAGGGTCACCGGGAATACAGTTTCAAGATCATTGGATAAATCGTTGTTGATGTGAGCGACGAGTTGGTCGATCGCGAAGGATCCCATTTCGGTCAGAGGCTGCCGCACCGACGTGAGGGCCGGGCGGGATTCCCAGCAGAAGTCGGTCGAGTCGAAGCCGATGACGGAGAGGTGGTCGGGAACTTTCAGGCCTCGCGCCTGAGCCCGGGCGACGAACTCAGAAGCCACACCGTCGTTCTCGGCGATGATCGCCGTATGGTGGGGGCCGCTGGCAAGATATTCGTCGATGCCGTCCCAATTCCAGCCCACCTGGACGATCGAATCCTCGCTCCGCAAACCGCGTTCCTTCATGGCGGCGAGGAATTCGTCGCAGCGGACAACGGACTCGGAAATCACGGGATGGACTTCCATCGCGAAGGCGATGCGGCGATGGCCGAGTTCGGCCAAGTGACCGACGGCTAAGCGCATACCCTGGTGGTTATCGCAGACCACGGAAGGATGACGCCCGCCGAACTGGGAGGAACTGGTGTGGAGCAGCACGAGCGGCACCGAACATCCGGCCAGAGCCGAAATGTTCTCGTCGGTCGAGACCGAGCTGTACCAAACCAAACCGTCGAAACGTCCGTCGGACATGGCATCTTCGGGCGATTGACCGAGAAGCTTGGGACAAAGCGTGACCGAATAACCGTGGCGAAACGCGCCTTCGGTGATGCCGTCCATCAGCGCCGCGAAGTATCGGGATCCTTGGCTGAATGTTGGGCGAAGCGTGCCCAAACCGTGCAGGACGCCGATATTCATCGTCTGGCGGGCCCGGAAGTTACGGGCGGCGACGTTGCAGCGGTACCCAAGTTCAGCGGCGGCTTGACGCACTCGCTCGCTGGTCGCCTCGCTCACGCGAATGGACTGAGCTTTGTTGTGAAGCACCCGGGAAACCACCACGGGCGAAACACCCGCCTTCATCGCGACGTCGCGCAGCGTTATTGCCACGAGATACCCCGTGCTTGGCCCCGATTGGCCCGCTTTGTGCCGGTATAGATTCGAACAACTCTGTTCATGAAAGCACCGCTTACGGTCAGAAAGCAGTATATCGTTATATTTGGCGTTTTGCCAAGAGTTTTTTTAAAATGACGACACGACGCGCTGAGTGTCGATTATATGACGATTATTTGCGTTTCCGTTGTCGCTTGGCCGCTGGCTCCTTTTGATCCTGACCCAGCCCAAGCGGGCGATTTTCTGTCACCAACCTTTACTATCCTACACTTCGGCGGATGGAATTCAAGATTTTGCGGTCGCTTCGGTGTCCTCAAAACTGGTAACTGAAAATTCATATTTGCCTTTGATATATCGAAAAACCTGTTGTACAATGCCGATTGTAGACATTGTCCCAGGCGGACGATGAGTTCAAAACCGACAGAGGAGTCGATTTAGCAATGAAGTTGAAATTAACCGCGAGCTTGCTCGTACTCGGTGGCCTGGTTGCAGCGGGCCATACTCAGCAGTTATTCTCGTTTGAAGGTGCCAGCCTGGAAGGTTGGCAGGCCAACGACGGCACCGTGAGCGGCAGCGCCACCGGCGCAACCCTTGGTTCGCAATCGCTTCACTGGTCGCGACCCGACGGTTGGACCCGTATCTTTGGCGACCTGACGGCGGATCAGGCCACAGCCCTGAACAACGCGACGCACAAGCGACTGCTTGTCGACGTGACGCAGACCGACGGCGGCGCGTTCTGGCGCCAGATCTATCTCATTTTCAATTCGGAATCCGGCGGCTGGAGCCAGTCCGGAACTCCGGTGCCCATCGCATGGGCCCTCAACGGCACGCAGACTGCGGTCATTCCTTACGGCGACCTCAATATCCCGGCTGCCGCGGATAGCTACCGTCAGATGCACCTCGTCTTCCAGAGCGGTGGCGCTCCGGATCCGGGCGATGTGTATTTCGACAACATGCGCATCGAAAACAGCTCGCTGATCAACTCGTTCGAGGGCGGCGTCGCGGACCTGTCTTCGGGCGGCGCGACCATCTCTTCCGTCAGCGACGGCGCGAGCGACGGCACGATGGCGGCTCAGGTCGAATGGCCGGGCGGCTTCAACTGGGTAACCCTCAACCTGACCAACGCGCAGGCAGCTGCGATCAATAGCTCCGTGACGAAGCGACTGCTCGTCGATGTGAATCTCCCGACGCCGTTCGCAGATGGCGGATGGGGCAACGTCATCGTTGGCGTTAACGACGGCGAAGCGGGCTGGCGGCAGGGCTCGCAGAACTACGATCTTCCCGCGTTCAGCGGCGGCAAGCAGACCCTTGCGTTCGATCTGAGTTCGTTCGGTGCGCTCAGCACCACGACCTTCGCCCAAGTTAACTTTGGCATCAACGCCGGCTCCGGCTCGAACAAGGTCTTCCAGATCGACAACATTCGTGTTGAAGTTCCGGTCGCAGCTGGTCTCACGGGTCACATCGACGTTGGTACGGACTACTCGGCCAGCACCGCGGGCCTCCCGGTCGCCTACGAAGTTCGCAACGGCGCAACCGTTCTGAGCTCGGGCACGACGACCATGGACGCTTCCGGCAACGTCTCGATCTCGACGACGGCTTCTGGGGCGGTCACGGTTTGGGTGAAGCCCAGCCACTGGCTCGCTAAGACGGTCAGCGCGACGGTCGGCGGCAGCGCCTTCAGCGTTGCGGTCAAGAATGGCGACATCGACAACGATAACTCGATTACCGTTTTCGACTACGGCGTGTTGAGCGACTACTTCGACAAGAGCTCGGCTGACGGCGACTGGAATACGGTCGGCGGCAATGGCTTCGCTCCGAAGGATGCTGACATCGACGCCGATGGTGCGGTCACCGTTTTCGACTACGGCATCATCTCCGACAACTTCGACTTGAGCGGCGACGCTTAAGTCCAGACTCCATCACATCCTGAGGTCATGGCTGCCGCTCTTGCTATCCAGCGAGGGCGGCGGCCAATTTATTTCGCAGACGCCCTCGCCGCTACCAAGATGAACCGCCGCCTCTTCCCCGCCGTCGCTTTACTGCTTGCACTCATTCGCGGGGCTGCGGCCCAATCGAGCATGCCGGTCTTTGCCGACAGCCTCCAAAACGGCTATCAGAGCTGGAGCTGGGCGACCATCAATTTCAATAACAGCTCGCCCGTCTTCACGGGCACAAAATCGATCGCGGTCACGATGGGCGGCTACCAGGCCCTTGCCCTCAACCGATCCGAATTCATGGGGCGGCTCTATTCCGGGCTCCGATTCTCGGTTTGCGGCGGATCCTCGGGCGGCCAGCGCTTCGTCGTGAAGGCGGCCGTCTCAGGCGCCGGCCAGCCAGCCGAGAAATCATTCGGCCCGCTCCCCGGCGGAAACACTTGGGTGACTTACGATGTCTCGCTCGCCGAGCTCGGTGTTGCGAATTCCACCGCCCTCACCGGCTTTTGGTGGCAGAGCTCGGTCGGCAGCACGCAGGCGACCATGTATGTCGACGACATCAAGCTGCTGCCTACCGCGGTCATCCCAACCGCAAAGGTCACGACCGACGCGCTGCCCCTGGGCAAAGTGATCCCCAGCTACATGGCCGGGCTTAACGTTGCGGTCTGGGACGGCTCGCTCGGAACGACGAATACGCGGACGAATCTCGTTAACCTGAAATCCAAAATTCTGCGGTACCCGGGGGGCTCGCTCAGCGACTCTTACCACTGGGCGACCAACAAGACCGACGACGGCGCGTCGTGGGCTTCCGATTTCAATACCTTCGCCAACCTGTTGACCAGTTCGAATCACGCCGGCATGATCACGGTGAATTACGGTTCGGGAACCCCGAGCGAGGCGGCGTCTTGGGTCAGCAATGCGAACATCACCCGTGGGCTGGGCATCAAGTACTGGGAAGTCGGAAATGAGTGCTATGGCACGTGGGAAAACGACACCAACACGCGACCTCACGATCCCGTCACCTATGCGACCCGATTTGCCCAGTACGTCACCGCGATGAAGGCGGTGGACCCGACGATCAAGATCGGACTGCCCGTCACCTATCAGGAGACCGATTTTGCGAACTACACCGACCAGTCGACGACGAATCAACGGACGGGCCTGACCACCAGCGGATACACGCCGCTCGTGCTCAATAAGCTAAAGATGCTGGGCGTGACGCCGGACTTCGTCGTCATTCACGAGTATCCGATCTATACGCCGGCGGAAAATGACGACCTGTTGTTGCAGGTCGCGCCCAACATCGCCGCCGATGTCGCGCGGACGCGTCAGATGCTCACCGACTATCTCGGACCGACCAGTCCGCTCGTCGAGATTCACATGACCGAGGCCAACTCGAACGCGGGCACGCCCGGCAAGCAGATGTGCAGCCTGGTCAACGGCCTGTACTACGCGGACCTTTTCGGCACCCTGATCGCCACTGAGCTCAAGAGCTTCTTCTGGTGGGACTGGTCAAACGGAAAAGACTTCGGCGGCAACAACGCCTCGTACCTGTACGGCTGGCGCAACTACGGCGACTTCGGCCTCGCGGGATCGAGCACCGATAAGTACCCGAACTACTACTGCTTCCGGCTCATGTCGCTCTTTGTGGCAGGCGGAGATCGGTACCAGACCTGCAGTTCCGATAACCAGCACCTGGGCGCCTATGCGGCTCGAAATGCGGATGGCGGCGTCTCGGTTCTGCTGATCAACAAGACCCCGGCCACTGCGATCGACGTCACCCTCGACCTCCGCAATTACGCGATGGGCAGCACCTACACGATCCACAAGTGGGGATTTGCCCAAGATGAGGCAGCCCGAACGGGCTCCGGACTTCGCGATATCTCCACATCCAATTTGACCGGTGCTAAAACCGGACTCAAAGTCACGGTTCCGGGCTACACCGCCTACGTCGTGAAATTCAAGAAAGCCGCGGCGAATGTCGAGGGCGATCACCCCATCAAATAAAGCTCCGAAAACGAATATGGCAACGATTGCAATGATTGGTGCAGGAAGCACCGTTTTCGCTAAAAACCTGATCGGCGACATCCTGAGTTATCCCGAACTCGCGAACAGCGAAATTCGGCTCATGGACATTGATGAAGACCGTCTGAGAACCTCAGAACGGGTCGCACACAAGATCAACGAGACACTCGGCACCCACGGCAAGATCGTGGCAACGCTCGACCGGCGCAAGGCGCTGGAAGGCGCGGACTACGTCATCATCATGATCCAGGTTGGCGGCTATGAGCCTTCCACCGTCATCGATTTCGAGATTCCGAAGAAGTACGGCCTTCGTCAGACCATCGCCGACACGATGGGCATCGGCGGCATCTTCCGCGCCCTGCGAACGATCCCCGTGCTCCTCGACATCTGCCGCGATATGGAGGAGCTCTGTCCGAATGCGCTCCTGCTGAATTACACGAACCCGATGGCGATGCTCTGCTGGGCGGTCGGGCGCGCGAGCACGATTCGCACGGTCGGACTTTGTCACAGCGTCCAGGGCACGGCCTGGCAACTTTCCCGCGACATCGACGTGCCGATCGAAGAGATCGACTACGTTTGTGCGGGCATCAACCATGTCGCGTTCTATGTGCAGTTTCGCCACCGCAGCGGCGAGGACCTTTATCCGCTCATACGACAGGTCATCGATGAAGGGCGCGTACCCGAATGGAACCGCGTGCGCTATGACATGTTCCAGCGCCTCGGCTATTTCATCACCGAGTCGAGCGAACACCTGAGCGAATACACCCCGTATTACATTCGCCGCGACCGCCCCGACCTGATCGAGCGCTACAACATCCCGCTGGATGAATATCCACGGCGTTGCCGAGAGCAGATCGCGGGATGGAATCAGTTGCGCGATGAGCTGGAGCAAGGGCAAGCCCTCAATGTGAAGCGAAGCGAGGAGTATGGCTCCGGAATCATCCACAGCTGCGAAACGGGGCAGCCACGCGTGATCTACGGCAATGTGCCCAATCGGGGCTATATCACCAATCTGCCCGAAGGCAGCTGCGTCGAGGTGCCCTGCTTGGTCGACGGCAACGGGCTCCAGCCGATTTCAGTCGGCGCGCTGCCCCCGCAGTGCGCGGCCCTCGATATGACCAACATCAACTGCCAGGGCTTGACGGTGGAGGCGGCCCTCCACCACGATCGAAAGAAGGTGTATCAGGCCGCGATGTTCGATCCGCACACCTCGGCCGAGTTGACGCTGGATGAAATCTGGTCGCTCTGCGACGATCTATTCGACGCGCATGGCTCCATGATCCCTTGGCGATGAACTGAGCCGCAAAAAGAAAGAGGTCGGTGACCGTAGTCACCGACCTCTTTTGTCTCAGTTAGGAAAGGTTAGTTGCCGGGAGCGCCGCCGGGTGCTCCGCCGCCGCGCGCGCGGCCCGTCTGAGCACTGGCCTTAAACGGCGCGCCGCCCATGGCCTTCAGCTTTTCCTTCTGGTCGGCCTTCAGCACGGCGTCGAGTTCCTTTTCGATGTTGTCGTTGATCTTCTTCATCTCCGACTGCATCTCTTCGCGATCGAGGTCGCCATTGCGGACGGCCGTCATCAGCTCCTGCTGGTCGGTTCGCTGCTTCTCCTGAAGCTTGGCGATCGCATTCTTCTGCTCGACGCTCAGGTCGAGTTGCTTCTGAACTTCCGGCTGGAACAGCGCGCGAACGCCAGCGAGCTGGATGGCGATCTCTTTCAGTCGCTTGTATTGCTCGGCCGTGAGGATCTCCTTGATCTTCGCGTCCGAAGCCTTCTGCGACTTGTCCATCATCTCGCGCATGGCGCCCGGATCAGGCTGGCCGCCATTCTCGCGCATCTTCTGCATCATGTCGCGCATTTCTTCGCGCTGAGCGTTCTGCATGGCTTCGATCTTGGCTTTCTGATCGGCCGTGATCTTAAGGTCGCCTTGCACGTCTTCACGGCCGAGCAACATCAAGTCGCCACCGCCGCCGCGCATCATCATGCCTTGGCCGCCGCCACGACGACCACCGGCGCCACCGCCAGGACCGGCACCGGGACCACCCTGCGCCATCGCGCCAAACGTCAAAGCCAAAAGAGCCACGCCGAGGGCTGCTCGAACGATTTTCATGTTCATCTTCATTCTCCACTCATCGGCCCGGGCAATCGCACGCGAGTCCCATTTCAGCCGTTAACGGTCTAGACGGGCCAAACCTTCAATGGTTCAGCCCGAATAGCCACATTTTATTCGAGCTTGCACTCGAATCACCTACTTTTCGTTCAAACCGAGATGCTTATAGAACGCATCGAACTTCGGCTCGCGTCCCAGATAGTCCCGGAGCATGTCCATCTCGTCCATGGTTCCACCCCGACTGAGCACCTTCGAGCGGTAGTACATGCCCGACTCGGGGTTCAGCACGCCGTGCTCTTCGAAGCGCTGGAACATGTCCTGCGCATAAACGAGCGACCACAGATAGCCGTAGTAAGCGCCTTCATAACCCGTTAGGTGTCCGAACGAAGCTTGGTAGAACGTGCCGGGCAATGCCTTGTAGTGGGTCCACTTGTCGTAGACCTCCTTCGCCACGGTGGTCGTATCGACCTTGCCGCCGGGCGCGAGGTGGAACGCCTGGTCCATGTTGCCCAGGTACTCCTGGCCCTCCGTCTCGATACCGCTGCCCAGCGTGCGGGCCGCCGTCATACCTTGGATCAAAGCATCGGGAATGACCTCGCCGGTCTGATAGTGCTTGGCGAACGTGCGAAGCACCTCAGGCGACCAAACCCAGTTCTCCATCATCTGCGACGGGGCCTCGACGAAGTCGCGGGCGACACTCGTGCCGCTGAATCGACCGTACTTGGCCTTGCCGAACAGGTTGTGGAGTCCATGGCCGAACTCGTGGAAGAACGTCTCGACTTCATCATGCGGCAGCAGCGACGGCTTGCCCGCCGTCGGTCGGCTGAAGTTGCAAACCAGGGCGCACACGGCCGGATCCTTCTTGCCGTCCGAGTACACGCGGTCGCGCTTCAGTCCCCAGCACGCTGCGTGGCTGTACTTGTTGTCGCGTGGGAAGAGGTCCGTGAACATGTAGCCAATCAGCTGGCCCGTCTTCTGATCCTTGAATTCGTACAGCTTGACTTCCTCGTGCCACGTCGGCAGACCGAGTTGAGTCGCCTTGGCCGTGACATCGGTCATCTTGACGCCGTAAAGCTTTTCGGTGATCGCGAAGAGACCTTGGACCACCTGATCCATCGGGAAGTATTCGGCGACCTTGCGGCTGTCGACGGCGTACTTCGTCCGCATGAGGTAGTTCTTCATGAACGAGTAGTCCCAGGGATTGAAGACCGCATTCGGATCGCCCACACGCTCGCGCTTCGCGGCTTCGAACTCACTCCAGTCTTGATCGGCCTTCTTGCGAACGATCGGCCGCAGTCCTTCATAGAACTTGCGCACCGACTCCGCGTTCTTTGCCATGCGAGGCTCGAGCACGTAGTCGACCAAGTTCTTGTAGCCGAGCGTGGTCGCAAGTTCCCAGCGTAGCGGAAGGAGTTTCTCCAGGAGGTCGACGTTGCGCTGGCCGCCACGACGACGGTAGAGCCACTGCATCTTCTGGCGCGTGGCATCCACTTCGCAATAGTCCATGACAGCGCCGTAAGTCGGACCATCAAAGCCCATCAGGTAGATGTCGCCCACCTTCGGCTGTCGCTTGAGCAGGTCTTCCGGAACGCCCTTGAGTTCGTTGATTCCGAGCGGGAGCTTTGTCTGATCCTCCGCGATGTTGCGCTCGAATTCGATACTCAGTTTCTCGAGTTCTTTTTCGATTGCGGCGACACGGTTGCGCTTGGCCTTTGGCAAAGCCATGCCCGCGCGGCGAAAATCGCGCATCGTGAAATCGATGAACCGCTTGTCCTCGCCTGAAACCTTCGGCTTCAGCGCGACGAGCTCTTGGAATGCGCGGAACAGGTCCTCGCGCTTGCCGAGGTCGATCTCGAAATTGTTGACGTACTCTTCGGCCGCGCGCGCCTGATCGCGGACTTTAGCGTCCGGCGAGACGTTCTGGAGGAAGATCGCGATCGAGGTGTCGCTTTCGAGTCGCGTGATCGCGTCGTCGAGGGCGAGCGAGGTGTTAGCCACGGTGCGCTTAGCTTTGGGCACCTTGATGATCGCGGCGATCTCTTTTTCGGCGCGAGCGACAGAGGCTTTAACAGACGGGGGCACTTCTTGAGCATAGGCAACGGCGCCTAGCCCGAGCGCCATGAAGGCTGCGAGGGTCAGATGATTTGGCATAAGAGTGCTAGCGTAGAGATACCCGATTGAGTCTCGGATAGTTCCTGGGATGCGACGCTAGACTGGATGGAGAAGTACCGAGCGCGCGGAAAGCCCGCGCGCTCGAAGTCTCAGTTTACGCTGCGTGCTCGCGGAACGAAAGCTCCCAAACGCGCAGGATGCGGTCCAAGCCGCCGACGGCCAGCTTGGTTCCGTCGTGGCTGAACGCCAGATTCGAAAGCGGCTGGGGCGAAGCATTGATCTTGGCGTGACCTTGACCCTGCACCGCGTTCCACAGGCCGACGTGGCCATCGCGCGACACGCTGCCGAGCAGGATGCCGTTCGGGTGGAACGAGAGCGCTTCGATCGGCTTTTCGTGGCCGAAGAACGTTCGCGCCAACGCCATATCGGTGAGTCGGAAAATGCGGATGGATCGGTCGACGCAGGCCACCGCGAGCAGTTCCGAGTCGGGAGAGACGGCCAGAGCCGTTACGGTCGAACGAATGTTCTGGAACGTGTGCAGTTCGCGACCGCTCACGCCCGACCACAGCTTGACCGTTGCGTCCGCCGAGCCCGTCGCGACAAAGCGACCATCCTGAGCCCACGAAACCGCCGTGATCGACTGCGTATGCCCCGTTCCCGCGAAGACAGCGTCTCCGCTCTTGGTGCGGCACACCTGAACCGTGTTATAAAGCGATCCCATCGCGACGCTGCGGCCATCGCCGGAGACGCCCACACAGCTCACCCACTCGAGCGGGCTGTTGCGCCACGAATCGATCTTGTCCGCATTAAGCGACCAAACGCTGACCACGCTCTCCGACGAACCGGCGGCGACCACACGATCGTCGTCCAGCGCGTGGAGCGTGCTGACCACGCCACCTTCCAACTTCATCCGACGCTCGAGGTCGAACGATTCGGAATTCCACCAGATCAGTTCGTTGTCGAAGGAGCTGCTGACCAGACGATTGCTGTCGGGCGCAAAGCTGAGCCCGTAAATCGGCGTCTTGTGCTGGCGCAGACGATGGAGCAGGCGAACGCCCACGACAGCCGGGGATTCGTGCTCGCGATTGGGACGCGCTGCCGTCTGCTTCCAGCCGCCGTCACCGAGCGTCGCGTCATATTCCTGACGGCGCACGGGATCGATGAGAGTCTGGAAGGCGTCGTTGATCCGAGCCATGCGCTCATGCGCGGCAGGATCATCGTTCACATCAGGGTGATACTCTCGGGCTAATTTGCGGTAGGCGTGGCGCAGGGACTGCGGCTTTGCCTGGGGATCGACCCCCAAGATTTCGTAAAGTGTCACGGTGGTGACTTAATTATCCCAATCTCAGGGGTCCAAACGCTACCTTTTGACGGTCAATTGCACGCTTTGCTGAAATAATCAGCGCCGAGAGAAGCCTTGCTTCTCGAGCCACGCTTTCAAGACCTCGCGACCGGTCATGTGATGACCATCCACGCGACGCCCAGACCGCATCGACCAGGTCACGTCGCCCTTCATCTGCTCGCTGACATAGAACGCGGACATCCGCTCGTCGTAGTCGCCCAGGTCCGATTCGGCGGGATAGCGGTCCGTAAAGAAGACCTGCTGTTGACCCAAGCGCGGCTTGATTTCGGCGGGACGGGCGGGATCCGGCCAACCCAAGCACAAGCCGAAGCACGCAAATGTGCCGGCGGGCAGATGGAGAAACTCGGCCGCCCGATCGGGGTCGTTCCGGAGCGCACCGATATAACAGATGCCCAGACCGATCGCCTCTGCCGCGCAAACCATACGTTCGGCGGCGAGCGCGGCGTCGATCACGCCCATCGTATAGAACTCTTCGTAATCCAGACCGGCCGGGTCTTGACCCGCCCGAATCGCCGCCTGCCGAAGTCGGTGATGGTCGACCAAGAAGACGAGAAACAGCGGCGCTTTGCGGATCTGATGCTGATCGCCCGCGAAATCGGCCACCGCATCGCGGAGCGCCCGGTCCTCGATCCGGATGGCGCTCCACAACTGAAGGTTGCTGCTCGTCGCTGCGCTCTGCGCGCAACCCATCAAGAGCTCGACAATCGATTCGTCGATCGATTCATCGCGGTAATGACGTACGGAGCGGTGTTGCAGGAACGGAGTGAGTTCGACGGGCCCGGATTGCGGTGTCGTGCCGAACCGTTTCTGCCAAGCCGTGCAAAGCGAATCATCCATGGGCGGTGGTGCGAGCCGCCGCCGAACGCAAGACGGCGAACCCGAGCAGGCCGGACAGCAGCGATGCGGAGAGAATACCGACCTTGGCGTCCTGCAGCATTGGACCTTCTCCGAAGGCCAGGCCCGCGATGAAGAGCGACATCGTGAAGCCAATTCCGCCCAACAGACTGGCACCCGCCAGGTGCCGCATATCGGCGCCACGCGGCAAATCCGCGATCTTGAACTTCAGCACAAGCCAGCAGGCGCCCATGATGCCGAGCGGTTTGCCCACGAGCAGACCGAGCAGCACGCCCATCGCGATGCGGTTCGACCCGAGGCCGGCCATCGCATCGGCGCCGAGCACGATGCCCGCATTGGCCAAAGCGAAGACGGGCATGACGCCCAGCGCCACGAACGGGTGGAGCATGTGCTCGAGTCGCTGGAGCGGTGTCGCCACACGCTCGCAGTTGCGCTCGATGCCCCGCAGCGCATCGTCTTGATTGTCGCTGAGGAAGAGGTCGTCGCTTCCGCTGTTTTCGAATTCGTCCAGCAGCGATCGCGTGCGCCGAACGAAAACGGGCCGGTCGATGCGCGATCGCCCAGGAATCGCGAATGCGGCCAGGACCCCGGCGACGGTGGCGTGGATGCCGGAATGGTGGAAGGCGAACCACAAGAAGACGAACAGGGCCCCATACACGCCCAAGTGCCGGATTCCGAGGCGATTCAAAGCGAGCATCAGCCCGAACAAGGCCATCGCGCCGCCGAGCCAGGCCCATGCGATGCCGCCCGAATAGAACAGAGCGATCACGAGCACGGCGCCCAAATCGTCGGCGATCGCCAGCGCGGAAAGAAACACTTTCACACTCACGGGCACGCGTGAGCCCAAGAGCGCAAGCACACCGAGCGCGAAGGCGATATCGGTCGCCATCGGGATTCCCCAGCCGCGAAGCGAGGGCTGACCGCCATTCAGCAGCGCGAAGAGAGCCGCAGGGACGACCATTCCGCCCAAGGCGGCGAAAATCGGCAGGGCCGCCTGGCGCGCTCCGCTGAGTTCTCCGCCCCGGACTTCCCGCTTGATTTCAAGACCGACGAGGAGGAAGAACACCGCCATCAGGCCGTCATTGATCCATTCGATCAAAGGAAAGCCGAGCGAACTGGCTCCGAACGTCAGCGTGAATTCTTGATGCCAAAACGTGCGGTAAGAAGCTGCGGCGAGATTCGACCACACCAGGGCCGCCACGGCGGTGAGAAGCAGCAGGATGCCGCCCATGGCTTCCTGTTGGAAGAACTCGACGAAAGCCCGCACGCCTCGGGCGGATAGATCAGGGCTGGTAGGAGTCGGATCGGAGCGACCTGTTGCCATAGCGGAAGCTGGAGGAGGGAAAGGGATTCGAACCCTTGAGGAGTTGCCCCCTAACGGTTTTCAAGACCGCCGCATTCGACCACTCTGCCATCCCTCCCAGGTTCGACAGTCGTCCGATTGTACCGCTCAGCCCTGTTTCCAGCCGTCGCCGGAAAAACCAGTTTCGCAAGGGAGAAGGAATTTAGACGGGGAAAACGAATTTAAAGTTCACTCTTGGCACTTCTGTGTTAAAGTGTATTATTCTCGCACTCATAGGGTGATAACGTTATGGCAAGATCGAAGGCCTTCACATTGATTGAACTGCTCGTCGTGATTGCGATCATCGCGATACTCGCGGCGATCCTCTTCCCCGTATTCGCACAGGCGAAATCGGCCGCCCAAAAAACGGTCGACATCTCCCGCTTCAAGCAGGTGGGTACCGCGGCTGCTATGTACATTAATGACTACGACGGTCATTACATGCTCTCGAACAGCGGCAGTATCAACGGTCCTGGCTGGGGCTTCGGGCCTCCCGATACGGTGCCCGGCCAGCAGCTCATGCCCTACTGCAAGAGCACGGAGATTTTCGTTTGCCCGCTCGACCCGTTCAAGGAAAATCAGCGCATTGCCGATCACGCCTCGATGATGGGTTGGAACGTGAACAAACTGACGGATCAGCAGAAGATGTACGCCCTCATGGTCCGAACCAACATGGGCTACAACTACGCGTTCTTCAGCCCCTGGCGATTGGTTCGCGTAACGGGCGGCACCTACGTCGGTAGCGCTGGCACGTCCGATTCCGATGTAACGAGCCCGGCCAGCACGTTGATGTTCGTCAACGCGATTTGGGATCGGACGAAGTCGGGTGCCCCGACGGGCGGCGGCAACTGGGTCGTCGAAACGCCGTGCTGGCAGGACGCCAACGGTAACTACCTGCGCCCGATGGCTCAGTACGACGCCGACAACACCTTGGCCAGCTATCCCGAAGGTTGGGTCGCTCCGACGAAAACGATCAATTCCAACTCATGGCTAGTCTATGGCGGTGCCTGGCCGTTCCACAACCAAACGAGCCTGAGCAACATTCAGCCCGGACTGGTGGATGGACAGGTCGTGACCGCGAATGCTGACACGAGCACCAAGGCACGACCGCTTAAGAGGCTCCTCGACGGTTGCGAAGCCTACGGCACGGCTCAGCGCAAGGGCAAAGTCACCGACACCGGAAAGTTCATCTGGGACCTCGACTAATGCGAAGACTCTGGTGGATTCTTGTGCTGGCGCTTGCCGCTTCAGCGATGCAAGGCTGCAACAACGGCGCACCGACTGGCGACGATTCGGTTTCGAAGACCCTTCAGGATGCCCAAAGGGACGCTCCGGCGGACGCGGGCGGAGGCAAATCGAGCCGAGTTAAGAAAGCAGGTCAATAAGCCTGACCAAGACCAAAACTGAACGGGGTTCGTCTTTCGACGAACCCCGTTCGTTTGTTTTTGCCGGGCGAATCAGCCGACCCGCTGATAGGCCACCGCGCCGCGCTTCTCCTTGAAGTGCTGGAGCAACCCATCCTTCAACTTTTGGTAGTGCTCTTGAAATCGGATGTTCAGGACTTCGTCCGCCTGAATCGCCTTCTGCAGGATTGGCAGGGCATCGGCCTCCATCTTCGAGACCTGGAGTTCGGTGAGCGCCTTTTCACGCTCCGAGATGAGGGTCGTCAGATCGTCGATCTGACCGGCGGCAAGAAGCTCCGCCAGATTCAGCGTCAGAATCAGGTAGCGCTCGGCGAGCACACAGGACGCCGACTTATGCGGCGCTTCGGACAACGTTGCCATCATTTTCCTCCGAGGCCGGCTTGCGAATCTGCTGATCCAGCTGCGCCCAACTGCCGCGCAGCTCGCGAAGAACCCGAGACGCCTGCTCGAGCGCTTCCTCGCTGTCCTCCACGTTCGCGACGACGAGCTGGTTGTAAACGAACCCATACAGGGAGAACAGGTTCGTTGCCACCTCGCCGCCTCGCTCCATGTCGAGACTGGACATCAGTTCCGAGACGACCTTTTGCGCCCGCTGCAAATTTTGGTTCTGACCGAAGAGGTCCTGCCGCCTCATGGCATCTTTCGCGAGTCCGATGAAGCGCAGAGCGCCATCGTACAACATGACCACCAGTTGCAGGGGCGATGCCCCATTGACCTGATTGCGCTGATATTCATCCAGATGCCGTGTGCTGCTCAAAACCAAAATCCTCGCCGGGGGGAAAAGGCCTCCGCCCCTAGAGGATTTATCGGCGAGAAATCGCCTCGGGTTCATCGAAAAGCTGTCCCTTTGGCAATAAAACCAGGCCCACCAGTCCAGAAGCCAGCAAGAATGCGAAGGGGACGAGCCACGCCCAGCTGGACGGAAACTCCGGTTTCGGGATATGCCGGTCGACATTTCCCAGCATGAGCTGGGTGACCCGCAGGTAAAGGAAAATCCCGGTCGCCATGACGCCCCCCAGGAACCCGCAGAGTCCCGGCAGGCCAGCCTTGCGGCTCGCCACCGCCCCGAAAATGAGGGTCGGCACGAACCCGGCCAAGCACGACAGGAGGAAAGACCGCAGCAGATGGCTATCGGGAATCGCAAAGAAGGGCCAGACCGATAAGGCGTAGCTGAGGAACGAGGTGACCACGAACATCGCGCACCCGCCCAGCAACTGGCGATCGAAGTCCTGCTCCTGCGGAGCAGGACTCGTCAGCCGTTCATCGGTCTCGAGCGGATCGAAGGGCATTTCTGCCCTCTCAGGTTACCGCGCGGTTCCGGTTAAGCCTTGCGTCGGAGGCGCAAAGCGAGCAGACCCGTGCCAATCGCGGCGAGCGAAGCCGCTTCCGGAGCCGCTTCGACGCGCACGTTATCGAGGCCGATGTCGTTCTGGCCAAGCACGCCGTAGAACGCGAGTTCGGTTTGATCCGAGGTCGCCTGGAACTGCCAGGTCATCGTTTCCCACTTCTGGACGGCACCCGCCGTCGCGGTAAAGACCTTGGACTTGCCCGCCGCCATGACCTCGATGCAGTTCAACGTGGAGGTGTAAAACGGGTGGATACCTTGGTCGAACTTGACTTCGTAATAGTTGCCCGTCACCGTCGCGATCGTCTGCTTGACGCCCGCATAGGGAGCGCCGGTTCCGTACGCGGTCAGATCGAGCGACTTCACGCCGTCGGACGCTTTGTAACCCTGGAAATTGTTGATGTTGTCGATCCAAGCCAGATCGTCTTCGAGAACGGTCCAACCGGGAATCACCGCCGAACCGACACCGAGCACCATGGCTCCGTTTCCGTCGTTGACGTACGACCCTTCTTCAAAACTGCCATTCACCACAATATTTGCCCAGGTGCCAGCACCGAGCATCAGTCCTACTCCAACCGCAAAACAACGCATATCGGCATTATAAGGGGCATGGGGCCCCGAACCAAGCAAATTGAGGCGAATCCGAGCAATTATGCGTGTCACAACTCGGGGCTACTCACACTTCGGCCGGGGATTCGGTCGCGCGGCGGCGCTTGAGGATGCTCCGTGCCACGAGAGCGGCAAGCCCGAGCAAGACGACCACGTCGACATATTTCATGTTCGCCTGCACCGTCTCCCAGTTCTTGCCCAGAAGCAGTCCAACGTAGGCCCAGCCATAGCACCATGGCAGCGATCCCAAGATCGCATAGAGGGTGAAGCGAGCCAGGTCGGCCTTGAAGAACCCCGCAGGCAGGGAGATAAAGCTGCGCACAATCGGGATAAAGCGCCCCCACAAGGTCACGAGCAGGCCATGGCGTCGGAACCACTCTTCCGCGTGCTCGACCTCGGAAGGCCGCATCAGGACATATTTGCCGTACTTGAGCAGGAAGTCCTTGCCGAGTCGGGCCGCGATCCAATAGGAGATCAGGCTGCCGACGACCGAGCCCACCGTGCCCGTCAGGGCCATCAGATGGAAATTCAGCTTGCCGTCCGCCGCCATCACGCCACCGATCGGCATGACCACTTCGCTGGGGATCGGGATGTTGGCGGCGCCCAGAAGCGTGAGGATGAAAAAGGCGGGCAGGCCAAAGTGAACCAAGACGCCTTCCGCCCAAGCCTTGAGCGGATCGATGATCTGATTCAGCATTCCGTGAATTATGAAGCGCTAGCGCACATCGCGCAGGGCTTCGGCCAAGTGCTCGGTCGGCAGACCCATGACCGATGTTTTGGAGCCCCGGTATTGAGTGATGAACGTGCCGCCTCCGGCCTGACAGCCGTAGCCGCCTGCTTTGTCCATCGGCTCCCCGGTGGCCACATAGGCTTCGATCTCATCCTGGCTCAGCTCGCGGAACGTGACCTCGGTCTGCTCGACTCCGACGTATAGTCCGGTCGGCCAGCGGAGCGCAATGCCGGTGAACACGGTGTGCGTTCGCCCGCTGAGGAGAGACAGGATGCGAACGGCGTCGGCGGGGTCTTCGGGCTTGCCCAACTGAGTCCACACGGTGCTCTCTTGGTAAGCGACCACCGTGTCGCCCGCGATAACGAGGTGATCAGGATGGCGCTCGAACACGGCCAGGCACTTGTCGCGCGCCAGCCGCCGCGCGGTCTGCGCCGGTTCCTCGTTCGGGTCGGGGGTCTCATCAATGTCCGGCGTGTCGATCTCGAATTCCGGCACGATCGGCCGCAAGAGTTCCTGCCGGCGAGGCGAGGAACTCGCGAGAACGACCGGATATTTGAGCCTCATCGTCCGCCGAGTCCGCTCAGGGTCACGCCTTCGATGAAGTAGCGCTGGGCGAAGAAGAACAGGAGTAGCACGGGCATCATCGTCATCGTCGCGAATGCCATCAATAAGCCCGGTTCGCCTTGGCGCTCGCCGTTGAAGAGCTGAAGCGCATAGGCCAGCGGCATATTGTCTGGCGACGAGATGTACACGAGCGGTCCCATGAAGTTGTTCCACGCGCCTAGAATCGTCCAGATCGCGATCGCGGCCAACGCGGGCTTGATCTGGGGCACCATCACGCGCCACAGCGTTTGGAGATAGCTGCAGCCGTCGATTTTGGCGGCGTCCTCCAGCTCCATCGGCACGGTGCTGAAGAACTGGCGGAGCAAGAAGACGTTGAAGGCTCCCGCGAAGAAGGTGGGCACCCAAAGCGGTTTGAGCGTGTCGATCCAGCCAAACGTGCGGAAGATGAGAAACTGCGGCAGCATCGTCACCGCCGCCGGCAGCATCATTGTGCTCAGCAAAAGCAGGAACAGCGCGTTCTTGCCCGGAAACTGCAGGCGCGAGAAGCCGTACGCAACCAAAGTACACGAAACGAGCGTCCCGATGACCGAGAACACCACCAAGATCAGGGTGTTGCGCAGATAAACCAGTCCCTTGTGCGTGCTCGCGGGCATGTAGTCCAAGGCGTCGGGGTAGTTCTGCCAGTGAAGCCCAAAGTGCTTGACTTCACGGACATCGGCACGCGCGGCAGGGAATTGGGTGCCTTTCAGGTTCTCGGGTTCGAGAATCTGGATCTGGCGTCGACCATCCTCGAGCTCGCGGGCGATGAATCCTTTGACTTCTTGGCCCTGATAAGGGACCATCACGACCGGCGCATCCCGCGGAACCCGCTTGAGCTTGTCCTCGGTGGTGATGAAAGTCGAGCCTCGGATCGACATCGGCTTGAACACGTCGACCTTCACCTGACCGTCGGGCAGCCTCTCGATGATGTTGCCTTGGATCGAGGTGCCCTGATAGGTGCTCTCGTACAGCGGTGCCAGCGGATCGTCGTACTTGACCTGCTGCGTGACCCGCGGGATGAGGTGCAACCCGTCGTTGCTGATGATGTCCTTGTCTTCCTTGAAGGTCGTGCAGAGCAGCCAGAAGAACGGGATGCCGAAAACGATCGAGCCGGTGATCAGCACGGCATGGAGAACGAAGGCTTTGGACTTGCCTCGGCTCTCAGTTCGACGGGCGGCCAAAGCCATCGCCGCAAGCGCCCCGACCATGAGTAGGACGAGAATCGCCAACGTCGCGGGGCTGAGGGTCAGCGCTCCGCGGAAGACGCGAACCTCACCGTCGCCCTTCAAGTGCATCCAAAAGCCCACGATGGCGACGAGCCCCCAAATGCCGGCCTCGCGGAGCTTCTTCAGGCCTTCGGCCCTCGTGATCGCGGTGGCGGCCTGGATCGTGCGGGCAATGGCCAGACCGATTCCGGCCACCACCATCCACGCCGTGAACGGCATGAGCGCCCAGACGAGCGGAACGCGGATGCCGGGATCCATGGCGACGCCAGGATCGGGCTGCATCGGAATGCTCACCCCCACCAAAAGCAGCACCGCGGCGGCAACGCAGCTTTGCGTAAGCTGAGCGACCAGCTTGGCGCGATTGGAGCCGGGGGTCTGGAACAGCAGATGAAAGGCGGCGAGAACCGCGCGAAACGCGAGGATCCAGCCACCCCAGGTGGCCAGGGTTCCGATGATGTAGAGAATCGCGCCGTTCACTTGTCCACCTCATAGTGAACCCAGTGCTTAGCCAGTCCAAGCTGGAAGAGCGTCAGGACCAAAATCAGCAGGAAGATCACCCACGCGAGCGCACTGGCGTACCCCATCTTAAAGTAGGTGAAGCCGTTGCGGAACAGAAGATACACCGGCGTCAGGAGCGAATCCGATGCGCCGCCGTTCACGCCGCCGGTGGCGATGTAGACCTGGTCGAAGGTCTGCACCGCGCCGATCAATCCGGTGACGGCGTTGAAGAAGACGACGGGGCTGAGCTGCGGCAGTGTGATGGACCAGAACTGCTTCCAGCCATTCGCGCCGTCCAGGCTGGCTGCCTCGTAAAGCGTATTCGGGATGCCCTTGAGGCCCGCGAGCCAAAGGATCATGCCACCGCCTGCTCCCCAGAGGCCCATCAGGATGATGGACGGCTTGGTCCAATATTCGACCTGCATCCAACCGGCAGGGGGAACCCCAAACCAGCGCTGGATCGTGACCTGCCACGCTCCACTCAGCAATCCGCGATTGACGTCGGGGTTGAGAATGAACAGCCAGAGAACGATGCTCGCCACGGCGGGCACGATGCTCGGCAGATAGAACGCGGTTCGATAGAAGCGCACTCCGCGTACGCTGGTATTCAGCAGCAGCGCGATGGCGAGGCCGGTGAAGAGTCCGAGCGGAACTCCGATCCCGCCCAGGTACAGCACGTTCATGAACGCCTTCGACAGCAGGTGTTGCCGGTCCTGCATCAGCTCGACGTAGTTGTTCGCGCCCACCCACCGGGCGTCCTGGAGCACGTTGTATTCGGTGAAACTGAAGAAGAACGAGGCGATCATCGGCCCGAGCGTGAATACGAGGAAGCCCAGAATCCACGGCGAGAGGAAGATGTAGCCCCAAAGCGCCTCCTTCTTGCCCATCGCCCCGAGAGGTTGCCGACGGTAGGCAGCCGCCAAGATAACGATGCCCACCACACCGGCACAGGCACCGATGATGGCGGGGAGCCGAAGGTCGACGACCGGATATTTGGTGCGACCGTAAACCGCGTCGAGCTCGCGCTGAACCACGCCTTGCGAGGTCAGCAGCGCCTCCATGGGCGTCATCTTGCCGCGACAAGCGTTCTCCATCGCGCGAATCTGCTCGTCCCACAGACGCTGACCGACGAAGGTCGCCGGGCGATAGCGCGCGAACGGCATCATGTCCTTGTGCATGAGCTGCGCGTCCGCGTAGCGCTTATCGGGCGATCGGTAAAGCTCGTACTGCTTCTCGTTCAGATCGATGCGCGCGACGTTTCGAGGAATGTACTCGCGGCCTCGGCGCTGCTCCCACTTCTTCTGGGCCTCGATCTCGATCAGCATCGCCTCGGTGCTGGTCATCCATTTAATGAATTTCCAGGCTTCCTCGGGATGTCGGGCACCGCGCGGGATCGCCATGCTGAACCCGCCGATCCAGGTGATGAATTGGTCTTTCTCGTCCGCGAATTTGCCCCGGCGATAGTAGCGATCATCGGGAACGGGGGGCGGTGCGACCCCGAATTCGAGCTGCGGGCCATAGCGCGCCAAGTCCACGATGATCCAGTCACCGTCGATCTTCATCGCGATATTGCCGACGATGAACGCGTCATTCTCGCCGCCCTTCTGGGAGGACTGGAATTTCTGGGCTTCGTCGTATCCGCCCAGAATCTTGTAGCCCTCCTTCATGAACTCGATCGCTTCGACGACGTTCTGATTCGCCATCGTACAGGTGCGACCGTCTGGCGACATGAAGTACCCGTTGTTCTGGAACGAATAGATGTAGAGCCAGGAGTTACCGTAGTTCGGGATGAAGCCGGCCCGCTTGAGCGTGCCGTCGGGGTTCCGCACCGTGAGCACTTTGCTGTAGGCCAGCACCTCGGACCAGGTTCGCGGCGGGCGATCCGGATCGAGCCCGGCCGCACGCAGTTTGTCGGCGTTGTCCGCAAAAATCTTCTTGTTGTAGTAGAGAACGCGATCGTCGGCCTCGGTGGGGATCGCGTACTGCTTGCCCTCGAACTGCGCCTCTTTCCACGTTGCGGGATAAAACTTGTCGGCGCTGGGAGCGGACGGCTCCGCCTTGTCGCGTTCGATCAGCTCGTCCAGGGGCATGAACGCGCCGCGACTCGCCCAGTCGGAAACGGTAAACCGATCCTGCTTGATCACGTCCGGCGGCACGTTGCCGACGATGGCCGTCATCAGCTTCTGCGGGTTCATTTCGCCCGCGCCCATCATGGTCGTCCGGACGCGAATGCCCGGATTGCGACGTTCGAATTCGTGAATGCGGGCTTCGGTGCCTTTCGTGTCAGGGCCAAGGTTCGTGCCCCAAAACACCAACTCGGTCGTCACCGGCTCGGCATGGCCCATGGCCACCAAACCCAGAATCAGGAAGCTCAGCAGCGAGCGCCCATGCCTTTTCATCGTTGTGCTTGCGATTCTACACCCTAGACGGGGTTCTGGAATAGGTTATGAATACGTATTCACAGCCGGTTATGACCGATGGGCGATCACCAGAGGGCCCTTCTCGACCGGTGTTTTCGACACGCTCACCGCTCGCGCCAGCCGTGTCGCCGCCTTTTGGGCCGAGGTCGCGTCGCGTGCGTGAACAACGGCGAGCACGTCCCCCGGCTTGATCGGCATGCCCACTTCGACCTCCAAATGGAGGCCGACCGTCAGGTCGATCGTGTCTGTCTTCTTCTGGCGCCCACCGCCCAGGTCGACCACGATTCCGCCCACCTCATTGGCGTCAAACCGAGCAATGTAACCTTCCTCGCCGTGCCAATCGACCATCAAGGTCGCTGGCGCGCTGGGCAGGAGGTACGGGTCGTCGAGAACGTCCACCGTCATTCCTTGGGCACGCCACCACGCCTCGGTCTTGGCAAGCGCGCGCCCCGATGTGATCGCCTCACGGGCAAGCCGCTCACCCGCGTCTTGGTCATCGGCTAGCCCCGTGGACACGAGCGCGCCACCGGCTAACTGAATGCACAGGTCGTAGAATCGACCGCTCGTGGTCCAGCCTTTCAGGACATCGATCGCTTCGAAAACCTCCAGCGCGTTGCCGACCAAGTGACCCAGCGGCTGATCCATGTCCGTCACTTCGGCGTGGACCTTCAGTCCGCACCGATTGCCGATACGGACCAGGCTTTCCGCCAAGGCGATGGCGGATGGAACATCCGGCATAAACGCGCCAGACCCGGCTTTGACGTCCAACATGACGATCTCTGCCCCGCCCGCAATCTTCTTGCTGAGGATGCTCGAACAGATGAGGGGCATCGACTCCACCGTTGCGGTCGTATCTCGCAGGCGATAGAACAGCCCGTCGGCAGGTGCCAAACGGGGCGTCTGGCCCGCCAGCGCGATGCCGATCCGGCCCGCCTGCTCGATCATCTCCTCGGGCGTAAGGTCCAGTCGCAACCCGGGAATTGCCGAGAGCTTGTCGATGGTGCCGCCCGTTTTGCCCAGCCCCTTCCCGCTCATCTTCACCATCGTTAGGCCGCACGATGCGAGCAGCGGCAACAGCACGATCGTCGTTTTGTCGCCGACGCCTCCCGTGCTGTGTTTGTCCAGCCACGGCTTGGGCAGGCCGGTGAGGTCGAGGCGATCCCCCGATTCCGCCATCGCCATCGTGAGCGCGACGATTTCGTCCTCATTCAGCCCCCTCAGAAACGCCGCCATCAGCCACGCCGAAACCTGGCTCTCATCCACTTCTCCGGCCGTCGAGGCGCGCACGAACCACCGCAAATCGCCTTCGGTGTGCTCGTGTCCGTCGCGTTTGGCCGCGATAAACTCCCGCGCCGTCATACCGCGCTCAGGCTCGGGGCGACAAACCGATACGGGGCGCGATGGACTCCGGATTCGGTCACGATGGCGGTTATCAGGTCGGCAGGGGTGACGTCGAACGCGGGATTGTAGATCGGGCAGTCGACCGGAGCATTGCGCATGTCGTTGAAATGCGTCACCTCGTCCGGCGAGCGCTCTTCGATCGGGATGCCCTCGCCCGTCGCCGTGGCCGGATCGATTGTACTGACCGGTGCCGCAATGTAGAACGGAACGCCGAAATGTTTCGCGAGTACGGCGATCATGAGCGTGCCGACCTTGTTGGCCGTGTCCCCGTTCGCCGCGATGCGATCGGCTCCGGCGATGGCGAGCGAAATCTTGCCTTGCGCCATGAGCATTCCCGCCGCGCTGTCGACGATGCCGTGGAACGGAATGCCCTCTTGCTGAAGCTCCCACGCGGTGAGCCGGAGGCCTTGCTGACGCGGGCGGGTCTCGCAGGCGTAGACGTGGCGAACTTTGCCTTGCTCGTACGCGCTGCGGATGATGCCCAACGCCGTTCCGTGACCGGCGGTGGCCAGACTGCCCGTGTTGCAGATGGTGAGGATCGTCGAATCGGGCTGGATCAGTTCGGCGCCGGCGGCCCCGATGCGTCGGTTGGCGGCGATGTCTTCCGCCTCGATGAGCCGGGCTTCCTCGATGATGCGCTCGGCGTCATTGCTTTCCACGCGGCGCATCCGGTCCAAGGCCCAGAAGAGGTTGACTGCGGTTGGCCGCGATGCGGCGAGGCCCTTGGCGGCCTCTACGGGATCCTCGCCATGGACGTAGGCGAGTGCCATGCCATAGGCGGCCGCGACCCCGATCGCAGGAGCGCCGCGCACGGCCATGTCGCGGATCGCCCGCTCGACGTCACGCCACGAGCGCAGGTGAAGCCACTTTTCTTCTTGGGGCAACAGACGCTGATCGAGCAGCAGCAACTCATTGCCCGCCCATTTCATCGGCCGGAGACTCATGCGGTGGTTGTACCTTTCGCTCAGCCGACCGCGGGTGGCGCCGAAACCGCCGCGTGCTCCGCCTGCATCCGCTTCTGGAGGAAGAAGTCGTCCGTCCAGTGGGCGCGGACCGCAAACGACATGGCGAGCTCGGGCAAGATCTGCGGGTTATAGAGCGTATTCGGCACGAAGCACCGGAACGCGAGCAGCGGACCGTGGCAACACCACGAGCCCAGCATCTGGCAGCGCTTCCACTCGGTTCGCTCGAGCAAGTTCAGTTCAAGGGCGATGCGCGCGGTGTGCTCGGGCGACATCTTGAGCGGGACGGTGAGCGTAAAGTGGAGACCGTTCCCGAGTTCCGCGTGAGGCTCATCCGAATCGACCTCGAGGACGATTCTCATGTCCGGTTTTGGACCCGAGCTCCACGGGAACGTCGCCTTCAGGCAGGAACGGTGGTCGCTGACAAAGCTGTCGGCTTCGCGCTCCATGGTCTGTTCCATGCCCTGCCATTCCGGTGCGCCGATCCATTTGCTCGGCAGCTTGCCCTGGGGACAAAAGAAGTTGTAGACGTCCTTCAGGTTCGGATCGGGCGACGGTCGCAGGCCCCGAAGCGGATGCGAGGACGTGGCCGCGACACCATGGAGCGCCGCAGCAAGTTTGGGCGCGATGCGATGGGCTTCCGCATTTTGGAGGGCCACCGCCGCAAAGAACAGCTTCTTCAGCCACGGCACGTTCTCTTCGATGGCGAAGATGCTTGTGTGAAGGCGGAAGACGTCCAGCTCGGCATCGTAGATCACAGCGCTGAAGCTGCTCTGATCCATCTCCTGCTCGATCAGGGTCTCGTATTTTTGAGGCTGCCCCCGACCGCGGAGCAGGTCCGTTTCCGCGTGGAGGCGGTAGACGGTTTGGGCGTTGTGATAAACCCCCATGTCGGTCCAGATATGCTGGGCCAGATCGGAGCTCCAGTAAATGAAACCGTTGGACTCCTCGGAGACGAAGGTGTCGTCCACTCTCAGCAGATCGTGAACCTGGCAAACCAGGTCCAACCCAAGATTATCTTTAGTTCGCCACGACATCGCGACTTCCCTCACTTGGGGCCTTCATCATCGAAGGACCATAGACACTTTACCGCCGATTTGCGGGGTTAGAGGCCACGATTTTCAAGGACAATTTGCTTTTTTTCGATGCCAATCCCGGCTTGATCACGTCTTGAATCCAGGCCAAAGGATTGGCGGGCAAGGTGGCCAGGATGGCCGATCCCCTCTTGCTACTTCAATTCGGCATCGAACACGATGCCGGCGGACGCCCGGAGCCCATCCAGCGCTCGCATCGTTCCCATCGTATCCGACCAGGAGTTGAACGTCGCCCGGCGCTGATCGAGCAGCTGGCTCACGACGACCGCTTGGTTCGCCCACACGTTGGAGAGCGTCGGCGTTTTCACCCACTCCGGTTCGCGACCCTTGATGTGGACGAGCAGTCTTCCGTCGCAGAACCACGGCGCAGGCACGGTCAGCGTACCGTTGTCGCCGATAATCACGGCCGCATTGGGCATGACGAGATCGACCGCGCAGCCGAACGTTCCCCGCAATCCGTTCGGGAACTCGAGCATGCCAACTCCGACGCCGTCAACGCCGGTCTCGTTTATTTGAACGCTGTAGGCCACTTTGCTGGGATCCTCGCCCGCGAGCATGCGCATGAACGAAACGGGGTAGCAGCCCACATCCATCAGCCCGCCGCCGCCCAGTTTCGGATCGATGCGGAAATGGAGCCCTTCGCGCTTCGATTCAAAGCCGAACTCGGCATGGATGACCCGCGGAGTTCCGATCACACCGTCTTGAAGCATCTGGCGGAGTTGGAGGGTTTGGGGATGTGACTTGTACATGAACGCCTCCATGAAGAACACATCCGCCTTCTTAATCGCGTCCAGCGCCAGCGCCGCTTCCTTCGCATTGAGCGTAAACGGCTTCTCGCACAAGATGTGCTTGCCCGCTTCGGCGCACTTCACGGTCCACTCGTAGTGCAAGTGGTGAGGCAGCGAGATGTAGACCGCCTCGACGTTCGGATCGTCGAGGACCTCCTGATACGAGCCACAAGCCCGTCCGCCGAACTCCGCGACGAATCGTTCAGCCTGAGCCAGTTCCCGGCTGCCGACGGCCGCCAGTTCGGCGATATCGGGAATCGGGAGCCCTTGAGCGAATTTCTTGGCGATCCCGCCCGTTCCGAGAATGCCCCATTTCAACAAGCGAGCCATAGAATCCGAGTCTACCGATCTCTTATCCCGGTTCGGGGATTTCGCACCTGCGGACCGCCCCCCGATCGTCCTACAATTCGACTAGGACTTCACCGATGGCATTTGTAGGCAAATGGTTTGGATTCGGTCGGAACGAGCACTACGACCGAGGGGTGCGCGCGTTCGATAGCGGGCTGTTCGAGGAGGCAATTCACTGCTTCAACGAATGCCTTGCGGAATCTCGAGACCGATCGACAATCCGATTGGCCACCTTTTACAAGGCGGAGTCGTATTCGAACCTGGGCCAATCGGCGCTGAAGGGCGAAAACTACGTCCAGGCCGTCGACTACCTGCGCCGGGCCATCGAGCTCCACCCGCATTTTCCCGACCTCCGCTACCTTTTGGCCCTTGCCTATGCCGGGACGGGCGACCGCGGCCTCCAGCACCAGGCGGTGGAGCGAGCGCTCGAGCTCAATCCGAAGTACGCTGCCGCCATTCTGCTTCAGGCCACCATGTTTTACGAGGATGGCGACGAGGCCCAGGCGATGAAGCTGGCCGCCCAAGCGGTCGAGATCGAACCCAGCCTGAACAACGAGCGCTATCAGTTCGCCCTCTCCAGCCACGCGGCTGGCGATAAAGAGCGGACACTCACGACCCTGCGGAGCCTGCGCGGCAATGATTCGGCCGACGCCAACGCCCACATGCGAGTCGCCGATAACTACGCCAAGGCCGGTCAGTGGTCCGAAGCAGCCCAGGAATATCGATTTGCGCTCGAAATTGCGCCACGTTACGCGGATATTCGGTGCAAATACGGCCAGACTCTGCTCCAAATGGACCAGTGCGACCTCGCGTTGGAGCAGTTCGACCTCGCCCTCGATGTGAACGAGAAGTACGCGGACGCCCACGCCTATCGTGGAGTCGCTCTCCGCCGGCTCGACCGGGAGATCGAAGCCCGAGACGCGTTCCGAAGCGCGCTCGAGTTCAATCCCGAACATCTGATCGCGAGCCAAGAGCTGAGCCGTCTTCGAGCCTGAGCGTAAACTGGGCTCTTGCCCCGCGTGACGATTCTTCTGACCAGCTACAACCATCGGGCTTATCTGCCCGAGGCGGTCGAGAGTGTTCGCAGCCAAACCTTCGCAGACTACGAAGTCATCGTGCTCGACGACGGCTCGACCGATGGCTCGCGCGAGTGGCTCACCGAACATGCCTCGGATTGGCGGCTCGATTTCGCACCCAACGTCGGGACTTACGCCGCCCTGAACCGGGGCTTGGATCAAGCTTCGGGCGAGTTTGTGGCGATTCTCAACGACGACGACCGGTGGTCGCCCACCAAGCTGGCGGATCAGGTCGCCCTGTTTGACGCCGAGCCGCGACTGGTTCTTTGCGGAACCCGGGGCTACGCCATCGATGAAACAGGCGACCCTGCCACTGGCGAGACGCCGGGTTTCATCTTCGATCCCCTAGAACCTGGACCGCACCTCACCGAGTTCATCCTTCACAACCGGTTCATCACGAGTTCGGTCATATTTCGGCGAGGGGATGAGCGGTTCGACCCGAGTTACTACGGCAATGCCGACTGGAAGCTGTGGCTCACCCTGCTGGAGCGAGGCTGGGCGGCGAAGATTCCGTCCGAAAGCACCCACTACCGGCTCCACGGAACTCAGGCGAGCGGGGCGAAGGAGCGCATGCTCGATGAGCGGCTCAGGCTGCTGCACGAGGTGGTCGTCGAGCGAGCGATGGAACTCATGCGGCTCGAGCAGGAGCAGCCCGGCCTCAGCGAGGCGCTTCTGTTCACGTGCGCCTTCATGGGGACTGAATGGATGTGGCGGGGCGACCGAAGTCGCGCCCGCCACGCTTACCGACAAGCAATTAACCTCAATCCTTTCAGGATTAAGACATGGGTCCGACTGGCGGCCACGTGTCTTTCGCCGACCAATTTTCGTCGACTAAACTGAGCGCCGATTCATAGGCGTCTTTGGCCGTATCGGAGATGGCGAGCGCGTGGAGCTTCACGAAGGTCCAATCGATGACGGGCTGATGACTCAGGTAGTCAAGGAGGACTTCCAACTGCTCTTGGATGGAGGCGGATGCGACATGGGAGTACGCGTCGCAAGCCAAGAGGTGACTGCTATTGGAGACGACTTGCTGCTCGGTCATATCTTAATCATTCCCCTTTTTGCGTCAGAGAACTGTCATAAAAGAGATGGACAAGCTGGCTCTTCCCGGTACGTAACTGCGCCATTTGAACCTGAGGCCTGTTCTGAATTGCGACAAGATTCTTATTTTTCTCTTATGCGTTTCTTATCGGAGACGAGTTCTTGGCTGTGAATTGGCAATAACCTGCACTGCCTTTCCCGCGATTCCCGGAGACTGTGCTAGCCTCTAAACGTATGCCGTCGTTCTTTCTGATTGCCTTGGCGTGTCTTCTCGTCGCGGCCAGCCCTGCCCAGACCGTGAAATTGTCCATCGACCCCAATAAGAAGGGGGCTCCCATCCAGCCCTTTATCTACGGGCAGTTCATCGAGCACCTTGGTCGCTGCATTTATGGCGGGATCTGGGCCGAGATGCTGGAGGACCGGAAGTTCTACTATCCGATCACCACGACCTACCATCCCTACCGCGCTCAAACCGAGACGCCGTACCCGATCTTGGGTGCTTCGCCGTGGGAACTGGGTCAAGGCTCCGTAGAGATGCGGACCGATCACGTGTTCGTGGGCCAGCATTCGCCCTTGCTAGAGGCAGGCACCATCATCCGGCACCACGACCTCGGCGTCATCGCAGGCAAGAAAGTGGTCGGCTCGATCTGGGCTCGCTCCGACGGCGCGCTCGCCAAAGTTCGTGTACGCATGGGCACCGAAACTCACGAATTTGGGCTCACCAAGGAGTACGGCAAGCACCGGTTTGAATTCAGCCCGACCCAGTCGACCGACAAAGCCACGTTCGAAATCGAGGCTGTGGGCGGCGACGTGCAAGTCGGCTGCGCCAGCCTGATGCCCGCCGACCATGTGCGCGGGATGCGGGCCGACACACTCGCCAAACTCAAGGAGCTCGGAGGCACCATCTATCGGTGGCCGGGCGGCAACTTCGTCAGCGGCTACAACTGGCGCGACGGCATCGGCGATCGCGACCGACGACCGCCGCGCACGAACCCAGCCTGGACCGGGCTCGAGCACAACGATTTCGGGACTGATGAGTTCATCGACTTCTGCCACGAGATCGGCGCGGAACCGCTGATCACCGTCAATACCGGCTTTGGCGACGCGTACTCGGCCGCTCAGTGGGTCGAGTACTGCAACGGCAGTGCGGACACCGTCGGCGGCGGCTGGCGCGTCAAGAATGGCCATTCCAAGCCGTTCGGGGTCGAGCATTGGTGCGTCGGCAACGAGATGTGGGGGCCCTGGCAGCTCGGCTTTATGGCCCTCAACCATTACGTCATCAAGCACAATCAGGTTGTCGATGCCATGCGCCATGTGGATCCCAAGCTTGTCCTCGTGGGCAGCGGCGACATCCACACCATCAATAAGGAGCACGATCCGGAGCAGGCCAAGCGGAACATCTCGTGGTCGCAGGGAATGCTTGAAGGATGCTCAGACCACATGGACGCCCTATCCGAGCACTTCTATGTCGGCCGGCTTCCCTGGCAGAAGAACGGCCCGAACCCGCTCAACGAGCACATCAAGGAGGTCCGCGACGCCATCCGCGACCGGACCAGGCTCCACCGCGAGCTCCAGCCCAAGTTGCCCGCTCTCAAGGGCCGGATCGTCCCCATCGCGATGGACGAATGGAACTATTGGCACCGCGAAACCTACTACGGGGAACTCGGCTGCCCCTACGATCTCGCCGACGGACTGGGCATAGCGGCGGGACTTCACGAGTTCTACCGACAGAGCGACATCGTCAGCATGGCCACATATGCGCAGACCGTGAACGTCATCGGAGCGATCAAGACTTCGCGAACCGCGGCCGAGCTCGAGTCCACGGGCCTCGTGCTCGCGCTGTACCGCAAGCAGTACGGCACGATCCCGGTCACGGTCTCGGGCGAGTTCGGCGACATGGATGTGGCGGCGGCGCTCACTGCCGACGGCAAGGCCCTGACGATCGGCATCGTAAATCCTGCCGATCATGCCGTAACGCTCTTCGTCGACGGGGTGAAGGGTGATCCGACCAGTTGGTTTGTGACGGGGCCCTCGGCGGGAGCGAAGAACACGCCGGGTCAGGCGCGCCAAGTTGATATCGTTCCGGGCAAAGGCTGGGTCGTTCCTCCACTGTCGTGCGGCGTTATTCGGGTGGCGGTCAACCCGTAACTTCCGGTTCAAAACGTCGCTATTTCGAACCTAAATCGGCCATAATTGAAGCTGTCTAGCACCGCGATGCCGGGTCTCCCGGGTGGGCGGGCGTCGACCACAACAATGGCAGAAATCATCGAGAACCCAACGGACGAAAAGTCCGAACACGACCTCCTGCTCGAACAATGGGCAGACCGCGAATACAAAGAAGGCTTCGTCACCGACCTCGAGGCGGACGAATTTGAACCCGGCCTCGACGAAGACGTCATCCGCCGGCTGAGCGCCAAAAAGGAAGAGCCCGAGTGGATGCTCGAATGGCGACTCAAGGCGTATCGGCACCTTCAGACCATGAAGCCGCCGCACTGGGTGAACGCCCGGTACGACGAGCCCGACCTCCAGGCGATCAGCTACTACTCCGCGCCGAAGTTCAAGCCGCGCCTCGACAGCCTGGAAGACGCCGACCCCGAACTGGTGAAGACGTTCCAAAAGCTGGGCATTCCCATCAGCGAGCAGGAAGTGCTGCTCAACGTCCAGGGCCGCGGCGAGGGCCAGACTCCCGTCGCGATCGACGCCGTCTTCGACAGCGTGAGCGTGGCCACCACGTTCAAGGCGACGCTGGCCAAAGCCGGCGTCATCTTCTGCTCCATCACCGAGGCGATCAAGGAGCATCCCGATCTCGTTCGCGAGTATCTCGGATCGGTCGTCCCCTACAGCGACAACTACTTCGCGACGCTGAACAGCGCTGTCTTCACGGACGGCAGCTTTGTCTACATTCCGAAGGGCACGCGCTGCCCGATGGAACTGAGCACCTACTTCCGGATCAACGCGGCCAAAACCGGCCAGTTCGAGCGAACGCTCATCATCGCCGACGAAGGGGCCTTCGTCAGCTATCTGGAAGGCTGCACCGCACCAAGCCGCGATGAAAATCAGCTCCACGCGGCGGTCGTCGAGCTCATCGCGCGGGATAACGCGACGATCAAGTACTCGACGGTCCAGAACTGGTACCCCGGAGACAAGGAAGGCAAGGGCGGTATCTATAACTTCGTGACCAAGCGGGCGATTGCCCACACGAACGCGAAGGTGACGTGGACGCAAGTCGAAACGGGTTCCTCGATCACTTGGAAGTACCCGAGCGTCATCTTGCGGGGCGACAATTCGATTGGCGAGTTCTATTCGGTCGCGCTTACCGCGAACAAGCAGCAGGCCGATACCGGCACCAAGATGATTCACATCGGAAAGAACACCCGTTCCACGATCGTGAGCAAGGGCATTTCGGCGGGCAACGGCCAGAACACCTACCGCGGTCTCGTCCGCGTGAATCCGGGCGCCGACAATGCCCGCAACTACTCGCAATGCGATTCGATGCTCATGGGCGATCGCTGCGGGGCGCACACCTTCCCCTACATCGAGGTGAAGAACCGAACCGCCAAGGTCGAGCACGAGGCCTCGACTTCGAAGATCGGGCTCGACCAAATCTTCTACATGAATCAGCGCGGCATCCCCACCGAGGACGCCGTGAACATGATCGTCAGCGGCTTCTGCAAAGAAGTGTTCCGTGAGCTTCCCATGGAGTTCGCGGTCGAAGCGCAAAAGCTGCTGGGCGTCAGCCTGGAAGGAAGCGTCGGCTAAGCCAGCCTAAACCGAACGTGGATGCGGCGAGGCCCATCGGGCTTCAGCCGCCTCCACGAACCGCCACTCCTTCTCTTCTCCCTTGCCCACGGCGAGTCCGATCCGGCGCGTCACGATCATCTCGGTGACCGGCTCGCCCGGCTCCAGATGGACCGGCGATGCCGGATCCAGAAGATCGACCCCGTTATAGGTGCCGTCGATTCCGAACGCCTGACACAGCTTGCCCGGGCCAGAAAGCAGGTCCGTTTCGCGGCGTGCGGTCGGTCGGTTGAGTCGCATCTCGTCCACACCCGTCAGGGGTCGCCCCGCTCGAATCAGAATCGCCGACGGAACGCCGTCTTCGAGGGCGGAGATGTTCAAGAGCCAGTACATCCCGTAGTTGAAGTAGACGTAGGCGATGCCGGGCGGGCCAAAGAGGACCCCGTTGCGCGGCGTTCGCCCCCGATGAGCATGACTCCCCGGGTCCTCGGCGCCCAAATAGACCTCTACCTCCACGATGCGGGCGCTCAGTTCGCCCTTTCGGAGGACCGCGCCAAGCAAAGACGCCGCACCCTCGAAAGGGTCGCGGCGTAAGACTTCTCGGAAATCAGCGGTCACCCGCTGAGTCTATCGAATTCGATCAGGCAGCCTTCTTGGCGCGCTTGGACTTCTTGCTTTCGGGCCGGAACAGGTAGGACAGTTCCAGCGCCACCATGAGGTGGGAATGCTGGGCCAAGGCAAAGGCCACACGTCGCTCGCCCACAAACGGCTTAAGTTCGTCGACGTGGATGCTCAGCGGATCGCTGATGACAAAGCTGATTTCGCGGTCGTTGATTTTCAGGGGCAGGACCTGGCGCGTCATCGCGAATTCACGTGGAATCAGCGCGACCGCAGCCGGATCGGGCACGAGCCGGTCAAAGCTGATGATCGGAAGCTTGAACTGCTCGGAAAGGCACTGCGTAACGTCCCATTCTGAGACGAGGCCGATCACCCGCAGAATCTCCCCAAACTTCCGGTTGAATTTGCTTTGCACGGACAGAACGTCGTCGAGGTCGGACTGCTGGATGAGGCCGCGCTCGAGCAAAATTTCGCCGATTCGCTTGTACTGGTTCATGGGTCGGTTTTCTATCACGGTGGTTCCCCTTCCTCCCATAGTCGGCAGATTGCCCGTGATTTTCAGGGGCAACTGCATCCGGCGGTTTCGCCGCTTCGCTAGAATGAGTGTCTATGTCCGTGCTGCTGGCTTCTGCCCTGCTTCTTTCTTCACCCGGTTCATTTGACGCCTACACGCACGGACCTTACGATCCGGCGGTGGCCACCCCCGAAGCCACGCTTGGCTACCCCATCGGCCAGCGGCACACCACGTTCCGCGAGCAAGAAATCGTCTTGAGGAAGCTCGCCGCGGAAGCTCCCGAACGACTCCGCTGGATCGACTACGGCAAAACCGTGGAGGGCCGCCCGCTCAAGGTGCTCGCGATTTCGACGCCCGCGAACATCGCTCGCCTCGAGGACATCCGCAAGTCCGTCGCTCGGCTGGCCAGCGGGACCCTCGCGCGGCCCGATGCGGCGAAGCTGGCTGCCGAAACGCCGGCTATCGTGTGGATCAACGAGTGCATCCATGGCGACGAGACCGCATCGTTTGAGGCGGCGATGTGGACGGCGTACACCTTGTGCGCGAGCCGAAGTCCCGAAATTCAGAAGGTTCTGGACCGTGCTGTCGTGATCCTGAACCCGGCATACAACCCGGATGGCCACGAGCGGTACGTGGTCTACAACAACGCGACAGCGGTTGGCTCGGCTGAACGAGAAGCGTTCGAGAACCGCGAGCCCGACATCATCGTGGGCCGGACCAACCATTATCGATTCGACATGAACCGGGACCGCGTGGCCCTGAGCCAGCCTGAGTCCCGCCAAGAAGTGGCCGAATTCCTCCGCTGGACGCCGCAGGTGTATGTGGATCAGCACGGGGAGACGAGCGAGTACTTCTTCCCTCCTAATCCGATGGCGCTCAATGTCAATGTCGATCGCGCGCGAATTAATCGGTGGACCGACCTGTTCGGACGCATGAACGGCCAAGCCTTTGATCGCCGCGGCTGGTCCTATTTCACGCGGAGCGAGTTCGACCTGTACTACGCGGGCTACCTGGACTCCTTCACGTCGCTCCACGGCGCCGTCGGCATGACCTACGAGACGGACGGCGGATTTGCTCTGCGAACCCGCAAGGACGACGGCAGTGAACTGACCTTGCGCGATGGAGCCGCCAAGCATTTTACGGCCGCACTGACCACGATCCAGACTGCGGCCACCCACCGTGATGAGCTGCTGACCTCGTTTGCCGAATTCCGGCGGCAGTCCGCCGACGGGTCGTTGGCCGGGGACTTCGGCCGTGTCGTCGTGACGGCCCCGGATTCGCGAGCGTTGGTCCGGCTTCGCGACCAGCTCGAGCGCGGCGGGGTGCGGACATCTTGGTCCGCCCAACCCTTTAGCCAGCCCCAGGCGCATGATTATTGGTCGTCCAAGGTGGCGACGGTGACGGTGCCAGCCGGTGCGCTCATCGTCGACATGAATCAGCCGAGCGCAGCCTTCGCCAAAGCCCTGCTCGAACCTGGCCAGGACTTTGAAAAGGAGTTCACCGATCGTCAACTGGCGATCGGAGCACGCATGCGCGGCGAGAAACAGTACCCGCCGGCGGATCCGCTGGAGTTTTACGATACGACCGGCTGGTGCGTCATCTACGCTCACGGCCTGCAGGCCTATTGGAGTCCGCAGCGGGTTCGTTACGAAGCGACCGCCGCGCCTACGCCGACGAAGCCCGGGCAGGTGGGCGCGAGCGAGATCGGCTGGTGGTTCCCCTATCGCGACCGGGACGATATCCTGGCCGCGGCCGAGTTGGCCCGCGCGGACTACCGCGTTCGTCAGACCGCCAAGACGATGGCCCTGTCCGGCGAGACGGTCCCGGCAGGCGCGTTCTTCCTGTATGCCTCCCGAAACCCTGAGGACCTGAAGGCGAGGCTGGAAGCCCTTCAAAAGTCGCGGGGAATCGCCGTGCGGGCGTTGGCGTCGGGTTATCCCGAAATCGGGCGCGAGAGCCCTGGCGCGGGCAGTTCAAACCCCGTCGTCAACCCCATTATCGGAGTGGTCTTCGGCAGCGCCGATGAAACGACCGAATTTGGCGGAGCCTGGTACGCGCTCGAGCGTGAATACGATCTGCCGTTCACGCCGATTCACCAGCGGAGCTTGTCGCGTAGCCTGGATAAGTATTCGGCGATCCTCTTTCCGCCTGGCAACCAGCCCGCCATCGACGCCCGGCTCCGGCAATGGGTGTCGGAGGGCCACACGTTGGTCTCGATGTCCACGAATGGCTGGCTGATGGGCAAGGAGGGACTCGTCGACCTGAAACCAAACCAGGTCAAGCGGGATCGCGGTGCGTCCGAGCCCAAGCCTCTCCCCGGCACGCTCTACCGTGCCGAGGCCGACCCCGAGTCCTTCCTGCTTCGAGGCTATACAGACGCCCTCTTCGCCGCTCCCGTCGATGGGTCGACATTCCTGGGCGCGCCCGCAGCCGGAGGCGGCGCCCTCACCATCGAGCGCGATCCCAAGAAGGTCGAACGTCTATCCGGATGGGAGTGGCCCGACGACAGCCGAGACGCTCTCGCCAACAGCGTAATCGTCTACGATCAGCCGGTCGGGAACGGCCACGTCATCATGTTCATGATCGATCCACTGAGCCGGGCGATGTGGCCCCAATTCGACAAGATGGTGCTGAATGCGCTCATTCTGGGGCCAAACGTGAGCGGTTCTCGCCGACAATAAAGAGGATATGGCAAGCATGGAGCCCTTCCATTCGATTTCACAGAATGAAGTCCAACAGCGGGACCTCGCGAACGCGTGGATTGCCCGTTTCGCTCCGCTTGTTCTCCAGAACGACGCCATCTCGGCCGAGGAGCTGCATCGCAGGATCGAACTCACCCACCGCCTGAAGGACGAGTATCCCGGGATTTACCAGGGACTTTTGGACGCGGGATGCTCGGCATCGGACGAGCTCAGCCAGACCTTGCAGCAGGCGGCCGGTCAACTCGAATCGATCGAAGCGGATCTCCGCAATCGGCTTGGCGCGGTCGCGCCGGGCGATCCGAAAGGACTGGTCGATCTGGACGTACTTCAGGAACGCCTATCCGAGCGGGCGGCCCGGCAGGAAATCGGGCTACCGACCACCACCGTCGTTCCTCCGATCCTGGAAATGCGGATTTCGAAGGGGAATATCGCCGGCGCCATTGGCCTGGGCGTTTTTGGTTTCGGCTGGACCAGCTTCACCACGCTCCACGCGGTCTTGATGATCGGGGGCTTCCGCGCCGCCATCGGTTGGGGGGCGCTCGCTCTTCTCGGCTTCTACAGCATCTTCTTCTTGGTCGGGTTTGGCATGCTGGCGGGCGCTTTCAGCCTGGCCGCCAGCGAAGACATCCGCCTCGAAGGCAACCGCCTCACCGTCATCAGGCGGCTCGGACCGATTCGGCGCGTGAAGCACTACGTCTTGGCAAAAGGTATCCGGGCAGCGATCGGTACGCCGACCGTTGGCGGCTTCAACAACCAAAACAAGACCGTCAATGCGATCTTGATGCTGGACGAATCGGGAAACCAGATTTCCCTCGGGTCCTCCGTCCCGGTGCCGTTCAAGATGGATCTCGTCAAGCGGATCAACCAGTACCTCGCCGCCCAGCCTGCCCTCGGCTGACCGCGCGCGGGTACCCTCTGCCGTAGTTATGTCCAACGGTGGGGGTGGATTCGCATGAAAATCACGGAGATCATGAACTTCCTGCCGCATCGGTATCCGATGCTGCTGGTCGATCGGATCGAAGAGATGGAGCCCGGTAAGCGGTGCGTCGGCATTAAGAATGTCACGATCAACGAACCGTTTTTCGTCGGCCATTATCCGGGGATGCCGATTATGCCTGGCGTCCTGATCGTCGAGGCGATGGCTCAGGCGGGCGCGGTCATTCTGCTGTCTGATCCTGAATACGAAGGGCTCGTGCCGGTCATCGGGGCGATCGACGACGTGAAGTTCAAGCGCCCCGTGCTTCCCGGAGACGTTCTCCGCAGCGAGATCGAGATGCTTTGGTTCCGCAAGTCGGTCGGACGCATCCGTTGCACGGCGACGGTCGCCGGTGAACTCGCCGCCAGTATGGAGCTGACGTTCAAGCTCGCCAGTCGGGAGGCAATCTAACCCCCGTTGGCACACGTCCACCCGCTCTCCTACATTCATCCAGGCGCAGAACTCGCCGAAGATGTGATGGTTGGGCCGTTCTGCTACGTGGACGATCAGGCCGTTCTCGGTCCGGGCACCCGGCTCGAATCCCACGTGACGATCGGCAAATGGACCCGACTTGGGTCGCGTAACGTGGTCGCCCAAGGAGCCGTGCTCGGGGGCGCGCCGCAAGACAAGAAATATCACGGCGAGCCGACCTATCTCAACATCGGGGACGACAACGTCTTCCGCGAGTACGTCACGATTCACCGCGCGACCGGCGAGGGCCAAGCGACCACGGTCGGCGATCGGTGCTATCTGATGGCGTTCGTCCACCTCGGCCACAACGTGACCTTGCACAGCGATGTGACCATCGCGAACAGCGTGGGCGTGGCCGGACACTGCACGATCGAGGACATGGCCAACATCGGCGGCATGACGGGCTTGCACCAATGGGTTCGCGTGGGGCGGATCGCCTTCATCGGCGGCATGTCCCGCATCGTCCGCGACGTGCCTCCGTTCTGCATGGTCGAAGGACTCGACCAAACCGTCCGCGATATCAACGCGGTGGGCCTTCGGCGAATCGGCGTGACGAGCGAATCGCGCCTCGCCATCCACAAGGCGGTCAAGCTCCTCTTCAAGTCCCAACTCGGCCTCACGAATGCCATCGAGACCGTGCGACGCGAGGTCAAGCCCGTAGCCGAGGTCGAGGAGTTGATCCGGTTCATGGAGCGGCTCTTTCAGGGCAAGAACGGTCGCGGCGATCAGCCGTGAACGTCCTCGTCTCGGCGGGCGAAGCGTCTGGAGACGCCTACGCCGCTCAGTTCATCACCGAACTTCAGCGACTTCAGCCCGATGCGACCTATCACGGTATTGGCGGCGCTCGTTTGCGCGCCTTGCTGGGCCAGCTCGTCGCCGACACCTCGACCTGGGGCGCTATCGGAATTCTCCAAGCTCTGAAAGTCGTGCCTCGGTCACTCCAAGGCTACGCGGCCGCCAAGCGCGCCCTTATGACGCTCGCGCCCGGCTTATTCGTCCCGATCGATTTCGGCTTCTTCAACATTCGGCTGTGCCGCATCGCCAAGGCCCGTGGTTGGACGGTGCTTTACTTCATCCCGCCCGGTTCGTGGCGTCGAAACAAACAAGGTGCGGACCTTCCTCACCTGACGGATGCCATCGCGACGCCTTTCCCTTGGTCGGCGGAGCTTTTGGCCAGCGCTGGGGCGAGGGCACGCTTTTACGGCCATCCGATCAAACAGTTGCTCTCGTCCATCAGGCCGTTGGCGGATGATGAGCGGACGGGCCTCGCGCTCCTGCCGGGCAGCCGTCACCACGAAGTTCACGCCCACCTGCCCGTGATGGCCGAGGTCGCACGGCGCACCGGGTTGGCGCCCATCGTCTCCGTTGCGCCGAGCATTGGCCAAGCCGAACTCCAGCGCCTATGGCCCGCCGGCCAGCCGGTCGAATGGTGGACAGGAACCGCGGCCGAGCTCCTGAGCCGGGCTTCGGTGGCGGTGGTCTGTAGCGGCACCGCCACGTTGGAAGCCGCCATCATGCGGTGCCCGTCGGTCGTCATCTACCGCGGTCCAAAGTGGATGTGGCTCGAATTCGTCATTCGGCGGCCCAAGTTCAGCTACTTTGCCCTGCCCAACATACTTCTGCAGCGGATGGCGATGCCCGAACATCTGCAGGACGAGGCAAATCCGACCACGATCTCCGCCGATCTCGCCCAACTCCAATCGGGGGGCCGCACCACCCAGCTCGACGCGTTTGACGAGCTCGACGAGATTCTGGGCCCCAGCGATGCCATCACAAAAACGGCGGAATGGGCGTCTCAATTGATGACCGAACACCGGTAATCTTTGCACTCCCATGCGCCACCCCGAACCCCTCAGTGTCCCGCACGCCATCGAATCCCGCCGCAGCATCCGGAGGTACACGGACGATCCGATGCCGGATGAGGATCTGAACGAGCTCCTTCGCCTGGCCGGCTTGGCGCCATCCCCCGACAACCTTCAGCCGTGGCGCGTCATCGCGGTCCGAGATCATGAGATGAAGCAGAAGCTGATGGCGGCTGCGTTCAATCAGAAGCAAGTCGGCGCATCCGCCGTCACCCTCGTGCTCTATAGCGACATGGCCGACGTGCTCAGCGATATCGAAACCACCGTCCACCCCGGCATGGCCGACCGACGCGCGGAAGTCGTGGCTCGGCTCAAGAAAACGCACGGTGAAAAGTCGGAGGAAGACCGCGAGGAGTGGGGCAACGCGATCAGCTACATTTTCCTCGGATTCCTTCTGCTGGCCGCCCAGTCGATGGGGTACGCCACGTCGCCGATGCTCGGCTTCGATCCCGAGCAGGTCAAATCGCTCTTCGGATTGCCGGCCCACGTTCGCATCCCCGCGCTGATTGCGATCGGCGTCGCTGCGGAAGACGGGTTCCCGCACCACCGCCACCCGCTCGAGCGGTTCGTCAAAGTGATCGGCTAGCCCGACAGAATCGCCGTGTAGTGAACCCGGTCGCTTCGCGCCCGTGGCGGATCCAGCGTGTAGCTGTCATAGATTCGGACGCTTTCGAATCCGGCTTCCGCTAGGAACTCGCGAACCTCGTCTTCGCGGTGCGCGCGTTGGACGTGGACCTCGTGGACCTTCTGTCCATCGACCCAGAAGTCCATTTCGACGCGGATGATGCGCTGGCCCTTGTCGTAGTCGCCCACCCAGTTGTAGTGGACTTTGGACCGCTTGCGCGTGTCCTGTTGGTCAAACATCTTCTGCTCGAAGGCATAGGCCGTGTTGAGGTCGAATATGAAGGAGGCGCCGGGTCGCAAATGGCGGGCCGCCGAGTGAATGGCCGACCTCAATCCTGCCGCGTCCGTGATGTAATTCAGGCTGTCGAAAAACGAAAAGGCGGCATCGAAGCGCTCACCGAGGTCCACCGTTCGCGCATCGGCCACTTCGTATCTCACGTTCAGTCCGGCCAATTCGGCCTTGCGACGCGCCTCCGCGATCATCGTCTTGCTCAAGTCGAACCCGGTGACCGAGTAGCCCCTTTCCGAAAGCATCTCGCAGAGCGTGCCCGTCCCGCAGCAGATATCCAGCACGCGATTCGGGCGAACCTCCTGCTGCAGCAGTAAGAGCTCCCAATAGCCGAGCCACATGTCGTAGGGGACCGACTTCATGAGCTCGTCGTAAAAAGGCGCGATGGGCCCAAAGCTGGCCATGGGGACCAAAATTGTACCAAGCCTGTTGATGGAGGCTGATGCCGACTTGGACGGCGATGGCACCGTCAGCGTCTTTGACTACGGCATCGTGTCCACCAACTTCGATCAGACCGGCATGGACTAGATTCCTCGTCCGGACTCTACGAGGGTCATCCAGGGTGCGGCTTTGCCGCACCCTCTTTTAATCTGGCGTTAATTAACATTCTGTACTCTATCGGCAAGCCAGACAGTGGCTTCCGCAGATTGAAAATTCGTTTCCGCATGAATGCCATAATCCTGGTGCGGCTCGGCTTGGACGAGCCCGTTTTCCAGGAGGATTGAGTTTGGGCAGTGCATATACACCAGGTCTAACGGTCAGCGGTGACGTCGTCGTCCGCCGCATGAGGCGGTTGCCGATCAAGGGCGAAGTCGTCGTCCAAGTCGGCCAAGCAGTCGGCCCCGACGATCTGGTCGCTCGAGCCCTGCTCCCAGGACTGCTCCAGACGATCAAGTTCACCGAGCGATTTGGGGTCGAAGCCCGCGAAATCCGCAACTTCCTCCCCATCAAAGAGGGCGAGCCGATCAAAAAGGGCGACCTCCTCGCCGAAACCAAAGGTTTCTTGGGATTCGGTAAGACGCGCATCGAATCGGACTATGACGGCACCGTCGAGTCGATCTCGGAGGTCACCGGCAACATCCTCGTCCGCGAGGCCCCGATCCCGGTCGACATCAAGGCCTACATTCAAGGCACGATCGCCGAGGTCGTGCCCGATGAAGGAGCGATCGTTGAGACCCGCGGCGCGATGGTCCAGGGCATCTTCGGTGTCGGTGGCGAGCGCAACGGCAAGATCCGAGTGGCCGTAGCCTCGCCCGATAAGCCGCTCACTGCGGCAGACATCCAGAGCAGCGACGCAGGCGCGATTCTCGTCGGAGGGTCGCTCGTTGAATACGAAGCCATCGTTAGGGCTCAGGAAGTCGGTGCTTACGGCCTGATCGCCGGCGGCATCAAGGACGCCGACTTGACCCGGTACCTCGGCTACGACATCGGCGTCGCTATCACCGGACAGGAGCCGATTCCGCTCACGATCATGGTGACGGAAGGATTTGGCAGCCTCAACATTGCGGAACGAACGTTCAATCTGCTGAAGTCACTCGAAGGCCGGATGGCCAGTATTAATGGGGCAACCCAGATTCGGGCGGGCGTCATCCGCCCCGAAATTATTGCGCCGTCCAATGACATGGCGAGCGCACATTTTGTCTCGTCGGGGGCTTTGGAATTGAAGATTGGCACTCCGATTCGCGTGATTCGGGAGCCCTACTTCGGCCAGATCGGCACCGTCACGGAGTTGCCTTCGCAGCTTCAGGTGGTGGAATCGGGCACGGAAGTACGCGTCCTCAAAGCAAAGCTGGCCGGTGGCGATGAAGTCTGCGTTCCACGAGCGAACGTAGAAATCATCGCAACATGAAGGTCCTGCTGGTAGACGACGAACCCACCATTCTCGAAACCGTCGAGCTGAAGCTTCGCAAGGAGGGCTTTAGCGTTTTCAAGGCGGAATCAGCCGAAGACGGTATGCGACTCTACCGGCAGGCCAAACCCGATGTCCTGATCCTGGATGTCATGCTGCCCAACCGCAGCGGCTTCGACCTGTGCAAGGCCGTTCGCAAGGAGAGTCAGGTGCCCATCATCTTTCTCACCGCGAAAGCCAGCGAAGGCGATCGGGTTGCCGGACTCGAAATGGGCGCCGACGATTATGTCGTCAAACCGTTCAACCTGTCTGAGCTCGTGGCGCGTATCCGTGCCGTGGTCCGACGGTCCACCGGAGACCGACCCGTCACGCCGGTCCAGAGCGGAAATTTGACGATCGACCCCAAGACTTACGACGCCACGCTCGACGGCAACAAACTCGATCTTTCCCCCAAGGAGTTTGCGCTCCTGTACTTCCTGATGAAAAACGCGGGCCAAGTTTTCACCCGCGATACGCTGATCGATCGCGTCTGGGGCCAGGAAGCATTTGTCACAACACGAACCGTCGACGTCCACATGCGATGGCTGCGCGAGCATATCGAGGTCGATCCTTCCAAGCCGGTTCGGATCGTCACGATCCGAGGCGTGGGTTACAAGTTCGTCGGCTAAACTGATCTCGATGAAAAACCTTCTTGTAGCATTGGCATTCACCGCAGTGGCGCTTGCAGGTTGCTCAAAGCGGGGCACCACCGTCGTCGATGCGAACGGGAACAAGATGGTCGCCAGCGACGACGGGTCCAAGGTGACTTACACCGGTCCCGACGGTAAAGAGGCTTCGGTCGAGACCGATAAGAGCGGCAATGTTACGGTCAAGAGCGACCAAGGCACGAGCCGCATGTCGTCGGACCCCTCGTCCGTGACGGAAGCCGATCTGGGTCTGCCGTTCTATCCGGGCTCGACCCCACGCGCAAACACAGCCGCCTCGATCGACACGCCCGAAATGAAATCGCGAACCTCCCTACGTGAGACCAGCGATAGCTGGGAAAAAGTCGTCGAGTTTTACAAGCCGAAGCTCACCGACGCGAATGTCGTGACGAACAGTTCGGGGCAAAGCGGCGGCGCGATCATGTCCGGCAAGATCGACGGCAAGGACGTGATGATCACGGCGAGCATCAATGGCGAAACCAAGAAGACGGATATTTCCGTCGCGGTCGTCGAGAAGATCAAGAAGTAAACGCTGGGCGGCCACCGATCCAAACCCGGTCCACGATCGGTGCTCCGAGCCAGTACGGAACCTCACGGTAATCGTCGGCATCCCATAGGACGACATCGGCGCGCTGGCCCGGCGTCAGCTGGCCACGGTCCACGCATCCGAGCGCGCGCGCGGCGTTGATGGTGGTTGCCGTCCACACTTCGGCGGGGGACATGCGCATCTGGGTGCAGCCGAGATGCATGGCGAGCGGCAGCGACGCCAAGGGCGATGAACCCGGATTGAAGTCGGTCGCGATGGCAACGGCGCATCCGGCATCGACCATGGCGCGCGCGGGCGCATAGCGGGCAAGGCCGAGCGCAAGCACTGAGCCCGGGAGTACCACCGCCGCGGTATCGCTGGCCGCCAACGCCCGAATTCCCGCGTCGGAGGTCTGTTCCAAGTGATCCGCTGAGCGGGCGCCCAGCCGTACCGCGAGCTGCGCTCCACCCCGTTCGGTGAGCTGGTCGACGTGGAGGTGAAGATCGAGGCCGTGCTGAGCGGCAAGGCCCGCCAGGGCCTCCGCATGTTCGGCTCGGAAATAGCCGTCCTCCACAAAAATATCGCACGCCGAAGCCAGTCCCTCCGCGGCGACCTGGGGCAGCGCCGCTTCGACGACCTGCGCCACATGCTCATTCGCCCCACCGCACTCGGGCCCCACCGCGTGGGCGCCCAGAAACGTGGCAAAAATCTGGAGAGGCTGTCGGGCTCGCAGGTCGCGAATGGCCCTCAGCATCCGCAGCTCACCCTCCACATCCAGCGCATATCCCGACTTGATTTCAACCGTCGTCGTGCCCGTCCTCAGCATCCACCCCAGATGCCGAACGCCCGCCTCAACCAGCGCTTCTTGGTCCGCGGCACGGGTGCAGCGTACGGTGTGCTGAATACCGCCGCCCGCTTGAGCCACCTCGCGGTAAGTCGCGCCCGCAATCCGGCGCTCGAAATCGTCCAGCCGCTCTCCGCCGAAGACGGCATGGGTATGGCAGTCTACGAGACCAGGAGTCACCAGGCGTCCGCCCGCGTCCACCATCACATCGTCCGGACCGATCTGGCTCTGGATCGTCGCGGCGTCTCCCACCGCGAGAATGCCAGATTCATCGAAGAGCAGCGCTCCATCGTGCTCGAGGCTCACGTCGGCCATCGCAGGACCACGGCGAAGTCCGGAGGGCCCGTCCAAGGTCAGAAGCTGGCCGATATTGAGGATTGCGGTCCGAGGCACGCCCCGAACTTACCCGTAACGATTCGCACCCGAACTGTCGTATCTTGTTTGGAGGCAACTCATGTTCCTGCTTCGCGACTATTTTTCGATATGGCACTTGGATCGAGCCGGCGAGGAGTCGACCGAAGAATATCGGCCGAGCGACCTCATGCGCTTGATTGGCACCGGCGAATTGCACCCGACCGATTGGGTGCGACACGTCCGAACGCACCGCTACGCGCTTGTCGGTGAAGTGCTGTACGCCCAGCGATTGATCGATCGAGAGACGTTTGACTCGTGGGTTCCCAAGCCGACCGGCGTGGAAAGCGCTTAGGTTTCGACATAATCGGGTTGGATGCAGCAGCCCGCCCTCCGCTTCAATCGTAATCCCGCCGTTTTCACGATCATCGGCCTCATGGCCGTGTGTTTCGTGCTGTCTTGGTTCGGATTGTCCGACTTCTTCGGCCCCAGACTCGCCTTTTCGGGTTCGATCCTGAGCCAGCCGTGGTCGCTGCTCACTTATCCGTTCGCCAGCTTCGGCGTGGGAAGCGGACTCCTTTTCTTCTTGCTCGCCTTGATGTGGCTCTATTGGGCGGGCTCATCGATCGAAAACGAACTCGGAACCCGGCGTTTCGCGTTGGTCTGGGTGGCGGCGACTCTGGCGTACGCGCTGATGGCGTGGGTGGGGAGTCTGGTCATTCGCGTTCCCGTCGCGCTCGTCGGCGGCTTTCTCCCCGTAAGTGCCATCACCATGCTCTGGTGCGCGCGTAATCCGGCTGGCCGCATTTTGCTGCTGGCCATTTTTCCCGTGACGGGCAACATTCTCGCCGCGATCACGGCCGCGCTTGTCCTGTTCTCCATGGGCGACCAGCACCCCGCGCTCGGATTCATGATGCTCGTGCCCACCGCCCTGTTCTGGGCCTGGGCGGGCAATCGACTTCCGATTCGGTGGCCAGCATCTTACGGCCGGGCGACGGCGGAAACCGCCAAAGAAAAGCGGCGACGCGAAGCCCGGGATCGCGAGTACATCGACGCGGTCAAAGACCGCGAACGCGAGCGGGCCGAGCGGGAACGTCTCCGCAAGCTGTTCGAATCGAGTATCGAGGACGAGTCCTAGGCGCCGCTTCGCGCCGCAGCGGGCCCGAGCTTTCGTTCCACAAACGCTTCGTCGATCTCCACCCGACCGGAACGGTGGTCCGGCGCCTCAAACAGGATGTCTTGCAGCAAAGTCTCCATCATCGTGTGGAGACGCCGGGCACCAATGTTTTCCTGCTTCGAGTTGGCTGAAAAGGCGAATGCCGCCACCTTGTCGAGCGCGCGGGGCATGAATTCGATTTGGACGCCATCGACGGCCAGGAGCTTCTCGTACTGTCTCACGAGGGCGTTCTTGGGCTCGGCCAAGATCTTCCTGAAATCGCTTTCGGCCAAGGGCTCCAATTCCACTCGAATCGGCAGGCGACCCTGCAGTTCGGGAATGAGGTCACTCGGACTGCTGATGTGAAAGGCACCGGCGGCGATGAACAGAATGTGGTCCGTTCGCACGGGTCCGAACTTCGACTGCACGGTCGAGCCTTCGATGACGGGCAGAAGGTCACGCTGCACGCCCTCTCGGCTGACGTCGGGTCCCGAGCCGCCTGACTTGCCCGCCACCTTGTCGATTTCATCGATGAAGATGATGCCGGTCTGCTCGGTCCGCTCCACTGCCTCGCGATGAACGCTCACCGAGTCGAACATCTTCTTGGCCTCTTCCTCGGTCATCATCGCGAGTGCGGCTTCGACCGTGACCTTACGGGCCACGCGCTTGGGTCCGCCGCCGAGTTGCGGGAGATCGAGTCCCATCTCTTCCATGCCCTGAGGCGTGAACACCTGCAGGAATGGGCTGCTCGGTTCCTCGGTATCGAACTCGATGACGCGCTGGTGGTGGAGGCCTTCGCGCACTTCAGCGATGATTCGCTCCCGTCGCTGGCGTTGCTCTTCCAGGGCTTCTTCGAGTCGTGCCCGCGACTCCGGGTCGTCGTGATAGCCCCACTCGTAGGGAATCGAATTCTCGTCTAGCAACTCGGCGATGCGCTCCAGCGCACGGTTCTCCGCTTCCTCGCGGTGCTCTTCGAGCTTCTCGCGCTCGACGAGTCGGACCGCGATTCCGACCAGATCGCGCACCATCGACTCCACGTCGCGTCCCACATAGCCGACTTCGGTGAATTTGGTCGCCTCGACCTTGATGAACGGAGCCCGCGCAAGCACGGCCAGTCGACGGGCGATTTCCGTCTTGCCCACGCCGGTCGGACCCACCATCAGAATGTTTTTCGGAAGGACTTCTTCCCGCTCGGCGAGCGGCAGCTTCTGCCGGCGGAACCGGTTGCGCAGCGCGATCGCGACCGCGCGCTTGGCCGCCGCCTGGCCCACGATGTATTCATCGAGCAGGCGGACGATTTGAGTTGGGGTCAGGTCTTCGATGGGCAGCGACATGGGGTTCCGAAGTGTACCTACGGCCTCTGGCCCCCTAAAGTTCGCCGTGGATTCGGGCGAGGATGCGCCCAGCCTCCCGCGACTGCTCGATGGACACCGCTCGTCCAAAGGTGAATCGCAATCCTTCCCGCGATTCCGCGGCCGAATAGCCACACGCGAGCAAGACGTGGCTCGGCTCGACACTGCCGCTACTGCACGCCGCCCCGCTGCTCGCCGCAATGCCTTCGCGGTCCAGCCGGATCAGAAGCCCTTCCGCCGAGTGACCGGGAATTCGCAGATGCAAGTGTCCGGGGAGCGTGGGCTCCCGCTCAGGAACGGTCCTCACGATTCCGTCGCTGGGCAACTCAGCCAAGAACGCCGCGCGGCACTGCAGCTGGTGCTGGGCGCGCGATTCGGGATCTCCGCTCGCCCCGACGGCCGCGCCAAAGCCGACGATGCCCACGACATTCTCGGTGCCGCCGCGCAAATCGCGCTCCTGTCCTCCCCCCGCGATCAGCGGCTGGATGAGGACGCCCGGACGAACGCGCAGCGCGCCAACACCGGTGGGACCGCCCACCTTGTGGGCTGATACGAGGGCAAGGTCGGCGAGGTCGAGGGGAAAGGTGCTGCGGGTCAGATAAGTCTGCACCATGTCCACGATCGTGGTCACGCCTCGATCCTTCGCCATCGCCAGGGCCGACTCGATGGGATTGATCGTGCCGAGCTCATTGTTCGCGTGCATGACGGCCAGGGCCAGAACGTCATCGCCCAGAGCATCGCGCAGCGCATCGAGATCGATTCGCGCGTAGCGATCGACCGGAACGATTTCGACGCGGAATCCCAGCGCCTCCAGCACGGGCTGCTGATTGAGCATCGCGTGGTGCTCTGACGCACTCATCAAAATGCGGCGGCGCGTGCCCTGCTGATTCTCGCGCGCGAGACCGATCAAGGCGTGGGCCGCGGCTTCGGTGCCGCTGGATGTGAACACGATCGATCCGAAGTCGGCGTCCAACGAAGCCGCCACCTGCTCGCGAGCTTCGTCCAGCCGGTTCTTGGCCCGACGGCCTTCCGCGTTCAGACTGCTGGGATTACCCAGCCCGAGTTCGAGCCAGGCTTGCATCGCCGCTTTGGCCTCGGGGAGCAGCGGTGTCGTCGCGGCGTGATCAAGAAAGATCCTCAGAGGCGAACTCCTATGCGGTTCGCCACACGTCGCGCATAAAACAGGGGCAGAAAGCTGCAGATCATCAAGATCGCCATCGGCACCCAGAATCCACCGCCCACCAGCGCAATGGCGGCCCCGATCCAACCACCCCACATCATCAGGCGACCGCCATAGCGATGGGTCTCCTGCCAAACGGCGTCGCTGCTCAGCGTCCACTTGTTGCGAACGCCCACGAACGGATTGCGAGCGACCCGCTGCATCGGACCGCCCATCAGGGCAAACCCCACCAGCAGGGTGACGATCAACGGCTGGGTAAGGGCCGACGCGGGAGCGCTCGAGGCGCGCAAAATGAGTCCGTGCATCACCGTCATCATCGCCATGATGATCGTCATGATCGCGGTATAGGCGGGGATGGATTCGCGAAGTCCGCGCCCCGAACCACTCGGGAGCATCGGAAACATGACGGTGAGGAACAGCCCGATGACGGGCATCATGATCAGCACGATCCACTTGGGTCCATAACCGTCCACCTGTCCCGCCGCATTCCAATGGATGGGCACGGTGGCGGGCAGTCGTACTGAATACGCCGCCGAAAGTAGGACCATGGCCAGGAGCAGGACCAGGTGCAGAAACAATCCCGTTCGAAATCGCATGTCGCTAGCGTCCTTTGACGAGCCGCGCCTTGAGCGCCGTGTAGCCATCGAGCTCGAAATGAAGAATTCGAAGGCGATGCGTTCCCTTGGCGATCCGGGCGCGGTAAGCGGTGGGCCCCTGGTATTTCCAGGCGTCGATCACCAACTGGTCGTCGATCCAAACCCGACATCCGTCGTCGCTCGTCACTTCTAATTCGTATCCAGCCGCCGGCACGTTGCAGGTGGAGACGGCGCGCGTGAGGAAGTGGTCGGCAGGAACTCCCGCGTTCGGACTGGCGCTCGTCCCGATCGAAAGATTTGACATCGTCTTGGTCGCCATCGCGCCTCGCGCCAGAATCTGGTCGACGGTTGCGGCGGACATGCGGGGATCCTCGGTCTGGGACTTATAACCGAACCATTCGATGCGCCACTCCAGCGGGACCGTGTCATCGTGGAACCCAAACCGGACCGGCCGCCCCGCGGGCAGCCGATGTCCTCGCACATCCCAACCTTCGGCGCCGACAAACTCGAGGTCGAGGTGGAGGGGCAGCCCGGGCAGAGTCGTCACTTGGATCGTATCGGGAACGGTTCCTCCAGATCGGGACGGCTCACCCCCGCTCGTATGCACGACTTTCCATTGGCCCTTGGGCCCGAGGATCTCGAAGGACTTCACGCCGGCGGGAAGATTCGGATTCTCGCGCGGCCAGAGGATCGGTCGTCGAAAATCGTACGGACCCCACTCGTCCACGAGGATGTAGCGACGGCCCCGCACGGCTCCGGCTGGCAAGTACGCCGAACGTGCGCCTGGCAACGGGGCGACGAGCTTGCGGGCCTCCGGGAGCGGCCAGGGCGACGCGAACCGTTTCAGGTAATCGGCGAGGCCGGTGTCCGTCCCGAGAATGACGTTGCCGCTGGGCAGCATCGTGGGCCGGAGCCGAGGTTGGTCGGGTGTGAACGGCTCGGCGTCCGCACCTTTGCCCCAAGCCTCCGCAGAGATGGCGTTGTGGCCGAACTTGAGACCGTCCAGATTCCCGGTGGCATCCAGGACGGTGGCGACGTGCTCCATCCGGTTATCCATGACCCGCACGCCCTTCGCATCTTTCAGGCGCAGCACCGTGCCCGTCGTTTCTGCAAATCGGTTATCGGCGATGTCGAGGTCGTGGCTGGCCGTGTCCCGATGCTTGGGATAGCCCCAGTTCGGGTCCTGCGTCGGATTCTGCCAGATGCGCAGATCCGTGAGATTGCGGAAGAAATCATTGCCAACGATACGATTGTTCTGGCCGTGCTCGATGGCCATTCCGTCCGCACAGAGTCCGATTTGATTCGCGCGGAACTCCGTATCGTAGCTGTAGCCGCCCCACACGCCGTGCCAGCACTCCAGCACTCGGTTCGCGATAAACCGGTTTCGACTGAACGTGGTCTCAATCCCATTGGTCGGCGCATGGGAAAAATCATTCCCGACAACAAGATTGTCGTTGCAACCGCCCTGACCGGTGTCCATCGTCGATTGACCCGCCCAGAGGAAGAACCCGTCGCCGCCGTGCGTGATCGAGTTGTAGGCGATCGTATTTCGGCTGGACTGTTCGTAGAGTAGAATGCCCGCCGAATCCTGACCCCGATTCCACTTGCCGTGGCTGTAGCCGCGAACGCACCAGTCGATCCGGTTGTGCATGAGACGGTTGCCGCTCGAACGATACATGCCGACGCCGAGGCCGCTCAGGAACGAGAAATCGGAGTTCCAGACGAGACCATCCCGGCAACGCGTCAGCATGAGCCCGTTCTGACCTCCTCGAATCCGCACTTCTCGGATCTCGAAGTCGCGGCAGTCTTCCAGCATGAGTCCGGCGCAATGGCTGCGCCATTCGCCCTTCTCGTTCTGGTGATAGCTCATCCAATCCCGCTCGTCTTCTGATTCCAGCGTCGAATAGAGTCGCTGCTTCCAGTTATCGCTGAAGTCGCAGTCGACCACGCGGAGCTTGGTGCAGTTCGTGGCGAGCAGGCCCGTCTTGAATCCGCGGACTCGCAGCCCCCGAATGGTGATGTTGCGACCCTGAACCGTCACGCCGATGCCCATGCGGGCATCCGGTGCCGTCTGAGGCGTGTCGCCTTCGAGGGTCATGCCGCCGAAGTCGAGGGTCAGGTTGTCGCCACGGATGACCAGCCCAGGTCGGTCGTGACGCTGCACGCGCATCTGGCCGCCCTGATGGTGGAGCGATCGGGAGAGCGTCGCGCCTGGTCGGACCGCTTGGGCGTGAACGACCAGGGGCACGAGGGACAAAAGTGCGATCCAGAGGCGTTTCATGATCAGGCTCGCAAGTACCGGAAGACGCCAGGGACCATCGGCGGTCCATCTTCGGCTTCGAACTGGGCCACCATTTCGGATCCGGTTCGCCGATAGGTCAGCCATTGCGCGCGCTCCCCGGTTTCCGCACGGAAGGCGGCAAAGTCGGGACCGATGTCGGTGAGCACAAAGGACATGCACGCCGATTTCTCCTCCCAGGCCGTGAAATCGGGACCGAAGTGCCGCAGTTTCATGCGGATCACGCCATCTTCATGGCCGATCCAAAAGAATTCGTAAAGGTATGGCTCGCCTGCTTTGAGCCACCGGAAGCACGCCATGATGGCGCCCGCCTGCGGTTCCGACCACCATTCCTCGACGGAATCGTCCTCGTACTGACCCTTCCAGTTGCCGCAAAGCCATTGCAACCGCTCGACGGGCTGGTCGCGCAGGGGTTCTCGGGTGTGCATGGCACCATTTTGCCCCTTTCGCTGTTGAATCGGACAGAGAATGTTCACGAGGTACACTGTCCGCCGCGCATGAGCACCAAGCCCATTCCCGTCCCAAAATGGTGGAAAAACACCTACTTTTGGATTGCGGGCATTTTGCTCATCGTCGGCATCATCGGTCTGCCTTTTCTTGGCGGCGAAAAGGCGATCCGCGATCCCGGCCAAAAAGATGAACATTTCCTCGTCCTGATCTATTTCGCGGGCGCCGTCATCATGTTCGTCAATGGCCTGATCAGCCACAAACAGACCGTGATCCATTACGAGGAACAGCAGTCCTCGCCTCAAGGAGAAGAATAACTATCGTGGTTCAATGCGCATGCGGCAAAGTCATCGATAAGGTGCCGAGCTGGCTCTCGGTGGTCCAAGTGGAATTTGTTTGCAATAACTGCCCGAAGCGGCAGCTTAAGAAAATCACCCAGGTTCAGTTGGAAACGCCCGTTGAGCGGGTTACGACTGAAGTACCAGTCGTCGACGAGTTCGACGAAGATGTGGACGGCGACTAAATCCGCGCTTTAAACGCGGATATCGACAACCTGCCCCTTGCCCTGAAGCATCTTCAGGAGCTCGGCGGCAGAACTCTTCTCTTCATCCAAAACTTTCTTCAGGGTCGCGACCTGAAGCGCCGGATTCCCTTCGTTTTGGCTCTGGATCGCCTGAAGCAGCGCCTGAGCGGCATAGCTCGATTTGATTTCCATCCCGTATTGTCATCGGTTGACTGCGGGAACGAATTCAGGTCCAGAACTCGTAATTCTCATTAGATTCGGGGTTCAATCCCGTTAATTCGTGTCGGTGGTAACAACTATGAATTCAATTCGCCTCGCAATTCGACTGGCCGCAGCGGCGGCACTCGTATCTGTAGCCTCGCTTTCCGCGTTCGGCGCCGACCTCAAAGTGGGCGTGAACCCGCCACCCCTCAAGGTCCTCAAGTGGGTGAAAGGCAAAGCCGTCCCCAAATTTGAAAAAGGCAAGGTTTATGTCGTCGAATTCTGGGCGACCTGGTGCGGCCCCTGCCGCCAAAGCATCCCCCACCTCACCGAGCTGGCCGCCAAGTACAAAGACAAGGTCAACTTCACGGGCGTCAGCGTCTGGGAGCACTCGGCGAGCGAAGATCTTCAGTACGTCAAGGGCGTCGAGACCTTCGTGAAGGATATGGGCGAGAAGATGTCCTACAACGTGGCCGTCGACGACCCGAAGGGCACCATGGCCAAGACCTGGATGGAAGCGGCTGAGCAGCCGGGCATCCCCACCGCCTTCGTCATCGATCAAGAAGGCACCGTGGCCTGGATCGGCCACCCGATGGGCGGTCTCGACGAAGTGCTCGACAAGGTCCTCACCGGTAAGTTCGACGCTCGCGCAGAAGCCGCCAAGAAGGACGCCGCCGAAGCATCGATGAAGGAGATGTCCGACGGTCTTCGCGACTTGAGCAAGCTCATCAAGGCCGGCAAGGGTTCGGAAGCGCTCGCCAAGATCGACGAGATGGAGAAGAACAATCCGGATGCCAAGCAGTGGCTGATCTCCCCGCGATTCGATGCCCTCCTGCTCACCGACGAAAAGGCCGCGTACAAGTTTGCCGACGAAGTGGGCAAGAACGAGTACAAAGCCGACGCGATGAACCTCAACTACCTGGCTTGGACCATCGTTGAAGCCAAGGCTCCCGTCAAGAACCCGGACCTCGATGTCGCCCTTCGACTCGCTGAGCGCGCCAACGAGCTGACGAACGGCAAGGACGGCTTCATCATGGATACGCTGGCCTTCGTGCACTTCAAGAAGGGCAACGTCAAGAAAGCGATTGAACTCCAGACCAAGGCTCTCGAGCTCGTCAAGACGATGAGCGGCGGCGCCGATCCTTCGATCGTCAAGGAAATGACGGACCGGATGGAAGAGTACAAGAAAGCCGAAAAGGGCGCCTAACCACGGCACTCGGTTCAGAACGGCCTTTCCCACCGGGAAGGGCCGTTTTTGTTAGGCGAGCAGTTCGAGCAAACGCAGAGCCGCCGGCAGTTTCGCCATCCGCGGAATCGGCACCGCTCGACCGTCCGCGAAGCAAACCTCGAGCTCGTTCGCGTCCGATTCGAATCCGATATCCTCCCGGGAAATATCGTTCACCGCGATCGCGAACAGCCCCTTGCGGTTCAGCTTCGCCACCACGGCGGAGTGATCGATGCCCGGCTCCGCGGCAAATCCGACCACGCGAGCATTTGGCCTTAGCTGGGCGAGCTCGGCGATGATGTCTGGGTTCGGCAGGAGTCGCAGCTGCAGTTCGGCCTCCGTGCGGCGAATCTTAGTGTCACTGGGCTCGGCGGGACGGTAATCGGCAACCGCAGCGGCACCGATGATCAGGTGAGCGTCGGCGCTGGCCTCGCGAGCACGGACGAGCATCTCCTCAGCCGTGCGAATCCGAATGACCTCGGCTCCATTCGGCAACGGAGTTGCTGTCGGCCCCGTGACGACGGTGACCCGCGCGCCCATGAGAAGCGCGGCCCGCGCCAAGGCCGCTCCCATCTTGCCGCTCGAGCGGTTGGAAAGAAATCGTACGGAGTCGATCGGCTCCTGAGTGGGTCCCGATGTGATGAGGACGTGTCGCCCCGCAAGCACCTGGACTCTCGACGTGACGGTAAGCACAGAAGCGACGATTTCCTCGACCGTCGCGAGCTTCCCTTGGCCTTGTTCGCCGCAAGCGACGACTCCGGCCCCCGGCTCGACCACGTCGGCCGCCCGGCTCTTCAGGACCGTGAGCGCGTTCTGGACCGTGTCGCTCGCGTACATCGTTGGGTTCATCGCGGGGGCGATGATGAGCGGGGCCGTCGTCGCCAACGCGATCGTCGTCAGCATGTCGTCCGCCACGCCGGCGGCCAGCTTGTTGAGCACGTTCGCGGTTGCGGGAGCGATGACCACCGCAGCCGCGGACCGGGCCCAGTCGATATGAGCCATGCGCCCGCGCTCGGGTTCTTCAAAGACGTCTGAGACGCACGGCTGACCGGTGAGGGCCTCGAACAGCGCCTCGCTGACGAACGCCTTCGCGCCATCGGTTAGGCAAGCGCGAACCGTGAATCCGTGCCGCATCAGCTCACGAGCCAGGTCACACGCGCGGTAGGCGGCGACACTGCCCGACACACCGAGAACGACAGCCGGTCCGCTCATGACCCTTGTTTGCGCGGCACTCCGTTGTATCGTGCGTTCGATCCGTCCAGCTTGCGGTAGTTCACATCCATGGCATCCAGCCGCTTCAGGTGCTCGGGCAGACGCTTTTCAAAGTCCTTGAAGTCCTTCTGGTCTCGCGGCGTCCAGGCGATCTCGCTGAGCGCACAAAGCCGCGGAAACGCCATGTATTCGACGTAGCGCGTGGTTGGGAAGTACTCGCTCCACAACTGGCCCTGCGTACCCAGCACGTGCTTGGCCTCCTCGGGCGTTAGGCTGGGCGGAACCGGATCGTAGCCGTACGCTTCCGCAAGGTCGGTTCGACCGCCGATCGCGAGCGGTTCCGTAACGGGATCCCCCTGATAGTGATCGAAGTAGGTCCAGTTACCCGGCGTCATGATGACGTCGTGACCCGCCTTGGCGGCGGCAATGCCGCCCGCTTCGCCGCGCCAACTCATCACAGTCGCGCCGGGGGCCAAGCCGCCTTCCAAGATTTCGTCCCATCCGACCAAGCGACGGCCGTGCTGCGCCAGCCATTTGTCCATCTGGTGGATGAACCAGCTTTGGAGCTCGTCCTCGTTTTTCAGGCCGCGCTCCTTGATCAGCTCCTGCGCGCGGGCGCTGGCTTTCCACTCGTCCTTGGGACATTCGTCGCCGCCCACATGAATGAACGGGCTGGGAAAGATTTCCAAAACTTCGGTGAGCACGTTCTGTAGAAACTGGATCGTCGAGTCTTCGGCGTTGAACACCTGTTTGATGACGCCCCAGCGATCGCCGACCTTGTAGGGCCCGGTGCCGTTGCCGAGTTCGGGGTACGCAGCCAGAGCCGCGAGCGCGTGGCCAGGCATCTCGATTTCGGGGACGACTTCGATGAACCGGGCCTTGGCATACGCCACGATTTCTCGCAGGTCTTCCTGGGTGTAAAAGCCGCCGTGCGGCTCGCTATCGAATCGCTGCTCGCTGTAGGCGCCCGCCATCGTTCGGTCTCGCCACGCGCCGACTTCGGTGAGCTTGGGATACTTCTTGATCTCGATCCGCCAACCCTGATCGTCGGTCAGGTGGAAGTGAAGCTTGTTCAGTTTGTGCAGTGCCATCACATCGATGAACTTCAGCACGAACTCCTTCGGTCGGAAGTGCCGGCATGGATCGAGGTGTGCGCCGCGCCATCCAAATCGGGGCTGATCTTCGATCTCGACCGCTGGCACCGTCCAATCCTGGGTGCCGATGGCAGCCCGGCGCAGAATCGCGGGCGGCAGCAGTTGGCGCAGGGACTGGAGACCATAGAAAAGACCCGCTTCCGCCGAAGCCGAAATCTCGACCCGGCCGCCCGTACTGTTGAGCCGGTAACCCTCCGGTCCGAGGCGCGACAAGCCTCGATCGATCTTGAGGACGACATCGCCATCGGCTGGCCGCGTGACGATCGGCCACTCGAAGCCTGTTCCCGGCACCAGCTGTCCACGCGCGATTTCGGCCACGCGCCGGGCGGATCCCGATGCGCAGATGCGCGAGCGTGCGGTCAGGGCAACGGAGCCCTTGGCGGCCTTCAGCGTGACGGGGCGAGGAATGATGGATTGGGCAGTGGCCATGGCAGTGATCATCGAGATCGCAGCGACAATGAGTCCCCGGAAATTCGACATAACGCTATCTTGGCGCATTCCCGAAACGGCAGGTTTTCCACCGAAATCCGATCTTTTCCCCAAGCCCTTGTTGGGCCAAATGTTATGGCGTATAACACTTACGTGAGCCCGAAAGGGCGAAACGAAGTGACCGAGAAGCAGGCTTCGGCCAGCGCTTGGTCAAGAGAGACTTCAGTTGTCTTTCGAGCGGCCTTCGGGCCGAGCGTAGGTAACGGCGAGTTGCAGTCTCGGAGAGCCTTCGGGTTTTCCTGAGCGCAGTTCGATCCGAGTCTCCGGCGGGCCCCCGGGTCTGTTGTGAGATTCGATTGATGAGGTCTGATAGCAAGGCGCGCCTCGTGCGCCGTCTTGTGGGGGTTCGGTGTCGCGACTCCGAGCCCCTTCTCTCTTTTTGCCGCCCCGCATGTACACTGTGCGATCGTGGCTTCCTCGGTTCCGGACGTGGTCCAGGCGGTGTATCGCGCGGAATCGCGACGACTTTTCGCACGCCTGGTCCGACGTCTCGGCGATTTCGATCTGGCCGAGGACGCCTTGCAAAGCGCTGTCGTCGCCGCGCTTGCCCAATGGCCCGATCAAGGCGTGCCCAACGATCCGACCGCTTGGCTCTATCGCACCGCCTGGTTCAAAGGCGTGGACGCGATCCGCTCGAAAGCGCGCTGGCAGTCGGCGACCGACGAAGAACTCGATCGGACCGGTGCCCCAGAGTTCGAGACGCACGAGATCGGCGACGACCTGCTCCGGCTCATCTTCACGTGCTGCCACCCGGCCCTTTCGCGAGACGCTCAGATCGCGCTGACGCTCCGCGAAGTCTGCGAGATGACGACGGAGGAGATCGCGCGCGCGTTCCTGACCAGTCCCTCCACGCTCGCTCAGCGCATCGTCCGCGCCAAAGCCAAGATTCGGGACGCCAAGATTCCATTCGAGAGTCCCGGCACCGACGAATTCGCGGCACGGCTGGAAGCCGTGTTGCGGACGATCTACCTCGTCTTCAACGAGGGCTACAGCGCCTCATCCGGCGATGACTTGATTCGCCGCGACCTGACGACGGAGGCGATACGTCTGGGGCGGCTGCTTACTGAGCTCCTCCCCGAGCCCGAAGCTCTGGGCCTGCTCGCCCTCATGCTGCTCCATGACGCGCGACGAGAGGCCCGGCAGAGCCCCAGCGGCGACATCATTCGGCTCGAAGATCAGGATCGATCCAAGTGGAATCGGATGCAGATCCGAGAAGCGGACGACATGGTGCGCCGCGCCCTTCGATCGGGACGAGCCGGCCCCTATACACTTCAGGCCGCCATCGCCGCCGTGCACACCACCGCGGAATCGAGCGAAGCCACCGACTGGGAAGAGATCGTCGGACTTTACGATGCCCTGCTTACCCTCGACCCCTCGCCGGTCGTGGCGCTCAATCGCGCGGTGGCGGTCGCCATGCTTGAGTCGCCGCAAGCCGGTTTGACGCTGGTCGACGACCTGATCGACTCGGGCGCACTCGACGGCTATCACCTGGCCTACGTTACAAAGGGAGAGTTGCTCCGGCGTTGGGGGGATGGCCCGGCGGCCGCGGAAGCCTACCGCCGAGCCCTCGAACTGACCCAGCAGGAACCCGAGCGACGCCTCATCACCCGGCGTCTGGAAGAACTTTCGGAAAATTCCTAAATCGGATGTCGATATCGTCGGAGGCGAGACGATCACCTCATACAGCACCGCTGTCAGGAGTTTCTCAAATGTCGAATACCGTCAAATTACACCGCGTGATCGCCGCCAAGCCGGAAAAGGTCTTTCGAGCGTTTGTCGAGGCGGACGCCATGGCGAAATGGCTTCCCCCCAACGGGTTCACCTGCACCGTCCACGAGATGGATGCTCGGGAGGGCGGCAAGTACCGGATGAGCTTTCGTAACTTCACCACCGGCGATGAGCACGCGTTCGGAGGCGAGTTTCTGGTCGTCAAGCCGAACAGCCTGCTCAAGTGGACGGATCAGTTCGAGGATCCGAACATGCCCGGCGTGATCGAGGTGACGCTCGAGATCCGCGAAGTTTCGTGCGGAAGCGAAATCAACATCGTCCAAACCAACTTGCCCGACTTGATCCCGGTCGAAAGCTGCTATCTCGGCTGGCAAGATTCCCTTCGCAATTTGGCCGCGCTCGTCGAGCCGGACATCCAACCGTAATCACCACTCAAACCAAGGACAACTCATGACCAAGACAACCCTTCAACCGATTCCTTATCTCGGCTTCGATGGCAATTGCGCCGAAGCCATGACCTTTTACGCCAAGCTGCTCGGCGGCGAAGTGGTCGCCAAACACACGTTCGGCGACCTGCCACCCGAAATGCAATGCGCTCCGGAGCACGCCAGCCGGGTGATGAACATGCAGATTCGTTTTCCCGGTGGCGCGCTGCTCTACGGAGGCGACTGCCCGCCGGATGCGCCGACGAAAACCGTGACGGGATTCATGATCACCCTGAACTTCGACACCGCCGAGGAAGGACAGGCTGTTTTCGATCGGCTGGTCGAGGGCGGCACCGTCGACATGCCGTATGCGGAAACGTTTTGGGCGGACAAATTTGGCATGTGCACGGACCGGTTTGGCATCCCATGGGCGATCAACGGAAACGTCTATCCCACGCCAAATCTATGAAATATCTGTGCCTTGTCTATTTGGACCAAGAGCACTGGAGCGCCTGCCCCGATCCCGTTTGCGCAGCCTATGGCCAGTCGCTTGCGGACCGGGGCAAGCTCCTCGCCGCTGAGCCCCTTCACCCGGTCGGCTCGGCCACGACGGTCCGCGTTCGCAACGGGAGCGCCTCGCTCACGGATGGACCGTTCGCGGAGACGAAGGAGATGCTGGCCGGCTTTTACCTCGTCGATGCGGCGGATCTGAACGAAGCGATCCGTATCGCGCAGGATATCCCGCCCGCGAAATACGGATCGATCGAAGTGAGGCCGGTCCGCGACCTCCAACTGGACTGAAGCGCGAGCTTCAGTCCAGCGTGGTGGCGATGGCTGCCAGCACCCGATCCATGTCGGGCAGCGCGGCGTATTCCCAGATCGGGTTGTAGCCGATGTGGACGTCGCCGCGGCTCACGATCTGAGGCGGAGCGAGCAGCAGGTTGAACATCTCGGGTGTCGACGTGACCGTCGCCACGATCGACTGCGCCATGCCGCACGTCTCGGTGTCTTCTTGGATCACGACGAGGCGGCCGGTCTTTTCGAGTGAGGCTCGAATCGCTTCCGTATCGAGGGGAACGATGGATCGCAGGTCGATGATCTCGATCGATGCCCCCGCCTGATCGGCCGCCATTTCGGCTAGTTCGATCGTATTGCCCCACGTGACGATGGTCACGTCGCTGCCTTCACGCACGGTTCGGGCCTTACCAAACGGAATCGGCTCGATCTTGCCCACCTCGACGCGCTTGCGGAAGATGTGCTTGGGCACGAGGATGAACGTCGGATCGTCGCCGTGAATCGCGGTCCAGAACAGTCCCGCCGCATCTTCGGGCGTCGACGGAATTGCGACCTTCAGTCCGGGTGTATGAGCCAGATAGGCTTCGTTGGCTTGGCTATGCCAAAGCGAGCCGCCGGGCAGATAGGCTCCGTACGGCGCGTAAATGACCATCGGGCACTTCCACTCTCCGTACGAGCGCCATCGCAGCGTGCTCATATTGGCCGTGATCTGGTTCCAGCCCGGCGCGATAAAGTCGATGAATTGGAGTTCGAAGACGGGTCGCATGCCGTAGGCGGCCATGCCGATCGCGACACCCATGATGGTGGCTTCCGCGAGCGGCGAGTTGTACACTTGGCGCGGGAACATCTCGCTGAGCCCTTTGGTGATGCCGAACACGCCACCCTTTGGATCTTCGATATCTTCGCCGAAGAAGATGACGCGCGGATCGTTTTCGAGCGCCTGCCGGAATGTTCGGTTGATCGAATCCACCATCGTCATCGGGCCCGCTTCGATTGGCGGCTTGCTCACGGGCGTGTCTTCGCCCCAGTTGTGGAGCATGACGTTGCCTGGATCGGGATCGGCTTGCTTCTCGGCCTCGATGTAATCGCGGTCGACCTCGGCCGTGATCTCATCGAGCATCGCCTTCCACTGGTCTTCGTTAAGTTCACCGCTCGCGACCAGTTCGTCCTTCAGCAGCTTGATCGGGTCGCGGTCGGCCATCGCCGCGATCTCTTCGAGCGGGCGATAAACACGGTGGTCATCCGACGACGTGTGGGACGATAAGCGATCGAGGTCGCACCACAGGACGGTGGGACCGCCGCCTCGTCGAGCCTTGGCAATCGCTTCCTCGGCGGCTTGCGACACATCGTCCAGACGCCGACCGTCGACGCGGACCACGTGGTCCTCGCTGAGGATGCCGCCCAGGTTATAGGCAAAGAAGTGGGCGGTGGGCGTCGAAATGCCGTACTTGTTATCTTCGATCACGAAGACCACCGGCAGCTTCTCCTGCACGGCGAAAGCGATCGCTTCGTAGTACTCGCCCTGACGAGAAGCGGCGTCGCCAACGCTGGCGATGCAGACTGAATCCTTGCCGTCGAGCTTCATGGCCCAAGCGGTGCCGCATGCGGGCAGCAGCGATCCGCCGGTCGGGGTGCAGACGCTGAAAACGTTGTGTTTGCGCGAGCTGTAGTGACCAGGCATCTGGCGGCCACCGCTGCTGGAGCCTGCCTTCGCAAGATAGGCGAGGGCGAGATCGTAATTGCTCAGCCCACGCGCGAGCATGAGCGCCCGGCTGCGGTAGTACGGAAAGATCCAGTCGTCTTCGCGCAGGTGGAATTGAATCGCCGCCAGCGCTTCGTGGCCCATTCCGCTGACTTGGAACCAGCCTTTACTTTGGCGCAGCAGAATTCCTTCGCGGCGATCGCCCTCACGGCTCAGCGCCATCAGGCGCAAAAAGTCGAGGCGAGTGGTGGACTTGGTAAGAGGCGCGGTGGACATAGTTTTGCTCGTGTTTCTCCGTTGAAACGATCGCGACCGGAAGCTTCGGTCCAAAGGCGATTATACCCGCGGGGGTCCCCACCCCCAGGCTCACCGGAGCGCCTGGTACAGCATTTGTGCGGCGATGATCTTCGTCAGAATTGCGAATGGGAAGATCATTGTGTAGCCCACATTCGGCTTTTCTGAACCCGTCTGTTCCAGCGCCAGTCCCAGGGCAGCCGGCTGCGTTTGCAGTCCAGACACCATGCCGAGGAGCGTCGATTTCGGGGTGCGAAAAATCAGGTGTCCGATGGCCAGATAGATGACCGCCATTGAGGTCGTCAAGGCGAAGCTGAAGAGGAACAGGGGCAAGGCTCGCCCGCTGCTCAAGGTTTGCCAGAACGCGTACCCGGCTCGCGTTCCTACACCGGCCACAAACAGAATGAGGCCCAACTGGCGAAGGGTCAAATTCGCGGAATATGGCAAAGTCCACACGAACCGACCCGTGCGGTGGATCGTTCCTAAAATCAGCGCGACGAGCAGAGGGCCGCCGCTCAGCCCCAGTTTCACCACAAAGCCACCCGGCACCGGGATGGGAATCTCGCCGATGAGCAGTCCGATGGCGATGCCGATGCTAAAGCTGAACACGTCGATCTCGCTGAGCGCCCGATAGGAATCGCCGAAAAGACGCGCGATTTGGGCGAGTTCGTCGGGACGAGCGACAACGCGAGCCCGGTCGCCATATTCGAGCACCGTCTCCCCGCTCGGGACAAAGTCCGTATCTCCCCGCCTGACGCGCGTGACCAGGCCCTGGTGGCTCTGGGGCAAGCCTATTTCTGCGAGACTCCGTCCCGCCACTTGCGCACTGCTGACGAAGATGCGCCGCATGCGGAACTCGGTCTGGTCCAGTTCCAGGTGCGGTCCGGAGGTGGCCCCCATACGGGCCGCCGCGCGATCGACGAGTTTCTCTTCGCCCACGATGGTGAGATCGTCGCCTGGTTCCACCCGGTCGGACGGACTCGCCAAGGCGACTTGCTCGCCGTGCCGGATTCGAGTGAAAATCACGCGTGGACCCACGATCTCGCGAAGCTCGGCGATGGTCCGGCCCGCGGTGGCCTCGCCAAGCGTAAGGGTTTGCACGACGATGCGGTTATTCTGCCCGTCGTCATCGGCTCCAGCCCGGACGAAACGGATGAAGACGAGCATCGCGCTGAGGCAGCCGAGCACCGCCATCGGATACGCGATGGAGTAGCCAACGATTGGGTCGCTGCCATGCGCCGTTCCCTTACTGAGTTCCAGTACAGCGGCCAGGCCGGGCGTCGTGGTCATCGAACCGCAAAACAGTCCAGAAGCGAGGGCGGCATTGAGGCCCATGCTCTGCGCCCATTTCGCGACGACCAAGGCGACGCCGACCAAAACCACCACGCCGACCACGGCTTGGAGCAAGCCCTTTCGGCGAATCGCGGAGAAGAACGCGGGGCCAGTGGCGAGGCCAATGTTATAGATGAAGATGACCAGGCCGATCTGGTAGACGATCTCCGGCAGCTTCAGCCGCTCGTCGAATGACCCGATGAGCAGCCCCACAAAGAGGATGGCGGCAAGGCCCAGGCTCACCCCTTTAACTTTGATCTGGCCGAGGGGAAAGCCTATTCCAGCAACAACGAAGAGGAGAAGAAGCGGATTTCCGGCGAGCAATCGGATGAAAGCATCCATGGGGGAGCGATTTCAGTATACGGGGAACGCACTTGGGCCTCGCCTGTCCTTCGAAATCATGACGGTCTGGATTCGAACTCAAGCGACAAAGGAGCAAGAAATAGAGGTCGGGACACGTAGTTATGCGGGTTTTGGACACGAAATCGCCTTGTTGCCCCGCGCTTCAGCCAGTTTTCATGTTCGGTGGGTCACAATTGAATCCAATTCGGACGATTACAACTGTCTGAAGATGGTTTTGCTGCCTTACGTTGCGGCAAGGAGATTGTCTTATGAAAGGAATGGTTAGGATTTCTGCCCTCGCGGCGCTCGTCGTTGCGGCTGCTGCTTCGCATGCTGTCGCACTTCTGCCCAACAATAGCGTGATAACCCCAGGCGCCCCGCTGCCTGCCGGTCCGATCATCGCTTCTGTGACGCAGAACTTTATTGGAATCAACGCTCTGAGCGAAGTGAAGTACACCGGCTGGGTACGTGCCGATGTTATTCGCGAAGCTTCGGGCAACTTGACGTTCGCTTACCAGATCCATAACAATGCGAACTCGGTAAACGCGATCACTCGCTTCACGAACACCGACTTCGGTGGCTTCGCCACGGACGTCGACTATGCTCCCGGAACGGGCTTCCCGCATTCGCTCTACGCGGATCGCGACCCGTCGGGCGCGGTGGTTGGCTTCGGTTTCGCTCCCGCCTTCTTGGGCGGTACCGGCTTCATCACGCCGGGCGCGACGACCAACATCCACTACATCCGAACGAACGCTAAGTTCTACACGCTCGGTTCGACTTCGACGATCGACGGCGCTATCGCCACGGTCGTGACGTTCGCTCCGACGGCAGTGCCTGAGCCGGGTTCGGTTCTCGCGATCGGTTCTGCTCTTGCAGCGCTGGCTCTTCGACGCCGACGCAAGTAAAAGCTGTTCTGCCTTTCGGAAACATGCTCCGAGCCCCTACCTTGTGCGGGGCTCGGCTTGTTTTTGCCCGGACCTACCGACCCATCAGCTTCTGGAGCGGCGTTCGCACCGCATTCGCCCACAGCTCGTAGCCCTTTGCCGTCGGGTGGAGTTTGTCGCGCATGATGTCCACCGGAATCGTCCCATCGTCGGCGAGAAACACCCGATTGATGTCCAGGAATGTGACGTTTTCTGTGCGGTGATAGCGCGCGATCAGACGGTTGAGCTGGTCCACCTGTCCGCGCGCCTTGGATAGAGGCACATCGCGCGGGAACACGGCCAGCAACAGAATCTGGGTCTTGGGGCATTTGCCGCGAATCGCGTTCAGGATTGCCCCGACCCCTTCGCCGATCTCATCGACCGTATTCGAGCCGATGTTGTTCGTCCCAATCATCAGCATGATCGCCTTCGGCGCGATGCCGTCCAAGCTGCCGTGGGCGATGCGGTAAAGCACATGCTGGGTCTTGTCGCCGCTGCAGCCCATGTTGGTCACCGCAAGCCCGGCGAACAGCTTGTCGAAGGTCGCTTGCCCCGTCGCAGGATCGGTCGTTCCCGTTCGCCAAAATGGCTCGCCGCCCCAGCCGTGGGTGATGGAGTCGCCCATCAGCACCAGATCGGGTTTGACCTTTTTATTGCGCTCGAGCGTGGCCGCCAGCCGCGCGTCCCAGTTGTACCAAGTGGTGCGGTTGGCTGCTTCGTTGACCGCCGGCACGATCGCCGTGTTTTGGGCGCAGCCGGAGAGAGCCAGTGACAAATAGAGGAGTACAGAAGGACATTTCATGGTGTTGATCCCAACTCGAAAATCGGCGTGCCGAGGCCCGCGATCTGCGGCTTCTCGACCTCATCCAGCTCCAAAACATCGATCCGGTTCGCGCCGGCTTTCAGCCAGACGGCCGGGCAGTACAGGGTCTGTTGGGGCCCAATACGCCAGTAGCGCCCAAGCGCGTGACCGTTCACCCAGACCAGTCCCTTGCTCCAGCCCCGCATATCGAGGAATGTGTCTCCAGGTTTGGTGACCTGCAACTCGCCTCGGAACCAGCCGGGAATTCCCGTCCCCGACGGCTTCTTCGGCGGTGCGGCGCAGGGGAGCGGATAGGCGCGCCAGTCCGTGAGCACTTCGTCATCGAGAAATACTTTGCCGGGCAGGCCCTTGGCGTCGTCCGAGATTTTCGGCCCGTAGTTGATTCGCCCCATGTTCTCGACCAAGAGGTCCAGACTCTGCCCTGCCTTGACGTCGATCTTGAAATCGGTGGGTTCCGTCCGTCGATCCAAGGTCCCGATCCGCACTCCGTCTACAAAGAGGATCGCGCGGTCACGCAATGGGCGCAGCTTGAGGGTTCCCGCCCTATCGCGGTCGAAGGTTGTTCGGTAAAGAACGAAGCCGTAGTCTTGGCCCAGTTGCTCCATCGAAAGGGGCATGCCGCTCTCCATGGGAATGGGCAGGTCGGCAAGGAGAGATCCCACCGGCGAGAGCTGAGCAGGGCTGAAAGTGACGGCCGGCTCGTCTTTGGGCGTCGCGGGCAGCTTGCCCAAGTGGCGCTCCATCACGGTCCGAATCGCCCAATACTTGTCGGTCGGACGGCCGCTCTCGTCCAGACAAGTCGAGTAGTCGTAACTCGTCGTCGTTGGCTGATACGACTTTCCGAAATTCGCCCCGTTCATCATCGCGAAGTTCGTGCCGCCGTGTACCACGTAGATGCTGAATGACGCCTCGTTCTTCATCATCCACTCGATATCGACGAGGGCGTCTTCGATCTTCGTTTGAGCGTGAGGCTCGCCCCAGTGATCGAACCAGCCGGGATAGAACTCGCCGCAAAAGAGAGGGGTGCCGGGCCGGAACTTGCGCAGGTTCTCAAACTCCTGAGCCGCTCCGCCGCCAAAGTTGACGGCCGGAATCGCGTCCGGAATCGTGCCGCCCTTGAGCATATAGTCGAGGCCACCGTCTGCGGTGTAAAGCAGTCCATCGAATCCAGCGTCCCGGATCATGTCGCGAATCCGCTTCAAATACGCTTTGTCTTGGCCGAACGAACCGTACTCATTTTCGACCTGAACCATCAGAATTGGGCCGCCGTGCTCGATTTGGAGCGGGGCCAGCTCTCGGCCAAGGGCCCGGAAATAGTTAGAGGCGGCTTTCAAGAACGGTTCGTTGTTCGTGCGCACCTTCATGCCAGGGATGTTCGCGAGCCAAAACGGATAACCGCCCCACTCCCATTCGGCGCAGGCATACGGCCCTGGCCGCAGCAACACTTTCATGCCCTCGCGCGCACAGGTCCGCACGAACTCGGCGACGTCCTTCTCCCCCTGAAATTCGAACTGCCCAGGACGCGGCTCGTGATAGTTCCAAAAGATGTAGGTGCCGATGGTGTTCAGGCCCATCGCCTTCGCTTTGCGAATGCGATCCCGCCAATACGCCTTTGGTATTCGGGCGAAATGCATTTCGCCTGCCCGAATCTGGAACGGTTTTCCGTCGAGCCAGAACCGGCTCTCCCGAACCTCAAACCGCGCGGCCAGAGAAGTTGCTGCCATCGTGAGCGCCGCCAAGCACAGCCACCATCGTTGGGGACTCATGGGACGATTGTGTCCGATTCACGGTGCGTCAGCCAAAGCCAGTTCAGGGCCGCCTGGGCGCTTCGTTCGCGGATGATGGTCCGGGTGCCCCGAAACTGGTGGCGCTGAACTTCCACGCCGGTGGCGGTGGCGAGCCCAATGTAGACGAGCCCGACCGGCTTTTCGTCGCTCCCGCCCCCCGGCCCCGCGATGCCCGTCACGGACAATCCGTACGTGGTTCCGAAATGAGATCGAGCACCGACCGCCATCTCCGCGGCTGTCTCGCGACTCACGGCGCCGTGGGCAGCCAAGGTCGCTTCTTGGACGCCCAAGTCCCGGCTCTTCACCTCGTTCGCATAGCTGACAATGCCACCCGGGAAGATATCGCTCGACCCCGGCGCCGACGTGATTCGGCCCGCGATCAGGCCACCCGTGCAGCTCTCGGCGGTCGCGACGGTTTCCTTCCGGAGGGCCAATCCTTCGACGAGCGCCATCTCCAGAGTCGTCGCGTCGAAACCGTAAAGATAGGCGCCTAACCTTTTGGTGAGTTCGTCAATCACTCCCTGAATTCGTGACTCACCTTCCGGTTGACTCCTTGCTCGCGTCGTGATGCGCAGATGCAGTTCGGTGGGCTTTGCGTAAGGCGCCACGGTCGGATCGCTCGCATGAATCAGATCGCGAATCCGCTCCTCGACGAACGCCTCGCCCAACCCACAAATGCGCGCGGTGCGGCTGACGAGCATGCCACCTCCGCCCAGCTCCAGCAGAAGAGTTCGTACCGGCCCCTCGATCATGGGGATCAGCTCTTGAGGTGGACCGGGGAGCGCGACGACCACCTTGCCGTCTTTGCGACAGATCAGGCCCGGCGCGGTGCCATTGGGGTTGGCGATGGGCTCGCCGCATCGGGGCCGCATCGCTTGGCGCAACTGAGTCTCCGTCCATGGCAAGCCACGCCGCCGAAAGATCTCCTTCAGCAGTTTGGCAACTCCGTCGTCGACCACCAACTCGTCCTCCAGAGCGGCGGCGATGCCATCACGGGTGAGATCGTCTTCCGTTGGCCCCAGCCCCCCAATCGTGATGACGATCGAGCTGCGGGAGAGAGCCAGGTTCAGAGCCTCCGTCAATCGCGTCAAGTTGTCTCCGACGGTTTGGCGGTGGTAATGGTCGATGCCGCACTCGGCGAACAGGACGCCGAGGCGCTGGGCGTTCGAATCGGTGATTTGGCCGAGAAGGAGCTCGGTACCAACCGAAACAATTTCGGCAATCATGAACTCATTGTGTAAGCTGGAGACAGTCGATGAAGTACTACATCCACGGTGCGGATGGAATTCGCTATGGGCCGGTCGATGCGCTCACGCTCCAGCAGTACGCCTTCGAGGGCCGGATCGATGGTTCAACCCCTATCGAGGAGGAAGCGACGGGTCTCACCGTGCTGGCCTCGAGTTTGCCGGTTCTCGGCCTTTCGGACGGGCGGTCGTACGACAAGGCTCCTTCCCTGCTGTTCCAGCCACAAGCGAAGCAGTCCGGGTCGTGGGTGCTCTGGGTGGTTTTCGTCCTTTTGGTGGTGTTGTCGCTTGGGACCAGGCTCCCCATCGTCGTTGCCGCCATCCCGATGATCGCAGGGTTCGTCCTGGCCCTCAAGCGACGGTCGTGGACATCGGTCACGGTGGTCGCTGTTGTTGTACTCATCCTGGCCGTGCTCGCCCTGTATCTTCTTCCGCGATAGCGGACGACTTAACCAAAAGGTCGGGCTTCGCCATGAGACCATGGCTTCTTGGTCGGCTTGGTCGCTTTCCCGACCGAGCCGGGTTTCACACCCGCTTTCGCCGCTTCCTTCTTCTCATCGAAGCCTGCAAAGCTGAACTTGTGCTTGGCGTAGTAAAGCCCACGGAAGCCGCGCGCTCCGCCTCCGCCGGGGTTCAAGTGGCAGTAGTCGCACATCTTTCCTTCACGCCGCGCAAAGGCTGGCTTCGCGTTGGCCGCGAAGAACTGGCCCGTGCCCAGAATGAACGAACAGCAGATCGTGAAGATGGCGATGCTCCGCCACAAGTTCCTTTTCATCCCGGCTATCGTACTCCCCGACTTGGGCGAGGTGCCGCCGGGACGAAAAGAATTCAGATGAAACCTGGTTATTTCGGCGCGTTCGCTTTGAATCCGTCCGACAGAGTCTTGGCATCGGCCGCCGACATCGGCTTCACGCCCTTGCCCAGCATCTTCATGAACCAGTCGATTTCCTCGGGTGCGGCGGGATAACCCGTGTTGTTCGATTTGTCCTTACCGGGCATGCGGGAATCCGCCAAGACGCGATTCTCGGGATTCAAAATGACGGTGTAAGGGATCCCCTGACCGTCGCCGCCCCACTTCTTAAGAAGCTCTTCGCCGCCAGCGTTCTCCCGCCAATTGTCCGCGTCGCGCTCGAGCACGTCCAAGTGGGTCACCACGAAATAGCGGTCAAAGATCGGCTTGAACTCTGGCTTGGCCATAAACGCGTCAAGCCGCTTGCACCAACCGCACCACGACGCGTGAAAAATCACCATCACACTCCGGCCCGACGATTTCGCCTCCGCAAGTGCGCGGTTCACCACCGTGGGTGCCGACATCGGTCGGGGCTGGGACGTGGATGGGGTTTCGTGCGGCACGCCCTGCTGTCCGAGAGCGGCGATGGCGATCAAAGCGGCAATCTGCATGGGACTATTCTACGATCCGAAACTCCATTTCGAATTGGCTAATCGCGCTTTCTTTGAAATCGACCGCTCGGAAAAAGTCCGCTCCAAGACGTTCGGCGAAAATTGGAGGCAAGATAAGCGTCCGGGAGCCGAACCGATGCGCGAGTGCGGCGAGCATGTGGCGGGCCCATCCTTGCCGTCTTTGGTCCGGGTCGGTCACGAGCGACCAGAGGACCAAGTGGGTTTCGCGAACGGGCTGCACCAGTGCCACGCAGGCGTTGGCGAGCAGCACGCCTTCCGCAGGTGCGACACGATTGGCCAGCGTCTCCGGCTCGATCATCCAGTTCACCGGATCACAATGCCACCGACCCTGAAGCCGCGTGGCTTCGACCACATCGACGGACGTGAGTTCGATCGCTTCGGGCCTGACCGGCTCGTGCTCCCACCCGATCAGTCGCTCGATCTGCCTGAAACCGAGGGACTCATACAGCGCGATCGCAGCGGTATTTTGTTGGATGACTTCTAGCCGCATCGCGCGGTCGCCGCGCGCTCTGGCTTCATCCTCGATAGTCGTCACGACGAACCGCCCAACCCCTCTTCGCCGCCACCTTTTGGCGATGCCCATGGCGGCAAGCCGCGACGTCCAACCACGCCGGGCAATCAGGGCGATGGCCACGGGCCCTTCGTCGTCAACCCAGACCGCACTCGCTTCTGCGTCGACGTTTTCCGACCGAAATCGCCGTTCGAAATCCGCCGGACCGATCGAGACCGGCATCACATACTCTTCGAAACAGACGTTCATCGCCTGACTCGATTCGGATGAGGTGAGCTCCAGCAATGGACGACGGGTTAAGGATTCTAGGGATAAACCATTCGACGACATAGGCATTTAAGAAACGGTTGGGAAACCGCTGAAAGTTATCGTACAATACGGGTGGCCCGGCTTGATCCGTGGCCCTTTATTGGAGGGGGAAGTGAAGAAATACATAGCACTGATTGCCTTGTCGGCATGTCTGCCGGCTGCGTCGCGCGCGTCGTTTGAACTGTTGCTTGCTCTGGATTATTTCGGCCATCAGGTTCTACGATACGACGGCGAGACAGGAATCGCCTTTGGCAAGTTTGGCCGGGATCGCCTGATCAACCCGGGGGCGATGAGCCTGGACCAACCATCGTCTCGCGTCACGGTTTACGATCTCGCGCTGAATTCGTTCCAAGTGTTCAACTACAACACGGGCGAGCTGCTTCAGGAGATTCCCGGGCCTGGGTACACCGCCGCCCTGATGGCACCCATAACCGGTGGTGGCTTCCTGATGGGCGACTACAATTCCAACACGGTCCGGCGCTACAGCGCTAACGGCACCGTGCTCGCCACCTTCCAGGCGCCTGCGGGTGCCGGTCCGGTCCGCGCCATGGGACAAGCTCCGGATGGCTCCGTGTACATCATCCATCGCGAGACGTACGAGATCAGTCGCTACAGTCCCAACGGGGGCAACCGCCTCAATGTCGTCACGGGTTTTGTTCCTGAAATCGCCGATTGCCGGCAGATGGTTTTCCAGGGCGATTCGGTGGTGCTCTCGATGGGCAATACGTACGGGCTCAACCAGAAAGAAGGGTGGCTTCGCTTCAGCTACAACACCACGAACTGGGGCACACCTGCCGTCACGATCTCGAACATCTTGGAGCAGTCGCTCGGTCTTGGTGCGGGCCACAACGAACAGGTCTATCTCGGAGGCTGGGATTCCTCAGGAAACGGCTTCATCGAGGGCTACCATCGGACGTCGCGGCTCCTTCGCCAGACCATCGCCCTGCCCAGTGGCTCGCGACCCGTGTCCCTCGCGGTAGTGCTTGCGCCCGAGCCATCGGGTTTGGCATTTGGATGCATGGGCATCGGTCTCGCGTTGTGTCGCCGAAAGCGCAAATGATTCAGCGATCGATGCGCCCGTTCCCATAGCCAAACGTCTACTCCTCGCGGTATTCTCATGACTCCATGTCGCACGACAAAATCGTGGTGGTTGGCGCGCGCGAAAACAACCTCAAGAACATCACCGTCGAGATTCCGCGCGACCGGCTCATCGTCATCACCGGATTGAGCGGTAGCGGCAAGTCGAGCCTGGCGTTCGACACGATCTACGCGGAAGGTCAGCGGCGATACGTCGAGAGCCTGAGCGCCTACGCACGGCAGTTTTTAGGCCAGATGGACAAGCCCGACGTCGACCACGTCGAGGGATTGTCGCCTGCGATCAGCATCGACCAAAAGAGCGCGAGCAAGAACCCTCGGTCGACGGTGGGGACCGTCACCGAGATCTACGATTATCTTCGCATCCTGTTCGCACGCGTGGGGGTGCCGTATTGCCCCAATGGCCATGGACCGATTGAGCGCCAGTCCACCGATCAGATCGTCGATGTGGCGAAGACCCTTCCCGAAGGCACGAAGATCCAGATCCTGGCTCCTTTGGTCCGAGGCCGAAAGGGCGAATACAAGAGCGTCATCCAGGACGCGGCCAAAGCAGGCTACGTTCGCGTACGGGTCGACGGCGACATGTACGAAGTTACCGACGACATTCCGATGGACCGGTACAAGCAGCACACGATCGAAGTGGTCGTCGACCGCCTCGTGATGAAGGATAACCTCGAACGACGCCTCTCCGATTCGATCGAAGCCGCGCTGAAGATGGGCAAGGGCATGGTGACCCTCAGCTACCAGAAGCCGGACGCCGAGGAGTACATCGACGAGCTGTTCAGCGAGGCGTACGCCTGCGCCATCTGCGGATTTAGCATGCCGGACCTCGAGCCGCGCATGTTTTCATTCAACTCGCCCTACGGTGCGTGCCCGGAATGCAGCGGCCTCGGGACGAAGACGGAGTTTGATCCCGTCCTCTGCTGCCCCAACCCCAGCATCCCTCTCGCGCTCGGTGCGATCGCGCCGTTTGTATACAAGTCGGGCGAGACCAAGGAGTGGTGGCCCGATGTGCTCAAGGCAGTTGGCAAAGAGGTCGGGTTCGACGCGATGCGACCGGTCTCAGAACTGAGCGAAGAAGCGTTGGATGCGGTTTGGAACGGGCTGAAGGAGCCTGTCCAGATCACTCTTCGATACGGGTCTCGGGAGCGCCGCATGACCTACACGTGGGAAGGCGTGCTGACGGTTCTCAAGAAGCGATACACCGCGACCGAATCGGAATGGGTCAAGAACGACCTCGAGCAGTACATGTCGACCAAACCGTGCCCCGTCTGCGAGGGGCGTCGACTGAAACCCGAGTCGCTCAGCGTCAAGATCGCCGAGGTCGATATCTCGATGGTCACGGGTATGCCCGTCGACGAGGGACTGGAGTTCTTTGCCCACCTTCCCGCCAAACTTTCGACCCGCCAAGCCACCATCGGCGAGCGGGCCGTGAAGGAGATTGTCGAGCGACTTCGATTCTTGACTGACGTCGGGCTCGGCTATCTCACGCTCGATCGTAACGCGCGTACGCTCGCCGGCGGCGAGGCTCAGCGGATTCGCTTGGCCACCCAGATCGGCAGCGGACTGATGGGCTGTCTCTATATACTCGACGAGCCCAGTATCGGCCTCCATCAGCGGGACAATCGCAAGCTCATCGAAACCCTCAAGCGACTCCGTGACCTTGGCAACACGGTCTTGGTTGTCGAACACGACGAGGAGACCATGTTTGCCGCGGATTGGCTGATCGACCTCGGACCGGGAGCGGGTGAACACGGCGGCCTGATCGTCAACGAGGGTCCGCTCGAAACGTTCTTGAAGAAAGACTCGCCAACCAGCCTGTATCTCACGGGCAAATCGGCCATCAGCATCCCGGAGGAGCGCCGGCAGCCGTCGAGCCCCTACCCGCTTGGACGTGCGGTCGTGGAGTTACCGGCGGCACCAAAGAAGCGTCCACGTTCACGAACCGGTAAGTCTTAACCGGTGACCCTCGCTGGACTTTGATCGGCACCCTCAAAAATAACGGTCAGTCAACTGGATCACCGGAGCGCGGACGTCCTCGTCCGCATCCCGGCCGGAAGACGTCTCGTCTTCCGAGTGACTTGATCCGAGGTCATGAGCAGGTCAGATTTAGCCGACGACCAGCAACTGGTTTCCCCACCCGCACGACGATCGGTACTCCCAAAATAACGGTCAATCAACTGAACAACCGGAGCGCGGACGTCCTCGTCCGCATCCCGGCCGGAAGACGTCTCGTCTTCCGAATGACTTGCTCCGAGGTTCCACAAAGCCAGTAGAAGTCGATGGACGAGCGTATAATCGCGCCTTACATGGCCGAGGAAACGAGCCCCGAAACCGCCGACTACTATCTAGGGACCGATACCGACGAGATCGAGCGCCTCGGACTCCAGCACCGCGTTTGGCAGCCCGCGACGCTGAAGTGCTGGCGGGAAGCGGGCATCACCAGCGGCAGCAAAGTGGTCGATATTGGTAGCGGACCCGGATACGCGCTATTCGACTTGGCGCAGATCGTGGGGCCGCAGGGCCGGGTCGTCGGCATCGAACGCTCGACTCGATTCGTCGATCGGTGCCGCCAACTGATCGAGGAAGAAAGCCTGAGTCAGGCGACGTTGATCGACGCCGACCTCATGGACGATCTCGATCTTCCGCGCGATTTTGACTTTGCCTGGTGCCGATGGGTGGCTACTTTTGTCCCCTCACCGGCCCGCCTCATCGAGCAGATCGGCCGATGGCTACGGCCCGGCGGCCGAGCGATCTTCCATGAATACAGCGCTTATTCCTCATGGCGAATGGGATCACGCACACCGAAATTCGATGCCTTTGTCGCGGCCACGATCGCCCACTGGCGCGAAGCCGGAGGCGAACCCGATATCGCCCTCGACTTGCCCCCGCTGCTCACGAGCGCGGGTTTCCGGACGGTAGCGGCAGAACCCGTTACCTACGTCACGCACCCGGGCGATTATGTTTGGCAATGGCCCCGCGCTTTCACCATCATCCACTCCGCCCGGATGGTGGAACTCGGCATCATGACCGAGCCTCAGCGCCAAGAGCTGCTCGCAGAATTTTTGGCGGCTGAGCGAGATCCGAGCACGCTCATGACCACTCCCGTGGTGATCCAAATCATCGCGGAGAAGGTTGGCGGCGTAGAATAAGATGCATGCCTTCGACGCTCTTTGACAAAGTTTGGGACCGACATGTGGTGGCCGAGCTGCCGGGAGGCGGAACGCTCCTCTATATCGATCGCCATTTGGTTCACGAGGTCACCTCACCACAGGCGTTCGACGGGCTCCGGGAGAAGAATCGCAAGGTTCGGCGACCGGATCTCACCTTCGCCACCGTCGACCACAACGTCCCCACCGACGGCCGCGCCATCGACCCGACCACGCTGAGCGGCAAACAGCTTTCGGCTTTGGAGCGCAACTGCATCGAATTCGGTGTTCCGTTCTTCGGCTACAAGGATGCGGGCCAGGGCATCGTCCACGTCATCGGGCCGCAGTTGGGCATCACGTTGCCCGGACTGACCATCGTTTGCGGCGACAGTCACACGAGTACCCACGGCGCATTCGGGGCGCTCGCGTTCGGCATCGGAACGACTGAGGTCGAGCACGTCCTCGCCACCCAGACCCTCCGCTCGCCGCGAAAACCGAAATCACTCGGCATTCAGATCGACGGCGTATTGGCTCCGGGTGTAACGCCCAAGGATGTTATTCTCGCGGTCATCCGTCAGCTGGGGGCGAGCGGCGGAACCGGCTTTGTCGCCGAGTACTTTGGCTCGACCGTGAGGGGGATGCCGATGAACGGTCGGATGACCATGTGCAACATGTCGATCGAGATGGGCGCGCGAGCGGGAATGATCGCTCCAGACAGCACCACCCTGGACTACATTCAAGCCGAAAACCGACCCTATGCACCGAAAGGTGAAGCGTTTGACCAATTGGTGAATGAAGTCGACACGCTACAGTCAGATTCAAATGCGGTGTACGACCGGCTCGAGTCGATTAACGTCGACAACTTGGCTCCGCAAGTGTCGTGGGGTACGACGCCGGCCATGACGGTCGACATCGACGGCGCCATCCCCCTGCCCCGCGATGATAGCGAATCGCGCGCACTGAGCTACATGGGTCTTGAGCCCGGCATGGCGATGAGCGACCTGCGCGTCGACACCGTCTTCATTGGCTCTTGTACGAATTCGCGCATCGAGGATCTGCGGGAAGCCTCGAAGGTTGTCCGAGGTCAGCATGTGGCCAGCGGTCTCCGGGCTTTGGTCGTGCCGGGGAGCCAGGCCGTCCGCGAGCAAGCCGAACGAGAAGGGCTGGACCGCATTTTCCGTGATGCGGGATTCGAGTGGCACCTCGCCGGATGCTCCATGTGCCTCGGCATGAACGGCGACATCCTTCGCCCCGGCCAACGCAGCGCGAGCACGAGCAACCGTCCTTATGAAGGTCGGCAAGGTCCCGGATCACGAACTCACCTCGTGAGCCCGGCGACCGCGGCGGCAACCGCAATCGAAGGCACCTTCGCGGACCCAAGGGCCTACCTCTAAGCCTTGCGGGTACCGGTCGGCAGCGGGGATCGTTCAAAATAGAACCTGCCGCCCAATATGATTTTTAGCAAGCAGCCTCATCACGCGAACTTTGTCTTCGCTTCTCGTTACGAAGCGGGAACGTTTCGGTTCGAGGGCAAGCGGCGACATACCGTCGACATCACGGAATACGAAGGCGGAATTTGCCGTCTCCACGTTCGCGATGCCGAGCAGTGGCCGGACGACTACAATCTCGTCGAACTGGACATGCCGGCCCAAATCAAGCCCACGGGCCGCTTCCGGCTCGATCCCGATGGCTCCCTCGTCGTGATGGGCGATCATGGAAAGCCTGTTCTTTGCAGTCAGCCCGGTGGGTTCTTTGGCGTCATGGGGCCAATGTCCATGTTCTGCTTTGTACCGCCCGCCTCCGCCCAATATTACGGCTTGGGCGAAAAGAGCTTGGGACGGTTCGAGCTTTCGAATCTGCGGTCGCGGTTTTGGAACACGGACGCTTTGGGCGACTTCCCCAGCCAAGTTTGGTGGAACTCCCCCACAGACCCGTACTACGTGAGCATCCCTTACGTGATCGTACGCGTCGGCGATGAATATGTGGGCTTGCTGCTGCACAATTTGACCGCGCCGTTCGTGGACACGGGGTCAGACGCGAGCTTCATGAAAAACATGGATGAGTCGCGGCGGCTTGTACTCGGCGCTGAGGATGGCGAGCCTCACCTCATCATCATCCACGGCCGCAGCCTGGCCGAACTCACGGCCAAATTCCAGAAGATGGTCGGCGTGACGCCGGTCCCCCCGACCTGGTCGCTGGGTTATCACCAGTGCCGCTGGGGCTACAAGGGCGAGCGCGATATCGTCGAGCTCGACGCGAAGATGACCGAGCACGAGATCCCGAACGACGGCATCTGGCTCGACATCGACTACATGGAAGGCTTCCGGGTCTTCACCTACGCGAAGGAGCACTTCCCGAAAGGCGTGCCGAAAGCGATTGACAAGGGTGCCCGAAATCGACGGCGCATCGTGCCGATCATCGATCCCGGCGTCAAAATGGACCCGGGCTACGCCGTATACGATGACGGCGCCGCGCAGAACGTCTTCTGTTTGAATCCGGAAGGACAGCCGTTTATCGGCGTGGTCTGGCCCGGACTCACCGCTTTTCCCGATTTCTCCTTGCCCCGAGCACGCGACTGGTGGTCCGATTATGCGAAATCGTTCCGTGAGCAAGGTTTTGCCGGTGCCTGGCTCGATATGAACGACCCATCGACAGGGTGCATCGATCCGCGGGCGATGCTGTTCAACAATGGCAAGTGGTCGCATATCGCGTTCCGTAACCAGTACGCGCTCGGGATGCAGATGGCGACGCGCCAAGGCTTTGCCGCGGCCCAGCCCAACGAGCGCGTGTTCCTCCTCACTCGGAGTGGCTGCACGGGAACCGGGCGTTACGCGGCGGTTTGGACCGGTGACAACGTGTCGGACCGGTTCTATCTGCGGGGCTGCATTGCTACCGCTCTGAACCTCTCGCTCAGCGGAATCCCCTTCAACGGCAACGATATCGGCGGCTTCTTCGGCGACACGAATGAAGAGCTGATGCGGGACTGGGCCAAGACCTGCTTCTTGTTCCCGTTCTTCCGCATTCACTCGATCGCTGATTTTCGACCCCAGGAGCCCTGGTCGTTCCGCAAGCCGACCCAGAAAGCGGTCGTTCACTACATTCGCCTGCGGTACAAGCTGCTGCCCTACCTGTACAACACCTTCCTGGAGCAGAACCGCGACGGCCACCCGATGCTCCGCCCGCTGATCTACTTCTTCAACGAAGACACCGCGACGGACGATCAGTTCATGGTCGGCGGCTCGATTTTGCAGGCTCCGCTGGTCGATGAGGCCCGGACCCGCCGCGTGGTTCTCCCCGGCGCCGGACAGTGGTTTGACCTCAATGACGGTCGCTGGAAACGCGGTCGACAGACGGCCAACGATTCGCTGCTCGGGACGCCGATCTACATTCGCGAGAACAGCATCATTCCATGCCTGCCCGGCGAGCGAACCACGAACGAGAAGCCGCTGAACGATGTCGAGTTTCACGTCTTTGTTCGCAAAGGCACGGCCGAAGTCGTTTATCGCTACGACGATGGAGAAACGCTCGGCTACGAGCGGGGCGAGCAAAGCGCGGTGCGCATCCGGGCCACCCTGCGCGGGGACAAACTCTCGCTCGAGACGGAGATGCTGGAGTCAGGCTATGGCTCGCTCTCTGCCCAGTTCGTGGTCTATGGCGAGATCAGCCGTCTGGAACTCAATGGCCAGCCACTTCGCAAATCGAAGTCCGCCGTCAAGTGGACGGAAGCGAAGCTGCCGGTCGTGCGGTCGCAAGCCGTCACCCTCCAATAAAAACGACCGCTGACCCTGAGGGCCAGCGGTCGGGGAGAACAGACCGGTCGGGTTATTGACCGACGCCGTTGAACATCACGTCGAGCGTATCGGCGGTGGTGCCGGTGCCCTTGAGCTTGGAGATCGGGGTGTACTTCACGTGGCCATCGAGCCAGGCAACGATGACGCTCTTCGAATCGAAGCGGCCCCAGAGCTGACCTTGTCCCGTCGCGTTCGGGAAGGCCACTGCTTTCCAGAAAGAAGGAGCTTCGATGCGCGAGTAGCCGATCGCGCTCGTGATCGTTCCGCCGCCTTCAGGTCGCGCCTTGTCCTTCATCGTGGCCTCGGCATACTTGACCGTGCTGGCCGGGCTCTCCAGCGTGGAAAGCGATTTGCCCACATAGTAGAATGGCGTCGGATTCGTGCCGTTCGGGTCAAGTCCGTCGATGCGGGTATTGAGGTAGCGGTAGTTCAGACCGTAGCTCGGGTTGGCGCCGAGGATGTAGTCGTGGAGTTCGTTCTTCGGATCGAATCGACCGCGACCCTTGCTGTCCTTCAGAACCGAATCGTCGAGCGTATCCATCGGGCATAGATAGATGTTCTCGGACTTGGTGTAGGCAAGGTCGAGGACGGGCCAGTAGTAGAAGCCCTGGGTCGTCGGACGCGTGAGGTTCTTCGCGTCGTAGTAGTACAGCGGCTCGTTGACGTCGTCGTTGTCACCCACATACATGAGCGACGCCAAAGCGACCTGCTTGACGTTGCTGATGCTCTGTGTCTTCTTTGCCGACGTTTTGGCTTGGGCGAAAACCGGGAAGAGGATGGCCGCCAGGATCGCGATGATCGCGATCACGACCAGTAGTTCGATCAAAGTGAATGCTTTGGCGCGTGACATATCGTCATTTTTGCAAAGCCAACTGCCCATCCATTGACCAATTTGCTGATCAGGGCATCAAAGTGTTTAAAAACCATAAGAAGGAATACATGACACTTTTGTGCTGGTTAATTGAGTCTCGGAATCATCAAAAAAGCCTCATCCACCGTCGTGGATGAGGCTTCCTGATTGTCTGCTTTGACGATTAGTCGACGCCGCTCTGGTCGAAGTGATCCGACAGAATCGCGTAGTCGAACACGGTGATCGTCAGGTCGCCGTCGAAGTCGGCACGATTGTCGTACTTCGCGTCTCCCTTGGTCGTGTCAAACGCGTCGCTCAGGATTGAGTAGTCGAACGCCGTGACGGAGTTATCGTCGTCAGCGTCGCCACCGTTCTGAACGAAGCCCTGGTTGGTGAGCGTACCGGTGCCGAGCACCACGTTCTTGCGAATCGTGCGCAGCCACTTCTTGCCCTTGCAGGTGAGGTCGCGCAGACCCGTGAGCGAGGTCCCGAACGAGTAGTTGCCCGAGGCATCGAGCGCTACCGTGTGAGACTCGACCACCGTGGTCGTTCCCGGATTCCGGATATCGATCGTGACCTTCTGACCGGCCGGCGTTGCCGTCCAACCGTTCAGCACCACACGACCCGAGATGATGAGCGGAGCGGACTGCTTCTTGATTCCGTTGCTCACGCCATCCGTGAAGCCGTACGACATGTTGTAGTACCGCACCGTGATGTAGTAAGTCACGTTATCCGTCAGCGAGAGACCCGTGATCGTGTCGTTCGTCGAGGTCGAGTCGGGATCGTAGTTCCAGACCCAGTCTTGCTCGTCGCCCGCACCCGGACTCGTACCGACTCGCGTGTAGTAGCCCCAAATGCATCCGTTCGGCTCGCTGGTCGAAGCGGTGAAATGGAGTGCCGCGTCATCGACGGTAATGGCGCCGTCGTCGGTCACCGTGACCGCTCCCGGATCCGTTGAGTCGAAGGCGAGGATGCCATCGGTGGAGGCTTGCTTGTAGTCGAGCTCCAAGTTATAGGCTGCGAAGTTGATGTAGTACTTCGTATTCGCCGCCAACGTGAGGCCCGTGATGGTCTTCTCGAACGACGTCGACTGGTAGGGGACATCGACCCAAGTCCAGCCCTTGACGTTCGTCGCCCCGGCGCTAGTGCCGACGCTGTAGTAGTAACCGACGATGCCCGAGTCATAGTCGTCGGCCGTGGCCGTGAAGTGCAGCGACGTCGGGATCGCGTTCGCGATCACGCACTTACCGTCGTCGGTCACCGTCGCGTAGTCGGGGATGTCACTGTCATAGACGACCGTGATCGGAATGCTGTTGTCCGTTCCCGACTCGGCAGGAACCAGCACCTTCCAAACCCCGCCGGTCTGATAGTGGCCAGCCGTGATCGACCACGCGCCTGCCGCGTGAGTTCCAACCGGATACCCTGCGCTGTCGTCGTACTGCCAGATATTGCGGGTCTCGCCGGAGGCAATCGACGTATTGTTTCCATCGCCGCCGAATCCGCCCACATCGTCGCCATTTTGATCGCGAACCCAGACGTAGAGCTGGTCGAGGGCATAGGGCCGGCTGGAGTAGTTCTTGACGTCAAACGAGCCCCGCCCGTAGCCGCCAAATGTCCAAGTCGACGCGTTCGTCCACGTTCCCGAATAGAGGCCGAGGACCGGGTACGAGCCGTAGTTCTGAAGCATGCCATGGACCTGCATCTGTCCATTGACTTTCGGCGTGTAGGCGTGACCACGGGCGTGCCAGCCGTTGAAGAACTCCTGGATCGAGTACGGTCGGTGACCGCTCGTGAAGTAGTTCCGCATCACGTCGTAGATTTCGTCGCCGCCGAAGGACGCCCAGTCATACGGGTCGTCCGTGCTATTGCGCGAATCGAATAGGTCGATGAGGAAGCAGGTGACGGCAGATTCCGTGTCGTAGCCCGAGGAGTTGCCGGCACCATCAGAGTTGCCGTTGGCGCTGCCGCTACCGTCGTAGTTCGCATCGCAGTCGATGTGAATCAGGTTGTTCGGGTCGTAGGAGTCGTAGTAGCGGTGGTCGGGTTGGGCCGCCAAGCAGTAGTAGTCTCCGTAACCTTCGGTCCAAGCGAGACCGGTCGTGTAGTGGCCCGTGAAGCTATGCGAACCGCCGGTTCCGGGAGGCCAGTCGGCGTCGCTGAACAGGGATTCGTGGTTGCTGTGGCCGAACTCGTGCATGATGACGTCGAACGAGCTGATGTCCGAGTCCTCGATGTGGAGATGGTTGTCGCTGTTGGTGTAGTACGAGCCGCTCGAGCTGTCGTAACCCACAAACCAGAGCGTCGGCGTGTAGTGCGTATCGTGACCCAAGTTGTGGCTATAGAGCCATGCCAGGGTCTCGTAGCGAAGCACTTCGTAACCACGCTCGGTGCTGTCCGAAACGCCGCTGGTGCCCGAGTCCGCGTACCAATTCTGCCCGGTGTGGGAACCGCTGCCGATATTGTTATAAAGGACGCCCGTCTGGTAGATGTACTTGTCATCCGACGAATTGACGACCGCCGTGCTGGCGTTACCTGAAACGAACTTGAGATAGACGTCTGCCGTACCTGACTCGAGTCCACTGTCCGCGTTATTGTCGAACGTCACCGAGAAGTTGCCGGCGCTATCGCAGACGTCTGCGCCGAGGTAGTCGTCGGCGGAAAAGTCGTCCTTGTCCCACGCTTCGACCTGAGTGCCGTAGGCGTCTTGAACGGTGTCGTCCAAGCTCGGCGTTTCGAAGTCTTCGTGGCGATAGCCAAAGTGACCGCTGACGGTGGTCGACGCCGGCGGATGCCCCTGGATATTGTCGTCGTTGACATTTTCCGGTGTCCGGATCTGCGGCTTACCGTCGAGATCGGCGATCGTGGACGGACGGATGGATCGCTCCATCTCCGGCGTCATGCGCCTGGCCAGATTGGGTCCAAAAACGTTGTCCTCGAAGACCGGTTTCTGCAGGGCGACGTTGACCTTGCCTGCGCGATCGACCGTCACGTAAATATTGTTGCGGCGGCCAAATCGGTAGGTTTCCTCGCCCGCGATCATCTGGGCGCTGAACGAAAAAGTGCCCGCACGATTGATCATGAGCGTGGCCGGGAACTGGTAAAGCTGGTTCTTCGCGAGCTTTTGGCTGATCGGCTGGGGTGCCGAAACCGCCGACATCTCGCGGGGCAGGTCGAATCGAAGCGAGGGGTTCACGGCGGAATCGTCCAGATTCAACACGTTAAAGGTGACTCGAAACGGCTTGCCCACTTGGGGTTGGTCAAGCAGCACGAGTTCCGTCTGGATCGGCGCTGTCATTTCGCAGCCCCGTTTTCCTCGCAATTGATAAGCCTTCGAAAGTCTGGTCTTGACGCTCGCTTTCGACTCATCGGCAGTGGTGAACATTCGGCCCTGATCTTGAGCCCAACCTCCCACCGCACACATGAGCAGAATAGAAGCGAATGCAGGTCGCCATCGACTGAAATCCTTCATATCATCTCCTCCCAGTCGGCGCACCATGGAGCCGCCGTCTGATCAGATCAGGATACAGCGAAAAATGGGCGGTTCAAAAACTGATGAGGCAAAATCGCAAATACAGGACTTTTGCCCTGGATTGTTAATCTAAAGAACCCGAATAATGCCAACTTCCCGGCAAATCTTCGAGGGATGGCCGGTGGGCCGTGGGCTCGCCCGCGCGACGCAGGAGGCCCGCAAAACTGCCAGCACCCAATCCGTACTGCGGAAAGAGGCGGTAGCAGGGGAATGAGGCGTAGCCGCTACGGAACTCGGCCAAGGCAGGGGCCTCGACGGCTTCGAACTCGGGATACTCTTGGAGCAGCCAAGCCAGGACCTTCTCATTCTCTTTCAGGGAGAAGGTGCATGTCGAATAAAACAGGTATCCGCCGGGTCGCACACAACGCGCCGCATTGCCAAGGATGCGTCGCTGGCGACCGACATTCATATCGATCATGTGCGGGGTAAACGCACCCGGGGCGGGATCACCCTTGGCGACCAGCGACTGGCCACTGCACGGCGCATCCACCATCACGAGATCGAACGCGTCCGGCCACCGCTTGGCATAAACGCTTGGGTCGGCGCTCCAGACGCGCGATCCTTCGATGCGGCAACGCGTGAGGTTGGCGATCAGCGAACCCGTACGCTTGCGGATCGCTTCGTTGCAGATCGTGATCTCCGGGTGGAAAAGGCGGTAGGCGAAGATGCTCTTCCCGCCTGGGGCCGCACACAGGTCGAGCACCCGTGTCGGAGGCTCCTCGATCGCCATCATCGCGCTCGCAGAAAAGACCGACGAAAAATCGAGGGAGTAGAACGCGCCTTTTTGGTGAAGCGGGTGTTTGGCCGCCCGGAATTCAGGATCAATCCGGTGCACGAACTCCGGTTGCCAGGATTCTGGGCTCAGCCGAGGAAAGGTCCGGAGGGCGGGATCGTCGCGCATGACGATGATGGCGAGCTCGCGGGCATGCCCTTCCAGCATCGCTTCGACAAAGCGGTCCCGTTCGGGCGTTGTGCCAAAGAGCGCTTCCGCCTGCTTCAGCATCAAGCGCGAGGGTTCAAGCGACCGGGCCATACGTAGACAGTGTGACAGATGCTAGAACCAGCACAATTACCGTGTTTCACATCCGTTAACCTCGTTTGCTCAAAGCTGCTCAATTTGTGTGATAGAGTAATTCCGTAGAGCAGCAATTTTTGCTGCCCGAGCATTTGCTCTGAAAAGGAAAGATTATGAAACTCCGTCTCGTTTTTGCTCTGTTATTGGGCGCTATCGCGAATTTTGCGATGGCCAATTTGACCTTCGTTAACACCGGCGCTGGCCAAGTCGTGAACATCACGTACAACTCCAGCTCGCGCGATGTCTTCGCTGGAAAGCTCAACTTTATGAAGGGCTCGTCGAGTCTTCAGCTCGTCTGCGGCGACCTCGACCACTTCATCAGCGGTGGCCAGAGCTGGAACTGCTCGGAAGTCATTGCTTCCGCCGTCAGCGTCGCGATGGGCAAAGCGGGCAGCATCGTCGGTCAAGGGTTCGCCGGCGCGATCTCCAACGACGACTGCGCGGGCCTTCAGCTTGCGGTTTGGGAGACGGTGTACGACTACGGCACGAACGGTCTGACCCCGGACTTCTCGAACGGCAACTTCAAGACCAATGCGGGCGGCTCGGTACTCGCCGCGGCAAACAGCTACTACAGCCTTCTCGCTAATCCCGACGCTCAGGCGATCTATTACCGGCCGATCCCGACCGACGCCGGTCAAGGTCAGCTGGGTCCGGTTCCCGAGCCGGGTTCGATCGTGGCCCTCGCGATCGGTGGTCTGGCTCTGCTCCGACGCCGAAAAGCCTAACCGCGATTCACATCCCTTAGGGCGCCACTAGACTTGGGGTTGGCGCCCTATTCCTTATTTGGCGGGACGGCTCATTCGCTTGAGCAGATTCAGTTGGCCCATGTGGTAGCTGGTGTGAACGAGAATCGCGGCCAACGGCTCTTGGTCGGCATGTGGATCGTTCGATAGTTCCTCGGCGGCAGCAACGCCTTCGATCAGCCGGGTCCGCAAGACACCGAATTCGTTCGGCTCGGGTACTCGCCAGTCGGCGCGCCAGTCGACGGTGGACTTCGCGTCTCGGCGCGATTTGCGGAGCCAATGCTCCTGCCAGAAGATGGTGTGAGCGAGGTTCGTCAGGAGCGAGTACGGCGCGTTGGGAAGGCGTTCCGCCGCGCGCGCGGCGCTGATTCCCGTGAGCAACCGTTCCGGGCTCGGGATGTCGATATCGCCGCGCATGACGTGAAACGCTTCCGAGAGACCGCCGCCCGCCGCTTCCGCTTCGGGAGAAGTGAACTGGCGCGCTGCGCTTTCGATCTCGAGTTCCGTCTGCGATTCGATCCAGCTCTCGATCTGATCGAACCAATGGGCCGCGCGCGCCTCTGACGATTCGACAATCGCAACCCCGACCACCACGGACCGCAGCAGATCGTGGTCGTCCGTTTCCGACGCGCTTCCCCCTGCATTGCGGCACCGGTCGATCAGCCCCTTGACAAAGTGCCGCTTATCTTTCAGCGATTCCGCATAAGGACATCGAAGTCGGTATTCGACAAAACCTACCGTCATGCCGCGATTGTGGCGAAAAAGAGGGAACTTTGCGGCTCCATTCGCCCTGTATTCCATCGCAAGCTGTTGTTGTTTTCTGGACGCCCTCGATGGTGATGCCGATTCTTGCCTGCCGCGACGTTGCTGCTTCGCTCAAATTCTACGTTGACCAATTGGGGTTCCGGAAATTGATGGAGATGCCCGGTCATGCCGGCCCCGACTTCGCCATCGTCAGTTTCGGATCTGCGGTCTACTTTGGGCTTCAGCACGACCGCGAAACCACGAACCGTGGACAAGGCATGGTGCTCATGCTCTATCTGCCCGATGGCATGAGCGTAGATGAGTATGCCGACCAAGTCCAGGCCAAAGGCGTCCGATTGGCCCGCGAAGTCGACGACGAATATTGGGGCGATCGCACGTTTGCGCTCTTCGATCCCGACGGCTATTGCCTGATGCCGGCTGTGACGGTCAATCCGCTCGTAGCTCAGGCAGAATAGTTACGCTTCGGTTTCTTCTTTGCTTTTCCAGACTCCGCGACGGCGATCGACCTTTCCGCCCAGACCAAGAGTTCTTCCGGCTTGTCGATGATTCCTGCCGGCAGTTCGCTGTACGGCATCGGCGTCGGCGAATCATACGGATAGAACATCTCGGACCCCGCCTCTTCGTAGTCCGCGCGATTGAGGTCCCCAATCTTGAAATACAGCCGGTCCTCCGCGATCAGCGCGAAGAAAATATCGTTGGCGTAGAGACCGACGCCGCCAAACATCGCGCGCGATCGCAACGAGACCACGGCGCCGAGTTTCTCCTCGACTTCCGCTCGATACTCTTTCGAAAACGCCATGGATTATTCTGGTCGAATCGGCCGCAACTTCATGAAAATTGCGGTGAGATCCCGAACGATCGCGGCGGCTTCTCCGTCCGACTAGGACTTCCCGACTATTTGCTACCCACCGCTTGGGCGTTTGACGCCCCTCGATAGTCGAACGAAAGAACGTTTCATGAAAAAGCTCCGACAATCTCGTTTTCTGCCCGCATTGCCGATCCTCGTCGCTCTGGCTTACGGCGCTTCGCCACTCGACCTGATCCCGGACTTTATTCCGCTGATCGGCGTGCTCGACGACGGCATGATCGCGTTGATCGCCTTCGTACTCTGCATCGCGGCTCTGCGACGCCATGTCGCGCCGAAGCCCGTGCGATCGCGTGTCGCCCACGGTGCGACGGCGCATCTGCGCATCGCGGACGCGTTCCAACAGGACTAATCGTCACGACGCGAACTGGGGCGGGCTCGCATGCTCGCCCAAGTTCTCAGCTCGTCGATCTCTTCCTTCATCATCACGCTGAGCGGCACCTGGGATTTGGCTTCCGCCAGCAGATCGTCTTGGGTTAGCTCTTGACCCTTGTCGAATGCCGCGTAGAGGCCGCCCACGACCACCATCTCGATCTCGGCTCCGCTGAATCCGTCGGTGGCTTTGGCCAACTCCTTGAGGTTGAAAAAGGCAGGATCGCGCTTCCGCTTCTTCAGGTGGATAGAGAAAATCGACTCGCGCTCGTCTGAATCGGGAAGATCGACAAAGAAGATTTCATCGAACCGTCCCTTGCGCAAGAGTTCAGGTGGGAGAGACGAGATATCGTTCGCAGTGGCGACAATAAAAACAGGCTTCGTCTTGTCTTGCATCCAGCTGAGGAACGTCGCGAAGACGCGCTGCGCCGTGCCGCTGTCCCCCGCCCCCGAACCGCTCACTCCGGCAAAGCCCTTCTCCAGTTCGTCCGCCCAGAGAATGCAGGGCGATACAGACTCGGCAATTTGAATTGCTCGGCGGATGTTCTCTTCGCTCTGGCCCACCAGCGAGCCGAAAATGCGTCCCACATCCATCTTGAGCATGGGCAGATTCCACGAGTTGGAGATGGCCTTGGCGACGAGCGACTTGCCGCAGCCCTGAACGCCGAGGAGCAGAACGCCTTTGGGTGCAGGCAGTCCGAAGTCCTTGGCCTTTTCCGTAAATGATCCGCGTCGCTTTTCGAGCCACTCCTTGAGCAGGTCCTGTCCGCCGACGTCGGCCATTTTGTTATTCGCCGCGTAGTATTCGAGCAGTCCCGACTTCCGGACGATCTGCTGTTTCTCTTCGAGAATCACGTCCGCGTCGAGCTTCTTCACTTCGACCAAGCTCCGGGCAAAGGAGGAGAGAATCTCGTCGAGCGTGAGCCCCTGAGCCGACTTGACAATGAGCTCGCGAACGTCGGGATCCAGGTTCGTATCGACGGAAGGATTGGACTTGACCGTGTCGATCACGCCCTGAAGCTGCTCGTCGATCTCCTTGGCGGTCGGCAAGGGGAATTCCATGACGCTGACTTCCTTCTCCAATTCGGTCGGCAGTTGGAGCACGGGGCTGACGATCACGATCGTTTGGGTTCGCCCGCGGATTCGCAGGGCAAGATCGCGCAGCAGGCGGACCACCTTGGTGTCGCGGAGATAAGGGTGAAAATCCTTGAGGAGAAAGACGGTGTACTCCGACGCCTCGTGGATTTGGGCAAGCGCTTCGAGTTCCCCCGGAAGCATGGCGGACTTGGCGGCACCGCCCGTTCGATTAACTTCCGGCTTGAGCCCCTGAGTGATGGTCCAGGTGTGGAGCGTGCGGTCCAGTCGCTGGCACACTTCCCTCAGCGTTTCCTCGACCCGGCGCTCTTCCCAGGACAGCGCGTAAATGATCGGGTACTTCGCCCGGATCAGAATTTCGAATTCGTTGCGCGCATCCATCCGCTGGATGCTACCCAAGCATCAAGGAAGCCCGAACGACCCCGAATTCGTACCGGTTTTCCCGCAAAACTCGCGGATTCGTGCGTTACCTGGCGACGAACCCGCGAAAATTGTGACGCCCAACTTTGAATTTCTCGCTTTTCGTGATAAAGTGAAAGGGATTCACTTTTTACTTCAGCTTTTTGAAGCTTCGATTGGAGGTCTACATGAAACGAACTCTTGCACTTGCGCTTGCGACTGCTGCTTTTGCGGGCGCCCAAGCCGCCATCCTCTGGGATAACGGCGGATATCACGACTACATGAACAGCACGTTCAATACGCCCCCGGGATCCTATGCCAACATCGGTTTCTCCTCGGGCAATTTGAGCACCGCTTCCCCGAACCGCTGGTTCGCGCAGCCGTTCTCGCTGAAGTCGTCGGCTACGATCACGCAGGTGAACGCCTCGTGGTTCACCCCGGCCGGCAGCGAAGGCCTCACGGTCACGCTTCGCGTTTGGAAGCGAACGGGCACGAGCAAGCCGGTGGCGGCCGATGAAGTCGCGACCGTTTCGGCTGGTCCGTACGTCGTCAACATTCAGGATCCGCGCGCTCCGTTCGCGACCACGAACTGGAACGAGCACCTTCTTCCGGTTCCGCTGAGCCTCCCGGCTGGCGACTATTGGATGTCGATCTACAGCGATGACAAGGCCGATCCGCTTCAGGCTTCGGTCCAGCTCGCATGGTTCGGCGGTTCGCCCGGCGCTCTTCGTAGCCTGGAAGGTCCTGCTGATGGCACGGCCGGCTGGCGCGCAGCCGCTTACCCGAGCCCTGGCTTCGCCGCTTACAATCCGGCTAGCCTTGGTCCGAACCGACACGAAATGGCAAAGCAGGACTGCTTCAACCTCGACTACCAGTTGGTCGGCACGAGCAGCAACCAGGTTTGCCACAAGATCACGGGCCGCGTGAAGCTGCCTGAAGTCGGAGCTCCTGGCTTCGATGAGAACAACGATCCGCTCGGCTTCATTTTCTACTGCCGATTCGAACTCCGCGACCTGAACGACAACATCGTTGCCGATCGCGCCGCTTGGGTTTCTTGGCAGGGAGCTGACGACGGAAACGTCGGTGGTACCTACGAAATTCTTGCTCCGAGCACGGTTAACGGCCCGTTCAAGATTTCGTGCAAGCCCGACCTGTATCTCCGCAAGGCGTTCTCGGGCACGATCGACCCGACCAGTGCTGACGTCGCCAATGTCGACTTCAGCTGCATCGGCGGCGACGCGGATGGCGACAACACCGTCACCGTGTTCGACTACGGCATCCTGTCGACTTACTTCGACAAGACCAGCGCAGATGCGGACTTCTCTGATCCGTTCAACGACGGTATGGAGTCGCCGTTCATGGCCGACTTCGACTCCGATGGCGCGATCACGGTCTTCGACTACGGCATCTTGTCGAGCAACTTCGACCTGGCCGGCGATGCAGGAGACGATCCGAAGTCCTAAGCTTCGCGTAACCGAAGAGAACCCAAGTAAGAGGCCTGCGGCTTTTCAAGCCGCAGGCCTTTTTACGTGGGGATCCTGGCAGAGACTCGGGTAAAAGTCTCCTATGATTCCCCCACTGCTGGTTGCCGCCGCGATGGTCGGCCTTCCATCGTCACCGATTGCCGATGAGAAGTCGATGCATCCGAACATGCCGCGCTTCCAGAAGGTGGCACCGTTTCCTGCCCTGCCCAGCGTGCTGCTCGACGTTTTCGGCAATGGCTACGGGCTCGCCCAACAGACCGCTCGATCCAAAAACCTTCAAGCCCGCATCCTCTGGATCGATGCCACCGCGAACCTGGATCGAATCAACTCGACGACCAAAATCGAGCAGCTCGTCAAGAAGATCAAGGACGTCGGCTTCAACACAATCGTGGTGGACGTGAAGCCGCTGGTCGGCTACACGATCTACCCCAGCAAACTGACCGAGAAGCTGACCAAGTGGCGCGACGGCAGTCTGCCCCTCGATTTCGACCCCGTCAAGGTCCTGGTCCCCGAGGCACGAAAGGCGGGATTGAGCGTCCTCGCGACGATGAATGTCTTCAGCGAGGGCCACCGTATCGCTAAAGAGTTCGAGAAGGACCCGAAATCGCCCTTTGGCAAGCCAGGACCCGGCTATGAGCGTGTGGACCAGCAGACCGTTCTCTATGAGCCGATCCCGGTCGTGGTCGCACCGAATTCAGGGGAGCGCTTCGAAGCCAACGAGTTCCCCGACAAGCCGGCGACCGGCCCCGACCAACTCGTCGTGGCCACGCGTACGGAGCGAGCGACCAAGCTCCCCTCCGGCGCTTTTGGGGTCGTTTTGGACGGCGATGGCCGTGTTGTGGTGGGTCGCTCTGCCGACCAGTGGTCGATCCCGGGCATTCCGCAAGGCGGGTCCGTTCTGATCGGTACCGGCAAGGCTGCCGACTTTTTGCGCCGGAACGCCGGCGCAGGCAGCTTCGTGTTCGACAGCCGACCTGTCTTCGTCCCGATCAGCAAGCGGCCGGATCAACAGATTCCCCTGATGATGAACCCGAATCACCCCGAGGTCCGGATTCGGTGCCTGAACTTCATCAAGGAGATCCTCGGGAACTACGCGTTCGATGGGCTCATTTTTGACGACCGGTTACGGTACGGCGGCATGAATGCCGACTTCAGCGAAGTCACCCGAAAGCAGTTTGAATCGTTCGTGGGCAAGTCGCTCAACTGGCCCGACGACGTGTTCAAGTTTTCCCTTGGCCCTAACCTGAGCCGGGGCGTCAAGCCGGGTAAGTACTACGACGCATGGCTCGCCTGGCGCGCGGAAACGCTGCAGTCGTGGGTCGAGGATGCCCGTCGAACGGTCGACGCGACTCGCCCGGGTGCATTGCTCGGCGTTTACGCGGGTTCCTGGTTTGGCGAGTATCACAAGTTCGGCAACAACTACTCCTCGAACAAGTTCAACGCCGGCTTTTCGTTCATGACGGAAGATTATCAACAGACCGGCTTTGCCCATAGCCTCGATTTCTTGGTCACGGGTTGCTATAACAAGATGGCCACGATCGCCGAGGCGATGGAGTGGGGCAAGCCGACCGGGCAGACCGTCGAGGCGGGCGGGCAGCTCTCGAACCGAGCCGTCCGCGATCAGGCGTGGTCCTATGCGGGCATCCTGCTCGAGAACTACTATGGCAACGTGGGCGGTCTGGAACGGGCCCTCCAGGCCGCGGCGGGCTCCACGCAGGGCGTCATGGTTTTCGACCTGAGCCACCGGATGGACTGGTTCTGGGACGTGTTCCGCCGGGCGTTCAAGAGCAAGGCTCAGGCTCCGCATATGCAGAAAGGGCTCCTTAGCCAAGTACGCCAGTTACGCGACCGTCTGGACAAAATGGGCGTCAAGGAACCTCCCACGTATATTCGCGAGGGCGCTCCCGGCACCGGGATGTGACTGCTTTAAGTTTTTTTTGAATCGGTTGTTCGGATTCAAACCTCCGGGCACAAAAAGCCGTCACCTATAATGGTATTGGTCCAGTCAGCCGATGAATCCCAGCCCTCCTAGCACTCTGGGAAAGTATCAGGTCATCCGCGAAATCGCCCGCTCAAACGACATCGTTTACGAGGGCTATGACCCGTTGATGAACCGCCGGGTCGCGATCAAAGAGCTCGCGATACCCACCGGCGTCACTGGCCCCCAGCGCGACGACCGCGTCCGGCGCTTCCAGCGTGAGGTCAAAGCGGCGGGTTCCTTGGCTCATCCAAACATCGTGACGATCTATGAGGTCGGCGAAGAGGGCGGTCGCCACTTCATGGCGATGGAGTTCTTGGACGGTCGGACGCTGCGGAACGAAATCGACACCCGCGGTTTCCTTCCCCAGGATCGCGCGATCGAAATCGCGCTCGACGTCCTCAGCGCCCTCGCCTACGCGCACGATCACGGGGTGATTCACCGCGACGTAAAGCCCGAGAATGTCCAGCTTCTCGAGGACGGCCGGGTCAAGCTGACCGACTTCGGCATCGCCCGACTCACCTTTGAACCCAATATCACGGTCGACGGCCAGGTCTTTGGCACGCCCAGCTACATGTCGCCGGAGCAGGTGATCGGCAAAGAGATCGACGCCCGGAGCGACCTGTTCAGCGTTGGCATCCTCCTGTACGAGATGGTCGCCGGCCAAAAACCGTTCCAAGGCGACAGCGTGGTCAGCCTGACGTACTCGATCATGAACACGGAGCCCGAGCAGCCCACGGCTATGAGCTATCCGCTGTGGCAGGTGGTCCATCAGGCGCTCCAGAAAACCCCGGTCCTACGCCAGGGATCCGCCAACGAGCTGAGCGCTCAGCTTGAATCGGTCCGCACCGCTTTGCAGCAGCCGGTGGTGGCGTTCGATCCGAGCCCCAGCCCGCCCACCATGATGGGGCCGAATTACCCGCCTGTTCTCCCCATGATGCCGGCTCCGCCGCCGCTGGCGGCACCAATTCAGACGCCTTACATGCCCGGCGGGCCTATGATGCCGACCCAGGTCCCGCTTTCTTACAATCCTTACGCGGTGCCGATGCAGCCGCCCTATCCCCAAGCCCCCACCTACTATCCGCCACCCCCGCGGCAGCCGCTGATGAAGCCGGAGACGCGGCAGTTCCTCGGCAAGTTTGTGGCGAGCATCCTGATCATCGGCGCGCTATTCGCTTTGCTGATCGCGGGAATCAAGTCGGTCAGCACGGCGCTCGAGCGGTATCGCGTGGAAAGTCGCGACACGGTTGTCGTCCAGCGACTCCAGCATCAGACCGGGGCGATGGACTATCCCGCCCGGATTCGCGAGGCCACCATAGCGCTCGGCGAAGTCAAGAGCGAGTCGGCACGCGGCCAGATTCGCCACTTTCTCGCCGCGCTTTATGAGCAGCAGGGCAACATGCTGATGAACGCGGGGCGGGCGGCCGACGCCGAAGCGAGCTATCGAAGCGGCCTCGCGAACGATCCGGATAACCCCGCGCTCTATTCCGATCTCGCCGCACTTTACAGTCGGTCGGCTCAGTCGTCGCGCGATCGGAACGAGGCGAATGCGTTTTGGCAGGAATCAGCGCGAAACTGGACGTTGGCCGCCCAGAACGAGGAAGACCTGACCGTCCGCGGGAAGTACGAAAACAATGCGAAGACCGCCGCCACGAACGCTGGCGTCTCGCTCCAAACCGTTCAAAAAGACGCCGAGCGCGATCGAACGGCCAATACGCCTGAGACCGATAGTGCCGCCTACTCGACGAAGACGGCCGAATCCAAGTACACCGAGGCGCTCGTTCTGCTGAATGAGAACGATCTGATGGGCGCTCGCATGAAGCTGTTCGAGGCCCGGCGCTTCGCTCCGCCCAATTCGGATATCGCCCACAACATCGAGGAACAGCTCGATGCCCTCCGGAACAAGGACTAGCCCATTCCGCGGGTCACGCCCCCATCCACGAGCAGATTTACGCCCGTGATGTAGCTCGCCTTCTGAGACGCGAGAAAGGCCACAGCGGCCGCGATCTCTTCGGGCTCAGCCAGCCGCTTGACGGGAACGGCCTCGGCTTGACGCTGCAGGGCTTGCTCGACCGTGATCGACTCGCGTTGCGCCCGGACTTCGGCCAGATGGATCTGGCGATCGGTGCGCGTATGGCCGGGCAATACGGCGTTGACCGTGATCCCGTGGGACGCCAGTTCCGTGCCCTGAAGCCGAGTGAGGGCCATCAACCCCGAGCGAATCGTGCTCGAGATCGGCAGCAACGGATTCGGCTCCTTGGCGACCAAGCTCGTGATGTGGACGATCCGCCCCCACCCTCGCTCGATCATCGAGGGCGAAACGAGTCGCACCAGTCGGACCACGTTCATGAGCGTGGAGTCGATTCCTTCCCGCCATTGATCGTCGGTCATCTGGGTGTAAAGCCCGGCGGGAGGGCCACCGGTGTTCGTCACCAGAATCTGGGGATGCCCCATTTCCTGGTTGGTTCGTTCAAACCAGCGCTGGAGATCGTCGGGCTTGGAAACGTCGACCGCATAGCCATGAACATCTCCGTCAATGGTCGCGATCGCCGTCTTGACCGTTTTCTCATCGCGGCCGCAGATCGAAACGCGACATCCCTCTGCGGCCAAAGCGGCCGCGCACGCCTTGCCGATTCCTTTGCTGCTCGCCGCGATCATCGCGACTTTCCCGCGGACACCTAAATCCATGCCGTGCAGTTTGGCACGACGCGCATCGTAGGAACGATAAGATTCGTCCTTTGGTCAACGACCTCTCCAGGTACACTCCAGGTTCGAATGGCGAAAGTTAAGGAACTCGATAAGGTCAAAATCGTGACGCGCGAGGTCACTCCGGAAGATCGAAAGACGAATCAGTACTTCGATCATATGGCGGGCCTGACGGGCATGGCCGCCAACATCTACGTCGACGACGAAATCGCGGTCCAGGTCGATATCGACTCGCTTTCCCACACCGCGCGCGCCGTTCACACCGAAGCCGTTCGACGACTCCGGGCAAAGTTCGTGGAGAACGCGAGCGAGGAAGCCAAATCCAAGCTGACGCCGGAAGAGCTTAACTTCGACGCGCACTACATGGTGCTCGCGCAAGGCAAAGATCTCGAGAAAGCCTAAGCACTGCGGACGCAGTCGTACATCGCCTCGATCTCATCCAGCTTCAGCGGTCGTCGTCCCCAATCGCCGGCGGTGCCGCCCCACACGTTGCGCACCATAAATCCGCTGTGATGAAGCATCGCAATCATCTCGGGCGGGATGAACTGGCGCTCCTTGATGTACATCTCGACCTCCCCAGCCGCAGTCGCCCAGGTGTCGGCATACCGTAGCGTCATCGTTGCCGGTTCGAACGCGCCGGATTGCACCGCCTCATCCGTCATCTTTCGGATCGCCGCGTACCCGTTGAGCGCGGTGAGCAGAAAAGGGGCGCCTGGGCGAAGGCTGGCCGCGACGTTGCGGAGGATCGATAGATCGTGCTGAATGGGATCTTCGTCATGACCGATCAGTCCGATGCCCCCTTCGCAAAGGCAGATGGCAGCATCAAACGGCTCAGCCGCCACGTATTGGGTGGCGTCCGCCACGATGAAGTCGACCTTCACGCCGGCTTGCTTGGCCATGCGCGATCCTTCGAGGATCATCGCGGGCGTCAGATCCACGCCCGTGACCGAATAGCCGGCCCGCGCGAGCTGGATTGCGTGCCGTCCGACCCCGCAGCCGATGTCGAGAATCCGCGACTTGGGCGGCAGCCCAAACAACTCTTGGATGAACTGCACCTCGACGCGCGTGTTCTTCGTAAATTCATTGTCGAGATAGGTCGCCGCTTGGGCCGTGAAAAAATCGCGCCACGTTTCCGGCGAGTTGGGAACCATGCTTTGATTATTCCGAATTCGGCCAGACATTCGTTTGCTATACTCAAGAGAACAGGTTCGCCACGGATGGCGACACCAGTCTCCAGGAGATTGCATGCAAACCTCGGCTAAACCGGCCCGGCGCGGTGCGCGGGCTGTCGAAGTGCGTTCAGAACACCACGGCACGGATGTCTTGGGAGTGGTTCTGCTCGCCGCTTCCGTTGTGATGGTGATTTCGCTCGCCTTTGGCGACGCGGGTATGGTGGGCCGCGCCTTACACAGTGTCTTTGCCACCATGTTTGGCCTGTGCGCCTGGATCGTCCCCTTTGGTCTGGCCGGATTCGGCGTCGGCCTCCTGCGCGGACGCCGAGAACTCGAAATCGGTCGCATGTCGTGGGGTGCCGGACTGCTTTTCCTCGCGATCGTCGGTGGCTTTGCCCGGTCGCGCGGCGGAGATTTCTTCGATATCGACGTGGCGATGTCCAGCGGCGGCTATCTAGGGGCCGCCGTCGGCTGGCTCTTCTCCACCTTGCTCGGCGCGGCCAAGTGGGTCGGTCTTGGGGCTCTAGGGATGGTCGGGCTGATCCTGAGTCTCGATTCGCCCATCCGCTACTGGTTCCGCTCGCTGGAAGGCGCGAAGCTCCGGCCGGCCGCACGCGAAGCGGCTCCCCGAACCAAGCAAGCGCCGTTGCCCAAGGAAGCCGTGGTTCGGTTGCCACAGCCGACGCGCAAGCTCGAGGCCGAGCCGGAACTGAAAACCGTACGCGAGGTGCCCAAAACGAAGACGGTGCCGACGATTCGCGATACGCAGACGCCCAACCTGTTCAACGCGGACCAGCCCGTTCCGAAAGAAGGTTACAACCTGCCACCTCTTTCTCTCCTTCGCGAACCCGTGGCCCGGCCCAAGCGAACCGTCCAAGAGATGCAGGCGAACATCGAGACCCTCGAGAGCACCCTCGAGGAGTTCAATATCGACGCGAACGTCGTCGAAGTCGCGACGGGACCGACCATCACCCGCTACGAAATCCAGCTCGGCCCTGGCATCAAGGTCTCACGCATTACGGCCCTCGCCGACAACATCGCCATGAATCTGGCCGCCTCCCACGTTCGCGTGGAGGCACCTATCCCGGGCAAGAGCGCGATCGGCGTGGAAGTTCCCAACGAAAAGCCGTACATGGTTCTGCTGCGCGACCTGTGCGACACCAAGGAGTTCGTCGATCATCCGTCGCGGCTGTTCGTCGCGCTGGGCCAGGACGTGAGCGGCACCAACCGGTACGCCGACCTTACGAAAATGCCCCACTTGCTCATCGGCGGCGCCACGAACTCGGGCAAGTCGATCGGCCTCGCCACGATCATTACCTCGCTCCTCATGCGCAACACGCCGAAGGACTGCAAGCTCGTGATGATCGACCCAAAACGCGTCGAGCTCTCGCTGTTTGACGGGGTGCCGCACTTAATGTGCCCGGTGGTGAAGGATGTCAAAGAGGCACCCGGCGTGCTCCGCGCGGTTTGGCGGGAAATGGATCAGCGATACGACCTGCTCAGCGAGAAGGGCGTGCGCAACATCGACGGCTGGAACGAAAGCGCCTCGTTTGCGGACAAGCTGCCCTATATCGTCGTGATCATCGACGAGCTTGCCGACCTCATGATCCAAGCCCAAGCTGAAGTCGAAACGAGCATCGTGCGACTCGCGCAGTTGGCCCGCGCGGTGGGTATCCACCTCGTCATCGCTACGCAGCGCCCTTCCGTCGACGTCATCACGGGCACGATCAAGGCGAATATTCCGTCACGACTGGCCTTCTCCGTATCCAGTCATATCGACTCCCGCACCATCCTCGATGGCGCAGGTGCGGAAAAACTGTTGGGCCGGGGCGACATGCTGTTCTTGCCGATCGACGCGAGCAAGCCCACCCGAATCCAGGGCTGCTACGTCAGCGAGAAGGAGATCGAGGTGGTCTGCAAGCACTGGAAGGCGCAAGAGAAGCCGCACTACGTCCTGAACCCGATCCAGATGGCGGTTGCCGATCGCGAGGCGGAAATGGCCGAGCAAGAAAGCGACCCCCTGTGGGAGGAAGTCGTTCGGTTCGTGGTCGACCGCAAGCAGGCCTCCACGAGCATGATCCAGCGCAAGTTTTCGATCGGGTTCCAGCGCGCGTCACGGCTCCTCGACATGATGGAGGAGCGCGGCATCGTGGGTCCCCGAGACGGTCCCCGGCCCCGCGAAGTCCTCGTCAACCCGCTCGAAGTCGATTCGCTGTTCGGTTCTCGGCCGGTCGGATACGCCGAACCACCGATCGAAATCGATCCTTTCGACGACTAATTACCGGGATCGACCGTCCAACTGTTAAGAAAATCATATAGATTCTCTAAAAGTTAGGATAAGCTTAAAATGTGGGCGGGCAATGAAGGCCGTACCCCGAGGGAGTTATGCATCGTAAATTTCGTGGCTTTACATTAATCGAGCTGCTCGTCGTGATCGCGATTATCGCCATCTTGGCCGCCATCCTGTTCCCTGTTTTCGCCCGTGCGAAGATGGCCGCGAAGCAGACGGCGGACATCAGCAACCTGAAGAACATCAACATGGGCAACCAGTTGTATCTGAACGATTCAGATGACACCTGGGTCTCGTGGTCGAACGGCAAGGACTGCTTCTACAAGACGTGCACCGTCGAGGGCACGGATAAGAACTGGGACGATGGCAGCGCGTTCGGCCTGAAGTACATGTATCCGCAGATGCTGAACCCGTACATCAAGAGCGGCCTCAAGGCGACTTCGGGCGAAATGAAGGACATTTGGGCCAGCCCGCTCAGCAAGGACTCCTTCCCCGCCAGCAAGTATCTGTACGCGTACAACTACTACACGCTGGGTGGATTCTCGGGCTGTAGCAGCCCACTGGCTCCGGCCAGCTGCGGAACGCGCGGCACGGACTATGCCGAGTTCGCCGATCCGAGCTACAACCAGGCTGCGTCCAGCTCCTCGATTCGAAACCCATCGCAAACGCTGGCGATCGCGAACGGCAACATTCTTTGCCGCCCGCCCCAGTACATCATCCGCAACACGGGTAACTCGCCTGTTTTCATCGCCATCTGGGGTCCGATCGATCCGGGTGACGGCAAGCTGTACTTTGCAAACGGCTCGCTCGACACGCCTGAAAAGGAAACCGTGGCGAACTCGCCGGTCACCCGCGACATTCTCACGATGGCCGACTTCAAGCTGCTCACGGGTACGAAAACCGTGGTCTCCTATGTCGACAGCCACGTGAAGGCGGTTCCGACCAACACGCTCTATCCGCAGCTGATCAAGACGACCAACTGGCGGGGAGCGCTCACCAACAACAAGTATTGGTCCCGCGACTGGGGCGAATAATTCTTTGTTAAGAACGGGCCTGGCCTCAACCGCCAGGCCCATTTTGTTGCGGCCAAACGTCGTTTCGCCGCGTTTTAGATATCTGATGGCGCGCTATTTCGTATTAGCTTCCGATGGTCAGAAGTACGGCCCTGCCGACGTGCTGACACTCAACGCGTGGATCGGCGAAGGTCGGCTGACCGAGGCCATGATCGTCGAGGAAGAAGGCACGGGCGTTCGCATGCCCGCGACGGCGATTCCCGGAATTGCGTTCCGTCCGATGGGCGGCTCCGTTCCGCCTCCCGGCCCGGGTCCATATGGCGGTGCCTTCAGTCAGGCACCCGGTCCTCAGCACGGGTATCTCATCGGGGACGGCGGCCAATCCGACATCACGAAGGCGTGGATCTTCGGCGCTCTGGCGCTGATATGCTGCCCGATCATCTTTGGCATATTGGACATTCAGGCGGCCGGACGGGCCAAAACCAAGGGTCACCCTCAAGCCCAGGCAGCTCAAACCTTCTGCATCGTTATGATGATCCTCGGCTTTGTGATCGGATTCGGTTTTAGAGCGATGACGCGCTGAGAATCGTCCTTAGGCGATTCGCGTAGGCAAGACCCGGACCCGACGGTCAGGGTCTTGTCCAACACTCTCCGCAGCCAGTCGCTTCGCTTCCACGACCTGGATCTGCATCTTGCGCGTTCTTGCATCGGCCGGGCTTAGCTCGTAAGCCTTGCCGGTCGCGAGCACCTGATCGATCGCCGTGTGAACTTCCTGCATGAGATCCGGATCATCCTCGCGCGGCTGACCCATCTTCACCATCGCTTCGTCCAAGGCAGTCGCGATCTGGTTGAACGTGTTCGACTTGATGACCACCGTGGGGACGGTGCGACCGAGGTCGCGCAGCTTGCCCGGCTTGTTCTGATACGTCGTTCGAATCGCAATGACCACATCCGCCTGACCAATGTCGGTCGTGATGATGGCATTCACCTTCTTCTCGCGGATGGCGCGCTCAAGGCGGGTGCGGGCGATGCCGTACGGAAACACCTTGATCGTGCTGAGCGGGCTTGCCACTTTGGCCGGTGCGGGCTGGGCGGCGCGATCACGTTCGTGGAATCGGTGTCGATCCTCGCGGGCACCATTCGTCGGCTTGTGGGCCAGCGACGGGTACCGCTCGCCAAAGGACTCCTCCTCGGGCGACGCGACTTCTCCACGCTCGACCACCTCGTACTGCCCCGACTCCACGCGGACGCGAACCTCGGGTTTGGGCGGAATGCCGCGCAGGATCGCATCGACCGTTTTCATCACGTTGGGATGCACGGCGAGTCGATCGTATTCAAGCAGCTCGATCACGACATCGAACGTCGGGGGCGATTTGCGCTCCAAAACGGTCTTCTGCGTTCCGCGCCGTCGAGCCTCGTCATCGCTCAAGGTCACGGCTTGGATGCCGCCAATCAGATCGCACAGCGTCGGATTGAGCATCAGATTTTCCAGGGTCTGGCCGTGAGCGGTGGCCACGAGTTGGACGCCGCGCTCGGCGATCGTCCGGGCCGCGGCGGCCTCCTGCTCCGTTCCGATCTCGTCGATGACGATGACCTCAGGCATATGGTTCTCGACCGCCTCGATCATGACCTGGTGCTGCTGATCGACACGAGCAACCTGCATGCGGCGAGCCGAGCCGATGCCCGGGTGAGGAACGTCGCCGTCACCCGCGATTTCGTTCGAAGTATCGACGATCACGACGCGCCTGTTGACCTCGTCGGCGAGAACGCGGGCGACTTCGCGAAGCTTGGTGGTCTTACCGACGCCTGGTTTACCCAGGAGCAGGATCGACTTGCCCGAACGAACGATGTCGTCGATAATGTCGATCGTGCCTTCCAACGCCCGACCCACGCGGCACGTGAGGCCCACGATGCGGCCTTGCCGGTTGCGGATGCAGCTGATCCGGTGGAGCGTGCGCTCGATGCCGGCGCGGTTGTCCTGACCGAAGTCGGAAATCGACTTGACCACGTATTCGATGTCCAGTTCGGACACGATCACGTTGGGCAATCGTTCGACTCGGTCGCGGTAACGCACCTCAGCCAGCCGACCGTAGTCGAGGACGACTTCGATGAGTCCGTCCAGGTCAGGGGAAACCTGCAATCGCTCGCGAACAACGGGCGGCAGTATTTCGAGAAATTGGGGAAGTCCGTCGGAAAAAATGGACATGAAGTCAGCGGTATCGACCGGCGCCATCAAATAATACGACGGCTGTCCGGTCGATTTGGGGCTATAAAAAAGGTCAAGAACTCGTTAAATTGCGGAATCGCCTAGGGTGATATCGACCGTGTTCACCTTGCCCGCCTTCCAATATTTCACGGTCACTTTGTCGCCCGGGAGCTTGTCCGTCAAGGCTTTGGTGAGGTCGATTCGGTTCTTCGTCGGAGAACCGTCGATTTCCATGATAACCGAAAGTCGGCTGATTCCGGCCCGGTCCGCAGGCATACCCTGCTGGGCCGTCTGAACGATCACGCCTTCCTTGGGCGGCTTGCTGCCCACTTGCTGCTCGAGTTCGGACTGGATCTCGGGGTCGGAGAGCACAATCCGATCGTCGAAGTAAGAAATGCCCAGGGTGCCGTAGCGCGCTCGCTTGTACTTGATGAGGTCGTCGACGATCCGCTTCATATGGTCGACGGGGATCGCGAAGCCGATACCGATCGAGTTACCGGTCTGACTGGCGATAGCCGTGTTGATACCGACGAGTTCGCCCTGTGCGTTGACCAACGCGCCACCCGAGTTGCCAGGATTGATGGCGGCATCGGTCTGGATCGCGTTCACGAGAACGGATCCCTGAGTCGGCAAAGTCCGGCCGAGGCTGCTCACGACGCCGACGCTAACGGTGTTCTCAAACCCGAGCGGATTGCCCGCCGCGATGACCCACTCGCCGATTTCGAGGCTCTTGCTGTCTCCGACGACGGCCGGATTCAGATTCGATGCGGCCACTTTGACCACCGCGAGGTCGGCGCGAGGGTCGTTGCCGATCACCTCAGCGCGCAGCGCGCGGCCATCCGGCAGGTGGACCTTCACTTCGTCGGCGACCCGGTCCGTCCCCAGCGTCACCACGTGGTTGTTGGTGACGATGTAGCCATCGTTCGAGATGATCACGCCGGAGCCTTGGCCGCCCCGTTGCACGTCACCAAAGAACGTTCGGGCCCGGCCGGTCGCGTCGATGCTGACCACCGACTGGAGAATCTTCTTGCTGGCGGCTCGGAAGTCGGGGGCAGAGCCCACCGTCTCGGTCGAAACGTTGCGGAGAGCGGCCCGCTCGGGCGTCAGCCAATTCACGGCGCTCGAAGACTCTGACGTCGGACGATGCCAAACGTCGTTGATCCGCAGCGCGGCCAAAGTGCCCGCTAAGCAGGCGGCAAATACGATCAGCGCTTTTTTCATGGGTGCTACCACCTATTACAATCACTCCACCCCAAGAGTTCCGCGCCGGTAATTGGGCCTATTCAAACATTTGAGTCGCAAATTCCTCGCCACGGAAATCTCGGAGGTCTTCGGCCTTCTCTCCGACCCCGATCAGCTTGATAGGCACTTTGAACCGATCGAATACGCCGAGCAGCGCTCCGCCGCGAGCCGTCCCATCGAGTTTGGTGAGAACCAGCCCCGACACATTCGCCGCTCGGATGAACTCCTCGGCCTGGCGGATGGCGTTCTGGCCCGTGTTCGCGTCGAGCACGAGCAAAACCTCGTCCGCGGGACGTCCCAGCCCTTTTTCGATGACCTTGGTGACCTTGCTGAGCTCCGTCATCAGCGACTCCTTACTGTGCTGCCGCCCGGCGGTATCGGCCAGTACGACGTCGACCCCGCGAGCCCGGGCTGCCTGGATGGCGTCGAAGATGACGGCGGCGGAGTCGGATCCGGCTTGGTTGCGGACAATCTCGGACCCCGTGCGCTCCGCCCACACCTCCAGCTGCTCGATCGCGGCGGCCCGGAAGGTATCCCCCGCCGCCAACATGACCGACTTCCCCTCTCGCCGCAGGCGCTGGGCCAGCTTGGCGATCGTGGTCGTTTTGCCCACGCCGTTGACGCCGACGAACAGGTACACGGTCGGCTTGGACATAAACGACCAGCGCAGGGCGGGATCGGCATCCTGCTCCATGCGGTGGGCGATCGCTTGCTTCAGGCGCTCCTTCATTCCCTGCGGATCGGTGATCTTTTCATCGCGGACCGCACGCCGGAGCTCGTCCAGGATCGATACGGCTGTCTCCTCGTGGGTATCGGCCTGCAAATGCGCCTCTTCGAGATACTCGTAAAGCTGCTCCACGTGGGTATCGGCCTGCAAAAGCGCCTCTTCGAGCTCCTCGTAAAGCTGCTCATCGATCACACCCCGACCCATCAGGCGGTCGAACGACTGCATCAAGCGCTTGAACATTCGACCCTTAGTATGAAGCCCCGAGGTACCGACAATTGAGGGGAACGCCTCGCGAGACAGTGCCATGTCACAAAGCCGTCTGAAACTCGGCGACATCCTCGTCGCCCATAAGATCATCTCCAAGGACCAGCTCGATTGGGCTCTGCGTCTCCAGGACGACGGGACCAATCCCCTGACCTCGATCCTCGTTGAAAACGGCTTCGTGGGTGAGGATTTGCTCCTTCAGCTGATGGCGGCCCAGGAAAACGTGGCCGCTTGGCATTTGGAAAAGGACCGTCCGACTCCGGAGGCCCTGTCCAAATTACCAGGAGCGGTGTGCCTCCAATACGGCGTCTTGCCCGTTCGGCTGACCGGCGACCTCCTCACGATTGCGATGCGCAATCCCTCCGATTTGGAGGCGATCGAGGTCATCCGGCAAGCTTCCGGACTCCGCGTCGAGCCCGTTCTTGCCAGCGAAGACCGGCTGATCAAGATGATCGACTACCTGTTCGGGGAACGCCATGACGGCGTGAACATGGACACGTTGGTCGATCAGGCGATGGCGGAGATCGACTTCAACCACCTGCCCGACATCCGCTCCGGCCAGGCCCTCACCGAAGAAGACACGCGGCCCGTCGTCGGGCTTGTCAACCAGATTCTCACGGACGCCATTCGGCTCCGCGCCAGCGACATCCATGTCGAACCTCGCGCCAACGGCGTGGACTTGCGGTTCCGTCTCGATGGCCAACTCGTCAAGGTCCGCGAGATTCCCTCCGCGCTCCATCCGATGCTGGTCACCCGCATCAAGATCATGGGCGAGATGGACATCGTCGAGTATCGCCTGCCGCAAGACGGTCGAATCCAGGTTCAGCTCGAGGGTCGCAACGTCGACCTGCGAGTCAGCGTGCTGCCTAACGTTCACGGCCAGCGAATCGTCCTAAGGGTGCTTGACAAGGCAGTCGCGCTCAAGAAGCTCGACGAACTGGGCTTCTCGACCCACAGCATGAGTCTGTTCCGTGGTTTGGTCCGCAAGCCGTACGGGCTCCTGCTCGTCACCGGTCCTACCGGCAGCGGCAAGACGACCACGCTTTACGCGGCGCTCAACGAGCTGCGCAACGTCGCGACCAACATCATGACTTGCGAGGATCCGGTGGAGTACGAGCTCCCGGGCATCAATCAGTCTCAGATCAACGACAAGATCGGCCTGACGTTCGCCGCCCAGCTTCGCGCAATCTTGCGCCAAGACCCCGACATCATCCTGGTCGGCGAGATTCGCGACGAGGAGACCGCTCAGACGGCCATTCGTGCCTCGCTGACGGGACACCTGGTCTTGAGCACCCTCCACTGCAACGACGCGCCCAGCGCGATCCCGAGGCTGTTGGATATGGGGATCGACCCCTACTTGCTCAGCACCTCGCTCATCGGCGTCACGGCCCAGCGGCTCGTGCGGCGGCTCTGCCCGGACTGCCAAGTGGCCGAACAGGCCGAAGGCGAGGACTTATCTCTGCTGATCCACTACTTGGGGGCGGACGTCTCGCGGACCATCTACCGGTCGCTCGGCTGCGCCAAGTGCTACGACACGGGCTACCGTGGCCGAATTGCGATTCAGGAACTGATGCCGGTGACCTCGCGCGTCTCGGAGCAGATTTCGAAGCAGGCGCCCATCGACGCCGTCCGCCAGATCGCGGAGAGCAATGGCTTCCGCACCATGCAGCACGACGTGCTCGAGCGGGTCATTTCTGGCCAAACGTCGATGAATGAGGCGCGTCGCGTCGTGTTCTTCGAATCGAAGGGTCCGACCGGATTCAAAGACGACTGGCATGTCGCCGCATAGCGGGTTCTGAGTCGGCCGGTAAGCCGGATTCTGTCGTGAGTGGTGATTTATCTTCGCGACCAACCCGGAGGGTCGGCGGGCCACGTCAGCCCCTCCCTATTTGGTCTTGCTTCCGGCGGGGTTTGCCCCCGGCCGCCTTGCGACGTACCGGCGTGAGCTCTTACCTCACGATTTCACCCTTGCCCCGGCAAGCCGAGGCGGTTTGTTTCTGTTGCACTTTCCGTCGGGTCGCCCCGCCCTGACTTGCGTCAGGCGCCGTGCCCTATGAAGTCCGGACTTTCCTCTCCCCGAAGGGAGCCACCACTTAGCCGACTCAGGAGCAGAGTATAGCCAAGGTCAGTCCCCCGACTGGTCGAAGGCGTCGCTGAGGATCCCGTAATCGAAGATCGAGACGGCCTCATCACCGTCGAGGTCGGCGTGTTCCGGCGAGAACCCATCCCCGTTGGGGATCTGCCACAAAGGGCTCTCGGAGGTCAGGCCAAAGCTGTCGCTGAGGATGCCGTAGTCGAAGACCGACACCGAGTTGTCTCCATCCACATCGCCATTCGTCAGCGCGAACGCCAGGTTTTTAGCGCCGTCGTTCCCGATGGGTACGGCGGGCAGCTTTCGTCGCAGCCAGTGGCCGCCCTGAACATATACATCAAAGCCACCGAGCAACGTGGTCGGAATACTGAACTTGCGTTCACCATTTGGTGAGAATGGGGCCGAGAGTAGTGGCGTGGACTCTCCCGGGTTCGTCACCGTCAACCAAAAGGTGAACTGGGTAGGGTCACCTTGGAAAACGCCGAGTTCCAGCTGACCCTGAAGCGTCCGTTTTCCCAGGAGGGCCGTGGTCCAGATATCGGCCATTTGGTTAAATCCAGCTTGATTGGGGTGAAGAGCGTCTTCGTAGTTCGCAACATCGATGCCGTTGTAGAAATCGACCCCGATGATCTTGCGCCCCAAAGCGGCCTCCTGTTGGAGGATCCCGCCCGGCCGCGTGATTTCGTTGTTGAACGCGATGACATCTGGATCGAGCCCTTCGTGAAAGTTGCGGCAAAGCGTGCCAAGGATGATCGTGACGTTCGGGTTCTCGAAATAGTAGGTCTCGAGCAAGTCACGCAAACGACCGGGTGCCCCCGATAAGGCCACAGGCAACTCGACATCATCGGTGCCCGCCAACAGAAGCATGTAGCGCAGGTCCTGCCCGGCCAGAAACATCCAGTAGTGGGCGTCGCTGGTGAGCCTGCCGTGCCCCGGATATCCATCAGGTCCGATGAGCACCCCGTTGATTCCGTTGTGGTCCGAATCGGGCAGATTCGGATCGGGGTTTTCTTGAGAAGTCCCAACGAAATCAGGGGTCATTCCCGCCAACACCAAGTTCTGCCAAAGCTTGGTGCGGTACCCGCCCGGGGCGTGAAAGCCAACTGTGATCCCGTCCCCGATCGGCATGATCTTAACGGCTTGGGCCAGAGCACGCCCAGCGATACTGCAGGCCAAACCGAGCGCGGCCCATCTCCCCCAAGTTCTTCGCATGTGATGCTACTGTACAAGAACTAGACCATCGAAGCAAGTCTAAAACGCAATTGTTTACTTTAATGCGGCCGTGCAAAAAGTGTATGATTACGTCTACATGCTGAAGGATTGGCTCGTGCTGAAGGGAGCCCGTGGCAACAACCTCCAAAACGTAGACGTGGCAATACCCCACGGCCTGTTTACGTGCATTACGGGTGTGAGTGGCAGCGGCAAATCCACGCTCATCCAAGACACGCTATTCCCTCGCTTGATGTACGAGGTGTACGGCACGCGGAGCGTTTGGGAGCCGCACGATTCCCTCGACGGCTTCAAAGACATCGACAAAGTCATCGATATCGACCAGTCGCCCATCGGGCGAACGCCCCGCTCCAACCCCGCCACTTATACCGGCACGTTCGACATGATTCGGGATCTTTACGCCATGACCCCCGATGCCAAGATGCGGGGCTACAAGCAAGGTCGATTCAGTTTCAACGTCAAGGGAGGTCGATGCGAAGCGTGCCGAGGCGACGGCATCATCAAGATCGAGATGCACTTCCTGCCCGACGTTTACGTCCCGTGCGAGGTGTGCAAGGGCAAGCGGTACAACCGCGAGACCTTGGAGGTCCAGTACAAGGGCAAGAACATCAGTGAGGTCCTCGGCATGACGATCGAGGAAGCCTGCGATTTCTTCCGCCCGATCCCCAAGATCTTCCGTAAGCTGGAGACGCTCTTGGAAGTTGGTCTGGGCTACATCCGGATGGGGCAGCCCGCCACGACGCTATCGGGCGGCGAAGCTCAGCGCATCAAGCTGGCCGCCGAGCTGAGCAAACGCGCGACCGGCAATACGGTCTATATCTTGGATGAGCCCACGACCGGGCTGCACTTTGAGGACGTCCGGCGGCTGATCTCGGTGCTCCAGAAACTGGTCGATCAGGGCAACACGATGATCATCATCGAGCACAACCTGGACGTGATTAAGACGGCCGACTGGATCATCGACTTGGGACCTGAAGGCGGAACCGGGGGTGGCGAAGTGGTCGCCTACGGCACGCCCGAAGCGGTGGCCCGAGAGCCGCGAAGCCATACCGGTGCGTTTCTGCGCGACCTCCTCGACCGGCAGCGGCCGGTTGCATCGGCTCAGAAGTGAGCCGCGTCGTTCCAGGCTGACGTCTGCCAACTATCAAGCGAACCGTCTTGGGGCAACCAATCTGGGATATCGAGGAAGAGGTTCCAGGCGAGTCCATTTAAGTACGGCTCATATTCGCGCCGAATTTGGTCCACTTTCGCCCGGTTGGCGTCCTCCGCGACGCAGCGAAATCCCGAGTCAGCGAGCTTGTTCCTGAGCGCGACCCAGGTCGCATCGGGAAGTCGGTCCGTTTCGAATGGACGCGGGTTGCAATCGATCTCGTAGGACAGATCGACGACGAGGTGGCGACACATCGCAAAAGTCAGCTCGGCTTGGCGTCGATGGCGCGCGAATTCAGGCTCCTTCGGCAGACATCCCAGCAGGAATGTGCACGCATCGAGGGTGGCCGTCAGGGCGGCGAGCCACGACATCTGCCAATGCTGCGACCGGTAGTAAGCCAGCACCGGATAGGAGAGATAGGATTCGAGCAGGCTTGCGGCCCATCCCTCCAGTGTCACCAGCAGTTCGTGGAGCGAATCCAGGTGATCGCCACCATAGCGCGAGAGCATCGCCCCGGCCGTCGGCGGCGAACCCGCCCGGGCGTCGAGCAACAGGATGGTGGCTTCGCGGCGTGAGAAGTTTTGGTAGAGGACCGGGACGTAGCCGATCACCAGCGCCAGGAAGCCAAAGCCAAGACCCGCTTCCAGCATCGAGAGAAATCGGCCCATCCCCATGACGGGCGTGATGTCCCCGAAGCCCAGAGTGAAAAACGTCGTGGCGCTGACATACCAGTAGGCGCCGAATCCGCTGCCCTCCATGTTGGTCATCGGGGTCGACAGACCGTAATGGATCATCGCAAAGGCGAGAATCAATCCGCCCGCCCAGCAGGTGGCGAGCATCAGAATTGCGATCGGACCGTAGGCACCCAGCAGCCGCTCACGCTTGGCTTTGTCGCATTGCAGACTACGCCCGATCCACTTGTAGATGCGATCCGTCGCATAGAAGTAGAGGGTCGTCAGGTTGAGCCGGCGGTCAACCGTGCGGGGCAGGATAATCGTCTCCAGCGCATCCCAAAGCACGATGAGGATGGCGACAACCCCGACCAGGACGAGCACCATGGACATGTCGCCCTATTGTGCTTTGAAACCGCTTCGCCCCGCGAGCCGCTATTATGGTTATATGCGCCGCTCGCTCGTTTTTCTCGCCATGCTCGCCAGTGCGGCCTCCTATGCCCAGACCGCCGGTAAGATCTCCATCGACCTCGAAGGCACTCCGCTCTCGCGCGCGATGGAAACCCTTTCGACGGCCACCGGCAAAACGCTGAAAGTCCATCCCTCGTTGGCCCGCGAAGTTGTGCTTGTGCACGCCACGGACAAGGATGCTCAGGACATCTTGGACCGGGTCGCGGCGGTCGTGGGCGGCGAGTGGTCGACGGAGCCGGACGGCAGCCTGAAGCTGAGCAAGAAATCGTCCGTTTGGCAGGCCGACGAGCGGGATCGATCCAAGCAGCGCGTCGCCGCGATCCGGGCTGCGCTTGCGAAGATGGCCAAACCTGAAGAAAAGACGGCAAACGGAATGCCCATTCGAGCAGGTGGGCTTTTCGAGGCCGGCGCAACCACGAATGGACCCCACGTCGATACCGCATTCCGCGCTCTTGCTCCGATGCTCGATGCGGCTTCCCTAGCCGCAATTCCCGAGGAGGGCCGCGCGGTCTACACGCTCGTCCCGAACCGTGCGCAGCTGGCGCTCGTCGGGTCGGTCGAACCGATGCTCCAGGGTCTGATCGCGGGTCACAACGATTACGTCAAAGCCGCTGAAGAACGCCGCGCCAAAGAGGAAGAAGCCATGGCCTCGAACCCGATGGCGGAGCAGTTCACGAAGATGCGCGAGTGGCTGACCAAGAATGGCATCGAGATGGAACCGAAGCGCATCGGCGACCCCGTCGCAAAGATGATCGTCATCGCGACACGCGGCGGCACGTTCCTCGGTTCGATCATGAGAGCGGGCAGCGATCTCGCGCCGATTTCGCTGGAAATTCGCCTCTATGGCCCCCAGGGCCAGAACCTGATCCGCGCCACTCAAACGCTCGAATTGGATGCTAGCCAGAGCCCCTGGTGGTTGCCGCAGGACCCCGGCACCAAGAAGGAAGAAGACAAATCCGAAGCGGTTGAACTGTCGCCCCTCACCAAGGAGCTGATGCAGTTCATGACGATGACCGAGATGTCCACCAACTTCGACAGGAAGGCCAGCAAGGAACTGGAAGAAGTCATCGCGCACCCGGAAATTCACGACCCCTTGGCGTTTCTCCCAACGGACGGCATCATCGGCGTCGCCAAGTCGAGGAAGCTCGATGTCGTCGCCAATATCCCGGAGAACCTTTCGTCCGCGACCGACCTGTTCCTCAACGGCGGCAAGGTCACGGTGGGTGCCTATACAAAGACGATCGAAGCCAAGTGTGACCTGACCGAGGACAAGGCGGGCGGCTGGCTGACCGTCCGACCCAAGAGCCTGGGCCAGACAAGCCGAACTCGAGGCGATCGCATGGCGCTCGCGACGCTAATCAAAGCGAGCAAGAGCAAGGAGATCCCGGGCCTCGACGACTACGCAGCATACGCGCTTCGCAACGAGCCTCCGATGTCGAACACGACATTCTTGCCTTACGTGATGCTGTTCGCCCCGAACTTGGTGAACCAGGGCATGCGGGGCCCCGTCGACTGGAATCTCTTGCGGCTGTGGGGCTCCCTGGGGCAGGGCCAGCGCGATTCGATTCGCGCGGGTGGTCGCATCGCGTTCCAGAATCTCAACACTGAACAAATGGCGATCCTGCGCCAGATGGTGTACGGAGCCAACGCGCGACTCGTCCCCGACGAGCCCGCCAAACCCAACGAGGAGTCAGGCGGCTTTATGGACATGGCGCTCAAGATGTTTCTCCGCCCGAGCAAGGATTACCGCGATGAGCCGACTGAGGTCGTTCCGAACGGACTGCCCGGCACGGGGTCGCTCGAAATCATCGCCGAGGACGAGCCGCTGGCCATCGCCACCGGTAAGGGCAACATGCTGAATCGAATGATGGGCGGCCTGGGGACGGATGAGCTCGCGATGCTCCAATACTTCTCGGAGGAACCGATGTTCGCAGCGGCCGGCTCGATGATGCCGAAGATCGAGGCCCTGAAATTCGGCAAGCGGCACAGCATGAAGGTGCTCATCCATATCGCTCCCGGCGTTCGTGTCGACGGCTCGCTCATCGACGATTCGATTCCGAAGGACGCCCCGTCCGTGCCTTACGCAGACATGCCGGCGGAAATCAAAGCAAAGATCGCCAAGCGTGTCGCCACATTCAAAGACAATCCAATCGGAATGTTTATGGGCATGGGTCAGCAACCACAAGCCCGACCCTAACGACTGTCGCGAACTGTCCGGACTTGGAACTTGGCAAAAGCGGTGAGAGCGGGCAGAGCCTTGCGCTGCTGGTCGAACAGGGCGACATTCTCCCAGGAATCGCCCCAGAGATTCGTATGGACCCAGTCGCCTGCCCAATAAACCATCCCGAGTCCCTTCTTGTTGGGCAGGGACGTCAAGATCTGGCTTAAGGCGACGATAAACGTTTGCTGACCGCCCTTGTTCGCCGGATACTTCGGGTCGACCCATGTTCCCGGTCCGACAATGTGACTGCCCCCGGAGAGCGCCGCTAGGGTCCAAGGGTGCCCCACCTCGGCAAGAAGGATCGGCTTGGTGTAGCGCGACGCGAGGTTGCGCAGGTTCGCCTCGCAGGCGGCGACGGTTCCGTGCCACCAGGAATAGAAGGAAAGCCCGATCACGTCGTACTTGGCCCCGTTCGCGTTGGCTTGGTCGAAGTACCATTGCGCGCCCGACTGATCTCCGCCGCGGTCGATGTGGAGCACGACTTGGGTTTTAGCTCCGACCGGCAGAGCACTCTTCAGCCCATCCACTCCAGAGTTGAACAGTGGTACGAATTTGGTGAAGGAAGCCGAATCCGTGATGCGACCGTGAGGCCAAAGCATGCCGCTCGTCACTTCATTTCCGATCTGGACAAATCGCGGCGTGACGCCCGCCGTCACCAGCGCCTGCGTCACCGACCGCGTGTATTGGTAGACCTGGTTTTTCAGATTGTTGTAGCTGAGCGAGGACCAGGCGGCAGGAATCGTCTGCTGGCCCGGATCGGCCCAAGAATCCGAATAGTGCAAATCGAGAAAGACGTCCATGCCGGCGGCTTTCGCCCGCTGCGCTAGCGCGACGGTGTGAGCGAGATCGCACCAACCGCCGGAAGGATTGACCCAGATCCGAATCCGGGCCAAGTTCAGTCCGGCCGCAGCTTGGATGCGCACCGGGTCAGTCTGGCCTTGGAAAGCAGCATAGGTGAGGCCGGTGCTCTCCAACTGGGGAATGAAAGAGAGATCGTTGCCGCGCCAAGTCAACATGGACTGGGGCGCGGCAAGCAGTAACGCGAGGAGGACGTTCACCCGGATCGGCGGCGACGAGCAAGGAGAAGCATGCCGAGTCCGAGGAGCGCCATCGACGACGGCTCCGGAGCGATCACGATGGCACTCCCGAGCGGATTCTTCAGTACGGAGGTGCCGAAGATCGGACCGAACCGGCTCGCCCGCGTATCCCAGGCCTGGACCAAACCCGCGGTTCCGGCCGTATCGAGACCCGAAATGTAGACCACATCTTCATGGCCGCGCGACAATCCACGGGTCTGGGAGAAATTGGATGCATTGATCTGAACCCAACCGCTGAACGTGGTGGAGTTGCGGAATACGGTTGAGCCACGCGTCGCGACATAGATATCATTGGCGACTGCGATCGCCTGTCCTTCGTTAGTAAAGACGGTGGCGCTGCTGGCACCCAACAAGGAGAAGTTAGTCGAAATGCGCGCGAGCGTCTTGTTGACGGTGTCCTGTACGTAAATCTGACCATCCGCCCCTTGCGTCACGCCTCCCATTCCGGAAATCGGCGAACCACTGCCGACGAGTATTCCCGCCGTCGTGTAGCCGTTCATGAAGCCGTTACCTGCGAAGATCAGATTCCCATTCGCCAGCTGCGTCATCTGAACTGGCGCGCTCAAAAGGCCACCGACCTGGAACGAAAACTTGCGGGCACCCGTGTTGTAGTCAAAGCCGAAGCAGATATCAGGGTTGAGTCCGCCGTCGTCGTACACCCAAACCGTATTGGTGTTCTTATCCGCGACGAGGCACTGAGGGTTGTTCAGCCATCCTGCTCCGAAGGCGCCGAAGTAAGCTCCAGACACCGGATCAAACCGATGCACGCTCTTGGTGGTGCCATCGAGCACCATAAGCAGCTCAAATGATGCATGACAGGCAAACGGCGCAAACGCCAGTAAAATTGCGATCCTTTTCATATCCTCTCCAACGCCGCACATGAGGGTGCGACATCAAAATTATAACGCAACTTTGTCCAATCTGGCGCTGAAAATAGATTCAATTGTTGCCATAGATGCTCGAACCCGATACACTGAAAGCCATGAAGCGATGGTGTTGGTTATTGGTTTGGGGAGCGGCGGCAGGATCGCATGCCGTGGTGGTCGGTCAAAAGGACGATTTTCAAACGGGCACACTCCTGGGTTGGGGCGGCGGGAACAACCCCACCCTGACAGCGAATGGAGTCGGTGGAGCCGCGGACTTCTTCATGAGGCTGACCACGACCAACGAAGGCGGCCCGGGCAGCAACCTCGCCACGTTCAACATGACCCAATGGACGGGTGACTTCACGTCGGCCAAGGTCAAGACCATCGAGGCCGACATGCGCAACGCCGGACTGTACGACGTGCACATGCGCGTGATTTTCTGGGATGCCGTGAGCAACAAATGGGGAAGCAAGGAGCCGCTGATCCTGTGGGGCGGCAGCAACACGTGGACCCACCACGTATTCCATATCGACCAACCCAACATGGTCTCGTTCAATGGAGCGGGGACCTATGCGGACGTCATGGGCCAAGTTACGCGGATGATGTTCCGCCATAACGAGACGGTCCAGTTGGGCGGCGAGCCGGTCTTCACCACGTTCGATATCGATAACGTGGTGGCGGGAGCGGGCCGTATGGTCTCGGGCAAAGTCAACTTGGAAGAAGTCCAGAGCGTCGGCTATCCGGTCAAGGCGGTGGCCGAGTTCCGCACACCAGGCACCACCACGGTCGTCGTCCGACGACCATTGGACATCGAGCAAGGGGGCGTTTTCACGATCGACGCGCCGCCCGTGCCGGGCAGCTACGACCTCGCCGTTAAGGTCACCCATTGGCTTCGGCAAGTGGTCCGCGTGAACACCACCGTTGCCGATGCCACCAACGTCTTGCTCTCGCTACCCAATGGCGATATCGACCAGGACAATGCCGTCACCGTATTCGACTACAGTGTCCTCTCCGATTACTTCGACAAGACGGCCGAGGGCGGAGATTGGAGCGATGTCGGCGCCAACGGCTTTGCGCCTTACGAGGCTGACCTGGATCAAGACGGCAGCGTAACCGTCTTCGATTACAGCATCCTGAGTTCGAATTTCGACCTGGCGGGAGCCGACTAGATCGCAGGACTCGGAAGCTCCGCCCCACACCACGAACAGCGGGTGGCGCATCGGGTGAGGCGTCTGCGTCCGCAGTTGGGACACGCCAATTGGCTATGGGTGATCTTGCCGTCCACGACGCCGTCGCGCGCATCGACTTCGCGGATTGCGTTGACGAGCATGTCGTCGGTCCACCCGTTCTGCTCTTTGAGAATGGTCCAGAGGGCCGCGCAAGCGAGTTCAAGCGCAGCGACCCGCTGTTCGAGGGCCTGAGTCTGGGTTTCGGCGATCAGTCGCGCGTCAGTGGCGGTAAGGCCTACCGCCGGCCCCGGTGAAAACCCGCTCGAAAAGAAGTAGTTGAGCATAGCCACATAGTAAACAAAAATCGGCGAACCGCGGTTGCGATTCGCCGATTTGAATAGGTTGGGCGCAGGCCTTAGCGCTTAACGAACTGGAAGCCGCGTCGTGCCTTCTTGCGGCCGTATTTCTTTCGTTCCTTCACGCGAGCGTCTCGCGTCAAGAAGCCGCCCGATCGAAGGCCCTTGCGGAGGCTCTCGTCGTATTCGAGAAGCGCGCGGGCGATGCCGAGTCGCACCGCACCGGCCTGACCGGTGATGCCGCCGCCGGTGGTCTTGGCGCGGATGTCAAATTTGCCATCGAGGCCCATGTGGACGAGCGGGCTCTTCACGAGGATCTCGAGAACCGGTCGGCCGAGATACTCGGCGAATTCTCGCTCGTTGATCGTGATTTTGCCTTCACCTGGGGTGACCCAAACGCGCGCGATCGCGCACTTGCGTCGTCCCGTTCCGTACGAAGTTTCTGTCGCCATGAATAATCCTTATTGAGTGACCTTGAGCTCCTTCGGCTCCTGGGCGGCATGCGGATGCTCGGCGCCCTTGTACACTTTCAGTCGCTTGATGATGCCATGACCCATCTTCGTCTTGGGAACCATGCCCCAGACGACTTTTTCGACGAGTCGATCGGAGTTGTCTTCGAGCATTCGACCACGCGAGACGCTCTTGAGACCATCCGGATGCTGGCTGTGCCAGTAAATCAGTTCGTCCTTCTTGTTGCCGGTCATCACGACGCGGTCGGCATTGATGACCACGACGAAATCGCCGACATCCTGATTGTAGGTGAAGGTCGGTTTGTGCTTGCCGCGCAGGACCTGCGCTACCTGAGCCGCCAAGCGGCCGACGGGGATGCCCGTAGCATCCACCACATACCATTCCCGCTTGATGTCGCTGGGTTTTGCGCTAAACGTTCTATTCATGAGGTTGTCGGTTCTTATTCGGAATCGTCGTGACCAGAGTCACGTCGGTCCCGGAAATCTCGGGGATGCCGGCCATATCGGATGTTCATCAGAGTGAGCCCGCGCGCGGGCAGCACTTCTGGCCACATCAGATCGTTTCGGAGTTTCGGATCGAGGAGGGCGGCGAACTCTTGGACGGTTCGTCGGCCGCGCCCTACTTCCAGGAGGCCTCCACTCATCCGTCGCATCATCCCTCTTGCGAAAGCGAGGCCGATGATGTCGATCCAAATCTGTCCCCCGCTGGCTCGCACTTCGACGGAACGCAGTTCGCGCCGTCCGTGCTGATGGGGATCGAGTTCTTCGCAGAACGCGAGGAAATCGTGGGCTCCTACCAGGTGGCGAGCGGCTTGTTGCATCGCGTCGAGGTCGAGTGGTCTCCAGTACGTGTGGCTAAAGCGCGCTTCGAGCGCATTTCTCGGCCCGATGGCGATGCGGTAGCGATACCACCGATCGAGGGCACAGAACCGGCTGTGAAAGCGTTCGCTCACCTGCCTGGAATCCTTGACTCCAATATCGAGCGGCAGAATCCGATTCAGGGCTCGGGCCCAATCGGCTGGCTTGACTCCCACGTGGGAATCAAAATGGCAGACTTGGGCTCGGGCATGGGCACCGCTATCGGTCCGGCTCGCTCCGATGATCTCGCATTCTTCGCCCGAGACCTGGCGCACGGCATCTGTCAATGTTCGTTGGACGGTTCGCTGTCCGGGCGTTGCGGCCCAGCCGCAAAAGTCGGTCCCGTCGTAGGTGACGACGAGTTTGATTCGGTTAGTCGACAAGCTCGAGAACGGCAGTTTGCGCCGCGTCGCCGCGTCGCAGTCCGGTCTTCGTCAGTCGGGTGTAGCCGCCGTTGCGATCCTTGAATCGCGGGGCGACCTGATCGAACAGATACTTCACGAGGTCCTCGCCGTTCAGCAGGCTTCGGTCCTTGAGAATTTCGATCTTTTCGATTTCCGTCTTGCCGGCCAGGAGCTTAACGGGCTTCGGGCTGCTCTGGGAATGTCCAACCAGCAGCTTTCGGGCCTCGCGCCGAGCGGCAAGCGAATCCGTTTTGGAAGTGGTGATGAGCTTCTCGACGATGCGCTGAAGCTCCTTGGCGCGACCCATCGTGGTTCGCACGTAGCCGTGGCGGATGAACTGCCGTGTCAGGTTTGTGAGCAGCGCGCGTCGCTGATCACTGGGCAGTCCAAGTTTTCGCCGGTCCATCTTGTGATACATAGTTTCGTCCTTGCTAGCTTGCGAAAAATTTAGAAGTCGTCGTCTTCGTCATCGAGCAGATCGATCGCACCGCGATAGCCGCCCTTCGGAGGCTTGATCGCGAGACCGTGCTCGGCGAGCTTGTCGCGCACTTCATGAAGCGACTTCTTTCCGAAGCCGCGGATACCCGTGAGCTCGCTCTCGGTGACCATCGCCAGGTGGCGGAGGGTCAGCAGGCCAGCTCGTCGAAGACAGTTGAACGTTCGCTGGGAGAAGTCCATCTCCTCGATCTTGATATCGGGAACGTTGCTGAGTTCGGGTGCATCCTCTTCCTCGTCGTCGAAGCCGAGATCGAAGCCGGCTCGACCGAGGTCGAAGAACATCTTGAAATACTTGTCGAGGATCTGGGCGGCCTGGGTTACCGCATCGTTCGGGGGCACCGATCCGTTCGTTCCGATTTCGAGCACCATGCGCTCGTAGTCGGTTCGGTTACCGATACGGGTCGGCTCAACGATGTAGTTGACCTTTCGCACCGGTGTGAACTGCGAGCCAGTCGGCAGGATGCCGATGACACCCTTGTACTTCTCCTGCTTCTCGGGGAGTACGTAGCCGGTTCCCCAGCCTACGAACATCTCCATGGAGAAGGTCGCGCCGCTCTCGCTGATCGTGGCGATGTAGCACTCGGGGTTCACGATCACCACGCCTTCTGGACCCTTGACATCGGCGCCGGTCACGCGACCCGGACCCTTCACGTCGACGCGGAGAACGATCTCCTCGGGAGGCAGGTCATCGAAGTCGAGCCGGATGGCAAGATACTTGAGGTTGAGCAGAAGCTCGGTGACGTCTTCCTTCAGCCCGGGAATTGGGCTGAACTCATGAAAAACCTTGTCGATGCGGACGGCGGTGACGGCAGCACCGAAGATCGAACTGAGGAGAACGCGGCGAAGGGCATTGCCGATCGTCTGTCCGTAGCCACGCTCAAGCGGCTCCAGTACGAATTTTCCGTATTCGGCGTTCAGTTCCAGGGTTTGAATTTGCGGCATATCGGTTTTCGGTGGCTCCACCTCGGCGGAGCGTTATGGTCGGACCAGCGGACGAGAAACGGGTTTAGACGCGTCGCTTCTTGGGCGGGCGGCAGCCATTGTGCGGGATCGGAGTGACGTCGCGAATGCTCTGGACGTCCAATCCGGTTGCCTGCAGGGATCGAATGGCGGTCTCGCGACCACTGCCCGGGCCCGATACAAACACTTCGATTTTGCGCATGCCGTGCTCGAGCGCCTTCTTGGCCGCGCTTTCGGCGGCAAGCTGGGCGGCGAACGGCGTGCCCTTTCGGCTGCCCTTGAAGCCAGCCGATCCGGACGTTCCCCAGCAGAGCACGTTGCCCTGCGGATCCGTAATCGAAACGATCGTATTGTTGAACGAGGAGTGGACATAAGCCCGCCCCTCGGCGACTTGGCGCTTCTCTTTCTGCTTTCCTCGCGTCGTTTGCTTTCTTGCCATGCTCTGTTAAACCTTACTTCTTGGCCTTCTTCTTGCCGGCGACCGTCTTCGCCTTGCCCTTACGGGTACGAGCGTTGCTCCGCGTGCGCTGACCACGCGTCGGCAGGCCGCGGCCATGCCGGATACCGCGATAGCAGCGGATGTCGAGCAGGCGCCGGATATGCGAGTGCACTTCGCGGCGAAGATCGCCTTCGACCGGATACTCCTCGACCAGCTCTCGAAGCTGGGTGATTTGCGCATCGGTCAGGTCGCGAACTTTCGTCCGCGGATCGATGCCCGCCTTCTCGATGATCAGAGCCCCGTTCGTGCGGCCGATGCCGTAGATCAGGGGAAGCGCGTACAGAATCGCCTTTTCGCGCGGGAGGTCGACACCAGAAATACGTGCCATCTTATCCCTGCCTCTGCTTGTGCTTGGGGTTCACGCAGATCACCCGAACAACGCCTTCGCGCTTGATGATCTTGCATTTGTCACACATTTTTTTAACACTGGCCCTGACTTTCATGGGTTCTTCTGAATCTAATTCGTTTCGTCGTGCGTCCAATCTCCAGGTCGACCACACGGCCCGCAGGCCGAACGCGTGTCTTCTTGCATGATCCAACGTGGACGCGATTTGGGATTATACCAGGCTCCAACTGAACCCGTCCACGGTCCGAACCCCTTTTCTCACAAGATTGATCCAAAATGCGAGCTATGCGGCTGATTTGGGTTGCGGCGTCGATCGTCGGTTTAATGTTGGCAGGTTGTTCGGGGGGCAGTGCGCCCGAGTCGGGCGAGTCCGCGCCCGTCGCTCAGGCCCCGGCCGCCAACGCCAAACTCCAGGGAACGCTGGAAGTCGTGGCGTTCAAAGGTGGCTACGGAATCGACTTCTATGAGAAAGCGGCCCAGGAGTTTGGAGCCAAGCATCCCGACCTGAAAGTCACGGTTTCGGGCGATCCCCGGGTCTGGGAGCAGCTGCGACCGCGCCTCCTGAGCGACGATGTGCCCAGCCTCATGCTCCCTGGTTGGGGGATGGATCATTGGACGCTCGCCGAGGAAGGCCAGCTGATGACGCTGGACGCGGCCCTGGATTCACCATCCGCCGACGGAAAAACCAAATGGCGCGACACCTTTGAGCCCGCTATCCTCAAGATGGGCCAGCGCGACGGCAAGCAGTACATCCTGCCGTTCTATTTCAATATCTGGGGCTGGTGGATCGATCCAGGTGTCTTTGCCAAGCACGGCTGGACGGCGCCGAAAACGACGGCCGAGCTACTCGCCCTCTGCGACAAGATCAAGGCGGCTGGTCTCGCGCCGATTACCTTTCAAGGCAAGTACCCGTATTACATGCTCAACGGCATGATCCTGCCGTGGGTCCAGAGTGCGGGCGGCATGAAGGCCCTGAGTGCCTGCCAGAACTTGGAGCCGGGCGCTTGGAAAGCCGCTCCCGTCCTCCAAGCGGCCAAGCTGATCGCCGATCTGCGCGACAAAGGTTTCTTTGAGACCGGCGCGGTCGGGATGAGCCACACCGAGTCTCAGACCGAATTCGTGACGGGCAAGGCCGCCATGATCCCCTGCGGTACGTGGCTGGAAAGCGAGATGAAGAAAGTGATGCCTCCTGGGGCGAAGCTGGAATTCATCCCCGTCCCGAACATGGACGGTGGCTCGGGCGAGCCCACCGCCATCAACATCGACATCGAGCCTTGGATGATCCCGGCCAAGGCCAAGAACTCGGCGGCGGCGATCGAATTCTTCAAGTACATGACTTCGCCCGAGAAGGCAAAGGAGTTCGTCGAGACCAAGGCGACCCTCACCGCCATCCGCGGCAGCGACACCACCCAGATCCCGGCCACTTTGCAGAAACCGCTCGAAGCGTTCCGATCGAGCAAGGCCACCTGGAGCTACCTCGCCCGCCAGTGGTACCCCAAGATGGAGACTGAGATCGAAAACGCGATTACGGCGCTCCTCAATAAGCAGGCCACGCCGGAGCAGTTCTGCGATCGCTGCGAAGCGGCCGCGGAAGCCATGCGCAAAGACGACACGGTGAAGAAACACCGGTACGAGTGATGGGCGGGCGCCGCACGCGGTTTGCGTTCGCGTTCCTCTCGCCAGCCCTGGCCCTCTACGCGCTGTTCGTGCTGTGGCCGCTGGCACAGGCGTTCTCGTTTTCGCTCACCCGGTGGCGCGGACTCAGTCTGCGCCGGTCGTTCGTCGGGCTCGATAACTACAAGCGACTCGCCGCGGACCCGGTGTTCTGGAAGGCTTTCCAGAACAACCTTTGGCTCGTCATCGTCGGCGGCATCGCGACCATCGCGATCGCCATAGGCATCGCCCATTTGCTGCAAAACCGTGGACGTCCCTATCGCGCCCTCCGCGCGGTCGTTCTCGTTCCTCAGATGCTCAGCGCGGTGGTGGTCGCCGTCCTCTGGATGTTTATCTACAACCCGCAGTTCGGCCTCCTGACCACCGGACTGAAGGCCGTTGGCTTGGGCGGGTGGGTCCACACGTGGCTGGGCGAATCCCAGACGGCGCTGGCATCGGTGGGCGTCGCCTTCGTCTGGTCGTGCGTCGGGTTCTATAGCCTCTTGTTTGCGGCAGGATTGGCTGGCCTACCGGCGGAATTGCTCGAAGCAGCCGAGCTGGATGGAGCGGTCGGCTGGGTCCGCTTCCGCCGCGTCACGTGGCCTATGCTGTGGTCGATCAAGCGAGTGGCAGCCGTGCACTTCACGATTGCCGCCGTTAACGTCTTCACGCTCGTCTATCTCATGACGAAGGGCGGGCCCGACCGGGCGACCGAAACTCTCTTGACCACGCTCTACGAGAACGCCTTCATCAACAACGAATTTGGGTACGCAACCACGATCGCGGTCGCCAATTTCGGATTGATCCTCATCGTTGCGTTGGGCATCCTCGCGTGGACTCGGCGCAACCCCGTGGAGGCACGCCGATGAAGCGACTTCTGGCCCTGCTCTTTGTGGTGATCTTTGGCTTTCCCCTCGTCTGGATGCTCGTCTCGAGTCTGAAGTCGGGCTACGAGGTGGTCGGCCAGCCCTGGTCGGTTCCCCACTCGCCGCAGTGGGTCAACTTTGCGCACGCGTGGAGCGAGGCCGGCATCGGTGCGTCCTTCCTCAACAGCGTGATCGTCTGCTTGCTGAGTTTGGCCGTGCTCCTCCCTGCCGGCGCGATGGCCGCTTATGTGCTGAGCAAGGTCGAATTCCCCGGGCGAAAGCTGATCCACACCGCGTTCATGGGGGGCATGATGTTCCCCCACTTCCTCGTCGTCGTTCCCCTCTTCTTTCTCCTGCGCGGCCTTCACCTGTTCGATTCGCGGACCGGGCTCATCCTGGTTTACATTGCGTATTCGCTGCCGTTTACGGTTTTTGTTCTGGGCGGCTTCTTCGATGCCCTGCCTAACGACCTCGCGGAAGCAGCCCGACTTGATGGCTGCACGGACGCAGGCACCTTCTGGCGGGTGATGGTGCCACTCGTCCGACCGGGTTTGATCGTGGCCGCGATTTTCAACGGCATCGGGCTTTGGAACGAGTACGGCCTGGCGCTGGTGCTCATCCCGGGCCAAGCCAACCGAACGCTGCCGCTCGGAATCGCGAATCTGACCATGACGCAGCAGTACCAAAGCGACTGGGGCGCCCTCTTTGCGGGGCTGGTCATCGTGACGGCTCCCGTGCTCTTGATCTACTGGCTGCTCAAGGAACGGATTATCGAGGCGATGCTGGCGGGCGCGATCAAGTGATCAGGCGCCTGGGCCGCGCAACAGCCGCAGACCGTTCAGGATGACGATCACGGTCGAACCTTCGTGGCCAATCACCGCCATCGGCAGCGGCATTTGCGGGGTGATGTGAACGAGGAACGGAATCAGGTGCCAGGTCATCGAGAGCACCGACAGCGTGACGATCACGCCGCCCGCAAAGAGTAGGTTCGCGCGGATCACGCGATTGGTCAGACGACCAAGGCGCATCAACTCGGGAAGTCGCTCGATTCGGTCCTGCACGAGCACGACGTCGGCGGCTTCCATCGCGATATCGCTCCCCAGCCCACCCATGGCCACCCCGACATTGGCCCGGGTCAGCGCCGGCGCATCGTTCACGCCATCGCCCACCATGAGGACCTGTCGGCCCTGCGAGGTCCACTCGCCGATCAGCCGCTCCTTATCCTCGGGCAGCAGGCCAGGTTCGACGTGATCGATGCCGAGCGCGGCTCCCACCGCTTCCGCGGTTTGGCGATGATCGCCGGTGAGCATCACGATATCGCGCACGTGAAGACGCCGCATCTGATCGACGAAATCGCGAGCGCTGGCCCGAACTTCATCCGTCAGTCCAAGTGCGGCCCACTGACCGTTTGTGCGCAGCATGACCGAAGTCAGCCCGCGCTCCTGCATTTCGCGAACATGCTGCCGGAACGAGTCCGGCATGGTCTCCATGTCGTGGTCGAAAAAGCGGGTTTGGCCGATCTTGACGTGGATGTCGCCGATCTTGGCTTCGATGCCGTATCCGGGAGTCGCGATGTGCTCGTCGGCAGCGGGAGCGATGATGCCTGCCGCCCGCGCGCCCGCACAGATCGCTTCCGCAATCGGGTGCGTGCTGTAAGCCTCCGCCGCGGCCGCGAGCCGGACGATGTGCGCCGTCTCCTCGCCCATGGATTCGCCGCCATGCCAGCAAAGAATTCCGTCGCACACGGCGCATGCACGTCGGTCGCTTCCGTGAGCGCAGGCACCCACGGCGACGGTGGATTCGATGGGCGGACCGACGCAAACCTCCACCAGTTGCGGACGACCCGTCGTTAGCGTGCCTGTTTTGTCCAAGGCGACGGTATCGATGCGACCCGCCTCCTCGATGAACTGCCCGCCCCGAACGAGAATGCCACGGCGACCCGCATACGCGAGCGCGCTGAGGGTGGTCGCCGGCGTCGAGATCACCAGAGCGCACGGGCTGAGCGCGACGAGCAAAATGAGCGATCCGTAGAGGGCGGCTCCCCAGGTCTCGTGGGCAAGAGCCATCCGAATGATCAGGCTGAGCACGAATGCGGCGACCACGAAGATTGTGTAGCGTTGCCCGAACCATTGACTGATGCGCTCGCCGCTCGCCTTGTTCTCCTGGGCCTCGCTGACTAGATTCATGATCTTGTCGAGCGTGTTGTCGCCCACCGCCGCCGAAACGGTCATGAGCATCATCGATTCGAGGTTGGTCGTTCCCGCATAAAGCGGATCACCCTCGGCTTTGTCGATCGGTCGGGATTCGCCGGTGATGCTCGCCTCATTGATTTGGGCGGAAGCGACGGCCAAGGTGCCATCGGTCGGAATGTTTTGGTAAGGCAGAACGCGAACGACATCGCCCACGCGTAATTCCGCGACGCCAACCTCCGTGTCGGTTCCTTCTCGTACTCGAATCGCCTTCTCGGGCCGGAGCCGGATCAGGCTTTCGATCGCGCGCTTCGTCTTGGCGAGGGCCATCGATTCCAGCGTATGGCTCAGGCTGAACAGGAAGAGCAGAGCAGCGGCATCGTCGGCATGACCCACGATGATCGCTCCAACCGCGGCCATGACCATGAGCAAGTTGACGTCGAATTCCCGATCCCGGAGGGATTCGATCATCTCGCCAATCGCGAACCATGATCCCGCCGCAATGCCGACGAAATAGACCATATACGGGGCACCGAAAAGCCCCGCAGCAAGACAGAGGCCGCAGATGACCGTGAGGACAGTTTCCGGGTCACGCAGCCAGCGCATCATCCCCGTTTGTTGGGCCACTCCTTAGGCTTGGATGGTGTCGGTTCGAACATAGGATCTCAGGACCTCGGGAATGGTGATGCCATGGCCAGGTCGGTAATAGGTTTCGACGAGAGCGCTGAACAATCGCGGAGTCGCCAAGCCACTGCCATTCAAAATGTGGACGAATTCTGGTTTGGCGCCTGTTTCGCGGCGCAACCGGATATTGGCGCGCCGGGCCTGGAATCCTTCGAAATTTGAGCAGCTGGAGACTTCCAGATACTTGCCCAATCCCGGCGACCAGAGCTCGAGGTCGTAGCACTTGGCGTTGGAGAAGCTCATCTCGCCGGAGCAAAGCAGCGTCACCCGGTAGTGCAGCCCGAGCGCTTCGAGGATCGAGGCCGCATCTCGGGTCAGCGATTCCAATTCGTCGTAGCTGGATTCGGGCAGCGTGTATTTCACCAGCTCGACCTTGTCGAACTGGTGCATCCGCTGGATGCCCCGCGTGTCCTTTCCCGCGGCGCCCGCTTCACGGCGGAAACAGCCACTGAATGCGGCCATCTTCATCGTCAGCTGGTCGGCGGTGAGGATTTCGTCGCGATACAGGTTCGTGACCGGGACCTCGGCGGTCGGGATGAGATAGAGGTCCTCATCCGCTTTGTACAAATCTTCTTCGAATTTGGGCAGCTGGCCGGTGCCAATCAAGCTCGCCCCGTTGACCATGTACGGCGGATAGATCTCGCGGTAGCCGTTCTCCAAGGTCTGGTGGTCGATCATGAAATTGAACAGAGCGCGCTGCAAGCGGGCGCCCCAACCCGTGTAAACCGCAAAGCCGCTGCCGCTGATCTTGCTCGCTCGGTCGAAGTCGATCAGCCCGAGTTCCGTCGCGATATCCCAGTGGGGCTTGGGTTCGAAGTCCAGTTTGGGCTTCTCCCCCCACTCGCGCTGGACCGCATTCTCCTCTTCGGACATACCGACGGGCACGCTGTCGTGGGGCAGGTTGGGAAACTCCAGTTCGAGCGCGCGAACTTTGGCTTCCAGCTCTCGCTCTTGGGGCTCCAGCGTTTGGATCTCGGCCTTCAAGGCGCTGACGGCTTCTTTGGCCGCTTCCGCCTCGTCGCGCTTGCCTTGGCCCATGAGGGCGCCGATCTCCTTGCTTTTGGCGTTCTGCTCGGCCTTCAGCTTCTCGAGCTTGACGAGCACTTCGCGCCACTCCGAGTCCGTGGCCTGAAAAGCGTCCACGGGCGCGTTCACGCCCTTCGATTTCGCCTTCGTGCGGACGATATCGAGGTTGTCACGAAGAAACTGTCGATCGAGCATGAGTGATACGAAGTTTACTTCGGCGAGCCCATACGAGACCGAACACACCGCCCCACGCAACCAGCGTGGACGGCTCCGGCACCACGTAGTCCGCACCGCTCGCGGCTTCGATTCGTACATCGTCCTGTGCGACCATGCCGAATCGCATCTCGCCGTTCCCCCGGAACGACTCGCCCGGATTGGCGTGGCCGGCGAACCAGCCTCGACCGCGCAGAACGAATGGCTCATCCACGCGCGCTCTGAGCGTCGCCATCGTCAGGTGCTCACCAACGTCGATCGGATCATCGATCGCACCCGAACCGGCAGCACCGGTCCACGACAGGGTCATTCCAAACTCGTCCACAGGCGGGTCTTGGTAGGGCGCCGTGCGGGCGCAGCCGATGCGTAGCAACACGAGCGTCCCAGCCGCCAGCGTGGACGAGCGAGGGATGAGCGTGTCGAAAAATTCCGCTTCAGCCCGACTCGTGGCCGACGCCGAGCGTGATCCATCAAACTCCGTGTGATCGCCGGCGGCGAGGCTCAGAAATCCCAGGCGTGCCGCGCCCGAGCCAAAACCGGACGCCTCGTAGAATCGGTCGGCACCGTCTTCCTGATAATCCACCCGCTCGTAAGCGAGCGCGTTGATGAAGGCACCGCCCAACTGCCATCCGGTATCTGTCTTGGCCGAATCTTGGCCCGCCGTCGCCTGACTTTGGGCACGCATGCCAAATTCGGCGGCATGGGCGACCAGACCAGCCGCAAGCGCGCAAGACGTCCCGATCGCTCGCCACGAACGAAATGAACTCATAGGTATCGTTACAATTGCTACGCCGAACTTGGCTTCCCATGCTTCAACCGCCCCCCGATTCGCTCGTCTTCGACCTCGACGGTACGCTATGGGACGCCTCGGCCCCCACCGCCCGGTGCTGGACCAAACTTTTACGCGCCCTGGGCGTGGACGGACCCGAAGTCACGCCGCTTGATGTCCAGCGGGTGACGGGAATGCCCCATGGCGATGCGGTACGGGCCGCGTTTCCGCACCTGGATCCCACCACGGTTCGCACGCTCATCGACTTGAGCGAAGTCGAAGATGGCGAGGCGATCGCACGAGATGGCGCCGATCTCTACCCCGGGGTGGCGACGCTCATTCCCCAACTGGCCCAGCGCTTTCCCCTCTATATCGTGAGCAACTGCCAAAGCGGCTATGTCGAGACGTTTTTCGCCTGGTCCGGGTTGGAACGGTATTTCACGGACATCGAGTACGCGGGGCGCACCGGCAAGCCCAAGACGGAAAACCTGGGGCTGCTCATCGCGCGCAATCGGCTGGCCCGCCCGGCCTATGTCGGCGACACCAAGGGCGACGAAGATGCCGCCCGCGGCAACAGCGTGCCGTTTATCTTTGCCTCGTACGGCTTCGGGCAAGCCACCCAGTGCAACTGGCAGATTGAGTCGTTCGAAGACCTTGCCGCCCTCCTAGGTTGAGCGCGGCAAGGTCGAGCGCAATCTCAGAAATCTCCGGAGAGATCGAAGTTGTCGCTCAGGATCGAGTAGTCGAACACATTCACGGAGTCGTCGCCATCGAAGTCGGCGCTCGGATTCCAATCCGGGTCGCCCGGGACCGTATCGAATGCGTCGCTCAGCATGCCGTAGTCGAACACCGTGATCGAGTTGTCGTCGTCCCCGTCGCCGTTGAGCAGCGCAAAGACTTGGCCCGGATTGCCGTTATCGGTGATGTTCAGCGACACCGTGAGCCGTTGTCGTAGCCAGTGCGAGCTCTTGGCGAGCAGCCAGTAGTTGCCTCGCAGCGGCGTCTTGAACGCGAACGCGCCGAACGGACCAAGCTGGACCGCGTTGATATTCACGTCGCTCCCACCCGCCACCGGCCTCAAGATGAAATCGGCGGTGGGATAGTCGAGCGGCAACCAGTTGCCGAGACCGACGTTGCCACTGATCGTGCCCTTGGCGAATCGAACCGTCAGGCTCCGCACTTGTGGGGTGAGATCGGAACTTGTCCCTTCGTCGCGCGTGAGGCGCACCCGAACCTCCAAGTACCGGCCCGCCAGTGCACCTGCCGAATCGGATCCATTGCTGAGGAACTCGTACCAGACCGCGTTGTTGAGAGCGGATCGAGTGTTCCCTGCACGGGCATAGAACTGAGCGTGGGCGCCGGACGGCGTCACCGCATCCCAATTCATCGTGCCCCAAATGACGTTGGGTCGGAACGAATCGTAGACCGCCCGCCATTCGCCGGATCGAGACACCTGGGACGTGGTCGCGCCCGTGCCGTCGGAGTAGTTGTACGACCCCGTACCGATGCCGACATAGCCGACCACCGCGCCTCGATTTTCATCGGCGTGGGGGTCGATTACGGTCGTCCAGTTGCCGTTGGCCTGATTGCCGGGATCGCCGATGTGGGTCACCCAGACCAAGCCATTCGCGTCCAGACCGAGACCGCACGGACGGTCGCCGGTGTAGAACTCGCGGACAAGGGTGCCGTCCTGCTTGTAGCGATAGACCCGGTACGGACCTGCCGCCCAGAGGCCGCGCGAGGCCAGCCAAATGTCGCCGTCTTGGTCCTGCATGATGCCGCGCAGGTCGCCGCCTCCCGGCACGCCGATGCGCTTCTTGACGGTCGCGGTGGTTTTGTCGAGGATCAGGAACTCCGGCGGGTTATGACCGCTGCCGGTTCCGCAACTCGCAAGGACGTCACCATTGGCAAGAGGCGCAAACGAGGCCACCGAGTATGCCCCGTCGCCCGTCACCAGGACCGCATTTCCGGTCGTCGAATTGATCCGGTAAGGCCGGTTGTCCACCGTATCGATCGCGGTCGTCCAGAGCTCACCATCTTGATAGAGCATGGTGTAGCCAGGCAATGGAGTGATGAGGGTCTGGAGGATGTGGCCGTCGTCGGGGTCGAGTTCCAAGATGCCGTACTGGCTGTCGTGGAATCCGATCCAGATATGATTGCGACCATCGATCGCGATGCTCCGGCTCTTGCCGCCCGATCCTCGGTAGCGCTTGAAGACCGTGATCAGCTCGTCGTTGGCTTCCTGGACGGTTCCCGGTGCCTCGGATGCCACGCTCGAATCGAGGTCCTTGCCCGATGTGGCGTCCCAATCGAGCAAGTTGCCCAAACCGACGGACGTGCGGATGTAGCCGTCGCCATCACGGTCCACCGCGGTGGTGAAAACGGGGTCCTTCACGTATTCGCCAAGCGGGTGCGGCAGATAGATGCCCTTCACCGGCTGGTAGTAGCGGGTGCCTCCGATGAGGACCGCGATCTTGGTGACCGCATATGTTCCCGCCCCCTCGTACCGATTCGTGACCCAGGCGTTGCCGAACGAATCGACCACGCAGCGGGACGGGGCGGCCTCAAGGGAGTTGGGGGTGGTGCGGTATTCGCCCACGACCTGACCGGTTTCCGTATTGATGCGCACGACGCGGCCCGGCGTGTACGGCCATCCGCGATCGGCGACCACGCGGCCACCGGCGGGGACATTGATGAACGGAACGGGCGCCGTTCCAAACTTGTTGAGACGCAACTCTCCCGGAACGGTGGAAGAATTCGTGTTGAAGTAGGTCCCTTCGTTGAAGTCGTTGGTCGTGGTCCAAGTCTTCACTTGGGCATTCAGACCGGCGCAGAGGCCAAGGAACAGTCCGAAGTAGATTTTTCGCATGGGTATTCCCCCATGTCATTGTAAACCAGAAAGACCTCCGATCAAAGCGCGTCGGAGGTCTCTGGCAAGAATACTTAACGCTTGCTAGCGGGCCATCGCAAGCGGCTGGAGCTTGCGCGTCGACTGCTGAATCTCCGCTTCGTCTCGCACGATCTCGTGATACAGCGAATCGCGCTCGACGGGAATTCTGCCCGATTCCGTGATCATCCGAATCATATTCTGGTACGTGAGCGACTGGTTCTTGTTGCCGAAGTCACCCTCGTTATAGGTGATTTCGTACTCTTGCACCAGGCCGTCCGCATCGTCCGCGCCGTACCACAGAGAGGCCTGCGTCACGGGCACGGTGTTCATGATCCAGAAGCTCTTGATGTGATCGAAGTTATCGAGCATCAAACGGCTGACGGCGATCTGGCGCAGGTCCTCGTCGGCGGTGACGGGAGGAATATGGCTCAGCTCGGTGCCTTCCGGGTGGAACGAGAGCGGGGTCATGGTCAGGAAGTGGCCGGTCTCGTCCTGAAGCTCGCGTAGCTGGACGAGGTGATCCACGCACTCTTCCTTCGTCTCGATATGGCCGTACAGCATCGTCGCGTACTGCTTCAGGCCCAGCCGAGCGGCGACTCGGGAGACTTCTTTCCATTCTTCCCCATTCAGCTTCTTGCCGAAGAGCTCTTCGTGGACGCGCGGCGAAAGGATCTCGATGCCGCCGCCGGGAAGCGAGTCGAGGCCAGCCTCAATGAGATCACGCAGCGCCTGCTCGATAGTGACCTTGCCAATTTGGGCAATCTGGACGATTTCGACGGCGGTGAACGCCTTGACGTGGACTTCCGGGCGGCTGTTCTTGACGAGCCGAACCAGGTCGAGATAGTAGTCGTACTTCAGGCGCGGATTGATGCCCGCCACCATGTGGATTTCGGTGATCGGGATGTCTTTGTGCCAGTCGAGGCGCCGCTGGACTTCTTCCAGGGACATCTCGTACGGGGCGGGGCCGCCCTTCTTGGCATAGAACGAACAGAACTTGCAGAACTTGTTGCAGATGTTCGTGTAGTTGATGTGCTGGTTGCGCACATAGAAGGTCTTATCACCCCAGCGCCGCTCGCGAACGATATTCGCGAGATAACCGACGGCGGTCAAATTCGGGGTTTTATAAAGGCGCAGGCCGTCTTCTGGAGAGAGCCGCTCGCCTTGATCGACTTTGCGGTAGATGTCGATCAGTTCGGGTCCAACGATCCGATCGGGGGATAGCACAGGTTCATTGTACCGCGTTGAACCTGCGAGATCGACAAAATGACGTTACCAGAATTGAAGGAAGCCTCCAACCGGCTGGACCGAATGGCCCGGCCCGCCGTCGCGCTCGGGGTGGCCTCGTTCCTGTGCTACCTCGTAGTCGCCATTGGCTCGGGATTCGCCGAGATCGGGGGCACCATCTCGTCCGACACGCGCCGCGCTATCGGACTCTTCAGCACCTGGTCATTCCTCATTCTCAGCCTCGCCGATTTTGCGCTCTTCATCAAGATTTCGATAGACGAACAAGCCACGATGCGAAGGTCGAAAGCGACCCTCGAGTCCATGACGTCTGCAGAGCTTGAGGCAGAAGCGCTGTCCGCCAAGCACTGGTATCGCAAGTTTCTGCGCCGGGAGTTGCGTCGGCGCGCGAACCAGGGCGACGAGGCAGCGGCGGAACTCTTGCGGCGGACCCGAGAACTCCCGGTCTGGGCCCGCCGCAAGTCGATCGATTAGCCGCGTCGAGTGCGGCGACGGAAGCAGACGAGTGTGCCCACTGCGATGGCGAGGACGCTCGCCGGCTCAGGCACCGCCGACACGCCCTGGACGGCGTATTTCGGCTTGCCGATCACAAAGGCGCTTGATTGGGCCTTGGTACCGTCCAGAACAAAGAAATTTGACCGGCTTGTGGCCGAAGCTAAGGTGTCCAAACTGAGGCCGTTCTCGGCCGCATCGTCACCGTAGATCTCGTCAGCCTGCAATTGATCCGAGTTCAAGTTGATATCGAGGAGTCGATACGCATGGTTCTTTTCAGGGTTGAATCTGCGTCCAACTCCGAACCCAAACTCGCCCGCTAAACCGATTGGCCTGAGAGTCGATCCGAATCCAAAGCAGCCCGAGAGCGACAGATCCGCTAACGTTCCTAGACGGGTCAAATTAGCCGCAACAGTAGCGCCTTTGGAGTCTAATCCGGGCAAACCCATTGCCGGATCCGACATGTAGCTGCCGGTCGCCTTGATCTTATGGGCTTGAGCAGCAGCCGTAAAACCCGCCGCCGTCAGTGGAGCGGCTCCGGTTACACCTCGATCGAATCCTAGGAAAATACATCCACTATTGGATGCGAGGGTTCCGTTAGGACCATCCTGCGACCCAAATCGCGCCCAAACCTGCACCTTGAACTTGGCGCCACCGACCGGAACACGCATCGCGCGATCCATCGGAATCTCGGCCCCGACCGCGGCGTTCGCGTCACGAGCGCCGCCGCCCAACGAGCTGTTTTTGGCCAAGCCCACCAAATTTGAATCGCCGTAGGCGAGATAGTAAGAAACCTGACCGAACGCAGGCGCGACGCCGACGATGAACAATGCTGAGCCGAGAAGACGGCTCGAAAAACGGACCTTCATTAAATTCCTCCCCCAAATCAATGGGCAATAACGTTACGGCTAAACGATAACCGCACTCTTACTGTATCACAGGAATTGCGCCGAACCAAGACAAATATGCCGCGTTTTTACTGGCCGTCCGTGGGTTCGTCTCCGCCCGTTTCCGGCGGTGAATCCGTGCCGCCCGCACCGGCTTCATCAGCGCCACTCGAAGGGGCCTCGACCGGAGCCGGCTTGGGCTTGCGACGTCGCTTGTTGGTTCGCTTGGGAGGCTCCGCTTTCACTTCGTCGACCGCGATCGAGTCGGTTGAATCGTCGACCGTGGCAGGCTTTGAACGGTTCCTTCGTCCATTGACGACACGCACCTTCACATCGGGTTCGCCCAGGTTGGGCGGGGGCTCATCCGGCACCACCGGCGCGACCTTCGTCTCAGGGGTCTTCGCCATGCGTGGCAGGGGAATATTCGTCTCGCCGATCTTCGGGCCGACCACGTAGTAGCCCAAGGCGGCAAATCCCACCGGCACCAGAAGCCATTTCAACACGAACAGCGCGAAACGCGCGAATCGACCCATGTTTTCCCCATTGTAGCCGAGAGGTACCCTCGGGGCACTCCATGCCCGTTCAAATCAACGAAACGGCGATCCTCGTCGAAACCGTCGCCCTCGAACCAGCCGCGTTCCGCGAAGGCGTACGCGATCCTGGCTATCCGTATCCTCGGCTCGCATCCACCGGGCGACCCGAGTCGGCTTCTCTACGCGGGATCGAATTGGTCGACGAGGGGCGGAAGGCCACGATCTGCTTGGATCTGGGCGGGCGACTGGTCGGCTTCGGGGACCCAGGCACACTGCGCCTCGAGCCCTTGCCGAGCGGGCCCCGCGGGATCGAGTTCCCTTTCGGCATCGCGATTCATACGGGAAAGGGCGCGTTGGCTCCGGTCGACGCCATGCCTCAGGGCGCGGAGGAAGATTCCGATGAGGCGACCGTGGTCTGCCACGACCTGATCTTGGGAACGCCCCTCAGCTTGCATTGGGTGTGGGCCATGACTCCTGAGCGTGCCGGACTTACCCTGCGCATCAAGGCCTTCAATCGTTCCCTCCTGCCGTACGAGCATCAATTGGGTCTTGAATTCGGCGAGGGCGAAGTCCGTTCGGTCGAGGGCGGCGCAATATGGACGCCCACCACTTCCGGGGCCATCGCCGTCGCGGGCCAGCTCGAGTGGTGCGATGGCCGGATCGCGCTGTTCGAAGACCCTCGCGACGCACGCTTTGGCCCCCGCGAGACCAAGTCCTGGGAATTGACCCTCGTGCCGGTTCCCCGCGAGCCCGAGTGGTGCCAGGTCGGCCCCCTCGGTGCCCTGGCGGTCGGCAGCGAGTTGACGGTGGCCAGTTTTCAGCCCCTGAAGGGCACGGTCTCGATCGACACGGAGCAGGGTCAGCGGCTCGACGCGGCCATTGATATCCGACCCGGACAAATCTGGTCAGCTGAACTGGGCGAGCATCGTCCGCACGACGTTGCGCTGAGTGCGGCGCAAGGTCGAATGCTCTGGCCTCAAAAGGCGTCGAACTGGGACGTGATGGCGACGGTCCACGGATTCCGGCAGCACGCATTCCGGGAGGCCGTCGAGGCGTTCTGCACGGGCGGCGATCCGAACAAAAGCCTCATGACCGCCCAAGCCGATGTCGCTCTGCGCTCGGCGTGCCACCTGGTTCGCGCGATGCTCGCCGCCCGCCATCAGGACTGGGAGCGGGCCCGGGCCGAGCTCGACGACGCGCTCCTGACGAACAATGAGGATCACCTGTTGTGGTGGCTCAAGGCGCGGGTGTCCTATTTGGCCCAAGACGCCGACGATCAGCTGGCCAACGCGCACTTTCTCGCGCCGATGGAGCCGTTATTGCGGGCGGAGGGGCTGCTGCGCCAGCCATATGGCGAAGGCTTTGATGCCAATCCGATCCTCGCCCCGCTTGCGGGACACCCCGATGCCATGCTCGAGGTAGTCGAGCGGCTGCTCGAATGCGGCCTATCCGCTGACGCCGCACGGTGGATCGATGAGTGCCAGCGTCACAGCGAAGTACCGCTCCTGCGCTACCGGCTTGCCGATGCCCTGCTCGATCGACCCGGCATGGAGGCGGAGGCCGCGCTCCATGTGACCAAAGCAACGCCCGCGCCGCTGGCACCGCCATTCCCCTGGCGGGTGGGCGAGCGTCGAGCCGTTCAGCGACTTGCCCAGCGATTCCCGCGCGACGAGCGGCTGCGCACACTGGCAGAACTCATCAGCGATTCGAACGAACACGGCGACTCGGCGTGAGTCGTGCCATGAGCAGGGCGATATCTGAATTCCGGACGCCGGGAATGCGCGAGGCTTGGCCGATCGTTTCCGGCCGGTGCCGGGCGAGTTTTTCGCGGCTCTCGTAGCTGAGGCCCGGCACACCCTCATAATCGAATTCACCGGGGATCCGCATCGTTTCGAGCCGCCGCGCCTGATCGGCCGACCGCTGCTGGATCTGAATATATCCATCGTAGGCCGCGGCTAGGACGATCTGCTCATCGATTTCGCGCTGGAGCTTGGCATCGGCATCCGGCAACATCCAGCTTCGGCTCGGCGCAAACGTTCCGACCTGAGACAACGTGGCCTTCGGACGGCGGAGGAGGTCGAACAGCGAGGACTTGTTCAGGATCGGCTCCAGCCCGACCGTCTCGAAATCGTCATTTCTCGCCGAAGTCACGAAGTGCGTGGTCAATTCGGCGAGGCCGCGCTCGATGGCCTCGCGCTTGCGCTCAAACCGGGTCCATCGCAGCTCGTCGCAGAGCCCGACTTCGCGTGCGATCGGCGTCAATCGTTCGTCGGCATTATCGTGCCGGAGCAGCAGCCGATGCTCCGCGCGGGCGGTCAGCATGCGGTAAGGGTCATCGACGCCTTTGGTCACGAGGTCGTCGATCATCACGCCGATAAAACTGCTCTCGCGGGTCAACACGACCGGCTCCGCTTCTTGGGCCAGCCGGGCCGCGTTCATTCCCGCCACGATGCCTTGCCCAGCGGCCTCTTCATAGCCGCTCGTGCCATTCACTTGGCCGGCCAGGAAAAGTCCGGGTAGAAGCTTGGACTCGAGCGTCAGGGTGAGCTGAGTCGGATCCGCCATGTCGTACTCCACCGCGTAGCCCGGGCGCATGATTTCGGCCCGTTCCAGTCCCGCGATGGTGTGGAGCGCTTCGAGTTGCACCCACTCCGGCATCGAGGTCGAGAACCCTTGCACGTACATCGATTCGGTATGCCACTCCTCTTGCTCCAGAAAGATCGGGTGGGAGTCCTTGCCCGCGAACCGCATGATCTTGTCCTCGACGCTGGGGCAGTAGCGGGGCCCGACGCCCTCGATCTGGCCGCTGTACATCGCGCTTTCGGCCAGGTTTTCGCGAAGGATGTCGTGGGTCTGGGCGCTGGTGTGGGTCTGCCAACAGGGAAGCAGGTCGCGCTGCGCGTAAAGGCGGTCGTGGCGGAAGCTGAATGGGCCGGCGTCTGGTTCGCTCTCCATCGCCAGGAGGCGGTCGAAATCAACCGTGGACTTCCGAATCCGCGGCGTGGTGCCGGTCTTGAACCGGCGCAGCGGCACGCCCAGATCCCTGAGAAAGTCGGAGATGCCGCGAACGGCTTGGTCGCCGTGGCGCGCAGCGACGGTCTTCTCTTTGCCGAGGTGGCACAGGCCGTTCAGGAAGGTCCCGGTGGTCAGCACGACGGCTCTCGCTCGTATGAGGTCGTCGCCAATTTGGACTCCCGCCGCGCGCCCGCCCTCGATGTGGACCGAATCCACCATCGCTTCGCGAACCGTTAGGTGGTCCTGCGCCCGGAACACCTGTTGCATCCGCTCAGGATAAAGGGTCTTGCACACGTGGGCCCGGATCGTCTGCACGGCAGGGCCCTTACCGGTACCAACGCGGCGCAAATGGGTGAGCGTGAAATCGGTACAAACGCCCATCTCGCCCCCCAGCGCGTCCACCTCGCGGGCGATGTGACCCTTCGCGGGGCCTCCGATGCTGCAGTTGCAGGGGAGATGGCCGATGCGATCGGCGCGAAGCGTGACGCACAGCGTGGCGAGGCCCATCCGCGCGGAGGCAAGGGCTGCTTCTATGCCGGCATGACCGGCGCCGACCACGATGACGTCGTACGACTGGCTCAAGGCAAGGCCCAAGATACCCGCCGGGTCACTTGATCAAGCGCAAACTCACCGCGAATGCGATGCCGATGCAAATCGCGCAACCCAGGAATGGCGAATACCGACCGAAGTCGCCCTGGACAGACTGCAAGCCGGAATAGGCCCATCCCCCGAGCGGCGCGCCCACGATAGCACCCAAACCTTGAGCGGTCATGACCGCGCCGATATTGGCGGCCCGACGATCGGGGTCGATCTCGGAGACGCTGGCGTACCACGCGGGAATGGTCAGCAAAAAGCCAACGCCGACCGGCATTCCGCCGATCGCGAGAAACCAGGCATTGCGGGCAAAGGGCGAGAAAGCGCCGAGCGCGATAATCGCCATGCCGATGAAGCAGAGTCCCAGTCCCAAATGGACCGCTTTCGGCCGGCCGATCCGCTCGCCAAATTTCGACATCGGCACGCTCAGTCCGGCCATTGCCAATGCGCCGGGCAGGGCGAGGACGCCGAATTGGGTCTCGGACATGTGGAACTGTTCCTCGGCAAATAGCTTGATGATGACCATCGGGAAGCCGATACCGGCAAACGTCAGCGCGCCGAGAGCGAGGAACTGAGGGATGCGGTGGATCGCGTCGATAAACACCCGAAAACCTTCCCCTTGAACCTGCTCGGCCTCGGTTTTAGCCCCTGCCGAGTTGCGCTCGCGCATCGCCTTGCCGCTCGGCACGTACCAATAGGCAACGAGGGAGACGGCCGTAAAGAGCATCGCGGCAAAGTAAAGGCTCGGGGTCCGCTCGCCGCTGATTTTCCGCAAAAGTCCGCCGAACAGGTCGTTGAAAATTCCGCCGACCGGCAGCGCCAGCGCGACGCCCAGCAAGTAACACATGTTCAGGAGAGACATCGCCTCCTGCCGTTCCTTATCGTTGACGAGATCGCTCATCAGGGCGAACGTCGCGGGCCAGAGCATCGCTGCCCCCAAACCATCGAGAAGGCGCAAGCCGATGAAGCAGAGGGTCTCCGCCGCACCGATCTGGTGGGGGACGATCATCGTCGCCAGGCTCGTGAAGATCGTGAGCGACGGCCCGATCACCATCAGCCGACGCCGACCGACGCGGTCGGCCAGATGCCCCATCGGACCCTTGAGGATCGCTTCGCTGAGGAGGAAGGCGACTACGACGAGACCGATGAGGTTGGCATCGAAGCCGCGATCGAACTTCAAATACACCGGCATCGTGGAGATGTTGAGAACGGCGTATCCGATTTCGGCGAGAAGGGCGACCAGCAGGAGGCGGAGAATCGCAGGTCGCTTCCACAGCGCCGTCTGAATGAGCGGCTCGGGAGTGGCCGCGAGCGGCGCGTGGGGATCGACCATAACCGGCGATGTTTCCTTTTGTGCCTCGTCCATCGCGCGCCTCGTAGAATGCATATTAGCATTACGTCGTCTGTGGGCGGCTTGGCCGCACCCGATCGCGTCTTGAGAAGTATGCCAACCGGGCGTTACCAGGTTCTTTTTGCGAGTCTGGACAGGTATTGTCTCGGTCTGATGAGGAGAGTTGTCGTCGCCCTGTGCGCGATGCTGTTGACCTGTGCCGTATGCGCCCAAGAAGCGCCGTGGGCACCGCGTTCCAAAGTCCTCCTGATCCCCCTCGACGACCGGCCCGCGACGACCCAGTTCGCCCAGATGATTGGCCAGATTGCCGGTGCCGACATCGAGACCCCGCCTCAGCTCCTGTTGGGCCGATTCACCCAGCCTGGCGACACCGGGCGGATCTTCGACTGGCTGGCGAGCAAAGACCTCCATCACTACAAGGCGGTCGTGCTCAGCACGGACATGGTCGCTTACGGCGGCCTGATCGCATCACGAGTCCCTCGAACACCCTATTCCACCGCCATTGCGAGGCTGCGTAAGATTCAGAAGCTGCGCCGCGCCTATCCGCAAGTCCGGTTTTATGCGTTCAGCAGCATCATGCGGCTCGCCCCGACCGCCCTGCGCGTCAACAAGCCCTGGCGCGACACAATGACCAAGTTCATCGCTCTGCGCGCCCAAAAAGCCGCGGCGACAAAGCCCGATCCGACGATCGATGCGCGCATCGCCAAACTCCGCGACACGATTCCCGCCGACGAAATCGAGTCGTACGACGAGGCGCGGCACCGCGACCACATGGTTCAGCAAGAGCTGATTCGCATGACCGCAGTCAAGGTGTTCGACTACCTCATTCTGGGCCAGGACGACGCCCAACCCGTCGGCCCTCACGTGCCGGAAACGACTCGTCTCGTCCAGATGGCCCGCAATCTCAAGATCGATGGTCGAGTCTATTTCTGCGAAGGCATCGACCAGCACTCCAACGTGCTGGTGAGCCGCGCGCTCCTGACGAGCGAGAGCTTCCGGCCGCGCGTTCGCATCGTTTATGCCGACGAGCTCGGACGCCAGACCTTCGCTCCGTTCGAAGCCGACCGCGTCGACGCGAGTCTGCGCGACCAGCTGACGGCGAGCGGCGCAGGATTCGCCGGGCCGAACGATCAGTTCGACTACAGCCTCTACGTCAACACGCCGTCGCCCCGTCCGGATCATTTCGCCACCTTCGTATCGTCGCTTCAGGCTGAAATCGATCAGGGATTTCCGGTTGCGGTCGCTGACATCAATTTGGGTCATTCGGGGACCGGCGACCCGGCGCTGTTCGATGCCCTCCTCGCAAGCGGTCGAAGCGTTAAGCTGCTTGCGTATGCGGGGTGGAACACGGCGGGCAACACGATGGGAACCGCCATCCCGGCCGCTAACGTGTATCTGCTCTCGCGGCGACTACAAATCGATCCTCTATCGCGCGAACTGAGCCAGCGAGCGTTCCTGCTTCACCGATTGGTGAACGATTTTGAGTACCACCGGTTCACCCGTCCGAAGGCCTACGCCCTCCAGGCGCAGGTGCCGGACAGCAGCAAGGAAGAAGTTTATGGTTCGACGTTCGACGCCGTGAACAACCTGGTGAGGAACGATCTCGAGCAGCGGCTCGACCAGACCTTCCGGGAGCAGTTCCAAGGGCGACGCTTCTATGCGGGCGCGCACCAGTACGAGTTCAGCGCACTGAAGAACGTGAACGTGGAACTGCCTTGGCCAAGGGCGTACGAAGTTCGGCTGGGATTCCAGTTGGAAGCCCAGCCGGTTCGTTAGGCGCCAGCCTCTTTCTTGTCGGCTTCGTACTTGGACGGGCACTTGACGAGCAGTTGCTGGCTTTTGAAGACGCCACCCTCCATCTGCCCGATGACGACCACGCGATTAGCGTCGGACAGATGTGTTTGAGGGGGGCCGGAATAGACGACCGGCATCACACCGGTTTCGTCCTTCAGCTGAAACTCGACGCGCCTTTCTAGCGGCTTCTCGGCAACGGTGCCCGGTACAAGTTCTCCCACCACGTGCACCGTGTTGGTCGTCTTGGCCGCCTCGTCGATCCGCACATAGGGGCTTGCATTGTTGACAAAGACAGCCCCAACGCCGCCGAGAGCGGCGAGTGCAATGGTGACGGAGAAGATTTGGCTGAGTTTCATGCTTTCACTTCCATTCTACAGGTTGGTTTGAGGCTCCGGTCCATTTGTCCCTGAATCTGCGGACACGTTTCCTGAACGGCGCATCTCTTCCAGTTCCAGCGGGTGCTCGTGGGCCATCTGCTCCTCGGTGAGGATGCCGATCCGCCACGGCGAGCTGATGATCAGCGTGTTGGGGTTGAAGATGCTGTTGTAGAAGTGCCACATGAAGATCGCGACAAAGGCGAGGACCGCCTCGTAGCTGTGGGCGATGAACGACATGGAAATGGCTTCCCGCGGCAACTTGCCGCCTATGGCCACCGGGAACCACAAGATCAGACCTGAGATGCCCATGACGGCGACGCCCCAGTACTCGGCGAGGTAGCCCATCTTATCGCGGAAGCTGAACCGCCCGAATTTCGGATGTTCATTTGAGATCCCCAGATAGAACTTGGACAGTTGGATAAAGTCCCGTACGTCTTTGCCGGTCGGAAGCATGGTGAGCGATCCCAATCGGAATCCCGTCTTGGCCCACTTCACGATCAGTTCGAGCACGTGATAGACGAACAAGGCGATGAGCAGGGCGCCCGCCGCATGGTGGATCGTCCGGCCGACGTGGAGCCCACCGATCGCGAGATAGAACCCCCTCAGCACGTTGTCATCGGGGTTGCGAATCGGCATGCCAGTCGCGACCAGAACGATGAAGCACAGCGCGGTAAGCGTGTGCTGAATCCGCAGTGAAGTGGACAGTCGGTCGATGGTCGGCCCGTGCTCTTTGCCGTTCCCATTCAGCTTGTGAAGGATGAGCGACAACAGGATTGCGCCGACGCCAATCAGCGTGGCAGTCCACGCGCCAGGCCGGGCAAACGTAGCGAGCAGGATCGCGCCGATGAGCGAGACGAATCCGATCGCATACACGACGCCGGTCAGGATTCCGCCGTGCGGCTTCCGCTCGCCGAAGAGGGCCCGATAGAGGTCGAGCACGACTCCCAGCAGCAGGAACGACATCATCACCGTGATCAGGACCCGGAAGAAAAGGAGCGTTCCGCTCAGCAGGGGCTGGCGGGAGATCGTGAGATCCATGTGACCCGAACCTGAGATCGCAAAGTTTTGGGTCGCGCCGGGGTGGCACTTGCCGCATGTCTTTTCAAGATTTCCCGGAGCGGTGGGGGCGAGCGGATCACGCGGCTGACGCGTCTCGTGAGCCGAGTGGCAGTCCGTACAGATCGCCGTTTCTTGGCTGTTCAGGCGGAGCAGAGCCCGGCCGTGGAAGCTGTGCTCATAGCTGGTGACGGCGTTCGTATTAGGGCCGTACCTCGCCATGCGCTCTTGGTTGGCGTGACAGTTCTTACAGTTGGCGATCCATTCCGCGCGCTTCCATTCCTTGAGCGGCTTGATCGCGTGGATATTGTTCTGGCCGTGGCAGGTCTGGCATTTCGGATGGTCTCCGGCGACCTTGTCGGGGCGAGCGTGGACGCTCTTGGCGTACGCCTCGGCCTCTTCGGTGTGGCAGTTTGCGCACGCGGGCTTTTCTTTCAACATCGCCTCGGTGTGAGGCGCATCCGTGATCGAGCTGTGGCAATCCTTGCACGTGAGCGTGCGGTGCGTCGAATGCTCCAGCCGGTTCAAATCGATCGCGGGTCCGGATTCAGCTTCTGGGCTGTGGCAGGCGATGCACGCTTCGCTGGCCTGGTGGGTTTCCGCAGGAACGTCGGCGGGGGCGGACGGAGTTTGTTGGGCGACGACGCTGGCGCCGATGAGTAATCCGATCGCCAGAATCGCAGGAACGAAAGAGATCCGTTGTTTCATGGCTGTTCAAAAAGAACGAACCCCGGCGGGTTGCCGGGGCTCGCGTGAAAGGTGATGAAGAGAAAAGTTTGCAGGCTCCGGCGGAACTAGCCAGGCGCGTGATCTTTGCGGATCTCGTCGCCATTCTTGACGCCGTTCTTGTTCGAATCGAGGCCTTCGACCTTTTCGAGAATGCCAGCGGTCAGCTTCTTCGTGTTAGCTGCCTTCAAAGCGGCCTTGAGGTCGTTGCCGTAAGCGTTCAGCTTGCCGCCCTTGGGACCCGCGTGACACACGGCGCAACCCAATTTGCCGAGGTTGGAGGTCTTGGCCACGCTGTACTTGGCCGCAAACACGGAGGTGAACGTCGCAAGAGCGTAAACACTAGCGACCGCAGTGAAGAGTCCGGTAGTTAGGATGAGGCGTTTCATAGTTGTTCTCACATGCCATGGGCGAGCGACTGCTCGTCCAAAGTCGTCGAGACGGGAGCAGCGGCAGGATGCCGAGAGGAGGCCAGCGAGGGCTCCCGTCGATAGTAGGCGGCCAAGAGACCGGCGAGGGTGAGCAGGCCGGTGCCGAACCAGACCAGCGATGTCATCGGCTTGTGATAGACATCGATCGGGTAGATCGGCGTGTTCAGTTGGAGCTGGAGCATGACCGACTTATCGCCCGCGTTCATGCCCGTCATCAGAAGATTGGTTCGGTCGTCCAATTTCACCGGGATCGGCTTGACGTCGCCCCGTCCGATCTCCATCTTCGGCTCGATCGTCCGGGAGGTATCGGGTCCACGGACCCGAATCTTGGCTCCGAACTTCGTCCCCTCCATGCCAAACTCGCCTTCGCGAGTCATGCCCTCGTTGGTTAGGGTGAGCTGGCCGTATCGAGTGGATTGCCCCGGCTTGAGCGACACTTCTTCCGTCGCGTTGTGCTGAGGTTGACCGAGCGAAACGTAGGTGTCGTAGAGGAGGCCGCGTTCGATATGGGGCCAGACCATGACGTTGGTCTCGCCGCCCATTTGAACGTCGTAAAGGCCCGGCTTGGCGACAAACAGCAGTTTGTCCTTGTGCGGGTCTCGGATTTCGAATTCGACCTGGTTGTCGCGATCAGACGTCGTTCGGGTCATGCCCTTGTACGAGATTTCGTAGGCAAGGGTTCGGCCCGTGATGCCGTCCATGACGGCGGTCCGCCCGTGGCGCTCGAATCCCCGCGAGATAATCAGGCCAGCCATCAGGAGTGCAAATCCGACGTGAGCAAAGAATGGGGAGAGCCCCAGTTTGCTTCGTCGACCAAGTTCGACGACTCGCCACACGTTGCCAACGATGACGAACAGGCAGACGCCGACGAGGAAGGTGAGCCACGCCAGGCCCTTCACCTTGAACTTGCCGAGCAAGGTGACGGTGGGGCTCAGGTCTACGATGTTTTTGTACGGCGTCAGCACCATCAGCAGGAGCACAACACCGGTGAGGCCGATCGTGATGCAGAGGATCGAATAAATCTTTTGGCCAAACTCCTTGGGGTCACGGCCGCGCCAAGAAGCGAACGGCGCGATCGCCATGAGGAGCATGATCGGGATGAAGAACCAGCTGACGACCTGGTGATACAGTCCCTCTTCCACCACTTTCGTTGGCTCGTGGCGCAGCGACATGACGAACGGAACGCTCATTCCGAACGTTACGGCGAGAGCGAGGATCGTCACGAGGATGATCGCGTTGGTGTAAAGGCCCCGTCGACCCCAAGTCGCGGTTTCCGGCTTCGCTTCTTGGCGGCTTTCTCGCAAAGCGCGGAACGACCACATGCCAAAGAAGCCAACCGTCGTGAGCAGCACGATGCCGACCAGGAGCCGGAGGGCGGACCGATCCATCTCGGCAAAGCTATGAACACTGGCTTCGCTCAGGAATCCGGATCGGGTGAGGAAGGTGCCGTAACAGAACGAGAGGAACGGCAGCGCAGCCAGCAGCAGGTTGCCAAAGCGGTAGCCCTGCTTGGCGGATTGGATCATCAGGCCGTGAACCAGGGCAATCGTAAAGCACCAGGGCACGAAGCTGACGTTCTCGACCGGATCCCACATCCAGAAGCCGCCCCAGCCGAGCGTTTCATAAGCCCAGAAACCGCCCATGCAGAGACCGACACCCAGCACCGCCATGGCGGCGATGGCCCATGGTCGAACGATGGGCACCCAGTCGTTGTAATCGCGGGTGATGAGGGCCGCGCTCGCGAGCGCAAACAGAGCGGTCAGCGAGCCGAATCCGAGGAAAATCGTTGGCGGGTGGATGATCACCCAGTAGTTCTGGAGCGAAGGCGCGAGGCCGACGCCGTCCGGTGGCACAAAGACTTGGCCCGCTTCGACGTGAAGGTTGAACGGCGACTCAAAGGCAAGGATGCCGCACAGGCTGGCCAAGAAAACGGAGTAGATGATCGTGAACCACGGCCGGTAAGCGCGGGCTCGCGGAGCCATGAGAATTCCAAAGACCGCCGACGCGACAGCCCAGAGCAGGAAGCTTCCCTCTTGGCCCGACCAGATGCCGGCCAGACGGTAGAGGATCGCATTGTGGCTGTCGGCGTGGCCATACACGTAGGTGTATTCAAATCGGTTGCCGATGAAGAGGCTGGCCAGCGATGCGAATGCGGTGAAGATGCCGACGCAGCCGCCGGCGAAGAGCCATCCACCCGCTTTGCGCTGGCGAATCAGAAAACTGAGGGCGGCGACAAGGAAGAGGGCGACCGCAACCAAGATCGCCCCTCTTCCGATCGTGCCGACAAGCATCGACCATTCAGGTGGGGCAGGGAGTTCGGGAGCGGTGGTGGGCATGGGAGTTCTTGGTGAGGTCGGTGGCTGGGGCGAGTGAGCGTCACCCCAGCCGAGGTTTAGGAGTTGTTAGTCGGCTTTGCGGTCGACTTCGTTGGCTCGTCGACGATCCGCCTCGATGATCGCAAGGGCATCCTGGCGAGATCGGGTTTCCGAGATGGAAGCGACACCGATCGAAGTCAGGTTCGTGTTAGCGACCTTCAGCAGGGTCCGCGCATACGGTGCGTTGTGGACGCCGTAGTCGCCGGATCGGACGATGAAGTAGTAGTTGTGGCGTGCTCGCTTGAGCTCGATCGCGACCTGTTTTTGGTCAGGAGCGGTCTTGCCGAGCGCCGTGATGTTCGTGGTGTATTCCCAAAGGTCGGCGTCACCGAACTTGGACTTCGCATAGGCTTCCATGCGTGCCTTCAGGGCGATGAGACCGTTGAGAATTTCAGACTTGACGCTGGTGGCGCGAGCCGCTGCGTCGGCCGAGGTATGGCACGGAGCGCAACCCTTGTCGTAGCTCACCGTGAAGGTGTGTCGCGAGTCGGGCATGTGGCACTTCGTGCACTGGCCGGGAGCGTTGGCGTGGGCCGTGTTGCGTTCCACAACCACGTTGCCTTCGACGCCGCCGAAGCCCATCAGCATGTTGTACTGGTTGCTGTCGTGCATGCTCGGCCGTGCCGTACCGCTCGTCAGCTTCGCATCGGTCGGATCGACGCCGCGGCCGTTGTGGCACTGGGCGCAGATGTGATCGTACGTCGTGAAGCTGGCCGCCGTGCTAGCGGGGCCGACCGGAGTCGTATCGGTGTTGAACGACTTCTTCCAAAGCTGAACGTCTTCGCCGTTCTGGTTCAGATTGCCGGTCTTGGCGTGCGGGTTGTGGCAGCTGACGCAGGTCGCCGAGTGCGCCACGTTGGTCAACGTGTTCTCGCAGATCTCGTTGATCTGAGCATCGGTCAGGGTGCCGAGATCGGTTCCCTTCGAAACTTCGAGTCGGGCGAGGCTGCTGTGGCAGGCGATGCAGCGCGAGTTGCGGCCGTATTGAGCCGGATTGGTGACGGCTTCTTCGACCGGGTCTTGGATCAGCTTGCTGTGCTGCGAGACGCCGAACTGCTCGTTAATCGGGCCGTGGCATTGGGCACAGACAACCGGCTTGTCCAGGTTCGGCGTCGTCAAGATGTTAGCCTTCGTCGGGTTGGCCTTGTGGGCTCCACCCGGTCCGTGGCAGCTTTCGCAGCCCACGCCGTTGGCGTAGTGCTTCGTATCTTTCCAGTGGGCATAGATCGGATCGTCTGCGCGACCGCCGTGGCAGTCGCCGCAAGCTTCCGAGCCCACGTAAGCCGAGCCTTTCTGTTCAGCACTGAGGAGAGCCAAGAAGTCCTGGCTCACAGACGTTCCTCCCGTGCCGGAACCCCCGGCCGCGTCGACGGGTCCGCCCACGCCCGCGCAACTCTGGAGGGCCAGGATCGCCACGGTGATGGGAACGAACGCGAATAATGTGATGAGCCAGCGTTTTTTCATGGTCTGTCTCCAGTCGGATCGTTCGTATCGTTTCTCCCTGTGTGGTGAGTTCTCAAAATCGCACCTGATATCGAAGTGCGAATGAAGTCGTGTTGTTCGAAGTGAGCCCGGCTAACCGGTCCGAGGTTTGCCAAGGCGCGACAAGCAACTCCAGCGAGTGGTTGGGAGCCAGATCGCGATGGTAGTTGAGCGTCAGTTGTTGCCCGCGGACATTGGCTCCGCGGAAAATGTTGAAGGAGGCCGCAAAGTGGTCCTTGGGGCTCAGCGTCAGATCGATGCCGGTCGTGGCGCTGTTCTCGTCCGGGAAGTACGAGTCGAATGACGGCGCGGTCGCGTCTGATGGGCCCGATGCCGAGAAGTGATCTTGCGCCCATTCGACGTACATCACCGCTCGCTCGTTGAGCTCGTAGCTCCCGCCTAACGCGTACGTTCGCCAATTCAACTTGGTGTCACGCGCCTTGTTTTGGCGGAACCGGTGCGCCAGACTTGCGTAGCCCACCAGCTTTCCAACCGCGCCGTCAAACTTGATCTCGCCCATCGCCTGATCGTCCCAGAACAGGCGGCGGGGATCGTTGGTCTGGACCGTGGCGCCTGCGGTCAGGTCGTCCCAGGTCCCTCGAATCGTCATCCGAAGCTGCGGAGTCAGGCGGCCCGTGATCTTGGCCGAGTAAACGTTCCACTTCGGAACGTCGACAAAGGTCCGATCCGTGCGATAACGCTCCGATTCTCGGTGCTGGAAGCCGGCTTGGAAGTTCCAGCCTCGCCACCGGCTCACGATCTTGGTGCCGATTTCCATTCGGCGTCGGACGTAAGCGTTGCGGGTGGCACCCAGGTCGCGATCGAGCCAGTTATAGTCCAGCAGACAGGTCGTCGTCGGGCTCCACTCCCAAGTCGCGCCCAATCCGAACCGGCGGATCGAGCTGCTCGGCAGGCTGTTCTGCTCGATCTTGGCAAAGCCGAGCGTGGCGTCGAAATCGAACGTCGGCGCCAATTCGACCGAGTAGCCAGCGTCGACTCGGCGCTGCATCGTCACCGGAGTGACGTTCGTCGTTTCCGACCGCTTCTCGTCGGCGATGGTCAGGGCGCCGTAGCCCGAGCCAACCTTACCGGACGCACCCAGCGCGACGATGCGCTGGTGCGTATCCCGGCTCGCCTTTGGCCCGGTGTAATTCGTATCGTGATCGTGGCTGTCAATCGCGAAGAAGGCGCCCGCGTCCTGCGTCAGCCGCTGATTGACCATGATCGTCGCACCGCGAGTCTCGCTTTCGAGGGGCGTCGGAGACGTCAGCACGTTCCATCGGTGACGGCCGAAGCGCGCATCGATCGTGGTTCCGGTTGCGGCGGCGGTCGCGTGGCCTTCGCCAACTTCGTCCTGGTCAGGATTGCCGCGCCAGACGAAGCGGCCAAACGTCTTTGCGGTATCGACGAGCGGCTGAACCAGCTCAAACTCGTGGATATAAAGGCCGTTGGGCGGAGTCGCGTATTGGCGGAACCGCTCGCGGCTGCCCGTGATCCGTCGATTCGAGTAACCGATCGTGAACGAGTTCCACTTGATGGGAGCCGGGGTTTCGTCGGCAGCAGCCGCTTGCTGAGCCGGCTCGGTAGCCGCGGGGGGCTGCTTGGCCGGTTCTTCTTGACCGTACGCGATGCACGTCAATGCTGCGATTCCGGCCAGGATTTTTGTTGGAGTGGCGTATCGGCTTGACATCTCATGCACCTTCTTAGTTCTTCAGCAGATGGGGGTCGGAGTTGCTTCCGTGCGGAGCGACATGGCATCCCGCGTTCCAGCACGTCTGACCCGGGTAGTGCTGGGCAAACTTATCGGTATGGCACTGGGCGCAGAGGCCTCGCGAGACGGAGTTCAGCAGTTTCGCGTTGTTGGCGCCATGAGGTCGGTGACATTCCACGCAGCCGTTCCCATTGATCTCGGACACGGGATCGTGCTCGAACACGAACGGACCTGCTTTCTCGACGTGACAGGTGACGCACTTGCCATTCACGTCGTCCTTCTTGATCTTCGCAAGCTTGGACGGGTGGACGGAGTGGCAGTCGCTGCAGGTCATGCGGCCCTCTGGCACCGGGTGGTGGTTGGCTTGTCGGAACTCGCCCACCGCGGTCGGGTGACATTGTCCGCAGACGGCGGATTCGTCCGCCTTCAGCAGGTGTCGCGGGCTGAACTTCGCTGCGTAGAGCGCGCTGCGCGGATCCTTCGCCATGCCCTTCTTCACCGCGGACGGCGCCCAATCGGGTTCCGAATCGGGGTGAATCTGGTGGCAGGACACGCACGCCACATCAGCTCGCGCATGCTCGGTCTGTTTCCAGTGAGATGGGCTCATCGTTTCCGCGTGGCAGCGGAGACAAGCGGCTGACGATTCCTTCGGAGTCATCTTGCGGAACGAGATGACTTCGGCGTTTTCTTCGGCTTGGTGGATTCGTCCCGGTCCGTGACAGCCCTCGCAGCCTTGATGATCGAGAGAGAGGTTCGACGCCGCCATATGCGCAGCGTGGGGAGAGCCTGCAAAGGCCGCCGATTTTTCGGCGTGGCAACTGGCGCAGCCTTCGTTGCCCATGTAGTCGTCCGGTTTGGCACGTGCGAAGAGCTTTTCAGCTTGCGATGGGGACGCAGACTGTCGTCCCTGGCTGGTCATGCCCATGAGGAGCATCGAGATTCCAACGAATAAGACTATTGTCTGTGCCTTCACTTTATCCTCCTTGAGGATCTTCGCAGTCGCCTGAGAGCCGGTGACCACCGGAACGAATCCACAGTGATTTTCACCGATCTACATTTGACTTTGGTGATGAAATGGCGACTTTCTTACTCTGTGTCCCCCTAAAGAACTACGTACGTCCGCAGTCTAGATGACAGTAATTATGCGGGGAGGGGCATCCGAAAGAATCGATATGCGTTTTCGGTCGTGATCGCGGCCGATTCCTTGGGGGTCACCGACCAGATTTCGGCCAACCGCTCGTTGATGAGCGGCAGTAGCGCGGGGCGGTTGCGTTCGGACCGGTGGGGGTGCGGCGGCATCCAGGGGCTGTCGGTCTCCAGGACGACGCGGTCGCGTGGCAGCTCCGCCACGATCTCCCGCAAGGCATCGGCTTTCTTGTACGTGATAGGGCCATCGACGCCGAAATAGCAGCCCAGGGCGACCGCTCGGCGCGCTTCGTCCATCGATCCGGCGAAACAGTGGATCAGATAGGGCTGAACCGGGCGGCTCTCCAGGACGCCTAGCAAGTCGTCGTACGCCTCGCGGCAGTGGAACACGACGGGCAAATCCCGCTCGGCCGCGATGCGAAGCTGCTCGTCGAGGCATGCCATCTGCTGCTCCTTGGTCGCAAAGTCCCAGTGGTAATCCAGACCGATTTCGCCGAGCGCAATCGCGCGCGGTCCCGCCAGCGCTTCAAGGAGAATCTTCCGCGTCTCGTCGTCCCACTCGCGAGCGGAGTTGGGGTGCCACCCATAGATGCCGAGCAGGTTTGAAAACTGGTCCACGAGTTCGCGGGCGATGGCATGACCCTCGCGATCCACGCCGACGACCGCCATGCGGTCCACGCCCGCCGCCACAGCCGCCGCGATCGCCACGGCGGGATCGGGAAAGGCAGACCGGTCATTCAGATGGCAGTGAGTATCGAAAAGCATGAATCGCGAATAATCGGGGGAGATGCTAGCCGCAGGAGTTTATCCAGCCTCTGTTACTCCGATGACGGACCAAGGCGTCATCGACTATGTCAGTTTCGCGCGTTTACTCGCTTGGTTCACGGCAGCCGGCTGCAAAGGCGTCGTGCTTGCCGGCACGAACGGCGAGGGCCCATCGCTCAGCGCCCCCGAAAAACGAAATTTGATCGAGGCGGCCCAGAAGCTGGGTTACCCGCTCGATCTGATCCTGGGAATCGCATCATCCAGCCTGGATGAAGCGAAGTGGCTGTGCAAGCAGGCTTCGGCCTTTGGCGGATCGGCGGCGCTGGTGATGCCGCCCGCGTACTTCAAGATCGCCACCGAAACCGGGATTCGCGACTGGTACTTCGCGCTGTTGGACGCGAGCCCCGTGCCGCTCCTCGTCTACAACTTCCCCAAAATGACGGGATTCACATTTTCGGCGGAGCTCATGGGCGAACTCGCGCAGCATCCCAATATGGCCGGATTGAAAGACAGCTCCGGTGAGCCCGCCAATCTCGCGTCGTATCGCGCCGTCACCACCGATCGTCACGTGCTCTTTGTGGGCGACGAGACGCTCCTGGCCGATGCCTTGCGATCCGGATGGACGGGCACGATCAGCGGCGCGTCGAATGTTGTCGCACAGTGGCTCGTTCAGATCGTGGCGGAATGGCCCAACCAGCGCGAATCGGCGGAAACGAAGTTCGAAATGCTTCGGCCCGTCCTCGCTTCGGTTCGCCAGCATCTGCAACCGGCCAGTCACAAGGCCATGCTGCACGCCTGGGATGTGCTCGCGACGCCGATGCCCCGACTGCCTTTGCAGCCCGCGACGCCCGAATCCGTGGCGGATCTCTGGGCGATTCTCGAGGAACGCTTGGGAATCACGAGAGAAAATCCCGGCTTGCCGATTCCCTAGTTCTTGGCATCGAGGCGTACGATCTCGCCCGACACCGTGATCGCGAGATTCTGTCCCGCGGTCGGCTTGATCGCCTTTGGATCGCCGTACGCATTCCGCGGGCCGTCCAACCGCTCATAGACCAGAATCGTCGTCTCCGGCGACTTCAGATCGCCCTTGTACTTGCCGCTGACTGCCGGGTTCATTGCATAACCGTATTGGGTCATCGAAGCTGGATTCCGGAGTTTCTTCAGCGCTTCGCTGGCTTCCATGTCGGCCGTCTTCAGCCGCGGTTCGATGGCGTCCATCCAGCCTTTGGCGTTCGGGAACGCGTCTTCGCTGTCGTGATACAGGAGCAAGGCCGTGCGGATCGCCTTCAGGTTGTCGATGCTCGTCCCTTCGTACTTGCGCATTTCCGCCTTGTCGAAGAACCCGGCCCGATACGCGGTCAGGGCATCGGGACCAAAGCGGATGCCCGCATAGACCAGACCACCTACCACCAGAATCACGACGATCCGAAAAAGCTTGCGCATGATTTAGGCTCCTGTAGGAACCCAGACGTTTTTCACCTGCGTGGCACGACGGAGGAATTCCGAACTCGGCACCGATCGCCAATCGACGTCGTGACCATGCGAAACCCACGTCTGCTTGAGATTAGCCGCGCTCGCTCGCTCGATCTCGGCTCCGAGTTCCGCGTCGCCGAATTGCCACATCACCTGGATGCCATCATGCTCGGCCAGAGTCTTCGCCAATTCGCGATGCTCGCCGGTGACGATATTGAGCGTTCCCGCCGGTACGTCCGAGGTCTCGAGGACCCGGATGAGTTCGCACGCGGGCAGCGGAAAACGTTCACTTGGCACGGCGACCACCGGATTGCCCATGACCCACAAGGGCAGCGTGACACTGAGGAACGAAAGCAGGGGCATCTCGTCGGGCGCGAGCACCGCCGCGACCCCGATCGGCTCATTGCGGGTGTATGCAAAACCCCGCATCGGGACGCTGTGCGTGGCCCCGTCGTACTTGTCCGCCCAAGCCGCGTAGTGCATGATCCGTTCGATGCTCGCCTCGATTTCGGAGGCGGCATCGCCTGGCAACACCGGTTCGAGGAAACGTCGCTCGCCTTTTCCGCCGCCTCCACCGCGTTTCGGATGTCCTTGCGATTGCCTTTCGCGACTTCGTGGACGGTGCCACCCCACTGAATCGACATGCTGTAGCCGCCATCGGGCCGAACTTGCTGCCCGCCGATGTAAAGCTTGTGCGTCCGGTCGAGGCCAGACGCGAGCCCAGCCGTGGGCGGCTCTGGCGCCGTCGATGCCGACTGGGCATCGCCGAATAGGCCCTTCGGCTTGAGGTACTCGTACAGGCCCTCCTTGCCTCCCTCGCGACCAAATCCCGACTCGCGATAGCCACCGAATCCGCTGGCCGCATCGAACTGGTTCGTGCAGTTCACCCACACGGTGCCTGCCTTGAGCGCAGATGCGACATCGAAGGCGAGATTCAGGTTCTCCGTCCACACGCTTGCGGCGAGACCGTACGCCGTGTTGTTCGCGATCTCGATCGCCTCGGCATAGGTCTTGAACGTCATCGCGACGAGCACCGGACCGAAGATTTCGACCTGAGCGAGATCGGACGCGGGGGAGCAGTTGGTCAGGAGCGTAGGCGGATAGAACCAACCGTCCTTGGGGCACGATCCCGGCGGCTGATAGAGCGAAGCCCCATCTTGGACTCCCGCTTCGACCAGCTTCCGAATGCGTTCGACCTGGACCGGAGCCACGATCGCGCCGATATCGATTGCCTTATCGAGCGGATCGCCGACGCGTAGGCGAGCCATCCGCTCTTTTGTCTTGGCGATGGCGAGCTCGGCGATGTTTTCTTGTACCAAGAGTCGCGAGCCTGCGCAGCACACCTGACCTTGGTTAAACCAGATGGCGTCCACGAGCCCTTCAATTGCAGCGTCAAGATCGGCATCTTCGAATACGACGAACGCTGACTTTCCACCTAGTTCGAGCGAGAGCTTCTTTCCGGTGCCGGCGGTGGCGACGCGAAGGATGCGGCCGACCTCCGTCGAGCCCGTGAAGGCGACCTTGTCGACGCCCGGGTGCTCGACCATCAGCTTGCCCGCTTCCCCGTCGCCGGTGACGATGTTCACCACGCCGGCCGGCAGACCGATCGCATCGCAAATCTCGGCGAAAAGCAGTGCCGTCAGCGACGTGAACTCAGCTGGCTTCAGTACCACCGTATTGCCCATTGCGAGGGCAGGTGCGATCTTCCACGCCAGCATCAGGAGCGGGAAATTCCACGGGATGATCTGGGCGCAGACGCCGACCGGCTCGTAACCGGCCAGCTCGGAATCTCGCAGCTGGGCCCAACCCGCGTGGTGATAAAAATGCCGCGCCACGAGCGGAATGTCGATGTCGCGCGTCTCCCGAATCGGCTTGCCATTGTCTAGGGATTCAACTGTCGCAAACAGGCGCGAATGCTTCTGAATTTGGCGGGCCAGCGCGTAGAGGTATTTGGCGCGCTCTGCTCCGGATAGTCCCTGCCAGACCGGCAGCGCCTGCCGAGCGGCCTCGACCGCGGCATCGATCTCGCCCTTGCCGCACTGAGCAATCCGCGCGATCTTGCTGCCGTCGCCGGGGAAATGTGTATCGAAATGCGATTCGACCGTGCGCCACGCGCCGCCGATGTACACGCCGAATTCACCGCCGCGGGATTCGATCCACGCGCGCGCCTCGTTCGACGACTCGGGGGCCGGGCCGTACTCCATCGTGTCGAAGATCTCGGTGACGGTCGACATGCGGGCAAGTGTACGCCCTGGCCCCGCGGATGCGCTACGAACGCTTAATCTTTCCAGTCCGCGACGAACAGATTCGTCTCGTGCGGCACCTTACCGTTGCGGTTGGAAGCGAACAAGATCTTCTTGCCGTCGCGCGTGAACATGGGGAATCCGTCGAATTCCGGCGAATGCGTGATGCGCTGGAGACCGGTGCCGTCGAGGTTGATCATGAAGATGTCGAATTCGCGACCCTTCGGATCGCCGTAATTGCTGCTGAACACAAGGCGCTTGCCATCCGGGTGGATGAACGGGGCAAAGCTCGCGCATTCCAGATGGGTCACTTGGCGCTTGTTATTCCCGTTCGCGTCCATCACCCAGATTTCCAGCTTGCTCGGCCGGATCAGGTGCTCGGCATGCAGTGCTTTGTAGTCGTCGATGCGCTGCTGGTTGTCGAGCGTATCCCGGCGATAGGCGATGGTCTTGCCGTCCCAGCTGACGAATGGGCCACCGTCGTAGCCGACCTCGTTGGTCAGGCGCTTGATGTTCTTCCCGTTCAGATCCGACCGATAGATCTCGATGTCTCCGTCGAAATCGCCCGTGAACACCATGTACTTCCCGTCCGGCGAGATGGTCGTCTCGGCCACATAGCCGTTCTTCTTGATGACCGGCTCATAGCGTTTGACCTCTTTGGTTGGCCGCGCGTTCACCCGGTAGAGGGCCATCTCGGGATTGATCATCCACACGTAGCCCTTGCTGAAATCGAGTTCCTTCTGCGGACCTTCGTTGCGCTCGTGGGTCGAGCTGAAGTAGACGTACTTTCCGTCCGGCGAGAAGTAGCTGCAGGTGCATCGGCCCTTGCCCGTGCTGACCAGGCGCTTGCCCGATCCATCCGCGTTCATGACGAAGATCTGCTCGTCGGGAAACTGGGGTTGGCGGGTTTGGTAGGTGATCTGCTTGCCATCGCGGCTCCAATAGCCTTCCGCGTTCTGTCCGCCGAAGGTGAGCTGACGGATATTAGCGAAATGCTTTTCCTCGGGCAGCCCAGCAACGGGGGCCGAATCTTGGATGGCGAGCAAACAGAGTGCGCTAAGCATGATGCCCCGATTGTGTCGCCAGATTGGTCAAGTCGTGTTGACGAATCTGACGATTCGGGCGGCTTGTGGTCGGAAATCAGGGCGTGTTCGTGCCCGCGGACCGGGTCGAGGCGTCGGGGTAAATTGCTCCTATCCGGCCTCGTAGCTCAGGGGATAGAGCGCCTCCGTCCTAAGGAGGGCGTCGGGGGTTCGATTCCCTCCGGGGCCGCCACTAGGGGAAGCGACGCCATTGGAAAGGCTCTCAAGTCGCTCAAAGCTCGGGGACTTATCCACAGCCTTCGTGCGCATCCGCAATCGAGCCCCTCAAATCCACTTTCTGAGTTCTATGGAAATC